>OZ241375.1:0-2740738 GCA_965200625.1 Dehalococcoidia bacterium
AGAACGGGGCGTCGCCCTGGATGGTGACGCGGATGCCGCTGCGCGGCTCGGGGTAGTAGTCCCAGATCGCCATGTGCTGGGTGCAGCGGTTGTCCCAGAGCGCGACCGAGTTGGCTTCCCACTGGAAGCGGCACTGGAAGTTGACGTTCTTGACGTGGTCGTAGAGGAAGTTGAGGATCGCGTTGCTCTCGTCGCGGGGCAGCTCGACGATGCGCTTGGTGAAGCTCTCGTTGACGAACAGCGCCTTGCGTCCGGTGACGGGATGGGTGCGGGCGATGGGGTGCACGGCGCGCGGGGATTCGCGCTGCGGCGCGTGGTCGCCGTACTGGCCGGCGTAGTCGGAGGCGTGCAGCGCGGTCAGCGGTTCAAGCAGCGCCTGCATCTGCGGCGAGAGCCCGTCCCAGGCGGCGTACATATTCGACCAGCAGGTGTCGCCGCCCATGCTCGGAATGCTGTGGATGTGCAGGATCGACGCCATCGGCGGCTCGGCGTCGGCGGAGACGTCGGAGTGCCAGCGCTCGCCGTTGTTGCGGAAGGAGTCCTTGTCGGTGTGGATGCGCATCAGCTCCGGATTGCCGTGCTCGTAAGGCGCGGCCGGGTGGATATGGAGGTCGCCAAACATGCGCCCGAAGGTCAGGTGCTGGTCGGGCGACATCGGCTGGTCGCGGAAGAAGAGGACGAGATGCTCCATCCAGGCGTCATGGATGAACTGGAACGTCTCTTGGTCGATCGGCTGGGTCAGATCGACGCCGTGCACGGTTGCGCCGATGGTTGGGGTCAGCGGTTCGATGGTGATGGCGGAGGTCGGCATGGGCATCCTTCCGGGTCGGTGCGCGTCGGTTGACTCGAAGATAGCGCCAGCCGGCCTGCTTGGCGTGCGGGTCGGAGCGCTGCGCGATACTGCCGACAGCGCAACTACCCACACAAGTACGTAGCACGGGCGAGAGAGGTGAGGCATATGGCGCGAGAGCAGCAAGCGCAGGAGTCTGTCTGGCAGGCGGAGATTGAGCAGATCGACCGTCGGCGGGCGCTGGCGCGGCAGATGGGCGGGGCAGAGCGCGTCCAGCAGCAGCACGAGCGCGGCAACCTCACCGTGCGCGAACGCATTGATCTGCTGATCGACGACGGCTCGTTTCGCGAGCGCGGCGTGCTCTCGGGCGCGGGCTACTACGACGAGAGCGGTCGGCTGGTGGGCTTCCATCCGTCCGCCACGGTGATTGGGACGGGCCGGATTGACGGTCGGCCGGTGGCGATCTCAGGCGGAGACTTCACGGCGCGCCCGCGCAGCGGTTCGCAGGCGGAGGGGGAGCACGGCGGCAAGGCGCGGATTCACAGCGGCGGCGACAAGAGCGGCCACATCGAAGCGCTGGCGATGGAGCAGAAGCTGCCAATGATCCGCCTGATCGACGGCTTCGGCGGCGACATCCGCGCCACGGCGGAGATGGGCCGCACCTACCTGCCCGAGCTCTACTGGATGTCGCGCTGGGGCCGGTTGATGGCGGAGGTGCCGGTGGTCTCGGCGGCGCTCGGCTCGGTGGCTGGCCTGCCGGCGGCGGAGGTGCCCGCGTCGCACTTCTCGGTGATGGTGCGCGGAACCTCGCAGGTCTTCGCCGGCGGGCCGCCGCTGGTCGAGCGCTCGATGGGTGACAAGCTGACCAAAGAGGAGCTGGGCGGCTATGAAGTCCACGCGCGCAGCAGCGGCGTGGTCGACAACGACGCTGCCGACGAGGCCGAGGCGATGGCGCAGATTCGCCGCTTCCTCTCCTATCTGCCGACCAATGTCCATCAGCTGCCGCCGGTCGTTGAGTGCGACGACCCAATCGCGCGCCGCGACGAGCGGCTGGCGTCGATTATCCCCCGCCATCGGAACCGCGGCTACAACGTGCGGCGAATGGTGGAGATGATCGTCGACCGCGATTCGTTTTTCGAGCTGGGGCGCTACTTCGGGCGCGCGCAGGTGACCGGTCTGGCGCGGATTGGCGGACTGCCGATCGGGGTGTTGGCCAACGATCCAATGCACTACGGCGGGGCGATGGGGGCGAAAGAGGCGCGCAAGTTCGAGCGCTTCATCGACCTCTGCGATGTCTTCCACCTGCCGATCGTCAATCTCGCCGATCAGCCCGGCTTCCTGATCGGGCGGCCAGGCGAGTCGGCGGGCACGCTGCGGGCCGGCGTCCGCGCGGCGGCGGCGATCAGCGAGTCGCAGGTGCCGTGGGCGACGGTCGTGGTGCGCCGGCTGTACGGCGTCGCGGGAGGCGCGCACCAGGACTTCGGCCGTTTCTGCTACCGCTTCGCCTGGCCGTCGGGCGAATGGGGTTCGCTGCCGATCGAAGGCGGCGTGGCGGCGGCGTATCGACGCGAAATCGAGGCGGCGGAAGATCCGATCGCGCACCGCGCGGCGATTGAGGAGCGCTTGATCGCGCTGCGCGATCCCTTCTCGGCGGCGGAGGCGTTTGCGGTCGAGGACATCGTCGATCCACGCGATACGCGGCCGATGCTCGCGGAGTGGCTGCAAACGGCCTACGAGACGCAGCTGCCCAGTCAGCTCGGACCGCGCGTCCGCTACGGGATGCGTCCCTGAGCGGAGGCCGCCGAACGCGGATTCAGGGGCGCAGGCAATCGGTTAACATAGGTGCGCAAACCAGAGCGATGGAGAAGGGAACGATCATGGCACTCGGCGGCTTTGCAAATCGCGTGGCTCGGATTGATCTGACCGAGCGCAGCGTCTCCTATGAGGGGGTCAATGAGGAGGACGCGCGGAAGTACATCGGCGCGCGCGGACTCGGGGTCAAGTACCTGCTCGACAACGGTCCGGAGGTCGATCCGCTGTCGCCCGACAACATGCTGGCGCTGGTCAACGGTCCGCTGACCGGGACCGAGGTGACGATGTCCGGGCGGCTGGCGTTCGTGACGAAGTCTCCCCTGACCGGCACCGTGACGGACTCGCACATGGGCGGCTGGTCGGCGGCGCGGCTGCGCTGGGCCGGCTTCGACGCCCTGCTGATCACGGGCAAGGCCGACTCGCCCGTCTACCTCGAGGTCGAGGACGGCGAGGTGGCGATCAAGGACGCCGCGGACATCTGGGGCAAGGGCGTGCACGACACCGTCGCGCACTTCGGCTCGGACAGCGGCAACAAGACGGATGTCTCGGTCATGGCGATCGGGCAGGCCGGAGAGAACGGCGTGCTGTTCGCCTCGTTCCTGAACGAGGACGACCGCGCCGCCGGGCGCGGCGGCACGGGCGCTGTGGCGGGCGCGAAGAACCTCAAGTGCGTGGTCGTGCGCGGCACGCGCGCTGGTCGCTGGCGGCCGGAACAGGGCGAGGCGCGGCAGAAGTTCCGCGCGGCGCAGGGCGCGCACCTGAAGCTGATCATGGAATCGCCGGTCACCGCGCCCTCCTCAACCAACGACGACGGCTCGCTGAAGGACGGCTCCGGCGCGCTCTCCGCCTTCGGTACCAACGTGCTGATGAACGCGGTCAACTCGATCGGCGGGCTGGGGACGAAGAACTCGCAGCTCACCCAGACGACGCCGGAGGCGGCGAACGCGGTCTCGGGCGAGACGATGCGCGACGAATTCCTGACCGCCGAGCCGACCTGCCACGCCTGTCCGGTCGCCTGCAAGAAGGAGGTCGAGATCACTGAAGGCCCGCACGCGGGTCTGAAGATGGAGTCGTTCGAGTACGAGCCTGCCTGGTCGCTGGGCGCGAACTGCGGCAACGACGACCCGGCCGTGATCGCCAAGGTGATCGATCAGTGCAACGACTACGGCATGGACGCGATCGAGATCGGCAACGTGATTTCGATGTACATGGAGGCCTCGGAGCGCGGCTACGTGGACACGCCGCTCGACTGGGGCGACGGCGCGGGCATGGTCCGCGTGGCCGAAGAGATGGCGCTGGGCTCGAGCGGCATCGGCCAGACGCTGGGCCAAGGCACGGCCAAGGCGGCGGCCGCCTGGGGCCACTCCGAGATTTCGATGACGGTCAAGGGTCAGGCAGTGCCGGCCTACGACCCGCGCGGGATCAAGGGCGAGGGTCTGGGCTACGCGACCTCGAACCGCGGCGCCTGCCACCTGCGCGGCTACACGCCGGCGTCCGAGCTGCTCGGCATTCCCGTCAAGACCGACCCGCTCGACTGGGACGGCAAGGGGCCGCTGCTGAAGATCTTCCAGGACCTGCACGCCTTCTCGGACTCGCTCGACCTCTGCAAGTTCTCCGCCTTCGCTGTCGGCGCGCCGGAGTACGCGGCGCTGTATGAGAACGTCGTCGGGCTGCCGATGTCCGAAGAGGACGTGATGACCGCTGGCGAGCGCATCTACAACCTGGAGCGCTACTTCAACAACCTGGCTGGCTTCGACGGCTCGGACGACTCGCTGCCCGAGCGCTTCCTGACCGAGCCGGCGAGCGGCCCGGCGGAAGGCCACGTCTGCGAGCTGGATCAGATGAAGGAGCAGTACTACGACGCGCGCGGCTGGGACGACGGTGTGGTCGGCGAGGCCAAGCTGCGCGAACTCGAGATCATCAGCTAGCCGTTCGGCCAACCGGTGATCATCCGTTTCTACGCGACGCTGCGACCGCTGGTAGGCGGTCGCAGCGTCGAGCTGTCTGACCCGGCGGACACGATCCTGGGCGTGTTGGAGCAGCTGGGGTCCGAGTACGACGGGCTGCACGAGCAGCTCTTCGACGAGGACGGCACGGTGCGCCGCTTCGTCGCGATCATGATTGACGGCCGCGACATCCGCCACCTCGAAGGCTTGCAGAGCCGCGTCCAGCCGACCAGCGAGCTAGACATCTTCCCACCCGTCGCCGGCGGCTGACCAGCGAGTCATGAAGCTCGAACAGACCTGCTGCGGCATGTCGCCAAGGGCTTCGTCGTGGCCGTCAGCAGGCACTGGAAGACCTGCCGATGCTGCTTGTGTCGGGTGATCGTGGCAAGGGGTATCGACTCGCTTACGACTACTCGTGGAACGAGGCCGTTGAGCGCGCGCTCGCGCGCTCGACCGCGAAAGCTCACCCCACTCGCTGCCTTACCGTGAATCCGTATGGACTGCGTACCGATGAGGATGTCGAGCAGGCGTTTTACGATGGCTATGCGTACGGATACGAGACAGTCGCTGACCAGGCATTCGCGGATGGTGTGCTGGCTGGTTACGTGCAGCGGTTGCGGTCAGAGCTGGTGAGCAATCCCGATTCCACAGCGGAAAGCGAGTACATGGTTGCGTTTCAGCAAGGCTGGGCCGAAGGATGGAACGACGCGCTTGCTGCGATGCGCGAGTCGGCGACCGAGGTTGGTCCGCAAGCTGAGGCCGTGGAGTTTACGGTGTTGGGTGATATGAGGATGTGTTGATCGGACTATTGCGCTACGACATTCCGCGGCAGAGTGTTCAGGCGTTGCTGCTGGGGGTGGGGATTGCCTTGATCTGCGGGCTGATTATCACCTTCTTCTGGCGGGCGCTGTCGGAGCAGGAGGATGAGGCGACGCGGACGGGCTATGTCGAAGGGCGCGCCAAGGGCACGGCGGCGGGGCGGGTCGCCGCGCGGGACAGCGGCAGCGTCGTCGCCCGCGACGATCTGGCTGCGCTGATCGCCCGCGGCGCGTATGCGGACGGCTACGCGCTCGCCTTTGCGGCTGCCTGGAATGAAGCGATCGAGGCGGCGATCGATCAGGCGGCGCACACGCCAAACGTGCAGCTGCGGCGGATGGCGCACTGGGAGGCCTTGCTGCGATGAGCCGCCGCTATCGCCAACCTCTGAGGGACTACCGCAGCGTCGATCCAGCCGCCGGCCCGTGGTGGCAGCGCGGCGCGGACCGGTTTGGGCTGCATTCCTTTGTCGCGTTCATCGCCGGGGTGGTGCTGGTTGCCGTGATTGGCGTCACCTTTGACCCGCTCGGCGTGACCACCGAGTTCGACCTGCCGGAGGTGGAGCAGGAGGCCTTCGACGCCGGCTACGCCGCCGCCTACGCGGACGCGCTGGTGGTCGAGGGGGAACGCTTCCGCCGCGAGACGCTGATCGCGCTGGTGCTGGAGGCGCCGGAGCAGGACGCGGAGTGGGTGCAGGGCGTGCGTCAGGGCCGGGCCGAGGGCTGGAATCAGGCGCTGGACGCGATGCGGGCGGCGAGCGAGGCGGACGCGCCCACCGACGCGCAGCTCGAGTTGCGCCTGCTTGACGACTTGCCCCGCCGCTGACGGGTCGGACCGGAATTTGCGGGCGCGCGTGTACGCTCAGGACATGCGCCTCTTTCGCTATGACCTGCCGCGCCAGACGCTGATCGCCTTCCTGGCGGCGATGGCCGTGACGGCGGCGATTGGCTGGTTGATTTCGGTGCTCGACCAGGTGACGCCGGAGGAGATCGCCAAGGCGGAGGTGCGGGGTGAGCGGGAGGGGCGGATCGACGGCTACGAGGCGGGGTTCGAGCGCGGGCGGCTGGACGGCGCGGGCCGGGCGCGGTTGGTGCTGCAGTCGCTGTTGGAGTCCGGCGAGCCGGCTGAGGGCTACCGCCGCGCCTACGACTTCGCCTGGAACGCGGCGCTCGACACGGCGTTGCTGCAGGCCAAGCGGAACAAACTGGAAGTCCAGTCCGCGTTTGAGGCGTGGGAGGCGCTGCGTCGATGAGCGGGCGGCGCACGAGGCTGGAGGGCTGGAACACCGAGGAGCTCGAGCGCTCCTGGTGGAAGCGCGGCTACGACCCGATCGGGCGGCACACGATGGTCGCGACGGTGCTGGGCGTGCTGTTGGCGGCGCTGATCGGCGCGACTCTGGATCCGCTCGATCTACGCAGCCGGGAAGATCTGCGGCGGGCCGAGACCGCTGCTTATGAGGAATCCTACGCGGCCATCGAGTCGAGCGGCTACACCGCCGGCGTGCCCTACGGCGAAGTCGAGTGGATGGGTGCGGAGATCGTCGGCGGCGCGGGCGCGGACAGCGCCTACGGCGAGCAGTTTGCGGTCGGTTGGCGGGCAGGCTGGAACGAAGCGCTCCGCGCCCTGCGCGAATCAGCAGAGTCGGCGGGGCTGCCGGCCGATTACACGGAGTTCCGCATCCTGGACGAGCTGGCGGAGCGCTGAGCGGCTGACACAGTCAGCGCCATACGGCGGTGGCAGGCGTCAAGCGCCGCGGAGCGGCGAGCGGCGTTAGGCGCCACCCAGCGGCGAGCGGCGTCAAGCGCCGCGGAGGCGGGGGTCGAGGACGTCTCGGAGGGCGTCGCCGAGCAGGTTGAAGCCGAGCACGAGCAGCATGATCGCGCCGCCGGCGAAGACGGTCTGCCAGGGGTGGAGGTCGAGCGAACCGCGCCCGGCCTGGACCATCTGGCCCCAGCTGGGGATGCCCTGCGGGCCGGCGCCGAGGAAGGAGATTGAGGCCTCGGCGAGGATGTACGCGCCGATGCCGATGCTGAAGGCGATGATCAACACCGCGACGCAGTTGGGCAGGACGTGACGCACCATGATCCGCAGATCGCTCGCGCCGACGACGCGCGCGGCGAGGACGAACTCGCTTTCGCGCACGCCGAGCACGGCGGAGCGGATCAGCCGCGTCGTGATCGCAAGCCCGGCGATGCCGAGCCATAAGACGACATTCAGAACGGAGCGCTCCGTGATCTGGGTGAAGACGAGCACGAGGACGAGGAAGGGGATCGCCTGGAGCATGTCGACGATGCGCTGGATGAGCAGGTCGACGAGGCCGGCGTAGTAGGCGGAGATCATGCCGATGATCAGGCCGCCGACGACGGCGATCACGGACGCGCCGAGGCCGACGATCAGGCTGAGGCGGGAGCCGTGGACGACCTGCGACCAGATGTCGCGGCCAAATTTGTCGGTTCCGAACCAGTGACCGCCGCCCGGCTCCTCGAACTGCGAGACGAGGACGGGCGAGCCGATGTCGGGGTCGCGGGCCAGTTCGACGACGGTTGGGTTGGCCTTGTAGTCCGGGTTGGGCGTTTCGAAGATCTCGTCGGGGTTGTGCCGCTCGATCACGGAGGCGAGGATCGCCACCACGATGAAGACGACGACGACGACCAGGCCAGAGCCGCCCAGCGGCTTGCCGCGCATGAAGCGGGCGAGCCCGCGGAGGGCGCTGCGGCTGCGGTCAAGCAGCGTCGGATCGCGCAGGGGGACGACCGTGGGGTCGAGGGTCTGAGTCATGGCGCCCCTCCCTACGAGAGCCGGATGCGCGGGTCGATCACCCCGTAGAGGATGTCGACGACGAGGTTGGTCAGCACGGTGAAGACGGCGATGATCAGGACGACTGACTGGAAGACGGGATTGTCGCGAGCGAACAGCGAGGTGAGCACCTTGTTGCCGATGCCGGGGATGTTGAACATGTTCTCGAGGATGACCTGAGAGCCGATGATCGTGGCGATCGTGACGCCCATCACGGTGAGCACGGGCAGGAGCGCGTTGCGGAGGGCGTGACGCATGATCACGACCGACTCGCGCAGGCCCTTGGCGCGGGCGGTGCGGACATAATCCTGGCGCAGGACCTCAAGCATCTGCGAACGCAGCAGGCGCATGGTCGTCGCGGTGCCGGCGAAGCCGCCGGCGAACATCGGGATCAGGTACCAGGTGATCGCGCGCTCCGGGTCTTCCCAGAGGTGCGGCTGGCCGATCACGTCGATCAGGAAGAGGTCCCACTGGAGGACGACGAGGGAGGCGATCGCGGCGGTCCAGAAGACGGGCGCGGCGAGCGCGAGGATGGCGAGGCCGCGCAGGGTGTAGTCGGCGGGCTTGTCCTGGAAGATCGCCGATAACAGCCCGACGGGAATGGCGACGGTGAAGCCGACGATCATAATCAGCACGCCGAGCTCGATCGAGTAGGGCAGCGAGCGGCCGATCTCGTACCAGACGGAGTTCTGGGTGAGGAAGGAGTTGCCGAGATCGAGGCGGACGGTGTCCCAAAGCCAGGTGGCGTACTGTTCGCCGATCGGTTTGTCGAGGCCGAGGTCGGCCTTGCGCTGGGCGATGGTCTCCGCGTTGGCGGAGCCGGCGTCGAGGCCGAGCGAGGCGGTGGCGAAGTCGCCGGGCAGCACGCGGATCGCGAAGAACGAGAACGTGCCGACGAGGAAGACGACGAAGACAGCGCCGATCACTCTGCGGATGATGTAGCCCTGCATCCTGCCGCCTGACTGCTGCGCCCGCCGACGGCCTCACTGTGTCAGGAGGCCGCCGGCGGGAGCGTGGTGATTCGCCGATTGATTGCCGCTCAATGCCGATCGGTGGTGAGCCGCCGCGCTCCGCTCAGAGCGGCGTCGGCGACGGCGCCTGGCGCGTGGCGGCCGACGGGTCGTCGAGATCGAGGTAGTGCTCCATCGCCTGGAGGCTGACGGCGAGGAAGTTCCAGCCTTCTTCGTCCGTCTTCTTCTCGATCCTGTTGTAGTTGTAGCCGATCCACGGGTAGATGTAGTTGTAGCAGATGCTGCGACCGAACTGCCCGCGCTCCATGACGTACTCCTGCACGTCGCGGACCATCTGGTAGGCGGTTTCGTAGTCGAGCTCCTGCTTGGCGGCGATCAACGTCTCGTCGATGTAGGGGTCGGAGACTTCCCAGTAGTTGGAGCCGGCGCCGGTGGTGAAGGCGCCGATCATGTCGGCCCGCGCGTCGGGGATTTCGATGTTCGGAATCCAGCTGAAGAACGGGTCGAAGTCCTTGGCGATCCAGGACGGGATGATCTCCAGGTAGGGCTTGGTGATGCCGTTGAACTGGTCGGTGCCGAAGGCCTGGTTGAACATCTCGGCGATGATGCCCGGCGTCGCCGACCAGGCGGCGCGGGAGGCCCAGAGTTCGGAGGTCACCCAGTCGATCTGGCCGAGTTCGGGACCGCCGGCGGCATCCCAGAGAGCGCGCGCCTCTTCGAGGTCGGCTTCCTTGTCGACGCGGTAGCCGGGGATCGTTTCCAGCTCTTCCTGCGGGATCGCCCAGGCTTCCTGCATCCAGGAGACGGGGCCGGAGACCTTGCCGAGGCCGTTGTGCAGCTGCTGGATCAGCTGGCGCCGGTTGATCGCCAGGTCGATGGCGCGGGTCAGGCGCAGGTCGTTCCAGGGCGCCTTGTTCGAGGGCGTGAAGATCGACACGGTGTTGGCGACGCCCTGGAAGGTGAGGTAGGTCTCGTCGATCAGGTCGTCGTGGATCGCCAGGATCGTGTTCGGATCCGGGTCGGTCATCGAGTCGACCTGCTTCTGCTCGAAGGCGATGCGGTAGGCGTTGGGGTCCTGGAAGGTCTGCACCCAGACCCAGCCGTCGAGATGCGGTTTGTTGGGCAGGTCGTAGAAGTTGGGGTTCTGGACGGCGGAGATGCCCTCGCCCGGGTCCCAGCGGGTGAGGATGTTGGGGCCGGTGCCGATCACCTTGGAGGCGTCGACCTCGGTGTACTGGTCTTCGGTGCCGCCGACGAGCTCGGGCTGATTGATCAGGTTGAACTCGTTGGCGAAGCCCTGCACGAAGGTGGCGTCGGGCTCGACCAGGTTGAGGCTGACGCTGTTGTCGACCTGGTCGATCGAGGCGACGCCGCCCCAGTAGGCGGAGCGGCCGAAGTTGCCGGCTTCCTCGCCGCTGGTCAGCAGCTTGTTGCGCTGGCGGTCGATGTTCCAGACGATGTCCTCGGTGGTCAGCGCGCGGCCGGCCGCGGCGGCCGGGTTGTTGGCGCCCGGGCCTTCGGCGTGCCAGGTGACGCCGTCGCGCAAGTTGAGCACGATGGTGGTCGGGTCGGGCGTTTCCCAGGTTTCCGCGAGGTCGCCGACGAGGGTGCCGGTGTCGGGGTTGGCGAAGCGCAGCAGCTTGGACTGCACCCGCGCCAGCACCTGCAGCACCGGCGAGGCGACCGTGCGGTGCGAGTCGTAGGTCTCGTAGACGTTGGCCGACTGCTCAACGACCCAGCCGCCGTACTTCTTAGTCGAGGCGACCGCGGCCTGTTCCTGCATGGCCTGCTGCTGGGCCTGGTCTGCGGCGTCCTGCTCCTGGGCCTGCTGCTGCATGGCCTGTTGTTCAGCCTGCTGCTGCGCCTGCTGTTGCATGGCCTGCTGCTGTTGCTGCGGCTGCATCGCCTGCTGTTGCATGGCCTGCTGCTGTTGCTGCTGGGTCTGGGCGACGGCCTGGCCGTCGTCGTCATCGTCGCCGCAGCCGACCAGCGCCAGGCCGGCCGCGCCGACGCCGGCGCGCGCCGAGGCGCGCAGGATGCCGCGCCGGCTCATCCGTTTGCGGTTCATCCGTTGCCAATAGGATCGCTCGCTCATCGATTCCTCCTGTGCCGAGCCTCCGCGCCCGCCGGCGGACTGGCTCATAAACTCTAACGATATCCTAAGCGCGGGTTACTGTGTTGTCGTTATCACGTCGGCGCGAAGCAATGGAGAGGAGCCGGGGTGGCCCGAGCCGTCCGCGAGCTAACGTTGCGCGCCGTGCCGATCTGGTTGCTGCGGCAGTATCTGGAGCAGCTGGGCGCGGCGGAGATCGCGCCGCCCAATCCCGGCGCGACCGATCCGGACGGCGTCGTCCGCCCCGACGGGGCGATGGCGGGCGAGGGCTGGACTGTCCTCTGGCGCACTGAGCAGCGGTCGATGCATCCGCGTCTGCCGACGAAGATGGACGAGCATCACTTCGTCTTCACGGCGGAGTCGGAGGCGGCCCTGGAGTCATTGATGGAGCGCTTCATGCGCAAAGCCCATCGCGGCGGCGGTTGAGTTGGTATCGTTGGCGCAACCGGAGGAGCGCTCGCATGACGACCGACGAACCAGCAGCCGACGAACGCCCCCTGCCACAAACCGTGGCGGAATGGGTCAAGGACCGGCGCGGCCCCATCCCGCCTGCCACTCCCGAAGTCGTGGACTGGGGTCTGATGACTCCGCGGGAGGTGCTCAGAATGCTGGCGCGGCAGATCAGGGAACGGCGGCTGGTCCTATACGAAGACGACGAAGACGGACGCGGCAAACAATAGGACATCAACCGCCCACAGCGCCGTCGCGACCGTGGTCATCTGGCGTTTGAATTGCAGCATTGGCTCATTGCGGCGAAATGCGGCCATGATCTGAATTCCGGCCCACTCGCGCTGTTCGGTGTCATCCAAGTCCTGACTGAGTGCCAACAGCGCGGGCAGTTCCGGCTGCAGGTTCATTCGCCGATCGAGATAGCCAACGAACGTCGTCACAACCAGCAGGACGTAGACGAATCCGCCGGCAGCCCAGAGTCCGATTGCCGTGGTGGTGACGCTGTCGCGCTCAAAGCCCTGAAACGCGGCAAAGAGCACCAGCAGCGCTGTCGCGGCGGTGAAGATGCCTGCCAGACGCGAATTCAGCTCACGCACCTGGGCCAGCTGCTGATCCAGCCGCCAGCGGGCGAGCTCGTAGTAGACCTGACGCACCACTCTGCTCCTGAGCAGCAGCCTATGGCAGACCGATCATGGCGGCGGTGCGCGTTTTGAGCAGCCCGGCGTGGACCCGCGCACCTTGGGCGCGACCGATCCGGACGGCGTCGTCCGCCCCGACGGGGAGATGGCGGGCGAGGGCTGGACCGGCCTCTGGCGCACTGAGCAGCGGTCGATGCATCCGCGTCTGCCGACGAAGATGGACGAGCATCACTTCGTCTTCACGGCGGAGTCGGAGGCGGCTCTGGAGTCGCTGCTGGAGCGCTTCATGCGCAAAGCCCATCGCGGCGGCGGTTGAGTTGGTAAGCTGGCCGTGTAGCGGAAGAGGACCGGTGCGATGGATGAGGCGCCAGGCAGCGAGTCCAGTCGGGACGTTGCGGACGAGGTCTCGCCGTAGCAGGCGGCGAAGCCGCGCCGGCTCGGGCCAGCGTCGGTTGATCGAGGCCTGCCGTTGCCTTGGGATGGGCTGCGATTCCTGTGGTCAACGTGGCGCGAAGATCGACGACTCAGAGCACAGAGCTCAGGGCAACCGCCACGAGCACGATGACATCGATCCCCCACAGCCAGATAGCAATGCCGGCATAGATGGCCTTGCGCCGGATGTAGCCCTCGTTCGCATCGACGGCGTTGACAATCTCGTCCGCCACAAGTTGCTTCAAGCCGCTCTCTGCGTCATCGCCGGCGGAGTCGAGTGTGTTCAGTTCTCGTAGGACGCCCAGGTTGGGGCCGAGTTCCAGTCTTCGGTTTCGTAGTCCCAGAATGGTGGCGAGCACCAGGAGCGCGTAGATCGCTGCGCGGGCACCGAGAAGCGCAAATGTGGAGTTTCCGAGGTCGTCGTTGAATCCCTGAAAGGCGGCAAACAGGACGAGTAACGCGGTTGCCGCCGTGAACACTCCCGCCAATCTCGAATTCAGCTCGCGGATTTCCGTGAGCTGCTCGTCCAGACGCCACCGGGCGATGTCGTAGAACACCGGCCCCGTCATCGATCCTCCGCCCAGCTGGCTGCTCGCAGCCAATGGCAGACCTATCATGGCGGCGGACTGTTGTTTGAGGGGAGCTGGAGATGGCCGGTCCGTTGGCTGGGGTGCGTGTCTTTGATCTGACGCTATGGATGGTCGGGCCGTGGGCGTCGATGCAGCTGGGCGCGTTGGGCGCGGATGTGATTCATATTGAGCAGCCAGGCGTGGACCCGCGCACGTTGGGCGCGGGCGTGCCGCCGGCGATCAATGGCACCTCGGTCGGCTACATCACCTGGAACATGAACAAGCGCGGACTCTTCCTCGACCTCAAGTCGCCGGCTGACCGCCAGACCGCCTACGAGCTGCTGCAAACCTGCGACGTGTTCCTGATCAACATGCGGCCCGGCGCGGCGGAGCGGATGGGCGTGGGTTACGAACAGGTCGCGGCGGCGAATCCGAACATTGTCTACACCGCGATCACCGGTTGGGGCGAGGTCGGCCCGATGCGCGACAAGCCGGGCGCGGATGTGCAGTGTCAGTACTTCACCGGCTTCTGGTCGGTGAGCGGCAAGCGCGGCGGCTGGCCTGAGGTCTACCGCCACTTCACGCAGATGGACGCGAGCACCGGCAACGTCGCCGCGCAGGCGGTGCTGATGGGTCTGCTGGCGCGCAAGCGGACGGGCCGCGGGCAGCGCATCCACGTGGGGATGCTGCGCGCCGGGATGGCGCTCCAGAGCGGGAGGATCGCGGAGTATCTGGCCAGCGGCGTCCAAGCGCCGCCGTTGGGTTCGGCCGGCTACGCCGCCGCGCCGGATCAGGCGTTTCAGTGTCAGGGCGGCGACTGGATCGGCGTCGCAGCGACCTGCGAGTCGGAGTGGCGGCGGTTGTGCGAGGCGCTGGCCGCGTCGGAGGCGGAAGGTCTGGACGACTTGGCGTCTGATCCCCGATTTGCGACAAACCTGGATCGCGTCGCCCACCGCGACGCGCTGGCGGCGATCTTGCAGAACGCCTTCGCGCAGCGGCCGCGGCATTACTGGATGCTGCGCCTCGCCGACGCGGGCGTGCCTTGCGGCTATCCGATTGCGTTTGAGTCGCTCCAGCATCACGCGCAGGCGATTGAGAATGGCTATCTGCGCGAGGTGACGACCTCAGGTTGGGGCGACGTGTGGACGGGCGGGCCGCCGTGGACGTTGTCGCGCACGCCGGCGCGCTGGACGGGCACGCCGCTGCCGGGCGAGCACACGGGCGGCATCCTCGACGAGCTGGCGCAGCGGCAGGCGGCGGTTGCAGAGCCGACGCCGGTGATCGGCGACTAGCGTGCCCGGTCCGCTGGAGGGTTACCGCATCATCGAGATCGCCGAAGGCGTCGCCGGCCCGTACACGGCGATGTCGCTGGGCGACGCCGGCGCGGACGTGATCAAGGTCGAGCCGCCGACGGGTGATCGGGCGCGCGGCTGGGCGCCGCCGGTTGAGGGCGGCGGCTCGGCGCTGTTCCAGGCGCTCAACCGCAGCAAGCGCGGGATCACGCTGGACTGGTCGTCCGAGCGCGACATTGAGATCGCGCAGCAGTTGCTGGGTAGCGCCGACGTGGCAATCGTCGACAAGGCCGGCCTGCCCGCTCCTCTGCGCTGGGAAGCGCTGGACGCTCCGGGACTAGTCTACTGCGCGCTCTCCGGATTCGGGCCGCGCGGGCCCTGGCGGGAGCGGCCGGCGTCCGAGCTTGCGGCGCAGCTGGCCAGTGAAGCGACGGCGTCGCTGGGCAGCATTGGAGAGGAGCCGGTGCGGCACGGCGGCGATATCGGCTCGATGTACGCCGCCAACTATGCGATTCAGGCGATCTGCGCGGCGCTCTACGCGCGCGACGACTCCGATCCGTCCGCGCCGACGGGCGGGCAGCGGATCGAGGTCTCGTTGTTCGGCAGTCTGCTAGCGATGCGCTCGACGCTCTGGGTGGCGCTCTCCAATCCCGATGAATGGTGGGGCTTTCACCTCGATTCCTACGTCAAGCCGCCCGATCACGGCTATCAGTGCCGCGATCTGCCGATCTACTTCTCGCTGGCGCGCATTCGCGGGGATGCGTTTGAATCGTTGATTGACGAGTTGGGTATGGACTGGGCGCGGGCGCATCCCGACTTCGCGCGGCTGCGCACGGACGGGGCCGGCGGCGCGGGCCGCTATGCGGCGGAGCTCAAGCAGCTCTGGGAGCGCGGGTTCTCGAACTTCGACGCCGAGCGAGTGATCGAGATCGTCGAGCGGCACGGCGGCTGGGCCTTCTCGATGCACGACTACGAGCGGCTCAGCCGCGATCCGCAGGTGGCGGCGGTGGACGCGATTATCGAGGTGGAGCAGGGCGACGGTTCGTCGCTGCGACAGGTTGCGCCGCCGTGGGACTTTGCCGGGACGCCGGTCGCGGCGCCGCGTCCCGCGCCCGCGCTGGGCGAGCATCAGCGGGAGGTGCTGGAGGAGCTCGACGTTCTGCGCCGCTGACTAGCTGATTAGCTGCGGGCGGGACGGAAGACGGGCAGCGTGATCTCGTCGTTGACTTTGCGGAAATCGACCTCGACCGCGAGGTCGCAGCTGACGTCCCGGTCTTCGATCCCGACCAGCGTCGAGTACATATAGGGGCCTTCTTCGAGCTTGATCAGCGCGACGGTGTAGGGGTACTCGTCCGGCGACCAGCCGGGGAAGTACTGCTGCCACATCCGGATCCACGACCAGACGGTGCCATGCCCGGAGATGGGGCGCCACTCCCAGTCGTCCTGCAGACAGCGCGGACAGGCCTCGGCCGGAGGGAACCAGGGCAGGTCGCAGATGTTGCAGAACTGGATCTGGAGGATGCCCTCGCGGCAGCCGTCCCAGAAGGGCTTGGTCAGGCCCAGCACGGGGGGCAGCGGCTTGTCGTAGCTGTGTCCGGCGGGTTGGTCGTCGGTGGAGGTGGTCATCGGTCGTCTCGCTTCAGGATGTGGCCGGTGGCGAGCGGGGCGGCGCAGGCGTAGAGGCCGTACTGCGCGTTGTGAACCTGCCGCTCGCCGCATTCCTGGCGCAGCTGGCGGACGGCCTCGACGTGCAGCGCCCAGCCTTGCATGTAGGACTCGCTGGTGTGGCCGCCGCCCGTGTTGAGCGGCAGCTCGCCGCGCAGGCCGATCCGCTCTGGCGTGATCCAGTCGCCGCCCGCGCCGCGTTCGCAGAAGCCCATCCCTTCGAGCGTGAACAGCATCGTCGGGGTGAAGTTGTCGTAGAGCTGGGCGAAGGCGAGATCCTCGCGCTGCGCCTCGGAGACGGCGAACAGGTCGTCCGCGATCTGCGACATCGGTTCGTGCCAGAAGTCGTCGGCGACGTAGACAGGGGTGATGTCGGAGGCCTGCGAGGTGGCGTGGATCAGGACGGGCGTGTGCTTGAGGTCGCGGGCGCGCTCGGCGGAGGTGACGATGAAGCAGACGCCGCCGTCGTTGATCAGGCAGTAGTCGAGCAGGCAGAGCGGCTCGGCGATGAAGCGGGCGGCGTGGTAGTCGTCCATCGTGATCGGCCGCTGCATGACGGCGTTGGGATTGAGCGCCGCGTTGGCGCGGTTGGAGATTGCCAGGTGGCCGAGCGCCTCAGTCGTGGTGCCGTAGCGGTACTGGTGGCGGCGGAACATCATCGAGGTCACCGCGCCGGGCGAGGTCATGCCGTAGGGCGCTTCAAACATCGCCTGGGTGGAAATGCCGAGATTCTCGCCGCCGTAGCGCGCGCCGGCGGAGAGGCCGTTGTTGCCGTAGATGCAGGAGACGACGTCGGCCAGCCCGTTGGCGACCGCGAGCGCGGCGTACTGCAGGGCGATGCCGGACTGACGGCCCTCGCCGGGCAGGACGTTGACGAAGCGCGGATGGCGCAGGCCGATCATCTCGCACATCCGCCCATAGTGGGGCAGCCGCGAAACGATCACGCCGTCCACGTCAGTGCGCCTGAGGCCGGCGTCGCGCAGCGCCTCACGAAAGGCGATCAGCCCCAGCTCATAAGCGGAGCGTTCCGGGTCCAGGTCACGGTAGATAGCGCCAAACTCAGTCGTGCCCACCCCAACAATGGCGGTCTGGTCCTGCAGGTTGCGCAAGGCGCTGCGGTCGGGTTGAGTTGTCATGATCGGAGTATAGGAAGGGCCACGGTCGCGGCCCTTGGTTGGGGTACGGTGCTGGGTGCTCAAGACTTCCCCCTTTGGGGGAGCGCTGACCACTTTCGTCATTGCCGCGCGCCGCCGCGGCAATCTCGATGCGTACAGCAGCGAGGTCCGTGCTCGACGCGGCGAGATACCCGCGACGTAGTCGCGGGTATGACGGGGGAGGGGGCGCGGGTATGACGGAGGAGGGTGTGGCAAGGGTGCGCGGCGACCCCGCTTCAGTCGCTGCGCGACAGCTTCCCCCCAGTGGGGGGCAGCGAGAGAGCCAGCGCCTCGAGGGCGGTTTGGAATTGGTGGCGGAGGGTTTGGAGGCGTTGGGGGTTGACTTGTTGGGTGGCGGGGTGGAACCAGGGTTCGCTGAGGTACCAGTTGCGGTTCATTTCGATTTGGATCCAGGGTGGGCCGCCTTCTTTGTAGCGTTGGCCGTGGCGTCGGGTGATGTGGCCGCCCTGGAAAGGGTCGTTGAGGTGGATTTGGTCGGGAGGGCAGTGGAAACTTTGGCTGAGGGCTTGGGCGAGTTCGTGGAGGAGGGCGGCGGGAGCGGTTTGGCCGTTTGCGTTGCTGAGGCAGAAGCGCGGGCGCGGCTCGCCGGGGTGGGGCGCGATGGCGGGCGCGTACTCGGCCATTGAGTGGCAGTCGAGCGCCAGCCGTACCTCCGGGCGCGCCGCCAGCTGCTCCAGGCGTTGGTGATAGGGGCGCCAGTAGCGGGTCAGCAGGGTCTGCGTGAGGGCGGCGTCGGGGCCCGCGCCGTGCTTCCAGACGGGGACGCGGTCGGCGGTCAGCGACTTGACCACGCCATCGGGCTGCGCCGGCGGGAGCGCGGTCGGAGGGCGATTGAGGTCAACGACGGCGCGCGCGATGTCAGTCTGCTGGACGGCGGCGACGGCGCGGCCCAGGTCGTAGATCTCGCGCGTGCAAGCGTCGCCGTCGCTGAAGATGTCGCGCGGTCGGAGGGCGGAGTGGGGCGCGGCCTCGGGCGGGACGCGGTCGCCGCCGTGCGGGATCGAGAGCAGGATCGGTAGAGGCACGGCGCGGCTCACTGAGTCTCACAGGGCCGGGTGCAGGCCGCTGGGGCCGGCGGCGGAGCCGTCGCGGCGCGGATCGGCGGCGCCCTGGAAGCCGTCCCCGCTCTGGCGGCGGAGGACGGCCTGGACGCAGCCGAGATAGAAGGCGTACGGGTCGAGCGGCTTGATCTGGTAGCCGGCGGCGCGCAGGCGCTCGGTAATCGCCGGCGCGAAGCGCTCCGCTTCGAGACTGACGAGGCCGTCAATGCCGCAGTGCAGACGGGGCGCGTCAATGGAGGCGTCGAGCGGCGCGGAGCCGTCCACGACGCGGTTCAGCACCTGCGCGAGCGAGGAGAAGATGCGCTCGCTGCCGGGGCTGCCCAGGGCGAGCCAGGGCTGGCGTTCGCGGAAGACGATCGTCGGCGCGGCGGTGGACCAAGGCACCGCGCCGGGTCGCAGATAGTAGGGATGCGACGGCTCCGCCGTTTCCAGCGCGGAGAGGTAGTTGTTGTAGAGGAAGCCGAGGCCGTCGGCGGCGGCCTTGGAGCCGTAGACCAGCTCGATTGACTGGGTGACGGCAATCGCGTTGCCCTCAGCGTCCATGACGGAGAAGTGCGTGGTCTCGCCGATGCCGTCGTGCTCGGGATCGATGGTGGGCAGGCTGGGGTCGACCTGATCGCGGATCGAGTCGGCGAGGCCGCGGGCGTAGGCGCGGCTGAGCAGCGTCTTGTTGCGCACCTGGGCGTAGGAGTTGGGGTCGAAGGGTCGGTCGATGCGGCGCAGGAAGGCCTTGCGCAAGGCCTCGGCGAGGAAGTGGACATTGGCGGGAGAGATCGTCGCCAGGGCTTGCGATTCGAGGTGGTTGAGCATCATCATCAGCAGGAGCAGAATGCGTCCCGCGCCGGGAGGCGGCATCGTGGCGAGGGTGACGCCGCGGTAGCGGCGGCGCAGCGGACGACGGACGATCGGCCAGGGGATGAGGGCGAGATCGTCGGCGCGGAGGAAGCCGTCGTGGCGGCGCATGTCGGCGTCGATCTGCGCGGCGACCTCGCCCTGGTAGAAAGCCTCGACGCCGAGGCGGGAGAGCAGCTCGAGCAGGTTGGCGAGGTCGGGCTGGCGGAAGCGGTCGCCGGGCGCGTAGGGCGTCTCGCCGTGCTTGAGGAAGTAGGCAGCGCCGGAGCGGCCGGCGATGCGGTTGAATTGCGGGAGCTCGCGCTCCTGCAGCTGGTGTTGGAGCGGGGTGATCGGGTAGCCGTCGCGGGCAAGCTCGAGGGCGGGGGCGAGCACGGCGCGCCAGGGCAGGCGGCCGTAGCGGGCGTGCAGCCAGGCGAGGGTCGCGGGCGTGCTCGGGACAGTGGTCGCGCGGTGGCCGAGCCGCAGTTCGCGGTCGCGCTCGATCCGTTCGGTGTGGGCCAGCGAGGGCACGCGGCTGGAGCCGTCGAGGGCGAACGTCTCGCCGCCGAGGTGCGCGAGGGCGACGGTCTGGCCGCCGAGTCCGCTGGCCTGCGGCTCGCAGACGCCGAGCGCGAAGCCGACGGCGCAGGCGGCGTCGGCGGCGTTGCCGCCCTCGGCGAGCATCCGCGCGCCGGCCTGCGTGGCGTGGGGGAAGGCGGAGGCGACCATCCCGCGCGGATCGGCTGCGTTGCGCTGGGGTTGACCGTCCGCCGCGCTGGGGCGGAAGCGGCCCTCAACTCGTTGCAGTCGCACGTTCGCTGTTCCTTCGGCGCGAGCGGCGGGGGCGCAGCTCGAGCAGCGTCTCCGCCAACAGCATCGCGCGTTCCACCAGCGAGTGGCGCAGGATGTACTCGTCGTCGGTGCGCGCGTCGCCGCCGACGGGGCCGAGCCCGTCAATGCGGGCGGCGCTGTCGGGCGCGAAGCAGATATCGGCGGCGGCCCAGCGGTGGCGGGCGGTGACGGGATGGCTGAGGTCGCGGGCAACGCTCTGGATCGTCTCGAGCAGGGCGCGATCACGGTCGGTGGGCTGCAGCGGCGGGCGGCCGGGCCGCGCGGCGACCTGCATCCGCACGCCCGGCACCGTGCGCGCGTTGGCGATCCGTTCGACGTTCTGATCGAGCGGCGTCCCCGCGGCGGGGTCGGTGAAGCGCAGGATCAAGTCGGTCTCCGCCCGCCAGGGCAGGCGCGCGCCGCCGGCGTCGAAGCGGATGCGGGTGATGTGCGCGTGGACGCCGCCCTCGGGCTGCTCGGGCAGTGCCGGGTCGGTGTCGGCGTCGAGCGGCGTTGGGCCGCGGCTCAGCTCCTGCAGCGCCAGGATGCGGTTGCTGAAGTGGCGCAGGACCTGTTCGGCGGAGACGTCGCGGCGCTGGCGGCGGAAGGTGGATTCGAGGTGGTAGCGCTGCTCGCCGGCGCGGGCGCTGATCAGGGAGCCGTCCGGATCGCCGGATTTGAGGCCGATCACGTGGCGGGCGCGACGGGCGGCCGCGTCGATCAGCGACTGTCCGCCAGCGCCGTTGTGCGCGCCGTCGCTGGTGAGCAGCACGGCGACCCGCAGCTGGCGCAGACGGCGGATGTGGCGCAGCCCGCGCAGCGCCGCCAGGGCGACGGCGACGCCGCCCTTCGCTTCCGCCACGCCGGAGCCGTAGAGACGCCGGTCATCGGCGCGGAAGGGCGCCAATTCGCTGGTCGAGGCGCCGGTGTCCAGATGGCCGAGCAGCAGCACGTCGTCGGTGTCTTCGTGATGGTTGCGGGCGAGCAGGGCGTGGCCGAGCGCGACGCGGGGCAGGCGTTCGACACGGAAGTTGAGCGTTTCGAGCTGGCGCGCGATCCAGTCGCCGAGCTGGTTGACGCGGTCAACCGCGTCGGTCGGCGTACGGATTTCGACCATCCGCCGCACGCTGTCCTCGATCGTCGCGGCGCTGCTGCGGATGTGCGTGCGCATCCGCGCGCGGGGACGCTCGGTCTGGTTGGCGGCGGCGTCCGCCTGCTGCGACTCGCGCAGCCGCTCCGCGCCGAAGTAGCGGATTGCGGCGACGTCGAGCATCCGGTTGATCAGCCCCTCGTAGCTGTAGCCGGCAGTCTGGGCGGCGTGGACGTAGGTGCCAGTCAGGCCGAGCGAGGCCATCGAGTTGATTTCCAGGATGTAGGGGCGGTTCGCGGCGTCGAGGCGCAGATCGACGCGGGCGAAGTCGTAGAGCTCGAGGCTGCGGAAGGCGAGCCGCGCGAGCTGCTGCAGCTCGGCGGTCTGCTCATCGCTCAGCGGGGCCGGGCAGAGCTTCTCGCGCGGGCGGCGGAGCTTGTCGCTGTCGGTCTGAATCGCGTTGGGATCGCCTTCGAGGTCGATCTCGACGATCGGCAGCACCTCCGGGTCGCCGTTGCCGAGCAGGCCAATCGCCAGCTCGCGGCCGGCGATGAACTCCTCGACCAGCACGTGCTGGCCAAACTCGTTGATGATCGTCGCCACCGCCTCGCGCAGATCGGTTTCGTTCTCGACGATCCGGATGCCGTAGGAGACCGCCTCCATCTTGGGCTTGACGATCAGCGGATGCTCGGGCGTGCAGACGAGGTCGGCGAAGACGTCGTCGACGGAGGCGAAGTTCCAGAATTTGGCGGTCGGCAGGCCGGCGGCCTGGAACATGATCTTGGCGATCACCTTGTCGAGCGCCATCCCGTGCGCCTGCGGGCCGGAGCCGACGTAGGGCACGCCGAGCATCTCGAGCATCGCGGGCAGGTGGGTGTAGCGCGAGACGCCCTGGATCCCGTAGGCCATGTTGAAGACCATCCCGGGCCGCTCGCCGGCGAGCACGCGGGGCATGAAGTCCTGCAGGCGTTCGACGATGTGCATGTTGCCGTCGATGATCCGCACGGTGTGCCCGCCCGCCTCCAGCGCTCGCGCCACGCGCTCGACGGTGCGCGGGTTGTAGCGCTCGCGGTTCTGAGGGCCAAAGACATTGATCACCCCGCTCGCATCACGGTTGTGGACAATGGCGACGCGCATGAACACCTTCCCCTGAGCACTGGCCGCAATCAGCGCGTCCGGCGCACTGCGGGCACTGTATGAGCAGAGTGCAGCCGCAACTAGCGGCCCATGTAATATCTGGCTCCCTGCCCAGCGCTCTCCAGAGAGGGAGCGCTGACTTCCGTCGTTCCTGCGAACGCAGGAACCCATCCGGCGTAGCGCTCAGGCGCTCACAGTGGGCAGCCCGCACGGTGACCGGATCATTCGTCTGGGTTCCCGCTTTCGCGGGAACGACGGAAGGGGGTGAGCGGAGAGATGATGGGGGGGGGGGTGCTACCGTGCATTGACGGATTATGGCGGCTGACCTGCTTGGGGTTGGCGTGGAAAGGGTTGGGCTATGCGGCTCGTGCGACTGTTGGTGGGGTTGGCGGCGCTGGTGGCGGTTTTGGCGGGCGGCTCGCTGGCGTTGGGGCAGACCTATGACGCGGGGCTGAACGCGAGCGTATCGGGCACGTATGTGCACGTGACCTGGAACGGCGACGTGGACGCGCCAGGGGGAGAGCAGGCGACCGGGTTTGCGCTGCAGCGGGCGGTCGCAGGGACGGAGCTGGGCGAGTGCAGCGACGCTCCGAGCGCGAGCGTGAGTCGGTTCCCGGAGTCGGGAGAGCTGAGCAAGGACGACTTCCGGAACTACACCGCAGTCGCGCTGACGCCGGGACAGAGTACACCTTCCGGCTCTGCGGGGCGTACGGGAGCAACGATACGTCGTACGCCATTCAATCGGTGAACGCCACGACGACCAGTCCCGCCGCCCTCGAGGGGCTCACCCTGGAGAAGATGGGCGGCAGCGTGCGGCTCAGCTGGAACGAGTACTCGAACGCTGACGGCGAGACCGCAGACCGTTACCGCCTCAATTGGGGACCGCTGGACACCGCCGCCAGCGGCGATGCCCAGTACCGGCGCATCCGGGAGAGCCGGGCGACCAAGGCGCAGGACGACATCTGCGACGCCGACGGCCTCTGCGCCATGAACATCATCGGCTTGACGAACGGAACCGCGTACGGGTTCTGGGTGTTCGCGACCTACGCCGGACAAGGCGGCGGTCATGCCGCGGAGACGGAGCCGCGGACGGAGACGCCGGAGCTGCTCGAGCTGAAAGGCTTGACGCTCAGCGGCACGGCGGACGGCAAGCTCCTGGTCGAATGGGCCAGTGGTCCGAGTGGGACACAGCACTACCACGTGCGCTGGAAGGAAACCGGCAGCATCGGCTGGCAGGGCATCATGCTGGACAAAGACGAGCGCAGCGTGGAGCTCGGCGGGATCACGCTGGGACACGACGTCTCGGTGGAAGCGGAAGCGCTGGTCGCCCGCAACCCGAGCATTGTCGCGGCGCGGGCGGAGGGCGAGACCTCGGCGCACATCGCGGTCAGCGCCAGCGCCGAGGCGCGGACCGGCACGCTCCACGTCGCCTGGGAGGTGCCGGACGACGTGGATCTGAGGAACGACTGGGGCGTCAACCGCTGGTCGATCACCTGTAAGCCGACGGATCCGGCGCACGGGTCGGGCGGCGGCAACATCAACCCGCCGGCGGACCATGATCACACGCTGCCCGTCCTGCCGATCGTGGAGCATCAGGTCACGATCAAGGGGCTGACCTCCGACAACCGAGTGGTGGCGATGGGCAGCGCGACCGGCACGCCGAATCCGCTGCCGACGGCGCCCGCGATCGTGCCGCTGGGCGCGGTCACGACGACGACGGTCGCCGCGGAATTCCCCGCAGTCCCCTACGATCCCGAGAATCCCGACAACCCCGAGGCGGGACCCAGCGTGCCGCCCGGCATTCGGGTTGAGTGGGAGTTGCCTGCGGGCGTCGCCGCCAATGACGTCAGCGTCTGGCGGGTCTGTGTGGACGGGCTGTGCTACCCGAACAATACGGTGAGCTCGGGGAGCACCCTGCGCGTGGTCTGGATTGGCTGCACGGAGGACGCCAACGAGATCTGCGACCCGGGTGAGCACGTCGTCAGCCCGAATCATCCGATTCAGATGAACACCTGCCACGAGATCGAGGTCACGGCCCTGAACCAGCACGAGCAGGTGCTGACACAGGGCACGGGCGAGGGCTGGGTGCTGGATCACAACGGCAACCCACCCGCCTGCGCCCCAGCCCCGCCGGCAGACGAGGAAGAAGAAGCCGAGCCGGGCGGCAGCGGCAACAACGTCGGAGGCGGCGGTGACAGCGGTGGAGGCGGTAACAGTGGCAACACGTACACGCCGCCGACGTCCAACTACGTACCGCAGTCCGCGTCGCAGCCGACGCCTGCGCCGCAGCCGGCACCCAAGTTAGCGATTGAAACGATTGATCTGAGCCTGAGCTCACAGACGACCCTGCTGCGGGAGGTCGTGACGGCGACCATCGCGCTGAGCACCAGCGCCGGCGCGGCCATTGACGATACGGTCATGATCGATGTCAGCGGCGATCTGAATCTGCGCGTGCTGGACGTTGATCTGGAGGCGGGCGTTGCGTCTACCAACGGTGAGGTGACGGTGAGCTTTGAGGTTGTCGGCGGCGGTGGCTCGTCGACGATTACGGCGATGGTCGGCGATGACGATGATCCGGTGACCGCCTCGGCGTAGGTGACGTTGGAGGCGGATCTGGACTGTTTGGCCGCGCGAGAGTGGAAGCTGGATACGTTCATGGTCTGGGCTTGCGAAGGCGAGATCGGGGCGGCGGAACTGTACGACGCCCTGCAGGACGTTGGCTCGAGCGCCATTCTCTACTGGGATCGGGAGTCCGGCTGGCAGCGGTATGCGCAGTTGGCGAACGGGCAGCAGGTACCGGGTTCGGTTGAGTTCCAGCTGTCGCAGCACAGCATCGTGTGGTTGGCGAGCTAGCCCCGCCGTGGCTGGGGGGCAGCGTCCCCCCAGCCCCTCCCTCCCCCCCCCAGTCACTTCGTGAGAATTCCCCCAGAGAGGGAGCTCTTGCGGGGCGTATGCTGGGGGAGTGAATGGGGGGTGATGGCGATTTTCAATACGGCTCGGTTGATGGGGGTGTTGGTTCGGGGGCGGATTGCGGAGCCGGAGAGGCAGATGGAGGCGGCGTTGGCGGAGTATGGGAGGCTGGATCGGATGGAGGCGATGGAGGCGCGGATCCTGCAGGCGCTGGCTGGGGTGTTGGCGCAAATGGCTGAGTTGGAGGCGAAGGCGGCGGCGCGGGAGGCGCAGGCGGCGGCGCGGGAGACTCGGCAGGCTCGGCATCTCAATCAGGCGGTGGGGGTGATCCTGGGGGGGATTGCGATTGCGGTGGGGTTGATTATTGGGCTGGGGTGAGCTGGCGGGGTTTGGGCGGCCCCCCTCAGTCACTTCGTGACAGCTCCCCCAGCGGGGGAAGTGCCCCGTCAGGGGAGATGGGGGGCTCTCCGGAGGCGCGGGACTTGGGCTCCCCCTTTAATCGCTTTGCGACGGCTTCACCCTGCTGGGGCAGCGAGGGTTGGGGGGATGGGAGGTGTTGCGGGTTGGGTGGGGGTGCGCTATTTTCGGGCTCACGGCGCGTTTGATGCTGGAGGGTGGCGCTATGCGGGGCTCCGATTTCCGATCTCTCTTCCCGATGGGGCGCTGTGCTTCCTTGTTCCTGCTGGTTCTGCTGGCGGTTGGGGGTGGGCTGAGCCTGGGTTCGCTGCCGGCTGGCGCCCACACGAGCAGCAACCACGGCTACGTCACGCTGCTCGAGACGACGATGGTTGCCAAAGAGGAAAATCTTGGGGCCCGGATCGGCCACGTTCGAGATAACGGTGCTTTGGCGGCAAAGACTTTCATTTATAAGGGGATCGAATATCACATTGACGGTATGTACGAGGATACACAGGGTGAGGATACATTTAAATTCAGGACAACAAGGCCGCCTTCCACCAACTCGGACATCGGTCTGACGGAGGTCAACAAACTCAAGATTGAGATCGATGGCAAGACCTTTGAAGGAGGATTTACGGCAGATACCTTCAGCACGAGGTACACACAGGCCGACAAGGGGTTAGATCTCTCAGACAACAAGACCGAAGCCACGAAGGCGACCGTCAAGATCAGCACGAAGGAGGTCCACCACGTCGCGCCTACCAACATTGCGGCTACCGCGCAGGGGACCACGACGCTCAGAGTAACGTGGAACGACCCCCCCCGGGGCGACGGGCTTTCAGATCAGGCATAAGGCCACGAGCACCAGTACCTGGGGCTCCTGGTCGACGGCCACATTGTCAAATCCGAGTGACATTACGGGCCTGACGAGGGGCACGTCGTATAACATCCAGGTGCGGGCGGGCACCAACTCGGAGCCGGGGAACTGGGGCGCCGGGATCACGGCGTCGACGCCGACCCTGGACGCGCCCACCGGCGTTGCGGCGACGTCGCCTTCTTCAAGCCAGCTCACGGTCACGTGGAACGCTGTGACCGATGCGGACAGCTACCAGGTACGGTACAAGGCGTCGGGGACCAACAGCTGGGGGCACTGGGGAACGGCGACCTCGCCCACACCATCAACAACCTGGCGGCGAACACGCAGTACGACATCAGCGTGCGGGGGCGGGACGGCAGCGACGCGGGCGATGCCACGACAATCATGAACGTGAGGACTTTGCGGCTGGCGGCGCCGGGCAACCTGGCGGCGACGTCGTCCGTCTCCACCCAGCTGGTGGTCACGTGGAGCGCCGTGACCAACGCGGCCAACTATCAGCTCCGGTACAAGCTCAACAGCAGCAGCAGCTGGGGGAGCTGGGGGACGGCGACCTCGCCGCGCACGATTACGGGTCTGACGGCGAACACGCAGTACAACATCGAGGTGCGGGCGCGGGACAGCAGCAATAGCGAGGGGGACGCTGCCGCCGTCACGGCGAGGACGCTGCTGGCTCCGCCGACCAATGAGGCGGCGGCGGCGGCGGTCGCGACCGAGCTGACGGTGACGTGTACGGCGGTGAGCGGCGCGGCCAGCTATGAGGTGCGGCACAAACGATCCAGCACGAGCTCCTGGGGGAGCTGGGGAGCGGCGTCCTCGCCGCACGAGATTACGGGGCTGACGGCGAATACGGAGTACGACATCGGCGTTCGGGCGAAGGACAGCAGCAACAACGCGGGGGAGGTGGCGAGCATCACGAACGTGCGGACGCCGCTGTCGCCGCCGACGGGGTTGTGGCATCCGACGGATACGGATGACTATGACCCGCGGTTCGGCAGATTCGGCAGCGGCTGGTGGGATGAGGACATGATCACCGTGTTCTGGAACGCGCTGACTGATGCGGCCTCCTATGAGATGCGCTATCGCGCGGTCAAGGGGACGCAGGAGGATACCTGGTCGGCCTGGGCGGACGCCGATGAGTTTGACCGCGAGCATGGGCTGACGCTGTCTGATCTGTTCCCGGCGTACGCGGGGATCGAGTACGAGATCGAATTGCGGGGCGTGCATAGCAGCAACCGCAAGGGCGAGGCGACGTCGTACACGGCGCAGACGAAGTACAACGCGCCGACGGCGGTGTCCAATGTGCGGGTGGCGTCGAACGACGGGGAGCTGGCGGTCGCCTGGACGCCGAGGCGCCACAATGAGAGTTGGAGCGTGCGGTCGGAGCGGTAGGATGTGAACCAGATCGCGTCGGTGTCGGCGTCCGCGCCACACACGACGCTCACGGAGCTGGAAAGTGGCGTGGCGTACGGGATCCGGGTGCAGGCGCAGCGGGATCTGGGGACGGATCCGTTTGGCACACATCACATCGTGACCACGGGTTGGAGCGCCGTTGTCTACAGTATGCCAATGACGGCGCCGGGGTCGCTGACGGTGACGCCGGTGACGACTCGGGATCCGGACTTGATCTATCGGCCACGGTTCCCGCTGCTGCCGCCGGGCACGCCGCTGCCGCCGCTGCCGGGGCTGCGGCCGGATGACGAGATTGTGAAGGACGGAGAGGCGCTGGAGATCAGTTGGGAGGCGGTCGCGGGCGCGGCGACGTACGGCGGCTATCAAGTGGCGTTCCATCCGGGGAACAAAGCGCCGTCGAGCTGGCATACGCTGCTGCTGGAGGGGACGTCGTTCACGGTCGCGGGGGTGGATCCGTTGTATGTGGTGAGCGTGCGGGCGGTGGCGCAGATGCCGGATGATTCGATAGTCTACGGGCCGTACGCGAGCACTAGCGGCGTGATCGGGGTGAATCCGTCACCCAGTCCGGGTCCCAGTCCCAGCCCGTCGCCGAGTCCCAGCCCGAGTCCGAGTCCGCCACAGGAGCCGATTGTGAGTCCGCATCCACCGTCTGGGGTGCGGCCAGTGCAGCCGAGTCCGCCGGTTGAGCAGCCGGGGATCAAACCGCCGACGGAGGGCAAGCCGCAGGAGCCAGCGGAGAGGGAGAGGCGGACTGCGCCGCCGGGCGCGCCGCCGCCGGACGACGGGGTGGGGATTAATCCACCGGGTCCGCCGCCGGGGCCGCTGCCGGAGCCGCCGGAGGACAGGCCGCCACCGAACGATGAGCCGCGGCCGGGTCTGCCGGGTCCGCCGCCGGATGACCGAGCGGGCATCTTCGGCCTCCTGTCGGGGGGGATGGTGCACTAGCTGGCTGCGGGGGGAGCCCCCCTCAGTCACTTCGTGACAGCTCCCCCGGTGGGGGAGCGCTGAGCACTTTCGTCATTGCCGCGCTCCGCCGCGGCAATCTCGATGCGTACAGCAGCGAGGTCCGTGCTCGACGCGGCGAGATACCCGCGACGTAGTCGCGGGTATGACGGAGGAGGGCGCGCGGGTATGACGGAGGAGGGGGCGGCAAGGGTGCGCGGCGACCCCGCTTCAGTCGCTGCGCGGTAGCTTTCCCCTTTGGGTGAGCGCTGAACACTTTCGTCATTGCCGCGCTCCGCCGCGGCAATCTCGGCGTGTACAGCAGAGTGGTCCGTGCTCGAAGCGTCGAGATACCCGCGGCAAGCGCGGGTATGACGGAGGTGGATGGCGCGGGAACGACGGAGGTTGGTGGGCGCGGAGCTGGTGGAGTAGAGCGGGGAGTCCCCTCAGTCCACCCTTCTGTCATTGCCGCGCGCCGCCGCGGCAATCTCGGCGCGTACAGCAGAGTGGTCCGTGCTCGAAGCGTCGAGATACCCGCGGCAAGCGCGGGTATGACGGAGGTTGGTGGGCGCGGGAACGACGGAGGTGGTGGGTGCGGGGATGATGGGGCTCGCCTCCATTTGTGTGGGGGTGGTCAGCTGAGGCCGAGGCGGTGGCGGGCGTTGGTGGCTAGCACTTGGTCTAGTTCTTGGTCGGTGAGACCGCTGCGGAGGAGTTGGAGGATTTGTGGCTGTTGGTCGGCGCCGGGGGCGTCGGAGCCGAAGAGGACGCGCTCCACGCCGAGCGTGCGGATCAGCCGGGCGGCGTCCTCGAGGGCGCAGGCGCGGCGGCCGTCGCGGCAGCGGAAATGGCCGTCGTCGAAGCCGCCGGCGGTGTCGAAGAGCACCTGGGGGAAGCGTCTGGCGATCGCCAGGCGCTGATCCCAGTACGCGCCGGGCATGTGCGCCATGATGAACGGGAGCCGCGGGAAGCGTTCGAAGACGGGGATGAAGTGGTCGGGCATCCCGTAGACGTCGGCGCCGGGGCCGCCGCGCAGGGCGCCGGTGTCGCTGAGGATGGGCAGGCCGAGCTCCTCGAGTCGGGCGTAGAGCGGGAGCATCCGTTCGTCGGCGGGGAAGTAGCGGCCCAGGCCCGGGTGCATCTTGACGCCGCGCGCGCCCAGGGCGACGCCGCGCTCTAACTCCTCCATCAGCAGGTCGGTCTCCGTCCAGGTGCCGATGTCACAGCAGAGGAAGGTGCGGATGCGCGGGTCGGCCTGCTGGCGTTCGAGCGTCCAGGTGTTGAAGTCGCGCACGCGCTGGCGGAGCATGGTGTGAATGTCGTCGTCCGACGCTTCGGGCCGGCGGGCGCGCTGCTGCTCGAACATTTCGGGGATGACCATGTAGTTGAGGCCGACGATCGCCTCGACGTCGTTGCGGGTCATGTACTCCGCGCAGGCTTCGCCGTTGGCCCAGCGCCAGTCGAGCGGGAGGCCGGGGCGAGGGAAGACGATCGCCTCTTGCTGCGCGGTGCGGCAGAGGTGGACGTGGACATCGATCACGGTGGGCATAGGACAACCTCAGGGATTCTTCGGCAGGCGGGCGGTGAGACAGTCCGTGTAGTGCGGGGTCTGATGCTCGGCGCTGCTCGCGTGCGCGCTGGCGCGTAGATGGATTGCACGCCCCGCGCTCAGCCCTCCGAGACGGCCACTCCCACGGTGATGACCCCTGTGTAGCCGTTCCTGTCTTCAGCGACCGAAGCGAGCAGATTCCATTCCTCGGGATTCCCCCGCAGCTCCCCGTCATTTTCGTTGCGGGTTGAGCGGTTGGGGCGATTGTTGTAGGGGGAGCGGAGGTAGACCTGATCCGTCAGTTCGTCGTCGAAGTAGAATTGCGAGGTCAAGAACGTCGTCCCGCGGTAGTGGACCTTGAAGTGGATGTGCGCGGTCCGTCCAGGGTACCAACCTGGGTAGACGGTCTCAAAGCGCGCGATGCCATCGGCGTCGGTCACCTGTACTCCGCGCAGGAAGGTCTCGCCGGACGTGTCCAGGCCCCCGAGTTGACCGCGGTATCCCGAGTAGACGCCATCGGCGTCGGCGTGCCACAGGTCGACCACGGCGTCTGGGAGCGGCGCGCAGGTATTGCCCATTCGCAGGACGCGGACCGCCATCGCCAGCGGGGCGCCGGAGCGGTCTTCAGTGATGTCGCGCCGGAGCATCTCGGTGTCGAAGTAGAACGGCCCTTCGGTTGCCTCCGGGGTGAGGATGCAGGCGGGCGGATCGGAGAGCGCGTCCGCCACGGAGGCGGTGTCCGTCGTCGCGGTCTGCGCCGCGGCCCTTTCCCCACTCGCGGCCGTTGCGGAGCTGGCGGACGCCGGCTGAACCTCCTCCTCGACAGGGCCAGGGGCCGCCGTGCCGGGTTCTCCACTCCCGGGCACTCCCCGGCAGGCCGCCGCGAGCGCCACCGCGAGCCCGCCCACACCGAACGTCGCGAGGAAGTCACGCCGCGTGAATCGCGCTGACCACTGGCGGGCGTTCTTCATCATCGCTGGCTCCGCTCTTCAGCCCACCGCGACCCTACCATCGTCGGCCCAAATGTCGAGCGAGTAGTAGCGACGGTTCCCGCCCCTCGGAGGCAGGGGCAGACGATCGCCTCTTGCTGCGCGGTGCGGCAGAGGTGGACGTGGACATCGATCACGGTGGGCATGGGACAACCTCAGGGATTGTTCGGCAGTCGCGCGGCGAGGAACTCGGCGTAGTGCAGGGTCTCGTGCGCCGCGCCGCGTGCGGCGGCTCCGGCGCGGAGGTGGAGGACGCAGCCGGGATTGTTGGTGAGCAGCGTGTCGCAGCCGCTCGCGGCGACGCAGTCGAGCTTGCGCTCGAGAATGCCCTCACCGACTTCGGGAGCGGCGAGCGAGGTGAGGCCACCGAAGCCGCAGCAGATCTCCGCCTCGTCCAACGGCAGCGCGGACTCGCCGGTGAGCCGCGCGGTCAGCTGATCGATGCGCGAGCCGGGCTCGGCGCGGTTGGAGGCCTGACAGAAGCGGTGCGCCGTCCACGCGCTTGCTTCCGCCGCGGGGGCGCGGAGACCGCCGTCCGGCAGGCGGCCGGGGCCGTCGAGCCAGGCGGCGAGGTCGTGGACGCGCTCGCCGACCGCCGCGGCGCGCTCGCGCCAGGCGGGGTCATCGCGGAAGAGTTGCGGCCAGTGATCGCGCATCGCGATCACGCAGCTGGTCGCGGGCGTGACGATCGCGCGGTCGCTGGCTTCGAGCGCCTCGATGGTCTGCTGCGCCATTCGCCGCGCGGTTGGCCAGTCGCCGGCGTCGAAGGCGGGGAGGCCGCAGCAGTGCTGCGCGTCGGGCAGATTGACCGCTGCGCCGCCAGCCTCGATCAGCTTGGCGGCGGCGTCGACGGTGGAGGGCAGCAGGCGATCGGCGAGGCATTGGGCGAAGAGGTCGACGGTGCGGCCGTTCGCGGGCGACTCGGTGATTGGTTCCTGCGGCGGGCGGCTGCCGATCAGCGTCTGGCCGCTGCGCAGCGGGAGCGTCGGCACGGCGCGCCAGCGGAGGCGTTTGGGCAGCGGCAGGCGGAGGTGGTCGCGGCGCGCCAGGCCGAGCAGGCGGGCGGCGGCGGAGGCAAGCGCGCCGATCCCGAAGAGCGTCTGGAAGAGTGTTGGCTGCGACCAGAGGCGCAGGGCGAGCCGCTCCCAGCGCGGGGCGTGCCCGGACTCATGGGCGCGGCGGCGGACTTCGAGGATTTGCTGGGGCAGCGGGATCGCGACCGGGCAGACGGTCTCGCAGGCGCCGCAGGAGACGCACAGCCCCTGCGGGCCGGCGGCGTCGGCGACGCTGTGGTGGAAGGTCGTGTTGACCAGGCCGATCGCGCCCGTGTAGATGTGGCCGAAGGTGTGCCCGCCGACGACCTGGTAGGGCGGGCAGACGTTGGCGCACGCGCCGCAGCGGATGCAGCGCAGGGCGTCGCCGATCACGTCGTGATCGCGCATCGCGCGGCGGCCGTTGTCGAGCAGGATGATGTGCATCTCTTTGCCCGGTTGGGCGCCGGTGATGCAGGTCGTGTAGGTGCTCAGCGTCTGCGCAGTGGCGGAGCGGGGCAGGAGCTGGAGCTGGCGTTCGGCGTCGGCCCAGGTGGGGATCAGCTTCTCGATGCCGGCGGTGACGAAGTGCACGTCGGGCAGCGAGGTGGCGAGCCGCATGTTGCCCTCGTTGGTGACGACCATGATGCTGCCGCTCTCGGCGATCAGCGAGTTCGCGCCGGTGAGGCCGGCGCCGGCGGCGAGGTAATGTCCGCGCAAGCCGTCCCGCGCGCTGGCGACCATCGCGGGGATGTCGTCGGGATCGAACTCGCGCCCCAGCTCGCGCCCGAGAATTTCGGCGACGTATTGACGCTTTTGGTGAATCGCCGGCATCACCAGGTGCGACGGACGCTCCTCCGCCAGCTGCAGCAGCCACTCGCCGAGGTCGGTCTCGATCGCGGTGATCCCGCGCTGCTCCAGCGCGTGGTTGAGTTCGATCTCCTCGGAGACCATCGACTTGCTCTTGACGACCAGGTCGATGCCGCGCGCGCGGCAGACGGCGGCGATGTAGTCGACCGCCTCGGCCGCGGTCGTGAGTTCGACGACCGTCGCGCCGGCGGCTTCGGCGTTGCTGCGGAACTCCGCGATGTAATCATCGAGGCGGGCGAGCGTCTGATCCTTGGTCGCGGCGAACGCCTGGCGGAGTTCGTCGAAGGGTTGCTCGGTGCGCTGTTCGAGGCGGCGCACCTGGGCGTCGCGGCTCTCGCGCCAGGAGCGCTGGAAGGCAAGCAGGCGGGGCCGCAAATCGGGATCGCGGACGGCGCGGCGGTAGCGCTCGCGGAAGGGCGCGGTGGCGGCGCTCATGCGAGCACCGCGGCGGTCAGGCGGCTCGGGCCCTGCACGCCGATGGTGAGCGAGCGCTCGATGTCGGCGGTGCGCGAGGGGCCGCTGACGAAGGTCGCGTAGGCGGCGGCGCGCGGCTGCTGCGCGAGCCAGCGGAAGCCGTCGGCGAGATCGTCCACGATGTCCGCCTCCGCCACGGCGACGATCAGGTGCTGCGTGAGCAGCGACACGGCGCGGTCAACGGGCGCGGGTTCGATCAGCAGCAGGGAGCCGGTCTCGGCGACGGCGAGCGTCGCCACGGTGATCCCGACCGGGTGGTCGGCGATGGAGCGCAGCGGGTCGTCCGGCTCGGGCAGGCGTCCGCGCTGGAGGTGCGCATACGCGCTCGGCGAGACGGCGGGGAGCGCGTCGCTGAGCGACTCGGCGTACTGCCAGAGGTCGTCCCACGAGGCGCAGAACAGCGGCTCGCCCTGCACCGCCTGGAGGGCAGCGGCGAAGCTGGCGGTGCGACGGTTCGCGGGAGACAGGGTGGGGTCGGGCATGGGGGAATTCTACAAGCCGTCAGCGCGGCCTCCGGGGGCTCGGGCTCCAGCGCAGGTACGCTGGCGGCGAGGACTTGATGATCCGACGAGGGGAGCGCAGGCGATGATTGAGCTGACCGAGGCGCAGCGCCTGATCCAGCGGACCGTGCGCGATTTTACCCGCGATCAGATTGATCCGATTGCGGACAAGATAGACCGCGAGGATTACTTTCCCCGCCAGCTCTGGCCGCAGCTGGGTGCGCTCGGGCTGTTGGGCGTGACGATTGCGGAAGCGTACGGCGGCGCGGACGCGGGCCTGTTGGCGGGGGTGATCGCGACCGAGGAGATCGCGCGGGGGAGCGCGTCGATCGCGCTGTCCTACGGGGCGCACGCCAACCTCTGCGCGAACAACATCGCCGCGAACGGCTCGGAGGCGCAGAAGCGGCAGTATCTGCCCGGTCTCTGTGACGGCACGCAGATCGGCGCGCTGGCGCTGACCGAACCGGAGGCGGGTTCGGACGCGCTGGGCATCCGCACGACCGCTGTGCGCGACGGCGACGTCTACCGCCTCAACGGCAGCAAGATGTTCATTACAAACGGGTCGGTGGCGGACACGCTGGTGCTCTACGCGAAGACTGACCCGGCGGCCGGCTCGCGCGGGGTGACAGCGTTCATCGTCGAGTCAGCGTTTGCGGGGTTCCGCGTCGGGCAGGTGCTGGACAAGGTGGGCCACCGCGGCTCGCCGACGGCGGAGCTGATTCTCGAGGACTGCATCGTGCCGGCCGCGAACGTGCTGCGCCGCGAGGGCGGCGGCGCGGGCGTGATGATGCAGGGGCTGGCGGTCGAGCGGGCGTTCCTCGCGGGCGAGCCGCTGGGGATCGCGCAGGCGGCGCTTGATGAAGCGGTCGAGTACGCGCGCAACCGCCGGCAGTTCGGTCAGCGGATCGGCGATTTCCAGCTGATCCAGGCGATGCTGGCGGATATGTACACGGAGCTGGAGGCGGCGCGCTGGCTGGTCTATCGGACGGCGCATCTGGTCGAGCAGGCGGCGGCGCGCGGCGAGCGCAGCAACAAGGAGGCGGCTGCGGCAATCCTCTATTCCGCCGAGATGTCCAGTCGGGTGGCGGACAAGGCCGTGCAAATCCACGGCGGCTACGGCTACATGAGCGAGAGCCGAGTCGCCCGCTACGTCCGCGACGCCAAGCTGCTCGAGATCGGCGCGGGCACGTCAGAGATTCGGCGGATGCTGATCGGGCGGGAGTTGATTGGTCCCGAGTGACGGAGCTACGTCAAGAGCCCGCTTTCCCTGAGGGGAGCCCCCCTCAGTCGCTCCGCGACAGCTCCCCCAGAGGGGGGAGCACTGATTCCATCGTTCCTGCGCAAGCAGGAACCCAAGCGGAGTCGCGTTTCCGCCGGTGTCGCTCGGTCACGTCGTCAATGCGGCGCTCTCGCTGCTTGGGGGGTGATTTCGGCCATCGTATGGGTTCCCGCGTTCGCGGGAACGACGGTGGGGGTGGACGCGCGGATGATGGGGTGTTCGCCTCCCCCTTCCGTCGTTCCTGCGCAAGCAGGAACCCAGACGGTGGGAGTGGGCGCGAGGGTGATGGGGTGCTCGCCAGCTTCGGGAGCCCCCCTTCAGTCGCTGCGCGACAGCTTCCCCCAGAGGGGGGCAGCGGGGGATTTGGTTAGCTGCTGAGGAGGATGCGGCGGCCTTGCTCGTAGGCGTCAAGGGCGCGGGCCTGGAGTTCTTCGGGGCTGGCGCTGCCGATGGGGTGGTTGACGAGGGCGTAGCGGAAGTCGGGCATGCCGAGGGTCTTGGCGATCATTCGCCCGGTTGGGTCGAAGGGGTGCGTGCAGAGGACGAGGCCGGGCTTGCCGTACTGCTCGAAGGAGATGCCGTCGTGCACACTGCACGTGGAGCAGGAGCCTCAATCGCCGACCGCGGTGATCAGGAAATCGACGTCATTGGCGATCCGTTCCAACACCTGCGGCTCGGCGATGCGGCTGGCGTTGCGCTTGCCGCTGTCGATCACGATGCGGCAGTCCGCCTCGCGCTCGAACACTTCGGCGGTGTAGCGCAGCAGCCGGTCGGCGTTGACCTTGCCGTTGGAAAACAGGCCGATCCGCAGGCCGTCGAGCGCAGTCAGGCGCGGCGCGGCGCGGAAGCCGGTGGGTGTGGGGTCGCCGGTCGGGTCGAAGAGTTCCAGGGCCATCAGTTGCTCCGTCTGAGATTCGGGTCAGCAGTCGAGGCAGACGCCGATCGCTTTGGTTTGGTAGATCGAGTTGCGCCCGCGGCTCCAGGAGGGGAGGAAGGCGGAGTGCCCGCCCGCTTCGCCGCCGGCGACGACGAGCAAGATGTCCTCGGGGCGGCGGCCGCGGTGGAACGCGCCGTTGCCGCGTTCGCCCTCGGCGAGGCCGTCTTGCGGGCGGCCGGCGGGCCATTTGCCCTTGCTCAGCATCTCCTCCGGTGGGCGGTTGGCGTGCTCGAACAGGTACTGCTGGACGTCCTGCTTGCGGAAGCCGCTGGAGGCCGCGATCTGGGCGTGCTCGGGCGACATCACGACCAGCGACTGGCCGTCGGTCAGCGCGCCGAGCGAGGCCATGGCGTCGGCGAAGGTGTCGAGCAGGCGCTCGGGATCGCTGGTGTAGTGATTTTCGATGTTGTAGAAGCCGGAGGCGGCGAAGACCGTGGCGGTGCTGACCTCGGGCGGGAAGCCGAGCGATTCGTGCAGCGGTTCCCAGGGGCTGTGGAGGATGTTCTCGGCGATGCAGCAGGCGTACTTGCCCGGCCAGCCCGTGGTCGAACGGTCGGAGATGCCCGGGATCATCTGGAAGATGTTCATGATGATCAGGCGGAGCGCGCGGCCGATGGTGGCGTTGGCGCGGTTGCCGGGGCCGAAGACGTTGACGCTGGCGTTCATGCCGATTTCGTCGCGGATGTCGCCGGAGACGATCACGACCGGGGCGGAGCCGCCGGTGCTGGCGGTGGAGCCGTGGAAGTTGTAGGCGTCCTCGTTGAGGCCTTCGAGCGCGGCCAGCACGGTGGGGAAGTACTGGGGCAGACAGCCGGCCATGACGGCGTTGACGGCGGCCGACTGGACGCTGCACTCGCGGCCGGTGGCGGGATGACGGGCGACGATCTCCTCGGGCGGACGGCCCGCGGCGGCGAGGAAGCGTTCGACCCGCTCGCGCGCGGGCGGGACGACGGGCAGGCCGTCGGTCCAGCCCTGTTCGTAGCACCAGTCGATGGCGGAGAGTTCGTCGGTCAGCGTGTGGGTCGGGGTGGAGGAGCTCATGCTGCGAGTCTAGAGGCACGGCGAGGGACGCGGAGGGTCAGGCGGCGGAAGCGGCTCACGAACGCGCGCAGGGATTGGTTCGTCGAACCGAACTGACCATCTAAACTGGCAGCGGCGGCGCGGCGGGACGGATCCGGACGCGCGGCGAGCGGTTGTCAACGCGGCGGTCAAGGGGCGGCGATGGCGCAGCGCAACGGGTCGGCTCCGCGCTCTCCGCGCCCTCCGCGCACGGGAGGAGCGCCCGCCGGGGATGACGATCGGCCGCTAGTCGTCGGCCCGTCGCTGGGGCGGATTCCCTACTACTGGGTCGCGGCGATCGTCGTCTGTTTCGGCACCTTCTGGGGGGTGATCGACAACTCGATCACGAACATCGCCATCCCCACGCTGATGGACGAGTTCGACCGTCCCTTCGACGACGTGATCTGGGTGCCGCTCTCGTTCATCGTGGTCAGCACCGGGCTGTCGTTGACGATGGGTCGGTTGGGCGATCTCTACGGCCGCAAGATGCTCTACGTCGTCGGCTTCGCGCTGCTGACGCTCGCCACGCTCCTGTCCGCGATTGCGGGAACGCTGGAAGAGCTCGTCGCCACCCGCGTCCTGCAGGCGGTCGGCTCGGCGATGACGATGGCGAACGGGGCGGCGATCATCACCGCCGCGTTCCCGCCCTCGAAGCGGGGCACGGGTCTGGGGCTGATCGTCTCGACAGTCGGCGCGGGAGCGGCCTGCGGGCCGATCATGGGCGGCGTGCTGATCGACATCTTCGACTGGCGCGCGATCTTCTGGACGCGGGTGCCGTTCGGGCTGATCGGCGCGTTCCTCGCCTCGCGCTTGCTCGTCGATGCGGCGCCGGAGCAGCGCCCCAAAGGGCTGGACATTCCTGGCGCGATCCTGCTGTTCGGGACGCTGAGCTTCCTCACCTTCGGGATCAACCGCCTGCGCGACCTCGGCCTCAGCTCGCCGTTCGTGGTGACGGCGCTGATCGGCGGCGCGCTCTTCATGCTCGTCTTCATCGTTGTGGAGCGGCGCTCGCCGTCGCCGGTGGTCGATCTGGAGTTATTCAAGGGACGCGGCTTCAGCTTCGGGATCATGGCGGCGATCCTGCAGTTCTTCGGGATGAGTTTCTCCTTATATCTGTCGCCGACGATGCTGCAGGACGGGCGCGGCTTCAGCCCGACCGATACCGCGCTGATGATGATGACGATGCCGATGATGATGCTGCTCTGGTCGCCGATCTCCGGGCGGCTGTCGGATCGCTTCGGCTCGCGGCCGCTGACGACGGCGGGGATCGTGATGGTGCTGATCTCGCTGGCGTTGTTATCGCAGGTGAACGCGGAGACGACGCCGGTCGATTTTGCGATGCGGATGCTGCTGCTGGGGCTGGGCTCGGCTACATTCAGCTCGCCCAACACGGCGGTGATCATGTCGGCGGTGCCGCCCCAGCGGTTGGGCACCGCCTCCGCCTCGCAGACGACGGCGCGGACGATCGGCAACGCCTTCGGCGCGTCGGTGGGCGTGGCGATCATGACGTCGGTCGCGGCCGGCTTCGCGGTCGACCAGGGCGTTGCATCGGAGACCGGCGGCGCGGTGATTGAGGGCTACCGCTCGGCGCTGCTCGTGGCGGCGCTGGTCGGGATTCCGGCCGTGCTGTTCTCGCTGGTCGGCGGGCAGCGCGGCATCCGCGCCGCGGCCGGCAAGGCGGCGGAGGGGGTGCAGGTCGTGCGCGAGGCGATTGAGCTGGAGGTCGGGGCGATGGTGCCGCTCTTCCGCGGACAGAAATCGCGGCTGTACAGCGGCACTCCCAACCGTAATCACAGCGGCAGCAGCAATGGACTGAGCAGCGGCAACGGCTTGCGCGGCGCGGACAGCGCCTCAGACGCGGCAAGCGCATCGGGCGCGCCGACAAGCTCGGGGAAGCGGGAGTTGACGTGACCCATGTGATCGTGGTTGGAGCGGGGAATGCGGCGCTGTGCGCGGCGCTGTCGGCGCGGGAGCACGGCGCGGAGGTGACCGTGCTGGAGAAAGCGCCGGCAGGCGAGCGCGGCGGCAACACCTATTTCACCGGCGGCGGCTTTCGCTTCCCGTACAACGGGATCGGCGACCTCCTGCGGATCATCCCCGACCTCAGCGAGGCGGAGCAGGCGCGGGTGGACGTGGGCGCGTATCCGACGGCGCAGTTCCGCTCCGACCTGGCGCGGGTGACGGACGGGCTGGTTGATGACGGGATGGCCTCAGCGCTCGTGCGCGAGGCCGCGCCGACGATGGAGTGGTTGCACGCGCAAGGCGTGCGCTTCGCCCTGATGACCGGCCGCCAGGCGAACGAGGTCGGCGGCAAGCTGGTCTTCTACGGCGGGCTGACGGTCGAGGCGGTCGGGGCGGGCAAGGGGCTCTCGGATCAGGAGTTCGACGCGGCGGAGCGGGTCGGCGTCCGCGTCCGCTACGGCTGCAAGGTGGTCGATCTGCTGCGAGAGGGTCGGCGGATTACGGGCGTTGAGCTGTGGACGGATGACGCGGTCGAACAGCTGGAGGCGGACGCGGTCGTGCTGGCGGCGGGCGGCTTTGAGGCGAATCCGGAGATGCGCACCTGCTATCTGGGTCCGGGCTGGGACATGGCCAAGGTGCGCGGCACGCGGTTCAACACGGGCGACGCGATTCGCGCGGCAATCGACGCCGGCGCGCAGCCGTTCGGCAACTGGTCGGGCGCGCACGCGGTCGCCTGGGACCTCAACGCCCCGCCGACCGGCAACCGCATCGTCGCTGATCTCTATCAGAAGCACTCCTATCCCTACGGGCTGATCGTCAATCTCGAGGGCGAGCGCTTCGTGGACGAGGGCGCGGATCTGCGCAACTACACCTACGCGCGTTACGGCCGCGCGATTCTCGCGCAGCCTCAGCGGGCGGCGTTTCAACTGTTCGATCAGCGCACGGCGCATCTGCTCCGCGATGAGTATCACGTGCGCCAGGTGACGATGGCGCAGGCGGATACCATCGCCGAACTGGCGGAGGCGCTCGGCGTCGATGCGCCCGGGCTGGAGCGGACGGTCACGGTGTACAACGCCGCCTGTCCGTCCGACGGCGCGGCGCGGTTCAATCCGTCGGCGCTGGACGGCGTCGGGACGATGGGGCTGCGGCCGCCGAAGTCGAACTGGGCGCTGCCCTTCGACTCGCCGCCGTATCAGGGCTACGCGGTGACCTGTGGGATCACCTTCACCTTCGGCGGCCTGAAGATCGATCCGCGCCGCGGTCAGGTGCTGGACACGGAAGAGCGGCCGATGGCCGGGCTGTACGCCGCCGGCGAGTTGGTCGGCGGCCTGTTCTACAACAACTACGCAGGCGGTTCGGGACTGATGGCGGGCAGCGTGTTCGGACGGATCGCGGGAAGGAGCGCCGCCGATGCCAGCGTCTGAGCGGGGCGAGGCGCTCCTACGCGAGATCCTGGATTCGCCCGCGGTACTGATGACGCCGCAGTTGCGTCGGATTGCGCGGCGAGAGGCTCGCGCGTTGCAGTCGGCGTCCGGCGAAGATGCGCTGGCGCTCTGCAACTTTCTGATTGAGCACGGCGGCCGCGGCAGAGCACGTCGAGCGGAGCATGGTCCGGCGTATGAGTCGCGGATGGTGGCGTTCGACCTGGCCTGGATGCACCGCGCGGCGTTTGCGCTGCTGCACTGGCAGGAACTCGAGCGCCTGGGGCGGACGCTGGATGGCTGGGCGTCGGTCGATCACTTCGCTCGCAAGCTGAGCGGCCCGGCCTGGCAGCAGGGGCAGATCACGGATCGACGGGTGATGGTCTGGGCGGCGTCGGAGGATGAGTGGTGGCGGCGAGTGGCGCTCGTCTCGACGATTGCGCTCAACGAGCGGCATCGGGGTCGCGGCGACGCGGCGCGCACGCTGGCAGTCTGCGAGCGCTTCGTCGACGACGGCAACCGATTGCAGCGCAAGGCGCTGAGCTGGGCGCTGCGCGAGCTGACGGTGCGTGATCCGCAGCCGGTGGAGGCGTTTCTGGAGGCTCACGCCGATCAGCTGGCGCCGGCGATCGTGCGCGAGGTGCGCAACAAGATCGAGACTGGCCACAAGCTGGGCAAGCAGTCGGAGGCGATGCGCCGGCGGATGGCGTCACGCCCGCGCGCGCGGGCGTGACGCCTGTCCCCCGACTGACCGGCTGTCCGAGCGGGCGTCTAGGGGCCGAGGCCGGCCAGCCCCAGCAGCGCCTCGTACTGAGTGGGGCTGAGCGAGCCGACCAACGCCTGGATGCGTTCGAGGTCGTAGATCACCGGCTCGATGAGGATCACCGCGCCGCCGATCTCCAGGAACGGCTGGCCGGTGACGAGCAGGTAGGGGAGCCCCTGCAGGTGAGCGATCAGCATCCCCTGCAGGTCAGGCTGGTCCCAGACGACCATCGTGATGCGGCCGCTGAGGATCGGCCCCAGCATCGCCGGCGATCCGCCGAACCCGATCAGCTGGATATCGTCGCGGCCGGCCTGATCGAGGCCGCCGGCGACGGCCAGGGTCGTGTTGGTGTTCAGCGTGACGATGGCGCCGATGTCGGCGTCGGGCAGCTGCGCCATGGTCGCGCCGAGGTCGTCGGCGACGTTGAGCCGGACCACGTCGCCGCCTGCGTAGGTCGCTTCGAGGCTGTGGCAGCGCTCTTGCAGGCCGGTGTTCTCCCGCTCGTGGATCAGACACCAGACCGTGCCGCTGGCCCCGTCGGCGTTCAGCCGCTCGCCGACGAGTTCGCCGCCGCGCGAGTCATCGAGGGCGAGGTGGAGCGCCGCGCCGACGTTCACCCGGTCCGCGGGCTGGGAGTTGTAGGTCATGATGTGCACGCCGGCCGCCGCGGCCTCGCGCAAGGCGCCGGCGACCGCGTCCGGATCGGCGAGCGTCGCGGAGATCACCGTGGTGCCGTCGGCGGCGCATTGGCGGATCGCCGCCGCCTGCTCCGCGCCGTCGGGATCGGAGAAGATGCGCACGTTGAGGCGGGCGCTGTAGGCCGCTTCAACAGAAGCGTGATTCGCAGCCTCCCAGAAGTAGTCGGCCTGCGCGCCGTGATTGATGGTGCAGTGCAGAGGGAAGTCAAACAAGCCTTCGGTGCCGATCCAGGTCGCCGCTGCCGAGAAAGGCGGGCGGTAGGCGGGCACGCCCACGCTGGAGCTGTACAGGGGCACGCCGGCGTCGGCGTCGGCGGGCACGAAGCGGGCGCTCGGCAGCTGTGTGGCCTGCCACTGGCCGCGCTGTTGGTACTGGATGCCGACCTCCACGCGGCCGTCGTCCAGTTTCTGGGCGACCACGCGGGCCGGCGCATCGCCGGGGGTGACCTCCGCTGTCGCCGTGTTCAGGCCGGGCGTGAACCGCATGATTGCCATCCCCACGGCGATCGCGGCCAGAAGCGCCAGGGCGAACAACAGCAGCTGCCGCCTGATCCAGTCCAATCCGAACGTGCTGCTTCGCATCGGCGTCCTCCTCGCTTGCCGTACCGGCCTGTCCGTCTTGACGGCGCACTCGAGGCTCTCGCCCGCCACTCGGCGCCACTCGGCACCATTCGACGCTAGGAGCGTCGTGAGCGCAGGATAGCTACTGCGCGACGGGTTGGCGGCGCGCCGCCTAGACGCAGGTGGGCCAGCTGGCGAGCTCTTTGGTGTCGCCTCGGCGGGGCGGGCGGACGGGGAAACGCTGGAGCGATTCGAGCAGCCAGCGGCGGGTGTCGGCCGGGTCGATGATCTCGTCGAGATTCATGATCCCGGCTGCGCCCCACGGTTCGTGGCCGAGCGTCCATTCGTCAATCAGGCGCTGTCGTTCCGCCTCGGGATTGGCCGCGTGGGCGATGTCACGGGCGTGGACGACGTTGACGCCGACGCCGGGGTCCATGAACGAGATCTCCGCGCCCGGCCAGGCGGTGATCAGGTCGTTGTTCATGCTGTTGCCGGAGAGCGAGAAGTAGGCCAGGCCGAAGGCCTTGCGCAGGACGACGGTGAGGCGCGGCACGGTCATCAGCGCCAGCGCCTCCATGAACATGATCGCCTTGTGCAGCAGCCGCGCGTGTTCGGGCTGCGAGCCGACGATGAAGCCGGGCACGTCCTGCAGCCAGACCGTCGGGATGTTGAAGGCCTCGCACAGACAGACGAACTGCGTGGCCTTGTCGCACGTATTCGGATCGAGCGCGCCGGCGTTGAACATCGGGTTGCTGGCCAGGATCCCGACCGTCTGGCCGCCGATGCGGGCCAGCGTCGTGATCAGCGACCGACCGAAGCGCGGCTTGAGCTCGAACAGCTCGCCGTCGTCGACAATGCGCTCCAGCACGCGGTGCATGTCGTAGGCGCGCTGGCGGCGGGTGGGCACGAGGTTGGCGAGCGTCTGGTCGGGTTCGGCCTGGTCAAAGCCGCTGCGCACGGGCGGCAGCTCCCAACAGTTCTGCGGCAGATACGAGAGGAACGTCTTGAGCTGGGCGATGGCGTCGTCCTCATCCTCCGCCGCGCGGTCGATCTGCCCGGTCAGATCGAGGTGGATGTCGACGCCGCCGAGGTCTTGGAGGCTGATCTGCTCGCCCGTGGCGATCTCGATCACGCGCGGCGAGGAGACGTTGAGCGCCGAGCCGCGCACCTGGACGGTGAAGTCGGAGTAGGCGCTGTGGAAGCTGGAGCCGCCGAACGACTCGCCGACGATTGCGGTCGCCATCGGAATCCGCCGCCGCCGTCGGGCCGACTCGATGCCGGGCGGAATCTTGCTGAAGCCCTCGGAGCCGAGCGCGTCGGGCAGGCGCGCGCCGCCGGTCTCGCCGAAGTAGACGTAGGGCACGCCCTGCTTGAGCGCCTGCTCGTAGATGCGTTTCATCCGCTTGCCGCCGACCACGGAGGAGGAGCCGTGCAGCACGGTCACGTCGTCGCCGCAGGCGGTGGCGGCGCGGCCGTCGATCGTCCCCCAGCCGCCGATCTTGCCGTCGCCCGGTGTGCGATCGCGCACCTCGGGCATTTCAGACATCGCAAACGTGCCGATTTCGCGGAAGCTGCCGGGGTCGAAGAGCCGGTCGAGCCGTTCGCGGATGGTCAGGCGGCCTTTGGCGTGTTGGCGGGCGATGCGCTCGGGCGAGCCCATCTCGGCGACGATCTTCTGCCGCCGCATGAGCAGGTCCGCGCGAATCTGCTGGGGCGTGGGCGGGGTGACGGCCATGTGCTGCTCCTGCGGCGATTGATGGTCAGCGGTGGGGATTCGCTCCGACGATAGCGGCTGACGCAGTTATGAGGCAGGCGCATCCGCGAGCGGCACGCGGAGGGACTCACCGGTAGCGGTGAGCAACATATACGCTTCCGCAACATGTATATCTGAGGCGGCAAGCATTGCCGTATACGCCTGGATTTGCTGGTTATAGTGTTCGCGCCGTTCGGCGGGCAGGGTGGTATCCGACTTGTAGTCAACGAGGATCCAGCGATCCTGTTCGGCAAAGAGCAGGTCGGCGACGCCCTCGGTGATTGTCGTTGCGCCGTCTGCGGTGGCGATCGTGGTCAGCGGCAACTCGCGGTGGACGACCGCGGCGCGGGCGGCGCGTTGGAGGAGCTCCGATTGCAGCGCCCGCTCGACGTGCTCCAGCACGGGTTCGGGCGGCAGCTGACGGGCGCGGCAGATGCGCCGGGCGCGTTGAAGGGTGATCTCGGATCGCGCGAAGTCGGCGGCTTCGAGCGCCTCGTGCACGGCGCTGCCGAAGTCGAGCGGACTGAGCGCGACGCTGTCTGATTCGTTCGGCTCGTCCGACTCGTTCGACTGGTTCGGTTCGTCGTCGGCGGCTGGCGTCCAGGGATGGAGGCTCGAGGGCGTGCGCGGCGTGATTTGGCGGAGGCCGCCGGCGAGGGCGTCGGCGTGCCGCGCGCGCCACGCCTGGCGCAGCTCGTCGAGCGGCGGGAGGCGCAGCACGGGCCGCGGCGCGGGGGCGGCGTCGAAGCGGTGCGGCGCGACGACCGCGGTGTCGCGGTTGGCGCGGTCGGTGAGCCAGTGCGGATCGGCGTCGTCGAGGTAGGTGTGGAACGAGACGCGCTGGCGAATGCTGTCGGCGGGGAAGGAGGGCAGGATCAGCCAGTCGCGGGCGCGGGTGGCGGCGACATAGAGCATCCGCCGCGCTTCGGCGTCGGCGTAGACGCGGTCGCGGCGCTGGGCGCTGAGGTAGCCGGACGTGCGGAAGTAGGGATGGTCGCGGCCGTCGCCAATCTGGAATTCGACGCGGTCATTGGGCCGGTCAACGATGCACTCGACGCCCCCGCCGGGCTGGTCTTGCAGCTTGGGCAGGATCACGATCGGGAACTCCAACCCCTTGGCCTGGTGGATGGTGAGGATGCGCACGGCGTCGTCGTCGGCTTCGGTGGTGGGCGACTCAGACTCGGGCAGGTTGCGGACGCCGCGTTGGGTGAGCCAGCGGACGAAGGGGCGCAGGCTGTCTTCGTCGTTGTCGGCGAAGTGGGCGGCGCGTTGGACGAGCATCCGCAGGTTGGCCTGCCGCTGGCGCATCTGCGCCGGGCTGGCGCCGACCGCCTGCGCGGGCAGCAGGCCGGAGTCGCGGATCACATGATCGACCAGCTCGGGCAGACGGAATCGAGGCAGCGCGCGGCGCAGCGCGGCGAGCGCCGCCAGCGGCTCGCGCAGCCGACCGGTGTAGGCCTCGGGCAGCGGCTCGGCGTCAAGCGTGAGCGGCCGGCCGTCGAGCGCCGCGCGCAGCTGGTACAGCTCAGCATCGGAGGCGGCAGCGAGCGGTGATTTGAGCACGGCGAGGACGGCCGCCTCGTCGGTCGGATCGTCCAGCACTTGCAGCAGCCGCGCGACGGCGCGAATCTCCGGCTGCTGGTAGAAGCCTTGTCCGCTGTCGAAGTGGTAGGGGACGCCGGCGCGGTCGAGGGCGGCGGTGTAGAGCTCCGCGCCCGTGCGGGTGCGGAGGAGCACGGCAATGTCGCGGTATTGGGGACGTCGGGTTTCCTCGCCCTCGGGTAGCGCACCCAGCGGGGCGTCCGCTTCGCGGAGGGCGGTGATCAGGTTGGCGATCAGCGCCGCCTCGCCCTCGCGCGCCTCGCCGGCGCGGCGGAATTGGCGGCGGCTGGGGATCACGGCGACGCCGACCTCCGCGTCCGTCCGATACGGCACGGTCGGCTCCCAGCGCGCCTGGGCGCGCGGATAGTGCGGGTCGGGCTGGAGCGCCGCGCGGAGAATGCGGTTCTGCCAGTCGATCAGCTGCGGTCGGGCGCGGAAGTTGACGCTCAGCGTGGCCAGCGCGGCGGTCTCGGGCGAGGCCGCGAAGCGGTCGCGGACCTGTTCGTAGATGTCGATGTCGGCGCGGCGGAAGCGGTAGATCGACTGCTTGGGATCGCCAGCGAGCACCAGGCGGCCGGGTCCGGGCCGCGCCTGCGTCCAGTCGTCGGTATCGGGCTCGGCGGCGAGCAGCAGCGCGATCTGGGCTTGCAATGGATCTGTGTCCTGGAACTCGTCAATCAGGATCGTGCGGTAGCGCGCGCGCAGGCCGCGCCGCGCCTCGGCCGAGCGCGCGAGCAGGTCGCGGGTTTCGAGCAGCAGGTCGTCATAACTGAGCAGACCGGCGCGGCGGCGCTGCGCCGCGTCCGCCTCGATCAGCTCGCGCAGGCCCACGGTCAGCGCGGCCAGGACGCGGTCGCGCTCGCGCTGCTCCGGCGCGTCGTCGGTGGACGCTTCTAGCGGTTCGGAGGACTCGGAGTGGACGTAGTCGGCGGTCAGGTCGCGGTGGCGGGCGAGCTGTTCGGCGGCGGCGCGGAGATCGCGCAGTTGCAGGCCGAGATCGAGCGCCCGCGCGAGGTCCGCCTGCGGCGGTTGGCTGCTCCACAGCCAGGAGCGCCAGGATTGGGCGAAGCGCAGGTCGGCCTGGAGTTGGTCGAGGACGCGGAAGTCAGGATCGAGCCCGGCCTCGAGCGCCCGCTCACGCAGGAGGTTGGCGGCGAAGGCGTGGATTGTCTGGATCGGCGCGGCGTCAACGTCGCGCAGCGCGCTAACCAGGCCGGCGGCGGCGAGTTCGGCGCGGATGCGCTCGCGCAGCTCGGCGGCGGCCTTCTCCGTGAAGGTAATGGCGACGATCTCGGGCAACGCGCGTCCTTGCCGCACCAGATTGACGACCCGCGCGACGAGCACCGAGGTCTTGCCCGAGCCGGCGCCCGCCTCAAGGAAGAAGGAGGTGTCCAGGTCGTGGATGATGCGTTCGCGCACCTCGTGGTCGGCGGGTCGCGGCGGGTCAGTCACAGGCGTCGCCGGCGGTAGCTTTCGAGCTCTCGGACAGCGTCCTGGTGTTGGCGTGACTTGTGCTCGTAGCGGCGGCCGAGATCGGCGGTGCAGGCCGACTCATATGGGCAGCGGACGCAGTTGGGCCGCGCCTGCGGCGGATTGCCGGGATAGGGGATGAAGTTGGCGGCTTCCAGCTGATCGGCGAGCAGCGCGAGGGCGTCGCGCAGCCGCTCGCCGTCGCTGGCCGCGCCGCGCCCGCCGCGCCCGCCGCGTCTGGTCAGCGACTCCCCGGTGATCCTCTGCGACTGAAACTGGCCGCGGCTCGTGATCGAGCGGTGCTCCACCTCTGCCGCCCGGATCAACGCGCCGCGGGCGGTCAGACCGCTCAGGCTGACGACCGACTGGAACGAGGAGCCGTTGATGAAGCCGCGCACGTCGGGCAGCGTCTCGCCGCTGAAGAACTGGAGCGCGCGCTGGCGGCCGTCGGCGTGGACGTCGATGCGGTCGATGACGCCGCGCAGGCGCAGCGTCCGTCCGCCGCTCACGCGGAGCGGGGCGTCGGCGAAGGCGGCGTTGACCGCGAGCGGCCGCCAGCCGGCGCGGGCGTCCTCGACCTCGCGGCGGCGGACGCGGTCGAGGTCGTGGAGCAGCTCGCGGCGGACGGCAGCGACAGCGGCCGGCGGGCCGAGCGCGCCGCGCTCCGCCGCCGCGTCGAGGCTGGGTTGAGCGACGGCGTCCAGCCGGTGGGCATCGTTGGCGTAGTCCAGCCAGCTGTAGTCGGACTGGAGCGGCTCATGCGCACGCGCCCAGCGGGCGAGGATGCGGCGCAGCAGCTGGCCGCGCTCGCGGCGCTGCTGCTCGTCGGGGCGTTCTGCCTCGGCGTCGGCCGGGACGCCGAGCAGGTACCGCAGATAGAAGCGGTAAGGGCAGACGGCATACGTTTCCAACGCCGCCGCAGTCCAGACGCGCTCCAGCGGACGCCACTCGCCGTCGGCGGCGACGCTCGGCTCGAGCAGGCCGTCGTAGTCGGTGAAGCGGGCGGCGTTGCGCTGACGGCGAGCGCGGTCGGTCGGGTCGGCGGCAGGCCAGAGCTGCGGCAGCAGCGCCCCCAGATCGACGTCTGGCGCGGTCAGCAGGGCCAGGTCGAGGCTGCGTTCGTCGGTCGCGTGCAGCGCGCTCGCCCAGTCGTCGGCCTCGCGCTCGGCGGCTGCCGTTGGCGGCGCGGCGGTAGCAGTGGCAATCCGCTCCAGCCGCCCGCTGGCGATCAACTCCGCTTCGGTCAGCAACGCGGCGGAGTCGGTCAGCGGCGCGGCGGCGGCCTCGAGGATCAGCGAGGAGGGCCGCGACGGTCCGCCGACGGCGGTGCTGCGCCGACTCCAGCTGGCGCTGAACTGCTGGACGGCGGCGCGGCGGGCGAGCGCCCAGGCGTGACGATCGCTGTCTCCGCGCTCGCGCTGGAGCGCGAGGGCGTCAGGGATGCGCGTGTTGATTCGCGCGCGCGCATCGTCGCCGAGCAGCGGGTCCTCGCGGCCGACGGCGGGCAAGACGCGCTCGGCGGCGCCGGCGACGAAGACGGCGTCATAACGGATGCCCCGCGCCGGCCCGCTCACCGCGCCGACATTGACCCCGCCGATCAGTCGGCGCGGATCGCGCACCGTCCGCGAGCGGAAGGCGCGCTGGAGCGCGGTCAGGCCGTCCGCCGCCGACCAGTCCGCACCGAGCGCACCATGCGCACCAGCCGCACCGTGCGCATCATGGGCGCGAAGCTGATCGAGGACATCATGCACGGCGCTTTGGAGATCTGCGTCTGGATCGTCCTGCGAATCGCCGAGATAGGCGCGGCTCGCCTCGAGCAGCAGGTCGGCGGCGGTCTGCCAGGAGTCGGCGGCGGTCAGAGCTTGACTGCGTGCGCAGAGGTCAGTGGTGAGCGCGATCAGATCGCGGTGTTCGCTGTCCTCGTCGTTAGTGAACTGGGCGGCGAGGCGCTGAGCCATGGCCTCCAGTCCGCGCGTCCAGCCGGCCCCGATCGCGAGCTGCTCCCAGCGGGCCGGGCGGCGAACGATCCCCAGCGGCTGCGCCCGCAGAGAGCGGTGGGCGAGCCAGTCGAGCAGCTCGCTGCGCTCGACCGCGTCGGGGGCGAGCAGGACACGCGCCAGGCCGAGCGCGGCGCGGCCGGGCGGGGTGTCGACGAGTTGGCGGCCGCCGATCCGCCAGGCGGGGACGCCGGCGCGGGCGAGGGCGGCGCAGATGCGTTCGTCGGCGGGCGCGCCCTGCTGATGCAGCACGGCGATGCGGTGGAAGGCGACGCCCTGCCGACCCAGCTGCAGGATGCGGCTGGCGAGCTCGTCCGCTTCAGCGGTCGGATCGCCGACGCTGAAGTAGCGGTCCGGGGCGAGCGGCGCGGGCGCGAGGGTGGACTGAATGACGCGCAGGTTCAGCTCGCGCCGCAGCGCGTCGAGCGTGCGCCGCGGCGGACTGACAGGATCGAGAGTGGGATCGAGCGCAGGCGCGACAAGCAGCATCCGCACGTCGGCGGCGCGGGCGAGGCGGGCGATCAGCAGCCGCTGGATGCGGGTCAGGTCGTAGATCCCGGAGATGATCAGCGGCGCGCCGCCCAGCGCTTCGCGGAACGCGCGATCGGGCGTGGCCGGGCTGATCGCGTCTTCGTAGCGCGAGGTGCGGTCGGCGGCGACGGCCACGACCTCGCGCCAGGCGGCGAAGACGGTCTGCAGATCGCTGAGCGGTAGGTCACTGGGTAGGTCACTGGGTAGGTCACTGGGTAGGTCACTGGGCGGCAGGTCGGCGGGCGCGAGCGCCGCCTCGCGGAGGTCGGTGAGGGTGCGCAGCAGGGCGGCGGGGACGCCGGGCGCGTCCGGATTCAGCCGGCGCAGCGGCAGTCCGCGCAGGACGCGGCGCAGGGAGGCGAGGTCGGCGCCGGCCGGCCAGGCGCGCCGCGCGGGCGCATCGCCGCGCTGGGCCGCGGCCTGGGCGAGGTCAACGGGCGTGAAGCCGTAGACGGCGGCCAGCGCGCCCCCGTTCGCCTCGGCCAGCAAACGCTGCACGGCCAGCCGTTGGAGGGCGGAGCCGTGCAGAACATTGAGCCGCGCCAGCGGAGCCGAGCGTTCACCAACCAGCTGAATCAAACGCCGCTCATTCGCAGCCGGGTCAGGCAGCAGCTCAATCGTCAGGGGCATGGATTGAGGGTATTACCCCTGCTCCGCCTGCAACCGCCGGCGCAGCTCCGCCATCAAACGATTGCCCTTCTTCACGTTGCAGGTGCGGCAGAGCAGTTGGACGTTTTCCCAGATGTGCTCTCCGCCTCTGGAGCGGGGGATGACGTGATCGAGGTCCGTCGTGTCGATCCAGTCTTCCGGGATCACGCGGCGGCAGCCGTTGCAGCGCTCGTCCTGCTCCCGCCACAACCGCTCAAGGACGGTGAGGCGTGGTTGGGTGATGGGCGTGCCCGCGGGCAAGTCGGTGCGGAGCGGTTCGTCGGTGCGCTGGATGGGATCGTGATACGGGATGCCGAAGTTGGTCTGGCCCGTGTCATTCTGCATCCGCCTGATGCGCTCATCACAGAGCGTGACGGCCAGGGACGACACGTCAATCCCAATCCAGCGCCGGCCCAGCTGCTCCGCGGCGACGCAGGCGGTGGCTCAGCCGCAGAAGGGGTCGAGCACGATGTCGCCGGGGTTGGAGGACGCCTGCACGATCCGTTCCAGCAGCTTGAGCGGCTTCTGCGTCGGATAGCCAACGCGCTCCGTTTGATTCGTGAGCGGCGCGATGTCGCTCCACCAATCCTCCGGCACTTTGCCTCGGCCGAACAGCTCCTCCACTGTTTCCGGCGTGCGTCGGCCTTCCGTTTCCACAGACGGCGCGATGATGCTCTCCGCGCCTTCGGTCCGCCCCCGACGCGCGATCGTTTCGGCGCTGAACGGGATGCGGACGGCGTCAGCGTTGAAGTTCGCCTGGTTGGACGCGGCGTACAGTAGAAGAATGTCGTGCTTACGTTTAAAGTGACGCTTGACGTTCCCCGGCCCCGTGTAGCACCAAGCGATTTCATTGCGAAAATTAGATCTGCCGAAGACGGCGTCCAGGAGTTGTTTCAGGTAGTGGCTTGCAGTGGGATCGCAATGCAAGTACAGACTGCCGGAGGGCTTCAGAATACGCTGCATCTCGACCAGACGCATCGCCATGAAGGCCAGGTAGGCGCCCATCTGCTCGCCGGCGGTGGACTCGGCGGTTTCGATCAGGGCGCGAACGGGAGACGCCACGTGGAGCGCATCGAGCCATTGCCGTTTCACCGACTCTTCGAACGCGCCGGCCGCTGATTCTGCCGCGGTGATCGTGTCGTCCCAGGTCCAGATGTCATTGAAGGACGCGCCTTCCGCGTCTGAGCCGATCGGCGCGTGCCACATCTTGCCGGTGTTGAAGGGCGGATCGAGATAGATCAGGTCAACGGATTGAGAGTCGATCCCCCGCAGGATCGGCAGATTGTCGCTAGTAAAGATGGTGCGGTTGGCGGGCTGCGTGCCTTGTCCGTCCTCGTGCTGCGCGGTGATGCGGCGAGACGGGAAGGGTGGATCGGAGAGGGGGCTCGTCAACACATCGCCCTGTCGTTTGGCTGCGTTCCTCCGGCTCACTGTAGCGGGGACGCGGGAAGCGGGGGCGGCTCTTTCGAGCTGCCCCCGCTCCAACCGGTCCCCGCGGAGGGGGCTGGGCCGCCGGTGCTTAGACAGCGGCCGGGCCCCGTTCGCGGGTGCGCACGCGGACGGCGTCCTCGACGGGCAGGACGAAGATCTTGCCGTCCCCGATTTGGCCACTCGCCGCGTTCTCGACAATCGCGTCAATCACGTCGTCCAGGGGCGTCGTGTGGATCACGATTTCGATCTTGATCTTGGGCAGGTAATCAACCTGCACCTGCTGGCCACGGAATTCCTGGACGACGCCCTTCTGCGCGCCGCGGCCGCGGACTTCGGAGATGGTCATCGAGACGATCCCGATTGCTTCGAGCGCCGTGCGCACGACGGAGAGACGCTCGGGGCGGATGATGGCGATCACCAGTTTCATGGTCGGGTTCCTTTCTGGGGGAACGGAAGCGGCGGCGGACGGCGGGCGGGATACGGCCCGCCGCCCGCCGCCGGAATGGGCGCGCGGCGCTCAGTCGCCGCCGGCCGGGCTGGCGGCGGGCAGTTCCTCCAGGGCGGAGACTTCGACCGCCGTGCCGGGCGCGACCGTCGGGAACTCGGGGTAGGCGCCGATGCCGTGCTCCTGGACGTCGAGGCCGGCCAGCTCTTCCTGCTCCGAGACGCGCAGCCCGATGGTGTGCTTGATCACGAAGAAGAGGATGCCTGCAGTCACGGTGGTCCAGGCGAAGATCGAGAGCACGCCGATCAGCTGTTCGAGCAGGGCGCGGAAGCCGCCGCCCATGAACAGACCGTAGCCGGGCGCGCCCCAGGCCTCGGCCGCGCCGGCGGTAGCGAAGAGGCCGACCGCCATTGTGCCCCAGACGCCGCACACGCCGTGCACGGAAATTGCGCCGACCGGGTCGTCGACGCGAATGCGGTCGAACGTCTCCACCGCGAAGACCACGAGGCCGCCGCCGATCGCGCCGATGAGGAGCGCGGCCCAGGGCTCGACGAAGCCGCAGCCGGCGGTGATTGAGACGAGCCCGGCGAGCGCGCCGTTGAGGGTGAGGCCGAGGTCGGCCTTGCCGTAGCGCAGCTTGGCGACGGCCATGGCAATAATCGCGCCCGCGCCGGCGGCGAGGGTGGTGTTGATTGCGATCCAGGCGGCCTCGGTCGCCAGTCCGCCGGAGAGGCCCAGCGTGGAGCCAGGGTTGAAACCGTACCAGCCGAACCAGAGGATGAACATCCCGAGCGAGGCGAGCGTCATGTTGTGGCCGGGAATGGCGCGGACTTCGGTCCCGACGTATTTCCCAATCCGCGGGCCGACGAGGATCGCGCCCATCAGCCCGGCCCAGGCGCCGACCGTGTGGACGAGGGTGGAGCCGGCATAGTCCATGAAGCCGCGCTCGCCGAGCCAGCCGCCGCCCCAGCCCCAGTGAATCACGATCGGGTAGATGATTCCGGTGACGAACACGGTGTAGAACAGGTAGGCGCTGAACTTGGTGCGCTCCGCCAGCGCGCCGGAGATGATCGTCGCAGCGGTGGCTGCGAAGGCCCACTGGAAGAAGAAGACGGCCGCCTTGGAGACGCCGTCCGTCTCGGTCAGGCCGCCGAGTCCGGGGAAGAACGAGTCGCCGCCAATCAGTCCGCCCTGTGAGCCGCCGAAGGCGAAGCCGAAGCCGACCGCCCACCAGACGACCGCGCCGAGCGAGGCGTCGAGCACGTTCTTCATCAGGATGTTGGTGGTGTTCTTGACCCGCACGAAGCCAGCCTCGAGCAAGCCGAAGCCGGCCTGCATGAAGAACACCAGGATGCCGGCGATCACGAACCAGATCGTGTCAACGGCGAGGACGAGGTCGGCGAGGCTGTCGGCCAGCTCCTCGACCTCCTGCGCGCCAGCGACGCTGAGCGTCGCCAGCAGTCCCGTTGCCATGCCGAGGAACAACCCCAGTCCAGGCTTGCGGACAGCGCCAAGCGAGCGGGGCGTCGTCCTGACCATTCGGGCAAGTGTCATCATTGCCTCCCTTCCCGAGTGCCGGTCTGATCGCAACCTATGGACGGCTTGGCCTGCGCTGGTTTCGCTGGAGTTGCGCGCAGATGTCGGTTCGGTTGCGTTGAGATTGCGAACATGTGTCCCCCGGTTACGACTGTGTTTCCGACCCGTCTCACACATTGACGCGCAGAGCCGGATAGCGGTTCGGTACGATTGGGCGCAGGACGTCGGGGATTCGCAAGGCTCGGGAGTGAGTGGAGGCTGTCCATGCGGGAGACGCCGGTGTTGGTGGTTGGCGGCAGCCTGATTGGCCTGACCTGCTCGCTGCTGCTCTCCAGCCTGGGCATTGAGCACGTCCTCGTGGATCGGCGGCCGCACACGAGCGATCATCCGCGGGCGCGGCTCTATGACCGCCGCACGCTGGAGCTGCTGCGCCGCTTTGGCGTCCAGCACGACGTGGAAGCGACCGGCATCGGCGATCTGTGGACGCGGCAGAACCGCTGGATTCACAGCCTCAGCGGGGCGCAGATCGCCTCCGTGCCGACCGAGTCGTTCCAGATGGCGCCGGTTGACTACAGCCCCAGCATCCCGGTGATGGGCGCGCAGGACCTGATCGAGGAGACGCTCTGGCAGGCGGCGCGCGAGCAGGCGTCGGCCGATGTCCGCTTCCACACGATCGCGGAAGACCTGGAGCAGGACGCTGACGGCTGCCGCGCCCGGCTGCGCGATCGCGATACCGACCAGGTGGAGGCAATTCATGCGCAGTACGTCGTCGCCGCGGACGGCGTGCACAGCGGTACGCGGGAACTGATCGGCTGCCCGCTTGGCGGTCAGACGTTCAACGTCTACATGCAGGACATCCTCTTCCAGGCCGACCTCTCGCGCTGGGTCGGCAATCGCGTGGGCGGTCTGCTGTTCATGTTGACCCAGTACGGACTCGGCGTGTACCAGCCGATGGACGGCGCGCTGCGCTGGCGCGTCCAGCTGCCCAACTGGGATCCGGAACGCGGCGACCTTCCCGTAGAGACGGCGCGCGACTACATCGTTGAGGCGGTCGGCGTGGACGCCGCCGAGCTTGACCTCGAGATCCAGAGCATTCGCCCCTGGCGCTTCATCGCCGGGTTGGCGAAGCGGTTCGCCAACAACCGCATTTTTCTCGCGGGCGACGCGGCGCACGCCTTTATCCCGACCGGCGGGATGGGGAGCAACACCGGGTTCAGCGGCGCGCATAACCTGATCTGGAAGCTGGCGTATGTGCTGCGCGGACACTCGTCGGTCTCGCTGCTCGATACCTACGAGGGCGAGCACCGCCCGATCGCGGAGCGGCGGGTGGCGCTCCGCATCGAGAATGGGCAGCTGGCTGCGGCGATCGTGCGGACGTACATGAGCGGCGGCGACATGGCGGCGGCGGAGCGCAACTGTCATCAGTACGGCAGCTATGAGGGCATGATCATGGCGTACGAGTATCAGTCGGCGCTCTGTCAGGCTGATTCGGAGCCGCCGCCGTAAGTCGAGAATGAGCACCGCGACTTCATCCCCGTCGTGCGCGGCGGCCGCCGCGCGCCGCACGCGTGGTTGGATCCGCACCGCTCGGTCTCGACCCTCGACTGGTTCGGGACGGACTACGTCGTGATGCTCTGCCAGGGCGAGCGGGCGGACTGGCGAGCCTGGGAAGCGGCTGTGGACGCCTGCCGGACGCGCGGTTTCCCGATCCGGATTGAGCCGATGCGGCACGGCGCGAACACGCCGTACGCGGAGTCGGAGGCGGTCGTCGTGCGCCCGGACGGCGTGGTCGCGGCGCACACTACTGCCGCTGATCCGCGCTCGCCGCAAGAGGTGCTGGAGCGCTATCTGCCGATGGCGTAATCCGCTGGAACGCGCTGGAAATCCGGCGGCAGGAGAGAATTGAGGCGCACGCATGGGACCACGAACGATTCGGATCATCACGCGGCTGCTGCAGCCGTTCTTTACGCTGCTGCGTGGACGGAAGCAGATGGTGCCGACGCTGCGGCTATGACGACCGGGCGGAAGTCGGGCAAGGAGCGTTCGGTGCTGCTGCTCTATCTGGACGACGGGCCGCGCGTGGTCGTGGTCGCCTCGTACGGCGGCCACTCGGAGCATCCGCAATGGTGGAAGAATCTGCAGGCCGAGCCGCGCTGCCGCGTCTGGAGCGCGCGGCGCGGCGCGGAGGCGATGCTGGCCTCGGAGCTGGAGGGCGAGGAGCGCGAAGCCGTCTGGGAGCGCCTCTTGCAGATCTACCCGAACTATGCGGACTATCAGGCGAAGACGACGCGGCAAATCCCGCTAGTCGCGCTGACGCCCTCCGAGTGACTTGGCCGGTGATGCATCAAGCAACACCGCCCACGGCGGCGGCTGATAGGCTGGGGATAGTTCAGGGTGGAATCTGCGCGGGATGCGCATAGCTGCGGTGGATGGTTTGAGTTTCTTTCGACGCATGATCAGCAAGTCGGATCCGGCAGAACGCCGGGAATCAGCCAGCCCACCCGCTCCGCCACCACCACCGCCCGCTCCACCGCCGCCGCCCGCCCAGTCCACCCAGTCGCACGCTGCGAACGGCGCTCCGCCGACGGAGTCGCGCCCGCGCCGCCGACGGAGGCGCAGGCCGGCCTCGGCGCAGCCGGAGGGGGCCATGGCGTCCCCCGCGCCAGCACCGCCGCCAGCGCAGTCCGGACCGACCGAGCAGCCGCGTCCGCGCCGTCGGCGTAAGCCGCGCTCGGCGCGGCCCGCGGCCTCCACGCCTGCGCCCGCTCCACCGCCGGCCTCAACCCCAGCCTCACCGCCGCGCTCGACCCCGGAGGGCGCGTCCCGCACCCCGCGGCGGCGGCGCCACCGCTCCGGCAGCAGCGCGAGCAACGGCCGCCCCGCCGCTCCCCAGAGCGCCCAACAAACCGCCACACAGAAGGCGCTGCTCTCGGGCGGCTATCAGCTGCCGCCGCTGGATGAGCTGGATCGGGTGCCGCCCGAGTCCTGGCCGGCGGCGTTTGCGGCGCTGGGGCTTTCGGAGCGGATGCTGGCGGCGCTGACGGCGCTCAAGTTTGAGGAGCCGACGCCGATCCAGGCGCAGTCGATCCCGCTGTTGCTGGACGGGCAGGACGTGGTCGGGCAGGCACAGACGGGAACGGGCAAGACCGTCGCCTTCGGGCTGCCGGCGGTCGAGTGCTGCGATCGCGAGCTGGGCGAGTGCCAGGCGATCGTGCTCACCCCGACGCGCGAGCTCGCCCAGCAGGTCGGCTCGGTGATGGACTTCTTCGCGCGGGCGCAGGGTCTGGAGGCGACCGTATTGATGGGCGGTCGGCGGCTCCGCGACGACTTCGCCAACCTCGAGCGGCGGCCGCAGATTGTCGTCGGCACGCCGGGCCGCGTGATCGACCACCTGGATCGCCGCACGCTGCGCCTCAACCACGTGCGGATGGCGGTGCTCGATGAGGCCGACCGGATGCTCGACATCGGCTTTTTCCCCGATATGCGGAAGATCCTGCGGCGCTGTCCGGACGATCGCCAGACGGCGCTGTTCTCGGCGACGATCCCGACGCCGATCAAGTCGCTGATTCACCAGTTCATGCGCGAACCCGCGCACGTGCACATCGCGCCGGAGGTGGCGACAGCGGAGGGCATCAACCAGTGCTACTACGAGGTCGCCGGCCGCGACAAGATTCGCGCCGTCGAGGAGCTGCTGCCGGAGCTGTCGGGGCGGACGCTGATCTTCTGCAACATGAAGGTGACGGTTGACCGGCTGGAGCGGCGGCTCCTGGCGCGCGGGCTGGACGCTGATGCAATCCACGGCGACCGCACTCAGAGCCAGCGCGACAATGTCATGGGCGCGTTCCGCGCCGGCGAGTTGCAGTTCCTGATCGCCACCGACGTCGCCGCGCGCGGCCTCGACATCCCCGACGTGCAGCACGTGGTCAACTTCGATCTGCCCCAGACGCCCGAGGACTACGTCCACCGCATCGGCCGCACCGGCCGCGCGGGCGCGGAAGGCTCGGCGATTTCCTTCGTCGGCGAGTGGGACTTCGATCAGCTGGAGAAGATCCTCAAGCTGGTCGGCGACGATCTGGAGCGCGGCGAACTCAAGCTCTACGCCGCCGATTAGCGCCGCTCAGTGGATGTGCCAGCCAGAGGCGGTCCAGAGTTGGCGCGCCTCGCTGTGGATCGCGGGGCGCGCGGCGATCAGGCCGCGGATCGACGGCTCCACCTGGTTGAATTGCAGCGGCCGCCCCTCAATGTCGCTGACCGTCGCGCCGGCGGCCTGGAGCAGCGCCGCGCCGGCGGCGAGGTCCCACTCGCTGCGTCGGCCGGGCGTGAAGATCAGGCAGCCCTGACCCGTGGCCAGCAACGCCATGCGGTAGGCGATCGAGCCGACGGGCATCACTTTGGTGCCCTGCGGGACGGGCGGGAGGTCGCCGTAATGCCACTCGCCGCGGCCGACGAGCATGAAGCTGTCCGCTAGCCGCTCCGCCGCGTGCAGCTGGAAACGCTCGTCCGCCGCGTCGCGGGCGGCGGCGTACAGTTCGTCGGCGTCGGGGTTGTAGACGACGCCGAGCACGGCCTGGCCGTTCAGCGCCAGGGCGATTGAGACCGCGTACTCGGGAACGCCCTGGAGAAACTCGCGCGTGCCATCGAGCGGATCGACGATCCAGACGCGCCGTTGGAGCAGGCGCTCGCGGTTGTCGTGCCCTTCCTCCGAGAGCCAGGCGTCGTCGGGGAATGCGCCGAGCAGCGTCTCGCGCAGGGCGGCGTCCACCTCGACGTCCGCTTCGGAGACGACCTCATAGCTGAACCCGCCGTGCCCGCGCGCGGCGCTGCTGCTCTGCTTCCAGCCGTAGCGCGCGCCCGATGCCTGGTAGCGCTGCAGGATCGCGCCGCCGCGCCGGGCGGCTTCGCAGGCGGCCTCGAGTTCGGCGGCGAAGGCGGACGCGGGCGAGTCGATCAGAACCCCGCCTGCTTGTCGACCCGGCCGACCAGTTCGCGCTGGCCGCGGTAGCGGCGCAGATTCTCACAGAAGCGCTCGAGGTTGCGTCCGGAGCGCAGCTGGGAAGCGCCGGCGGTGTGCGGGGTCATCACGATGTTCTCGATCTCGAACACGCGGTGGTCAGACGGCAGCGGTTCTCCCTCGACCACGTCCAGCGCCGCGCCGCGCAGATGGCCCGATTCGACCGCCTCGATCAGCGCCTCCAGTTCGATGATCTCGCCGCGCGTGACGTTGACCAGCACCGCGCCGGGCTTCATCTTGGCGATCGTCTCGCGGTTGAAGAGGTGGTGCGTCTCGGCGGTCAGCGGCGTGCAGACGGCGACCACGTCGGACTTGGCGAGCAGAGTGTCGAGCTGGTTCATGTGGCCGACGACGGGGACGAGCGGCGTGCCGCGCACGGCGACGGCGTCCACGGCGCGGAGCGCCATGCCGAAGCCGGCGGCGCGCTCGGAGATCGCGCGGCCCGTGCCGCCGAAGCCGACGATGCCCATCGTCAGGCCGGAGAGCTCGAAGGCGGCGCGGCGCATCGGCACGCGGCCGTCCCAGGCCTCGCCCTTGAGCCGCATCGCCGGCTTGAGCGAGCGCGCCAGCGCCAGCAGCAGCGCGAAGGCGTGGTCGGCGAGGTGCGGCCCGACCAGCCCCTTCTCGCCGGTCAAGGGAATGTCCGCGTCCTTGAAGGCGTCGAACAGGTAGCCGTCGACGCCGGAGGCGGTGGCGTGGACCCACTTGAGCTGTTTGGCCTCGGCGAACAGGTCGGGCGTGAGGTAGCCGAGCAGGACTTCCGCATCCGCGATCAGCTCCATCGCGTCCTCGCGGTTGTGGGCGACGACGACATCAGCCTCCGGGCCGGCGGCGGCGCGGATCGCGTTGAGCTGGGCGTCGGAGACTTCGGGCAAAGTCAGGCCGGGCATCACGAGTACGCGCATGGTCTTGATCGCTCCTGAGTGCAGTTGGGGCGCGGTCGGACAGCGTCAACGGTCAGGGTATCACCGCCGCCAGACGTCCCAACAGCGCCCCGACCGGGCTCAGGGCGCGCCTAGACTGGCGGCGGCGAACAGGGAATCAGCGAGCGAAAGGACGGCCTCATGGCAGAAGTGCAGTTTGGCGCGCAGGTTTCGGCGTATCTCACGTCGTGGGACGAGATTCGCGCGGTCGCGCAGACGATGGACGCGGGGCGCTACGACTCGATCTGGTTCGCCGATCACTTCGTCCCGCCCAACCGCGGCAAGGCGGTCGAAGGCCGCGAGGCGTTCGAGGCGTTCGCGCTGGCCGCCGCGGTGGCGGCGGCGACGGAGACGCTGCGAATCGGCCATCTGGTGCTGGGCAACACCTACCGCAATCCCGGACTGGTGGCGAAGATCGCCGGGTCGGTCGATCACATCTCGCACGGACGCTTCACGCTGGGCATCGGCGCGTCCTGGTTCCGCCGCGAGCACGCCGCCTACGGTTGGGCGTTCCCGAGTATGCGGGAGCGGCAGGACCGCTTCGAGGAAGCGTGCAAGATGCTGCGCCAGATCATTCACAACGACGGCGCGCGCGTAACCTTCAACGGCGAGTACTACGCCCTGGACGACGCCCCGCTCTCGCCGGGCAGTTACAACCGACCGATTCCGATCCTGGTCGGCGGCACCGGGCCGAAGCGAACGCTCCGCACGCTGGCGATGTATGGGGACATCTTCAACCTCGACGGCTGGGCGGGACGGGGGATGTCGGTCGAACTACTGAAAGAAAAGGTAGACATTCTCCACGCCCACTGCGAGACGGTCGGCCGCGATCCGGCGGAGATCAACATCACCGCCCTGATGCCCTGTCTGCTCACCGACGACGAGGCGGAAGCCAAAGCCTGGGAGGAACGGATCGGCCCCGGCACGCTCAACGGGAGCGCAGACCAGATCGTGCAACGGATTGGAGAGTTCATAGATTTCGGCATAGACGAAATCATGTTCGGCCGCCGCGGCGACAACGACCCCGAGTACTTCCAACGCTTGGACGACGAAGTGATTTCACAGTTCCGCTAGAGCGGGCTGTTAAGCAAGAGCGCATCGATGTCCAGACATCTGTACCCGGTGCGCGCTGAAGCAATCTGGCGCAGTGCCGCGCTGCTGATGGCGTCGAGATTGGGTAATCTGTGGTGAACGGGGAAACGCTGGCGGGAACGGATCGGGCGATGCAGGCGAAGGAGGCCGTGCGGGCGGCGAAGGGCTGGATTGTTGATCTGTTTGACGAGGAGGACATCTCCGATGTCCTGCTGGAGGAGATCGTCCGGCGCGATGAGTCTCCGCCCGGCTGGCGCGTCACGATCGGGTTCAACCGTCCCAACCCGGTTCGCGCGGCAAACTCGCCTGTGATCGCGGCGTTGTCGCCGCCGCGCAACCGCGTCTATAAGGTGGTGGCCATCGCCGATCATGATGGCCGCGTCGTTTCTGTAGAGGATCGACTGCTGCCGGAGCGGAAGTAAGACGGCGTGGCGTCTGAGTGCATCATTGACGCCAACCTCCTGGTGCTGTTGGTTGTGGGCAGCGTGCGGCGCGACTGGGTGGCTCGCCACCGGCGCCTCGACAGCTTTACTGTCGAAGATTATGATCTACTTATCGAACTGCTGTCAGACGCTGCCAAGAGCTGGGTGACGGCGGCCGCTCGCCGATGGAGTCGGTCGCTTCGTCGAGACCGGTATCGAAGTATACGTGCCCAGCCGCAGGGCGGCGGAACCCCCTCAGCCTTCGGCAGCTCCCCCTGCGAGGGGGATCCCTGGAACAGGGGTAGGCTGCTCGTAGGCATCTGATGGAGAAAGGGACGGATGATGCGGCATCGACGCATGGGACGGACGGGGTTGCGGGTCTCCGAGATCTGCCTCGGGACGATGACGTTTGGCTTCCAGACGGAGGCGGAGGACGCCTTTCGGATTCTGGACGCCGCCTTTGACGGCGGGGTGAACTTCATCGACACCGCCGACGTCTACCCGATTGGCACCGACGAGGTCGGGACGACGGAGTCGATTGTTGGGCGTTGGCTGGCCGGGCGGCCGCGCGATCAGGTCGTGCTGGCGACCAAGTGCGTCGGCGCGATGGGTCCGTCGCCGAACCAGCGCGGCGCGTCGCGGCAGCACATCCTCTCCGCCGTTGACGAGTCGCTGCGGCGGCTGGGCACGGACTACATCGACCTCTACCAGCTGCACGGTCCCGATCCGCGCACGCCGATCGAGGAGACGATGCGCGCCCTGGACGACCTCGTGCGCTGGGGCAAGGTGCGCTACGTGGGCGCGTCCAACTACCGCGCCTGGCAGTTGGCGTTGGCGCTGGGCGCGTCGGACCGGGCGGGCCTCGCCCGCTTCGACTGCGATCAGCCGCGCTACAACATTCTCTGGCGCGACATCGAGGCGGATCTGCTGCCGCTCTGCCGCGATCAGGGCGTGGGGATCATCGCCTACAACCCGCTGGCCGGCGGCTTCCTGACCGGCAAGTACCGCAACACCGCCGATCTGCAGGCCGGCACGCGCTTCACGCTGGGCAACGCAGCGCAGCGCTACCAGAACCGCTACTGGGACGCCCTCCAGTTCGAGCAGGTCGCGCGCCTCCAGCGCTACTTCGCCGAGCGCGAGATTTCGATCACGCACGCGGCGATCGCCTGGGTGCTGGCGCAGGACGGGATCACGTCCGCCATCGTGGGCGCGTCCCGGGTGGAGCAGATCGAGGATTCCCTGAAGTACGCCGAGGTCGAGCTGAGCGAGGCGGACCTCGAGTTCTGCAACCAGCCGTGGCATCAAATCCCGCGGCCGATGGATCCCGAAGTGGCGATGCGCTAGGGGCGGTCACAGCTCCCCCCTTGGGGGAGCTGTCGCGGAGCGGTTTCAGAGCTCCCCCCCTTGGGGGAGCTGTCGCGGAGCGACTGAGGGGGGCTCGTGCGTGCCTCGCTGCCGGCGGCCGCCCTCCGCCCCTTCGGGGCGCCTCCCCCGGAGGGGGAGGTCTTGCTTTCGGAGCTCTCCTAGAGAAGGGGGAAGCGATTTACTCCCTGACCTACAGCCAGACAGGTTCGTGGGTTCCGGGTTTCACGGTTCGGCTCCACTGGGGCTGGATGTCGCTGAACTGGATGGGGAAGCGGAGCCTGGTGAGCGCTCCGTAGTCGGAGGCGACCGTTTCGCTGTATTGGTCTGCCAGGCGGAAGCCCTCTTGGGGATCGGCGGCGGCGATCGCGTGGGGCGCGCCGAGCCGGAGGAACCAGGCGGCGGTCTGGCCGAGCGCGACCTGGACGTGCCAGCTACCGCCCTCCACCGCGCGGCGGCGCAGCGCGGCGAGTGCTCCGTACGCGCCCCAGTAGCCGGTGCCGTAGTCGTTGAGCGCCATCGCCGGACCGTCGGAGATGAGGGCGGTCGGGTCCTCCCGCTGGTGGAGATGGTGGATGCCCGAGGCGGCCTGGACGTTGCCGTCGAAGCCGCGCTTCTCCTGCCAGAGACCGAATTGGCCGTAGGCGTTCTCGGAGATGTAGATGATGCCCGGCCGACGCTCCGCCAGCGCCTCCGGACTGAGGCCGCGCCGCGCCAGCGACCGGGCGCGGTAGGACTGACTGAAGACGTCCGCCCCGTCGATCAGATTCCAGAGCGCGTCCTGACCCTCCGCGGTCTCAAGGTCGACGAAGGCGCGGCGCTTGCCGTGTCCGGTGTCGGCCTGAGCGGCCTGCATATCGACGACGTGCGGCGAGCCGATGTGCAGGACGTCTGCGCCCAGCGCGGCGAGCGTGCGGGAGATCGTCGGGCCGGCGAGGACGCGGGTGCTGTCGATTACGCGGACGCCGTGGAGCGGCAGCTCGCCGCCGGGGATCGGCTGGGGCGGCGCGTCGCCGATCTTCTCGATCTTCACAGCGGGCGAGTCGGCGAGCATTGCGCCCTGCGGATGCGCTTGCCACTCCTCGGGCGTGCGCACCACGACGCCGGTGAGCTGCGCCTCGACGAGCCTGGCCTCCAGCGCGTCGGCGTCGTGGGCGGCGACGTGCTCGGCGAGCGTCTCGGACGTGCAGCCGAGCGCGTCCAGCGTGCGCTCAACGATGTGCGGGAAGCCGCTGAGCAGGTAGAGGTAGCGGCCGTCGCGGGTGGGAAAGATGCCCTGGCCCGGCGCAATCGAGTCGGGCAGCGAGGCGAGCGCGTTCTGGCCGTCAATCTCCAGCACCCACATCGACGAGATGCCGATCGCCGCCTGACCCAGATGAATCTGTGCGCTCTGCCGTTGACCGGTCTGCTGAGCGCGGATGTCGTCAACGAGCCCGGCGATGTTGCCGAGAATCGAGGCGGTGCCCGCCGCGAGCCGCAGCGGGGAGGGGAAGATCGGGTCGCCCTCGCCGACGAACTGGAGGTCGGCGGCGGTCGGTTCCACGCCAGCGGCGCGGGTGATCGCTTCAAACTCAGCGCGTTCCATGCTCCGTCCCTTCCCTGTTAGTCGTGCGCAGGCTAACGAACCGCCGCTCAGTGACAGGCGTAGCTCCATATGCTGTACGCCGATCAGATGCTCAGGAATTGCGAGGGAGAGCGACCGATGCCCCGCCGCGATTCGGACCGGGAAGAAGACGCGCTGTGGCAGCTGGCCCGCGCGCGGGGGCTGAGCCGCCGCCGGTTTCTGGCGCTGCTGTTGGCCGGGGGCGCGGCCTCGGTGTTGATGGCCTGCGGCGACCCAATTCCCGAGCGTTCAGCTGAAGCGCAGATGCAGGCGGTCAGAATCTTCAAAGACCCGGCGCCGTTCACTCGGCATGGAGCAGCGGGCCTGGAGTCGCGCCTGGAGCTGCTGGGCGGCGAGTTTCTGACGCCGACCGAGCGGTTCTTCGTGCGCAACAACTCGCGCAGCCTGGACATCGACGCCGATCGCTGGTCGCTGACGGTTGAGGGCGACGCAGTCCGGCGTCCGCAGCAGCTGAGTCTCGAATTGCTCAACGAATTGACGCGAGTGACCGTGACCGCCTACCTGGAGTGCGCGGGCAACCAGCGGGCGATGTTCAAACTGCTGCACGGACAGGCGGGCAAGGGGACGCAGTGGGGGCGCGGCGCGGTCGGCAACGCGGATTGGACCGGCGTCCCGCTGCGCGATGTCCTGACGCTGGCCGAGCTCGACGCTGACGCCGTCAGCGTGCTCCTGATCGGCCTGGACGCGGAGAGTCCGGAGGAGGGCTTCCGCCGCGTGCTGCCCGTCGACAAGGCGATGCACCCCGACACGCTGCTCGCCTACACGATGAACGGCGAGCCGCTGACCAAAGATCACGGCTATCCGCTGCGCGCGATTGCGCCCGGCTGGGTCGGCGCGTCGCAGATCAAGTGGCTGGACCGGATTGTGGTCTCGAAGGAAGCACGGTGGACGCGGAACAACACCACGTCGTACGTCCTGATCGGGGACGAGTATCCAGCAGAGGGCGAGGCAACCGGGCAGGTCGTGACCGTGCAGTCGATCAAGAGCGCGTTGGCGCTGCCCTGGCCGGCGCGGCTGTCGGCGGGAACGGTCACGCTGCAAGGCTTCGCGCACTCGGGGCACGGCGCAATCGCTCAGGTGGAGTGGAGCGTTGACGGCGGCGTCAGCTGGCAGGAGGCGCTGGTTGGCCAGCAGGAGGACTACTCCTGGGCGCCATTCGAGTTCGAGTGGTCGGCGACGTCGGGCGAGTACGAGCTCATGACCCGCGCCACCGACATCAAGGGAAACACCCAGCCCGCCACCATCCCCTTCAACGAGAAGGGCTACCTCTTCAATCAACCGCTGCCCCATCCCATCTCCGTGAGCGCATAAGACCTCCCCCTCCGGGGGAGGCGCCCCATAGGGGCGGAGGGGGGCGCTCCGCTGGTGCCTGAGCGCGCGTGCGGGGCCTCTCAGTCGCTGCGCGACAGTTCCCCCGTCTCACTTCCGTCATTCCCGCGAAAGCGGGAATCCACAAGTGCAACTGACAACGCGCCAAGCAATGGGTTCCCCTGTGCAAGCCAGGGGCAGGCTCTGCTTTCGCAGGAACGACGGAGAAGAGGGGGAGCGCTTGGAGGCTGCGCTACCCTGCGGACATCAGACGATCTGGAAGGGACTGCCATGCGCGCTGCGGTACTTGAGGCTCCGAACACTCCGTTGGTGATCAAGGATCTGGTTCAGGACGAACCGCAATACGGTGAAGTGCTGGTGCGGATGGGCGCGGCCGGGATTTGCGCCTCCGACCACCACATCATGGAAGGCACCGCCGCGTTTCCGCTGCCGTCGGTGTTGGGCCATGAGGGCGCGGGCACGATTGAGGCGGTTGGCCCGGGCGTCGCCGAGCTGCAGCCCGGCGACCGCTGCATCCTCTCCTTTGTCACCCCCTGCGGGCAGTGTCCGACCTGCCGCAAAGGCTCGCCGCAGCTCTGCGACCTGCACCAGGCGACCGGCTCGCGCCTGCTTGACGGCACCGTCCGCCTACACGACCAGGACGGCTCCGAGGTCTTCCAGATGGGCAAGCTCGGCGTCTTCGGCAAGCACGTCGTGACCGCCCAGCAGGCCTGCTTCCCGATTCCCGACGCCGTGCCAATGGACGTCGCGGCGCTGATCGGCTGCTCGGTAACGACCGGCGTGGGCGCGGTGATTAACCAGCCGACCGCCGAGGCGGGGATGACCGTCGCGGTGATCGGCGCGGGCGGCGTCGGCCTGAACGCGATTCAGGGCGCGCGGATGCTCAACGCCTCGCGGATCATCGCCGTCGACATCCACGACCACAAGCTGGAGTTCGCCCGCCGCTTCGGCGCGACCGACACGGTCAACGCCCGCGAGGTGAACGTCGGCGCGGCGGTGCGCGAGCTGTCCAACGGCGGCGTAGACTTCGCCTTCGACACGTTCGGCTCGGACGTCACCGCGAACCAGGTCTTCGACTCGCTGGGCAAGGGCGGCACGGGCGTAATCGTCGGGATCGCGCCGACCGAGGCGGTCGGCTCGTTCGACCTGGTCGACATGGTGCGCAAGCAGAAGACGATGGTCGGCTCGTACTACGGCTCGGCCTCGCCGCACCGCACGTTCCAGAAGCTGGTCGACATGTACGTGACCGGGCGCATCGAGATCGACCACATCGTCCAGCGCCGCTACCCGCTGGACGAGATCAACGAAGCCTTCCACGCCCTCGAACGCGGCGAAGACGGCCGCGGCGTGATCGTCTATGACTAGGTTCGCTAGCCGGCCCGTCTTGCTGATTGCTCTGGTCGCGGCGATCATCGGTGGTGTGGCGACCTATGGCGTGTCCGCACTGACGGAGAGCGCGAAGCAAGAGGTCCGGATAACGGCGCAGCGCCTGGAAGACGGCAGAGTCGAATTCGGCCTGCAGCAGCGTGAGGGCGATGGGACGTGGGGCGCGAGAATGCTGCCGGCGCGGCGGTATTTCCCAGCGCAGGGTTTCCTCAACCGCTGGGCAAACTCACGCCCATAGAGATCGACTCCGCGCTGCCTCTCTATGTGAACACGACGCAACCGCAGAAATCCCTGACAGTCGGCGAGTATGTGGCGTCGTGTGGATTCGACGCGACCGTGTTGACCGAATCCGGCCTGATTGAGGATGCCGACATCGCTCAATTTCAGGCTCTTGAGATTGAGGCGGGAGAGGCCACGACGTGGGGCGTCTATTTCACCGTTGTTGACCTCGGACTGACAGCCGCGAAGATCATCGATCCCCCAGATGACCTGGCGGAGTATCACCAGGCCCAGGTCGCGCTGTTGACGCTCGTTGCACAGTACGCATTCGCACAACCGTCCGACGTAGAGTTCGATCCATGGGAGCTACTGGGTCTCGGCTTGATCGCCGCTGGTCTTGTGCAGCAAGCGGAGGAAAGCCTCACTCCCGATCTGCGCCAAAGGTTGGTGGATGGAGGATGCATCACGGAGGAGCAAGTCGGTTGGGACGAGTAGGTACACCACTATCCGCCGACAAGATCGATGGGCTCTTCCACCCGCTCGATCGCGGAGCGATCGCGTACGGTTGCTCCGCCCGCCGCGCCTGTATGGGTTCCCCTGTTCAAGCCAGGGGCAGGCTCTGCTTTCGCAGGAACGACGGAGGTGAGGGGGCGTTGCTGAATCTGCGGAGCGGTGGTGGCGCGGGGCGCGCGATTGGCTAGGATTGACTCGGGAGGGATGCTGATGTCCCGTTCGGTCGCGATTACGTGGGCGGTTGCCGTTGCCGTGGTTCTGATTTCGGTGGTGGCGATCCTGGCGGCGTTGGGGATGGAGGCGGAGGCGCGGGCCAGCTGTCGGCTGCGGTTTGGCCGCGGCTCGCAGCGGTCGCTGACGATTGGGACGGCGGGCGCGGACGATGAGTCTCGCGGCGGCCAGGGTCGGCTCGCCGGTGGAGGACGCTACGTCAATCGGCCTACCCAGAATTGACTCCAGAGATTGGTGAGTCGCCGATGAATCGCAACCTGGTGTTGGTCGTGCTGACGGCGCTGGTCGCCGCCCTGATTGGCGGGTCGGCCGCCTATGCCGTGCTGACCCGAACGCAGACGGAGACGACCGAGATCCGGATCGTCGCGCAGCGGCGGCCAGGCGGCCTGATCGAGTTCGCTGTCCAACAGCGCGAGGCGGACGGCAGCTGGGGCGAGCGCCAGGAGCCGCGCGCGAATCGGATGCGGGCGGAGGGCAGGCTGGAGCGCTGGCAGGTCAGTACGCCGGTGGAGATCGAGGTGGAGGTCGAGATTGAAGTGGCGGAGACGGAAGCGCCGCCAGTCGTTGACGAGCCGGCCGGCGACCCCCTCCCGCCGAGCGTCGCGATGTCGCGCGAGGCCTATCTGGAGCTGATGTGCGGCGGCTCGATCCAGATCGACGGCCTGCCCATCACCGGCGCCGGCGCGACGATCACGGTCGTGCCAACCTGGCAGATGTTCTTCGAGACGTACGACTCCCTGTCCGCGATGTTCTACACGATCATCCCGCCGGCGGAGTTGGGCACCTGGCACGAACTGCTGATCATGGCCACGTCGGTCTACGCGCAGTACGCGCTCCTGCAACCGTCGGACGCGCTGGTCGGGCCGACCGAGCTGTTGCCTCTGACCAGTGTGATGCAAGGCGAGGCGCTGCTCACGGTGCAATCGCTGTCAGCCGAGCTGCGGGCGGAGCTGGAAGCCGCTGGCTGCAACCTCAGCGCGCTCGGGGGCAATGTCAGCGGGGCTGGGTAGGGTCGAGGTTCCCACGCGCGCAGAAGCCCCTCAGTCGCTCCCGCGAGAGCGGTAAGCCAAGACTTCCCCCTTTGGGGAAAGTGCCCCGAAGGGGCGAAGGGGGGCTCGCTGATGACCGAGGGAAGCCTCCCTCAGTCGCTCCGCGACCGCCCCCCACTCACGTCCGTCATTCCCGCGCAAACGGGAATCCATCGCTCAGAGCGCCACTTGTCGCGCGCTGGCCTCGTGGGTCCACGACCGGGCGGGCAGAGCGTCGGCGGACTACTCCAGCGTGGCGATGTGCTGGCGTTGGATCAGCTCCCAGTCGATCTCGTAGCCGAGGCCGGGCTTGGTGGGGGCGTGCACCTTGCCGCCGGACATGTCGATGTCCTCGACGAGGCCGTAGACGAAGCCGCCGGTGCTGGGGAAGTACTCGTAGAACTCGCAGTTGGGCACGGCCATGATCACGTGCAGGTTGGCGACGTTGTTGAGGCTGTTGCCGCCGTGGTGGATTTCGCACTTCATCTGGAAGCCCTCGGCCAGATGGCAGAGGCGGACGAGCGGCGTGATCCCGCCGGTCACGGCGACGTCGCCGCGCAGGATGTCGGTGGCGTACTGCGTAATCCACTGGGTCATCCCGTAGTACGTGCCGGGCGCGTACTCGGTGGACATAATCGGAATGTCCAGCTTCTGGTGCAGCTTCACGTAGCTGTAGAGGTCTTCCTCGCGCAGCGGATCCTCGTACCAGTAGAAGTCCAGCTCCTCAATCGCCCGCCCGACCCGCATCGCGTCCTCGTACTGGTATGACCACATGCTGTCGAGCATCAGGATCATGTCCGGCCCGACCGCTTCGCGCACCGCGCGGCAGATCTCGATATCGGGCTGCGCGACGCCGTGCGGATGGAGCTTGTGCGCGATCCAGCCGTCGGCCTGGAACTTGAGCGCCTCCTCCGCATATTCCGCGGGCGTTTCCCACCAGGCGGTGGAGGAGTAGACCGGCACTTCGTCCTTGCAGGTGCCGAGCAGGTGGTGGATCGGCTGACCCGCGAGCTTGCCGTTGATGTCCCAGAGCGCGATATCGACCGCGCCGATGGCGGCGTTGGAGACGGCGCGGTTCTGCTTGTAGCAGTCCGCCCAGATGCGGCCGATGTCCTGCGCGTTCTGGCCCAGCAGGCGCGGCTTGAGGATGTCCAGCAGCGGCCGCGCCTGATGCTGCGGGCGCGAGAGAAACGCATGGCCGTCAACGCCGGCATCGGTCGCGATCGTCAGCACCGAAAGCTGATTCGCGCCGCCAAAGCGCATCCCCGACCCCACCCGCCAGTTCGGCGTCTCCCAGTTGAAAACATCAATCTTGACATCGGTGATCTTGGGCGACATGGATCTCCACCTACTCTCTGCTCTCCCCTGGAGGAGCGGCGCACCCCTTCAGTCCCTACGGGACAGCTTCCCCCCCCAACGGGGGCAGCGGGGAATTTAGCGGCCGCGGAATTGGGCGGGGCGTTTTTCGAGGAAGCTGTCGATCCCCTCTTGCCGATCCTCGGATCTGCCGGTGATGCTCAGACCCCACGCCTCGCGCTCGACCTGCATGTCGAAGTTGGGCGCGCTGGTGTTGACCAGCCGCTTGGTCAGCTCGATGGCCAGCGACGGCCCGCGCGCGATCTTCTCCGCCAACGCCAACGCCTCGTCGAGCAACGTCTCCGGATCGAGCGTACGGTTGACGAGGCCGTAGCGCTCCGCGTCGGCGGCGCTGAGCGGATCGCCCGTGTACATCAGCTCCAGCGCGCGGCCCTTGCCGATCATCTGCGGCAGATAGTACGTGCTGCCCGTGTCGGGGACGATCGCGCGGTGGACGAAGGCGCTGATGAAGCGCGCGTTGGTGCTCGCCAGGCGGATGTCGCAGGCCAACGCCAATGACATGCCCGCGCCCGCCGCCGCTCCGTTGACCGCGGCGATGATCGGCTTCGGGTAGTCGTTGAGCGCGGCAAACAGCACGCCGTAGTGCCCGATCGGCGCTTCCGTGTGGCGGCGGTAGCTGTCGGCGTCGATCAGTTCGCGGGTCAGGCGGGCAGCCTCGGCACCGCCCGAGACGTCCGCGCCCGCGCAGAACCCGCGTCCCGCGCCGGTCACGACCATCGCCCGGACGGAGTCGTCATGGCGCGTCGCTTGGAGCACGTCCAACAGCTCATGCACGAGCCGCGGACCCATCGCATTCATCTTCTCAGGCCGCTGCAGGGTGACAAGCGCCACCCCATCGCGCCGCTCGAGGCTCAGGTCTTCATAGGTGGACATCCACAAATCCTTCCACTGCTCTCCGCCATGCTACGCGACTGCGCGCTTCCGCCAGTGGGAGGGCAGTGAGGAGACTTCCCCTCTGGGGGAAGTGCCCCGAAGGGGCGAAGGGGCTCTCCGATGGCCGTCGCGAGCGTCAAATGCGTGTTGGTTCCTGCCTTCGCCGGAACGACGGTAGGGAACGGGGAGCTGCCGAGGAGCGACTGAGGGGCTGCCCGCGCGCCTATACTGACCGCATGACCACTGAAACCGATCCCCAAATCGACGTCTGGTCCGACCGTCTCGAGGAAGAGCTGGTCGAGGTGGGCATGGAGCCGCCTCAGGCCCGCGCCTTTGCCCGTGCCTTCGAGCTCGGTATGAACCGCGTGCTCTCAGTCGTTGCCACCAAGCAGGAGCTGCTGGGCGCCAAAGATGAGCTGCGCGGCGAGATTGCCGGCGTCAAGGAGGAGCTCCAGCGCGAGATTGCCGGCGTCAAGGAGGAGCTCCAACGCGAGATGGAGCTCCGCTTCGGGGAAATGGACAAGCGCCTCCGACTGATGACGTGGGCGATGGGGCTGGGCTTTGCGGGCATGTTGGGGATGATGGCTGCGATTCTCAGTCGGCTCTGATCCGCCCCGCTTGCTCTTCTGGGCTAACCCAGCCGCTCCGCCTAGACCTTGTAGCCGCCGTCGACGCTGATCACCTGGCCGGTGATGCCGGCCGACTCGGGCGCGGCGAGGAGGGCGGCCATGGGACCGAGCTCCTCCGGCTCCAACACCCGATTCTGCAGATTCTCCGACGCGCGCCAGGCGTGCGCCTCCTCCGCTGTGATGCCCGCCGCCTTACCCATCGCCTCCCAGTCGACCAGCGCTGTGTTGGTCCAGCCCGGACAGAGGCAGTTGACCGTGATCCCGTGCGCCGCCGTGTCGTGCGCGAGGGCGCGGGTGAAGCCGATCAGCCCGTGCTTGGCGGTCGTGTAGGCGAGCGCCCCGCCCGAACGCTTCGCGTAGCCCGAGCCGATGTTGATGATCCGCCCGTAGCCCGACTCGCGCATGTGCGGCAGCGCCTCGCGCGTCGTCCAGTAAGCCGAGGTCAGGTTGAGCGCCAGATTCGCCTCGAACACGTCGTCGTCGTGCGTGAACGGGTTCTGCGAGCCGCGCCGCGGCGCGCCGCCGCCGACATTGTTCACCAGAATGTCGCAGCGCCCGAACTCCGCCACCGCGCGCCGCACCGGCTCCTTCGATTGTTCGCGGTCGAGCGCGTCGGCGACCACCGCCAGACCGCGCGTCCCGAGCGCCTCCACCTCGCCGACCACGGCGTCCAGCTGCCCCCGCGTCCGCGAGGAAACAACAATGTCCGCCCCCTGCCGAGCCAGCGCCAACGCAATCGCCCGCCCAATCCCCCGTCCCCCGCCCGTCACGACAGCCGTCTTGCCCGTGAGTGTGTACATGCGGTCGGCTCCTCAGTTCTCTGCTGCTTCAGATGGTGGGCAGGATAGGGGAAGGCGGGCGATGTCGTGGCCGCCCGCGATTGGAGCAAGGTTTGAGTCGCGGCGGCTTGACCGGAGCAGGGAGATCGATGACTGTTGTGTACAGCAATCGCCATCGGCGATTGCGGAGCCCATGGCGCGACGGGCGGTGGACAAGGGGTGGCGGACGCAAGCTGCAGCATCGCCGATCAAGCTCATAACGATACTTTTATGACAAACCACGTACGGTCACGTTAGCTGGATGTTACCTCCGTTTCCCGCTTACCTGTTATGCCGTCGATGAAGTCGCAGCGCCTGGTTGGTTGATGCATACTCTGCTTACACACGGCTGCGGGCACTTCTGGAGCATCCCGCGGCTTGAGGTCGGAAGGATTGAGCCATGACCTCGATGATTGGGCGACGCACAGCGCAACTGATCGCGGTAACCGCACTGGCCGCTGTGGTATTCCTCTTGTGGGGCGCTTCGGCGTCCGCGGAGCCGGCGCAGCCGCCCCTGCGCCTGTACGGCACCGGGAGCGCCGGCGACTCGGTGCAGATATACAACGCGGACGGCGCGATGGTCGGCGAGACGATGGTCGCCGCAACCAGTGTCTGGTACGTCGATGTCCTCTGCCACGCAGACCAGTTGATGACCTTGACCTTCGCAGTCAACGGCGAGAGCGTTGAAGTGGCAGTCCACCAGACGGGCAGCGATCAGGCAGAGATCACGCTGATGATGCCCGCGGCGTCGTCGGAGAGCACCGCGGATGACGACGCGATGATGCTTGAGGGCGACTCCATGATGGAAGACAGCGACGACTCGATGATGCAGGAAGACGGCGACGACGAGTCGATGATGGAGGACGGCTACCCGCACTCCGGCACTGGTGGTCTTGCTGACCGCGGTCCGGCGACGGCGGCGTGGGTTGGCGCGCTGGCGGTCGTCGGCGCGCTGGCGGCCGGCCTCGGCCTCTACCGGGTGCGGCGCCGCAGCTAACGGCGCGCGCAGCGGCAAGCAGACGGCCGCTCCCGCGTCTTCCCGCCTCAGCAGAGGCAAGGCGCTCACACTCCAGCAGCTCCCCCACTCGGGGGAGCTGCTTCGTGTTGTGCGGCAGTCAGTTGTACGGCAGGTGTGGTGTAGTCTGCGTGCAGCGTGCGGTTTATCACCAGAGGAGTCATGCCGTGGCAGAATTGAGTGGGGCGCAGATCGTCGCCAAGTCCCTGGCGACGCAGGGCGTAGAGGAAATGTTCGGACTGGTCGGGGTGCCCGTGGTCCCGATCTCGATCGCCTGGCAGCAGGAAGGTAAGCCGTTCATCGGCGTGCGTCACGAGCAGGCGGCGGGCTACGCGGCGCAAGCGGCGTCGTACATGCGCACGCACCTGTCGGCGGCGCTGGTCGTCTCCGGCCCGGGGATGACGAACGCAATCTCGGCGCTCGGCAACGCGCAGGCCAACTGCTGGCCCATGATCCTGATCGGCGGCGCGGCCAACGTGACGCTGTCACAGATGGGCGACTTCCAGGACGCCCCGCAGGTCGAGGCCGCCCGGCCGTTCGTGAAGTGGTCAGACCAGGCCCGCGACGTGCGCCTGATTCCGCGCCTGATCGCCCAGGCGACGCGCGCGGCGATCAACGGTCGGCCCGGCCCGGTCTACCTGGACCTGCCGGGCGACGTGATTGACGCCGTGGTGGACGAGTCCGAGGTGCAGTGGGCGCCGCGCGTCGATGAACCGCAGCGGCCGATGGTCTCGCAGGCGTCGGTGGCGGCGGCGATCGACGCGCTGAAGTCGGCCTCGAATCCGCTGGTCATCGTCGGCAAGGGCATGGCCTGGTCAAAGGCGGAGCAGGAAGTCCAGGAGTTCGTCGACAAGACGGGCATCCCCTGGCTGGCCACGCCGATGGGCGCCGGCGTCGTCCCCGCGGACGCGCCGAACAACGCGGCGGCGGCGCGGACGCACGTCCTGCGCAACGCCGACCTCGTCGTCCTACTCGGCGCGCGCCTCAACTGGATCCTCCACTTCGGCCGCCCGCCCCGCTTCAAGGAGGGCGTGCGGATCATCCAGCTCGACATCGAGCCGGAGGAGATCGGCACGAACATCCCGACCGAGGTCGCGCTGGTCGGCGACGGCAAGGCCGTGATGGGTCAGCTGAACGAGTATCTGGACGAGAACCCGTGGCAGTTCGAGGACACGACCGAGTGGGTCGCCTCGATCAACGTGGAGATCGAGCGCAAGGCCGCCGAGCAGGCGGAGTGGGCGTCGTCGGACGAGTCGCCGATGAACTACTACCGGCCGCTCAAGGAAATCCAGGAGCGGATGCCGCGCGACGCCGTGTTCGTCACCGAGGGTGAGAACACGATGGCGATCGCCCGTCAGGTGATTCAGTCGTACGAGCCGCGCAAGCGTCTGGACGCAGGCACCTGGGGCACGATGGGCGTCGGCCCCGGCTTCGCGCTGGCGGCGCAGGTCGTGAACCCCGGCAAGCGCGTGATAGCGCTCGAGGGCGACGCCGCCTTCGGCTTCGGTCCGACGGAGGTCGAGACCGCCGTGCGGCAGAAGCTGCCGATCACGTGGATCATCTTCAACAACAACGGGATCGGCGGCGGCGCGCCAGAGCTGCCGGAGGACTACGAGACGGGCAAGCTGTCGCCCGGCCAGCTGACGCCGATGGCGCACTACGAGATGATCATGGAAGCCTTCGGCGGCAAGGGCTACTACTGCCGCAGCCCAGAAGAGCTGGAGGCGGCGCTCGACGACTCGTTCGCGCAGGAAGGTTCGACCCTAATCAACGTCGAGATCTCCCCGCAGGCGCAGCGTCGCCGGCAGCAATTCGCCTGGCTCCAGCGCTAAGCGGGCAGCACTCTCCCCAGTCGCTGCCCGACCGCTCCCCCCTCTGACTAGCCCTCCCCCTCTGGGGGAGGCGCCCCAACGGGGCGGAGGGGGGTGCCGGCAGCGGCGCGCACACGGGAGCCCCCCATCAGTCGCTCCGCGACAGCTTCCCCCCAGCGGGGGGAAGCGAGGACTCATGCTCCCTTCCCGCTGGCGGGATGCGCGAGGCTACTGCAGTTGGGTCCAGATTGAGCGGAGGCGCACGACGATGTGGAGCGCGTCGCCGGTCTGGAGTGTCCTGAGCGTGTTGAGGTGGTCGGGCGCGTTGGGTGACCAGAAGCGCCAGGAGTTGGTGTACGGGTCGTACTGGTAGGCGTGGCTGAGGTGGGCGACGTTGCCGAGCGCGTCGGCGATGTCGCGGTCGGGGCCTTGCCAGGAGATCAGGTTGGCGCCCTCCGCGAGCTGCACCGTGACCTGGCGCGGCTCGGGCGGCGGCGCGGGCAGCCAGGCCGCGTCGGGCTGGACCAGCGCCCAGACCGCCTGACCGGGCTGCAAGGGGCGAACCGCGACCTCCACTGAGGCCAGGTCGGTGGGATCGAAGCGGGTGCCGCCGCCGTCGGCATCATCCGCCAGGACCAGCTCGCTGAGCGGACAGTTCAGGCTGGCGAAGAAGTCCCCGACCGACGTGTTGCGATGCACGCCCACCGCTCGCCAGCCGCCCACCGGCGCATCCGCAGGGATCGTCCAGGTCGATTCCGGCTCGGGTTCTGGCTCCGGTTCCGGGTCGATCGTGGCGGGCGGATCTATGGAGACATGGTTGGGCGTGTTGGTCGAGGTGAATTCCAGACCGCTGTGCAGGCTGTACTCGTCGCGCCAGGGCAGCTCCTGGCCTTCGAGCGCGTAGACGCCGGTGAAGGGAATCGTGCCGTGCAGGTAGCCGTCGCCTGAAGTGGCGTGAATCGCGTAGTGGATATGCGCGATCCCGCCGTTCGCGTCGTAGCCGGCGGGGAACACCCGCCCGACGTGGTCGCCGACGCTGACTGCCAGGTTGCGGTAGAGATGCCCGCTCGGCTCCACATGACAGATCAGGTGCGCGTAGCCGTTGCTGTCCTCGATGCTCAGGCAGTTGGCGTTGACGTACGAGATCGTGCCGTCCACCGGCGCGAGGACATCCGTCCAGTCGGTCGGGGCGTCGGTGCGGACCATGTCCAGAGCGTGCGGATCGCCGCCGTCGTACTCGCTGTGCGTGCCGGTGTTGTAGCCGCCGACGATGCTCCAGGTGGTACCCGCCGGCGCGGGCAGCGGCACGCCGCCCCCGGCGAACGCTGGGCGAGTCAGCAGCGCAAGCATGAGCAGCACGGCGCTGATCAGCGTGATCGTCACGAGCGGCCAACGCCCGGCGAGACAGGCACGGCTGGCCAAAGCTCAGTTCCTCGTCATCTGGCTGGAATCGTCCCGCGCCGCCCTGCCGCTCAACTCTACCCCAGGCCTGGCCCGCCGGATCACTGGAGCGGGGAGAGGGCGTACCATCAGGTAGACGGGCCGACAACCAGACAGCGAGACGGGTAGACGAGCGGGATCGTCAGCGGACTCACGAGCACGAAGGAATGCGCGCATGAAATATCGACGACTGGGCGACTCGGGACTTCAGGTGTCGCTGGCCGGTCTGGGGACGAACAACTTCGGGATGCGGCTCGACTACGAGCGCTCGAAGCTGGTAGTCGACGCGGCGCTCGACGCGGGGATCAACTTCTTCGACACCGCCGACATCTACGGCGGCGGCAAGTCGGAGGAGTTTCTCGGACGGGCGCTCGGCGCGCGGCGCGAGGATGTGCTGATCGCGACCAAGTTCGCCATGCCAGTCGGCGAGGGGCCGTTCACACGGGGCGGGTCGCGGCACTACATCGAGAAGGCGGTCGCGCGCTCGCTGCAGCGGCTGGGCACCGACTACATCGACGTCTACCAGATGCACCAGCCAGACCCGCACACGCCGATTGAGGAGACGCTGGACGCGCTCTCCGATCTGGTCCACCGCGGCGTCGTCCGCTACATCGGCCACTCGAATTTCACCGGCTGGCAGATTGCCGACGCGGACTGGACGGCGCGCTCGAAGGGCTACGCGCGCTTCGTCTCGGCGCAGAACGAATGGAGCCTGCTGGAGCGCAAGATCGAGCCGGAGATCATGCCCGCCTGCCGCCAGTTCGGACTGGGCCAGCTGCCGTTTTTCCCGCTCGCCTCAGGCTTCCTGACCGGCAAGTACACGCGCGGCGCGGATCTGCCCGAGGGCACGCGCCTCGCCGCCTGGTCGCATGCGATGCCGGCGCGGATCAACGCGCTCACCTCCGGCGCCAACTGGGACAAGCTGGACGCGCTCACCGCGCTCGCAGAAGAGAACGGACACACGATCCTCGATCTCGCCCTCAGCTGGCTGGCGTCGGACGGGGCGGTCTCGTCAGTGATCGCCGGCGCGACGCGGCCCGAGCAGATTGAGGCGAACGTCGCCGCGACCCTGAGCTGGGAACTGTCGGCGGCGGACTTTGCCGCGGTCAACGAGATTCTCGGCTGACCCCTTGGGCGTCGTAAAGCTGGCGGCCGCGCTCGGCGCACTCGGGGTCGGCGCCGCGCTATACGCCTGGTGGGAGTCGACGGCGCTCGAAGTCACCGAGCGCCGCCTGCGGATTCCCGATCTGCCGCCCGGCCTCGAGGGGCTGCGCATCCTCCACGTCTCCGATACGCACTTCCCCGCCTCCGGCGACTCGGTCGGGCGGTTTCTGGAGCGCGTCTGGCATCTCGACTACGACCTGATCTGCTGCACGGGCGACTACGTGGAGACGGCGGCAGGCTGGGATGCGGCGGCCGATGCGCTGACCCAGCTGCGGGCGCCGTTCGGCGTCTACGCGACACTCGGCGCGCACGACTATTGCCCGCCAATTCGGACGTTCGACGAGTGGTGCGCGTTCAACGTGGATCACGTGCTCGGCTCGCCGCGCCGCTTCGTCAATCCCCAGCCGTTCGTGGAGCGGTTGGAGGCGGCGGGGATCGTCGTGCTGCGCAACGAGTGGCGGTCGCTGGAGATCGCCGGCGAGCAGGTGCGGATCGGCGGCGCGGGCGACGACTCGGCGCGGATGGCGCGCCTGGAATCGGCGCTGCAGCCGGCGGGCGGCTTCTCGATGCTGCTCACGCACGCCCCTGACGCGGCCCTGCGCCTGCCCGACCCAGCGGCGGGCGGGCCGTCGCTGGTGCTCTGCGGACACACGCACGGCGGCCAGATACGGGTGCCGGGCTGGGGCGCGCCGCTGCGCCACTCGCGGCTCGTCAGCCGTCAGCAGGCGGCGGGCCTGTTCGCCGCGGGCGGCGCGCAGGTCGTCGTGAGCCGCGGCTTCGGCACGGCGCACGTCCCGCTGCGCCTCGCCTGCCGCCCCGAGATCGGGCTGCTCACCCTCACGCCCGCGCAGGCGTAACCGACCAAAACCCGAACCGAGCAGCGCCGGACGAGCGTTCATAAACGGTTGGCTAGAATAGCGGAGGACAACGCCGACCGTTCCGGCGCAACGCGCGAGGCCGATCGTCTCCGCCGCACGGCGCCACAGAGGAGTGCACAATGACGACGAAGCAATACGACGTAATGAACCTGGAGTCCGAAGACTTCGCCTCCGAGCATTACCAGGCGATCAACCTGCACAACTTCGAGCAGCTCGAGCAGATCCAGGCGCTGCCGGACGAGGTGGTCTACAACATCAACGTCGTCGGCCGCGTGCTGCCCTTCAAATCGAACCGCTATGTGGTCGACCACCTGATCGACTGGTCGGACGCGCTCAACGACGGCATGTTCCGCCTCACCTTCCCGCAGAAGGACATGCTCGCGCCGGCCGACTTCGACAAAATGGCGGCAGCCATCGACTCGGGCAAGAACTCGCGCGAGCTGAAGGTCGTGGCGGACGAGATTCGGATGACGCTGAACCCGCATCCAGCGGGTCAGATGGAACACAACATGCCGAGCTATCAGAGCGAGCCGCTCCCCGGGATGCAGCACAAGTACCGCGAGACGGTGCTGTTCTTCCCCTCGCAGGGTCAGACCTGCCACGCCTACTGCACGTTCTGCTTCCGCTGGCCGCAGTTCGTCGGCCTCGAGGGCAAGAAGTTCGCCATGCGCGAGGGCCAGCTGCTGAAGGGGTACCTGTCCGAGCACCACGAGGTCTCGGATGTGCTCTTCACCGGCGGCGACCCGCTGATCATGAAGACGAAGACGCTGCGCGACTACATCGAGCCGCTGACCAAGCCGGACGCAGGACACAATCTGCGCACGGTGCGGATCGGCTCCAAGGCGATCGCCTACTGGCCGCACCGCTTCGTCTATGACGACGACGCGGAAGATCTGCTCAACCTCTTCCAGGAGGTCACCGACGCGGGGATGCAGCTGGCGCTGATGGCGCACTTCAACCATCCCGCCGAGCTGCGCACGCCAGTCGCGCTGGAAGCCGTCCGCCGCATTCGCGCGACGGGCGCGCAGATTCGCACGCAGACGCCGCTGCTCAACCACATCAACGCCGACCCGCACTTGCTCGCCGACATGTGGGCCGAGCAGGCGCAGGCCGGCTGCGTGCCCTACTACCTGTTCGTCGCCCGCGACACCGGCGCGAAGCGCTACTTCGAGCTGCCCCTGGTCGATTGCCAGGAAATCTTCCGCGGCGCGTACCAGCGCGTCTCGGGAGTGGCGCGGACGGTGCGCGGCCCGTCAATGTCGGCGACGCCCGGCAAGGTGCAGATGCTCGGCGTGGCCGAGCACGGCGGCGAGAAGCTGATGGTGCTCCGCTTCCTCCAGGGCCGCGACCCCGGCTGGGTCGGCGTGCCGTTCTTCGCCAAGTACTCCGACACGGCCAGCTGGCTCGACGAGCTGGAGCCGGCTGAGGGCGATGAGTTCTTCTACGACGCGCGGCTGCGCGAGCTGCTGGCGGAAGAGGGCTCGCCCTGGTCGCGGCCCGACATCGCCGTGCAGCTGCTCGACGCCTCCGCCGCCGGCGGTGGGTAAGCCGCATCGCCTCGAACCGGATGACGCCTGACGCCCGGCGGGACGACGATCCCGTCGTGCGTCCCGGCACGCCGTCGTTCCGCTGTCTCGCCGATCAATGCGGCGCAATGTGCTGCCGCAATCCCTATCGCGTCGACCTCGGCGAGGCGGAGGTAGAGCGGCTCGCGCGGGCGGTGGACGTCGCGGATCTGCTCGATGAACGCACCGCGATGGTGCTCCTGCGCCAGCCAGACGGCGACGCCTGCGCGCTGCTCGGCGCCGATCTCCGCTGCAACGCCTACGAAGCCCGCCCAAACGGCTGCCGAGACTACCCGTTCCGCCGGCAAACCGCTCCCAGCGGCGAGCCGCAGATAATCCGAGATCTCGCCTGCCCCGGCTTCGTCGGCGAGCCGCTCTCGGAAGCGGACTACGACGAGCTCCTCAAACAGCTCCAGTAAACACAACCTCGCCGCCCCTCCGCCCCTTCGGGGCGCTTCCCCAAAGGGGGAGGTCTCAGATCCAGAGCTCCCCCTTTGGGGGAGCTGTCGCGGAGCGACTGAGGGGGGCTTCCCCGCCAACGGCCGAGCTCAGAGCAGCGCTGACAGCCTGTGCACAAAGCGGTTGATGTCGACCAACGAGAGTTCGACATTCTCTTTGCTCTGCCAGTTCTCATAGAAGTTCGCGTGCAGGGCGTTCGCCAGCTGGTAGAGCCGATTGATCTCCGGGTCGTCCAGCTCCGCCGTCAGGCGGGCTACCGTCCGGTAGAGCGAGGCATGGTTTCGGTGCGGCCAACCGCGCTGCTCCGCGACCGCCTTGACCACCTGCGCCGCCGCGCCCCAGCCCTCCTCCGACGCCTGCCGCAGATCATCCGCCGCCAGCTCGAGTTCCGCCTGCGCCAGCAGGGTCAGACTCGCCTCGTGGCAGGTCTGCGTGGTCATCTGGATGTCCTCCCCTGCGCCAACTCCAGGATATGCCGAGCGGATTCGTATACTCGATCGAGTATCAGTTGCGAGCGGGTTTCAGGCGGGAGTTGACGATGCTTGATTCGGCGACCATTGCGGCGTTGCGCAAGTCTCGGAGCGATTGGGACACGCGGGTGGACGCGGAGGGCCGCGAGCGGCCGGGACCGTTCATGACGGTCTCCTCCAAGCCGATCGCGCGGCTCTACGACGCCACAACCCTCGAAGACTCCGGTTGGGACGTGGAGCGCGATCTGGGGCTGCCAGGCGAGTACCCGTTCACCCGCGGCGTGCACCCGACCGGCTATCGCGGGCGGCCCTGGACGATCCGCATGTTCGCCGGCTTCGGCTCGGCCGAGGAGACCAACGCTCGCTTCCGCCGCCTGCTTGACGACGGCCAGACGGGACTCTCGATCGCCTTCGACATGCCCACGCTGATGGGCTACGACCACGACGACGAGCTGGCCGCCGGCGAGTTCGGCAAGTGCGGCGTGGCCGTCTCGTCGCTGGCCGACATGGAAATCCTGCTCGATCAGCTGCCGCTCGATCAGATCACCACCTCAATGACGATCAACTCGCCCGCCGCGCCGATCTGGGCGATGTACATCGCCGCGGCGGAGAATCGCGGGATCGACCGCAAACTGCTCGGCGGCACGCTGCAGAACGACATCCTCAAGGAGTACATCGCCCAGAACGAGTTCGTCTTCCCGCCGCGCCCGTCGATGCGGCTGGTCACCGACACGGTCGAGTTCGCCTCAGAGCACATGCCGCGCTGGAACTCGATCTCGGTCTCGGGTTATCACATCCGCGAGGCCGGCTCGACCGCCGCGCAGGAACTCGCCTTCACCCTCGCCGACGGGATGGAATACGTCCGCTGGGCGCAGGAGCGCGGGCTGCACGTTGACGAGTTCGCGCCGCGCCTCTCGTTTTTCTTCAACTCGCACAACGACTTCTTCGAGGAGATCGCCAAGTTCCGCGCCGCCCGCCGAATCTGGGCGCGCGAGATGCGCGAGACCTTCGGCACCGAGAATCCCCGCTCCTGGTGGATGCGTTTCCATACTCAGACCGCCGGCGTCTCGCTGACCGACGTGCAGCCGGAGGTCAATCTGCTGCGCGTGACGATCCAGGCGCTGGCCGCCGTGCTCGGCGGCACGCAGTCGCTGCACACCGACGCAATGGACGAGGCGCTCGCACTGCCCTCGGAGAAGGCGGCGCGGCTGGCCGTGCGCACCCAGCAGGTGATCATGCACGAGTCCGGCGCGGTCAACACCGTCGACCCGTTGGGCGGCTCCTACTTCATCGAGCAGCTGACCAACGAACTCGAGCGCGAGGCGTACCAGTACTTCGAGCAGATCGAGGCGCTGGGCGGCGTGATCGCGTCAATTGAGACCGGCTACTTCCAGAAAGAGATCGCCGACGCCTCGGCCCGCTTCCAGCGCGAAATCGAGCGCGGCGAGCGCACGATCGTCGGCGTCAACGACTTCGAGCTCGAGGAGCCGCTGGAGATTCCGATTCTGAAAATGGACCCGCAGGGCGAGGCGCGGCATCTGGAGCGCCTGCGCCGCACGCGCGCCGAACGCGACGCGGATCAGGCCGACTCGGCCCTGCAGGCGCTGGCCAACGTCTGCCGCGACCCGCGCGCCAACTCGATGCCGCAGATGCTGGACGCCGTGCGCAGCTACTGCACGCTCGGCGAGATCATGGACACGATGCGCGACGTCTTCGGCGAGCATCAGGAGCACGTGGTGCTCTAGCAGCGCAGTCAGCGCGGCCAGACAGCCAGACAGCGCAAACGGTGAGGTGAGGCCATGGTCACGGTCGAGCGGAGGTCGCCAGCGCCGACCGAGTTCGCCTACCAGTTCTTCGAGTTCATGCTGCGTCTGCCGGAGGCGTGGCAGTTGTCCTGGGAGACGCTGTGCGAGTTGGGAGACCTGAATGAGCCGCTGCAAGGGGAGCGCGTGGAGGATCGCACGATCCTCGCGCACGCCCTCTCGCCGGCGGAACACGGCTGGATTGCGACCCAGCTGCGCACCGCGCTGCTTCACCGGGAGCAGGCCGCCGACTGGAGCTCGTTCGGCCCCGCCTTCGGCTACGAGCTGCCCGACAGCTCGCTCTTCGCCCCGGGACGTGTCCTGTCTGCCGCTGGATCAGCTCCCCGAGCGCGGAGATCCCGCCTGGCGCGAACCACACGAGGGTGCGCTTCCATTCGTTGTCGAAGTCCGCTCGCGTGGACAGCGCCTCGCCGATCAGCAGCGGAAGCTGGAACGCTACCTGGCCAACGGCGTCCAGCTGGGCTGGCTCTTCGATCCGGTGCGCCGCCAGGTGCACCTCTACCGACCCGGACGCGAACCGGAAATCCTGACCGATCCGCCGTCGCTGAGCGGCGAAGACATCCTCGCCGGTCTCACGGTCGACCTGACCGAGAACTGGCCGTAAGCGCCGCCGGCGACAGCTGACCCGGCGGAAAGGAGCGCAACATGGCAGGCCCGCTGGATGGCATTCGCGTGCTGGAGTGTTCGACCTGGGGCTTCGGCCCGATTGGCGGGATGATGCTCGGCGACCTCGGCGCGGACGTGATCAAGATTGAGTCGCCGACCCGCCCCGACGCGGCGCGCTACGTGGAATCGGTGGCCGGCATTCCCAACCGAATGCCCGACGGCCGCTCCGCGCTATTCGAGGCCGTCAACCGCAACAAACGCTCGCTGGCGCTGGACCTCAAGTCGGAACGCGGCCGGGAACTGTTCCGCGCCCTGATCCGCGACACCGACGTGTTCATCGAGAACTATCGGCCCGGCACCTTCGAGAAGCTCGGCCTCTCCACCGAGGCGCTGACGGAGATCAACCCGCGCCTGATCCACGCCGCCACCGCCGGTTACGGCTTCAAGGGCGCGGAGGCGCATCTGCCCGCGCTCGACGCCGTCGGCCAGGCGCGCGGCGGCTTCATGTACTCCGGCGGCGCGCCCGGCGATCCGCCCAACTGGAACACGCTCGGCATCGCCGATGTGATGGGCGCGACCTGCCTCGCCTACGGCGTGCTCGCCGCCATCGCCGGCCGCGAGCTCAACGGCGGCCAGGGCCAGCGGATCGAGGTCTCGCACATCATGGCGACGATGTGGCTCCAGTTCTGGGGGATCAGCGTCGGCATGATGCAGGGCCTCAATCTCTGGCCGCGCTTCGACCGCAGCCAGGCGGCCAATCCGCTCTGGAATCTCTACCAGTGCGGCGACGGCGAGTGGCTGATGCTCGGCATCCTCGAAGCGGAGCGCGACTGGCAGTCATTCTGCCGCGCCGTCGGGCTGGAGGAAATCGCCGCCGACGCGCGCTTCACGACCCTCGCCGCGATGGGCCAACACTGCGGCGAGCTGATCGCCCTCCTCGAGCAGCGCTTCCAGACCGCCCCGCGCGAGGAGTGGGAGCGCCGCCTGCGGACGGAGCCAAACCTGATCTTCACCCGCGTCCAGCAGATCGGCGACCTGCCCAACGACCCGGCCGTAATCGCCAACGACTACCTGATCAATCACGACCACCGCCACTACGGCCCGACGCCCACGCTCACGCATCCCGTAGCACTCCACAACCAACCCGCCACCCTCCGCCGAGACGCCCCCGACCTCGGCGAGCACTCCGCCGAAGTCCTCCAAGAGCGCCTCGGCCTGTCAGCAGAAGAACTGGCAGACCTATCCGCCCAAGGCGTCATCAGCTAAAGAGACCTCCCCCACTTCCCTGCCGTCATTCCTGCGGAAGCAGAGCCTGCCCCTGGCTTGAACAGGGGAATCCAAGACCTCCCCCTCCGGGGGAGGTGCCCCAAAGGGGCGGAGGGGGGCGGCGCAAGTCGCCCGTAGGGACTAGGACGAGATTACACCCTGCTGCCTGAGCTTGGCGATCAGCTCCGCGTGCGTCCCCGACCCCTTGACCGAGTTGCAGTAGTTACAAAGCAATTGCAAGTTGTCAATGTGGTCAGCACCGCCCTTCGAGCGCGGGACGATGTGGTCGACTGTGAAGTTCTGGTAGGGGAAGAAGGTGCCGCAGCCGTTGCACTTGCCCTCCTGCTTGCCGAAGAGCGAGTGCTTGTTGTCCGGATGGTTGTACTTCGGGATGTCGCCGAAGTCGGTGCGCTGCGGAATATCGGTGCGGTGAACGCCGAGTCGATTCCACTCGAGTCCTACTTCCTTTTGCAAGCGTAGATTGACCAGCTCCGCCGCTTTGGGCGATATATCAATCCCGACCCATTGTCGGCCGAGCCGCTGCGCGGCTACACAAGCCGTGGCGCATCCACAGAACGGATCAAGCACCATCTCTCTCTCATTCGACGATGCCTTGATAATGCGTTCCAGTAACTTGAGCGGTTTCTGAGTCGGATAACCGACGTATTGCTTTGCTTGTCGAGCAGCAATAGCGAGGCCGTTACCCTTCTCCTGTATCCACCAGGTCTCGGGGATCTTACCCTTTCTCCCGTAACGCTCTGTCTCTGCATCATCCAATCCTCCCTCGAAGCCACCCTGGTGAGGTCCGCCATCTACGTGGGGCAACCTCACGTCATTTGCATTGAACGTCCACGTTTCACCTATGTTGTACCAGAAGATGGTGTCGTGCTTCCGGCTGAATTGTCTCATGTTTGGTGATCCCGGACCTGTGTAGCCCCAGATAATCTCATTCCGGAAGTTGTCATTCCCGAATATGCAGTCCATCGTCATCTTCAGATAATGACTTGCTGTTGGATCACAGTGCAGATAGATACTTCCCGTCCGCTTCAGTAGACGCTTCATCTCCAGCAGGCGGACTGCCATCATGATCAGGTAGGACTTCATCCCGTTCCCGTGCGCCAGCCCGGCCGCGTCGATGATGCTGTACAGCGCTGGATGCTGCTCCGCAATCTGACCGTGCCAGGCGAGGTCGACGTCGTCCAGCGTCCACGTGTCCTTGAACGCGGCACCGGCCGCCTCAGAGCCAATCGGCGCGGCGTAGTTCTTGTTGCTATTGAACGGTGGGTCGAGGTAGATCAGGTCGACCGACTCGCTGTTCATCCCCCGCATGACATCGAGGTTGTCGCCGGTCCAGATGGTCTGGTTGGCCCAATTGGGGCCGGATTCTGAATTTCCGCGATCGCTGACACCTCGTTACGAGGTGTCAGCGATTTCCTTGCGCTCCTTCGGCTGGCTGGGCATTGAGGTTGTCCTTTCTGAGGGTTTGCCTCTATTCATGAGGGCACAGCTCCCCCCCTTGGGGGAGCTGTCGCGGAGCGACTGAGGGGGGCTCCCACCCGCCCTGAGGCAAGCGAGCGCCCCCCTCCGCCCCTACGGGGCGGCGCCTCCCCCGTGGGGGGAGGTCTTCTGGTGGCGCGCAGCCCTACCGGCCGATGATCAGGCTGACGCTGGTCGTGCCGGAGCCGCCGATGTTGAGCGTCGCGGCTCGGGTTGCGCCCTCGACTTGGTAGCCGCCGGCCTTGCCCGTGACCTGCTTCCAGGCGTCCAGCGCCTGGCGCACGCCCGTCGCGCCGACCGGGTGGCCGCCGCCGATCAGCCCGCCCGAGGGGTTCATCGGCAGCTCGCCGCCGAAGTCAATGCGCCCGTCCTCAATCGCCTCGTAGGACTGGCCCGGCTCGGTCAGGCCGAAGTGGTCGATGGCCATGTAGTGGCTGGTCGTGAAGCAGTCGTGCGTCTCAATCACGTCCAGCGCCTCAGGCCCGTCAATGCCGGCGCGGGAGTAGGCGTCGGTGATCGCGCGGCGCGTGTGCGGCAGCACGTACTCGTCGCCCTGCGCCTGGGCAATCTTCTCGTCGAAGGTGAGCGCCGCAGTGTGGTGACCCCAGCCCTGAATCGTGGGCACGTCCGCCAGATCGAGGCCGCGCGCTTCCGCCCACTCGGCGGCGCGCTCCTCGTTGGCAAGGATCAGCGCCGCCGCGCCATCAGTGATCTGCGAGCAGTCGCGCAGCAGCAGCCGCCCGGTGATCGGTGCCACGTACTTGCCCGCGTCAAGGTCGGCCTTGACATCGCCAAGCCAGGCGCGGGTCTGCGCGGCGGGATTGCGCTGCGCGTTCTCGTAGTTCAGCTCCGCCAGCCGCTGCAGGTGAGCGGCGTCCAGCCCGTAGCGGTCGTCGTAGACGTCGCCGAGCCGCCCGAACAGCTTCGGGAAGGGCAGCTCCACGCCCTCCGCTTCCAGCTCGTACCAGCCAGCGGTGCCGAGGAAGTCGCCGCCCTGCACGGGGCTGACAGTCTTCATCTGCTCCACGCCGAGCACCAGCGCAGTGCCGTAACGCTCCGCCTCCAGCTCGGCCGAGGCCATCAGGATCGAGATGCTGCCCGAGGCGCAGGCGGCCTCGTGGCGGGAGGTGGGCAGGCCGCCAAAGTCGGGGTTGATCTCGGCAAAGAAACCGCCGAGCTGGCCCTGCTTGGCGTAGAGCTCGCCGGCAAAGTTGCCGACGTGCGCGGTGTCAATGTCGCCCGGCTCCATCGAGGCGGAGTCCAGCGCCCCATGCACGGCCTCCGCCATCACATCGCGCAGGTTGTGCTCCTCCTTGCGCCAGTTCCGCGCAAAGTCCGTCTGAAATCCACCAAGAATGTAGGTCGCAGGCATAATCGCTCCTCCGCAGTCAAGCTGTTTCCCGCAGACTATCAGCCCCGCCCCCACAGCTCCGCCGTCATTCCTGCGAAAGCAGGAACCCCAGACCTCCCCCGTTGGGGGAGGTTCCCCGCAGGGGCGAAGGGGGGCCTCCCAGATGAGGCTGCGCGGCCCCTCAGTCGCTCCGCGACCGCTCCCCCAGCGGGGGAGCGCTTGGCGGCCCGGCTCACCGGGCGTCAGTTTGTCCCTGCCGCTAGTAGCCGCGGAAGATGGAGGGGCGTTTTTCTTTCCAGCTTTGGCGGCCCTCCTGGGCGTCTTCCGAGTAGCGGTAGCGATCCGAGACCTGCACCTCGTGGGCGAGGCTGTCCTTGAGCGAGTGCTCGGCGGAGTAGTCGATCATCTCTTTGAAGGCGGAGATGTTGAGCGTGGGCAGCCTGGTCAGGGTGTCGATGTAGGCGGCGGCTTCGCGGTCGAAGTCGGCGAGCGGCCAGACGCGGTTGGCCCAGCCGCTGAGCAGCGCTTCCTCCGCGAACATATGGCGTCCGGTCATCAGCAGCTCCAAAGCGCGGCCGCGGCCCAGGATGCGGGGCGCGAACCAGGTCGTGCCGCCGTTCATCCCGATTGCGCGTTGGGCGCGGTGATCGCCGACCTCGATGTTGTCGGCGCAGAGGCGGATGTCGCAGGCGCAGGCGATCTCCCAGCCGTGTCCCAGCGCCCAGCCGCTGACCAGGGCAACGACCGGCTTCTTCAGCTCGCGCAGGGAGATGAGGAAGGGATGGTGGACGGTGATCGAGGAGTCGATGCCGGGCGTCGGTTCCATGCCGTAGAGGTCGTCGCCCGAGCAGAACGCGCGCTCACCCGCGCCGCGCAGGGTGACGACTCGGATGTCGGGTCGCGCGGCGGCGAAGTCGATCAGCGCCTGCAACTCGCGCAGCAGGCGGTAGGAGAGCGCGTTGAGCCGCTCGGGGCGGTTGAGAGTGATCGCCAGCACGCCGTTGTCGGTGAGGTCCCAGAGGGTGACCTCCCATTCGCCGTCAGTGAGCGGGGTCGGAGCATCGGGCCAGGGAGCGTGATTGGTCATGAGCAGGCCTTTCGGAACAGGCAGGAGAGCGTTTGCGAGGAGCGTTCGTTGCGGGTCAGTCTAGGAGTGCGGGGCGGCGGCGATGCGCCGTGAAGCGATCGTAAAACGGGGCGGGATCAAGGCAACGATTCACATACCAGAGCGGCGCGGCAAGCGCAGATACATACACTAAGTGCAAGATGACTGGTCGGAAGTGGCGCTGCAACGTGCGATCGAACGTACCCTCCGCCGGCTTCCCCGCGCTCCTGTTCGCCGCGTCAATCTTGGTGAGCCTGGCGTTCGCGCTGGCCGTCTGGACCAGCGCGGGGGCGGCATCCGCGCAGCGTCAGCTGACGGTCACGGCCTCGCCGACGGCCGTCGCGGCGCGCGGAGGCGAGGCGACGATCACCGTGCGCATCCCGACCGCGGCCGCCGGCAACGAGCGGCAGATTGCGCTCTCGACGGATATGGGCGCGTTTACAGCGGCCAGCGGACCGACGGAGATTGACGCGAACCTGACGACGGTCGCCGCCGGCCTGCTCGGGACCGCGGTGCAGTTGGTCGGCGACGGACGGGCGGGCACGGCGGTGGTGACGGCGGTGGTCGGGTCGCTGGTCGAGACGGTCACGGTTCGGTTCGTCGGCGAGACCGCGACGCTGCGGCTGGAACGCCCGACGGACGGGGCAAAGTTGGACGCCTCCCTCCAGCACGCGGTGATATTGACCGCAGCCGACCGCACCGGCGTCGCAGCGCCGTCGACGGAGATCAACCTGGAACTGCTCAGCGCGCCGGAGGGGGCGACGCTGCGCCGCTCGCTCTCGGCGCGGTCCGCGACGGATGTGTTGGTGATCCGCACCAACCAGGACGGTCAGGCGACGGCGGTGCTCGCCTCGCCGGCGGGCACGGTGAGGCTGCGGGCGCGAAGCGGCTCGGCGGAGCTAGATCTGCAGTTCCAGTTCTACGGCGAGCCGCGCGCGCTGCAGCTGGTCCCGATCAACGGCGAGGCAATTGAAGTCGACAGCGTGTCCGAGCCCGGCTCGATCCACGTGCGGCTGCTGGACGCGCGCGGGATCGGCGTGCCGAATCAGCGCATCACCTTCGTCGCGCAGCGCGGGCTCGGCGTCGCCTGGGGCGGTGACGGCGAGTCGCCGGTGACCGATGATTCCGGCACCGCGCGGGTGCATCTCGACAGCCGCGGCGCGGAGTTGGGGATGAGCACCTTGAGCGCCGGCTGGGCCGGCGGCGGCCGCTCGCTGCGGGATGCACTCGAGATCAGCGTGACCGGCCCGCCGGTGGCCATGTATCTGCGCGCCGAGGTCGGCGCGCTGTCGGTCGAGGAATATGACGGCTCGGGCTCGACTCGCTACCGCTTGACCGCCGAAGTCGTGGACAAGCTCGGGCAGCCGGTGACGGGCGCGTACCAGGTGCGGTGGCGGCCGGCGATCACCGAGGCGCGGGCGCAAGCCCGACCCGAAGTCAGCGTGACCGAGGACGGCGTGGCGACCACGATCTTCGAGCTGCATCACATCAACGCGAGACCGCAGCCGGAAACGACCCAGGCCCAGGCCTGGCTGATCGCCAAAGCGCAGGTCAACAGCACCGGCCGGATCGCGGACCTGCTCGGAGACGGCCTCCCGCTCCGCACCAGTTGGAACCGGCTGACCTGGATCGGGCCGGAGACGCGCGTCAGCGAGGCGGTCGCCGAGATCATCCACGCCGTGGGCTTCGGGGCGTGGCGGCAGACGGAGAGCTACGACTGGGAGGCGTGGTTCACCACCGACGCCAATGTCCCCGGCGCAGTCGATTTCCTCCTGAACACCGGCGATCACTTCTGGCTGAACCTACGCTCCGCCGCCCTGCTCGAGCATGTGGAACGCCGCTAGCGGCGGCAACCGCGGCGTCCGTCCTAGAGTGAGGGCGTGAAGTTCTGGCTCGCCGTTGCTGTCCCGCTCGCCGCGCTCGCGGTCCTCTGGCTGACCGCCGCGGGACAGTCGACCGCCGAGTGGCAGGTCGTCTCCGCCGGCGACAGCGGCGCCGGGACGCTGCGCTGGGCGATCACCGAGGCCAACGCCTCAGCCGGCGACGACCTCATCCGCTTCGACTCAGCGATGACGATCCGCCCCCAGTTCGCGTTGCCCGCGCTGGCCGACGACGGCATCACCATCGACGCTTCCGATCCCACGAACGGCGAGGCGTCTCCCGACACAGCGCCGCGCGTGTGGCTGGACGGCGCGCTCGCCGGCGACGCGGCCGGGCTGGAGCTGATCGCGGCGCGCGGAGTCGTGCGCGGGCTGGGCGTCGTGGGGTTCACGCGCTACGGGATCGGCGTCATCGGCGTAGACGCAACGGAGGCGCTGATCGAGGGCAACTGGATCGGCTGGCGGCCAGACGGCGCGGCAGCCGCGAATCGATTGAGCGGCGTGGCGGTGCTCGGCGGCGCGGCCAGCGCGCGCGTGGTGGACAACCGCATCGGCGGCAACAGCGTGCCCGGACGGACCGGCCACGGCGTCCTCGTCGGCGGCGGCGGCAGCGTGGACGCGCTGATTGCGGACAACGTGATCGGCATCGGCAGCGACGGCTCGCGCCAGTTCAACGATGACGGCATCCTGATCGTCGATTCCGCCCAGGCAACGATCCGCGGCAACACGATCGGCAACAGCCGAGTCGCGGGGATCGAGCTGCGCGAGACGGGCCTGGCAATCGCGGTCGACGGCAACCGCATCGGGCTGCGCCGTGACGCGGCGCTGGCGCCGAACGATGTGGGACTGTTCCTGGGCCCGGCGTCCGCGCTGGCGCGGGTCGGCTCAGAGGCGGCGAACGCGATCGCCGGCAACCGCGTCGGCGTCGCTGTCGAGCAGGGCGCGCGCGAGGCGCTGATCGAGAACAACTGGGTCGGCCTGGCGCCGCGCGGAGACGCCCCCCGCGGAGACGCCGCGCCGGCCGCCGCCGACCTGCCCGCGGCGCTGATCCGCCCCAACCAGGAGCGCGGCGTCTCGGTGATCGCGGGCGCGGCGGAAATCCAGGTGCGCAACAACTACGTCGCCGCCGGCGACTTCGGGATCGTCGTCGCCGACCTGTCCACGACGCGGGTCAGCCTGACGCGCAACGTCGTCGCCGGCTCGCGCCAGAGTCCGACAGAGGCGGCAATCGACATCCGCGCCGGCACAGAAGTCACGATCGGCGGGGACGCCGGCTACGGCAACCACGTCTGCGGCGCGGAGTTCGGCATCCGCCTGGCAAACACCGAGGCGGCGGCGGTCAACGCGAACGCCGTTGGCGTGGGTGCGGCCTCGCGGATCACGTTCGACAGCGACGACGCGATGCGCTGGGGAATCCGGCTCGACGATCAGGTCGTGCGCGCGGAGGTCAGCGGCAACTTCGTCGCCGCGGCGGCGCAGGCGGCAATCTCGGTGGTCGGCGCCGGCTCGCAGGACAATTCACTATCGGGCAACCGCTACGGACGCAACGGCATCGACATCGACCTCGGCGCGGACGGCCCGAACGTCAACGATGAGGGCGACGCCGACAGCGGCCCGAACCAGCTACTCAATCATCCGCTGATCGAGGAACACCAGGTCGCGCGGATCGCCGATCGGCTGTTCCGCTCGACAATCACGGGCCAGGCGACGCCCGGTTCGTACGTGGAAATCTACATGCGGGACGGTGAGATGGAGCGGCGCATCGCGCGGAGCGGCCGCGCCGACGCGGCGGGCAACTGGACGGCGACCACGGCCGAGGTGCCGCACGGTCGCCTGCGCGCCCTGGCGACGCGAGCAGCCGGCGCGACCTCCGAGTTCTCACCCTCGTTCACGCCCGCCCAGCGCGTCCGCCTGAACAGCGGGGAACACTGGTTCGCCTGGACCGGCCCCGCAATGCCCGTCGCCGAGGCGCTTGCGCCCCTGACCAACTCGCTGGAGACCGTCTGGGTGTACGACGCGAGCGCCGACGCAACCGGCCGCTGGCGCGGCTGGCTGCCCCAGATCCCGTCAGGCTTCCAGGGCAGCCTCGAGACCCTGCACACCGGCGACGTGCTGCGCATCCAGCTGAGCGGGCGACCGCCGCGCGACTTCTTCGTCCCCTCCGGCGGCGATCTGGAGTCGCTGGCGGCGCTCGAGCTGCGGCAGGGCTTCAACAGCGTCTCGTGGCTCGGCGAGACCGTCCCGGCCCTCGACACGCTGGCGCGGCTGGAAGCCTCACAGCCGCGCCTGATCGATTCGGTCTGGCAGTGGGACGGCCAGTCGTGGCAGCTGATCTGGCCGCGTCTGCGAGGCGCGTGGGACCCGGGTCAGTGGCTGTTCCCCGCGCTCTGGATTCGGGCGACCGACGACGGTCAGCTGCCGCTCCACTGAGCGCTGAGGCGCTTAAGCGCCGTCGTCGCGGCTGAGGGTTTCCCGGGCGATCAGTACGACGATCGCGCGTTCGCCTTCCTGCGCGATGCGCAGCTCGCCGCGGAAGGCGGGGTTGTCAGCGTCGCGGAAGGTGATGAAATCGACGCCCGCGCGCTGCGGGTCGGCGGTGACGCGCCAGGGATCAGTGTCCAGCCTCGAGCGGTACCAGTTGAACAGGTCGTCGGCGCGTTCGCTGCTGGTCTGCCAGCCGACAATCAGCTCGCGGCGCGTCTCGGTGTCAGTGAACGCGGAACCGAGCAGGTCGAGCTCGTCGTGTTCGGGAAAGCTGGGCGGCAGTTCGTCAACGAGCCCCTGCACACGGACATCGGCGACGGCGGTGCGGTCGGACTGGATCAGATAGTTGCGGAAGAGGCGCTGCGCGGCGAGCCGCTCAGCGTCGTCGTCGCCGGCGCAGGCCGCGGCCAGCAGGGCGGCGGAAGCCAGGGCCAGCATCAGAAGCGGCAGACGAATCATCGCTCACCTTCCGCATCATCCAGTGCGGCCCGGAGTGACGGAAAAAACAAAGGTCGTTCGCTGGGGTGGACGGTGGGATTCGAACCCACGAATACCAGGGCCACAACCTGGCGCCTTAGGCCTCTAGGCGACGCCCACCAAGCGAAACACCACGCAGACCAAGCGCAAGCAGCGCCCACCCACGCGTCAACACAGAGTATCACTGCAAGCCAAACGGGAAGCCCCCCTTCAGTCACTTCGTGACAGCTTCCCCCCAGCGGGGGCAGCAAGAGCTCCCCCGGTGGATGTCGCTCTCTCTCCCGCCTCCCCCCTGGGGAATGCCGCTCCCTCTTCCCTCTCCCCCCTCTGGGGGGAGATGCCGAAGGCAGAGGGGGGTTCCCCGTGCGCAGACCTGCGCGTGGGGAACCCCCCTTCAGTCGCTCCGCGACAGCTTCCCCAGAGGGGGGGCAGCAAGGTTGATCACTCAGGCGATTTGGTTGATGAGCAGGGCGGCGAGGCCGAGGAAAAAGAGGAAGCCGAGCATGTCGGTGGCGGTCGTGACGAAGATGCTGGCCGCGAGCGCTGGGTCCGCGCCGAGCCAGCGCAGGATGATTGGAATCAGCAGACCGAAGATGCCCGCCACGACCATCGTCCCCAGCATCGCCGCGCCGACCGCGACGCCCAACCAGGGATTGTCCTGCCAGAGCCAGCCGACGATCCCGACCAGCAGCCCGAAGGCGATCCCGGAGGCGATCCCGATGATCATCTCGCGCGGGAGCACGAGGCGGGTGAAGTGCCGGTCAAACTCACCCAGCGCCATCGCGCGCACGGCGAGCGTCGTCACCTGCATCCCCGCGTTCCCGCCCTGCCCGGCGATGATCGGCAGGAAGATCGCCAGCGCCGCAACGCGGGCGAGCGTATCCTCGAAGACGGCCACGACCGCCGCCGCGGCAAAGGCGGTGACCAGATTGAGCAGCAGCCAGGGCAGCCGCCGACCCAGCGCCGTCAGCAGCGGCGCGGTCAGCGCCTCGTCGTCAACCAGTCCGACCAGCCGGTACATATCTTCGGTCGCCTCCTGCTGGGCGATGTCGAGCAGATCCTCGGCCGTCGTGACCCCGACCAGGCGGCCCTCGTCGTCAAGCACCGGCAGCGCGTGCAACCCGTAGCGCTGGAGAATCTTCAGCGCGTCCTCCTGGTCCATGTCCGTAGTCACAGTGCGCCCGATCGGTTCCATCAGATCGCGCAGCGCCGTCATCGGCGGCGCGAAGACGATGGCGTGCAGGCCGATCGAGCCGAGCAGGACGCCGTCGGAGTCGACGATGTAGACGGTGTCGCGCACGGTCGCCTCGAAAGCGGAGGCGCGCAGCAGCGTAATCGCCCGCTCCGCCGCCAGATGCGGCCCGAGCACCATCAGCTCCGGCGCCATGATTCCGCCGGCCGAGTCGTCATCATGCACGAGCAGCGGCTGGACGAGTCCCGCCTTGGGCAGATGATCGAGGATCAGCGCCGCGTCGCCCTGAGGGAGCGCATGGAGGACATCCGCGCCGAGCTGCGCGGGGGTCTCGTCGAGCGCGGCGGTCAGCTGGGGCAGCGCGACATCGGGCGCGACGTGCTCCAGCTCCTCCGGCGTGAGAAAGGGAAGCAGCTCGGCGAGCGTGTGGGAGTCAATGCGGTCAAGCAGGCGGCGGCGTTCGTTGTGGTCCAGGGCGGCCAGCGCGTCCGCCTGGTCGGCGGGGTGGAGATTGTGCAGCAGGACGGCGGCGGTCGCCAGCTCGCCGGCGTCCACGCGGGCGACGACGTCCCAGACGGCGGAGGACGGTTCATCGTCCAGCCGCGCGCCGCGAGACGAGCGGGCGTGCTGGCTGGGGCTGCGTTGCGCCATCATCACACCCACAGTCGGGCTAAGCTGAGCCTACGCGCCCGTAGCTCAGTGGACAGAGCACCAGGCTTCGGACCTGGGGGTCGGGGGTTCGAGTCCCTCCGGGCGTGCCAGCCCGATAGCATCCCCCAGCCGATAATTCCAGCATATGCTTTCTCTCCAAACCTCCCCCAGCGGGGGAGGCGCCCCGCAGGGCGGAGGGGGCGCACGCAGCAGGGCCGCCGAGCGCCGCCAGCCCCTCAGTCGCTTCCCCAAGCAGGAGCTCTAGAGCTCCGCATTCCCGCTGCGCGATGTTGCGATACCTTGCAGTGACACTGCGCGACTGATCGGTGTTGGGAGCGGATGATGTTTATTTCTTGGTTTACGGAGCGGCCTTATCAGGACCCGGAAGCCTCTTGGTGGGGGCGGACGGGACGGCGGTTGACGGACCTGGACTCGTCCAACGATGAGTACGACCCCGTGCTGGGCGCCAACCTCTACCACCGCTACCTCGATGAGGCCGTCGCGGCGGAGCAGGCGGGGTTTGACGGCATTGTCCTGAACGAGCACCACTCGACGCCCTTCTGCATGGGCTCGGTGCTCAATGTCGAAGCCGCAATCCTGGCGCGGATCACCGAGCGGGCGAGGATTTGCCTGCTCGGCAACATCCTCCCGATCTGGGAAGACCCGCTCTGGCTGGCCGAGACGTTGGCCGAGATCGACATGATCTCCGGCGGGCGGCTGATCACCGGCTGGGTGCGCGGGACGGGGCGCGAGTCGCTCGCCCACAACTCGCAGTCGCCCTACAACTGGGAGCGCTACCAGGAGGCCCACGACCTCGTCGTCAAGGCCTGGACCGACGCCGGCCCCTTCCGCTGGGAGGGTGAGCACTACGACTACCGCTACGTCAACCCCTGGTCGAAGCCGCTGCAGCGGCCGCATCCGCCGATCTGGATTCCCGGCGCGGTCTCACAGCGCACCGTCGCCTGGGCCGCCGAGCGGCGCTATCCCTACGTGATGCTGGCCACGCGCCTCGCGCCGACCCGCGACTCGTTCGCCTACTACGACAAGATCGCCGCCGAATTCGGCTACGAGGCCGGCCCGCAGCATCGCGGCTACCTGTGGAAGGTGCACGTCGACGAGACGGAGGAGCTGGCCGAAGAGGTCGGGCGCAAGTATCTGACCGGCCCGGGCAACATCTTCCTCGAGGGCTCGCGCGGCGACGTGAAGCGGCATATCCAGAATCTGCCCGGCATGATCGACCGCCGCCGCCTGCTGCCGACCGCGGGCGTGCGCCACGTCGAGCAGTCGCGCGGCGCGGGCGACGTCAACCCGGACGAGTACCGCCGCCTCACCCTGGACGCCGCCGAAGGCTTCGTCGACACCGACGACACCTACCGCGGCCTCGAAGAGTCGTACAGCATCATCTCCGGCACGCCCAAGACCGTCATCCCCAAGATTCGCCACGTGCTCGAGTATCTGCGCCCGGGCAGCATCTGCTTCTGGGACGGCGACGGCTCCATGTCGCACGAGGACTCAATGCGCTCGCTGCGGCTGATGGGCGAAGAGGTGCTGCCCGCGGTGAGAGAAATGGCGCAGGAGCTCGACCTACCCGGCCCCTTCGACCTGCCCGAGGACGCCGACCCAGTCGGCATCTCGCCCGCCGCCATGTCCACGCTCAGCCGCTAACGCCCAGCCGCTAACGCCCAGCCGCTAACGCCCAGCCGCTAACGCCCAGCCGCTAACGCCCAGCCGCTAACGCCCAGCCAGCGTCGCTCAGGGGTACCGCACCCCAAATCCGTCGCGCCCGCACCCCATCCGCCATCCCCGTGCCCCTTCCGTCATTCCCGCGAAAGCGGGAACCTCGGTGGGGGCGCAGCCGCGCCCAACCCGCAAGCGCAATTGTTTGCCCTGTGTAAAGCCCCGCCAGGCGGCATAACGGAGTAGTTGCCTCCCTCCCTCCCCGCGTCGCAAAGTGCGATCAGCGCACGGCCAGCGCTTGGCGAAAGGATGGGGCGATGCAGGTGAGGCTCGGTCGGCGGCGCGGAGCGGGGCGGCTGGCGGCGGTGTTGGTCACGCTCATGGCAGCGCTGCTGGCGGCCGCAGTGCTGGCCGGCGCCCGCGCGCAGGATGGATCAGTGCACCGCTTCTTCGGCCACGAGGGCGACATCACGCTCGACGGGCGCGCGCTGACCGCGGACGACGTGATCACGGCGCTGATCGGCGACCAGGAGGTCGCCCGCACCTCAATCACGCCAGGCGGTGTCTGGTTCCTCGACGTCAACGGCCTGGAGGCGGCCTCAAGTCCGTGCGGCGTGAGCTTTGCCGTCAACGGAATGCGCGCCGACCAGGTCTGGGACACCTGCCCCACGCGGGTGCGATTGACGCTGGTCACCAGCGCAGGGGATGGCGCCGCGCCCGCTCCGGCGGTCGGCGAGCGCACCGCTTCCCAGCCCGCGCCAGCCGGTCTGGACGGATTGCTGAGCACGCTGCTGGATGGCGACTCAACCTGGCGGCTGGCCGCGATCGTGACGGCGGTCCTGGTCGTCCTGGCCGCCTCGATCGCCTGGCTGATGAGTCGGCTGACCGACAGCACTGCCTAACTGATAGGCTTGAGCCTGACCGCGGATCCACGACGATGTCAGAGGAATGAGCGCCCATGCTACTGGTGAGCCGCAAAGAGCAGGAGAGTCCGGAAGCTCTCATCCGCCGCTTCAACAAGATGGTGCAGCGCGACGGCGTGCTGCAGGAAGCGCGCCGTCGCCGCCGGTTCATCAGCAATCGAGAGAAGCAGCGCCAGGCCGAACGCCGAGCCGCCCGCCGCCGCCGCCGAGCCATGGTCAAAACCCGCCGCCGCCCAATCGGCCGCTAACCCGCGCTCCGTCGTTCCTGCGCAAGCAGGAACCCAGCGCCCGAGGAGATGACGGCCAGACGCCAAGGACCGGCGCACACACCGGGAACCTGCCCCCACCTCTTCCCCGTCACCCCCGCGAGAGTGGCAACCGCGCAGATCGGCGCAAACATCGCTGGGTTCCCGCTTTCGCGGGAACGACGGACCAAGAGCGGGAACGATGCGCCCCGTTTACCCAACGCTGACCCACACTTGACCTCCGCCTGATGCCGCCGCGCCGCCGGGCGCGCGACTATGGTGATCGGTGAGGGACGCGCCATGCCACGCACTGATCAGACCGCGGACGCTGTGTTGGTCGTTGATGACGAGGCGAACATCCGCGAACTCTGCTCGATCTACCTTGAGCGCGAGGGCTTTACCGTGATCACCGCCGAGGACGGCGAGGCCGCCCTCGCGGTCGCCCGCGAGCGGCAGCCGGCGCTGATCGTGCTCGACCTGATGCTGCCGAAGAAGTCGGGCTACGACGTCACCCGCGAACTGCGCAGCGACAGCGGACCGATCCGCAACGTCCCGATCCTGATGCTCACCGCCCGCGCGGAGGAGGTCGATCGGATCGTCGGCCTGGAGCTGGGCGCGGACGACTATCTCGGCAAGCCGTTTCATCCCCGCGAGCTGACCGCGCGGGTCAAGGCGATCCTGCGTCGCGCCGCGATGCAGCCGCGCCGCGCCGGCGGGGACGCAGTCAGCCGCACCCGATATGAAGTCGGGCCGCTGATCGTCGAGTGGGATCAGCGCGAGGCGCGGCTCGACGGGCGGCTGCTGAAGCTGCGCAACAAGGAGTTCGAGCTGCTCAAGCAGCTGGCCGAGTACAGCGGCATCGTGATGACCCGCGAGCGGCTTCTGGAGCAGGTCTGGGGCTACGAGTACTTCGGCGAGACGCGCACCGTGGATGTGCACGTCAACCAACTCCGCCGCAAACTCTCGCCCGACGGCGCTGATGCGGGCGTGGCGATTGAGACCGTGCGCGGCGTCGGCTACAAACTGGTGGCGACCTAGCGGCGGCCGCGGCGCGCAATGAACGGCTACGGGCTGCGGCTCTTTCTCGGCTTCGCCGGCCTCGTCCTGGTCATGCTGCTCGTCTCCGCCGCCGTCTTCTTCTCCCTCTTCGGCGGCTACAGCGACCAAATCGACCGCTCCGAGCTGCGCACCGCCGGCAACGCGCTCCGGGTCGAGATCGCGCGCATCCTGCGCCGCGCGACCGACTACGACGAGGTCGTCACCCTGAGCCGCGAGCAGGCGGACCACGCCGGGCTGATCGTCGTGCTCACCGATGAGCAGGGCAACGTGTTTGCGGGCTTCGAGCCGGAACAGAGCCTCAAAGGGAGCAAGGTAGACATCCGCTACGCGGACCTCGAAGAGAAAAGCGGGCCAGGCGGCTGGGTCGACCACAAACTGTTCATCGGCGGCGACTGGCGGGCCTCGCTGGTCCGCACCGTGATCCCGCCCACCGGCCGCGGCCGCGCCGGGAGCGGCGTCCTGATGGCTGTCGCCTTCGCCGACCAGCACCGGATCGGCGCGCTGGACGATCTGTTCGATCGCCTGGCCGTCTCCGGCATGGCCGGCCTGGCCGCCGCCGTTGGACTCGCAATGCTCCTCTCGCGGCAGCTGATGCGGCCGCTCGAAGCCCTGACCGGCGTCGTCAACCGCTTCGGCCCCGACCGCTACGACATGCGCGCCGCCGAGACCGGCCCTACCCAGGTGCGTGAACTGGCCGCCGCCTTCAACGCGATGGCCGAGCGAGTCGCGGACAACGAACGCACCATGCGCGGCTTCATCGCCGACGTCTCGCACGAGCTGCGCACCCCGCTGACCTCAATCCGCGGCTTCGTCGAAGCCCTGCGCGACGGCACCGTGACCAACCCGGAGCGGCAGGCCGCCTCGCTCGAAATCGTCTACGAAGAGACCCAGCGGATGCTGCGCATGATCCAGCAGCTGCTCGACCTCTCGCGGCTGGAGTCGCGCCAGGAGCGCTTGCAGCTGACCGAGCTCGACCTCGAAGAACTGTTCGGCTACCTCGAGGCAATGTTCGAGGCAACCGCGGACGACGCAGGCGTGACGCTGAGCTTCACAATCGCCCCCTACGCGCCCACGATCGAGGCCGACTACGACCGCCTCCTCCAGGTCTGCAACAACCTGCTCGACAACGCCATCCGGCACACGCCCGCCGGCACGGTCCGCGTGTCCGCGCGCGGCGAGGCCGGCGGCCTGCAATTGGCCGTCGCCGACAGCGGCGAAGGAATGCCGCCTGAAGCGCTCGAACGCCTCTTCGATCGCTTCTGGCAGCCCGAAGACCGAAGCGGCCCCGGCGCCGGTCTCGGCCTCGCCATCACCCGAGAGATCGTCCGCGCCCACGACGGCCAGATCACCGCCCAAAGCGAACCCACAGTCGGAACCACCATCACCGTCTGGCTCCCCCAACAACGAACTCGATGAGACGCCCCGCCAGCCGTCCCGGTGGTAGTGGAACGACGGGGTAAGAGCTCCCCCATCGGGGGAGCTGTCGCTCAGCGACTGAGGGGGGACTCCGAAGCCACGGAAGCCCCACTATCCCCGCGCCCGCCTCCGTCACACTCGCGCCCGCCTCCGTCATCCCCGCGCCGCGCCCCCCGTCATCCCCGGGCCCACCTCCGTCATACCCGCGCTTGCCGCGGGTATCTCGCCGCGTCGAGCACGGACCGCGCTGCTGTACGCGTCGAGATTGCCGCGGCGGAGCGCGGCAATGACGGAGCGGTCGGCAGAGCGCAACCTGAGGGAAGCTGTCCCGGAAGGACTGAAGGGGGGCTGCTCTACCCCATCAACCCCGCGCCGCGCCCCCCGTCATACCCGCGCCTGCCGCGGGTATCTCGCCGCGTCGAGCACGGACCGCGCTGCCGTACGCGTCGAGATTGCCGCGGCGGAGCGCGACAATGACGGAGCGGTAGGCAGAGTGCAACCTGAGGGGGCTCCCCCGCAGCCCCCCTTTGGGGGAAGCTGTCCCGGAGGGACTGAAGGGGGCATCCGCGCAGCACCGTCAGATCCGGCGGGAAGGTGCATGAATGATGTGACGGGACAAGCTAAAGTAACCTCGCGTAGTCCGTTGGTGCGGGCGCGTTGCAACATGTTGCGGGAGGGCGTTGGTACTCTATTTCCAGGCGATCCTCGGGCTGATCCTGATCATCGGCCTCGCCTGGGCGCTGAGCGAGAATCGCCGCGCCTTCCCCTACCGCACTGTCGCCGCTGGCCTGGCCTTGCAGATTGCGCTCGCCGCGCTCTTCACCCAGGTGCCCGGATCCCAGACCGTCTTCGAGTGGGTCGGCGACGGCGTTGATGCCCTGGTGCGGGCGACCGAGGCCGGCACCTCGCTTGTCTTCGGCTTCCTTGGCGGCGGCGCGCTGCCCTATGACGAGACCATCCCCGGCGGCTCCTACGTCTTCGCCCTACGGGCGCTGGCGCTGATCATCTTCGTCGGCGCGCTCTCGGCAGTGCTCTACCACCTTCGCCTACTGCCGCTGGTCGTGCGCTGCTTCGGTTGGGTGCTCAGCCGCGCCCTCAACATCAGCGGCGCGGCCAGCTTCTCGACCGCCGCCAACGTCTTCCTCGGCATGGTCGACTCCCCCCTCCTGGTCCGCCCCTACATCCAGTCGATGAACCGCTCCGAGCTGTTCGTCGTCATGACCGCCGGCATGGCCACGATCGCTGGCACCGTGTACTCCCTCTTCGCCGTCATCCTGGACGGGATCATCCCCGACCCCGCCGGCCACCTCCTCACCGCCTCACTGATCAGCGCTCCCGCCGCGATCATCATCGCCCTGATCATGATCCCCCGCCCCGCCGACGCCACCTACACCGCCGAGGTCGAGCTGGAGAGCCTGTACGAGAACACCATCGACGCGCTCACGCGCGGCGCAATCGACGGCCTGCGGCTGGTCGCCTACATCGTCGGCATGTTGATCGTCTTCGTCGGCCTGGTGGAACTGGCCAACATCATCCTCGGCGTGTTCCCCGACGTGGACGGCGCGGAGTTGACGATGCAGCGCCTGCTCGGCTGGGTCATGGCGCCCGCCGCCTGGCTGCTGGGCGTGCCCTGGTCCGAGGCGGTGGACGCCGGCCAGCTGCTCGGCACGAAGGTCGTCCTCAACGAACTCGTCGCCTACCTGAACCTGGCCGCCCTGCCCGAGGGCGCGCTGAGCGAGAAGAGCTCGCTGATCATGACCTACGCCGTCTGCGGCTTCGCCACCTTCGGCAGCATCGGGATCATGCTCGGCGGCCTCGGCGCGCTCGTCCCCGAGCGCCGCCTGGAGATCGCCAAGCTCGGCCTGCGCTCCATCCTCGCCGGGACAATGGCAACCTGCATGACCGGCGCAATCGTCGGGATGCTCTACTAGATCTCCGAGCAGATCTCCGAGCCGCCGACCCTGCGATACGCTGCCCGGCATGGACCCCCAACAGCAGCTGACCCTCGCCGCCGCCGCCATGACCCGCGCCGCCCTGCGCGCCAACGGCGCAGCCGATGTCGCGTTCGAGCCGCCCGCCGTCAGTTCCCAGCACACCGCCTTCCGCGCCAACGACGCGGAGGGCGTCCTCGCCGTCTGCCCGCTGTTCGATCTCGCCGCCCTCCAGGCGGACGGCGCGACGCTGACGCGCAAAGTAGAACTCGAAGAGCGCCTCCACGCCTACGGCGCGCGCGACGTGGTGCTCTGGGTCCCGCCCGGCGCCGCGCTCCCCGAGGACGCCGACCACGCCGCCGGCCTCGCCGCCGACGCGGCCCGCGAGCTGTCCATCGGCGACAAGGGCGAGGTCACGTTCAAGGTCGATATCGCCGTCCGCAAAACCGGCAGCGACGGCTCCTACATGAGCGTGCTCGGCGGACTGTCGCAGCAGTGGGCGCGCTTCACCAGTCAGGTAATGGGCGAATATCAACTCGATTCCTCCAACATCCACCGCCTCCCCGAGGAAGACCGCAAGGTCACCCAGATGGTCGATTTCCTCGTCCTCGTCGCCAACGGCATTCGCAAGGATGGCACGACGACCACCGTCAAGGGCGAGGACACCTGGCGCATCCAGCGCCTCGACGGAGTCGAAGAGCCAATCGTCATCTGCGCCCCGCCGACCTCCGTGATCGACGGCCGCGCTGTCCGCCGCCTCATGCGCCGCTCCCTGCGCGAGGCGGAAGAGGCAACCAGAGCTACAAACGGCTTCCGCATCGCCGCCATGCTCACCCTCGCCAACAGCCTCGACCGAGAACTCGTCACCACCGCCCTCAGAGGAATAGATCCCCTGGCCCTGGCCGGCTGGGACTACCTCCCCCTCCTCGTAGACGGACAAACCAAACCCCTCCTCAACCCCGCCCCACCCCTCAGTTAATCCCCGCGCCCACTTCCGTCAACCCCGAGCGCACCACTTCCGTCACCCTTGCGTCCACCTCCGTCATACCCGCGCTTGCCGCGGGTATCTCGCCGCGCCGAGCCCGGACCGCTCTGCTGTACTCGCCGAGCTTGCTGCGGCAGAGCGCGGCAATGACGGAGGCGCAAGTAGCGCTCCCCCTCTGGGGGAGCTGTCACGCAGCGACTGAGGGGCGCGCCCCGCTCTACCCCCGTCAACCCCGCGCCCACTTCCGTCACCCCCGAGCCCACCACTTCCGTCACCCCCGAGCCCACCACTTCCGTCACCCCCGCGTCCACCTCCGTCATACCCGCGTCCACCTCCGTCATACCCGCGTCCACCTCCGTCATACCCGCGTCCACCTCCGTCATACCCGCGTCCACCTCCGTCATACCCGCGTCCACCTCCGTCATACCCGCGTCCACCTCCGTCATACCCGCGCCCACCTCCGTCATACCCGCGCCCACCTCCGTCATACCCGCGGTTGCCGCGGGTATCTCGCCGCGTCGAGCCCGGACCGCTCTGCTGTCCTCGCCGAGCTTGCCGCGGCAGAGCGCGGCAATGACGGAGGCGCAAGTAGAACTCCCTCGCTGCCCCCCTCTGGGGGGAAGCTGTCCCGGAGGGACTGAAGGGGGGCTGCTCTACCCCGTCAACCCCGCGCCCACCTCCGTCATACCCGCGGTTGCCGCGGGTATCTCGCCGCGCCGAGCCCGGACTGCTCTGCTGTACTCGCCGAGCTTGCTGCGGCAGAGCGCGGCAATGACGGAGGCGCAAGTAGCGCTCCCTCGCTGCCCCCCTCTGGGGGGAAGCGGTCCAGAAGGGACTGAAGGGGGGCCGCCCGCCCCTACCCCCGCTCCACGATCGTCACCACCCCGCTCGACCCGTCAACGCGCAGCAGATCACCCGAGCGAATCTGCTCCGTCGCCTGCTGCACGTTGACCACCGCGGGAATCCCAAACTCCCTCGCCACGATCGCGCCGTGGGAGAGCACCCCCCCGATTTCCGTAACCACCGCCGCCGCCAGCGGAAAGATTGGCGTCCAGCCGGGATCGGTGAAGCGGGCGACGAGGATTTGGCCCGGGACCAGCTGACGGCCAGCCGCTACCGCGTCGGCGACGTGGGCGCGACCCTCGACCGCGCCGGTCGAGGCCGCGATCCCGCGCAGCGTGATCGGCAGCGCCGGATCAGCTGCTGCCAGTGGCGCGGACACCTGGTCGTCCGCCGCCGAGTCCGCCGCCGCGCCGATCGGCTCGCCGAAGCGATCGCGCAGCGGCGGCGCAGGCGTCTGCTTCCACTCCTCGAACTGCGCGCGCCGCCGCCGAATGCGGCTGCGCATCCGCGCGGCGACTGCCGGGTCGTTCGAGCGCCGCGTCAGCGTCGCCAGCTCATCGAGGAGCAGGTAGTAGATGTCGTCCAGATCGTCGATCAACCCACGCGCCAGCCAGCGCGAGGCGAGCACGCGCCAGAGTCGGCGTTGGTGCAGCGAGAGTTCAAGCAGGCTGAACTTGGGATTCTCGCGCAGCGGCTGGAGCCGGCGCGCCTGATTAATCTGGGCGCGGAAGAGCAGCCAGCGCATCCGGCCCAGCGGGTGGCGGACAAGCCGCGCGCGGATTTCCTGCTCCGCCTCCCGACGCGCGCGGCGCTGACGCTCGAGCATCGCATCCGGATCGTTGCCGTCCGGATTGAGCACATAATCGCGGAAAGTATCGAGGATCAGCTCCGGCTGCTCAACCCAGCGCGGTTCCGCCGCCTCCAACTCGCCCGCGGCGCGATGCCCGTACTCATCCATGAAGTCATCAAGCTCGCGGCGCAGCCAGCCGATCGAGGCCGGCAGGCGTTCGCTATGGACGGCCGGCCAGAGGCTGCGCGCGTCCTCGCCGCGCACGAACGCGGCCGCCTCCGCATCCTGCGCGGCGCGGCGGCCGATGCGGCGCAGCGCCATGTTGCCCTCCTGCGTGCGGACGCCGGGCAAGCCCTGCATCACCGAGAGCACCAGATTCCGCTGATTCGCGCCCAGCCAGCGATCCGTCGCCCAGAGCAGCCCCTGCGCAGCGCTGAAGACCGCCGCCTGCGCGCGCATCAGGAAGATCGTCTGCCGCTCGCTCTCCCCGCTCGAGCGCGAGACCTCGCGGAAGATCTCGCGGTCGCTGAGGCGGTCCGCGTCGAGCGCCTTGAGCCGGTCGCGCTCCGCCTCGGCCGCGGCGCGTTCGGCCGGCCAGACCTTGGGCAGCTGATCCTGATCGCGCAGCCAGCGCAGCATGAACGGCAGCTGACGCAGCATCGTCAGCCACTGAATCTGGGTCGAGCGCTCGCCGTTGCCGCCCGGCCGCACAACCTCCGCCGCCTCCGGCCCGCCGACCGCTTCCAGGAAATGCGCCCCGCTCAACCCGAGCCGCATCTGGATCAGCTCCATCATCAGCCCGACGTTGAAGTAGGCGTAGCCGTCGTAGAGCGCGACAAAGCGGCGTCCCTCCGTCCAGTCGCCCCAAGGCGCGTGGAAGCCGCGGTCGAGCGCGTCCGCGATCACCGACCAGCTCAGCGGCGTCATCACGTTGGGAATCACCTCGCCGGCGTTGGCCCGCGACCAGCGATCCATCTCCTGCGGCGCGTGCGGCATCCCGCGCCCCGGTCCACCGCCCCAGGGCAGCGGCTCGTCGATCAACCGCGCGTCGCTGGTCGTCACACTGTCCGAGCCGCCTGAGTCGTCCCCGCGCCAGCGCAGGACGGCGGGCCCGCCGAGCCGCTGCTCCGCCTCCAGCAGCGCCTCGCGGACGGCGCTGAGCCGTTGGGCGTCGGCAAACTCGGAGAAGCGAAGCGGGCCGCGGCGCGGCGCCGCGACCGAGTGCGGCGCCGCGCCCTCAAAGTCAACCCGCAGCGCCGCCAGCGCCGACGGCGTCAGGCCCCGCGGATCCTCAGACCAGGCCAGGCCGCCGACATGCTCTGTTAACGTCGCGTTCATGGGGTCAGCATATGGAATCGCCTGACCGTCTGACGGCCTGTGCGCCGGCGTCGCTGGACAGCGGCAAAGCGCCGCCCGAGCTGCTCGCGGACATCTTCGCCGCGCCCACCGATCCGCGCGTGCTCCAGGGACCGGGCGTCGGCCTCGACGCCGCGATCATCGCGCCTGACGCCGAAACGCTGGTCGTCAGCTCCGACCCGATCACCTTCGTCGCCGCCAACGCCGCTCAGTTGGCCGTGACCGTCAACGCCAACGACATCTACGCGGTCGGCGCGGAGCCGCAGTGGATGCTCGCCACCGTCCTCGCGCCGCCCGGCGCAGACGCCGACGCGCTCGGCGCGCTCCTCCGCGAGCTCCACGCCGCCTGCCGCGACGCCGGCATCGCGCTCGTCGGCGGCCACACCGAGGCGACCGACGCGGTCACGCGCACCGTCGTCTCCTGCACGATCTTCGGCAGCGCCCCACAGGCGCAGATCATCCCCTCCAACGGCGCGCGCGCGGGCGACGTGATCATCCAGGCCGGCGCGGCGGCGGTCGAAGGCACGGCGATCCTCGGCCACCCCGCACTGTTGGAGCAGCCCGGAATTAGCATCGCCGCCGCCGCCTGCGCCCTGCGCGAGATCGCAGGCGTCCACGCGATGCACGACGTGACCGAGGGCGGCCTCGCCACCGCCGCGCTCGAACTGGCCGAGGCCGCCGGCCTCGCACCCCAGCTGCGCTTCGCTGACCTCCTCTGGCTGCCCGAGACGCTGGCCGTCTGCGAGCAGCACGGCCTCGATCCACTCGGCCTGCTCGGTTCCGGGACGCTGCTCGCCGCCGTCGCGCCCGAGTCCGCCGACCAGGCCCTGGCCGCGCTCTCGGCGGCGGCGGTCGCGGCGGCGCCGATCGGGCGGGTCGGACTTGATCCACGCGCTACACTCACCGATAGCGGCCAGGCGCGACCGCTTCCGCGCTTCCCGCGCGACGAGGCGCTGCGCGCTCTGGCCGATGCCGAGTGATGCGGCGTTGCCGCAGTCCGAGGGCGACAGAATGCTGGACTGGGCAGCGACAGACAGGGAGTCGACGTGAGCGCAAAACCGGCCACCGTGGGGCAGTTGAAGGCATCCGGGTACCGACCACGCACCGTGCGTGAAGAGATCCGTGACAATCTGATCCGCCGCCTGGAGGCGGGCGGACCGCTCTTCCCCGAGATTCACGGCTATGAGGACACGGTCGTCCCGGCGCTCGAAAACGCGCTGCTGGCCGAACAGGACGTGATCTTCCTCGGCGAGCGCGGCCAGGCCAAGAGCCGCATGATCCGCGCCCTCACCGGCCTCCTCGACGACGAGACGCCCGTCCTCGAGGGCGTCGAAATCTTCGAGGAACCGCTCGCCCCGATCTCCCTTGAAGGGCGGCAGCAGGCCGAAGCACTGGGCGACGACGCCCCCATCCGCTGGGTCCCCCGCGCCGACCGCTACGGCGAGAAGCTGGCCACGCCAGACATCACGATCGCCGACCTGATCGGCGAAGTCGACCCGATCAAGGTCGCCGAGGGCCGCTATCTCTCGGACGAACTCACCATCCACTTCGGCCTGATCCCGCGCACCAACCGTGGAATCTTCTGCATCAACGAGCTCCCCGACCTCGCCGAGCGCATCCAGGTCGGCCTGCTCAACATCATGGAAGAGCGCGACGTCCAGATCCGCGGCTTCCGCGTCCGCCTGCCGCTCGACGTCCTGATCGTCGCCTCCGCCAACCCCGAGGACTACACCAACCGCGGCCGCATCATCACCCCGCTCAAAGACCGCTACGGCGCCCAGATCCGCACCCACTACCCGTCCGAACTCTCAACCGAGCTCGAGATCGTCTCCCAGGAAGCCGCGCCGATGTCCGCCCCAGGGCGGACGATCAACACCCCCGACTACATGGCCGAGATCGTCGCCGAGATCGTCCGCCTCGCCCGCCGCAGCCCGGACGTCTCCCAACGCTCCGGCGTCTCCGTCCGCGCCTCGATCTCCGGATACGAGACGCTCACCGCCAACGCCATGCGCCGCGCAATCCTCGCCGGCGAGGAGCAGGTCGCGCCCCGCATCTGTGACCTCTGGCACCTCGCCCCAGCCCTGCAGGGCAAGCTGGAGCTGGAAACCGTTGATGAGGGCGCGGACGAGAAGGTGATCGAGAAACTGATCGCCGGCGCCATCGCCGTCGTCTTCGGCCGCTACTTCGAGCTCGGCGCGCTCGACCTCGTCATCTCCCAGTTCCGCTCCGGCCTCGCCGTTGAGGTCGGCGAGGCGCTCAAGGCTGGCGACTACGCCGCAATCGTCGGGCGGGTCGAGGGCCTCGACGAGGCGCTCCAGCCCCTGAACGTCGGCGAAGACGCCGCCTCCCTCGCCGCCGCCGTCGAGTTCCTGCTCGAAGGCCTCCACCTCAACAAGCGCCTGAACAAGGACGTCGTCGGCAGCGCCGTCTTCTACCGCGCCTGACGCCCCCGCCCATCGAGAGTCCACCCGCCGCCGATCGCCAGAGCTGATGGAGTGAGCCATGCCCACCCGATTCCGATACTCGCAGTGGGATGGCACGCAGGACGTCCCCGCGCTCGACGCCGACGACGTGCTCCAGTCGCTCTCCGACGACCTGCTCTCCTTCGGCGACCTCCAGCAGGCCCTCCGCAACATGATGCAGCGCGGCATCCGCACGCCCGACGGCGACCGCACCGACGGAATGCGCGACCTGCTCCAGCGCCTCCGCCAGCAGCGCCGCCAGCAGCTCGAACGCTTCGACCTCTCCTCCGTCTTCGAAGACATCCAGCGTCAGCTGGACGAAATCCTCGACCTCGAACGCGACACCCTCGACGACCGCCTCGACGAAGTCGGCCCCCGCCCGCAACAGCCCGGCGATCAAGGTGAGCAGGGCCAGCAGGGCCAGATGAGTCAGCCGGGTCAACCACAGGCTCAGGACGGCGAGCAGGCCGAAGGGCAGTCAGCCACCGGCCTCACCGAGGAGGAGATGGATCGCCTGATCGAAGCCCTGCGCCAGCGCCTGGAACGCAAGCAGGAACAGATCGATCACCTGCCCGAGGACGCCGCCGGCCAGGTCAAGGAGCTGCAGGACTACGAATTCGAGAACGAAGAAGCGCGCCAGAAGTACGAGGAACTGCTGGACCAGTTGAAGCAGTCAATGATGAACCGCTTCTTCAACGACATGAGCCAGATGCTCTCCGACATGTCCCCCGAGGACATGGAGCGGATGCGCCAGATGATGCAGGACCTCAACGAGATGCTGGAACGCCAGCGGCGCGGCGAGGACCCCCGCTTCGACGAGTTCATGGATCAGTACGGCGATATGTTCGGCGACAATCCGCCCCAGTCGCTCGAAGAACTGGTCGAGCAGATGCAGCGCCAGGCCGCCCAGATGCAGAACCTGATGTCGTCCCTGCCCGGCGACATGCGCTCCCAGCTCAACGATCTCATGCAGCAGCGCATGGACGAAATGGGCATGGGCCAGGAGCTCGCCCAACTCGCCCAGAACCTCGAGGCCCTCTACCCGATGCGCGACCTGCTCAACCAGTACCCCTTCCGCGGCCAGGAAGAACTGGACATGCAGGCCGCGATGGCGCTGATGGGCGACATGCAGCAGCTGGACGAACTCGAACGCGCCCTCGAGCGCGTCCAGTACGGCGGCAACATTGACGACATCGACCCCGACCAGCTCGAAGAGCTGATGGGCGAGGAGGCGCGCCAGATCCTCGAGCAGCTCAAGCAACTCCTCGAACTGCTCGAAGAAGCCGGCTACCTCGAGCGCAAGGGCAACTCATACGAGCTCACCCCGCGCGGCAACCGCCGCATCGGCGAGAAAGCCCTCGCCGAGATCTACGCCAACCTCAAGCGCCAGAACTTCGGCAAACACAACGTCCCCGAGACCGGCCGCTACGGCGACCGCGCCGACGACACCAAAGCCTACGAGTTCGGCGACCCCTTCCACCTGCACCTCAAGGAGACCATCTCCAACGCCATCCTCCGCACCGCCAACGAACCGCTCCTCCCAGCGGGGGGAGCTGCCGAAGGCAGCGGGGGGCGGTTCCCGATCCGCCTCTCCCCCGACGACTTCGAGGTCTACCGCTCCGAAACCCTCACCCAGACCGCGACCGTCGTCATGCTCGACCTCTCCTGGTCCATGGCCCTGCGCGGCTCCTTCCAGGCCGCCAAGAAGGTCGCCATGGCGCTCAACAACCTGATCCGGATGCAGTACCCGCGCGACTCCCTCTACCTGATCGGCTTCAGCGCCTACGCCCGCGAACTCAAGGCCGACCAGCTCCCCTACGTCCGCTGGGACGAAACCGTGCTCGGCACCAACATGCACCACGCCCTGCTGATCGCCCAGCAGCTCCTCGCCAAACACAAACTCGGTACCCGCCAGATCATCATGATCACCGACGGCGAACCGACCGCCCACCTCGAACAGGGCCGCTCCTACTTCGCCTACCCGCCCTCGCCCCTCACAATCCGCGAGACGCTCAAAGAGGTCCGCCACTGCACGAAGAAGGACATTGTCATCAATGTCTTCATGCTTGACCGCAGCTACTACCTCAAAGAGTTCGTCGACCGCGTCGCCCGCATCAACGGCGGCCGCGTCTTCTACAGCCAGCCCGACGAGCTGGGCGAATACGTCCTCCACGACTTCGTCACCCACCGCCGCAAAACGCTCAGCCGCTCCTGAGCCGTCCTGGGCCGGACAGCATCGCGCGCTCACGCCTCTCCCGCTCACGCCTCGCCCGCTGGCGCTTCACCGACGTCCGCCTACGCGGCGGACAGCCCCAGCACCAAGTCGCGCAGCGTGACCAGACCCTGCGGCGCGCCCTCGTCGTCAATCACCAGCGCGCGCGAGACGCCGAACTGCACCAGCAGCCGCACCGCGTAGCGCGCCAGCATCCCCGAGCGCACCGTCAGCGCCGGCTTCGACATAATCTCGTAGACATTGACCCGTTCCGGCGCGCGGTTCGGCGTGATCACCTGCCGCGCAATATCGGTCACCGTGATCACCCCCAGTTCGTCGTCCCCGTCCCGCCGGTTGACCACCAGCGAACTGATCTGCAGCCGCTTCATCGCCGCCATCGCCTCCGCCGCCGTCGCCAGCCCGCCGATCGTGTGCACTTCCGTGCCCATCACATCGGCCACGCGGATCGCCGCGCCCTCGCTCTGCCCGCTCATAGCGTCTCTTCCAGCGTTTCCATCAGCTTGGGCAGCTGGGTCGAGAGCCCGACCGCGTCCGCAATGTTGATCTGAAACGCGACCCCGTCGCCATGCTCCCGATCCATCCCGCCCGCTTCCGCAATCCGCTCCAGGATGTCCCGCGCCTGCTGCTCCGCCACCAGGAACAGGACCATGTCCCGCCGCGCCGTCAGATCCAGCCCCAGGAACGTCTTCTCCGGCCGCAAGCCCTCCCCCCGCACGCCGCTGATGATCGTGTCCCCCGTCGCGCCGCCCGCCCGCGCCGCATCGATCACGTCCGTGGTCTTGTCGTCGCTGACCAGCGCGACGACCAGCGCCATCTTCATTGCTCCGCCTCCTGTCGCTCGTGCCGCCTGCGCCAGCGTTCCACCCAGTCGGCGCTGATTGCATAGCCTAATACCGACATGATCGGGAAGACACTGGCGAACGCAATCAGCCCAAAACCGTCAATCAACGGACTGCGCCCCGGAATGTTCGCCGCCAGTCCCAGACCCAGCGCCGCCACCACCGGCACCGTCACCGTCGACGTGGTAACGCCCCCGCTGTCGTAGGCCAGCGGGACGATCGTGCGGTTGGCCAGGTAGGTCTGCACGATCACAATCACATAGGAGCCCACGATGTACCAGGGCAGCGGCGTGCCCGTCACGATCCGGAAACAGCCGAGCGCCACTCCCGCCGAGACGCCCACCGCCACCGCGATCCGCAGCCCCCACGCCTTCACCGCGCCGCCCGATACCTCCTCCGCCTTCAACCCCACCGCAATCAGCGACGGCTCCGCCACCGTCGCGGCGAAGCCGATCGCCGCCGCAAAGAGATACACCAGCCAGTAGTCCTCCCAGCGCACCGACCCGGCCAGCGTCCGCACCTCCTCCGTCAACTGCCGCGCCATCGTCTCGCCAATCGGAAACAGCGCCTGATCCAGCCCGATCAGAAATAGCGCCAGCCCCAGCAGCACCATCACCGAGCCGGTAATGATCCCCCCGATGTTCAACGGCTTGCGCCGCAACACCACCACCTGGAAAAACACCAGGATCGCAATGATCGGCGACACATCACGAAGCGTGTACAGCAGCGTCTCCCCGAACAGCTCGAGCGACTCCAGCATCACGCCACCATCCCGTAACCCAGCACGCCGATCATCGGCGTGAGGCTGGCGAACGCAATCAGCCCGAAGCCGTCAAGCATCGGGTTGCGCCCCCGGATCGCGGTCGCCAGGCCCACCCCCAGCGCCGTGATCAACGGCACCGTGATCGTGCTGGTCGTCACCCCGCCCGAGTCGTAGGAAACGCCGACAATCTCCTCAGGCGCGAACACCGTCATCACCATCACCACGATGTAGCCGCCAATGATGAAGCGATGAATCGGCCAACCCTTCAGAATCCGCAGCACGCCCAGCACGATCGCCAGTCCCACCGCGACCGCCACGACGATGCGCAGCTCCAACGCATAGCGGTCCTGCGCCGCCTGACTGAAGCCGATGAACTTCGCCTCCGCCGCCACCTCCGCCGCCTCCGCCGCCACCGCGATCAGCGCCGGCTCGGCAATCGTCGTGCCGAAGCCAAGACTGAACGCCAGCGCCAGCAGCGCCGTGGTGCTGCCCTTCTGCGCCATCCCCTGCGCCAACGCCTCGCCCAGCGGGAACAGCCCGCTCTCCAGACCCTGTACGAACAGCGCCAGCCCCACCACGACGCAGACCAGCCCGACCGCCACGCTCGCCACATCGGGAAACGGCTGCCGCAGCACCACCAGCTGGAACAGGACGATCACCGCAAAGATCGGCAGCAGATCGCGAACCGCGCTCGCGTGCCGCTTCGCCATCACCAGCGCGAAACGCAGCAAATCACACTCCTCGCGCCTGACGTGTATGGCGCGCCGCGCGGCTGCCCGATCGGCAGCAGTTGGCAGCGGGGACAAGCGTCAATCGACGCCGAGAGCCACCCTCCGAAGACCCCGAGCGCCGCCGATCACCCCGCTCAGCCCGTTCAGCCTACGCCCCAGCCGCCCCGCCCGACGCCCGCCACTGAGTCCAGCGCTTGGCAAACATCCTCAATCCCGCCCGGTAGGCGAAGCCCTGAATCAGCACGTTGCCGAAGAACACCCCGGCAAAGTACCCGCCCAGCACGAGAAACACGATCGCAAAGACCTTCGACCAGCCCGGCAGCACCAGAATCATCAGGATCGAGAGCGCGGTCGCCAGAAGAATCCCGGTCCAGGCCGCGAGGTGGACGTACAACCCCTCGCGCTTCCGTTTGGCGTGGTAAATCTGCGCCAGATCGCGGTCAATCTTGTCCACCGCCGGCGTCTGCTCCGTCCGTTCCCCGCAGACGCCGCAGACCTCCGCCTCTCCCAACGGCGCAGAGCAGAAGCCGCAGAAGCGCCCCAGATTCGGCGCCCGCCCGGCGCGGATTTCCGCGATCAGCTCATCCAGATCCGCCGAGAACGGCACCTCTCGCGTCGGCACAAAGTCACCATCGCGGTAGGTCGGTACCGCTTTCCGCTCCCCCTTGCCGGGGGAGCGGCCGAAGGCTGAGGGGGTCCCACCCGGCCGCGCTTGACTCATCCCGTCACCGCCCCACTGTCCTACTGCGGCCAGTCCGCCGGCCGCCGACCAGGCAACCACGAGTAAATCTGCACCAACACCCCGCCCGTGTCGCGCGGATGGATAAAGAACTGGTTCCACTCAAAGTCGTGGTACGGCTCGCCCAGCGGCTCGATCCCCAGCTCCTCGCGGATGTACGCGCAGGCCGCGTCCGCGTCCTCGACCTCGACCGTGATGTGGTGCATCCCCGGCCCGCGCTGGTCGATGAACTTCTGCACGAACGAGTCCTCCGCGAACGGCCCGATAATCTCCAGCCCCAGCTGCCTCTTCGGGAAGTGGAACTGCGAAACGCGGAACCCGCCCTCCGTGGACACCGTCCAGTGATCCAGCTCCAACCCAAAGAGCTTGCTCCAGAACGCGGACGCCGCCTTCGGATCCTCCGCCGCAATCGCAACGTGATCCAGCCGCACCCAACCCAAACCCTGCTGCTCAGCCATGGCGTCCGCTCCAATCGCGTTCAGCTTAACCCACCGCCGCCCCGCGCCCCCTATGCGTGCGATGCGCCCCATGCGTGCGAGGCGTGCGCTGTGCGCTGTGCGCTATGTCTGCGCGTGAAGCGCGCGGTAGGCGTATGTTGCACAAATGCAGACTCCCTCCCCGCAGCCCCACGACATCGTCTTTGTACTCAACCCGCACTCCGGCAACGCCCTGCACCCGCGTCAGCTGACCGCGATGTGCCGCGCCGCCTCCGAGCAGGCTGGCTACCGCGCTCACGTCGTCGCCACCCGCAACCCGCAGGAAGCGGCCGACACCGCGCGCGCCGCCCATGACGCCGGCGCCGCCGCCATCTTCGGCTGCGGCGGCGACGGCACCCTCTCCTCGATCCTGCAAGGCCTGCCCAGCGGCTCCCCGACCGCGCTCGGCTCCGTCCCCCTCGGCACCGCCAACGTCTGGGCCTACGAGACCCACCTGCCCCCCACGCCCATGGCCGCCATCGACGCCCAACTCGCCGCCCTTGACGGCCGCCAGGGCGAGCCCATCTGGATCGACACCGGCCGCGTCTGGTCGCTCGCCGCCGACGGCGCAGCCGTCGCCCAACGCTTCCTCCTCATGGCCAGCTGGGGCCTGGACGCCGCCGCCGTGCTCGGCATCGACGCCAGCCACCGCCGCCGCCGGATCAAGCGAATGCTCGGCGAGCCCGCCTACTTCCTCTCCGCCGTCCAGGAAGCGATCGGGCGCAAGTCCTGGCCGCTCGCCGTCAGCATCGACGGCGCTCCCCTGTTCACGGTCGAGGCCGCTCTGCTCACGATCGGCAACACGCGAATGCTCGGCACCTGGCTGGAGGTCAACCCGCACGCCACCGTCGTTGACGGCGAACTCGATCTCCTGCTCGTCGAAGGCGCGCCCTGGCGCGCCCTCGCCCTGTCCCCATTCGCCCGCTCCGGCCTGCTCCCGCAGGGCCCGGGCGTCAGGAATCTCCGCTTCCAACAACTCGAGCTCACCCCGCTACGCGAGCCGCCGCCGATGCAGATCGACGGCGAACCCGGCCACCCGACCGCCTACGCCATAGACATCGAACCGCAGGCGCTGCTCGCCCTCTGCCCCACGCCGGCCGCCGAGGTGCTCGGCGGTTGATCCGGTCAGCCAGCCAGCCAGTCAGCCAGGCGGGCCGGCTCAGCCTAGTTCCGCGACACCGCGCGAACCGCGATCACGCCGCCTTCGAGCGGGTCGGTGATCTGCCCCGCCAGGCCGGGATGCGGCACCGGGCGGTCGAAGTTGATCGAGGCGAGGTTCTCCAGGTAGGCGTCGTACTGCCGCTGGCGCAGCGTCTTCAGCTTGTCCACGCCCGCCTGCAGGTTCTCCACGCCGCCCGCCATCAGCACGATCAGCGCCTCGCGCTCGGTCGTCGAGAGCCGCATCTCCTGCACCAACGACGCCTCAGCGCGCAGGAACTGGATGCCCAGCCGCTTCTCCGCCTCCGGCTTGTAGCGCGTGTACCACTCCAGGTGGCCCAGCCCGTAATCGAGGTGCCGCCGCGAGTCCTTCGCGATCTTCGCAAAGATGTCCCGCTCCACCTCCGTCTGCGCCCACTCCGGCGCCGACTCGAACAGCGTCACCTCGTAGCTCTTGTAGACCACGTTCAGCGCAATCAGCATGTCCGTGAACGTCAGCCCCTGATACCAGCCGCGGTAAATCTGCCCCAACGGCGCTTGCCCCAGCCCGCCGCCGTTGATCAGCGCCCGCTTGCGCAGCGCCTCCACCTTGCGCCCGGCGTCAAACGCCTGCGTCGCGAGGAACAGCTTCACCTCGTGGAAGCCGTAGGAAATCTCCTCCAGCCAGCGGCCGATGATCTTCTGCTCCACCAGCCCGTTGTTCGAGTACACCGTGCAGATCTGCCCGATCGCCCGCTCCAACTCCTCGGGCAGCTCGGCCAGACCGTTCTCCCAGTCCATCTCCGTCGCGGGAATCCAGCGATCCTTGATCGCGTCCTCATAGAGGTCAACCGCGTTCTCCGACCACACCTCCGCCTTGTCAAAGATCGAGTAACCGGCGGCCATAATCTGCCCGGTCGTCTCCGTGCCGCGCGGCGCGTCATTGGGCAGGTTCCAGTGGTCGGGCACCACGCCGTAGCTGCCAATGTTGATGTCGCGCAGCCGCAGACCGTCCGGCCCCGGCACCGCCTTGAGGCCGGTCTCGGCGGGCGTCTGGAAGATGTTGAACGGCGCCGAGCCAAACGGGTTATCCGGATGGTTCTCCAGGAAGTCCAGCCAACCGTTGATCTTCGCCTCACTGAGCTCGCCGCGAGCCAGGTTCTCAACCTGCCGGTCCGTCGCCCGCGATGCCTCAATCCGCTCAATCAATTCGTCCGACCAGCCCACCTTCCGCGCCCGCACCTTGGTCGTCATCGACAGTTCCATCGCCGACCTACCGATCTCTCTCACTTCCCCCAGCTCGGGAGAAGAACGTTCTGACGCTTCCCACCATTGGAGGGAAGCGCGTGCCTACGCTTCCCCCCTCTGGGGGGAAGCTGTCTCGTAGCGACTGAAGGGGGGCTCCCTCACGCGCCGCGCCGAAGCGATCAGGACTAGTTGTCCTCGCCCACCAACGCGCGCACCTCCGGCGCGAAGCGGTCCGAGCGATCCAGCCCGATCACTTCCAGCCGGTGCGCGTACTCGACGAACTGCTTCTTGCGCATCAGCATGACCATGTTGTAGCCCTCGTCGAGGTGCTCAATGCCCCCGCCCGAGAGAATCGCCAGCGCCTCGCCGGTCAGCGGGTTGGTCGTCAGCGAGGTCTGCTGCGACTGAGTCAGCAGCGCTTCCTGCATGTCCAGGATGTGGTGCAGTTCTTCCTTGCGCCACGGCTCGGTCTCGACCGTGTACTTCAGGTGCGTCACGCCGAACGCCAGGTGCCGCGACTCGTCCTGCGCCGAGAGCCGGAACATCCGCTTCTCCGCCTCGTTCTGCGCGATCAGCTCGCCCATGCGGAAGAGCGTCTGCACGAAGCCCTCACCGACGAGGTGCAGCAGCGCCGTCATCTCGGTGAAGTCGTCGGAGCTGAGCAGCTGCACCGCGCCAAGCCCCGCCCCGGACATCCCGCCGCCGTTGATCAGCGTGCGCTTGCGGAACACGTCCAGGTGCCGCGCCTCATCCATCAGCTGCGTGCCCAGGAAGAGCTGCGACTCGAAGAACTCCGGGTGAATCTGCTCCAGGTAGCGCCCCGGCACGTCGCCGGCAATGAACTCCACCTGCGTCAGGAACGTGCAGAGCGTGCACATCGCGTGCTCCAGGTCAGGCGACAGCTCGTCAATCGTGTCCCAGGGAATGTCCCGCGCCGAGGACCACTGCCGCTGCAGCGCCTCCTCGTAGAGCAGCATCGCCGACTCGGTCCAGACGTCCGCCTTGTTCGCGTACTGGACGCTGTTCGAGGGCGAACGCGGGTCGGCAACGGCGCCGCGCGGCGCCCACTGCCGCTGCCGCGCCTGGTCGCGGTCGTCAACGCTGTAGGTCAGCTGGTTGATCGTCTCCAGCGTCAGCCCCTTGCGCCCGGTCGTGATCTCCATGTCCTGGTCGGTATCGACGTTGAGCCAGTCAAGGTTTATCCCGGGGACATCGTGCTGAATGGTGGCCATGAACGCGCTCCAGATTTGGGCAGATCGCCCGCGTGTACGTTCGCTGCATAGTACACGCTCACGTCGATTCGTGCAGCCCGCCCCCGCGGATACCATGCCGCCATGACCATCATCCCCGTCCCCCTCCGCCGCCTGCGCCAAGCCGGCTTCACCGAAGCCCAAACTGACGCCCTCGACGACGCCCTCGACGAGGCCAGCGAAGCAACCGCCGAAGCTGCCCGCGACGGGCTGACCACGAAAGCGGAGGTCAACGATCACTTCGGGGCCCTACGCGCCGAGATGGTGGAGTTCCGCCAAGAAATGGCCGAGTTCCGCAACGAGTTGACGAAGCTCCGCGCTGACCTGAATGCGACCAAGTGGTGGCTCTACGGCAGCCTCTCCCTGATCATCCTGGCCCAGACGGTCGTCATTCTGCTGGCATTCGCAGTCTGGCGCTAAGGCCGCCCCCGCAACGGACTAGAATGCCAGCATGGCGCTGCTCCCCGTAACCCTCCGCCGTCGCCTGCGCGAATCCGGCTTCTCGGAAGCCCAAACCGACGCCATCGACGAAGCCAGCGAAGCCGCCGCCGAGGCCGCCGTTGGCGCAGCCGTCGACGCGGCCCGGAACGGGCTGGCCACGCAAGCGCAGGTCAACGATCAGTTCGAGGCCCTACGCGGCGAGATGGTGGAATTCCGTCGAGAAATGGCGGAGTTTCGCCGAGAGCTGGTGGAGCTTCGCAAAGAGATGACGGAGCTCCACAAGGAGATGGCCGAGCTCCGCAGCGAGTTGACGACGCTCCGCGCCGACCTCAATTCGACCAAATGGTGGCTGTTCGGCACCTTGTCCCTGACCATCCTGGCCGCGACCGCCGCCATCCTCGCAGCGATCGCCGTCTGGGGCTAGGGTCATACACTCCGACCTGTGCACCTGACCCGACTGCAACTCTCCAACTTTCGGTCCTGGGCGGAACTGGAGCTCGAACTGAGCCCCGGCCTCACCCTGATCAGCGGCGCCAATGCAGCCGGCAAGTCCAACCTGATCGAAGCGCTCTACCTGCTCGCTTCGCTGCGCTCGACCCGCGCCCAGACCGAGGGCGAGCTGATCCGCTGGCAAGCCGAAGCGCCGCCGATCATGCGCGTCGCCGGCGACGCGCTCACCCCGACCGAGCCGGTCGCCGTCGAGATCGCGCTGGCCGCCCGTCCATCCGCCGCCGCGGGCGGCGCCCACCCCTACGCTGCCGGCGGCGGAGCCGCCCGCCAACGCACTGGCGCGCGCCTGACCAGCAAGCGGATCCGCGTCAACGGCGTCGCCCGCCGCGCCGCCGACGCGCTCGGCGCGATTCGCGCCGTCCAATTCACCACCCTCGACCTCGAACTCCTGACCGGCTCCGCTGCCCTCCGCCGACGCTACCTCGATGTCGCCGTCGGCCAGTTGCAGCGCTCCCACGCCGCCCACCTGAGCCGCTACCAGCGCGCCCTGAGCCAGCGCAACGCGCTGCTCAAGCGGATCGCCGCCGGCCGCGCCGCCGAGTCCGAACTGACCCAGTGGGACGCCCTGCTCGAAGCCGCCGCCGCGCCGATCTGGCAGGCCCGCGCGGACGCCGCCGCCGCCCTCTCGGAGTTCGCCGCCGCCCGCCACCTCGACCTGCGCGCCCCCGACGACCCCGCCGAAGCGCTCCGCCTGACCTACGCGCCCGCCAACGCCCCGAGCCTCTCCGAGTCGCGCCGCCGCGACCTCGCCCGCGGCTCGACCAGCGTCGGACCCCACCGCGACGAGCTGCTGATCGACCTTGACGGCCGCCCCGCCGCCAACTTCGCCTCCCGCGCCCAACAACGCGCCGCCGCCCTCAGCCTGCGCCTCGCCGAGGCCGACTACCTCGCCGCCGAGTCCGCCGACTCGCCCATCCTCCTGCTCGACGACGTCTTCAGCGAACTCGACCCGCCCCGCCGCCGGCGCACGGCCGAGGCCGTCGCCGCGGTCGAACAGGTCATCCTGACCACCGCCGACCCGGCCGCCGCGCCGTTCACCGACTCCGACCTCGCCGCCGCCTTCACCATCATCGACGGCCGCCTGCAACCGCGCGCCTGACATCGGTCAGCCCGGCCAGCATCGATCAGCGCTTCGGCAGCGGCGCGCGCTGGCCGCGCTTGCAGCGCCGACACTTCCACACGATCGTCACGTGCGCCTCATGCTCCTCAACGCGGCAGGCCAGCGCCCCGCGCTCCGTATGCTTCCGACTCGGACATTGCGGGTTGCCGCAACGAATCTCGTGTTCTCGTGCCATCAGCCGCTCTTCTACAGCTCTCGTGAGTGGTCGTGCTGCGCCGACAGGCGCGGGCGGCTCAGGGATTGGCCGTGCGATCGTCGTCCGCCGCGGACAGCCGGCCCAGCGGCGTCAGATGCCCCCGCAGCCGACTCGAGACCGGCGCCGCCGAACCGCCGCCCCCTGCGCCAACGGTCTCATCCCCATCCGCGCCGCGCGTGACCTGCAGCTCCCGCTCCAGCCGCACCTGCTCCAACCGCCACAGGCGGTGCCGCGCCAACACCTGCTCCGCGTGCTCCTCCCCGATGTACTGCTCCAGATACGCCCGCTGATCGAGCGGATACAGCGGGTCATTCAACCGCGCCCGACCGTGCTCCTGCACCGTGATCCGCTGCGCCGACGAGTACGGATCGATCCACACGTCGATCTCCAGCGACGGAATCGCCGCCGGCTCCACGCAGACCGTCTCGCGCCGCTGCACGCGCCCCTGCCGACCCTTCGCAAAGACCCAGATCGGCGCCCCGAACCCGCCCTCGGCGAGCGGCTTCGCCATCACCAGCGCCATGTTCCGCAGCATCACCCGCACCGCCTGCGTCTGCGCCCGCTTGAGCTGCTGCACCTGCAGGTTGCGCGAGCCCAACAGCAGATTCAGCGTGTGCGGCTGCGTGTTCGGCCCAATCTCCCCGCGCTCCACCGCGCCCGAGTCCGGCGCCGCCGCAATCAACTCATCGTGCGACATCCGCAGAAACTCCACGAACGCCGGGTCAATGCGGAACTCCACCCGATGCAGCGACGCCCCGACGGCAGCGCCCGCGCCGCCGCCGCATCCGGCGTCAACTCAACCCGATTGCCGTCATCGTCCGTCTGCCACGACCCGTCCGCCAACTGAATCCAGTACAGCGGAATCGCCGTCTGCTCCGCCAGAAACCGCCCCAGCGAGCGCTCATAGTCGTAGCCCGGCTTGGCCCGATAGACGCCCTCCAGCGTAGGCTCCCAGCGCCGCACGACATCCGGATGATCGTTCGTGTCCGCCTCCGCGATCGCGAACGGCGGCATCTCGTACGGGTGCGGATGCGACTTGATCAACGTCCACTCGCGCCGCCGCTGACCATCGCGCCGCGGCGGCGGGACATCCGCCTCCTCGAGCGCCGCCAACTCGTAGTACTCCGCCCGCGTCCAGACCGAGGCCACGCGCACCCGCTCGCCCCAGCCCGCGCCCGACGGCTCCTCCGGCAACGGCGCGTCAACGCCGCCCGCGACCGCCAGCGCGCGCTCGCCATCGATCGCGCTCAGCCGCAACTCGAGCCCGTCCTGCGCGCGCAAGCGCTCGCGGTACTCGAACAGCTCCACCTCGCGCAGCACCACCGCCAGCCCCAACCCGTTGCCCGCGCCCCGATCCTCCACGAACGCGAACTGATCGGGGCGGATCACCTCGACCTCCCAGGGAAAGCCCGCCGCCGCCTGCCGCTGGCGATCCCGATCCCGCCGGCTCGCCTCCGTCTCAATCCACGGCAGCGACGGCCCGTCCTCCGACCGCGCCCGCCGAAACCGCCGCCGCTCCTCCGGATCCTCCGGCCGCGCCCCCCGCTGCTCCCGCGCCGGCAACGGCGGCAACCGATCCGCCGCCCGCTGCCAATGCAGCACCCCGAAGCAGAGACACGCCTGCCCGTAGCCCAAATCCGCCTGCAGCGACAGCCGCGACCGCTCCTCCAACTGCCGCAGACCCTGCTCCAGCACATGCTCCAGATTGTCCGCCGCCTGCCGCGCCGGGGGCGAGTCATCCGGCGGCTCCACATGCACCCGCAGCTGATGCTCCGTCAACCGCTGGCGCAGCTGCGAACACGTGCGCCGCAGCAAATCCGTCTGCCACGGCTCCGCCCCCAGATGCGACGCCGAGAAGCGCGGGTCCACCTCGGGCGTGTTGTACAGATGCGCCTCCCGATGCCGAATCCGCTCATGCAGCGCCGAGAACCGCGCCCGCTCCCCCCGCGCCGAGCGCCCGCCGCCCAGCTGCGCCAGCACGCGGTTCAGGTCGCCCTCCGAGAGCGTCACCGCCAAAATCGCCGCCTCCGCCGCCACCTCCGCGGCCCGCTCCGCAGCCGTTGCCGACTCCACCGTCGTGGTCGTGTGCGCCATGGTCGTCATCCAGTCCCTCATTCCCATACAGCCAACGCCCACCGCCCAAGCGGAAGCGCTTCCCTGATTATGAGAACAAACATTCAAAATTTCAAGCGAAGCCAAGCCAACCCCCCGAATCCGCAAGCCCAATGGACAACCTGTGGAAATCCTGTGGACAAAGTGAACAAGCCCAAGCAGAGACAACCCAGCTCCGCTAAGGAGCGCAGCGCCCACTGAGGACGCGCGCCCCAGGCCGATCCCCTAGCCGCCTGCCCACCTCGACACAGCCCGGCGCGCCGCCCAAGGTGAGTAGCGCCCTACCCTGCGCCCAGAGCCGGCCCGCAATCAGCCCGACTCGAGCTCCGCCGCCAATGCCAACACCTGCTCGATCAGCGCATCCGCGACCACCGCCGCGCCCTCGCCGTTGATCCGCACCGTCGGCGTCCGCCGCACGCCCGCCTCAACCGCCGCGCCGTGCTGCGCATTAATCGCCTCCAGGTGCGCCTCGCTGTCCAGACACTCCGCAAACCGCTCCGTGTCCAGCGACAACGACGCCGCGTGCGCCACCGCCCCGTCCCGCGTAAAGTCGCGCGTCGTCATGAAGTGGTCGTGGAAGTCCCACCAACGACCCTGATCGCCCCCGCACTCCGTCGCCAGCGCCGCCAGCACCGACGGCGGCCCGTGATTCAGAATGTGCTGATACTCAAACCGCGCCAGCCCCGTCCGCACCAACTCGTCAATCACCCGCGGCTCAGCCTGAGCCGCGAAATTGCGGCAGTTCGGTCAAAGGAAATCGGAATACTCCGTAATCACAATCGGCGCGTCCGGATCGCCAATCACATTCCGCTCCGCAACCAACCCCGCCCGATGCCCCGACGCAATCACCCCCGCCACCATCGCCTCCGACTCCGCCTGACCGGAGCCCCCCGAATCATCCGCGCTCACCGCCGTATCCCCCTGGCTCGATTGGCTGGACTGGCTCGATTGGCCCGATTGACTCGAGGGAGCGGACTCCCCCGACTCACCGCTCGCGGCCGCCCCCGAATCGCGCGTCGCCGCGCCGCCCTCATCGGCCTGCGCGGACGCCCCATCCCCTTCCTCCGCCGAAGCGCTCTCCCCGGCGACATAAGCCGTCGCCGACTCCTCCTGCTCCTCCACCGCAACGGCCTGCGCCGCCGACTCCTCCGCCACGGAATCCTCAGACCCCGACGAGCACGCCCCCAGCAGCAGCACTGCCCCGACAGTGAACACAACCAGCCCAACCAACCCAGTCAACCGACGCATCATCAACCGCCTTCCTGACGTTCCGCCGCCTCCGCCGCGGCCCGCACTTTATCCAGTATCGCTTCCAACGTCCGCCCGCCTGGCTCGCCGTTCACGCGGAAGCTCGGCGTCCCCGTAATCCCTGCCGCAATCGCCTGCTGCTGCATCTGCAAAATCCGCTCGTAGTGCTCCTCGTCGTCTAGACACTGCGTGAACCGCGGCACGTCCAGACCCTCACGCTCCGCCACCGCAATCGCCCCCGCCCGCGTGTACGTCCGCGCCTGCGCCTCCAGCAGATACTCATCGTGGAACTCCCACCACGCCCCCTGATCGCCCGCGCACTCCGTCGCCATCGCCGCAAACTCCGACGCCGCCCCAAAGATGATGAAGTGCCGGAACTCATACCGCGCCAGCCCCGTCTTCACCACTTCCTCAATCAAGCGCGGCTCCAACTGAGCCGCAAACTGCCGACACGCCGGTCACTGAAAATCCGAGTACTCCACAATCACCACCGGCGCATCCGGATCACCCACCACATTCCGCGCAAACGGCAAACCCTCCCGATGCCCAAAGTCAATCAACCCCGCCGCCGCCAACTCCGGATCATCCGCCCCACCCCCGTCCGCGCTCGAAGACTCAACCTCAATCACCTGCTCCGACTCCGCCGACGGCGCCGCCTCCGACTCCGCCTGCTGGACTGCGACCTGCTCCGCCACCTGCTGCTGCATGATCGTCGCCTCACGCGCCACCCGCTCACTCCGCGGCGTCCCCGTCTCCACTGACTCCCCCGACTCCACCGCCGGCGCGCCCCCCGACCCGCACGTCGACCACAACAGCGCCGCCCCAATCACCACCGCGAGCCAGACCGCCGCCTTCATCCCCTGAGCCTACTCCCCAAGCGGCGCGACCCGCTACGGCGATGCCCGCCGCACCGCTTCGGCAATCGCCGCAAACGTCGGCTCCACCCGCTCGTCATTGACAAACACCGTCGGCGTCCCCCGCACTCCGCGCCCGATCCCTTCGTCATACGACGCGCTCACCAGCGGCAGCGTCCGACCCTCGCTCACGCACGTCCAGAACGAATCAAACTCCAACCCCTCAAACGTCGCCTGCCGCCGTAGCCCCGCCTCCGTGAACAGCGTCCCGTCGCCCGCCATGAAGCGGTCGTGCAGCGCCCAGAACGCCCCCTGCTCGGCCGCGCACTCCACCACCACCGCCGCGTACACCGACTCCTGACCATGCACCGGAAAGTGCCGGAACACATACCGCGCCTGCCCCGTCGCCACCAACTCCTCCAGAATCTGCGGCTCAACCTGAGCCGCGAACTGCTGACAGAACGGTCAAGTGAAATCCCCGTAATACCGAATCTCCACCGCCGCCTCGACCGCCCCCAATACATGCCGCTCCGCCCGCACCCCCTTGTGCACCCCCACCACCTCCCCCGGCAACGAGCCAACCTCCACCACCTCAGCCTCAGCCTGCGGCTCCACCACCTGCGCCTGCGCCACCTGGGAATCAGCGACCTCCTGCCCCTGAGCCTGCCCCACCACTTCCACCACCTGCTCCACCGGCTGAGAATCCGAGACCTGCTGCGCTTGCTGAGCAACCGTCGCCGTCCGAGCAACCCGCTCAGCTCCCGGAGTCCCCGTCGCCTCCGAGCCCGAACCCCCACAACCCACCAAACACAAACCAACCACCAAAGAGATCAAAACCCACCGCATAACCCCAGCCTACAGACCTTCCCCACTCCTTCCGTCATACCCGCGCTTGCCGCGGGTATCTCGCCGCGTCGAGCACGGACCTCGCCGCTGTCCGCCTCGAGCCTGCCGCGGCAGAACGCCGCCACGACGAAGCGAGCGAAGCGGGACGCCTGCGCACCCTTGCCGCGCCCCTGTTCCGTCATACCCGCGCTTGCCGCGGGTATCTCGCCGCGTCGAGCACGGACCTCGCCGCTGTCCGCCTCGAGCCTGCCGCGGCAGAACGCCGCCACGACGAAGCGAGCGAAGCGGGACGCCTGCGCACCCTTGCCGCGCCCCTGTTCCGTCATACCCGCGCTTGCCGCGGGTATCTCGCCGCGTCGAGCACGGACCTCGCCGCTGTCCGCCTCGAGCGTGCCGCGGCAGAACGCCGCAACGACGAAGCTCAGCGCTCCCCCTACCCCAGCTCATCCCGCAACTGCTGCAACCCCATCGGCCCCAACTCCAACGCCTCCCGATGAAACGCCTTCAGATCAAACCCCGACCCCGCCGACCGCCGCGCCGACTCCCGCGCCGCCAACCACTCCCGCTCCCCCACCTTGTACGAAATTGCCTGACCCGGCCAGCCCAGATACCGATCCACCTCACTCGCCAACATCTGCTCCGGGAAGAACGACCGCTCCCGCAGGAACGGCAGCGCCAGCTCCGGCCGCCAGACCTCGCCCCCGTGGTACGCCTCCCGCGCCGGAATCTCCAGCTCCAGATGCATCCCGATATCCACCACCACCCGCGCCGCCCGCAGCGCCTGACTGCTCAGCAACCCCATGTAATACCCCGCATCCTCCAGATACCCCAACTCCGCCATCAACCGCTCCGCGTACAACGCCCAACCCTCCACGTACCCCGACGTCCCTGCCAACAACCGCTGATACCGCGTCAACTCCTCGCCCAGATACCGCGTCGTCCCAATCTGCAAATGATGCCCCGGCACCCCCTCGTGGTAGCACACCGACAACTCCCGCCACAGCGGAAACCGCGTCGCCCCGCCCGTCGGATACCACGTCCGACCCGGCCGCGAGAAATCCTCCGACGGCCCCGTGTAGTACATCGCCAACGCCCCGCCCGGCGGCGCAATCATCGCCTCAATCCGCTGCACCGGCTCCGCAATGTCAAAGTGCGTCCCCTGCAGCGCCTGCATCGTCTCGTCCTGCGTCTGCTGCATCCACTCGCGGAACGCATCCTCCCCCACTATCGCCCGCGCGTCGTCCCCCTCCAGCATCGCAATCGCCTCCGCCACCGACGCCCCCGGCGCAATCCGCTCCGCCGTCGCCCCCATCTCCGCCTGAATCCGCCACAACTCCTCCCAGCCCCACTGATACGTCTCATCCAAATCCAACTCAATCCCATTGAACCCCCGCGACGCCGCCTGATACCGCTCCCGACCCACCGGATCACGCGGATTCGCGCGCGGCAGATACTCCGCCTCCAACCAGTCCGCCAACGCCGCATACGCCCCCGCCGCCGCCCGCACATTCTCGCCCCCCGCAATCCCCAGGCTGTCCACCAACCCCTGGAAGAACGAAGTGCCCCCGACTCCCGCCCACACCCGGCACTGCTCAATCCCGCCCCGCACCTGACGCTGCGCCACCACCACGCCCGCCTCCAGGCCCGCCGCCAGCGACGCCTGATACTGCGCCAACGCCGCCGGCACCGCCCCCATCCGCTCCACAATCCGACCCTGATCCTCCTCCGTCTCGCGCGGCATCAAATCAAACACCTGCCGCGTGTTCTGCAACGGCGACGCCAGGATGTTCAACGCCCGCAGATGCTCCGCCTGCGCATCCAACTCCGCCTCATACGCAAACCGCTCCAACATCACATCCCGCGCCACCCGCTCCCGCTCCGAATCCACCACCAACACCCGCAACGCCCCCGCCGCCGCCTCCCGAATCTCCACCCGCTCCGCGTGGCCGTCCGGCGAGTAATCCGTTAGCTCCACCTCCCGCCCCGCAATCCCCAACGCCCCCGCCAAATTAGGATGAGCCCCCGCCAAAGCCGCCACATACCAATCCGAAACCGCCCCCACCGAATCCAAGACCACCATCAGACCAACCCCCTTCCAAACCTACCCCCAACCTAACCGAAGATCCCCAGCTCCAAGCCCCAGACTCCATCGTTCCCACAAAAGCAGGAACCCAAGCCGTGCCCCCGCAACCACCGCCCAAGCATCAAGACCACCACGGCGGAGCGCAGCAATGACGAAACCAAGCGCTCCCCCACCGCCTCGGCCTCAGCTGACCACCCCCACACAAATGGAGGCGAGCCCCATCATCCCCGCACCCACCACCTCCGTCGTTCCCGCGCCCACCAACCTCCGTCATACCCGCGCTTGCCGCGGGTATCTCGACGCTTCGAGCACGGACCACTCTGCTGTACGCGCCGAGATTGCCGCGGCGGCGCGCGGCAATGACAGAAGGGTGGACTGAGGGGACTCCCCGCTCTACTCCACCAGCTCCGCGCCCACCAACCTCCGTCGTTCCCGCGCCATCCACCTCCGTCATACCCGCGCTTGCCGCGGGTATCTCGACGCTTCGAGCACGGACCACTCTGCTGTACACGCCGAGATTGCCGCGGCGGAGCGCGGCAATGACGAAAGTGTTCAGCGCTCACCCAAAGGGGAAAGCTACCGCGCAGCGACTGAAGCGGGGTCGCCGCGCACCCTTGCCGCCCCCTCCTCCGTCATACCCGCGCGCCCTCCTCCGTCATACCCGCGACTACGTCGCGGGTATCTCGCCGCGTCGAGCACGGACCTCGCTGCTGTACGCATCGAGATTGCCGCGGCGGAGCGCGGCAATGACGAAAGTGCTCAGCGCTCCCCCACCGGAGGAGCTGTCACGAAGTGACTGAGGGGGGCTCCCCCCGCAGCCAGCTAGTGCACCATCCCCCCCGACAGGAGGCCGAAGATGCCCGCTCGGTCATCCGGCGGCGGACCCGGCAGACCCGGCCGCGGCTCATCGTTCGGTGGCGGCCTGTCCTCCGGCGGCTCCGGCAGCGGCCCCGGCGGCGGACCCGGTGGATTAATCCCCACCCCGTCGTCCGGCGGCGGCGCGCCCGGCGGCGCAGTCCGCCTCTCCCTCTCCGCTGGCTCCTGCGGCTTGCCCTCCGTCGGCGGTTTGATCCCCGGCTGCTCAACCGGCGGACTCGGCTGCACTGGCCGCACCCCAGACGGTGGATGCGGACTCACAATCGGCTCCTGTGGCGGACTCGGACTCGGGCTGGGACTCGGCGACGGGCTGGGACTGGGACCCGGACTGGGTGACGGATTCACCCCGATCACGCCGCTAGTGCTCGCGTACGGCCCGTAGACTATCGAATCATCCGGCATCTGCGCCACCGCCCGCACGCTCACCACATACAACGGATCCACCCCCGCGACCGTGAACGACGTCCCCTCCAGCAGCAGCGTATGCCAGCTCGACGGCGCTTTGTTCCCCGGATGGAACGCCACTTGATAGCCGCCGTACGTCGCCGCGCCCGCGACCGCCTCCCAACTGATCTCCAGCGCCTCTCCGTCCTTCACAATCTCGTCATCCGGCCGCAGCCCCGGCAGCGGCGGCAGCGGCGTGCCCGGCGGCAGCAGCGGGAACCGTGGCCGATAGATCAAGTCCGGATCCCGAGTCGTCACCGGCGTCACCGTCAGCGACCCCGGCGCCGTCATTGGCATACTGTAGACAACGGCGCTCCAACCCGTGGTCACGATGTGATGTGTGCCAAACGGATCCGTCCCCAGATCCCGCTGCGCCTGCACCCGGATCCCGTACGCCACGCCACTTTCCAGCTCCGTGAGCGTCGTGTGCGGCGCGGACGCCGACACCGACGCGATCTGGTTCACATCCTACCGCTCCGACCGCACGCTCCAACTCTCATTGTGGCGCCTCGGCGTCCAGGCGACCGCCAGCTCCCCGTCGTTCGACGCCACCCGCACATTGGACACCGCCGTCGGCGCGTTGTACTTCGTCTGCGCCGTGTACGACGTCGCCTCGCCCTTGCGGTTGCTGCTATGCACGCCCCGCAATTCGATCTCGTACTCGATCCCCGCGTACGCCGGGAACAGATCAGACAGCGTCAGCCCATGCTCGCGGTCAAACTCATCGGCGTCCGCCCAGGCCGACCAGGTATCCTCCTGCGTCCCCTTGACCGCGCGATAGCGCATCTCATAGGAGGCCGCATCAGTCAGCGCGTTCCAGAACACGGTGATCATGTCCTCATCCCACCAGCCGCTGCCGAATCTGCCGAACCGCGGGTCATAGTCATCCGTATCCGTCGGATGCCACAACCCCGTCGGCGGCGACAGCGGCGTCCGCACGTTCGTGATGCTCGCCACCTCCCCCGCGTTGTTGCTGCTGTCCTTCGCCCGAACGCCGATGTCGTACTCCGTATTCGCCGTCAGCCCCGTAATCTCGTGCGGCGAGGACGCCGCTCCCCAGCTCCCCCAGGAGCTCGTGCTGGATCGTTTGTGCCGCACCTCATAGCTGGCCGCGCCGCTCACCGCCGTACACGTCACCGTCAGCTCGGTCGCGACCGCCGCCGCCGCCGCCAGATTCGTCGGCGCCGCCAACGCCAGCGTCGTCCCGCTGGCCTCCTTCGCCTCCCCGTCGTGACCGCTGCTGGCCACCCCGCGCACGGCCGATGTAATACTGCGTATTCGCCGTCAGCCCCGTAATGGTCTTGCCGATGGCAACCGAACCCCCTCCGACATCCGTCCAGGTCCCGGCCCCGGAACTGGTGCCGTGCCGGGTCTGATACTTGGCCGCATTGGCAACCGTTGACCACGTTACCCTGAGCGAGTTGGTAGAAGGCTCCGAAACCGTCACGCTGCTCGGCGCATCCAACGCATACGTCGTCGCCGACACCGCCTGCGGTTCCCCGTCATTGTCACTGGCGTCCGCCCGCACCTCAATGTCATACTCCGTGCCCGCCGTCAAACTGGAAATCGTGTACGGCGAGGACTCCCCCTCATCCCAGCTGCCCCAGGTGTTGGTGCTGCTCGCCTTGTAGCGCACGTCATAGTCGGCCGCCCCAGACACGTCGGGCCACGACAACGCCAGCGAAGTCTTCCCCCGAGCCACCGTCACCGCCGGCTTCGCCAACAGCGTCTTGACCTTGCCTTCCGTAGCGCCACTATATGCGCGATTGTGCTCCCCGCGTACGCCGACGTAGTACGTGGTGTTCGGTGTTAGGAATCTGATGGTGCCCTCTATCTTTTCATCCAAGACCTGAAGACTACTCCCCCAACTCCCGCCGCCCGAACTTGTGCCATACCGTGACTGGCCCCATACCGCGTGGTCTCCCAGCGCGGCTGAGAATGTGAATGATGTGCTCTTGATGTTTGAGAACGTCACACTCGCCGGCGCCTCCGGCGCGTGGGCCTGCGCCCCGCGCAGGCTAAACACACCCCCCAAAGCCGCCAAAATCAGCAGCCCCACCAACGCCGCCCGCCCCATCAGGAAGGGAACCGAAAATCGAAGCTCAACATAGCGCCACCCTCCAGCATCAAAAGCGCCGTGCGCCCCAACCTAGCGCACCCCCACCCAACCAGCAATACTTCCCATAACCACCCAATCCACTCCCCCTCCCCACCATCATACCCGCGTCCCCTCCACCGTCATACCCGCGACGACGGCGCGGGTATCTCGCCGCGTCGAGCCCGGACCCCTCTGCAGTGCGCGACAAGACCGCCGCAGCGGAGCGCAGCAACGACGAAGCGGTTGAGCCCCCCCACCGGAGAAGCCCCCGCCCAGCGCCTGAGGGGGGCGACCGTGCGCACTCGCTGGGCTACACGGACACCAACGCAGTGCTGGCCCGAGGCTCGGGAATCCGCTCCCCCTGCTCGCGCAGCAGCTCCAGGTGGTAGGCGACGGCCGCCCGGATCAGCGCCTCCGTCTCCGCCCGAGTGTCCCCCGCCGCCACACACCCCGGCAGATCAGGCACATACGCCCCATACCCGTCCCCCGTCTCCTCAATCACCACCACATATCCCATCACAGAGCCCCCTTCTCCATGCCCGCCTACTTGAGGATGCTGTCGCGCATCGCCGGAGACAACTCCTTCCCCAGTCTTCCCGCTATCGTAACCGTTCCCCGCTTGTGCGGATGGCGGTACTGCCGATGACTCCCCCGCGTGCGCGCCAGATACCACCCATCCCGCTCAAGCACCCGAACCGCGTCCCGAACCCGAGGCGGCATCGCCAACCCCCCTACCCACAGTATCTCCCCGTAGAGGGCGCGAGAGCTGAGACGCCTCCGCTGCCTCCGCTGGGCCGCCGCTGCCCCGCAGCAACTGAGAAGGCTCCCTCGCCGCTACCCCCCAGCAACTGAGAAGGCTCCCTCCCCGCTGTCCCGCAGCAACTGAGAAGGCTCCCTCCCCGCTGCCCCGCAGTGACTGAGCAGGCTCCCTCCCCGCTGCCCCCCACTGGGGGGAAGCTGTCCCGAAGGGACTGAAGGGGGGCTCCCCAAGTCCCGCACAGCGGCAGCGGAGCGAGCCAGTACCCTCCCCCCACGCAGATGCGCGAGAGGGAGCGGGCTCATGCACTGGACGCCGCGGCTGGGATCGCTCGCGGCAGTCGTCGCGATGGCGCTCCTCTGGAACGCCGGCGCTGCCCAGCAGCCACCACAACCCGAGCCGCTCACCCTCACCCTCACGACGCCCGACGTCTGCGAAGTCCACCGACCGCAGCAGAGCATCCACACCGTGATCCACCCGGCAGACGAGTCAGGCGCCCGCCCCGCGCCAACAGTGACGCGCTACTGGGCCTGGGACGCGGGCGGGTCGATGGCGATCTCCTGGACAGTGAGCGGAGGGACGCCGCCCTACTACGTGCTGATTGACGGGGAGCAGATCGAGGGCGCGAGCGGGTCGGTGGAGCGGAGCTGCGCGCTGGCGCATGGCCTGTTCCGAGATCACGCGACCTTCGGCAAGATCCTGGATGCGCCGCCGCAGACGGACTCGGGCGTGCTGACCGTGACCGCGCGAGTCACGGACCAGTCCCTACGCAACAGCCGCGCCCAGGCCACCGCCAAGACCTACGCCCTCCTCACCGCCGACCACGACCACCTCCTGCGCGGCGGCCAGACCTACCGCATCGCCGGCCGCCACGACCTCCAATCAGTCAGTCAACGCCAACATCAACCCCACCGCCGCAATGATCAGCCCCGCCGCCATAAAGATCGCAACCAAAATCTGCGTCCGCAACTCCGCCATCTGCTGCTGGAGCCGCGCCGTCTGCTCCCGCATCGACGCCATCTGCTCACGGAACATCAACTCCGTCTCCGGCCGCGCAAAGCCGTACTTCACCACAGAGTCCACCACCTCCGGCTCGGCCCCCATCGACCGAAACGCCCGCCGCAACCGCAAAATCGGACTCATCAACGCCATCGCCAAGACCTCCCCTCAGTCCAATACCGACAAAATGATCGCCACCGCCACCCCAAGCGCTGCCAATAGCAACCCCGTCGCCGCCATGATCCCTATCAGAATCTGCGTCCGCAGCTCCGCCATCGCCCGATGGAAATCCGCCATCGTCTGCGCGTGCCGCAAATCCGACTCCCTTCGGCTGTACGTGTGCTCATCAATCGAGTCCACCACCTCATCCGCCGCCTCCGGCTCGGCCCCCATCAACCGAAACGCCCGCCGCAACCGCAAAATCGGACTCATCAACGCCATCGCCAAGACCTCCCCTCAGTCCAACACCACCAGAATAACCGCCACCGCCACCCCAAGCGCGCCTCCAAGCCCCCCTGTCGCCGCAAAGATCGTCCTCACGCGCTTCCTACCCCAGCGCCCGCCGCAGATACTCCGCGCTCAGCCCCTCATAATGCTCAGCCCGCGCCGGTACCATACCGTCCAGCATAAGCACGCTCTAAACTCTCCCCATGCCTACCTCTCCCGGCCCCCTCGACGGCGTCCACGTCCTCGACCTCACCGACCACGTCGCTGGACCCTACTGCACCAAGCTCTTCGCCGACTTCGGCGCCGAGGTGATCAAGCTCGAGCCGCCCACCGGCGACCCCGCCCGCGCCGTCGGCCCCTTCTACCAAGGCATCGCCGGCCCCGAGCGCTCGGGTACCTTCTTCTACTTCAACACGAACAAACGCTCCCTCATCCTCGACCTGGAGCACGCCGACGCCGGCCCGATCTTCGACCGCCTCCTCGACCGCGCCGACCTCGTGGTCGAATCCTGCCCGCCCGGCTACCTCGACCGCCTCGGGCTGGGCTGGGAGCGCATCGCCGCGCGGCGCAGCGATCTCCCGCTCGTCTCGATCACGCCCTTCGGCCAGGACTCGCCCTACCGCGACTACCGAGTCTCCGACCTCGTCCTCTACGGCTTCGCCGGCGAGATGTACTCGATTGGCGTCCAGGATCGCGAGCCCGTCAAGATGTACGGCACGGCCGCCTTCGTCGAGTGCGGCGCCGCCGCCGCGACCGCCGCGCTCGGCGTGCTGACCGCCGCCGAGCTGCAAGGCATCGGCCAGCGCGTCGACTTCGCCATGGCCGACGCCCAGTTCAACGGCGTCGACCGCCGCCACGCCGCCACCATCGGCTGGGAGTTCGCCGGCCGCCGCTCCCTGCGCGCCCCCGGCCCCGCGGCGGGAATGCTCAGCGGCGTCTACCCCTGCGCCGACGGCTACGTCGAGTTCTCCGGCGCCGCAATCCGCATCCCCCGCCTCAACGAAATGCTCGGCCGCCCCGACTGGCTCCAGGACGAGAAGTGGTGGCAGCCCGGCGTCGGCCTCCGCGCCGACCTCGTGGACGAGTTCAACGCCCAGTTCCTCCCCTGGTCGCTGGAGCGCACCAAGCGAGAAATCTGGGCGGCGGCGCGCGAGGCCAAGGTCCTCTGCGGCCCCCTCTTCTCCGTCGACGAGCTGTTCGAGGACACCCACTTCAGCGACCGCGGCTTCTGGGCCACCACAGAGCACACCGAACTGGGCAAGGTCCAACTCCCCGGCCGCCCCCTGACCATGCCCGCCTCCCCCTGGAGCCTCAGACGCCCACCTCCACGCCTCGGCGAGCACACCAACGAAATCCTGACCGAACTCGGCTACCAGCCCCCCGAGATTGCAGATCTACGCACAGCCGGTACAATCGCCTGACCCGAACCGCCCCCAAGACTCCTGCTGCGGTCCCAGAGCTCCCCCAGCGGCGGAGCTGTCGCGCACCGGACGGCTCCCTGCGCTCCGTCATTGCCGCGTTCCACCGCGGCAATCTCGACGCTCGAGCGCCAGCGCCGGCTCCGGCTGGGTTCCCGCTGTCGCGCGCCGGACGGCTCCCTGCGCTCCGTCACGGCCGCGTTCCACCGCGGCAATCTCGACGCTCGAGCGCCAGCGCCGGCTCCGATGGAGTTCCCGCTGTGGCGCGCCGGACGGCTCCCTGCGCTCCGTCATTGCCGCGTTCCACCGCGGCAATCTCGACGCTCGGCCGCCAGCGCCGGCTCCGACTGGGTTCCCGCTGTGGCGCACCGGACGGCTCCCTGCGCTCCGTCATTGCCGCGTTCCACGGCGGCAATCTCGACGCTCGAGCACCAGCGCCGGCTCCGACTGGGTTCCCGCTGTGGCGCACCGGACGGCTCCCTGCGCTCCGTCATTGCCGCGCTCCGCCGCGGCAATCTCGACGCTCGAGCACCAGCGCCGGCTCTTGGTGAGTTCCCGCTTTCGCAGGAACGGCGGGTCTGGTCACAGAGCTCCCCCAAAGCGGGAACTCTAGAGATGCGCTGGCCAGCTATCATCACCGCATGGACGGCCCCCTGCACGGCACTCGCATCCTCGATCTCTGCGTCGTCTGGGCCGGGACGTTTGGCACCACGTTGCTCGCCGATCTAGGCGCGGAAGTGATCAAGGTCGAGAACGTCCACGTTTGGCAGCCGATGACGCGCGGCGGCCAGGCGCGCCCCTCCGCCGCGGCGATTCGCGCCGGCGCCGGCTGGGCGACCGGCTACCCCAACGCCGAGCCCGGCCCGCGACCCTGGAACTACTGCCCCACCTTCGTCCAGCAGTACCGCAACAAGCACTCGATGACCGTCGATCTCCTCTCCGACGAAGGACGCGAGATCTTCGCGCAGCTGGTCGCCAAGTCAGACGCCCTGGTCGAGAACAACGCCTCCGGCACCCTGGAAAAGCTGGGCATCGGCCCCGACTTCCTCCGCGCCGCCCGTGAGGACTTCATCGCCCTCCGAATGCCCGCCTACGGCTCCGACGGCCCCTACCGCTCCGCCCGCGCGCTCGGCGTGCATCTCGAGTCCGTGATGGGCCACACCCTCCTGCGCGGCTACCCCGACCTCGATCCCTCCTACATCACCTCCATCTTCTCCGGCGACTACGTCGCCGGCGCCCACGCCGCCTTCGCGATCATGGCCGCCCTGCGCCATCGACGGCGCACCGGCGAGGGACAGTTCATCGAGCTCGCCCAGGCCGAGTGCGCCGGCGGGATGCTGGCCCAGGCGTTCATGGACTACTCCCTCAACGGCGTCGTCCAGGAGCGGATCGGCAACCGCTCCATCGACGGCCACGCCCCCGACAACCTCTACCCCGCCCGCTCGGAAGGCGACGGCAGCGACGGCGGCGACCGCTGGATCTCAATCTCGGTGCAGGACGACGACCAGTGGCTCGGACTGCGCGAGGCAATGGGCGATCCAGAATGGGCCCGCGACCCCGCTCTACGCCATGAACCCGGCCGACACGAGCGCCACGACGAGCTCGACGCGCACATCGCCGCCTGGACCTCAACGCGCGACGACTACGAGTTGATGCACCTGCTCCAGGCGCACGGCGTACCCGCGGCCCCAGTCTTGGAGGCCTCCCGCATCTACGCCGATCCCCACGTCCAGCAGCGCGGCCTCAACGAGCGCCGCGCCCTCTTCGACGGCGTCGGCGAGTTCCGCTTCAACACCCCCTTCCTCAAGTTCTCCGAGACTCCGCTGAGCATCCGCAAACCCCCCGTCGCGCTGGGCGAGGACAACGAGTACGTCTACCGCGAAGTGCTCGGCTACTCCGAGGCGGAGCTCGACGGCCTGCGCGAGCGCGGCCACATCGGCCTGGACTACGACCCGGACATCCCCTAGCCCCGCGCCCCAATTCGCCAGTTGCCGCACGCGCGGTACCGTGAACGCCCGCCGCGTGAGAAGCTGCGCGAACCTTCACGAACCTTCACGATGCGTTGACGGAACGCATACAGGACTCGGCGGCGCGGCTTACACAGCCTCCGTACGTTCAGGTCATCAGGGGCGTTCCCCGAGTGCAGTGCGAAAGCAGGAAGGCAATCGACATGGGACAAGCATCACGAATCTGGTTGGGCCGAGCGTCCAAGTGGCTCTTGCCGCTCGCCCTGGCCGCCGCCGTCAGCCTGGCGGCGTTGACCATTATCCGCGCTGACGACGGCCACCGACACCACAGCCGGCCGGGCAAAATTCAAGCCGGCGTCGCCGACCTCGCCGAACTCGTCGGTACCGACACGGACGGCCTCAAGTCCGCCCTCGCTGACGGCCAGACCCTCGCCGACATCGCCGAAGCCAACGACGTCGAGCCGCAAACCGTGATCGACGCCCTCACGACCAAGGCCAACGAGCGCATCGACGCCGCCGTCGAAAGCGGCAAGCTCTCCGAGGCGGACGCCGAAGCCAAGCGGACCGAAGCCGCCGAGCGCATCACCGAGCGCGTCAACTCCGGCGCCAGCCTCGACAAGGCCGACAGCGGCCGAGCGGGCAAGCACAACCGGCAGGGCCGACTCGGCCGACTCGCCAAGCAGGCCATGTCCGCCAAACTGACCGAGCTCGCCGAACTCGTCGGTACCGACGCGGACGGCCTCAAGTCCGCCCTCGCCGACGGCCAGACCCTCGCCGAAATCGCCGAAGCCAACGACGTCGAGCCGCAAACCGTGATCGACGCCCTCACGACCAAGGCCAACGAGCGCATCGACGCCGCCGTCGAAAGCGGCAAGCTCTCCGAAGAGGACGCCGAAGCCAAGCGCACCGAAGCCGCCGAGCGCATCACCGACCGTGTCAACAACGGAGCCAGCAAGCACAGCCGCGACGGCGAGTGCGAAAAGTACGACCAAGGTGGGGGCGACTGGCGCTAGCGCCACCGCATTCACCGCGTCCCCGGCGTTCCCGCTTCCCCTGAGGGGAGCGGGAACGCGCACGTCACATTCTGGCCAGGATCGCGCCCATCAGCCCCGCCATGATGCCAAAGCCAATCGTCATGGTGAGAATGATGTAACCGCTGCGAATCCCCATCTCCCGCCGAAGGTCGTCACGCAGCTGGCCCATCTCATCGCGCAGTTGGTCGATCTCATGGTGCATCTCAGCCCGCAGCTGAGCCATCTCACTGCGCAGCTGGCCGATCTCGCGGTGAGTGTCGTCCCGCAGCTGCGCGATCTCTCGGTGGACTCGATCGAGTTCGTGGTGCATGTCCGCGCGCAGCCGGTCGATACTGTCCTGCAGTTCCTGCTTCGTGAGCAGCAGTTCCTGCTTCGTCGCCGTCTGCGAGAGCACGCGGGTCAGCCCCAACTCAAAGGCGCGGCGGTAGGCCTTCGCCTGCGGAGGCTCCATACCCGCTTCAATGAGCTCCTCTTCAAGGTGCTCAGACCAGACATCCACCTGTCGATCAGCCGGTTCAGCCACCATGAGCAGCGCCTCCTGCCACCATCCTAACGGGCAGGACTACCCCAGCACCCCCGCCGCCGCCAGCCGAATCATGTCATCCTCGCTGTACCCCAGCAAACCCCGCAGCACCGACTCCGTATGCTCGCCCCAGATTGGCGCGCGCACCGCGGGCAGCCGCTCCCCGTCCCAGATAATCGGCTCCTGCTGAATTTGGAAGGTAGGGCCTTCCGGCGACACGGCCGGCTGATAGTTATCGCGCATCGCCGGATCCTGCCCGCTAAAGAAGTCCTCGATCCGCTCCACCGGACTGGCCGGCACGCCCGCGTTGATCAACAAGCGGTACGACGTCCACTCATCCTGCGTCCGCGTCCACTCCGCAATCGCCGCCTCCAGCTCATCCGCATCCGCTTGACGGCCGGCAAGGCTGCCCAGCGCCTCCCGCGCCGCCAAATCCGCCCGGCCGATCACCCGGCACAGGTTGCGCCAGTCGGCCTCATCGCGGCAGGCGACGGCCAGCCAGCGGTCGCTGCCGGCGGCGGGAAAGACGCCGTGCGGCGCCATGAACGGGGAGCGGTTGCCCAGGCGCGAGCGCTCACCGCCGCCGTTGAGCGCCTCGATCAGCTCCGTATCGAGCAGCTGCACCGCGGTCTCGTACTGCGCAATCTCCAGATAGCGCCCCTGCCCCGTCCGCTCGCGGTCATCGAGCGCCGCCATCACCGCGGTCGACAGGAAGTAGGGCACGGTAAAGTCAGTATGCAGCGTGCCGAGTCCAATCGGCGCGCGGCCGGGGAAGCCGGAACGCTGCGCCAAGCCGCACATCGCCACGATCCCGTTACCGTAGGAGCGCCACTCGGCGCGCGGACCCTCAATCCCCATTACCGCCACGTTGCAGACAATGATGTCCGCCTTGATCTGCCGCAGGTCGTCATAACCGATGCCCCAGCGGTCAAGGCGGTAGGGCGTGTAGTTGGAAGTCACCACGTCGGCCTGTTTGGCCAACTCGCGGACGGCCTCAATGCCCTCCGCTGTCTTCAGATTGAGCGTGACCGACTGCTTCCCGCCAGCGCAGTCGTTGAAAGTGCCGTTGGTATTAATCGAGAAATGATCGGGCGGCTGCACGCCTCGATAGCGAATCGGGTCAATCCGCGACTCCGACTCAATCTTCAGCACCTCCGCCCCCAGATCAGCAAGCAGTCGCGTGCCCAGCGAGCCCGCAATCGCCCAGGTAAAGTCCAGCACCCGCACCCCATCAAGCGGCCGCCGCGCCGGCGGCGTCAAGGCAAACAAACCACTACCCTCACCACTCTCCCCGCTCTGGGATGACCCGCCGCTCCCACTTTCACTCTCCCTCCTCTGGGGGGAGATGCCGAAGGCAGAGGGGGGCTCCCCCGCCGCGCGGCGCACTACCGACGCTCTCCCCTCCATCACTTCGTGATTGTGCTCACCCAACGTCGGCGCGCGCCGCGCCTGGGGCTGCTCGCCCCGCGTTCGCACCGGCGAGCGCGGCAGCGTCAGCGATCGCCCGAGCTGCGGATGCGCAACCTCCTGGAAGTAGCCCCGCGCCCGCAGATGCGGATCAGCGGCGACCTCCGCGACCGTGTTGATCGGCAAGACCAGCAGTCCCAGCTCCTGGCCGCGCGTGTACAGCTCCTCGACGGTCAGCGCCTCGCAGAGCCGCCGAATCCAGCCGCGAATCTCGTCCGCCTGCTGCTCGCGCCAGAACTCGTCGTCCCACTGCTCCCCGCGCAGCTCGCCCGGCTCCAGGCCGAGCACCTCGTCCACCCAGTTCACGAAGCGGTACCAGTGCGGCGGATGAATGGTGAACGAGAGCCAGTGCCCGTCGCCAGCCTGGAAGGTCGTCGGCCCGCCGATGGGAATGTGACGGTCCGGCGACATCCCGTGCCACGTCCACCAGTTGCCGCTCGCCGTCTGGAGCGTGGTGAACGTAACCGCCTCCTGCATGGAGACCGTAATCCGACCGCTGCCGCCGCCCCGCCGCCGCTGCATGATCAGCGCCATCGCCGCTTCGGCCATCGCAATCGACCCCTGCTTGTGCGACAGATTGCCGCCCGCCCAGACCGGCGGATCCTCAGGATGACCGTTGAGCACGACGTGCCCGCCCGCCGCCATCGCGGTCAGGTCCGTCATCGGCTCATCCACCCCGCGCCGGAAGACCGCGTCAACGACCGGAATCTCCGATGACCACGCGCCCTCCCGTCCCCGCGCCAACCAGTCCGCCATCGCGCCCGAGGATTCCAACGGCGCAAGCAGCGCGTCAAAGCGCGGCAGCAACGACTCCATCTGCGTCCACGTCGCCGGATCATCAACATCCACCGCCACCGACCGCTTGCCCGCGTTGTAGAGCAAATGCGCCCAACCCCGCTCAACGCGAGGCGCATCACCGTCCAGCGCCGGCTCCCGCATCCGCAGCCGATCACCACGAGCATCCTCCACCCGAACCACCTCCGCCCCCAGATCAGCCAGCATCCGCGCGCCGAGCGCCAGCGGTTCGTCGGTGAGGTCGAGGATGCGGGTGTCGTTGAGCATGGGCAGAGAATAGCGCCCACCAGTACCGTCGACGGATCTGGTCGAAACACTCCCTGGAGGGGAGCGCTCCCTATGCTTCCCCCCGCTGGGAGGAAGCTGTCCCGGAGGGACTGAAGGGGGGCGCCGGCACACTCCCGAGCGGCTCAGCCCTGGTAATCCTCCGCCGCCCGCCGCTCGCTTGGCGGCTGGCGCGGATAGCGGAGCGGACTGCGCGGCAGGGCGCGTTCGAGGCGCTCGCGGAAGAAGTGCATCCCCTCCGCCCGCTCGGCCGCATCGGGCAGACCAAACGCCGGCCCGCGGTCGGGCGCGCCGAATGCGAGCTCGCAAGTCTCAGTCAGCTTGTTCACCGCGGCGATGTAGACCGGCGCGGTAGCGAGATAGCCCTGATCCAGCGCAAGCACATAAATCAGCGGCGCGCCGGCAGCGCAGGCTTCGGCCAGATATCGATTCTGAGCGTGCTCGGGATTGCCCCGGCGGAAGGCATACGCGATTGTCTCCGAGCCAGCGAGAACCGACTGCACGGCGCGTTCGTGATCGGTATACCCCTCCGCGTCGCTCCCTCGACCCGTCCGTACCGACAGCACAAATGCCATCCGCTGCGGCTTCCAGATGCCCTGTTGGTTGACCAGGCTGTACCGCGCTCCGTCGTACTCAAAGCCGTAGCTGAGGTCGCTCCACTGGCAGCTCGGCCCCGCCCCGGCGAGGGCGGCAATCTGTTGGAACGCGGCCGTCCGCATTTCCCGATCGCGTTCGCGTGTGACATCAACCATGCGGGCAAGATATCGACTGGGGGAGCTGTCGCGGAGCGACTGAGGGGGGCTTCCCAGTTCGCTCACTGCTCCCTGATGTCGCCAAGCCCACAACATCGCTCTTGCGTTCTGTTTTGCTCCGCCTACATTCGACTCCCTAGCCCGATGGATTGCGCGCCTCCGAGCGCCGTCTGGACGTTGTCCGTCGGCGCTCAGTTTCTTTGGAGGCGCAGATGACTTCTGCACAGACCACCCCGATCGTGAACGGCCCGCCGCCGGAACCGGATCGCCCCGGCGCAGCCGCGCACGCAGTCAGCCACGCGACCGGGGGCGCGGCCGGGGGCGCGAGCGACGGCCATGTGCTGCGCGAGGCGATGCTGTCCGCGATCGGCGAACTCTCGGACGCGGAGCGCGCGCGGCTCGCCTCGACCGAGCAGCCCGACGATCTCGCCCGCGCCTGGCGCGACCTGCTCGCCGAGCGCGCCGCGCGGGAGCGCGAAGCGGCCGTGCGCGAGCGCGAGGCCGCGGTGCGCAGCGAGCTGACCCGCGAGTTCGAGACCCGCGCCCATGCGGCGCAGCCGCGTCCGACCACCGGTCTGCACGGCGGCCCGCCGACCGTTCCCCCGCGCAGCGTCGCCGAGTGGACGGACTACATCCGCGCCAGCGGCGAGGGCCCCGTCCGCCAACGCCGGCGCGCCCAGTTCGCCGACTGGCTCGCCGCCCACCCCAACGCCTGATCCCGGCGCCCAACCCGACCAGCCACTGAAAGGAACCCACCATGGCTGACACCCTCTCGACCAACATCTCGGCCTCCTACGCCGCAATGGTGGAGCGCACCATCGCGCAGATGCCCCAGTCCGCGCCGATGCTCTCCCTCGCCCGCAAGGCGATCGTGCCCAAAGGCTCCAGCAGCGCCCAGATCCCGCGCGTCTCCAGCGTCTCCAGCGTGCAGACGCCGAGCGAGGGCGACGAGCTGACCACGACCTCGCGCTTCACCCTGGCCAGCAACACGATCGCCCCCACCTTCCGCGCCATCTACGTGCGCATCCACATCCGCGCGATCAACTACTCGCAGGACGACCTGATCCGCCTCGTCTCGGACGAAATGGCGCTCTCCCAGGGCCAGGACATCGACACCGACCTGACCGGCGAGTTCGGCAACTGGCACACCGACAACGACATCGGCGCAACCGGCGTGAAGCTCGACCTCGACAAGCTGCGCAAGGCGCGCCGCGTCCTCCAGTCCGTGCCCCGCAGCAAGGGCGGCCCGCCGCGCGGCGACATCGTCACCGTGCTCTCCCCGATCGTCGCCGAGCACGTCCTCGAAGACCTCGGCGCGAGCGGCGTCGGCAGCGGCTCCCACTGGATCCCCGCCGGCATCTCCGAGCAGCTGATCCGCCGCTTCCACGTCTCCGAGATCCCCTTGATGGGCACCGCCGTCTTCGTCGACGGCTACATGGCCGTCGACGGCTCAGGCGACTACATCTGCTCGATGTTCGGCACCGAGGCGCTCGTCTGGTCCTGCTCGATGGACTGGCAGATGTCCGTCTTCGAGGAGGCCGAGTGGCCCGGCGTGACCCTGCGCTCGCTCGCCGACTACAACGCGGGCATCGCCGGATTCAAGCACCACGGCTGCCAGATCACCGCGGACGGAGGCTAAGCCATGCCCCTCGACGAACGCGGCCTCTGGTCGCCCGCTGACTTCTCCCAGCTGCGCTCGACGCGCTTCACCGCGCCGCGGCTGGGCGGCGGACTCCGCGCGACGCGCGCCTGTCTGCGCGAGCCCAAGCAGGATCGGCACGGCCGCCCCTACCCGGGCCGCAACCACGCCCTGCTCGGACACGGCTTCCACGACGCGCGCGAGGCCGAACGCCTCCTGCTCGACGCCGCCGCCGAGCAGGGTCTGACCCACGAGGCGGTCGAGATCGAGACCGCCGCCTGGCTCGAGACCGAGATCAACGCCGGCTTCGGTCCGAGCTGACCTCCACCGACCGGAACCAACGCCATCGGCAACAAACGAACGGAGCAAACGAATGGCGACCAAGACCCAGACCAACCGCAAGCCCAACCGCAACACCGACCGCAGACCTCGGCCGCAAGTGGAGCCGCAGGCGCAGCCGCCGCTGAATCCGCCCCTGCCGCTGGTCCGCCCCGGCGAGCGCGCGCTGCTGCTCAGCCACCACGAGTACAGCTACGCCCGCGCGCAGGGCCAGGGCCTGGAGGACTACGACCTCCTCATGCGCCCGCCCGACGAGCAGGAGCCGGCGGACGGCGCGGACGCGCCCGAGCCGCGCTGGCAGCCGGTGCCCGCCGAGAAGTACCTCAAGCACCGCGCCAGCGGGTGGCGCGAGGCGCAGGCGGCGGACGAACTGCCCCCCAAATGGCTGCGCGCGGTCCGCGAGCGCAACTCCTTCCCCGCCCGCCCGTCCGACCGCGAACAGACCAGTGCCTAACCCAGTCAGTCGCCCCAGACAGGAGCCAACCATGTCCCGACCGACCTTCTCCCCCAACCGGCCACCGCCCGACTCCGCCCCCCCGGCGGGGTCGGGCGGCGCTTGCGCCACCGAGTGCCAGAGCGGCGCCACCGACGCCCTCTGGCAGTACCTCCAGCGGATCGAGGGCGGACTCGACCAGATCGACGCCCGCATCGACCGCCTCTACCTCGCCCTCGGCGGCGGCACCGTCCTGCTCGCCGCCATCGGCCTGGGCTCCGCCTTCATCATGCGCGGCGGCTGATCGCCGCGCCCCCACCCCGAGAGGAACTGACATGACTCGACGCGCCGACTCCCCCTTCCCCGACGCCGCGCCCCCGCCCGACCCGCCCCCGCCCAATCCCCTCTGGCTGCCCAGGGGCAGCGTCCGCGCCCTGATCGCGCTCGGCATGATCAGCGTCTGGGCGCTGCTCGAGACCGGCGCCGTCGGCGTCGCCGCCTCCGACCCCGTGCGCTCCATCGCCATCGCGATCGCCGCCGGCTACGGCCTCCTGCGCATCCGCGAGCACAAGAGCGGAGGCTCGCAGTGACGCCACCCATCCCCGCCGCGCCCGATCTGGAGGAACTGCGCGGCCTGCCCGCCGGCGCGCGCACCCTCTGGCGTCCCGCGCATCCGTCGAACTACGCCGCCGCCGCCGCGCGCCCCTACTCGGGCGCGGCCCGGCGGATGCTCGCGATCTGCTACCACACGCCCGAGGAACCCTGGGACGACAACGAGGTCACCCCCGCCTGGTTCCAGGACCCCCGCGCCAACGCCAGCACCCACTACTACGCCGACTCCGACGGCGATCTCTACCAGATGGTGCGCGACGCGGACTTCGCCTGGGCGCAGGGCGTCCGCAGCCGCGACCTGAGCCACCCCCGCCCGGTCTGGTGGCGCGACGAGTACATCAGCTACAACGTCTGCCTGATCTCAATCGAGATCGAGGGCTACGCGCACGCGATCGGCAAGACCTTCCGCCCCGGCAGCCGCCAGTTCGAGGCCGTCGCCGCCTGGTCGGCGTACATCTGCCAGAAGTACGGCATCCCCATCAGTCGGACGCACCACATCGGCCACAGCGAGCTGACCCGCCAGAAGACCGATCCCGGCCCCGACTTCCCCTGGACGGCGCTGCTGGCGCGGATTGAGGAAATGCTGCCGTCCAGTACGGAGACCCGGCTCGCCAAAATCGAGCAGCGGCTCGAGGCGCTGGAAAACCACACCCACGGCCCGCCTGTGGCCCCCGCATAAGCGCGGGGAAGCCCCCTCCAGTCCCGCCGCGCCCGCTTCCCCCCAGCGGGGGGAAGCGGGCGCACCCGGAAGGGCAGCGTGAACTTGCTCCCCTCTCCCCCCAAAGGGGCAGGACAGACGCTCTCCCCTCTCCCCCTTCTGGGGGGAGATGCCTACCTCTTCCACTCTCCCCCCCTCTGGGGGGGAGATGCCGAAGGCAGAGGGGTGGCTGCCCGCCGTCAAGCAGCGCGCGGGTGCCCCCCCCTCCAGTCCCTCCGCGACAGCAGCGGGCAGCCTCAGCTGTCGATCTTCTGACCCGACATCAGAGCAACCGGGCGGAGCAGCGGCGGCGGCAGAACAGGCACGGCAGCGCCGTTGCCATTCGGGTGCGCGGCCGCCGCCGGCGTCGGGAGCGGCGGCAGCGCCGGGCGCTGATCGTGCTTGCGGATCGCGAGCCAGCCCATCACGCCCAGACCCGTTACCAGGAAGCCCGCCAACCCAATCCCCGCGAAGACCTCGCGCTCGCCCAGCAGGTCGGCCAGAATCCCCGCCGGCAGCCCGACCAGCATCTGCACGCCCCACGACATCATTGTGAACGACATCACCCGCCCGTAGTAGGCCGACTCCGTGTGCATCATGATCCGCGCCTGCAGGATCATCACCGGCCCCTGCATCCCCGGACCCAGCAGCGCCATCGCAATCAGCAGCACCCCCATATTCGGCGCGCCCGCCATGATCAGGTAGGCCAGTCCCATGACCGCGGTCATCACAAAGATCACCGGCCAGGCCCAGCGCGTCGTCGCCGCCCCGGCGACGACCAGCGAGATCAGCGCCGCGCCGATCCCGTAGACCAGCATCAGCAGGCCGATATCGTTCGGGTCCTCGCCCAGCTGCCGATCGAGGAAGGCGGGCAGCAGGATGCGGAAGATCGAGCCCAGCACGACCCCGCTGACAAACAGCAGCATCATCAACCGCAGCTGCGGCCGCCGCATCACGTAGAGCGCCCCGTCGGCAATGTCGCGCAGCACGCCCGCAATCGTCGCCCCGGCCCCGGTTCTGCCGCGTGGGGACGCATCCGCGCCCGCCGCTGACCGCGCCGGCATCGAATTCTTGCGGTTGGGCATGACCGCGACGGTGAACACGCCGATCGAGACCAGCGTGCCCATCACGATGTAGGTGCCGCCCGAACCGATCACCGACTCGACCAGAATCGCCGCCACGAACGGCGAGAGTGGCTGGCCCCAGGTGTGCGCCAGCTGGCTCAGGACGATCGCGTTGCCGACCAGCCGCGGCCCGACCAGATCCGCGGTGAAGGCGTTGCGCGCCGGACCCATCAACACGAAGGTGAAGCCGAGCACCATCATCAGCGCGAACATCAGCGGCAGCGTCATCACGTCGAAGACGAGCAGCAGCCCGGTCAGCAGCAGCATCGCCGCCCCGCCGCCCTGCCCGAACACAATTAGCCACTTGCGATCCACCCGATCCGCAATCACCCCGCCAAACGGCGCCAGCAGCATCGCCACCCCGACGCCCGCCGCAATCAACCCCACCGACGCGTTGTTGCCGCTCAGGTCGTAGGCGACCAGCGACATCACCAGCATCATCATCATGTACGCGAACGTCGCGAACAGCGTGCCGATGAAGAGCACGCGGAAATGACGGTTCTCAAGCGCCGCAAACGTGTGCTGCCGCCAGGACTGGAACGCCGAGATGCTTCGCGCCATGCGAACAGTCTACGCCCGACTCACCTCACCAACCTGTCGCCCCCTCCACCCAGAGTCCGCCCCGCCCAACGTCCAGTCCGCACTAGCGCACAGGCCATCGGTCGATACGCTAGCTTAGTGCAAGTCCCGAAATTCTCCCTCCAGAACTGGATCATCGTCGCCCTCGTCGGTCTCGTCATCGGCGCCGGCATCTGGGCCTTCGGCGTCGACAAGCCCGCCCGCGTCGTCTTCATCGAGATCGGCCTGCGCAGCACCGGCGACCAGCAGGCCGAACTCGGCGTCCGCGAGACCGACCACGAAGGCTTCGTCCACCTCTACGAGGCCGACGGCCCCGATCTCGATCTCTCCCTGACCAACCGCCCCCGCTCGATCTACACCGAGCCGATCGTCCTCTCCAACGACACCGACAACGCCCCCAGCCGCGTGCGCATCACGATGCGCGGCCTCTCCGACTCCGAGGTCAAGCTCGGCCTACGCGTCGTCCGCCCCAACCGCACCTGGGACAGCACCCGATTCCCCCGTCCCGAGCCGATCACCCTCGACGAGCTCGGCAGCGAGGACTGGGTCTACCTCAGCGCCCTCCCCGTCCGCATCATCTACCACCAGCCGCTGGTCGACGTCGCGCGCGTCTTCGTCTACATCGCCGCCGCCTTCGGCTTATTCTTCGCCGTCTGCTGGATAGCCTGGCGGCGCTGGCTCAACTGAACCTCCGGGACGCCGTTCCCGGCCCGCCTCCGGTGCTGCCCACCCTCTCAGGCGTTGCCCACCTGGTAGATCGTCCGATGCCGCAGCCGCGCCAGCTCCTCGCCCGACTCTGCGCTGATCGTCACATCGAGCAGGCAGTACTCGTGCGCCTTGCGCCGGTAGCCGTCCGTCATATGCCCCGAGACGACCAGCGTCTGCCCGGCGGTCACCGGACCCAGCATCTGAATCTGGCTGCCCGCGTGGATGCCGGCGCGGTAGGTGTAGGTATGCCGAATCAACCGCGTGCAGCGACCCGCGATCCAGCCCGGATGCAGCCGCGTGCCCTCGCCCCGCCAGCGCGGATGCGAATCCCGCGCAAACTGATCGGCGTACGCCGCCGCCTCCGCGATGGACATCGGCACCGCCATCGCTGGCAGATCCTCGCCGACCGGCAGGTTCTCCGGCGTCAGCAACGTCCGCGGATCGGCAGGCGCTGCCGCCGCCCGATTCTGCGCCACCGCGAGGTCGCGGTAGAACGCCGCCTCGCCCATCCCCGCCGCGCCGGCGATGCAGACCTCGCCCGACGCCTTCGCCATCGTGAACTCCACGCCCGCGTCCGTGGGCGTGACGCGCGTCGTGATCTCGTCGCCGGGATAGACCGGGCGGCGTAGGCGGAAGTCGATCCAACCGCGATCCAGCCAGTCCTCGCCCAGCCCCTCAATCAGCGCCGGCGCTGCCCACGAGTAGACCGTCACCCCGCCAACCAACGCGCCCTGAAAACCAAACTGCGCCGCCCCCGCGGTCGAGTGGATGATGTTGTCGATCTCAAGCGAGTCTTCACCATCCAGAAACGCCGTGATCGAGCGCTCAATCGTCTCAGTCGTCATCGTCAGTCTCCCTCAAGATCCGCACACGCAGGACTTGTTCCGTACCTTACCTAACGCATCGCCGGCGCATAGATCGTCGGCTGACGCATCCGCGCCAACTCCTGCCCATCCGCCGCTGTCAGCGTCACATCGAGCACCGCGTACTGGTGCCCGCGCCGCTCATAGGCGGTCGGAATCCGCCCGCTGACCACGAGTCGCTGCTCGGGGCGGACGGCGGCTAGATGCTGGATCTGGCTCGACGCATGGATCGCCGCGGTGTAGCGCCAGCTGTGCTCAAGTAGTCGATTGACGCGCAGCGCGATCCAGGCCGGATGAACGCGCCCCCGCGGCCCACGCCAGCGCGGATCGGCGTCGCGCGCGAACTCGTCGGCGTAGGCTTCCGCCTCCACCTGGCTCAAGTCAATCGCCATCGCCGGCATGTCGCCGCCAATCGGCAAGTGCTCCATCGTCAAGGGCGGACGCTCGGCCGGCCGCGGTTGCGGCGCACGGTTGGCCGCCGACGTGATCGCGTCGTAAAACTCCGCAATCCCCAACCCGGCAGTCCCGCGCACCGCGACCTCGCCGTCGCCCTTGGTCATGGCGAAGGACACGCCGCCCCTATCACTGGGCTCAGCAGGCTCGACGCGAGTCGTGATCCGCTCGCCGGGATAGACCGGCCGCCGCAGCTGAAACTCGACCCAGCCCAACTCCATCCAGTCCGCGCCCAACGCCTCCACCAACGCGCCGACCGCCCAGGCGTACACTGTCACTCCACCGACCAGCGGCCCCGAGAAGCCATAGCGCGCCGCGCCCGCGGTGGAGTGGATGATGTTCTCGATCCCCAGCGAATCCTCACCATCGAGAAAGGCCGTCAGCGAGCGCTCCACGACTGCGCCCCCAAGCGCGCGGTTGGCCATCAGATCACTCCGTCCGCCGCGAGCTGCTCCAGTTCCGCGTCGCTGACGCCGAGCATTCCGCCGTAGACCTCGCGGTTGTGCTCGCCGAGAGTGGGCGCGCGATGCTTGACCCCGCCCGGCGTCAGCGACAGCCGCGGCGCGATGCCCGGCTGCGGCACCGTCCCGTGCTGCTCCGACGGCACCTCCAGAATCTGCCCCCGCGCCGCGTAATGCTCGTCCGCCATCACGTCCGAGGTCGCGTAGACCTTCGTCGCCGGGACGCCGGCCGCGTCCAGCTTCGCCTGCACCTGCTCCAGCGTCAGCGTCGCCACCCACTCACCCACGATCGCGTGGATCGCCTCATAGTTGCGGCGTCGGTCGCGGTGCACCTCGAAGCGCGGATCCTGGAGCAGCTCCTCGCGCTGCATCGCCCCGACCAGCCGCACGAACGTGCCCTGCGTCGTCGCATTGATGATCAGATGGTGGCCGTCCGCCGTCTCGAACTGCTCCGCCGGCACCACGCCCGGCCAGTAGTTGCCGCTCCGCTCGCGGTTCTGACCAGTGTGGAAGTACTGCGCCGCATGAGTGCCCGACTGCTTCCAGATTGCCTCGTAGAGCGCCACGTCCACGTCCTGCCCCAACCCGCCGTTGACCTCGCGCGCGCGCAGCGCCAGCAGCGTCCCCATCGCCGCGAAAACGCCCGCGCTGTAGTCCGCGACCATGTAGCCGGGCCGCACCGGCGGACCATCCGCCCAGCCGGTCTGATACGTCATCCCCCCGAAGCCCAGCGCGACGCGGTCGAAACCCGCCTTCTCGCGGTACGGCCCCGTCTGCCCGTAGCCCGAGACGCGCGTCACGACCAGGCCCGGATTCCGCTCGCGCAGCGCGTCGGGCGCCAGTTCCATCTTCTCCAGCGTGCCCGGCCGGAAATTCTCGACCAGCACATCGGCCCGCTCGCAGAGCCGTCGGAACAGCTCCTTGCCGCGCGGATCGGCGAGGTTGCAGGTGATGCCGCGCTGCGAGCGGTTCTCCTGCACGTAGGAGATCGTGCCGTGGTTCGGCTCGCCCGCGCCGGGCCGTTCCAGCTTGATCACGTCCGCGCCAAACTCAGCCAACATGGTCGCGCAGAACGGAGCCGCCAAAATCTGCCCGGCATTGATCACGAGGACGCCGTCCAGCGGCGCGCGCAGTTCTGAGGTAGTCAGGTCTGAAGTACTCATGGCTCAGAGTCTACGCCCACCCCTGCTACACTCCGATCAATGTCCCCCCCCCCCCCCCCCCCCCATCTGCTGCCGTTGTTTCCGAAGCGCTAACGCGGATCGTCTACCGCGACGATCGCCACGCTGATCTCCCCCACATCGTCAAGTTCTCCGGCGGACGCTCCTCCGCTGCGCTGGCGCTGTCCCTCGCCGAGGCGGGCGCGTTGCTGCCCGAGCGCGGCGACGTTGCGCTCTTCGCCAACACCTCCGCCGAGCATCCCAGCACCTACGCCTTCGCGCAGCGCTGCTGCGACCGACTCGAGCGCGAGTACGGCCTCCCCTGCCTCTGGTACGAGTTCTGCACCGTCGAGGACGCCTACCGCGGCGTCTACCGCCGCCGCCAGTCCTACCGCCTGGTCACGCGCCGCCCAATCGAACAGGATCCCAACGGCTACCGCTCGCGCGGCGAGGTCTTCGAGGAGATGCTCTCCTTCCAGGGTCAGCTGCCCAGTCCCCACAGCCGCAGCTGCACCGCCAAGCTCAAGCTCTACCCCGCCCACCTGCTGCTCGCCGAGTGGCTCGGCGGCGCGGACGGTCCGCGCCACGACGGTCACCACGGCGACCGCGCCTACCTGACCGCCGACCTCGCCGAGCGCCGCTATCGCGCCAACCGCGGCACCGCCGCCAGCGCCGACTACCAGCGCCGCGTCGCCTGCATGATCGAGCGCCCGCCGTCGCGCCCGGCCCAGCGCTGGCAGGACTTCACCGACGCGCCGATCGCTGAGCGCCCCCGCCTCGACCCGGCCGGCGTCGCGCCCATCTGGGGGCGCGAGGCGGTCGCGTTCGTCACCCTGCTCGGCCTGCGCGCCGACGAGGAGCGCCGCGTCAACCGCGTCCTCTCGCGCTCCCTCTTCGCCGAGGGCGCGGGCGGCCGTGAGTGCAGCATCCGCGCCCAACCGCCGGGCGAGCGCCCCTACTTCCCGCTCGCCGACGCCGGTTGGGGCGAGGCGGAGATCGCGGCCTGGTGGGGCCGCCAGGACTTCGGCCTGGACACCCCCGAGGGCGCGGGCAACTGCGTCTACTGCTTCATGAAGGGCACCCGCCAGCTCCAGCGTCAGGCGCAGCAGCCCGACCCCGACCGTGTCGCCAACGCCCCCTCCGACATCCAGTGGTGGTCAGACATCGAGCAGCGCTACCGCCAACATCGGCCCGCCCGCAACGGCGACGGCGTGAGCACCTTCGGCTTCTTCGGCGTCAACGGCCCCCGCTTCCCACAAATCGCCGACCCGACCCACTCCCTAACGGGCCGCTACACCACCGGCTCCCCCAGCTGCGACTGCACGGACTAACCCCGCGAGAAGTCAGCGAACTCCGACGCCATGCAACAACCAGACCTGATCTTCCCGCTCGGCTACAAGATCGACGGCTTCACCTCCCTGACCACCAGTCAGCAGGCCGGCGAGCCTGACTCGGTTGTACGCGAATTGCTCCAGAACGGACTCGACGCCTCGGTCCGCGAAGCCAGGCGCGAGCGTGCGGAGATTCACTTCACCATCGCCCGCCGCGCCCTCTCCGACCTGCATGGCGTCAGGCGCTATCGACTGGCGTTCGACGCCGCCCGCCGTGAACGCGAAGCGCGTCGCGGCGGCCTGACCCATGACGAACGCGACGTGATCCAGCGAATCGACAACGTCTTGAGTGAACGTCGGATGTGGGTCCTCTTCTGCCGCGACAACGGCGTCGGCCTCAATCGGGAACGCCTCAAGGCGCTGATCTCGGAAGGCAACAGCGACAAGGCGACAACCGGCGCCGGCTCCTACGGCCTCGGCCACCTGACCGCCTACAACGCTTCCGACCTGCACTACGTGCTCTACGCCGGCCGCCGACCCGCCGCCAACATCGTCGGCGGCCGCGCCATCCTCGCTTCCCACCAGTTCGCGGGCAAGCACCGCGATCGCGACGGCTACTGGATGCTCCCGCCCGCGCTGGAGGGCGACTTCAGCCTCCAAAACGCCGACTTCCCCAACACAGTGCCCCCGCTGTTGCAGACCGAACTCGATCAGATCACCGACAGCGGCACAGTCGTCGCGATCTGCGGCTTCAACCACTTCCACAACGACGACGCTCAGAGCGCAATGCGCGCCATCACTCGCGTTGCCGCCCTCAACTTCGTCGGCGCAATCCATCAAGACAAGATGACGGTCACGGTCAGCATCGAAGGAACCGACCAGCACATCCGCATTGACCAGCAGACGGTCGAACGCGCACTGGAGCAAGTCAGCGGACAGAAGCGCGCGCCAGCCAAAGGCTGGTTCCCTGGCTCACAAGGCTACCGGGCGCTGCAGACGCTGCAAACGGGGCGCCGGTTGGCGAACCCGATCGACCGCTCAGTCGAAGTCTGGTTCCGCCGGCTCGATGCTCCCGGCGAACGTGCCCGCGTCCAGGTGTTCCGCGACGGGATGTGGATTACGAACGACGCCCCGCAGCTCGCCACCGGCGACTTCAACGGCGTCCGCCCCTTCGACGCCGTGGTGCTGCTCTCGGACGCCGACCCCGAGGATCACACCGAGTTCTACGACCTCATCCGCCACTCGGAAGGGCCCGAACATCGGGATCTCTCAAAGCTGCGCAAGCTGAGCAAAGGCGAGCAATCCCAGCTGCGCGAGATGCTCAGGCAGCTGGCGGAACAACTGCGGGACGAAGCTGGCCAGGTCGACTCGGAGGACAGCTTCGACGCGGATATCGCCGTGTTCGACGAGCAAGCGGTGCGCCCGTTGCCGTCGCCTCCAGAACCCCAGTTGCCTCAGTATCAGCCTGGCGCAGCCGGCGCGGGAGCGGACGGCACGGATGCGCAGCCTGACGATGATGCTGACCCGAGCTCAGGCGAGCAACACGGTCAGCACAGCGGACGCCGCCGCCCGCGCCGCTCACTCGCCGGCGGCCGTGTCGTGAAGTACCGCTCAACCGTCCTGCCGCAACCGAATGGGATCGATCCGGGCGGCCGCGTCGACCGGCTCGAAGCGCAGATCCAGCTGGGCGAGCAGATCGACCGCAGCGACGAACTCCTGCTTCGCCTGCGCGCCGCCTCCGGTTCCGACTCCTCCTGCGATCAACCGATCCCGCCGAGCTGGCTCAAGATCAAGCGCCTGGAAATGCGGGCAGGGAACGGAGAGCCACTGCAGAGCATCGACGCTGGCGGCAAACAGGAGATCGCCATCGCGCCCAACCGGGAATCCCAACGCGTTGCGATCGTGCTCACCGAACCGATCGAGGCCGCCGCCGTCCTCCATGTCGATCTGATTCGCCGCCGCCAACAGGCTGTGCAACCGCAACCGGTGGAGGCGTAGCCGCATGCACCCCGTGCCCCAACAGCGCGTGCCGCTCCTGCTCGAAGACGGCTCCTCGCTCGATTGGCAGCACGCCGAGTATCAGGCCGAGCTCACCGTCCGCAGCGGCAAGATGACCGTGAGACACACGCTGCGCAACGCGCCCCAGCTGCAGGCGTTGATCGACAGCGGCGACGCCCAGTGGGCCGTGGAACTGCGCTGTCCGAGCACGCTCTTCGCCCAGTGGGCAACCAGCGCGACCCCCGAGGTCAGCGCCGAATGGAACGCCGACGCCGTCTACGGCGACGCCTTCCTGCTGCCCGGCCTGATCGCAATGAGGGAGACCACGCTCGACCCGCACGGCCTGATCGATCTGTGGGGCCGCGAACCGATTCGCGTCCCCGCCGGCCGCTGGCTGGTCCGCGGCCTGCTCCGACCGGTCAACACCCTCGCCAGCTCGATCCTCCGCTTCCATGTCAACCCTGACCTCCCCGAAGGCGCAATGGAGGTGAAGCCGGACACCACTGGCGATCTGCGTTTCAACGTCTACCTCGCCGCCCGCACTTACGAACGCGCCCGCAGCAGCCGCGATCTGCAGATCGCGGCCCTGATCGCCGCGTCCGGCCAGATTCCCGCACTGGACCGGCCGGACGAAGAGAGTGACGGCGCAGCGTTCCCCGTGCTGGACAAGATCATCGGGCGCCTGGAGGAAGCCGGTGTTCCCGACTGGCAAGCCGAGGCAAACGAGTTCGATCCCGCCCGGGCCGCCACCGCCATCGAGCCCTTTCAGGTTGAGCTCAGTCAAGACGACGACGAATGAAACAGCTGACCGTCAAGACCAATCAGCGCTTCTCCGACTGGCAGCGCAAGCTCACCTCCAATGGGAACGCGGCGCACGACGCCGAGGTACCGCAACGGCAACAGGCGCTACGAGCCGCGGTGCGCGACGGCCCGGATGCGCTGGTCGCCTATCTGCGGGAACAACTGGGCGTGCCGGGCGCCGAGACGATTGCCGCGCCCCTGTTGCCCCGCAACATCGAACCGGGCGAGTTCCGCAATCCCCCGCTCGAATTGGAGGTGGAATGCTGCCGCGCGTGGAAAGACAAGATCGAACCGCGTCAGGCCGCCCAACCGCTCTTCTGGACGCTCTGCCACATTCGCTGGATCGAAGCGGGACGGCTCGGCGCACAGCTCGAGGCGTCCCTCTGCGGCGCGCTCGAGAGCGGTAATCCCCCAGACAAACTGGAGGCTGCCACCCGCAATCTGCTGCGCCGCCTGGGTGGCCTACCCCACGTGCGCGGCAAGGTCTCCGTGCTCAGCGACTGTCCCCTCGCCCGCGCCTGGTGGCGCGGGATGATCGCGCGCCAGGCCTCTGACACCTGGCCGGACCGGCTCGACCCTGAGACCGCGCATCGCGTGCTCCACTCCAACAACGATGCCTGGGCTCGCTTGGTCGGTGACTCGGTCCGTCGCATCACCACCATCAATCACTCCCAGGTGCGCGCCGCCCTGATCAATCACTACCGTGACGCGTCCCGAATCGATGGCGGCCTCGTCCCGCAAGAGTTGCAGTTGGCGGCGCAGATCATCGCCCGGCAAAGTGAGGCAGTCCTGTTCAGCGCCATGGCCAGCACCGAACTGACAGCGCTGACCGCAGCTGCAGTCGAACAGGCGCGCCGTTCAGTCGCCTCGGCCCCAACTACCTAGCCGTCTAGCCAGGTTTGGGTGGCCGTTGCGGCGATCTCTTCTCCGATGAGGAGGCTGGCCGTCGCTCCCGGGCTGGGCGCGTTGAGGACGTGGATGAGGCGATCCTGACGGGCGATCTCGAAGTCGTCCGCCAGCGAGCCGTCGCGTCTCAGCGCCTGCGCGCGGACGCCGGCCCCGCCGCGCACCAGCTGGACGCCCTCCAGCTCGGGCATCAGCCGTTGCAGCGCCCGCACGAAGGCGGACTTGTTCGCGCTGCGCCAGACCTCGCCCAGCCCCGTCCGCCAGTGACTCCGCGCCAGGCGGAGGAAGCCGGGCCAGCTGAGCGACTCCGCCGCGTCGCGCGCGGAGACGTCGCGCCAGCGGTAGCCCTCGCGTTTGAGCGCCAGCACCGCATTCGGGCCGGCCTCCACCGACCCGTCCAGCCGCCGCGTGAAGTGCACCCCGAGAAACGGAAACGCCGGATCGGGCACCGGGTAGATCAGGTTCCGCAGCATCCCCCGCGCCTCCGGGACGAGGTCGTAGTACTCGCCGCGGAACGGCACGATGCGCAAGTCCCGCGCCTGCGCCGCGCCCGCCCGCCGCGCCAGCCGGTCAGCCTGCAGGCCGGCGCAGTTGACCACATAACGCGAACGCACTGTCCCGCTCGCCGTCGCCAGCTGGACGCCGTCCGCGTCCACGCGCACGCCCGACACGCGCGAGCGCAGCCGCACCGCGCCGCCCTGCGCTTCCAGCAGCTCGCGGTACTGGCGGCAGACCGCCGCATAATCCGCGATGCCCGTTGAGGGGATGTGCAGCGCCCGCACGCCGGCTGCGTGAGGCTCGAACTCGCGCAGTTCGTCGGGACCCAGCTCGCGGATCTCGGGCACGCCGTTGGCCTCGCCGCGGCGCTGCAGCTCGCGCATCCGCTCCAGCTCCGACTCGTCCGTCGCCACGACGACCTTGCCGCAGCGTTCCGCGCCGATCCCGTGCTCCGCACAGAACGCGTACATCCGCTCCGCGCCGGCGACGGCCATCCGCGCCTTGGCCGATCCGGGCCGGTAGTAAAGACCAGAGTGGATCACGCCCGAGTTGTTGCCGCTCTGGTGCCGCCCGACGCCCGCCTCCTGCTCCAGACAGAGCACCCGCATCCCCGGCTGTCGCTGAGCCAGGGCCATCGCCGTTGCGAGGCCGAGAATGCCCGCTCCGATCACGGCGATCTCGGCGTCGAAGTCAGCCACGCGTCGTCTCCGGCGCGATCACGCTCAGCCGCCCGCCGTCGACGGCTTCGGTCACGCGCGCGACCGGCGCAGCGGCGACGCCGCGCTGGCGCAGCTCGTGGAGCAGATGCGGCGCTTCGATGATTCCGGCGGCGATCAGCAGGCCGCCCGAGGTCTGCGGGTCATAGAGCAGCGCCTCCTCGAAGGCGGTCAGCGGGCGCTCCGCCTCGACCGTCAGCCGCGCGCCGTAGTACTCGCGGTTGCGGCCCTGGCCGCCGCTGCCGAACCCGGCGGCGACCGCTTCCGCGAGCCCGCCCAGCGCCGGCGCTGCGCCAAGTTCAATCTCAATCGCCGCGCCGCTCAGCTCCGCCATCTCGTGCAGATGCCCAGCGAGGCCGAAGCCGGTCACATCGGCGATCGCGTGGACGCCCCGCGCCAGGTCAGGCTCCGCCGCCAGTTCGGCCGCGTCCCGGTTCAGCGCCATCATCTGCCCGACGGCCGCCTCCCAGTCGTCCGCCGCGACCGCGCCCTGCTGATTCGCGCCGATCAGCACGCCGGTGCCCAGCTCCTTGGTCAGGATGATCGTGTCGCCCGGCTGCGCGCCGCCCGTGGTGCGGATCTGGGAGCGCGGCACTTCTCCGGTCACGGCCAGCCCGTACTTCGGCTCCTCGTCGATGATCGTGTGACCGCCCGCGATCACCGCGCCCGCCTCGCGCACCTTGTCCGCGCCGCCGCGCAACACCTCGGCGATCACGTCGGGCGGCAGATCGTCGGGGAAGGCCGCGATGTTCAGCGCGAACAGCACGCGGCCGCCCATCGCGTACACATCCGACATCGCGTTCGCCGCCGCAATCGCGCCGAACTGGTAGGGATCGTCCACCAGCGGCGCGAAGAAGTCCAGCGTCTGCACGAGCGCGCGCTCGTCGTCCAGCGCGTAGACGGCGGCGTCGTCGGGCCGCGCCAGGCCGACCAGCAGCTCGGGATGCGCCTCGGGCGGAAACTGCGGACCCAGATGGCGCAGCACGTGCGCCAGCCCCTCGGGGCCAAACTTGGAGCCTCAACCGCCGCAACGCGCCAGATCGGTCAGCCGCACGGTCCGCGTGTCGCGTTCGGACATCGCCGCTCCCTACTTCCGCTGCGCTCAGTCTGAGGGCAGATTACCGCGCGCCGGCAGGCCGCTCGCGTCATAGAACTTGAGTTCTATCCAGCGATTGTCTACGCTGCGTTCACCGCAAACTCCAACAGACCGGAGCGCGTCATGGAAGAGCACTGCTGGATCGAGACGCCGCTGGGTGCCATGTACCTGGCGATCCGCGACGGCGCCCTGCGCGAGGCGGGATTTATGGAGACGTGGGGACGGCCCGTGCTCTCGCCGGATGCAGAGGGCGGCGAGGCGGATTTGTCCCGCGAAGCCGAGCGCGTGCGCGATGCGGTCGCCGCCTACTTCGCCGGCGACGTGAGCGCTATTGACGACATCGAGATTGACCCCGAAGGCACGGACTTCCAACGCGCCGTCTGGCAGGCGATCCGCGAAGTGCCCGCGGGCCAGACGGTCTCCTACCAGGCGATCGCCCGCGCCGTCGGCAAGCCTGCCGCCTACCGCGCAGTCGGCACGGCCACGGGCCGCAACCCGGTCGGGATCGCCGTACCCTGTCATCGGATCGTGCGCTCCGACGGCGGGCTCGGCGGCTACGGCGGCGGCCTGCACCGCAAAGAATGGTTTCTCGAACACGAACGCGCGCACACGACCCAGAACGGCGGTTCCCTATGACCTCAGCCTCCGACCCGGCCATCGCCCAGGCGCTCGCCAATGACCTGGTGATCGACATCACCACCATCGGCCGCAGCAGCGGCGAGCCAAAGCGGCTCGAAATCTGGTTCCACAACGTCGATGACCGCTACTACATCACCGGCCGCCCCGGCCCGCGCTCGTGGTACGCCAACGTCCTCGCCAACCCCGCGATCACCTTCCACTTCAAGCAGACCACCGAGGCCGACCTCGACGGCCAAGCCCGCGCCGTCACCGACCCCGAGGAAAAGCGCCAGGTCTTCCTCTCCGCCAAGAAGCTGAGCGAGTACATAAACGAAGCCAACGTCCAGGCCTGGGTCGACGGCTCCCCCCTCATCGAAGTCAGCTTCGACGCCTAACCCACCGCCAGCACGGCGATTTGGGTGAACATGAAGAAGGGGGACTGGGTCTTGGCCCAGGTGGCCCAGCCGTGGGCGAGGCGCTGGAGTTCATCCTGATCCGCCAAGCCGTACTCCTGCGCCTGGTCGGCGACGCTGGAATGGAGAATCCGCTGCGCCCAGGTGCGGCCCCAGAGGCGCGCCTCTTCGCCGTCCATCTCCTGGACGTTGGGGTGCAACTCGACCTCGGTGAACCCGGCTGACCGCGCCCAGTGGAGCAGCTGACGGCCCGCGTCCGGCTCGGCGCCGTTGCGGTAAGCGACCGCGTGATAGAGCCGATTCCAGTCGTCAAACTCGGGAAACTTGGGCCAAGGCGACATCGTCGCGTAGTCGGCGTCGCGCGCGGCGAGCAGCCCGCCGCGCTTCAGCACGCGGCGCATCTCCTGAATCGCCCGCACCGGCTCGGTCAGATGCTGCAACAGCTGGTTGGCGTAGACGACATCGAACGACTCGTCCGCGAAGTCCAGCGCGTACACGTCGCCGCAGACGAACTCGACATTCGCAATCGCCTGCTCAACCGCGTGCGCCTGCGCCTGTTCGAGGACTGCCGCCGCCGCGTCCAGTCCAATCACCGGTCCGGGAGCAACCGCCCGCGCCAGACCCGCCGTGATCGTGCCCGGGCCGCAGCCCACATCGAGCAGGCGCTGACCGGGCGTGAGCTTGGGCAGCAGGAACCAGGCCTCGCCCTCAGCTCGCCGCCGCGCGTGCGACTGCACCACCGACTCGTGGTGCCCGTGCGTATAGCGGTCGCGCGGTCGTTCTGTCTCCGTCATCGCGCAAACCCGTCCACCAGCTGGGTCAGCGCGGCGGTCGCCCGCTCCGACAGCGCCAGCTCGCCCGCCGCCGCCTGGCCGTCCGCCGACATCTTCCGCCACGTCCGGCCCAGCGCCCTCCGCAGCTGGCGCTCGTCAAGGTCGTCCAGCAGCGCTTCCAGCTGGGTGTCGAGGAAGACCAGCGAGAGCGCGTCCTCCAGCGTCTGCGCGTCGCGGTCGCCGGCCTGGAGCAGATCCGCTTTGGCGACCAGCGCCGCGACCCGCTCGACCGAGCGCTGCGGGTAGCCGCACTCCTCGAGGATCGCCGCCGTCAGCTCGGCATGGACCGCGTGCAGGGCGCGCCGCCAGCGCAGATACGCCGCGCGCCCGGCCGGGAACGTCGAACGGGGAATCATCCAGCGCCGAATGTGATGCGCCCGCGCCGCCAGCAGCAGCTCCTCCGAGGCCGACGGGTCCAACGCCCGCACCCAGCGCGTCATCATCTCAGCGTGCGTCTGCTCCTTGGGCAGCGCAGCGCCATTGATGACCAGCGTGAACAGATCATCCGCATTCGCCGCATCAATAGCTGCAATCGCCCGTTCATACCGAGCCAAATCCATGCCCGCAGCCTACCCCGATCGCGCCAATCCCAGACCTCCCCCAACGGGGGAGGCGCCCCGAAGGGGCGGAGGGGGGCGTCCGCAAGCGGCACAGGAGATGGGTCCCCTGTTCAAGCCAGGGGCAGCCTCTGCTTGCGCAGGAACGACGGAGTCCAGAGCTCCCCCAAAGGGGAAGCGCTTAGCTCGCTGCCGCTGGCCAGTCCTGGGCGAACTCGTCGCAGACGTCTACCGCCCGCGCGAAGCGGACGCCCGACCGCGAGCGCATGTACTGGATCAGCCGCTCCAGCATCGCCACGCGCCCCGGCCGGCCGATGATGTACGGGTGCATCGTCAGCGTGAACACGCCGCCGCGCCGGTGGAGTTCGTCGAAGGCTGCCTGCCACGCCGACTCCACCTGTTCGGGCGCGGCCATCAGGCGGCGACCGTCGGTCGGCGCGAAGACGAAGTAGGGATAATCGTCCAGCGCCCAGTGGATCGGCAGCTCGACCAGCGACGACTCACCTGCCGCCACCCAATACGGCGCGTCCGAGCCCATCAGCGACGAGTCATAACGAAAGCCGCGCTCCGCCATCAGCGCCAGCGAGACATCGCTCAGCTCCCACGACGGCGAGCGGTAGCCGGCCGGCGCTTCGCCGATGATGCCCTGCAGAATCTCCGAGCCGCGGTCGAGCACCTCTGCCTCCTCGTCGGCGCTGAGCGTCGCCGGCGGTTCGTGCAGGTAACCGTGATGCCCGATCTCATGGCCCGCCGCCTCGATCCGCTCGACCATCGCCGGCGCGCGCTCTGCCACCCAGCCGGGAATGTAGAACGAGGCCGGCAGCGCCGCGCGCGCCAGCGCCGTCAGGAGGTGCGGCACGGCGACCGTCGGGCCGTAGTCTCCAAACGATCGCGCCGACGGCCGCTGCTCAACCCGCGGGTCGCGGTTGATCATCCCCGACGCGCCGTCCACGTCGAAGGAGAGCACGACGGTGCATTCGCCCGCGCCCGCGTCCGTATCAGGAGACCACAGCGCCGCTCCACAAGCCGGACAGAACCGCCGCGCGCCAGTCCACCCACAGAAGGCGCAGTCAAAGTTCACAATTGCCCCTCCATCCAAATCAGCACCGGCTCCCCGCTGCCCCTCTGGGGAAGATGGCGCGGGTGCGATCCTCGCTTCCCCCCTCTGGGGGGAAGCTGTCCCGAAGGGACTGAAGGGGGGCGCCGAGACCAGCGCCGAGGTGGGGTGCTGGTTACGCGAAGTCCGTGATCGTGACGAAGCCCATCGTCTGGAAGGTCGTCATCGAATCCACGACCTCTGGCACCTGATCGATGGAGATCCGCTCCGTCACGATCGTCTCCGGATGCAGCTTGCCCGAGGCGACCATGTTCAGCATCGACGGGTAGTTCTGGTTGGGCAGCCCCAGTGAGCCGCGGAATTCGATCTCGGACATCGTGATCACGTCGATCGGCAGCCCGACCTCGCCCGCTTCCTCAGCGGAGGTGATGCCGATCTGCACGTGCACGCCGCCCTTGCGCAGCGAGTTGACCGAGTTCAGCATCGTCGCGCGGATGCCGAGCGCGTCCACCGACACGTTCGCGCCGCCGTCGGTGATCTCCTTGACCCGCGACGGCACATCCATCTCCAGCGCGTTGATCGTCTCCAGCGCGCCTTCCGCGCGCGCCTTCGAGAGCTTGCCCTCTTCCAGGTCCACGGCGATCACCTGCGCGCCCAGCGCCGCCGCCACCTGAACCGCCGAGAGGCCAATCCCGCCGCAGCCGTTGACCACCACCCAGTCGCCGCCCGCCACCTCGCCGCGATCGGCGACGCCGTGGTACGAGGTCATGAAGCGGCAGCCCATCGCCGCGCCGGCTTCGAACGACACGTTGTCGGGTAGCGGAATCGCGTTGAAATCGGCGTTGTAGATCGCCGCCTTCTGCGCGAATCCGCCCGCGAATCCGCCTTGGCTGTCGCAGATGTTGGGCAGCCCGTTGCGGCAGAGGTTGCAGTTGCCGCAGCCGTTGTGGAACGGCGTCAGCACGCGCATCCCTGGGCGGATGTGCTCAACGTCCGCCCTGACCGCCTCGACCGTGCCTGCCCACTCGTGGCCCAGCACGCAGGGGATCGGCAGCTCGAAGCCGACCCACGAGAGGTCGCCCTGCCAGAGGTGCCAGTCCGAGCGGCAGACGCCGCACGCTTCCACCCGCACCAGCGCATCCTTCGGCCCGATTACCGGGTCGGGAAACTCCCGCACCACCAACGGCTCGCGGACGCCTTCCATCACGACGGCTTTCATCTTCAGACTCCTCACTAGGTTCTGGCTCAAATTGGCCTACGCGGAAGCTAGCAAATTCTGGATCACTCTGAGGCCGGCGTCAGCAGACAAACCAATTCCGGGCGCAGCAGGCGCAGCTCGCCCAGCTGGACTGACTCCGAGACCGAGTACGCATTGAGCCCGGCGCGATAGCTGACCCGCCGCCGAGTCGCGGACAACGGCAGCGCCAGCCCCGCGAGATCATCGACAAACCCCACCATCCGCCCGCCGCCCAACCGCCAGGTCTGGAGCGGCGCGCCCGCCGCCTGCGACTCCAGCCGCGCGCGCAGTTCCGCTTCGCCGCCCGTCAGCCGCGCGACGCGCGGCTCCGCCTCGAGCCTCGACCACACCAGCTCGCCAATCTCCGCCGCCACCCCACGCTGCGCCTCCACAGCCCGCTCACGCGGCAGCGGGATCACATAACGGCGGCTGCGCTCGACCTCCTGCCAGGTAAAGCGAAACGACCAACTGAACGTCCGCACCCCATCCAGCCCCTCCGCCAGCAACACCAAAGGAACCGCCAACCGCCGCCGCAACCCCACCGCCGCCTCAATCTGAGCCAGCTCCCCATCCAAATGCGCCAACAGCGGATCGTCAAGTGCAGTCATGGAAAGCCATTATCTCAGACCTCTTCCACTGAGGGAGATGTCACAAAGCCCTGCTCAAACCTCCCCCACCGGGGGAGGTGTCACGAAGCCCTGCTCAGACCTCCCCCATTGGGGGAGGTGTCACGGAGTGACGGAGGGGGGCGTCCGAGCGCGGCGCGACCTCCGCGGAGCCCCCCTCAGCCGCTACGCGGCAGCTCCCCCAGAGGGGCAGCTCGAGCGCAGACCTCTCTTTGGGAGAAGTGCCACGAAGCCCTTCTCAGACCTCCCCCACCGGGGGAGGTGTCACGGAGTGACGGAGGGGGGCGTCCGAGCGCGGCGCGAACACCGCGGAGCCCCCCTCAGCCGCTACGCGGCAGCTCCCCCACAGGGGGAGCTCGAGCGCAGACCTCCCTTTGGGAGAAGTGCCAAGAAGCCCTTCTCAGGCCTCCCCCACCGGGGGAGGTGTCACGGAGTGACGGAGGGGGGCATCCGAGCGCGGCGCGACCTCCGCGGAGCCCCCCTCAGCCGCTACGCGGCAGCTCCCCCACAGGGGGAGCTCGAGCGCAGACCTCTCTTTGGGAGAAGTGCCAAGAAGCCCTTCTCAGGCCTCCCCCTCTGGGGGAGGTGTCACGAGTGACGGAGGGGGGCGTCCGAGCGCGGCGCGAACACCGCGGAGCCCCCCTCAGCCGCTACGCGGCAGCTCCCCCCGCAGGGGGAGCTCTGGGAGCCTAGCGGAAGACCGGGTCGCGCTTCTCGAAGAAGGCGGTGATGCCCTCTTTCGCCTCTGGCCGTCGGGCGGCGTCGCAGATTGCTCTGGTCTCCCACTCCATCTGCGACTCCAGCCCCTCATTCCACGACTGGTGGTAGAGCCGCTTTGCCGCCCCGATTGACTCCGTCGGCCCGGCCGCGAGTTGCGCCGCCAGCGCGTGCGCCGCCGACTGCAGCTCGTCGTCCGCCACGACGCGATTGATCATCCCCCAGTCCAACGCCTCCTGCGCCGAGAGCATCCGATTCGTCAGACACAGCTCCAGCGACCGCCGCAGCCCGACCAGGCGCGGCAGGAAATAGGTCGATGACCCGTCCGGCGTCAGGCCGATCCGCGAGTAGGCCATCGTGAAACGCGCCGACTCACCGGCCAGGGCGAGGTCGCCGATCAGCGCCAGGCTCATCCCCGCGCCTGCGCAGGTGCCGTTGACCGCCGTGATCAGCGGCGCGTCCATCCGCGTAAACCGCGACGCCGCGGCGTGCAGATACGTCGTCATCTCCTTGACGAAGGTCGCCATCTCGGGGCCGGCCGGCGGGAAGCCGCGCAGGTCCGCGCCCGTGCAGAAGAAGCGCCCCGAGCCGCGGAACACCACCGCCCGCACATCCGGATCATCGTCCACCCGGATCGAGGCGTGCATCAGCTCTTTGCACATCTCCAGCGACATTGAGTTTGCCGCCTCCGGCCGATTAATCGTGATCGTCGCTACGCCGTCCGCCAGTTCGTAGCCCAGCGTGTTGTACTCCGTCATCCAACCGCTCCTTTGCTAGCGTTGACCCATCCGGGCCGCGTCTCACGCAGGCTACCGCCGAAAGGGGCGACCGATGGCGACCCAGACCGTCCGCATCCCGACCGACGACGGCGACCTCAAGGCCGCCCTGGCGCTGCCGCCGCAGACGGACGGTCCGCGACCCGCAGTCGTCGTGTTGCACGAGCTGTTTGGTCTGAACGACGACATCCGCCGCATCACGCAGCGCTTCGCCGACAACGGCTACGTCGCGCTGGCGCCCGACCTCTACTCGGTCGGACCGAAACGGCGGCTGCTCTGCATCCGCCGCACGATGCAGGCGCTGCAAACCGGTGAGGGCCGCGCCTTCGACGACATCGAGGCCGCCCGCGCCTGGCTCGCGGATCGCGATGACGTTGACGCCGCCCGCCTCGCCGTCGCCGGCTTCTGCCTGGGCGGCGGTTTCGCAATTCTGCACGCCGCCCGCTCGCCGCTGAGCGTCGCCGCCGATTTCTACGGCGCTGTCCCGCGCGAGGCGGAGGCGCTGGACGGCATCTGCCCCGTCTTTGCCGCCTACGGCGAGCGGGATCGCATCTACAGCGGCCAGGCGCCGCGCCTGCGCGACCACCTGAGCGCGCTCGAGGTCGAGCATGAGGTGCGCGTCTACCCCGGCGCGGGCCACTCGTTCATGAGCCAGTACGGCCCCGTCCGCTCGCTGCTCGTCCGACTGGGGCCGCTGCGCGCTGGCTATCACGAAGCCTCGGCCGAAGACGCCTGGACGGCCATGCTCGACTTCTTTGTGCGCCAATTGGGCGAATCCGAGGGAACCAACTAGCGGCTGCGAGCGTACGCTAGCTATGAAAGCGAGGAGATGACCATGAGATTCCGACTCCAACACGTATCGGCGGCCGCCGCGATCGCTCTGCTGCTGGCGCTCGGCGCGCTGCTCGGACCCGCCCTGTGGGGCGGCGCCGGTGCTCAGGAACCCGAGCTGTAGGGCGATGCCGCCGTCGAGTCCGAGACGACGATCCTGTCCGTGCAGGGCGGCGCGACCCGCACCGTGAACTACAACGGCACGATCGGCCGGTTCACGATCAGCGTCCTGCGCGACTCTGTGCTCCAGGCCGTCAACGTCGGCAACACCGCGACCCGCGCGATTGCGAACGCCGTCACCAGAACGTGCCAGGAGACCGAGCCGGACGACTTCGATCCCCAGACCGACGCCACCTGCGTCTCGCCGCAAGGGCTGCAGACCACCGGCATCCGCATCTACGAGGAATACGACTGGGGCGAGGAAGGGCGCAGTCGATCGGCTTCCGCTACGAGAACAGCCTCAGCATCGCCGTGCGCGGCACCGCCTTCGCGGGCGGGCTGGTCGACCTCGTGATCCAGGCTGGCGGCGACCACATCCGCTATGACGGCCTCGACTTCACCGCCTCCAACCGCGCCCGCCAACAGGCGCGCGCCCTGCTGGACGCCATCGACAACGCCAACGAGATCGTCGATCACATGGGCTATGAGATCATCCGCATCGTCGAGATCACCCCACAGAGCGAAGGCTACGCCCCGTACATCGAAACGCGGGAAGCGGCCGTTGCGGACAGTGCCGCCTTCGCCCCGACCCCGGTCTTCGGCGGCAGCGACAGCGTCTACGCCGCCGTCACCATCGTCTACGAACTGCGCAAGCTCCCCGTAGACCCCGAGTAAGCCTCGAATCGTCCGCGCCGCCGCTCAGCCGGCGGCTGCGGCGGCGGCGTCCTGACGCACCTTCTGGGCGACGTGCTCCGGCACCTGGTCGTAGCGCTCAAACTGCCAGGTGAAGGTGCCGCGGCCGCCCGTCATCGAGCGCAGGTCGGTGGCGTAGTGCAGGAACTCCGCCATCGGCCCCTCGGCGATCACCACCGACGAGCTGGGCGGTTCGTCCGACGGCTCCATGCCCAGCACCCGCGCGCGGCGTGAGTTCAGATCGCTGATGATGTCGCCCGTTGACGTCTCCGGCGCGGTGATCCGGAACGTCTGAATCGGCTCGAGCAGAATCGGCCGCGCCGAGGAGACGCCCTCTTTCAGCGCCTGCGAGGCGGCCAGCTTGAACGCCATCTCCGACGAGTCCACGTCGTGGTGCTTGCCGTCGTAGAGCGTCACCCGCAGGTCAGTCAGCGGGAAAATCCCGCGCGGCAGCGACTCGACCACGCCCTTCTCGACCGCCGGGATGTAGTTGCGCGGGACCGCGCCGCCAACGATCTCGTCGGAGAACTCGAAGCCGTCGCCGCGCGGCATCGGCTCCACGCGCAGCGCCACCCGCGCGTACTGCCCGCTGCCGCCCGTCTGCTTCTTGTGCAGATACTCCGCCTGCCCGACGCCGGTCACCGTCTCGCGGTAAGGCACGGAGCGATCGCGAATCTCTACCTCCACGTGGAACTTGCTCGCCAGCCGTCCCGCCGAGAGCTGCACGTGCGACTCACTCAGCCCGCTCAGAATCGTCTCGCCCGAGTCGCGGTCGCGCTCGATCTGGAGCGTCGGATCGCCCTCGACCAGCCGCGCCAGCGACGGTCCCAGCTTGTCCACATCCGCCTTCGTCTTCGGCTCCACCGCCGCGGCAAAAATCGGCGCCGGCATCGCCGGCGGCGGAATTAGCAGATTCGTTCCCTTCTGCCGCAGCGTGTTGAAGGTCGTCGTGTGCTGCAGCTTGGTCACCACGCCGATGTCGCCCGCCTCGAGCGCGCCGACCGCCGACAACGTCTTCCCCGTCGCCCGCGACAGACTCGCCAGGCGCTCGCCGTTGCCCGTCTGCGCGTTGTCGAGCTGGGTGTCGCTGTTAATCGACCCCGAGACCACGCGCAGATACGACAGCCGCCCGACAAACTCGTCCGCCGTCGTCTTGAACACGAACGCGCTCGACGCTCCGTTCGCGTCGATCCCCTCCGCAATCGCGGGCGCTTCCGCCGGCTCCGGCAGCACGCTCGCGATCAGCCCGAGCAGTTCGCTCGCGCCCACGCCCGCCACCGCCGACATCGGCAGCACCGGCGCCAGCGACCCGCTCAGCATCGCCTGCTTCACCCCCGCGCGCAGATCGTCCTCCTCGATCTCCTCATCTTCCAGATACAGCATCATCAAATCTTCGTCCGCCTCGACGATCTGCTCGATCAACCTCTCCCGACCGTCCGCTCCCTCATCGCCGAGCACGTCGATCAGCCCCGCGAAGGATGACTCCGCGCCGCTCGGCAGGAAGAGCGGCTGACACTCCGAAGCGAGCACCGACTGCACCGAGTCCAGCGCCTCCTCGAACGACGAGTTGTCGCGGTCCAGGCGCGAGATCACCACTGCGCGGGGAATCCCCCGCTTGCCCGCCATCCGCCAGACCGTCTCCGTGCCCACCTGCACCCCCGAGGACGCATCGACCACCACGATCACCGCGTCCACGACCGCTAGCGCGGCGACGACCTCGCCGATGAAGTCGGCGTAGCCCGGAGTGTCGAGCAGGTTGATGCGCACGCCGTCGTGCTCCAGCGAGACCAGCGAGGTCGAGATGGACATCCCGCGCTGCCGCTCCTCGGCGTCGTAGTCCGAGATCGTGTTCCCTTCCTCAACCCGCCCCAGCCGCGTCGTCAGACCGGTGGCAAACGCCAGCGCCTCGACCAGCGTCGTCTTGCCCGCTCCCTGATGCCCAACCACACCGACATTGCGAACAGCCATCACGAAATCCTCCAAGATCTGCGCGCCCCAGAGGCGACCCGCTTAGTGCCGTTCAGGTTAACGGATGCACACTTCTCCCCCGCCGCCGCCCACCCAGCCATGTTTCGCACCGCCGTGTTCGCACCGCCGTGTTCACACTGCGAGGTCGATGATCTCCAGCTCCGGCTGCCCCGACAGTCCGCGCCGCAGCCGCCAGACCAGATCGACCGTCTTCCCAATCTCCGCCGCCGCCTCGCCCAGCCGCCAACCGACCGCCGACCAACCCTCCAAGTCCAGCCGCAGATGCGCCCCGTCCGCGCCCATCGTCCGCACGCGGCGGACCGGCGCCGCGTTGCTCAGGAAGGTTGGCGGACGGTTGCCCTCGCCGAACGGCGCGAGCCGTTCCAGCCAACTCACCGTCTGCCGCGTCACTCCCGCCAGCGGCACCTGCGCGTCCACCTCCAGGCGGCCCTCCAGCGACGCCCACGCCCCTGCTTCGCCCGCGTCCAGCTGCGCCTGCGCCGACTCGTTGAAGCGCGCCATCAACGCGCCCAGCTGGCTCGGTTCCGCCGAGAACCCGGCCGCCGCCGCGTGTCCGCCGCCGCGGGTCAGCAGATCGCGCGCGTTATCCAGCATCCGCACCAGATCGAAGCCCGCCGCGCTGCGTCCCGACGCCCGCGCCTCGCCCTCGACTAGCGACCAGACAAACACCGGCCGCGACCACTGCTCCGACAACCGTCCCGCGACAATCCCGACAATCCCGTGATGCATCTCCTCGCCGCCGACAAACAGCACCAACGGCGCTTGTCCCGCCGAGCCCGGCGCGGAGAGCTGCGTCCGAATCTGACGCTCCGCCGCCGCCATCGCCGTCTCCGTCAACCGCCGCCGCTCGTCGTTCAACCGCTCCAGCTGCGCCGCCAGCGCGCGCGCCGCCGTCGGCTCCCGCTCGATCAGCATCTCCAGCGCCAGCGCGGCGTCGTCCAGCCGCCCGGCCGCGTTGATCCGGGGCGCTAGCTGGAAGCCGATCGTCTCGGTGTCCACCGGCCCCGATCCGCGCCGGCCCTGGAGCAGCGCCCGCAGACCGGGCCGCTCCGTCGCCTCCAGCGCCCGCAGACCCTGACGCACAATCCAACGGTTCTCGCCGCGCAGGGGGACGACGTCGGCGACCGTCGACATCGCCGCCAGATCCAACCACCGATCCGGAGCCGCCTCGCCGCTCAGCCGCTCGCTCAACGCCTGCGCGAAGCGGTAGGCCAGCCCGCCCGTGGACAGCTCCGCAAGCGGATGCCCCCGCGGCGCGTGTTTTGGCGTCACGATCGCGGCGCCCTCCGGCAACGCCGCCGCCGGCTCGTGGTGATCCAGCACCACGACATCCAGCCCGTGCTCCGCCCGCGCGGCGGCGATCTCGCTCAGCGCCGTGATCCCGCAGTCCGCCGTAATCAGGACGCGCGCGCCCTCCGCCGCCAGCTGCGCCACTGCCGCGTCCTGCAGCCCGTAGCCTTCCCGCTCGCGGTGCGGAATGAATGGCCGCGCCGTAATCCCGACCTCGCGCAGCGCCTCCGTCAGGATCGCCGTGCCCGTGATCCCGTCCACGTCGTAGTCCCCGTAGATCGCCACCGGCTCGCCGCGCTCGGCGGCCAGCGCGATCCGCGCCAGCGCCGCCTCCCAGTCGCCCAGCACCGAGGCGTCGGCGGGCTGATACCACTCCGGATTGAGAAACTCCTGCGCCGCCGGCACGGTCTCGACGCCGCGCTGGCGCAGCAGCCGTCCGATAAACGACGGCGCGTCCAGCCCTTCAATCGGCGGCGCTTCGTGCGGCTCCGCGATCCGCCAGGTGCGCCCCAGCCAGCCGTCCGCTCGCTCCCGAACCACGCCCGCCCGCTAGCCCGCCCAGCGGCGGAAGACGAGACAGGCGTTGTGCCCGCCGAAGCCCATCGAGTTCGAGATCGCCACCCGCACCTCACGCTCGCGGCAGACGTTCGGCGTGTAGTCGAGATCGCAGTCCGGATCCGCATTCTGCAGATTGATCGTCGGCGGAATCACACCGTGGCGGATCGCCTCGACGGTCGCCAGCGCCTCCACCGCCCCTGCCGCACCGAGCAGGTGGCCGGTCATCGACTTCGTCGAAGAGACCGACAGCCCGTACGCCGCCTCGCCGAACACGCTCTTGATCGCCATCGTCTCGAACTTGTCGTTGAGCGGCGTCGAGGTTCCGTGCGCGTTCACGTAATCCACATCCGCCGGCGCGATCCCGGCCCGCTCCAGTGCCAGCGACATCGCCCGCCGTCCGCCGTCGCCGCCCTCGGCCGGCTGCGTGATGTGGTAGGCGTCGCCGACCGAGGCGTAGCCGCACAGCTCCGCGAGAATCGCCGCTCCGCGGTTGACCGCGTAGTCTGCGCGCTCCAGCACCAGCACGGCCGCGCCCTCGCCCATCACGAAGCCGTCGCGCTCCGCGTCGAAGGGCCGCGACGCGCCCTCGGGATCGTCGTTGCGCGCCGACAGCGCCCGCGCCGAGGCGAAGCCCGCGACCGACATCTCGCAGAGCGGCGCTTCCGCCCCGCCGACGACCATCACGTCCGCCTCGTTGCGCCGAATCGTCTCTGCCGCCAGACCCAGCGCGTCCGCCGCCGACGAACAGGCCGACATCGGCGCCAGATTCGGGCCCCGCGCCTGCAGCGCAATCGAGACCTGTCCCGAGCCCATGTTCGGCAGCATCATCGGCACCGCAAACGGCGACACCCGATCCGGCCCGCGCGAGTCGAGGATCCGGAACTGCTCCTGGGTCGTCGCGATCCCGCCGATCCCGGTGCCGATCATCACCCCGACCCGATCGGAGCCGGCAAAGCCGTCCTCGTAGCCGGCGTTTGCCGCCGCCTCCTGCGAGGCGACGATTGCGAACTGCGAGTAGCGATCCATCCGCCGCGCATCCTTGCGCGGCATGTACGCCTCCGGCTTCCAGTCGCTGACCTCCGCCGCAAACCGCACCGATAACCGCGATGGATCGAAAATCGAAATCCCGCCCACGCCCGAGCGTCCGGCAATCAGCGCCTCCCACGTCTCCTCCGCCGTTCCGCCCACCGCCGTCACCGCCCCAATCCCCGTCACCACAATGCGCTCGTCGGTCATGCACTCGTCCATGAAGTCCCCCAAGATCAGTACCCTTCCAGCCTACCCCCTCACCGGACTGCGAGCGTTGAGACGTTGGCATTTCCCCGTATCTGGTCCCGGACGCGAACAGACCCGACCACCCGCAGCCGGGGTGGAATCACGGTCGAACGGAACGGAACGACTCGGCGAAGCAGCGTACGGCGCGCCGCGTCAGCCGCCGGCGGCGGCCTGACCCTGGAGGTCGTGGGCGTACCACTCCTCCGTCTCCTCGCCCGGCTCGGGCAGGACCATCCCGCCCTCCATCGTCCACTTCGCCGGGCCCTCAGTGATCCGCCCGCTGACCTGCTCCGCCGGCGCGTCCGTGAGCTCGCGGAAGGCGTCCACCAGATCGCTCAGCAGCTGCGCCTTGAGCTCCTCGGGCCGACCCGCGCGGTTGGCGCCGTCCACGAAGTACGGCGTGTCGAAGCGGGCGTCGTCGCGCTCGTCGAAGACGACATGCACGAAGCTGCGCGGCGCATTCGTCGAGCCGCAGTGGATGTCGGTAAACGCCAGCGCCACCGCCTGCCGCTGCTCGTACGAGACCGAGCCTTCCGGGACTACACAGCGGTAAAACGGCATGATTCAGGTTCCTTCCAATGAGTCGTTGCGCTCATGCTACAGGAACGCCAGGAGCCGCGCGGCGCGCGCCTCAGACATCGCGCGCCGAGACGACCAGTTCATCCACCGTGCAGCCGCTGACCGCCATCCACATATCGCAGATGCGGCGCATGAAGTCCTCGCGCACCTCCTGGGTCACGCCGCCGACGATGCTGCCCCGCACCAGCGACGTCGTCGACGGCGCGCCGCCGCGAAAGCCGAAGCCAGCGGGGATGTCGGAGAAGCTCACCGGCACGTCGTCCGGCGCTTCGCCCAGCACCTCGAGGCTGATCTGCTGCAAGCCCGCCGCAAGCTCGGCCCGCATCTCCTCCCCGATCTGCCCCTCCTGCATCGTGCAATTGAAACTCACCCGTGACATCGATCAGCCGCTCCCAACTGTGATTGCTACTTCCAAACCCGCTCAAGGCTAACCTCTAGCCCGACGCAGACCGCTTCGCCGCTCAGCGAGTCCGGCCGCGCCAACTCCTCCGGCTCCGCGCCGGGCCGGTAGATCAGCGCCAAGTCGCGGAACGGATCGATCAACCAGCCCAGCCGCGCGCCGTTGGCGATCCACTGCTCCATCTTGCTTCGCTGATCGTCCACGGAATCGCTCTTGGAGACGATCTCCACGATCAGATCCGGGCAGTCGTGCAGCAGCGCCTCGGCATCAGGATCGCGGTTGCTCCACAACGCTTCACTAATCCAGGAGACATCAGGCATCTGCACGGACGAATCCTGCAGCCGCACGCCCATTTGCGGGCCAAACACCCGTCCGCCGCCCCCACTGCTGCTCCACAGCCAAATTTGGCTGGAGAACTCTTCGCCGCGGATGCTGCTGCCCAGACCCTCAGGCGACATGATCACCAACTCCCGCTCCGCTGTCAGCTCGAACCGCCACGCTGCATTGCGCTCCGAAATCTCAATCAGCGCCTGATCGGTCGGCTCCCAGCCCGCGGGCAGCTTCAATCGCAGCGGCGCCGGCAGCAGCCCCAGATCAGCCGCCGTTGACCCCTCAGACTTGGTTGGCGCTTGGACCATCTCACCGCCTCCTCGCTGCGGCTGCTATCGCCAAATCCGTTCCAGGCTCACCTCAAGCCCGACGCAGACCGCTTCGCCGCTCAGCGAGTCCGGCCGCGCCAGCTGCTCCGGCTCCGCGCCCGGCCGGTAGATCAGCGCCGCGTCGCGGAACGGATCGATCAGCCAACCCAGCTGCGCGCCGTTGGCGATCCACTGCTCTATCTTGCTTCGCTGATCGTCAAGGGCGTCGCTGCGGGAGACGATCTCCACAATCAGCTCCGGACAACCGGGCAGCAGCCCTTCGTCGTCAACGTCGAGCTCGCCCAGCCGTTGCTCGCTGATCCACGCCGCGTCGGGCATTCGCATCGAGCGGTCGGGCAGGCGCACGCCCAGCTGTGGTCCGAAGACCGCTCCGCCGCCCTGAGCGTCGCTCCACGCCGACACCTGCGCCAGAATCCGCACCCCCCGCGCGCTGCTGCCCAGACCCCCAGGCGACACGATCACCAACTCCCGCTCCGCCGTCAGCTCGAACCGCCACGCTTCATTGCATTGCGAGAGCTCAATCAGCGCCGCATCCGTGGGTTCCCAGCCCGCGGGCAGCTTCAACCGCAGCGGCGCCGGCAGCAGTTCTGGACTGGCAGGGGCGGCGCAGGAAGCTCTACCGACGCTTGGGCCATGTTTCCAACTCCTGACCTTCAGCCTACCGACCGCAGGCCGCCCCTCACTGCGTCCCGCCCAGCAGACCCTCCAGCCCGCCGCCCATGCCGCCCCCGAGACCGCCGCCCGCCAGCTGCCCCAGACCGCCCATGTCGCCGCCGCCTCCGCCCATCCCGCCCATCCCGAAGCCGCCCAGCGACGGGGCTTCGACTGGCTCCTCGCCCGCCAATGAGCGCGAGGCCAGCGCCAACTGCTCCGCGACGTCGCCCGCTGTCACGCCGATCGTGCCCCGCGCTCGCGCCGCCCGGTTGCCCGCGTCGCCGTGCAGGTAGACGCCCAGCGTCGCCGCCTCGAAGGGAGCCAGACCCTGCGCCAGCAGTGCCCCGATCGCCCCGCTCAGCACATCCCCCGTGCCCGCCGTCGCCAGGGCCGGCTGCGCCACCTCCGAGACCCGCGCCCGCCGCTCCGGTGACGCCACGATCGTGTTTGCCCCCTTCAGCACCACCTGACAGCCCCACGCCGACGCCCGCTCGCGAGCCAGCGTCAGCCTCTGCCGCTGGACGTCGTCCGTAGCGATCCCCGTCAGCCGCCCCATCTCGCCCGGATGCGGCGTCAACACCAGCGGCGCAGTCGCTCGGTTGAGGACGGAAGGGTCAGCGGCGACGAGGTTCAGGCCGTCAGCATCCAGGACGACGCCCGCCACGGCCGCCACTTCTGGCGATTCGATGAAGCGGCGCACGAACAGGCCGCTGTGCTCGTGCTGCCCGAATCCGCAGCCCAGCACGACCGCGTCCACGCTCGGCAGCTCGTCTCGCACGACCTCCCAGGCGTCGTGGCCCGAGATTACGCCGGCGTCGTGCTCTGGCAAGGGCAGCAAGGTTGCCTCGGGCACGGCGCTGATCAGATGCAGCGCAATCGACTGCGGCGCGGCAATCGTGACCAGCCCCGCACCCGCGCGGTACGCGCCCATCGCCGCGAGCGCCGCCGCGCCTGGATAGCGCGCCGATCCCGCGATCACCAGCACCCGCCCGAACGTCCCCTTGTGCGCGTCCGCCGGCCGACTCGGCAGCAGCGCCTTGGCCCTGCGGCGCTCCAGGACCTCGGTCTGCAAGTCTTCGTCCAGACCTGCGGGAATGCCGATCTCGACCTGCTGCACCGAGCCCGCCGCCGCCGCGCCCGGCTGCATGTACAGCCCCACCTTCGGCGCGTGGAACGTGACCGTCTCGTCCGCCGCCGCGGTCAGCGGATCGAGCCGCCCGCTGTCTGCGTCCAGGCCGCTCGGCAAGTCCACCGCGACCAGCTTCGGCTTCACCGTGCGCGCCCGCACTACCGCCAGCCGCCGCATGATCTCGGCCAGGTCACCCGTCATCGGACGAGACGAGCCCGTCCCCAGCAGCGCATCGACAATCGCCTCCGCGCCCGCCAGCAGGGCCTCCAGCGCCTCGAACTGGTCGTCCTCCGCCACTGACCCGCAGGGCACGCCCAACTCCACCGTCTGCGTCCACTGCGCGTCCGTACGCTCGCGCAGCGCGTAGACCCGCACCTGCGCGCCCCACTCGAACAGGTGCCGCGCCGCCACCAGCCCATCGCCGCCGTTGTTGCCCGGCCCGACCAGCACCGCAATCCGCCGATCCTCCAGCGAACCCAACTGCATCCAGATTTCCTGCGCCACCGCCAGCCCGGCGTTCTCCATCAGCGTCGCCGTCGAGACGCCCGCCGCCTCTGCCCGCTGCTCCAGCTCGCGCATCTCCGCCGACGTCAGTAGTTTCATCGTCATTCCCCCCGGCGCGGCTGTCCGACCGCGAACGCGCAGACCATGTTCTTCTCATGCGTCAGGCTAATCTCGACCCGTTCCAGACCCAGCTGACGCGCCCGCGCGCGGGCGCCGCCGTGCAGGATCACCACCGGCTTGCCCCGCGCATTGGCGAGAATCTCGATCTCCTTCCACTGCACTCCCCGCACGCCCGTGCCCAGACACTTCATCACCGCCTCCTTGCCCGCGAAGCGCACCGCCATCTCCGCCAGCCGACCGCCGCAGTAGTCCCGCTCGCGCTCCGTCAGAATGCGGCGCGGAAACCGCTCGGGATGCCGCTCCAGCACGCTCGCAAAGCGCTCCAGCAGGAGCAAATCCACACCGCACGTCAAATCGCCAAACATTGCGATGCAGCCTACCAACGCTCTCCGCGCACCAACCCGAACCCTCGCTTACCCTGAGGCCATGACCGCCTCCATCATTGACGGCGCGGCGATCGCTGCCGGTATCCGCGCGGCGCTGGCGCGCCAGGTCGAGGAGATGAACCTGCGCGGGCTGCTGCCGCAGCTTGCTGTCATCCTCGTCGGCGACAACCCCGCCTCCGCCTCCTACGTGCGCGGCAAGCAGCGCGCCGGTCAGGAGACCGGTATTCAGGTCGCCGTCCACCGCGTCGAGGCTGACCCCGATCCCGCCCAGACCGAGCGCCGCATCCGTCAGCGCATCGACCTGCTCAACGCCGATCCGCGCGTGCACGGCGTCATCCTCCAGCTGCCCCTCCCCGACGGCGTCGACGCCGACGACCTGCTCGACCGCATCGACCCGCTCAAGGACGTGGACGGCCTCCATCCGGTCAACCAGGGGCGCATCCTGCAGGGGCGCGAACGCTTCCTGCCCGCTACCCCGCACGGGGTCCAGCAGCTGCTCGTCCGCAGCGGCGCTGATCCCGCCGGCAAGCACGTCGTGATCGTCGGCCGCAGCCGCCTCGTCGGAATGCCTCTCGCCGCGATGCTCGCCCAGAAGCGCCAGGGCGCAAACGCGACCGTCACCCTCTGCCACACCCACACCATGGATCTGCCCTCGATCACGAGGGAAGCCGACATCCTCGTCGCCGCCGCCGGCCGCCCCATGACGATCACCGCCGACATGGTCCGCCCCGGCGCCACGGTGATCGACGTCGGCGTCAACCGCGTGGACGACGCCTCCCGCAAACGCGGCTACCGCCTGGTCGGAGACATCGATTTCCCGACCGTCGCCGAAGTCGCCGCCGCCGTCACCCCCGTCCCCGGCGGAGTCGGCCCCATGACCGTCGCCATGCTCCTCAACAACGTCACCCGAGCCGTCCGCATCGCCCAGCACCGCCAGTAGCACTCTCCCCCACCGAGGGAGCTGTCGCGCAGCGACGAACGGCTCCCGCCGCTTCCCCCCACTAGGGGAAGCTGTCACGAAGTGACTGAAGGGGGCGGCGCGCGAGGGCGCAAACGCGACGGCCGCATGGGTTCCTGCTTTCGCAGGAACGACGGAGAGGTGAGCGGAGCGCTCCGCTGGGGGAGCGGTGACGAAGTAACTGAGGGGCTTGCCGCGCACGCACCGGTATCCGATCCCCGCACCCGCTCCCTCCGTCGTTCCTGCGGAAGCAGGAACCCAGACAATGGCGGACACCCTTGCCCAAGCATCGAGATTGCCGCGGCGGAGCGGGGCAATGACGAGTGGGAAGGGAATCTGTCGCGCTGTGACTGAAGGGGCTGTCCGCGCCCGCTCCCTCCGTCGTTCCTGCGGAAGCAGGAACCCAGACAATGGCTGACACCTTGCCCAAGCATCGAGATTGCCGCGGCGGAGCGCGGCACTGACGAATGGGAAGGGAATCTGTCGCCCAGTAAATGAGGGGGGCGCTGCGCTCGCCTGAGGCCTCGGAGAGCCCCCCTTCGCCCCTACGGGGCACTTCCCCCAGTGGGGGAAGTCTTGTTTCAGAGCTCCCCCTCTGGGGGAGCTGTCGCGCAGCGACTGAGGGGGGAGCGCCTACCCCCGGCGCGGCGTCAGCGTGCGCAGGAGCAGCAGACTGCTGAACAGCAGCAGCGCTCCCGCGATCCCGATCAGTGGATACTCCCACGGGAACGGTCCCGGCGCCTCGAAGACCGGGCCCGACCGACGCTGGTCCTGACGCCGCTCGATCTCCGCCGTGCGTTCCGCGATCGCTGCCGCCGAACGCTCCGCGCCTTCCGTGTCCTCCGCGGCCGCTTCCTCCGCGCTCGACTGCTGCTCCGCGTCCGCCGCCTCGGCGGCCTGCTCGGTCGCTTGCTCTTCTGACGCTGCCTGCGCCGCCGCCTCTTGCGCCTCTGGGGCCGGCTGCGCCTCCTGCTGCTGCGCCTCCTGCTGCTGCGCCTCCTGCTGCTGATCTTCATGCGCCCCCTCGGCGACCTCCGGCCCCGCGATCACGTCATCCTCGATCGTCGTTGACCGATCCTCCTCCACCTCGCGCGGACCCAGCCCCACCGACGCGCGCCACTCGTTGTCCAGCTCCTCGCGGGTCAACCCGTAGATCTCCGCCAGCGCGTCCTCCACCGACGATCCACGCTTGAACACGCCAAACAGCGCGTTCATCTGCTCTGTCCCGTATTCCTGCAGCAGATACAGCACCACCGACGCCGACTGACCGTAGAAGATGTCGACGAACCCCGGCCGATTGGACGGCGACTCCATGCTCCGCAGCGAGAGCACCAGGTCGTTGTTGATCGCGTATTGCAATGCCGCCCCGCGCCGATCCAGCCAGTCGCCCTCGGCGATCGTCGCCATTCCCTCATCCAGCCAGGCCGGCAGATCGCCGTACGGACCCTCACCCGCGAGCTTGGTCAGCACGTGCGTCAACTCGTGCCGCACCACCCAGCGCGAGGGCTGGTAGATGTGCACCAAGTCCGCCAGCACCCGCGTCCCCCCGGTGATCACCGACTCCTCAAACGTCTCCGACTGAATCCGCTCCACCTCGCGCGCGTCCGCGGAACTGGCCCAGACGTACACCTTGATCGGAATCAGCTCCTCCAGCCCCAGGAACGGCGAAATTTCCTCCAGCGCCCGCAGCCCCTCCTCCAGCATCGTCTGCGCCACGCCTTCGTTGTCGTACCAGGCCACCTCGAGGTCGCCCGACTTGAGCGACTGCCACTCGAACCGCGGATCCTCGTAGCGCCAAATCTGCGGCTCCGTCTCAAACGTCTCGCCCGCCGCCGAGACAAACTCCCAGCGCCACTCGAAGTCCGCCCCGGCCGGGATCCAGAGCTGCGAGTCGCGGGTCGGGAACTCGGCGCGCACCCGCGTCACGTCGCCCGCGCTGAGCTCCGCCGCCTCCCGCGTCAGCGCGCCCTCCGGCAGGATCGTGTAGAGGAACGTCGCCGACTCCACCTCCGACGCGTTATCGACCAACGCCGTGACCACGACCGAGTCCGGCCACGAGTTCTCGAACCGCGTCCCCTGCACCGTCGGCCCGGCGTCCGCCGACTGCGCCGCCATGGTCGCCGGCAGCGCCGTCCACACCAGGACCGCCAAGACGGCCAGCCCGATGAGCGCCAGCGGTCGTTCCGCTCGTCTCATGCGATCGCCTCTTCCCGCCCCGCCGCCTGGCTGATCTGGTGTTGCAGCGAGGCCCGCAGGAACGCATCAATCTCGCCGTCCAACACCCGGTCGGCGTCCGATGTCTCGTACTGCGTCCGCAAGTCCTTCACCATCCGGTACGGCTGCAACACGTACGAGCGAATCTGATTGCCCCAGCCCGCCTCGATGTGCTCGCCGCGAATCGCCAGCCGCTCCGCCTCGCGCTGCTGCTCGGCGAGCATCAGCAGGCGCGCCTCCAGCACCCGCATCGCCGACTCCCGGTTGCGCCGCAGCGAGCGCTCGTTCTGACAGCTGACCACGAAGCCCGTCGGCAGATGCGTAATCCGCACGGCGGTCGAGTTCTTCTGTACATTCTGCCCGCCGTTGCCTGAGGCGCGGTAGACGTCCAGCTTGATCTCATCGTCGGCAATCGCCACCTCCGCCGCGCCCTCCGTCTCGGGCATGACCTCGACCCGCGCGAACGACGTATGCCGCGCGTGATTCTGATCGAACGGCGAAATCCGCACCAGCCGGTGCACGCCGTGCTCCGCCCGCAGCCAACCGTACGCGCCGCCGCCTTCCGCGTCCCCGCGCACCTCCAGCGTCGCCGACTTCAGCCCCGCCTCCTCGCCCTCCACCAGGTCGACCAGATCGACCGCAAACCCGGCCCGCTCCGCCCAGCGCTGATACATCCGCAGCAGCATCTCGGTCCAGTCCTGGGAATCGATCCCACCCGCGCCCGCGTAGATCGCGATCACCGCCGCGCGGTCGTCGTACGGCCCCGCGAAGGCGAGCTCGAACGCGCGCCGCTCGAGCTCCGCGTCCAGCTCCGCCGCCTCGACCGCCAGGTCTGCGGCCAGCTCCGGATCATCAACCAGCTCGAGCAGCTCGATTGCCTCGCTCAGGCGCGACTCCAGCCCGCGCCAGACCGCGATCGTCCGCTGCCGCGCCGCCAGCCGCTTCATCACTGCCCGCGCCCGCTCCGCGTCATCCCAGAACCCGTCCGCCGTCGACTCCGCCTCCAGCCGCGCCGCATCGGCCTCAACCGCCGTCAGGTCAAAGACGCTCCAGGACGTCGCTCAAGCGGCCCGCCAACGCCTCCAGCGTCGCTTGTAGTTCATCAACATCGGCCACAGCGCTGCTCCGCCCCTGCTCGGGAGATACCTACACCTTCGAGCGTACTACCGATTCGGCACAATCAGCCCGCCGGCGGTGCGTCGCATTCCCTCGGGCGTCGCCGCCGCCTCTCGGGCGCGCCCGGCCGCTGCGGCAATCGGATCGAGCGGCGCTGGTTCCCGTACCGGACGCTCCGGCTGCGGCGGCCGCCAGCCGGCCGCCGTGCCCGGCTGCGGCTGCGGCGGATTCAGCTGCGCCTTCTCCGGATTGGCCTGCCACAGACCGATGTACTCAACCAACGCCAACGGCTCGACCAACCCTGCCGCCGCCAGCCGATCGTCGACGAACAGCGCCGGCAGCGCCGTCACCCCCGAGCGCGCGCCGATCTCGGCGAACTCCTCAATCGCAAACACATCCGTCTGCAGCTTCGGCGAGAGCAGCGCCGCCGCGCAGGCGGCCAACGCCGCCTGCCCCGCGTTCGGATCCAGCGCCGAGCCCAACAGCCGCAGCCGCGTCGGCCGGCGCAGCTTGCTCAGCCGCCGCTTCATCTGCACCGAGGGCTTCGCCTGCCGCGTCGAGGCCAGCACCATCGCCCGGATCATCGCCACCAGCAGATGCCCGTTCGGCGCTCCGTAAAACCGCAGCGGCCGGTTCAGCTCCCCGCGAATCAGCACGCAGGGCACATCGACAATGTCGCGCCGCTTCGCCTGCGCTTCCGATTCCTCGTACTCATACACCGTCAGCGAGATTTGATCCGACAGCTCGGCGATCTCTTCGTACAGCTCCTCCGCCAGTTGACAACTGGGCCTGTCGGCGCGGCCTGGCACCATCACCCGGCGCGGACTCTGGTGGTAGTACTCCAGCTTCAGCGGACCCTCGATCGCCGCAAACTGCTGCCGAATCTGCGCCCGCTCCGCACCTGCCAGCGCCATCTCAATCCCGCCAATCCTCATGCTCGCCTTGCAAGGGTACCGCGCCCCGCGCCCGGGGTTGCCTGTGGGTACGCTACCGCGACCCCATCGGAGGGCGCCGATGAACGAAGCCGCGACCCAATACGTGCAGCAGGGCAGAGTCTTCCTCACGCAGGCGGCGGATGAGTTCGCGCGCGGCGATCTGATGCAGGCGTCGGAGAAGGGCTGGGGCGCAGCCGCGCAGCTGGTCAAGGCCACCGCCGCCGAGCGCGGCTGGCGGCACGGCCAGCACCGCCTGCTGTTCGATGCTGTCCGCCGACTGGCCGAAGAGGTGGGCGAAGCGGATCTCCGAGCGCAGTTTGCCATCGCCAGCGACCTGCACGCCAACTTCGACGAGGGTTACCTGCCCGCTCCGGATGTCGAACATCACTTGGGCCACGTCGCGGCTTTCGTGGAGGGGGTCGAGTCGATCCTTGCCAACGGCGCTGCCGCCAACGGCTGACCGAACCGCTACTCAGACCCGTCCTGCAACACCCACTCGAGCGCGGAGCGCAGCTCCGCCTCCGTCACCGCGCCCTCGAAGACGTAGCGAATGATCCCCGCCGCGTCGATCACGAAGACCCACGGCTCCGACGGCAGCCGCCAGGCGATGAACGCCTCCGCCTCCACCAGCCGCGCCGGCTCGGCGGGATTCTCGAACACCTCGACATGAATCCCGCTCAGCCGCGCCCCAAACTCCCGCCAGACCGTCTTGACCGCCTCCAGTACCGGCGCGCAGGTGCGCGAGTGGCAGAAGGCCGGCGTCGCAAAGACCAGCAGCAGCGGCCGCTCCTGCGCCAGCGCCTCCGCAATCGAGAGCGTGTACAACCCCGGCTCCGGCTCGGGATCCGAGGTCAGCTCGTTCAGCGCGGAGACGTCTGCGCGCGTCCTCGACGCGACCACCGGCGCGCGCTCGCCGACGCGCGGCGCGGCCGGCCGCTCGCGCACCGAGAAGCGCAGCCGCACCGACTCCTGCGCGCTCGCCGCGCTCAGCTCCAGCAGCAGCCCCCAGAGCCCCGCCGCGGTCAGCTGCACCGGCGCCACGTACAGCCCCCGGCCGATCGGCAGCGAGCGATCGGACACGCTCGCGTTCGCATGACCGTGCGCCGCGATCCGCACGCTCGGGTCAAAGGCGATGAAGCGCGCGTACTGCACCGAGCGCGGCGACTCGCGATCTTCGTCCAGCGCGTACAGGGAGACCCGCACCGTCGGCGGTTCCTCATCCGCCTCCAGTCCGTCCAGACTGAACGCGATCCGGGTCACGCCCACCGCCAGATCCTGCGTCGCCAGAATCGGGAGCCACTCCGCCTCCGGATCGGGCTCCGCCAGCGCCCACGGATCGTCTGGCGCGGCCCCCGATCCGCCCGCCGACGGCGGGCCGCCGCAGGCGCTCGTGGCCAGCGCAAGCAGCGCAATCCACATCAGCAGCGCAATCCGTTCCGCTGAGCCGAACATAACTCGCTCCGGAGTTGACGTAACACCCTTGTTCGCCGCTATTGACAATGAGCGATCGCCTCGCCGGAAGATATCATCTATCTGTATAGGCGATTGATCAATTCTTTGGAGGCTGCCGCTCATGGCCTTTTCCGTCACCAACCGTCGCCAGGAAACGTACTACCTCCACGCCCGCGACATTGAGCTGCGCAACCACCACGCGCAGCGCATCTACTTCTTCGCCAAGTCCCAGAAGGACGGCGTCATTGACGCCGTGCCCGAGGGCTACGAGGTCGTCGAGAACCTCCGCACCGGCCTGCCCGTCCTGCGCCGCATCAAGGAACGTCTGGCCGCCACCGGCTGAGCCGTTTCTCCCGCACCCGCGCGGCACGGCGGCCCCCGTCGCTGTCAAGCCCCGCACTGGGTCTATCTCGGCGCTGCTATATGGTATGGTGCAGGATCTGTTGACGATCCGCGCCCGAAACTGTATCCGAGAGCACACTCAGCGCCTCTACGTGTAGCCGCTGCGTCGCCGTCGCCAGTACGGAATCTCCGGACGCCAGCCCCAGCGCTCCGCCGCGCCAGTCCGTCATCTGTCCGCCCGCGCCCTGCACAATCGGGGCCAACGCGAAGTAATCCCAGAGCTTCAGCGACGCTTCGCAGACCACGTCGATGTAGCCCGACGCCAGCAGTCCGTAGGCGTAGCAATCGGCTCCATAACGCACCCGCTCGAGCCTCGACGACAGCCCCAGCCAGCCGCTTTGCGCCTCGTCCTGGAACATGTCGGGACTCGTGGCGAAGCCGATCGCTGTTGCTAATTCCCGCGTTTCAGAGGTGTGGATAACCTGTGCATTATGTGTAGTGCGCCGCGTCACGCCGGCGTAGTGCAGCCCCGCCCAACGCTCGTTCAGCACCGGTTGATCCAGCACGCCGACCACCGGCGCGCCCTCGTGCGCCAGGCCGATCAACGTGCCAAAGGTCGGCAGCCCCGAGATGAACGCCCCCGTCCCGTCAATCGGATCGATCACCCAGACCCACTCCGCCTCCGCCTGCTCCGTCCCATACTCCTCGCCGATCACTCCGTGCCCTGGAAACCGATCCGCGATCCGCTCGCGGATCGCCGTTTCCGCCGCCCGATCCGCCTGCGTCACCGGCGAGCCGTCGCCCTTCCGCTCCACCTCAAGGAGGCGGCGGAACCACGGCCGAATCGCCTCGCCCGCTGCGTCCGCCAACTGCTCGGCGAACTGCAGATACATCTCCACAACCAACTCGCGCGGGTCCGGCATTTGCTCAGCCTACTCGCAGCCGGCAGTGCGGCTGCCGACGTCCAGCCCGCTGGCGGGCGTGCTCTGAATCCGCTGCGACAGCGCCCCGCCCGCTGCTGCTGATACATTGCAGGCGCGGAAGCAGGCGCTGCGGTCGCCTCCTCTCGGGCTTCCCGTCCCTTCGGTAATTTTTCGATGACCGCACCGACAGCGGAAGGAATGTTTCATGCCAGCCGACCCAGCCGAGCCCCGCAAGGCCAACGCGCCCGGCGGCAAGATCAACGTCGCCATCATCGGCGTCGGCAACTGCGCCTCCTCGCTCGTCCAGGGCGTCACCCACTATCAGAACGCTCAGGACGGCGACGAAATCCCCGGCATCATGCACGCCGTGCTCGGCGGCTACTCGATCGCCGATCTCAACTTCGTCGCCGCCTTTGACATCGACTCCCGCAAAGTCGGCCTCGACCTCTCCGAAGCAATCTTCACCGAGCCCAACAACACCGTGAAGTTCACCGATGTTCCCCAGCTCGGCGTCCCCGTCGAGCGCGGCATGACGCACGACGGGCTCGGCAAGTATCTCTCTCAGGTGATCGAGAAAGCGCCCGGCTCCACTGTTGACGTCGCCCAGATTCTCCGCGACCGCGATGTCGATGTCGTGATCAACTACCTGCCCGTCGGCTCCGAAGAGGCGACCAAGTGGTACGTCGAGCAGGTGCTCGAGGCCGGCGCCGCCTTCATCAACTGCATCCCCGTCTTCATCGCACGCGAGGAGTACTGGGCCAATCGCTTCCGCCGCGCCGGTGTCCCGATCGTCGGCGACGACATCAAGTCGCAGGTCGGCGCGACCATCGTCCACCGCGTCCTCTCCCGCCTCTTCCGCGACCGCGGCGTCCAGATCGACCGCACCTACCAACTCAACTTCGGCGGCAACACCGACTTCTACAACATGCTCGAACGCGAGCGCCTCGAATCCAAGAAGATCAGCAAGACAAACGCCGTCACCTCGCAGATCGAATACGAAATGCCCTCCGGCGACGTCCACGTCGGCCCCTCCGACCACGTCCCCTGGCTCGAAGATCGCAAGTGGTGCCACATCCGCATCGAAGGCACGACCTTCGGCGACGTGCCCCTGAACCTTGAGCTCAAGCTCGAAGTCTGGGACTCGCCGAACTCCGCCGGCGTAGTGATCGACGCCGTCCGCTGCGCCAAGCTCGGTCTTGACCGCGGCCTCAGCGGCCCGCTCCTGGCTCCTTCCGCCTACTTCATGAAATCCCCGCCCGAGCAGTGGACCGACGACGTCGCCCGCGACGCGGTCGAGGCCTTCGCCCAAGGCGAGTAGCCCCACTCTCACAGCGCGGCGAGCGCCCCGCTTGCCCATGCATCCGCTCGCGCTCGGCTACCAGACGCTGGGCCGCGCGGCGCGCCGCTTGCCTCGCCCCGCCGCCTACTCAGCCGCGCGGCGGCTGATGACCGTGGTCTACCACGCCTGGCCGCGCGGCCGCCGCGCCGCGCAGCGCAACGCTGCGCAGCTCCTCCCGCACGTCGCCTGGGACGGCAGCGCCGACTCTCTCGCCCGCGCCCAATTCCAGCGCTACGGCGAGTACCTCGTTGACGCCGTCCGCCTGGACGAGCTCACCCCCGCCGACTGCTACGCCGCCGTCGGCGGCGACGATCCGCGTTGGCAGGCTCAGTGGCAGCAGCTCGCCGAGTGGTATGGACGCCGCCCGCTCCTCTTCGCTGTCATCCACTTCGGCAACTGGGACGTCCTCGGGGGCGCATTCACCCACCGCGTCGGCCCGTCCATGGTGCTCGTTGACGACCTCGGCCATCCCGCCCTCAACCGCGCCGAGCAGAGTCAGCGCGCGCGGCTCGGCATGACCCCCGCCACCGGCCGCCGCGGGCTGGGCCAGCTCGTCCGCCACCTCCACGCCAACGGCGCCGCCGCCATCCTCTTCGACCGCCCGCCTCGACCGGGCGAACAGACCGCCGCCGAGTCCCTCTTCGGCCAGCCCGTCCCGCTGCCCAACGAAATCCACCGCCTTGCCGAATCCACCAACGCCGCGCTCATCCCCCTCAGCGCCGCCCGCCAGGTCCACGAGTTCCGCTTCCACCCCCACCTGGACCTCGCCCACGATCCGCAAACCCCACTCCTCCCCGCCTTCGAACAACCAATCCAGCAATCGCCCGATCAGTGGTACCAATTCCGCGCACTCCTCTAGCCGCGTCTTCAGCCGGTCGGCACTGCCTCATCCAGGATGTAGTGAAGCGCGCTAATCAATGCCATCAACTCCAGCGCGCGATCATGCCCGACGGGCTACTCATCCGCGTGCGTATAGACATTCCGCACTCCCGCAGTCATCCCCACCGCTAGGTTGACGAATCCATCCAGCGCGTCGTCGTTGAGCCTGCGCTCCTCTGACAAGAGCAACGCCAGCTGCCGGTTCGGGCCCTGGAACACCTCACGGATCATAGCCATTCCCGTCTTCCTGCCGCGGTAGCCGGCCAGGTCGTGCACGCGGTTGTGGAATCGCTCCGCCGCTTTGCGCACCGCCTCCTGGTAGTACCCGGACACGAACAGACCGCGCGCGCCCTGCAATTCCGGGTGCATATCGTCGTAGCGCAACAGGAGCCGCGCTGACGGCGGCCTAGCGCTCATCGGACGTGAGGTTCTCGACCAGAGTCCAGACCGCTTCCCAACCGTTCCCTTTCAGCCGCACTTGCCGGTTAGACGAGCCAGGTTGGCCGCGCACGGCCAGCTCCGAAAAACTGGCGAGATTCGTCATGAAGTTGCTGTCGAGTTTCCCGTATCGCTCCGCCGCGGCGCGGATGTCGCTCGAGCCAGTTTCCAGGCCGAGCGCCGTGCGCGCGCTGCAGACGAGCAAGGCAATCTCCCGCTGGCCGGCCTTGTAGCCCTTGGCAATCTTCGATCCGTGAACCCTCAACACCGGTTCCGCCTCGCCCAGGTCGAAAATGTCCGCCGCCTCCGCTGAGTCAATTCGCAAGCGATCGGCAACGGCATCAGCCCGTTGCGCAGCGTCTGCCAGCGTGGCGTCAGTTGCGGACTCTTGCCCATCGTCAATTAGCCCGTTGGCATCTTCTAGGACACCTGGCGACAACCCCTCAAAATAGGAGATCCGGTTCTCCAGCAGACGCTCAAACGTCCGCTCGCGCAGCCCGCGAGGCACCTCTGTCCCTGCCAACGGAGAGGTCGCCTCCCACAGCTCCCGGACCAGCTCCTTTAGCTCATCACCTCGTTGCGTCATGTTCCCTCTCCATGGAGTGCAAGTTAGCACAGATATTCTCTCCTTGCTCCGTCGCTGTCCGATCCCTGTGCGAACATATCCTCATGCCGACCGCCGCCGCCCTTGCCGCCCTTGCCTGGCTCTCCCGATTGCTTCCGCGCCGCTGGCTCTATGCCCTGGCCGAGACCGCCGCCGCGCTTGCCCTGCCACTGCTCGAACGGCCGCGCCTGCGGATTCGCAACAACCTTCAGCGCATCCACCCGGAACACACGCCCGCCCAGCTCAACCGAGCCGCCGCCGAGGTCCTTGCCGAGACCGCCCGCTACTACGTCGATCTCGCCCTGCTCCCTTCAATCTCCCCAGAGCGGGTCCTCGACCGCCACCTCCATGTCCGCGGCCTCGACTACCTGCTCAATGCCTACCGCTCCGGCCGCGGCGTCGTGCTGACCACCGCCCACATCTCCAACCCTGAGGTCGCCGTCAAGGCGCTGGCCGCGCTCGACATCCCCGCCGTCGCGCTCGTTGAGCGGCTTGACGATCCGCGCCACCTTGCCGCCGTCAATGCCTCCCGCGCCGCCGCCGGCGTCGACTTCCTCACCGCCACCCAGAGCGGCGTCGCCGCCGCCCTGCGCCGCCTGCGCGAGGGCGGCGTCGTCTGCATCCTCTGGGATCGCGACCGACAGGGCGGCGGCGCGTGCGTGCCCTTTTTCGGACGCCAGGCGCGCTTCCCCGTCGGCGCCGTTGACCTTGCCATCCGCGCGGAGGCCGACCTCCTGCCGCTCTACGCCGTCCGCCGGCCTGGCCCTGATCGGCTCCAGTTCGACGTCACCTTCCTGCCCCCGCTCGACCTCCTCCTGAGCGGCAACCGCGCCCTGGACACGCGCACCAACACCGCCGACCTCGCCCGTCTCTTCGAGCCGATCATCGCCGAGCACGCCCAGCTCTGGCGCGTCGCCGAGTCCCCCTGGGCGCCCTGCCGCGACACGCCCTGGGACGACCCCCACCCCCGCGAATCCACTACCAGCGCCCGCGCATGACCGAATCCAACCAGCCCGCCCAGTCCGACGAGCCGCAGGGCCGCGCCGACCTCCAGATCCATACCGACGCCTCCGACGGCATGGACGACCCGTTGACCATCCTCGACGCCGCCCGCCGGCGCGGACTCGACCTGATCGCGATCACCGACCACGACCAGACGCGCGGCGCGCACCTCGCCCGCGAGGCCGCGGCGCAGGCCGCGCACCCCGTCGGCGTGATCGTCGGCAGTGAGGTCAGCAGCCGCCAAGGGCACATCCTCGCGCTCTGGATCGACGAACCGATCCCTGCCTTCCGCAGCGCCGCCGCGACGGTCGAGGCGATCTGGAAACAGGGCGGCGTCGCGATCATCTCGCACCCGGCCGCTGTGATCCCCTTCGCGCTCACGCCCCGCGACATTGACCGCCTGCTCCGCGACCTGACCCCTGAACGGCGCGGCGCGGACGCGCCGACCCTCGCCCTGGAGACCGCCAACCCGATCCCCTCTACGCGCTGGCGGCGGCCGGCGATCATCGCCGCCAACCAGCGCTGGCAACTCCCCCAGACCGGCGGCTCCGACGCCCACTTCCACGAACAGGTCGGCGCGGGCCAGACCCGTTTTGCCGGACGCGGCGAGTCTGACCTGCGCGATGCCCTCCAGCGCGGAGCGGTCAGCGCCGAACTGAGCCGCTATCCCCGCCTGCGCGAGATCGGCGCATCCCGCCTCCTCCGCCAGCAGTGGCGCGGGATCAGCGCCACGCCTCGCGCCCTGCTCCGACGCCGCCTTGGCCGCGGCGCGTAAGCCCGCTATCCATGGCGCATGGACGCCGACGCGGATCCTGGAGCCGACCTGGAACGACGCCTGCGCAGCGGCAACCGCCGCGAGCGCCAGCAGGCCGCCCATGACGCCGCCCGCCTCCAGGATGTCCGCCGTCTGCCCCAGCTGCTCTGCCTCGCCCAGCGCGACGACGCCCAGGATGTTCGCCGCGCCGCTGCGGCCGCGGTCGGCCGCTTCTCCCGCCGCCACCCGCAGGCCTTCGCCATGCTGCCCGAGCTCGCCCGCCACCCCGATCCGGGCGTCGCGATCCAGGCCGCGCGCGGCCTGATCGCCGCTCGCACACCTGAGCAGCGCGCGGTCGCCGAACCGCTGCTCGCCGAGCTCGCCGCCCACCCCAACGAGGTCGTCCTCGACTTCATCCAGACCGAACAGCAGCGCGCCGGCGTGAAGCTCGCGCCCAATGCGAACCTTGGTTCCAAATCGGGGGGGGGGGGGTAAAATCCCCAGCTTCCCAGACCGGTGAGCCACCAGGTCTGCGCAACCGCATCATCCACGCCGACGCCCTCGCCGCGCTCGCGCAGCTGCCCGCTGAGACCGTCCAGCTCACCTTCACCTCGCCGCCCTACTACAACGCCCGCGACTACTCGACCTACCAGTCCTACGAGCAGTACCTCACCTTCCTGACCGACATCTTCCGCGAGGTCCACCGCGTCACCGCGGAAGGCCGCTTTCTCGTCGTCAACACCTCGACCGTAATCGTCCCCCGCGCCGGCCGCCAGCATGAGAGCCACCGCTACGCGATCCCCTTCGACCTCCATCCGCGTCTGACCGCGCTGGGCTGGAAGTTCATCGACGACATCATCTGGAAGAAACCGGCTGGCGCGGCCAAGCCTCGCAACAGCGGCTTCCACGTCCACCGCCAGCCGCTGACCTACAAGGCCAACGCGATTACCGAATACGTGATGGTCTACCGCAAACACAGCGCCCGGCTGATCGACTGGAACCTGCGTCAGTACGATCACGAGACGCGCGCGGCCTCGAAGGTCGCCGACGGCTACGAGCTCACCAACGTCTGGGAACTCGATCCCGCCCACGACCGCGTCCACAGCGCCGTCTTCCCCGAGTCCCTCTGCGAGCGCGTGATCCAGTACTACTCGATGCGCGGCGACCTCGTCCTCGACCCGTTCGCCGGCTCCGGCACGCTGGGCGTCGCGGCGCACAAGCTCCAGCGCGACTTCCTCCTGATCGAGCTGAACGAGCAGTACGTCCACCGAATGCAGCAACGCCTCGGCCTCTACGCCCACGCCGCCACGCTCGACGATTGGAAGCCCGATGGTCACGATCACCACTGAGGGCCAACGCCAGATCGTCCGCAGCCTGCTCACCTACGGCAGCAATCACCGCCGCGAGATCGTGCGCGACATCAACCGCCAGTTTGTGCGATACGCGGTTCAGTTCATTGATCGAGCCGCAGAAGCAAAACGATCAGGAGAGGAGCTGCGTCTGGAGGACTGGTATCGAGATCAAATGCTCATGTTGGCCGCGAACGTTGATGACGCCGCCGTCTTGGGCGGCGTCCCCAGAAAGACAGTGTTCAATATCTACGGCAAAGCCAGTCGTCAGGTGGTGCTTGATGCCGCCGTCGAGAACATCCAGCACTTCCTCGACACGCTGGAAGAGTTGCGCGCCGCGCTCGCGCCGCAGTTCCAGGTCGAGCTGAGCAACCACGGCGTCACGTTTACCACCGACGAAAGCATGTTGCTGATCAACAGCCTGGCCGTCAAGCGCCAGCAGATCAACGGCGGGATGTGGTCGGCTGTGGGTAAGTCCGTGGAGCATCCGTTGATGCATACGCTGTGCGAGCTGTTCGGACTGGGTGAGCAGCACTACCGGTTGGGCCTGGAACAGGATGGCAAGTACCAGGTCGACTTCATACTGATGCGCAGCGGCGTCGAGTACCGCTGTGAAGTGAAACTCAACGGCAGGGGCAATCCGGAGTCCGTCACCGGCGCGATTGCCCGAGACGCCCGAGTCGTGATTGCAGACTATATCTCTGAGCAGAACCGCAAGAAGCTCGACTCCAGCAAGATCGCCTGGGTTGACCTTTCCGAACGGGACGGGTACCTGCAATTCGGCGACGCCCTCATCGCCTTCAGCATCCCCCACACGCCGCCCGCTGACCTCCGCCGCCTCGATGGCATCCTCGATCGCGTCCTGCCCCTACCCTGACGGGCGTGCGCATTGGCCATGTCCTGCCCTACGACCTCCGACAGCCTGGCGGCGTTCAGACCCATACGCTTGCCCTCTCCGACGCCCTGACCGCGTTCGGCCACGAGTCCTCCGTCTTCGCGCCTGCTCGACCGCTGCGGCTCTCGCTGGGCGGCACCCGCGCCGACCTTGCCCTCCACCCCCGCGACCTGCTCGCCCTCCGCGCCTTCCTCTGCCAGCCGCATGACGTTCTGCACATCCAGGAACCGCTGCTGCCGCTGCTCGGACCGCTGTCCCTACTCCATCCCACTCCCGCGCCGACCGTCGTCACGCTCCACTCCGCCGAACCCCTGGCGCGGCGTGTCTACGGCTCCATGCAGCCCCTCGGCCAGCGCCTCCTCCTCCGCGCTGACGCTGTCGTCTGCGCCAGCGAGGTCTCGCGTGAGACCGCCGGCCGCGCTGTTGGACGCCAGGCCGTCGTCATCCCGCCCTGCCTCGACCTTGCGCCCTTCCAGTGCGCCGACTCAGCCGAGCCGGCCGCGCCCGATCCTGAGCAACCGACCATCCTCTTCGTCGGGCGCGATGAGCCGCGGAAGGGGCTGCCCGTCCTGCTTGAGGCGCTGCGCCGCCTGCCCGACGCCGCACTGATCATCGCCGGCCCCGTCTCCGAGCGCACCCGCCAGCGCGCCGACCCGCGCGCGACCTTCCTCGGCCCCGTGCCGCACGCGCAGATTCCCGCGCTCATGGCGCAGGCGACGTGCGCCGCCTTTCCTGCCCTCGGCGGTGAGGCGCTGGGCCTCGTCCTGATTGAGGCGCTGGCCGCCGGCGTCCCCGTCTCCGCCTCCGACATTCCCGGCTACCGCATCGCCGCCGACGGCGGCCGCGCCGCCCTGCTCTCGCCGCCCTGCGACGCGGACGCGCTCGCCGCCAATCTCGCCCGCCTGCTGACCGACGACCGCCTCCGCGCCGCCTTGGTCGAGCGCGGGAAAGCCGCCGCTCAACGTTTCGACGCCCGCGCCGTTGCGCAGCAGCATCTCGACCTCTACCGCTCCCTGCGCCCGCGCTCTGCGGCGCAATTCAGCTGAGCGTCTAAGCTGAGCCTGTGACTCACGCCCGTTTCGCTGCGCTCGCGGTATTGCTTGTCGGATTGCTGGCCGTCGCTGTTGGCGCGGCGCTGCTCCGCTCTGCGCCCGCCGCCGCGCAGGCGCTCGAGTGGAGCGCCGCCGAACGCGATCACCTCACCCTCTGGCACTCGCAAGGCCTGGCCCGCGCCGACGACCTCGCCGACCACGGCCAGGGCGCGTACGACCTCGTCAGCGACCTGATCGACGCCGAGCTCAGCCGTCCGCTCACGCTGATCGTCTGGCCGCCCGGCGCTGATCCCAGCGATGTCTCACGTTATCCGCCGGGCGTCGCGGCGAACGCCGAGCAGCACGACGTGCGCCACGTCATGCGCAACACCTCCGGCGACGTCCGCGGCAGTGTCACCAACGCCCTGATCGACGCCGTCACCGGCGCGCACGCCGGCCAGGTGCCGTTCTGGATGCGCGCCGCGCTCAGCTTCTGGTCGCAGGGCCCCCTGCCCGGCTTCTACCTCCAGCGCGCCGGCTCCGTCGTGATCTTCGACCACGAGCGGTTCTACTCCATCGCCGAGCTCGAGGTCGTGCCCAGCACCTGGCAGTTCCAGGCCAAGTACTTTGGCCAGGTCGGCGGGATGCTCGCCTGGTTCATCCAGGACTGGGGGCCGGAGGCGCTCGCCGAACTCTTCCAGACCGTCGGCGCGGGCGTCCCCTTCTACGACGCCATTGAGCAGGTCTACGGCATCCCCCAGGACCAACTGATCGACCAGTTCACCAAGAATGCGGAGCGCGCTCTGCTCCTCCTCTGGCCCTACATCGAGCCCCAGTCGCCGCCCTTCTACGAGCGCCTCAATCTCAACCATGTGATCATGGTCGTCGCCGCGGTCCCCGTCGTCATCCTGATCTTTTTCGTCGGCAAGCGGATGTTTTACGACTAGCCGCGCCCCGCCGTCCACCGTCTGTATAGAGTGAACGCACGGCGGTCAGGCTGGCGTTGAGGTCCCTGTGTCTCTCCTTCCGCACTCCCTCTCCAGCCGCGTCTCCGCGCGGCTCGGACACGCGGTCGCCCGCACCGGCCTGACGCCCAACGCGCTCACGATCATCGGCCTGCTCGGCATGGGCTGCGCGGCGACCCTGGCCGCCTACGGCCAGTTCTGGCAGGCCGGGATCGTCCTCGTCTTCGCCGCCTGCTTCGATCTGCTCGACGGCGCCGTCGCCCGCGCCACCGACCAGGCCTCCGACTGGGGCGCAGTCTTCGACGCCGTCTCCGACCGCCTCGCCGACTTCGCCCTGCTCTTCGGCCTGCTGATCTGGTACAGCGCCGCCGAGCGCTTCGACCGCACCGCGATCGTCCTGATCGCCCTCGCCCTCTTCGGCAGCCTGATGGTCAGCTACACGCGCTCGAAGGCCGGCGAGTTCGGCGTCGCGATCCGCACTGGTCTGGGTACCCGCCTGGAGCGTGTGCTGATCGTTACCATCGGCCTGCTCTCCGCCCAGATCATCCCCATCCTCTGGCTGCTCGCCGTGCTCACCAACCTCACCGCCCTGCAGCGCTGGTTCATCACCTGGCGCGCCCTGCGCAGTCTCGATCCCGAGCCGCCCTTAATCGAGGAAGAGGACAACCAAGAATCCGCCGACCACCCCTTCGGCCGCATGGACTAGCGGACCAAACCAAGCCCTCTCCGCGCACCCGTCCCCGTCGTTCCTGCGCAAGCAGGAACCCATCCAGGCACAGAAACAGCAAAGCGGCAGGGGGACCGCTACACCCGACCGCCGCACACCATCACGCCCGCCCGTCCGTCGGTCCTGCGCGAGCAGGAACCCAACGGAGGAGCAGGCGCAAATGTTGGGCCGAGAATCTGCAGCTAGGTCTTCGAGCGCACCAGCTCGACGATCTCATCGACCGTCGCGTCGCGCCATGAGGCCCACTCGTCCGACGACTGCAGGTCGCGGTAGCCCTGACGGATGCGCGCCCGCATCTCGTCCTCCGACTCGCCCTCGCGCCGGCTGAACAGCCTCTGCATGTTCGCCATGTGCTCGTTCGCCACCGCCGGACGCTCGATCCAGTGGCCGACGTACTCGTGCGCCAGCGTGTAGAGCACCGCCGTCGGAATCGACTCGTGCAGGCCCTCCTTGAGGAACTCGGCCATGATGTCGTTGTTCTCGTCGCGCGCGAAGATGCGGATTTCCCAGCCCGCGTTGGCCGCGATCTCGGCCAGCACCGGCAGCCCGCGGTAGACGTCCGGGCACCAGTCCTCGCCCAGCACCAGCATCTTCAGGCGCGGCAGCGACTGCAGCGCCTCGCGGCCGTCCTCCGAGAGCTGCCAGGCCCCCATGTTGCGCACGAAGCGCTCCACGTTCGCGTCCCCGCGCGGCGCGCCGCCGGGCGTCAACCGCTGCTGATTCTCCTCCGACTGGATGTACGCCAGGTACTGGTTCCAGGTCATCCCCGACTTGAACCGCTCCGGCGTGACAACCGATTCCGTTGCCGCTGTGGTCATGGTCAACTCCTTCGTATGCACGGTTGTGCACAGTCTAGACCCGCCGCCCACTGTGCGGGAGTGCGCGGTGCACGCCGATGGCCCTAGTGATCCTGATGGCAGGGGCAGGTGCACTCGTCCAGCGAGTAGCGCAGGACATCGACATAGGTCGCCTCGGCCAGATGCTCGGCCAGCTGCGGCGGCAGGCGCAGGCCCTCCGCCGCGCCCGCCTGCGTGACCGAGGCGAACGCATACACCGCCATCGCCGCCGCGCGGTCGATTACGTCCGCGATATCGCTCCGTAGAACACCCTCTTCGCCGGCATGCCGCTCGTCCAACGCACACCTCGCAGCAGCTAGTTCCGGACCCCGCCTGATTCGCGTCCAGATGCGCTTAGGATACACCTGAGCACCCCCACGATTGGCGCGCTGTCCACCGCCGCGCGCCCCGCAACAGAACGGCGCGCGCTATGTCCCAATTCGAATTTGGCTGCCAAATCCCCGCCTGGCACTGGCACTGGGACGTCTCCGAGCTGCGCGACTGGGCGCAGGGCGTCGAGGCGATCGGCTGCGACTTCATCTCCATGGCCGATCACGTGATCTACGCCTACGCCCGCGGCGACCGCCCCCAGACCGGGCCCTACACCGATGACGTTCACCAGCACGAGGTGCTGACCACGCTCTCCTGGCTCGCCGGCCAGACCAGCCGCGTTGCGCTCCAGACCAACGTCCTCGTCCTGCCCCAGCGCGAGCCCGTGCTCGTCGCCAAGCAGGCCGCCGAGATTGACATCCTCTCCGGCGGCCGGATGCGGCTCGGCATCGGCGTCGGCTGGCAATGGCAGGAATTCGACGCGCTCGGCGCTAACTTCCGCCAGCGTCCCAGCCGCATGGAGGAGTACATCCGCGTCCTCCGCGCCTGCTGGACGGAGGAACCAATCAGCTTCAACGGCCGCTACGTCCAGATCGACGAGATGTCCGTCATGCCCAAGCCGGTCACGCCCGGCGGCCCGCCGATCCTCTTCGGCGGCTTTTCCGGCCCGGCCATCGAGCGCGCCGCCCGGCTCGGCGACGGCTGGATCGCGCCCGTCCAGAGCACCATGGACCAGCTCATCGATCTGCTCACCCGCCTCCGGGTCCAGCTCGAGCGCAACGACCGCGACCCCGACGAGTTCCCGATCCAGTGGCTGCCCCCGCTCGACGCCGACATGTCGACCACCCTGCGCCTGCTCAGCGCCGCCCGCGACGCCGGCATCACGAGGTTGGGCATCGGGATGCCCAACTACGACCGCGAGCTCGGCATCCCCGTAGACGAGTACCTCAAAACCATCGAAACCGCCTGGCGAGAAGTCTGGCCCCAGGTCCGCAACTAGCGCCGCGTTGCCCGCATTCCCAGCAGTACCGTTCCCCCTCCGATGAGCGCGCTGCCAAAGCTAAATCCGACCACTACGGTCCGCCGCGTGTCGAGGTCCCAGCCGGTCGCCGCCATGGCTGCGAGAGCGCCGATCATGATCGCCAGCAGCACCCCAAGCACGCAGCGGACGTACAGCTCGAACTGCCGCTCCCGCGCTTGAATCTGGGCTTCATACGCATCCCGCTCGTGATCGGCGTCTGCGGCCATGTCAATCTCCTTGGCCGCTCAGCCTAGCCAAACACCGCCAACAGCGTCGCTGCCCCGCCGATCGCGAGGAGGACGAGGCTGGTCGCGTAGAGGATCTGGCGCTGCAAGTCCGCCACCGCCTCCGCAATCGCCTGCTTGATCTCCGCCTGATTGGCCCGCATCTCGCCCCGCATCTCGCGCCGCAGCTGGTTGATGTCCTGCTTCGTCGCCAGCCCGTCCACCGCCTCTTCGAACGCCTCATCCAAGGCTGTGACCAGCTCCTGCGCCGGCGCTTCATCCGCAATCCCGCCGTTGACCAGGATGTTGCGGAACCGCAGGGTGTCGATGATCGCCATTGATTCTCCTTCTCCCGACACCATCCAGCCTAGCCAAACACCGCCAACAGCGTCGCTGCGCCGCCGATCGCGAGGAGGACGAGGCTGGTCGCGTAGAGGATCTGGCGCTGCAAGTCCGCCACCGCCGCCGACGCCTCCACTGGCGCCGAGAGCCGCTGGAAGATCCCCCGAAACCGCGGCCGATCAATCCGTATCGCTATCACGACCCCTCTCAACCCCCAGCATACCGCCGATTCGTCACCGACGGCTCCCGTGACAACTCCCGCCGGATTGTCGCTACCCACTCCGGATCCAACCCCAACGCCGCCGTCACCGCCTCATCAATTGCAATCCGGACTGGATCCTCATTCATCTGCGGTAGGGGCAGTAGAACTTCATTACATAAATCTCGAACGGAATCCGCAACGATCTGGCGAGCATCATGATCGGAGGAGAAGTCTGGCACGAAAGTACTTCTAAGGGTGTCGAGCGAGAACTGCGGATACGATGGTTTCCTATTGTCTCGTCCAGCGAGTCGCGACAAGACGCCGACCGACGAGTTGAAAAACCCGCAGAAAGCGAGCTCAGTGAGATGTTCTCCGTCGAGCGATGCACATGTTACCCAACGTGAACCAACTGCAGGAGCGTCCAAGACCACTGCACTCAATGCTTGTAGTGGCAACCACCATCGCTCGCAGAGTAGAAGCCGGCTTCTTTCACGCCAGTACTTTTCAGCCAGGCCTCTCTTTTTCGACTTTGGCTCGATGTAGGAATCGGCGTTGGCACGCATACAATTCGTGATGTCTGCCTTGTAGTACCATAGCGCTCTGCGTCCTGTTGTGCTCGGCATGTCTGAGCGTACATATGCGGTCGGTAGACTTCGGCCTTGCCCACCGAGTGTTGCTATTTCTTACAAATTGCGGGGGGGGGGGGGGGTAATCTCTAGGCGGTTACTACGAAAATCGCGATATCCTTCTGTCAACATCGGCGACAGGAAGTTAATCGCAGACCAGTCGCCGCGCTCAATCTGATCTGCCCTCATTTCTTGAGTCGTATGCTGCCTTGGAGAGTCGGCGGCAATCTGGCGGTGTAGTTCGAGCGCCTCAAACGCATTCGCCGGATTCTTCGCCAGGTTGTAGAACTTCGTCGGCGGCTTCGGTATCTCATCATTCCAGCGCCGGCAAATGATCAGCACCTCGCCAATTCTCGTGTTCTCCGACATATTGATCCGCTCGGGATCGTGTGAGTACACGATGGTATCGACATGGAATTGCCGGGCGAGGAACTGCCGCAGTCCCAAACCGGAAGGCGCGGTCGGAATCACCGAAGGCAGAAGCAAGGCAAGCGTTTCGGTCTTCCCCAGCAGTTGCTCTCCCAGTACCGCAAACGGCGTGCTGGTGCCGGACAAGTGAATTGCCGTTCGCTCCGCGTGCCCGTCAAACAAAGCCTGCTCGCGTGACTTGAGCGCCCGTTCTTCCTCTTTGCTGAATTGGTCGTAACGCAGGCTGGCCCGCGTGAACGGGGGATTCATGATCACCAGATCCATCGGCGGAGGCTCGCCGCCTCGTGTGGGGCCGTCGTCGACCTGCTCCGCGCCCGGCGCCTGCGGCCAGCCGGTGATCTGCGGCTGCCTATCGAGAAACTCCAGCGACCCGATGCGCGCCTGGCCCCGTGCCACCCCCAGCAGGGTGCGGAAGATGTTCATCCGCCCGAACTCGGTGCTGGGCGAGAGCATCCCCAGCGTGGTCGCCGCCATGTGCGTTGCGGTCAGGTTGATGTCGTATCCCCACAACACGTCTTCGACCAACGACAGCGCCAGCGCCGCCTCGTGGTCCCGACTCAGCGTCCCGCCTGCGGCCGCGTGGCGCAGATCGCGGATCCGCTCCGCCGCCGCCATCAGCAGCGTGCCCGTCCCGCAGGCCGGCGCAGATCCGTAGATCTGCAATCACGTTTGGGTCCGACCAGTCCCGCTCGCCCTCGCGCAGCGCCAGGCCGGCCAGCAGCACCGCCGCCGCCGTGGATGTGTAGTAGGAACCGTCGTAGCGCGCCGTATCCAGCACTCGGTGGAAGATCCGGCCCAGCAAGTCGTGGCGCAGGCCTGCCGTGTGCGGCATGATCGCCTCGACGTTGTGCGCCAGGACACTGATCAGCTGGTTCGTGTCCGCTGTGGTCTCCAACGCCAGCAGCGCCGTACGCGCCGTGGCAAAGACCGGGCGGTAGTCCAACTTGAGAATCGACTCCCACGCATCCAGATGCGCCGCGCGCGGGTTCGGATGCCGTGCGCACTCCGACGCCGTCAGCGGCGGCCAAACACCTGTTGCGCCGCCCGGCGGCGGCTGCGACGCCAGATGAGCCTGGAGCCGATGGTGGAAGAGCATCGCGGTGGCGATGACCAGCATCCCGCGTTTAGCCGGCGTCCGCCAGCCGTCCTGCTTCCCCGACCCCGCGGGCAGGTCGATGCGCTGCGCCAGCTGCTGACGGACTGGCGTGCTCAGACGCGATACGGCCACGTCCAGCGCGTCCGACAGATCACGTGCCGCCGCATCCACATCTAGGACCTGCGGCGACTGTTTGATTGCCGCAGCGAGGTCCGCCACCGTCCCCGCCGACCACTGCGCGGTCTGCTTCAGCGCCTTCGCCGCCGACGTCCGCAGCGACCACCCGATCTGGCTGCTTGCGACCTGCTCCGCCGTCAACCCCGGCGCGTAGTCGATCGCGAATGCCGTTGTCGTCAGCTGCTTCAGCCGTCTGTCTGCGTCTAGGAGCGCCTGCTTGCGGTTATCAATCTCCGCTTCCAGGATCACTCGCTGCCCCTGCAGTTCAATCAGAATGTCGACTCGTTTCTTGCCGATCTGCTCCTCCGGCCTGGCGTTGAGCCCGTGTCCTTGCAGCAACTTCGCCAGTTCGACGTTCAACACCTGCTCGTAGTCACTCGTAGCCATCTCGGTCTCACTCTGCCGGCCAACACAACGCCCGAGCCCGCAGCAGCGACATCAGGTAGTGCTGGGCGTTGTCGCAGCGCAATCCTGAGCGGTGGAGGGCGGAGCGCACGGCGCCGGCGTGCTCGCCGCCGCCGATCAGCGCCGTCTCGACTCCGTCCAGCTGGAGGCTGAGCAGGAACCGCATACTGAGCAGCAGCGCCGCGCGGTAGCGCTCCGCCCGCTCCGCGTCGCCCGCCCGCTGGGCGATGGCCAGGGCGCTGGCGATCCCCTCGCTGTAGGCCGCCGTACCAATCCCCGGCGTGTTCTGGAACGCGCCGACCCAGAGCGGATTACCGCAATCCTCGCCGTGCTGCTCCGCCAACGCCCAGTCCGCCATCGCGTAGGCGTAGTCTTTCGCCGCCGCGTCGTTCGTCAGCGCGTGCCACTGATCGCAGGCCTGGATCATCCAGGTCGTGAACGACAGATCGCGCTCGTCCGCATTCGCCCAGCGCGAGTGATAGTGCCGCAGCGAGCGCTCGACCGCCGAGCGCAGGCGCGGGCGCTTGCGCATCCCGTACCAACGCGCCAGCGCCAGCACGATCTGGCCCGCGTAGTACGTCTCCGAGCCTTCCAGCGCCCTCCCCCGCGCCGTCGTTCCCAACCGACCGTCGCGCGACTGCACTGCGATCAGACCCGCCGTCAGCTGGTCAACGGTCTCGCGCGGGACGCGCAGCGAGCCGCCCAACTCCGCGATCGCCAGCAGCAGCAGTGGCGTCGCGCCGAGCTTGGCCTCGCCATACATATCCTCGAGGTAGAACAGGCGGCCCGGTCCATCGCGGCGCAGGTGGCGCTCGAGCATCCCGCCGATCGCCCGCGCCGCCGCCGCGCCGATCCGGCGGTCGCGCGTCAGCCGCGCGACCATCGCGATCGCCCAGGCGCAGCCGCACTGCCGCACGAGTTGATCGAACGGCGTCCAGCCGGCCGCCTTGCCTGCGCTGGCCGTTTGGTACTCATAGGCGAAGGAGCCGTCCGTCCGCTGATGCCGCAGCAGCCACGCCGCCGCCTGCAGCGCCGATCCCGTCAAACGATCCGGCAGCACCTCACCCGGCTCGACCAGGCGGAATCCGCCCGCCCGCGCCGCGATCCGCTCATCGTCGGCGGGCGCGACGGCACCCAGCGCCTCGACCGTGGTGAAGACCTCCACCGAGGTGCTGGGCGCGAGGCGCGCGCCCGGTGGCCGCGCCTGTCGATTGAGCCGCTTGACCCACGCCGCCGTGCGTCCCTCAGTGCTCAGCGCGTCAAACGGCCAACCCCGCGCCGTCCGCTCGCCGTCGCGGAGGATGACGCCCTCATAACCCGCCAACGGCGTCTGCAGCAGGCCGATCAACCCCTCCGGCCGCCGCTCCGAGCGCTCCGCCTCGACTTCGACGCCGAGCGCGTCGCCCGGCTGATCGCTGGCCTCGTCCAGCGCCTCCTCCAGCGCCTCGCGCAACGCCGCGCCCGCCGCCTGCGCCGCGCTCAGGCCATCGGCGGCCGACGCTTCCGCCTCCGCCACCACCGCGCCGGCCCGCCACAGCCGCGCGCGCGCCGTGCGCTCGCCGGTGGACTCATCGAGCGTCGCGCCCGCGAACCCGGCCCGCGCGGCCGCGAGCGCATCGGCCGCTTCCAGCTCTCCTGCCGCCGCCACCTAGTACGCGCCCTGCTTCTCGAACAGGTCGCGCGGATTGCCGATCAGCATCTGGTCGACCTGCGCCGCCGTCACGCCGCGCTCGAGCAGCGCCGGGACCACGTCGTCGGGGATGTGGTTGAAGTGCCAGTTCGGCTGCGCTACGCGCACGGCGTCGATGTCGGGAATCCAGTCCAGACAGCACGAGGCGTCATGCGCCAGCAGCATCCGCTCCGCGTAGCCGTCAGCGGCCAACTTGACCACGGTGTTGACGCGGTCGTCGAAGGGCAGAATCCCGTCCAGCCCGAAGCGGTCCAGCCCGACGTAGGAGCCGCGATCCATCAGCGACTTGAGGTAGTCCGTATCGGCGGTGTCGCCGACGTGCCCGATCACGATGCGCGAGAGGTCGCAGCCCTCGTCCGCGAAGATGTCCTGCTGTTTCGCGCCCAGCTCGGGCGGGCCGTTGTGGGTCGCAATCGGCACGCCCGTCGCCCGATGCGCCCGCGCGCCGGCGCGCAGACACTTCTCGTTGTAGCTGTCCACCCCGCCGCCCTGCTCGTCCGAGGCCAGCTTGATGATGTTCGCCTTGACCCCGCTGCCGGCGATGCCCTCCTGGATGTCCTGGACGAAGACGCGCGTCAGCTGCTCCGCCGGCCGTCCGCGCCAGTACATCGAGCGCAGCCAGTAGATGCCCGTGCAGAGCACCACGTTCAGGCTCGTGACGCCGGCCACCTTCTGCAGGTAGCCCATGTCGCGGCCCAGGTCGGCGGTCGAGAGGTCAACGACCGTCCCCACCCCGCGCTGCTGGAGGGCGTTCAGCTTCTCCTCCGCCGAGGCGACGCAGCCCGCCTCGTCCCAGAGCTCCGGCCAGTTCTCGGAAATCCCCGGCGAGCGAATCCCAATGTGCTCATGGATCAGCGTCCGCCCCAGCGCGGACGTGTCCAACTCTCCATGCAACGTATTGATCGACGGCATCAGCCATTCCTCTCCAGGCCCTCCGCGGGCAGTTCTTCAGAGCGATGCTAACGCGCCGCTGGCGCCCAATTGGCCGGCCTTGGCATTCGCCTGGCCGCCGGATACATTCCCCGGCGTGAACCGCCGCTACCGCCCCCTCGCCCTCGTGTTCCTGCCCGCCCTACTGGTCGTCCTGATCAGCGCCTGCAGCGGCGGGGGGAATCAGCCCCCCCCCCCCCCCCCCCCCCCCCCCCCCAGTCACAACCCGAAGCGGCAGAGCTGACCGACCCCCAGGAACAATCCCCTGCCGCCGAGCAGCAGGCGCAGCCCCAACCAGCCGCCGCGTCGCGGCCGCCCTCGCCACCTGAGCATTTTGACCTTGATTTTTCCGATCGTTGGGACACCAACGAGAAGCCCGGCGTCTTCTTGACCGACGCGAACTACTCGTTCGAGCTCAGCGAAAATCTGGATGGACGCGACGAACCTGTCTCCGTCGGCGTCGTCACGGTCGAACCGCTCGACCGGCCGATCAGGTTTGATTACCGGTACGCGGTGGGTGGCAACCAGCCTCTTGCCGTTCGCGACTTCGTGGTCCATCCACAGACTGGTGAGGTCTTCTACGTTGGCCGCGGCCTCGACTTCGAGAAGCTGGAGTCGCCGCTCGTTCTCCAGGTTGACGTGATTCCCGTCGAGACCTTCAGCCAGACCTATATCTGGCACAAACCGCGTGACGCCGGCAGCGATTCGATCACCCATTACGAGTTCCGCTGGCGCGAAGAACCCTTTCTGCGGCCAGGCGGAGACGGCAAGTGGAGTGAGATTTACTCGACCACTTCGAGATCGATCACGATCGATGAGCTGGAAAATGGCAGTGCCGTTAACGCGCAGGTGCGCGCGGTCAGCGCCGCCGGCGCCAGCGCCTGGCGGTCCGGCCACACTTATCTCTTCATGAGGGGCGAGGCCCGGGCTGTCGTGACCATCTCCGTGCTCGACGCTCCCGATCCACCGCTCCGACCGCAGCCGCGGCAACTCGAGCCGTCGCTCGTGTTGGGCGCTCCGGATCACGCCGCCGTCCGCGTCTTGTGGATCAATGAAGGCGAGACCGTGCGTCCGCCGATCACCGCCTTTAGCATTCGCTACTCGTCCGACACCGCCGCGGCGGTGATCGAAGTCGACCGGGCGGACGTGAACAGCAGGGGCCGCCTCTTCGAGTACGACGTGGAGGGCCTGAGCGCCGATACGGAGTACCGCTTCGAGGTCCGCACCCACAACGCCGAGGGTGTCACTGACTGGGTCGCGCTCGGTACAATCCGCACCGGACCCGCTGGCTGAGCGCCGTTGGCGCTGCAACACTGGGACTGGAGTCCTCATGTCCCGCACCCATTCCCCGGGTCGCGCTCTGCTTCGCGTGATCGCCCTGCTGGCGGTAGTGGCCGCCCTCGCCGCCGCCTGCGCTGACGAGGACTCCCAGTCCGAGGCCGACGCCGTCCGCGTCGCCCCCTATTCCAGAGCCGTGTTCTCGGATCGGTTCCTATCGCCCAACACCATCACGCGGTTCTCGGATGATCGATCCCGCTCCGGTCCAGCGCCATCGAGGGTCGAGCTCGAACGGACATGCCAGCTCCATTTCGGCGGGCCGCTGGGGCATGTCGGCCACCTGGCTGACTCCGTCTTCGGACTCGGAGCCAGTCGAACCTACAACTGGGATCTCCTCGTGACGGCGGCGGTACTCGCGTTGGATGCCGCGAATATCAGTTGCGAGTTGTTTCCCTTCCCAGATAGCCCGGAGTACTGACTGGAATCCAGCCCTGAGTACCCGGATGCGAGTGAGCAGAGAAAGGACCGACCATGAGGCAGATTCGTCAGCACCGATTTCCAGTGCTCTGCGCCGCCCTGCTGCTGGCGGCCGCCGCGCTGCTCACGGCCTGCCGCGACGACCTCCCGCCGTCCCAGCCGCCGGTCGCGCAGACAGCGAGCGAACAACCACAGGCAGCGCCGGCGCCAGCGGAACCGTCTCAGCCGCAGGCAGCCGCTCTACAATCCCAAGCGCAACAGGAACAGCAACAGAAGGCCGAATTCACTCCGCCCAGCCCGCCGCCGCGACGGGTAGATCTCGAACATGCCGCGGTGCTTCTGGCGACGGACGAGGTAGAACTTCCCGTCTTCGTCGAGGCCGCTCTCAGCTTCAGCCTTCCTGAGAACGCGGATGGCAGCCAGGAGCCAATCTCCCTCGGCTTCATCCGGATCGAGCCGTATGCCGAGCCGGTCATCTTTGTCGGCGGCCAGCAGATCGAGGAACGAGGGATGCGAAGCGAGTTCTGGGTCGATCGCGACAGCGGAGAGGTGTTCTACACCGGCAAGGGAATCGACTACGAGTCTGACCCAGACATTGTGCTCATGGTCTCCGTCACCCCGGTCGTGCCCCAGGTCTGGCGCTACCGCTGGGCGCCACCGCCCCTCTCAAGCGAGCCGGTGACCCATTACGAGTACCGCTGGCGTGAGTGGGTGCTCGATCGGGACTCGAACAGGCAGATCACCGGCGAGTGGAGCGAGATCGGCTCGACCGAGGCGGACTGGGTCGAGATCGAGGGCCTCTTGCCCGGTACCACCTACGAGGTAGTAGTGCGCGCTGTCAGCGCGGCCGGGACGAGCGCATGGAGCGAGGCGTTCATTGGTAGTTTGTTCAGGGGCACGGACATGTCCGCACACACGACGACCCTGGTGACGATCGTCGATGTCGCCGAACCGCCGGCGGCGCCGGAGCTGACCCGCGAGATCATGAGCACAGTCGCCAACGAAGTCGTGACGATTCGCTGGCCCCCGCCGACCGCCGACGATCGCCCACCCGTGAGCGGCTACGAGTACCGCTACCGCGCCGAGGACGGCGACTGGGAGCATCACCTGGTCGGACTCGCGCCGCGTGCGCGCCTCCAGAATCTGAGCCCGGAGACCAGCTACGAGTTCCAGGTCCGCGCGATCAACGCCGAAGGCCCCGGCGAGTGGTCTGCGGTTCTGCCCTACCAGCATGGAGCAGGGTGGTTTGCAGGGTTTCGCCAGTAGGGCAGATAGGCTGAGACGGACAACTGCGCCGAGACCGATTTGGAGCGCTGATGGACGCCGACGCCGCTGCCCGATTGATTGAACAGGTTCGCGCACTCGCCCGCGGAGCCTTCCGCGAGCGAGCGGCGGAGGCCGATGCTAGCGGCTCGCTGCCGCTGGACAACTATGACGAGCTGGCCGCGCTGGGCCTTCCCGGCCTGCTGATCCCCGAGTCCTTTGGCGGCCTCGAGGCCGACGGCGAGACCTACATCCACCTGATTGAGGAGCTCGCCTACGGCGACGCCTCGACCGCCGTCGCCCTGAATATGCATCTGCTGGTCACCAGCATCGTCGCCGCGCTGCCGCCGTTTCCGCGCCGCGACGCCGTGCTGCGCGGCTGCGCCGCCGGCGACTGGTGTTGCGCGCCGGGCAGCATCCCCTCGCGCGAGCTGGACAACGCCCGCACCGGCTTCCACGCCGTTGAGGACGGCGCGGACCTCGTGATCTCGGGCCGCGCCGGCTTTGCCTCCGGCTCCGACGCCTCCCGCTACGCCATGGTCGGCGCGCTGATCGAGCGCCCTGGAGAACCCGACCTGGTCATCTCCCTGCCCGATCTCGCGCAGGACGGGATCACCAACCGCCGCAACTGGGACGCGATGGGGCTCCGCTCCACTGCCTCGCACGACATCGTCATCGAGGACCTGCGCCTGCCGCGCAGCGACTGCTTCGTCGTGCCGCTGGCGCTGCTGCGCATGGGCGTCGAGATGCTGCCGCAGCTCCTCTGGCAGCGCCGCGCTCTGCCCGGCCTCGGCATCTGCGCGATCTGGCTGGGCAACGCGCAAGCGATGTTCGACGAGACGGTCGCCTACCTCCAGCAGCGGCGCGGCTATCTGGCCTCGGCCAACAGTCCGCTGGGCGGCGCGAACGAGTTCCGCTCCCAGCAGGCCTGGGCGCAGATGGCGCTCGGCGAGATGGACAGCTGGCTCGCCTCCGGGCGCACGATGCTCTACCACGCCGTCGGCGAGGTCGGGCGCGCTTACCCCGACCAGCAGTCCTTCATTCGGATGCAGGTGCGCACCACGCACCACCTGCGCCGCATGGCCGAGGCCGTCGCCCAGATCAGCATCAAGACCACCGGCGCGCACGCCTACGTCAAGGGCCAGCCGCTGGAGCGCCTCTACCGCGACCTCACCGGCGGGATCGTCATGGCCTGGAAGACGGACGAGCTCCAGCACAGCCTCGGCCGCGCCACGCTCGGAGAAGAAATCAGCATCGTCGGCCCCGCCGGCACCTAGAAGCATCCTGGCAAAACTTCGCGCAAATGCGCTATGATCCTGCTATGATGCCGGCGAGAAGAGGCGGGCATGGTCACGAATTCTGAAGAGTCGCCCGCCGCCGCGTCCGCTGACGTCGAGCGGCTGCGCCAGATCGTCAGAGACGCTTGGGATGCGACTGATTCGGTCGAACAGGTTGTTGGTCAGGAAGCGCGCGAGGCGGCGTTCAAGCTCGTGCTCGAGACGATGCTGCACGCTGCGCCGTCCCGGCAGGAGGAGTTCGCTGCCGACGACGCCAACGGAGCCGCCGCACAGCGAAGTGCAACCGCCGCTCCGATCGACGCCAGCCTGGCCACGCTGGAGCAGCGTACGGATGCGGTTTCCCGCTATCTGAGTATCGGCTACGACGAGGTCGGCGACCTGTACGACCTCAGCGGAGACGAACCGCTGTTGATCGTCAACGCCGCGGCGCTGCCAAAGTCGCGTGCGGAAGCGACGCGCGCGCTCACGCTCCTCGTCGCCGCGAGCCGCTCCGCCCTGGGCCTCGACACCGGGACCAGTCACGTGCGCGCCGCCGTGGACCTGTACCAGAGGCTTGACCCCGCCAACTTCGGCAAGACGCTGGCCGCCATGTCGGAAATCTCGCTGCGCGGTCTGCCGCGGAGCCACAACCGGCTCGTGCGTCTGAACGGCAAGGGCGTCGACGCCGCCCGCGCTCTCGCCGCCCGATACGTGAACGCGTGCGCAACGCCTCAGAACCGTTGGCGATCGATACGTCGAGCCTGAACATCAGCGCCCACGCCCGTGACCTGCTGCTGGCCGGCTCTCCCCGCGACTGGTGCTGAACGACCGCTCCACTCCGCTCGAGCGCGATGAGCAAGCGGGGCTCCGTTTCCTGATGCTGGGCGTCACCCGCGGCATCCGCGGCATCCGCAATGTCCTGACGCACGACACAGAGCGGGCTGTCAGCGTCCAGGATGGCGCCGTCTGGCTCGGGCTGATCGGTTTCCTGCATGACCAACTCGATCTGGCCTCTCGCGTCGCGCCGCCTGATGGGCGCGGGGGGCGGCGCTGATACCATTGCCCCGAACAGGTTCCTCCCGACACTGGAAAGGCCTTCTATGGCTTCCCCGCTGAAGACTGAACTCTGCGACATGCTGGGCATTGAGATCCCCGTGATCCTCGCCGGGATGGGCGGCGCGGCCGGCCCGACGCTCGCCGCCGCCGTCTCCGAGGCCGGCGGACTCGGCGTCGTCGGCGCGACCGGCTACACGCCCGACGAACTCTCCGGCATGATCGCCAAAGTCCGCTCGCTGACTGACAAGCCGTTTGGCGTTGACCTGCTCCTGCCCTCCTCGATCGCCGACTCTGGCAACCGCGAGGACCTGGAGCTGGAAATCTCCGCCGAGCACCACCACTTCGTCGATCAGCTTAAGCAGGAGTTCGAGATCCCCGACCCGTCCGCCCCGCTCGAGCGCCCGCCGCTGACCCAGGACTACTTCCGTCAGCAGGTGGAGGTCATCCTTGACGAGCACGTGCCCGTCTTCGCCTCCGGGCTGGGCAATCCCGGCTGGATGGTGGACGACGCGCACGCGCAGGGGATGAAGGTGATCGGCCTCGTCGGCAACACGCGCAACGCGCGCCGCGTCGCCGCCGCCAAGGTTGACGCCGTCGTCGCCCAGGGCACCGAGGCCGGCGGTCACACCGGCCGCATCGGCACGCTCGCCCTCGTCCCGCAGGTCGTGGACGCGATCTCCCCGACCAAGACGATCGCCGCCGGCGGGATCATGGACGGCCGCGGCCTGCTCGCCGCCCTCGCGCTCGGCGCGGAGGCGATCTGGTGCGGCACCGCCTTCCTCGGCACCTGGGAGGCCTACCAGGACTCCGAGGAGCGCGGCGAGACCGACGAATGGACGCGCAAGGTCCAGTGGGACAAGCTGGTCGCCGCGGTCGACGAGGACACCCGCATCGGGCGGATGTACTCGGGTAAGACGATGCGCCACATGTACAACGCCTGGACCGAGGCCTGGGAGCGCCCGGAAGCGCCGCCCACGCTGCCGATGCCGCTGCAGGGCCTGCTCGTCGGCGAGGCGCTGCGCGGCGCGCGCGAGTCGCACATCGAGGAGCTGGTCGGCGGCCCCGCCGGCAACGGCGCCGGCCTGATCAAAGCCATCCGCCCCGCCACCGAAGTCGTCGAGACCATGGTCACCCAGGCCGAGGCGCTCGTCGAACGCTTCGGCTCCCCCGTCCGCGCCTGAGCGCTCCGCCCTCCCCAGGGCTCCCCCAATCAGGAGAGCGCTCACGACTCGGAACCAGAGCTCCCCCTCTGGGGGAGCGGTCACGAAGTGACTGAGGGGGGGGCTCCCAGCACCGCCGAGCCCCCTCCACGCCTGCGGCGCGCCTCCCCCAGAGGGGGAGGTCTGAAACGCAATGAAAATCTGCCCCGCCTGCCACCGCGAGACCTTTGACGGACGCGCCGCCTGCCACCGCTGCGGCGCGGACGTCGCGCGGCTGCGCCCGATTGCGCTGCCCTCCCGAGACGCCGCCACGCTCGTCGGCCCGCTGCCCTTCACCGATCGCCAGGGCGACCTGATCCTCGATGTCGACGGCGTCACCTTCCTGCGCGAGGATGGCCGCCTGCTGCTGCACATCCCGGCGGCCAGCGTGGAGAGCATCCGCCCCTCGCGCGGGCGCGACCTGGTGATCCGCTGGCAGCCGCCCAATCGCAGCCGCGCCCGCCGCACCCGGCTGCGTGTGCGCTGGGCGCCGCAGGCCGACCGCACCCTGAACACCGAGTGGATCGCCGCTCACTACGCTCTGCGCCGACCCTACGGACACCGCTTGCCGCGCAACCGCAACCGCCGCACGGCGCGCGACTACACGGTCGTCCGCGACCGCTGGCTGTCGGCGCTGCAGATGCTGCTCAACGCCGACCGCTACGCGCTGGGACGCCGCTGACGTGCCGCGCCGCAACCGCAAGGGCCGCCGTCCGTCGCAGCGGCCCCGCAAGCAGGCCGGGCGCTACCACAGCGCGCGCGAAGCCCGCCGCGAGCGGCGCGAGTTGGCCGCCCTTGACGAGCCGCCCGCGCCCGCGCCACCCAAGCAGTGCGGCGCGTGTCTCGAGTGGCTCCCACCCCGCGCCGCCGCGCTCGGCGGTCGGGGCACCTGCCTCCATCCCGCCAGCGGCGTCCTCGCACCCGAGTCCGACACCCCCGCCTGCGCCTGGTTCAACGCTCGGCGTTGAGTGCTGCGATCAACTCATGGCGCTGCGTATCGACAAACTCCGGTTTCGCAACATCCTCGTCCGCGGGAACGTACCCGAGCCGTCGGCGGTAGAGTTCGCCGACGCCCTTGACGACACCTTCCGCGAACAGCTTGACGGTTTCGCGACTGAGGCCGGGCTTGCTCGCGCCGTCGACATGATCAAGGCCGACGCCGCTTAGCGGGAAGCGCGGATCACCCGGCAGCAGCAAGTCATCGTCGGTCTCATGATGGGCGGGTTTCTGACCGTGATCGGCTTCGCGATCGCCATCCTGCTCGCCGTGCTCCTCTAACCCCCACGAACGCTGTCAGTCCGCCGCGAAATCTCCCGGTTTCTCCCAGACGATGTGGCCGTTGATGCCGTGCTCTTCGTACGTGCACAGGACATCGCGGATGAACTTGCAGAGGTCCGCGTCGTGCTCTTCCTCCGCCAGCTCCAGGAGGCGGATGAACATCTTCTTGCCCGTCTCCGTCTGCCCGTAGTTCTTCTTGCGGTAGTTGTGCGTCCCGCAGAGCGTCTGGCCATTCGCAATCGTGGCCTTGCCGCCCTTGTCCTTGGGCTTGATGTGATCAACCTGCAGCTCCGCGCCCGACGCCTTGGTCGCGCCGCAGACGACGCATTTGTACCCGTCCCGCCTGAGAATCGCCCGCTTCTGCCGCTCGGTGAAGTCCTCCAGATCAGGGTCTGTCACCAGGTCCGGGTCGTAGCAATACTCACCCTTGCGGTGCTTCAGCAGCTTGCCCTCCTGATGCAGCTTGCGGATCGCGCGATCTGGATCGCGGAACACCTTGCCTGTCTGCTTCTGCCACTCCGACACAGCCCAATCAACCACCTCCGCATGGGGAATCACCTGATGCGGCCGCGCCTCGTAGTAGCTGAAGATCAGTGACTGTTGCGACATCAGAACATTGGCACTTCCGTGCTGATGCGCCGCAGCGCGAGCGCTCGATACTCGGGGTCAATCTCCGCTCCGTACGCCTCCCGCCCCTCGCGGAGCGCGGCGACCAGCGTCGTGCCGCTGCCCGCGAAGGGATCGAAGACGCGGTCGCCCTGGTAGGAAAACAGGCGGATGCAGCGGCGCGGCAGCTCCAGCGGAAATGGCGCCGGATGCCCAATTCGCTTGGCCGACTCCCCGCCGAACGTCCAGATTTGCGACGCCCACTCGCGCGCCTCATCCGCTGGCAGACCCTCCAGGCCGGGACCGCGCGGACGAGTGAGCAGTTCGGCGAACGACTCGCGCAGCTGATCCGCCCGCAGCGGCGCCGCGCCGCCGAACGAGTGCGCCCAATCGAGGAGCAGCGCCGGCGAGATCAACGGCTCATCGCCGGACTGGAACGCCGGCGGTTCCTCCGCGATCGACCAGACGCCCGAGGTCCACGCCATGAACTCGTCGCGCTCGATCGTCACGCGTTCGTCGCCCAGGTGCGGACGATTCCACCGGTCGCGGTAGAGCACGACAATCGTCTCGACCGGCGCGATCACGTGGGGCGAGGAGGGGCGCATCCAGCTGCCCCAGGCCGTGCGCCGCGAGATGTTGCCTTCGTTCCAGATGATCGTCGCGTGGTACTGCCAGCCGACGGCGCGGGCGATGTTCGTCAGGTCGGCGGTGACCGCCTGCTTGCCGCCGCTGTTCTTGTCCAGCGGGATGTTCAGGCAGAGCCTTCCGCCTGCCGCCGTCCAGCGGAAGACGTTGGCCAGCCAGCGGCGGCAGAACTCCAGGTAGTCCTGGTAAGCGCCCGCATCGTCGACCTGGTCGCCGTAGCTCAAGCCCACGTTGTAGGGCGGCGAGGTGACGGTGAGCTGGAATCGCCCTTCAGGAAAGAGCGCCGCGTCGGCGGCGTCGCCGATCGCCAGCTGCTGAGGGTCGAACGCGGCCGTCACGCCGCCGCCCCGCAGACGCTTCGATTAATCCCGGACAGATGTACTGGGCGGGGGGGGGGGGGGGGTAAGCAGGGACAGGCGCGCAGAGTTCACGCCGGCCGGTATAGGCCACCGGCAGGATCCCGGCAAGCCGGCCCGCCTCCACCGGTTGACACAGGAAAAACCGGGCTGTATCCGGTTTCTATGGCAGAATCGCCGGCGCTGGTGCGCGAGAACTCACTGTTGCAGATGTTCCTTGATTGGGAAGATGGCGATCCGGCTGAGCACCTCGCCGAGATCGTGGCCGCCTTCGAGCAGGAGAAGGCCAAGAACGGTGAGGCCGCCAAGGCGATCGGCGGCAGCGCCTTTCAGAAGCTCGTCCAGTTCATGGTCGAGGACGAGGTCAAGAAGCTCAACGGCAGCAACGGGCTCGGATTGTTGTGTATCAGCGATAAAGCGCTGAATCGAAAGAACCCTGCTCCGCCGTTGCACGTGGTCAAGCGCAATCTCCTGATCGATTACGGCGAGTACGGTTGCCATCTGCCGGACGCCGACATCGTTATCTATCGCGAGGAAAACTGCGCGATCGTCTGCGTTGTGTCATGTAAAACCTCGCTCAGAGATCGAATGAAGCAAACTGCGTACTGGAAATTGAAGTTTCAAGAGAGCCCGCTAACGCGGCATATTCCCGTCTGCCTGGTGACACTTGATAAGGACGGCGATCTGCTCAGGAACGCCGCTCCGCATAAGAAAAACTACAGCATTGCCAACGTTGATCTTGATGCGACCTATGTCTTGCATCGAGATCTCGAACCCCACGATCGCATCCGAGACTTTAGTTGCTTCGGAAATGACTTGTACTCTTGGACGGGGGGGGGGGGGGGGGGGTGAGCGATCAGCTCTCCCGGCAGGCGCTCGACCTGGCGGAACGCTATCAACGGGCGCTCGATGCCCGCAAGGCGCTCCGCGCGTACCGGCGCGGCGCGACCCTGTTCGGCGATCCCGATGTGGCCTACGACGCCGCAGGCAAAGAGCTCGCCGCCATCCGCCAGCGCCTGCGGACGCTGGAGCGCCAGCTGCAGGACGCCGCCGGCGTCGAGGAGAAGTCCGTCGTCGAGGCGACGACCCTCTGGGACTTCCCCACCCAGTCCTACGGCGCAACAAAGAAGGGCGACGCCCGGTACCAGGGCGTGACGCCCGCGTTCATCATCTACAACATGCTCTGCCGCTACACCGAGCCCGGCGACCTGGTGCTCGATCCGATGTGCGGCTCGGGCACGACGATCGATGTCTGCCAGGCAGAAGATCGCCGCGTGGTCGGTTACGACATCAACCCGGTCCGGCCCGACATCATCCAGAACGACGCCCGCTCGATTCCGCTGGCGGAGAACAGCGTCGATATGGTCTTCATCGACTCACCCTACGGCGACAACGTCGATTACAACGACCAGCCGGGCAAAATCGGCCAGCTGTCGGCGGATCAGAACGCCTTCTACGACGCGCTGCGCACGGTGGCGGCGGAACTCTTCCGCGTACTCAAGCCGGGCAAGACGCTGGGCTGGCTGATCGGCGACCAGTGGGTGAAGAAACGCTACACGCCGGTGGGGATGCACATCTATCAGATGCTGGTTGACGACGTCGGCTTTATCCCGACCGAGTGGGTGATCGTCGCGCGGCGCAATCAGTCATCGAACACCGGGCTCTGTGCCTATCGGGCGCGGCGGCACAACTTCTACCTGCGCGGCCACAAACACCTGCTGCTCGTGCGCAAGCCCGTCCGCCGGGTCGTGCAGGTGAGCCCCGAGCGGATCGTCCAGATCGGCATCGACGAACACACCCGCGAGCCCGAGGCGCGGGACTGGAAGAAGTACAAGTAGGCGCGGCTCCGCTGCCTACTCGGGGTGCTGGCGCGCGCCGACCACGTGCATCCGCCCCGTCTCGCCGGCGACGTCATCGACGTAGTGCACCCGCTGCTCGCCGACCTGGACATAGGTCGGCACAACCAGCCGGCCCGAGCGGTTGACCTGGGCCGCGACCGCGAAGGCGGGATGCGACTCGTCGTGACCGCAGCGGTCGGGGCCGAGCGCGTCGGGGTGGCCGCTCTCGGCGCACCAGCGGGCGAAGTCGCCGTGGAACTCGAACCAGACCGCCTGCTCGCCGCGGCAGGCCTCGGCGAACGCTTGCATCGCGCCGAGCGCCGCCCAGAGCGCGGCGCTGTCGACCGAATCGGAGACAGAGTGCAGCGCGACGCGCGGCAGATGCTCGGCGGCCGCGTCAGGCAGCTCGGCCGCGGCGGGGACGTCTCGTTCCGACCAGCGGATCGGCGCGGCGCCGTCCGCGCCTTCCAGCCGCCGCTCCAGCTCGTAGGCGTGCGCCCGTGCGGCGCGGAGCGCGTCCACGCTCGGCGGCGGCTCCGCCGGCGGCGCAACGCGTACCGCCCGCTGCTGCTCCAGTTCCGCCTCCAACTCCGCAATCCGCGCCGCCTGCGCCGGGTCAGGCACATGCACCTCCGCAAAGGCGAACTCAATCACCTGCTCCACGATCGGCTCCGGCTCCGGCTTGGCGGGCGGCGGCTGGACTGGCGCGGGCCGGGAAGGTTCAGGCCGCGTCTGGCGGTCGAGCCACATCATGGCGGCGGCGGCGCCGGTCAGGAATGCGATGAGCGTGCGGAGGAGGCTGGCCATGGACGCGCCTAGTTGCTCTTGGCGTTCGGGACGAGATTGTGCGGGCCCAGAAATCCGATATGCACCTTTTTCGTTGGACCATCCGTGTCGTCGTAGAAGAACAGCCGCGGAATGTGCTGCCCGCCGCCTTCCTGGATTTGGATGTGCGCCTGCATCTCGATCTGGCCGGATGTCGCGATCGCCTGGTCGATCTCAAACACGCGCTTGTCGCCATAGCGGGACATCGTCGTCTGGGATTCCTGCATGGCCACGCGGTTGGGGAACCAGACGTGTGGATCACCGCTGTCGCGGCACCATCGTAGGAAGTTGCCGGTGAATTGGTGCTCAGTCGTGGCGTACTGGTGCAACGCGTTGAGCGCTTTCCAGGTGTCCGCAATCCAGAGTTCTTTGGAGAAAGCGCTGTTGAGCGCGTCGGTACCCTGCAGGGCGGAGTCGGGAATCTGCACGCCGTGGAATCTCAGCTGCGCCCTGAAGACGAGTTTTTCGAACGTGTCCGGCAACGTCCCCATAGTGAAGGGCAGCTCTGGCTTAGCGTCGCGTTGGCCAAGCTGCCCTTCGAGTTCCGCGATCCGATCATTCGCGTTCTCCAATCGACTCTCCAACCGGTCGTACCTCTTCTGGAGTCTGCGATTTTTGTCTTGCTCATCGCCGAGTTCTACATTGACCTTCCTCAAGTCCTCTCCGAGTTTTGAGTAATTCTCCTCGATCCGCTGGATCTGGGAGGACTCGCCGCGCGCTTCCGACTTCAGCTCCTCGGCGGTTGCCTGATAGATGCTGGCCTGATCCAGCAACTGGCGGACGCCCGCGGTGAGATCGCGCTGGAGCTTCTCCAGTTCTTCTTCTTTTCCATCAACTGCCAGCCGTCTGGTAGCGAGCAGGTCCTCGTGCTCCTTGAGCTGGGCAGTCTGTTCCTGTATGGTGCCTAGCGTCTGCTTGAGCAGCGCTGGCGCCCCGGCGAGCTGTTCATTGAGTTCGGTGATCACACGGTGGTTGTTCTCAATGCGCTTGGTGGTCGTTGCGATCTTGGACGTATGGTCCTGAATTAAGCCGCTGTTTTGGTTAATCTGTTCCTGGCGCTCCCTCAGCGTCGCGGCGCTCTCGCCGAGCGCGTTGAGCACCTTTTGGTGAGCATCATTGGCTTGCGTCAGGGAACGCAATTGTTCCAGGGACTGCTTGGCCTCCTGGGTGAGCGTTAGGTGCTCTGCCCGCACTTTGTCGAACAGGCTGTTGAGTCGCCCAAGCGATTCCCCCAGCTTGGAGGCGTGAGTCTGGATTTGGTGCACAGGATCTTCGACTCGCTGAGCTGCTTTATCAAGCCGGGTCGCTTGCCCCTGCACCCGTTCTACTTGCCGACTGAGTGCATCGCGGACCTCGGTCAAGTCTGGCGTTTCCGCGGCTGGCGCGTTGGTCGCGTTCTGCGGCGTCTGCCACGCATTGCGCGCCAGCCAGCTCGGTGGGCGCTTGAGCACCCACGCCGCGCAAGCCGCGCCGGCCAGCAGCAGACCGCCAATCAGGAAGGGTTTCATCGATTGTCCTTTCGCACGCCTTCGAGCCAGGTCAGGCATTTGGCGTAGACCGCTTGGGTGATCAGCTCGCGGGCGAGGAGGTAGTTGAGCAGCCCCTCCAGGGTGAGCAGCGAGTGCACCGCGACGCCCTCGCGGCGCAGCCGTTCGACGCCGCCCGCGCCGCGGTCGATCAGCACGAAGGCGTCGTGCACCATCAGTCCGGCCGAGCGCAGCAGGTCGGCGGTTTCCGCGAGCGAACCGCCGCGCGTCATCAGGTCGTCCACAAGGATCACCGTCTGGCCGGGATAGTACGCGCCCTCGATCTCCTCGGCGACGTGGCGGATCTGGCTGCTCGGGTGGACGTAGATCATCGGGACGTTGCTGGACAACGAGAACGCCGTGGCCGCGTGCAGGCCGCCCATCGGCACGCCGGCGATCAGCTCGAAGGGCGCGATTGTGGGGCGCAGCATTCCGCCCAACATGCGGGTCTCGTCGTTGAGTAGCTCGCCGATGCGGCGCAGCGCCCAGGGATGCGCGATCAGCCGCCGCACGTTGATGTAGACGGGCGACCCGAGCGTCGCGCCGAGGTCGAAGTCGCCGAACATGATCCCGCTCGAGTCCCACAGGGCGCGCGCCAACCAGAGGTTGCCGGGTTCGTCGCTCTGCGGCGTCCAGGCCGGTCGGCCGCCCGAGGTCATCAGCGGGCTGCCGGGCTGCCGACCGCGTGCGGCAGCGGCTCGCCGGCCAGACCGGCGCGCAGATTGGCGACCGCCATGTCGGCCATCTTGCCGCGCGTCGCCAGCGAGGCGGAGCCGATGTGGGGCAGCACGACCACGTTGGCCATCGTCAGCAGCGGCGAGTCCAGGGCGAGCGGTTCGACCGTGGTCACGTCCAGCCCCGCGCCGCCGATCTGACCCTGGCGCAGCGCCTCGACCAGCGCCGCCTCGTCAACGATGGGGCCGCGCGCCGTGTTGATCAGGATTGCGTTTGGCTGCATCCGCGCGAACGCGGCGGCGTTGATCAGCCCGCGCGTCTCCGCGGTCAGGGCGACGTTGACCGAGACGAAGTCGGACTCCGCCAGCAACTCGTCGAAGGCGCGTTCTTCCGCGCCGAGCGCGGCCGCGGCCGCCGGGCGGGGCGTGCGGTTCCAGCAGAGCACGCGCATCCCGAAGCCCTGCGCCCGTCGCGCGACCGCCTGGCCGATCGCGCCGAAGCCGATCACGCCCAGCGTCGCGCCGAAGACGTCAACGCCGGCCATCTGCGTCGGCGTCCAGGTGAGCCACTCGCCGTTCTTGACGTACTCCGCCGCCTCCACCACGCGCCGCGCCGAGGCGAGGATCAGCGCCCAGGCGAGGTCGGCGGTCGTCTCGGTCAGCACGCCGGGCGTGTTCCCGACGGGGATGCCGCGCGCGCCGCAGGCGGCCAGATCGATGTTGTCGACGCCGACCGCCATCTGCGAGACGACCTGAAGCCGATCGCCGGCGGCGTCCAGCACGTCCGCGTCGATGCGGTCAGTGATCAGACAGAGCAGTCCGTCAACGCCAGCCACGCGCTCAAGCAGCGCCTCGCGCGGCGGCGGGAAATCCTCCGGCCAGACATCGAGCGCGAACGCGGGATCATAGCACAGCCCGGCAAACCCGGTGCCGGGCAACTCCCGCGTCACAAACACGCGCTGGGGCGCCGTCATCTTCAGCCTCCGGCTCTACGGAGAGGATAATAGGCGCAGCCCGCCGATCCACATTCGGCGGCGTCATTCCGCTGGGAACAGCGAACCTAATGTCGCTCAAACTCGCGCTTTGCGCCGTGGCTCTGATCGCAGCCGCGCTGTGCTCGTTTGGCTGTCGCGCCGAGCCGGAACGGCTGAGCGTGGCCGAGTACGCCGAGTTCTGCTCGGACGGGATCGTCTGGGCCGCCACGCTGATTGAACCCGAGGCGCTGACCTGGGGCGGTCTGCTGGAGCTCGCGGAGCCGTCGTTGGCGCGGCTGCAAGCGGTCACACCGCCAGAGGTGATCGAGGACTTCCACAACGCCTCGATCCGCGTGTTGGAGTTCATCATCGACACGGCGGAGGACGAACCAGCCACGCAAGAGGCGAGTCCGCTGGCGTTTGGCTTCCAGGCGATCAGCGTCGCCACGCGACTGACGCGCGCCCTGGACGCGCTGCCGGCTGAAGTGCGCCAGACGCTGGATGCGGCCGGCTGTCTCGGCGGCGCGGTCAGGGACGCTCCGGCAGACGCCGCGCGATGAACAGGCCGAGCGGCCCAAGCAGGAAGCCGACGAGCGCGCCCAACTCGCTGGGCCAGCCGTTGCGGCTGGCGAAGCCGGCGCTGATCAAGCCCATCGCCAGCCAGAGCGCCAACGCGCCGCCGATCAGCGTCGCCACCATCCCCACCAGGCTCAGCGCCAGCAGCAGGGTGAGGCCAATCAGGCCCAGCGGCAGACCGATGATGCCCCAGAAGACGCGGCTCCAGAGCGGGCGTGGCCGCTGCTCGCGCGGGTGACTCCAGGTCCACGCCTCGGAGCGCCAATTCCGCGCCTGCCCGCTCCAGCGGGAGCCTTGCCGCCGCCCCCAGTCAGCCCAGTCGGTGACCGCGTCCGGTTCGATCGCTTCGTCAGATTCGCGCCTCATGCCGGATTCCTCACCGTGTCCATTCGCTACGACTGCGCCCGCTCGCGCTCTGCGACCAGGTCGATGCGCATCTGCCGCTGATTCGCCTCAGTTCCACCTTGGTAGCGCGGGCGGTAATCCGACTGCCGCCCCTGAATCTGGGCGGTGTGCATCCGGTCGTGGCGGTAGAACGAGCGCAGCCACTGCATCAACGTCAACTCGCCGAAGCCGGGCGTCGAGGCGGTGTGCGCGAACTCCTCCAGCGTCAGTGAGCGAATGTAGTCATTGGTGCCGGCGCGCTCCGCAATCAGAGCGTCCAACAACTCCCGCACCGAGTGCTCGGGCGCGCGCTCAATCGGAATCGCGACCGGTTCGCCGCGCACGCCCGTCGCATCGACGCCGCTCTGCGCCTGCCCCGCGCGGCACCAGGCGATGTAGCCGCGCTCCATCTCCCAGAGATGCGCCAGTTGCTCCTTGGCCGACCACTGCTCCTCGCCGACGGCGTCGCGGGGGACGTGGTTGGCGTCGTCCTCGCTCAGCCCCTCGGCCGCGGCGAGCAATTTGCCGCGTTCGAGCGCCATCTTCGACAGCAGATCGGCGACATCCTCGCGGGTGTATGACGGCATCGTGACGCTCCGTTCCCAGCCAGACGCTCCAGACGTTCCAGGCGCTCAGGGCTGCGCGTGACCCTCGAGGGCGCGCCTGAGCTGGGTCAGATGCGCCCGGTCGTGCTCAATGCTCTTCTGCACCAGGATTTCGACCGAGTAGCGGTCGTGCTCCGCGTGATGGCCAACGCGCAACCAGTCCGAGTCTGCCAGACATTCCAGAATCTCGCGGTTCGCTGCGCGCAGGGCAGAGAAGATCACTAGCGATGAGGCAATCGGACGCTCGTAGTGCAGGCGTTGGACGAACAGCTGCTCGTCGTACGGGACGATCAGCGGCTCCTCGTGCGAGATCATCTGCCGCAGCCGCAGCGCGTCGCCGACCTCGACGTCAGCGAGATGATGGACGATCTCCTGCACGCACCAGTCCGCCGGCGACTCGCGCCGCGCGAGGTCGGCCTCGCTCAGCGCCGCGAACGCACGCACCGCCTCGTCCGTCCACTCGACGTACTCCGCCAACAGGGCCGCGTACGCTGTCATCCGCCCGCTCCTCACTCCTAGCAGGTGCCCGTCAGGGCGTAGCGGATCTGGTCAATGTGTTCCTCAATATGGCGGACGCTGGCGGTAAGCCAGTCCTCGACGCTGCGCGAGTGGTTGCCCGGCATCGGGCGCGGTTGCACCCACTCGTCCTCGCGCAGCGCATCAAGGATCGATGCCGCCGACTCGACCAGGCCCTCTACAGTCCTGAGCGCTGGGCCGATCGGCCGCTTGTCGTTGCGCAGCCGCTGCTGCATCACGTCCTGATCGGTGGGCCACAGTTCGACCTCGATATCGAGCAGCATCAGCCGCAGGCGGAGCCCGCTCATCACGGCGATGTCCGAGATGTGGTGGACGTTGGTGCGCGCCGTCCAGCCCGGCTCGGGCGGCGGGCCGTCGAGTTGGGCCAGCGAGGAGCCGGCCACCGCCTGCGCCAGGCGCTGAGGCGCGGCGCGGTAGCGCGCGAGTAGGTCGGCGCGTTCATTCGCGTTCACAGCCGCCCCCGGACCAGCGCGGCCAGTCGCCACACGTCGGCGTCGTCGAGCGCGCCCGACGGCTCGGAATCGCCGCGCAGCACGCCGAGCACGTCCCCCGAGGCCCAGCGCAGCTCCAACATCCGCTGAATCGTCGCGCCCTGTTCCGTCCGCGTCCACTCGCGCGCGAACAACCCGCCGCGCTCGCCGGCGTCCTCGATCCGGATCTCGTCGCCGTCGCCCGCGTCAGACGGCGGATCCGCCTGCAGCGCGGCGTTCGCCTGCTCCGCCGTGGCGTAGCGAGTCAGTTCCAGCTCAATCCGTCGGTGGGGACGCTTGCGGTGCAGCGTCTGCGCCAGCAGCCAGTCTAAGAACTCGCCCCACGAACGCGGGTCGCAGAAGCTCTCGCGGTAGCCGATCACTCGCCCCGCGTCGTCGAGCTGTGTAATCGTCGCCTGGGGATACTCCGCGGCCAGGGCGACGGCCTCGGAGGTCACCGCCTCTGCCGTTTGCGGCGCCAGGCCCACCGGCAGCTCCTCGCGGCGCAGGCCGACGGCGCGCAGCTCGGGCACGCCCGCGGCGGCCAGCGAGCGCCGACGCTGCACGGTGCGAATGGCCACCTGCAGGATCGGGACGCCGGCGACAAGCAGGAAGATCATGATGCCCACGATCAGCGCGGTCGACATACGCGCAGACTACCGCAGCCGTCCGCCGACCGACGCCATGAGCTCGCCCAGCTGGCGTTCCCAGTCCGGATCGGGGCGGGCGCTGTGTGCCAGGAGGGTCGCGACGGCGGTCTCCCGTTGCAGACGCAGCTCGAATAGTTGCTCCGCGATTGTCTCCCCGTCGCGCCGCGACCACTCGAACACGCGCAGCGCATCCGCCCGGTCCGCAATTGCCCGGCCCCGATACGGGCGCAGCTCGCCGCCCCCGCTCACGGCCGCCTCCGGTGGGGCGTCCAGGGCCTCGGCCGCAGCGTCCACGCTGGCATGGCGGCGCAGCGTGAGCAGCAGCCGCACCGCCGCCGCGCGGCGCACACCGCGGCGCGCGCTCAGGCTCTGCTGCACGGACGCGACCCAGGGGGTAGCGGGATCGATCGGACTCCAGGCGCGCCAGACCTCGCGCATCCCGGGCGGCAGATTCGGCGGAGCGGAAGAGCGCTTGAGCGAGCAGCCGATCGGTCGGCGCGGCGCCGACTTCGGCGGCGCTGCGCTGCCCGGCCGCGTCCCGATCCGCCAGCTCCTGGTTGGTGGGCGACTCCAGCAGCAGAAACGTATCGGCCAAAGGTTTGACGGCTCGCCACAGGTACTCGAAGAACTTCCGCAGGAACCGCATCACCGTCTCCGCTAGCCGAGGATCGCCGCCAGCGCCCCCTGCAGGTCCGACAGATCGTCCAGAATCTGATCCGCCTCGTCCAGCTCGCCCGGCTCGGCGTAGCCGGTGCGCACCGCGACGACGCGTGCGCCGATGTCGTGGCCGGCGTCGACGTCGTGGCCGGTATCGCCGATCACGACCACCTCGTCGCCCTCTCCGTCCCACGCTCTGCCCTGCGCGGCGGCGCGGCGGCGCAGACGCTCCAGCCCCTTGGCCAGCAGCACGGTGCGGTTCGGGTCGTCGTCGCCGAAGCCGCCGTCAACGAAGTAGTCCCAGATGCCCAGCGGGAGCAGCTTGACCTCGGCCGCACGGCGGAAGTTGCCCGTCCCCAGCCCCAGCGTGACGTCCATCCCCGCCAGCGTGTCCAGCAGCGGGACGACGCCGGGACAGAGCTGCGCGTCGCGTTCGACCAGCGCCGCCTCCAGATGCACTACGTACAGCTCGATGAAGCGGCGCAGATCGTCGGCGGAGCACTTGCGCCCCTGCCGCGCCAGCGCGGTCGGCACGATCCAGGTGTCGCTGCGGCCGGCGAAGTTCATCCCGTCCAGCGCGTTCTCGATCCCCCACAGCTGCTCAAACGTCCGCGACATCGCCAGCGTCCCCGCGCCCTGCGAGCGCGACAGTGTGCCGTCGATATCGAACATCAGGATCGTCATACGCATCCTCCCGCCGCACTCTGCGCCGCGCTGCTTCGATTGGCTTGGCTTACTCGACCGCTTCAAACAGGGCAAAATCGGTCCAGCCGCCCAGCACCCGCAGCTGCAGACCGCTGGCGTCGAGCGGGATGTCGTAGACGGCGATCACGGTGATCGTCAACTGCGGCTGCAGCGTCAGCGGCGGCGCGTAGGCGACGCTGCCGGCGACCCGCGCCGCGCCCCATGAGAGCGCCGCGTCGGCGCGGTAAGCGCGGCCGTCCGACGTCACCAGCTGGAGCCCCTCCAGGGGCAAGTCGACCGCCTGCGCCGAGCGGTTGGTCAGCTGCAGCCGCACCTCCGCGAAGCGCTCGGCCGGGTTGCGCCAGATGCCGTCCGCCCGAATCTGGTCGGGGAAGCTGATGCCCTCGATCGTGACCTCAACCGCGCCGACCAGCGCCGATTCCGCCAACGCGACCGCCGCCGGCTCTAGCTCCGAGAGGACGCTCTGCTGCGCCGCCGTCGATTCGTTGTCGTCCCCGCCGCCGCCCGTCAGATCGCTGATCCCGCCCGAGGCAAACAGGTACGCGACGACCACGATGACCACGATCAGGACAAACAGCGCATAGCGCTGCGTCCCGCTCATCCCCCTCAACATGGGACGCGGCCGTTCAACTCACGGTCCGGCTCAACAACGCCCGCCGTCACGCTGGGCGCGCTACTCAGCCGGGATCACCGTCGGGAGGCCGGCGGCGATCCACGCCTCGGTGCCGCCCTCGACGTTGTAGAGGTCGCTGAACCCAAGCGCCGCCGCGAACTCGCAGGCCACGGCCGAGCGCTGGCCCTTGGCGCAGATGAACATGATCGGCGCGTCCTTGCCGCCGGCGATCTGCTCCAACTCGCCGGCCCGGGTCATGACCGACATATGCGGCATCAGCGGCGCGCCGGCGGCGTGGCCGTCCTGGTACTCATCCAGTTCGCGCGTGTCGATCAACGTCACGCCCGCCTGCCGCTTGACCTCCGCTTCCTCCACCGAAATTCGCTGAAACGGTTCCTGCTGCGCCATTCGTCAGACCTCTCGGATCGGCTCTGCTCGTAAGAGCATCGTATCACCGCCCCCACCGCCCGGAGCAGACCAGCCAACACCAGCGCCACTCACCCAGCGCCAGCACTCCAGCCCCTCCCCGTCGTGCCTGCGAAAGCAGGAACCCACCGGGCACGGATGGCCTCGCGGGCGCGAGAGGGCAACGACCCCTGCGCGCCCTGCGCACGCAAGCGACCAGGCCGTGCAGGACGCATCCAGATTCCCGCGTTCGCGGGAATGACGGAGGCGGAGTATCTCGACCTTCGTCATTGCCGCCCTCCCCGTCGTGCCTGCGAAAGCAGGAATCCACCGGACGCGGATGGCCTCGCGGGCGCGAGAGGGCAACGACCCCTGCGCGCCTTGCCCGCGCAAGCGACCAGGCCGTGCAGAACGCATCCAGATTCCCGCGTTCGCGGGAATGACGGGAATGAGAGTGGCCAGCGCGATAGCATCAGCGCTGCGAGTCATCTGCCGATGTAGACGCCCGCTATCCTGAGCGCAGGAGTTCAGCGTGGTCACAGATACCTTGCGGGATTACGAAGCTCTTCTGGAAGCTGGCTTCAGTCAGGAGCAGGCGCGAGCGCTGGCGCACTTGGTCTCTCCGGCTCGCACCGACCCTGAGGTGCTGAACCGCCTTGACCAGATGGATCAACGCTTCGAACGGATCGATCATCGCTTCGACCAGACCGATTATCGCCTTGACCAGATGGGTCAACGCCTCGACCAGATGGGTCAACGCTTCGACCGGTTCGAGCAGCACCTTGACGCGCAGGATCGGGTGCTGGCTGAGCACTCGCGTGTGCTGCAGGCGGTTGTGCGCGAGATCGGCATCCTCTCCCGCGATGTTGACGGCGTCAAGCAAGATGTCCACGACCTCAAGCAGCAGGTCGCGCAGATCGACGCGGATTTGGGCACTGTGCGCGCCGCTCAGCACGTGATTGAGGAGCGGGTGAAGATGGAAGGCCGCGTCACCCGGATGATCAACGTCACGCTGATCGCCCTGGTCGCCCTCGCCGCCAGTCTGGTGGCTGTCTTCGCTCGATAGCCGTTCCCGATCCTCCATGCGCCACCGTCCCGCGAGCAGGCGGGCGTGGCGACTGGCGCGTTAGCATTTCCTCGATGGACCCCACCGATGCAGACGAGGATGCTGACATGACCACTCCCGATGCCGCGATGCCCGTGACCGAGACCTACTCCCCGCCCGCCAACGTCCGTGAGGGCGCGCTGGTCACCTCGCGCGAGGGCTATGAGGCGCTCTGGCGCCGCTCGCTGGATGAGCCGGACGCCTTCTGGAGCGAGATGGCCAACGCGCACCTCGACCTGGTCGAGCCCTGGCACACGCTGCGCGAGGAGAACCTGGCCGAGGGCCAGATTGCCTGGTTCCTGGGCGCAAAGCTCAACGTCTCCGTCAACTGCCTCGACCGCCACCTGGCCGAGCGCGGCGACCAGACCGCCATCCTCTGGGAAGGCGACGAGCCCGGCGACAACCAGTCGATTTCCTACCGCGCGCTGCACGCCGAAGTCTGCCGTCTGGCCAACGAGCTGCGCAGCCGCGGCGTCGGCAAGGGCGACCGCGTCGCGATCTACATGGGCATGACGCCCGAGGTCGTGGCGGCAATGCTCGCCTGCGCGCGGATCGGCGCGATTCATTCCGTGATCTTCGGCGGCTTCTCCGCCTCTGCGATCGCCGACCGCGTGACCGACTCGCTCTGCAAGGCGGTCATCACCCAGGACGAGGGCAAGCGCGGCGGCCGCACCGTGCCGCTCAAGGCGAACGTCGATGCGGCCATGGACCAGCTCGACGCCAACGGCGTTGACTGCGTCGAGTTCGTGCTCGTGCACCAGCACACCGGCGGCAACATCACGATGCAGGACGGCCGCGACATCTGGTGGCACGAGACGGTCGCCCACCAGTCGGACGAGTGCGAGCCCGATATTCTGGACGCCGAGGATCCGCTGTTCATCCTCTATACTTCCGGCTCGACCGGCAAGCCCAAGGGCGTCCTCCACACGCAGGCCGGGTATCTGCTCTTCACGATGCTCAGCCACCGCTACACCTTCGACTACCGCGAGGGCGACATCTACTGCTGCGCCGCCGATGTCGGCTGGATTACGGGGCACAGCTACATCGTCTACGGCCCGCTCGGCAACGGCGCGACCAGCGTGATGTTTGAATCGATCCCCACCTACCCCGATGCGGGCCGCTACTGGGACATGATCGATCGCCTGGGGATCAACATCCTCTACACCGCCCCGACCGCGATCCGCGCCCTGATGCGCGAGGGCGACGAGTGGGTCAAGAGCCACCAGCGCACCAGCCTGCGCGTGCTGGGCACGGTCGGCGAGCCGATCAATCCCGAAGCCTGGCGCTGGTACTTCGACGTCGTCGGCGAGGGCCGCTGCTCAATCGTCGATACCTACTGGCAGACCGAGACCGGCGGGCACATGCTGACCGGGCTGGCGGGTGCCAACGACATGAAGCCGGGCTCCGCTTCGCTGCCCTTCTTCGGGATTGAGCCGGTGCTCGTCGATCCCGACGGCAACGAGCTGGAGGGCAATCAGCAGAGCGGCCTGCTCTGCGTGGCGCGCAGCTGGCCAGGCATGATGCGCACCGTCTACGGCGACCATGAGCGCTTCATCAACACCTACTTCGTCCAGTATCCGGGCAAGTACTTCACCGGCGACGGCGCATTCCGCGATCACGACGGCTACTACTGGCTGACCGGCCGTGTGGACGACGTGCTCAACGTCTCCGGCCACCGTCTGGGAACGGCTGAGATCGAGGGCGCGCTGGTCGGCCACGCCGGCTGCGCAGAGGCGGCGGTCGTCGGCTACCCGCACGAGATCAAGGGCGAGGGCATCTACGCATACGTGCTGCTCAAGGACGGCTTCGATCCCGGCCCCGACCTGGCGGTCGAGCTCAAGCGCCAGGTGCGCGCCGAGATCAGCCCGATCGCCACCCCGGACAAGATTCAGTTCGTGGGTGGTCTGCCCAAGACGCGCAGCGGCAAGATCATGCGCCGCATCCTGCGCAAGGTCGCCGAGGGCGAGCCTGAAAACGTCGGCGACGTCACCACCCTCGCCGAGCCGCACGTCGTGGAGGAGATCATCTCCGGCGCGGAGTCGGCGCACTGAGCAGGCCGCGCAGAACCCGCGCCGCCCGCTAGCCGCGTTGCGTCATCCCTGCGCCGGCCGCGGGTATTTCGCCGTGTCCGGCACCGACCGCGGCCAGGCGCTTCCCCTCGCCTAAACTGACCTCAGCACTGAGAGCCGACGATGACGACAGTTGATCCCCTGGACGTGCGCAACCGCCTGATTCGGCGGGGCATCTGCTCCAGTGAGCAGGCGGAGGCGGTGGCGGTCTTCATCCAGGAGCTGGTCGCCGAAGTCACGGAACCGCTGGTCACGAAGACCACCCTGGAAGAGTTCCTCGCTGACTGGCGTCGGGAGCGGGCGGAGCAGCAGCGCGAGCTGGCCGAGTGGTTGGCGGACTTCCGCGAAGAGAACAATCAACGCGAACGAGAGCGCGACGAACGCGAACGCCAGCGAGCACAGGCGATGGCCGAGTTCGCCGCCGAGATGGATGACCGCGAACGCCAGCGCGACGAGCGTGAGCGCCAGCGCGACGAGCGGGAGCGCCAGCGCGTGCGCGACCAGGAAGAGCGTGACGCCCGCCTGACCAAGTGGCTCTACGCGGCTGTCAGCCTCGGCACCGGCATCGTGGGCCTACTGATCGGCGTAATCGCGCTCGTTGCCTGAGCGGCCCGCGCATCGCGGATGGAGGCCGCCTCCGGCGCAGAGTCGGCGCACTAGACTGGACTCCAAGGAGCCGCTCATGGACGAATCAAAGGGTCCGTTGCCGCTATGGAAGCTTGAGGAAGTGCTGCTCGAAGCGCGGCGGGAGCTGGTGAAGCAAATGGGTTTCGACGAAGAGACGGCGCGGCGGATCGTCGAAGAGGTGGCGCGACCGCAACTGGAGGCCAAGTATGTCATCGATCGACGTGCTCGACGCCCGTGAGCGTCTCGTCGATGTCGGCCTCTGCGGAGATCGGGTAGCCGAGCCGACGGCGCTCTTGCTTGACGACCTGTTCGATCAGGCGCTGAGCGGCTACGTCGCCCAGACGACGCTCGACGGCCTGGTCGAGCAATGGCGCGCCGAGCGCGCCGAGTTGGCAGCGCAGCAAGCGCAGTTTTTGGCCGAAATCCGCAAGGAAATCAACGATTTCCGCGTCGAGAACAATCAGCGCGAACGAGAGCGCGACGAGCGCGAGCGTCAGCGAGCGCAGGAGATGGCCGCGTTCACCACTGAGGTGCGTGAGCAGGATCACCAGCGAGCGCAGGAGCTGGCCGAGTTCGCCGCCGAAATGCGGGAGCGCGAGGGAGAGCGTGACGAACGTGAGCGTCAGCGCGATGAGCGCGAGCGGCAGCGGGTGCGCGATCAGGAAGAGCGGGACGCCAAGCTGCGCAATTGGGTGGTTGGCGTCGTCGGACTCGGGTTCGCCGCCACCACCCTTGTCTCCGGGCTGCTTGTTGCCTTTGGCTGACAACCGCGGCGCAGCGATGCCGGCTCTCTGCCGGCGGCCGACCGCGGGCAGGCGCTGCCCGTCGCCTAAACTGACCTCAATATCGAGAGCCAGCGATGACGACATTTGATCCCCTGGACGTGCGCAATCGCCTGATTCGGCGGGGCATCTGCTCCAGCGAGCAGGCGGAGGAGGTTGCCGTCTTCATCCAGGAGCTGGTCGCCGAAGTCACGGAGCCGCTGGTCACGAAGACCACCTTGGAGGAGTTCCTCTCCGATTGGCGTCGGGAGCGGGCGGAGCAGCAGCGAGAGCTGGCCGAGTGGTTGGCGGACTTTCGCGAAGAGAACAACCAGCGCGAACGAGAGCGCGACGAACGGGAACGCCAGCGAGCACAGGCGATGTCCGAGTTCGCCGCTGAGATGCGCGAGCTGGACCGTCAGCGAGGACAGGAGATGGCCGCGTTCGCCGCCGAGATGCGCGAGCTGGACCGCCAGCGAGGACAGGCGATGCCCGCGTTCGCCGCCGAGATGCGCGAGCTGGACCGTCAGCGAGGACAGGAGATGGCCGAGTTCGCCGCCGAGATGCGTGAGCGCGAGGGAGAGCGTGACGAACGTGAGCGCCAGCGCGATGAACGCGAGCGGCAGCGGGTGCGCGATCAGGAAGAGCGGGACGCCAAGCTGCGCAATTGGGTGGTTGGCGTCGTCGGACTCGGGTTCGCCGCCACCACCCTTGTCTCCGGGCTGCTCGTCGCCTTTGGCTGACCGCGATGCCTACAGCAGCCTTGGCGAGCGCTTCCGACCGGGCCGCGGATCGTAGTTGGACTTGAACATCAGCAGCTGGTCGCGCGCGATCAGGTACTTGCCGCCGTAGAGGCGGGCCGGGACGAGCTGCTGCTTGATCAGCCGGCGCAGGGACTGCGGGTGGATGTTCAGCTCGCGCGCCGCCTCGACGATGTCCAGCCAGCCCTCGAATGGGTCGTCATCGGCCACGATGCAGCTCCTCTCCGACATAACCGCACAACTGAGTATACCGAAGATCAGCGCCCGTGCCAGAATCGGGCGGCGTGTAAACTGCCAGCAGCCAGACGCCAATCCCGGAGCCGCCCATGACCGCCGACGTGATCGCCGCCGCCCGCGCCGAGCAGCGCGCGCTGCTGTCCGAAGTCGAAGCCAAGCAATTGCTCGCCGACGCCGGCCTCAACGTGACCGAGACGCGGCTCGCCACCTCGGTCGACGAGGCCGCCGCCCACGCGGGCGAGCTCGGCTACCCCGTCGCGCTCAAGGTTGTCTCCGACACGATCACGCACAAGACCGACGTCGGCGGCGTCGAGCTGGGTGTCGCCGACGAAGCCGCGCTGCGCGCCGCCTGTCAGCGCATCCACGAGCGGGTCAGCGCCGCCGCGCCCGACGCCGAGGCGCAGGGCGTCTCGGTCCAGCCGATGGCTGAGCCCGGCGTCGAGGTCATTCTCGGCATCACCCAGGACCAGCAGTTCGGGCCGGTTCTGATGTTCGGCCTCGGCGGGGTCTTCGTCGAGGTGCTCAAGGATGTCGCCTTCCGCATTGTCCCGCTCGAGCCGCGCGACGCGGCGGAGATGATCCGCGAGATTCAGGGTTTCCCCATCCTCGAAGGCGTGCGCGGACAGCCGGCCGCCAACCTGGAGGCGATCGAGGCGATGCTGCTCCAGCTCTCCGAGTTCGCGGAAGCCAACCCCGACGTGGCCGAGCTCGACCTCAACCCCGTCTTCGCCCGGCCAGATGGCGCCGTCGCCGTTGACGCCCGCATCCTGCTCACTCCGCCGTCCTGACCCAGACCTGATCCAGACGGAGCGAGCCTTCAGACCCAGCCCGAGTACGCAGGAGAGTCCCATGGCCGTCACCCGTGAACGTCTGAGCCGCGCCCTCGCGCCCAAGGTCGTCGCCGTGATTGGCGACAAGCAGGCCAGCGGTTACAACTGGCTGCGCTCGCTCAAGCCCTTCGACGGCCCGCTCTACAGCGTCCAGGTCGATGAGAACGAGATCCCCGGCATTGAAGCGCTCGGCATCCCCAACTACAAGTCGCTGACCGACATCCCCGAGCGCGTTGACTTCGCCGTCTGCGCCGTGCCGCGACAGGTCGCGCCGTTCATCGTGCAGGGTTGCGTTGACGCCGACGTCGGCGGCGTCACGCTCTTCACCTCGGGCTTCGCCGAGACCGGCGAGGAGCTCGGCGTCCAGCTGCAGCAGCGCATCTTCGACATCGCCGACCCGGCCGGCCTGGCGCTGATTGGCCCCAACTGCATGGGGCTGCATGTGCCTGGTCTGGGCGTGCGCTTCAACCGCGACCAGCCCGCCGGCGTGCAGGGCAACATCGGGTTCGTCTCGCAGAGCGGCACGCACGGGATGAACTTCTCGCTCACCGGCGCCGCGCACGGACTCTACTGCTCCACCCTGGTCAGCTTCGGCAACGGCATCATCCTCGAGGCCGCCGACTACCTCGAATACCTCGCCGACGACCCGCAGACTGAAGTGATCGGGATGTACATCGAGGGCGCGCGCGACGGCCAGCGCCTGTTCCGCACCCTGCGTGAGGTCGCGGCGAAGAAGCCGGTCATCATCTGGAAAGGCGGCCAGACCGAGGGCGGCGGGCGCGCGATTCGCTCGCATACCGCCTCGCTGGCCAGCGACCAGGCGATCTGGGAAGCGATGATCCGCCAGGTCGGCGCGGTCGCGGTGCACAACCTCGACGAGATGATCGACGTGGTCAAGGCGACGCTGCTGACCAAGCGCACGCAGGGCAACAACCTTGGGTTGATCGCGATGACCGGCGGACAGTCGGTGGTGCTCACCGACGCCTTCGAGAAGGCCGGCTGGAAAGTGCCGACGCTCTCCGACGACAGCTACGTCCAGCTGAGCGAGTTCTTCAACATCATCGGCGGCAGCTACCGCAATCCGCTGGACGCGGCCGGCACGATCGGCCAGGACCCGAAGCATCTCGATACGATTTTCGACATTCTCAACCAGGACGCGAACATTGACGCCGTCGGGATGGAACTCTCGGCCACGTTCATGGCGCGCCGCTGGCAGGACAAGCCGGAGGAGTTTGACCGGCTGATCAACTCGCTGAAGCGGTTCATGAGCGAGTCGGACAAGCCGTTCCTCACCGCGCTCCACCCGAGCCACCAGGAAGAGGCCGCGCTGACCGCGCGCAAGCGTCTGCAAGAGGAAGGCATCGCCACCTTCCCCAGCTTCGAACGAGCCGCCAACGCCCTGAGAAAGGCCTCCCACCTCGCGGCGGTGTAGGAACTTACAGTGACGATCGACGCGAACGTTCGCACTCCCGAGCAGCTCTTCGGGCGCTCAGTCCGCTATGTGGTCCCGACATACCAGCGGCGGTACGTGTGGAACGAGAGAGATCAGTGGGAGCCGCTGTGGGAGGATGTCGAGCGACTGGCGGATGCGTATCTCGAACTGGTGGGCAGCGGCAAGGGGCGAGTCACTGATGACGACGCCTCAAAGCACTTCCTCGGCGCAGTGGTGTTCCAGCAGGAAGTCACGCCGACCGGCTCCATCGAGATTCGACGCATCATCGACGGTCAACAGCGCCTGACGACGCTGCAGATTCTGCTTGATGCGGTTCAGGAAGTCTACGAGCAACAGGGGTACGACCTGGAGGCACGGCGACTACAGCGGCTCGTTCTGAATGACGAACTCGACACCGGCGGCGACGAGATATCCGGCTACAAGGTCTGGCCGTCGGCGAATGACCAGGAAGAGTTTCGTTACGCGATGCGGAACGACGCGACCGGACCTAGACCCGAAAATTCCCTCATTGTCGACGCCCACGACTATTTTAAAGAACAAGTTACACGCTGGCTGACAGAGCAAGCGGAAGTCACGAGCGCGGTCGCCGGCTTGAGCGTCGTCCTGGCCCGGATGCTTCAGGTGGTAGTGATTGACCTCGATGCAGACGCCGAGCCGCAAGTGATCTTCGAGACGCTCAACGCCCGCGGCACCCCGTTGCTGCAAGCAGATCTGGTACGCAACTACATGATCCTCAAAGCAAAGGCTGAGGGGTTGGACGAAGAGGCGTTCAATAGTAAATGGCTGCTGCCGTTCAGCACACAATGGTGGAAAGAGGAGGTGAGGTTCGGACGCTACAACCGCGCTCGGTTTGAGCAATTTCTCTACTATTGGTTTATGATGCGAACGGCAGCGGACATCAGAGTTGATGATGTCTTTCGCGGCTTTCAGCGGTATGTAGAGGACAAGACTGGTTCTATCGAGCTCGTGGCGGCTGAGATCAAAGAGTCTGCCGAGGTGTTTGAGTGGCTCGAGAGATCTGGACCTGACACTTCTCCGGGGCGTTGGTACTCCTACCTGGATACCCGGCGGCAGCTAGACATCAGGGTTGACACGCCCGTGATGCTGTGGGTGTTCACACAGGATTTGTCTGAGGAGGAACGCAGCCAGATTATGGCTGTGTTCGAGAGCTGGTTTGCGCGTCGCCTCTTGCGGGGACGGAGGCAGACAAACGACAATGTGGTTCTCATGAGACTCCTTGCCCGGTTGTCTCGTTCCGCACAGGCTCAGCAGGCTGCAGAAACCGTCGTTGAGTTCTTCAGGGGCCAGGAAGTCAGTCGGATGAGGTGGGTTGAAGACAGCAGGTTCTTCAGGGCGCTAGTTTCTGAGAAGTCATACGGACGTCTGGGCCGCGCTCGACTGTTGTATCTCCTCACTCGCCTGGAGACGCACTTGAGAAGCAATCAAGCTGAGGGCATTTCCTGGCTTGACAACATCCAGATCGAACACATCATGCCTCGGCGGTGGGAGCGGCACTGGCCCTTGTCGGACGAAACCAGCGAAGCGTTCGCGAGCGAGGCAGAGTATCGAGACTTTGCGATCAATTGCCTTGGCAATCTGACCCTCGTCGCTGGAAGGCTTAACGCCTCGGTCTCCAATGGACCCTGGGAGCGTAAGCGGATGGCGTTGGACACGCATAGCGTGCTGTTCCTCAACAAGGACGTGCTGCAGCAGGGCGGCGATTCCTGGACGATCGCCGACATCGAAGACCGTTCGGAGCGTCTCGCCGAGCTGGCCCTGGAGATCTGGCCGGGCCCTGACAAGTTCTAGGGAAATCCCATGCCCACACCCACCACACCCCGCGACCTCCAACTCCTGCTGCAGGGCGAGGCTCCGTTTGCGCTCATTGATGTGCGCGACCCTCCGGAGTACAACGCCTCGCATATCCCTCGCTCCGCTCTGATTCCTCGCCGCGCTCTGGAGTTTGAGCTTCCGCTGGCCGTTCCCCACCCGGAGACTCCGATTGTCTTCTGCGATGAGGATGAGCAGCGCGTTCACCTGGCCGCGGCGACGGCGGAGCGGATGGGCTACCGCTCGGTCTCGACGCTGGCCGGGGGCGTGAACCGCTGGGCCTTCCTCGACCTCCCGACCGAGTGGGGCGTGAATGTGCCCTCGAAAGACTTTGGCGAGCGCGTCGAGGTCGTGCACCGCGTGCCGGAGATTGACGCTGACGACCTGCACTCTCGCATTGCGCGGGGCGAGCCGCTGGTCATCCTCGACACGCGCACGCCCGAGGAGTTCCGTCGCGCCTGCATCCCCGGCGGACGCAGTCTGCCCGGCGGCGAGCTGGCGCTGCGCATCACCGACATCCTCGCGGACGCGCCGGCGGAGGCGACGGTCGTGGTTAACTGCGCCGGCCGCACGCGCAGCATCATCGGCACGCGCGTGCTCCAGCGGATGGCGCTGACGCGCGAGGTGGTCGGCCTGAAGAACGGCACCGCCGGCTGGATGCTGGCCGGGCACGAGCTCGAGTTCGGCGCCGACCGCGACGCGCTGCCGAGGGTCACCCCCGAGGGCCGCGCCGCCGCCGACCAGTACGCGCGGCGCTGCGCCGCCGAAGACGGCGTCCAGCTGATCGGCGTCGCCGAGCTCGACGCGCTCCGCGCCCGCGCGGAGTCGGAGAGCGTCTACTTCATCGACGTCCGCACAGAGGCCGAGCACGAGGCGGGACGTATCCCCGGCTTCCGCTGGTTCCCCGGCGGGCAGGCGGTACAGCGCAGCGACGATGTCGCCGTCGTCCACCACGCGCCAATCGTCTTCGCCTGCGACGGCGTCGCGCGGGCGGCGCTGACCGCGTCTTGGTATCGGCAGATGGGCCACCGCGAGATCTACGCCCTCGACGGCGGCGCGTCCGCCTGGACCGCCGCTGGCCGCGAGCTCGAACGCGGCGCACCGGCCAGCGAGCCAGCGCTGCTCGCAAGCGCACGTGAGCGGGTGAGTCCGCTGCCGCCGGCGGCGCTCTTCGAGCAGTCCGAGGCCGTCATCATCCACGTCGGCACCAGCCAGGAGTTCGCGCAGGCGCATCCGCCGGGCGCGCGCTGGGCGCCGCGCGCGTGGTTGGAACGCGACATCGAGAGCCTCGCGCCAGACGCGGCAACGCCAATCATCGCAGTCTGCGAGGACGGCGCACAGTCGCTGCTCGCCGCGCAGACGCTGCTGGAGCGCGGGTACGCGACGGTCTCGGCGGTCGACGGCGGGATGGCGGCCTACCGCGCGGCCGCCCTGCCGAGCGAGTACGGCCTGAGCGGCGTGCTGTCGCCGCCCAACGACGTGCTCAGCTTCGGCCCGCAGCGCGGCTACGCGGAGATGCAGCACTATCTCCGCTGGGAAACCGCGCTCGGTGAGAAATACGCACCGCAGCCGGAGTAGCGTCCCCTGCCCGGGCGTGATGCTGCCGAGCGGCGGCTAAGGGAAGATCTCCGCCGCGGCGCGGTGCCCAGCGTCGTTCAGCGCCCACCAGCCGCGCTGCGTCTGAGCGAGGTAACCGCGCTTCCGGAGTTCATTGCGAGCGAAACGGACGCGGTTGTCCCAGTGATTTCCGCCTGACGACACGACGGCGTCCAAGTCCTCGCTGGTCAACTGCGGGAATGCCGCCGCCGCGCGCTGAACCGCTTCCGCCGTACGCAGACCGTCCCCGCTGTGATGCAGAATCAGCAGCAGCACGGGCACTACTTGATGCTGTTTAGGCATGGTCATTGCGTACCTCCGATTCTGCTGCGCCGCCGATTAGCCCGCTGTTGAATGCGGCTGGCTGTCAGTGCGGCCTGCGGTCTGTTCAGACTGGTCGGCGGGCGCTTCGACTTGAGCGTCTTGGTCGACCTGGGCGATGGCGGCCAGCATCCGCAGGGCCCCGTCGCGTGAGGTCTGACTGACGTAACCCTCGGCGGCGGAGCCGCTCAGCGCGCCGATCGTGGCGAGCAGCTCGAGCGCGGCGGCGACATCCTCCATCGTCGCGCCCTGAACGGATTGGTCGCCCGCGCCGACGACCTGGCCCCAGAGCACCTCCGGCTTGGCCATGATCGTGTCGGCGGCCTGCGTGTTGAACAGCTCGATGCGGTCGAGGAGGAAGCGCAGCAGCGCGATGCGCAGGGCGCGCGCCTGCGCCGCCGCCCGCACGCCAGGCAGCGCCGCCGCGCCGTCGGGCGAGGAGCGGAAGACGGCGCTCAGCTCAATCAGCGAGAGCGGATGCTGCGCGTGCAGGAGGACAAGGTCGGCCAGGTCGTCGGCGCGCAGCAGACAGGCGTCAAACTCCTCCGCGTGCGACTTCAGCGTCCCGCCGGCGAATTCGGGGCCAACGACCACGGCGTAGGTCGCGCCCTCTTGCTGGCGGTGCTGGTTGATCGCCAGCCAGTTGATCTGGTTCTCGTTGACGCGCCCCTTGCTCGACGACCCCTTGCTCGACGACTTCGCATCGAGCACGACGCGGTAGCGGCGCGGGCCGAGCACAGCGTCAGCGAGGACGTCGGTGCGTCCCGAGCCGCCGATCGCGCGTGCCTCGAAGCCGAAGAAGCGCATCGCTCGGGCAACGGCGTGTTCGAGTCGGGTCGGAGCAGCGGAGTCGAGCGCCGCGGCGCGCAGCTCCGCCGCCAGCGCTTCGTGCTCGGAGAGCAGCACGCGCGGCGGCTCGGGCGGCGGCTCCGGGCCTTCTGGCTCAACTTCATCTTCGTTGACCGCGACCGCTTCCGGTTCGGGTTCCGGATACTCCTGTGGAGGCGCGAGCGTCGCCGCCTGCTTGCGACCTTCCTCAGTCAACTGCCAATTTCCTCTGATTGACGGGTCAATCATTCCGGTGATGACCAAATCCTGCCTTGCCCAGCGAACGCGATTCTCCCACTTCGACCCACCGTCGGCCTTGAGCTCAGCGAGATCTTCCCTCGTCAATTGCGGGAACTCTCGCGTTACCGTGTTGATCACTGCTTTCGGCTTCGCCACGCCCTCCCACGAGGACAGCACGCGCAGTAGGACAGGGTGAATCTCTTCCCGTTTTGGCATGGTCATGAGGGCGCCGCCTGATCGTTGTGCATATGTAGAGAAGATAATGTTGTCGGCGGAGGTGCGACACTGGGGGCATGGCGCGTTTGAGCAGGCTCCGGGGACGCGGGTTGCAACCGCTGGCGGGGGCGCGGTTGATTGTCGGGTTGGGCAATCCGGGCGCGGGCTATGCCGGGAATCGGCATAACGCCGGCGCGCGGGCGGTCGAGCAGGCGCGGCGGCGGCTCGGCTTGCCGCCGCTGGAGCGCGAATCCCGCTATCGCGTGGCGCAGGGCGAGACCGCGTATGGGCCGGTCGCGGTGGTCATTCCGCGCACGTTCATGAACGAGTCGGGCAAGGCCGTGCAGTCGCTGCTGGACAAGTACCGCGCCGACCCGTCCGACATGCTCCTGCTGGTTGATGAACTGGACCTCGCGCCAGGCCGCATTCGCATCCGGCCGGACGGCTCAGACGCCGGGCAGCGCGGAATGCGCTCGATTCGCGCCCTCATTGGCGAGTTGGACTTCCCCCGCATCCGCATCGGCGTGGGACGGCCGATCGCCGACGGCAAGCCGTCGCACCACCCCGACGACGTCGCCAGCTGGCTGCTCAGCGATCCAAACGCGGAGGAGCGGCAGCTGATCCACGCGGCGGAGCAGCGGGCGGCCGAGGCGGTCGCGCATCTGCTGGAGCACGGCGTGGAGTCGGCGATGAACACATACAACCGCAGCCCGGCCGGGGGCGCGGCGCGGACGGAGAGCGGCGCGGCCGATGGCTAGGCGAGACCGACAACGCAGCGCCGATGCGCTCGAAGCCCTGGCCGCCGCGTTCATCGCCTGGACGCTGTATCCCGCCGCACAGCGGTTGATCGAGTATCTCGACCGCACGGACGACGAGACGATCCGCGCCGACGCGCGGGCCGCGGCGGAGGCCTTGGACGGGATGCGGGAACGGATCGTCGGCTTCGTTGAGCGGCCGGCCGCGGCGGACAGCGGCGAACTCGAGGCGCTGCGTCAGGAGCTGGATGAGCTCCGCGAGTCGGGCGCGGCACAGGCGGCGGAAATTGCGGCGCAGACGATTCAGATCAACGCGCTGCGTGCGGAACTGGATGCCGGCGAGCGGACGCTGAGTCAGAACAACGAGGCGCACGCCGCGGAAGCGAACCGCCTGATCGAGATGGAGCGGGCCGCGGTCGCGGGGATCGCGGAGCTGGAGCAGTCGCTGGCGGATCTCAGCGAGGAGAACCACAAGCTGCGGGCGAAGAGCGACAGCTACGCGGCGGCGCTCCGCGAGCGAGCGCCGCTGCCCACTGAACTGGCGCTCGACGCCGCCGATGAGGACGCGGACGCCACGCTGACGATTGAGGGCGAGATCGAGGTGGCGCGGGAGCAGTGTGATCGGGTGATCATCCCCGACGCGGCGCTGCGCGAGATCGAGGCGCTGCAGGCGGACGAGAAGTCGGCGGACTGGGCGCGGGAGATTCTGCGCGGTCTGCAGGCGTTGCAGGCCTACGCCGAGGAGGCGCAGCATTTCACCGGCGGCTTCTGGGAGTGGTGCGAACACAGTAACCACGCCCACCGCTGGAACGCGTCGCCGCAGAAGCTGGCGATGAGCGAGTCCGACACGGTCAAGAACGACAGCCGACTCTGGCGCGCGCGCCGCTTCCTGATCAGCACCAGGGTCGAACCGAACGGCTACAAGCATATGGAGGCGCACCTCAAGATCGCCGAGGGCGGCGGTCAGCACATTCCCCGCCTCTACTTCCACGACGACGCCAAGGGCCGCACCGGGAACGTGCACGTGGGCTTCATCGGCCCGCATCGGCTCGTGCCCAACACCCACAGTTAGCCATGTAGCCCTTCCATGTAACCCTGCTCGTTCGTCCCGATTCCCACTACTGGCCGCCGTCGCGGATAAGCTGAACGCACCACCTAGCGGACGGAGCCTGCGCGCGTGAGCGCCGCCGACTCGTACGAGCCATCGCACGACACCCCGCCGGGCCTGCTCGCCGGGTTGAGCGGCGCGGTGCTCCGCGCGATCGAGCCGTTCGACGCCGAGCCGCGGCTCGGCGTCCCCGACGCCGCGAAAGCGGCGGTGATCGCGGCGCTGGCCGCGCGGCATCGCACTCCCGTGCTCGTCCTCAGCCCGACGCCCGCCCGCGCCGCCGAGCTGATCGATGCGCTCCCGCTTTGGCTCTGCGCGGAGGATCGACAACGCCTGCGCCAGTTCCCGGCGCGCGAGACCGCGCCCTACGAGCGTCAACGTCCGGGCGCGGACCTCATCGAGGCGCGGCTCTCGGCGCTGGAATCGTTGCAGAGCGGCGCGCCGATCATCATCGCCGACGCCGACGCCGTCGCGCAGCGGACGCTCCCAGCTGTTGCACCGCCGCTGAGCGTGCGTCAGGGCGCGGCGCTGCCGCTGGCCGAGTTCGTGCGCGCGCTCGACGCCAACGGTTACGAACGCAGCCGCATCATCGTCGCGCCGGCCTCGTTCGCGGTGCGCGGCGGGATCGTTGACTTCTGGCCGCCCGCCGACGCGGTGCCAGTGCGGATCGAGCTGTTCGGCGACGAGGTGGAGTCGCTACGCCGCTTCGATCCGCGCAGCCAGCGCTCCACCGAGGTAGTCGCGGAGATCGGTCTGCGTCCAGCGCGGGAGTGGAGTCCGGGCGCGGCGGCGCAGCCGCTGATCGAGGCGCTGCTGCGCTCGACCGACGCCGCGTCCGAAGGTGTGGCCGATGCGGATGCGGCCGTGGAGTTGAACGCGGAGGCGGCGGCGTTGGCGCTCGACCTGGAGCTCCTGCGCGCCGACGGGCCAACCACGCGGCCCGACTTCTGGACGCAGTTCCTCGCGGCAGGCGACCTCTTCGCCCACCTACCAGCGGCCGCGCTAATCCTCGTGGACGAGCCGCACGATGTGACCGCGCGGTGGCAGGAGCGCGACGAACGCGCCGCGCACGCCCGCGCGGAGCTGGAGCGCGGCGGGCGCATCCCGCGCGGACTGCCGCATCCCTGGCTGATCGCTGAGCAGCTTCAGGCGCGGCTGGCGCGGCTGAACCGAATGGTGAACGCCGCGAACGCGGCGCCCACGGTGCGCTCCCTCTCGCGGCTGGCGAGTCAGGCGAGCGGGGCGCAGCGGCTGCCCTTCCGTCCGACCCCGCGGCTGGCCGGCAAGCTGGCGCAGCTGTTCGAGTCCTTGCGGGAAGCCCGCGGCGCAGGCGAGCAGGTCGTGGTCTCGCTGCAGGCGGCGCGGCTCGCCGAGCTGATGACCGATCTCGGCCTGCCCCTGGCGCGGCTGGAGCCGGAGCGACCGCCCCCGCCCAACGCGATCACGGTCGGCCGCGCGGCCCTCGCCGAGGGCTGGCGGCTCGAGGATCCTGACTCGGGCGAGCCGCGGCTCACACTGATCAGCGACACCGAGATTTTCGGCTTCGAACGTCAGCGTCAGCGCCGACCGCTGCCGACGCGCGCGCGGATCGAAGCCAGCGAGCATCTGCTGGAGACGCTCAAGCCGGGCGACTTCGTCGTCCACGTGGACAGCGGGATCGCGCGCTTCCAGGGCGTCGTGCGGGAGCAGGTCGGCGGACGCGAGGGCGAGTATCTGGATCTGCGCTACGCCCGGGGCGATCGGCTGCTGGTGCCGACGGACAAGCTCGACCGCGTCCAGCCTTACGTCGGACCGTCGGACGCGCCGCCGGCGCTGACGCGGCTCGGCAGTGGCCAGTGGCAGCGGGCCAAGGCGCGGGTGCGCGGCGCGGTCTCCGAAATCGCGGACGAGCTGCTCGAGATCCACGCTACTCGGGAAATCGAGCCGGGCCTCGCGATCGAACCCGATACGCCCTGGCAGATCGAGATGGAGGCGTCCTTCCCCTACGTGGAGACGCCCGATCAGCACCGCGCGATTGAGGAGGTGCGGCGCGATCAGGAGGCGGCCAAGCCGATGGATCGGCTGATCGTCGGCGATGTCGGCTACGGCAAGACGGAGGTCGCCGTGCGCGCCGCGTTCAAGGCGGTGATGTCGGGTCATCAGGTCGCCGTGCTCGTCCCGACCACGGTGCTGGCCCAGCAGCACTACGAGACCTTCCGCCAGCGCCTGGCGGCGATGGACGTGCAGGTCGGCCTCCTCTCGCGGCTGCGCACGCCGGCGGAGCAGCGGCAGACGGTCGCGGGCCTGAAGGCGGGCGCAGTCGACATCGTGATCGGCACGCATCGGCTGCTGCAGCGCGACATCAGCTTCAAGAGCCTGGGCCTGCTCGTGATCGACGAGGAGCAGCGCTTCGGGGTCGAACACAAGGAGCGGCTCAAGCAGCTGCGCCGCGAGGTGGACGTGCTGACGCTCTCGGCGACGCCCATCCCCCGCTCACTGCACCAGGCGGTGACCGGCATCCGCGACATGTCCACGATCGCCACGCCGCCGGAGGAACGGCTGCCGATCAGCACCTACGTGATGGAGCGCGACGACAGCGTGATCCGCGAGGCGATTCTGCGCGAGCTGGACCGCGGCGGACAGGTCTACTTCCTCCATAATGAGGTGCGCAGCATCGACCGCGAGGCGCTTGAGCTCGGACGGCTCGTGCCCGAGGCGAGCTTCCTCGTCGCGCACGGGCAGATGCCGGCGCACACTCTGCGGGAACATATGGAACGCTTCATCAACGCCGAGGCGGACGTGCTGGTCTGCTCGACGATCATCGAGTCTGGGGTCGATATCCCGCGCGTTAATACGATCATCCTCGACCGCGCCGAGCGGCTCGGTCTGGCGCAGATGTACCAGCTGCGCGGGCGCGTCGGCCGCTCCAGCGTGCGCGCTTACGCCTACCTGATGACCGAGCCGTACCGCTCGCTATCGGAAGTTGCGCAGCGCCGCCTGGCGACGATCATGGAGGCGGACGACCTCGGCGCAGGCTTCCAGATCGCGCTCAAGGACCTCGAGATTCGCGGCGCGGGCAACCTGCTGGGCGCGCAGCAGTCGGGGCACATCGGCGCGGTCGGTTTCACGCTCTTCACGCAGCTTCTTGCCGAAGCCGTGGAGCGGGCCCGCGCCAAGCGCAGCGGGACGCGCCCGCGCCGGCCGCCGCGCGGCACGCGGGTCAACGTCGACCTCGCGCTGCCGCGCTTCCTGCCCGAATCCTACGTCGACGACCTCGGCCTGCGGATGACGCTCTACCAGCGCCTGGCCGCGCTCGATTCGCTCGACGCGGTCAATGACTTTGGCCGCGAGCTGGCTGATCGGTTCGGCCCGCTGCCGCAGCCGGCCGTGAATCTGCTGGGCGCAGTGAAACTGAAGCTGCTCGCCTCAAAGCTCGGCGCAGAGTCGCTGCAGTCGGAGGGCGGGAGTATCGTGCTCAGGCTGGCGCCGGGGATCAAGTTCAACCCGTCCCAACGCCGGCTCCAAGCACCCCGCCAAATCCAGATCGGAGCAACCCAACTCCGCTACATCCCCACCAGCCGCCTAGCAGAGTCGGAGTGGGAATCAGCGCTGTCGCAGGTGTTGGAGAATTTGACCGCAACGTAGTACACTCAGACCGAATGCGAGGCCGGAACGATGACTGAGACGCAAGAGACTATGCTGCCACAAACTGAGGTAGGTGCGAGCATGGCGGGTGTGGTGCGAGAAGCGTGGTTAGCGACATCTGAGCTTAGTGATGAAGTCGCGCAGGAAACTCGAGAGATAGCCTTCAAGCTTGTCCTGGAGGCAATGTTGCGCAATCCCGGCACCGCTTCTGCAGCTGCTGAGTCGACCAATAGCGAAGGAGCAAGCGCGCCGAACGGAGCCTCCACGCATGACGATATCTACGCAACCCCCGAGCTTCGGATGGATGCTATCTCGTCATACCTTGAAATCCGCGCTGACGAAATTGAGATTCTGTTCGGATTAGGCTCTACGGAACCTACGCTTCAGATAGATCCGGCGCAGCTAGCACATCCTAAAGGGACGGCCACTCGTGAAATCGCGTTGCTATTGCTTGGGTCTCGGACTGCTCTCGGTATAGAAACCCATTTGGAAGACATCCGTCGGGTTGCAGAGCAGTACCGGAAGTATGATCCAGGCAACTTCGCCAAAACTCTGCAATCTAGCCCAGAGTTCGTTGTCCTGGGCAAACCTCGCAGTAGTCAGAGAACGGTTCGACTGAGAGGGGTTGGCCTCTCCGCTGCGCGCAAGCTCGCCCAGCGATTGGTTGCAGGATGACAGAGGAAGCGCAAGTTGTTTTCGACGTTGCGCAGCAGCGAATCAGTCAACATGCAAAGTCCTTGTTTGCTGACGGATACTACCGCGATGCAATTCGCCATGAATCCCAGGACTTACTGACAGAGTTGCAAGAGCGTAGCGGGCGAGATGATCTTGATGGTCGAAGCTTGATTCAGAACGTACTGAGAGACGATGGTCCAGCGCTGGCTCTCAATGAACGCGCAACCGAGCAACAGCGCAACCAGCATGCCCCCCCTGAGATTCTTGCTGCTCGGGGTTACCGCTGGGGTGCGCAATATCTACACTTATGATTTCCGCGCAGCGGTGACCAAAGAGGATGCCGCGTTGTGGTTGGGGCTGATGGGAAAGTTGCGAGCGCAGATCGAGCAGCTGGACGCTACGCCTGAGTCCCAAGGTCCGTAATCACCCGCTGATCGTTGAGAGATCAGTCGGACTTCTCATCTCGTGCGGCTCCGGCAACCTGAGGTGCTTCTGCTTGCGCCACCCTGATCAGCTTGCGTCCCCGCCCTTCCCTCGGCCGACACCCTCTGTTCGGCTGAGGTCAAGGTAGGCAAGCTGACTCCGCGGCTGCACCGCGCGTTGGTGGCGCAGGGCGAGGTGGATGCCGCCACTAGAGAGGTGCGCGGCTGACCATACCCAGTGACCGCCCTAGAGTGAGGCGATGCACCTCCGATCGTCTTGGACGCTGTTGGTTGGGGCGGGCCTGATTGGGTTGCCGGCTTTGATTTTCCGGCTGGGCGGCATTCATCTCGGCACGGAGCTTGAGGTCGCGATCTTTGGCGTGGGGATCCTCTCCGCCGCCTTCCTGATCTCGACCGGCGCCGAGGCTGCGCAGCACGACATCCCCGCCGCGCTGTCGGTGGCGCTGGTCGCCTTTATCGCGGTGCTGCCCGAGTACGCGGTCGACCTACTGCTCGCCTGGGAGGCGGGCAAGGGCATTCCCGGCAAGGACGAGCTGGCGCTGGCCAACATGACCGGCGCCAATCGGCTGCTGCTCGGGGTCGGCTGGGCGACGGTGATTTTCCTCTTCGCCTGGAAGGCGGGCGGCCCGCGGCAGCTGGTAGCCACCGCCATGCGCAGCGCCTGGCGCTTCCTCCAGCGCCGACCGGCCGACCCAGCTGAGCCGCTGCTCACGCTGCCGGGCGGGATCGGGCTCGACATCGGCATCCTCGCCGTAGCGACGATCTACTCGTTCCTGATCGTGGTCAAGGGGCGGATCGCGATCGAGGACACGATCATTCTCGGCCTGCTGTTCTTCTGGTACGTCCTGCGCCTGACCCGCTCGCCGGTCGAGGAGCCGGAGCTGGAAGGCCCGGCGGCGGCGATTGGCAACCTGCCGACGCTGCGGCGGCGGATCGTCGTGCTGACAGTGATCGCCTACTCCGCAGCGGTGATCGCGATGTCGGCGGAGCCGTTCGTGCACGGGCTGGAGCAGGTAGGCCGCGACGTGGGAATCGGCGAGTTCTTCGTGATCCAGTGGATCGCGCCGCTGGCGTCGGAGTCGCCGGAGTTCCTGGCAGCGCTCTATCTCGTCTGGCGCGGATCGGCGGGCATGGGCGTGAACATGCTGATCTCCAGCAAGGTCAACCAGTGGACGCTGCTGATCGGCTCGATTCCGATTGCCTACATCGCCGCGGGCGGCGCGATCAGCGGGATCATCTCCAGCGACTTGCAGCGTGCGGAGGTCTTCATCACGGCGGCGCAGTCGGCGTATGGAGTGATGCTGATTATCGACCGCCGGCTCACGGCGCGGGCCGGGTTTGCGCTGCTCGGGCTCTTCCTCGCGCAGCTGCTGACGCAGTTCTTCTTCCAGGACAACAACCTCCCGCGCATCATCTTCGGCGTGGTCTATCTCGTCCTGACCGCGTTGCTGCTGTCGCGGCACTGGCGTAGCATCGTTCCAACGCTGCGCGAAGCGTTCCGCTTCCCCGCCGCGACAGTGGAGCGCTCCGAACCACACGAAGACAGCGCACCAGAAAGCAGGCACGAATGACCGACTGGGCCGCTCTCTCCGAGCAACTGCAAGGCGCATTGGGATTGGCGAACAAGCCGCTCGCGATCACGTTCCACGATTCCTCCTCCGGCGTCGCCGGCTTCGACCAGCCGATGCCTGAGCCGGCCGCTGACGGGCGCACGGGCCGCGTGCCCGCCGGCTGCGTCTTCTGGGTACACGCCGCGGACCGCACCTTCTCCACCGTCGCCGCCGATCACGCCAACTGCTCGGTTGGCTCCGTCACGCACGGCTTCCTCGGCCTGATGGACGTGATGGAGAACGGCGACGTGGGCGCGCTGCTCGAGTCCGGCTGGGTCACGCCCGAGGCGGCGATGGCGCTGCCCGTGGTTGAGGAGCGCCCGGAAGAGGTCGTCTACGGACCGCTGAGCGACTCGCCGACGGATCCGGACGTGGTGTTCATCCGCATCACCGGCCGTCAGCTGATGGTGCTGCACGACGCGTTCCCCTCGCTGCGGATCGAGGGCAAGCCGCAGTGTCACATCATCGCCATCGCCAAGGCGGGCGAGATGGCGGCCTCGGTCGGCTGTCAGCTCTCGCGCGTGCGCACGCAGATGCCCAACGCCGAAATGACCTGCGCGATTCCCGCCGCGCAGCTGTCCGACCTGCTGGAGCGGCTCGGCGAGACGGCGGCGGCGGACCACGCGGTCGCCCAGTACGCCGCCGATGACATGGCGCGATTCGACGCCTGATGAAGTTGGGAGCCGAATATGGCCGGCAAATGGTTTGAGGAACTGGAACCCGGGCTGGTGATTCGTCACGAGCCCTCGCGCACGGTGACCGAGGCCGACAATCTGCTCTTCACGGCGCTGACGCACAACAGTCAACCGCTGCACCTCGACGCCGAGTTCGCCGGCGGCACGCAGTTTGGCCAGCGGATCGTGAACAGCATCTTCACCCTGGGGCTGGCCGTCGGTCTGAGCGTGGCCGACACGACGCTGGGAACGACGCTGGGCAATCTCGGCTTCGACGAGACCACGTTCCCCAACCCAGTATTCATCGGCGACACGATCACCTGCGAGACCGAAGTAATCGACCGCCGCACGTCGCGCAGCCGCCCGGACCGCGGCATCGTCACGTTCGAACACCGCGGCATCAATCAGCGCGGCGAGCTGGTCGTCAAGTGCCGGCGGGCGGGAATGATGCTGCGTCGACCGTCGGCCGAGCCAGCCTGAAGCCGCTCAGCTCCGCGCGAGGAGGGCAATCAGCAGGGCGATACTCGTGGCTCCGACGAGGCCGATGGCGGCAACCAAGGCAAGCTGCATTCGCGTGATTCGCTCGTATATCTCCGCCTGCATCGCGCGCATATCGGCGCGGATCGCTCGCACCTCCGCAAGCATCAGCGAGAATCGGTGGTCGGTGTCGCGCTGTTCCGCGCGATCCTGCATTCCTTCGTCAATGACCTCGGCCAACTCCTCCGCCGCCTCGAAGGGCTGGTCCATGTCCCTGACCATGATGTTGTGGAATCGCAGTTTGTCGAGCGCCATGCCGCCATCCTACCGCGTCCAGAGAGCTGTTCCGCTCACCATTGCGGGCGCAGTGGTACGATGAGGCTCGTCGGAGCGTGGCGCAGCTTGGTAGCGCACTTGACTGGGGGTCAAGAGGTCGCCGGTTCAAATCCGGCCGCTCCGACCATTCCATTACCCTGCGCGCGGCAGGTAACGTATGCGACTTTCCCAACCCCGAATCGAACCGCTCGCCGACGCAGACGCGACTGACGAGCAGCGTGAAGTGCTCGCCGCGGCCGCGATTGGGCGCTCGCCGCTCAACGTCCAGCGCACCATCGCGCAGTACCCCGAGCTGGCGCGGGCGCGGCAGTCGTTCACGCAGCACGTGATGCGCGACTCCTCATTGCCGCCGCGCGAGCGGGAACTGCTGATCCTGCGCACCGGCTGGAACTGCCAGTCGGAGTACGAGTTCGGTCAACACACGCGCTTCGGCAAGGCCGTGGGGTTGACCGACGCCGAAATTCGCCGCGTGACGCTCGGCCCAGACGCCGAGGGCTGGGACGACTTCGACGCCGCCCTGCTGCGCGCCGCCGATGAGCTGCACGACGACGCGTTCATCTCGGACGACACCTGGAACGCACTGGCCGCGCGCTACTCGACCAAACAGCTGATGGACGTCGTGTTCGCGGTCGGGCAGTACCACATCGTCTCGATGGCGCTGAACAGCTTCGGTGTCCAGTTTGAGCCAGAGACGACCGAACGCTTTCCCCAGTAGCCCGGATAGCCCGGAGGATGACCATGACGACGGCAACGACTCCCGCGACGGTGGTGCTGGTGCACGGCGCTTGGCACGGCCCGTGGTGCTGGGACAAGGTCACGGCCGGCCTGGACGCGCGCGGCGTGCCCAACGTCGCCGTTGACCGGCGGCGCGGCGATCCGCTGCGCGGCGTCACAAACTCGGCGGACAATGAGGCGATCGTCCGCGCGGCGCTGGACGGGATCGAGGGACCGGTGGTGCTGGTCGGGCACTCCTTCGGTGGCGTGGCGATCACGACGGCGCCGCTGGGCAACGACAAAGTCAAGCACCTCGTCTATCTGACCGCGTTGATGCCGTCCCAGGAAGAAGCGATGCCGGCCACGCTGGCGAATCCCGATCTGGTCAACGCGATCCAGGCCGACGATGAGGGCTCGACGACGGTGCAGTCCGACCTGATTCGGTCGACGTTCTACGGTCAGTGCTCGGATGAGGACGTGGAACGGGCAATGGCGGAGCTGGTGCGGGATGAGGCGGCAATCCCGTTCGAGACGGTGCGGGACGAGGCCTGGCGCACGACGGCGACGACCTACGTGGTCTGCACGGAGGATCAGGCCCTCACGGCGGAGGGCCAGCGAGAGTTAGCCCGCCGCGCCGACCGAGTCGTCGAATGGGCCACCGACCACAGCCCCTTCTTCAGTCAACCCGACCTGGTAATCAACCTCCTCGACCGCCTCGCTCGGGAGTACGCGGAGTAGGTGGGCAGTCAGCTTCCGCGGCGCGGATAGCGGCGAGGGCGGGTTCGCAGATGCCATTGAACGCGCACTTGGCGCACTTCTTGGCGTCGGGCAGCGCGCAGAAGTCCCGTGTTCGGATCCCCCTGGCGACACGAGCCGCCTCTGCTTTGACTCGCTCGATCGATTCTGCATTAACTGGCTCCCGCTTGGAGCGCTGTTTGTCGAGCTCATAGATCTCAACGAAGTCTGGACGTCTGCCTGTGATCTCGTCGTATCCCATCGCGTAGGTGTGAAGCTGTAGCTCGTTCACATCTTCGCTCTGGCTTCTGTGGCTCGACTTCAGGTCGATGATTGTCACCTCGCAGGAGTCGGTACGCCGGACAAAGTCGATGCGTCCCCGAATCGTGACATCGTCATCCAGATGCACCTCTACATCTTTCTCAACGAATTCGATATCCGCAAGCTGCTCTCCCCGATCGTCGATGTAGTTCTGAACCGCACGCACAGCTGCGTCTTGGAGATTGTCCTTGTCAGGGCCGCGCGCGAACCGGATTCGCAGGTGATCTTTGATCAGTTTCTGGGGGTCGATCTGGTTCGGAGACTCGCCTGTTCTGACTCGCCGATGCAGCTCTGCGAGGGCATTGTGCAGCCCCAAGCCATATCCTTGGGCGACACTGAGAGGTTCCTCGAACCCGTATACGTTGACTAACTTGTAGTGATACGGACAGTTAAGGTAAGTCTTCAGATTGGAGAAAGACAGCTCAATAGGCTGGCCGCTGTCCTTTGCCTGGGGCTCGGCGCGGTCGCGCTCCTGATAGTTCGGAGGCTGCCTGCTAACCTGATGGAGACCGAAAGAGACATCGTTCCAGAAGACCGATGGTGTCGAATTCCGTTTGCCTTTCCGCTGTGCGGTTGTCATATGTAGGAACCTCTCGCTCCGGGTCATAGCAACGTAGAACAGGCGTCGTTCACTTTCTTCCGTCGTCTGATACCGCTTTTGATCAGCAACCGCCTCGCTCGGAAGCAAATGCCAAACAGTCCGCCCGCTCTTGTTCCCAAACGGAAACACACCTTCGACCAGCGATGGAATGAACACGACCGGCCATTCCAGACCTTTGGCCTGATGCACGGTCAAGATTTGCACAGCGTCAGGCAGGGTGTATGAATCGGCCTCATCCGGCTCGATGTCTGTCTTTGGCGCCCGAAAGTAAAGGAACTTGGCAAACTCTTCATGTAGCTTATCTCGATCTGAAAAGTAGTGAATGGACTCGTAGTGGTGAACAAGTTGTGAGAACCGCCCCGCTTCAGCCATGACGATTGTTCCAAGCCCGTGCGGGAGAGAGTCCTCACGAACGCCAATGTGGCTCAGAAATTTGAGCAGCACGGCCTCGAGCCGGTCCTGCGCAGACAGCCGGTCAAGGTAGTGGAGCCCCTGAAGGATTGCCGTAGGTTCAAGCCGCAACCCGGTTTCGAGCCAAGCGGCCTGTGCGTCCGAGCGGGTTGGAGCAGGGTAGTGTTCCTTAGAGCTATCGATGTCAATGCCAGCTAGATAATGGAATGTCAGGCGGATCGCTTCCATTTCCGGCCGTGCGAATAGCCCGCTGGCTCGCGCTGCGATGGCGGGCACGTCGTGGGCGCGGAGGGCTTGGAGGATCGGCGCGGCATCTCGCTTGCGCCTCACCAGGACGGTCATGTCCGACCAGGTCAGACCGCGACGGTGCCCGCGCTGTTCAATGGTGACCCCGCGCAGGCTGCGGCAGGTTTCGGCGATCCACTCGGCTTCAGCCTCAACCGATTCAAACGCCAGTGCCGTGATATCCCCGGCTTCGTACGGCTGCATCTGCGCGTCGCGCATTTCCTTGGGCAGCCTGTTGCCCTTTGGGATACGCCGAATGATCTCGTTGGCAGTGTCGATCACGCCCGGACTCGAGCGGAAATTGTGTTCGATGGGGAAGGTGACGGGTCTTTCGCCATTGCGGGCATAGCGGTCGGTGAAGCGAATGATGTTCTCGATCTGAGAGCCGCGCCACTGGTAGATCGACTGGTCATCGTCGCCAACCACGCAGAGCTCGGCACCCAGCTTGTGGAGCTGGGCGATCAACCGTTCCTGAACCGGGTTCACATCCTGATACTCGTCAACCACGACGTACTTGATTCGGTCGCAAACATCCGCACGAGCGACGCTATTGGTTTCAAGGAGCTCTACGGCCTCCGACAGCTGAGACGAGTAATCGAGATAACCCTGCTCTCTCAGCAGTTGTTCATATTGCGCTTGCTTGCCAAACACGCTATTGTCCGATAGCGCCTCAGTGTTGATGTCATCCTCACGCAGAATTGCCATCGCTTCTGTGAAGTAACCTGTGTCGATGTACCGCTTGAGCAGGTCGCCTTTCAGCGTAGTTGCCTCCTGCAACCCGCTCCGGCGTGAGAAGCGGTCGATGAACAAGTGCTGCTGCACTTGCGGCAACACGCTGAAGTTGCGCAATTCCGGGAGATGGCGGTGCAGGAGGTCGAGGCAGAAACTATGGATGGTGCCGACGTAGAGGCCGGCTAGGCCGGGGACTGGTCCAAGCTGCGTGATGACTCGCGAGTTGATTCGGTGTTTGAGTTCGGCGGCGGCCTTGTTGGTGAAGGTGAAGGCGATGATGTTCTCTGGTTTTAGGTCTGGTCGGGTGTCCAGGAGGTGAGCGATGCGCTGGGCGACTACCTCGGTTTTGCCTGAGCCGGCGCAGGCGATGAGCTGGAGGTTGCCGGCTCCGTGCTCAACGGCGGCCTGCTGCTGCTTGGTGAGCGGCGGTCGCTCCGACAGCGCCTCCGTTGGCGGCGAGGGCGGATGTAGGGTTGGCAGTTCGGCCGCGGGCGGCGCGGAGATTGGCGCTGGCGGGGCGGACGCGGGCGACGCCTCCACCAGAGGCTCGGTGGAGGTCGCCGGCGCGAGAACGGTCGGGCTGGGCCTAGGCGGCTTGGCTGGCGGTGCTGGCTCCGCGGGCGCCGGTGGAGCCGACGCCTGTGGCCGTACGGTCCGGCGCAGCCGGTCCCAAACTCGGGAGAACAGCGACATGTGCAGCGCTTACTCGTCCAGGAGGCGATCCAGGAGTTTGGTGGGGCTGGCTGGGAGGTTGTTGACCCTGAGCCCGGTCGCGTCGTAGATCGCGTTGGCGATGGCGGCCAGCGGCGGCACGATCGGCACTTCGCCGACGCCGCGCACGCCGTAGGGATGGCTCGGGTTCGGCACCTCGACGAGGATGGTCTCGATTTCGGGCAGGTCGAGCGCGGTCGGCATCCGGTAATCGAGCAGGCTGGCGTTGGTCATACGGCCGTCGGTGGAGTAGACGTACTCCTCGGTCAGCGCCATGCCCGCCCCCTGCGCGACGCCGCCCTGCACCTGCCCCTCAACGTAGGCCGGGTGAATGGCAGTGCCCACGTCCTGGACGGCGGAGTAACGCAGGATGTCGACCTTGCCCGTGTCGCGGTCCACGGCGAGATCAACGATGTGGCAGGCAAACGCGGGACCGGGCCGATTCGGCGACACGTCGGCCGCGCCTTGAATCTGACCGCCCGTCCGTTGCAGCTGTCCACAGAGTTCGGCGAACGACATCGACTGACCGTCGGGGCCGTGCACGGCGCCGTCGGCGTAGGACACGGCGTCTTCGGCGCAGTCCCAGATTCGCGCCGCGCGCGCCGCCAGCTGCTGCTGCATGTCGAGCGCCGCTTCGTGGGCCGCGAGGCCGCTGGCGTAGGACACGCGCGAGCCGCCGGTGACGTTGGTGAAACCGATCTGGTCGGTGTCCACGACCTGCGGTCGCACCTGCTCGTAGCCGATCCCCATCGTTTCGGCAAACTGCATCGCCAGGCCGGCCCGCTGGCCGCCGATGTCGACCGAGCCGAGGGACAGATTGACGGTGCCGTCGGAGTTGGTCATGGCGTAGGCGGAGGACTCCCCGCCGGCGTTGTGCCAGAAGCCCATCGAGACGCCGCGGCCGACCAGGCGGCCGTCCTCGTCGATGCCAAGCTCCGAGCGGTAGTGGGGCGAGTCCATGGCCGCCTGCATCGTCTCCTCCGCGCCGACCTGCGGCATCCGTGTCCCATCGGCGCGGCGGGTGCCTTCGCGCGCGGCGTTCTGCGCGCGCAGTTCCATCGGATCGCGCTCGAGCCGCTCGGCGAGCTGGTCAAGCAGGGACTCCACCGCGTAGGTCGCCTGCGGCGAGCCCGGCGCGCGGTAGGCGTGCGCCTTGGGCTTGTTGGTGACCACGTCAAGCGCATTGACGTAGAGATTGGGCAGCTCGTAGGAGGAAAACATGCAGGACGCGCCGGCGCCGACGGGGGAGCCGGGGAAGGCGCCGGCCTCGTAGGCGAGGGTCGCCTCGGCGGCGATGAGCGTGCCGTCGTGCTTGGCCCCGATCTTGCAGCGCACATAGGTGGCCGAGGTCGGGCCGGTGCCGATCAGCACCTCTTCGCGGTTCATGTACATCTTCACCGGGCGGCCGGTCAGCTTGGACATGATTGCCGCGGCCGGTTCCATGTACGGCTTCGTCTTGCCGCCAAAGCCGCCGCCGATCTCCATCGGCACGACTTTGACGCTGGCCAGGGGCACCCCGAGCATGTGCGCGACGGTGTCGCGGATCGCGAACGGCCCCTGTGAGGAGGTCCAGATCGTCAGCGTGCCGTCAGCGTTCCACTGCGCCGTGCCCGATTGCGGCTCGATGTAGCCCTGGTGGGCGGCAGCGGTCTCGAACTCGCCTTCGAGGATGATGTCGGCCTCCTCGAAGCCAGCGGCGGGATCGCCGTGCTCCAACTCAAGTTGGGAGGCGATGTTGGAGTCCCGCTCGCTGCGGCCGTCGCCGGGGACGAAGCGGGCGACCATCTCGACCATCTTCATGCCCTCATGCAGGATCGGCGCGCCGTCGGCCATGGCGTCGTGGACCGAGAGCACCGGCGGCAGGACTTCGTACTCGACCTCGATCAGGGGGAGCGCGTCTTCAGCGATGTGCGCGTCAACCGCGCAGACGGCGGCGACGGGGTGGCCCTGGAAGAGCACTTTCTCGGAGGCGAAGGTCTGCTCAAGCACCCACTTGTAGGGCGAGACGCTCTCGCCGAAGTCGAGGACGGTGTCGGAGGCGCCGGGCAGGTCGTGGTGGGTGATGACGCAGCGCACGCCGTCGAGCGCTTCCGCTTTGCTGGTGTCGATGCTGAGAATGCGGGCGTGCGCGTGAGGCGAGCGCAGGATGCGTCCGTGGAGCATTCCGGGCAGGTTGATGTCAGCGCCGTAGTTGGCGCGGCCGGTGACTTTGTCGACGCCGTCCGGGCGCAGCGGGCGCGTGCCAACAACGTTGTAGGCGGGCTGGGTCTCGGTGGCCATTGACGGCTCCTCTTTGTCCTGGGCAGAGTGACCTCAGGATATTCGCTGAGTCGTCTGGGCGGTATCGCACCGGGTGCGGCCCGCACGGTTCCGACCGGTCGGCGCTCAGAACCCGGCGCAGGCGGGCGTTGAGGTCTGGAAGACCGACTGCTGGTCAAACTGCTCGACGTAGACATTGACGACCTCGTCCAAGGCCAGTTTGGCGTTGGCAGCGGACTCGGCGGGCACGAGGATGTTGAGCACCTTCGTGCCTTCGCGGTAGAGCCGATCGTTGTCGGAGTCGAGCCACTGCCCGCGCGCGTCGAACACCGTGAGGCCGTCGGGAAAGCGCGGGGTCACGGTCTCCGCCAGGAACGCCTGCCATTCAGCGTCGGAGACCGCGCTGCCGTCGCCTTGCTCCAGGCCAAAGTAGAAGTTGAAGGCGACGAACGGCTCAAGGCCCGGCGGGCACGAAGCGTCGTCGCCTGAGTCGGAGCAGCCGGGGAGAACCAGAGCGACAGCGGCAAGGGTCACGATGAGCGCTGTGCTGCTGCGTGTCATCAACGAGGACAAGATCGCTACGGGTACGCTGCCGCCCACAGGATAGGTCAGCAGGCGGAGGCCGCCGCGCAGACAGAAGTCTGGCGGCGGCCCCTGGGTCCGGAAGCCTCAGGCCGCGTCGGGCTGCGCGGGCGGGTCAACCGGCGGGAAGAGGCCGGACTCGTTCAGCAGCGCGGCGGCGTCGAAGTCGTCGACTGCGACCGGGAGGTAGCGGTTGGGCAGCGGATCGTCGAACAGCCCAAGCTCCTCCAGGTCGATTGTCGTGATCCAGTCGGCTTCGAGGTAGCGCCGGCTCATCCGATCGGTGAAGCCGACCACAGTGATGGCACGTTCGTTGCCTCGCGGATCGATGCGCAGCTCCTTCAGGGCGTCGTAGTAGACACCGTCATGCGACAACAGCACGATGTCACCGGGGCGATCTCGCATCTCGTGCAGCAGCCTGATGATGGCTTCATCCACGACCTCGCGATCGTGCTCCCGTTTCACCAGAAAAGGGCGGTAGCCGAAGGACCGCATTTTGTGGACATAGCCGTCTAGGTTGGAGAGTTCGTGAACCTGATGGACGGGGATGAAACGGAACGATGCGCGTTCCAGATCCTGGTACCTTGCCACCCAATCGGGCAGGCGTTCCCAATCCGGGCGGTCCGACCGTCGCGGCCGGTGCCCCAGGACCTCGCCCAAAGTCCAGTCGGTGTTCTCCATGTCGCCCACGATCAGCATGTCCGTCGTCGTGCGAGAGGCAGGCCTGACCTTGGTCAGAGCAGCTGGCTGGCTGGCAGCGGCCGGCTTCACCGGCTCTGACCTGGCTGCGCTCGGCGCGTCTGCGGGAGACGACTGGGCCGAGCGGTCGCGCGCCTGGAGCGCTTGGGCGGGAGCGGTGCGCCCGCTGCCGGCGTCTGGCGTTGGCATGACCTTCAGCGCTGCGGGCTGAGGGTTGTCCTAGTAGTGAGGCTTGGCTGCTTTGATGTCCAGGACCACGTCAGCAGCCAGGTCGACTTGGTGTGGTTCGAACGCCAGGTGGCCTTTGAAGTGGGCCACGCAGAGTCGGCGGTCATTGTCGGGTGCGTCCCGGAGCTCCACGAGCGCTTGCCGTACCTCGGGGTCGCGTCCGCTGCCGAGATACCAAATGGGGCAGTCGCAGTCTGCCAGCTCTGCCAAACTGGTGAGCAGCTTGTCGCGGTAGCTCTGCTGATCGTCCGGCAGCGTCAGATGCAGACGGTAGCCCTCGTTCCGGAACCACTGGACGCTGCTTTCGTGGCGGGGTTCGAGGCCAAAGACATGCTTGTCAAGCCGGGGCTCAGGCATTTTCTCGGAGACCTTGCCCCAGTGAGCTGCGTAGTCTGCGATCCTGTTCGGCATGAGCTGGTCTTGCGGCTTGCTGGGGGGCCGTCCCAAGAGCGCCCTTCTGCAGGCGAGGTCGTCCGGCACATCGATGAGCAGGTGAATGAGGTGGAGGCTGTGGGTGCTGAAGTGGGGGTGGAGTGTGCGCATAGTCGATTTCCTTTCTGCGCTACCGATCTCGAGAGCCCCTCGTGGGGCGTGTCCGGCGGGGGACATCTGATCTCCTGTCAAGCTGTCCTGTAAGTTTGACCGCAGATCAAGGGCGTTTGTGCCGATGGCTACGGGGTGCCCAGCTGCGCAACCTCACTCGAGCCGCGCGGAATCCGGCTGTCAGGCCGAAACTGGACGGGGGTGTTTTGGTGGTGCGCGGTTCTCTCTTACCGAGGCGTTCTCTAGCCAGATGTCTCTACTGGGTGATTTCCTGAGTAATCCAAGAATCGGCGAATCTTCTCATGGTCACATTTGTCAGAATGAAAGTTCGTATTGGCAGGTCGGCTACATAGCTGGTCTCCTGTCTGCAGGGACGCAAAGAAGCGGGTCGGTGTCCACTGCCGCTCATGCTTCCCTCCCTCGCAAGGCACCCACTTCGATGTGGGAAGTCAACCGGCCGCTGCTCGCGAACTTCTCGCGCTCGTGCTGCGCCACCAGCCATGGCAGGGAGGATGTGCACCTCGGCGGTTGGCGGGACCTTGGCGAGCAAGCCCAGCGGCTGTTCTTCGCTGTTCACGGCGATGGTCAGGCCGGGGCGGAGCTGGCCTTGCTCGATCAGCGCGGCCTGGAAGCCGGGGTAGTTCGTTTCCAGGTCGGCGATCACCGCCGCCACGTTCGCGCCCTGCGCGGAGACCGTGCGCTGGCCGGCGGTCAGCGGTCTCATGCCGATCGGGACGAAGACGGTCGCCATCTTGCGCTCAGAGCTTGAGGCTGCCCTCGGCGACGACGACGGTGACGCCGTTGTCCTTCTCTACCCAGCAGGCGATGTTGCGGCGCTCGGGGTCATCGGCGTTGACGCCCTGCAGGACGCCCTTGACGGTCACGGTCTCGTCCGGCCAGACGATGTTGGTGAACTTCACGAGCAGCTTGCCGGACGACTTCCAGGCGTCGCCAAAGCGCTGGTCAAGCAGTTCCCCGATCAGCGACATCGTCATCTTGCCGCCCACCACGACGTCGCTGAAGCCGAGCTCCTCGGAGGCCTGCTTGTCGGTGTGGTAGTTGCGGTTGCCGTGAAAAAATGCGCCGCACATTTCCAGCGAGATCGTGCGCACCAGCGGACCGAAGGGCTCGCCCTCGGGCAGCGCGTAGCTCCTTGCGCCCTCCTTCTTGGCTGGGTCGCGCAGCGTGACCTGACCCTCGCTCTGGTAGAGGACGAACGACTGGTGGTGGCGCTGGATGACCGCGATGTCGCCGGCCGCGTCCTTGAGCACGGTCTCGGTCAGGATCACGCTGCGGTCGCGGCGCTCGTAGACGTCAATGGACCTGGCGGAGGCTTCGTAGGTCGCGCCGGGCCGCAGCGGCTGGCGGAATTCCCACTCCTGCCGCAGCCAGAGGTTGCCGAAGTCGTTGGCGTAGTGCATTCGAGTGGAGAGGTCGGCATTGGCGGCGACCATCGAGGGGGCGCTCGCGAGTTCGGCGGGCGGCGCCAGCTCGAGCCCCTCGTAGTAGTCGCTCAGCGCGACCTCATCAATGCTGACGCTCGCGGTACCGAGATCGACGCCGGCCTGTGGTTCGTCAAACTTGCTGACCATTGTGGTGATCCTCTCCGATTGCTCGCTCTCGATGATAGCGAGCGCGCCGTTAGGGCTCGGTATGCACCGGTTGGGGCCAGTCGATGTCGGCGCTGTCGAGGACGATCCAGAGCGGTTGCAGGTGCTGGATGCGGCGCAGCGTGTTGTCCTCTGACGGAAGGTGGGTGGCGAACGATAGCCAGGCTCCGCCGGCGGCGTCCCAGCCGTAGACGCGGAAGGTCGCGCCGGCGAGCGGGGCAAAGGCCGAGGTGACGCGGGTGTCGGGGCCGGTCCAGACGACGAAGTTGCGCCCCTGTTTCAACGAGACGATCCGCGCCGGGCGGTACTCAAACGCGAGCGGGGCGACGATCAGCCGCTCGCCGCGCAGACGGAGGGTGATGTCGGTCGGCCCGGCGAGCCCGGGCGGCGTGCTGACGGTCACACAATCGCGCGACCAGAAGCGGACGGACGCACTGCGCGCGCCGAACCAGACCTGCGGCGCGACCAGATCTGTCGCGATTCGCGCGCCGCAGAGCTCGACGTCTTCACCACCGTTGATATAGCCGGAGTCGGGGCTGATGCTCGTGATCGAGCCGGGCGCGGGCGCGCGCTCCACAGCGCTCTCGGGCGAGGCGCGCCCGTCGTCCGTGTGGGCGATCACCGAGAACTCCGTGTCCTCCGGGCGGAGCGCAACGTGGCGGAAGCGGTATTGCCCGTCCCTGACGGCCGCTGCGCCGATGTAGCGGCGGTCGCCCGCAGGCCCCGCGTAGAGATGGACGACGGCGGCAGCAGGGGCATGGCCGCTGAGGATCACGCCGGCGGGTTCCCAGCGCAGGTCGTTGATCGTCGGGTAGGGCAGCGCGGAGGAGCTGATCGCGGTGCGGTTGCCGCTCATCCGGTTGCCCCAGACGGTGCGGCGTCCGCTCTGGATATCGCTGCGCCAAATGATGTCGATCGCGGCGAGGTTGTCGCGGACATGGTTCGCCATACTGGCGTGGGCGGCATCGTCGTCCGCGCCGACCAGCGTGCTGGGGCTGGCGGCCTGCAGATGCATGACAGTGTCTGCGCCGGCGGCAAACGGGACGCGCTGGTCGAGCGGCGCGCCGTCAACCGCAAAGCGCAGCTCAACGCCGGGGCCGCTCACGGTGGCGTGGAAGTGGGCGCGGTCGTCAACCGCGACGGAGGCGGCGAGGCGACGGTCAAGGTAGAGATCGACGATCGTCCCGGCCGGCGCGGGCAGGCCGGCGATGCGGACGGAGCCGTTGATCGTCTGGCTCAGGCCCGAGCGCGGTTGCGGGGAGGCGGATGCAAACGGATCAATGGGCGTAGCCAGCCCACTGGCGAGCGTCAGCGGCGGCGGGTCGAGCGTGGGACCGATCAGGACGTCGCTAGCGGCGGGGTAGATCCGCACGCCCGTGCCAGCGTTCGAGGCAATCGTTGAGGCTGTGATCGTCGCTGCGCCACCGTCGCGGATTTCGATGCCGTGCGATTGTCCGTTTTCCACCGTGGCAGCCTCGATCAGCGCCGCAGCGCCAGTGACGCGGATGCCGATTCGGTTCCCGCTGGCGGTGACGCCGTTGAGGCGGCTCTCGTCGCCGGCGATCTGCACGCCGACCTGCCGGGCGCCGGTGACGGTGAGCCCCCAGAGTTCGGCGCGGTCTCCGAGTTGGAGGCCGATGGAGACAGCGGCGGCGTCAAGCGTCCAGCCGGCGCCGTCAATGACCTGCCCGTCAGCGGCGGGCAACTCCGTTTCCAGGCTGATCGTGTGCTCCGCGGGCGAGTGCGACAAGAGGATGATCGGCGCGCCGCTGGCGATCGCTTCGCGCAGCGTGCCGGGTCCCTGGTCAGCGGCGGTGGTGACCACGACGATCTGGCTGGTGGCCGCCTCGAGCGCGGCGTCAGCGTCGATCAGGCCGGCGCCGGCGGCCGGATCGGGTCCGGCGGGCGAGAGGTCTTGGGCGGTCTCGGTCAGGAACGCGCGGATCAGGCGGCGCTCGAGGAGGGCGCTGCCGCCGTCTGCGGCAAGCAGCGCCGGCTGCGCCTCAAGCAGGAGCGCGGCGACCCCGGCAACGTGCGGCGCGGCGGCGGAGGAGCCGAGAAAGCGCGGGCCGAAACCGGTGTGCTCCGAGACGGTCACGAGGTCGACGGCGGTGAGGTCGGGTTTGAGCACACCGTTGAGCGTCGGACCGCGGCTCGAGTAGGCGGCGACCGCCCGCCGTCCAACGTTGATCGCGCCGACCGCGAGGGCGTCCGCGGCGTCGGACTGGGCGAGGAGGCTGCGCGCCGCGGTGCGCTCGCTGAGCTGCGGCGGTCCGCCGTCCAGGCGGTAGAGGAAGAGATCGAACTCGACCGGCGCGGCCTCGTTGTGGGGATTCTGGGTCACGACGAACAGGTCCGCCTCGGGCGCGTCGTGGGTGTACTCCAGGACCTCGCGCGGATCACCGCTCCCTTCGCCGACGCCTTGCGTGATCTCGCTGGAAGCAAGCACGGCCCCCTCGCTGGAGATCAGATAGAGGTTGTAGTCGTTGCTCGAACGGCCCCAGGGATCGTTCCAGAACAGGATGAGGCGGATCTCGTCCTGCTCACCAACGCGGATGCGATTGCCGCCGCCGTAGAACGTCTCGGCTCCGCCGACGCCGCTGAACTGGTGGGTCGCGCCAGGCGTCGGCAGCCCGATCTGGCGGCCCTCGACCCCGACCTGCCAGGAGCCGCGCCAATGCGATTCCGCCCAGTTGCCGGCCGCGGTGACGTGCACCCGCAGCGGCCAGTCCGGATTCCGCAGGGCGTTCGTGGTGTTGACCGAGACGTCGCTGCGCTGGTCGGCGGGGAAGGCGAACGAGGTGTTGTCGACGATGATGTCAACCCGCTGCGCGAAGTAGTTGACCGCAGCGATGTGCTCGAGGTCGGATGTGACTACGCCAAACGAGATCGCTGCGCCGGGGGCGAGATCGTGGACGATCTCGATCATCGCGGTGCCTTCCTCGCCCCACATACCGAGATCGTCTACGCCGGCACGGAAGGCGCGGGCGTCGGCCAATTTGGGCGCTTCGCCAGCGCTCTGCGCCTTGTCCAGTCCCCGAATGCCGTTGGAGAGCACGGCGACGCGGACGCCGCTGCCGTCAACGTTGAAGCGGTCGCGGGCGGCGGCGGCGTTGAGCGCTTCATCGCCCTCGGTCAGCGTGGCGCCGGCAGCGAAGTGGGCGTACTGCGGGGCACGCACAGAGACGACCCCGTCCAGCGCGCGCAGCTGCTCGAGCTGCGCGGCGGGCAGCCAGCCCTGCCAGCGGCCGAGCTCGGGGACGCCGAGTTCGATCTCGAAGCCAGCCGCAATCAGCTGCGGTTCAATCGACTGCGCGATCTGCGGGTCGGAGCGGTCAACGCGGACTTCCAGATGCAAACGCGGCTCGTCGGCGCGGACAGCGGCTGGAAACACGATGAGCGCAGCCAGGCAGAGCAGCAGCAACTGCAGCGCGGCCCGCCGCGCGGGGAATGCTGATAACGGGTTGTGCATTGCGTGAGGCTACTTGAGCGGGGCGGCCAAGCAGGATCGGGCGGGAGCGGCGGATACACTCGATAGCGTGCCTGGATCACTCAGCCTGCGAGACGGGTTTGCGTGGTGGCTGCCGCTGCTCACGGCGGCGGCGGCGGTGCTGATCGCGGTGGGGATTGCCCAGTCGTCGGCGGAGGCGTGGGACGCGGACGTACATCTCTGGGCGCGGGAGGGGGCGAGCGCGGCGGAGTATGCGGAACTGCTGCTCGATCGCTCGGTGCAGGAGGCGATGCAGGAGCAGACGGCGAACAGCATGATGACTACCGAGCACGGGCCGCCGGTGCTGAGCGGCGTCGCGGTGGATCTGACCGACACGCTGATCCGCCTCACCGTGCGCGCGCCGCGCCAGGCCGACGCGGAGGCGCTGGCGGTCTGGCTGGCCGACGCGGCGGTCAGCGAGTCGGTCGCCCGCTACGGCGACGCTGCCGGGCTGGAGACGCTCGGGCTGGTGCATCCGGGTGCGCGGCAGGTGGCGCCGGCGACCGAGTGGGCGGCGGCCGGGGCCGCGGCGATCGGCCTGGCCGGCGGTCTGGCCCTGGCCTGGCTGACAGCACGGCCAACGCGGCTGCCTGGCTCCACGCTGGGCCGCTTGGGCCGGATTGGGCTGCGGCCGCTCGCCGTGATCTCGGTCGAGGCGGAGCGCGCCGCCGCGCGCACCGGCACACACACGGCCAGGCAGCGCTCCGAGGCCGCGCCGACCTCGAGCGCTGGAAGCGCGGCGGGCGAGAGCGCGGCTTTGCTGGCGAATGCGATCGCCGCCCAGACGGGTGTCGTGGCGCTCACGCCGCTGGACGATGGCTCGGGCGTCACCGCGGTGCTGGTCCAGACAGCGCGCGCGCTCGCAGCGAGCGGAAGGTCGGTGATCTGGCTGGACAGTCGGCGGCCGGCGTTCGCGCTCCGCTACGGCCCGGTCCCGGGTTGGCTGGCTGGTGCGCCGTGGTTCCCGGTGGCCCGCTCGACGCTGATCCTGCGCCGCGCCGTCGGCGCGGGCCGAGCGGGCAGCTGCGTCCTGGTGCTGACCGATCCGCTCTCCGATCCCGATGCGGCCGCGGTCGCCAACGGGGCGGCCGGCGTGATCCTGCTGGCCCGCGCGGACGCGGCCGAGGCGCAGCTCCTCGAGGCGCGGCGGCGGCTGAGTCGGGCGCGCCTGCTCGGCGTCGCCCTGACGCAGGCGCAAGCGCCAGAGCTGCGCGACTTTGAACTCGCGCAGATGGCGGAATAACGGCGCTCAAGAGAACGCGCGCCAGAACAGAACCGGGAGGCTCGCCGATGCAATTCGCCCTACCAGCCGATCTGGCCGACCTGCAGTCGCGGCTGCTGACCTTTGTCGCGGAGCAGATCGATCCGCTCACCGCGGGCGTTGACCCGGAGTCGCCGCCGGCGGAGCTGCGCCGCGAGATCGCCCGGCGCTCGGAGGCGGCCGGGTTCTACCAGCTGGCGGTACCGCAGGCGGACGGTGGCTTGGGCGGCGGGCCGCGCGTGCTCACGTCGGCGCGCGAGGCGCTGTCGCTGAGCGGCAATCCGCTGGCGGCGCGGGCACTGGGTTCGGGCCCGGGGATCATGCGGCTGGCCGACAACGACGCGCAGCGAGACGCGCTCTACCTCCCCGTGCTGCGCGGTGAGCGGACGGCGGCGTTCGCTTTCACCGAGGCGCTGCGCCCGGACGGGCGGCGCGAACCGACGCAAGCGATCCGCGCCGCGCTCGACGACGGCGCGGACGGGTTCCTGGTCAGCGGCGCGAAAGGATTCGTCACGGGCGGAGCGGCGTCCGACTGGCTGGTCGTGGTCGCCAACGTCCCCGAGGAGGGAACGGCGCTGCTGGTCATTGACCGCGACGCCGACGGCGTGACCGCGGGCGAGTTGGGCGCGTCGATCGACGGCAGCACGCACTCGCCGTTCTACTTCGACGCAGTCGCCGTGCCCGAATCGAGGTTGTTGGGAGCCGTCGGCGACGGTCTGCCCCGCGCGATGCAGAACATCGATCGGATGCGGCTCGGCGTCGCCGCCGATTGCGTCGGCTGGGCGCGGTGGGTGACGCGAACGACGCTAGCGCGGATCGAGGGGCCGCACCGCAGCGGTCAGCCGCTGGCTGAGCAGCAGCAGGTGCAGGCGATCTTCGCGGACATGGCGGTCGATACATACTCGGCGCGGACGGCGCTCTACCAGGCCGCAGAGGCGCGGGAGGCGGATGAGCCGACGGCGGGCACGCAGGTCGCGGCGGCGAAGTGGCTGGCGTCGGAGTGTCTGCACCGCACGGTCGACCGCGCAATCCAGCTGCACGGGGCGCAGGCGCTGCTGCGCGGGCACCCGCTGGAGCGGCTCTACCGGACGAGCCGTTCCCTGCGGATCGCGGAAGGTCCGACCGAGCTGCTGCGCCTCACGGTGACGCGGCACATCCGCCAGAACGGCGCGGCGGCGTTGTAGTGGGCCCGGAGAGTGGCTAGTTGCCGACGCCGAGGCCTTCGTAGCGCTGACGGCGGTGGAGATGGACGCGGTCGGTGAGCTGGTGGTTGGAGGCGCGGAGGATGCGGCTGAGCAGGTTGAGCTGGGCGACGGCGGAATCCGACTTCAGCACTTCCTGCTTGACCGAGGCCGGCGCTTCGATGCCCGAGGCAATGCGGTTGACCAGCGGAATAGGGCGGGCCGGCAGACGGTAGGTGCGCTGCCAGGAGTTTTGCAGCGCCAGCGCCAGATCGAGGTGGCCGCGGTAGAGCTCGGCGGCGGCGTTGTAGGCGATGTACGCCTCCGCCGACTCGGAGTCGGGCGGGTGGTCGAGGTACTCCACCTCAGCCACCCAGTAAGGCCGCTCGCCGAGCTTCTCGACGATGCGGAAGCGCCGTTCGCCGCTGCAGGTGATGTTGAAGCGGCCGTCCGGGAACGCCTCGTGCGATTCCATCCGCACGCTGCAACCGATCTCATGGGTCGGTTCGCGATCCTCGGGCGTGGCTGTCTGACGGGTGCGGCGGGTGAGGACGATGCCGAACGGCTCGCCGGTCTGGACTGTGTCGTGGACCAGCTGTCGGTAGCGCGGCTCGAAGATGTGGAGCGGCACCGACTCCCCGGGGAAGACGACGATCTGGAGCGGGAAGAGGGGAATTTCCGGCATCTGCGCGCTCCTGCGACCGACGGGGCGGCGTCTATCTGACGCCTGCCATTCTACCCGCGAGGCGCATCACGCGGCGCGCGCCGCCGTTCTCGTTGAAGGCGCGGAAGACCTGCAGCCGCTCGGCCTGGAGCGAACCTTCGGCGTGGATCGCCAGGACTTCCTGGTAGGCGCCGTAGTCGGACGAGGTCAGGTCGCGCACGAAGTTGAGCAGTTTCATGCGCTGCTCGCCGCCGACGCCCTCGCGGCCGGCGAGGTACTTCTGGAGGAAGGGGCGCAGTGCTTCCGACTTCCAGTCCTCGTCGCCCGGCCCCGTGACGAGGATGCCGCCGGCGATCTCCTGGACGTGCTGGACGGCCTCGTGGTAGCCGTGCGCGAAGTGCGACTTGGCCAGATTGACGGTCATCGGATCGGGCGCGACCTGGCCGTTTGGTTTGGCGATGCAGCGCTCGGCCGACTTCTCGATCAGCGCGCGGGTCGTCTCGGCGTAGGCGATCAGATCAACGAACTTCTCGCGCACGTGGGAGACGCCGAGGATGCCGTTGTAGTCGGCGGCGAGCGCGGCGCAGCCGCCCAGCGCGTCGATCAGCGGCAGTTTGTAGGAGACCGCGGTGAAGCGGTGGTACTCGACGAAGGTCAGCGCGATCGTGCCGGCGGCGTTGGTGTCGCCGTTCAGGAAGATGCGCTCGTTGGGGACGAAGACGTCATCGAAGACCGTGATCGTCTCCATCATCTTGCGCACGGCCGAGATCGGACGTTCACCCTCATGGCTCGCGCCGTCGCCGAAGGGCGAGGCGATGAAGCGCAGACCAGGCGTGTTGACCGGCAGGGCGAAGGCGATCGACCAGTCCTGCTCGTCGGGACCCATGGCGCGCGTTGGCAGGACGATCACCTCGTTCGTGTTGGTCACGACCGAGGTGTGCGCCTTGGCCCCGCGCACGACGACGCCGTCTGGCCGGCGCTCAACGACGCGCACGTACATATCCGGGTCGGCCTGCTGGGCGGGCCTCTTGACGCGGTCGCCCTTGACGTCGGTCTGGGCGACGGCCAGCGAGAGGTCGTTGGCGCGGCAGTATTCGTAGTAGTCCCGGACGCGCTCGTGGTAGACGGGGTCAGCAAACTCCGCCGTCACCGCGAGCAGCGCGAAGAGCGCATCGGTGCCGATCTCCTTGATCAGCACAACCAGCGTGTCGCCCTCCGCAGTGGCCGCCTCGATCAGGCGGGAGCGGTTGAGCAGATCCTCGGTCGTGCGCGGGATGCGGTAGTAGGCGGAGTAGGTCTCGCCGTCCTCCTCATAGGTGGCGAGGTCGCGGTACTCGTCCGACTCCGCCATCTCGTAATCGATGCAGGCGTGTTTGACCGCCTTGCTGATCGTGGGATGCGTGGTGACATCGTCAACGCGCTCGCCGCGGTACCAGATTTCGCGGTCGTCGCGCAGCGATTCGACGTATTCGGCGGGGGATCGGAGGGCCATCGGTCTGCTCCGGTGTGCGTTGTGAGTGAGTTCGTTCGAGCGATCATACCCGCGCCCTGCGCCGGACGCCGGACGGTCAGGAGATCACCTTGTTCAGCGGATAGCTGACCAGGCCGCTGGCGCCGGCGCGGCGCAGTTCGGGGATCATCTCGCGCTCCTGACGCTCGTCGAGGATGATCTCGAGCGCGACCCAGGAGTCGTCGATCAGCGGGCTGATGGTCGGCGCGTGCTCGCCGAACTTGCCGATCACGCCGAGCACGTCGTCGAGGCGGGCGCGCGGCGTGTTGAGCTTGAGGCCCACCTTGCTGGTCGCCGCGATCGCGCCCTGCAGCAGCGTGTTGATCGCCTCGATCTTCTCGCGTCGCCGCGGATCGTCCCACGCTTCCCGGTTCGCGATCAGGCGGACGGTGCTGGTCAGCACCTCGGCGATCACGCGCAGGTTGTTGGCGCGCAGCGAGGAGCCGGTTTCGGTCACGTCGACGATCGCGTCAATGATCCGCGCCTTGACCTCGGTCGCGCCCCAGCTGAACTCGACGCGCACGTCAATGCCGCGCTGCGCGAAGTATTCTCGCGTGGTGCGGACCAGCTCGGTCGCAATCACACCGCCGGCGAGCTGCTCGATTTCGCGGACGCCGGACTCCGCCGGGACGGCGAGCACCCAGCGGGCGGGTCGGCTGGTCGCCTTGCTGTAGGTCATCTCCGCGACCTCAACGACATCGGCGCCGGTTTCCACGACCCAGTCGTGGCCGGTGATCCCGACGTCAACCACGCCGTCCTCCACATAACGCGCCATCTCCTGGGCGCGGAACATGGTGCAGGTGATGCTGTCGTCGTCGATCTGGGGGAAGTAGGAGCGGGAGTCGACCGAGATGCCGAAGCCGGCGCGGCGGAAGAGGTCGATGGTGGGGGCTTCGAGCGAGCCCTTGGGTAAGCCCAACTTGAGCATGAGGCAGTCTCCGCGTGACGAGTCGGTGTCCAACGTGTGCGCTGTGGATTGATCATCGCGCATTGACCGAGACTGCCCATATCGCGGGATACACTGGCGCCATGACGACGCTGGATCCACCCCGAGCGACGGTGCCGCTGACCGATGAACGGCGCGAGCGGCTGCGCGAGATGATCGCCGATGAACTGGACGCCGCCTGGCTCTACGACCGCCTCGCAGGGATGAGCGAGCCGCAGTCGTCCCAGGTCCTGCGCGGGATGGCGGAGTCCGAACGGCAGCACGCCCAACACTGGATCGGCATGCTCGACGCGGACGCGTCGGTGACGGATCATCGGCCCTCGTTCAAGGTGCGCCTGACCGCGTTTCAAGCGCGCATTTGGGGGCTCGGGTTCGTCATCTCCCAGCTGCGCCGCGAGGAGTTGGTGGACATCCAGAAGTACGTCGCCGACCCGGACTCGGGCGATTTGGCCGAGGAGGAGCGCGAGCACCGCGCCGCGCTGGCCGAGCTCGGCACGCAGTTCGGCGCGGTCGGCGCAGTCGGCGAGGGACACAGCGGCGTCGGCGCGCAGGGCGCATCAACCTTCCGCGCGGCGCTGTTCGGTCTGAACGACGGCATCGTCTCCAATCTCGCCCTGATCGCCGGCGTCGCCGGCGTCGCGATCGGCTCCGAGGCGGTACTCGTCGCCGGGATCGGCGGCTGGCTGGCGGGCGCGTTCTCGATGGCCGCAGGGGAATACATCTCCGTGCGCAGCCAGGCGGAGGTGTTGCAGCGGCAGATCGCGATGGAGCGCGACGAGGTGCTGCTCGATCCCGGTGAGGAGCGCCGCGAGTTGGTCAGCATCTACCGCGCCAAGGGGCTCTCCCCGGAACTCGCCGAGCAGGTCGCGGCGGAGTTGGCGAAGCAGCCCGAGGCGCTGGTCGACACGATGGTCCGGGAGGAGCTGGGGCTCGACCCGGACGAGCTGGGCGATCCCTGGCAGGCGGCGCTCGGTTCATTCAGCGCGTTCTCGCTGGGCGCGCTGATCCCGCTCGCGCCGTTCCTGATCTGGCACGCAGCCGGCTGGCACGTTGATTTTTGGACGCTGCTCGCCGGGGTGGCGGCGAGCGTGGTCACTCTGGCCGTCGCCGGCCTGTTCACGTCGTTGATCACCAGCCGCAAGCCGCTCTACGCGGCGGGGCGATCGGTGCTGGTCGGCATTCTGGCGGCGGCGGTCACCTTCGGGATCGGCAGCGCCCTGCCCTTTGACCTCTAGGCCGCGCTCGCCTCAGAGCAGCCGCGCGAGCTCTTGGTCGGGGTCGAAGTTGTCCACGTCCACGCCGAACTCGCGCGGCAATTCTGCGCCGAAGGCTCGGGCGTCGCGTTCGAGGTCGAGCTTTTCGATGCGCTCGTAGGCCTCATCCTGCGGCATCCGCTCGGGAAAGCCGAGGGCGATCAGCCGCTGGCCCCGATCGGCGATGGCGTTCAGCGCCACGAACAGTGCGTCGCCGTGTCCGATCACCATGATGTCGGGGGCGGTGTCCCACCTGTCCAGGTTCGGCGCGATGACGTTGCTGAGGAGCTGGCAGACGTACTCCTCCACGACTGGCCGCATGAGCCGCTGCGGGTCCGGGCGCACGGGCCGGAATTCGTAGTTCAGGTCGATGAGCGCCCGGCGGAACCCGGCGTGGCCGGGCGCAATGTGGGCGAACAGCGCCTTGACCTGGCCGTCGGCGGAGCGCGACTGCTGACGCGCGTAGACGTGCACCTTGGCCCAGTCCGGCCGCGTGCCCGGGGTGGGCTTCTCTCCGAGAATCTCGCCCAGCTCCTTCTCGATGCTGCGCCCGTCAACGATCAGGTAGAAATCTCGCTGGACCGCGCCCGCGGAGGCGGCGGGGCGCGGCGGGGCCGCAGGTGCGGTGGTCAACCGCGGCGCGGCCGGGGTCTGGACAGGCGGCGGTGCGGCCGGCGCCTGGACGATCGGTGGCGTCGCGGCCGGCGCCGGAGGCTCGACGACCGGCCGTGGCTGGACCGGCGGCGGCTGATAGGTGATCTCCTCCAGCGCCGGGGTCTCCACGTTCCCGTGAGCATCCTCGTAAGCGTCCTCGGACTTGTCCTCATCCTCGAACTCCACGCGCGGCAGCGGATTGCGGAACAACTTCGCGTCATCCTCGATGTCATAGAAGTCGATCTGCGTTTCGAGCATCGGCGAGTCGGGCAGGAACTCGGTGAAGCCGAAGACGCTGATCCGCTCGGCCTCACTGGCCAGGCTGGGCAGCGCCTCGATCAGCGTGGGGTTGTGCGTGCCGACGATCACCTGCCAGGGCTGGCCCGGGACAGCGGTCTCATTGAGCCGTGCGATGCTCTGCTGGATCAGGTCGGCGCAGCTCTGGCCGGGGGTGTAGCGTTCGCCCAGCATGACTGCGAATCCGGCCATACGCAGGAAGTGCATGAACCCCTCCTGCCCCGGCCCCCAGAAGACGAAGGTGGCGGAATAGGGAGCCGGGCCGCAGACCTGCTTGACGAACGTCTCGAGCCGCCGCCAGTCGGGGCGGGTGTCGGGTCCGGGCTGCTGGTTGATGACGCGGCCGAGGGTGCCGTCGATCGACGGGCCGTCGACGAAGACGTAGTGTCCGCGCGGGGAAACCGGTTGGGTTTCGGGGGAGTAGGAGGACTGGAAGGTGGTCACGGCGATTCCTTTCCGGGCAATCGTCTAGGTCGAGATCCGTGAGTCAAATGGCTCCGGGACAATCTCGAGAGTGCTTTCATAGCGATGTCGCTATACCTGACAGCCTATCGCGATTCCGACGAGGTGGATCAGCGTCTGGCCGCCGGTTGCCGCTGATTGCCGTCGATCGACGGCAGCCTGGCCCACCGAACCGCCGTGATCGTGACCGTCAACTCGCGCGACGGCCAAGGGCGAGACGCCACGGGGACGCCGAGCGTCCAGCAACAGTTCCGCGTGAGCGTTCTCGCCCTCGACGGAAGAGATGGAGCGGTTGGTCTACTCAGCAGCGCTGACCGCAACCGAGGCCAGACGCTCGGCGTCCGCCGCCAGAAGCGCCTGGACTGCGCCGCCGTCGTGCAGCGCCGACACCCAGACCGCGCCCGCCGGCACGTCCTCGCTAATCTCGGCAGGCAGCGTGATCTGCGCGCCGTTGGCGGCGAGGGTCGTGGGCGCGCCCGCCTCGATCCGCCGGTCGGCGGCGCTGGCGGGATTGATCAGGACGCTGTTCGAGCGCAGCAGCAGGTCGGCGTCCACCTCGCCGCGGGCGGCGCTGAGGAGGTCGGTGTAGAGGTCGCGGCCGCTGAGCAGCGTCAGCGAGCGCTCACCGTTCGCCGCGCCGGTCGCGGGCACGCTGAGGAAGCGCTGGGTCGCCGCGCCGTTGATCGGCATCCGCGTCTGCGTCAGACCCGGCTGCGCCAGCGCCGCGTAGCGGCTGTCGAGCGCCGCCAGCGCGGTACGCGCCTCGCCGACATCCTCTGGCTGCGCGGGCGAGCCGTCGGTCGCGGACAGCTGTGCGGCGAGCGCCGCCAGCCAGAGACCGAGACGCCGCGCGTTGCGCTGGTCGGCGTTCGCCGGGCGCAGCCGCAGAATCTGGCGGTCGGCGTTGGTGATGTGGCCGTCCTTGCCAAAGCTGGAGACGTCGGGCAGCACGTGCGTCGCGCGTTGCGCGGTTTCCGTGGCGACCTCATCGATCACCAGCAACAGATCGAGGTTGTCCAGCGCCACGATCGTGGCGGCGCGGTCGGGATGCAGCAGGACCGGGTTGTCGCGGGCGACGATCAGCGCCTTGAGGCTGCCGTTGCGGGCCGCCTCGAGCATCCCGCCGACATCAAGGCCGCCCTCGCCCTGCGCGACGCCGAGGTCGCGCAGGCCGACCGAGTTGGACTCAGGCGGCAAAACATGGAGCGCGGTCGGGGCGGCGGCCGGGCCGGCCAGGGCGATGGCGAGGTTGGCGGCGGCGCGGGTCTGGGCGCCGGCCTGGGCGGCGTTCGTCCGCGACGGCGCAACGACGATCGCGACCGAGCCGCCGCGCCGACGCAGCAGCGTCGCTGCCGCCGCGTCAATGCCGTCGGCGCGGCCCGTGACGTCAGCCAGCCCGTCAACGCCCGACAATCCGGTGCGCACATCAAGATTCTTCACGACCGCAGTCGCCAGAGCTTGCGCGACGCCGGCGAGATCGCCGTCGGCGGGATGCAGCGTGTGCGCCTCGTCGACCGCGTAGTCCGCGAGCGGGTTGCGGCGCGAGGAGATGCTGACCAGCGACGCGCCGTTGTTCGCTACCGCGTCCTTGATCCGCACGCCGAGCACGTTGTTGGAGGCGGAGATGTCGTCGCCAATCGCGACCACCAGGTCGGCGGTCTCCACCGCGGTGAGGCGCGAGGGCAGATGCTCGGAGCCGAAGGCGTCGTCAAGCGCCGCGCCGATGGCGGCGGTTACGGGGCCGAGCGAGGAGTCAAGGTTGGTCACGCCAAGCCGCTCCGCGAGCGTCCGCAGCGCGTAGAGCTCCTCGAGCATCAGCTGACCGGAGCCGAGGATGCCGACCGCCGCCGGGCCGTGTTCGTCAAGAATCGCCTGAAGGGCGGCGGCGGCGTGGCCCACGACGGCGTCGCCGTCCTGTTGGAAGGCGTCCTCACCGCGCCCGATCGTGGCGGCGCGCAAGCGATCCTTGTCGCGCGTCTGGTCGTAGCCGAAGCGGCCGCGCACGCAGATTTGCGAGCGCGAGACGTCGTTGCCGTTGCCCGGCCGCACCTGCACGCCGCGCCCATCGCGGACGCCCATCTGGATCGTGCAGCCCATCGAGCACTCGGTGCAGGTCGTCGTCACCCAGCGGTCGGGCCGCGCGACCCACTTGTTGGGCGCTTCCATCAGCGTCGCGGTCGGGCAGACATCGACGCAGGCGCCGCAGAAGTCGCAGTTGGACTCATCAATCTGGCCGCCCGCGCCGAAGGCGATGCGGGTTGAGAAGCCGCGCCCGGCCAGCGTGATCGCGGTCGTGTGGCGCAGGTCGTCGCAGGCGCGCACACAGCGTGTGCAGATGATGCACATCTGCGGGTCAAACTCGAAGAAGGGGTTGGCGCGGTCCGGTTCGGGCTGCTGATGCCGGTAATACGTGCGCGCCTCATCAATGTACGGCTCCACGTTGGCGCGGCCGACGTCGGCGGCGTCGCAGGTCGTCTGCAGCTCGCAGCGGTAGTTCTTGGAGCAGGTCACGCAGCGGTGGGTGACCTGATTGTCGCGCAGGCAGATCTCGCCGGTGCGGCAGTGCTCGATGCGGTGGCAGGTGAGGCAGCGGTCGGAGTGGTTGGCAAGAATGACGGCCAGCACTTCCTGGCGCATCTCGGTGACGGCGTCGGTCTCCGTGCGCACGACCATGCCGTCCATCACCGTGGTCGTGCAGGAGAGCGGCAGGCCGCGCATCCCCTCGACCTCGACTGCGCAGGTGCGGCAGCCGGCGTAGGGCGGCAGGCCGTCGAGGTAGCAGAGGTTCGAGATCGGGAAGCCGGCCTGCTTGATGACCTCGACCAGCGGCGCGCCGACCTCAGCCTCGACCGCTCGTCCGTTGATCGTGATCGTCGCCATGGAACCTCCCCCAACGCGGGCGTGTAGACGCAGGAGTCAGTCTATCAGCCGTCCAAATCCACCCCGCCCAACGCCAGGCTGACGCGCCTAGACTGACCGAGAGAATTGGCGGTGAGCGCCCATGACCACCCTGTCCGAGTCGCCGGTTGGCCAGAGCATCCACCTGCGCCTGCCGCTGCCCGCTCCCGTCAGCGATTAGGAGCTGATCCGGATCAACGACTGCAATCCCGGCTGGAAGATCGAACGGGGCGCAAACGGCGACCTAGAGGCGCGAATGATTGCCGGAGGAGCGAGCTCCGAAATCCAGATGGCGCTGGGGTTTGAGATCATGCTGTGGCGCCGGGACGGGGGCGGCGGTCTGGTGCGTGAATCGGACGGAACTTTCAATCTCCGAGACGCGGACGGTGAGACCCGAACCTGGTCGCCGGACGTGTCCTGGATCAGTCCGCAGCGATTGGCCGAGCTGTCGCGCGCCGAACGCACGGGCTCGGGCTTCTTGCATCTGTGTCCGGACTTTGTGTTCGAGGTCCGCTCGCCGTCGGACTCGCTGCGCCAACAGCAGCGGCGGATGGAGCGCTGGCTGGGCTTCGGCGTCCGACTCGGCTGGCTGGTCGATCCGCGCACGCAGACCGTCTGGCTTTACCGCCCGAGCCAGGAACCGGAGTCGCTGGAGCGCCCCGCCGCGCTCTCCGGCGAGTCGGTGCTGGAGGGCCTCAGCGTCGATCTCGCCTACGTCTGGGAGTTAGCCGAGGAAGATCAGGCGCCGCCCGCCTAATCCGCCTCGCCTCAACCTGCCCCAATTGTTGGCGCTCGTCTGGCTGCTGATCGCCGCCGCGGTCCGCTCCGCCTGCGCGACGCCGCGCGAGCGATCCGAGCCGCAGAGCGCGAACTACGGCCAAGCCCAGTTCCAGCAGGAGGCGCTGGAGCAGTCCGAGTTGAGCGAACTGGTTGAGCAGGACGCTGACCAGATGTCCATAAAGACTGACCGGGCACCCGCAGCAACTACCTTCTCCATCTCAATCATGATGGCTGGAAGCGGCAACGCAGATTTCGTCCTTGAGTTAGAAGTTGGCCGCTACCAGTGTGACATCGACCTGAAGAACAATGTGCAGGGAGAGCGGCCGGCGCAGTTCCGCCTGCAGTTCCTGAGCCAGGACCCGATTGCCGCGCCGTTGGTGACCTGGGATCAGCCCTCGTGGGACACGACCGTCGCGTTCGCGTTCTACGGCAGCGAAGGAGCGGACACCGGGCGTGTGGAAGTCAAGATACGGGCCGCCGCGGTCAGCGAATGGAGCTTGCGCTGCGACAAGGGTGGGGAGATCGAGTCCGCTCCCCAGCCCACTACAGTCCGCGTGTTCTATTCGCTCACCAGCGATGGGTCACTGGTGCCAAATGTCATTATCTCAGGAACAGGCGCCACTCCCGCAATCATCCCCGCAAGGGATGGAACGTACCGCTGTCAGATCAAGGTAAGCAACATCGTCACCGAAGCTGGCAGCGCCGCGGTCTTCGCCATCGAGATTGATCAGGTGCAAGTGGCGGACGTTGTGGCTACCGAGTGGTCAGGGGTGCACGAGTTCGTCGTCGTGACCGACGCTGACAATCAGGTTGAGCCCGCCGGAGCCACGACTTCGGCGGCGACAAGTGTGATGGAAGGCCGCGGCCCGACTATCGATCGAGTGGTTCCCGTCGGGGTAACGGCGACGGCGACAGCAGAGTGGGAAATCAACGGCGTACCGCAGCAGAGCGGAGGCCAGCCGCTAACCGGGCCCCTTAGCGGTGCTGCCGACGCTCGGTTGGATGCACTGTCTGCTGGACTGCCTGCTGGCCGTTTGGGTAGACCCAGTCGTGCTGCTCCAGATATTCGTTGGCCAGCTCGATCAGGTCTTCCTTGTCCTTGTAGAGGCGGTTCGGGTTGGTGACCACGTTGGTGTAGGAGCCGCCGACCTGGATCGCCTCGTACGGGCAGGCCTCGGTGCAGAGACCGCAGTACATGCAGAGGCGGAAGTCGATCTCGTAGCGGTTGACGAGGAACGAGCCATCCTCACGCGGCTCGGTGTCGACCAGGATGCAGCCGTCGGGGCAGCTCTGGGCGCAGGTCGAGCAGCCGGTGCAGCGCTCGACGAACCAGACCAGGTTCGTCCGCGCGCGGGGCGGGATGTTGCGCTCTTCCTCCGGGAACTGCACAGTCACAACCGGCTTGCGGACGTGCTTGACGACCGTCATCAATCCCTTGGCGATGCCTTTGCCGAAGACCATGTCTGGTTCCTTGCCTAGCGGCTAGCGGCTGGTGAAGAAGTTCTCGTCGTGGCGCAGCGCGCCGGTCCACTTATCGCGCGGCGTGCCGTCGGCGCTGGTGAAGGGCGGGAAGAGCGATTCCAGCTCGGCGCGGATCGGGTCGCCCTCGGGCAGCATCCGCGAGAAGTCGCCAGTCGGCTCGGGCCGGCGCTTACGCCCGTTGTGCGCGTGCTCGTCGTCGATCACCTGCTGGAGCAGCATCAGCCCCGCCAGCAGCGACTCCGGCCGCGGCGGACAGCCGGGCACGTAGACATCGACCGGCACGACGTTGTTGACGCCGGGCAGGGTCGAGTAACCGTGCGCGAAGGGCCCGCCGATGTTGGAGCAGGAGCCCATCGAAATCACCCACTTGGGCTCCGCCATCTGCAGGTATATGCGGCGCACGGGCGGGGCCATCTTCCAGGTCACGGTGCCCGCGACGATCATCAGGTCGGCCTGGCGGGGCGAAGCGCGGAAGACCTCGGCGCCGAAGCGGGCAAGGTCGTAGCGGGCGTTGGCAGTCGCGATCATCTCAATCGCGCAGCAGGCCAGGCCGAACATCGCCGGCCAGAGCGAGGAGCGTCGCGCCCAGCCAAAGACCTTGTCCACAGTCGAGACAAGCAGCTGCGAGCGCAGCTCATCTTCAACGTCGGTCACGGGGTCAAGCAGGGGAATCGGCGCGCCCCCAGTGTCAATCGTCGGAAAGACCATGCCCACTCCTGTCAACCGTCCCCGTCAGGATACACGAGAGTCCTCGCGCCCATGCAGCGCCGCCCGGGCATTGCGCCGACGAGCCCGAATCGGCGCGGTGGGCAGCCGCGCCGAGCGGGAGCTGGAGAGGCGGAAGGAAAAAAAAACCTCGAACGGATGCATGATATTCTTTTCGGAGACCACTGCGCCAGTTGTGCCGCGAGGAGCATCCGATGTCCGACCCTTCGTTCACCCTGCCCTACGAGTCCATCGATCCGCGCGTCTGGTATCCGAATGTGCTGCAGACCGTCGGTCTGGACACCGCTTGCCGCGAGTATCTGGCGGCGGTGGAGTTCGGCGACTCGATCCTGAGGGACGACCCGCGCGAGCCGGAGGCATCGCGGCGGGTGCTGGAGTGCGCGGTCAATGTGTTGGTCGCCGCCGCGGCGCACCTGGCGATGGACATCACCCCGTACGAGCTCGGGCGCAAAGTCGCCTACCTGTTCGCCGAACACCAGCGCCACGACGCCGCGCCTCCGGATCAACTGGCTGAAGACCGCCCCAGACAGGCCTGATGGCAGGCTGCGCCCGCGTGAGTGAGGGAAACGGCACATGCCGTCTTGAGTCTGCCGTTTCTGGCGTCAGATAGAGGTGGACGATGTCGTCGGGTGTGTCGAACAGCCTTGTCTAGTGATCCGAAGGCGCTCGTGGTACCTGACGTTTACTCCTGTGTCGTCGATAAGCACCACTGTCAGCACGGCTCTGCGCAAGCAGTACGACGCAAATGGCGAGCCTACGTTGAAGTGGAGCGCAGCGATCGGGTGGGGATGCGGTCTATGCCCGGCGGCCCCAGAGGAGGATTCGTTTGAAGGGGTAGAGGTAGGGGCGCTCGTTGGGGAGGGTCTCGAGGACGGCGGCTTGGTAGTCCTGGAGGTAGGCCTCGTACTGCTCGCGGTTGAGGCGTTCTTTGTAGGCGGTCAGGAAGGTGCCTTTGGTCCACTCGATCACCTCTTCGGGACCGGGCAGGCGGTGGAGGTAGACCTGCTCGCGGACGTGCTGAGCGCTGAAGCCGCGGCGGGCCAGCAGCTCGGCGTAGAACTCGAGGGGCCGCACCGGGACGGCGCGGGCGTAGCCGTTGAGCGCGGCGGCGTGACGCGGCAGCCGCGCGACCTCGTGCGCCAGCTGGTGCGAGGGATGATCGTGGTTCGAGGGCATCTGCACGGCGAACTGGCCGCCGGGTTGGAGCGTGTCGGCAAGGCGCGGGAAGAGCGTGCCGTGGTTAGGCAGCCACTGCAGCGCGGCATTCGAGAAGACCACGTCCAGCCCGCTGTCAGCAAACTCCCCAATCTCCCCGTGCGAGAAGCGCAGGCCGCCGCCAGCGTGCGCTGCGCTCTCGGCCAGCATCGCCTCGGAGCGGTCGAGGCCGACCGTCTCCGCCGCCTGCGTGTGCTCGTGCAGCAGCCGCGTCAGCCGGCCGGTGCCGCAGCCCAGATCAACGACGCGCCCGCCAGGCGCCGGCTCGACCAACGCCAGCAGATCGTGGAAGGGCTGCTCACGCTCGACGCGAAACCGCGCGTACTGCTCCGGGCTCCAGGCGTCGGCGCGTGAGTCAGCCATATCGGCAGCGTAGCAATCAAGTCAGGCGGCATACCCTGATTGGAGAGAGACGCAGCATGACCGCACCACCTCGGCAGCAGGAGATGAGTCGAGCGGAAGCGCATCGACTACGTCTGCACGCCCAGGGATTGGGCGCGCGGCGGAGCGCCAGCGTGGTCCAGACAGTCCGCGCAGCCGGCGCGATTCAGGCGCAGGATCGGTTGGGCGAGCTGCTCGGCGTCGGCGTGCGCAGCGCCGGTCTGACCGCCGCCGCCGTCGAACGCGCGCGCGGTGTCGAGCGCAGCGTCGTCCGCACCTGGCTGATGCGCGGCACGCTGCATCTCGTCCCCGCCGCCGATCTGCGCTGGATGCTGGCGCTGCTCGGCACGGCCATGGATGCCAAGGCGCTCAAGCGTCGCGCCGACCTCGGTATCAGCGGGGACGACCACGACCGCGTCCTCGTGTTCCTGCGCCGCGAGCTCGCCCGCCGCGGACCGTTGACGCGCCCCGAAATCGCGGAGGCGCTGCGCGGCGCTGATCTGCCCTGGGCCGGTCAGGCGACGCCGCATCTGCTGCGCACGACCTCGCTGCTGGGCGTGACCTGTTTCGGCCCGGAGCGCGGCGGCGAGTCGACGCACGCGCTCATCGACGACTGGCTGCCCGCCCCCGAGTCGACGCCAGTGACTCCGGCCGCCGAACTCGCCCGCCGCTACTTCGCCGCCTACGGCCCGGCCACCGCCGCTGACTTCCGCTGGTGGTCAGGGCTGCCCGCCGCCGCGTCCCGGCAAGCCATCCAGGCGATCGCTGCGGAGCTGGTTGAGGTCAGCGTCGAGCGCAAGCCCATGTGGATGACGGCTGAGGCCGCGGCCCAGATCGAAACAGTGCTGGACGCGCCGACCGAGCGCTTGCGCGTGCTGGGGCCGTTCGATCCCTATCTGCTGGGCTACGCCAAGCGCGACCTCGGCGTGCCCGATCCGCTGCTCAAGCGAGTCAACGCAGGCGGCGGGATGATCCGTTCCTGCGTCCTGATCGACGGCCGGCTGGTCGGCACCTGGGAGCGGCGCCGACGGGCGCGCGGGCTGTCGGTGACGGTGACATCGTTTGCGCCGTTAGCGGAACCGGCGCTGAAGCAGCTGGACGCTGAGTTCGCGGAGCGCGCCCGGTTTCTGGAGACCGAGATCAGCTGGACGGTTCGCCCCGACGAGCCTGCGCCCGAGGCGGCCAGACGCGGCTGAGATCGATGGTCAGGTCAGCGGCGATTTCGGCGGCGGTCAGAGAGTCGGGCCGCTCGAAGCGCTGGGCGTCTTGTTCGGGGACGTAGACCCAGACGGTCTGCTCGAGCGGATCGACAAGCCAACCCAGCCGCGCGCCCTGTGAGAGCCACATCTCCATCTTCTGCTGAAGCAGATCGAGCCGGTCGCTGGCGGAGCGCACTTCGACGATGAAATCAGGGCAGACGCGCCAGATCGCGGGCCCGTCCTCGTCAACGTCAGCCAGCCGCGCGTTGCTGATCCAGGCGGCGTCCGGCATCCGCCGCTCGCCGTTGGGCAGCAGAAACGCAGCGCTGGCATCAACCACCTCGCCGATGCCCTGCGTAAAGCTCCAGCGGTAGAGCTGCGCGAAGATATGACCGCCCTGGATGCTGCTGCGCGGCCCCGTTGGCGACATAATCAGCAGCCCTCCTCCAGCGTCGGTCTCGATCCGCCAGCCCTCATTCAGGCTGCTCAGTTCCAGCAGTGCCTCGTCGGTCAGTTCCCAATCCGACGGCAGCTGGAGGCGCAGCGGAAACGCGCCGACTGGCTGCGGGTCGGACACCTGCGCCGCCGGCGCGGGCAACGGCTTCGAGGCGGGGGTCGTGACCATCGCTCAGCTCCGCTCGCGAGTCGGCCAGACGCGGCTGAGATCGATGGTCAGGTCAGCGGCGATTTCGGCGGTGGTCAGGTAGTCGGGCCGTTCAAAGCGTTGGACGTCCTGTTCGGGGACGTAGACCCAGACGGTCTGCTCGAGCGGATCGACAAGCCAACCGAGCCGCGCGCCCTGCGAGAGCCACATCTCCATCTTCTGCTGAAGCAGATCGAGCCGGTCGCTGGCGGAGCGCACTTCGACGATGAAGTCCGGGCAGACGCGCCAGATCGCGGGCCCGTCCTCGTCAACGTCGGCCAGCCGCACGTTGCTGATCCAGGCGGCGTCCGGCATTCGCCGCTCGCCGTTGGAGAGGAGGAAGGTGGCGCTGGACTCGAACGCCTCGCCGCCGCCGCCCGCGTCGCTCCAGAGGAGCAGCTGCGCATAAATCCGACCGCCCTGAATGCTGCTGCGCGGCCCGGTCGGCGACATAATCAGCAGTCCTCCTCCGGCGTCAGTCTCGATCCGCCAACCCTCGTTCAGGCTGCCGAGTTCCAGGACAGCCTCGTCCGTCAGCGCCCAATCCGACGGCAGCTGGAGACGCAGCGGAAACGCACTGGAGGGTTGCGGATCGCGCATCGGCGCGGCGGCTGCGGCAGCCGGCTTTGAGGCGGGGGTCGTGACCATGGGGCGCAACCAATCGGCAATCGCCTAGACCGGCGACAGCGCGCGCAGGCGGGTGATGATCTGCCCGATCGTGCGCGCGATGGCGTCCACCTGTTCGTCCGTGTTCGATTGGCCGAGGCTGAGGCGGAGGGTGCTGTGCGCGGTGTCGGGATCGAGGCCGAGTGCGCTGAGGACGTGGCTGGGCTCGGTGCTGCCCGTACTGCAGGCGCTGCCCGACGACGCAGCGAAGCCCTCCAGGTCGAGCTGCAGCAGGATGCTCTCGCCCTCGACGCCGGGGAAGCTGACATTGAGATTGTTGGGCAGCCGCCGGGTCCAGTCGGACGGACCGTTGAGCCGCAGCGGGTGGACGCGCTCGTTGAGCTCGCGCCAGAGCCGGTTGCGCAGCGCCGCGCTGTGCGCGCTGCGCGCGCCGCGCTCGGACTCCGCCAGCTGCAACGCCCGCGCCAGCCCGACCGCCTGCGCCACCGATTCCGTCCCCGCGCGGCGTTCCTCTTCCTGGCCGCCGCCGAGCTGGAGCGGCTGCAGCGGCGTGCGCCGCCGGACATACAGCGCGCCGGCTCCCTTCGGCCCGTAGATCTTGTGCGCCGTCAGCGACATCAAATCGACGCCCAGCGCCTCGGGGCGGATGTCCACCGCGCCCGCTGCCTGCACCGCGTCAGTGTGGACGAGGGTCTTGCGATTGCGTTCCTTGACCGCCTGCGCGATCGCGGCGAGCGGCTGCACCGCGCCGATCTCGTTGTTGGCGAGCATGATGCTGACCAGCGCCGTGTCCTCGCGGACGGCTGCGGCGGCCGCGGCGGGGTCAACGAACCCGTCCGCGTCAACGGGCAGGACGGTCAGCGTGAAGCCCTCGTGTTCGAGCTGTTCCAGCGTGTGCAGGACGGCGTGGTGCTCGGTCGCTTGGGTGACCAGGTGCGCGCCGCGTCCCAGCGCCCGCTGCGCCAGCGCCGCGCCGCGCAGGGCGAGGTTGTCCGACTCGGTACCGCCGGAGGTCAGCACGACCTCCGAGGGCGAGCATTCGAGGACGGCGGCGATGTCGTCGCGGGCCTGATCGAGGAGCGCCCGCGCGTACTGCGCCTCGCGGTAGATGCCCGAAGGATTGCCCCAGCCCTGCTGCAACGCCGGCAGCATCGCCTCCAGCACGCGAGGGTCAAGCGGCGTCGTCGCGGCGTGATCAAAGTAGGCGCGGTCCATAAGGCAAGGGTAGCGCGACTACGCTGAGCGCATGGGACTACGGCTACGCCAACCGCGGCGCGCGCTGATTCCCCTGAGCGCCCTGCCGGACGGAATCTTCAGCGAGGTGCGCTCGCTGCAAGTCCTCGACCTTTCGCACAACGCGCTGGCCGCTATCCCCGATGGGCTGTTTCGCGGCCTGGGCAAGCTGACCAACCTTAACCTCTCCCATCACGCGCTGACCAAGCTGGAACGGGGCGTGTTCGCCGACCTGACGGCGATGCGGCGGCTGAACCTCGAGTACCACGCGCTGCCGCCAGGAAGAGCGCGGCGGGCAGCCACTTGGTGTATGTCTCCGTCACCCCCAAGGGGGGCGGCGCTTGGGTAGCCGAAGCGATCCCCGCCGCTCCGTTTCCGATTACGGCGTCGATCACCAAGACCGGCTACGAGCCAGGCACTGTCACGGTCACCATCCCCCGCGGGGCCCAGTACAGCTCGGAGTTCACGGTCAACTACATCACCACAGGCGATATCACCCGGACGTGCCGCCGATCAGCGTCACCGTGAACCAGCAGACCTACGCCTCGAAGACCGAGCACATCGCCGAGTTCAGCGCCCCGTCGGGCAACTGCAAAGTCGAGATTCGCGTCTACCCCGATCCGAACCGCACGCGCGGCGAAGCCTGCACGATCACGTACGGGACGAACATCGAGTACGGCTTCCTGGAACTGTACGCAGAGTTCAGCGGCCAGTGCGACTGGCTGAACACCCGCGAGCGCGTCCGCATGTGGGAAAGCGCGAGCTCCTCCGGCGCTTCGCCGCGCTGATGACATGAGGGCTGCTACACTGGGGATCTGCTAGATGCGCCGAAAGGGGTACCCGATGGTCTTTCAGATGACTGAGATGCTGGACGTGAGCGACCTGGCTGCGGAGAAGGCGAAGTCGCTGTTGGCGGACAAGGGCTTCGCCGAGGGCGCGCTGCGCGTCTTCGTGGTCGGCGGCGGCTGCTCGGGCTACCAGTACGGGATGGCCCTCGCGCTGGACGCCGAGACGGGCGACGCGGTGATCGAGAAGAACGGTGTGCGCTTCCTCGTTGATGAGGAGTCCGCCCCGTTGATCGCCGGCTCGCGCGTGGACTACATCGACGACGTGATGAAGCAGGGCTTCTCGATCTCCAACCCGAACGCGTCGCACTCCTGCGCCTGCGGCTCGAGCTTCGACACGGCGGGCGGCGGCGGCGCTTCGCAGGCGCGCTCCTGCATCTAAGCGTCCTGCGCGTCCTGATCCACGATGACCCGCATCACGCAGCTGCTTGATGCGGGTCCCGCGCTGTCCTTTGAATTCTCCGCGCCTCGCGACGCGGCGGGGGCGGAGCGTCTGCGCCAGACGCTTACCCAGCTCTCGCGCCACGCGCCGCAGTTCATGTCGGTGACCTACGGCGCCGGCGGCGCGACGCGCGGCCCGACGCGCGAGTGGGTGCGCGCGATCCGCGGCGACTTCGGCTTCGAGGCGATGCCCCATCTGACCTGCGTCTCGCATACGCAGGGCGAGGTCGCGGGGATCATCGACCAGTACCGCGCCGACGGGATCGAGAACATCCTCGCCTTACGCGGCGATCTGCCGCAGGGAGTCGACGCCGCGCCGCAGGCGTTCGAGACCGCCGCCGAGCTGTCCGCCTTTATCCGCGCGCGGACGGATTGGGACATCGGCGTCGCGGCGCATCCGGAGGGTCACCCCCTGGCGCGCTCGCGCGAGGCGGATCTCGCGCACCAGGCGGCGAAGCTGGGACAGGCGGACTTCGCCCTGACCCAGTTTTTCTATCGGGCCGAGTTCTATGAGCGGTTCGTCGCGGCGCTGCGCGCGCGGGGCGTGGACACGCCCGTGATTCCCGGCGTCATGCCGCCGACCAATCCCGAGAGCGTGGCGCGGATGTCGGCGCTGAACAACACCGAGTTTCCAGCCGCGCTGCGAGAGCGGCTGGAGTCGGCCGCCAGCGCGGCGGAGCGGCGGGCGATCGGCGTGGAGACGGCGGCGCGGCTGGGTCGGGAGCTGCTGGAGCGGGGCGCGCCGGGTTTGCACGTGTACACGATGAACTACGCCCGCGCGGCGTCGGAGGTGGCGGCGGCGCTGGGTTGGCCTGCCGCCTGAGACCGCCGCCTGACGCCCCGCTCGGGAGCGCGAGGTTCAGGTGGGCTGCAGCTGCGCTCTCAGAGTGTTGAGGATTTCCAGGTCGGTCTGGTGGATCGCGCGGACGACCGCCTCCACGTCGAGGCTGCCCTGGAAGCGATGGTGGGCGGACTGCTTCCATTCCCAGCTGGAGAGCATGTAGAGGACGCCGCTAATCTGCTCGCGCGTGCGGTACCACTCGCGCAGCTGTTCGTAGCAGTCGGGCGGATTGGGCTGGTCGAGCCACTCGTAGTCGTGCAGCGGCAGGTCCTCGACCTCCTGGAAGAGCAGGTGGCCGAGTTGCCAGGCGGCGATCGTCTCGTGCCGCCAGGCGCGCTCGATCAACGCTTCGGCGTCGGGCATGGAGTGGCGCAGCGCCTGCAGCATCAGCTCATACAGCTCACCGGAAGCTTCGCGCAGGGCTTTCATCAGCCAGCGGCGGGAGGTGTCGGCGTCGCTCATGGCGCACATTGTGACACATCGCCGGGTATCACGGAGATGGGTGCGCCGCGCTGTCGGGCGGCATCGACTGCTAGTGACGATGGGATACGCTTGCCCTGTACGTCTGCCGCGGGAGGGATGCGATGCTGACGGAGTTTTGGGAGTCGGACGCGTTTACCGAGCGCCGCGAATCGCTGCTCGACACGCTGGAGACGGACTACCCGTGGAGCAAGGGCGACACGCTCCGCTTCCGCCGCGGCGGGCGCGACGATCGCTACCGCGTGCTGCGCGTGCAGGTGGAGATCGGCGATGAGGGTCTGCGGCGCGAGGTGCTGCTGCTGAAGCTGGGGTCGTAGCTGGCGGTGGCTGCCTCGGGGGCGCTGCCGTACACGTTGCTGCTGCTGCTGTTGGAGCTGGGGGTCGGCGGCGCGCTGGTGATGCACGCCGTGCATCTGCGCGGCCAGGCGACGCCCGGCTTCGTGCGCGCCACGACGATCATGGTGCCAATCGTGCTCGGCCTGGCCTTCTGGACCGCGTTCACCCTGGAGGGCGATGTCGTCGAGGGCTTCGCCGTCCGCGCCGCTCCGCGCGAGGCGCTGGTCTGGGTGTTGGCGGCGCTGACCGCGGCGTCGGTGCTGCACAACGCGGCGCTCTACACCGATCGCGACGCCTGGGCGCGGCGCATCGGTTGGGCGCTGAGCGGACTGTCGCTGGCGGCGCTCGGCCTGACCGCGGCGACGCTGGCCGGCTCGCCGGCGGCGCTGACGGCGCTCAGTCTGGCCTTCGGCGCGCTGGCGCTGGGACTCTCGGCAGTTGGCCTGGCGCTCGGTCACTGGTATCTGGTCACCCCGCGCCTGCCGGCGCGCCCGCTGGTCGAGATCACGACGGCGTTCCTGATCGTCGTGCTGATCCAGGCGATCCTCTTCGGAGCGGCGCTCGCGGTGGCGGTCGATGAGCCGCGCGGCGGACGCGACCAGCCGCTCAGCGGCGACCCGACCTTCTGGCTGCGGATCGTGGTCGGCTTCGCCCTGCCCCTGGTCTTCGGCTGGATGGCCTGGACGACAGCGCGGATGCGCTCGATGATGGCGGCGACCGGCCTGCTCTACCTGACGACGGCGGCGGTCCTGGCCGCCCAGATCGCAGCGCGGGCGCTGATGTTCGACAGCGGCCGCCCGCTCTGAGCCGCCGGGTTCGGCGGCAGCCGGTTACTCAACCACGTCCTGTTGCGTGACGTTCAGCGTCAGGCCTGGCGGCAGCTCGGGGATGTGCGCCGCTTCCTCCTGCCAGCCCGCGCGGGCGCGGTCAAGCAGGCCGGCGACCTCCGCGATCGCGGCGGCGGTTCGCACGCCCCACCAAGTGAGGTTCTGACCGTCGCAGAGATAGATGTGGCCGTTGCGCGCGGCGGACATCCCGTGTTGGGCGAGCAGTTCCTGCGCATGGCGCTCGCGGAAGCGGTAAGGCTCGGAGGGCAGGAGGATGACCTCCGGATCCAACTCGATTAGTTCCGTGAGCTGGAGGCGCGGATAACGCCCCCGCGCCGCGTCTTCGCAAACGTTGATCGCGCCGCAGACGCGGAGCAGGTCGCCGATGTAGGTGTCGCCGGAGGCGGCCATGTAGGGCGTGCGCCAGATCAGCGCGGCGGCGCGGACGCGCGGACGCAGGCGCTCGAGGTGGCGCTGTTCTTCCAGCGCCGCGGCAATGCCGTCGGCGGTCTTGATCGCGATCCCGCCCAAGAGGCGGCCGATGCGGTCGATCTCTTCCTGCGCCTCGGCGGCGGTGCGCACCTCGCCGACGTAGACGTTGAGTCCCGCCTCGCGCAGGGCGGCGACGTCATCGGCGTTGTTCTCCTCGCGGTTGGCGAGCACGAGCTGGGGCGCGAGGCGGATGATGCGCTCAACGTCCGGGTTCTTGGTGCCGCCGACCTTGCGGATCGGCGTGACGATCTCAGCCGGTTCGACGCAGAAGCGGGTGACGCCGACGAGCCGCGAGCCGAGCCGCATCGAGCAAACCAGCTCGGTGAACGACGGGACCAGCGAGACTACCGTCCGCGCCGGCTGCGCCAGGTTGACTTCGGTCTCGGTTGCGTCCACTATGCTGGGCATACAACCGAGGGTACAGCGCGCCCGCATTGGCAGGCCGCCTGGGTGGAGGACCCATGACCATCGCCCCCGTTTCGGGAGCCGAGGTCGCGCTGCGCAACGTCACGGTGGGCTATCCCGGCCACGGCGTGTTTGAGAATCTGTCGCTCAGCATCTCCGGCGGCGTGTTCACGGGGATCATCGGCGGCAACGGCTCCGGGAAAAGCACGCTGCTGAAGACGATCGCCGGACTGATCAAGCCATCCACCGGCGAGGTGCGGATCGGCGGCCAGGCCCCGCACGAGGCGCGCGCCTATCTGGGCTACATGCCGCAGGTGAGCAACGTCGACTGGAGCTTCCCGCTGACCGTCCGCGAACTGGTCGGGATGGGGCGCTACCAATTCAGTTGGCGCCGCCGCCTCGGCCGGCTAATCCGCACGTACGACGACCGCATCGCCGTCGATCGCGCGCTGGCGATGATGGATGTGCAGGACTTGCAGGATCGCCAGATCCAGGAGCTATCCGGCGGCCAGCGGAAGCGGGCGTTGATCGCCCGCGCCCTCGCGCGGCAGCCGCGCCTCCTGCTGCTGGACGAGCCCTCGGCCGCCCTCGACGCCGTCTCCGACGACCAGCTGTTTGACGTGCTCTGCGACCTCACCGAGCTGGGCACGTCGGTGATCATGACCACGCACGACCTCTCGACGGTGATCGAGCACTACAGCGAAGTGATCTGCGTCAACGCCTCAGAAGGCGGGATCGTGGCGCAGGGCGACCCGGCGACGGTGCTGACCGAGGACGTCCTGCGCCGCACCTTTGGCCGCGAGCTGGCGATCATCTCGCGCGGCGACATCCATGACAGCCACGACGAGCCTGACGGCCATGGCGAACATCACACGGTGCGGCTCGGCGGTCAGCTGCAGCTGCACATGGAAGAGCACGAGCATCAGACGGGGCATACGCATAGCCCGTCACTGCGCGCGCCTTCACCGCCTGAATCGCCTTAACTGCCGGGCGGCGGTTGCAGGAGGGCGATCACGCGGCGGATCATCATGGTGAACTGCCCCGCACTCGCCGCGCGTTGCAGTTCCGCCCGCCAGTCGTCGAAGCGCCGCGCGCGGACTTGCGCCGACTCGATCACGAGGTAGCGGCGGATCGATTCGAGCACATCCCAGGCCAGGCTGCCCTGTTCGAGTCGGTCGGCATTGATCGACACAGTGGTGGCGCGCTCGACCGTCAGGCCAGCCTCCTGCGCGGCGCGGCGGATGCTGGGGCGCAGCTGCTCGGGCGCGCCTTTGGTGAAGGCGCGGACAAGGTCGCGGCCGCGTTCGGCCTCGTCCGCCTGAAACCAGAGTCCCGCCCAATCGGTTTGCACGATCAACAGCGGCCCGCTCGTCACCCGCGCGATCTCGGCCAGCGTCGCGGCGGGATGCCGCAGCCACTCAAAGACGTCAACCATCAGCGCCGAGCGGAAGCTGGCGTCGGGAAACGGCAGGCGCTGCGCGTCGGCGCGGACGGCGTCCCAGTCGGGCGGACCCAGCCACTGTCCGGACGGCGCGGGGTCGATCGCGACGCCGTGCAACGGCGCGCCGCGGACGATGGCGTTGAGCGCGAGACCGTCACCGCTGCCGACGTCGAGCACGGGCCGCGCCTCCCGCGCCGGGCGGCCGTCGAGCAGGAGATCGTAGAGCGCGTCGTAGTGGCGGCGCAGTTCGGCATGGATCATGGGGCGTTCGCCGCCGCGCTGCGGAGGCGGCGCCAGGCTGCGGTGGTGCGGCACGGACAGCGCCTCAGACCCATTCAGAGACGATGATCGGCTGGCGGCCGGCGAAGCCGTCGGCCAGCTCGTGCCACCAGCTGACCGTGCGCTCGCCGTACTGCCAACAGAGGTAGACGACGCGCCCATCGCGTTCTGCCCGCCAGTCGATCAGGCCGCGGCGGATGTCCTTGACCTCGACGCTCTGCTGCTGGACGTGCTCGAGCAGCTGGGCGATCTGACCCTCGAGTTTGCTGATCTCGGCCTGGATTTCGGAGTCGTCGGCGACGGCCGGATCGCCGTCGGCGCTGGTCAGACGGCGCATCGAAGCGGCGAGGGCGGTGAGTTCGTCCAGGCGCAGGGCGCGCTTGCGCATCACGATCACGACGGCGGCAATGGCGGGCAGCGAGCGCCGGGCCTGGCTCAGCGTGAATGTCCGGGGCATGGCGCTCAGTCTACCCGCGCACTGGGCGCACTGGGCGCATTGGGCGCGGCGGCGCTAGGCGGACGGACCGTCGTCGTTCGAGGTGGTCGGCGCATGGGGCGGATGAGGCAGGAACCACCAGCTCTGACGGGAGCGCGAGCCCGGATTGATGAACAGCGCCCGCACCGCCGCTTCCTCAGGTGGGACGGAGAGCACGATCGCCAGATCGTTCGCCTCCAGCTGGACGTTGCCGCGTGGGATCACGACCTCGCCGCGGCGGTGGATGGCGGTGATCACCGAGGCCTCCGGCAGGGACAGCTCCGAGACCACGCTCGACTCGGCCGGCGATCCGGGTTCGACCCGCGCCTCGATCTCGATCGCGCCGACCAGGCGACGGACGGGCGCGGGCGCGGCGCGCTGGCTTTGCGTGCGGTCAGTCGGCTGGGCGACCTCGCGCAGGACGTCGCGCTGGGTCAGCATCCCCATCAGCCGCGTCTCGTCCGCGCGCGCGACGACTGGCAGCTGGCGCACATCGTGCTCGACGAGCAGCGAGAGGGCGTAGCGCAGCGTGTCGTCGGGGTGAACGAAGATCGGCGCGACCACGGCCAGATCGTAGGCGCGCCGATTCAGCTCCTGGCGCTCCACCGCCGAGGCGACGTCAGTCGCAGTGACCAGGCCGATGAAGCGGTTGCGCTGATCGGCGACCGCGACCACGTTGCTGCGCGACTGGTTCATCGCGTTGGCGAGGTCCTCGATCGTGGCGAGCCGCGAGACGATCGGCGTGTCAGTGCGCATCGTCGTGGCGACGAAGAGATCATCGAGCGGCGACGGCGCCTGTTCGTCCTGCACATCCAGCCCGGCGCGGCGCAGGCGGACGTTGTAGATCGTGTCGCGGGTCAGCAGCTGCGCCAAGGCGGTAGCGAGGGCGACGGCCGTCATCAGCGGGAGGATCAGGGAGTACCCGCTCAGCTCGAAGACGATGAAGATCGACGTGAACGGCGCGCGCGCGGCGGCCGCGAAGACCGCCGCCATCCCGACCACGACGTAGGTGCCGGTCGGCCCGACGACGCCCGGCAGCGCCGACTCGAAGCCGGCCCCCATCAGCGCGCCCAGCGTCGCGCCGACGAAGAGCAGCGGCGCAAACGCGCCGCCCGAGGCGCCGGAGCCGATCGTCAGCGAGGCGGCGATCAACTTCAGCACCATCAGGATCGCGAGCGTCGAGATCGCGGTGCCGCCCTCAGCGAAGATCTGGATCTGTTCCAGGCCGGAACCAAGGATGTTGGCTTCAATCAACGCCAGCGTTCCCACGCCGAGCAGGCCGAGAATCGGCCGCACCATCAGCGAGACGCCGAGGAACTCAAAGACGTCCTCGGTGAAGAATCGCGTGCGCACGAAGAGGATGCCGGCAATCGCCGCAGAGACGCCGACGATGGCGTGGAGGAAGAGTTCCCAGTTGCTGTTGATATCGAGGTCGGGCAGGTTGAGGCCGGCGTCGTCGCCGTAGAAGGCGATCGCGACGATGTTGGCGATCACGGCGGAGACGACGACGATCGTGAAGTTGCGCACGTTGAAACGGCGCAGGACGACCTCCATGGCGAAGAAGGTCCCCGCGATCGGTGTGTTGAAGGTGGCTGCGACGCCGCCCGCGGCGGCCGCGGCGACCATCAGCACCAGCATGTCGGACGGCTGGCGGGTGAGGCGGCCGATGCTGGAGGCGAGCGAGGCGGCGATCAGGACGATCGGGCCCTCACGCCCGGCCGCGCCGCCGCCGCCGAGCGTGAACCCGGTGGCGATCAATTTGGCGGGTGCGATGATCGGGCGCACGAAACCGCCGGCGCGTTCGACGGCGACCATCACGTAGGGCACACCCGCGCCCTGCGCCTCCGACGAGATGCGGTAGACGATCAGCGCGACGGGAATGGCGGCGATCGCCGGGACGAGCATCAACGTCCAGCCGCCGGCGAGATCGCCGAGCAGCGACTCGAGCTCGTCGAAGACGATGATCAGCCCGTCAAGGAGCGCAGTCAAGGCAACGGCGGCGAAACCGGCGGCCAAGCCGACCGCGCCGGCGAGCAGCAGCGGCGCCAGATTGCGCGGGATGCGGACGCGGCCGACGAGCGGGAGGCTCCAGAAAATCTGCGCCGAGCGCGTCCCGAACCGCCGCGAGGGACGAACGACCAGGGACATCGCTCAGTTCACCCGTCGTACGCCGCGGGCGGCGCGGAACTCCGCGCCGCCCGCAGCGAGCTTTTCCCGCCTGAGGCTATGCCTCAGTGCGGCAGCGGGCAATGTGCTCATCTGGTGGACAGTCGGCAAGCGGCAAGCGGCAGGCGGAGGTTAGCCCTCGTCTGAATCATCGTCGAGCGCGACGCGCAGCGACTCCAGCAGATCGTCCCCGCGCACGACGAAGACGAAGCTGTACCGTCCCGCCTCCGCTTCATCAGCGGCGAATCCCTCGACCACGAGCTCCGGGATGCCGTCGCCGGTCCGATCCTCAAGCGCGATGGCGGAGACGTCGCGGATCTGCGCGTCCGTCCCGGTGACGGTGCGGTAGCCGTCATCGGTGGCGACGAGAATGTAGAAGCTGCTGATGCAGCCCTCGCCGCCGCAGGTGATTTCGCGGAAGGTCAGGTCGCGCCACTCGTCCCCGTTCATATCGGCGTCGGTGATTTGCTGAATGCCCTGCACCTCGCGCGCATAAGCCTGGGCGTGGTCATAGGCGATGCGGTACTTCGACAGATCGCTGGGCACCGGGTCGTAAACGACGAGGTTGGAGTAGGGCACCGCCGCGCCAAAGGAGTTGGGGTTGGTGTAGACGATCGAGACGGAGAACTCCCGGGCGTTGCGGGCGTCGAAGAGGACGATGCGGTCGTTGCCGACAGCCAGCGCGGGCATCGGCCACGCCTTGAACAGCTCGATCATCGGCTCAATCTCGTAGATGCCGTGCAGCCAGGGCAGCGCCGCCGCGCCGTACTGGAGGAAGTTCGCGGGCGGATCGGGGATCACGTCGCTGACGACGTCCGGGCCGGGCTGGGGGAACTGGCTGTACGAGACGCGCGTCGGCGTCGCGGCGGGCACGGCGACAGTCGGCAGCTCGACGCTGGGCGGTTCGAGCTGGCTCTCCTGAGCCGCGGCCTGCTCCTCTGCCGCCTGTTCCTGCTCCGCGTCCTCCTCCTCGCTGTCCGCGTCGGAATCGTCGCTACTGCCGCTGGGGGGCGGATCGGGCTGAGGAATCTGCAGCTCCTGGCCGACCACCAGCAGATCGGGATTCTGGATGCCGTTGAGCGTGATCAGATCATCGATCCGCACGCCCAGCCGATTCGCGATCTGGGCAAGGGTGTCGCCCGCTTGCACGACATAGATCGTCGGATCTGCCTGCTCCTGATCCTGCGCCTCGGCCTCTTCCTGCTCCGCGTCGCTCTCGGACGCGGCTTGCTGCTGGGTTTGCTCGTCCGAGGGCGAGGTGGTGACCGTAACCGCTTCGGCCGGCTGCTCCTGCTGGTCGGTCGGTTGGCTGTCATCGCTGTCTGCGTCGGCGATGTCGGCGGGTTGCGACGCCGTGGCGGGGCGCTCCACGACTTCGGGCTCGGGCTCGTCGTCGCCGCCGAACAGGCCGCAGCCGGCGAACAGCAGGGAGCTCAGAATCAGCAGGACGGTCAGAGAGCGGAGCGCGCCGCTGCGCCGTGGAGCACGCCATAGAAGTTGAGACATCTGGTCACCACCACCCCGTCGCCTGCTGACACTCTATACATAATTGTCCGTAGAGGGGTGGCAAGACCAGAGACGATCGCTACAGCCGCGCCAGCTGCTGGCCGATCCAGGCCGCGCCCAGACCGCCCGCCGCAGAGACCACCAGGTTGGCCAGCGCCCAACCCCAGCGCCCGTCCGTGATCAGCTGCAGCGAGTCCACCGACAGGGTCGAGAACGTGGTAAATCCACCCAACAGGCCGACAGTCAGCGCCAGCCGCAGGTTGACGGGCAGCTCGAAGCGCTCCAGCAGCAGCGCGGCGAGCAGGCCGAGCAGCAGCGCGCCCACGAGATTGACGGCCAGAATGCCGATCGGCAGACCATCCGGCTGACCAATCCACTTGCTAATCAGATAGCGCAGCGCGGAACCAAGCGCGCCTCCGGCGGCGACGAGAGCGACCGCCGCCATCGCTCAGCGCCCCGTCGAGCCGAAGCCGTTCGCGCCGCGGGCGGTGTCGTCGAGCGCGTCCACCTCCTCGACCGGCGCGAGCATGACGGGGGCGACGACGAGTTGCGCGATGCGGTCGCCATGGACAATCCGGTAGCCGCGCCCGGCAGGAACGCGCAGCGCCATCGAGACCAGCAGCTCGCCGCGGTAGTCGGCGTCAACGGTGCCCCAGCCGATCTCAACGCCGCGCCGCGCGAGGCCGGAGCGCGGGCGAATCTGGATCTCGCAGCCGCGCGGCGGGGCGCAGGCGATCCCGGTCGGCACGGGCTGCGGCATCGTGGTCAGCGCGAGCGCGCCCCCGTGCGCGGAGAGGTCGGCGTAGAGGTCGAGGCCGGAGGCGAGCTCGGAGCCGCGCGTGGGCAGCTGCGCCGCCGCGCGCAGCCGCCGCACGCGCAGGGCTCCGAGCCGCGCGCCGTCCGTCACAGCCCAACGGAACGGCGGGAATCGGTCCAGCGGCGTGTCTGCCAGCGCTGCCGGACGGTCAGGCGCTTGGCGCAGAAGCGTCGCCGCATCGGCGATCATCGTCGTCACGTCCACTCCCAGATACGACGGCGCGTAGGGCGCGAGGCGCTCGATGCCAGAGGCAAGTTTGATCCGCACGCCGCGCGGGCGGCGCGTGCCCGTCCAGTGATGCAGGCCGGCGGCAAGCAGGATCAGGCCCTGATAGAAGCTGCGCAGTCTGCGCCGCTCGCCCTGCCAGATCTCTTCCCAGGTCTCGTGGGCGTCGAAGAAGGCGCGGGCGTCCCACTGGGCGGCGCCTTGCGCGAGCGCGGCGCGGTCGGCGCTGGAGATCGTCGGTTCGAGCGCGAGTTGTTCGGCTCGGGACGGAATCTCACGAACTCGGGCCATACGGCCGGCCGCCTTCGCGTGCGTTGGTCAGTGAGGAGTCCTGAGTTGTCCCGCCGTCGCCGTTCACAGACACTGTGGGTCAGCGCCCGGTCGATCGGAACAAGTTGAGGTAAAGATCATCGCTGACTTTGTAAATGTCCAGGCCGCGCTGGCGCAGAACTTCGCCGAGCTGCGGACGCTGCTTGACGCCTGCTCCGACGCGCGCCTGGACGAGCGGCTCGCGCCCGCCGAGTGGTCGGTGCGGGAGATTCTGCTGCACGTGATCCACTCCGAGCGTTGGCTGCATCCGCAGCTGATGCTGCTGCGCCGCGCCGTCGCGCCGCAGCTGACCGTCCCGCGCGTCGGCGGGGTCAACCTGCCTGACACCGAGTCCGGCTCCTCGCTACCCGAACTGCGCTGGGCGCTGACCAGCGTGCGCGAAGACACCGAGCGCCTGCTCGCCGATCTGAGCGCTGATCAGCTGCGCGAACCCGCCAACCTCGAACTGGACGGCGAGGTGTTGGATATGTCGCTGCGCACGATCGCCCTGACGGCGGCCGATCACCAGCTCTTCCACGTCCGCCAGATTCAGCGCACGCTCGGCCTCCCGCGCTGATCGCGATCACGGTTGCGGCGCGATCAGGCCGCGAGGCGGAGCGCGCCGTGCAGCTCGATGCGGCGGAGGAAGATCAGGAAGGCGGCCAGGTTCAGGGCGAAGAGTCCGCTCAGCGCGCCGAGCAGGATGCCGACGCCGGGCCAGTCGATGATGAACGCCAGCGGCGGCACCACGTCGCGCCCGTCCGGGGTCAGGGCGAAGAAGTCCAGCAAAACCGCGCCGGCCTGCGTACCCACAATCAGCCCCGCGCCCAGCCCGATCACGATCACGCATAACTGCTCCAGCGCGATCAGCCCGAGAATTTGACGCATACTCATGCCGACGCTCTGGCAGACGGCGAACTCGACCCGCCGCGCCTGCGCCGTCACGGCGGTCAGCACGATCAGCCCGAACGCGGAGGCGATCGCCACCGCCGCGACCGCGCCAATGAAGACGCCGTTCCAGGAGGCGACGATCAGCGGGTCGGCGGCGAGCTCGTCGCGGGCGCTCTCGATGGTTGCAATCACCGCGCCGTCGAGCGCGGCGTCGCCTTCGGCCTGCTCGGCATACTCGTCAAGCAGCGCCGCCCACTCCGCAAGCGGGGCCGAGACCCAGAGCTCGTTACTGACCGCGAGCGCCACGCCGGCCGCGGCGCTGCCATAGAGCCGCTCGACGAGCGCGGCGCGATCGATCAGCACAATCGGCGCGTCGCGCTGCGGGTCGTAGGTAGGAAAGGTCTCAACCAGGCCAACGATCTCGAACGTCATCGGCGTCGGCCCGACGCGGATGCGCACGCGCTCGCCCACGCTCAGCCGGCTTTGGGCGAGCGCCTCCAGGGAGGCGACCGCGGGCAGCGGCGCAAGCGCGGCGCGGTAGTGGACGCCGCGCAGCGAGGTCGGCGTGGCGTCCCAGCGGAAGAGCGCGCCGCCGTCCTCGAGGGCGAGCAGCTCGTCAGCCGGCTCCTCGCCGACGCTGAGCGGCATCGGCTGCCAGATCTCGGGGTCGAAATCAGCGAGCAACTGCGTCTCGCCGACCCGTTCATAGGTCAGCTCGTGGAAGACCACCGCGCCCGGCGCGCGGGCGAGCGCGACGTCAACTGAGATCAGGGTCAACGGCAGGACGGCGCGTTCGGTCACGCCCGGCCGCCAGGCGCTGCTGCTCTGCACGATGCGCGCCCCTTCGAGCGGCAGATAGACGGTCGGCTGACGACCCAGCCGCGCGCTCAACTCAATCGGCGCCGGTTCCGCCGCCTCACTCGCCTCCTCCAGATTGACGTCTGTGGGCTCCAGCTCACCCAGTTGATACCACCAGTAGCGGCCGTTGCCGTCGAGCACCTTGATCCCGACGGCGACCGGCTGAACCACCTCAAGCGGCGTCAGGCGCAGCGACACGCGGCTGCCGAAGGCCTCGATCACAGGCTGCGCGCGCGCGCTGGACTCGGGCGCGAGCGCGGTCACGGCGTCCGCGGCGTCCCCGAGATGCCCGCCGCGCTTGCCGAGCTGACCGGCGGCCGTCTGCGCGTCGAGCGCGACGATCTGGATGATGCCCGAGTCCTCATCGCCGTCGAACGCGCTGCGGATCCGCTGGACGCGCGTGACCGGCTGCTCGGTGTGATCGGCAATGGCATCGAACGGGAGCTGCTGCGAGAGCGGCTCAAAGACGCGCACCGAGCCGCCGACGGCGTGCAGGGCGCGGTCGTCGTAGGAGCTCTCCAGCGTCGTGCGGAAGGAGGCGGCGAAGACGGCGAGCGCGCCGGCGATGGTCAGCAGCAGCACGGTGCGGGCGTAATGGGTCGGCGTGCGGCCGAGATACCACGCGCCGAGCAACAGCGTCAGCGAGCGCCAGGGCGAGGCGATCCGCGCCAGCAGCCGCATCGCCGGCGGGAAGAGGCGCAGCACGATCAAGCCAACGACAAAGAGCAGCACGGTCGGCGTCGCTACGGCCAGCCAATCGAGCCGCGTCTCCCCGACGAGCGGCGAGTCGATCGGCTCGCCCGCCCACTGCAGTTCAAAGATCAGCAGCGCGCCGAGCGCGGCGACGGCGGCGTCGATCAGCGCCCGCTGCGTCCAGGAGGTGGGCGGCCGGCCGCGCTCGCGGCGCGTGGTGACCATCGTCTGGCGGGTCGCGCGGTAGGTCGGCACGGCCTGCGCGAGCAACGCCAACGCGCCCGCGCCGAGCGCCAGATACCAGGCCTCAATCGGCAGCGGGACGGGCAGGAACGGTCCCGCGCCGGTCGCCGCCAGCGCCTCGTCGAAGGGCGGGACGAAGCCGAGCAGACTGACCAGGCCCATCCCGATCAGCGGACCGAGCGCAATCGCCGGGGCGGTCAGGAGCGCCGCTTCGACGACGTGCAGGAGCGCGACGTCGCGCTGGCGCGCGCCGCGCGAGCGCAGCCAGGCGGTGTCCTCGGTGCGCTGCTCAGCGAGCATCGCCGCCGCCACGACCGCGTAGACGAGCACCGCGCCGACCAGCTGCAGCACGATCATCAGCAGCGTCGACTGCGCAAATTGGAAGCGGCGGCTGAAGCCCGTCAGCGTGTCGACCAGTTCGGTCTCCTGTTGGACGCCCTCCAGCGATTGCGCGATCCGCCGCGTCATCTGCTCCAGCGCGTCGGCGGCCGCCGACGCCTCTGCCGCTGAAGCGCCGGTCAGATCGGTGCGGTAGCGCTGCAACAGGGTGAGCCGCAGCGTGGGCGATTGCTCGGCGAGGATGCCGAGGATGCTGTCGCGAGTCGTCCAGAAACGCAGCTCGCTGTCCAGCGCGGCGGCCGGCAGATAGACCGAATCGAGCGTTGACCAGCGCCGCGCATCGTCCGACGGCGTCAGCAAGCCAACTACGTGGACACGCGTCTCGTGCTGCCGTCCGAGCCAGAACGGCTGCGCCAGGAGCTGGTCGCCGAGCGCCAGCCCGAAGGCGCGGGCCTGCTCGCCCTCCACGGCCACTTCGATCAGCCCCTCGGCAGGCTGCGGCATCCGCCCCGCGGCGAGCGCCGCGGTGTCTTCCAGATCGCTCTGCGCCGCGAACGTGGCGTGGTGCGCATTCTGGTTGTTGAACGGTTCGTCGTCGGCGCGCAGGACATAACCGCCGGTGCGCAGCGCGGTCATCCGACCGGCCGTCAACGACTCCGCCGCCGCCCCGACCTCGTCGCGGATCACAGCCTCAACCTCATTGACCGCCTCGCGGTCGGCGATCACGCTGGTGCGCACGAAGCGCATGTCCAGCGCCGCGGGGTCCGCGTCGGCGAGGGTCTGGCGCAGGCCGAGGTCGCGGACGGCCTCGATGAACACCGGCGCGCTGCTCGCCAGGCCGACTGCGAGCAACGCACCGATCAGCAGCACCGCCGAGAGCCGCGGCGCGGACGCGATCCGACGCAGCGCCAGACGCGCCAGCTCGCCGGCGGTCTCGCCGCGCCGGGCCGCATCGCGCGGAACTGGGTCGCCCCGGATCGGATCGCGCGGGGTCGGATCGCGTGGGGCCATCAGTCCGCGCCCTCCCGCAAGAGCGGCGCGGCGGCGCGGGTGGTCGCCCAGCGCGCGATTGCCATCTTCCCGAGGACGCCGCAGGCCACGACCACGCCCACACCGACGCCGGCCAGCACCCAGTCGATCGACAGCGTCGTCGGCGGCGCGGCGGCGACACCCTCGGCGGTGACGTCGAGGAAGGCGAGCAGCGCGCCCGCGACCGCGCGTCCGAGCCCGAAGCCGAGCGCGCCGCCGGCGGCGAGGACGAGCCCGACCTCGACCGCCGCCTGGCCGGTCAGCCCGCCGCGGCCCGCGCCAACGGTGCGCATCAGCGCGAACTCGCGGGCGCGCTCGCTGCCCGCCGCGGCGAGCGTGAAGACGAGCGCCGCGGAGCCGACGATCAGCAGCCCGATAAAGCCCACCACGAACAGCGCCGCCGCGCCGCCGGAGCGGAAGGGATCCCGCTCCGCCGCCGCGATCCGCGCCTGCGCGTCGAACACGGTGCTGGAGAGGTAAACATCATCAAGCAGGTCATTGCCAATCAGCCGCGCCGCGTTGGTCTCGGTGGCCGCCCAGACCTCGGTGATCGGCAAGACGGCCTGCACCGCCGCGACGAGGGCGGCGCTGCGCAGCGCGAGCAGGTCGGCGATCAGGAAGCCGCCCTGGGCCGGATTGAGCGTGGGAAAGTAGTCCACCGCCGCCGTGATCCGCACGGGGATGCTGGCCTGGCTGAGCGCGATCGGGACAATGTCGCCCACCTCCAGGTCGGCGGCTGCCATCGAGCGCCGATCCATCGCCGCGTTGACTGGCAGGTTGGGCGATTCGCGCACGATGATCCGCTCATCGCTGGCCGCCAGCCGGGACCAGTGGTAGCGCAGCGCGCCGTCGTCGAACTCCAGGCGGTCTTGCCCCGCCCCGCTCGACGCCGAGAGCCACGGCCCGGCGCTGTCGAACGTGTCAACCGCGACCGCCTCCGCCCCGACCTGCGCCGTGAGATTGTCGAGATACAGCGTGCCCGTCGGCGCCCGCACGACGCGGGCCTGGGGGCGCAGGATGATCGCCGCAATCCGCAGCGGCTGCGCCAATCCACCCAGCGGTGCGCGCATGGTCTGCGGATCGCCCGTGACGATGGAGCTGGTGTTGGTCCGAAACGGGCGCATATGGACTTGCCCGTTGCCGTCCACTACGCGCGCGGCCAGCTCGAGGTTGCTGTTGCCGGGCTCGCTCCAGACCGTGACGCTCAGTGCCTCTGCCCCTTCCGGGAGCGCCTGCCCGGCGCGGCCCGGCTCACGCGCGACCGCCTCCAGCAACGCCGCCGAGGGCATCCCCAGTAGCTCGTCATCGAGGTGGACGACCGCCTCCAGCCGACTCGTCTCCAGCCCCAGCATGACCACGCGGCTGCCTTCGCGGTCCCCGCCGATTGCGCCGATCCCGCGGTAGGCGGCGGTGGCGCTGAGCCCGTCGCGGCGTTCGAGCGGCTCCCGCACCCGCGCCGTCGTGGAGTTGGACAGATTGCCCCCAATCGAGACGCCGCGCAGGTCGGCGCCCACGGCGTACTCAATGCGCGCCTGCTCGACGTCGCGGATCGTCGCGGCATAGGTTGCCGAGATCAGGCCGACGGCGGTGACCATCGCCACCAGCGCCGTGAGTAGCATCGGCCCGGTCGGATTGCGGGCGACGGTCAGGACGCCGAGATAGAGCCAGGACGGGATCGGCGTCCGCGACAGCACAGCGACGGTCAGGCCCCAGACGCGGGGCGCGACGCGCATGATCGTCAGCGCCGCGCCGAGCAGCAGCAGGCCGGGACTGAGCATCAGGACGGGATTGATGCCGCCCGACTCCACAGCGGACAGCGCCCCGCCCGAAGCTTCCGACTCGAACTGCAGGAAGAGCACCGCCGCCAGCGCGAGCAGGGCGACATCGAGCCAGGCGCGCTGGATCAGGGATTGCCGCTGCGGCCGCCCGACGGCGATCCGCTGGTTGGCGCGCTGGCGTGAGTCGAACCAGGCCGGCGCGGCGAACGCGATCCAGGCGATCAGCGCGCCGGCGATCGCCAACGCCCACGCCTCCCAGGTCAGGCGGGTGTCGAAGGGTTCGCCGCCCGAGACGCGGGCGACGGCCTCCAGACGGCCGGCGTGGCTCAGGGCGAAGGCGGCCAGCGGCGCGCCGAGCAGCGCCGCCGGTACGGCGGCCAATCCGCCGAGCAGCGCCTGCGCGCCGGCCTGCTGCCAGGGCCGCGCGCCGCGCGCCGCCAGCCGTTCACGGTCGACCCGCGTGCGCTGCGCCATTACCCGGCCGACCAGCGCCACGCCGAACATCGCCACCGCCGCAATCTGCAAGCCGGCCAGCAACGACTGCCCGGCCGAGAAGTGCGCCTCGCGGTCGAAACGTTGCAGGACGGACAGCAGCAGCGTGCCCGCCGACCCGCCTTCGAGCCGGTTCAGCTGCTGCTCCCACGAACTCAGCGCCTCGATCACGTCGACCACCTGGTCGGAGTTCAACGCCCCCGTGTGCAGCTCTGTCCGCATTCGGTGAGTCACCGGCAGGCCGAAATCTTCGAGCGCCGCCGGACTGACGAACAGCCCGAAGTAGGGCTCCACCGCCCCGCCAAGCGTGATGTTGTACTGCAGCTCGAACCAGACATCGGTGTAGTGCAGGGCGAGCACCTGCCTCACGTCCGCGGACGCCGGCTCGATAATTCCCGTGATCGTGAACTCGTACGTCTCGGTGAACGCAATCACGCTGCCCACGTCAAGGCCCAGATCATCGGCCAGCGCCGCGCCGATCACCGCCTGATTACTCTCCTGCGCCCACGCGCCGCGCACGAGGCGGGCATGGACGTCCAGCTGCTCGAAGGACATCAGATAGGCGAGCAGCGACTCCTCGATACCGTTGTCGAGCCGCGTGAAGCCGGCGAACAGGCGCGGAGTTTCCATAATCCGCCGCGTCTCGCCCAGAAAGCCGGGAAACTGACCCAACTGCTGCACCCGGACCGTTGCCGCGATCTGCTCGACGGCGGCGAAGTCGTCCGCCGCGGCGGGTCGGAAGGCGCGCGAGTGATCGGCGAACGTCGCGCTGCGGGGCGACTGCTCGATCAGCTCCCGCAGCGCGAGATCGGCGGAGGCGGCGCGGAAAACGAGCGGCAGCGCCACGAGCGCGGCCGCGATGATCAGCAGCGCGGCGGCGCCGAACATCAGCAGCCAACCGCCGCGCAACTCGCGCAGCGCGGCCAGGCGCAAGAGGCGGAAGAGTCCGAGCATGGTGCAATGCTACGCCCACGCGAATTGCCGCCCGCCGGTCGCTTGCTTGGGCGCGATCAGCGCGGATGTTGCCTCAGTCCTGAGCGGCGTTTAGCCTGCGCCTAACTAGTACGTGAGTTGGTTCACACCGACTGCGGCATCAGCGTCAACAGGCCCTCAGTGTCAGGAGCAGGTGAATGACCACACAGACCGAAACGCACACGCAGCTCGCGGTAGAAGTCGCGGGACTCAAGGTGAACGCCCTACAGGACGGCAGCGGCCCGAACCTCGTCGTCCTGCACCACTCGACCGGCTCCCCGGGCTGGATCCCCTTCTACGATCTGCTCGCCGAGCAATTCACCGTGACCGCGATCGACATGCCCGGCTACGGGCAGTCGGAGCGCCCGACCTGGGCGCGGCATCCGCGCGACATCGCGATCATGCTGCATAGCGCGATCCACAAGCTGGGCATCGACAGCGACGCCAACCTGCTCGGCATGGGCTTCGGCGGCTGGGTCGCGGCGGAGCTCGCCTCGATGCACCTGCACGGCCTCGACAGCTTGATCCTCGTCGGCGCGGCCGGCGTGCAGCCCGAAGAGGGTGAAATCGCCGACGTGATCTTCTACGAGTTCGAGGAGTACGTGAAGCTCGGGTTCTCCTCGGACGAGGCCTACGCCGAAGTCTTCGGCGACGAGGCGGCCCCGGAACTGAAGGAACTCTGGGACTTCTCGCGCGAAATGACCGCGCGGCTGACCTGGAAGCCGTGGATGTTCAACCGTCAGCTGCCGCGCCTGATCAGCGAGGTGGAGACGCCGACGCTTCTGCTCTGGGGCGAAAACGACCGCGTGACGCCGCTCGGCGTGGCCGAGGTCTACGACGCGTCCCTGCCCAACAGCACCTTGCAGGTCGTTGACGGCGCCGGCCACCTGGTCGAGCTGGAGAACCCGCAGGCCGCCGCCTATGCGATCAGCGGCTTCATCGCCGGCCTCTAGCCGGCAGCGTGCAGGCACTACCGCCGTCACGTATCATCCAGACAACACCTGAACAGCTGATCAGGACAGAGCCGACCCGGACAACCGCACTCCAGGTCGGAGGAACAGGAATCGGAACCATGTTCGTTGGCTACTTCACGGAACGTCCCTATCAGGACTTCGACTCGGGCTGGGTCGGCGCGACCGGGCGCGAGATCGAAGACCTGGGCATGACCAACGGGGACTACAACCCGCGCATCGGCGCAGAGCTCTACAACCGCTACCTCGACGAGAAGGTCTACGCCGAGGAGATGGGCTTCGACGGGCTGATGCTCAACGAGCACCACTCGACGCCGTTCTGCATGGGCGGCGTGATGAACGTCGAAGCGGCGATCCTCGCGCGGATCACCAAGCGCGCCAAGATCGTGCTGCTCGGCAACGTCCTGCCGATCTGGGAAGACCCGCTCTGGCTGGCCGAAGAGCTGGCCGAGATCGACATGATCTCGCGCGGCCGCCTGGTCACCGGCTGGGTGCGCGGCACGGGCCGCGAGTCGGTCGCGCACAACTCGCAGGCGCCCTTCAACTGGGAGCGCTTCCAGGAGGCGCACGACTTCATCGTCAAGGCCTGGTCCACACCCGGCCCCTTCCGCTGGGAGGGCGAGCACTACCAGTACCGCTACGTCAACCCCTGGGCGCGCCCCTACCAGGAGCCGCACCCGCAGATCTGGATCCCCGGCGTGATGTCGCGGAACACGGTCAAGTGGTGCGCCGAGCACCGCTACCCGTACGTCATGCTCGCGACCGAGATCGAGCCGACCAAGAAGTCGTTCGAGTACTACGACGAGGTCGCCCGGGAGAACGGCTACGAAGCCTCGACCGAGCATCACGGCTACCTGTTCAAGGTGCACGTTGACGAGACCGAAGAGCTGGCCGAAGAGGCGGGCCGCAAGTACATCTCCGGCCCCGCCAACCCGTTCCTCGAGGGCAACCAGGGCACGGTCCGCGGCAACCTGCAGAACCTGCCTGGCCTGACCAGCCGCACCGCACTGCTGCCGACGGTTACCACCTTCGCCGCCGCCGCGCGCGGTCGTCAGGCCGCCCGCGACGCCGCCCTCGCCGAGGAGCAGGCCGAGACGAACAAGCGCGACGCCGACGCCTTCGGAACCTACGAGGAGCAGGTCAACAAGTACTCGATCATCACCGGTACGCCGAAGACCGTGATCCCCAAGATCCGCCACGTCCTCGAAGAGCTGCGCCCCGGCAACATCTTCTTCTGGGACGGCGACGGCGCGATGAACCACGAGGACGCGATGCGCTCGCTCCGCCTCTTCGGCGAGGAAGTGATCCCCGCCGTCCGCGAGATGGGCAAGGAACTCGACCTCAAGGGCGCGTTCGAGGTCGACACCCAGACCGGCGCCACGCTCTCCGGCGACTAGCGCAAGCCGATCACGATGCCGCCAAGAGGCCTGCGCCGCACCCCCGCGGCGCAGGCCTCACTGTTTCTCGCGCTAGCCGCCATCTTGGCGACCCTCACCAGCGCCTGCCACGACCCCATCCCCACAACGACGACGGTTGTGGATAGCTCGATTCCTACACCGTTGCACGATCAGATATCGTTCGGCGCGTCTTACGCTAGTTCATCCGACTCCGATATGCCGGGGCTTAGTCAATTCTTCGTCATGGCAGGTTCGTTCGGTCGCTCACTTTCAGGGTCGTCTTCCGGGAGCTCTTCGTTCAGCCAAAATCCAGGCGTCGAGCTGAGGGTCTTTTGCCACGAAGCAGCAACGGATGACATCCCGGCCGCTGGCACGGGGCAATCCCTGTACCCCGCAAATGCGATCTTGTTGTCGCTGGGGGTTGAGGACGTTGAGCCAGGCCGCGGACGGACTGTCGAATGGGCAGCCTCAAATGGCGTTTCAGGTCGCAGCGTGTGGAAGTTCCCTGAAAGTCGGAGCGACGATCTATCAATGCCGCTCTCAGGACTGACGCCGGAACCCGATGAGACTGCCGCTCTCCTTGATGCGCTGCAGTCTGCGGATTCTGTCAGGTTCGTCGTTGGGGATGGTCCCGCGGGCGTGGGCGGCGCCAACACAGAGGTGGCAACGCGAGGTCTCTTCCAAACTCCAGTTCAACCTGAGCTCGAGCGTTGCGCAGCGGGAGAGCCGCCAGCCGAGTCAGACAGGATGGCCGGTTACGGCGCGATATACGTGCCAGAGTGGCGGCAACATGGGACCGTAGCACAGATGACCGACTCTGAGTTCGGCGGCTCGCATCTGCTTGTCGTTTGCGCGCCTTTCTACAACATGGGCCCGTCCAACTGGGACGTCTCAAGCGATGCCCCCTTCCAGCTGATGACTACAGTGTTGTTGTTGGGATCAGCCATTGATGGCCGGCCTGGCTATCAGGTCAGCGTCGCGTTTGACGACGAACCGTTCCAGGAGGTCAACTGGAGCGCTCCGCTGCCGCATCGATCAGGTGGAGCGTTCGATGATATCGTACCGATGGACGAAGCAGCGAACGAGGACTTCCTCCGCCAGGCACAAGACGCACGCATGGTCACCTTCCGCTTTATTGTCGACAATGGAAGTGAATTTCACTTCCGCACCTTCGACCTCGAAGCCCTGTTCAACACCCCCATCCAGCCCTACCTCGACACCTGCGGCCAGACCGAGCCGCCCGCCTGAGCCTCAAGCTATTCTGTGCAAAGTCGGACAGCTGCATCCGCGAGTACGCTGCGTAGTATGACTGAGGGCAACGAGCACGAGGCGGCAATCATCGTCATCGGCGGGGGGCCGGGCGGTTCGACCGTTGCGACCCTCCTTGCTCGGCAGGGCTTTCGCGTTGTCCTGTTTGAGCGTGCGGTCTTTCCCCGCGAACATGTCGGCGAGTCGCTGCTGCCCGCCTCGATTCCGATTCTGGAAACGCTGGGCGTGATCGACGAGGTCGAGGCGGCCGGTTTCACGCCCAAGTACGGCGCGACGATGGTCTGGGGCCGCGACCCGGAGCCGTGGTCCTGGCACTTCGCCGAGACCAACGCCCGCTATCCGCACGCCTACCAGGTCTGGCGGCCCACCTTCGACCACATCCTCCTGCGCAACGCGGCCCGCTCCGGCGTTGACGTGCGCGAGGGCTGGCGGGTGCTCGATGCGTCGCTGGACGGGGAATTGGCGGAGGTCACGGTGCAGCGTCCCGACGGCGGGACGGAACGCTTCCGCGCGGACTGGATCGTGGACGCCAGCGGACAGGCCGGCCTGCTCGCCCGCCGCCTCGCGCTGCGTACGCACGACGAGTTCTTCCGCAACCTCGCCGTCTACAGCTACTACCGCGGCGCCGAGCGCCTGCCTGAGCCGGACGCGGGCAACATCTTCATCGAGGCCTACGAACACGGCTGGTCCTGGGCGATTCCGCTGCCCGACGACGTGATGTCCGTCGGCGTGGTCGTTGACGCCGCCTGGGGCGGCGCGCAGCTCATGGAGCGCAGCGCCGCCGAGTTCTACCGTGACCAACTCGCGCAAACCGGCCGCACCGCATCGCTGCTGGCGGCGGCGGAGCTGCTGAACGAGCCGCGCGTGATCCGCGACTGGTCGTACACCGCGCAGCGCTTGGTCGGCGACCGCTACATTCTCGTCGGCGACGCCGCCTGCTTTATCGATCCGCTCTTCTCCTCCGGCGTCCACCTGGCGATGTCGTCGGCGGTCCTCGCCTCGGCGTATGTCACCTCCGCGCTGCGCGAGCCTGACCTGCACGAGCCCGCCGCCGCGGTCTACACCCAGCTCTACATGCAGCAGTACCACCAGTTCCGCGAGATGGCGGCGCTCTTCTACGCCTCCAACCGCACCTCCGATTCCTACTTCTGGGAAGCGCGCCGCATCACGCAGATCGCGGACGACGTGTCGCCGCGCGAGGCCTTCATCGCCGCCGTCGCCGGACAGCCGCCGCAGGGCTATGAGCGCGTCGTGCTGGAGCGGGGCGAAGCGCCGGCCGACTTCGTCGAGGGCGTCGCCGCCGTCGAAGCGGAGCGCTCCGCCCGCGACGCCGAGATGGCGCGGCTGATCGACAGCGCCTGGCCCAATCGCAGCCCGATGCTCGACGCCGTCCCCACGCTCGCCGACGGCGTCCAGCTCGCGCGCAAGCCGGTGATCGGCGACGGCCAGTTCGAGTGGGGCGCGGTGATCTCGTCGCCGACACGGCCGCAGGGCGCGCCGATCTCGATGGTCGTAGCCGCGCTCGCTGCCCGCATCGACGGGCGCAGCACCGTACGCGCCTTGCTCGACAACCTCCTCGAAGGCGTCCCGGAACAGCAGCGAATGCAACTCCTGCCCGGTCTGCTGACCGCCCTGCGCGTGCTCTACGTCGACGGCATGATTGCCCACTGGCGCGTCTAGCTGTCTGGCTGCCTAGACTTGCCGAAAACGTATGCGGTCTGCGGGGTGTCACGATGGCGGAACGGACAGTTCGGACGAACGGGCGAATTGAGCAGCTGAACGTCTCGCCCGGCGGCGTGCCCAAGCGCGCCGTCACCGAGGCGGTGGTCAACGACTACGGCCTGACCCGCGATCGCCAGCGCGACCGCCGCCATCACGGCGGCACGGAACGGGCAGTCTGTCTCTTCTCGGCGGAGATTCTCGACAGCCTCCGCGCCGACGGCCACCAGATCGGCCCCGGCGCGACCGGCGAGAACGTGACCATCCGCGGGCTCGACTGGAAGAAGCTGGTTCCCGGCTCGCGCGTCCACCTTGGCGATCAGGTGATCGTCGAGATCACCTCCTACGCGGCGCCCTGCCGGATCATCTCCCACTGCTTCCGTGACGGCGATTTCAACCGCATCAACCAAGCGACGCACCCAGGCCGCTCGCGCCTCTACGCCCGCGTCGTGCGGCAGGGGACGATGTACCCCGGCGACGATGTCACGCTCGAGATCGACTCCGCCGCCGACCGCGGCGCGCGGCTGCAGCCCAAGACGACCAGATGGCGTCCGCCCTCCAGCTCCAGCTAGAGCCGCTACCAGAGAGTTATCCCCACTGCCGGGACCGGCGCGCCCGATCGCGGCAGGCAGTGATACTCTGCGCGCACGCGATTCCGCACTGCACATAAGGAAGCCGCGGCGCGTCAGGACTGGGAACGGGAGCCGACCGATGACCACCGAAGCATCCGCCCGACAAGCCGCCCTGATTGCGCGGCGCTATCCGAGCCGCGCCACCCTGCGCGGCGGCCGCGAGATCGATATGCGCCTGATGAGCGCCGCTGACCGCTCACGCTTCCTTGCTTTCGCCCGCTCGCTCTCGACCGACGATCTGCTCTACCTGCCCTGGGACATCACCAGCGAGACCACGGTCGACCGTTGGCTGGAGAACATCGCCGAGCACCGCACAACCACCGTGCTCGCCATCGATAGCGGCAACATCGTCGGCGAGGCGTCGCTGGTGCACAACGAAGCCGGCTGGACGGAGCACATGGGCGAGATCCGCGTCACCGTCAACTCGCAGATTCGCGGTCAGGGGCTGGGGCGCTTCCTCGCGGAGGAGATTTTCGCCATCGCCGACTCGATCGGCCTCGAGCGCATCTCCGCGCGGATGACGCACGACCAGCACAGCGCGCAGGCCGTGTTCGAGTCGCTCGGCTTCCACCCCGTGGCGACGCTGCCCGGCTGGGTGATGGACCGCAGCGGCCGCCTGCGCGACCTCGTCGTGATGGCCTACGACCTGCGCTCGCGCGGCGCGCCGACCTCGGCGCAGCGCTAGCTGCCCCCGACTGGCTCCCACCGGCCGCCAGCGCGGGCGGCAGGACGCTCAGGCAGCGCCTATCCTGTCAGGCACACCCATGGCATGACAGGACCTCGAATGACCACGCAGACCCAGGCAGCCCTCCGTCAGCAATCGCTGGAGCACCTCTGGATTCCGACCCAGTCGCACGCCGACCTCGCGGCGGATGACGGCCTGCTCGTCATCCAGAAGGGCGAGGGCATCTTCCTGCACGACGATCAGGGGCGCGAATACATTGACGCGATGTCCGGCCTCTGGCTCAACGCGGTCGGACACGGCCGCACCGAGCTGGCCGACATCGCCCACGCGCAGATGTCCCAGCTCGCCTACCAGAACACCTTCGCCTACGCCTCGGAGCCGGCGGTCAACCTGGCCGCCAAACTGTTCGAACTGACCCCGTCAACGATCCGCAAGGCGGTCTTCGTCAACGGCGGCTCGGAAGCGGTCGAGAACGCGCTCAAGATCGCCAAGCAATACCACCACATCCGCGGCAACGGGACCAAGTTCAAGGTCATTTCCCGGATCGGCTCCTATCACGGCCAGACCGCCGGCGCGCTCTCCGTCAACGCCGCCAGCTACTCCATGCGCGCGCCCTACGAGCCGCTCGTGCCGGGCTCGCTGCACGTGCCCAACGTCAACTGCGACCGCTGCCCCTACGAGAAGACCTTCCCCAGCTGCGATGTCTTCTGCGCCCGCACGATTGAGGATGTGATCATGGCCGCCGGCCCCAACACGGTCGCGGCCATGATCGCCGAGCCGATCTCGACCGCCAACGGCAGCTACGTGCCAGACAAGGCCTACTGGCGGACGCTGCGCGAGATCTGCGACAAGCACGACATCGTGCTGATCGCGGACGAGGTGATCAACGGCTTCGGCCGCACCGGCAAGTGGTTCGGCATGGACCACTTCGATGTCGAGCCGGACATCATGACCACGGCCAAGCAGATTTCCTCCGGCTACTCGCCGATCGCCGCGACGCTGGTCAACGACAACATCGCGCGCACCTTCGAGGAGGCCGGCAAGGACGGCACGATCGGCGGGATCACCTGGGGCGCCAACCCGGTCTCCTGCGCCGTCGCGCTGGGCAACCTCAACATCATCGAGCGCGAGGGCCTGGTCGAGAACGCGGCCCGCGTCGGCGATCATGTGCGCTCGCGCCTCGTCCAGCTGCGCGAGGAGCACCGCACGATTCATCACACGCGCGGCGTCGGCCTGATGCACGTGGTCGAACTGAAGAAGGACCCGGCCAGCGGGGAAGACTTCGACGAAGCCGACAACGTCGGCGCGCGGGTGACGCAGTACCTGCGCGACGAGGGCGTGCTCGCCCGCGGCGGGGCGACGATTCCCTTCGCCCCGCCTCTGGTCACCAACCTGGAAGAGGCGGACGAGCTGGTCAACCGCATCTCGCGGTCGATCGCGCGTCTGGAGTCCGAGCTCGGCCTGTAGCGGCAGCCGGCTCGCCAGCCGTCAGCAGGACACACAGCATCGCCTGAACCGCGCCCGCTCGGCGGGCGTCGTTCAGGCGATGTGAGTGTGCGGGTGTCGACGCCGGTCCGACCAGCGCTGGCTAGAAGGTGTTCAGCGCCGCCGGCCGGTCGCTGTGGATCGGGATGATCTCGGCGAATCCGGAGAACTTGAACACTTCCTGGATGTGGTCCTGGACGGCGCAGAGCGCGAGCTGGCCCTTGGCCAGGCTGGTGCGCTTGGCCGCCATCAGCAGGACGCGCAGGCCAGCCGAGGAAATGTAGTTGATTCCCTCGAAGTTCATCAGAATCTGATTGTCGCCGGCTTCGATCCGACCGAGCAGCGCCTCCTCGAAGGCCCTTGCGTTCGTCCCGTCAATGCGTCCCAGGGGATTGAGCACCAACACGCTGTCGTCGTATTCGGGGTACAGGTCAACCATTGCAGAACTCCTCAGCTCCTCAGTCATGCCCGTCTACTGTCAGGATAGCCCGAACAGATTCGCTTCGCCTCAGGCGTCAGGCATCAAGCGCGGGATTCACGCTCTGACGCAGAGTAGTGACGTTGCGACCATTCGCGCGTTCGTAGCTTACCGAATCGAACGACGAGGCGATGAGCTGCAGGCCCAGCCCGCCGATCGGCCGCTCCTCCAACGTGAGCTCGGTGTCCTGCTGCGCGGCTTCCAGCGGATTGAATTCAGGCCCGTTGTCCTCGTAGCGCACGATCACCGTCTCGCCCTCGATGCGAATCGCGACCGTGATTTCTGCTTCCTCGACGCGCCCCGGGAAGCCGTGCTGGAGCGTGTTGGTTAGCAGTTCATCCAGAGCCAGGTTGAGGCTGTAGACCTGCGCCGGATCGATGCCCTCCGTTTCCGCGAAGCGGTCGATGAAGGCGGTCACCCGCGGCAGCGAGGTCTCGAGGGTCGGCTGGACCAGCATCCGCCGCCAGCCGGATGCCTGCCGCTGGTCGCCGCGGCCGGGCACGTACGGATCCGTGACCGCCTCGCCGCCCGCAAACTTGAGCGCCAGACAGGTAATGTCGTCGAACTGCTTGGCGTCGCCGATGAAGCCGCGCAGGTCGCTGAGGATGGTCTCCATCAGTTCCTGCGGGTCTTTCCCCGCCAGGGCGGCGAGCTGCTCCTCGAGGCGCTCCCGGCCGTACTGCTGGCCAGTGTTAGTTTCCGCTTCGGTGATCCCGTCGGTGTACAGATAGAGCGCGGCGCCAGGATCGAGTGGAATGGTGGTCTCCGCGTAGTTGAGTCCAGGCAGCACCCCGAGCGCAATCCCGCCTGTGTGCGGGATCATCTCCGGCGCCGAGTTCGGCCGGGTCAGGTAGGGCGGATCGTGGCCCGCGTTGACGTACGTCAGGGTGCCCAGCTGCAGGTCAATCACCCCGAAGAAGGCCGTGATGAACAGCTCCTTCGGATTCATCGAGCAGAGCTGATCATTCGTTGCGGCGACCGCCTGGCTCGGATCGGGGTGCTGATTGGCGGCGCTGCGCAGGAGGGCGCGGCCGACGGCCATCATCAGCGCCGAGGCGACGCCCTTGCCGGAGACGTCGGCAATCGCAAACGCGAGCCGCCCGTCGTCGGTGAGGAAGGCGTCATAGAAGTCGCCGCCGACTTCCAGCGCCGGCGTCATGTACGCCGCGACGCTGGCGCGAGGATCTTCCGGCAGATCAGCGGGCACCAGCGCCGCCTGCACCGAGTGCGCCATCTGCAGGTCGTTGCGAATCTCCCGCTGGGCAGTCTCGAGCGCGCGATTCTTGTCGGACAGCGCAATAGTGCGCTCTTCGACCAGCGCGTTGAGCTGCACCTCGCGCGCGCCGACCTCGCGCGCCATATCGAGGAAGACGCCGGCCAGTTCGCCGTACTCGTCGCGGGTCAGCGAGGTGTTGCGCAGCGCGGCGGCGATGCGCGGCTCCGGCTGACGCCCGCGCTCGACCGCGCGGGCGACCTGAACCATGTTGCCAATCGGCCGCGCCAGACGCTTGGCGAGCACCCAGCTGCCGAGAATCACCGCGACCACGATGATGATCGCGCCAATCAAGTATTCCGCGCGGTACAGGTCGAAGTGAGTGCCGATCCGGTTGCTCGTGAACTCGATCCGCACCGCGCCGGTGGCGCTGCCGTCCAACGCGCGAATCGCCGCCGTCGCGGCGTAGACGTCGCCTGGCAGCATTTCAATGACGGTCCCGCCCTCGTCCGCCATCGCCTGACGCGCGGGGACGATCTCCTCCCGCCTGATCTCCTCCCGCGCATCGGTCGAGCGGCCGGCGACGCGCGCCTGAGGATCGAAGACCCAGATCCCGGACAGCTCCGGACTGTCCGCGCCCGTATCCGCTTGGGTGGGATCGTTGATCCGGAGCAGCGCGTCGATCTGCGCGGCGCTCAGGCTCTCGATGTCAGTCCCCAGCAGGGACCGCGCGACCGACTCGGCCAGAACTTTCGCCGAACGCCGGCCGGCGTCTTCCTCCGAGTTGAGCGACAGGGTCAGCAAGACCGCAATCGCGGCAACGACGCCCGCGATCACGAATGCCGAGACCATGCCAACAATGCGACCAGCCATAGGGAGAGATTAACGCTTCGTGCGGAAGCGCGCTATATCGAAGCGCGCCGAGTCGACAGAACGGGTCAGCGCGCATGGTCAGTGGGCAAGGTCAGACGAGCGAGATCGGCAGGGGCGGGATCAGGGATTAATCAGGCTGGCGGCGGAACTGCCGCCGTACGCCCCCTGCCGATCGCCCAGCACTGCCTGGGCGGTGGCCACGCCGTCGGCGGCGCCGCGCGAGACGACGCGCAGATAGTGCCAGTCGCCGACCGGCACGCGGTGCAGGTGCATCGTGATATCGGCGTTGACATAGCCGCTGCGGCCCGGCTGCATGTTGGCGAAGGGCGAGACAAAATCGGCAATCGACGCCGCCCGCACCGCAGGCGAGAGCGGGGCCTCGGCGAGCACGGGCGCGTCGGTGCGGATCCAGACGGCCGGCGGCTCCGCGCCGCCCGGCGGGACGATATGGCGCATCTCCAACGTGCCCGGATAGGAGACCCAGCGATTGCCCGCGCGGTCGATCCGGTTGGGAATCGCCTCGGCGGGCGGCGGCGGCGCGTCCGCCGCGTACTCCGTGCCAATCGCGCCCAGCGCCGCCGCGCCGCGCAGACAGAGCGTCAGCGCTTGCGTCAGCAGCTTGCCCTCACAGCTGAGTCGCGTCTGGAACACGGCCAGCCGCCGGCCGCTGCGCACGGGCTCCACCTCCACCAGGAGGCGGCCGTAGGGGACGGGCCGGAACAGGTCGGTCGTTTGCCGCGCGATCCGCAGCTCGCCGACGGCGCCGCGGTCGGTATCCGGGGATTGCGCGCGCTGTTGCTTGAGGCGCTCTTCAACGCAGAACGCGATCAATGCCGCCACCGGGCTGCCGTGCAGGGCGTCGGGCGACCACGGCCCGCGCGCGCGATCGGTCGGGACAAAGCAATCGCCGTCGCGAGTAAACAGCGCCGCGCCCGGCGACGCGGCCTCCAGCGCTTCTGGTCGTGAGTCAGACAACGAGCGACAACTCCGGGCCGCTACTGAATCGGCGAGCGCGGCGTCGCCTCGAGGCGACGCACCGAGATGCTGTCCCGACTCATCATGTCCCCGACCTGCGGCGCGATCACGTTGGTCCAGTGGTCGGAGCCGTAGACCGCCTCGTAGAGGCGCTCGCGCTCTTCCTCCGAGTGGAAGCGACGAATCCAGACGTAGGTGTTGTCGTCTTCCTCGGAGATGAACGAGCCGAGGATGGTCATCCCTTGCTGGATCTGGAAGGGAATGATCTGTTCTTCCATCAGCCGGACGAATTCTTCGCGGCGGCCCTCATTGATGGTGTACTGGCGGAGTTCAAACAACATGGCGCGATGCTCCTGTTCGGCGGTCGGATGCGGATGTCGCCCCGCCGCCCCACTGGGCGGCGGTCGGGTGCACGTAGGTTACCGGCGCGCGGCTACTGGCCGCCCAGCGGGCGCGTGCCAAAGGTGGTGGTCGAGGTCACGACCGGCGGGCCGTCGCTGCGCACCGGCGGGGCGGCCACCGGCGGCGGCGCTTCGGCAGCGCTCTCGTCGCTGTCGCCGTCGTCACTGCTGGCAGCGCTGGCGACGCTGGCGGCGGCGCCGCTGCCCAGGGAGACCAGCGCCCAGCGGTTGCGGCCCGTGTTTTCGATCTCGCCCAGCTCCTTCATCCGCTGCAGCGTGGACTGCAGCGTCGGCATCGGCTTCTCCGATTGCGGAGCGGCGTCGTTCTTCTCCAGGAAAGCCAGGATTTCAGTCGCGTGCACCGGCTCGGTCTGCTGGTTGAGGAACTCGCGCACCTTACCCGTGATCAGGCCGCGCGGCCGCCGCTTGCGCTTCGGCGCATCCTCGGTTTTCGTCCGCCGCGCCGCGCGCCGACGGGGAGCGGCCGGCTCCGGCTCCGGAGCTGGCGGCGGAGCGGCCGGCTCCGGCCCGAGCAGTTGTTGGATCAACCCGCGCCGGCTCTCCAGCCGTTCGATCTCAGCCTGGATGGTAGTGAGTTCCGCGCGCAGGTGATCGTTCAGGGAATCAGCCATGAGACATATCCTCTCACTCGTGAGGGAGGCTCGCTGCACGCCGCGCAGTATGGGTATGCAAGCGAACGGCTCTCGCCGAATAGTATACGCACGCCTGTTGCGCGCTAGTCAACAGTCATTCTGCACTCAGCCCGAGCCCAGGCGCAGCTCCTGATTGACCTGCTGGATCAGTCCGTCCGCGAGCAGTGACCCTTCCGCCAATAGCACCCGCGAACGTTTGCAGCCCGCGCGGCGGGCGACCTCGGCGATCACTGCTTCCCGCGCCAACGCGCCCGGGGCGGCGCGTAACAACGACATCAGCATCCCGCGCAGTTCGCGTTGCGACCCGCGGAACGGTCCCTGCGCCCGCACGGCGGCCGCTTGCGCGCCGGCCTGGAACTCGTCATACGCAGCGCACAGACCGCTCAGCGGACAGGCGTCACAGCGCGGCTGCGGCTTGCAGATTGCTGACCCGAAATCCATCAACGCCGGGTTCCAGCGCGTCGCTTGCTTATCTGTTCGTACACGTTCCGCCGCCCAACGTATGTGTCGCGGCGGAGTCGTCGTTGCCGGTTGCAGATCAGCGAACAGTACGCGGCCCAGCACGCGCGTGATGTTGGTATCAATGGCGGCGGCGTCAAGGCCGAAGCCAAAGTTCAAGACGATCGCCGCCGTGAACGGACCGACCCCCGGCAGCGCCTCCAGCTGCTCCCGATCCGGCGGCAGCCGACCGCCGTACTGCTCCTGCACAATCCGCGCCGCGCGCTGTAAGTAGAGGGCGCGGCGCGGATAGCCCGCCCGGCCCCAGACGCGGAGCGCCTCGGCGCTGTCCGCCTCGGCAAGCGCCGCAAGCGTGGGGAATGCCGTCATCCAGCGGTCATAGATTTCCATAACGCGCGGCATCTGCGTCTGTTGGGCGCAGACGGCGGCGACGAGGGCGGCATACGGATCGCGGGCGTTGCGCCAGGGGAACGGTTGCTCATGCGCGTCGTACCAGCGCAGCAGCCGCTTGCGGATCGCGCCCAACCGCTGCGGCGAGAGCGGGCGCGGCAACTCCGGTTCGCTCGATTTCAGGTTTATGGTTGCGGGCATGGGCTCAGGTCAGGCCGCACATGTCGTCATAACAATCGCGTCCCACGGGGGTGACATAGACCCGATAAGCCGTCTCGCTGACATGCGTCAGATCGACCAACCCGTGTTCCGCCAGCTTGGCCAGGACGCCGGGATGGTAACCCGTATGCCGCAACTCGGGGTGAAACACCAGCCCGTGTTCAGCAACCGCGTCCTCAACAATCACCGGCGGCGCGTCGGGCGCATCCTGGAGCGCCATGAGGTCAGCCAGCATCGCGCAGTCGTATTCGTTCAGGCGGACGTGGCGAAACTGGATCACGGGTCGAGCGTACTCAGCCTGGTCGAGACAAATTGCAGCACGTCCCGCGCGATCTCCAACGCGCGGGCGGCGTCGACCTGATCGTAGACAGCGTGCGGGACGCCGCCCGGCAGGCCGGTCGGGTAGCGGGTCGGCTGGTAGTGCTTGTCGAGCAGCATGGCAACCGACTTGATCACGTCAAACGACTTGTCCAGCTGCATCGCGTCCTCGCAGAGGTCGGCGAGGGCATGGCCCCAGACGTGGTCGGCGCCGCGCGCGAAGAGGTAGCCGGCGACGGCCTTCTCCCCCGCCTGCTGACAGAGAAAGCAGGCCAGCGCGTGGAAGCCGCCGGCCTCGGCGTACTCAGCCGCTGCCAGGTCGTGCCGCGCCTGCGCCAACCAGCGCGCCGACTGGTCAGCGTACGCGGGCGTGCTCACACGACCACCTCATCACTGAGGCGGACGGCCTCGATGATCAACGGATCGCGCTCGCAGAGATCCAGAAACTCCGCTGGCGTATAGACGATGAACGACGTCCCGACCTGCGGGCGCAGGTGAGTCTGAAAAAAGTCGGAGCGCCGGTGGAAGGGCTGCTCGGTCTCGTGGACGATCAGCAGCTCCAGCTCGGACTCGGGGGTGAGCTGGTTGCGGGCGAGATCGCCGGCCAGCCAGAAACGCTCCGCGCCGAGTTGGCGCATGGAGCCGGCGATGCGCAGGAACTCCGCCTCGAGCTGCTGGCGGCGGTGCGCGGCGAAGCCGAAGACCATCGGCATCGGCTTCGCCTGACCAACTCGGACGCGCGAGCCCGGGCCGCTAGGTCGTCGACAGCGTCGGCGCGCGCAGCTCCGGCATAATCTGGCTCTCGGTCAGCGGTTCCGCGTCCTTCCTGTAGATCTGGACGCGGTGGCTGCCGAAATCGCAGATGTAGAGCCGACCCTCGTGATATCGCACGCCCTGCGGGAAGCGCAGCCGCTTCTGCTCCTCCAGCGAGGTCATCTCCCGCAGCCGAAGCGTCTTCTGGTTGGCGCGGATGTACTCGCGGCCCATCCGCGAGAGCGTCGCGTCGCCGTAAAACGACTCGACGTAACGCCCGCGCCGGTCGTACATCACGACGCGGTGCTTGTCCCGCTCGGCGACGTAGAGGTCGCCGTGTTCGTCGACCGCGAGGCCGTGGGGATGCCGCACTTCGTAGCCGGGCCGCGTGCCGAAGTCCATGATGTGCTCGCCCGAGGCGCTCAGCTTCTGGACGCGGTCGTTGCGCCAGTCAGAGACGTAGAGGTCGCCCTCCGCGTCGATGGAGATGCCCCAGGGCATGTTGAACTGAGCGGGGCCGTCGCCCGCTTCGCCGAAGCCGCCCAGCAGCTCGCCCGAAGGCGAGAACTGCTGGAGGCGGTGGTTCTGCGTGTCCACAATCCAGACGTTGCCGTCCGCGTCGAAGGCGATCCCGGAGGGGCGGTTGAGCTGGCCGGGCGCGGAGCCGTGCGCGCCCCACTGGTTCAGCTTCTCGCCCTCCGGCGAATAGGTCGTGACGCTGTGCGTGCCTTCGTCAAGGACGTGCAGGTTGCCGTCCGCGCTGCGCAGCAGGCCGACCGGCCAGACGTGGCCGCTGTCCGCCATCGTGCCCAGATCGCCATGCGTCAGGTCATCGCCAAGTTCGTCGTCGGTCTTCAACGAGACCATGCGGATGTTCCCGCCGACGCCGAGCTCGGTGCGGCCGATCACGTAGATGCGGTCGTCGCCGACGGCGATGTCAACGGGGAACGTTGTCACGCGGCGCATACCGAGCACGCGCTCGTAGGGGTAGCCGCAGCGCAGCATCGCGTGTGGATAAGCCATCTTCTGTCCTCTCCAACCGGGAGTGGGGCAACCTAGTTCGTGAGCATCGTCCGCGCGAAGGGGCGGACCTGCTCGAAGTCGCCGACCACGATCTCCTCCGGCTCGACGCCCATCCACTGCTCAAGCATCGTGCCGTAGATGCCGCGGAAGTCGATCGTGTGCTTCAGGTCTTCTCCGTTGAGCCAGTCCTGGGGCGCGATCGAGGGGTACTCCGCGTAGAGGCCGCCGTTGACGTGCTCGCCGATGATGAACGCGCCGCCGCCGGAACCGTGGTCGGTGCCGGAGCCGTTGTCCTTCATCCGCCGGCCGAACTCGGTGAAGACGAGGATCGCAACCTCCTCAGCCGCGTCGTGCTCGCGCAGGTCGGTGAGGAAGTCGTCGAGTGCGCCAGTCATGTCGCGCAGCAGGCCCGGGTGGACGGGCGGCTGGTGCGAGTGCGTGTCGTAGCCGATGTGGTTGGTGTAGAAGACGCGCGCGCCCAGCCCAGCGGTGTGGATGCGCGCCACGTCGCGCAGCGCCCGGGCGATCGGGTTGGCGCCGTACTCCACCGACGACTCGTACATACCCGGCACGGTGGCGAGCATGTCGGCGCCGGCCAGCGAGTCGGTGCCAGTCTGGCGCAGATAGTCCATCACCATGCCCGCGCCGACGGCGGGCGTGTACATCCGCTTGAAGATTTCGAGGTCGCGGTTGCGGTCCGCTTCCGCCTGGATGTCGGGCATCAGACCGTAGTTGTCGAGGTCGCCGACGGAGGTGGCGGTGACGCCCGGCGCAGCCATCGCGCGGGGCAGCCCGCGGCCGATGTTGACGCCGGTCAGCGGGTTCTCCGACTGCGGATCGAGCCGCTCAATCAGCTTGGCGACCCAGCCCTCGGTCGAGATGCGGTCCGGCTCGCAGGTGTGCATGATGTCCATGCCGCGGAAGTGCGAGCGCGACGAGTTGGGATAGCCGATGCCCTGCACCACGGCGACGTCGCCGGCGTCGTACATATTCTTCAGGCGCTCGGCGGCGGGGTTGAAGCCGAGCTGATCGCTGATCGGCAGCACCTCGTCCTGAGGAATGCCGACCAACGGCCGCGCGTCGTAGTAGTGCCCCTGGTTGTAGGGGATCAGCGTGTTCATGAAGTCATTGCCGCCCGAAAGCTGCACGATGACGAGGACGGGGTCCTTCTGCTCGCTGTGTCCGTTGCCGCTCATGTTGGGTGTTCCGTTCCGTTGGGCGCTCGATGGTGACGCTGCGGGGCTAGGCGAACTGGTACTCGGGGGAGGCGATCAAGAGGCGCAGCGCCTGCGCGGCGCGCTGACCGGTGGCTTCGAGCTGGTCGTCGCCGAAGCCGAGTTCGCCGCCCTCGGCGGCAGCCTCCAGCAAGGCCGCGCGGGTGTTGTCCGAGACCTCCAGCGGGCCGGCGAAGTCGAGCGCCGCGTCGACCAACGCCTCAGGGCTGCTCGCGCCCTGTTCCTGGAGACGGCTGACCAGCTCCTGCACGCCCGGCGTAGACGGGTCGGAGACGAGCTTGGAAGCGAAGTTGATCCGCTCCATCAGCGTGCCGCCGTCGATCCACTCCTTGCCCGTGTGCCAGCCTTCGACCGAGGGCGGGTCCATCAGGCTCTGACCCATCGCGCCCATCGTCATGTGCAGGTTCCACATCTCGGGCTGCGGGACGCCGAGCTTGCCCGAGAGCTTGTACGCGCCCGCGACCCACTCGGCCGGGCACTTGACGCGCTCGTAGCGGGCCTCCTTGAACCACTCGGCGTTGAAGAGCACGCGCATCACCGCGCGCAGGTCACCGTCCGACTCCATGAAGGCGGAGGCCAGCTCGGCGACCGCCTCCGGGTTGCCCGGCTCGGTCACCGACCAGGCCGAGACGCCCGGTTCGTCCTTGACGAAGAAGTTGTACAGATGCCGGCCGATGAAGCGGCCGGTCGCCGGCTGCTGGACGATGATGTCGATGATGTCGTCGCCGTTGAACGCGCCGGTGTGGCCAAGAAACTCCTTCTCGGAGTCGTCGTGCAGGTCGTCGCGGTAGACGAAGCGGGCCGGGTAGCCGCCGTGCGGGTAGAGCGGGATCGGCTGCTCGAAAGTCCAGCCGGTGAAGCTGTAGGCGGCCGCCTTGATGTCGTCTTCGGTGTAGTTGCCGACGCCCATCGAGAACAGCTCGAGCAGCTCGCGCCCATAGTTCTCGTTCGGCGCGCCCTTGACCGACTCGACGTTGTCCAGCCAGAAGATCATCAGCGGGTCGCGCGAGAGCTCGAGCAGCAGCACGCGCATGTTGTCGAGGCCGTACTCGCGGAACATCTGGATGTGGACCGGCATCGAGGGGCCGTGCTCCGACTTGAACCAGGCGGTCGCGAAGACGTGGTGCCAGAAGAGCGCCATCTTCTCCCGCAGCGGCGACTGCGAGTTGACCATCCAGTAGATCCAGCGCCCGCTCCAGGGCCAGGGCGTGTCGGAGTTGGCCAGCGCGGGGAAATAGCGGAAGACGAGGTCATCGTCATCGTCCGCCATCACCGGGTTGACCAGTGCCTCAACGATCTCGTCATACGGCCGCTGGGCGAGCTCGTCGAGCTCGGCCGGCGTCACGCCGGCGCCGGCGCGGCGCATGAGATGGGCAACCAGCGCGCGTTGGTCTTCGGACATGGGACACCTCTCTGCAACTCCGATGCGCGCGGGCGGGGACGGTCGGACCCGCGCAATGTTTGTCGTGTCAAATATAGGACATTCACGGAAATTGTTCAGGAGTGGGCAGGAGCCTGACCGCCGCCGCTGGTCAGACGCGCCCCAGGCGGCGCGGCGCAGCGTTTTGTCTGGCCGGTGGAGCCAGTGAGAGCGCTCGGGCGCTCCGTCGCTATACTGCGCGGCAAGACCAGCACCTCCGCATTCAGTGCCTGGAGCGCTCCATGAGCCTGCACAAGACATCCGGCGACGGCAACAGCGGCAGTTCACCCGCCTACATGGATCGGGAGACCGCCGCCGCCTATGACCGCTACCGCGAGACGGTGGTCGGGCGCGACAACACCTCCGCTCTGCATCAGGCATTCGACCTGATCAAGGGCGGCCGCCCGACGACCGAGATCCTCTCGGAGACGATTCGCGCGCACGCGCCCTACACGCACGTGCCCTACCACCAGCGGATCGACTCGGGCGTCGTGCGCTTCGTCAACAACGACCACTGCCTGCTCTCTTCCCGCGCGACGCTGGGCTTGCAGAATCTGGTCTCGGAGGAGATGCGCCACCTGCCGCTCAGCCAGACGGCGTGGTACGTGCCGACCGGGCTGGACATCTGGAACCAGCTCAAGGGCCGGATGCCGGGCCACTACTCGCGGCGCACCTATGATCCCGCCAAGTATCCGGACGGCCCCGCGCCCCCCGCAGCGCACTGGGACGATCAGGAACCGGCGCGCTGGGACGGCTCGCTCGAAGAGGGGCTCAACACCTGGCTCTCGCTGGTCCAGTACGGCCACGTCGACGAGGAGTACGCGCTCTTCCTCGGCCTCTGGGAGCAGTTCCCCGAGCGCCGCGAAGAGATCCTCGCGCAGCTGATGTTCGCCGGCCTGATCGACGTGCAGGATCGGATGTTCTGGAACCGCTCCTACACGACCGGGCACAAGTCCTTCCGCGCCCGCGCCACGATCCAGCTGGGCCAAGCGATCGGCTGGGACAACGCGCACCACGTGCTCTACGCCGGCGTCCCCGACATCGCCGTCGGGCCGCGCTGGTACTCGCTCTACGAGTCCGCCTGCCAGATCATGATGTACCACCTCGAGGAGGAGGCGCCCAGCTCCTCCCTCAACGCGACCGTGACCAGCACCCGCGACCAGGAGCTGTTCCGCAACCAGATCCCGCTCTCGCCGCCCGAGGCGGAGGGACTGATCCGCTCAATCATCCGCGAGCCGGAGGAGTCCTACATCGAGGACCTGGTCGCGCTGCTCAAGGCCGGGCGCTCGCCCAAGTCGATCCTGGACGCAATTCAGATCGCGGCGGCCCGCGTCGTGCTCGAATGCGGCCTGCCCGCCAACTTCTCGATGCCCCAGCACGGCTACGAGTACACCAACATGCTCGGCTGGTTCTACGCGCACTTCGACCACCCCCACCAGACCAAGCTGCTCTTCATCGCCGCCAACTTCATCAACCAGTGCGCGCACTGGGTGACCAACTCGAAGGGCAACAAGACGCGCGGCGCGGCCACCTACTTCGCCGGCTACGGCCGCGGCGAAGACGCCCCGCCGATGGCGCAGGGCCGGCTGCTGGCCGAACTCAACGAGGCGATGCTCGCGCTCGACACCGAGCAGTCGGTCTACTGGACCGAGAACTACCTCAAGCAGGGCTACGACGACGGGCCGCTGGTCGAGACCCTGGCGGACGGCATCGCCAAGCAGGGCAACGATCCGCACAACCAGGAGATCGGCCTCTGCATGTTGGAGGACTACCGCCGCACCTCGTCCGGGATGCGCGACACGCTGCTGCTCTCCGCCGCCCACCACACCGCCGGCCACATGAAGTACGGCGACCAGTACGAGTCCTACCGCTACTTCACCGACGCCTTCGGGATGCCGGTCGAGGACGGCTGCCTGGGCGAAACGCCAGTGCTCGAGAACCTCGCCGACGACGTCGAGGCCGAGCTGCTCGTCTCCGAGCCGGCCAAGGCCGACTGAGCAAATGTTCCACATCGATTTCTGTTGATCGTTCTGAGTGGTACGATCATTAGATATGGCGACCGCCGACATCTCACGACTCGCGCCCGACGACGATCCGGAGCCACCACATAGCGTGGTGCGGCTGGCGGACGGACGGGCGCTGAGCTGGACCGAGTACGGCGACCCCGCCGGGGAGCCGCTGTTTTTCCACCACGGGATTCCCTCCTCGCGCGTCGCCGCGGCGGTGATGGATGCCGGCGCGGCGCGCGCCGGGGTGCGCTTGATCGCGCCCGAGCGGCCGGGGTTCGGCTATTCCGATCCTCTGCCAGGCCGCGCGATTCTCGACTGGCCGGCCGATCTGCGCCAGCTGGCCGACCAGCTGGAGCTGGCGCAGTTCTCAATCGCCGGGATCTCCGCCGGCCTGCCCTACACGCTCGCCTGCGCGCTGCAGATGCCCGAGCGGCTGCATCGCGTGGCGCTGATCTCCGGGCTGGGCTCGATCGATTCCGGCGACGTGCTCGAGGGCATGTCCTACGAGTGGCGCTTGATCTACACGCTCTTCCTCAAGTCGCGGCGCCTCGCCTCGCTCTGGATGCGCGGCTACGGGCGCTCCGTCCAGAAGCGCCCCGAGCGCGTCGTCGCCGAACAGATCAAGCGGATGCCGCCGGTCGACGGCGCGGTGCTCGGCTCGGAACCGACGCTCTCCAACCGCATCTCCGACCTGCGCGAAGCCTTCCGCCAGGGACCCGCGGCCGCCGGCGACGAAGCGCGCCATCATCTGGAGCCGTGGGGCTTCGAGCTGCGCGACGTCAACTTCCCCGTGATGCTCTGGCACGGCGTGTTGGACGAATCGCACCCCATCCAGATGGGCCGGCGGATCGCCGCCGAGCTGCCCGATTGCCGGCCGGTCTACGTGGAGGGCGTCGGCTCGCTGGGCTTCATCGAGCACGCAGAGTCAATTTTCAGCGCGCTCTTCAGCGCCCAGCCGGAGGTCGCCCAGCCGCGCAGCGCCGTGGAGCCGGCCCCCGTTGACGAGGAGGCCGACCTCTTCAGCGGCCTCCTCGATGTCCTCCCCGAGCCCCTGCCCGGCGAGTAGTCAGCGGGCTCCTGCGCCAGGCGGGCTTAGCCGCGCGCCCAGTTGAGGCTGTTCCGCAGCAGCTGCGCGTACTCTTCCGTCTCCCAGGTGAAGCGCAACGTTCTGGGGTTGTCGCCGTTTTCGTCTTTGGCGTTGTCCTCGACGAACGGCTGCGAGTTGGTCAGCGGCGAGTGGCAGTGGCCAAGCGCGATGTAGCAGACGCCGCCCTCGCCGATCCCGCGCGTGTAACCGAAGACCCGCGTGACGCCGTCCGCCTCGATCGCCGTGTCCTCCTCGTAGTCGAAACCGAAGTCGGGCCAGTTGTCGGGGCCGATCGGCGCGGTCAGGAGGATGTCCGTGTTGGGGCGGTCGGTGATCTCGATCATGTACGGCTCGTCGATCACGTCGAACTGCGCGGGCAGACCCTCGAGGATCGGTGAGTTGACCTTCTGCACGTCAACGGTGAAGCGCTTGATCGGCGGATGGTTGATGAAGAAGCCGCCGAGCGTCTCGTGGTGCTCCATCTTGACCATCGCCCGCTTGCCGCTCCCGATGCGCGCCGCCTTGCCGCCCGAGGTGCCGTGCAAGCCTACCCAGTGGCCGCCGTTGCCGATCCAGTCGCGCAGAATCTCGTTCTGCGGATCGTCGGCGTAGGGGCCGGCCGTGTAGGTGATCAGCACGTCGGTGACGGACAGCCACTTCCACATATCGGTGAAGTCGTTGCCCGTCGTGGCGCGGACGTTGCCGTCGGCGTAGAGCATGTCGAGCAGCTTGAGCCGGGCAAAGTCCATGTCATGTCCGCCGTGCGAGCCGGGCGGGAAGCCGCCCGTAACGACGTGGACGCGGGTCGGAGCGTTGGCCATCTTGATCTCATTTCAGGCGCAGTCAGCGTGTGTGCGCCAATGATAAGGGAACGCCCTTCCGCGCTCTCCCCGCTGCGCGGCTGGAACGCACCCTCCCGATCTCCCCTCCCCGCTCTGCGGGGGAACGAGCGCCCCACCTTTCTCTCCTCCCCCAGAGCGGGGGGAGATGCCAAAGGCAGAGGGGCCTCCCCTGACCGTTGTGCGGGACTTGGCCGCCCCCTCTTCATTCCCTTCGGGACAGCTTTCCCCCAGCGGGGATAAGCGGGTGATCGTCGCTCTTTCTGGACGCCCTGCGGGGGGAAGCGAGTGCTCCGGGAACTATTTCCCCGTTTACATCGTTTAGCTCTGTACGGGGCGGCAGCCGGTCGTCAATCTGCCGCCCCGAGCAGTCGGTCAGGAGGCCAACGTGAACGAGACCCGCAGCAGCACGAGAGTCGGGGGTTGGATCCGCATCCTCATCCCGCCGTTGATCGCGTTGGCGATCATCGCCGTCGGATGCAGCGCGGACGACGCGGAGCAACCAACCGCGCGACCAGTCGCACAGGAAGCGCAACATGCGCAACAGGTGATGCAGCAGGAACAGCAAGCGGAACCGGAGCAGCAAGCGGCGCAATCGATGGAGGAACAGGCTCAAGAGGAGGCGATGGAGGCGGAGCAAGAGTACGAAATGGAGGCGGCGGAGCAACAACAAGAGGCCATGCAGGAGGAGGAGGCCCAGCAGGAGGCCCAGCAGGAGTCCCAGCACGCCGAGGCCTCGTCCGTCAGCCCGCGATCGCAAACCGCCCAACAGCCCGGCGCGACCACCTTCGAGGACTATCCAACCATCGGCTGGCGGGAGGCGGCCCGCGATGACACGTCCACTTTCTCCCTGGACGTGGACCGCACCTCCTACTTCCTCGCGCTCAACTGGGTGGAGGCCGGCTACGCCATCGACCCCGCCTCCGTCCGCGCCGAGGAGTGGATTAACGCCTTCAACTACCGCTACGACCCGCCCGCGGTCGACGACAGCTTCGCCGTCACGACGGACATCCTCGAGCATCCGCTGCACCGTGACCTGCACCTGGTCCGCATCGCCACGCAGGCGCCAGAGTTCACGGACGACACGCCGCTCAACGTGACCCTGGTACTGGACTCATCGGGATCGATGAATGAGGGCAACCGGGTCGAGATCGCCCGCGTGGCCGCCGAGTCGATCCGCCGCGGCCTGAGCCGCGATGATCGCATCGCGGTCGTGTTGTTCTCGGACAGCATCGTTGACTACATCGACCACCACCGCCCCGGCCACGGCGGCGTCACGGACGTGATCAACTACCTCGCGCCGCGCGGCTCGACCAATGTCCAGGCTGGACTCAACCTCGGCGTCCAGCTGGCCGACGACGTCCGCCGCGAGCGGCCGGAGGCGTACAACTACGTCATCCTCATGTCCGACGGCGTCGCCAACGTAGACGCGACCGATCCGTTCGCCATCCTGCGCAGCGCCGCCGACCGCGACGACTCCAACCCGCTGCGCCTGATCACGGTCGGCGTCGGGATCGAGAACTACAACGACGTGCTCCTGGAGCAGCTCGCCCAGTACGGCAACGGCTGGTACCGCTACCTGCAAGACACGGCGCAGGCGCGCTCCACCTTCAGCCGCGAGAACTGGCTGGCGCTCTCGATCCCCTTCGCCGACCAGGCCCGCGCGCAAGTCCGCTGGGATGACGACTCCGTGCTCGCCTGGCGGCTGGTCGGCTACGAGAACCGCGTCACCGCCGACCGCAACTTCGAGCAGGACCGCCGGGAGTTCGCCGAAATCCCCATGGGCGCGGCGACAACGGTCTTCTTCGAGGTCGAACTGACGGCGGCCGCGCAGCGCGAGCGCGTGCTCAATCTGAGCGAGATCGAGCTGCGCTGGCTGACGCTGCTGGCGGACGAGTCCAAACGCCAACAGGTGGAGCTCGTCTAGCCGGTGCGCCGCTTCGGCGACGACGCCATGCTCGACCTCGGCGCAATCGTCGGGCTCGCCGCCGACCGCTACAGCTGGTTCGAGCAGGCGGGGCTGAGCGCCGAGACGATGGGGTTGGCCGCCGAGCAGCTCGACGAGCTGGCCGGCTGGTTCCAGGAGCTGCCCGACGCCGTGCGCGGCACGCAGGCCGGCCGAGACTTCGCCCGCCTCCTCAACGCCATGGGCGCCGTCGCCGCCGAACACGAATCGGAGGACCCCGGCTACGCGGACTAGCCAGATCCAGGCTGGGCAGACAACGGGCAAACGCCTCCCCACTGGGGAGGCGTTTAGCCTGTGTGCGCGGCTCTGTTCCGGTCGAGTTGAGAGAGGCGGCGCTCATGGCGCACACGGCAAGCTCCCGCGATTCCACCATCGTCGATCTGCGCTGGTATCTGGTGCATCCGACGCCCCCCGATACGGGGCAGCCGGATCGGTACATTGCCGGCAAGAACCTCTGCTTTGTCCGCCTGGAGACCGCCGACGGATTGCACGGCTGGGGCGAGTGCTACACCCAGTCCGACCGCGACATCCAGATCACCGCGCACCTCGAAGCCATGCGGCGCTACATCGTCGGCTGGGACGCCACCCGCATCAAACCGTGGACCGACGCGATCCATAACGACTTCGGCAACCGCCGCGGCGCGATGGATCTCTACTCGGCAATCTCGGGCGTCGAGCAAGCGATGTGGGACCTCGCCGGCAAGCGCGCCGGCGCGCCGGTGCACCAACTGCTCGGCGGCGCGGTGCGGGATCGGCTGCGCGTCTACGCCAACGGCTGGGCGAAACTGGACGATCTGGAAGAACTCCAGGCGCGCGCTCAGGCGATGGTCGAGCGCGGCTTCACGGCGCTCAAGTTCGATCCCGTGCCGGGCAAGTGGCGCAGCTACGTCGGAATGCGGGAGCTGCGCCTCGCCGCCGAGCGCGTGCGCGCCGTGCGCGAGGCGGTCGGCCCGGAAGTGGACGTGCTGCTCGAGATTCACCGCCGCCTCAGCCCTGCGAACGCAGTGCGGCTGGCGCAGATGGTCGAGGAGTACGAGCCGTTCTGGTTCGAGGAACCGGTCTGGGCCGAGAACATGACCGCGCTGGCCGCCGCGACCGCGCAGATCAACATCCCCACCGTCACCGGCGAGGAGCTCTACACCAAGTTCGAGTTCCGCGAGGCCTTCGAGCAGCGCGCGGCGGACATTATCAATCCGGATGTGGCGAACGTCGGCGGGATCAAGGAGCTGACCGAGATCGCCGCGATGGCCGAGGTCTACTTCGTCGCAGTCGCGCCGCACAACTACAACTCCACGACGATGGCGCTGGCGTCCACGCTCAACGCAGCCGCGACGATGCCCAACTTCATCATCACCGAGTACTTCGTCAACTTCGAGCCCTGGGGCCAGGAAGCGGCGATGCCGGCGTTTCAGGTGGAAGACAGCTATATCGCCCTGCCCACGGCGCCGGGACTGGGCATCGACATGGATGAAGACGTGCTGCGCGAGCATCCCGCCCGCGATTTCCCGCGCCGCACGATCAGCGACCTGGAAGGCTAGTCACGGAAATCTGTTCGCTCACTACGGCATCGGGCGCGCCAGCGTCACGGATCGGCCGGTTGCCGCCGACTTGCGCACGCCGTCCAGCGCGATTTGCGATTGCAAGCCGTCGATAAAGTTCGGCGCGGGCGAGATGCCTGCGGCGATCCCCTCAGCGAAGACTTGGATCAGTCTCGCCGACACGCCCACCGCGCCTGCCGCTAACTCGTGTTGATCCGTGGGCGGCTCCACTCTGATGAAGCCGCTTCCATCCGTCCGGCCAAGCCGCACTTCGCCTTCAGTCAACATGCTGCCTGGCGATCTCGCCTCGATCACGCCAGTGGAACCTGTCATCACGATGCGCAGGCCCAGCGGCGGATCCGAGACCCAGGACATGGACAGCGTTGCGATGCCCCCGGACGCGAGCGTGAAACTCGCGCTGAGGTGATCCTCACTGGTCAGGCCGATCGCCAGCTCGGCGGGCGGGAACGATGCCAGCCGCGCCGACACCTCCGCCAGGTCGCCAAACCACTGGCGCAAGCGGTCGATCGCGTGCGAGCCCAGTTCATTCAGGAGTCCGCCGCCAAGACTTGTATCGAGCCGCCAGGGCCGCTCCAACTGCAAGAGCGGATTCGTGGTGTGCAAGTCCATGGTCACGTACCGCACGTCGCCGATCGCGCCCTCGGTGAGCAGCCGACCGATCAGCACACGCAGCGGCGCGAAGCGGAACTCGTAGTTCACCATCGCGGTTCGACCGCTCGCCTCCGCCGCCGAGCGCAGCTGCTGCGCACCCTCGACGTTTGTTGCGAACGGCTTGTCGCAGAGCACATGCTTACCGGCGGCGAAGGCGGTCTGGCACAGCTCCAGATGCATGTGCGGAGGAGTATGGATCGCCACCGCATCGATGTCCGCTCGACTGATCAGCGCGGCCGCGTCGTGCGTAGAGAAGGGAATCTCCAGTCGCGCCGCCTCGCTCGCGGCGCGATCCGCGCGACGGCTCCAGAGCCCAACGACGTCCCAACCCGCCGCGCGGAACGCCGGGACCGATACCCGGGTGCCCCAACCGGCGCCCAGCACGCCAACCCGGTAGGTCGGCGCAGCAGTCATCGCACGGACGCGGTTCCCGCGAGCGACCGCTCACGCACGTCAGCCCTCCGTCCGCGCAGTTGTCCCGATTGGCGGCACCTGCAAGTATAGGAATGTCGAGTGGTCAAGCTGCACGGGGAGTCCGCGCCTTACCATCAGCGACCAGCGATCTGGAGGGTTCAGCGTGCTGCCTGACGATCCCACGATCTACAACGGATCTGATGCGGCGTTCTGGTTCCTGGTCGCGCTGATGGTCGTGATGACCGGCCGCAGCCTGATTCACATCTTCCGCCCCGACGGCGGCGCGCAGAGCATTGCCAGCATTGACGTGAGCGTCGAGGGCGGCGGCAACCTGATCGCACTCTTCGCGCAGTGGGGCCTGATGCAGCTCCTGATGGCCGCGCTCGCCTGGATCGTCGTGGCGCAGTACCCGGGCCTGACGCCCCTGATCCTGCTGCTCAGTCTGATCGAGAATGTCGGCCGCCTGGCGATCGGGCGCTACAAGCCGCTCAGGACCGAGCGCCGTCCGCCCGGTCTGGTCGGCTCGATCGTGGTGATCCCGCTGCTCGCCGTGTTCCTGGTGCTCTCGCTGATTTAGCCGGCGCCCGCCCCTGGCTCGTCTAGACCAACGCCTCGTAGACGCCCTTCTCGAAGTCGGTTTCGAGGTACGCGGCGGGGTTGAACTGGTAGAGGAAGACGTGGGTGAAGAAGAGGCCGGCGAGGTTCTCGGCGGGGTCAACGAAGAACCAGGTGCCGGCCGCACCGCCCCAGCCGTAGGTGCCGATGCTGCCGGGATACGCCGTCCCCGCGATCCGGTTGCGCACCGCATAGCCGAAGCCAAAGCCGAACCCGGGTCCGGTGAGATCGATTTCCGTGCCGCAGAGCGCGCCGACGTGGTTCGCGGTCATCAGCTCGATCGTCTTGCGCCCGAGCACGCGCTGCCCGTCCAGCTCGCCGCCGTTGAGCAGCATCGCGGCAAAGCGCGTGTAGGCGGCGGGAGTCATCAGCACGCCGCCGAAGATGCCGTTGCCGGAGATCTGCTTGCCGACTGACTCGCGCACCTTCTCGGAGTCCTCCGGCCGCTCGACCGGGCTGAGCGCGCCGTCTTCGCCCCAGTAGTGATTGGTGACCAGACGGGCGGCGTCCTCGGGAGGACAGTAGAAGCCGCAGTCCTCGATCCCGAGCGGCGCGAAGATGCGTTCCTGCATCAGCGCGTCCAGGTTCTGGCCGGTGGCGCGTTCGAGCAGGACGGTGAGCACGTCAAAGTCCATCGCGTACTCCCACGCGGCGCCAGGCTGGCGCGCGTTGGGCAGCTGCGCCATCGCCAGGACCAGGTCTTCGTGGACGACGTTCGGATCGGGCCTGCCGCCGTCGGTCGGGCCGAAGCCGGTCCCCTTCCAGACCGGTTCCAGCAGCGGGAACATGGCCGAGGGAATGTTGCCGAACGAGGGCAGGCCGGAGGTCATCGTGAGAAGATCGCGGATCGTGATCTGGCGCGTCATCGGCACGGTCTGGCCGAGCAGCAGCCCCTGTCCGCGCACCTTGTTGGGCGGGTCGAGCGGCGACAGCACCTGGCGGTTCTCAAACTCGGGCAACCACTTGGTGATCGGTTCATCGACGTAGAACAGCCCCTCTTCCTGCAGCTGCATCGTCAGCGCGGCGGTGACGGGCTTGGTCTGCGAGTACATGCGGAAGAGCGCGTCCAGCGGCAGCGGATTCTGGCGCTCACTGTCGAGGTACCCGTGCGCCGAGACATGCGCCACATGTCCATGCCGCAGCAGCACCGTGACCACCCCCGGCACCTCACCATTCGAGACCGCCTGAGCCATCCGCGCATCAACGCGGGCCAAGCGAGCCGGGTCAAGGCCCAAAGAAGCAGGGTCAGAAGCAGGAAGGTCGGCGAAGGTCATGGCGGGCTCCTGGTGCAACGTTCGATGTCAGCGCTCATACTAGGGGAGTCGCCAGACCAGGACGGCCGGGATTGCGACGGCCGCAGCGGGAGCCAGCCATGAAGATTGACACATTTCTGTCCTATGTCGACGACGGCTTTGTCGTGCTACCCGAGTTTCAGCGCGGCTACGTCTGGAACCGCGAGCAGGTGCGGAGGTTCTTTGAGTCCCTCTATCGGCGCTATCCCGTCGGTTCGCTGCTATTTTGGGACACGGCGGCGAGCGGCCTCGCAGTGCGAGGCGACGTGCCGCCCGCGGCCAGTCCGGTCCGCCTGCTTCTCGACGGCCAGCAACGGATGACGACGCTCTACGGAGTGATCCGCGGCAAGCCGCCCGCATTTTTCGACGGCAGCCCAGAGACGTTCACGGGTCTGCACTTTCATCTCGACGACCAGGTGTTTGAGTTCTATCAGCCCGTCAAGATGGCGGACGACCCGTTGTGGATTGATGTCACGGAGTTGATGAGTGAAGGACCCAATGGAGTCGGCGCGTATGCAAACAAGTTTACCGCTGAAGGAATTCCTGGCGAGCAGTTGGCCGAATACCTGACTCGCCTGAGCCACCTGCTCGGGATTCTGGACATTGACATTGGCGAAGACGTCATCTCAGGCCCGGACAAGACGCTGGACGTTGTGGTCGATATCTTCAACCGCGTCAACAGCGGCGGCACCAAGCTCTCCACCGGCGATCTTGCCATAGCCCGAATCTGCGCCCAGTGGCCCGAAGGGCGGGAGGTGATGAAGGCGCATCTGAGTCGCTGGGAAGCGGCCGGCTTTGAGCGGTTCGATCTGGACTGGTTCCTGCGCTCGGTGAACACGATTCTGAACGGCGAGGCGCGGTTGCAGTTTCTCGAAAGAAGTGATGTCGATGAGGTGAAAAGCGGCGTACGACGAGCCGCGAGCCCGATTGATGCGGCCCTGAACCTGATCAGCGGCCGCCTGGGACTCGACCACGGCCGAGTGGTGTTCGCCCGCAACGCGCTGCCAGTCATGGCTCACTATCTCGACCGTCACGGCGCCAACCTGCCGAGCGCAGAAGCTGACCTGCTGCTCTATTGGTACGTCCAATGCGGTATGTGGGGCAAGTATTCGGGTTCCACCGAAACGGTGATGGACGCCGATCTCGAGACGCTAGAAGAGGCTGGCGCGGGCCTCAGCCGGCTCATGGATCGGCTTCATCTGGCCGTTGGAACCGCCGGGATCAGTCCCATTCACTTCAAAGCCAGTACGCGCAACTCGCGCTTCTATCCGGTGCTGTACCTGCTCACCCGAGTCGGCGGCGCGCGCGATTTCTGCAACGGCTTGCCGCTCCATGAGGCGCTGCTCGGCAAGAGCTCTGCCTTGGAAGTGCATCACATCTTCCCCAAGTCGCAGTTGCGGCGGTACGGCTACTCGAGCGGCGAGATCAACGAGCTCGCCAACTTCTGCTTCCTGACCGCATCCTGCAACAAGTCCATCAGCAACCGTTTGCCCGAGCGCTACTTCCCCGAAGTGCAGGCCAATCAACCGGGAGCCCTGGCCTCTCAGTGGATCCCCGACTCGGGCAGTAAGCCCTGGACGCTGGATCGCTACCCGGAGTTCCTCGCCAAGCGGCGCGTGCTGCTGACGGCAGCGGTCAACGACCTGCTGACGGGGCTGCGCTCTGGAGAGCTTGCCGGGACCCAGATCGCCACCGCGGCCATGGGCTTGCCGGATGACGAGACGCTGGCGTTGGCAGAGCTCAGGCACTGGATGGTCGAACTCAGCCTCAACCCGGGTGAGCTGGAATTCGAGCTCGACGCTGGAGAGCAGCCGGGCGGCGTGCTGCTCGACCTCGCCTGGCCGCGGGGTGTGCAAGCCGGGCTGACGCAGCCGGTGGCCGTCCTGCTTGACGAGCCGTCCGAGGTCGCCGCCGCCGCCTCCCAAGCCGGCTTCCGATACTTCACGTCGGTCGAAGCGTTCCAGCGCTACGTCCGCTCCGAAATTCTCGGGGCTGAAGGGACCGCCGCCTGATCGCTTACCCTCTCCGCGTAACTGGAGGGTTGGCGATGAGCTACGAATACGACCGGAACATCCGCGATCGGGTGGCGGTGATTGGCGTCGGCGAGACGGAGTACACGAAGCACGGCCGCATTGGGCGGCCGGAGTTTCGGCTGGCGCTGGAGGCGATCCTCGCCGCCTGCGCCGACGCCGGGCTGGAGCCGCGCATGTTGGACGGCTTCTCCTCCTACTCCGCCGACCGCAACGATCCCAACCGGCTCTCAACCGCGCTCGACCTGCCGCACTACGCCTTCGCCTCAATGGTCTACGGCGGCGGCGGAGGCGGCGTCTGCGCGGCGATCAGCAACGCGGCGGCGGGGATTGTTGCCGGCTACGCCAACTTCGTCGTGGTCTACCGCGCCCTGGCGCAGGGTGAGTTCGGACGCTTCGGGCTGTCGCGGCGCGGCGGTCGGCTGCGCGGGCAGTACGCCTTCAACGTGCCGCAGGGACTGATGTCGCCGGCGCAGTTCCTGGCGATGAAGATGCAGCGCCATATGTACGAGTACGGGACGACCTCGGCGCAGCTGGGGCAGATCGCCGTCGCCGCCAACAAGCACGCCCAGCGCAATCCGCGCGCCGTGATGAACGGCCGCCCGATCACGTTGGATGACCATCAGAACTCGCGGATGATCGCCGATCCGTACCGGCTCTACGACTGCTGCCTGGAAACCGACGGAGCGGCCGCGATGATCCTGACCACGGCGGAAATCGCGCGCGACTTCACCGACACGCCGGTCTACCTCTCCGCCTCCGTGCAGGGCTCAGGGCATCGGCAGGGCAACGTCGTGGACGGCTTCTGGCACGACGACTTCATGGGCTCCAACTACTCGACGATGGTCGATCGGCTGTACGCCGCCGCGGGCATGGGGCCGGCGGAGATCGACTGCGGGCAGTTCTACGAGAACTTCACCGGTCAGGTGCTGACCGCGTTCGAGGATCACCAGTTCTGCGCGGTCGGCGAAGGCGGGCCATTCTGCGAGGGCGGCCGGCTGGAGGCAAAGACGGTCGCCGAGCCGGACGCGCCGCACGCGGGCGAGTTTCCGATCAATACGTCGGGCGGCAACCTCTCGGAGGCGTACACGCATGGCTTCAATCTGGCGGTCGAGGCGGTGCGCCAGCTGCGCGGCGATTCCGCCAACCCGGTCGAGGGCGCGCGCACCTGCATCGTCGCGGCGGGGCCCGCCTCAGCGCCGATCTCGTCGGCGATCTTCCGGAACTGATTGCGGAACTGAGCGGTGGGGCGCTAGCTGCCGAGCACGGCCATCAGGTTCGGCGGGCCGCTGGCGGCGAGGTGCGCCGGCCGGGGCGCGGGGCCGGTCAGGCTGATCTGGTGTTCCAGCTCTGAGAGCCAGCGGGCCGTGTCACCAGAAGCCGCCTGGCAGGCGGAATCGCCGTACGGCTCCCCCTGCTCGCGCAGCGCGATCTGCGCCGCTACCGAGCGATGCACGCCGTTGATCCCGCCCCAGATGTTGTCGAACCAGTCGACGCCCTCGTACATGACGACGATGCTGTAGCGCGCCTCGCCGTCGCGGTCGAAGATGATCGAGGCGTGGTTGATTCGTTCTACATGGTTGGCCAGGTAATACCAACCGGTCTTCGTCGCGGCGTGCCAGCCGGGCAGCCAGGGCGCTGTCAGGTGGTGCCAGACTACGGCCGGGGTGGTCAGAGTGAGGAAGGAGTAGGCGCGCTCGCGCGCCCATTCGGGAACCGACTCGGAGCCGGCCGCCTGAGCGAAGAAGTGGGCCACCTCGTGCACGAGACCGACGCCGAGGCCCCAGGAGGTGTCGTGGACACCCTGCGCCATCTGCTCCGCCCCGACGCGGCGGTAGAACTGCGCCATGGCCTCGGTGCCGCCGAGCCAATTGACCACATTCTTGGCGGCCCAGTTCTCGCCCATCACGATCATGTGCCAGATCTGGAAGCTCATGTCCGAGTCGAGATACGGCTCGGGCACCTCTTCCTGCTCTGCTTCCGGGTCGTCCGCGTGACTCTGCGCGGCGTCATCGGCGATCTGGGTGAGCGCGGCGAACGCGAGTACCGCCTTGGAGACACTGTGCAGGGTGAACGTCTGGCCGCCGCCGCCGCCGCTCCAGGTCTCGCCCGTGCGGATATCGACGACCGCCGCCCCGATCCGGCCGGCGAGGCTGTGGGTCCGCTCAGACGCATCCGCGGAGAGGGCGCAGAGCGGCTGTGGAAATTGGGATGCATCGGCCACCCACACGGCCGGCGTCTCGACCGTCGGCACGACGGCGGTCTCGGCGCTCGGATTGCTTCGCGGAGAGCGGAGCGCGGAGGCCGGCGGCTCGTCGGCAGCGGCGACTCCGGACAGCAGCCAGATCGCGGTTGAGGTCAGGCCAATGAGCGCGGCCCAGCGGGCGCTGCGCCAGAGGCTGAGGCGGAAGCGGCGATTCGCGTGTGTGTGTCTCATGCCCAGAAACTATTCCGCTCCCCGCCCAACTGACAGCCCAAATGCCGAGTTACGCACAGCTCCGCGTATCTGGTCAACTAGGTATGTCGCGCCTGTCTCAGTGGGCCGCGGCCGTCGATCCGGTCGGCGAAGGCGCAGGCTGAGCGCCGGCGAGAGCTAGGCGAGGGCGCGTTTGAGGCAGCTGCTACTGGGCAGCGCCCAGACGCTGGCTTCGCGCTGGACGACGGCCTCGGCGAGCAGGCGGCCGATCCGGTTCTGGAACTCGAGCGAGCCGGGCCAGGTGCGGAAGCTCTCCTGCATGAGCGTGATCACATAACGCGGCTGGCTGCCCTGCCAGGGCGGGGAGAGCCAGATCGCGGCGCTGTTCATCCGCACCAGAGGCCGCGCTGCGCTGGGCTCGCCAGGGGCGAGCGTGGCGCCCGCCTCGTCTTCCCGCTCCTCGGGCGGCTCGTCCGGCTCCTGCGCCTCGTCCGGCGCGTCGTTCGAGCCGGCCGCGTCGAGTGAATCGCTTGAGTCGGCCGCCTCGGCGTCCTGATCCTGAGAGGGCGGGATGGTGTGGTTGCCAGTCTTGATCAGCGCTTCCCAGCCGGGCAGGGCGCGCTCAGGAATGGTCGCGCCCCAGCGCTGCTCGCTGACGACGGCGCGCAGCAGGTCCAGGCCGTTGACGCGGACGGGCAGGGGGACGGCGTCCGGGTCATGGTTGGCCAGCGCGGCGAACAGGCGGGCCAGCTGCTGCGGCTCGGCGCGGCTCGCGCCCCACTGGGCGTGGTGCAGCAGCGCGCTCAATTCGGGCACGCCCCAACGTTCGTAGTACGCCTGCATTTCCGCGAGTCCACCGATCACGCGGAGCAGCGACTCAACGTCCTCATTGCGAGACCAGGCGATCATGTGGAGAATGGCCGCCCGCTGCCCGGCGGTCAGCTCCTGATCGCGATCGTAGGCATGGGTCATCACGGCCCAGGCGACCGGCGCCTTGATCGTGCTGTGCATCGCGTACGCCCCGGCGTAGCCGCCGATCCAGATGACGCCCGTCTGCAGGTCAAAGACGGCAGCGCCGAGCGTGATGTCGCTGTCCAACAGCTCCTGTTCGAACGCGGGCGCGAGAGCGCAGAGCGGCGCTTCCGCGGCGGCCGGCGCGCTGAATGTGATGTAGATCAGGACAGCGCTCAGAACAGGGAGGAGCAGGCGGCGCATATCGCTACAGGCTATTGGCCGCTGCTGCCGGGTCGGATTGCGCGGCGCCATTCAGTCCGGTCGGTCGGCGATCCGTGGGAAGCGTTAGCCTTGCGGCATGTCTACTTCATCTGAGCCCGCAGAATTCCTGGACGCGCCGTTTTTTCCGGAGGCGATGACGACGCCCGATCCGGACGATCCGATCAACGGCGGGTACTTCGCCGCCGCGGCGGAGGGTCGCCTGGTGGTGCAGCGCTGCGCCGATTGCGGCACGCGCCAGTATCCGCCCGAGCTGAACTGCCACGCCTGCTACGGCTTTGCGATGGAGTGGGAGGAGACCGCCGGGCGCGGGACAGTGTGGTCGTGGGTCGAGGTGGTGCATCCGGCGCATCCCACGCTTCGCGAGTTTGGCCCGTACCTGGTGGCGCTGATCGAGTTGGACGACATACCCGAGATCAAGCTGATGGGCGCGGTCGTTGACGCCCCGCTGGGCGGGACGATGGCGATCGGCGCGCGGGTGCGAGTCGTCTTCGAGCGCACCGCGGACGACCTCGCCCAGCCGCGCTGGCGCATGGCATGACCGCGCAGTCGCCCCCGGCTGCGCCGACGGGAACGGGCCCCACCGCGCGCCGCCGCTGGGCGATCCTGATGGTCCTGGCCGGCTCGCAGATGCTGGTCCAGCTCGACGCGACGATCATCAACACGGCGCTGCCGGCGATCAAACACGCGTTCGAGATGTCGGAGTCGCAGTCCCTCTGGGTCGCCGACGCATACATGGTGATCTTCGGCGGCCTGCTGCTGCTGGCCGGCGCGCTGGGCGACCGCTTCGGGCGGCGCAAGATCCTGATGATCGGCATGGCGATCTTCACGATCGCCTCCATCGGCGTGGCATTCTCGCCCGACGCCAACGCCATGATCATCGGCCGCGGCCTCCAGGGCCTCGGCGGCGCGCTGGTCATCCCCCAGACGCTGTCAATCCTCACCGCCGTCTTCCCGCGCGAGGAGCGCGGCCGCGCGATTGGCATCTGGTCGGGCGCGCTTGGCTTCGGAATGGCGTTCGGGCCGCTGGTCGGCGGGATCCTGGTCGACGTCGTCGGCTGGGCGGGAGTCTTCTGGGTGCCCGCGCCGATTGCCTTGGCCGCGATGCTCGGCATGGCGGTCGTGCCGGAATCACGCTCGCAGCTGCACACCAAGCTGGACGTGCCAGGCTCGATCACGGGGACGATCGCGATGGTGGCGATCGTCTTCGCGATCATCGAAGGGATTCAGCGGGGCTGGGGCGATTCGCTGATCGTGGGCTCGTTCGCAGTGGCCGCGATCTCAACGCTGTTGTTCATCATCATCGAGCGCCGCACCGAGCAGCCGCTGCTGCCGATGGCCTTCTTCCGCCAGCGCGACTTCACTGGCTCGATGGTCGGCATGTTCTTCATCATGTTCGCGCTCATGGGCGTGATGTTCTACATGCCGCAGTTCTTCCAGCTGGTGCAGGGGATGTCAGCCTCGGAGAGCGGCGCGCGCCTGATGCCGCTGGCCCTGGCGATGATGGTCTTCGCGCCGCTCGCAGCCAAGCTCCTGCCAACGGTCGGTCCGCGCTTCATGCTCTTCTGGGCGCCCGCCGTACACGGCGGCGGGGCGCTGTTGATCCTCAGCTTCATCCTCGACATCGACACGCCCTACTGGATGATCGGCCTGACCCTGGCCTTCCTCGGAATGGGCGGCGCGATGCATATGCCGGCCACGACGGACACCTCGATGGCGGCGGTGCCGGTCGACCTGGCGGGCAAGGCGTCGGCGGTCAACAACGCCGGGCGGCAGCTGGGCGGGACGCTGGCGATTGCCATCCTCGGCTCGTTCGCGGCCGCGGTCTACTCGTCCGGCGTGACCTCAGGCCTGGCCCCGTTGGGCGTCGCCGAGCAGGCGGTCGAGACGATCTCGACCGGCATCGGCGCGGCGCGGGAAGTCCTGCCGACCCTGGGTCAGGAGCTCGCGCCGCAGGTGCAGCTGGTCATGCGAGAGTCGTTCGTCGACGCAATCACCGACACGATGCGGTTCGGGATCATCTTCGCCTTGATTTCAGGAATCGTCGGCTGGATTCTCGTGCCCAAGCGGCAGCGGCAGACGCAGATGCAGTGGGAGGGCGGTACGCCGGGCGGACAGCCGCCCGCGTCCGCGCCGCCGTCGGTGACCGCAATCGCGTCGAACGGCGTGTCAAGCAATGGCCGCAACGGGGCGCGGACGTTCACCCCGGCGGCAAGGTCAATGGCGGTGTCGCGCCCGCAGAAGTCGGGGCTGCCTTGAGCGGATCGGACGCGCCGATGAAGCTGCAGAACGCCCGGCCTCCGACTGCGTTGACATTGCCGATCGGAGTTCTCACCCCGATCGTGATTGGCTGTGTTCTGGTTTGGCGGGCCGTGTCATCGTCGGACGCCGATGCGGAGCCCGCGCCTACTCTGAGTGGAATCACGCAAATGAGGTACAAGCCCTACAAGAGAGATACGGCACTCTCTGCATGGGGTTTGCGACATATAAACCCGATGGTGTTCCAATCGTCACGGGACTGAGTATGTCTGATTCGCTGACGGCCGAGATCATGGCCTTGGCAAAATCTCGAGGCTTTGAGATCGGTCAAGCTACGCATCAGCAGGTCGGCGCTGAGAGTGTCCTGCTGGTCACGAGTGGCGTCCCGAGGCGAGTGGGCAATCCTGCGACTAGCTTTGTGTATGAGGAGATGCAACTCGTACGCTATGAACGCAGGGTCAAGGATACCGTGCGCTGGGAGATCCAGCAGGAGCCCTGGGCCTTTCCTTGTGACAGCAAGGAAGCCCCCGTCGCCGTTCGAGAGTAGGAGTGTTGACGCAGCGGAACGCCTTGAGGTCAGGACATGACTCTGAGGAAAATTGCGGAGTTTGTAATACTTGGCATACCTCTGATCGGCAGGGTGTTGACCGGGTGTTCAGGCGAGGAGGACGTGCGCGAGCTCTGGAAACGGCTGCCTGAACCGGATGAGGTTGGTCTGAACGGCTCGACTGATCAGTTTGCGATGATCTTGAGCGAAACGGTAGCGCTACCGACAGGTTTCGCCTGGTAATGGCGAGTTGCCGCGGGAACTGATTGATCTGCTCGAGGATTCTTCGCCCCTGTCCTTCGCGGACGTTGATCGGTATGCGGTGCAGGCAAACCGAGTTGTCCTGCTGTACATCGGGCCGGACCCGTGGCCGGAGTCTGCCTGGGTGAGCGCCGCCTACCTGCTCGACGCCCGCTGGGTAACGGGCGGCGGTCGGGACCCCATCACTAGCCCTCGCGCAGAGATTCTGCGACGCGCTCGCCGATCATGATGGTGGTGAGGTTGGTGTTGCAGCTGACGATGTCGGGCATAATCGAAGCGTCGGCGACGCGGAGGTTCTCGACCTGGTGGACGCGCCCCTGTTGGTCGGTGACGGCAAGCGGGTCGGTAGGCTGACCCATCCGCGCGGTACCGCAAATGTGCCAGGTCGTCGAGGTGGTGCGGCGGATGTAGTCGGCGAGGGCGTTGTCCGATTCCATCACCTCAGGGCGCGGCGCGATCACGCGCTCGGTGAAGGAGGCGATGGCGTCCGAGTGCATGATCTCCCAACAGAGGCGCGCGCCGTCCATCAGGCGGCGCAGGTCTTCGGGATGCGAGGCGTAGTGCATGTCGAGCTGCGGCTGCTCGGCCGGGTCAGTGGAGCGCAGGGTGACGGCGCCGCGCGAGTAGGGGCGCTGGATGACGGCGCCGATGCCAAATGAAGGGTGCTGGCGCGGCGCGTCGGTCAGGCCGCGCACCTGCTCCTCGTCCCAGATCGTGGAGATCGCGAGCTGCATGTCGTTGAACTGCTCGGAGCCGGCCGCGGTGTAGCGGACGCCAATTTCGGTGACGATGTCAGGGTCATGGACGACGTCGGGCTTGGGGAAGGCCTGGACGCCGGTGCCAAAGTGATCGATCAGGTTCTCGCCGACGCCAGGCAGGGCGGCGCGCTGGCCGATTCCGTGCGGCGCCAGCTTCTCGGCCGGGCCAATGCCGCTGCGCAGCAGGATGGCGGGCGAGACGGCCGCGCCGGCAGAGACGCAGACGCGGTCGGCGTGAATCACCTCACCGTCGCTGAGGATGACGCCGTTGACGCGCGCGCCGGCGGCGTCGGAGAAGCTGAGCTGGTCCACGAGCACACCGTGGCGGATGGTGAGGTTCGCGCGGTCGCGGATGCCCAGCAGGTAGGCGATGTTGGTCGAGATGCGGTTGCCGTCGCGGCGGTTGCGTGGCCAGGGGCCGACGCCCGTCGCATCGGGCAGATTGTGATCCCAGACATCGCTGAAGCCGCTCTCCACGCAGGCCTCGTAGAAGGCGCGCTGCAGCGGCTGCCAGGCGTCAGCGTCGGTGCGCTCGATGGGCACCGGCCCCGCGCTCCCGTGAAAGTCGCCGCCTTCGGGGTCGGATTCCAGCCGCCGGTAGTAGGGGAGCACGTCTTCAAACGACCACTCGTCGCAGCCCTGCGCGACCCAGGCCTCGAAGTCCCCGGGGACGCCGCGCAGGGCGATGGTGCCGTTAACGGCGGAGGAGCCGCCCATGACCTTGCCGCGGTGCAGGGGAAACTCGCGGCCGTGCCGCGCATTGGCGCGGAAGCCCCAGTCGTGGTCGCGCCAGGAAACCCAGGGCTTGAGCAGATCGCGGGGCATGTCCTCAACACGGGTGTAATCAGGCCCGGCCTCAAGCAGGAGCACGCGCCGCGCCGGATCCTCGGAGAGCCGCGCCGCGATCACCGCCCCCGCCGAGCCAGCGCCGATAATGATGTCGTCGTATGTCGTCATGGCCTTCTCCCACCTGTGGGCTGAGGATACGTCAGGCGTCCGCGCCCCTTCCGCGTGGCGCGTGGGGTCATCCGATACCGTGAGGCTGATCGCAGTGGAGCGCAGAGACGGGGCGATGAGCGGTGACTGATGCAACGGCGATTCCCGCCTACGCGGGCCTGGTGGTGGTCGATCTGTCGCGGCGGATGGCGGGCGCGTTCGCGGCGCGGCTGTTTGCTGATCACGGGGCGGACGTGGTGATGCTGGAGCCGCCGGAGGGTCATCCGCTGCGGCGGGAAGCGCCGTTTCTCCAGGACGAACCAGGCCCCGAACGCTCGGTCCTGCACGGCTACGTGAACTGGAACAAGCGCTCCACCGTGATCACCGACCCAGCGGAGGCGGCAGACTGGATCGCCGGCGCGGACCTGGTGATCACGACCGACGGGCCAGCGGCGCTGGCGGCGTGGCCGCTGGCGGCGCTGCGCGCGGACGCGGTGCAGCTGTCGGTGACGCCGTTCGGCCTGGACGGGCCGCTGGCCGAGGCGCCGGCGGGCAATCTGACGCTCAACGCGCGCGCCGGCTGGGCGCACATCAACGCGCTGCGCGATGAACCGCCCGTGAGTCTCCCGTCCAGGCAATTTGGCTATGTTGGCGGCTGGGCGGGATTCGTCGCGGGGGCGGCAGCGCTGCGCCGGCGAACGGAGACGGCGGTCGCGGAGGTCGTCGATGTGCGCGAGTTCGAGGCGCTGACGCATACGGCGTACCCGTGGGCGATTGGAGCGATCTACCAGGGCTCGGGTTGGTCGCGGGGCGCGACCGGCGGCCGGCCGCGGGGCGAGCCGGGTCCGCTGTACGACGCCGCGGACGGGCGGATGAACTTCGGCTTCGGCGACTGGCACAATTGGCCGCAGGCGATGGCGCTGTTCAGCCTCCCCGATCAGGGCGCGCGCGAGGATCTGCAGGCGCGCGACGGCCGCTACGCGAAAGACCTCGCGCCGGTGCAGGCGGGCGTGGCGCGGGAGCTGATCGCGATCGAGAAGTGGCCGCTGTTCCACAATCTGGCGCGGCTGCGCTGCATCTCGGGCGTCCTGCAAACAATTCCCGAGCTCGCGGAGAACGACCAGTTGGCGGCGCGCGGATTCATCGTGGAGACGAAGCTGGACGGCGAGTCGGTGCGGGCGTCGGGCGATCCGCATCCAATGACGCCGCGCAGCTGGTCGCTCCGCGCGTCCGCGCCCGCGCTGGGTTCCGATCAGGCGGGACCGGCGCGGTCAACGACCTCCACAGCCTCCACAGCCTCCACAGCCCCCACAGCCCCCACAGCCCCCACAGCCAAGTCGAGGCGCACCGGGCCCACGCAAAGCGGCCCCCTGGACGGCGTCCGCATTCTCACCTTCACCCAGGCCTGGAGCGGGACGTTTGGGACGGAACTGCTCGCGTTTCTGGGGGCGGACGTGGTGCAGATCGAGGCGCTGCAGCGGGTGGATATCTGGCGCATGGTGCGGCCCTGGGTGCCAAACGCGATTCGAGACGAGACGAAGACACAGCACGCGGTCAACACGCAGGGGCTGTTCAACTCGGTCAACCTGAACAAGAAGGGAATCACCCTCGATCTGCGCAGCAAGGCGGGTCAGGACCTGTTCTGGCGCATGGCCCCCGAGTTCGACATCGTCGCGGAGAACTTCCGCCCCGGCGTGCTGAGTGGTTGGGGAATCACGCTCGAGACGCTGGCCCAGAAGCGGCCGGACGTGATCCTGGCGCGCATCTCGGGCTACGGCGTCACGGGGCCGTACGCGTCGTATCCGGCTAACGGAGCGACGACGGAGCCGATGTCTGGCCTGTCGTCAATCCACGGCTACGCGGGCGACGCGGGGATGAACACGGGCGGCCTCTATCCCGACCCGATTTCGGGCTACGCAATGGCGGCGGCAGTCTTGGCGGCGCTGGAGAGGCGCGAGCGGGTCGGCGGACCGCAGGAGATCGACGTGGCGATGCTGGAGGCGATGGGCGTGGTCGTCGGGGACGCGATCACAGAGTTCGACGCGACCGGCCGGCTGCCGCGGCCGCTGGGCAATCACGATCGGCAGCGGGCGCCACATAACGTGTTCCGCTGCTTCGGCGAGGATGAGTGGGTCGCAATCAGCGTGGAAACCGACGCCGACTGGCGGGCGCTGTGCGCGGAGCTGGGTCGGCCGGAGCTGGCTGAGGACGTCCGATTTGCCAACGCCGCCTCGCGCAAGACGAATGAGTCGGCGCTCGATGTGCTGGTCGAGGCGTGGACGGCCGAGCAGACGGCGGAGGCAGTGGAACGTCGGCTGCTGCGAGCAGGCATCGACGCGGCGCGCGTGGCGCGTCCGTACGACCAGTTCGCGGAGCCAGATCCATACCTGCTGTCGAGCGGCTTCGTACAGTCGGTGGAGCATCCTGAAGTAGGCCCATCATGGCTGCCGGGCGCGCCCTGGCGCTTCAGCGGCGTGGAGGATCGGGTGCTGCGGCCGTCGCCGTGCGTCGGCGAGCACTCATTCGAGGTGCTGTCCGCAGAGTTGGGTCTGAGCGAGGCGGAGTATCGATCACTGGTGACGCGCCGCGTCACGGGAACAATGGACGACCTCGGGCCGCCGCGCTGAGCGCTGGTATCTTGCGGCTGATTGACGGATGCGCTGCCGGTCCTGACGGCGAATGGAGTGACGTATGCCCGCGAGTAGTTCTGTGTCCAAGCTGCTGATTGCCAATCGCGGGGAGATTGCGATTCGGGTGGCCCGCGCCGCGTCTGATCTGGGGATCGCAACGGTCGCGGTCTATTCCCAGGACGATGCGAAGTCGCTGCACGTCCACGCGGCCGATGAGGCGGTCGCGTTGGACGGGCTGGGCGTGCCGGCGTACCTGAACATCGAGGGACTGATCGCCGCAGCGCAGTCGAGCGGCTGCGACGCAGTGCATCCGGGCTATGGATTCCTGGCGGAGTCGGCGGAGTTTGCGCGGCGCTGCGGGGAGGCGGGGATCACGTTCGTCGGGCCGACGCCTCGGCTGCTCAACCTGTTCGGCGACAAGGTGCGCGCGCGGCAGGCGGCGCGCGAGGCGGGCGTCGCGGTGATTGCCGGCTCGGACGAGGCGGTGACGTTGGCGGAAGCGCGGGCGTTCTTCGAGTCGCTGGGCGAACACGCGGCGGTGATGCTCAAGGCGGTCGCCGGCGGCGGCGGACGCGGCTCGCGCGCGGTGACCGAGATCGGCGAGCTGGAGGCGGCCTGGGAGCGCTGCGAGTCGGAAGCGCGGATGGCGTTCGGCTCAGGGGCGCTGTACGTGGAGCAGCTGATTCCCCGCGCGCGGCACATCGAGGTGCAGGTGATCGGCGACCTGCACGGCGGCATCGGGCATCTGTGGGAGCGGGAGTGCTCGGTTCAGCGCCGCTTCCAGAAGATCGTCGAGATCGCGCCAGCGCCCCATCTGGCGGCGGAGACGCGGGCGGCAATCGTCGAGGCGGCGATGCAGATCGCGCGGGCGGCGGGCTACTCGTCGCTGGGCACCTTCGAGTTCCTGCTCGACGCGGCGGACGACGGGGATGCGTTCTACTTCCTCGAGGCCAACGCGAGGTTGCAGGTCGAGCACACGGTGACGGAGCAGGTGACCGGCGTCGATCTGGTGCAGTCGCAGCTGCGCGCCGCGCAGGGCGCGTCGATCGCCGAGCTGGGGCTGGACAATCCGGAGCGGCTGCAGCCGCGCGGCTACGCGATTCAGACGCGCGTGAACATGGAGACGCTGACCGCGGACGGGTCGGTGCGGCCCGCGTCAGGGACGCTGAAGGCGTATGAAGCGCCGTCGGGGCCGGGCGTGCGCACGGACGGCTTTGGCTATGTGGGCTACCAGACCTCCACGGCGTTCGACTCGCTGCTGGCAAAGGTGATCGCGCACTCGCCGACGCCGCGCTTCGCGGACGCGCTGACCCGCTCCCGCCGCGCGTTGTCCGAGTTTCGGATCGAAGGCGTCGCCTCCAACATCCCCTTCCTCACCAATGTGCTCGAGCACGCAGACCTGGCTGAGGGTCGCGTGCATACGCGCTGGGTCGATGAGCGAATGGCGGAGTTGGTTGCCGTCAACGGCGGGCAGCGGGTGCGCTATCTGCAAACCGAAGCGCCGGCCGCGGACAGCGGGTTCGCCGGGGCGCGGGTGGACTCGCGCGATCCGCTGGCGCTGTTCAAGCACGATCAGCGCGTGAAGCAGGAGCAGGCGGTGCAGGTCGTGGAGGACGACGCGCCCGATCTGACCGGGCCGGACGGATCGGTCGGGCTGCCCGCGCCGATTCAGGGCACGATCGTCTCGATCATGGTCGCCGAGGGGCAGGAGGTGCGGCAGGGTCAGGATCTGGTCGCCATGGAAGCGATGAAGATGGAGCACGTAATCGCGGCCGACCGCGACGGGATCGTGCAGGCGTTGGCCTGTGCCGTCGGCGACGTGATCCGCGAGGGCTTCCCGCTGGTGTTCATCCTCGAGGCGGAGGTCTCGGTGGAGGCAGTCGGCGGCGACGCGCTGATCGATCCGGACTTCATCCGCGGAGACTTGCAGGAAAACTACGAGCGGCACGCGTACACGCTGGACGAGAATCGCCCGGTCGCGGTCACCAAACGGCGAGCGCGCGGCTACCGGATGCCGCGCGAGAACATCGAGCAGCTCGTCGATCCGGGCTCGTTCCAGGAATACTGGCCGCTGATCGTGGCGCGGCAGCATCAGCGCAACACGGATGAGCAGCTGCGCGAGAACACGCCCGCTGACGGGCTGCTGGCCGGGACGGCGACGATCAACCGCGACCTGTTTGTCGACGAGCGCGACGCGCGGGCGATTGTCGTGCACTACGACTACACGGTGCTGGCGGGTACCCAGGGCGGGCGCAACCACTACAAGCAGGATCGCATGTTCGAGATGGCGCGGCGCTTCCAGTTTCCGATTGTCTTTTATACGGAAGGCGGCGGCGGGCGGCCCGGCGACGACCGCACGGGGCCGGGCGTGGCGTTCGATACGTATACGTTTACGCAGTTCTCCAAGCTCAGCGGTCTGGTGCCGCTGGTCGGGGTGACCAACGGCCGCTGTTTCGCCGGCAACACGGCGCTCCTGGCCTGCTGCGACGTGATCATCGCGACGGAAGGCTCAACCGTGGCGATGGGCGGCCCGGCGATGATCGAGGGCGGCGGACTGGGGATCTATACGCCTGAAGAGGTCGGGCCAATGTCGTTCCAGGTCCCGAACGGAGTCGTGGACATCCTCTGCAAGGACGAGGAGGAAGCGACGGAGGTAGCGAAGCAGTACCTGAGCTACTTCCAGGGGCCGATCCAGGAGTGGACCGCGCCTGACCAGCGGAGGCTGCGGCACATTGTGCCGGAAAACCGCCTGCGCCTCTACGACATGCGCGAGATCATTCAGACGATCGCGGATGAGGGCTCGGTGCTGGAGATTCGGGAACAGTTTGGGATCGGGATCATCACGGCGCTGATCCGCGTCGAGGGTCATCCGGTGGGCGTGATTGCGAACAACCCGCACCATCTGGCGGGCGCGATTGACTCGGACGGCTCCGACAAAGGCGCGCGCTTCCTGCAGCTGTGCGATGCGTTCGATATCCCGGTGCTCAGTCTGATGGATTGTCCAGGCATGATGGTCGGCCCCGACGTGGAAGCGACGGCGCTGGTGCGGCACTGCGCGCGGATGTTCAACACCGGCGCCAACCTCAGCGTGCCGCTGTTCGGCGTGGTCGTGCGCAAGGCGTACGGACTCGGCGTCCAGGCGATGTGCGGCGCCAGCGCGCTGGTCGGCTTCTTCACCGTCGCCTGGCCGACGGCGGAGTTTGCCGGGATGAACCTGGAGGGCTCGGTCAAGCTCGGCTACCGCAAGGAGCTGATCGCAATTGAGGACGCCGAGGAGCGGATCGAGACGTACGAGCGGATGGTGTCGCGGGCGTACGAGAACGCGAAGGCCGTCAACGCGGCGGCGGGCGGCGGGCTCGATGATGTGATCGACCCGGCCGACACGCGGCAGTGGATCGCGAACGGGCTGAAGCGTCTGCCGCCGACGCCCGCGCGTCGGGAGAAGAAGCGCCCGTACATCGACACTTGGTAGTTGGGTAGTTGGGGGGAAGAAGCGCCGGCGGGCCGGCGCGAAGGGGATTGGTGGCGACCCCGAGCGGATTCGAACCGCCGATCTCCACCTTGACAGGGTGGCGTGTTAGGCCGCTACACCACGGGGCCGTACGGCTAGCTTACGCGGGCTGGTCGATTGCGGCAAGAGGCCGTAAGGTTGAGGAGAGCGCAGCGGAAGCGTCGGAGGTTGCAGATGGCACGCGGATCACGTCGGGGTCGGGGCGGGGCGAATCGTCCGCAGCAGGCGTCGCGGCCGCAGGGCCGGCGCCGGCAGCGCGGGCGGGAGGATCGGCTGCCGACCGCACAGGCGGGCGCAGCGAACGCGCCGGTGGGCGCAAACATCAGCGGCAACATCCAGCAGCCGGCCCGAGTCGGCGGGCTCGGCGGCCGCGCAGCGGGCGGACCGCGCGGCGGTCCCGGCGGTGCGGGCAGCGCCGGCGGCGCGGTCGAGCGCCGCGACCGGCGGGCGCGGGCCGCGGCGGCGATGCATGACTTCCACTACGTGCGCGGCGACTTGCGCTGGATCGCGATCACGGCGGTCGCCAGCGTGACTCTGGTGCTGGCGCTCTGGGCGGCGATTTCGCTTTAGGCCGGGGAGTCAGGCGGATCGACGAGGGCGAAGGTGAGGCGGCCGGCGGCAGCAGTCTCGCCGTCAACGGTGGCGGTCGCGCTGGCGCGGCCGATGCCGCGGCGCAGGCGGTCCAGCTCGACTTCCAGGCGCAGCTGATCGCCAGGCACGACCTGGCGGCGGAAGCGGACGCCGTCAATGCCGGCGAAGAGGCCGAGTTTGCCGGCATACTCGTCCGCCGAGAGCGCCGCGACCGCGCCGGTCTGGGCAAGCGCCTCGACAATCAGCACGCCAGGCATGATCGGATTGCCGGGAAAGTGGCCCTCGAAAAACCACTCGTTCGTCGAGACGTTCTTCAGCCCAACCGCGCGTTTGCCCGGCTCCAACTCGACGATGCGGTCGACAAGCAGAATGGGGAAGCGGTGGGGAATGATGCGCTGAATCGCGCGAACGTCAAGCGGGAGTTCCAGAGCGGTCATGCGCGCAGGTCTTTCAGGAGATCGAACAGGCGGTTGGCGGCGTGGTCGGGCAGCGGCACGGTCGCGGGGCGGAGTTCGTCAGGGCGCAGGCCGTGGAAGTCGGAGCCGACCGTGGGAATCAGCCCCAGCCGCCTGGCGAGCTGCGCGCCGTTGGCGACCTGGTCGGGGCCATCGCTGCGGTAGTGGACCTCCAGCCCGTCGCCGCCCGCGGCGGCAAAGGCGCGGCTGGCCGATTCCGGCTGGTCATAACGGGTCGGGTGAGCAAGCGAGGCGAAGCCGCCGGCGGCATGAATCAGCGCGACCGATTCGCGCAGACCGAGCACCTGGCGGGCGACATAAGCAGGGCCGCCATTGCGGAGGTAGCGGTCGAACGCTTCCTGAACCGATTCCACATGGCCGGCTGCGACGAGCGCGCGGGCGATGTGCGGCCGGCCGATGGCGGCGCCGTCGGCGATGTCAACGACAGCGTCATAGCTGATCTCAACGCCGAGTTCAGCGAGCCGCGCGACAGTTCGCGCGGCGCGGGACTCGCGATCGGAGCGGAAGGCGGTGAGCTGAGCTTCAAGGTCGGCGAGCGGGGCGCGGTTGGAGAAGTAGCCGAGCACGTGGAGCTCGCCCAGCTCGGGGTCATTGACGCTGATCTCCACGCCGGCGACGACCTCGATGCCGTGCTGGTGACCAGTTGCCTGCGCGGCAGCGACGCCGGCCAGGGTGTCATGGTCAGTGAGGGCGATGATCTCAGCCCCATTGCCGGCGGCCTGCTGCACGACCCACTCTGGCGACCGGACACCGTCGGACCTGGTGCTGTGCAGATGCAGATCGAGTCGCGCCATGGGCCGCCCCGCGCAGGCCGCGCCTCTAGCGCGCGTACTCGGCGGCGCGGGTTTCGCGCAGGACGGTGACGCGGATCTGGCCGGGATACTGGAGCGTTTCTTCAATCTGCTTGGAGATGTCGCGGGCCAGGCGCATGGCGCCGAGGTCGTCAACCTCGCGCGGGTCAACGACGACGCGGACCTCGCGGCCAGCCTGGATCGCGTAGGCCTGGCCGACGCCCTCGAACGAGATGGCGATGTCTTCGAGCGAGCGCAGACGCTCGATGTAACGCTCGACCGACTCGCGCCGGGCGCCGGGGCGGCCGCCGGAGATGGCGTCGGCCATCTGCACGATGATCGCCTCGACCGTGCGCAGTTCGACCTCGTCGTGGTGCGCTTCGATGCAGTGCGCGATCTCCTCGGACATCCGGAAGCGGCGGGCGAGGTCGCCGCCGATGATTGCGTGGGTACCCTCGACCTCGTGGTCAATCGCCTTGCCCACGTCGTGCAGCAGCGAACCGCGGCGGGTGACTTCGACGTCGGCGTGGATTTCCTGGGCGATCATCGCGCCGATGTGGGCGGTCTCCACGGCGTGGCGCAGCTGGTTCTGCCCGTAGCTGGTGCGGAAGCGGAGGCGGCCGAAGATGTCGAGCATCTCGCGCGGGAGGCCGCTGCAGTGCGCCTCAATGGCCGCTTCATCGCCCGCTTCACGGATGATGCGGTCCACGTCGCGCTGCGCCTTGGCGACGGTCTCTTCGATGCGCGTCGGGTGGATGCGTCCATCGGCGACGAGGCGGCTGAGCGAGAGGCGGCCGATCTCACGGCGGACGGGGTCAAAGCCGGAGACGGTGACGACGTCGGGAGTGTCGTCAATGATCAGGTCGCAGCCGAGCGCGGATTCGAGGGCGCGGATGTTGCGGCCCTCGCGGCCGATGATGCGGCCCTTCATCTCGTCGGAGGGAAGCTGCACGACGGAGACGGTGGACTCGGTCGTGACTTCCGAGGCGACGCGCTGGATGGCGGTGGCGACGATTTTGCGCGCGCGGGACTCGGACTCGTCTTTGGCCTTCTGCTCGGCTTCGCGGACGAGCCGGCCGGCTTCGTCGCTGATTTCGCGCTCGACCTGATCGAGGAGCGTGGCGCGCGCCTCTTCGCGGGTGAGATTGGAGATCTCGACGAGCCGCTGGTCGTGCTCGGCCTGGCGCTCGTCCAGCGCGGCGCTGCGCTGCTGCAGACGCTGCTGCTCGCGGTTGAGATTCTTGTTGCGATCATCGAGCGAGCGGGCGCGATCGTCCAGCGACGCTTCGCGCCGGTCCAGTCGGTCTTCGGCTCGCTGCAGATCGGCGCGCGCCTCGCGGGCGTCGCCCAGAATCTGCTCGCGTTCGGTTTGGGCTTGCTCCTGCGCTTGTTGCAGCCGGTTACGCGCCTCTCGTTCGGCCGTCGTGCGGGCCTCCTGAAGGATGCGTTCGGCTTCGAGCGTGGCCTCGTCGCGTGGATCGGGCCCGCCGCGCAGGAGCCTCATCAGGGCTCCCCACATAGTGTCCTCGACTCATTTGGATTGGCATTGCCATCGCGCTGCCATGGTGTCGGTTCGATGTTGCGCCGCCTGGCCGGTCGGTTTCCCCACCGGCGGGCGGCTGTTCGGTGGTGTGCTGCATTGCAGGTTACGACTGTTCTGGGCACGGCGCTAGCGGCGGAGGACTCAGTTCTGACCAAGCCTGCCGCAGAGCGGCGCTCGATTCGCCGGGCGCAAAGCCGCGCAGCGCCAGCCGACGGCCGTAGCGTTGACGGACGCTGGACCAGTTCAGCTCGGGGTCGCGCTGGAGCGCCTGGCGGAGGCTGCGCCGCGCGTAGGCGAGCGCCGCCGCGCCGTCGTCGAGTTCGCCGCGCGCCGCCAGCTGATCGAGCGCGCGGGCGGCGGCCGCGTCCGGGATGCCGGCCTGCTGCAACTTGGCGGCGATCGCGCGGCGGCTGTCGCGGCCCCGCCGATTCAGGCGCTCCGCCTGGCGCTCGGCGTGATCGGCGGCGGCCGATTCACGCAGCCGCGCGATGAAGACGGGATCGATCGCTTGTCCGCGCCTGACGTTGAGGCGGCGGGCAAAGTCGCGGGTGCAGCGCAGCGGCGCGCCGTCGTCAAAGGTGATGACGGTCAGCGCGCCGGCGGGGCGGATGGACTCGATGCGCGTCATGGCGTGTACCTGCAGTGAGCTGCGGATTAGCTGGCGCGGGCGCGACCCTTCTTCTTCGGCGCGGGTTTGGCGATCGGCGCGGCCTCGGCGATCAGCTTGGGCGCGTTGGGCAGGCCGCGCTCTTCGCGGATGCGATTTTCAATCTCCTCAGTGATCTCGGGGTGCTCGCGGAGGAAGGCCTTGGTGCGCTCGCGGCCCTGACCGAGCCGAGTCTCGCCGTAGGAGTAGAACGTGCCCTGTTTCTTGATCACGGCGAGCGTGCCGGTGGGAGCGCCGGGCGCCGGCTCAATCCCGAGATCGATCAGACAGCCGGTTTTGGAGATGCCGTATTCCTGGGCGGTGAACATGAGGTCGAATTCGGCGGTGCGGAAGGGAGGCGCGACCTTGTTCTTGACGACTTTGGCCTTCACCCGCGAGCCGATCACCAGCTGCCCGTCCTTGAGCGTCTCGGCGCGGCGGAGTTCGATGCGGACGGAGGAGTAGAACTTGAGCGCGCGGCCGCCGGGCGTGGTCTCAGGATTGCCGAAGACGATGCCGACTTTCTCGCGGAGCTGGTTGATGAAAATCAGGACGGTCTTGGAGCGGGAGACCACGCCGGTGAGTTTGCGCAGAGCCTGCGACATCAGCCGCGCCTGGAGGCCGACCTGAACGTCGCCCATTTCGCCTTCGATCTCGGCGCGCGGGACGAGCGCGGCGACGGAGTCGACGACGACGACATCAACGGCGTTGCTGCGGACGAGCGCCTCAGCGATTTCGAGCGCCTGCTCGCCGGTGTCGGGCTGGGCGATCAAGAGTTGGGAGATGTCGATCCCGAGCCGCGCAGCGAATTCAGGGTCAAGGGCGTGTTCGACATCAACGTAGGCAGCCTGGCCGCCGAGCCGCTGGGCCTCGGCGATGACGTGTTGCGCGACGGTGGACTTGCCGGCCGATTCGGGGCCGTAGATTTCGACGATGCGCCCGCGCGGGAGGCCGCCGATGCCGAGCGCGACATCGAGCGAGAGGGCGCCGGTGGGGATGCCGTCGACGGTCAGCTTGGCGCCGGCGTCGCCGAGCCGCATCAGCGCGCCCTCGCCGAAGCGGCGTTCCATGTCGCCCAGGAGTTCGGTGACGGCGGGCGGAGGTTCGTTCGTGGTCATAGGCAGCGGCTCTTGCGGGTCGGGCGACAGGGCGAGCGGCTCTGCGCCGGGGGCGGTCTGGGTGGTGTTGCTAGCAGCCATGGTATGCGGTCTCCTGACGGGCGTTGGTGTCAAAGTGCGAACGCCCGTGCTGCGCACGCTACCCCAGGGCGCACGGAATGTCAAGCATACGTTCTAGAAAAATCTGCGGAATCTGGTTAAGCGCTGCTGAGGAGCGCGTTGCCGAGAATCTGCAGGCCGATCAGGGCGACCAGCGGAGAGAGGTCGATCATCCCGATCATCAGATAACGGCGGAGCGGCGCGAGCACCGGTTCGGTGACGTCGAGGAGGAACTTGACGATCGGGTTGGAGGGGTCAAGCGGGCGGTTGGTGAACATCGGCACCCAGCTCATCAGCACCCGCCCGAGCAGGATGAACGAGTAGATTTGGATCGTGATCCCGATGATGGTCAGGGCCTCGCTCATTGGGTTCCCAGTTCTACGGCGCGTTGATGGGCGGCGGCGACGGCGTCAAGCAGGGCGGCGCGCACGGCGCGCTGCTCGAGCACGCGCAGGCCGGCGGCGGTCGTCCCGCCCGGCGACGTGACCATGTCCTTGAGCAGGGCCGGATGCTGCCCCGATTGCTCGGCGAACTCGCTGGCGCCGAGCACGGTCTGAAGGACCATGCGGCGCGCGTCATCGGGGCGCAGGCCGATGTGGACGGCGGCGTTGATCAGCGCCTCGATGATCAGAAAGACGTAGGCCGGCCCGCTGCCGGAGACGGCCGTGATCTTGTCGATAGCCGATTCGTCAGCGACGTAGAGCTGCTCGCCCATGCTGTCGAGCAGCCGGCTGACGAGTGCGCGTTCGTCGGCGGTGACGGAGTCCGTCGCGGTCCAGGCAGTGAAGCCCTTGCCGATCTGGGCGGGCGTGTTGGGCATCGCGCGGACGATGCGCTCCGCTCCGGTCGAGGCCTGGACCTCGGCGATGGTCGAGCCGGCGAGTATGGAGATCAGCAGGCGGGAGCGGATCCCGCTGGCGCTCTCGAAGGCGCGCAGGTCCTGGGGCTTGACGGAGAGGTAGACGATGTCGCTGCCGGAGACGGCGGCGGCCTGATCGTCGGTGACGGTGAGGCCGTCGAAGTGCTGCTGAAGCCAGACGCGGCGGCTGCCGAGCATTTCGCAGACAGTGAGGTCGGACATCTCGGCGAGGCCAGCACTGGTCACGGCGCGGATGAAGGCTGCGCCCATGGTGCCGCCGCCGATGACCGCGATCTGGGTCATGCTGGCGTCCCGCTGCGGCGGCCAAAGATGGCGCGCCCGATTCTGACCATCGTGGCCCCCTCCTCGATGGCTACAGCGTAATCGTTGGACATGCCCATGCTGAGCTCAGCCAGGCCGAGCTCGTCGGCGAGCTGGCGCAGGGTGTGGAAGACGGGGCGGACGGTTTCGGGATCGGCGACTTCGGGGGCAATGGTCATCAGGCCGTTGATGCGGAGCCGGGGCAGCGCGCTGATCTGTTCATAGGCGGCGGCGAGCTCGGCGCAGCGGAAGCCAGTCTTGGTCGGTTCTTCCCCGACGTTGACTTCGAGCAGGACAGGCAGTTCGCGGTCGAGGCGGCGAGAGACGGCCTCGGCGATGCGGACACTGTCAATCGACTGTACGGAGGCGAAGCGCCCGGCGTGGCGCGCCTTGTTGCGCTGGAGGTGGCCGATCAGGTGGATGTCGGCCTCGACCTGGAGCGCGGGCAGCTGCTCGAGTTTGGCCAGGCCTTCCTGGACGCGGTTCTCGCCGAACTGGCGGTGGCCGGCGGCGGCCGCCTCGGCGATCGCGGCGGCGGGGAAGGTCTTGGAAACGGCGATCAGCGTGACCTCCGCCGGATCACGACCGGCGCGGGCGCAGGCGTCGGCGATCTGTTCGTGGACGCGGTGCAGATTCTCGGCGATCGACACGTCAGACGCCTGTCAGCGCTTCTCTGGGCCCCGCTTCTGCACTCACCGCTTCAATGGGGACGAGTGTCGTTGAATAGGATGGAATCTCGTTGCCGCCGCAGACGCCGCACATGTTGCAGCCGATCTCAGGCGGTGGGCAGGCGATCGTCGCCTTCTGGCGGCGGTGCTTGGAGAGTTCGCGCTCGAAGAAGCGGGCGGTGATCCCGGTCTCGACCGCGGCCCACGGTCCCGGCCCGCTGCCCCAGGGGAGCGGGCCGTCCAGGTTCCACTCACCGGCGGCGCGCATCCACTCGCGGGCGGAGGGCGCTTCCATCTCCAGGATGGCGTGGGCGAGGCGCTGATCGGAGCGTGAGCAGATGTCGTCGATGCGCGCCCACGTGGGGCTGTCGCCGCGCAGGCGGATGCCGGTATTGCGGAAGGCGGACTGGAGAATCCGCTGGCGGTGCTTGACCAGGACGGCGTCGGACTGGACGAGTTCCTGATAGGCGGTCGCCGGCTTGGGCACGAGCGGGCCGACGGACATGACCAACTCGGTGCCGTGCCCGTGCGCGTCGAGCCGCTGCTTGATCGCCAGCCCGAGCCAAGCCATCGCCTCCACATCTTCATCCTCTTCGTCGGGCAGGCCGATCATGAAGTAGAGCTTGAGGCGGTTCATCGCCGCCGCGCCGACCTTGTCGGCGGCCTCGATGATCTGGTCTTCCGAGACGGCCTTGTTGATGCGTTGACGCATCCGCTCGGAGCCGGCTTCAGGGGCGAGGGTGACGGTGCGCGTGCCGCCGCGGGCGAGCACGCCAAGCAGCTCGGGGGCGAGATTGTCGACGCGCAGCGAGGAGACGGAGACGCGGCCGCCGAGGCGGTCGGCCTCAACCGCAAGCTCAGCCAGCTGGGGATGGTCGGCGACAGCCGCGCCAAGCAGGCCGACGCGGTCGCTGCGCTCGAGGCCGGCGCGGACCTGGTTGAGCAGCGATTCTAGCGGTCGGTAGCGGGGCGGCCGGAAGACGTAGCCGGCGATGCAAAAGCGGCAGGCGCGGCCGCAGCCGCGCGCGGCCTCGATCAGGGTCATCTGCTTGAACTCGGTCTCGTCGGTGAGGACCAGGGAGCGCGCTTCCGTCGTCGCGATATCGCGCACCCACTGACGCACGACGCCATCGCCCGCGCCGAGCGCGGGGACGAAGACGCCGGGAATCTTCGCCAACGCGTCCAGCTGGTCGGCGCGCGGACTGTAGGCGTACTCGGTCAGGGTGTCGACAAGTTCTTCGAGGATCGGCTCGGCTTCGCCAATGACGAAAGCGTCGAAGCAGTCGGCGAGCGGCAGGGGATTGGTGATCACCGCCGCGCCGCCGGCGATGATCAGCGGGTCGCCCTCGTCTCGGTTGATGCTGAGCGGCTCGATCTGCGCGGCCTGTAGAGAGCGGACGACGTGGTAGTAGTCGATCTCGTAAGTCAGGGTGTAGGCGACGACGGGGAAATCGGCGAGCGGGCGCTGCGACTCAATCGTGACCGGCCCGAGCGCCGGGTCGTCGCCGCGCTCAGTTTTGGGCGGCGGGTCGTAGAAGGCGCGTTCGCAGACGATGTCGGGCCGCTGGTTGAGCAGGCCGTAGAGCGTCTGCAGGCCGAGGTTGGACATCCCCAGGTAGTAGCTGTTGGGGTAAACAAGCGCGAGCGGGAGGCGTCCGCCCCAGTCTTTGACCACGGCGCCCTGTTCGGCGCGGAGCCGTTGGCGGGCGGCGGTGATGGAGCGGGAGAGATTGCGTTTGGCCATTGCTGTCAGTGTAGGCGCGCGGGCGGGTAGAAATTCAGGAATGCTTGGTGTCGCCCGCGATCAGCTGTAAGGCGTGGGGCAGAACGGGCGCGAGGGCGTCGAGATTCTCGCGCACGGCGCGCTCGGAGCCGGGCAGGTTGACGATCAGGGTGCGCCCGGCAATCCCGCAGAGGCCGCGCGAGAGCGCCGCCATCGGCGTGTGGCGCAGTCCGTCGAGCCGCATCAGTTCGGCCAGACCGGGAGCGTCGCGCTCGATCACCCGGCGGGTCGCCTCGGGCGTGTGGTCGCGCGGGCCGAAGCCGGTGCCGCCGGTCGTGACGATCAGACTGAGCCCTTCGCTGACCCATGCCTCCAGCCGTTCCACGATCGCCTCGGGGTCGTCGGACTGGATGGCGTAATCGGTGACCATAAGCCCGAGCGCGGTCAGCCGTTCGCGGATGGCGGGGCCGGAAGTGTCGGCGCGGCGGCCGGCGGCGCCCTGATCGGAGAGCGTGAGGACGGCGGCGGTTCGGGAGTCCTGGGGAGCGGCAGTCATAGCGGCGGTTCTATCTGCTAGGCGGGGAAGATTCAGGGCGCTTGCCCAAAGTATCCACCATGATTTCAACAAACTACCCACGTCTTCCCTAGCGCTAGGGCGGCGGCGGGGGAGTTTGCGCTGTTCGGGGGATGTTTCCCAAGATTTCGCCTTGTCCGCCTGCTTGGGATATGTCTAGAGTGACCAATGTCTACCAGATGGGGTGAAGTGGGAAACAAGACGTAACAGTGACTGGGAAAAACGCACAGGGGAACTCTCGTGGCGACCGTCGATCTCATCGGGGAATTCGAGCATCGGCTCGACGATCGCGGTCGACTGGCGATCCCATCGGCGTACCGGGGATTGTTCGAGCAGGGCGGGGTGCTGCTGCCGGGTCCGGATGGTCAGCTCGAGCTCTACACGCCCGAGGGCTACGCGGCGGAGAAGCGGGTGCGGACAGTGGGCGAGCGGAGGCGGCCCGAGGAACGGCGCCTGGCGCGCAGTTTTTTCGGTCGCGCGCGGCGGGTCGAACTCGACCGGCAGGGGCGCATCCTGATTCCCCCGCCGATGCGCGAGGAGCGGGGATTGAGCGGCGCGGCGGTGATCGTCGGCATGGGCGAGTACCTGGAAATCTGGAACGCCGAGGCCTGGCGGGCGGAAGAGGCGGCGATCGAGGATGGTTACACGGAGATGCTGGAGGGTCTGGCCGAGTCCCTGGCGGCCTCGACCGAGTCGGAGCAGACGCCGTGACGAGCGCAGCACAGCCGCTGCCGGCGCATATCCCGGTAATGCTGACGGAAGCGCTGGCGCTGCTGGATGTGCGGCCAGGCGGACGCTATCTCGATGCGACGGTCGGGCTGGGCGGCCACGCGGAGGCGATTCTGGAAGCGTCGGGACCGGATGGGCGGCTGCTCGGCACCGACGCCGATCCCGCGGCGCTGGCGGCGGCGGCGAGTCGGCTGCGATCCGCCGGGGAGCGGGCGGCGCTGCGGCGCTGCTGGCTCGACGCCGCGCCGCAGGCGGCGGTGGACGCCGCGTTGACGCCGCTGGACGGGGCGCTCTGCGATCTCGGCGTCTCCACCCTGCAGCTCGAGACGGCGGAACGCGGGTTCTCGTTCCAGGCCGCCGGGCCGCTGGACATGCGCTTGGGGCCGCGCGAGGACGACCACGGGCCGACGGCGGCGCAGATCGTGAATGAGTGGTCCGCAGATGAGCTGGCCAACCTGATCTACGACTACGGCGAGGAGCGCCGCTCCCGCCGCATCGCGCGCATGATCGTCAGCCGCCGACCGCTGGCGACAACGACGGAACTGGCGCAGGCCGTGGTGGACGCCGTCGGCCAGCGACCGGGATCACGAGTCCATCCCGCCACGCGGGTCTTCCAGGCGATTCGGCTGGAAGTGAACGGCGAACTCGAGCGGCTGGCCGCGTTCCTGACGCAGGCGCGCGGCGTGCTGCGGGGCGGCGGACGGCTGGTCGTGATCGCCTTCCACTCGCTGGAGGATCGGATCGTCAAGCGGTTCCTGCGCGAGCAATCGGCCGGGCCGCAGCCGCGGTTTCGGACGCTGACCCGGCGGGTGCTGCGCCCGTCGGCGGCGGAGCTGGAGCGCAATCCGCGCGCGCGCAGCGCGCGCTTGCGAGCGGCGGAGGCGATCTGATGACGCCAACGCTGCTGAATCAAGAGCAGGGCGCAACGCGCCTCAGCGAACAGGAGAATGGTGAGCGCCGGCAACGCGCTCGGAAACCGTTGAGCGGATCGTGCGGGGGGGGCTACCTAACAGCCACTACAGTGAAGGAGAAGCCCCGCCGCCACCCTACGGGACCATGGTCACTCGCAGCCCCAGGCTGTGACGAACGTGGGCCTTGTCCCCCCGTCTGCACGCACGATCCGCTCAACGATCTCCGAGTCACGCCCGACCGTTTCGGGACGCCGGTTCGGAAGTCGTTGAGCGGATCGTGCGAGGGGGGCTACCCAACAGCCACTACAGTGAAGGAGAAGCCCCGCCGCCACCCTACGGGAACACGATTGCTCGCAGCCCCAGGCTGTGACGAACGTGGACCTTGCCTCCCCGTCTGCGCGCACGATCCGCTCAACGATCTCCGAACGCCTGCATCCGAAGCGTGGATGCGCTGGTCTCAGGGTACGCCTGTTCCAGCGCGTTGGGGCGATTTTCGCGCCAGTACGCATAATATTGCGCCGCCGAGGCGCCGGCGCAGGGTTGGCGCGGCGACGGGAACGCTTCGCCGGTCGGCGGCGTTCTGATGGCAGTGGTGAAACCGAGGCGGACGCTGGATGCCTCGCTGCCCCCATCGGCAGCGAGCGACGCGCATCGCGCGCGTCCCCGCGCGGTCACGCCGCAGCGGCCACGCTACACGGGGCGGATGCCGGCCTGGGCCTGGCTGGTGGTGATTGGCCTCTGCCTCGCGGCGACGCTGCCGGTGATGCGCTCGTCGAGCGTGACCGAGAGCGGCGCAGAGCTGCGCGCGCTGGAGGCGGAGCGCGAGCGGCTGAACTCGGAGATCCGCTCGCTGACCGCCCACGTCGGTGAGATGAGCTCGTTGGCGCGGGTCAAGGAGCAGGCGGAAGCGCGGTTCAACATGGTCCACGCCCGGCCGACGGTCACGCTGGCCGTCGAGCAGCAGCCGCCGACGCTGCAGCTGCCCGCGCGGCTCCTGCCGCTGTCCGTCTACTCGAGCCGCCCGGCGGAATCCGTGCCGGCGGTAGGGGAGGCCGTCTGGCAGTCAATTCTGGATGCGCTGATTTTCGACTAACGGTTGACGGGGAAAGGCCAGGCAGTCGATGAATCCGTCGGCAGGCAGCGGTTTTGAATCCGTTTCCCGGTGGCGGATGCTGGTCGTCATCCTGCTGCTGCTCGGGCTGGCCGTGGTCGTGGTCTTGCGCCTCGTAGTGATTCAGGTCATTGAGCACGAAGAGCACGAAACCTACGCCGATCGCACCTGGGTGATCGAGACCAACGGCCCGCGCGGGGCGATCCTCGACCGCAACGGATTTCCGCTGGCGACCTCGACCGACGCCTGGGAAGTACACGTCGATACGCGCCTGTGGGCGCGTTCGCAGTTTCAGTCGACGGACGCCTCGCGCCGGCTCGCGGAGCTGCTGCGCGCGGAGGAGTCAGATGTTCTGGCGCTCGCCGCGCAAACCGCCGCCGAGGGTGGGCACGATGCGTTGATCGCGTTCGGCCTGCCGACGGCGTTGGGGGCGCAGATTCACGCCGAGGCGCTGCACGGGGTGCAGGTGCGCAAGACGTCCACGCGGCGCTACATCGAAGGCTCGATGGCGGCGCCGGTGATCGGTCTGGTCGGCCGCGACGAGCAAGGCTTGGCCGGGCTGGAATACCACCTCGATGAGATCCTCGCCGGGCAGTCGGGGGTGTTGGTGCAGGAGGTCGACGGGCTGGGCCAGGAGATTCCCTTCGGCGAGCGGGCCGAGCAGCCGTTCGAGGAGGGCGCCTCGGTGGTGCTGACCATCGACCGCAATATGCAGTGGTTGGCGGAGTCAACGCTGCGGCGCGCGGTGGAGCAGCGGGACGCGAGGGGCGGGCACATCATCATCATGGACCCCCGCAACGGCGACATCCTGGCGCTGGCGTCGCTGCCGACCTACAACCCGTCCACGATTGACCTCGACCTGGAGGAGTCGATGGCGCTGCTGCGTTCACGCGCCGCCTCCGACATCTATGAGCCGGGCTCGACGATCAAGGTGATCACCATGGCGGCGGCGATTGACGCCGGAGTCGTCCAGCCGGACACGGTATTCGTCGACACCGGCGCGATCGTGGTCGGCGACCGCACGATCAAGAACTTCGACCTGAGGTATCACGGCGAGCAGACGATGGTGCAGCTGCTCCAGCGTTCGCTCAACACAGGGTCGGTCTGGGTCGCGCAGCTGTTGGGCGCGGAGCGGTTCTACGACTACGTCTACCGGTTCGGGTTCGGCCATTCCACGCAGTCCGGGCTGCCGGGTGAGATCGGCGGCGTGGTCACCGACTCGTCCGACATCCGCTGGTCGCCGGCGCAGCTGGCGACGGACTCCTTTGGTCAGGGAATTGCAGCGACGCCGTTGCAGATCGTCCAGGCCTACGCGACGATCGCGCGCGGCGGCGTGCCGATTCGTCCGCGCCTGGTCTCGGCGGTGATCACATCGGACGGCGTCCAGCGTTTCGAGCCGCGCAGCGGCGAGCCGGCCATCAGCGCCGCGACCGCGGAGACGATCACCTGGATGATGCAGGCCGTGGTGGACGGCGTGCCCGAGCATCCGGCGCAGGTCAAGGGCTGGCCGGTGGCGGGTAAGTCGGGGACGTCCGATGTGGTTGAGGAGGGCGCGTATCTGGAAGACGAGTCGCTGGCCTCATTCGCCGGGTTCGCGCCGGCTGACGATCCGCGCGTGGTCGTCTACGTGCGCATCGACCGCCCGCAGGGTGAAATCTACGGCGGAATCGTGGCCGCGCCGATTTTCGCGGAGATGATGACGCTGGTGCTGCCCTACCTCGGCGTCCCGCCGACCGCGTATGTCGCCAACCCGGAGGACTGGCCGGCCGCCCCCTCAATCGGCCGCGAGCTGGGCGCGGAGGATGACGCTGCCGCGGGCGAGGACGGCGAGCGCTCCGCATTGACGGCCGAGGTCGAGGCGGGAGATCCGCAGGCTCAGTCAGAGACGCCGGCGGCCGCCGTCGAGGAGACAGGTGAGGAGGCGGAAGCGGCGCCAGCCGGGACAGACGCGCCGGACGATCCAAGCGAGCCGGAGGCAGAGCAATGATCTCCGCCAACGACCTGAGCCAACTGCTGAACGGACTGCTGCTCAATCAACCCAACGCCAGCGCCGAGGCGTTCTCGGAGATCGTGGTGGATTCCCGCGAGGCGAGGCCGGGCGCGCTGTTTGTCGCCCTGCGCGGCGAGCGCCAGGACGGTCACCAATTCGTAGACGACGCGCTGCGGCGCGGCGCGGCCGGCGCGTTGGTCGCGGAGGCTTCGGGGCAGCGGGGCGCGTCAATGTTCGTCGTCGAGGATCCGCTGTTTGCGCTGCAAGAGGCGGGCCGGCGTTGGCGCCTCCAGGTGTCGGCGCAGGTGGTCGGGATTACCGGCAGCGTAGGCAAGACGACGCTGCGCGAGGCGGTCTTCCAGCTCCTGGCGCAGCGCTTCCGCACGCATCAGTCCCCGCGCAACTTCAACGGCGACATCGGCCTGCCAATCGCGCTGCTGGGGATCGACGCCGCCGACGAGTGGGCGGTGATCGAGATCGGGCCGTACTCGCAGGAGGAGATGGAGCTGCTGGTCTCCTCCGCGAGCGCGGACATCGGCATCGTGACCAACGTGGGACCGACTCATCTGGAACGGTTCGGCACGATCGCCGACACGGAGCGGATCAAGGGTCTGCTGCCGGCGTCGCTGCCGGCGGACGGCTTGGCGATTCTCAACGCGGATGACGCGCGGGTGCGGCGAATGGCGCAGCGGACGCCGGCGGAGGTCCTCTGCTACGGGTACGCCGCGGACGCGGACCTGCGCGCCTCGGCCGTGACCGCGCGCGGGTTTGACGGCGTCGATTTCACCCTGCACGAGACGCGCACCGAGGCGGCAGTGCGGGTGCGGACGCCGCTGGTCGGGGCGCACCAGGCGATGACCGCGCTGGCCGCCTCAGCGGTGGGACGGCGGGCAGGGCTGCCCCTCGCCGAGCTGGCGGAGTTGCTCGGGCAGCTGGAGCCCGGCTCGCGGCTGGCGCGTCGCGCCGCCTGGAACGGAGCGGCGCTGATCGACGACTCCTACAACGCCGCGCCGCTCTCGATGCAGGCGGCGCTGGACTTGCTGGCCGATTGCCAACCGCGCCGCGTCGCGCTGCTGGGCGACATGTACGAGCTCGGCAGCGAAGAGGCGGCGGCGCATGGAGCGCTGGGTGAGTATGCGGTCGGCCGCTGCGACTGGCTGATTGGCGTCGGCGAGCGCTCGCGCGGGATGGTCGCGGCGGCGCAGGCGGCGGGCCACCCGTCCGCCTGTTGGCTGGCCGAGGCGGAGCAGGCGGCGGCGCTCCTGCGCCGCGCGTTGGCGCCGAGCGACACGCTGTTGGTCAAGGCCTCCCACGCGATGCACCTGGAGCGCGTCGTCGAGAGGCTGGTCAGCTGATGACGACCTTCTCGCTGGGCACCGCCGGAATCTCGTTCGTGCTGGCGTTGGCGATCGGCCCAATCATCATCGAGTGGTTGCAGGGGCGCAGCGCCGGCAAGTCGATCTCGGTCGAGGGCCCCGCCAGCCACATGGTCAAGGCAGGCACGCCGACGATGGGCGGGTTGATCTTCCTGATCCCGATCGTCGTGCTGACGATTGCCGCAAATCTGTTCGAGGGCGACCGCTGGTCGATCTTGCTGCCGCTGGTCGGGATCGTGGTGCTGGGCGCAATCGGCTACGTCGACGATCTGGGCACGCTGATCGGCCGCGCCCAGTCAGGGCTGACCTGGAGGCTCAAGTTTGTCCTGCTGGCGGCGTTCTCGGTAGGGGTCGGATTGGTGCTCTACTTCGCGCTGGACGTGGAGTCGCTCAACGTGCCCTGGGAGGGCCAGTTCTCGCTGGGGCCGGCGTACATCGCGATCGCGGCGGTGACGGTGTTTGCGACGGTGATCGCGGTCGCAATCTCCGACGGCCTGGACACGCTGTGCGGGGGCACGGGGGCGCTGGCGATCGCCTCCTTCGGCGTGATCGCAGTCGGGCAGGAGCAGGATTTCCTCGTGCGCTTCGCCTTCACGACCATCGGCGGGCTGCTCGGATTCCTCTGGTTCAACGCGCATCCGGCCAAGGTGTTCATGGGCGACACCGGGGCGATGGCGCTCGGCGGCACGCTGGCAATCATCGCGTTGATGACGGGCCACTGGTTGCTGCTGCCGGTGATTGGCATCGTCTTCGTGGTCGAAGCGGGGTCCGACATCATCCAAGTTGGCTGGTTCAAGTGGACGCGGTGGCGGACGGGCGAGGGCCGGCGCGTCTTCCGCATGGCGCCGCTGCACAATCACTTCGAGGAGGCCGGTTGGTCTGAGCCGCAGATTGTCACGCGCTTCTGGCTGATCGGGATCGCCGGCGGGATCCTCGGGATCGCCCTGGCCTTGCAGGTGCCGACATGACGCTTCCCCCTCCACGCGAAGCCCCGCCAACGTTCGGCGGCCAGCGCATTGCCGTCGTCGGACTGGGCATCGAGGGCCGCGACGCCGTGGCGTTCCTCGAACACGAGGGCGCGGAGGTCATGCGCCTCGACCGCAACCCCCAGCGGGCGGAGCGCGCGCCGGACGATCTCAGCCTGCTCAATGAGGTCGACGGCCTGATCGCCAGTCAGGGCGTGCATTACCAGACGCCGCTGCTGGTGGAAGCGGGTCGGCGCGGGACGCCGGTCTACGGGCCGATGCAGCTGCTGCTCGAGCGCTGCGCGGCGTCCGTGATCGGGATCACGGGCAGCGCCGGCAAGACCACGACGACCACGCTGGTGCATCGGATGCTGGAGGCGGCCGGCGCGCGCGCGCATCTGGGCGGCAACATCGGGCGCGGCCTGTTGGCGCAGCTACCGGAGATCGCGGCGGGCGACACGGTCGTGGCGGAGATCTCGCACACTCAGCTGCTGCGCACGACGCGCAGTCCGCAGACTGCCGCGATTACCAACATCACCCCGAATCATCTCGATCAGTTCAGCTGGGCCGACTACCAGGCGCTCAAGTACCGCCTCGTCGCCTACCAGTCCGCAGGCGACCGCGTCGCGCTGCCGTTCGACGAGCCGCTCGCCGCCGCGGCAGCCGAGCGCACCGACGCCGATCGGCGCTGGTTCGGGATCGGCCAACCACCGCCGTCCGAACCAGACGCGTTCCACAGCGACGGCGAACAGATCCTGCGCAACGGTCAGCGACTAATGCCAGTCTCCGCGCTGCGGGTGCCGGGCGAACACAATATGCGCAACGCGCTCGCGGCGCTGGCGATCACCGCCGAGCTCGTGCCCGGCGAGGCGGCGGTCGAGGTGTTGCGCACCTTTACCGGCGTGCCGCACCGATTGGAGTTGGTGGCGGAGGTGGACGGTGTGCGGTTCGTCAACGACTCGATCGCGACGACGCCCGAGCGCACGCTGGCCGGTCTGCGGGCCGAGCGCGGGCCGGTCGTGTTGATGCTTGGCGGACGGGACAAGCAGCTGCCGCTCGATCCGCTGCTGCCCGAGTTGCAGGGACACGTCCGCAGCGTCGTGCTGTTCGGGGAGGCGGCGTCGGCCTGGTCGCGCTGGTTCGCGGCGCAGGGCGTCGAGGCGCGGCAGAGCGACGAGTTTGCCTCGGCCTTCGCCTGCGCGGCGAGCCGCGCGCGATCGGGCGACACCGTGCTGATGTCGCCCGGCGGCACCTCGTTCGACGCCTATCCCAATTTCGAAGCGCGCGGCGCGCACTTCCGCGACCTGGTCCAGGAGTGGGCCGCGGCGAGGAGGTTGTCCAGTGTCCAGTGATCGCGCAGCGGTTCCCAGCGGCGCTGAGCAGCCCGGGCGCGTCTTCGGCCCGGTGCGCGTGCCCACGGCCGCCCCCGCCCGCCAGTCCGTGGGCGAGCGGCGGCTGACCGTCGGCCGGCGCATCGTCCGCCGCCTGCGGCGCCCCGCCTCGCCGCCCGACTGGGTGCTGGTCGGAGCGGTGCTGGCGCTGGTCTTCATAGGGCTGATTTTCGTCTTCTCCTCCTCGTTTGCGATTTCCCAGGAGCTGCACGGCAACACCCGCTTCTTCGCCGTCCGCCAGCTGATCGGAGCGGGCATCGGGCTGACCGCGTTCTTCCTGCTCTCGCGGATCGACTACCGCCTCTGGCAGCGCCTCTCCTCGCCGATCATCGCCGTCGCGCTGCTGATGCTCGCCGCGGTGTTGGTGCCGGGCATTGGCCACGAGGAGAACGGCGCGCAGCGCTGGATCCAGATCGGCTCCCTGCCGGCGCTGCAGCCCTCGGAGTTCGCCAAGCTCGCAATCTGCGTCTACATCGCCGCCTGGCTGGCGGCCAAAGGCGACGAGATCAAGCGCGTCTCGCTCGGCCTCGCGCCGTTCTGCATGATCATCGGCGTGATCGGCGGGCTGCTGATGCTGGAGCCCGATCTGGGCACCTTCGCCGCGATCGCCTCCATCGGCGTGGTCATGTTCTTCCTCGCCGGCGCGGCCCTGCGGCATCTGCTGATGCTCTTCGTGGGCGGCTCGGCGGTGCTCTTCGCGATCGTCGTGGGCGCGGGTTACGGCATGGAGCGCATCCGCACATTCTTCAACGCCGAAGCGGTGGCGCAGGAGGCCGGCTTCCAGATCATCAACCTCGTCTCGACGCTCGGCTCCGGCGGGCTGACCGGCGTCGGGCTGGGCGCGTCGCGGCAGAAGTTCTTCTATGTCCCGTCCGCCCACACGGACGGCGTCTTCGCGATCATCGGCGAGGAAACCGGACTGCTCGGCGCGCTGATCGTGCTGGCCATCTTCACGCTCCTGATCTATCGCGGAATTCGCGCCGGGATGCGGGCCGAAGATCGATTCGGCACGCTGCTGGCCTTCGGGATTGTCGCCTGGTTCGCCCTGCAGGCATTCTTCAACGTCGCCGGCGTGACGCGGACCATCGTCCTGACCGGCATTCCCCTGCCGTTCCTCAGTTTCGGCTCCTCCGCGCTGATCGCCTCGCTGGCGGCGGCGGGCATCCTCGTGTCGATCTCGCGGCACGGCCGCGGACAGCTGCCGGACGGCGCGGATCCACCGCTCTTCGATCCAGCCCCAACCCGCGACTCGGCGCCGTTACGCGAACACAAGCCGGCGGCCGCAGTGCCGTTCCATAGCGGACGCGGAGGGGGTGACTGATGAGTGCGTTGCGCGTGCTGCTCTCAGGCGGCGGCTCTGGGGGACACGTCTTCCCCGCGTTCGCAGTGGCCGACGCGCTGCGCCAGCTGGTGGACGAGCGCGGCGAGACGGTCGAGTTCCGCTTTGCCGGCACCGCCGACGGCGTGGAATCGGAATTGGCGGTAGAGGCGGGCCTGCCCTACGCGACGATCGCTGCGCGGGCGCTGCGCGGCCGCAATCCGTTCTCCCAGGCGCTCTCGCTGGGCGCGACCGCGACGGGCGTCTTCGACGCGCTGCTGCTGATGCGGCGCTATCGACCGCAGGTCGTCTTCCTCACGGGCGGCTATGTCTCCGCCCCGGTCGGCATCGCCGCTTGGCTCGCACGGCGGCCGATCGTCCTGCTCCAGCCCGACATCGAGCCGGGCTGGACGCTGCGCGCGCTTGCTCCCCTGGCCAACAAGATCTGCGTGACGCATGAGCGCTCGGCGGCGCGCTACCGCGAGTCCCAGACGGTGGCGACCGGCTATCCCCTGCGCCGCGGCTTCGAGAATCTGGACAAGCCGCTGGCGCGCGCGCACTTTCAGCTCAACGGCGGCCCAGCCCTGCTCGTCACCGGCGCCGTGCGCGGCGCGCAGCGCATCAACCAGAGCATCGCCGCGCAGCTGGAGCAGTGGCTCACGCACACCCAGCTGATTCACATCTCCGGACCGAACGACTTCGAGCGCCTCGCCCAGCTGCGCGAACAGTTGCCGGCCAGGCTGCAGTCGCGCTATCGGCTCTATCCGTACATGTCCATGGAGATGCCGTTGGCGATGGCCGCCTGCGACCTGGCGGTCTCGCGGGCTGGCGCGTCGGTGATGGGCGAGTATCCCGCCGCCGGGTTGCCGGCCGTCCTCGCGCCGCTCACCGAAGCAGGCGGCCACCAGCGCTTCAACGCGCAGCTCCTGGCCGACGCCGGCGGCGCAGTGGTGCTGGACAACGAGCGGGTCAGCGACGACCTGTTCACGCTGACAACGGGCCTGCTCGCCGACCAGGAGCGGCTGGCGTCGATGCGGGAGGCGATGCTCGGGCTGAGCCGAATCGACGCCGCTCGGCGAATTGCCGAAGTGATTCTCAGTGTGGCAAAGTGACGTAACGATGACTTTGAACGTCCACTTCGTCGGCATTGGCGGCATCCATATGTCCGGGCTTGCCCACATGCTGCTCGACGACGGCCTGGTCGTATCTGGCTGCGACCGCGCGGACGCGCCCATCCTGCAACCGCTGCGGGAGCGCGGCGCGCGGATCGTGATCGGACATAACGAACACCACGTGACGACCGCGACGCAAGTGGTGCGCACCGCGGCGGTGCCCGAGTCGCATCCCGAGATCGCGCGGGCGATCGCCCTGGGCATCCCGCTCCAGACCCGCGCCGAGTTGCTCGCCGAGATCGCGGCAACGCGGCAGGTGATCGCGGTCGGCGGGTCGCACGGCAAGACCACGACGACGGCGATGATCGCCCACGCGATGCGCGGCGCGGGCCGTGACGCCGGCTATGTGATTGGCGGCGAAGTGCTGGACTTCTGCGTCCACGCGCGGCGCGGCAGCGATCCGTGGATGGTGCTGGAGGCGGACGAGTACGGCCGCGCGTTCCATCACTACACGCCGCAGGTGGCGGTGTTGATCAACTGCGAGGCCGATCACCTCGACTACTACGGCTCCCAGCAGGCGCTGGAGGAGGCGTTCGCGCAGTACGTGCGCACCGTGAAGCGCGGCGGCGCACTGGTGGTCGGGATCGATTCCCCGCTCGCCGCGGAGATCGCCGCCAAGCTGGCAGCGGAGCGTCCGGACCTGCGGATCGTGACGTGTTCATCGCGCCAGCCCGCCGATTACCGCGTGACCGCGACGCCGGACTCGCGCCCGCTGGCGGGCGGCGATCCGTATGCGTTGACAACTCCGTCGGGCCGGATCTGCGGCAGTCTGCGGCAGCCGGGAGAGTATCAGCGCCAAAACGCGGCGGCGGCGCTGGCGGCGCTGGAACTGGCGGGCTGCGACGCGGCGGCGGCAGCGGAATCCCTGGCCGCGTTCCGCGGCGTCAACCGGCGCTTCCAACTGCACGGCGAGGCCAACGGAGTCGTGGTGCTGGACGACTACGCCCATCATCCGACAGAGATCGCCGCCGCGATCGCCGCCGCCCGCCAGCGCTGGGCGGAGCGGCGCATTGTCGTCCTCTTCCAGCCGCACACCTATACGCGCACCTCATATCTGCTTGACGGCTTTCGCCATTGTTTCGCCGGCGCGAATCTGGTCTACACCGTCGATACGTACGCTGCCCGCGCCATGACCGGCGCGGAGCTGACGTCCAAACAGCTGGCGGCGGAGATCAGCGCGCCGCGGGCGGTCTACGCCGGATCGGTAGAGGCCAGCGCGGCCCTGGCGGTGGAGCGCGCGCGCCCCGGCGATCTGATCATCACCATGGGCGCCGGCGACGTGGACGCGGCGGGGCCGCTCATCCTCTCGCGGTTGGGCGGCGGCTCATGAGGCGGCTTGCGGGCAACGGGCGGCGGGGAGCGCTCCAGGAAACGCTGGACGCACTGGGAGCGCGGGCCGACGAACCGCTGGGCCGGCACACGTTCGTCCAGGTCGGCGGGCCGGCGGACTGGTTCGTCACCGCCCGCGACCGCGCGGCGTTGCTCGAGATCGTGCGCAGCGCCCGCTGCGCGGGGACGCCGCTGACCGTGTTGGGCGCGGGCTCGAACGTCCTGATCCGCGACGGCGGCGTGCGCGGAGTGGTGCTGAAGAACGAAGCCAAGGGCTGCCGCCAGGTGGGTGAGGCGCGGATTGAGGTCGATTCCGGCGTCCGCTTCGCCGCGCTGGCACGGTCGACGGCGCGGGCCGGGCTGAGGGGGCTGGAATGGGCGGCAGGCATTCCCGGCGCGGTCGGCGGCGGCCTGCCGACGAACGCCGGCGCGTACGGCTCCGAGCTCGCCGACATCTTGGTCGCCGTCCAGACCATCGCGCCGGACGGCGGGGTGGCGAGGCTGAGCGCCGATCAGCTCGGACTGGGCTACCGCCGCTCACAGCTGCGCGGCGGCGCGCTCGAGGGGCACGTCGCGGTCTCCCTGACGCTGCAACTGACGCGCGGCGACGCAGACGCGGCGCTGACCGAGATCGAGCGGGTCGAAGCGCTGCGCAAGGCCAACGCCCCAACCGGCCCCTCGCTGGGCTCAACCTTCCGCAATCCCACCGACGATCCGCGCCCGGCCGGCCAGCTGATCGACCAGGCAGGGCTCAAGGGCGTGCGGATTGGCGCGGCGCAGGTCTCGGAGCAGCACGCGAACTACATCCGCAATGTCGATGTCAGCCAGGCCCGCGCCGCCGATTTCCTGTCGCTGATTGCGCAGGTGCGCGAGCGCGTGGCGCAGCGCTTCGGGGTTCGGCTGGAGCTGGAGATCGCGGTGTTGGGCGAGGAGGTCTGCGGTGTCGAATAAGCAGCGGACGCTGGGCGTGATCCTGGGCGGCGCATCGGTCGAGCACACGATCTCGGTGCGTTCGGCGCGGGCGGTGATGGCCGCCGCCGATCCCGAGCGCTGGCGCACGATCGCCTTCGCGGTCTCGCGCCGCGGGGAGTGGCTGACGCCAGCCGAGTCGGAGGCGGCGCTGGCGGCGATTGAGCGCGGCGGAGCGGAGGAGATCGCGTCGCCGCCAGCAACGGGCCGCCGCGGACGAGTCTGCCCGCACACGCTGGAGGCATTGCTCCAGTGCGACGCGGTGTTCCCGCTGATTCACGGAACGAGCGGTGAAGACGGCGTCCTGCAGGGGTTCCTGGAGACGCTCGATCTGCCCTACGTAGGCGCTGGCGTCAGCGCCTCAGCGCTGGCGATGGACAAAGCGCGCTGCAAGCTGGTGCTCAGCCAGGCCGGAATTCCGGTCGCGCCCTGGTTCACGGTCAGCTGCGACGACTGGCGCCGCGACCCGACGGCGGTCGCCCGCCAGGCGGCGGACTTCGGCTATCCCTACTTCGTCAAGCCGTCGCGGGGCGGCTCGAGCATCGGGATTAGCCGCGTGAGCAGCCGCGAGGAGGCGGGCGAGGCGTTCGCGGCGGCGTTCGCGTGCGACTCGGAGATCCTGATCGAAGAGGCGATGCCCTCCCCCCGCGAGATCGAGTGCGGCGTCCTGGGCGCGCTCCACGGCGGCCCGCCGACAGCGTCAACGCTGGGTGAGATTCGCACGGCGCGGGAGTTCTACGACTACACGGCAAAGTACGAAGATCCACAGACCGAGCTGATCGCGCCGGCGGAGGTGGACGCGGCAACAGCGGAGCGGATGCAGGCGCTGGCGCTGGAGGCCTGGCGAGCGGTCGGCGTTGAGGGAATGGTGCGCGCGGACTTTTTGTTGGGCGCGGACGGTCAGTTGTGGATGGGCGAGCTGAACACGATCCCGGGCTTCACCTCCGCCTCGATGTATCCGCGTCTGCTGGAGGTGGACGGACTGCCGCTGCGGCAGCTGGTGGATCGCCTGGTGGCGCTCGGGCTGGAGCGGCATCAGGTGGGCGACCGCCAGCCCAGTCCATTCGAGCGTTTGAATGTGAGGCGCGCGCGTGATTGATGGTCCGAGCAGCGGCGACGATGTGGTCGTCCAGCCGGTGCCCCCGCCGGAGCGGCGCATCCTGCGCTTTCTCCAGCCGCGGGACGCCGGCGGGGAGGCGAAGCGCCGCCGACGGCGCAAGCCGGTGCTCGTGTTCTTTGCCATCCTGCTGCTGTTCGGCGCAGCCGGCGGGGTGTTGACGCTGCTCAACTCGCCGATGCTGGACATCAGCACGATTGAGATCGAGGGCGCGGACGTGGTGTCGGCGGCGACGGTGCGGCAGTTGGTGGGTCTGAAGGGGAAATCAGTGTTGCAGGTCGACCTCGAGGCGGCGCAGCGTCGCGTCGCCGCCCTGCCGATGGTGAAGGACGTGGAGGTCAGCCGGGACTGGCCAAACGGGATCAAAGTTGTCATAATGGAACGTGAGCCGTGGGGCCGGTGGCGGGCCAACAACACCGTGTGGGCAATTGACGCTGAGGGCGTGGTCCTCGAGACCCCGGCGGCTCCCGACCACGGCCCAATCGTGACCCAGGTTTCAGCGCTGCCAGCGATCAAGGCCGGCGCGCGCGTCGATCTGACCGCGATCGCGCTGGCGGCGGAACTGGAGGCGCGCGGCGCCCCGCTGCCGCTGCCCCGCATCTCCGCGTTCGAGTGGTCGCTCTCCGACGGCTTCGTCGTCGTGACTGAACACGGCCGAATCATCTTCGGCGACATCAACGGGCTGGACTACAAGTACGAACTGTGGGAGCTGCTGGAGCGGGAAGCGCTGCGCCGCGATGAACCGCTCCTGTTCGCCGACCTGCGCTTCGGCCTGCGGCCCCGCGTCGAAATCGGCCTGAATCTGGGCCGCGGCATCCGCCCTGAGGACCGCAGCACCGCCGACTTCGGGCAATCATCCACAGCAGTCGACTAAACCGACGACGAGGTTGGGACCAGCCATGCCGCCAATCACCAGTGCCAGCGTTGCCATTGATCTGGGTTCGTCAGTGATCACGACCGTCGTCGGCGAGCGCCACGAACAGGGTCGGCTGCAGATCCTCGGGGTCGGCCAGGCCCCCTCGGCCGGCATCGAGGCGGGGCAGATCTCCCACGTCTCCCGCGCGGCCGCGGCGATCCGCCAGTCGCTCGACCAGGCGGAGGCGTCCTCGGGCCGGCAGATTCTCTCCGTCGGCCTCGCCGTCACGGGGGCGCATCTGGAGAGCGTGAACAACCGCGGCGCGGTCGCGCTGCCGCGCTACGGCGAGCCGATCCGGGACGCCGATCTGGCGCGCGCGATTGGCTCGGGCCGCGCGGTGACGATCAACTCGGCCAGCACCATGCTGCACGCGATCCCGCGCTACTACGTCGTCGATTCCGAGCTGCGCTCGTTCGATCCACGCGGCCAGCACGGCCAACGGCTCGATGTCTCAATGCACCTCGTGACGGCGTCGCAGAGTGCAATCCAGAACTCGGCGCACTGCGTCCAGAGCGCCGGCGTCGATGTCGAGTTGATCGCCGCGAAACCGGTCGTCGCCGCGGAGCGGGCGGTGCGCGGCGACGAGAAAGAGTTCGGCGCGCTGGTGATCGGCCTCGACTCCGGAACGACCAGCCTGACCGCCTTTGAGGACGGGGCGATCTCGCACACGTCGGTGATCCCGATCGGAACGTCGTTCATCGCCCGCGACCTCTCAGTTGGCCTCCAGTGCAGCAATGACGAGGCGCGGCTCGTCATGCAGATGCACGGCAGCGCGGTGCCCGAGCTCGTGCCGGAGCACGCGCCCGAGATTGTCCTGCGCGGATTCTCGGCAGTAGCGGGCGAGGAACGCCGCGTGCCGCCGGCGTTCGTGGCCAAGATCATCTACGACCGCGTCTGCGAGATCATCACGATGGTGCTCAATCGCGCGTCGGAGCAGCAGCTGCAGCAGGCGATCGCGGGCGGCGTCGTGTTGACGGGCGGCGGCGCGGCGTTGGCTGACATCGACCTGCTGGTCAGCAAGGCGATGGACGCGCACGCGCGGGTGGCGCCGGTCGGCGATCTCTACGGACTGACCGACAAGCTGAACCGCCCGGACTCGTTCGGCGCGATCGGCATGTTGGACTGGATGCTCGACTCCGGCGACGCGATGCAGGCGGATCAGCGCAGCAGTCAACCCCAGGAGGGAGCCGGCGGCGGTTCGCTGTTCGGCGCGCTGGCGTCCAGCATCGGCAGCCTGGCGCGGGTGTTCAGCCCCCACTCACCGAGCACGTGACGCCCGCCGAGGCCAGCCGTCCAACGGGCGGACGGCGGCGTCCAGCGGAGCGCAGCACAGACAGACCCGACGGATGAACGAGAGGAACGCATCGATGACCGTACGCAACCAGAGCACCCGCAGCGAGGGCATTCCGCCGATCACCGTCGTGGGCGTCGGCGGCGGCGGCTGCAACGCCGTCAACCGGATGATCAGCGAGAAGATTCGCGGCGTCGAGTTCGTCGCGATCAACACGGACAACCAGCAGCTCACCAACTCCAGGGCCGAGACCGTGATCCGAATCGCCGATTCGGACTCGAACGGCCTGGGCGTCGGCGGCGATCCGGAGCGCGGCGCGCGCGCGGCGGAGAACAGCCGCGACGAGATTCGCAACCTCTTCACCGACGTCGACATGGCCTTCATCACGGCTGGCATGGGCGGCGGCACCGGCACCGGAGCGGCGCCGATCGTGGCCGATATGGCGCGCCAGGCGGGCGCCTTGACCATCGCCGTGGTCACGCGGCCGTTTGCGATGGAGGGCGCGCCGCGCTCGCGCGCCGCGCAGAGCGGCGTCGATCGGCTCAACGACGTCGCCGACACCGTGATCGTCATCCCCAACGATCGGCTGATCGACAAGAACGACCGCAGCCTGACGCTGAGCCAGGCCTTCCACCGCGCGGACGACGTGCTGCGCCAGGCGGTGCGGGGCATCTCCGACGTGCTGACGGTGCCGGGCGAGATCAACCTCGACTTCAACGACGTCAAGAAGGTGATGGGCGGCGGCGGTCAGGCGTTGATGGCGCTGGGCCACGGCTCGGGCGACAACCGCGCGATTGAGGCGGTCCAGGAAGCAGTCCACTCGCCGCTGCTCGAGAACAGCATCGAGGGCGCGACGCGGGTGCTCTACAACATCACCACCGCCGGCGATCTGGGGATGCTGGAACTGGGCCAGATCGGTGACTTCGTGCGCGAACAGGTTCACCCCGAGGCGGAGATCATCATGGGCACGGTGATCGACGAATCCCTGGACGGCGACATCCAGATGACGCTGATCGCGACCGGCTTCGTCGAGGTGCAGGAGCAGCCGCAGCCGCAGCTGCAGATGCAGCCGGCGGCGGCATTGGGCGCGCAGCCGGGCTATCAGGCGGCCGGCTACGCGGAGCCGCCGCGCCAGCCGGCGCCGCCCTCCCGCGAGGAGGTCCTGAGCCGCGTGACCTTCAACCGGGTGGAGTCGCGCAGCGCGGAGGAGTTGGCGACCCCGGCCTTCCTCCACCGCCGCCAGACGGCCGGGAGCGCGAACGGCGGGTCAACCAACGGGAAGAGCGGCAACCGCCGCTGGGACCCGGGCGCGGCCAGCGGGCACGAATGAGGCTTGACGTCGTCACCATCTTCCCGCCGCTGCTCGCGGGCGCGTTTGAGCACAGCATCATCAGACGCGCCCGCGACCGCGGGCTGATCGACATCCAGATTCACGACCTGCGCGACTACGCCTTCGGCCGCCATCGGCAGGTCGATGACGCCCCTTACGGCGGCGGCGCGGGGATGGTGATGAAGCCGGAGCCTTGGTTCCGCGCGGTGGAGGCGCTGCGCGTGCGCGGCAATCCGGGCCGCGCGGTCCTGCTCACCCCGCAAGGCAAGCGGCTCGATCAACCGCTGGTCCGGCGGCTGGCGGCGGAGGATCGCCTGATCATCCTCTGCGGCCGCTACGAGGGCGTGGACGAGCGCGTCCGCGAGCACCTGGCCGACGAAGAAGTCTCCATCGGCGACTACGTCCTCTCGGGCGGCGAGCCGGCGGCGGTCGTCCTCGTGGACGCCGTCGTCCGCCTGCAGCCGGGCGCGTTGGGCTCGCCCGAGTCGACCGTGGAGGAGTCCTTCAGCGAGCGCCTGCTCGAATATCCGCAGTACACCCGCCCGTTCGAGTTCCGCGGCTGGCGCGTGCCCGAGGTGCTGCTCAGCGGCGATCACGCCGCGGTCGCGCGCTGGCGGCGCGAGCGCCAGCTCGAACGCACGCGCGAGCGGCGACCCGACCTGCTGAGTGGTGATGGCGATGTGTTGGAGACAACCGCGTAAGTCAGATGCGGTGACGACCAGCGGCTAGAACGCAAGCGCGGTGCGGGCGTAAGATGGAACGACCACTGGCATCCTCTTGATCCCCGGAGCTGAGCATGGACCGCAGCGATCTTCTGACCTACGAACGCAATCCGGCGATCGAGGAGTTTCAGTCCGGCGATACGGTGCGCGTGCACGCGGTGATCGTCGAGGGCGACCGCGAGCGCACGCAGGTCTTTGAAGGCGTCGTGATTCGGCGCAAGAAGCAGGGCACGTCGTCCAACTTCACGGTGCGCCGCGTGACCAAGGGGATCGGCGTCGAGCGCACCTTCCTCTACCACTCGCCGCGAATCGAGAAGGTCGAAGTCACCCGCCGCGGCAAGGTGCGCCGCTCGCGTCTGTACTACCTGCGCGATCGCACCGGTCGCGCGGCGAGAATTCCCCAGCGCCCGCGCAACGCGAAGCGCGCGATTCACTCCTACTAAGCCGGCTCAGTCAGCGTCCACCGCCGGCGTCAGGAGCGCAGCGGCCGGAAGCTCGACTCGGTTTCTTCGTCCGTCTCCGGCGGAGGCGGCGGCTCCGTAGACTCGACGACCGCCGTCAGCCCTTCCATACTCACGACGCGCACGTTGTCCCCCTGACGAATCTCGGCATTGTCGGCTGCGCGCGCCGACCAGAGCTCCGCCTCGACCACGATGGTGCCGCCCGGCGCGAGCGTGTTGTGGGCGACGCCCTCCTTGCCGACAATCCCGCGCGGCCCACTGAACGACCACTTCGGCTGCCGCCGATCGACCGCGATCAACGTGCCCAGGCCAAAGACCACGAAGCCGATCAGCCCGGCTCCGACGATCAGCGCCCAGATCGACACCTGATCCGCGTCGACTGAGGCGTCGCCGATCAGCAGCAGCCCGCCCAGCACCAACGAGACGATTCCACCGATCCCGAGGAAGCCAAAGCCGGCGACAAACACCTCGGCAATCAACAGAATCACGGCGAGCACGAGCAGCGTGATGCCGGCCGGGTTGGTGTCGAGCGGGCCGAGCGCGAAGAAGGCGAAGATCAGCATGATCACGCCGAACACGCCCGGTCCCACCAGACCAGGCGAGAACGCCTCGACGATCAGCAGCAGACTGCCGATGGAGGTGAGCAGGAAGGCGACGTTGGGATCGGCGATCACGTCGAGGATTGACTCGGCGACGTTGTAGTTGGTCTCGACGACAGGCGCGTTGGCGAGGTCGAGGGTGACGCTGTCACCGTCCGGGTTGAGGTTGACGCTGCGTCCGTGCAGCCGCGCGATCAGGTCGTTGAGATCGGCGGCGGTTAGGTCGACGACGTTGAGTTCGACCGCTTCGTTGCCGGTGATCGAGACCGATTCACGTACCGCCTGTTCGGCCCAATCCGCGTTGCGGCCGCGGTGCCGGGCGATGCCGCGGATGTCGGCGGCGGCGTCGTTGGTGACCTTCTCGCGCAGGTCGCCGTCAATGTCCTCACCGCCGCCGGCGACCGGATGGGCAGCGCCGATCTGCGTGTTGGGCGCCATCGCGGCGACATGGGCGGCCATCGTGATGAACGTCCCGGCCGAGGCGGCGCGCGCGCCCGCCGGGCTGACGAAGACGACCACGGGAATCTCAGCGGCGAGCAGGCGCTGGACGATGTCGTCGGTGGAGGTGATCAGGCCGCCGGGCGTGTCCATCATCAGGATCCAGGCGGCGGCGTCCTGCTGCTCCGCGCGGGTCAGGGCGCGGTCGACGAAGTTGGCCGAGACCGGGCCAATCTCCTGCGCCATCCGCGAGACGTGGACCGCGCCGGGCGGGTTGCTGGAGCCGCAGCCGCTGAGCAGAGCCGAGCCCAGCCCCAGGCCAAGCAGGACCAAAGCAAACGCGCACAGGGGACGACGCAACAACCAGCGCATGGGTCAAGGATACGCGGGCGCGATAAACTCTGATCATGCCTCCGCTTGTCACTCACATGACCGGCGCTGTCCGCGCGGGCGGGCAGGTGGACGCCAACGGCGCGCCGTTTGATCTGGAGAATGGCGAGTACCTGCTCGGCGCCACGACGCCCGACATCCGCGTGCTGACGCGCTGGGATCGGGAGCGGACGCATTTTTTCGACATCTACAGCGACGACCATCAAGACTGCGTCGAGAACTTCTTCCAGACCCATCGGATGTTCCGCGATCCGTCCCGGCTGAGCGCCGAGACGCGCGCCTGGGTGGCGGGGTACTTGACCCATGTGATCATGGATCAGGAGTACGTGTTGCAGATCTACCGGCCCTTCTTCGGGTCGCGCTCGGTGCTAGGTGGCGGCTCGCACGCGAATCTGCTGGATCGGATGCTGCAGTACGAGCTCGATCGGCGCGAACGCGAGTCAGGCGAGCAGATGCAGCAGCTGCGGCAGGCGCTGTTCGGCTCGGCCATTGAAATCGACGCCGGCTTCGTCGACCGGTCGCTGCTCACACAGTGGCGCGACACGACCGCCGCCATGACCGAGCATCCGCCCGATTGGGAGCGCTTCTCCTTCATCGCCTCGCGGCATCTGCGCAGCGCCGGCATCGAGAGCGAGTCGGGGCTGCGCGAGTTCATGGAGGCCATTCCCGAGCTGCTCGACGACGCGACGCGGCAGGTCGACCAAACTGTGCTGGACGGCTTCTTTGAGTCCACCGCCGAGCGCACCGTGAGCGTCCTGCGCGACTGGCTGGGCGTCGCCTGATGGTGAGTGGAAGCGAGACCGAGCTCCCGATCTGGCGCGGCGCTGATGAGGCGCGCGCGCGTCTGCTCTCCCGCCGCCGTCCCGATGACGACGCGCTGAGCGACTTCGAGCGCTCACTGCTGCGGCGGCTGTTCGACGATGAGCCGGACTTTGAGGAGGCCGTGCGGCGGATCATTGAGCAAGTCCGCACGGGCGGCGACGCGGCGGTGCGGGGGATTGCTGAGGCGATTGACGGCGCTGCGCCCGATTCGCTGGTTGTCACGGAGGAGGAGTTTGCGCAGGCCCGCGCGGCGGTCTCGTCGGAGTTGACCGTCGCCCTGCAGCACGCCGCCGACCGCGTCCGCCGCTACCACGAACTGCAACTCGAACACGCCGCGCAGTCGTTTTCCCGGGAGGGCTTGGGCCAGATCGTGCGGCCGCTGGCGCGGGTCGGACTCTACGTGCCGGGCACGGCGGCGGTCTATCCCTCCACGGTGCTGCACACGGCGATCCCGGCGCAGGTCGCCGGCGTGCCCGAGGTCGTGATCGCTTCGCCCGCCGTGCCGGCTGCGGACGGGACGGCGCAGGTCAACGCGCTCAAGCTCGTCGCCGCTGAGATCGCCGGGGTCGAGACGGTCTACAAGGTCGGCGGCGCGCAGGCGATCGCCGCGCTCGCCTACGGCACGGAGTCGATCGGCGCGGTCGACAAGATTTTCGGGCCGGGCAACCGCTTCGTGACCGCGGCCAAGCGCCGCCTCTACGGCGTCGTCGGGATCGACGCGATCTACGGCCCGACCGAGACGCTGATCGTCGCAGATGACACCGCGAACCCCGAACTGGTCGCTGCCGACCTGCTCGCGCAAGCCGAACATGACAACTTCGCCGCGCCCATTCTGATTGCCACCAGCGAGTCGCTGGCGGAGGCGGTCGCGGCGCAGCTGCTGGAGCAGTCGGCGGACTTGCCCCGCCGCGCGATCGCGCTCAACGCCGTCCGCAACCGCGGCGGCCTCGCCTGCGTCCCCAATCTCGACGACGCGCTGGCCATCGCCAACGAGTACGCGCCGGAGCATCTGGCCCTGGTTGTGGACAACGCGCCGCAGCGGATTGGCGACGTGCGCAACGCGGGTGGGCTGTTCGTCGGGGAGGCCTCGCCGGAGGCGTTGGGCGACTATGTGGCGGGGCCCTCGCACGTGATGCCGACGGGCGGCTCGGCGCGGTTCGCCTCGGCGCTCAACGTGGGGGAATTCATGAAGATCACGACGGTCGTCCAGGTGACGGATGCGCTGTTGGACGAGATCGCTGGCGACGCCGAGTTGATCGCCCACGCCGAGCACCTGGACGCGCACGCCCGCTCGCTCGAACGTCGGCGGCGGGATCGATGAGTCGGCCGCCGCCGGTTCGTCCGCACCTGGCGGCGCTGCCCGGCTACGCGCCGGTCGTGCCGCTGGCGGAGCGCGCCCGCCTCGCCGGCCTCCAGCCGCAGGACTGTCTCAAGCTCGACGCGAACGAGAATCCCTACGGGATGCATCCCGCGGTGCGTCAAGCGCTCCGCGATGCCCTCGGCGACCCGGACTTCGGCTCAATCTACCCCGATCCGAACCAGACCGAGCTGCGCGCGGCGCTCTCGCGTTACACGGGCGTAGACGCGTCCATGATCATTGCCGGCGCGGGCGCGGACGAGCTGCTCGATCTCGCCCTGCGCGCGCTGCTGCCGCCTGGCGCGGCGCTGGTTACCTGCAGCCCCTCGTTCGGGATGTATCCCTTCCTTGCCGACGTCAATCAGTTGGAATTGATCGACGTCGCGCGAGGCGCAGACTTCCGCCTGCAGGAAGCGCCGTTGCGGGAAGCGGTCGCGCGGGCTGCGGAGCGGGTGATCGTCGTGCTCACCTCGCCCAACAACCCGAGCGGCGACCTCGTCCCTGCGGATGTCCTGCGCCGGCTGCTTGCCAGCGGTGCGACGGTCATGCTGGACGAGGCCTACATCGAGTTTGCCGGCCTCAGCGCCTCTGCGCAGGACTTGCTGGGCGAGTTCCCGCGCCTGATCGTCATGCGCACCTTCAGCAAATGGGCGGGAATCGCCGGGCTGCGGCTTGGCTACGCGCTGGCGCATCCCGGTCTGATTGCGGACCTGATGAAGGTCAAGCAGCCGTACAACATCAATCAGGCCGCGGAGGTTGCGGGCCTGGCCGCAGTTGCGTGCGCTGGCGAGATTGGCGCGCAGATTGCCGCCGTCCGACAGACGCGCGACCAACTGTACCAGGCCTTGCTCGCGCTGGACGGTCTGGCCCCGCTGCTGTCGCAGGCGAACTTCATCCTGGTTGGCGTTGACCCGCGGATCGGTACGGGCCGCGCGTTGCACGACCGTCTGGCGGCCGTCGGCGTCTTCACGCGCACCTACAGCGATCCGGCGCTGGCCGCGTATCTGCGCATCTCGATGCCCCGCGCTGACCAGCTCGGCGTGCTGCTCGAGCGGATCAACTCCGTCCTCTGACGCTCTATCCTGCCCTCGCCTGAATTCAGAGATCTGAGCAGTGGAGGATGCGATGCGACTCTCGGAACCACGGTTGCAGCCGTTGACGGTGGAGACGGCGGAGGGCGAGTCGAGGGAGCAGCTCGAGCGCGCGGAAGCGCGTGGCGGGCCGGTGCTGAACATTACGCGGACGCTGGCTCACTACCCGGAGCTCTCGTCGGCCTGGGGCCGCTTTGCTCGCCACGTGCTGGCCGGCTCCTCGCTGCCGCCGCGCGAGCGGGAGCTGGTCATTTTGCGGATGGGCTGGAACTGCCGCTCAGGCTATGAGTTCGGTCAGCACCGGCGCATGGGTCAGGAGGCGGGGCTGACGCTGGAGGAGGTTGAGCGCACCAAACTTGGCCCGGACGCCGACGGTTGGACAGCGCACGAGGCCGCTCTGCTGCGCGCCGCCGATGAGCTCCACGCTGACGCGTTCGTGAGAGACGCGACCTGGAATCAGCTGGCCGCGCAGTACGACACCAGGCAGCTGATGGACGTCGTCTTCGCGGCCGGCCAGTACAACCTCGTTTCGATGGCGCTGAACACGCTCGGCGTCCAGCTGGATCCGGGCACGCCGGGTCTCGAACTCGAATAGCCGCTCGAATAGCCGGAGGCAAGCGATATGCCTGGACCGCTCGACGGCTTGCGCATCCTCGATTTTACCTGGGCCCTGGCGGGGCCCTACGGCTCGATGATTCTGACCGACCTTGGCGCGGACGTGTACAAGGTGGAGCACGTCGGGACCAACGAACGGCACCGTGGCGCGGGCCCCTATGTGCACGGCGTCTCGACCTACTTCTTCAGCGTCAACCGCGGGAAGAAGTCGGTCACGCTTGACCTCAAACAGCCCGAAGCGGTGCAGATCGTGAGAGATCTGATCGATCCAGCGGGCGGCGGAATCGACGTGCTGACGGAGAATTTCCGCCCTGGTGCGATGGCGCGGCTGGGGCTCGGTTACGACGACCTCTCGGTGGTCAATCCGCGCCTGATTTACGCCTCCACGTCCGGCTTCGGTCACAGCGGGCCGTATCAGCACCGGTCCGCAGTTGATGTGATCGTACAGGGGATGGGCGGGGTGATGAGCATCACTGGCCACCCGGGCGGGCCGCCGGCGCGGCCTGGTTACAGCATCGGCGACATGGCGGGCGGGATGTACACGGCGATTGGCGTGCTGGCGGCGCTGCACGAGCGGCAGGCGTCTGGCCTGGGGCAGCACGTGGACGTGGCGATGCTGGACGCGCAGGTCGCGCTGCTGGAGAACGCGGTGGTGCGCGCGGCCAACACCGACGAAGTGCCCGGTCCAATCGGGACGCGGCATCCGCTGGTCACGCCGTTTCAGGCGCTGCCGACGGCGGACGGCTGGATGGTGATTGCGGGCGTCAAGGACTGGCAGCTGTTCTGCGTCAAGATCGGGCGAGACGATTTGCTGCATGACGACCGCTTCCAGACCAATCCCGACCGCACCGAACATCACGCCGAGCTCGAACCAATCCTCTTCGAGGCCTTCCAGACGCGCACCACCGCGGAGTGGGAAGCGGAGCTGGAGGGCGTCTGCATCGCCGCGCCGATGAATACGGTGCCGCAGATCATCAACGACCCGCACATCGCCGCGCGGGGCATGATTGCGGCGCTGCCCGTGGCCAAGTCGCAGAAGACGATCAAGGTTTCTGGCTCGCCGGTGCATCTCTCCCGCACGCCAATCGCGCTTCAGCGGGGCGCAGCCGCCATCGGCGAGCACACCAGAGAGGCGCTGGAACTGATCGGCCGCACGGCGAAGGAGATCGACGGCCTCGTTGAGCGCGGCGTTGTCAGCGTTGAAGACACTCAGGGGAGCTGAGCAGGAGAGGGAACCATGGCCAACCGAGGACACTTTGCGGAACTTGTTCGGGCGGAGGAGGCGATTCTGGCTCCGGTGGTGCTGGATCCTTTGTCCGCCCGGCTGGTGGAGCGGCTGGGGTTTCGGGCCGCTTATCTGTCTGGCGGGGGGTTGGGGTTTCAGCTGGCGGTGTCGGAGGCGCTGTTGACGATTACGGAGGTGGCGACCCTGACGCGGCAGATTACGGCGCGTTCCGAGGTGCCGCTGATCGTAGACGGCGGCGTGGGCTTTGGCGATCCGCTGCATACGGCGCGGGCGGTGCGGGAGATTGAGGCGGCGGGCGCGGCGGCGATTGAGATTGAGGATCAGGTTGCGCCCAAACGCGCTCACCACCATAAGGGCGTTGAGCATCTGGCGCCGCTGGAGATGATGGTCGACAAGGTGCGCGAGGCGGTCAACGCGCGGCGCAGCGACGATTTCATCATCATTGCGCGCACTGGCGCGGTTCGGAACGAGTCGTTCGAGCGGGCGCTGGAGCGCTGCCTCGCCTACCGCGAGGCGGGCGCTGACGTGCTGATGCTGTTCCCCACCGATCCCGCGCAGATTGCCGAGGCGGGGCGGACGCTGCCCGGCCCGCTGTCGATGATGGCGCCGGCGGATCGGCTCAACCGCGGGGAGATGGCCTCGCATGGGTTCAATCTGCTGATTGACCCGTTCACTGGCCAGGTTGCGGCCTATGGCGCGATGCGCGATGCGTACAGCGGCATTGTTGCGGGCGCTGGTTCCGGGCACGAGGTGGATGAGCTGATGGCGCTCTACCGCGAGATTCAGGACCAGGCGGGGATGGACGAGCTCTATGCGCTTGAGGCGCGCACCACTGAACGGCCTACGGACTAGTCTACCCGGGTCTACCCGGTCTGCCGGTCTCCCGTTTGGGCCCGCGTGGAATAACGTGTAGTCATGCGCACCGCTTCTGTTGCCCGCCGCACGGGGGAGACGTCGATTGTTGTGGAGCTGAACCTGGACGGCTCGGGCGTCGCGGCGGTCGAGACCGGGGTGGGGATGCTTGACCATATGCTGCACCAGCTGGCCCGGCATGGGGGATTTGACCTGACCGTGCAGGCGTCGGGGGACTTGCATGTGGATGCGCACCACACGTCGGAGGATGTGGCGATTGCGCTGGGGCGGGCGCTGCATGAGGCGCTTGGGGAGCGGCGGGGGATTGCGCGCTTTGCTGACCGGACGGTGCCGCTGGACGAGTCGCTGATTCAGGTTGCGCTTGACCTGAGCGGGCGTCCTTATGCGGTGATTGGGCTGGAGTTTGGCGCGCCGATGATTGGGGCGCTGCCGTCCTCGATGGTGAAGCACATTCTGGAGACCATCGCCTTTGAGGGCCGGCTGGCGCTGCACGTGCGGCAGCTGGCCGGGGAGAACGAGCATCACATCGTGGAGGCGACGTTCAAGGCGCTGGCCCGCTGTCTGCGGGACGCGGTGCGGGTCGTTGAGGACGGGGCTGCGCCGTCGACCAAGGGTACGCTGAGCGGCTAATCGGCGGCTAGTCGGTGGGGGCGGCGACTGTTACGCGGTAGTCCTCGATGATGGGATTGGCTAGCAGTTGGTCGGACATGTTGTTGGCCTGTTGTTGGGCTTCGTCCGCGGACTCTGCCTCGAGCCAGACCTCGATGAACTTGCCGGCGCGGACGGTCTGGACGCCGTCGTAGCCGAGCGAGTGAAGGCCGCCGCGGATGGCGAGGCCTTGGGGGTCGTTGACGGTGCGCTTCAGCGTGACGTGGATTTCGGCCTTGTACTGCATGGCGTCAGCCGGCGGTGACCAGCTCGCGGCCGGTGACGCGCTCGAAGGCGGTGCGGTAGCGGCTGCGGATGTTCTCGACGACCTCAGCGGGCAGCGTCGGGCCGGGGGGTTCCTTGTCCCAGCCGGTGGCGGAGAGCCAGTCGCGCAGGGGCTGCTTGTCGTAGGAGGGTTGGGAGCGGCCGGGCTTGTAAATGGCGGCGTCCCAGAAGCGGGAGGAGTCGGGGGTCAGCGCCTCATCGATGAGGATGACCTCGTCTTCGCCCTGCTCGTTCTGGGTGACGCCGAACTCGAACTTGGTGTCGGCGAGGAAGAAGCCGGCCTCCTGGGCGCGGGAGAGGCCGTAGGTGTAGAGGGCCATGGAGCGCACCTTGACGGTGTTGGCGACGTCCTCGCCGACGATGCGGACGGCCTGCTCATAGGTGATGTTCTCGTCGTGCTCGCCGACCTCGCCCTTGGTTGAGGGGGTGAAGATGGGGTTGGGGAGCGGCTCGGACTCGGTCAGGCCGGGGGGCAGGGGAATGCCGCAGACGGTGCCGTCGCGCTGGTACTCGGCCCAACCGGAGCCGGCGAGGTAGCCGCGCACGATTGCTTCGAGCTTGACGGGCTGGGCCTTCTTGACCAGCATCGAGCGGCCGATGTACTCGGGGCCGAGGGCGACGGGGAGGTCGGGGTTGTCGGTCGAGTCGATCACGCGGATCATGTGGTTGGGGACGACGGTCTGGGTGGCGTCGAACCAGAAGGCGGACATTTGGGTGAGGACGCAGCCCTTGTCGGGGATGGCGGTGGGGAGGACGACGTCGAAGGCGGAGACGCGGTCGGTGGTGACCAGGAGGAGGCGGTCGCCGAGGTCGTAGATGTCGCGGACCTTGCCGGAGTGCTTGGGCAGGTCGAGGTTGGATTCGATCATCACGGTCATGACGAGCTCCTGTCAGGCGGAATTTCGGGGGCGGGGGCGGAAATGGCGCTGTGGGCTGGGGATCGGACGGTTTGGTGTTCAGGTTTGTCCAGATTTGTCCAGATCCGTCCAGATTCTGGGGTGCTGGGAGCGGAAATGGCGGTCTGGCGCTGCGTCAGTCCAGGACAGTCCAGGTGGGGTTCGGTGGTCATGGCCTCGCTCCGCGGGCTGGGTGGTTGGGCTGCACAGGCAGCTGCACCAGGCAATTGTATAGGGAGGGGTGGTCTGGTTTTGGATGCGCGGTTTGGGTCGCGGGGTTGACAGGGGGGACTGAGCGGAGGCCGGGCTTGGCGTCGGCGCTTTCCCGTGCCGCACCAGATCGACGGCGGCACGGGTCCAGAGGTTGGTTGCTATAGGTTTAGGCGGGCGAAGGATTGGTTTATGTGGCGGGTGAAGTAGGTGGGGTCGAAGAGGGTGTCCAGGGCTTGTTTGTCCAGGGCGGTGCGGATGATTTCGTCGGTCTCGATCAGGGTGCGGAACTGTTTGCCCTCGTCCCAGGACTGGAGGGCGTAGCGCTGGACGCGCTTGTAGGCTTCGTCGCGGCTGACGCCGGCCTCGGTGAGGGCGAGCATGACGCGCTGGCTGTAGATGAGGCCGTAGGAGGAATCCAGGTTTTCCTGCATTCGCCGGGCGTCGATCACGAGGCCGTCGATGATCCAGGCCATCATGTCGGTGATGTAGTCGAGGGCGAAGCAGGCGTCGGGGATGGCGATGCGCTCGGCGGAGGTGTGGGAGATGTCGCGTTCGTGCCAGAGGGCGACGTTTTCGAGGGCGGTCATGGCGTTGGCGCGGATGGTGCGGGCGAGTCCGCAGACGCGCTCGGCCTTCTCGGGGTTGCGCTTGTGGGGCATGGCGGAGGAGCCGGCCTGGCCTTCGGCGAAGGGTTCGCGGACTTCGCGGACCTCGGTGCGCTGGAGGTGGCGGATTTCGGTGGCGAAGCGTTCCAGGGAGGCGGCGATCAGGGCGAGGGTGGAGAGGAAGTGGGCGTGGCGGTCGCGCTGGACGACCTGGGTGGAGATGGCTTCGACGCCGAGGCCGAGTTCGCGGCAGACGCGCTTCTCGATGTGGGGCGGGACGGTGGCGTGGGTGCCGACGGCACCGGAGATTTTGCCGACGGCGACGGACTCGATTGCGTCGGCAAGGCGGCGGCGGTTGCGGCGCGTTTCGTCCACCCAGCTGGCCAGTTTGAGGCCGAAGGTGGTTGGTTCGCCGTGGATGCCGTGGGTGCGGCCGATGCAGAGGGTGTGCTTGTGTTCGACGGCGCGCCTGGTGATGGCCGCTTCGAGGCGTTCGAGATCGGCCTCGATGATGCGGGCGGCGTCTCGAATCTGGAGGGCGGAGGCGGTGTCCCAGATGTCGGAGGTGGTGAGGCCGTGGTGGACCCAGCGGGACTCCGGGCCGAGGGTGTCGGCGACGGAGCGGAGGAAGGCGAGGGTGTCGTGGTGGACTTCGGCCTGGTAGCGGTCGATGTCGGCGACGTTGTAGCTGGCGTGGGCGGCGACGCGGGCGGCGTCCTCGGGGGGGACGACGCCTTCGTCGGCCCAGGCGTTGACGACGGCGATTTCGACATCGAGCCAGCGCCGCCACTTGGCGTCGTCGGTCCAGAGCGCGGCCATTTCCGCGCGTTGGTAGCGGGGGATCATTAGGGGATGTACTCCTCGCGGGCGGGGGAGAAGATGTCGAGCGCGACCGAGTCTTCGAGGGCGGTCACTTCGTGGGGCACCTCGGAGGGGATGACCCAGGAGTCGCCGGCGGTCAGTTCCTTGGTTTCGTCGCCGAGTTCGAACTTGACGCGGCCGGCGACGAGGTAGCCGATTTGCTCGTGGGGATGGGTGTGCATGGGGACGACGCAGCCGGCGGCGATCTGGATTTCGTGGATCGAGGTGCGCTCGCCGGCGTTCAGGGTGCGGCGGGCGACGCCTTCGAACATGGGGATCGGGGCGACCTCGTCGTGGGCCTGGAGATTTGGTTTGATCGTGCGGGTGGTCATGGCTGGACCTCTCTGAGGGCGATGTCCGTGCGGTGGAACGAGCCGTCGAAGGTGATGCGTCGGATGTTGTCGTAGGCGATGCCGCGCGCTTCGGCCAGCGTCTCGGCGACGGCGGTGACGGCGAGGACGCGGCCGCCGGCGGTGACGGTGCGTCCAGCCGCGTCGATTGCGGTGCCGGCGTGGAAGATGTCGACGGTGGGGTCGACGGCGTCGAGGCCGTGGATTGGCTGGCCGGTCTGGTAGGCGCCGGGGTAGCCGCCGCTGACGAGGGCGATGCTGACGGAGGCACGGCCGCTGGGCGCGATCGTGTTGCGGGGGAGCGCTTCGCCGCGGGCGGAGGCGGTGAGCACGGGGAGGAGGTCGCCGTCGAGGAGGGGCAAGATTGCCTGGGTCTCGGGATCGCCGAAGCGGGCGTTGAATTCGAGGACGTTGAGGGCTCCGTCGTCGAGCATGAGGCCGGCGTAGAGGAGGCCGTGGAAGGGGTAGCCGTCGGTGGCGAGTTGCTCGGTGATGGGTTGGTGGATGGTGGTGAAGACGTTCTGGGGGTCGGCGACGAAGCCGGGCGGGGCGTAGACGCCCATGCCGCCGGTGTTGGGGCCTTGATCCTGGTTGAAGATGCGTTTGTAGTCGCAGGAGAGGGGGAGGGGGAGGAGGTCGGCGCCGGAGACGATGGCCATGGCTGAGGCTTCGAGGCCGGAGAGTCGGTCTTCGATGACGACGCGCTGGCCGGCGGCGCCGAATGCGCCGGCGAAGAGTTGATCGATGGCGGCGTGGGCCGCGTCGATGTGGTCGGGGACGATGACGCCTTTGCCGGCGGCGAGGCCGTCGGCTTTGAGGACGGGGAGGTCGTCGGGGCCGAGGATCTCGAGCCACTTGTGGGCGGCCTGGGCGGACTCGAAGAGTTCGCCGCGGGCGTGGGGGACGCCGGCGGTCTGCATCAGGGACTTGGCGAACCATTTGGAGGATTCGATTTGCGCGGCGGCCTGGGTGGGGCCGAAGGCGGGGATGCCGTGTTGGCGGAGAGCGTCGACCAGGCCGGCCGCGAGTGGGGCTTCTGGTCCGACGACGACGAGGTCGATGCGGCGCTCGGCGGCGGCTTGGCAGAGGGCGTTGAGGTCGGTGTCGGAGATTGGCAGGTTCTCGCCGAGGGCGGCGGTGCCGGCGTTGCCGGGGGCGGTGAAGATTGCGGCGCAGTGGGGCGACTGGGCCAGCTTCCAGGCGAGCGCGTGTTCGCGTCCGCCGCCGCCGACGATCAGGATGTTCATGGGTTGAGGCTAGCTGACGGGGGCGGGACGTTGGCTGGGGATGCGGGTGAGGTCGCCGTGGATGACGATGGGGTCCATGGCGAGCATTTCGGAGCGGTAGGGGGAGTCGGGCACGTCCTGCATCAGGTAGATGGGGATGCGGAGGATGTGGGCGAAGCCCATTTCGAGGAAGCTGTTGCCGCCGATGTAGTGGGGTCGGCCGGGGAGGTCTTCGTTGAGGACGAGGATGGCGTCCGAGAGTTTGATCTTTTCGTAGTGGGTGCGGATCAGGTCCTTGTCGCGCTTGAGTTCGGCGCGTTGGTGGTCGTTGGCGTGTTCGTAGTCGAACTCTCGGGTGTCGACGGGAGAGAGGACCTGGTGGCCGGCCTGCTCCAGTGCCGCGCAGACGGCGGGCAGGCGGTCGCGGAGGGACATGCTCATGCAGATCGTGATCAGCACGGTGCGGTCACTCCCATTCGATGGTGCCTGGTGGTTTGGAGGTGATGTCGTAGACGACGCGGTTGATCTCCGGGATTTCGTTGACGATGCGATTGGCGATCGTGGCCAGCACTGCGTAGGGGAGGCGAGCCCAGTCGGCGGTCATGGCGTCGTCGGCGGTGACGGCGCGGAGGGCGCAGACCCAGCCGTAGGTGCGGGCGTCGCCCTGGACGCCGACGGTGCGGGTGTCGGTGAGGATGGCGAAGGATTGCCAGAGTTCGTCGTAGAGTCCGTGGGCGCGGATTTCTGCCATCACGACGGCGTCGGCCTGCTGGAGGACGCGCACCTTCTCGTGCGTGACGGGGCCGATGATGCGGATGGCGAGGCCGGGTCCGGGGTAGGGCTGGCGGCCGACGATCTCCTCGGGCAGGCCCAGCTCGCGTCCGACTTCGCGGACTTCGTCCTTGAAGAGGTGGCGTAGGGGTTCGATGAGCGCGAAGCGGAGGTCGTCGGGGAGGCCGCCGACGTTGTGGTGGGACTTGATCACCGCGGTGGCGGAGCCGTGCCCGGAGCCAGCGCTCTCGACGACGTCGGGATAGGTGGTGCCCTGGACGAGGTAGTCGACGCGGTGCTCGCCTTGGGCGATCTGGGTTGCCGTTTCCTCGAAGACGGAGATGAACGTCTCGCCGATCCGTTTGCGCTTTGTTTCCGGATCGGCGACGCCGGCGAGCTCTTCGAGAAAGCGGTCGCCGGCCTGGACGGCGCGGAGGTTGATTTGCATGGTGCGCTCGAAGGTGTCGACGACCTGTTCGGTCTCGCCGAGGCGCATGAGTCCGTTGTCTACATAAATGCAGGTGAGCTGGTTGCCGATGGCGCGGTGGACTAGGGCGGCGGCGACGGAGGAATCGACGCCGCCGGAGAGTCCGCAGATCACGTGATCGGGGCCGACCTGGGCGCGGATCTCGGCGACGGTTTCGGTGATGAAGTGAGCGGCGTCCCAGTCGCCGGCGCAGCCGCAGATTTCGTAGACGAAGTTGCTGAGCAGATGCAGTCCGTGCGGGGTGTGGACGACCTCGGGGTGGAACTGGATGCCGTAGCGCTGCTGGTCGTCGCCCATGGCGGCGATTGGGATGCTGTCGGTGGCGGCCAGCGCCTGGAAGCCGTTGGGGAGCTGGTCGACGCGGTCGCCGTGCGACATCCAGACGGGCATGGGGCGGGGCAGCGCGTCGAGCAGGGGGGAGTCGGCGCGGGGGTAGATGTGGGCTGCGCCGAACTCGCGCTCGCGTCCGGCCTCGACGCGTCCGCCGAGCTGGTTGGCCATGGCCTGCATTCCATAACAGATGCCGAGCACGGGGAGGCTGCCGTCGAGCGCCCAGTCGGGGGCGCGGGGGGCGCCGGCGTCGTGGACGCTGGCGGGCCCGCCGCTGAGGATGACGCCGCGCGGATTCAGCTCGCGCACGCGCTCCCAGGAGGCGGTTGGGGGGACGAGTTCGCAGTAGACGTTGAGTTCGCGCACGCGGCGGGCGATGAGCATCGCGGTCTGCGAGCCGAGATCGACGATCACGATGGATTCGTGGTCGGACAAGCGCGGAGACGCGTGACTGCTCACGTGATGATGATAGGCGGGGAGTATGCTGTGGGTGTGTCATTCGATGAACTTGATCAGGCAGTTGATCATTTGCGGCGCGGCGGCGTGGCCGCGGTGCCGACTGATACGCAGTACGCGCTGAGCGCGGTGGCCACCGACGCGCAGGCGGTCGGGGCGATCTTCAGGCTCAAGCGGCGTCCTGGCGGGGAGAATCTGCCTGTGTTCCTGCCGCCGGCGCGCTGGCGGGCGCATCTGGCGGAGATCGCGAAGCCGCTCGATCCGCGCGTGCAGGCGTTGGCGGAGTCGGCTTGGCCGGGAGCGCTCACGCTGATTGTGAACCGGCGGGCTGAGTGGATCAGCAACGCGATCGATGGCGCGACCGTGGCGCTGCGGATTCCAGATCATCCGGTCGCGGCGGGGTTGCTGGATCGGCTGGACGCGCCGCTGACCGGCACCTCGGCGAACCTGCACGGGGAGCCCGCCGCGTTGACCGCCGCCGATGTGCGCCGCCAGTTTGGCGCTGATCTGGGCGCGGCGGGCGATAGTGAATCACTTCACATAGTCGGTGAAGGAGGGGTAATGCCTCAGGGTACGGCCTCCACTATCTTGGACTGCACGGGCCGAATTCCGCGCGTATTGCGGCGCGGGCCGGCGCTGAGCGCGCAAGTGGGAGAGCTGCTGTTGCAGCACTGGGGGCTCTCTGCATTGGATTCACCTGTCTGACCAACCAAACCAGAGGTCCGGCAGGCAGACACGAAACGGGGCGGCGACACGTGCGAATCGCGATTGGCAGCGACCATGCCGGATTTGAGCTGAAGGAGCGGCTTCGCGCGCACCTGACCGCGCACGGGCATCAGCTGTGGGACTATGGGCCGGCCGCTCCGGATCCGACCGATTATGCCGACATCGCCGCGCCGCTGGCGGAGGCCGTGGTGGACGGACAGCACCAGCTGGGGATCGTGATCTGCTCGAACGGCGTCGGTGTCAGCATTGCCGCGAACAAGGTGCGAGGGGCGCGCGCGGCGCTGTGCACGGATCCGTGGTCGGCGCGGCGGGCGCGGGAGCATACTGATTGCAACGTGCTCGCGCTCGGCGCGTACGTCACTGGCCACGCGCTGGCGGCGGAGATTGTGGACGCCTTCGTTGCGGCTGAGTTTGAAGGCGGCCGCCACGTTCGCCGGTTGGCGAAGCTGGCGGCGGTCGAGTCGAAGCACGCGCAGGTGTCAGCGGAACTGGCGGCGGAATTGGCGGGAAGGGGCCAGGAGCGGCAGCCCGAAGAGGCAGAGCTATCGCCGATGGCCTGAGCGTCCGGCGCGGCGACTCTGGATTGAACCGACATGAGCAAAGTTTCCATCCGCGACCTGGACTTGGCCGGGAAGCGGGTCCTCCTGCGTCTGGATTTGAACGTGCCGATGGAGGGGGCGCGGGTGCTTGATGACACCCGCATCCGCGCCGCCGCGCCGACGGTTAAGTATGCGCTCGAACAGGGCGCGGCGGTTGTGGTCTGCTCGCATCTGGGTCGGCCGAAGGGGGAGCGCAATCCTGCATTTGACCTGACTCCCGCCGCCGTGCGGCTGGCGCGGACCTTGCAGATGAACGTGCGGATGGCGCCTGACTGCATTGGCGACATTGCCGTGGAGATGTCGCGGGAGCTGAAGCCGGGCGAGGTGTTGGTGTTGCAGAATCTCCGCTTCCACGAGGAGGAAGAGGAGAACGACGCTGATTTCGCGGCGCAGCTTGCTGATCTGGCGGATCTCTATGTCAATGACGCCTTTGGCGCGGCGCACCGTGCGCACGCCTCGACCCATGCGGTCGCGGCGCTGCTGCCGGCCGCCGGGGGGCTGCTGCTCGATCGCGAGCTGGAGGCGCTCGAACCGATTCGCAATGGCGAGGCGGGGAAGCTGGGGTTTATCTGCGGGGGGGCGAAGGTCTCGGACAAACTGCAGCTGTTGGAGCGGCTGGTGGAGATTGCGGAAGTGATCGCGATTGGCGGGGCGATGGCGAATACCTTCCTGCTTGCCCGGGGGCTGCCGACGGGCGCGTCGCTGCTGGAGCAGGACATGGTCGAGGCGGCCAATGAGATTATCGCCAAGGCGCAGGAGGAGCAGTGCCGGCTGCTGATTCCTTCTGACTGCGTGATCGCGCACGGCGCGGATGAACCGCCGCGCGCCAAGCCGTTGGTCTTTGGTGAGGAGGCGCTGCCGGAGGACTGGCAGATTCTTGATGTCGGGCCGGCCACGGTGGAGGCGTTTGCGGCGGCGGTGCGGGATTGCGACACGGTGGTCTGGAATGGTCCGCTGGGTCTGTTTGAGCGCGAGGCGTTCTCGGGCGGGACGCGGGCGATGGCCGAGGCGTTGACGAAACTGGAAGAGGCGCAGACCGTGATCTGCGGCGGCGAGACGGCGGCGGCGGTCGCTCAATTCCGGCTCGCGCACAAGATGTCGCACATCTCCACTGGCGGCGGCGCGGCGCTGGAGTATCTGCAGGGCGCGGAGCTGCCCGGGATCGCGGTGCTGCCCGAGGCTGAGCGTGGAGCAGATGAGGACGATTCATGACCCGCACGCCCATTGCGGCCGGTAACTGGAAGATGAACAGCACGAACGCGGAGGCGCGCAGCCTGTGCCGCGGGCTGGCCGGGATTGAGGCGATTGCGGGGGTGGAGGTGGTGCTCGCGCCCGGCTTCCTGCAGCTGCCGCTGGTTTCGGAGTTCTGGCGCGGCAGCGGCGTCCAGATTGCGGGGCAGACCATGCACACGCAGCCGGCGGGGGCGTACACGGGCGAGGTCTCGCCGGTGCAGCTGGCGGAGGTTGCGGACTGGGTGATCCTTGGGCACTCCGAGCGCCGTCAGTTTTTCTGTGAAGACGATCAGGCGCTGGCGCTCAAGCTGCGCGCCGCCGATGCGCACGGGCTGACGCCGATCCTCTGCGTTGGCGAGTCGGGGACGGAGCGGGAGAACCACCGCACGACCGCCGTGCTGAGCCGTCAGGTCAGCGTTGCGCTGGGCGATGCCCCGGCGCCGGCGGGTCTCGTGGTCGCGTATGAGCCGGTCTGGGCGATCGGCACGGGCCAGGCGGCGACGCCGGACGAGGCGCAGGCGGCGTGCGCTCATATTCGCTCGGTGCTCTCGGACACGCTGGGGGCGGAGGTCGCGGACGGGGTGCGGATTCTCTACGGCGGGTCGGTCAATGCCGGCAATATTGCCGAGTTCATGGCTCAGACAGATGTGGACGGCGCGCTCGTCGGCGGCGCGTCATTGCAGGCCGATGCCTTCCTCGCCATCACCCGCGCGATCGCCGACAGCGCCTGAAGCGCCGTTGGTTGCGGTTGTCGGGCTGACCGCCTCTGGGAAGTCCGAGCTCGCGGTGGCGCTTGCGCGGCGGCTTGACGGTGAGATTGTCTCCATCGACTCGCGGCAGATTTACCGCCGTCTCGAGATTGGCACGGCCAAGCCGAGCGCGGAGATGCGAGCGGAGATTCCGCACTGGTGCCTCGATCTCGTCGAGCCGACGGAGCGCTATTCGCTGGGCGCGTACCTCGCGGCGGCGCGGGCGGCGATTGCTGAGATTCGCGCGCGGGGGAAGCGGCCGATTGCGGTTGGTGGGAGCGGGCAGCATATGCGCGCTCTGCTTGAGGGTTGGCAGGTGCCGCCGGTGGCTGAGGATGCGGCGTTTCGGGCGGCGCTCGCCGACGCGCCGGCCGTCGTGCTGCATGAGCGTTTGCGTGGGGTTGATCGGGAAGCGGCGGAGCGCATTGGTCCGAGCAACGCGCGGCGGCTGATTCGCGCTCTGGAGGTCCACCACGTCAGCGGCGCGCCGATCTCGGAGTGGCAACGGCGGCGGGAGCCGATCCGCCATCGGGCCGTCGCGCCGGATGTCTCGCTGGAGGCGCTTGACGCCCGGATTGCGGAGCGGACGGCGGTGATGTTTGAACGGGGATTTGTCGCGGAAGTCCGTGACCTGCTCGGGGCGGGTGTTCCGGCGGACGCGCCGGGCTTTGATTCGATTGGGTACCGCGAGGTGATTGCCCATTTGCAGGGCGGGCTCACGCGGGTCGAGTGCGAGGCGGCGGTGGCGCAGGCGACGCGGCGGTTGGCGCGGCGTCAGCGCGCCTGGTTCCGGCGCGACGATCCGTCCATTTGTTGGACGGCTGATGTTCCGCTGGCCCTGCTTGAGTAAGATGCAGTACGTGGTCGGAGCTGTCTGATGTCCATTCCCTTTCTCAAAGTGCAGGGCGCGGGGAACGATTTCCTGCTGATTGACGCCCTCGGCGAGAACGCGCACCGCAGCGAGCTCGACTGGTCGGCGCTTGCGCCGCGCATCTGCGACCGCCACTTCGGCGTCGGCGCGGACGGCATTCTGATCGCGCAGGACACGGAGGCGGCGGCGGCGCGGATGGTGATTGTCAACGCGGACGGCTCCGACGGCGAGATGTGCGGCAACGGCTTCCGCTGCTTCACCAAGTATCTGGTGGAGCGGGCGGGATTGACGCCGACCGACGGTGCTCTGGCGATCGAGACCGGCGCTGGCGTGCTGCACGCCGAGCTCTCCGCCGCGTCCGGCGATAGCGTCGATCGGGTGCGCGTGGCGATGGGCCCGGCCTGGTTGCAGGCGGACGAGATTCCCGTGATCCACGAGGGGCCGGCGCCGATTCTGCATCATGAGGTCGAAGTGCGCGGGCGCACCTATGACCTGACCTGCGTCAGCATGGGCAACCCGCACGCGGTCTGGTTTACCGAGGACGAGGTGGACGACTTCCCGCTGACCGAGATTGGGCCGCTGATCGAGACGCATCCTGACTTCCCGCGGAAGACCAACTTCGAGATCGTCAACGTGCTTGCGCCGGACCAACTCAAGATGCGCGTCTGGGAGCGCGGCGTCGGGATTACGCTGGCCTGCGGCTCGGGCGCGTGCGCCGTGCTGGTTGCGGCGCGGCTGCGCGGCCTTGCGGACGCGGCGGCCACTGTTTCCCTGCCCGGCGGTGATCTGGAGATTGCCTGGGCGGGCCTCGATGATCCGGCTGCCTCGGTCTATATGACGGGGCCGGCCTCGTTTTCGTTTGCCGGTCAGCTGGACGCCAGTCTGCTGGGCGCGCGGTGAACTCGCCTTCCATGTTTCTCCCGCCTGATGAGCGAATGGACGACTGATGGTCATACCTGACTACACGCGGCATGAACAGGATCGCGCGCCGGGGATGGTGCGCGATCTGCATGAGACGCTGGCGAGCAAGGCGCTCGCCTACCGCAACCAGCCCGATCTCGACTTTGACGCCCTCGTGCGCCTGCCGCGGATGCTTTCCACGCAGTGCGACGACGGCTACGTGATCGGCGTGCCCTACGGACGCCACCTGCGGCTGTTCTACGAGTTTGACACGATCAACCACATTCGCCTGCACCTGACCAATCTGCTCAACGAGATGGGCGAGCTTGCCACCGAGCACTCCGACACTGAGCTGATGGTGCTGGACTACACGGATTTCCCGCATCGCCACTACGTCGAGCCGATGCTGATTGGGGCGGGTTTTGTCTCGCCCTCGGAAGTGGCGGTGATGCGCTGCCGTGATGTGCGGGATCAGACCGTGCCGGAAGTCGGTGGTGGCCTGAGCGTGCGGGAGGCGACGCCCGATGACGCGGAGGCGGTTGTCGAGATTGAGCGCCAGGCCGCGGGCGAGGGCGCGCACGCGCCGCCGTTGGCGGCTCAGTTTTTTCCTGACTCCGACTGGATCGGTCTCGCTGAGCGCGACGGCGCGGCGGCCGGCTACATCCGCGTGGCGGCCGCCGAGAAGCGCGGCATTCTGGCGGAAGAGCTGATTGTCCATCCGGAGCACGATCACACTGCGGTGTCGCGGGCGCTGCTCGCCGCCGCTGTGCAGCGCGGGGCGGAGGCGAATCGGCGCGCGATGACGCTGCGCGTCGCCGGCGACAGCGCGGGCGATCCGCTGCTCAAAGAGTTCAACTTCCGCCACGTGACCAACGAGCTCACCTATCAGCGCCCGGCCGACCCGGCCGAGGTGCAGCGCCGCCGGGAGGCGAAGGTGACCACGTTTGTCAAGGTGGGCAAGATTTGGGGGCGCTTCTAATGGCTATGCGCACGGCGCGGCGGGTCCAGAACCTGCCGCCGTATCTCTTCGTCGAGATCTCCCGCAAGATCGCGGAGCAGCGCGCCAAGGGCGTGCGCGTGATCTCCTTTGGGATCGGCGATCCTGATCTGCCGACTCATCCGCACATCCTCGAGGCGCTGCACGAGCACGCCGATGTGCCGGCCAACCACCGCTATCCCGAGACCGAAGGGCTGCCCGAGCTGCGCGAGTGCATCGCCCGCTGGATGGCGCGGCGCTTTGAGGTGACGCTCGATCCGGCGACCGAGATCGTGCCGCTGATTGGGGCGAAGGAAGGGATCGCCAACTCGGCGCTCTGCTTCATTGACCCCGGCGATGTTGCGCTCGTCCCCGATCCGGCTTATCCCGTCTACGCGATCGGCACCATGTTCGCTGGAGGGACCTCGCACTATCTGCCGTTGACGGCGGACAACGGCTTCCTCCCCGACCTCGACGCGGTGCCGGCCGAGGTGCGTGAACAGGCGCGGGTGCTCTGGCTGAACTATCCCAACAATCCGACTGGCGCGCTTGCTGAGGTCGATTTCTTTGAGCGCGCCGCCCGGTTCGGGTTGGAGCACGAGATTTCGGTGCTGCACGACAACGCCTACTGCGATGTCACCTTCGACGGCTACGAAGCGCCCGCCTACCTCCAGGCGCCCTCGGGCAAGGCTGCGGGGATGGAGTATTTCTCGCTCTCGAAGACGTTCAATATGACCGGCTGGCGGCTCGGCTGGGCCTGCGGCAATGCTGAGCTGGTTGATCCGCTGCTGCGCGTCAAGTCGAACATTGACTCTGGCATCCCGCAGGCGATCCAGCAGATGGCGATCGCCGCGCTGGACGGCGATCAGTCGGTGATTGAGGCGAACAACGGGATCATCCAGCAGCGGCGCGACAAGGTCGTGGCGGCGCTGCGCTCCATCGGCCTCGAGGTGACCAACCCGAAGGCCTCGCTCTATATCTGGGCGAAGATTCCGGGGGGGGGCACCTCTGCGGACTTTGCGGCGCGGCTGATCGAGGAGCAGGGCGTGGTGGTCACGCCCGGCAATGGGTACGGGCCGGCCGGGGAGGGTTTTATCCGCCTCAGCCTGACGTTGCCTGACGCGGAGGTTGATGAGGGCGTTGACCGGATCGCTGCGTTTACGGCGGCCCACTAGTCGCGGCGATCCAGTCTGTCCCGCGCCACGGCTGCGGGTCAGCAGCTGTGGCGCTTGACCGAAACCGAGCCGGTGTAGTCCCAGGCCTCGAGGCCGACGCCGTGCGCGGCGAGGTGTTTAGCCATATCGGCGGCTCGCTTATCCGTGTAGCTGCCGGTGCCATCCTGCCTAGCATGAACCACCAAGATCACGCATGACATGCCATATTCCCTCGCGTGGTTGGCCTTCTTCGTTAGCCAATCGTAGCCAAGGTTGCCGTCCGGGCGAGATTCGACCCAGCTCGTCAGACTCTTGAAGAAACGCTTGGCCCCTTGAGCGCACTCGACGATGCCATCTGGTGAAGCCCTCTTGCCATCAAGTTTGAACTCCTTTGTCTGGTCCGAGTGCAGGCTCTTGACTTTGCAACCCTGATCTTGCAGGTGCAAGAGCGTCTTCAGCTCGTTCTTGTTACCAAAGCACTTGCGGGCTCCCGTGGCGCACGACTTCCGCGCCGAGTCCAGCAGCTCTTCCAAGCGCTCATGGCCAGAATCCAGGCCTTTTTCGAGCTTCTTTACGCCCGGCATCACCTTCTCGACTTCATCGAGCTTGGAGACGAGGCGCTTGCCGCCGCCGACCAGATCGTCGGCCTTGGCCAGCTTCGCGACCTTGCCAGCACCTAAGGAAATAACAGAGAAACCGCAGAAGGCCCGGGCAGCTGCGCCACGACCTCCGTCGAATACACAGTCAACATCGTCAAGCACAAGAGGGTCGGCGACGGCTTTGGTGAGGTTCGGCCTCAGGGCGGCGCAGTAAAGCCGGCGGCGCAGGGAGAGACTTTTGTCCGCAGAGCAGCGAAGATCGTTGAGCGCGGCGTTGGCTACGTCTTCTGTGCTGTCAGGGATCGTGTCAGTAATGATGGTTGGTCTCGGGGCGGCGCAGTAAAGCCGGCGGCGCAGGGAGAGACTTTTGTCCGCAGAGCAGCGAAGATCGTTGAGCGCGGCGTTGGCTACGTCTTCTGTGCTGTCAGGGATCGTGTCAGTAATGATGGTTGGTCCCGGGGAGCCGCAGTAAAGCCGGCGGCGCAGGGAGAGACTTTCGTCCGAAAGGCAGCGATAATCGTCGAGCACAAGAGCGTTGGCTACGTCTTCTACGCCGTCAACGATATCGTCAATGGCATCGTCAATAGCGTCCCCGATCGAGGCCGAGACCTTCTCGCCTGCCCTCTCCACTTTCTTCAGAGAGGTCCACATATTGCGCGCCTCGTCGGAAACTGGGAAGACAAACGCGACCTGCTCGTGCCTGCGGGTGGCCAACTCGATTTTCTCGTCCCGATCTGCGTCTTTTCCTCGGGCAGCTGCTGCCTGACCTGCCGACACCGAACCGGACTGGGTAGCGTCAGCGTATCGTTGCAGAGCGTTTGTGGGCCGCCCGGACTGGGCTGGGCGAGCGGTATGGATCGGCTGGGGATCCGGCTCCGAGAAACCTTCTTCGTAGCCGGTGTGCGGGGTTACGGAGCTGCTGATGACCCCTTGAGACTCGCGTTTGGAAGAATGCTGGCTGCCCTGCAGACTGCTGGAGGCGTCAACGATGGGCTGGGCGTTGACAGTGGCCGCGTATTGCTGCAGAGCGTTTGTGGGCCGCTCGGACTGGGCTGGGCGAGCGGTTTGCGCCGGCTTGGGATCTGGCGTCGAGATCGCTGCGATTTGGACGCCATTCGGGGTTGTCGAGGAGAGGTCAGGTCGAAGGACCTCGAACGGGAGCGACTGGGAGTCGAACACGGCGCCGTGACAGCCGTCGTGTTCGAAGAGCTTGAGGGAGATCGTCGCTCTGCCCGCGGCGGCGGAGCCAGGGAGACGCCGAGGAAGGTGATACCGGGCCGGTTCGACCCAGTTCTTGGAGAGCTGCTGCTCGCCCCCACACTGGGGGTGGAAAGTTCGGCCGGCCGCGTCCGTCACGGTCGTCTCGATGAAGAATTGGTACTGGCCCCAGGCGTCTGACACAGCGAGGGAGATCACAAAGCTCTCGCCTGGTTCGGCGTTGGCATCTCCCACAAATCCGGAACTGGAGATCTGAGGCGTCTGCGCGGCTGTGGCCTCGTGCGGCCAGGCCGACATGGCGCCGGCTACGCACGAGAGCACGAAAAAGGCGGCCAAAGCGGCCGCTCTTGCGAAGGTGAACGTCGTCGAATGGGGCGCTGTGGAGGTGCGCCCCCGGGTACCTGCCATGATCGTCGCCTGTGCATTTGCACGACTCCCTGGTCTCTAGTTGCCCGACCACTTGGTCAGGCCTAAGTGCCAGTTGACCCGGCCCGAGAGCAGGTGGAGCCGCCGGTTCGCAGAATTTGTGTTAAGATATCGTAAAACACGGTCTTGAGTGCGGTGAACGCACTGCGCCGCTATCCCGCTCCCCAGGAGAACCTAGACTGTCTGCGCCGACATGGTCATTTGTGCTCCGTCTTTTCGCTCTCGATAGACTGCACCTCGTCCGGCGGCGTTTGGCTGCTCGGGCGTAGCGACGGAGGCCGCTATTTCACGTCAGCGCATTCGACAGGCCGGTGGACGCCGGCGGCATCATTCCACTCAGCCGCCCTTTGAGCGGGCGATTCTGGTTGGGGTTGACTTTCGCCGGGCGGCGCATTGGGATATTCGCGCTTCTCTGGAGGAGTTGGCTCAGCTGGCGCTGACGGCGGGGGCGATGCCGTTGGCGCGGGTGTCTCAGCGGCTGCGGCATCCGGATCCGAACTCGTATGTCGGCAAGGGGAAGCTGGAGCAGATTGCGGATCTGCGTGACGAGTTGGCGGCGACGCTGGCGATCTTTGACGATGAGCTGACGCCGGCCCAGCAGCGCACGCTGGAGAAGCGGCTGGGGATCAAGATCATTGACCGCACCGCGCTGATTCTGGACATCTTTGCCCAGCGCGCGCGGACGCGCGAGGGGGTGGTGCAGGTGGCGCTGGCGCAGCATGAGTATCTGCTGCCGCGGCTGACCGGCCAGTGGGAGCATCTGGAGCGGATGGAGGGCGCGATTGGTTCGCGGGGGCCGGGGGAGACGCAGCTGGAGACGGACCGGCGCCTGATTCGCAACCAGATCAAGCGGCTCAAGCAGGATCTGGAGCGGGTGCGCACGCATCGGCAGCAGCATCGGCGGCGGCGCGACCGCGCGGGCACTCCGCTGGTCGCGCTGGTTGGCTACACCAACGCGGGGAAGTCGACGCTGATGAACGCGCTGACCAACGCCAAGGTGCGCGCTCGCGATCGGCTCTTCGAGACGCTCGATCCGACGACTCGGCGCTGGCGGCTCTCGGAGGAGCACACGGTGCTGCTCTCGGACACTGTCGGCTTCATCCAGAAGCTGCCGACGCAGCTGGTCGCCGCTTTCCGCGCCACGTTGGAGGAGCTGGAGGAGGCCGATCTGCTGCTGCATGTCGTGGACGGCACCTCGCCCGATGTGCTGGAGCAGTGCCGCAGCGTTGAGCGCACGCTGCGGGAGCTGGGGATTGATCAGCGCCCGACGCTGACGGTGGTAAACAAGATTGACGCGCTTGATGAGCCGCTGGAGCAGCTGCTCGACAGCCTCGAAGCGGAGCTGGGCGTGCGGCCGATCGCGGTCTCGGCGCAGGAACAGGTCAATCTTGACGAGCTGCGGGCGATGCTCGAGCGGGTCGTCCCGACGCTGGAGGGCGTGCACGTCATCCAGCGGCAGGCGAGTCCGGAATCGAGCCCTGAGTCGAGCCCTGAGTCGAGTCAGGCTGTGGCCGGCTAGGCGGCGGTGAGCCGCTGTTGGCGCGACTATCATGGCTGCCATGAGCACCTCATCCGCTGTCGGCCCGCTTGCCCCCTTTCGCGTCCTTGATCTGACCAACGAGCTTGGTCAGCTGGCGGGCCGGATGCTTGGCGATCTGGGCGCGGAGGTGATCAAGATTGAGCCGCCGGGCGGGGATGAGTCTCGGTTTATCGGGCCGTTCCGGGGCGATGTTGTGGACCCGGAGCAGTCGCTGCACTGGTGGACGTTCAACACGAACAAGCTCAGCGCGACGCTTGATCTGTCCTCGCCGCGTGGTCAGGAGCTGTTCACGCGGTTGTTGGAGCAGGCCGATTTCCTCGTCGAGACTTGCCCGCCCGAGGCGGCCTCTGCGCTGGGTCTGGGAGTGGAGAGCGTCCGCTCCGCGCACCCGCGTCTGGTTCACACCTCGATCACCCCGTTTGGCCGCGAGGGGCCGTATGCCCACTGGAAGGCGACTGATCTGGTGGGTACGGCGATGGGTGGGCTTTCCTCGCTCTGCGGCGCGCCGGGCCGGCCGCCGATTCGGCCGACCGCTTCGCAGGGTTACGCCCAGGCCTCGGCGCAGGCGGTGGTGGGCACGCTGATCGCGCACTATCAGCGCACCAGGAGCGGGCGCGGGCAGCACGTCGATCAGTCAATGCAGGAGGCGGTCACGTTTACGCACGACAACGCGATGCCGACCTGGGACATTCGCGGGATCAACAACGGCCGGCCCGGCAACGGGCGCGAGATTGGTGGCTACAAGTCTGGCCAGTACGTGTACGAGGCCGCCGACGGGTACGTCGCTTGTCTCTCCTACGGCGGCCTCTTCGGCCTGACCGCGCGGCAGACCATTGCGTGGCTTGACCATCACGGGATGGCCGGCGAGCTGACCTCGGATGAGTGGCTGGCCAAGCTCGACGCGACTCAGGGTCTGCTCCTCCCGCCGGCGGGTCACGACGGCGACTACCTGAACGAGACGCTCGTTGCCTTCTGTAAGCGCTTCACCCGCGCTCAGCTGGTGGCGGAGGCGCAGCAGATCCGCAATGGCTGGGGCATCGTCCACACGCCGCAGGACCTGCTCGAGAACGAGCATCTGGCCGCGCGCGGCTACTGGGTGGAAGTGGAGCACGAGGAGGCGCACGTCACCTATCCCGGACCGTGGGCGAAGCTGAGCAAGACGCCGATTACGATGCGGCATCGCGCGCCGCGCATTGGCGAGCACAATCAGTACGTCTACGGCGATTTGCTCGGGCTCTCGGCTGATGACCTGTCGCCGTTGTCCGCAGACGCCGTGATTTAGGAGTGACCGATGACGAGCGAGGCCTCCGAGGTTCTTTCCGACCGCGTCTTTGAAGGCATCCGGATTGCTGACTTCGCCTGGGTTGGCGTGGGGCCGTTGGTCTCGAAGTACCTTGCCGATCACGGCGCGGAGGTGATCCGGATTGAGTCGTCGGTGCGGCCTGAGCCGCTGCGCCGTGCGCCGCCGTTTGTCAATGACACGCCGGGCCTCGACAACAGCGGTTACTACGCCGACTTCAACTCCTCGAAGCAGTGCGCCTCGCTCAATCTCCAGCATCCCGACGGCGTGAAGATTGCCAAGCGGATCATCGCGCAGTGCGACATCGTGACCGAGTCGTTCACGCCCAAGGCGATGCGCGCCTGGGGGATGACCTATGACGATCTCTGCGCGGTTCGGCCCGATCTGATCATGATATCGATGCCGATGTACGGCCTGACCGGCCCCTGGTCGATGTGGCAGGGCTACGGCCATGTGCTCCAGGCGGCGGCCGGGATTTCGCATCTGACGGCGTACCCGGGCGAGGAGCCGATCGGCACTGGCGTCGCGTACACGGATTTTCTCGTGCCGCACTTTGCCGCTTCGGCGCTGCTGGCGGCGCTCGACCATCGCCAGCGCACGGGCGAGGGTCAGAACATCGACTTTGGCCAGCTGGAGGCGGCGATTCATGCGACCGAGACGATGGTGCTTGATTACACGGTCAACGGCCGTGAGCAGCAGGCGCTCGGCGCTGGCAATGCGGAGCATTCGATCTACGGCACCTGGCAGTGCGCTGCGCGGGGTGATGACGACGACCGCTGGATTGCGATCACTGTCACCAATGCTGACGAGCGCGCCGCCCTGGTGGAGGTTGCCGGGCAGGAGTCGTGGGCATCTTTGAGCGGTGCGGAGCTGGAGGCGGCGATCGCCGCCTGGACGCGGACGCAGCCGGCGGAGGAACTGATGCGGCGGCTGCAGGCCGCGGGCGTGCCGGCCGGGGTTGTGCAGACGCCTGAAGACCTGCGCAACGATCCGCAGCTTGCTCATCGCGGGCACTTCTGGATGCTTGAGCATCCCACGATGGGTCATCGTGCCTACGACGGTCCCTCGTTCCGCCTCTCGGAAACGCCCGCCGAGCTGACCAAGGCCGCGCCGTTGCTGGGCGAGGACAATGAGTATGTCTACAAGGAGATCGTCGGGATGTCGGACGAGGAGTACATCGAGCACCTCGTCTCGGGGGCGTTCGACTGATCAAGACCTCCCCAAGGGGGGCGATGTCCGCCGTCTACTCCGAGCAGTCCCGCGCCACCGTCGTGATCGTTTCCGCGACCGCGTCCGGACGCCGCATCGGGATGAAGTGATCAGAGTCTTCCACTACTGACTCGAAGGCGTTGGGGAAGACCTCAGCGGCGCTCTGGCCGGTCGGGGAGGGATGGCCCTGCAGCTCGCCGGCGCGCAGGATGAGGGTGGGCTGCTGGACTTGCGCCATCTCGGGCCAGGGATCGACGGTTGGCGCGTGCTCGAAGCACCAGGCCTCGACCTCGGGATCGCAGGCGAGCTCCCACTCGCCCAGACGGGCGGTGGGGTTCAGGCCGTAGCGGACATAACGCTCCACCGCTTCGCGGGGCCAGTGCGTGAACGCGCCGCGGCCGGTCAGCGACTCCGCCATCTCCTGGGGGCTGCCCCAGATCCGTCGGCGCTTGCGCGCCGCGACGGCCAGGCCGGCGGGTGGCATCGGCGGGGTCGGCCCGCGCGGGTTGACCAAGACGGGGTCGATCAGCGCCAGCGACTCGATCCGGTCTCCTGTGGCCGCGGCGATGGTGCAGACGCAGCCGCCCATCGAGTGTCCCGCCGCGACAACGTCCGTCAGCCCACGCTGGGCGAGCCAGGCGTTCAGGTCGGCAGCCATCTCTCGCCAGTCAGCGGCAGCTTTGTCGGGCGGCGCCTGTGATGCGCCGTGTCCGCGCATGTCGAGCGCGAAGATGCGCCAGTCGTCGGGCAGCAGGCGCGCGACGTCGTCCCACGTGCGCGCGTGGAAGCCGGTCGCGTGGATGAGCACCGCGGTCCGCTGCGGCTCGCCCGCGGACGGCCACTCCCAGACGCGCAGCGCGTAACCGCGCACCAGCTCGGTTGAGGCGGTCGGCAGGGCTCGCATCGCGGCTACGTCCGCCGCCGCAGGGCGCCGCGGCCGTCGCCGAAGGGGTCGTCTCGCCACTCCAGCGCGACCTTGAGGCCCTTTTCGCGGGAGATGCGGGAGAACTCGCCGATTGATGGGGCTTCGTGCCAGATTGCGTCAAACTCCGCGCCTTCCGCCGCTGCGGTGCGCAGACCCATGATCTCGAACCAGCGGTTGGCTGAATGCTTGTGCACGGTCAGGCCGTCCAGCGGCAGGTTGGCGATTCGCTGGCAGTAGGCCATCGTCTCTTCGTCCAGCACTTCCTCGGGATAGGCGCGGTTGATCATCCCGATTCGTTCCGCCTCGAGGCCGTCGACGGTGTCGCCGCTGAAGAGCAGTTCTTTGGTCTTGAGCAGGCCGATCTTGATCGGCCACATACCGAGCGTTGGGGGGATGCCCAGGGCGCGGCCGGCGGGATGGCCGAAGCGCGCCGTCTCGGCGGCGAAGACGAGGTCGCACGCGCCGATCATCTCGCCGCCGCCGGCCAGACACCAACCGTGCACCTGCGCGATGATCGGCTTGCGGTAGGACCACATCCAGAGCCAGCGATCAACTGAGGCGCGCAGGCCTTCGCGGTCGAGCGCGATCCGCGACTCGCCGAGCTCCCACGCCTGATCGCCCGTGCGCTGGTTGGGCCGCCAGGTCAGCGCGCCGCGCTCGGGCGAGAGGTCGTACCCCGCGCAGAAGGCGCGGCCCGCGCCCTTCAGCCGAATCACGCGCACCGCGTCGCCCGGATTGAGCTCGCGCAGCGCCGCCTCGAGATCGTCGCGCAGTCCGCCTGAGATCGCGTTCAACTTCTCCGGTCGGTTCAGGGTGATCGTCGCCACTGCGCCGTCGACATCGACGACGACGTTCTCATAGTCGGTCATGCTCTACTCCTCAACAGCAGCAAACCAGCTGGGCGCCGGGATGAATTCTAACCGCCGCGGTGAAATCCTATTCACTGCGCCTGCGAGCGTCGACCGTGCGACGCGGGGCGCGCTCCCTTTGTTGCTCGTGCTTCAGCTGAGTGAAATACGGCAAATGCTCCGGGCAGAAGCGGCGTAACCCCAGAATCGTCTCGGTCGGCGCGGAGAGCGATTCTGATTCGTTGCAGTTCTTCCAGGCACAACGCTCGGACGCATCAGCGCTGGGGCGAGCGCGCTGCTGCTGCTCGATCTGTTCTTGCTCCTCCTGCGCCCGACGCTCCCGTTCTTCACGTTCCGCACGCAGGCGACCCCGCTCCGCCTCCCGCTCGGCTCTTTGCTGCGCTTCCTGTTCGCGCTCCTTCTCTTCCTTGCGTTCGCGCTCGAGCCGTCGTTCCTCTTCGAGCCGCTCCCGGTTGTGCCGCGCCTGTTCCCGCTCTCGCTCCTCCTCTCGCTGCAGGTAGTATTCGGCCCGGCGGCGCTCCATTTCCTGCTGAAACTCCTGCTGCCGGCGTTCCGCTTCCCGCGCCTGGCGGCTCCTGCCTGACCCGCGACGGTTGCGCCTCCGCTCTTCCGCCTCGCGCACGCGGCGGAAGGAGCGGAGGTGGGCCTGCTTCGTGTCCTCATCCACTGGTGGTTGGGCGGGCCGATACATGCCGTTGGCCGTCGACGCCGGCGGACCCTTGAGCCACTCGAGCAACACATCGCGGGCCGTGGTCAGCTGCTTGAACTGGTCCCCCGCGTCGGGCGCGCTCGAGACATCGGGATGGACCGTCTTCGCCTTCCGCAGAAACGCCTTGCGGATCTCCTCCTCAGACGCGCCCGGCACGACGCCGAGCAGCTGGCGGTATTGGTTGAGGTCAGGGGGCATTACTCTTCCACCTCACGCAGGCGCAGCGCGTACTGCGAGACTCTTGCGCCCAGCCGCCGCGCCTGTTCGCGATCCAGATCCGTCACCTTCCGCACGGCGGTTGCGCCGTAGTAGCTGCCCGAGTGGTTCATCACGCTCGACCAGGGCAGCCCGACGATCAGCATCCCGTGCCCGATCAGCAGGTGCACGAGCTGGAGCAGCGTTGCCTCGAGTCCGCCCGATGGACTCCAGCCGGCGCTGAACGCGGCGGCTGGCTTGCCCGCCAACTCGCCCGATTCCCAGAGGTCGCCGGTGTAGTCCCACCAGTGCTTCAGCCGGCCCGTGATCCCGGTCCAGTTCGGGCTGCCGATGATCAGCGCGTCGCACTTGACCAACTCATCCTTGTCTGCGGCGTCCAGGGGCCGATCCCAGACTTCGATTCCGTCGATCGACTCCGCGCCGGCGACGATCGATTGCGCTAACTCTGCCACAAGGCCTTGCGAGTCGTACAGCACCAGCACTACCGCTACGCCTGCGTCTTGGGTCATCAGAGATCAGTTTCAAACCAGGCGGCCTGGCCGGGCATCTCCTCGACTCCCACCCGCAGCCGCGCCAGACCGGGCGGGCCGCTGCTGGCCAGCGACGCCATCAGCTGACCGGCGATGTACTGCGCGAGCCGCTCTGCCGTGCTGTTGTCAATCGGCAGTGCGGCTACGTCGTGCTTGGGCAGGCGATAGGGGAGTTCGTCGCGGTACTGGATGACATAATGCGTGCCGTCGTCGGTGATGTTCAGCGCCCGCGACTCCATCTGCAGCAGGAATTTGTGGTCGAGCGTCTCGCAGATTTCGCGCGTCAGCCGCTTGAGCAGGGAGAAGTCGATTACCCACGATTCCTCCGTGAGCGGGCCGATGACCTCGACGAAGACGTCGTAGTTGTGGCCGTGGATCGGTTCCAGTTCGTCGGCGAAGGTGGCGAAGTGGCCGGCGGCGAAGCGCAGGCGCTGGCGTTCGACGGTCACGGCGTGGGATCGGGCGGGAGTCGGCATAGGCAAAGCGTACCCTGCGCCGATGAAGCTGCCAGCGCCAAATGTAACCGCGCACTGGTTCCGCACCTGGTGGCCGGCGGTGCTGCTGGGCGTGCTGACGATCGGTTCCTACGGCCTCCCGCTCTACGGCTTCGGCGTGATCACCGGGCCGATGCAGGAGGACGAGGGCTGGTCGTCGGGCGCGGTCAACGCCGCGTTCATGGGTTCCTACCTGCTCGGCGCGGCGGCCTCGCTGGTCTCCGGGCGCGTGCTCGACGCGCTCGGTCCGCGCCCCGTGCTCTGGAGCGGCCTGATCGCCGGCACCGTCCTGCTGCTTAGCGCCTCCTACGCCGAACAGATCTGGTTGTTCATCATCCTCTGGTCGCTGGGCGGCGCGATCACGATCGCGGGGCTCTTCTACAACGTCACGATGCCGATCACGGCGCGGCTGTATCCGCGGCGGCAGACCGCGGCGATGACCGTCCTGGTCACGACCGGTGGCTTCTCTTCCGTCGTCTTCCTGCCGTTGGCCGGGTTGCTGACCGAGGAGTTTGGTTGGCGCTGGGCGGTGCGCGCGCTGTTGATCCTGGCCGCTGTCCTGGCGCTGCCCGGGGCGCTGACCGTCCGCCGCCTGCCGCCGCTGCCGGCACCGACTGTCGGCGGCGCGTCCGCCGACCAGCACGGCTTCTCCGATGTGCGCGGGGCGCTGCGCTCGCGCGAGGTGCAGCTGATGCTGCTGATGGTGGTGGCCAGCTCGTTCGGACTCGGGGCGCTGCTCAATCACTTTGTCCCTGCCGCCACGGCCGCTGGACTTTCGCTGACCGCCAGCGCTGCGCTCACGGGCTTGCGCGGCTTTCTCTCCCTGCCGGGCCGCGCGCTGATTGGGCCGATGGCGACGCTGCTCGGGCTGCGCCCTGCGCTCGGCGTCGGCTACGCGGTGATGCTGCTTGGCACGCTCGCCCTGCTTGCGGCCGGGCCCGTCTGGTGGATCTATCTCTCGGCGATCATTGCCGGGCTCGTCTGGGGGCAAACGATGCCGCTGCAGGGGCTGATTGCGTCCGATGTCTTCGGCCTGCGCCGGCTGGGGACGCTGATGGCGATGCAGACCGCCGTGGGCAACGTCGCCCTGGCGATCGGCCCCTTTGCCGCCGGCGTGCTGCTTGACGCCGTATCCGACAACTACCGGGCGGTGCTGATCGCGATCGCGGCGGTGAACGCGGTCGCGTTGGGGTTGCTGATTCTGATGGCGAGGCTCAAACGCAAGCCGCTGAGACAATTGGCGGCTAGTCTGATCGCGAGCCGCGCCGCCCCGCAGAAGCGGGAGGCGGACGCGCCCGCCCCGAAATCGCAGCGATGGAACAGGACCTGAATTATGGGACGACTTGATGGGAAGGTCGCGCTGGTGACCGGCGCGGCGCGCGGCATCGGCAAGGGCATCGCCACCGAGCTCGCCCGCGAGGGCGCGGATGTGATCATCTGCGATGTGCTGATCGATGAAGCCTTCCGCACAGCTGGCGAGCTTCAGAATCGGCACGGCGTCACCGCGATCGCGCTGGAAATGGACGTTACCAACGACGACTCCATCGAAGCCCAGGTCGGAGCGGCGCTCCAGCAGATGGAGCGGATCGACATCCTCGTCAACAACGCCGGCGTCGCGCCGGACAATCTCAGCGAGAACGAGGTCGAGTCTGACTGGGATCGCTGCTTCGAGGTCAACCTCAAGGCGATCTGGAAGGTCAGCCGCGCCGTTGCGCCGCACTTCAGGGAGAACGGCGGCGGCAAGATTGTCAACATCGCCTCGATCGCGGGCCGCCAGGGCGGCGCCATTGCCTCTTACTCCGCCTCCAAAGCGGGCGCGATCAGCATCACCCAGTCGCAGGCGAACGACCTTGGCCCGTACAACATCAACGTCAATGCGGTCTGCCCCGGGCTGCTCTGGACGGATATGTGGCGGAAGCTCGAAGGGATGCTCGTCGGCGACGACGCCGATGAGGTGATCGACCGCCGCGCGGCGTTTGAGGCGACTGTCGAGAGTCGGATGCCGCTCCGCCGTGAGCAGACGCCCGAGGACATCGGCAAGGCGGTCGCCTTCTTCGCCTCCGACGACGCCAGGAACATCACCGGCCAGGCTCTGAACGTTGACGGCGGAATGCGGATGAACTGACAACGATCCCGTCATACCTGCGCTTGCCGCGGGTAGCTCGCCGAACACTGCAACAGCGTCTGACGTAGCGCCAAGTACGATGAATGCTGACCAGCAACCGCAGGAGATTGAGCCATGACCGACGAACTGCTCTACGACGTCCAGGATCACATCGCCGTGATCACCCTCAACCGGCCCGAGAAGCTGAACGCCTTCTCGAACGAGATGCTTGACGCCTGGCAGGAGTCGATCACCCGCGCCTCCGTTGACCAGAGCGTGCGCGTGATCGTGATCACCGGCGCGGGGCGCGGGTTCTGCTCGGGCGCGGATGTCGGACGCGAACGGGCGGGCGCGGACGTGCTTGGCGGCGACCCCAACGCGCCTGCCGCCAACCGCAACTCGCTGCGCAACTCCGTCCAGCGCGTCCCGCGCGCGCTGTTCAACTGCGAGAAGCCCTACATCGCCGCGGTCAACGGCGTCGCCGCCGGCGCGGGCATGGACATGGCGTCGATGGCCGATCTCCGCATCGCCAGCGACCGCGCCCGCTTCGGGATGCGCTACGTGAACATGGCGCTGATCCCCGGCGACGGCGGCTGCTATTACCTGCCGCGCATCGTCGGGATGTCGAAAGCGCTCGAACTGATGTGGACCGGCCGGCTCTTCAATGCCGAGGAGGCGTTGGACATGGGCTACGTCAGCCGCGTCGTCCCGCATGACGAGCTGATGGAGCACACGCTGGAGTTTGCCGGCCAGATCACCAAGATGCCCGCCGTCAGCGTCCAGCTGATCAAGCGGCTCGCCTACCGCTCCGCCGAGACCGGCCTGCACGAGTCGTTGGAGATGGCGGATCACGCAATGGTGATCGCGCGCTCGACTGAAGACGCCAAGGAAGGCCCCCGAGCCTTCGCCGAGAAGCGCGAACCGAACTTCCAGGGCTTCTGATTTCGGATACGCTCTCTGTCATGGCCACGTCACGCGCTTGGCCCGACCGCGTCGGTACGCTCTTCCGTCTGCCGGAATCACCAGAACGGCACCCCGACGAAGACGGCGGGCCGATCAACCCCAAAGTCCACTTCGGCAACACGGAGACCATGCTGGTCAAAGCGGATCGATGGATCATCACAGCGTCAGGCGCGCGGCCGATGCTGATTCCCGATCTGATGATCGCATTCGAAGCCGACACGCTGCTTTACCAGTACCAGCGCGGCTGCGTGATCTCGGATCAGGGCAAGCCGCCCGATTTCGTCCTGGAAGTGGCTTCGCCAAGCACCGCCAGACGGGACACCGGCGACAAGCGGATCGAATGCGCCCGCATGGGCATCCCCGAATACTGGCGCTTCGACTCCACTGGCCAAAACCACGGTGACAAGCTCGCCGGCGAAGGCCGAGTCGATCAGCTCGAAGCGGAACTGCGCAGACTGAGGGAGGAACGCAACGGATGACCAAGAAGCTCGACGGCAAGACCGCCATCATTGTCGGCGCGAGCGCCGGCATGGGCTTGGCCTCCGCCCGGCTCTTTGCCGAGCATGGCGCGAATGTCGTCATGGTTGGCCGCAATCAACAGCGGTTGCAGGCCGCCGCCGACGCGATCGGCGAGCAGGCGCTACCCGTCGTTGCCGATGTGCAGAGCGAGGATCAGCTCAAGGCCGCCTTCGACGCTGCCATCGACCGGTGGGGACAGATCAAAGTCCTCTTCAACAACGCCGGACCCGGCGGCGACGGCCAGTGGCTCAGAATCGCGGAGATGTCGGCAGACCAGTTCGACGCCTACATCTCGGTCAATCTGCGCGCCGTCTTTCTCGGTATGAAGTTTGCCATTCCCTCGATGCTGGAGACTGGCGGCGGTTCCGTCATCTCGACCTCCTCGGTCGGCGGAATCAGCGGCGTTCACGCTGCCGCCGGTTACTCCGCCGCCAAGGCCGGCGTGCACGCGCTCTCGCTCAACGCCGCCGCCGACTACTCGCACCTCGGCATCCGCTTCAACGTGATCGTGCCCGGCCACGTCACCACCCGATTCGGCATGCCCAGCGATGCGGTGCAAACAGACGAGCACCTGGCCGCGAGCCGCGCGCGGGGCACAGATATCGCCCATGGCGCGTCCCGGTGAGCCCGAGGACATCGCCAACCTCGCCCTCTTCCTCGCCTCAGATGACTCGTCCTACATCACTGGTCAGGCCATCGTCGCCGACGGCGGCATGACCGCAGTCAACCGCTGGCTTTACCAGCCGCCCACCGAATAGGGAGCACCAGACATGCCCAACAAGCTCGACGGCAAGACCGCCCTCATTACCGGCGCGAGCGCCGGCATGGGACTCGCTACCGCACACCTCTTCGCCGAGGAAGGCGCCAACGTTGTTCTGCTGGGACGATCGCAGGAGCGCCTGCAGGCAGCCGCTGACAACATCGGCGAGCAGGCGCTGCCCGTTGTCGCCAACGTCGATTCATCCGCCGAGATGGCCGCCGCCTTTGACGCCGCCGTTGACCGCTTTGGTCAGCTCGACATCGTCTTCAACAACGCCGGCGACGGCAACGCCGCGCCCACCCACATGGATGAACTGAGCGAGGAGTACTTCGACTACTGCGTCGCGGTACACCTCAAAGGCGTCTGGCTGGGCCTGAAGTACGGCGTGCCGCTGCTCAAGCAAGCTGGCGGCGGCGCGATCATCTCGACATCGTCGATCGGCGCGCACGGCGGCATCGCGGGCACGCAGCCCTACTCCGCGTGCAAGGCCGGCCTCGAGTCGATGACACGAACCGGCGCTGCCGAACTGTCCCAGCACAACATCCGCATCAACTGCATCATCCCCGGCGCGATCGCTACCCGCTTCGGTCTCTCCAGCGACGCCCCGCTGGAGACCGAGGAAGAGTTGGCCGCCCGCCGAGCCCGCCTCGCCCCCTTGGCCCCCATGGGCCGAGGCGGCGAGCCCGAGGAGATCGCCAACCTCGCTCTCTTCCTCGTCAGCGACGACTCCTCGTTCATCACGGGCCAAAGCATCGCCGCCGACGGCGGGATGACGGCCGTCAATGGCTGGCTCAGGCGCTAGCGTCCCGCCGGAGCGGCTTCTCTACACTGACCACGGAGCGGAGTCCGGTCCAAAGCCCGAGTCACATCGCCATGACGACATCAGATGCCCCTCCCGAAGCGACGCGGACTCTCTTCCGCTTGCCCGAGCCGCCGGAGAGGCACATGGACGAAGTGACCGCCTATCGCTACGTCTACGGTCCCGGCGCGCCGATCAATCTGCTCACGCACTTTGGCCGCCCGGAATCCACGCTGGTCGGCGCGGATATGTGGATGGTCGCGTTACCCGGCTCGCTTCCGCTCTTGCAGCCGGATCTGGTGATCGCCTTCGACATTGACGTGAGTCAGTACTACGAGCAGAACGGCTACGTGATCTCCGATCAGGGCAAACCGCCCGACTTTGTCCTCGAGGTCGCGTCGCCAAGCACGGCGGAGCGGGATGTCGTCGATAAACGACGCCACTACGCAGCGATGGGCATTCTCGAGTACTGGCGCTTCGACCATCCGGGCCAGTGGCACGGCGCCCGGCTCGCTGGGGATCGCCTGGTCGGCGCGGAGTATGAGCCGATCGAGATCGTCGAGGTTGCGCCGGGCGTCCTTGAGGGGCGCAGCGAGGCGCTCGACCTGATCCTGCGCTGGGCAGACGGCCAGCTGCTCTGGATCGACCCTGCCACCGGTCAGCCGCTACCGGGGCTCGAGTCAGAACGCGCAGCGCGCATCGAAGCGGAGCGGCAGGCTCGGCGCGCGGAACTCCGCATCCAGGTGTTGGAAGCTGAACTACGACGTCTGCGAGCGCGGGGCGACTGAGCGTTGCGCTTCGTGCTAGGCCGACTCGATTACGAAACCTTCGATGCGTTCGAAGTGGCGTCGATTGTTGGTCAGCACGGTCAGTTCATGACGCAGTGCAGTGGCGGCAATGAGCAAGTCCATGTCGCCGATCATCTGACCCATCGCGCGAAGCCGATGTCGCTCACGGCCAAAGATGCGCGCCGTCTCTGCATCCAGCTCGAGAATCTCGTACTGGCGCAAAAAGCCGGTCAGGGTTCGCTCCGTAGTTGCCTGATCGTCCGCGCCGAACGCGCCGTCGTACAGCTCGGCCGCCGTGATGACGCTGATTGCAATGCCCTGCGGTTCGTACTCCCCGACGCGCTCCAGCACCGACGAAACGCCGCGCAGCGATTGAATCTCCCAGTCGGTGTCCATCAAGTAGCGCACCTGCGGTCGGGTCAGGGGGACGGGGGCTCGCGTGAGCCTTCGGCGCGGGCCCGGTACAACATTTCAATCAAATCCGACCCATCACGCTGACGCCCCCAACCCGGCTGGGGGAAGAACCAGGCCGACGGCTTCGCTTCGCCGTGCGACGACTCGATCGAGACGGTCACTTCTTCCTGATCGCGCAGCTGCAGCCGCTCGAGCGGCTTGAGTACGCCGTCCTCGAATCTGGCGCGAATCCTCTGCGAGACCATGTTGACCCTTCCCTGGATGGGTTCAGCGTATCGGTTCCGCAGCACGCGCAGACGCCGCCCGTCACTCGTCCGAGACGTAGATCGTTCCGTCCGCCACGCGCGTCTTGAATGTCTGGATTGCGTCTGGCTCGATCTTGTTCTTGATGAACGGGGGCGGGGGCGGCATCATTTTGTGGATCATGTTCCAGACGCCGTTGGGCAGCCAGGCCTTGGTCTTCCCCGTCCGCATATCGAACTCGCAGTCGTGCCAGGGGCAGACGATGTGCGCGTTCTTCAGCTCGCCCACCGAGAGCGGGGCGAAGAGGTGCGGGCACTTGTCCTGCACCGCGAAAATCTCGCCGTGCACGTTGGCGACGCACACGCGGGTTCCATCCAGGTCAGCCGCCGTGACCTCACCCGGCGGCAGCTCCGACAGCGGACAGACGGCGGTTTCAGTCACGGCGCTCCCCCTGACGAGTCTTTCGATCACGCGCTGGTGTGATAAATCATCGCCTGAGCCGGGTTCAGAGTCAACGACAGCGCCGGATCCCCACCGCGCTCCTACACTGAGAAGAGCATCCTGCATTGGACTGAGTGGATCGTCATTCATGGACTTCGAGCAGTACCTCTTCCCGCCGCGCATCGCCATCGTTGAGGTGGCCGGCCAGATCGGCGCGCGGATCAATCCGCGTGAACTCTCGCGCACCTTCCACAGCCTCGCCGTGAACCCGCGCTACCCGGCGGTCGTGCTCGACATCGACTCGCCCGGCGGCGGAGCCGCTGCCTCGGAGGCGCTCTACCTGGCGGCCCGGCGGCTCTCGGACAAGAAGCCGGTCGCGGCGGCGATCCGCGGCGTCGGCGCGTCTGGCGGCTACATGATCGCCTGCGCCGCCAACCCGATCTTCGCTCTGCCCACCTCGGTCGTCGGCTCGATTGGGGTGATCTGGACCGCGCCCATGATCTCCGAGGCGCTGGACCGCGTCGGCGTCAAGATGCGCACCCGTGCCGCCGGTGAGTACAAGGACATGGGCTCGCTCTTCCGCGACTCCACGCCGGAGGAAGACGCCAAGCTGGATGCCCTGATCAGCTCGGTCTACGAGCGCTTCGTCGACATCGTCGCCGAGGGTCGGCCCGACCTGGGTCGGGATCGAGTCGCCGAGCTCGCCTCGGGCGAGATTCACACCGGCGCGGAGGCGCACGAGCTCGGCCTCGTCGACCGGCTCGGCGACCTCAGCGACGCGATCGACTGGGCGGCCGAGGCCGCCGGGATCGAGCGGCGAACGACGCTCGTCCGCCCCAAGCGCGGCATGTTGCAAATGCTGATGACGCAAGGCGCGGACTCCATCGCCAACGCCCTCGTGGACACGCTCATCGACCGCCTCGACGCCGCGCAGTCAGAGCGCCTGCTCGAAGCCCGCTTCCGCCGCTAGAGCGCAGCTCTCGCCGCCACGCAGTCAGAGCGTGCGCATCATTTTTGGGCCGTTGATGATGTCGTCGGCGTGGTTGTTGTCGTGGGTGGCCCAGGCTTCCAGGAGCGACAATGCGTTCCCAGCGAAGCCCATTCTCATGAGGACCTGATCTTCGGTCAGCGCGGCGAAGAGGAGCGTTGACTTCTCCGCGCCGGCCTGGAGCTGGGCGGCCAGCGACTCGACCGGCTGGCCGGCGAAGCGCTGGGCGCCCAGCGCGTTGGCGCGATCCAGCGCTGTGCTCGTGAGCGCGGGATCGGGACGCCACTCGTCCAGCGGTGAGCCGTTGAGCACGGCGTTGAGCACGTCGTGGTAACGCCGATCGGACGCCGCCAGGTGGGCCAGCACATCGCGCCGCGACCAGGCGGGCGCGGCGGAGGCCTGGAGCCAGACGGGGGGCGGCAGCGTCTCGGCCATCTGGATTAGCCGCCGCCGCGCGCGCAGCGCTCGGGTCAGCGGCACCCAGAGCGCGGGCACGAAGTCATCGGCCGGCAGCGGCGGATCCGTCGCCAGCAGCTGCCGATCGTCCATTCCCGGCGCGCACATGGTCGGTTAGCCGCAGTCGAGGGCTACCAGCTCATCGACGGATCGGGCGGGCCCATTTTGCGGTAGTTGCCGCCGTAGAAGAGGATCGGCTCCGCGTCCGACTGCTTCTCGAAGGCCTGCACCTCGCCCACGATGATCTCGTGGTCGCCGCCCTCCAGGACGGAATGGATCGTGCAGTCAAAGACCATCGTCGCATCGGCGAGGCGCGGTTGACCGGTCTCGCCCACCGTGTGCGCGTGATCGTCGAACTGGTGCGGCGGCGCGGGACGCCTGCTGCTGGCGAAGAAGTTGGAGGTGTCCATCGCCGTGTCGGGCAGGATGTTGACGCTGAACGCGGCCGTCTCCTTGAGCAGCGGCAGGACGCTTGCGCCCTTGTCGACGCAGACCAGCACGAGCGGCGGATTGAGCGAGAGCGAGGAGAACGACTGCGCCGTCATGCCGACGAAGTTGGGCGCCGTGCCGGTCGTGATCACGGTGACGCCGCTGGGGAACATTCCCAGCGCATTGCGGAACTCTCGGTCGTCGAAGTCCATGGCGATCCCCTCTCGGCGCTCGGCGCTTGCCTGACGTGCGGCGGCACAAGGGGAGTTTAACGCAGCGGCAGATCGAGCACCGTCATCAGCCCGCGCCGGGTGTGCGGGATCACCCGCGCGGCGCGCAGGACGGAGGCGGCGGTCGCGTCGTCGCCGAAGACGCCGCCCTCGAAGCGCAGCTTCAGCGGGGGCGTGCCCTCGACCACGATCTCGTCGTACTCCTCGTCCACCGACGCGTTCGCCTCGAAGTGCAGGCGCACGGTGTGACCGTCGAAGGTGGAGCCGGCCAGCGTCTCCAGCGTCCCGGCGACCAGTTCCTGGCCGGCCACTTCGCAGGGGACCATGTCGTGGCGCCAGTCGACCAGCTTCCAGCCCAGCGCGTAGGCGAGCAGCCGCGCCGACTCTTCGAGTCCGACGTGCCCGAAGCCGCCGGCGTCGCGCTTGGCTTCCCACTGCGCGGCGGACAGCCCCATCCCGACCTTCTCCTGGAACGGAATCCGCCGCCGGGATGGATCCTGCACGCGGCGCACCGAGACCGATTTGATGCTGTGCGAAATCGAGGAGAGTGAGGCCGGCAGGGCGTCCATCAGGAAGCCGGGATTGACTCCCGTGCCGACCACCGTGCGCTCGGCGCGGCGGGCGAGCACGTCGAGCCCGGCCGCGAGCTCTGGATGGCGCGCGTGGGCGAAGGCCAGCTCCTCGCAGGTCGAGACGACGTGCAGCTCCTGGCGCAGCGCCTCCTCGATCTGCGGCGAGACCTTGTCCAGGTAGGAGCCGGTGCAATGCAGCAAGATGCCGCCGTCCGAGCGTGAATCGACGCGCGCCGCCGCGACCGACTGGCGAATCACAATCGGCGGCGCGCCGGCGACGAAGTCGGAGAGCGGGCGGCCGACCATATCGGGGTTGATCTCGACCGCGCCGACCAGTTCGAGGAACGGATCCTGCAGCGCCGCCTCCGCGATTCGCAGTCCGATCGGTCCCAGGCCTTGCACGATTACTGGCAGCGGTGCGCTCATCGGAGTCCCCCATGTCGGTCGCGGTACGGTGATACCCTCAGCAGTCTGCGTGTACGGTACCAACGAAATTGGGTCTGCCATGGTCGACTATCCCGAGCACAACGCGGAGTCGCTTGAGGCCTGGGACGCCAACGCCGAGTTCTGGGACGCGGCGCAGGGCGACGCGGGCAACTACTGGCAGCGCACGCTCGTCTTTCCCAGCACCCTGGAACTGCTTCAGCCGCTGCCGGCGACGGTGCTGGAGATCGCCTGCGGCAACGGCAACTTCGCGCGTCAGTTGGCCGGGCTGGGCGTCTCCGTGACCGCGACCGACGGCTCGGCGGGTCAGCTGGCGGCGGCGCGGGAGCGGTCAGCGGAGGTGGACATTGACTGGCTGCAGCTGGACGCCACCGACCGCAGTCAGTTGGCGCTGCTCGCCGGCTCGCGGCGCGCGCCCTTTGGCGCGGTCGTCTGCAACATGGCGCTGATGGACATCGCCGAGATTAGCCCGCTGTTCGACATGCTGCCGCTGCTCCTGGCCGAGGACGCGCCGTTCGTCTTCTCGGTGCTGCATCCCGCGTTCAATCTCGGCCCGAGCGTGCGGCTGTTTCGGGAGCGATCGGAGACGCCCGACGGGCGGTTGGTGACGGAGTCGGGCGTGCGCATCACGGGCTATCTCGACACAGGCGTCATGCGCGGCATCGCCGTCGTCGGCCAGCCGTCGCTGCAGCCCTACTTCCATCGCTCGCTGACGGAGCTGTTCGGCACCGCCTTCGAGCGGGGCTGGGCGATAGACGGCCTCCGAGAGCCGTCCATCCAGGACGGAGGAGAAGGAGACGCGAGGGATCGGCTCAGCTGGGATCACCTGCCTGAGATCCCGCCGGTCATGGTGGCGCGGCTGAGGCATCGGGGTTAGAGGTGTGGCCCGATGTATGGGACGATGGTCTTGCCAGCGTCGGACTGAAATTCGTAGTAGATGCGTGCAGCCTCGTTTCTCGAGGTAGCCTCCTTCAGCTTCAAGTGCTTGGAGAACTCCCGCCGCTGCCCGCTGCCATCATCCCAGGTTCGCTGCTGTGGCGGCGTCCCGTTGTCGGGCGAGGACTTGTACCCTCCCGGATTGTACAGGTAGTCATCGAACGAAGCTTCCAGAGTATCCTCTCGGGCACGGGACGTGGCTTCGTTAAGAGTGGTCAGCGCGTTGAAGATCTTCTGGACGATGGAAGGCGTGACCTTTATCTTCTGGGCTGACGGCCACACATCCTCGCCGAAAACTAGATTCGTGCACTGCGTCGTGGCTTGGTGCTGAACCTGCTCGAGCGTTTCCGGAACGGCTTGGTCATCCGTCTCTGCCTCAGTGCTTCCTCCGCGCCGCAACTCGGAGACCTCATGCTCCAGCTGGCGGATGCGCGAATTGAGCCGCGCCTGCTCATCCTCACGCTCATGCTGTTCTATCCCTAGCCGCTCCTCCAGGGCGTCACGTTCCTCTTCAATCCGATCGTGCTGCTCCTGCAATTCATCATAGAGCTCGGTCAATCCCGATACATCACCCGCCTCCTCGAGCCGACGGCGTTCTGCTGCGATATAGCTGTTGCGGATCTTTCGAATGAGATCAGGGGCGGGCTGCTGTCCGGCCTGCTCGTAAATTGTGTCGCGAATACTCTGGCGGAGACCGTTCATGTCGCCCTGTTGGACTGACCAGTTAACCCAGGAAGGCGGAAGGGCGAAACGCTCCGCTTCCCAGTCAAAGTCAGGATCGTTCGGATAATCGTCGGTGTAGTACGTCTCGCGCCACGCCCACGCTGGGTGTTGCTGAGGTTCCTGGGTCTGTATCGCCATCGGCCAGTACACCCTGGCAATGCTGCTTCCGAAGCTCCAGTTAGGGATTAGGCGAATGCGTTCTTTGTTCCCGCTATACACCTCTTGAAAATGACGACCGCCATAAGATGATGGATGAGGTATTCTGAAACTCGATCCTCCCCTCATTACAGTCACATCTGGAAAAGGGATGAACGTATACTTGACGCCTTCTTTTTGCTCTTCCTCTCTCTGCTTTCCCTCCAGGCTTTCTCGTTTTACCTCCTCCCAATCTTCTAGCGCCTCCTCCAAAATCGCTTGGTGATCGGTAAGATATCGTATTTCCTTGGCATCTGCCGGACGGTAGACGTTTTGGAGGAATGTCACTGCGTCCTCATCGAGCGCCATGATTAAGGCTGTCCCACTCAGGTCGTCTTCGAGCCAACGGAGGAAGGCGTTCTCTGACGCTTCTTCGGGGTCTTCGGATAGCAGGCTGGTTTGTCCTGACGGCGCATGCGCAAGCGCGACGATTGGCAGATGGCGATCTGGATCAAAGAGCAGGTTGCTCAGGTCGCGGGCACCCTGTTCCCCTCTCAACAGGTGGTGACGTGGTCTGACTCTGCTGTTCCCAGATCTCCAATCACCGCTGTCCAGGATTGTCAAGACCGCTCGCGGGCATTTGGCGGAGACGCTGACCGGCGCGATGTGAGCGGCCAACCGTTGCAGGCTGATGCGCAGGTACAGCGCAATCTCAGTCTCGCGCACGGCCAGATCGAGCTGGGTGTGGAGGAGATGGCTGGCTTCCAGGATTGGCCGTTGGAACAGGAAGCCGTGGACGCTGCCGCCCTCATGCTCCTCGATGTCTCGCCGGGTGAGGCGGAGATACGTGTCGTCGGCGGTGTCCTGCGTGGGGTCGGAAATGCCCTCGTCGCGCAACCAGTCGTTCAAGGTGTCGCGGTAGATCTTGAACCGCCACTTCTCCTCTTCGGGCGTGTCGACGGAGGAAGTGAAGGCGTAGGCGGCCAGGGTGCGCATGGGTGGTCTCTTTCAGGGCAGCGCGTCAGTTCAGCGGTGACCATTCGGTGGGTTGGAGGATTCGGTTTTCGATGTGGTGGACCAGGGGGCCGTTTTCTTCGGAGGCGGCTCGGGCGGCTTGCCACTCGGGGTCGCTGGCGAAGTTGCGCCAGGCTTCCTCGCGCTGGCCATGATTCTCGAAGCTGACGATGTACCAGAGCTCGTCGGAGCGGCCGCCGACGGCGTTTGTCCAGTAGCCCACGTTGTGGATGCCGTGGCGCTCGAACAGGTCCATGGTGTGGTCGCGGAAGCGCTTCATCAGCTGGCCCATCTTGCCCGGATGCGCGGTGTAGATGCGGAGTTCGTAGATCATGGTCGGCGCCCTTCTGTGGTTCGGTTCGTCGTTGCGGCCGGCGGTCAGCCTGTCACTCTGCCAGCTGGTGGAAGCGCAGCGCCGACGGGTAAGCGCCGCCGCGGCGGATGCGGTTGATTGCGGTCTGCATGTCCGCCGCCTCGTTCGCGGAGCCGCCGTCCTGCGCGTTCACCATAAAGCGAGGGTAGTTGCTGCTCGACACTTCCAGCCGAATGCGGTGGCCGACGTCGAAGCGGTGGCCGATCGAGGCGAGGTCCACCGTCACCCTGGCCACCTCGCCGGGCGTGAGCGGCGCCTCGCGGTCAAAGCCCTCGCGGAAGCGGGCGCGCATGATGCCGTCGATCAGCGAGACCGGCTTGCCGTCGGGCTGGACGTCGACCAGCTTGGCGGTGATGTCGGTGTCGGGGTGGTCGCTGGCGAACCAGATCTCCGCTTCGACCGGCCCGGCCATATCGAGCGGCTCGGTCAGCGGGGCGCTGGTGTAGCAGAGCACGTCGTCGCGGCTCTCGGCGCGCGACTGATCGCGCGGGCCCGGCTGCCCGATCGGCAGCTGCAGGGTTGAGCCGCCGTTGCTCATGACCGGCTTGTAGCCGCTGCAGCTGTATTCGTCCCAGCGGTGATCCTCGGCCGGGCACTCGTCGAGCAGGCGGCCGTCGCCCCAGTGCATCGTTCCGCCGCCGTCCGAGCCGAGATAGAGCGTGCGCGCGACCGCGTTCGGGGGCGGCCAGGACTCGTCCGTGCGCCACTCGTTCGCGCCCATCAGGAACCAGCGGACGTTGGGCAATTCCCGCTCGCGGCCCTTGAGGTGGCGGTCGAGGAAGACGTTGATGTCGGCGATCACCCCGGCGGTCGCGGCTGCGCCGGTCGGGCCGAACTCGAGCTCGCCGAGCCAGCGGTCGTAGTTGGTGTGCGCCCAGGGGCCCATGAGCAGGTGCTGCTCCGTCTGGCCGACGGCCGTCATCCCGCGGAAGTTGCGCACCGTGCCGATCGCGAAGATGTCGAACCAGCCGCCGATGTGCAGCATCGGCACCGCGAAGCGGGCGTAGTCGGCGGAGTGCCGCACCGACTCCCAGTACTCATCGCGCGTCTGGTGTTCGAGCCACTCGTGCCAATACGGCGCGACGCCCTCTTGCGAGATGCCTGGCATGGCGGCCAGCGGTCGGCTGCCGAGCAGCCGGAAGCTGTTGCCCATCACCGCTTCGGTCAGCTCTGCCGCCGCCTCGGGCGGGCGCGAGTGATTCTGCTGCAGATACCCGGTCGCCGCCAGACCGCTGCCCCAGAGTCCGATGAAGCCCAGCTGGAACGCGCCGCCCTGATACGTCCAGCCGTCGTAGTAGTCGTCGGCGGTGACGATCGGGATCGCGCAGCGCAGCGAGGGCGGCCGTTCGCGGGCCGCCAGCAGCGTCGTCGCGCCGACATAGGACGGCCCATAGATCGCCGTGTTGCCGTCGCACCAGGGCTGCGCGGCGACCCACTCGATGGTGTCGTAGCCGTCAGGACCTTCCTGGTGGAAGGGCTTGAAGTCGCCTTCTGAGGCATAGCGTCCGCGCGTGTCGCAGACGACGACGGCGTAGCCGCGCTCGGCGAGCTTCAGCGCGCTTGGCATCACCGCGACCAAGCCCGCGCCGGACTGTTCCTTGTCATAAGGCGTCCGCGTGACCACGCCGGGCACCGCCTTGCCCGGCTGGTCGGCATCGGCGGGGCGGTAGAGGTCCGCTTTCAGGATGATCCCGTCGCGCATCGAGATCTCGATGTGCTTCTCCACCAGAACCTGGGTCACTGTCACGGCGGCGTCCTTCTCCTGCGTTTCTCGGCGTGCGCCGGTCTGCCAAACGCTATGCTAGGAAACACGGCTTGGACGGGAGCGACGCATGACGACCAATGTGGAATCGAGAGACTTGGGGATCAAGTTCTCGGAGATCGCGCGGTCCAAGCTGGTCGAAGTCCTGACCGGCTATCCCGAGGAGGTCGCCGGGCTGCGGCTGAAGATCACGGGCCGCACCTCGCAGGGCTTCGAGCATGTCCTCACGATCGTCGAGAAGGGCTACGAGCCGGCCGGCGACGCGCAGGTGCAGTTCCCCGACTTCCTGCTCTACGTCGAGGGCGAGCGCCTTGAGGACCTGCGCGGCACGGCGATCCATTACGAGTTCAAGGGCCCCAACGTATCCGGCCTCGAGTTCCACAACCCGAACCCGGTCTGGCGCGACCCGCTGGCGCACGCGATCCAGCGGATTTTCGACGAGCAGGTCAACCCGCAGATCGCCGCGCACGGCGGCTATGTGCAGTTGCTGGAGGTCAAGGGCAGCAAGGCCTACATCGAGATGGGCGGCGGCTGTCAGGGCTGCGGGATGGCCAACGTGACGCTCAAGCAGGGCGTTGAGGTGGCGGTCAAGGAGCAGCTGCCGGAGATCGACGAGCTGATCGACATCACCGACCACCAGTCCGGCGAGAACCCCTACTACAAGCCGTCCAAGAAGTAGCGCGGCGGCGGGAGGCGCTCGCCCCGGTGGCGCGGGCCAACCTGTTCACCTGGTGTGGTCAGTCCAATTCTGGTGCCGCTGCTCCTGTCGTGCCCTCAGCGCACGCGGTTGTGCTGGTCGCTGGCAGGCATCACCCACGCGATGATCAGCCCGATCAGGCCATGGAAGAACCCCAGGACAAATCCGAGCTCGCGGCTGCGTCCTTTCCCAGCCAGAACCCGCGCGCTCCATACGCCGAATACGATCCCTGCCGCCAGCATGAGCACGAAGACTTCCATCAGTCTCTCCAATCTCGCGACAGCGCCTGTCGCTGCTGCCAGGTTCACGGATTTCCGTGTCCCACTTAACTGTAGCCATTTCCGCAAGGCCGTACCGACGACACGCGTCACGCGATCCAGTGCGCTTTCCGTGCCAGGCCGCTGGCTCTGGAATACTCGGGTCGAGGCGGTACCCTCGACACATGACCCGCGTTCTTCTGATCTCGACCTATGAGCAAGGCCACCAGCCGCTTGGTCTGGCGGCGCCCGCGGCGGCCCTGATTGCGGCTGGGCATACGGTCTCCGCCCTGGACCTGGCGGTTGAATCCGTCTCTGCGGAACGCCTGTTGGAGGAGGCGCGGCGCGCGGAGCTGATTGGGATCTCCACGCCGATGCACACGGCGGCGCGGTTGGGCGTGCGCGTCGCGCGGACGCTGGTGGACGGGGCAGAGGCGGCAGAACGGATCGTCTTCTATGGTCTGGCGGCGCACTCGCTGCGCGACTTGGGGTTGGGCCGCGCGATCAGCGGCGATACCGACTTGCAGCTGGTCGCGCTCGCCAACGGTGCGGAGGCGGCCCTCGCGCCGCTCTTCGACCGCGAGCCGCGCCTCGTGCCCGAGCGCTCGATTTTGCCGCCCATTGACGAGTACGCCCGCTACCGCGACGCTGCCGGCGTCGCGCATCTTGCCGGCTATGTTGAGGCGACGCGCGGCTGCGCGCACCGTTGCACGCACTGTCCGCTGACGCCGATCTACAGCGGTCGGTTGCGCCTGAACGGCGCTGACACCGTACTGGCGGACATTGACCAGCAGGTCGCCGCCGGCGCGGAGCACATTACCTTCGGCGATCCCGATTTCCTCAACGCGCCCGCGCTGGCGCTGGAGCTGCTGCGCGAGAGCGCCGCGCGGCATCCGCGGCTCACGTTTGACGCGACGATCAAGGTGGAGCATCTGCTCGAGCATCAGGCGCTGCTGCCGGAGCTGGCGCGGTTGGGCGTGACCTTCATCACCTCCGCGTTTGAGTCCGTCGATGACCGCCTGCTCGAGATCCTCGACAAGGGGCACACTGCGGCCGGTCTCGATCGGGCGCTGGCGTTGACGGAGCAGGCGGCGATCGCGATCCGCCCGACCTGGCTGCCCTTTACGCCGTGGACGTCGGCGCAGGACTTTCTCGATTTGCTGCGCTTCATCGAAACCGGGCGGCTGGTCGAGGTCACGCCGCCCGTGCAGCTGGGGCTGCGCCTGCTCGCGCCCGCCGACTCGCCCCTGGTCGCGCCGATGCGAGCGCTCGGCGCATTGGTCGATTACGACCAGGACGGGTTGACCTGGAACTGGCGGCACGCGGACGAACGGATGGATCCGCTGCAAACCCGGATCGCCGCGCTGGCGGAGCGCGGCGGCGCGTTCACCGCAATCAAGCGCGCCGCCTGCGAGGCGCTCGGAGCCGCACCGTGGCCCGACGTCCCCGCCCCGCACGTCCACCGCCCCGGCCTGACCGAAGACTGGTTCTGTTGAGCGGAGCCGACCGGGGAGCAGTTAGCTCCCCTCAGTGACAGCAACTCTATGACCATCAGCCTGATCGAGCTTTAGACGCCTTCCCGCTGTCTTAGCTGGTCGACCAGGAGCTTGGCGTTGTCCAGGACGGCCTGCTGATGGGGTTGAAGGTCCTGGCCGCCGGCGGTGGCGGAGTTGTCCTCGAAGGGGTCTCCGGCGATTGATCGGCGGCCGCTCAGCTCCTCGACCACGGCGAGGCCGCAGAAGGGGACGTAGGTGGGGCTGTAGCCGCCCTCGTGGCTGAGCACGAGGCGTCCGTTGCAGAGCTCGTCGGCCGCTTCCAGCAGCAGCCGCGTCATTACGCGGAACGTCTCCGAATACGCCATCATCCGCCCGAGCGGGTCGTACATCGAGCCGTCGAACCCGGACGGGACCAGGATCAGGTCGGGCTGAAACGCCTGAAGCGCGGGGACGACGACCTGGCGGATCGTCTCGATGTAGGCGCCGTGGCCGCTGCCCGGTGGCAGGGGAATGTTGATGTTGTAGCCCTCGCCCTCACCCTCGCCCTGTTCCGAGAGGCGGCCGCTGTCGCGCGGGTACCACTGATCCTGGTGGATCGACATCGTGAGCACATCCTTGCGCTCGTAGAACGCCTGCTGGGTGCCGTTGCCGTGATGGACGTCCCAGTCGAGCGTGGCCACCTTGTCGATGCCGCGCTCCGCCAGCGCGTGCATCGCGGCGATGGCGACGTTGCCGAAGACGCAGAAGCCGCGCCCGCGGTCGCGCTCGGCGTGGTGGCCGGGTGGGCGCGTGAGCGCGTAGGCGTTGTCGACCTCGCGGTCGAGCACGGCGTCGACAGCCGTGATCGTCCCGCCCGCGGCGAGCAGGGCAATCTCATAGCCGCCGTGCGAGAACGGCGCGCCCTCGCCGGCGTCGCCGCCGTCGGCGGCGGAGAGCTCACGCACGCGATCGACGTACTCCGGTGTGTGGAAACGCAGCACCTGCTCCAGGTTGGCGGTGCGCGGTTTGAGCTGGATTAGCTGCTCGGAGAACTCGGACACCTCCAGCAGGTTGTTGAGGCGGCGCTTGGTGTCGGGGTTCTCCCAGTGTTCCCAGGCCTGCATCCAGCGGCGCAGCACCGGATCGAACGCCCGCGTGCGGCCCGTGTCGTGCCACATGTAGGACTCGTGATAGACCCATCCCGTGCGTCGCTCGACCATCGTCGCCTCCTGCTCCGTGCGCGCTCTGTTGCGCAGGCAGTCTAGACAGCTCCGCGTCAGCCATATGCTGAGTCGGCAGTGACCAACCAGCGCGCGGCGCCCGACACGCCATCCCTGCCTCCGCACCAGCCGCTCGCAGCGCGGCTGCTGCCGTCCCGCTTCTACTACGGCTGGGCGATCGTCTTCGCCTGCGCCGCGCTGCTCTTCGTCTCGGTTGGTGTGGGCTACTACGGACTCGCGGTCTATCTCGCGCCGATCCGCGAATTGCACGGCTGGTCGAACAGCGATGTCTCGCTCGCGACCGGGATGTACTTCGCGTTCTCCGGCCTCTCATCGGCTTTGGTCGGCCCGCAGATCGACCGCTACGGAGCACGGCGCTGGATGCTGCCCGGCCTGCTCATGATCGGCCTGGCGTCCGTCTGGATCGGTCAGGTGACCAGCCTGTGGCAGCTGTACGCGTCCTACATCCTGCTCGCCGTCGGCTCGGGGATGAGCGCGGGCGTGGCGGTCAACGCGACGCTGGCGCGCTGGTTCGTGCAGCGCCGCGCCTGGTCAATGGCGGTGTCCTCGACCGGCGTCTCGCTCGGCGGAGCAGTCTTGTCGCCGCTCAACACGCTGCTGATTGAGAACTACGGACTCGATGTCGCCACGCCGGTGATGGGTGTCCTGATCCTCGCGATCGGCATCCCCATCGTGCTCTTCGTCCTGGTCTGGGATCCGCGCCAGATGGGCTTGCCCCAAGACGGGCTGCGGCGCTCCCGCGCCGTCGCCACGAACGTCGCGCGCTCCGCCGCCAACCAGACCCGTCGCTGGACGATTCGGCAGGCGGTCGGCACGACGCCGTTCTGGGCGATCCTGATCAGTTTCGTCATCGTCCTGCTGGCGCAGACCGGATTCATCCTGCACCAGGTGGCGTTCCTGGAAGAGCGGTTGGGTTCCCTGAGCGCCGCCGGCGCGACGATCTCGACGACGGCCGTCGGCAGCATCATCGCGCGGCTGATCGTCGGTCGATTCTTCGCTGATCGGGTCGATCTCCGCCTGCTGACCGTGATCATGTTCCTCGTGCAGGGGACCGCGGCGCTGCTCGTGATTCATATCGACAGCGCACTCTCGACGTTTATCGGCATCCTCATCTTCGGGTTCACGATCGGCAACGTGTACATGCTCCAGTCGCTGCTCACGTCGGACGTCTTCGGCTACGTCAGCTTTGGCGCGGTCTACGGCTTGATCGCGATGGCGACGCAGATCGCCAGCGGTCTGGGGCCGTGGATGATTGGCGCGTTGGAAGACCTGACCGGCTCCTACGACGTGCCGCTCACGCTGGTTGCGATTCTGACGTACGCCGCGCTGATCCCGATCTACTTCGCCAAACCGCCGAGGCTGACGATTGGCCAGGCGGTCAGCCGGCTGGTGACTCGGGCGGCTCCCCAGCACGCGGACCGGCAGCGCGTCTAGGCCGCCTCAGAGGACGAATTCGATCTTTGCCCACGCCTCGCGCAGCGCCGCCTCGACTGCGGCCGGATCAGCGCCCCGTGCTAAGATGAAGCCGGGATAGTCTGCGCCCTCGGGCAGCGGGATCAGCGTGTCGCCGACCCGCGCTTCCATCTCGATGTCCTCAATCAGCGGCACGGCGGCGGCCTCGTCGAGCCCTCGGATGGCGCGGAGGCGGCCCCGCCCGACGATCGGCATCATCATCACGCCGGCCGCGCTCGCTTCGCGGTTGAGCGTCTCCAGGGGCGCGTTGATCGCGTGGCGCAGGACGATCTCCTCGAGCGACATCCCCGCGCCGAAGCGCAGCGTGCGGGCGCAGAGTCCGCCGATCGTCCGCGCCGCGACGTCGACCGGCCAGGAGCCGGCGTCGTTCAGGCGCAGCTCCGCGTGGAGCGGGCCGTCGCGCAGCCCCAACGCGGCGGCGGACTGCCGCGCGGTCGCGATCACGTCCTGGAGCTGATCGTCGGGCAGGCGCGAGGGCGTGACATAGATCGTTTCCTCGAAGAACGGGCCGTCCAGCGGGTCGGGTTTGTCGAACACGGCGAGCGTGTGCAGCTCGCCGTCGCGCAGCAGCCCTTCGAGCGCCACCTCCACGCCCGGGATGAAGCCCTCGACGAGGTAGCGGTCGGCGAGGTCGCCGCATTCTGCGGCGGCTGATTTGGTCTGCAACAGCCGCTGCAGCCGCGCGACCGCGCGGCCGAACGATGCGCCGTCGTTGGCGCGCATGACCCCGCGCGAGCCGTTCAGGCCGAGCGGCTTGATCACGAGCGGGTACTGGAACGAGTCCAGCGGCGGCGGCTCGTCGAAGCGCAGCACTTGCCACCAGGGCGAGCGCACGCCGTGCGCGCCGAGCGCGCGGCGCAGCTGCGACTTGTCGCGCGTGCCGATCACCGACTCGGGCGTGTTGCCTGTGAGTTGCAGCTCGGCGCTGGCGTGGGCGGCGAGGACGGTGCCGGGATCGTCAACGGCGACGACCGCGTCGAGCGGGAAGCGGTCCGCGTAGCGGGCCACGGCCTGAGCGCCGCGCTCGAGGTCGTGGTAGGGCAGCGTCAGCCAGCGGCCGGGATACATATCGGCCAGTGGCTGGTCAATGTCCGAGGCGACGACGACATCCAACCCGAGTTGGTCGGCAGCCGACATAAAGTCGGGCGCACGGTAGGAGGCGGTGGGAATCAACAGCATTACGCGAGGCATAACTGCAGCCTAATCGCTGATGCATCGCTGATGCGGCGACATATCCTGAGGCCATGACCACGGCGACCGAGCAGCAGTCCCAAACCCTGCGGATCGATGGAATGCACTGCGCCGCCTGCGTGCGGCGCGTGGAACGGGCGCTGGTCAAGGTCGACGGCGTCGCCGAGGCGTCCGCGGACTTCATGGCTGGACGAGCGATCATCGCGGTGGAGCGCCCGATTGATCAGCCAGCCCTGAGCGCGGCGATCAGCGGGGCGGGTTACGAACTGATCGAAGCCCTGGATGAGGGGGAAGCTGAGCCCGCCGGCGGTGCGCCGTTATGGATCCGCGCCGCGCCCGCGCTGATCCTTGGGTGGGGCATCTTCTTTGCGATGCAGGCCAACCGCTGGGGCGAGTTCGGCTGGGACCCGGATCTTTTTTTCGCGGTGCTCTTCGCCGTGTCCACGCCGACGCTGGGCTGGAGCGTCTGGCCGATGCTTCGCCGCGCCGCGCTCGCCGCTGCGCGGCGGACGACGGATATGGACACGCTGATCGTGATCGGCGTCGGCGCGGCCTGGGGGTACAGCACCGTCGCCGCACTCTTCCCCGCCGCGCTGGACGGCGCGGACGCCTCGCGCGATGTCTTCTTCGACACCGCGCTGATCATCGTCGGGTTCGTCAGTCTCGGGCGGGCGCTGGAATCCCGCGTCCGCCTGCGCGCGGCGGCCGCGATGACGCGGCTGTTGGAACTCGCGCCGCAGACCGCGCGGGTCGTGGTTGACGGTCTGGAGCGCGATCTCCCCGCCGCCGAGGTCCGCGTCGGTGACACGCTGCGCGTGCGGCCGGGCGAGCAGGTGCCGGTCGATGGCGTGATCCTGAGCGGCTCGACCTCGATTGACGAATCACTGCTCACCGGCGAGAGCGTGCCGGTCTCCCGTGAGGCCGGCGATCGCGTCTTTGCCGGAACGATGAACCTCGACGGCGCGTTCCGCTATCAGGCGACGCAGGTCGGCTCCGCGACCGCGTTGGCGCGGATTACGGCGGCGGTCGAGCGGGCGCAGAGCTCGAAAGCGCCCGTGCAGCGGCTCGCCGATCGCATCGCGAGCGTCTTTGTGCCTGCCGTGCTCGGCGTTGCGCTGATCACGTTTCTGGCCTGGGCAATCCTCGCCGACGGCGCCAGCTGGACTGCTGCCGTCCTCAGCGCAGTCGCCGTGCTGGTCGTCGCTTGTCCCTGCGCCCTGGGACTCGCCACGCCCGCGGCGATCGCCGCAGGCGCGGGCCGGGCGGCGCGGCTGGGCATCCTCTTCCGCGACGCGGAGGCGTTGGAGACCGCCGGACGGGTCGATACCGTCGTCTGGGACAAGACCGGCACGCTGACCAGCGGTCGGCACGCGGTCAACGCAGTGGAGCCGCTGGGCGGCTCGGAACGCGAGCTGCTTCGCCTCGCCGCGGCGGTCGAGCGCGGCTCCGAGCATCCCCTGGCCGCCGCCATCGTGGCGCACGCTGAGGATCTGGACATCACGGCCGCTGAGGTCAGCGAGTTTCGCAACCAGCCTGGCCGAGGCGCTCTGGCAGTGGTCGGCGGACACACCGTTGGCGTCGGCAACGCGGCGCTGATGGCGGAGCTGGGTGTTGCTGTTTCAGAGGACGAACGCGCCGAGACCCCGGTCTATGTCGCGCGCGCCGGGGAGTTGCTCGGCGTCATTCGGCTCCGCGATCAGGTCAAGCCCGCGGCGGCGGCGGCGGTCGCGCTGCTCTCGCGGCGCGGGATCGGATCGCTGCTGATCAGCGGCGACACCGAACCTGCCGCGCAAGCGGCGGCCGCGCAGGTTGGCATCCGCAACGTCCACGCCCGCACCCTGCCATCGGAGAAGGCCGCATTGATTGCCCAGCTGCAATCCGCCGAGCGCCGCGTGGCGATGGTCGGCGACGGCGTCAACGACGCGCCGGCGCTGACTCAGGCTGATCTCGGCCTGGCAATGCGCAGCGGCTCGGACATCGCGCTGGAGACGGCGCAGGTCGGGCTGATGCAGTCCAATCCGCGCCGCGCGGCGGAGGCCGTGCTGCTGGCCCGCTCGACGCGCGCCGTCATCCGCCAGAATCTGGCCTTCGCCTTCGCCTACAACATCCTGCTGATTCCGCTGGCCGCCGGCCTGGCCGTGCCGATCTTCGACGCCGCCGGTGGCGTGCCCGATGGACTCGGCTGGCTGTTCGGCGAGCGCGGGCAGTTCGAACCGATCGCCGCCGCGCTGGCGATGGTCGCCAGTTCGCTCTCCGTCCTGACCAACGCCCTGCGGCTGACCCGCTGGCGCGCGTAAGGCGCTATCCGCCGCGGCCCGCTTCAAGGTCTCCGAGCGCGTCCGGCTCAAGTTCGGCGAAGTTCTCCGCGGGCGGGATGCCTGTTGCCGGATCCATGATCACGAAGCGCCGATGCAGCTCGGCGAAGTAGTCGCGCGCGGCCTGCTCTCGCATTGCCTCCGACCAGCCCAGCCGTTGCGCCATGATGGCCGCCGTGGGCCGCGCGGCGCTGCGGCCGAGGTCTCTGGTCAGGCCGACCGCCGTCCGTCGGAGCAGGACGTCAGCGACCGTGCGCGCGCCTTCGTGATCCACGGCATAGGCGACCTGTGCGCCGATGTCTCGGTGCGCCTGGGAAATCGGCTGCGCCAGCGCGGTGTCGGACGCGGCGTAGGCGGCGACCTCGGGGGCGCGCGGCCCGTAGACCGTGCGCAGATGCTCCTGCGTCTCGGGCGGCAGGAAGACGGCGCGGCTGGTCGGCGTCTCGGGCAGCGCCGCGATCCCCCGCGCGCGCGGCCGGCCGATCCGCTGCGCGACCGCCTCCGCCACCTGACGCCCCAACTTGGCGGCGGTCGTCAGCTTGCCGCCGACGACCGAGAGCAGATGCTCCACGCCTTCGGCCGCGTGGTCGGCGATGATCGAGCGGCGGGAAATCGCGCCCTCGAACACGCCCTCGCCGGCCCGCGCCAGCGGCCGCACGCCCGAGTAGGCGTAGAGCATGTTGCGGTGCTCGATCCCCAAACCGGGCAGCACCCGCGCCGCTTCCGCGATCAGGTAATCAATCTCCCAGCCGGCGGCGCGGACATCGGTGGGCTCAGCGTCATCGCGGACATCGGTGGTGCCGACGATGTGGTGATCGAGCCAGGGCGTGACGAACATCGGCCGTCCGTCCGAGCGGGCGCTGGCGAGGACGGCGTGCTTCGGCCCGCGTCCGTTCAGGTCCAGCACCAGATGCGAGCCGCGCGTGCCGCCGATCCGCTTCCGCAGGGAGCGCCCGGTCGCGTCCAGCACCGCGTCGACCCAGGGGCCGGCGGCGTTAATCACCAAGCGTCCGGACGCGGTCGAGCGGCGGCCGGTGAGCACGTCGTGGAAGTCGACGCCGCGCGCGCGGCCGCCGTCGACGATGATGAAATCGACGGCGGCGTGATTGCGCAGGTCAGCGCCCGAGGAGCGCGCCTTCGCCAGGTACTCCAGCGTCAGCCGCTCGGGCGACCAGACCTGGGCGTCGTGGTAGAGAAAGGCGGCCTTGAGGCGGTCGGTGGAGACGGAGGGTTCGAAGCGCTGCAGTCCGCGCACCGAAAGCGACGAATGCCAGGGCGACACCTTGCGCGGCGAGAGCAGGTCATAGAGCGCCAGTCCCGATCGCACGTACCAGGGCGGGCGCGGATCGCCCTCGTAGACCGGCAGGATGAAACCCAGCGGCCGCACCAGGTGCGGACGCTCGCGCAGCAGCCGCTCGCGCGATTGCAGGGACTCGTGCACCAGCCGCGCGTCGCCGGTTTCGAGGTAGCGCAGTCCGCCGTGAATCAGCTTGGTCGAGGCTGAGGTCGTGCCCGAGGCGAAGTCGTCCTGCTCGAGCACCAGCGTGCGGTAGCCCCGCGCGGCGACCGCCGAGGCCGTCGCCGCGCCGTTGATGCCGCCGCCGATGATGATGACGTCATAGTGCGCGGTCGCCATGTCGGTCGAGTCTATTCAACATCCACTACAGCGCTGGTCGCAGGACGGCGGTGCAGCGACTGCACGGCGCGCCGGGCGGCGCTCCAGCGCTCGAACGCGGTTTCCAGTTCCGCGTCCGGCTCGAACCGATCCGCTTCGCCCGTAATGGCCGGGCTCAGACCGGCGACCGCCATCGCCAGGCGCGCCGCGCCGAGCGCGGTGGTTTCCTGCAGCGCCGGCCGGATGATCGGCCGCTGCAGCGCGTTTGCCTGAATCTGCATCAGGGCAGCGCTGGCGGTCATTCCACCGTCCACGCGCAGGGCGGTAATCGGCGCGCCGTCCGATTCCATTGCGGCGACGATCTCGCGCACGCGAAACGCCACCGCCTCCAGCGCCGCCCGCGCGATCTGGGCTGGCGTCGCGCCGCGCGTGAGGCCCAGGATCGCGCCGCGGGCGTCAGGATCCCAATGCGGCGAGCCCAGCCCGGCCAGCGCCGGGATCAGCATCACTCCGCCGGCACTGGCGGTGGAGGCCGCCAGCTGCGAGATTTCTGCCGCCGTGCGGGCCAGGCCCAGCTCATCGCGCAGCCACTGCACGACCGAGCCGGCCGTGAAGACGCCGCCCTCGTAGGCCAGTCCACCGTCCGCCGCCGCCGTGAGCAGCAGTCCGTCCGGCGCGGAGGCTTGCGCCGCGCCCGCGTGCGAGAGCAGAAACGCGCCCGTCCCGTAGGTGCACTTGGCCGCGCCCGGACTGGTGATCCCGTGCCCGTAGAGCGCCGCCTGCTGGTCGCCCGCGACCGTCAGAATCGGCAGCGCCTTGCCGAACAGATCCGGCCCAGTCAGGCCGAACTCGCTGCCGCTGTCCTGGACGGCGGGCAGGATCGCCGGCGGCACATCCTGCCAGGCGCACAGATCAGCGTCCCAGCGCCGCTCATGCAGATTCCAGAGCAGCGTCCGCGAGGCGTTGGTGGCGTCGGTCGCGTGGACCGCGCCAGCGGTCAGCCTGGCCAGCAGCCAGGCGTCTACCGTGCCGCCAGCCAGCGCCCCGGACTGGGCAAGCTCGCGTGCGCCGGCGATGTGGTCGAGCAGCCAAGCGAACTTGGGGCCGGAGAAATAGGCGTCCGGCGGGAGGCCGGAGCGGGCGCGAATCTCTGCGCCGTGCGTCCGCGCCAGCGCTGCTGCGGTGGCGGCGGTGCGGCGGCACTGCCAGACGATCGCCGGGCCGAGCGGCTGCAACGAATCCCGCCGCCAGAGCAGCGCGGTCTCGCGCTGGTTGGCGATCGCGATGGCGCGAATCTGCTCAACGCCGACTTGCTGGACGACCTCGCGCGCCGCCGCCAGTTGGCTGTCCCACAGATCGAGGGGCGACTGCTCCACCCAGCCCGGCTGCGGAAAGCGCGCACCGACGCTGCGCTGCGCGCTTGCCACTACCTCGCCATGCTCGTCCCACGCCAGAGCGCGGCTGGACGAGGTGCCTTGATCCAGGGCGAGGATCAGACGGGGAGCTACGCCTCGTCCTCCGCGTCGCGTCGGCGGCCCATGATGATGCGCGCCACGGCAGCCAAGGCGGCCAGCACCGCGCCGATACCGATAATTCGTTTCACTGTGCGTTCCGTTCTGCTTGGGGCCACGGCGTCAGCGGCCTGTAGTTCTGGCACAATATCACGCTCAATATGTCTTGGTGTATCTGGACGGCCGCCACCGTTGGGAATGCGCTATTCTGGTAACAGCGTCTCGGGAATGACCACCTGGTCGCCCACGACAATGCCCAGCTCCGCGAAGCGCCCGCGCGGCATCTCCAAGACGAAGAAATACTCCTGCTGGGGGCGCTTGACCGTCTCGTCCTCGGCCAGCAGTGTGCTGAACTCGAGAATCACCCCGTCCCGATCCAGCCAGGCGACGTGCAAATCGATCGGCACGTTCGGATTCCAGAACCCGCCGCTGCGCGCGCGCGTCTCTTCCCAGATGAAGATCATCCCGCTGGTCGGCGGCAGTCCGCGCCAGTACATCATCCCGCGCTGCCGCCGCTCCGCCGTGTTTGCGACCAGCACGCCGACCGTGAGCTCCCCGGACGCGCGCCGTACCACGACCTCTGACCAGGGGAACACCACCTCGTCGACGGACTCGGGCAGATCCAGCCACCCGGCGAGGTCGTCCGGGCGCTCGACGGCTGGGAGGATTACCCCGCCGCGCGTCGCCGGATCGCCCGACGGGCCGCAGGCCAGCGCCGCCAACGCGGCCAGGGCGATCAGCACGCAGCCGAGTCCTGCGCCCCAGTGCTGTTTCATGCCCGAAGCGTAATCCACTGGGTAGACTGGCGGCACTGCTCCGCACCGTTCCCCAGTCGCGCCGCGGGCCGGTAGCTCAGGGGTCAGAGCAGGCGGCTCATAACCGCTCGGTCGCTGGTTCGAATCCAGCCCGGCCCACTCCACCCGCCCGGACGCTCACCCTCAAGTGACGCCTCTAGACTCGTTCCGTGACTACCGCGAGAGACAGCAGGAGACCATATGAGCACCGTCGCCTTCATCCAGCGCAGCCTGGCCTTCACTCATGCCGCGCTGATCGACGCCCGCAACGGGACTGACGCGCAACTCCACTTTGTGCCGGAGCAGGGCAGCCACTCGATCGCCTGGTGCCTCTGGCACACCTCGCGGGTGGAAGACCTGATCATGAGCCGCGTCAGCGGTCGGGAGCAGGTCTGGAGCGAGGCGTGGGCGGAGCGCACGGGGCTGCCGTTCGACGGCTTTGGCACCGGCATGTCCGACGACGACGCGCATCAGATTCACGTCACCGATCTCGGCGCGCTGGGTGAGTATCAGGACGCCGTCTTCGCGCGGACGGCGGAGTTCCTGGACAACGCGACCGATGCAGACCTTGAGGTGGAGATTCCGGCCCGCAACGGGACGGAAAGCGTGGGCGAGGCGATCTCGCTGCACATGATGGGGCACTTCAACGGTCACCGCGGCGAGATCAACACGCTGCGCGGGATGCAGGGGATGCCGACCGTGATGGCCGCGCAGGGCACGCACTAGCACGTCCTGGGACGCACTGGCACGCCCTGAGCGGATCGATCTGAGGTTTGGGAGCGGGAGGCGGCTCATGCCGGACTATGTGGACCGCGCGCGCGAGGCGGCGGCGATCGGCGAGGTGCGCCAAGCGGTCGCCAGCCACGACCTCCAGACGCTGCCCGCCGACATCGGCCGCTGGCGGGCGGCGGTGCTGATCGCGCTGTTGCCCTACGACGATCCGCAGGTGGTGCTGACCGTGCGCTCGCACCAGGTCGAGCATCACAAGGGCGAGATCTCGTTCCCGGGCGGCGCGCTGGACTCTGTGGACGAACACCCAATGGCCGCCGCGCTGCGGGAGGCTGATGAGGAGGTCGGGATCCGCGCGGAGCACGTCGAGGTGTTGGGCGAGCAGTCGCATTACCGCACGATGTCGGACTTCCACGTCACGCCCTACGTGGGGCTGCTCGATCGGGCGCCCTATCCGTTCCGACCGCTGGCGATCGAGGTGGGCGAGATCATTACGCCGACGCTGTCCCACCTGCTCGATCCGGCCAACATCGCGTTCGAGCGCCGGGAGCGTGATGGCCAGGTTTTCCACATGCGCGAGTACTGGTACGAGGGCCACCGCATCTTCGGCGCGACCGCGACGATGCTGGGGCGCTTTCTCGACGATCTGTCGCGCCGACGCGGGCTGCCGCTGCCGCAGGCTGATTGAGCGTCAATCGTTCGGCGTGGTCAGCGCGATCTGGCCGTTGCGGGCGACGGTCAGGACGCCGTCCCGGCCGAAGCGGGCGATCACTTCCAGATCGTCGATCACCTCGACCTCACGCACTCCCTTGACGACCCACAGATGCGGACCGACGGCGACGTCGAGGCGGTCAATCGAGGGCCAGAGCAGGAGGCGCAGGTTTCCGCTGCGGCCTCGATACGTAACTTCCCAGACGCCGGCGCTGTCGTTGGGCAAATCGAACGGCTGGCGCTGCGCCTGGGTCTGGAAGAGCGCCGCGATCGCGCTGATCGCCTCATCGTTGATGCCGTCAAAGCGGTGGCGCGGCCTCACGGGGTCACATCGCGTTCGGTCGGTTCGTAGAAGCGGGCGCCGCGCAGGGCCTCGGGGAGATGCTGCTGGTCGGGCGCGACGCCGCCGGCGTAGTCGTGCGCGTATTGATAGCCGCGGCCGTAGCCGTGCGCGGTCATCAGCTTGGTCGGGGCGTTGCGCAGGTGGAGCGGCACCGGCAGCGCGCCCTGTTCGCGGACGGCGCTGACCGCTCGGCTGTAGGCGGTCTTCGCCGAGTTGCTCTTCGGCGCGCGGGCCAGATAGATGGCTGCCTCGGATAGGACGAGCGTGCACTCGGGCATCCCGATCAGATGCGTCGCCTGCTGCGCGGCGACCGCCAGCGCGAGCGCCTGCGGATCGGCCAGGCCGATGTCCTCGGCGGCGAGGATGACGAGCCGCCGCGCGACGAACATGGGCTCCTCGCCGGCCTCGAGCATCCGCGCCAGCCAGTAGACGGCGGCGTCCGGGTCGGAGCCGCGCACGGACTTGATGAAGGCCGAGATCGTGTCGTAGTGCGCGTCGCCGCCCTTGTCATAAGGCAATGCGCGCTGGGCGACGGCCGAGACCGTCTGCACGGTGACTGCGCCGCCGCGCGCCTCGGCGTCGCGCACCGCCGCCTCCAGCGCGTTGAGCGCGACGCGGGCGTCGCCTGCGCCGTAGGCGGCCAACGCGTCGATCACTTCCGGCTCGATCGGCGGCAGCGGCTTCGAGCCCAGCCCGCGTTCCGAGTCGTGGAGCGCCCGCATCAGCAGGGTGCGAATGTCGTCCGCCTGCAGCGCTTCGAGTTTGTAGACGCGCGCGCGGCTGAGGAGTGGCGCGACGACCTCGAAGGACGGATTCTCGGTGGTTGCGCCGATCAGCGTGATCGTGCCGTCCTCCACGGCGTGCAGGACGGCGTCCTGCTGCGCCTTGTTGAAGCGGTGGATTTCGTCGATGAAGAGCATCGTGCGGGCCAGGCCGTCGCGGCGGCCGGCCTCGGCGGAGGCGATCACCTTGCGCAGGTCGGCGACGCCGCTGGAGACCGCCGAGAGCGTGGCGAAGCGGGCGTGGGTGACGCGGGCCACGACGCGGGCGATTGAGGTCTTGCCGCTGCCCGGCGGCCCCCAGAGGATGCAGGATGGCGGCGCGTCGGCCTCGATCGCGCGGCGCAGGGGCGCGTCGGGTCCCACGAGGTGCGCCTGCCCGACCACCTCGTCCAGCGTCCGCGGCCGCATCCGCGCAGCGAGCGGGGCGGCGCGGTTGACGGCGGCGGCGTCGTCGAACATCCCGCGCATACCGAGACCGTGCGTCGGACGGGTGGTCGCCATGCCATGAGGGTAGCTGCGCTGAGTGATCGAGCGTTCGTGAAGCTGTCCATCTGGTCGTCATACCCGCGCCGGCCGCGGGTATCTCGCTGAGTTGGGCACTCGGTCGCTGACCGGCAAGGCCCAAGAGCGACGGTCGGGGCAGCACTCGTCGAGATTGCCGCGGCGGAGCGCGGTAATGACGGAGACGGGGCAGGTCTCCGCTCGGGGGTGGGGACGGTCGGTTACCAGGGCGACAGTCTCGTGGCCGTTCGGAAGTGCCCTAGATCAACCGACGTCCTTGACCGCGCCTGACTTGGTTCCAGCCTTCGAGGAGCATCTCCGCTCGGCCCTGCGCCTTTTTCCAGGCGACCTCGGCTCCGTATTGGGCGAGCTGGTCGGGGTGCGCTTCAGACCAGGCCGGGCGCACGTCGTCGGGGCGCAGCTCGCCGACCATCGCGCCGCGCAGCAGGGCGAGGCGGAGGATCTCGGCGGCCTGATCGGCGGGCACGAGCGGCGCGCCGCTGGAGCCGGGCGGCTGGAAGAGCATGACGGCGGCGTCGACGAAGCCGACGAGGGAGTCGGAGTCGATGCCGTCCAGGCCCTGGAGCACCTGTTCGGCGGCGCGTTTCTCCTGGACGTAGGGCTGGACCGCGGCCTGATCCTGGTAGACCTGACCGAGCAGCGTCATGGCGAAGCGCTGACGGCGCTGACTGAGCAGCGCCATGCTCCAGAAGGCGGGATGGGCGAGGTTGCTCAGGTCCCAGCCGCTCACGCCGGACGCGCCGGAGCGGCCGCGCTTCTGGGGCAGCTGTTTGGCGAAGTCGGCGGCGGCGATTTGCAGGATGCTGCGGCGGACGCGGTAGGTGTTGGGCCGCCGGTCAATGGCTTCGGCGATGCGGCGCAGGACCATGGTGCGTTCGCCGTTCTGCTGTCTGTGTGTGTTGTCTAGCCGACCAGCGTGACGATGGTCACGCCGTCGCCGCCCTGTTTGGGCTCGGCGCTCTCGAAGGTCGTGACCAGCGGATGCTTGCGCAGCAGCTCGCGGACGGCGCGCCGCAGCGCGCCGGTGCCCTTGCCGTGCACGACCTCGAGCCGCGTCTGGCCGGCGCGGTAGGCGACGTCGAGGAAGGAATCGACCATCGGCAGCGCCTCATCGGTGATGCGGCCGCGCAGGTCGATTTTGGAGCCGGGATCGACCGGTGGCTTGGGCATGTTGGCGATGGTCGCGCCCATCCCGCGCAGCGGACGCTCGCCCGCGGCGGCGCGCGGCGCGGACGGCGCAAGCCGCTCGACCTGCTCAACGCGCACGCGCGTGCGCAGCGCCCCGAGCTGCACCTCCAGTGCGCCGTTCTCGACCGCGGTCAGGACCTCGCCCGGCTCGGGCAGGCCGCGCAGATAGATGAAGTCGCCGGCGGCGAGCCGCTCGGGTTGGAGCTGCGGCTCGGCGCCGCGGGCGGCAGAGCGTCGGCGGCGGCGCTGGGCGCGTTCTCGGCGGACGTTCTGGAGCCGCTCGCGGCCCTCGTCGGCGCGGCGCTCGGCGAGTTCCGCGGCCTGACCGCGTGAGCGCTGCCGCTCAAGCTCCTTGAGGCTGGCGCGCATCGTGCGGCGGAAGGCGGCGAGTTCGTCCTCCATCGCGCGCTCGGTGCGGGCGAGGATGGCCTCGCGCTCGGACTCGATGGCGTCGCGCCGTTCGGCGAGGCTGGCGCGGATTTCCTCCGCCTCCTCACGCGCGAGCCGCTCGGCGCGCACCTGATCGGCGATCGCGTCGCGCTCCTGTTGGAGCTCGCCGAGCAGCTGCTCCATCGACGCGGTCTCGGACGGCGCGGCGGCGCGAGCGCGGGCCAGCACCCGTTCGGGCATCCCCAGCCGCTGCGCGATGGCGAGCGCGTTGGAGCGCCCCGGCGTCCCCATCAGGAGCCGGTAGGTGGGCCGCAGCGAGACGGCGTCGAACTCGGCCGAGGCGTTGACCACGCCCTCCGCAGCGTGCGCGAAGACTTTGAGCTCGCCGTGATGCGTCGTGGCGACGACCATGCTGTCGAGCGCCAGAAATTCCTCCAGCAGGGAGCGGGCGAGGGCCGCGCCTTCGGCCGGGTCGGTGCCCGCGCCGAGCTCGTCCAAGAGGACGAGCGTGCGCGGCCCGGCGGACTCGATGATGCGGACGATGTTCGTCATGTGCGCGGAGAAGGTAGAGAGCGACTGCTCGATCGACTGCTCGTCGCCGATATCGGCGAAGACGTCGTCGAAGATCGGGATGCGCGTGCCGGTCTCCGCCGGCAGCGGCAGGCCCGCCTGCGCCATCAGACAGAGCAGGCCGACCGTCTTCAGCGCGACGGTCTTGCCGCCGGTGTTGGGACCAGTAATCAGGACGCAGCGGGCGTCGCTGGTCAGGGAGGCGGAGATCGGCACGACCTCGCCGGTGAGCAGCGGATGGCGGGCGGAGTGGAGGATCAGATCGTCGTCGCCGCGGCGGCGCTGGATCCAGGCAAGGCTGTCGTTCTCGGCGGGCAGCGGCGCGTCGAGTTCCACGCCCAGCCGCGCTTTGGCCTGGGCCAGATCGATCTGTGCGAGGCAGCGGACGGCGGCGCGGATCGCGCCGGTTTCCGCGCCGATCGCGGCGCAGAGGGCGCGCAGGATGCGCTCTACCTCGCGTTCCTCCTCACGGCGCGCCTCGCGCAGCCGGTTGCCCAGCTCGACCACGGCCAGCGGCTCGACGAACAGGGTCGCGCCGGAGGCGGAGACGTCGTGGACGACGCTCGGCATCGCGCCGCGCATCTCGGCCTTGATCGGAATGACATAACGCCCATCGCGCTCGGTGATCAGCGACTCCTGGGCGATGCCCTCGGAGACCGCGTGACGGAGCGTGCGCTCGATCTGCTGCTCGAGCCGATGCTGCACGCTTCGCACCCTGCTGCGCGCCTCGGCGAGCGCGGGCGAAGCGTCGTCGGGCACCTCGCCGCGCTGGTCGATGGTGGATTCGATGGTGCGGATGAGCGGGGAAAAATCGGCGATCCGCTGAGCGAGGCGGGCGAGCTGGGGCAGTTCGCGGGTCAGCGGCGCGATCTGGTTCTTGCTGTGCCGCGCCGTGCGGAGCAGCGTGGCGACTTCCAGAATCTCACCGGTCGGCAGAATCGCGCCGCGTGAGGCGGCCAGCAGGCTGTTCCCGATCACCGGAGCTTGCCCCATGTGGAAGTGCGGCTTGAGCCGGGCCAGCGTCCGCGCCTCGGCGGTCGCGGCCAGGCGGCGGCGGACTTCGTCGACATCGGCGCTGGGCGTCAACTGGAGCGCCAGCTCGCGGCCGCCGGGCGAGCCGCAAAGCGCCGCCAGGCGCTCGATGACTTTGGGAAACTCGAGGACGGCGATGCTCTTGGCGTCCACGTTCAGTCGCTTTCTGGAGCCGGCGCGATCAGCGCCGTGACATAGCCGACGCCCCACGGATGCTCTGCAGCCAGAATATGCGGGCGCGGCGGGCGTTCGCTGGCGCTCTGTAGCGCGCCCATCAGGACGAGCGTGGGCGAGATCACCGATTCATCAACCTCGCGGCGCAGCGCTTCATCGATTGCGAAGAGCGCCTCGTGATCCCAGTGCGCGAGCGCGGTCTCGTACTGCTCCTGCACCTCCACGCCGCGCGGGTGGCGGCCGTTGGGCGAGTCGTCGTTGAGCCGGTGGACGGCGTCGCCGGAGGCGAGGATGGCGGTCGGCTCGGGCAGGGCGGCCAGCGCCGCGCCGATGACCTGGCCAAAGCGGAAGTGGTCGGCGGGCGGACGGAAGCTGATGCTGACGACGCCGATCCGCGCGGGCAAGGCGCGGTCCAGCAGCCGCAGCGGGACGCCGACCGAGTGGTCGGACTGTTCCCAGATACGCGTCTCGGTGAGCGGCTCCGCGCTCGCCCGCGCGGCGCCCGTGATGGCCGCGACCAGCTCACGGTCGATGGCGCGCTCGAAGGTCAGCGCGGCCTGGCCGAAGCGCTCGAAGTCGCCCTGCAGATCGGCGCTGAGGATGTGGAATCGCTGCAGCGTCACGATCCCGTGCGTCGAGATCAGGAGCACGCGCTGGACGTCTAACTCCCGCAGCCGCCGCGCGACTGCGGCATAGGCGGCCAGCGTCGCCTGCGCCGCCGCTTCCTGCCCCGCGCCGATCTGGGGCAGCAGGATCGGGGGATGCGGGACGACTGCGCCGAGCACGATCATGAGGGCGGGTTCACGATCGCTTGCAGCGCCGCGATCAGCGGCTCGTCCTCCGCGGGGAGCACGGTGCGCGGATCGAGCAGCAGGCGTCCGCGTTCGACGCGGGCGATGATTGGCGGCTCGGCGCTGCGCAGCCGCTGCGCCAGCTCGGACGCGCGGGGGTGCTCCAGCGACCAGACAGAGGTGGGCCGCGTCTCGCCGGGCAGCGAGCCGCCGCCAATCGGCGACTCCGACGCCTCCACCTCACCGATCCCGAGCGCCGAGCGCCAGGCTTCGGCGCGCGCTCGCAAGGCGTCAGCCTCGGCCGCGATCATCCGCCAGACGGGCACCGCTTCGACCGCCTCCTCGTCCAGATAGTGTTGCAAGGTCACGGCGAGGCCGGCGATCGTCGCCTTGTCCAGGCGCAGCGCCCGCATCAGCGGATGCGAGCGCAGCCAGTGGAAGCGGGGGCTTAGCCGGGGCAGGTCTTCACGCCGCGCGCCGACGATGATTCCCGCCTGCGGGCCGCCGAGCAGTTTGTCGCCGCTGAACAGCGTGAGGTCCGCGCCGGCGGCGACGCTGTCCTGCGGGCGCGGCTCGTAGGCGAGTCCGAACTCGCGGGTGTCGAGCAGGCAGCCGCTGCCGACGTCGTCGATCAGCATGATCCGCTGCTTGTCGGCGATCTGCCGCAGTTCCGCCAGCGCGGGCTGCTCGGTGAAGCCGATGATGCGGAAATTGGAGCTGTGCACGCGCAGGATTGCCGCGGTGTTGTCGCTGACCGCGTCGGCGTAGTCAGCGGCGCGGGTGCGGTTGGTGGTCCCTACCTCGACCAGCTCCGCGCCGGCCTGACGAATGACATCCGGGATGCGGAAACCGCCGCCGATCTCGACCGCCTCCCCGCGCGAAACGAGCACCTCACGGCCGCGGCAGAAGGCGGACATCACGAGGTAGAGCGCGGCGGCGTTGTTGTTGACGGCGACGCCGTAGTCCGCGCCCGTGACCGCTTGCAGCAGCGCCTCCAGGTGATCAGCGCGCGAGCCGCGCTCGCCGCTGTCCAGATCGAACTCGAGGTTGGCGTAGCCGGCGGCGGCCTCGGCCATGGCCTCCGCGGCAGCGTCGGAGACCGGGGCGCGGCCCAGATTGGTGTGCAACACGACGCCGGTGGCGTTGATCACGCGGCGCAGCGAGGGTTGCCGCTGTTGCTCCAGCGAGCGCGCGGCGGCCTGCGCGACCGCTTCGCTTGAGCAGTCGCCGTCATCGCCGGCGGTAATCTCCGCGCGGGCCTGTTCCAGCTGGGCGCGGATGGCCTCGACCACTCGGCCACGCGGCCCGCGCGCCAGTGCTTCGCGCAGGGCTGGCTCGGAGAGGACGCGGTCGACGCTGGGCAGCGAGCGCAGTTTGGCTGACAGATCCGAGTTGGCGCGGCCGGCGTTCGACATTGTCACCATCTCCGGCGCTGATACGCTTCAGGCGGCGCGGCCTGCCCGCCGGGCGGGCGCACGGGGTTGGTTGGACGATCCAGCATTTCCCTTCATCGTAGAGAACGGTGTGAACCAGCAATGCCCACGAATCTTCGCATTCCCGGCCCGACGCCGTGTCCGCCCGAGGTCCTGGCGGCTGCCGGCGGCGAGATGATCAACCACCGCGGCCCGGAGTTCGCGGCGCTGCTCGAACGGCTGACGAGCGGCATCCAGCCGTTCTTCGGCACGGAACAAGAGATTCTGATCATTTCCGCCTCCGGCACCGGCGCGATGGAGGCGGCGATCGTCAACACGCTGTCGCCTGGCGACAAGGCGCTCTGCGTCACGGTGGGCTCGTTCGGCGACCGCTTCGGGACGATCGCGGAGCGCTACGGCGCGGAGGTGACGCGTTCGGCCATTGAGTGGGGCGAAGCGGCGACGCCGGAGCTGGTCGCGGAACTGATCCAGCAGGACGAGTACGATGCGCTGCTGATCACCCACAACGAGACCTCAACCGGCGTGACCAACCCGATCGGCGCGATCACCGCCGCGGTGCGGGAGGTCGCGGATCCGTTGATCATTGTTGACGCGGTGTCGTCGCTGGGCTCGATTGAGATGCGGATGGACGACTGGGGTCTGGACGCGGTCGTGACGGCGTCGCAGAAGGGCTGGTTGTCGCCTCCCGGGATCGCGATGGCGGCGCTCTCGGAACGCGGCTGGGAGGCGGCGGCGACCTCGACGATGCCCAGCTTCTACTTCGATCTGACCACGCACCACGATTACGCCGAGCGCGGTCAGCCGCCCTGGACGCCGGCGCTGCCCACGCTCTACGCGATGGACGCCGCCCTGCCGCTGCTCGCGGCGGAGGGGCCGGAGGCGATTTACGCGCGGCATCACCGCTTCGCTGCCTGGACTCGCGCCGCGGCCAAAGCGTTGGGGCTGGAGCTGCTGGCGGAGGAACGTTACGCCTCCGACACGGTGACGGCGGTCCAGGTGCCGGAAGGGATCAGCGGCGCGGCGGTCTCGAAGCGGCTGCGCGAGGAGCACGACGTTGTGATTGCCGGTGGACAGGGGAAGCTGGCCGCCTCGATCTGGCGGATTGGCCATCTGGGCTACCTCGACGAGGCGGAGTTCGCGGCCTGCTTCGCGGCGCTGCAGGAGGCGCTGGTGGCGGAGGGGTTCGCGGCGGCTGAGGGCGCCGTGCTTCCGAGCATCGACGGTTGAGCTTCGCCCGGGCGGATTGATCAGCTGATGGCGCGGATTCTGGTCAGTGAGCCGATCGCCGAGGAGGGCCTCGCGATCCTGCGCGGCGGCGCAGAGATCGACGCGCGTGACCAGCTGTCCCGCCCTGAGTTGCTCGCGGCGGTGGCGGACTGTCAGGGGCTGATCGTCCGCAGCGGCACCAGGGTGGATCGTGAACTGATTGCGTCTGCGCCGAGGCTGCGCGTGATCGGCCGCGCTGGCGCGGGCGTGGACAACATCGATCTCGACGCCGCCTCCGAGCGCGGAATCATCGTTCTCAACGCGGCCGGCGGCAACACGGTCTCAGCCGCCGAGCTGGCCGTGGCGCTGCTGCTGGCCTTGTCGCGGCACCTGGCGGAGGCGAACGCCTCGCTCAAATCAGGCGAGTGGAATCGCTCCGCGTTTGTGGGCGCGGAGCTGCGCGGCAAGACGGTTGGCATCGTCGGGCTGGGGCTGGTCGGCGCAGCGGTCGCGCGCCGTCTACAGGCTCTGGAGATGCGCACGATTGCGTTTGATCCGTTCGTCTCCGCAGAGCGGGCGCGCAGCGTCGGCGCGGAGTTGGCGCCGCTGCCGGAACTGCTGGCGCAAGCAGACGTGGTGACGCTGCATTCGTCCGCCGCGCCCGACGCCCCGCCGCTGCTGGGGAGCGCGGAGTTTGCTCGCATGAAACCCGGCGCGCTGCTGGTCAACACGGCGCGCGGACGGCTGGTTGATGAGTCGGCGTTGGCGGCGGCGCTGGACTCGGGACGGCTGGCGGGCGCGGCGCTCGACGTGTTCGCGGAAGAGCCGGCGCACGACAACCCGTTGGTCCGCCATCCCCGAGTCCTGGCGACGCCGCATCTGGGCGCGTCCACCCAGGAGGCGCAGGAGCGGGTCGCGGTCGACATCGCCACGGAGACGCTGAAAGTGCTGCGCGGGCAGCCCTCGCAGGCGGCGGTGAATGCGCCGCTGATCGATCCAGAGTCGCTGGAAGCGGTGGGCCCCTACCTCTCGGTAGCCGAGATGTGCGGCCGCCTGGCGACGCAGCTGGCCAGCGGGCAATGGCGAGACATCGTGATCCGCTACCGCGGCGAGATTGCCAACCACGACGTGACGCCGCTCAAGGCGTCGGTGGTGGCCGGCCTGTTGGCGCCGATTTCCGATGAGCACGTGAATTTGGTCAACATCAACAACGTGATCGCGCACCGCGGCTGGCGCGTGTCGGAGCGCAGTTCGCCGGACGCGGAGCCGTACACGTCAACGATCACGGTGGAGCTGCGCACGTCGGCGGGCGCAACCTCGCTCATGGGCACGCTCGAACACGGTCGCGCCGCGGTGGTCGAGATCAACGGCTTCCACGTCCACATCGCCGGACCGCAGCTGCGGCCCGGCCGGGCGCAGGATCACCTGCACCTGCTCGTCCTCCGCAACGAGGACCGCCCGGGGCGGGTCGGCGAGGTCGGGATGGCGCTCGGTCGGCTGGACGTCAACATCGCGGCGATGGACGTCGGCTTCAACGCCGAAGATCCGTCGGTGATGGCGTTGATGGCGCTGACGATCTCGCGTGCGCTGTCGGTCCGCGAGGTCGAGTTGCTGGTGGCGATCGACGGGGTGGAAGAGATCGCGCAAGCGCAAATGTGAGAGCGGAGCCGCGGCGCTAGTCCAACGGGTGGAGGACGAGGCCGGTCGGCAGCTTGGGCACGAAGTAGGTGCTTTTCTGGGGCATGAAACTGCCGGCGTCGGCGGTGTCGATCACGTCCTGCAGGGTCGGCGCGGGGAGGACGAATCCCGCGCTGGCGTCGCCGCTGGCGACCGATTCGAGCAGCTCGTCCAGATGGTGCGTGTAGGTCACCGCCTGGCCACCGGCGAGCGCGTCGGCGTCAATGCCGAGCAGCGGCTCGAGCACGACATGCTGCAAGACGGCGGGGGCGAGGCTGCGCCAGGCGTCGGGGACGTCAGCGGGCATCGCCGCCTGCGCCGCGCTGGTCGGTTCCAGAATCCAGGCGTCCTGCGCGGTTACCAGCCCGAGCGCTGAGCTCCCGTCCGGGAGGCGGTCGGCCAATTCGCTTGCAGCCGCTTCGGTGATGCTGAAGGTTCTACCCAGCTGGGCGAGGAGACTGGCCGGCGGATCGGCGTGCACGACCCGGTGCGTCGCGCCGACCACGAGCGCGGGATCGTTTGCGCAGGCGACGCCCATCAGCACGCGGCGCGAGGCGGGACGGTCGTCGATCGCGGCCAGGGCGGACTCGTAGCGGTGGTGGCCGTCCGCCATGTAGATGCGGTCGCGGGCGAAGGCGTCCGTGATTTCGGCGACCGTGGCGGGGTCGTCGATGCGGCGCAGGGTGTGCGTGTCGCCGGTTGGATCGGTTCCTTCATTGAGCAGCGGCTCGGCGGCGGCTGCCGCGATCAGCCGCGCGAGCCGACCCTCGGCGTCCGGCGCGAAGGCCATGAGCGGGGAGATATCTGCGCCGACCTGCGCGCGCAGCGCGGTGCGCGTCGCTTTGGGGCCCGGCATCGTGCGCTCATGCGCCATGACGCCGTCGCCCCAGTCGGTCAGCTCGACCGCGCAGAAGATTGCCCGCCGCGCCTGAGCGCCGAAGCGGTGCTCGTGCAGGTAGTAGGCCGGCTCCGCGTCCTGCACCAGCGCGCCCGCCGCGCGCCATTCCTGGAGGAGCGCGGCCGCCTCGGCGATCGCGCTGCCGGAGGCGGTCTCGATGTGCGCAATCTGGTACGCGCTGGAGCGCTTCAGCGCTTCCGTCTGGGCGGCATCGACGATGTCGTAAGGCGGGCCGAGCACTGCGCCCCAGTCGCCGACGACATCGGCGTCATACCGGAGGCCTCGGAAGGGCTGGACGTTGACCATGATCGATGTCCTCTTGTCGACGGGCGCAGCTGAAGAGATCGTATCTCACGAGTTTGCGCGGTCGACCAATTGCTGCGACGCTGAGCCTCATGCCGAATCGACCGGGGAAGGAACCAGCCCGCTTCTGCGTGTTCTGCGGCATTGCCGAGGGCACTGAGTCGGCGCTCTTCTTCCGCGACGGCGAGCGGCGGTTCATCGACTCCCGGCGCGGCGACCCGGCGGCGCCCTGGTCGGACGAGCGGCCGGAGGTCTTTGTCTTCGAGAATCAGTTCCTCTTCTTTGACCTCACATCGCTCGTCATTCCGAAACAGCACTCCTACACGCTGACGCCCTTCTACGCGCAGCAGAGCGAGCTGTGGGCGGACCTGGGCGAGGTGGGCGAGACAGCGATGGATCACGGCGAGCAGGCCGTTGAGTGGCTGGCCGATCGCATGGGCGAGCGCGGGCCGACCGGCTTCCGTGTGTTCTGCAACTTTGGCTCGATGGGCGAGCAGTCGCAGCCGCACGCGCATCTGCAAGTCCACGCCGCCCAAGCGTTGGATCGCTCGCGCTGGGCGCCGACGGGCGAGCCCTGGCTCGACGCCGTGCGGACGCACGGTAACCGCATCGTGCACGAGACGGAATCAACGATCTTCTACGACGCCCTGCCGACACTGGCCGCTGGCCGCTCGAACCTGTGGCAGGTGACGGTCTCGGTCGGCTTCGCCGCGCCGCATCGGGCGCTGCCCAAGCTGGCGCTCCTCGCCGTGCCGCGCGCGCCGATCGCGCAGCAGACGCTGTGGAAAGATGCTGGGCAACTGGGCAAGGATGTCGCCGAATACGGCGTGGAGCAGTCCCCGGGCGGGTTCCGGCTGATGAGCAACTTCCCCGGCCAGCAGCGGGACGAGGACTACGGGCCGGCGCACGTGCTGCTCGTCGGCGGCAGCCACCTGGGACTCTACGCCGACTACTTCTGATCGCCGTTGCCGCTGCTGCTCACTGTGAGCGCTGCCTGCTGGGCGCGGAAGAGCTGCGCCAGCGCGCTCTGCGCCGCCTCAACCATGGCCGTGAGCTGCGTCGGCGTGAAGGCGCGGCCTTCCGCCGTGCCCTGCACTTCGACCAGGCCGCCATCGGCGAGTCCGACGATGTTGCAATCGACATCCGCCGTGGAGTCTTCGGCGTAGTTGAGGTCGACCAGGATCTCGCCGTCGACGATGCCGACGCTGACCGCCGCCACCGCCGCGCGGATGGGCGACTGGGCGTAGGCCAGCCTGTTGACCGCCTGCTGCACGGCGACGAACGCGCCGGTCACGGCGGCGGTGCGGGTGCCGCCGTCCGCGTCGAGCACATCGCAATCGACATTGAAGGTGCGTTCGCCCAGCGCCTCGAGATCGATCGCCGCGCGCAGACTGCGCCCGATCAGGCGCTGGATCTCCTTGGTCCGCCCGGCGGCGCGCACGCGCTCGCGGTCGGAGCGGGTGTTGGTCGCGGCGGGCAGCATGTTGTACTCGGCAGTCAGCCAGCCGCGACCGCGGCCCCGCATCCAGCGTGGTACCCGTTCCTCGACCGTGACGGCGCAGAGCACGCGAGTCTTGCCGAACGCGACGATGCAGGAGCCGGCGGCGTGCTGCTGGACGTCGAGTGCGAAGCGCAGCGGGCGCAGCTCGTTGGGTTGACGGCCGTCGATGCGTACCATGCAGAGGATTGTACGCAGCCTGCGTGAAAGGAACTGCAGATGGCGATTCAGGGCTACTCCGATTTGGACGGCGTCGAGCTGGCGCGAATGGTGGCCAACCGCGAGGTGTCGGCGATCGAGCTGTTGGACGAAGCGATCGAGCGCGCGGAGCGAGTCAACCCGCAGCTCAACGCGGTTGTCTATCCGTGGTACGACCACGCGCGCGAGAACGCGCTCAGCGGCCTGCCCGCGGGTCCGCTGCACGGCGTGCCGTTCCTGCTCAAGGACCTGGGTACCTACTACGCCGGACAGCCGATCTCCAGCGGTTCCAAGATCTTTGCCGACTATGTGCCCGATCACGACACCGAAATGGTGACCCGCTACAAGTCGGCGGGACTCTCGATCTTCGGCCGCTCCACATCGCCCGAGTTCGGGATCACCTCCACCACCGAGTCGCAGTTGCACGGCAAGACGCGCAACCCCTGGAACCTCGAGCACACGGCCGGCGGATCGTCGGGCGGCGCCGCTGCGGCGGTCGCGGCGGGCGTCATCCCGGTCGCCAACGCCTCCGACGGCGGCGGCTCAATCCGCATCCCCGCCTCCTGCAACGGCCTGTTCGGGCTCAAGCCCACCCGTGCGCGCACGCCCTCGGGGCCAGATGTCGGTGAAGGCTGGGCGGGGATGTCGACCGTGCATGCCGTCTCGCGCTCGGTACGCGACTCCGCGGTGCTGCTTGACGCCACCTGCGGACCCGATATCGGCGCGCCCTATTTCGCGCCGCCGCCCGAGCGTCCGTATGCGGAGGAAGTCGGACGCGACCCCGGCACGCTGCGCATCGGCGTGGTGCGACTGCCCTTCAACAATTGCGAGCTCGACGGCGTCTGCCTCGAGGCGGTCGATCACGCCGCCGCGCTCTGCCGCTCGCTCGGACACGAGGTCGAGGACGCCGCGCTGGTCATTCCCGAGGAGGTACGCAACCCGCTCTTCGACATAGTCCGACCGGCGACCAAGCTCACCGTCGACCGCCGCGCGGCTGAACTCGGTCGTTCCGCCAACCCCGAAGACGTGGAGCCGCTCACCTGGCGCATGATCTCCGGGGACATGCCCTCGGCCAGCGACTACATCGCCGCCACGCAGGCCGTCCACGCAATCGGACGCCACGTCGCGCGCTGGTTTGCCGGCGTGGACGGTCCCGGCTACGACCTGATGCTCACGCCGACGATGGCCACGCCGCCGCTCGAGCTCGGACGCCTCGCGCTCGACCGCGACGACCTGTCCGCCCAAGGCGCCGACGTCCAGCGCACGGTCGGGTTTACCTCGCTCTTCAACGCCTCGGGCAACCCGGCTGCGTCGGTACCGCTCTACTGGAGCGAGGACGGCCTGCCGGTCGGCACTATGTTCGTCGCGCCCTACGCGGACGAGGCCACGCTCTTCCGCATCGGCGCGCAGCTGGAGGCCGCCCAGCCCTGGGCCAACCGCAAGCCCCCCGTCCATTCCGACGCCTGAGCGCCCAATCGCAACGGCGGACGAGTCGGAGGTGAATCGATGTCTACTGTGGCGACCTCAGCGCCCGCAGAGACTGGCGCCGGCCCTGCCAACGGAATGCCGATCCTGCCGGTCGAGGCGTACACCTCGTCGGAGTGGTTTGACCGCGAGCAGCGCCTGATCTTCTCTCGCACCTGGAACTGCGCCGGGTTTGTCGAAGACCTGACCGAGCCCGGCCAGTACCTCACGACGCAGGTCGGGTTGCATAACATCCTCGTCGTCTGCGGGCCCGATCGGGAGCTGCGCGCCTTCCACAACATCTGCCGACACCGCGGCACCCAGCTGATCCGCTCGATCGGCCAGGCCGCCGCGCTGCGTTGTCCGTATCACGACTGGACTTACGACCTCGAAGGCCAGCTCGTTGGCGTCCCGCGCCGCACGCGGGAGTTTCCTGGCTTCGACCCTTCCACTATCTGCCTGTTCCCGGCCGCCGTCGGCGTGTGGCGCGGGATGATCTGGGCGCATCCTGATCCGGACGCGCCGCCCGTCAGCGAGTGGTTTGGCGCGATCGAGCCGCATCTGGGCCCGCATCGTCCCGTGGCGCTGCCGGAAATGAAGCGCCTGCGCACCGAGCAGCTGATTGAGGCCAACTGGAAGATCGTCGTCGAGAACTACATCGACGTTTACCACCTCAAGCATCTCCACTCCGCCACCCTCTCGATGTATGACCACGACCGCGCCGAGTACGCCTGGCACGGTCCCCACTTCGCCTTCTGGGAACCGCTCGCCGCCGATTACCGCGCCGCGGTCGAGCGCCAGTCCCCGTTGCCCCTGATCGATCACGTGCCGCGCGACCAGATCGGCGCTTGGGTGCCGATGCTGTTCCCGGGTATCGGTCTGGCGGAGAATGAGAATCTGTGGTCGCTCTTCCACGTCACGCCGCTCGCGCCCGAGCGCACGCGCGTCATTACCCGAACTCGGGTTGCTGATGCGCCGGCCTGGAAGCAGTACTGGCAGCTGCTCCGCTCGGTCCTCCTGTGGCAGAGCCAGCCCAGGGGCAAGTACGATGGCGACCGCAAGCGCGATCCGCTCGCCAGCGGCGACTTCATGCAGGAAGACAAGCTCGTCTGCGAGCAGCAACAGCGCTCGCTGCGTTCCCCAACGCTGCGGCACGGTCCCTCCGCCCTGCAGGGCGAAGCGCCGGTTCGCCGCCACCAGGAACTCATCCTGGAATGGCTCAGCGACGCCGCGGAGCCTGACCTACACTCCGACTAGCTGCAATCTGAACTCAAGGAGACTCCCATGCGAACCGCCAACGCCATTGCCGAGATGTTGAAGCGGGAGGGTGTCGACTTCGTCGTCGGCTATCCCGTCAACCCGATCTTTGAGGCGGCCGCCCAGGCCGACATCCGCACGATCATCGTGCGCCAGGAGCGCACCGGCATCCACATCGCCGACGCCTTTGCGCGGATGAATTCGGGGGATCAGGTCGCCGTCTACCTGACCCAGAACGGGCCCGGCTCCGAGAACTCGTTCGGTGGTCTGGCTCAGGCCTGGAGCGAGTCCGCGCCGATGGTCGCCATCCCCGGCGGGTATGCGCGGGCGCAGACGAACGTCGCGCCCAACTTCAGCGGCCTGGTCAACTTCCAGCACGTGAGCAAGTGGACCGAGCAGCTGACCGACCCGAACGATCTCGCCAACGCCGTGCGCCGCGCGTTCACGCACGCCAAGAACGGCCGTCAGCGGCCGGTCGTGCTGGAAATCCCCGGCGACCTGTGGGGCGCGGAGATCGAGGAGCCGCTCAACTACACGCCAACCCCGGCCTACCGATCCGGCCCCGATCCGGCCGACGCCCGCCGCGCGGCGCAGACGCTGGTCAACGCGGAGCGTCCGGTGATCTACGCCGGCCAGGGCGTGCACTACGCCAAGGCCTGGGATCAGCTGCGCGAGCTGGCTGAGCTGCTGGAATCGCCGGTCACGACCTCGCTGCAGGGCAAGAGCGCCTTCCCCGAGACGCATCCGCTCTCACTCGGCTCGGGCGGCCGCGCCTTCCCTCGCGCGGTGCACGAGTTCCTGCGCGACGCCGACGTGGTCTTCGGCATCGGCTGTTCCTTTGCCAAAACCGGCTTCGGGCTGCAAATGCCCAAGGGGCCGTACTACATCCACGCCACGCTCGACCCGGAGGACTTCAACAACGAAGTCGAGATCTCCGAAGGCGTCGTCGGCGACGCGGCGCTGGTGCTGGAGGCGATCATCGCCGAGGTGCGCGAGCTGATCTCGGAACCGCGCGGGCGGGCGGACGCGATTGCCGCCGAGATTGCCCGGATCAACGGTCAGTGGCGGCAGGACTGGTCGCACAAGAGCGCCTCCGACGACGCGCCGATCAATCCTTACCGCGCACTGCGCGACCTGCACGCGACGCTGGACGAGACGGTCGGGATCGACAACGTTGTCGCCACCCACGACGCCGGCTCGCCGCGCGACCAGATGTCGCCGTTCTGGAACTCGACCACGCCGCTGAGCTACATCGGCTGGGGCAAGACGACCCAGCTCGGCACCGGGCTCGGCTACGCGATGGGCGCGAAGGTCGCCTGCCCGGAGAAGACCTGCGTCAACGTCTGGGGCGACGCCGCGATCGGGATGACCGGGATGGACTTCGAGACTGCCGTGCGCGAGAACATTCCCATCCTCAGCGTGCTGCTCAACAACTTCTCGATGGCGATCGAGCTGCCGATCATGCAGACCGCCACGGAGAAGTACCGCGCCACCGACATCTCCGGCCACTACGCCGACATGGCCAAGGCCTTCGGCGGCTACGGCGAGCGCGTCGAGTCGCCCGCCGACCTCAACGAAGCCTTCAAGCGAGGGATCCAGGCCACCGAAGACGGCCAACCCGCGCTGATCGAGGTGATTACCTCCAAGGAGATCGACTACTCGGTCTTCCGCTAAGCGCCGAGATGCCGAACATTTGGCTCGTCCGTACAGAGTTTGGCGAACATACGCAACGCTGCGTTGATGGTGGCTTCACCGCCATCGGTTGGCGAGAGATGGGTGACTGTTCGCTCATGCCTGACCGCGAACAACTGGCCCAGCATTGGGAGTCCGTTGCGCCTGCAGCGGACTCCCGGGGCAACAGGCGAGCAGTAATCGGCATCTTCGCCCGCTTCTTGTTCGAGATGGAGGTCGGCGACTGGGTCCTCTCACCAGAGATCAACTCGCGCTGGCTGCGCTACGGCCAGATCACTGGCGGCTATTGGTTTGAGGCGGGCGCGTATGCAAGCGAGGGTTGCCGCTACGAACATCGCCGCGCAGTCGACTGGAAACCGGACCAGATCGATCGCAGCGAACTCTCGGTGCCGTTTCAGAACACCCTCAAGTCCAACCTGACGCTGTTCAAGTTTCGGCACGAGCAGGAGTTTCTCACCCGAATCGGAGCGGCGCCGTCGAGCGCTCCCCAGACTGTTGCCCGCGCCTCTGCACAGCGTCCATACGAGCTCGCGCTTGAGCGCATTCTTCTGCTTGATCCCACAGAATTTGAGCAGCTCGTCGGACACTTGCTCACGGCGATGGGGTTCGAGATTGAGGTCACCCAGCCGGTCGCTGACGGCAGGGTTGACTTCCGCGGCGTCCTGAACGTCTCCAATGCGGCCCAGGTGGCCATCACCGGACAGGTCAAGCGTTACCAACCGAGCTCGAAGATTACCGCGCGACCGATCCGCGATCTCCGCGGCCGCATCCCGATCGGGGCGCAAGGCACGTTCGTCACCACCTCTGACTACACCAAGGACGCGCGCCGGGTCGCCTAGGAAGACGGCTTTGCCCGCGTGGGGCTGATCAATGGCGAGCAGCTGGTTGATCTCCTCACTCAGCACTGGCAGTCCATCCCCGACGACTACCGCGACGTCCTCGGGCTCAAACCGATCCTCGTGCCCGCATGACTGCGCTGCTCCCTCATCCGGCGTGCTTCTGGATTGTGGAGGGCAAGCTCCTGGCTGGGAACTACCCCTTTGACAAGCAAGTTCGGCCGGGGCGGGCCAAGCTGCGGGCGCTGGTTGACGCGGGCGTCACCCTGTTCGTCGACCTCACCCGCGCCGCCGACGGCCTGCGTCCCTACGAGGCGGAGCTGGAGCGGGTCGCCCCGCTCATTCCGCGGGCGCATACGCCGATCCGCGATATGGGCGTGCCCGAATCGCGCGCGCAGATGTCCCGCATCCTCGACCTGCTGGACGCCGAGATTGGGCGCGGCTGGCTGGTCTATCTGCACTGCTGGGGCGGACATGGACGCACCAACACCGTCGCCGGCTGCTGGCTGCGACGGCACGGACGCGATGCGCCGGCGGCGCTCGCGGAACTCCAGCAGCTGCATGACCGCTACGCCTCACGGCAGTGGCGCTCGGACGGGCCGCAGACCCGGGCGCAGCGCGACTATATCCGCGCTTGGACGGAGTAGCCGATGGCCAACTGGTTCCAGGACCTCTTCGGCATCCGCGAGTCGGAGAGCGCGATCAGGCAGCAGCTCCGCGTCGAAGGCGAGTTCCTCCACTCCGACGCCAACGGCCGCCGCTTTCGCATCGGGCGTCTCGAAACGCCCTCTCTGGCCGAGCTCCGCGAGCGTGCCAACGTCTCCGGCGGTCGCGGGCCGCTCCGCGTCCGCAACATCGTCGGGGAAGCCGGCGCCCTCCATCGGGACCCGGAGCACGCCCACGCCCTCGTCCAGGCCGCGTCCCAGTTCAACCTGCTGGAGATGGTGTCGCCCGACGTCACGCCCGAGGCCGGGGTCACCGACTATATCCACGACCGCACGCAAGGCCCCGCCTGCGCCATGGCCGCCGCCGCCGCAACCGTCTACCGCAACTGGTTCGCCCCGGTCGGCGGGCAGATCGGACAAACCGCCGACACCCAGATCGATTGTCTGAGCGGCATCCACGACGCCCTGCGGGCGGGCGGCGCTCCCCTCTGGGAGATGCAGAACGGCTACGCCATCCTGCCCGCAAGCCAGGCGGAGCACTTTCGTCGGCAGTGGAACGCCGCTGACCGCGACGCGCTGCGCGCTCGACTCCGCATCGGCCTCCACTGGGACGTCGAGACCACTGCGCCTGGCGCCGGCCACCTCGTTTCGCAGGCCTATTGCTCCGCGCTCCCGCTCGGCGTCTACGCCGAGGCCTGCCCGGCCGAGTGGCGGGAATTCGCCCGGCTCATCCTCGAAGCCCTCTACGAGGCTACGCTGCTCGCCGCCGTCGAGAACGCGCAGCAGCATCCCGACCGCACCGCGCCAGTCTTCCTGACCTTCGTCGGCGGCGGCGTCTTCGGCAACAGGCACGAGTGGATCCACGCCGCAATCCAACGCGCCCTCGACCTCCACGCCGACAGCGGCCTCGACGTACGCATCGTCCACTTCCGCAGGGTGGATCCCCGCTACCGCAATCTGGAACGCGGGTAAGCTCTCTCCCTCTGGGGAACTGTCCCGCGAGCACGTGTACTTCCCACCTGTGTGGGTTCCTGCTTTCGCAGGAACGACGGAAGAGTAGAGGGGCGGGGATGGAAGAGCTCCCCCCTTGGGGGAGCTGTCGCGGAGCGCCTGAGGGGGCTCCCGGCTTTCGCAGGAACGACGGCGGAGAGCGCCTACCCGACTACTCGATCACGCCCTCAGCCTCGAGCCGCGCCACCGCCTCCGCCGACATTCCCAGCCAGTCCGACGCGACCGAGGCGTTGGATTCCCCGAAGACCTCGGGGCGGTTGTAGACCGTGGCCGGGGTGCGCTCGAATTGGAGCGGCACGCGATCGCCCTTGAGCAGGCCGAGCAGGGGATGCGGCTCGTCGAAGTTGAAGAACATGTCGGCTTGCGCCAGCTGTGGATCGTTGGCGATCAGGTCGAGGCCGGTTTGCACGACGCCCGCGGGCACGCCCGCCTGTTGGCAGCGCTCCATCAGCGCGTAGCGCTCCTGGCTGCGCGTCCAGTCCGCGAGGCGCGCGTCGATCTCCCGTCTGCGCGCCTTGCGTCCAGCGGCGTCGGCGAGCGCTGCGTCGCTGAGCCAGTCATCGGTGCCCATGAGCTCACATAACGATCGCCACTGATCAACCTCGACGACGGCAATGGCGCACCACTGGTCGTCGCCCTGACACGGATAGACACCGTGCGGCGTCCAGTCCTCCCACGGTGGGTCGTTGCCGACCGGCTCCGCCGCTACCCCGTTGGCGAACCAGTCGAGCAGGGCCGGGCCGCCGAAGCTGACGCCAACCTCAAACTGGCTCATGTCGATGCGCTGGCCGCGGCCCGTTGCGCGCCGCGCCTCGAGCGCCGCCAACACCGCGACTGCGCCGTGCAGACCGGCCATGTGATCGTTGTAGCTGAAGCCGATTCCGATGTCGTTGCGGCCCGGCACGCCGGTCAGGTAGGTCAACCCCGCCAGCGCGTGCACGGTCGGCGCGTAGGTGACGTAGTTCGACCACGGGCCGCTGACGCCCATCCCCGACATGCCGATGTAGATCGCGCCGGGATTGTCCGCGCTGACCGCGTCGTAACCCAGCTGCCAGCGATCCAGCACGCCGACGGAGAAGTTGTCGATCACGACATCCGCCTTAAGCGCCAGGCGACGCGCGATCTCGCGGGCCTCGGCGCGGCCCAGATCGAGCTGGAAGACGCGCTTGTTGCGATTCCACATCGCGTGATAGGGATGGTCAACGCCGCCCGCCAGCCCGGCGCGGGTGGCGGACATCACCTTGACCACGTCTGCGCCCAGATCTCCAAGGAGGCGGGTAGCGAAAGGGCCGGCCAGGACGTGAGTGAAATCGAGGATGCGGATGCCCGCGAGTGGGCCGGCAGGTAGATCGGCAGGCGGATCAACAGGAGGTGGCATCAGTCGCCCCAACCGACAGCGTCGAGCGCCTGCTCAGCGCTGACCGGTTGCGGATCTCCGCCGCCCGCGATCGCCCAGGGCGTATTGGAGAAGTGGTACGGCGCGCCGGGGCCGGCGACGCTGGCCTCGCCGGCCGGGTATGCCGTCCACCAGTCGCGCGCCTGCAGCTGCGGGTTGTTGGCGACCTCGGGCGTGGTCATCACCCAGCCGTAGGGATGATGCCGCGCCTGCGCCTCGTGGAAGAAGGCTTCGACCTCCTTCGCGCCGACCCACTCACGCAGGGTGGACATCGTCAGCGCGATCAGCTCGGGCAGGTTGGCGGGGTCGGTGAAGCGCTCGTCAAGCAGTTCCAGACCCGTGCCATCCTCGACCAGCCAGGCGACCTGTTTGGAGAAGTCGGGCGTCGGCGTAATCATGATCGATCCGCCGATCGCCTGCATCACCACGTAGGCGTTCGACCAGTGCAGCGATCCGCGGCGGGGGAGGACGGGGCCCTCGGCAAACGGCAGGAGCTCGTGGTACCAGGCCCACATGAGCACGTGTTCGAGGATCGTGCAGAGCGCCTCATGCGTGCTGAGCCGCACGATCTGGCCTTGCCCAGTCTCCCGCGCGTGGCGCAGCGCCGCGAGCGCGCCGATGGCCGCGTACACGCCGCCGACGAAGGCGTACTGGTCGCCGTAGAGCTGGAGCGGCGGCGTGTCGGTGTCGCCGGAGGTTGCTGCAACTCCACCCAGCGCCTCCGCCACGAGGCCGGGCGCCTGGTAGTCCCGCCAGGGACCGGCGCGGCCGAATGACGTGACGTCCACGATCACGAGCGCGGGATTGGCCTCGAACAGCGCCTCAGCATCGGGCAGCCGCTCGCAGTCGAGGATGATATCGGCCGCCGCGGCGAGTTCGGCGATGACGTGGGCGTCATCCGCGGCGACGAACTGTCGGGAGCTGGCGAAGAAGGCGTGCCAGAGCGACGCGCCCGATTCATGCCGCGGCCCCCGCCGGCGCAGCGGATCGCCCGCCTCCGGCTCGACGCGGACCACCTCTGCACCAAGATCGCCGAGCAGTTTGCCCGCGTAGATCGCGCGATCGTCCGTCAGGTCGATGACCCGCACCCCGCTCAGCGCGCCATTGGATCGCTTCGTCATGCGGCTGAGTCTACAACCGCGCGTCGCAGACCCTTTGGTAGTCTGCCCCCATCAGATGCCGAATCAGGCACTACCGACGGGAGAGGGAGCGCGATATGGATTTCCGATTCTCCGATGATGATCTGGCCTTCCGCGGGCAGGTGCTCGAGTTTCTCGACGAGCAGCTGCCGCCGGGCTGGGCGGATCTGTCCGAAGGGCCGGCCGAGGACGGCGCGGCGAATCGGGAGCGCTGGGAGTTCACGCGCGGATTCCATAAGGCGTTGGCCGAGCGCGGCTGGCTGACGCTCGGCTGGCCGACCGAGCACGGCGGCGCCGGCGCCGGCCCGGTGCGCCAGGCGATGTTCAACGAGACCATGGCCCATCACCGCGCGCCGGTCTACAACCAGGGCGTTGACCGCGTCGGGCCGACGATCATCATGTACGGCTCGGACGAGCAGAAGGACTACTTCCTGCCGCGCATTCGCGGGGCGGACATCCAGTGGTGTCAGGGCTTCTCGGAGCCCGGCTCAGGCTCCGACCTCGCCTCGCTGCAGACCCGGGCGCAGCGCGACGGCGACGACTACATCATCAACGGGCAGAAAATCTGGACCTCCGGCGCGCAGCACGCGGACTGGATCTTCATGATCGCGCGCACCGAGCCGGACGCGCCCAAGCACCGCGGCATCTCCTTTTTTCTACTCGACATGAAGACGCCCGGGATCACCGTGCGGCCGCTGGTCAACATGGCCAATCGGCATCACTTCAACGAGGTCTTCTTCGAGGATGTCCGCGTGCCGGCGAGCAATATGGTCGGCGAGGCGAACCGCGGCTGGTACGTGGCGACGACGACGCTCGACTTCGAGCGCTCCGGCATCTCGCGGGTGGTCTCCGGCGTGCGGCTGTTGGGTGAGCTGACCAGTCTGGCGAGCCAGCCCGGCCCGGACGGGGCGCGCCCCGACGAGGACCCGCGCGTCCGCCACAAGCTGGCCGAGCTGCAGATCGAGTTCACCGTCGGCCGCTGGCTCGCCTACCGCGTCGCCTGGATGCAGAGTCAGGGGCTGGTGCCCAACCACGAGGCCTCGATGTCGAAGCTCTACGGGACGATGATCAATCAGCGGCTGGCGGGGATGATCAACATGTTCGGCCTCGGCGGCGCGCTCTCCGGCGATCAGGAGCACGCCCCGCTGCACGGTCGGATGCCGGACGAGTACCTCAACGCCGTCCCCCTGACGATCGCCGCCGGTACCAGCGAGATCATGAGAAACATCATCGCCACCCGCGGCCTGGGTTTGCCGCGCTAGGGGCTTCATGTCTGAGCCGAACTGGAAGAACCAGACCCTCTGGACCGGCGACAACATCGACGTGATGCGGGGCATGAACTCCGAGTCTGTCGATCTGATCTATCTCGATCCGCCGTTCAACTCGAACCGCGATTACGCCGCGCCGATTGGTTCCGAAGCCGCTGGGGCTGCGTTCAAGGACACATGGACGCTCGATGACCTCGATGTCGCCTGGCATGGTCAGGTTGCCGAACAGGAGCCGGGGCTGGCCAGCGTGATCGAGGCTGCCGGATTCTCGCATGGCAGACCGATGAAGGCGTACCTGATCATGATGTCGATCCGCCTTTTGGAGATGAAGCGGCTGATCAAGCCGGATGGCAGCATTTACCTGCACTGTGATTCAACCGCTGGCCACTACCTCAAGATCGTGATGGACGCGATCTTCGGGCAGGCGCAGTTTCGAAACGACATCATCTGGCGCAGACAGCCTGCCAAGGGCTTGGCGACTCGCAACATGCCAACCAATCACGACCTCTTGCTGCGTTACGCGATGAGCGACCGCGCGTCCTACCACGTCCAGTACGTGCCTCACGATCCGGAGTACGTCCGCAAGAACTACCGACATGTAGAGGAGGCGACGGGACGCAGATATCGACTCGACAACCTCGTCAATCCAAACAAGAATCGCCCCAATCTGACCTATGAGTTTCTTGGCGTTCATCGAGTTTGGCGTTGGACTAGAGAGCGAATGGAACAGGCTTACGCCGAGGGCAAGGTCGTACAGACGGCGCCTGGAAGAGTCCCGCAGCAGAAGCGGTACCTCGACGAGAGTCGAGGACGGCCGATTGACTCCCTTTGGTATGACATTCCTCCGGTCCAAGGATCGTCAAAGGAGCGAACTGGCTATCCGACCCAGAAGCCACTAGCGCTTCTTGAACGTGTGATTAAGGCGTCCTCGGAGCCAGGTGACATCGTCTTCGATCCTTTCTGCGGCTGCGCCACCGCTTGCGTCGCGGCAGAGAAACTGGAGCGGAAGTGGATTGGTATCGACATTTCGCCGCGGGCTGCCGAGTTGGTTCGGGTGCGAATGTGGAAGGAACTGGGCCTTTTCTACGGCGGAGTGCACCGAACCGACACGCCCCAACGCACCGATCTCGGTGAACTGCCGCCATACAGCGCGCCGTCCAACAAGCAGCAGCTCTACGGCGCTCAGGAGGGCAGGTGCACCGGCTGCCTGACCTGGTTCCCCTTCAGAAACATGACTATTGACCACGTTGTGGCCCGTTCGCGCGGCGGAACCGACCACATCGAGAACCTCCAGCTGCTCTGCGGCGCCTGCAACTCCACCAAGGGCGCAGGGACTCAGGAGGAACTCGTGACAAAACTGACGGCGCAAGGAATACGGTCGTAACTGCATTCGTTTGGCATCGCCCTGAAAAACTGCTTACCGTAGGTTCAGGACGGAGGCCACAATGGCTAAACCAACCAACCGCAAACCTCAGGGCGGAAAGCGGCCGGGACAAGCGCACCCAGGCGTTGGTCGTTCCGCAAAAGCTGAAAGGGCCAAGCGCGCTCGACCGCCGTCAAAACGAAGAACCTGATTTCCCCTCACCAACCCACGCGTTGCTGAGGGCGCCCCAGGAGGCGACGAGGAAGGGGACGCAGTAGGTCAGGGGGACTTTCCAGGCGTCCGCGCCTGATCCTGGTTTAGTCGCCGGCCTCATACGGCTCCGGGTCCTCACGGACGTGCGGCGGCCCGTCGGTCGACCTGGCGGGCCAGTCCGAGTCTGGCTCTGCCTCCGCCAGACCGAGGCCGCTGAGCACTACCGGTGGGCGATCGGGGAACTCGGCGACCAGGGTGAGCTTGCCGCCCATCGCGCGGATGTACTTGTCGAGCGTGGAGAGCAGCAGGTCGTCGCGCCGTTCCAGCCGCGAGATGTTCTCCTGGTTGACGCCCAGCTGCTGCGCAACCTCGACCTGGGTCTGCCGCACCGCGAGACGCAGTTGGCGCAGCGACATTTCTTCGGCCAACAGCTCTTGGGTGCGCTGTTCCACCCGACGGCGGCGCTTGGGCGAGAGCTCGGCGAGCTTGTCCTGCAGGGTGGTCATGGTCGTTCCCTTTCGGTTTGCATCCGGGCGAGATGTCGGTCAAACCGCTCGTCTGCCAGTCGAATCAAGCGGCGATAGAATCGCTGCTGATTCGCTCCGCGCTTGTCTCCCGCGACCAGCAAGATGGCGCGCCGTTCGGGGTCGAAAGCGAACGCCACCCTCCAGACACCGCGCTCCGCGTTGAACCGCAGTTCCTTCATGTTCGGATGGCGCGACCCCTTCAACGTGTCGGATTTCGGGCGGCTGAGCGCCGGGCCAAACCGGGCGAGCAGTTGCGTGTGGGCCAGCAACTCGTCCTGAACGGCGTCCGATAACGAGTCGAACTCCGCGTCGAACGCGGGATCGAATTCGATCGTCCATTCCATGTCTCTAATATGACTATGAGATCATGTGTTGTCCAGTGAGCGATAGCGGCGCTCAGCGATCCGCACGCACCCAGGCGTTGCTGAGGGCGCCCCAGGAGGCGACGAGGAAGGGGACGCAGTAGGTCAGGGGGACTTTCCAGGCGAGCTCCCAGGTGCCCTCTCCGGCGACGATCACCGTGCCCTGATTGATCGCGACCAGGATTGTGCCGACGACGGCGCTGGTCAGCAGCGAGCGGCGCAGCAGTCCGCGGTTGCGGAAGGCGCAGCGCCAGCACTCGCGGCCGGTCTTCATCTGAAAGTGGCGGCCGCGGTCCGACTCGGCCAAGTGCGGGCAGACTGGATCGGACATGGGCGGTAGGCTAACGAACGTGCGACCGCTCAACATCTTCTTCGACGTCGACGGCTGTCTGGTCTCCTGGAACCTGCACCTGCGCCCCTACGCGCGCGAGGTGCTGGAGCGGCTGCAGGATCGCGGGCACCACGTCTACATGTGGTCGGGCTACGGGCCGCGGCGTGAGGTGGCGGACAAGCATGACCTCTGGCCGCTGCTGGCGGGGATCATGGGCAAGCCGATCTTCCAGTACCGCTCGCGGCTGCACCTGTTCACCAAGGTGGAGCCGGACTTCATCATCGATGACCACCGCGAGATCGTGGAGGCGCTGGGCGGCGCCGTGATCAAGCCGCCGCGAGAGCCGCTGGCCAGCGACCGCGAGATGGTGCGCATCTACCGCCGCATCCTCGAGTTCGAGCGCGAACATCAACGCCGCTGGGCCTGAGTTCGCTCACGCCGTCAGACTCCGTGCGAGCAGTTAGCCGCCGTCGGCCGGCTCTTCCTCGGGCAGCGGCGGAAGCTCCCGCTCGACGGGGTAGCCCTCGGCCGTCTGATCGAGCCAGGAGCCGCTCAGGCGGCCGGTGGACCAGGCGTACTCGAAGAGGCGCGGATCGGGGTGGAACCAGGGCTGGCGGAGCCCGAGCTGGACGCCGCTGACGAGCTTGAGCTGCCACTGCGGCGCGCCGCCGTTGAGCAGCATTTCCTGGACGAGGTGCGCGATGTCCTGACGCGCGCCGCGATCGAACGTCGCGCCCATCCGGTCGATCAGCGCGTCCAGCTCCGCGTTCCCGCTGGCGCTCCAGTTCTGCTCGCCGGCGGAGTGCAGGGTGCGGCGCCATTCGTCAGTCGGATCGGCTTGCTGTGGGACGGCGCTCCAGCCAAGACAGCAGAAGCGCTCGCCGCCGCGCAGCTGGTCGATCGCTTCGGCGAAGGGGCGATTCTCCAGTTCGACGTCCAGGCCGGTGGCGTCGGCGATCATGCTGCGCACCGCCTCGCCGGAGCCGGCGAAGAAGCCCTCAAACAGATCGGCGACGACCAACGGAACGGGAGCAAGTCCGTCCGCGCCGGCGGCCGAGATCAGCGCCGCAATCTCGGACAAATCAGCATCGCGGTCGTCGCGGTAGCCGGGATGGGTGGCGAGCAGGGATTCGCTCAGGCTCCAACCGTCGAGATACCAGGGCAGCGGGCCGGAGGCGCGGCCGTGTCCGCCATAGAAGCGCTCGATCAGCGCGGGGCGGTCGATGGCGAGCTCAATCGCGCGGATGACGCGGGCGTCGGCGAGCGGGCTGCCTGGATCCGAAGCGAGCGGGGCGAGCAGCTCGACCGAAGCGCCGAGCGGTAGCTCGAATTCCTCATGTTCCGGGTACTGCTCGCGCAAGACCTCGACGGCCTCGTTGGTCAGCGGGAAATCGGCGCGGTCGATGGCCGCGGCGCTGTAGAGGCTGGGAATGCTGTTGGGGTCGCCGGAGGCGAGGATGATCCCGTCGGCCCAGGCGGAATCGGCGCGCCACCAGTTGTCGGAGCGGGCCAGCGCAAGCTCGAAGCCGTTGTAGGCGCGGGGCGTGTAGGGTCCGCTGCCGCTGTTGCGCATCACGTCGAACGGGTCGTCGCGCCAGTCGTCGGCGTAAAGCTCGGCCGCCTCCGGGCTGGTGATCCAGGCGAAGGGCGAGGCGTGCACGGAGGCGAGGTAGGCGGCGTCGGGCGCGGTGGTGGTGAGGGTGAGCGCGTCGTCCGAGGCGGCCTCGACGGAGGCGGTGCGCTGATAGGCGGCGCGGCGGAAGAAGTGCGGGTCCGGCAGTCCGGCGGCGTCGAGCGCCTCTTGCTGGCGGGTGATGTTCCAGCTGAGGTCCTGCGCCGTAACCGCGCGGCCGTTGGTCGGCTCCTGATTCCAGAAGACCGCGCCGGGCGTCAGGGTGAAGATGTAGGTCGTCTCGTCAGGCGTCTCGGGCAGGGCGCAGAGGTCGGCCTCGAGCGCGCCACTGGCGACCGAGGAGGGCTGGATCAGGCGGTTGTACATCAGGCTGTGCGCGGCCTGGGTGTAGCGGTAGCGGGAGAGGTGCGGATCCCAACGGTCGTGGCGCTCGACCGGCAGCCACATCCGCAGGATCCCGCCGCGGACCGGCCCCGCGGGCGGCGCGGCCTGTGCGTCGGCGGACGCGTCCGCCTGCTCGGCCTGTTGGGCGGCCTGCTGCGCCGGTGGTTGCTGAGCGGATTGCTCCGCCTGCTCGGCTTGTTGCGCTGCGGCGTCCGCCTGCGCCGATTGCTGTTGCGGTTGGGACTCCTGGGGCTGCGGCTCGTCGTCGGAGCAGCCGACCAGCACGAGGCCAGCCGCGCCGACTCCGGCGCGGACCGACGCCTGGAGCAGGGCGCGGCGGCTGAGGCGGGAGCGGCGCAAACGGGCCCAGCGGGCGAGCGGAAATGTCGCTGACATACCCGTCATCGTATCTGCGATTTCGCTATGGGGCATGGATCGCGGTTGATTTGATCAGGCAACTAGACGAAAGCGGGTTGGCGGGCGATACTGGGGGCACGGAGAACGAGTGACACGTACGCGAGTTAGGGGGTCGTCCGATGCCGCCTCTGGTTCCTTCCTTCATGTTGCCGCAGTGGCTCAAGGACGCGCCCATGATGATTCAGATGGCGCTGCTCCTGCCTGGCATGGTCGTCGGCGGCGTGGTCGGGATTGTCGTCCACGCCATCATGGTGAATCTCGGCGCGGGCAATCAGCACCTCTCCTCGGCCAACGGCGGGTTTGACGCCTGGCTCCTGTGGATCATCATCGCCGCGGGCCTGTTCCTCGGGCTGGCGGCTGGCGGGTTCGTCTACATCGGCGTCGGTCTGGGCGCGGACAAAGAGCTCGAGGACGAGGATGAGCACGGCGAGACGGGGATGCTGGAGCTGTAGCGCCGAGCAGCCCGCCTCAACAAATAACGCGCCCCCGTCGCCAAACGGCAGCGGGGGCGCGTTCGTCTGTGGCTGGGGCGGGAGTCAGCCCTGCAGTTCGGCGGCGAAGAAGGCCTTGAGCTTCTCCCAGGCGTCCGCGGCGGCTTGCGGGTCGTGGATGTCTGAGGTGTCGTTGAAGAAGCCGTGGTGCGAGTCCGGGTAGAGGTGCATCTCGTTGCGCACGCCGGCGTCGTTGAGGGCGGCCTGAATGCTCTCCACGACCTCTCCCGTGATCCAGTCGTCGTGGCCGGCGTAGAAGCCCATCACCTCGCCCTGGATCTGGGCGGCGTCGCCCATGCCGGAGCCGGGCACGCCGTAGAACGGGGCCGCGGCGCTGACCGCGGGGTTGTTCATCGCCAGCAGCAGCGACATCCCGCCGCCGAGGCAGAAGCCGGTCACGCCGATGCGGTCAGCGCGGACGTCATCGCGCGCCTGGAGCGCGGCGACCGCGCCGGACATGTCGACCAGCGCGTTGGGTTCCTGCAGCGACATCATCAGCTTCTGCGCCTCGTCCGGCTCGGCGGTGACGGCGCCGTGGAAGAGATCGGGCGCGAGCGCGACATAACCTTCGGCGGCGATGCGGTTGGCGATGTCGCAGATGTTGGGGTTGAGGCCCCACCACTCCTGGATCACGACGACGCCCGGGTAGGGCCCGCCGTCCACGGGCTTGGCGAGATAGCCGGAGGCGGCACCGCCGTTGGCGGCGAACTCGATGGTTTCGTGGGCGAGGATTGCCATAGGATGCTCCTTCGTGCAGCGGTCTAGCGCGGGGCCTGGGCGGGCCAGGGATTGGTCTGGGCGCCGAGGTAGGATTGGGCGGCGACGCGGTCGAGTTCGTCCAGGCTGAAGCTGGCGCCGGCAGCGTAGACGGCGGCCTCGACCTTGGGCAGGGAGTACATCCCGACCTCGTTGCCCCAGACGAGGAAGTCGCGGCCGTTGATGTTGGCGGCGGCGTCGGTGCAGAGCCAGACGGTGAAGGGCGAGACGTTCTCGGGCGCCATCATCGCCTCGCGGTCGCCGCCAAAGGCGATGTCGCCGGCGTCTCCAGCGGCGAGCCCGGCCTCGCGGGCGCGGCGCTGCGCCTCCGCCAGCTCTTCGGTCAGGGTGAGCCGCGTGCCGGCGCGGGGGCGGATCGCATTGGCGGTCACGCCGTAACGGCCCAGGTCGCGGGCGAGGGTGCGGGTCAGGCCGACAATCCCCTCCTTGGCCGCCGCGTAGTTGGCCTGGCCCATGTTGCCGAGCCCGGACTCGGAGGAGGTGTTGACGATCCGCCCCGAGCGCTGCTGGCGGAAGACCTGGGCGGCGTACTTGGTCACGGTGAAGTGACCCTTGAGGTGCACGGCGACGACCACGTCCCATTCTGCCTCGGTCATGTTGAAGACCATGCGGTCGCGAAGGATGCCGGCGTTGTTGATCAGGATGTCCAGCCCGCCGAAGCTGTCCAGCGCCTGCTGCACCATGCGCTCGCCGGCGTCCATGTCGGAGACGGAGTCGTAGTTGGCGACGGCCTCGCCGCCGGCGGCCTGGATTGCGGCCACGACCTCATCGGCGGGCGCGGCCTGGCCGTCGAGTTCGCCGCCCTGCGAGCCGCCGTAGTCGTTGACCACGACCTTCGCGCCTTCGGCGGCGAGCAGTAGCGCGTGTCCGCGTCCGATGCCGCGCCCGGCGCCGGTCACGATCGCCACGCGGCCTTCAAGTCGATCACCCATGTGGTGGGTTCCTTTCTGCGGATCAGTTCGGTCTGGGCGCAGGATACAGGGCGAGCGGCGGGCACCATCCGGGCTGCCGACTTGACGAAACGGCGGGCCTCTTGCTAAAGCAGTAGGTGGCGGTTGGTTGGGCTGGTCTCTCGGAGCGAGGATTCAATGGTTACGACATCTGCGGCGTCGCCAGCGGCGGCGCTTTCTCCGTTCGGCAGTCCGGCCGCGGCGCCGGCGCGGACAGAGCGCGGGCAACCGGCCGAAGCGACAGCGGCCAGCGCCGGGGTGCGGCCGGCGGCCTGCACGATTCTGACGCCCTCGGGGGCGTTGTTGGCGCGGGCGCTGGCGAGGCCGCGTCCGGCGTCGTTGCCGGCCGACACGTATGCGATCGAGCTGAGCGAGGTCGAGCCGCAGGGCGCGCTTGAACCGCTGCTGCGGACCAACTCTCAGGTCGTGCTGCGGACCCAGCATGACGCGCAGCTGGTGCTGCACATCGACCACATCATCGGCCCACGAGAGCGGCGCACGTACTATCTCCAGACGCTCGAGGCCTGACCCGCCCGCCGCCTCGCGGACGGCCCGCGGGCGTCTCGGCTAGGGTGTTGGGTAGATACCTGCTCCGGCACGCGGAGGAGCGTGGGCCGGACTCTAGAAGGCTGTTGGATCATGGACTTCGTTGAGCTGGCCTCGGGGCTGGAGTTTCCCGAGGGCCCGATCGCGATGGACGACGGCTCGATCCTGCTGGCCGAGATCGCTCGGGGCACGTTGACCCGCGTTTCGGCGGACGGTGAGGTGTCGATCATCGCCGAGACCGGCGGCGGGCCGAACGGGGCGGCCCTGGGACCGGACGGACACGTCTGGATCACGAACAACGGCGGCTTCCGCTGGAACCGCGCGGGCGGGCGGATCCTGCCGGGCCCGCAGCCCGACGACTACACGGGCGGCTCGATCCAGCGGGTCAATCTCGACAGCGGCGCGGTGGAGACGGTCTACACCGAGTGCGACGGGATCCCGCTCAAGGGACCGAACGACCTCGTCTTCGATGACGCCGGCGGGTTCTGGTTCTCTGATCTGGGCAAGAACCGCGAATTCGACCGCGATCTGGGCGGGCTCTACTACGCCGCGGCGGACGGCAGCCGGATCTCGCGCGCGGTCTTCCCGATTCCCGGCGGCGCCAACGGCGTCGGGCTGTCGCCGGACGGCAAGCGCGTCTACGCCGCGGAGACTCCGACCGGGCGGCTGTTCGGCTGGGCGATCGCGGAGCCGGGCGTGCTCGCCGCAGACAATGCGGCGGCGGGCTTCCACGCGTTCATCGCCAACGCGGGCGGCTACACGCTGTTCGACTCGCTGGCGGTGGAGGCGTCGGGCAAGGTCTGCGTAGCCACAATCGGCGCGGGCGGCGTGACGGTGATCGATCCCGACACGGGCGCGGTCGAGCACGTGGCTGTCGGCGACGATCCGATGACCACGAACATCTGCTTCGGCGGCGCGGACATGCGCACGGCCTACATTACGCTCTCGACGACCGGCCGGCTGATCTCGTGCCAGTGGCCGCGCCCGGGTCTGCGGCTCAATCACCAGGCTTGACGCACGCCGTCCCCGCGCGGCTGACCGGCCGGCGGTGCGGTACGTCTTGTCCGCTGTCCGCTGCGCAGATAGCATCAGGGCAACGCCTGCGCCCGGACGGGCTTGACCGCGCAGGCCGCGCGTTGCTGTCAAGCCGGGACAGGGGCAGGGATGGAACGGTTCGCTGGACTCCTACAACAATTGCCCCGTGAGCAGGGTCAGATGCTGCGCGCGCTGCACCTGGCGCAGGAAGAGCTGGGCTGGATTTCGCGGGACGCGATCCGCCTGATCGCGCGGCATCTGCGGGTGACCGAGGCGCAGGTCTACGGGCCGGCGACCTTCTACGCCGAGTTCCGCCACTCGCCGCCGCCCAAGACGCTGGTCACGTGGTGTTCGGGACCGTCCTGCCGCGTGGTCGGCGGCGACCGCGTGCGGCGCATCTTCGAGGCTGAGCTGGGCTGTCGAATGGGCGAGAACACGCCCGACGATGATCTGGGGTTGTGGCTGGGTCAGTGCAACGGCACCTGCGAGAAAGCGCCGATGGTCTGGGTCAACGGCCGCGTGATCGGGCCGCTCTCGATGGTCGACTCGGTCAAGCTGGCGCGACGGCTGAAGGCGGGCGAGGATCCGGTGACCTGGCCGCAGCGGCCGATCAAAATTGCGCCGGCGACGTTCGTGGACGCGGAGTCAACCTACGGCGCGGAGCACGAGCACGATTCGGCAAGCGATGAGGCGGGGTCATGAGCAGCGCATACGACGAGCTTCGGGAGGCGGCGGAACTGCAGGCGAGCGCGCGCCGCGCGCCGACACGCCCGCTGGTGCGGGTTGATCTCTCCACCTCCTCGATCGCGGCGGAGGCGGATCGGCTCTGGGAAGCGCTGCAGGAGCCGGCCGCGGCGCACGATGTCGAGCTGATGCGCGTTGGCACGCTGGGGCTGTCCTGGCTGGAGCCGGTGGTTGAGGTGGAACGCCCGGGCGCGGGCGCGGTGGTCTACGGCCCGGTGCGGCCCGAGCAGGCAGCGGAATTCCTCGCCGCGGCGCTGGGCGACAATCCCGCCGAAGCGGCGGCCGAGTGGCTGATCGGCGCGCGGACGCCCACGCCGGGCGTCCCGCCGCTCTCGGAGCATCCGTTCTGGGGGCCGCAGGAGCGGCGGCTGATGCGCTGGATGGGCGTGATTGATCCGGAATCGATTGACGAAGCGATCGCCGAAGGCGCCTATGCGGCGCTCGATCGGGCGGTCGGGATGGACCCGATGGCGATCTGCGACCTGGTGCTCGCGGCCGGCGTCGGCGGCCGCGGCGGCGGCGGGTTCCCCGCAGGGCAGAAGTGGAAGTTCCTGCTGGGCGCGCCGGGGCCGACGAAGTATCTGGTCTGCAACGCGGATGAGGGCGACCCGGGCGCGTTCGTCAATCGCGTCTTGATGGAGTCAGACCCGCACTTGGTGGTCGAGGGCATGGCGATCGCGGGCAAGGCGACGGGCGCGAGTCACGGCTTCATCTACATCCGCGATGAGTACCCACTCTCGATTGAGCGGATGGAGCTGGCGCTCCAGCAGGCGCGGGAGCGCGGTCTGCTGGGCCGGGACATCTTCGGCTCCGGCTTCGACTTCGACCTCGAAATCACGCGCGGCGCCGGTTCGTATGTCTGCGGGGAGGAAACGGGGCTGATCGCGTCGGTCGAGGGTCTGCGCGGGATGCCCAAGATTCGCCCGCCGTTCCCGGCCCAGAAGGGCGTTTTTTCGGAGCCGTCCAACGTCAACAACACCGAGACCTACGCCAACGTGCCGCTGATCGTGCAGCATGGCGCGGACTGGTACCGGCAGTTCGGGACGGAATCGGATCCGGGCACGAAGATGTTCTCGATCTCGGGTTCGCTGGAGCGGCCGGGGATTCTCGAGGTGCCGTTCGGGATGGGCATGGACGAACTGCTGCTCGGCTGCGGCGGCGGCCCGCCGGACGGGCACACGCCCAAAGGCATCCAGCCCGGCGGCCCGCTGGGCGGCCTGCTGCCGGCCTCCGATCTGGGGCTGAAGCTCGAGCGCCCGCCCTTCACCCAGCGCGGCGTGCTGCTCGGCTCGGGCGGCCTGATCCTCTTCGACGAGCGCGCCTCGGCGGTCGATCTGACCAAGTACTTCTCCGAGTTCTGCGAGGACGAATCCTGCGGCCGCTGCACGACCTGCCACGGCGGCTCGCAGCGGCTCGTTGAGGTGCTGGAACGGATCATGAACGGCGACGGCCGGTCGGAGGACCTCGAGCGGATCGGCGTAATCGACAAGACGCTGCAGAACGCCAACTGTCTGCACGGTCAGTTCACGCCCTACGCAGTGCGCGGCCTGGTCAACTACTTCCGCGACGAACTGGACGTCCACATCGAGCACAAGCGTGACCCGGCCCAGGTCGCGCCAGGCCTGACCCGCTATCTGATCACGGACCCGTCCGATCCGGCGCTGGAAGAGGCGGCGGCGCTCTGTCCGACGCAGTGCATCAGCCGCGCCCCGCTGGAGGACGATGACGCTGAGGATGGCCTGGGAGACTGGCAGCTGCACGAGCCCGATTGCATTCACTGCGATGTCTGCCGCGAAATCGCGCCGAACGCGATTCGGGTGGAGGACCGCTTCCTGACGCTGCTCTCGGTGGTCTAGGCGCGACGCTGCTGCGTCGGTTGCGCGCGGCGCGTGGCAGATCACCGGCGAACCGCTGCCTATGTCAGCTAGGCGCCAGTCGCGGCGGCGGGATCGGCGTGTCCGCCCCGGTTTCCTGGTTGCGCAATTGATAAACTGCCTGAGCAGCTACCCTGTTCGCTGCCACAGGAGTTACACGGTACCGTGTAGACTGTCGATATGGTCACCCCAGTTCGGCGGCAGTATCTGGATCTGAAGGCTCGCTATCCCGATGCGATCCTGCTGTTTCGGCTGGGCGATTTCTACGAGACCTTTGACGACGACGCGAAGCTGATCGCGGGCGAACTGGACATCGCCCTGACCTCGAAGCCGATGGGCGGTGGGCTGCGTCTGCCTCTGGCCGGCGTGCCGGTGCGCTCGGTGGAGCAGCATCTGGCCAAGCTGGTCGCGCGCGGCCACCGCGTCGCGATCTGTGAGCAGCTGGAGCAGCCGCGCCCGACGCGCGGCCTGGTCAAGCGCGGCGTGGTGCGGGTGGTGTCGCCGGGCACGGCGCTGGAGCCGGCGCTGCTCGAAGCGGGCGAGGCCTCGGCCTGCGCCGCGCTGCGCGTCCGCCGCCAACGGCGGACGCTGCAGTTGGGCGTCGCCGTGGCCGACATCTCGACCGGCGCCTGCCACGTCGCCGAGCTGAGCGGGCCGGCGGCGTCCGCGGACGAGGCGGACGCGCTCTGGGAGCAGGCCGCCGATCTGTTGGAGCGGCTGGGCGCGCGCGAGCTGCTGCTCGCGGACGATGGTGAAGCGACGTCGTTGGAGCTGCCGGTCAGCCGGCGGCCGGCGGCTGAGTTCCGCGCCGATCAGGCCCAGCGGGCGCTGGCGGCGCAGTACGGCGCGCCCCCGGCCGCCTTCGGGCTGGCTGAGGACAGCGCCGCGCTGTGCGCGTTGGGCGCGTTGCTGAGCTATCTACGCTGCGCGCTGCCCGCGCCGGACGACGAGACTGAGGACGCCGGCGCGGGACTGCTCCGGCATCTCTCGCCGCCGCGCTGGTTTGATCAGAACGCGCATCTGCAGTGGGATCAGGCGACCCAGCGGGCGCTGGCCCTGGCAGACGCCGGCCCGCTGGATGAACCCGGATCGGGCCCACGCACGCTCTTGGAGGTGGTTGATCGCTGCGGCTCCGCGCCGGGCCGCCGCTGGCTGCGCGTCGCGGTGCTGGCGCCGCTGCTCGATCTGGAGCGCATCGAACGACGGCTCGAACGGGTCGCAGGACTCGTGCGCCGTCCCGCCCTGCGCCGCGCGCTGGCGGCGCGACTGCGCGGCTCGGCCGACATCGAGCGGCTGTTCAGCCGCGCCGCGTCGGCGATCGCCCTACCGGCAGAGCTGGCCGCGCTCGCGCGCGGGCTGCTCACGGCGGAGGAGCTGGCGGGGGTGATCCGCGAGGCGTCGGTGGAGGCGGACGCCGATCCGCTGCAGGCGCTGGCCGAGCGGCTGGACGCAGCGCCCGCCGCCGCGGCGCAGATGGCGGCGGCGCTCGAAGAGCGGCCCGCCCCGGAGTTTGGCCGCGGCGTGGTGCGGGCGGGCGTGGACGCCGAGATCGATCGCCAACGCGCCGCAGCCGATGACGCACGGGCGCGGATCGCGGAGCTGGAATCGGCGTTGCAGGCCGAGACCGGGATCACCGGTCTACGGATCGGTTATCACCGCACTTTCGGGTATCAGATTGAACTGACGCGGACGCAGGCCGCCCGCGCCCCGGACGCCTGGGAGCGGCAGCAGTCGCTGCGCGACCGCGAGCGGTTCACGGAGCCGCGCCTGCGCGCCGTTGAACAGGAATTGGAGACGGCGGAGGCGGCCTTGGCGGAAGCGGAACGGGCCTGCGTCGAGCGGCTGCGCCGGTCGCTGACGCTTGAAGCGGCGGCGGTGCGGCGGATCGCGGGCGCGTTGGCGCGGCTCGACGCCGCTTGCGCGCTGGCGGGCGTGGCGGCCGAGCGCGCCTGGACGCGCCCGCAGCTCGAACCCTCCGGCGAGCTGGAGATCGAAGGCGGCCGCCACCCGATCGTGGAAGCGGCGGCGGCGCAGGGGGCGTTCGTGCCCAACGACCTGCGGCTCGCCGACGACGGCCTGCGCGCGCCGCAGCTGCTGCTTGTCACGGGCCCGAACATGGCGGGCAAGTCGACCTATCTGCGCCAGACGGCGCTGATCGTGGCATTGGCGCAAGCCGGCTCGTTTGTCCCCGCCGAGCGGGCGCGGATCGGGCTGGTGGACCGCATCTTCGCCCGCGTCGGCGCACACGACAATCTGGCCGCGGGACGCTCCACCTTCATGGTCGAGATGCTGGAGACGGCGCGGCTGCTGCACGGCTCGACTGCGCGGTCGCTGGTGCTGCTTGATGAGATCGGGCGTGGCACCTCGACCTGGGACGGATTGGCCATCGCCCGGGCGGTGGCCGAGTCACTGGCCGGCGGCTACTCCGCCACCCGCGCCGAGCGCGGGCCGCGCACGCTGTTCGCTACCCATTTCCACGAGCTGACGGCGCTATCCGGTACGCTGCCGCGCGTCGCGAACGCCGCGGTGCAGGTGGATGAGGCCGCCGACGGCCAGGTCGAGTTTCTCTACCGGATCGCGCCGGGCACGGCCGGACGCTCGTACGGCGTGCAGGTGGCAGCCCAGGCCGGGCTGCCGCCCGAGGTGGTCGAACGGGCGCGGCGGCTGTTGGATGAGCTGGATCGCGGCGCGCCCGCGCCGGTCGAGCTCCCGTCCGCCCCGCTGACTGTGCCGGAGCAGCCGCGCGCGCCGCAGCTGATGCTGATCCCGCCGCCCACGCACCCAATCCTGCACGACCTGGCCGACCTCGACGTGGACGGGATCACGCCGCTGGAGGCGATCTCGGCGCTCTACGCATTGCGCGATCAGGCGCGCTCGGAGCTGCGCGGCCGGCTGCTGGGCGGCGCAGCCGAGGCGGGGTTGTGACTTCCCCCCAAGCGGCTCCGCCGACGGTCCGGCCAATCCGCCAGCTGTCCGACCGCGTCGCCGCGCAGATTGCTGCCGGCGAGGTCATCGAGCGGCCGGCGGCGGTGCTCAAGGAACTGCTGGAGAACGCGCTCGACGCCGGGGCGCGGCGGATCACGGTGGAGATCGGCAACGCGGGGCGCGAGCGGATCGCCGTCCACGACGACGGAGTCGGCATCCCCGCCGACCAGGTCGCGCTCGCGTTTGGTCGTCACGCGACCTCGAAGCTCGGGAGCGTCGATGATCTGAGCCGGATGGCCAGTTACGGCTTCCGCGGCGAGGCGCTCCCGGCGATCGCCGCGGCGGCCGGCCGGCTGCTGCTCACGACCAGAGCGTCCGGCGCGAGCGGAGCCAGCCTGATCGAGTTCGAGCACGGCGTTGCGAGCGGCGTCCGCTCGGCGGCGCGGGCGGTGGGCGCCTCGGTGGAGGTGATCGATCTGTTTGCCAACCAGCCGGCGCGGCGCGCGTTTCTCGCCGGCGCGCGCGCGGAACGCGCGGCGCTGCTGCGCGCGGCGTCGGACGTTGTGCTCGCGCATCCTGAGCGCTCCCTGCGGCTCACCCTCGACAGCCGCACTCCGCTGGAACATCACGCGGTCGAGACGCTGGACGAGGAAGCGGCCCTGCGCGAAGGTCTCGCGTCCGTCTTCAGCCCCGCCGCCGCACGGCGGGCGGTCTGGTTCCAGGCGCGCTCCGCGCGGGAGGGACTGTCGCTGGACGGCTTCGCTGGCGCGTCGGACGACGCGCGGCGCACGCGCGATCGGATGCGGCTCTTCGTCAACGGCCGGCCGGTGCATGATCGGCGGCTGTCGTACGCGGTGCAGGAGGCGTACCGCGACTGGCTGGGGGCGGGGGAGTTCCCACTGATCGTGGCGCGGTTGCAGGCGCCGCCGGAGGCGGTCGATGTGAACATCCACCCGGCCAAGACCGAGGTTAAGCTGCGCTATCCCGACGCCGCCTTCGCGCTGCTCCAGCGCGCAATCCGCGAGGCGCTGGCGCGCGACCGCTACGCCTCGCCGCGGCGTTGGTCGTCGGAGTTGGAGTACGCGGACGACGCCGAGTTCACACCGCAGGCCGCCGCTGAGCGGACCGCGGGCTCGGCGCCCATGCCGCGGCTGGCGATGCCCGCGCCGGAGCCTCGCTCGCGGCTCGTCGCCGAGCCGGCGTTGGCCCCGCAATTTGAGGCGCAGGCGGGCACCGCGGCGGCAGCGCTGCCGCCGCTGCGGATGATCGGTCAGCTGCACCGCACGTTCATCATCGCCGAGGGGCCGGCCGGCCTGGTCTTGGTTGACCAGCATGGGGCGCACGAGCGGGTGTTGTACGAGCGCCTGTTGGAGGACGCAGCCGCGCCGAGCGCAGCGGCGACGCAGCCGCTGCTTGAGCCGCTCTTGCTCTCGCTGGACGCGGAGGCCGCCTCCCACTGCGAGGCGGCCGCTGACCAGCTGCGCGGGCTGGGCTTTGATGCGGATCCGTTCGGGGAGCGCTCCCTGCGCGTGCGCGCCTTACCAGCCGCGCTGGCGGCGGCCGACGCGGAAGCGCTGGTGCGTGGCGTGTTGGCCGATCTGGATATCGGCGGCGAGCCGGAGCGCTTCGATCGGGCGGCGGCCTCGGCGGCTTGCCATGGCTCGGTGCGGCGCGGGCAGGTGTTGGACGCGACCGCGATGGCGGCGTTGCTGCGCGATCTCGAGCGCTGCGCGCAGCCGCATTCCTGCCCGCACGGCCGGCCGACGCTGGTCGAGATCGGCGCGGACGATCTGCTGCGTGAGTTCCGCCGCAAGTAGCTCAGCGAACTCGAACAAACGAAAGCCACTCCCGAAGGAGCGGCTTCGTTGTGCGCTGCTCGGACCGACCGTGGCTAGGTGCCGCGGAGGCGCGGGTCGAGGATGTCGCGAAGGGCATCGCCCATCATGTTGAAGCCGAAGACGGCGATCATGATCGCGAGGCCGGGGAAGATGGCCATCCACGGAGCCTCGGTGGCGTAGATCAGGGCGATCTGGCCGAGGTCGCGGCCCCAGGTGGGGAAGGGCGGCGGGATGCCGAAGCCGAGGAAGGAGATCGCCGCTTCGATCAGCACGGCCGCGCCGAGATTGAGCGAGGCGAGGATGATGATCGTGGCCATGATGTTGGGCACGATGTGGGCGACCATGATGCGCATGTTGGACGCGCCCAGCGTGCGCGCGGCCTCGACGTACTGGGCGGCGCGGGTCGCGAGCACCGCGCCGCGGACGACGCGGGAGTTGCCGGCGGCCAGCACGAGGGCGACGGTGAGGATCACGGTCGTGGTGCGCGGGAAGACTTCCCAGAACCACTCGTCGCCGATCTGCGCCTGCGGGCCGAAGTTGGGGCCGAAGCCCAGCCCGAGGAAGCCGTCGCCGCCGGCGCCGACGATCGCGATCACGGCGAGAATCAGGAAGATCGCCGGGAACGCATTCCAGACGTCAACGATCCGCTGGATCACAATGTCCACGTCAGGCACCGGCCCGCTGCGCGAGGGCATGCCGCTCGTCAGGGCATTCAGCATCTGATCAATCTGGCTGCTGAATAAGCCCAGGGTCACCAAGTCGATTAACTTGAAGAGGAGCTGAACCGCCAGGACGGCCGACGCGAAGGGTAACGCTAAGAGCCACCAGACGACGGGAATTGGTAAGTTCAGAATGGGGCTGGGCGCGCGCATACTCCAACTGAGGCCGCTGCCGGCGAAGTAGCCGGAGACGAGGCCAATCACAGTGGAGAGCACCGCCGTCACCAGCACGGAACCGATCCCGACCAATACTGTCACCTCAGAGCCGTAGACGATCCGCGAAACAATGTCGCGGCCCTGGTTGTCCGTACCCATGATGTGGTCGACGTTGGGCGACAGGAAGCGGTCGGAGAAGACCGCTTTCGAGTACGGTGCGACGCGGATGGCGTCCGGGTCCTGCTCAACGGTTTGCAGTAGCGGCGCGATTGCCGCCACGACCACGCAAGCGAGCAGGATGACGGCGCCGAATGCGCCCATGTACTTCTTCTTCTTGTACATCCAGTACGGCATCACGACGACGCCCACCAGGAATCCGATCGACCCGGCGAAGATCAGTGTGACCAGCGCGATCAGGAAGCCGATTGGACTCGACACGGCGCGGTCGATCAGCTGCTGCATCTGGTCGCGCAGCCAGTTGGCGAGGCCGCCTTCATCCTGGATCGCGTAGGCCGATACGGACTCTTGCGCGTCTGACATCAGCCGGCTCCCTCCCCCTGCCTGGTCTCAGTTCGGGTTTGCTAGTTGTAGCGGATTCGCGGGTCGACCAGCGAATACGCGATATCGACCAAGAGATTGGCGACGATGACGACCAGCGCGACCACGACCATGATGCCCATGACCACGGGAATGTCCCGATCGCGGAGCGCGGTGATCATCCGCAGGCCCATGCCCGGCAGCGTGAAGATCGATTCCATAATCACGGAGCCGCCGACGAGGATGCTGGCCTGCAGGCCGATCAGGGTCAGGACCGGGATCAGGGCGTTGCGCATCGCGTGCCGGATGATGACGGAGTTTTCCTGCAGCCCCTTGGCGCGCGCGGTGCGGACGTAGTCCTGGCGCAGCACTTCAAGCATCTCGCCGCGCGTCAGACGCATCACCGGACCGGACAGACCGATTCCGAGCACGATCGCGGGGACGTACATATGACGTAAGTTCTCAGCGAGATTCTCGGTGGGGTCGCTATAGACCAGTGGCAGCGAGGGCAGGCCGAGCTCGGGGAAGATGATCCGAATCGTCAACACCGCGAGCCAGAAGCCGGGCGCGGCCAAGGCGAGGATGGCCAAACCGCGGATCACGTAGTCAAGGAATGAGTCCTGACGCACAGCGGAAAGGATTCCGACTGGCAGGGCGATTGCAATCCCGACGATCATCGAGAGCACGCCCAGCTCCAGCGTCACGGGAATCCGGGTGCGCAGCTCTTCGTTGACGGTCTGGAAACCGCCGATGAACGAGGTACCCAAGTCACCCTGGACCAGATTCCAGAGCCAGTTGCCGTACTGGACGATCCAGGGATCGTTCCAGCCCAGCTGCTCTTCGAGCTTCTCGCGGAACGCTTCCTTGTCTTCGCCAGACCCGAGGTGGTCGGCCAGCATCACGTCAATGAAGTCGCCGGGCAGGAGCTGGGTGAGCAGCGACACGACCATGGTCACGCCGATCATCGTGGGGATGATCAGCAGGATTCGACGGATGATGTACTGTCGCATCGCTACTCGCCCTCACTCGCGCGGTTGACCGCCAGGCTGCGCAGCCTGGCGGCTCCGGGCGGAACCGTTACCGGTCGGAGTGACACTCCCACGGGAGGCGGGCCGACCCGCTGAGCGGTGTCGGGGCCCGGCCTCCCGTGGATTGATCCTGTGCTCGGTCTAGGTGTGCTGGTCCTTGATGCCCTGGTCGAGCATGAAGAACGGCTCACCTTCGGTGCCCCAGGCGTAGTTGGCCTTCGGCCACATGGTCTGGTCGGCGTTCTCGATGACTGAGCCGTTGCGCGGGTCAACCATCTTCATCCAGGGGTTGAAGGCGTAGACGCCTGGTCCCGCGACGTAAGGCACCATGTACATCTTGGTCGACATGTAGCGCTGGATGTCCTGCGTGTAGGCCAGGCGCTCGTCGAAGTTGAGCAGGCCCTTCTGCGTCTTGAACATCTCGTGCAGGCGCTCGTCAGTCTCGGGACCGCCGCCAGAGACGGCGTTCGCGTGCGACCAGGCCTCGGCGTTGCCGCCGGTGTCGAGCTCCATGACCGAGGCGAGCCCGTCTGGCGTGCGGCCGCCGGAGCCCCAGTTGTGGCGCCCGGAGGAGCGGTCGTAGACCGCCGCCCAGATGTCGTGCGGGTCGGTCGCGCCGCCGTACAGCGGGCCGATGCCGAGGTGGCTGGACTCGCCGTCCCAGTCGTCCGGGAAGTTGCCGCGGAAGATCGAGGCGATGTAGGCGGCGTACTCCTTGAAGAAGAACTCGAACTGGAAGCCAGCCTCCGCCGCGGTCGCCGCGCAGGCCTCGTAGAGGTTGACGACGGTCGCGCCGTAGTCAGCCGTGCCGTGCAGCGTCGCCTGGATGCCTTCGGGGTAGCCGGCGGCGTCAAGCAGCTGGCGCGCCTTGGCCAGGTCGCGGTGGAAGAGGGTCCCGGAGTCTTCGCCCTCGAACTGCGCGCCGAAGGTGTCGAGGTCCTTCGGGTCGAGCCAGTACGGCGCGATCTGGGAGAGCGGGCTGTGCCAGCCGCCGCGGCCGGTGTCGTCGGTCGCGGCAAGGACACCGTCGCGGTCCATGGAGAGCGACAGCGCCTGACGCACGCGGATGTCGTTCCAGGGCGGAATCGAGTAGTTGAAGTAGAACCCGCCGGGCACCGTGTTGAGCGTGAAGACGTAGCCGTTGTCCTCGATCTGCGGCGCGGCCTCGCGGGCCTGCTTGTAGATCGCGGGCGAGAGCTGCGAGAAGTCCAACGCGCCGTCACCGAGCGACGGGATCAGGACGTTGGTGTCGCCGTTCATCGTCGCCGTGATGCCGTCCATCAGCGGGAACAGCTGCGGGTCAACGCCGGAGATGCCGTTGTAGCCGCCGGCGCCGCTGCTGACCATGGCGTTGACGAAGTCGCGGCTGCGGTGCCAGTTGGGGTTGCGGCGCCAGTCAATGGCGACGCCCGGCTCGAAGTTCTCGAAGATCCAGGGACCGGAGCCGACCGGACGTTGGGCGACCGTGCCGTCGTCCACGATCTCCTGCGGGATGATCCAGAGGTGCTGGGAGGACCCGGCCAGCGTCAGGAAGGGCGCGTGCGGCTCGTGCAGGCGGATCGTCAGCGAGTTGTCCTCGCCCGGCTCGAAGGAGGAGATGACCGCGTTCCAACTGGCGTTGTTGGCGGTTTCCAGCTCCTGGAAGCGGTCGTGGGTGGCGACGATGTCCTGCAGGGTGATCGAGCGCCCGTTGAGCGGATCGACGTCGTGCCAGTGCGCGTCCTCGCGGATCGTGAACACGTAGGTGGTCGGGTCCGGAATCTCCGGCATCGTGGCGGCGAGGTCGTTTTCGTACTGCGCCGTGTTGCCGGGGTTGACGCCGTCGCCGCCGCTGATCGCCTGGATCAGCTTCGAGTAGTGGAAGCCGGAGGGGATCTGGGCGCGGTAGGTCAGGTTCTCGTACGGGTCAAGGGTGGGCGGGTCGCCGGAGTAGGGGCCGACGAAGGGGGCGACGCGCTTGCCGCCACTGATGATGTTCGAGGGCGCAGCCGAGACCGCCTGCTGACCCTGGTCCTGCATGGCCTCTTGCTGGCCAGCCTGGTCAGCCTGCTGCTGCGCCTGCTGCTGCATGGCCTGCTGCTGCTGACCCTGCTGCTGCATGGCCTGCTGCTGCATGGCCTGCTGCTGTTGCTGCTGCGCCTGCTGGACCTGCGCGGCCGCCTGCTGACCGTCGTCGTCATCGTCGCCGCAGCCGACCAAGGCCAGACCAGCGGCGCCGACGCCGGCGCGGGCGGATGCTCCGAGCAGCGCGCGACGCGACATCTGCCGCCGGCGCATCCTCTGCCAATAGTTTCGCTCGCTCATGTATACCTCCTGCGACGGGAACGCCCCGTCGGATACTGCTTGCCCGACACTGAGCCTGCCGGGTCAGTTCCACGTAGCGTACATCACGAACGGGAATATGCCGATTGACGCAACGGCAATAGTTCACGAACTCGTATATTCCGTCGGCCGCGGCTGTCTGCCGTCGTCCAGGCCGTTGGCCAGGCAGGCGGACGCGGCCGCCCCACGGCGGCGGGACGGAAGCCCCGGGACCGGAGCGGGAGGGGTGGTGGTGGAGACGGGGGAGAATTGAACTCCCCGTCCAGACGGCTGCCGCGGGCTGCGTCTACGTGCGTAGCCGTCGCTTCTGGTGTCCCTGCCCGCCGGCGCGTCGGCCTACCGTTACGGACAGGTGAGTGGAGTTGGTCTTTCCGCCGCAGTCCCAACCGCCCGCGACGGGCAGCCGAGTAAGTCGGCGCCGCGCCCTCTCCGACTCGGAAGCGGGTGAGAGGCGACGTCACCGCGGGTTAGGCGGCGAGGGCGAGTTCCCTGGATTCGCCAGTTAGGGAGTGGTGGCGCAGTTTTACGAGCAGCGCCAGCTCAGCACGCAGCAACTCGAAGTCAACCGCTGTCGAACCCTTTCGTCCCCACGGGAGGTCGGCGGCGGCGCCGCCTGCGGACAATATACATCGATCGACGCCGGTTGGCAGCGCGCGGCGGCCACTCCGGCTCTGTTGCGAACGTATCCTGCGCCCATGCCCGACCGCTACCGCGCCGCCTTTCGCATCGACGCTCCACGCGAGGAGGTCGTCGGGACCCTGCGCGACTGGGTGCGGCACGACTTCGACGGCGAGTGGCCAGACTCGGCCCGCGCGGGCCGCTGGGACTCCGAGCATCAGTCGCTCGCCGTGCATGAACTAGCGCACGGCGAGCATTGGGCGCTGCAGATCGAGCATGAGCTGCGGCTCGGTCCGGCGGACGTGTGGGAGATCGACGCGCAGCTCGCGCAGGAGGGCGACGCGCCGCTCGAGTTTGAGGTCGCCGTCCGCCATCCCGATCCGGCGCGCCGCGCCCCGCGCGGGCTGCGGCTGGCGCGCTGGTCGTCGTCTGGAGCAGCGAAGCGTCGCGGCGGTTGATGCGCCTGGGCCGCGCGTTTACCTGCTATCGCGGGGCGGTACGGCTCTACGAGCCGGGAGCGCAGCACGGCGATCCGCGCGGCCGCCACCGCTACTTTTCGGCCGCTGACGTGAAAGCGGCACCATTTCTCGATGATCTGCGCGCGTTGGTGGAGCGCGCCCTGAGCCCCGCCGCGACGCAGAGCCTCGCGCCGGAGATTGCCGAGCGGATCAACGATCAGGAACGCGAGGCGCTCACAGCGCAGGTGGAGGAGCTGTCGCGGGCGCTGCAGGCCAGCAGCAACCTCAGAGCGCGGCAGTCCAGCGAGACCACGCAGCTGATGGAGCGGCAGCAGGAGAAGATTCGCCAGCTGGAGAACGAGCTCAGTGGCAAGCAGCAGCGGATTGAGCGCCAGGAACAGATTATTCAACAGGCCGCCGAGCATCTGGCCCAGCTGGACGGCGGCGCTCCAGACGCGAATCCCCTGGATGAGCCGCCCGATGTCGCCGCCGCGGTCGAAATCGCGCACGGCAGCTGTCCGCACCTCGAGTTCCTGGCCTCCGCCTTCCAGTCCGCCGCCGAGTCCCGCTTCCGCCGCCCGGACGACATCCTCGAGCGGCTCAAACAGCTGAACGAACTCGGCGGCGCCCTGGCGAACGGACAGGTGGCGGAGGCGCAGCTGGTCGGTTGGCTGACGACGCGCAATGTGGATGTCTCGGAGGAGAGCGTGGACACGATGCGCCGCTACGGCGACGAGCGCCTGTTCCGCAGCACTTCTGGCGAGCTGATCGAGATGCAGCTGCATATCAAGCTGCGCGGCGGTCAGCGGGGCGCGGACGCCTACGGTCGGATCTACTTCCGCTGGAACGCCGAGCGCGGCCGGATTCAGGTCGGCCATGTGGGTCGGCATTTGCGGACGGGCCAAAGTTGAGCGCCGGCGCGCGCTAACGGCGCAGGGCGCGGGCGATTTGGCGTTCAGATTCGCGTTCGGCGATGCGGTCGCGCTTTTCGTGGGCCCGGCGGCCGCGGCCGACGCCGATCTCGAGCTTGGCGAGTCCGTGCGTGAGATAGAGCCGCAGCGGCACCAGGGTCAGTCCGCGCTGGGCGAAGGCCTGCTCCAGCTGGTTGATCTCGCGGCGGTGGAGCAGCAGCCGACGGTCGCGGGTCGGGTCGTGGTTAGCCGGCCCGGACGGTTCGTAGCGGGCGATGTGCGCGCCGATCAGGTAGAGGTTGCCGTCGCGGGGGCGGCAGTAGGCTTCCTGGATCGAAACGCGGCCCGCGCGGATGCTCTTGATCTCGGAGCCGGTCAGGCTGAGCCCGGCCTCGTAGCGGCGCATGATCTCATATTGGTAGAGGGCGCGCCGATTGGACGCGACCACGCGATCGTTGCGCTTCGCCTGCGCCGCCTGCTCGGCGCGCTGCTTCTGCTTCGCTTTCGCCCGTTTCGCCATAGCTTGAGCTTAGGCGTCGAGGACAGGGATAGGATGGCGCTGATGTTGCATCGGACACGACGCGAGCGTTGGGCGCGCTGGGGACTGTGGAGCGTCGGCCTGTGCGCGGCCGCGGGGTTGTTGATCGCGTTAACGGCAGGAGCGGCGGTGCTGGTGCATCCGCCGCTCCTGGTGGAGTTACGTCCCTGGTGGCCGTTCCTGGCCGCGGTGGGATTGCTCTCCACCGCGGCCGGGTATTGGCTGCTCTGGGGCCGCTAGCTACCCCTCGTCGGCCAGCGCCGCGAGCACGCGTTCCGCGACATCGGCCGGCACGAACGCCGTCCAGTGGTCGCCGTACGTCATCAGGTAGTGAATCGCGGCCTCGCCAGGCGTCGCTTCATTGTCCGAGAGCCAGATTTCGGTGGGAATCTGGACGTTGGCGGAGAAGCTCCAGTTGCGCAGGAACTCAACCACGTCCGGGGCGCGGTCAAGAAGGGTCGCATGGACGGCAATCCGCACCTCGGACTCGGGGTAGGCGCAGCCCTGGTCGCCGTTCCAGCAGTCCTCGGTCCACTCCGGCTCTTCGAGGCGGTAGAGGTCGAGCGTCGCGGTCGGCTTGGTCGGACCCCAGATGTAGCCGAGCCAGGCGTCGCCGCGGGCGTAGGCGCCCTCAAGGTCGGCGAACAGCGCCGCGCCGGAGCCCGGGTCGATCGGGTCGAGCACGTCTTCGAGGTCGTAGGCGGCGAACTTGTTCGCGTTGACCTGCTCGCAGGCCCAGCCGGCGATGCACTGGACAAAGCGCGCCTTCCCGCGCGAGTCGGCGGTGACGAAGAGGTCGGCGTACTCAGGCAGGTCAAAGACGGAGACGAGGCCAGGGTTGGCGTCCTTGACATATTGCGGGACGACCCAGCCTTCCCAGTTGTTGTCCAGGGACTTGCCGAGGATCTCGATCACGCCGGGGCCGAGTTCGTCGATCCAGGGCTGCTGGGCGGGCCAGATTTCCATCGTCACGTGGGTGTCGCCGTTGGTCAGGCCTTCCCACAAGAGGACCGTGTCGCCGGCGATCATGTCGACCGGATATTCGTAGCCGTGCTCCACGATGTACGAGGCGATGCGCACCTGAATCTCGGACGACTGCCAGTTGAGGTCGGAGAAGACAATCTGTTCCTTCTCAGCCGGCGGCGCGGGCGCCGCGGCGGCGGTCAGGGAGATGCCGAGCGCGTCCGCGACGCTGGCGGCGGCGCTGTCCGGCAGGAAGGCCGTCCAGTGCTCGACGTTGTTCTCGAGGTACCAGATCGCGGCCTCATCCGGCGTCGCTTCATTGTCCGAGAGCCAGATTTCGGTGGGAATCTGGACGTTGGCGGAGAAGCTCCAGTTGCGCAGGAACTCAACCACGTCCGGGGCGCGGTCAAGAAGGGTCGCATGGACGGCAATCCGCACCTCGGACTCGGGGTAGGCGCAGCCCTGGTCGCCGTTCCAGCAGTCCTCGGTCCACTCCGGCTCTTCGAGGCGGTAGAGGTCGAGCGTCGCGGTCGGCTTGGTCGGACCCCAGATGTAGCCGAGCCAGGCGTCGCCGCGGGCGTAGGCGCCCTCAAGGTCGGCGAACAGCGCCGCGCCGGAGCCCGGGTCGATCGGGTCGAGCACGTCTTCGAGGTCGTAGGCGGCGAACTTGTTCGCGTTGACCTGCTCGCAGGCCCAGCCGGCGATGCACTGGACAAAGCGCGCCTTCCCGCGCGAGTCGGCGGTGACGAAGAGGTCGGCGTACTCAGGCAGGTCAAAGACGGAGACGAGGCCAGGGTTGGCGTCCTTGACATATTGCGGGACGACCCAGCCTTCCCAGTTGTTGTCCAGGGACTTGCCGAGGATCTCGATCACGCCGGGGCCGAGTTCGTCGATCCAGGGCTGCTGGGCGGGCCAGATTTCCATCGTCACGTGGGTGTCGCCGTTGGTCAGGCCTTCCCACAAGAGGACCGTGTCGCCGGCGATCATGTCGACGTCATAGCCAAGCCCGTGCTCGACGATGTAGGCCGCGATGCGCACCTGAATCTCGGAGGATTGCCAGTTGAGGTCGGAGAAGACGATCGGGCCGCTGGCGGGGCCGACCGGGCCGTCGTAGCCGCTGCTCGCGGGCTGCTGCTGTTGCTGCTGTTGCTGTTGTTGCGGCTGCGCCTGCTGTTGCTCCTGCGGCTGATCGGCGGTCGCCGTCGCGGCGGGCTGCTCGTCCTGTTCCTGGGCCTGGGCGGCCGCCTGCGGTTGCGCCTGCTGTTGTTCGTCGTCACCGGAACAGGCGACCAGGCCGGCGCCGACGAGGGCAATCAGGGCGAATAGCGCCGCCGCTCGCAGCGGCGTCAGACCGCGCGACCAAAGTGTCTGCAGATACCGAATGGGACACCCCCTTGTGTGTCGCGCGGCACGCGCCACGCTCGCTCTCTCTGTAAGCCTATCCGATCGTCAAGCCGCGCCACCCCGCCTCAGTCGCTGCGCGAGAGGCGGCGATATCGGAGCGCTAGCCGGAGCGTGATCAAGACGCCCATTCCCACAAAGAGTGCCTTGGACCCGTCCAGAAACGCATACGAGGACAGCTCAGCATCGGCGAGCGCCAGCCCAGTGATCACCCACCAGGCGACGGTTATCGCCAGCAGTGTCGCCAACTCTTGCAGTCGCGGATCTCGAATCAGCTTGGACACTTCCTCGTCCTCCCTCAGCCCACGCCGGGGTTCGGCCGGCGCGCTATCTCCTGTGCAACGCGATCGCTGCTGATAGCGTCCTGCTGCCGACTGGCGAAGGCCTGCGTCAGGCGGTCAATGATGATCGCCAGGAAGACAATCCCGAATCCGCCGACCACGGCTTGCCCATGCTCAAATCGGCCCAGCCCCTGATAGACCACGCCGCCCAGCCCGCCGGCGCCTACTAGTGCAGCAATCGTGAGCATCGACAGCGCCATCAAGGTGGTCTGGTTGATCCCGGCCATGATCGTCGGCAGGGCTAGGGGGACCTTGACGCTGAGCAGCATCTGCCGAGGGGTCATACCAAACGACTCGGCCGCCTCCAGGGTCTCGTCCGGCAGCTCGCGAATGCCGAGATTGGTCAACCGCACTGCCGGCGGGACCGCGAAGACCAACGTCGCCAGGATGGCCGGAACGTCGCCCAGGCCAAACAGCGCGACTACCGGTACCAGGTAGACAAAGCTCGGCAGGGTCTGCATCGTATCGAGGACGGGACGCAGCAATTGGTCCAGCGCGTCACTCTGCGAGGCCAGGATGCCAAGCGGAACCGCAATCATCACCGCCAGAACAACCGCCACGATGATCAGCCCGAGGGTCTCCATCGTCGCATCCCAGTAGCCGAGCGTGGCCAGCAGCAGCAGTGATCCAGCCCCGAAGAGTCCCATCCAGAAGTTGATCATCCGCCAGCAGAGCAGCCCGGTGATCACAACGAACGCCGGCCACGGCGTCCAGAAGAGCATGTCCTGGAAGGCGATGAGGAACCATGTCAGCACATCGCTAATCGCGGTTGTCAGCCAATTGAATGTCCGCTCGATCCACTCGATCGCGTCCTTGATCGCCAGCTCGACGTCACGGCCGACGTCCACAGGGAATTCCACAGCGTCGATAAGAACCGCGATCACGTACGCAATCGCGACCCATACGATCAGGACCGCGCTCATCCACCACCGGTCGGGCAAGGGCTGACCGGCGCGCCGCAGTAGTGCCGATAAATTGAGAGACATCAGGAACCCTCCGCCACGGCGGCGGCGGCCGCCTCGTCTGACGCCATGGCCTGCGCCAGGCGCGCCAGCGGAATCACACCGACTATCTGCCCGCCAGCATCCACGACGCGCAGCGGATGCTGCGCCCGCAGGCCCGCCGGTACCAAGTCATCGAGCACCGTGTCGGCGCGCACTGCCTCTGAGCTCATGGCGCCGGCCAGCGCCTCCGCGCTGGTATCCATAATCGATCCCGCCGTGATCATCCCGTGCAGGCGCACATCCTGCGTGAACTCGCGCACGAAGTCGTCGCGCGGATTCAGCACCACGTCGTTCGGCGAGCCTTCCTGGACCACCTCGCCGTCGCGCATGATCGCGATCCGATCGCCGACGCGGACGGCTTCGTTGAGGTCGTGGGTGATGAAGACGATCGTCTTCTGGACGCGCGCCTGCAGCTCGATCAGTTCGTCCTGCAGGTCGCGGCGGATGACGGGGTCGAGGGCGGAGAATGGTTCGTCCATCAGCAGGACGGGCGAGTCGAGCGCCAGCGCGCGGGCGAGGCCGACGCGCTGCTTCATCCCGCCCGAGAGCTGGCTCGGCCGCGCCCCGCCCCAGTCGCTGAGGCCGACCAGCGCCAACGCCTCGTAGGCGCGCAGCCGCCGCTCGCGGCGCTCGACGCCGCCCACCTCGAGGGGAAAGGCGACGTTGTCGAGCACGTTGCGGTGCGGCATCAGGCCGAAGTGCTGGAATACCATCGCCAGCTCTCGGCGGCGCAGCTCGCGCAGCTCGCCCTCGCCCATCGCCGTGACTTCGCGCCCGCCCAGCCAGACTTCGCCTAGCGAGGGCTCAATCAGCCGGTTGATGCAGCGCACAAGCGTGGACTTGCCGCAGCCCGACAGCCCCATGATCACGAACAGCTCGCCGCGGCCGATCTCGATGTTGATGTCGCGCAGCCCGACGACCGCGCCGGTCTCCTCCTGCACCTCGTCCTTGGAGCAGCCCTCGATGGCCATCTGCAGACCGTGTCTGTCGTCGTCGGCGAAGACCTTGTAGAGGGCTCGAATCGAGAGCGCCGCATCTTGGTTACGCGGGACCACACAACCCTCGTTTCATACCCCCGCGCCGCTCGTGCCTGACCGGCGCGCTCCGATCGGCCGCAGGCTTCCGCTTCTGCAGCGCCGATTACTCTGTGAAGCGATGTCTTCCGATACTAACGGGTGCTCCCGGCTCCTCACTCTGGCTGCGTTGGCGCTGTTTCTGGCGCTCTTGCTGCCGCTGGCCGCGGCCTGCAGTGGGTCCGGGGCGGGGATTTTCTCCGGGGTCGGCGGTTCCGCCGTCGCTGCTTTACATATTGACGAGCAGGCCGAGGACAAGGCCGTCCTCACCCCGCTCAACCGGCCGCTCAAGCTGGAGGAGCCGTTCTGGCTGCGGCTGGAGATGAACGAGGCGGTCGACGCCGATCACATCCTGGTGCGGATCGAGTACGACGCGGGCGCGCGGGAGTTCTTCGAGCTCAACGATTACCGCTTCGACGACGTCGATCCGCCCTGGCGGGTCGCGGCGATTCCGCTGGCGCTCAACGACGACGGCGATTTCAACATCGCGCTGATCGTCAACTCGCGCAAAGTGACGGACGTCAAGGTGACGGTCGAGAACTGAGCGGCGGCGGGCTGCGCTACCCTGCCAGCGAAGCGAGCTGAGGGGTAGCGCTATGCGACCGATTGTCGATGTGGCAGCGGAACTGGGCTTGGGCGAGGGCGAATTCGATCTCTATGGACAACATAAGGCGAAGCTGACGGCGGCGTCGCTGGAGCGGCTGCGCTCGCGGCCGACGGGCGATCTCGTCCTCGTCACCGGGATGACGCCGACCACGGCGGGCGAGGGCAAGACGACCACCGCGATCGGCCTGACGCAGGCGCTGCGCCATACGGGCGCGAACGCGGCGGTGGCGCTGCGTGAGCCGTCCATGGGCCCGGTCTTCGGGATCAAGGGCGGCGGTACCGGCGGCGGCGGCTCTCAGGTGCTGCCAGCCGAAGACATCAATCTGCATTTCACCGGCGATCTGCACGCCGTGACCGCGGCCAACAACCTTCTCGCCGCGGCGATTGACAACTCCCTCTTCCACGGCAACGCGCTGGGGCTCGACGCCCGCCGGATCACCTGGCGGCGCTGCCTCGACATGAACGACCGGGCGCTGCGCGGCGCGGTGATCGGTCTGGGCGGAACGACCGACGGCATCCCGCGCGAGGAGGCGTTCGACATCACGCCCGCATCCGAGGTGATGGCGATCCTGTCCGTCGCCCGCGACCTGGACGATCTGCATCGGCGGCTGGGCGACGTCATCATCGGCTACACGGCGTCGACGCCAATCCAGCCGGTCACCTGCCGCGACCTGCAGGTCGACAGCGCGATGACCGTGCTGCTCCAGGACGCGATTCGCCCGAACCTCGTCCAGACGGGCGAGGGCGGACCGGCGTTCGTGCACGGCGGTCCGTTCGCCAACATCGCGCTCGGCTGCAACTCGATCGCGGCGACGCGGGCCTCGCTGGCCTGCGCCGAGATCACGGTGACCGAGGCCGGCTTCGGCTCCGATCTTGGCGCGGAGAAGTTCTTCAACGTCGTCTCCCGAATCGGCGGGTTCGAGCCGCAGGCGGCAGTGATCGTGGCAACGGCGCGGGCGATCAAGCGCCACGGCGGCCGTCCCGCGCGGGAGCTTGAGGTCGAGGACCTGGCTGCTCTGGAAGCGGGCCTGCCGAACCTGGACGCGCACATCGACAACGTCGCGCAGCACGGCGTGATCCCCGTCGTCGCCGTCAACCGCTTCCCCTCCGACACGCAAGCCGAACTGGACGCGGTGCTCGCGCACTGCCGCCGACGCGGCGTGCGCGCCGCGATCGCCGATCCATACGGTAGCGGCGGTGAGGCCTGCCTCGACCTGGCAGCGCAGGTGCGGGAAGCGCTGGCGGGCGAGCGGCCGACCTTCCAGCGGCTCTACGAGCCGGTCGATTCGCTCCGGGAGAAGATCGAGGCCGTCGCGCGCGGAGTCTACGGGGCGGGCAGCGTCACCTATCTGCGGCGCGCGGAACTCACGCTCCGCCGGGCGCGGCGCCTGGGTCAGGAAGAGTGGCCGGTCTGCATCGCCAAAACGCAGTACTCACTGTCCGACGACCCGGCGCGGCTGGGCCGGCCGACGGAGCACGAGTTCACGGTGCGCGATGTGCGGCCCTCGGCGGGAGCCGGCTTTGTCGTCATCATCTCGGGCGAGATCATGACGATGCCCGGCCTGCCGCGCTCGCCGGCGGCGACGCAGTTCGACCACACCGCCGAAACGCACACCGGCTGAGCAACAGAAACGGCGGAGCGATGCCAGAGTTTCGCAACATCTTCTCCGGCAACCCGCTGGACCGCGAGGCGGCCCGCCGCCGCGACGAAGCGTGGGTCATCACCCAGATCCAGCAGCCCGGCGCGCAGTTTCTGCCGCTGCGCAATCTGACCTTCCCGATGCGCCCGGTCGCGGACGGGATGCGCCTGGCCTGGTCGACCCTGCCGCCGGGCGCGGATACGGATCGGCATCCGCCGCTGCTCCTGGGCACCAGCGACGGCGCGGCGCGGTTCGCGATCAATGAGGCCGCCGCGGCAGGATCGTTTGACCTGCCCGCGGAGGCGTCCTGGATGGATCTGCGGATGGCCGCGCCTGTGCTGGATGCCGACGACGCCGGGATCGCCGCCCAGGCGCGCGCGTTTCTGGACTGGCACGAGCGCCACCGCTTCTGCGCCGTCTGCGGCGCGCCCACCGGCGCGGCGCAGGGCGGCATCTTCCGCAAATGCACCGCCTGCCCCGCCGAGCACTTTCCCCGCACGGATCCAGTCGTGATCACAGTCGTGATCGACACCGAGCGCGACCGCTGCCTGCTCGGTCGGCAGGCGTCGTGGCCGGCGGGGATGTTCTCGGCGCTGGCCGGGTTTATCGATCACGGCGAGTCGATCGAGGACGCCGTGCGCCGTGAGGTGGCGGAGGAATCGGGGATTGAGGCGGTGAACGTCCGCTACCACTCCTCCCAGCCGTGGCCGTTCCCGTCGTCGCTGATGATCGGCTGTCACGCTGACGCCGGCAGCGCCGACATCAACTACGACGACTGGGAAATGGACGACGTCCGCTGGTTCACCCGCGCGGAGATTCGCCGCTCGCTGGAACAGCCCGCGGCGCAGTTGGGGGAGCCCGGTCTGCCCGACGGCGCGCTCTCGCTGCCGGGACCGATGGCGATCGCCCACACGCTGATCACGGACTGGGCCGAGGGCCGCGTCTGAGCGTAGCGCGCTCGGTTGAGCCGCGTGGTCGCAGGCGTTGTACGCTCCTCTGTATGAAACACTTACGGCTTGCCGGCCTCGGCGTCATCCTCATCGTTCTCGTCACCGCGCTGTTCACCGCCTGTTCCTCAGACGATGAACAGGCGCAGCAGCAACAGCAGCAATCAGCGGGCAGCACCGCCCAGTCGGAAGAAGCCGAGGAAGCGCAGCAAACGGAATCGGCCGCTCAGTCCAGTCGCGCCGATCAGACTGCGCAGGAGCAGGCGGACGAACAGGAGAGCAGCAGCACCGCCACGACAACCGCCACGACCGATTCCGACGCGGAGCAGTCCGAGCCGCAACAGAGCGTGCAGCAGCAGTCCCAACAGACCACGGTGAGTGTGAGCGCCGAGCAGGCGGAACAGGAGCAGCCGGCGGCCGAGGACGAAGCTGGGGCGGACGACGCTGAGGACGCGCAACCGGCGGATGAAGACGAGGCGGAAGCGGTCCAGCAGGAGGAGATGGAGCCAGAGCAACAGGAGGCGGAGGACAGCGACGAGCCGGGCTCGGATGACCAGCAGCATCAGATGGAGCCGGAGCAGCAAGAGCAGTCCGAGGAGCAGCAGGCGCAGGCGCAAGCGGCCGAGCGGGAGCGCCTCGAGCTGCGCGCCGAAGAGATTCGCGCGCAGGCGACGGTCACCGACCTGGTCGGGCTGAACGGATGGCTGAACGGGGAAGAGACGACCATCGCGCTGGAGCTGGCCAAGGGCAACATCGTGCTGGTCGATTTCTGGACCTACACCTGCATCAACTGCGTGCGCACGCTGCCGTTCCTGACGGCGTGGGATGAGAAGTACCGCGAGCACGGGCTGGTCATCCTCGGCGTACACACGCCCGAGTTCGAGTTCGAGAAAGTGCCGGACAACATCCGCCAGGCGATCGCCGAGTACAACATCAAGTACGACGTGCCGATCGACAACGACTACCGCACCTGGCGCGCGTTCAGCAACCGCTACTGGCCGGCGAAGTATCTGATCGGGCCGACCGACGACGGCTCGCCGATGGGCGTCCGCTACTTCCACTTCGGCGAAGGCCACTACGAGGAGAGCGAGCGCGAGATCCGCGCCGCGCTGGAGGCGGTCGGACGCGATCTCTCCGACGTCCCCTTCGGCGTGGACGTCTCGGTCCCGACCCGCCAGGCGGGCGTCCCGCGCCAGACGCGGGAGCTCTACATGGGCTGGCGCCGCAACGTCGGCTCGGGCGGCCCGTACGCCGGCCAGGAAAGCTACTTCCTCGCCGGGACGGACATCGACACGCTGTACCACGATGTCGAGCTGTCGGATCGCGAGCACAACCGCTGGTACCTAGAAGGCCTCTGGCGGACGGAGGGCGAGGCGATCATCCATGCCCGCGAGACTGAGAATCTCGAGGACTATGTTGCCCTGGTCGTGCGCGGGCGCACGACCAACGTGGTGCTGACCGTGGCGGAGGACAACGAGCCGTTCGATGTCTACATCGAGCTGGACGGCCGCTGGCTCGCGTTTGAAGAGGCGGGCGAGCACATCAACTGGGACGAGCAGGGGCGGTCGTACATCCGGGTAGTGGAGAACGACCTCTACCGACTCCTGAACCTGCCCGAGTGGTCGGAGCATGAGCTGAAGCTGCGCTCCGACTCCGACCAGTTCCGCATCTTCGCCTTCACCTTCGGCTCCTACGTCGGCGGCGAGTAGGGTTGACGCAGCCGGGGACACCGGCCCGATCGAGCGAGGGATTTCATGTACGCATTCCGGAAGATGTCGCGTGGGTCGGCGAGCCGTTGGCGGTGGCCGGCGTTGATCGGCGCGGTCGCGGCGGCGGCGTTGGCCGTCTCCGCCTGTTCGTCCACGTCGGACGAGCAACCGCAGCAGGAACAGATGGTTGCCCAGCAGCAGGCTGAACAGCAGACGGCGAGCTCGCCCGCCTCAACGTCCAGCGGCAGCGCGTCCAGCGGTTCGAGCTCAGGCACGTCATCCAGTACGCAGCGCCCCGCCGCGCGCGATGACCAGCCGCAGCCCCAGGCCCAGCAGGAGGCGCAGCAAGCCGCCGCGGAGACCGAGGCGCAGCAAACCGCCGATGCCCCTGCGCAGCAAGACGACAACGGCATGGGCGGGATGGAGTCGGGGATGTCGGTGGGCATCCTGGAAGAGGCGGCCTATGACGACCTGAGCCCGCGTCTGCAGCTGCTGCGCGACTCCGGCTACCCGGTCTACGTCTCCGGGGACGGCTACATCATCGCGATCGGGACGCCCGACATCTCGCCCGGCGAACACCGCATCTCGGTCGTGATTGAGGGTCCGCAGGGGTTGGTCGAATTTCCGGCGCTGAGCGTCACCGTGCTGCCCCAGAACGAGCCCGGCGAGATGCAGGAAGTGATCGCCCGCTTCGCCCGCTTCCCCGACGGCGTGCGCGGTTTCCACGTCGCCACGGTCGACTTCACCGCGGCCGGCCGCTGGAACCTGATTCTGCACATTCCCGCCGAGGACGGCTTCGCCGACGTCGGCATCGCGCTCGACGTCCCGGCCGACACCTCCGCGCCGTCCGTCGGCGACGCCGCGCCGCCGTCGATGAGCCGCACGCTGATCGATGTTGCGAACATCGCCGACCTGTCGACCGGCGAGACGCCCGATCCGGGGTTGTACCTGGTCTCGCTCGCCGACGCGGTCGCGGACAGGAAGCCGTTTGTGGTGGTCTTCGCCTCCCCCGGTTTCTGCACGAACGCCTTCTGCGGTCCGCAGGCCGAGGTGCTCTCGGAGGTGCGCAGCCTGTTCGGCGAGGCGGCCAACTACATCCATGTCGACCTCTATGAGAACCCCGAGCAGGTGCGGCTCGGCGAAGAGCCGATCGAGACGCCGATCCTCGAAGAGTGGGGGCTGCACACGGACGAGTGGACGTTCGTCGTCAACGCCGACGGCGTCGTCACCGCCCGCTTTGAGGCGTTTGCGCCGCTGGCCGAGGTCGAGGCGGCGCTCGCCGCCGTGCTGCAGGGCTGAGACCCGATTCACATAAGCAGCTGCACATAACGAGCTGAGGCCGCTCTCCCCAGCACAGGGAAGAGCGGCCTCAGCTCATCGTGCGGATGCGCCCTAGTCGTTCGGGGTTTCGATGGGCTGGTCGAGCGCGTTGCCGTATTCGTGCCAGGACGCGTCGTAGTTGCGGCTGTTGTTGTAGCCGAGCAGTTGCAGGAGCCAGTATCCGTGCGCCGCACGGATGCCTCCCTGTCAATAGGTGGTCACGGTCTTGTCGGGCGTGATCCCGAGGTCGGCGAGCATCTGCCGCAGCTCGGCGGGCGGCTTGAGCGTGCGCACCGGGCTGTCGAGGGTGTGCAGCCACTCCAGATGCACCGCGCCGGGAATGCGGCCGCCGCGCTGGGTGCCGCGCTTGTTGGCGCCCGTCCACTCGCCGTCCGAGCGCACGTCCCAGAAGACGTGGTTGTCGTCCCCGATCGCGCCGGGGATGTCGTCGAGCCGGCAGATCGAGTCGTCGTGCGGCGCTGGTGGCGTCGGATACTCGACCGCCTGCGGGCGCAGGTTCTCCCGCGACAGGGGGCGGCCTTCGGCGTACCACTTGTCCAGCCCGCCGTGCAGAATCTTGAAGTTGGTGTGCCCGAAGCGGTCGAAGGTCCACCAGGCGCGGGCGGCGTAGAGCGAACCGGAGCCGTCGTAGCCAACCACGGTCGTATCCGGCGTAATCCCGAGCCGCCCGACCAGCCGCGCGAACTGCTCAGGGTCGGACATGCCGTAGATCTGCGAGTCGTCGCGCGGGTCAGTTTTCCAGTACCGCGACAGCGACCAGACCGCGCCGGGGATATGCAGGCGCAGGTAAGCGTCGAGCAGGTCGCAGTCGAGCACGACCACATCGTCATCGTCGAGGTGCTCGGCCAGCCAACCGGTTTCGCAGATCAGCTCGGGCCGCGCCCAACCGTCAGGGTTCGAAGTCATCGCCATTCCTTTCCGCTCAAGCGCTCGCGCGCCAACGACGCGCAGCCTACTCCTCGGAGTCGCCAGTTTCGTCAGGCTCGTCGGGCTCCTCAGGTTCGTCCGCGCCCTCCGGCGCGGAGGGCTCCGGGTCCGCCGATTCCGTCTGCTCGGCTGCGTCGTCTGCGCCGGCGTTCGGATCGTACTGACCGCGCAGGTACTCAATCGCGACGAACAGCTGAAGGTCCTGGCCGGCCGCGAAGCCGGTCTGCGGGATCGCGATCTCGATATCCGGGGCCACGCCGACGCCCTCCACCTCCTGGCTGTTGGGCGTCAGATAGCGGGCGATGCTGACATAAAGCACGCTGCCGTTTGAGAGACGGCGCGGCACGTTGACCGTGCCCTTGCCGGTCGTCGTCTCGCCGATCAATACCGCTCGGCCGTGATCGCGCAGCGCCGCCGCCATCACTTCCGAGCCGGACGCGCTGTTGCGGTTGATCAGCACCACCAGCTCCAGGTCGACGCCCGCGCCGCCAGCGCGGTCGCTGAAGACCTCTTCACTGCCGTCGCGTCCGATCTGGCGCAAAATCACGCCTTCGTCAATGAACTCGCCCGTCGTATCGACCGTGGCCCGCAGCAGCCCGCCCGGGTTGTCGCGCAGATCGATGATCAGCTGCGTCAGCCCGGCGTTGCGCGCGCCGTCCAGCAGATCGAGGAGCTCGCCGCGCGAGTCCTCGGTGAACTGGGAGATGTAGATGTACCCGATATCCGCCACCGGCTGCCCGGCGCGGTCGGTGATCGAGGCCGACTGCACACTGGGCACCACGATGCGGTCGCGGGTGATGACGATCAGTTCTTCCTCGCCGTCGGCGTGGCGCACCAGGAGTGCGACGTCCGTGCCGCGCGGGCCGCGAATCACGGCCACGGCCTGCTCCACGCTCCAGCCCTCGGTCGACTCGCCGTCCACCTCGAGGATCACGTCGCCAGCCCGGATCCCGGCCTGCTCCGCCGGGGAGTCGCTAAATGGCCGCACGATCACGATCGCGCCGTCGGCCTGGTTGACGGTCGCGCCGATGCCCTCGAACGACCCGCCGATGTCTTCGCTGGCGAGGCGGTAGCGCTCGGCGTCGATGTAGACCGTGTGCGGATCGTCCAGGGCGTCCAGAATCCCGTCGATCGCCGACTCCAGCGTGTCCAGCGAGGCGAACTTCGCAGGCTCGACAAAGTCCTTGTCGAGCACTTCGACGATCTCGTCCAGGAGATTGAACCGAGACTGCCGCCCGCTGCTGTCGACGGCGGCCGCCTCTTGGTTGTCGTCATCAGTGGCGGGTTGGACAGCGGCCGGGAGGCCGGCGGGGGCGCTGCCGCCGCGCGAGCTGCGCAGGAATTGGCTGTAGCCGTCGCTGGCGTCAATGACGCGCATCACCCCCACGCCGACCGCAAAGGCGGCGCCGATCATGACGAAGATCAGCAGCGCCACCGACCAGCGGTTCGGGCCGTCGGCGCGGCGGGGCTGCTGCGGGTCGCCGGGCAAGACGGCGCGTTGTCCGCCGCCGGCGGGCGGCGGCTCCCATCGAAGTTCCGACATCAGCCCAGCCTCTCCTCACGCCCGCCGTTGTCTGGCCGACAGTGTTGTCCGTGTTCTGTATCATCGCACTCAGAGCACGACGATCAGCCCGGTACCCAGCGTATCGGGGCGTTCAAGGGAGGTCGATATGCCTGCAGTTGCCGGATACAGCCACGTTGCGATCTGCGTCTCCGATGTCGAGGCATCGAAGCGCTTCTACGGTGAGCAGCTGGGGCTGGGAGAGATCGACCGACCCGATTTCGGTTTTCCCGGCGCCTGGTACGAGGTCGGCGCGCTGCAGCTGCATCTGATGCAGCGCGAGATGGATCAGAGCGTCGAGGGCATCGGCCCGCACTTCGCGCTCTACATTCCGACCGGCGACTTCCACTCGGAGCTCGAGCGGCTGCGCTCGGACGGCGTCAGCATCATGGTCGAGCCGAACCAGCGCGACAACGACGGCATCTGGGCGGCGTTCTGCAAGGATCCGGACGGCAACATCATCGAGTTGACCGACATGGGTCCAGACCATCACAAGTAGACGCCCGCCCAAGCCGGACGGTGCATCCCGGGCGACTTGCCTGAGGCGCTGTGCCGGTTGCTGTCCGCTCTGGCGCTGCACCTGATGCTGCATCCGTGAATCCGCCTCCGCCCACCGTCCTGATCTGTCCGGGGCAGGGCGCGCAGCGCGCGGGCGGCGTCCGCTATCTCGCCGCCGATTTCGCTGCGCTCCCAACGCAGGGCCAAGAGGCGTTTCGGCTGGCGGCGCAGCTCAGCGGCTGCGATCTCTGGCGGCTCGGGCTTAGCGAAGATCCCGCCGATGAACGGGCGCTGCGTCAGCCGTCGCTGTTGCAGCCCTACCTGATCGCTTGGGCGGTCGCGGAGCACGCCAGGGCGGCGGCGCAGATTGGCCCCCTGCGCTTCGTCACCGGCCACTCGAGCGGCATGAACTCGGCGCTGGCGCTCTCAGGCGCGGTCGATCTGGAATCCGCGCTCAGGTTCGCCTGGCGATGCGGCCGCAGCATGGATCGCGACTGTGTGGAATCGCCCGGCGGGCTGCTCGCGCTGGTCGGCGCGGGCCGCGAGGCGGCCGAGGCGATCGCCGCCCGATCCGGGGCCGTGCTGGCCAATCACAATGCGCTCGATCAGACCGTGCTCGGCGGATCGTCCGAGGCGCTTGCGCGGGCCGCCGCCGAGGCGCCCGCGTTCGGCAGCCAGGCGGTCGCGCTGCGCGTCGCTGGCGCGTTTCACACGCCCGCGTTCGAGCGCTCCGACGCCGCCAACCGCGCGTTGATCGACGCGCTGCCGATCGCTGCTGAGTTCACCCCGATCATCGGTAACCGCGACGGGCAGGTGATCACCAGCGCCGCGCAGCTGCGAGACGAGCTGCGCGCGCAGTACGTGCGGCCCGTGGAGTGGCTGCAAGTGCTGAACACGCTGCACGCGGAGGGCGTGCGGCGATACTTGACGCTGGGGCCGGGCAATGTCATGGCCGGGCTGGTGCGCCGGTACGGCAAGACGCTGCCCGAACGGATCCGCATCCAACGCCTCAGCCAGCTGCAATCCTGAACCCACACCACTGAAGGGAACCACGACATGAGCCGCTACGAATCGGACTACATCATGACGACCACACGGTCGGTCCGGCTGCGGCTGGATTTCGACCGCCCGATTGAGCCGGAGGTGATCACGGAGTGCCTGGAGATCGCCCTGCAAGCGCCGACGGCGTCCAACTCCCAGCAGTGGCAGTGGCTGGTGGTCACCGACCCGGAGAAGATCGCCGGGATCGCCAAAATCTACCGCGACAGCTTCATGGAGTTGGCCAACGCGCGGGCGGATGAAGGCCCGCGCTGGCCGGAGGGCGATCCGCGCGCGGCGGCGGCTGAGGGCGTGTCCCGATCGGCGACCTACCTGGCCAACGAGATGCACCGATGCCCGGCGCTGCTGATCGCCTGCATCACGGGCCGCGTCGAGCACGCCGGCTACATGGCGCAAGCGGCGACCTACGGCTCGATCATCCCCGGCGCCTGGTCGTTCATGCTCGCGGCGCGCGCCCGCGGGATCGGCATGGCCTGGACGACGCTGCATCTGCGCAACGAGTCGCTCTCGCAGCAGCTGCTCGGCATCCCCGAGGACGTCACCCAGGCGGTCCTGCTGCCGATGGCCTACTTCACGGGCGACGCCTTCAAGCCCGCGCCGCGGGTGCCGCTTGACCAAATCATCCACTGGAACCAGTGGGGTCAGCGCACGCCGCACGGCTAGCGGCTCGATTGCGTTGGCGGCGCCTGCTCCTCGCTCATGCGCTCCGCGCCCAGCGCCTCGTCTCGACCCTGCATTTCGCCGTCGGCGACGCCGGCCTGATACGCCGCCTCCGCCAACTCTCGCCGCTGCTCGCGGCCCGCCGTGACGCCGGCGATCCAGTTGTCCGGATTGGGCAGGCGATCCAGCGAGAGCCACTCCGCCGCCTCGCGCCCGCGCTGATAGCCCGCCTCGCGGCGCTCCTCGAGCGCGCCGTCCATCCGCGCGTCCACCTCAGCCGCCGCCTCCGCGCGGCCGCGCTCGCGGGCGTCGCGGACATCCAGCACGGTTGGCCCGCGATCGAAGACGCCCAGCGCGCCGCCGAGGCCGGCGGTCAGCAGTACGCCACCGGCGAACGACAGGACCAATGCGAGTGTGAACCGGCGCTTCAAGGTTCGCCCGGCCCTTCCGATCCTTCCGCTTGACTGCGAAACCGCTCGGGCGGATCCGGAACCTGCGGCGCTGCTGGCTCCGTGCCGGCGACGGCGCTCCAGCCTTCCTGGTAGCCGGCCATCCAGCCCTGGCGGTATTCGTCTTCGACATCGATGTCTACCGATTGCATCCCGGCCTCGTAGCCGCCGGCCCAGCTAAAGCCGTCACGCACGGCCTCGATCAGCGCCGGCGCCAGGGATGAGCCCTCGGCCTTGCCGATCTTGTACTGCTCCCACCACGCCTCTTCCAGGTCTGCGGCCCAACGCTCCTCGGCCTGGATTGTGCCGCGGTCGAGGCCGTCGCGGTAGGCCGCGCTGACGTCCGCGTTGGTCGGCCCCGAGTCGAAGAGATCCGTCGAGAATCCCAGAATGCACACCAACGCGACGCCCGCGAACAGCGCCATCGCATACCAACCCCTACTGAACGCGGCAGCGGCCGGCGCTTCCCGGGTGAGCTCCTGCAACTCGTGCTGATCGCGCTGTTCAGAGGGCGGCGACCAATGGGACATGGCGCATCACCCGCCTCCCGCCGCGGCACCGGCGCCTAGCTGTTCCATTGCCGGCGGCGCGGACTGGGTCCAGCCCATCACGCGGCCCAGCAGTAAGGCGGCGAGCGCGACGAGCGCGCCCAACGCCGCGATCCAGAAGATCAGCTCAACGCTGAAGAACGCCCCGACAATGCCGATCAGGAAAGAGGCGAACCCGCCGACGTCCCAGGCAAGCTGGAAGGTAGCGGTCGCGCCGCCGCGTTGGGTAGCGGAGACGCGGTCGACGGCCAACGCCAGCAGACCGGTGTGCGCGCCGCCCATGCCGATCCCGGTCAGGAGCCCGGCGATCCAGAGCATGAGCGCCGTCTCGGATTGAGCGACCAGCGCCATCCCCGCGCAGGTCGCGATCAGGCCGGGGATGATGACCGGCACGCGGCCCACGCGATCGGAGACGCGTCCGGCCAGGGGCCGCGAGAGCATCGCGCCGACGCCGCTAAACATAAAGAAGAAGGGGATGAAGCCGAGATCGCGGTGCGGTTGATCGGCGAGCGGCTCCAGGAAGGCCGCGGCGACGGAGAAGCCGAGCGTGACGCTGAGGAAGACGATCATCGGAAACACCGCCCGCGCCGGGATCAGCGCCTTGATCGAGACCGGAGGCGGCGGCGTGCTGGGCCGCGGCGGCTCGCGCTGGAACAGGGTGACGGCCAGCGACACCGCCGCGGTCACCGCGCCCAGCACGAGCACGCCTTCGAAGCCGCCGAGCACCGCGATCGCGCCGCCGGCGACCGGTGAGGCGGTCTGCGCGAAGCTCGTCGAGAGGCCGAAAAAGCCCAGCCCTTCGCCGCGCCGGATCGGGGGGACGATTTCCGCGACCAGCGAGCCGGCGGAGGTGGGGTAGGCAGCCATCCCGACGCCCTGCACGCAGCGCAGGCCGAACAGCGCCCAGAGATTGTCGGTGAAGATCATCAGCACGAACGAGGCGATGAAGGCGAGCAGCGCGAGGCGCATCTGTAGTATGCGGTGGCCGCCGTCGCTCCAGCGGCCGACGAAGGGCCGCAGCAGGATCGGGATCGCCGCGTAACCGCCCACGACCAGGCCGACCTCCGTGAGATTGAAGCCCTGGTCGGTCATCTCGCGCGGGAGCGTCGTGGTGAGATAGAAGAAGCAGGCGAAGAAGCTGGCCGTGCCGAGCAGACTGAAAATGAACTGGAAGGTCCACAGCGGCGGCCGGGGCGGCAGGCTGGAGGCGACGCGGGCGACCGTTCTCAGAAGCGCGGAGTGCTGCGGCGCGGCGCGCGCGGTCAGCCAGTCTCGGGACGGCGAACCTTCGTAGACGGACAAGGGACGCCTCCGGGCCTACAACTCAGGCGGCCCGATTTCGGCGAGCGCATCCTCCGCGTGCCCGTTGCTGCGCGGGCACAGGTGTGCCGATCCCTCAATCGGCTGCTGGCAGAGCGGACAAGTGGGCCGGCCGCCGGCGACCGTCTCCTCCGCCTGGACGGTGAACAATCGCGCCGCGCGGCGGTCGAGGTCGACCCGCAGCGTCGGCGTCGCGTTCGGTCCGCCCGCCTCGATGTCGGTGGCGAACAGCGTGATCGTTTCGGCGTACTCGTCGTACCCCAGCGCGATGCGGCCGGCCAGAAAGTCATGCGTGGGGCGATCGGGGAACGGCTCCAGCGGCAGCGCCACCGGACGGCGTCCCTCATTGGCGCGGCGGTGGCGCGCCAGAACCTGCTGGATCGCCTCCGCCAGCGCGCTGACCTGCGTCTTCTCACACCAGATCGAGGCGGTCTGGTCGCCGGCGATCACGCGCAGGCGGAAGCGCCGCTGACCGGGCGGCCCGATCGCTTCCGCTTCCAGCACTTCCGCCACACCCAAGTCGTGCTCAGCGCCGTTAGCCATGTGCGAAGTATACCCAGCGACTAGGATATGGTCAGCGCACCGCGCCGCTGAGGCGCAGCACAGACAGAATCAGGCAGGAGCCGTCCCATGGCAGTCGAAATTGGACAGGTCGCGCCCGACTTCACGCTGATGGACGGCGACCGCAAGCAGCACACGCTGTCCGACTACCGCGGGCAGCCGGTCGTGGTCGCCTGGTACGTGCTCGCCTTCACCGGCGGTTGAACGAACGAGTTGATCCGCTTCCAGGAGCTGCACAGCGAGTTCCAGGAGGCCGGCGCCCAGGTGCTGGGCATCTCAGTCGATTCCCCCTTCGCCAACGGCGCGTACGCGATCGAGCTGGGCCTGGAGTTCCCCCTGCTCGGCGATTTCCCCTGGGGCAAGACCGGCAAGGCGTGGGGGATTCTCAATGAAGAGCGCGGAATCACCGCGCGGATGACCTACGTGATCGACGCCGCGGGCGTCGTCCGCGAGATCATCGACGCGCCCCGCGACTTCCATGCTCACCCCGAGGGCGCGCTCGAGTTCCTCAAGTCGATGAGCGCCTAGTCCCAACCGCTAGTACGAACCGCCAGCCTGGTCGCGAACTTGACGCTGCACAGCGGGAAGCAGCGGCCAGCTGACGAATAAACTAGAACGTATATTCTTCGGTAGCGATACAACTTGCCGCCGGACGGCGCGGCCAGTTTGCGGTATGCACGGTATCAACAGATTCCGACCGTAAGCCGGTACGCGGCTTCTACGTCAACTATGATCCTGGCACAGGCGCTTGGCGGCGACTGGGTTTCTCCAGGAGAACGACCATGGTTACCGCCGTAGCTGACCCTGCTGTTTGCGTTCATCGCTGGATCATAGACATGCCCAACGGCCCCTCCTCGATTGGGCGCTGCCGAGCCTGCGGCGCGCAGCGACCGTTCGGCAACTCGATCCTCGAAGAGAAGCGCTACAACAACTCCGACCTCTTCGGGAAGTCGCAGGCCAGCGCCCGCCAGGGCTGGAGCGACAACGACGTCGAGTCCGCCCTGCGCTCGATGCCGCGCAGCTAGTCCCGCAAGCGCCCTAGACTGCGCCTATGAGTACACGCAGCGGCGGACGATCACCCGGCGACCGGCCCGATTCGGGGATGTCGGCTGATCTTTCCGCCGATCTCGCCAGCTTCGCCGTGCGCGCGGTGCCCTTCGATGAGTGGGTCGATATCGACACGCTCGTGCACCGCAGCTCGGTGACCTCGGGAGATTTCGACTACGTGCTCCGCCCGCTCTGCCCCGACTGCGGGGCGGAGGCGGAGATCGAGTACGAGACGCTGGAGCTGGAGGCGGAGGGCGGCCGCGAGGTGATCTCCGCGCTCGTCTGCGGCGTCTGCCGCGTGCTCTGGGAACCCGAGCCGGCGGAGTAGCCGCCGCCGCGACTGCATTGGCCAGCGCAGACGCGCTTCAGGACCCGCGCTAATCTCTAATCAGGCAAGACTGAGCAGAACGAATCGAGCCCCGGTGATGAGCGTTTCCGTGCGCATTCCCACTCCGCTGCGCTCCCTGACCTCCCAGCAGGACATCGTCGAGGCAGCGGGCGATACCTTGCAGCACCTGGTGCTCGACCTCGAGCGCCAGTTCCCCGGCATCGGCGAACGGATCGTTGATGAGGACGGCGAAATCCGCCGCTTCGTCAACCTCTTCGTCAACGGCGAGGACGTGCGCTTTCTCGAAGGCCTGCACACCGCGCTGAGTCAGGGCGACGAGGTCTCGATCGTCCCCGCCGTGGCGGGCGGCTAGCGCTCATGTCCGTTCGCATCGAAACCGACGGCAAGATTGCGACGATCACGCTCGACCGACCGGAGCGGATGAACGCGATCAACCCTGAGATGTCGCGCCAGCTCGATCAGTTCTGGTCGGAGTTCGACCGTGATGACGGGCTGCATGTCGCGATCATCACCGGCGCCGGCCGCGCCTTCTGCGCGGGCCGCGATCTGGTGCGCCCCGACGCCCACAGCGACGAAATCGACCGCGCCGCCGCGTCGGCCGCCCGACGGGAAACCGATCCGTCCAACGCCGCCGGTCTCTCCAGCTGGGGCCCGGATCAGACCTGGAAGCCGGTGATTGCGGCGATCAACGGCTGGTGCCTGGCGGGCGGGTTTGCGCTGGCGCTGTCCTGCGATCTGCGGATCATGAGCGACACCGCGCGAATCGGCTCAATGGCGCCGAAGCGCGGCCTGCTGCCCGGCGGCGGACAGGTGCAGCGGCTGGCGCGCTACGTGCCGTTCGGCAAGGCGCTGGAGCTGCTCCTGCGCGCCAACCATCTCGACGCGCAGGAGGCGCATCGGATCGGTCTGGCCAACGCCGTCACGACCGCGGACGCGCTGCTGCCGACCGCGCGCGAATGGGCCGAGGAGATCGCCGCGAACGCCCCGCTCGCCGTCCGCGCCTCGAAGCGCGCGGCGTATGAGGGCGTCCTGCTGCAATCGGGATTCGCCGAGGGCATGACGTTGGAATCGCAGCTTTACTCTGAGATTATGGTCACGGAGGACGCCCGCGAAGGCACCACCGCCTTCGCCGAAAAGCGTCCCGCAGAATTCCAGGGCCGCTGACGCGCACGCGGCATCTCGCGGCAATCGCCGGAGGCGTCCAATGGTTGACACATTTTCTTCGCTCACCGAAATCGTCCGCGCGATCCGCGAGCGCGAGGTTTCCGCCGCCGAAGTGTTGGAAGCGCACCTCGCCCGGATCGAGGCCGTGAATCCAACGCTCAACGCAGTCGTGCAGCTCTCAGCGGAGCGGGCGCAGGCCGAGGCGGCGGAAGCGGACGCGGCGATTGCCCGCGGCGACGCGCTGGGCCCGCTGCACGGCGCGCCGATCACGCTGAAGGACTCGCACGATACGGAGGGCGTGATCACAACTGGCGGCACCCTGGGGCGCAAGGACTTTGTGCCTGAAGCGGACTCAACGGTCGCGGCGCGGCTGCGGGCTGCGGGCGCGATTCTGATGGGCAAGACGAATACGCCGGAACTGACGCTCTCGGGCGAGACAGACAACCTGATCTACGGACAGACGCGCAACCCCTTCAATCCCGAGCGCACGCCGGGCGGCTCGAGCGGCGGCGCGGCGGCGATCGTCTGCGCAGGCGGATCGCCGCTCGACCTGGGCAGCGACACCGGCGGCAGCATCCGTCTGCCCTCACACTTCAGCGGCATTTGTGGGATCAAGCCCACCGCCGGTCGGGTGCCGCGCACAGGCCACATTGTGCCCTGGGGCATGGGCGCGCTGGAGGCCTGGACGACCATCGGGCCGATGACCCGCTACGTCGAAGACCTGATCCTGACGCTGCCGATCATCTCCGGCCCCGACGGCGTCGATCCGTTCATCCACCCCGTCCCGCTGCGCGATCCGGCAGACGTGGAGCTCTCGAATCTGAACATCGCCTGGTACGCCGACGTCGATGGCTACCTCCCGCCGGACGACGAGACGCGGGCGACGCTGGACGCCGCCGTGACCGCGCTGGCGGAGCGCGTCGGTTCGGTGGTCCAGGACACCCCGCCGGCGCTCGCCGAGTATGTCGATCTGTGGCCGCGCGTGGGCGGCGGTGACGGCCGCGCCTGGGTGCAGCGGATGCTGGATCAGTGGGGCACGAGCGAGGAGTCGCCGTTCCTGAAGCAGGGCTTCGACGCGATCGAGCCGACGGCGACCGATGTCTTCACCGAGTCGCTCGAGCGGCAGGATCGGTTCCGCAGCGAGATGCTGCAGTTCATCCAGCCCTACGACGCCATCGTCGCGCCCGTGGCCGCGCGTCCCGCGCCCGAGCACGGCGAGACCTACAGCCCCGAGTTGCGCAGCATGTTCTATACCGGCCCATACAACATCGCCGGCTGGCCGGGGACGGCGCTGCGCTGTGGCGCGTCGAGCGACGGCCTGCCGATCGGCGTGCAGATTCTGGCGCATCCCTGGCGCGAGGACGTGACCTTGGCGCTGGCCGCCGCGTTGGAGCGCGATCTCGGCGGTTGGCAGCGACCGCCGCTCTGAGCCCCGCGTGCTGAGCGCTCCGCGCTCAGGGCTGCGCCGGCAAGGCGCGGTCGAGCCAATCGAGGAGCAGCGTCCAGAGCTCGGCGCGCCGCTGGCGCAGGGAGTGGGTTGCGCCGTCCAGGATGTGCAGTTCACGACCGGGTCCGGCGATCGAGTAGACCCACTCCGAGAGGCGCGGCGGCAAGCGCCAGTCGGCTGCGCCGTGAACCAGCAACAGCGGACGCGGCGCGAGTGAGCGCACTTCCTCCGGCTCGATGCCCATGGTCTGCGTCGAGAGCGCGCAGACCGCCGCAACCGCCGGCGACCGCGCCGCCGCGCGGATCACAATCGCGCCGCCGTAGGAGTGGCCGATCAACGCCATCCGCGTCACTCCCTGATCGCTCAGCCAGTCGAGGCCGGCGAGGACATCGGCGGTGCCGTCCGTGATCGGGCCAGGTGAGGTCTTGACGCGGAAATCGAGCCGCAAGACGCCGATGCCGTTCGCGGGCAAGGTCACGGCCAGGTCGGAGTAGATGCCTTCGGCGGGGCCCTGGAAGCCGCCGTCGAAGCCGCCTACGCAGAGCGCCGCGCCGCGCGGGGGCGCAGTTGGCTGATGCCAGCGCGCGGCGATGGGTCCCAGCGAGGAAGGAATCGTCAGGTCAGTCATCGGGTAGTGGGTTGATACGCTAGCGCTGCCGTCATCGGTTTGCTGATCGGGCCTACGGGAAGAGTTGCACATGACGTTGGTACCTGCGGGAGTCCGAAACGAAGCTGACGCGCAAGCGGCCCTGGCCACGGCGTTCGCGCCAAACTCGCTGGCGATCGCCGGCGTCTCGCCGCGCACGACCGGCTGGGGCGGCGGGCAGATGTTCCTGCGCGGCATCCGCAAGCTCAACCGCGTGCCCAACGTCTACTGTCTCAACCCCCGCGGCGGCGAGCTGCCCGACGGCACGCCGCTGTACCGATCGCTCGCCGAGGTTCCCGGTCCGGTCGAATCGCTGATCTCCGCTGTGCCGGCGTCGGCGATTCTGGGCCTGATCGATGACGCGATCGCCAAGGGCGTCAAGGTCATCCACCTGTTCACCGCCGGCTTCGGCGAGACCGGCAGCAGCGAGCGCGCCGATCTCGAAGCGGAGGTCCTGCGCCGACTCGGCGCGGCGGGGATCCGCCTGATCGGCCCCAACTGCATGGGCATTCACTCAACCCGCGGCGGCGTCTCGTGGATGGATGAGGGCTCGACGACCGCGGGCTACGTCGGGATGCTCTCGCAGTCGGGGATGAACGCGTCGGAGGTGGTGGGCGAGGGAGTCCGGCGCGGGATCGACTTCTCGAACGTGGCCTCATTCGGCAACGCCTCCGACCTGAACGAGGCCGACTTCCTGGAGTTCCTCGCGCATGACGCCGATACCAACATCGTGCTCGCCTATCTCGAGGGCATTCGCAACGGACGGCAGTTTCTGCGCGTCGCGCGCGAGATGGCGCGGGCGCGCAAGCCGCTGGTCGTGCTCAAGGGCGGCTTGACCGAGGCCGGCTCGCGGGCGGCGTCTTCGCACACCGGCTCGCTGGCCGGATCGGCACAGATCTGGAACGCGGTGCAGCGGCAGGCCGGGTTTATTCCCGCGCACAGCGTCGAGGAGCTGCTCGACGTGGCGGTCACGATTGAGCGGATGCCCACCGTCAACGGCCCGCGCTGCGCCGTGCTCGGCGGGGGCGGCGGCGTCTCGGTGCTGGCCGCCGACATCTGCGACCGCAACGGCATCCCCGTCCCCTGGTTCGGTGAGCAGACGCAGCGGGTGCTGCGCGAGTTCACGCCGGTCGCGGGGACGTCGATCCGCAACCCGCTCGACGCCGGCTTCATGTTCGAGGGCAACCACATGGAGACCGCGCTGACGGCGGTGGCGGACGATCCAAGCATCGACTGGTTGATGGTGCACACCGGTACAGACGGCGGCACGCGGGCGCGCGACGACGAGTTCGCGGAGAAGACGGCGACCTCCCTCGCGGCGGTGGTGCCGAAGCTGTCGAAGCCGCTCGCGGTGGTCATTCGCCAACCGCGCAGCAATCACGGCTTCGCCCGCGGACTCGACCTCCAGCGCCGACTCAACGAGCACGGCATCGCCTGTTACCAGAGCATCGAGTCGTGCGCGCGGGCGGTGCGCCGCTACCTCGACTGGCAGAATCGATAAGATGTGGGCATGGCCTGGATCAAACCGCGACGACTCCTGCGCGCGCCCGAATCCCGCGTCACCGCGCTGGCCGAGGGGCATGCGAGGCTGGAGATCGATGGTCTGGTCTGCGGAGTCTGCGCGAATCGGGTCAAGGCGTCGCTGAGCCGGCTGGACGGCGTGTCCGCCGTGGCCTGCGACCTTGAGAGCGGAACGGCAATCGTCCGTCTCCACCGTCCGGTTCCCGAGGATGCGCTGAACGCCGCCGTGCAGCGGGCCGCGATCGCGCAGCCGCTGCGCCGCGCGATCGAGCGAGCCGCCCGAGCGGTCGGGCTCTGACCGTGGCGCGGACGCCCGCCCTCGGCGCGCATGTGTCCTCCGCCGGCGGCATCGACAAGGCCGTGGGCCGCGCGGTCGCGCTCGGGGCAGAGTCGTTTCAGATTTTCGGCGCGGCGCCGCAGATGTGGCGGCGCAAGCACCATCCCGATGCGGACTGCGCCGCCTTCCGCGAACAGATGCGCGCCGCCCGGCTGCAATCCGCCTTCATTCATGCGGTCTATCTGATCAACCTCGCCTCGCCCGATGATGAGTTGCTGCGCAAGTCGACGGACACCCTGGCAGCAGAACTGGAGCTCGCCTCACGGATCGGCGCGGAGGGCGTGATCTTCCACGTGGGTTCACACATGGGCGCCGGCTTTGATCACGCGCTGCCGCGCATCGCCGCCGCGATGTCGGAGGCGCTGGACCGCACGCCCGACGACTCCTTGCTGCTGCTGGAGAACAACGCCGGCGCGGGACGCTCAGTCGGGTCCACGTTTGCCGAGCTGTCCGCGATCATGAACGCCGTCGATCACCCGCGGGTGCGGATTTGTCTCGATACCTGCCACGCGCACGCGGCGGGCTACAACGTCGCCACGATTGCCGGCTTGAAGGCGACGGTAGACGAATTCCAGCGCGAGCTCGGCGCGGACAGGCTGGCGGCGATCCATGCGAACGACTCCAAGACGGAGCTGGGCTCGGGCAAGGATCGACACGAGAGCATCGGTCACGGCTCGATCGGCATGAAGGCGTTCCGGCGGATGGTGCGGAACCGGGTGCTGCGCAAGGCGGCGTGGCTGCTGGAAGTGCCAGGATATGAAGGCGGCGGGCCGGGCAAGGCGGATGTGGACATGCTCAAGGCGCTGCGCGACGATTCCGCGCTGCCGACCGCGCCCCCCGTCCGCGCCTAGCGCGACTGCGGCTACACCCCGATTAGCCGGCAGCGGGTATGCGGCGGCTGATGCTGTGCACCGGTTGGCGGATGTCGGGCATTACCTCCACGTCGTAGACATGCCCCACGAGACTGAGAAACGAGAGCGCGGCGTCGCTCAGTGCGCGGCGGCGGCGGCGAATGACGGCGATGCTGCGGCGGATCGGCATGGCCGACTCGATCTCAATCGGAGCCAGCTCGCCGCGCCGCAGCTCCTCCTCGACCGCCACCTTGGGCAAGAACGCGAGCCCCAGTCCGCGCAGCACCAGACGCTTCGCCATCTCCAGGCTGTCGACGTCGATGGAGTGCCGCGGCGCGGCGCCCGAGTCGTGGAACACCGCCTGGCTGATCGCGTGGTAGCTGCTGCCCCTGTCGAAGAAGATCACGGCCTCGTTCGTAATCTCCGCCGGCGAGGTCAGTCCCTGCTGGGCCAAGGGGTGATGCTGGCTGGCGAGCAGCACGATGTCGTCCTTATAGAGCGGTACCGACTCAATCTCGGCGTGCCGGAGCTCGCGCTCGAAGCCGATCTGGACTTCGTCGTCCAGCACCATCTGCGACACTTCCTCGCTGCGCCCGGTGCGGATCGTAATCTCGACGTTGGGTTGCGCGACGGCGTAGCGCTGGAGTAGGCCAGGCAAGACGTAGGTGCCGACAGTCGGCGCGGTGCCGATCACCAGGCTGCCGCCGCCGCCCGCGCGGAGCGCGTGCACCGCTTCCGCAGCGTCGCGCGCGGCCTGCAGGGTGCGCTGCGCGTGCGGGAACAGCGCGCGGCCGGCGTCGGTGAGATCCACGCGCCGGCCCAGACGTTCGAACAACCCCACGCCGAGCTGCGTTTCCATCTGCGCAATTCGCGCGGAGACCGTCGGCTGAGTCAGGTTGAGGCGTCTGGCGGCGCGGGAGAACGAGCGCGCGGTCGCCACTTCGACGAAGGCTTCCAGGCGCGCCAGATCAATCCCGTGCAACCCCTGCATGACGCCGCCTCAGCCTCCCCCGCGCACGCCGGTCTTGCGCACCGTGGCGTCGCCGTAGACGCCCAGCTGACAGGCCAGCCGCACCGGATCCTCAAGCGCGCGGCGACCGCGCTGGTTGACCAGCGCCTCCGCCTCCGCCCGCCCCATTTCCGAGAGGTGATCCGCGCCGTCAATGACCGTGACAAAGCAGCCCGCGCAGCGGCACTGCATGTCGCACTGGTTCGGCCACCAGAAGCCCGCGTCGCGGGCGGCCTGCATCAGCCGCTCGCCGTCCGGCACCTCCACGGTGAGGCCGGACGGCTCAATCGTGACGGTATGGCGCGGACCGAACATCTGCCTGGACATCTGTCGGGACTCCGCCTAGCCCGCCAGCTCCGCGCGGCGAATGCCGGCGAATCCGAGAAAGTCGTCCTCCCAGCTCAACACCTGCTCGACGAATTGGCGGGGCACCGGACGAATCTGCGACGTGTCGATGCCGTCGGTCGAGAGCGTCTCCGGCGGCGGGCCGACATGCACGTTCTCTTCCACCATCTTCCGCATCACCGCGTCCAGGACGGCAGGGCGATCATCCGGCCGGACACCCTCCTCGATCGCCGTCCATTCCATGTCCAGGACGAGGTCGACGAAGCCGCTGGTGACCATCAGCCCCTCTTCAGAGAGCTGCTCCGCGATCCACTCTCCGGCCTCGTTCATGAGCGCTTCACTCGGTCTCGGCATGGCTGATCTGCTTCCCCTCACGCTGTGGCGGCGAGCTATTCGCCGCCCACAATTTCCGGTCGGTGGCTGTCCGTGATCGTCTCGTCGCTGTCAACGCCCAGGCCCGATTGCAGCACGACGATCAGCAGCATCAGGATGATGACGCTGCCAACGACGATCAACAACGGCCGCTTCAGCCGCCGTACAGCGCGCCCGGACAGCTGTGAGCAGAGCGCGACAAGCGCAGACCAGACGGCGAGGAGGCGCTCGCCAAGGCTGTCACGATTCGTGGCCGTCATGCTGCCATGCTACCGCCGCCGCGGGCCGACTCTGGATTGACCGCGCGTCAGTGGGCTAGAACAATGACAGCTGCACGGAGCGGCGCGGTCGAATGGATCTGGCGCGACGCGCCCGCGGCTGTGCGACACTAAGAGCACGACGAACCCGGCGACCCCTGCTGAAGCGTGGAAACGGTTGGTGAATTGTGACGCGTCCCACCCTGCACACAGAGATGTGCGACCTGCTCGATATCGAATACCCGATCGCCTTGGCCGGCATGGGGCCGACCGTGGGCGGCGGTCAGGGCGGCGTCGCGGGGCCGGAGCTGGTCGCGGCGATCTCCAACGCCGGCGGACTCGGCGTGCTCGGCGCGGCCGGCTTCCCGCCGGATCGGCTGGAGGCGCAGATTCGGCGGATTCAGGACCTGACCGACCGCCCGTTCGGCGTCGATATCCTCGTGCCCTCCAACGTCGCCCCGCGCCCGAGCGGGCGTCAGCGCCCGGCTGACCCGCGCGATCTGCTGCCCGACGGGCACAAGGACGCGATCGGCGAGATTCGCGCGAATCTGGAGCTCCCCGACGTCCAAGCGCCGCGCGCGGACGTGCGCACCCCGCGCTTCACGCCGCAGGATCAGGTGGACACGATCACCGGGATGCAAGTACCCGTGCTGGCCACCGGATTGGGCAATCCCGCGCCGTTCGTCGATCAGGTGCACGAAGCGGGTGGCAAGGTGATCTCGCTGGTCGGCAACGTCAAGAACGCGCGCCGCGTCAGCGAGGGTAACGCCGACATCGTCGTCGCGCAGGGTCACGAGGCCGGCGGTCACACGGGACGGATCGGCACGATGGCGCTGCTGCCGCAGGTGCTCGACGCGGTCGCGCCGAAGCCGGTGATCGCAGCCGGCGGCATCGGCGACGGACGCGGACTGGCCGCAGCGCTGGCGATGGGCTGCGTCGGCGTCTGGTGCGGGACCGTCTTCATCCCCACCCAGGAGGCGAACCTGGACGAATTCCGCAAGCGCCGCATCCTCGCCGCCAAGGACGAAGACACCCGCGTCACCCGCCTCTACTCGGGCAAGACGATGCGCAACATCACCAACGAGCTGATCGAGGCTTGGGAGGACTCCGGCACGCAAGCGCTGCCGATGGGGCTGCAAGGCCTGTTGATCGCTGACATCGCGGAGGCGGCCAAGCAGGGCGAGCGCGAAGATTTGCTGATGAACGCAGCGGGCCAAATCTCGGGTCTGCTCAACGAGCTGCGCCCGGCGGCGGAGGTGCTCGAGGAGATGGTGCGCGAGGCGGTCGAGGTGTTCACCTCGCGGCTGCCCGCCAACGTCAAAGCGGCGGCCGGCGTCTAGCGCCCGCTTGTCCCGACCTCACAGGGCACTCCGACATGACCGAAACCGCGCTTGATGGCGTACGCATTCTCGACCTGACCTCCGAGTTGGGGCAGTACGCCGGGAAGCTGCTCGCCGATCTCGGCGCGGACGTGATCAAGGTCGAGCCGGTCGGCGGCGAGCCGTCGCGGGCGCGAGCGCCGTTCTATCACGGCCAGCCGGGACGCGAGACCTCGCTGCGCTTCTGGTACTTCAACGCGAACAAGCGCTCCGTCACCGTGGATCTACAACAGTTCGACGGCCGCTGGCTGTTCGGTCGGCTGGTTGAGTCGGCGGACATCATAATCGAGTCCTGGACAGCGGCGGAGCGCGCGGAGCTGGCGGCGTTGGGCGTCGATCCAGAGGCCTACCGCGCCGCGCAGCCGGCGCTGATCTGGGTCTCGATCACCGGCTTCGGCCTGGACGGACCCAAGGCTGGCTGGCAGGTGACGGACCTGATCGCCCAGGCCGCCTCAGGGATCGCGACGCTGGCGGGCTACCCAGACGGATCGCCGATGCGGATCGCCGGCAATCAGGCCTACATCGTGGCGGGCATTTCGGCGGCGCAGGGCGCGCTGCTGGCGCTGCTCCAGGCCGAGGCGTCCGGACGCGGTCAGCAGGTCGAGACGTCAATGCAGGAGGCGCTCTCAATCTGCCAGGAGACGGCGCATCTGCAGTGGGATTTTCAGCGCACCTCCCGCGTGCGGATCGGGGAGCGGCCGCGGATGCCGGGCATCGGCACGTATCAGACTCAAGACGGTTACATCTACTCCGCCGTCGGCATTCCCGGCTTTGGCTCGCCCTGGTCGGAGCTGATCAGCTGGATGGAGGAAGAGGGTCGGGCGGAGGATCTGACTGATCCGCTATACGCCGAGACCTTCGCCAACTTCAACATGCGCGCTCTGGGCGCGCAGGAAGAGCTGGAGCGGTTGGCGCCGATCATGAATCGGGCGCATGAGGTGCTGACCGCGTTCTACGAGAGCAAGACCTCGATGGAGGCTTATGAGCAGGGCCAGGAGCGGCGGCTGTTGATTGGGATGGTGGCGTCGCCGGCCGATATCGGCGAGAGCGCGCATCTGGCGGCGCGGGAGTGGTGGCTGGAGTTCGACCAGCCGACCACGCTCGGCCAGGACGACGCGCTGCTGCGCTTTCCTGGAGCGCCGTATCGCTTGTCGGCGACGCCGGTGACCATTCATCGGCCCGCGCCGCAGATCGGTGAACATAATCAGGAGGTGTGGGTGGATGAGGTCGGCATCCCCGCCGAAGACCTGATCGCCTTTGCCGGGGAGGGCGCGGTATGACCGGGAACGGCAGAGCAAACGGCGCGCGGCCGTTGGACGGGATTCGAGTCGCTGATTTCTCCTGGTTCGGCGCGGGGCCGATTGCGGGCCGCACCCTGGCCGACTTCGGCGCGGACGTGATTCGCGTCGAGTCCGAGGCGCGGGTGGACGGCTTGCGGCGCGGGCAGCCGCAGAAGCCGGGCAAATCGGGTTACAACGTCAGCGCCTACTTCAACAACTTCAACGCCGACAAGCGCTCCTTCCTGCTCAACATGTCGGTCGAAGGCTCGCGCGAGGTGGCGCTGCGCCTGATCGAGCGGTCGGACATCTTCCTCTCCAACCTGACGCCGCGGATGTTCGATCGCTGGGGGCTGACCTACGAGGAGCTCTGCGCGGTGAAGCCGGACATCATTGCCGCCTATCAGCCAATGCAGGGGCTGAGCGGGCCGCACCGCGACTTCCTCGGCTTTGGCGCAGTCCTGACGCCGACCACCGGCATCTCATACCTCTCAGGGGATCCAGAACGCCGACCGGTCGGGGTGGGCACGAACTATCCCGACTATGTGGTCAATCCCGGCCACACGATCGTTGCAATCCTCTCGGCGCTGCGGCATCGGCGGCGAACCGGGCGGGGGCAGCGGATTGAGCTGGCGCAGATTGAGTCGGTCGCGGCGACGATGGGGCCGGCGCTGCTCGACTACACGGCCAACGGCGTCAACCAGACGCGCAAAGGCAATCAGTCCAGCTGGATGTGCCCGCACGGCATCTACCGCTGCGCCGACGACGACGCGGGGCGCGAGCGCTGGATTGCGATTGCGGTCGGCGACGACGCGCAGTGGGAGTCGCTTTGCGCTGTCGGCGGGGACGCCGCGTTTGCAGCGGATGATCGCTTCTCGACGCTGATAGGCCGCCGCCGTGGCGAGGCGGAGCTGAATCAGGCGCTGTCCGCGTGGACGGCTCAGTGTGACGCCGCGCCGCTCGCGATTCGGCTGCAATCCGTCGGCGTCGCGGCGTCGCTCGTGCATGACGCCGAGGACATGTGCGAGCGCGACGAGCATCTGGTCGAGCGCGGGTTCTACGCCTATCTGGCCCACCCGGAGACCGGCGTTTCGCTTTACGACGGACCGACCGTGCGGCTGCACGAGACGCCGGGCTACCTCGCCGCGCCGGCGCCGCTGTTCGGCGAGCACACCTTTGAGGTGGCGACGGAGGTGCTCGGCTACTCCGCCGCAGAGGTCGCGGAGCTGGCCGCCTCGGGCGTGTTGAGCTAGCCGCCGAAGCCGAGCGTCCGCTCGAGGAACGGGCCGACCGGGCGGATGCCCTGGGGCATGAAGTCCCAGTGGCCGCAGGGCAGCCAGACGAGTTCCCGCGGCTCGGAGAGCTGATCGTAGAAGCGCTGCGTCGCCTCGGGCGTGATCAGGTCATCGCGCTCACCGGCGACCACCTGGACGGCGCGGCCGGCCATCAGCGGCGCGTAGCCGCCCGGATCCGTGAGCGCATTGGCCAGCTCGCCAGCGTCGCCGCCGCGGCCGGACAGCGTGCTCGCGCCCGAGATGCAGAACGAGGCGGCCTGGACGCGGTCGTCCAGCCCGACGAATGGCGCGCCGCGCATCCCGCCCATCGAGAAGCCGACGAACCCGACGCGGCTCGCATCAACCTCCGGGCGCGCGGAGAGGTAGTCCAGCGTGCGCCTCCAGTCGACGACCGTCTGCAGCGTCTGGTCGAGGCGGCGCATCGGCCAGCGTTGGAAGTCTTCCATCGATACGGGCCGCCGGGCGCGCTCGCCGTGGCCGGCCTGATCGATCGTCGCGCAGATCGCGCCCTGCGCGACCCACTGCTCGGCTGGCCAGAGGACATAATCGCTGGACTTGTCCAATGTGCCCGGGTGGCCGACCAGAATCAACGGGCGCGGGCCCTCGGCGTCCACCGCTTGCATGAGCAGTCCGCCGACGCGCTCTTCGTAACGCGACGTGATCTCGAACCGCTCCACCGCCAGTCCGCCGCCCTCGCCGGCGGGCGCGGTCTTGGCCTCGAACGGTAGATCGCGGTCGTAGCCGAAGGCGAGGGAGCGCAGCAGGGCGAGCGGGTCGGATGGGTTACTCATAGCGCAGACTCTCCGCAATCGTCGTGGTCGCCGCCTGGCGGGCGGGGAAAAAGGTCAGCACCAGCGCGGCGGCGAACGCGCCGATCAGGATCGGTACGACCGTGCCCACCGGGACAAACATGGTGACATCGTCGCCGAATGTGCCTTCCGCGAACAACCGCCAGGCGAGGCCGAGCGCCAGCGCCGTGCCCAGCCCCAGACCGAGCAGCGCGATGAAGCCCATCTCGAGCATCAGCTCCAGACCGACCATGCGCGACTGGAACCCGATCGCGCGGAGCACGCCGATCTGCTGGCGGCGTTCGACCACGGCGCGCACCGCGATCACACCCAACGCCGCCAGACCCGCGACCAGGCCGATGCCGATAAAGGCCTGGAACAGGTTGAGGAATCCGCTCTGCAACTCCTGCTGATCGTCAAGCTCGCCCTGCAAGTCGATCGCTTCGATCCGCAGCGCGCGCTCAATGCCCTGCGCGACCTCCAGCGCTTCCGCGCCGCCGACCGCGACGTAGTGGCGGGTGTACGTCGGCTCGCCAATCACCCGCGCCGCCTGGGCAGTGGGCAAGATGAGGCTCGGCAACGCGGCGTCTTCGGGCGCGATCCGAACTGGTCCCGCGGTGATGTTGAAGATTCCGATGAGCTCAATCTCAGTCGCTCGATCGCCCAGCCCCATCTCCACAACAATGCGCGGCAGCACGGTGGAGTCTTCGCTCACGCTGGCGGGCGTGTGCCAAGGCACGTCGCTGCCGCCGAACGCAAACTGAATGCCGATTGCGTCGGCGGTGGCGATGGTCACCGGCTCGCCCCGCCGCACTGCCGCCCAGACGGCCTCGTCCGACTCATACAAACGCGAACGCGCCAGCAGACCGAGCTTCTGACCGTCCACGAAGCCCTGATCGACGCCGCCGAGCACGCCGTATCGGCGATCTTCCGCGCTCAGTCCGGACAGATCCGTGACGACCTGGATCGGCTCTCCGTCCGGGCCCAAAATGGGCTCCTCGCGGAGCGTGTCCCATTCCTCGGTCCACTTCGTCGCGATCGGGGTGCCGCGCAGCGGGCCGACCTCGATCGAGCCGGCGGTCTGGATGTCGTCCACCACCTCCGGCGCGCCCGCCGCCTCCAGTTCGGCGACGAGCTCGCCGATCTCGTTGGTCTCCGTCTCGATCACGATGACCTCGAAGCCGCCGAGCGCTTCGTCGTTCGTGAAGGCACGGTCGAAGGAGGCGTTGATCGTGGTGAAGTTGACTAGCGCGAAGGTGATCAGCGCGATCATCGCAATCGTCATCCCGGTGCGGTACTGGGCGGCGGCCGGATAGGCGGCGGCGGTGCGGATGATCGGCGCCATCTGACCAATCCCGCCGACCAGCCACCGCACGGCGTTGACGATCAGGTCCAGGTTGAAGACGACGAGCAGCGTGCCGGCCGTGGTCAACATCACGCCCGAGAGGACGAACAGTTCGGGGCCGCCGTTGAGATAGACCGACCAGAAGTCTTCGTGCCAGCTGGTGGGGATAAACCAGAGGACGAGCAGCAACGCGGCGACGGTCGTGTAGATGAGGCGGTTGGGGAGGCGCGTCTTGGCCAATCCCATGGCCGCGCCGAGCGGCAACAGGCTGATGCCCAGCATGTAGAGAATCAGGCTCTCGGAGTCGCCGCCGCGCGAGATCAGATCAAAACCGCCGATGATGAAAATGATCCACCACTGCGAGTTCCAGGTCAGCAGCCGCCAGCCGGGCAGGATCCACCAGGGCGCGAGCTGCCGCGAGCGGCGGGTATCGATGACTTGGCAGGCGAAGAAGGGGATCGCGCCGAGGGTCAGCGTGGCGGGAGTCAGGATCGTCAGCGGCACGCCAATGATGGTGGCGATCACGCCGGCGATGGTGCGCAGGATCACGCGGACGCCGAACGGCCGCTGCTCCTCGTAACGCGACTCGGGGATGTCCCGAATCGCGGCCACGATGTTCAGCCGGCTGGCGCGGAAGCTGGAGACGACCACCGTCACGAAGGTGACCACCAGCCCGATGCCGCCGGAGATGACCAGGCTCGTCACGGTGACCGACCAGGTCATGCTGAAACCGAACGAGCTGACCAGCGAGTTGAGCACCGCGATCATCCCGACGGCGAAGAGCAGTCCAATCACTACACCCAACGCCGCCGCGGCGATGTTGTAGAGCACGCCCTCGGCGATGAAGGACTGGATCAGATGGCTGCGCTGCATTCCGACGGCGCGGGCGATGCCCATCTCCGGCTTGCGCTCCTCCGCCAGCATGGCGAAGATCAGGAAGATCAGCAGGATGCCGGCAACGACCGAGAACGAGCCCATGAAGAGGAAGAGCGTCGTGAAGATGTTGGCGAACAACTCGGCGAACTCGAGGGCGTCCGCCTTGCTGGGTTCAGACTTGTACAGCGGCGCGTTGTCAAAGCTGTAACGGGCGGGATCGTTGCGCGTCTGCGCGGAAAAAAACGCCTGCAGGCGCTGGTCGATTGACTCCGACGACGCGACCGCGCCCTCCACGCCGCCGACCGCGCTGACGATGGCGAAGCTCCACTGCCCGGGTGTCTGGAACCCGGCGAGCAAGTCGTGGAATGCAGTAATCCCCACAACGCCGCCGGAGTTGTTCTGCACGTCGCCCGTCAGGAGAGCGTTCTGACCGATCGCGGCGACCTGATACTGGCGCGGCTGGCCGCCGGCGTAGAGCGTGATGCGGTCGCCCGGCTGGGCCGCCAGCTCGCGCGCGGCGAGCTCGTTGATCACGATCTCGTTCGCTGCCAGTGCGCCCAGCTCGATTGGGTCGCCGTCAGCGTCCACGATGGCCTGTAGTGGATCGGTAATCGACGGCTCGACGCCGACCAGGAAGAACCCAGGCTCGACCTGTCCCGCCGCGTCATGCTCAGAGCTGACCGTCTCGATGCTGACGCCGAAGACGGCCTCGATCCGCTCATCGTCGGCGAACTCCTGACGCAGATCGTCGATCACCGCCTGGGGTACCGCGCTCGACTCGTCACCGATGCCCTGGGCGCTTTCCACGACCGAGACGGTGTGGTCAACGCGGCGCAGCCCTTCCAGGGCCAGGGTGTCGATGCTGGTGGAGAGGGAATCGCCGGTGGAGAAGGCGATTGTGACGATGATCGTGGCGAGCGTGAGGCCGCAGGTGACGAGGACGGTCTGCGCGCGTCGGCGGGGCAGGTTGCGCACGCCCAGGCGGACGAGAATCGGCTGCCGCCAGTAGATCAGAGCGATGATCGCCACCACCACGCCCACGGTGGCGGCGACGCCCCACATCAGGTCGATGGTGGGCAGCCCGAACAGTTCTTCCATCTTGCTGGAGTCCTCCGCTAGCCGGCGAACGGGCGGTGGATGGTCTCGCCCTCGATCTCGCCGTCGCGCATATGGATGGTGCGGTTCGCGCGGCGGCCGATGTCTTCATCGTGCGTGACGATCACGAACGTCTGGTGATTGCGCTGGTTGAGCTCCTCGAGCAGGTCCATGATCTGGCTGGCGTTCGTCGAGTCGAGGTCACCGGTCGGTTCGTCGCCCCAGACGATGGCGGGATCGTTGACCAGCGCGCGGGCAATCGTGACGCGCTGCCGTTGCCCGCCGGAGAGCTGCGCCGGGCGGTGTCCAGCCCAATCGACCAGGCCGACGCTGTCCAGCGCCTCCCGTGCGCGGTCGCGCGACTCCCGCTGTCCGACGCCGCCCAGCAGGAGGGGCAGTTCAACGTTTTCGACCGCCGAGAGCACGGGCAGCAGGTTGTAGAACTGGAAGACGAAGCCCATGCGGCGGGCGCGGTGATCGGTGCGCTCGGTGTCGGGCATGTCGTGGATCGTGCGGCCCTCGATGGAGATCTCGCCCTGCTCGATCGTCTCGAGTCCGGAGAGGCAGTTGAGCAGCGTCGTCTTGCCGCAGCCGGAGGGGCCCATGATCGAGACCATCTCGCCGCGCGCGACGCTGAGCGAGACGCCGCTCAGGGCGTGCACCGGGTGCCCGCCGGCGGCGTAGGTCTTGTGCACATCCCAGGCGGTGATGATCGGCTCGCCGGAGACTTCCGTCTGCGCCGCTTTCTGCGGCGCCGCTTCGATGTCGATGCCGATCGGACCAGTGCTCATCGTCGCCTCCTCGCGCGGCCGCTGAGGCAGTCGTCGGCGGCTATCTGCGGCTACGCCTCAGTCTATCCCGATCGGGTAGTAACCTAAGCGCCGCGCCCGGTGCGCATGGGGATGTGGAACAAAACGCGTACCGACGATTTACCCGACGCTGACACAGCTGCGCCGCCAGCGAACCGCTTCCAGGAGGACCGCCATGACTGAGCCCGCCGACCTCATGCAGACCGCCGACCAGTTCGCGCAGGACTTGATCGCCAACAATGTGGCCGGGCTGATGCCGCGCTTCACGCCCGTCGGGATTGGCCAGGCGATGGCCATGCAACAGAATCCCGACGCCGGCTCGGCCGCCGGCTCCGAGAGCTACGAGATTGCCGACCAGGGCGGCAACCTGCTCCACATCACCTTCCGCGGCCCTGAGAGCGCGGGCGGCGACGGCACGATCTTTACCCAATGGGTCGAGGGCCCGATGGGCTGGCAGGTAGACGCCATCGGCCGCGTCGAGTAGGCGTTAGCCGGGGAAGCCGGGATTGTCGATCTGTTCCAGCATCCCGCCGGCCGCCAGCTGGCGAATGCCCGCGCTGCGCGCTCCGTGGATCAGGTTGTAGGTCCAGGGCCACTCGCTGGCGCTCGCCTCGTTGAGCGCCTGCATGTCCTCGTCGCTCAGCTCGACTGACAGGAATCTGAGGCTGTCGACAATCTGCTCCGCGGTTCGCGCGCCCACCATCGGCAGCACGCCGCGCTGCTGCACCCACGACAGCGCCACTGCTGAGGAGCTGGTGCCCAGCCGGTCGGCGATTTCATCCACCTTGCGCGCGACGGCAAAGTCCCGCTCGCTGTAGTTCTCCAGCGTGTCGAACCAGTTGCCGTCCAGCCGGCTGCTCTCCCGCGCGACGTCTCGCGTGTACTTGCCGGTCAGGAATCCGCCGCTCAGGGGCGAGAAGGCGGTGACGCCGATCCCCAGGGCGTTGGCGCAGGGGATGAGTTCGAGTTCCAGATCGCGTTCGATCAGGTTGTACTGATATTGCAGCGCCGAAACCGGTTCCCAACCGCGGATCGTCGCCGCCGTCTGGCCGCGCGCCACGACCCAGGCCGGCGTGTTGCACAGCCCGAAGTGCAGCACCTTGCCCTGCTGGATCAGGTCGTTCACCCCGCGCATCACGTCCTCAATGTCGACCGAGTAGTCCCAGAGGTGAATCCAGAGCAGGTCGATGTAGTCGAGGTTCATGCGGCGCAGACTGCCCTCGACCGACTGCACCATGCTCTTCTTGTGATTGCCGCCGCGGTTCGGATCGTCGGAGATTTGCGGGTCGAGGCCGCTGTACATCACGTTCGTGAACTTGGTCGTCACGACGTAGCGTTCGCGGTCGGTATTGACGAACTCGCCGAGCACCTGCTCGCTCGCGCCGTTGTTGTAGATCGGCGCTGAGTCGAAGAAGTTGCCGCCCTGCTCGGCGTACGCTTCCATAATCCGGCGGCTCTCGAACGGCCCGGCGCGACCGGGCGCTTCGGGCCCCATCATCATCGTCCCGAGGGCGATTTCCGAGACTCGCAGTCCGCTGCGGCCCAGAATCTTGTAGCGCACTCTGGGGAGCCTTTCCTCTTGTGCCAGTTCACCGCGGCCAACGCGGCAACACGGGCGGCGTCTACGTCAGCCAGAGGGTGACCTCGCCGATGTCGGCGAAGCGCACCACGATCTCCTGGCCGGCTTCGCGGATCGACGGACTTGGGAGATGTACAGCCGCGGCTCCCGTCGTGATCACTTCTCCAGCCGCGACCGTCATGCCGCGCCGATTGATCTCGTTCACCGTGGCGACGAGAATCTCGATCGGATTCGGGCGTTCGTCGCGGCCCGCGGCGACGACCTCGCCGTTGAGCACGATTTCACACGGCAGCGCCACCAGGTCTGTCGACTGCCAGTCCGCAATTTCCGGGCCAACGATGAGCGCCTCATTGCCGACGCCGTCGGCGGCCATGCTGGGCAAGTCGGCGCGCGTCTCGTAGCGGCTGTTTGGCGCTTCGATCGCAATGTTGGCGCTCGCCACGCCAGCGAGCACCGCCTCGGCGCTGTGCCCGCCATCCACCGGCGCGAACTCCTGGGCCAGCGCGAACGACACTTCCGCTTCCAGAATGATGTTGAGGAAGGTCGCGGCGGGCAGCGTCGCTGGGGACGGGATCACCATCCCGTCGAAAAATGGCGCCAGGGCCATATCCCCGCCGATCACTGCCGCCTTCCAGGCGACGGCCGGTTTCGGATCGCGCGACCAGCGCTCCCAGTAGATGCGTCCGCCGTCGGCGGCGGACTGGGGGCGGCACGATTCGGGAATTGGGGGCAGAGGCAGCCCGCTGGCGGTCGCGGCGTCAAGGAAATCAGCGGCTTCAAGGACTTGGGCGTCGGTCAGGCTGGACATGGGCAGAGGTTCCTTCCATCTCGCCGCGCGTCAAGTTGTCAGGAGCGCAGCGATCCGACCCAGAATAGTCGGCGCCGCCGGGTCAGCAGGATGGAGCGGCGCAGTTTCTGTACCCTGACCCAGCCAGGTGAAGCGCCAGTCTCGCGGGGTCTGCGCCAGCCATTCGGCAGGGACAGAGCGCCTAGGGCGGGGTGAATTCGAGATGCCCAGATCGCCCAAAGTGCGGCGGATAGTCGCCGGCGCGGCGCTGCTGGCGCTGCTGGCGCTGCTGGGAGTATTCGCATCGGGGAGCATTGCCAGCTCTAGCGAAGAACGTCCAGCGAACCCCCAAGCGGTGCTCGAGGTCCGGCCGCAAGAGGACATTGAGCCCCAAAGCGTCAAACTTCAAGGGACTCCCTGCAGCCCGCATCACCTCTACCACTCCGCAACGCCTTCGAGCGCTGTGAGCTATGAGTACGGTTGGCGCTGGAACCGGCTTTGGCGATTGAAAATGGCCATCGCCTACGAGCACTACACCTAAGACAACATCGACGGCACGTGCTACGCCGAATCTGTGCTCGTGTCGATCAAGGTTGACTGGCTGTTTCCAATCCCCAGCGCACCCGTGTCCGTCGCTGAACCCGGCGGCGGGAGCGATGGCGCATAGCCGCCGAGACAAGGGTCTCGAGCGAAGCTTCACGGCTAGAATGCCCGCGCGCCTCTGCGCGCCAGGAGAGAGAGCGTGAAACGATGCCAGCACGGGGCGAGCTGATTGACTACCTGCGCGGGCTGGGGACGGCGGAGGTTGATCACACTGGCCATGACTTCCTCCGGCATCTGATTGCGGTCCACGACCTGCTCGCCGCGCACGGAGCCGACGACGAGCTGGCCGTGGCCGGCCTGTTCCATTCGATCTACGGCACCGAGCGCTTTCAGGACTTCTCGCTGCCGCTGACGGAGCGCGGACAAGTCCGAGTGCAGATCGGAGAGCGAGCGGAGCGGAGCGCCTGGCTCAACTGCATCATGGATCGGGCCACGCTGGACGCCGCCGTGACGGCGGCGCTCGGCGGTCAAAGCGAGCTAACGATCAGCGACCGCGAGGGCGGCGCCCCGATTCCCGTCTCGCCGGCGGAGCTGCGCGATCTGGCGCAGGTGCACCTGTTTGACTGGCTTGAGCAGGTCGAACGGTCGGAGTTCGGCTGGGATTACCGCCGCACCGCCTACCGCGAGATGGCGCGTCTCGTCGGCCCCGTTGCCGAGTCTCTGTACGCCGAGGTCTTTACCCGCGAGCCGGCGCAAGCGGGCGCAGAGCGCGGCTGACTTCGAGGCTGGTTCCGCAACGGTGCGCGTTCCTGTCCTAGACTGCGCACGTCCGCGCGATGTGGACCGCATCGGCGGGCTGACCTTGAACCTGAAGTGAGCCTGGAGAGGAGCACGCGGTGACTACCGATATTGACGCGACGGCAGGCAAGTACCTACGCGACAAGTACGCCATCATCGGCGTCGGCGAGACGACCTACACGCGCGGTTCGGGGAAGACCACCCGCGCGCTCGGGACGTGGGCGATCAAGAACGCGATGGATGACGCCGGCATTTCGGCTTCCGAGATCGACGGGATGATGTCGTACTCGGGCAACGACTCCACCGCCTCGCCGATGCTCGCCGGCGACCTCGGCATCCGCCTGAACTTCTACATGGACGTGCAGGGCGGCGGTTCGTCGTCGGAGGCGCTGATCGGCCTCGCGATCGGGGCGATTGAGGCGGGGATGTGCGAGACGGTTGTCGTCTTCCGCTCGATGAACGGCTACTCGCAGGTGCGGATTGGCGGGACGGGCGCGCGCGCCTCGATGCCAGTCGGCGGCGACGCGCTGCACGGCGCGGCCTACGGCTGGTTCTCGGCCGGCCAGAACTTCTCCCCGACCTTCATGCGCCACATGTACGACTTCGGCACGACGCCGGAGCAGGTGGCGATGGTCAAGGTGATCCACTCGGAGCACGCCTCGAACAACCCGAAGGCCTACTACAAGCAGCGCGTGACGGTCGAGGACGTGGTCAACTCGCGGATGATCTGCAAGCCGCTGCATCTGCTCGACTGCTGCGTCGAGACGGACAACGCCACCGCGCTGATCGTGACCTCAGTCGACAAGGCCTACGACTACAGGCAGCTGCCGGCCCGCATCCTCGGAGTGGCTGGCCGCGTCTGCAAGCCGCGCATCGACATGCACTTCCAGCACGGGCCGATCTCAACAGTCGCGGGTCACTACATCAAGGACCTGATCTACCGCAATGCCGGCGTGGGGCCGGAGGACATCCAGTGCACCGGCGCCTACGACGCATTCACCTTCACCTCGATGCTGCAGCTGGAGGACTACGGCTTCTGCAAGAAAGGCGAGGGCGGCGACTATGTGTCGTCGGGGATCATGCGGCTGGGCGGCGCGCGGCCGAACAACACCTCGGGCGGCCACCTCTGCGAGGGCTACACGCACGGGATGAACATGATCATCGAGAATGTACGCCAGCTGCGCGGCGAGGTCGATTGCTACTGTCCGCTCGACGATCAGGGGAAGCGGATTCACAGCTACAACTACGCCGAACCCGCGGCCGGCGGCGGCTGCCGCCAGGTGCCGAACCTGGAGATCACGCAGAATCTGGGCTGGGCGATGCCCGGCACCGGTTCCTCGCTGATCATGCGCAAGGGCTAAGCGCCGCTTTCCGAGTCCGGCTGAACAGGAAACGAACGGGAGCTGACGATGCCGCAGGGTGAATATCTTGGGATGACCCTCACGGTCCTCGACCTCGACAACGAGAATCTGGCCTACTTCCAGCACTGCGCCGAGCACGACTTCCATCTCCAGCAGTGCGCGGACGAAGACTGCGGGCTGATCCGCTATCCGCCGGGCACCGCCTGCCCGTGGTGCTCGGGCCGCGAGTTCAACTGGGTGCCGGTGGAAGCGCGCGGCACGGTGCACTCCTACGGCGAGGTGCACCACGCGATCCAGCCCGCCTTCCGCGAGCGCGCGCCGTACATGATCCTGCTGGTCGAGCTGGACACGCAGTCGGGCGTGCCGACGCAGCATGAGGCGCTGCGCGTCGCCGGCAATCTGGTAGACGCGGAGGGCAACTTCGCTGCGCCCGAGCTGGTCAAGCAGGTCGGGATCGGCTCGCGGATGCGGATGGTCTTCGCGGATGTCGCCGAGGGTCTGGCGCTGCCCCACTGGACACTCGATGAAGAGGCGGAGCAGCCGGAGACGCCGTGGCGCTATCCGCAGGAGGTCAACGGCGTCTAGGAACGGACAGCGCAATGGCAACGGTCGGAGTCGCCCGCTTTCAGGGCAAGGTCGCGGTGGTCACGGGCGGCGCGTCCGGGATGGGCGCGGAGGCGTCGATCCGGTTGGCGCGGGAAGGCGCGGCGGTCGCCGTCGTCGGCCTGCCCGATGATCCGCGCGGTGCAGAAGTCGTTGCGCAGATCACCGCGGCCGGCGGCCAGGCGATCTACGTCGGCGCTGACGTCTCCCGCGAGGCGGAGTGCGACGCCGCAGCCCAGGCGGCGGTCGACGCCTTCGGCCACATCGACCTCTGCCTCGCGGCGGCCGGCATCCTCCACGCCCGCTACGTCACGGGCGACCCGACCGAACAGGATCTGGATCCCGGCACCCGCGCGGGTCATGTGATCAACAAGCCGGTCGAGTACTGGGAGAAAGTGCTCTCGGTCAATCTGACCGGGGTGATGCTGACCAACCGCGCGGTCGCGCGGCGGATGATTGCCCAAGGTGAGGGCGGAGCGATCGTCAACATCTCCTCGGGCGCGGCCAAGATTCCGATGCCTGGCTCAGCCGAATACTCGGTCTCGAAGGCCGGCGTCTGGATGCTGACCCGCTGCATCGCGCTGGAGCTGGCGCCGCACAGCATCCGCGTCAACACGGTCGCGCCCGGCGTGATCGATACGCCAATGGCGCTGGGCCTGTCGCAGGACGAAGCGCGCCGCGCCGCTTTCGAGCGCCGGGTGCCGCTCGGTCGCTTGGGCGAGGCGGCGGACATCGCCGAGGCCGCGCTCTTCCTGCTCAGCGACCACGCGGGCTACATCACGGGCCAGATCCTGCACCCGGACGGCGGCCTGTTTACGGGCTAACGTCAGCCGCCCGGAGCAATGAACAGCTTCAGCCAGTATCTTGAACGCCGTTGAGCCGTCAGCGCGTTCGAGTTTGTGAGCGTGAGGAGCAGAGCCATGCCGTTGCCGCCCGAGGCGTCGTTGGATCGTTTTCAAGGCAAGGTCGCCGTCGTCACCGGCGGCGCGAGCGGGATGGGGCGGGAGTCGTCGATTCGCCTCGGCCGCGAAGGGGCGGCGGTGATCGTCGCCGGGCTGCCGGACGATGAGCGCGGCGCGGAGACAGTGGCGTTGGTCGAGGCGGCCGGCGGACAGGCGGTTTACGTCGGCGTGGACGTGACCCGGGAAGCGGACTGCGACGCGATGGCGCAGGCGGCGCTGGATCACTTCGGCCGCCTGGACCTGTGCATCGCGGCGGCGGGGATCTCTCACGCGGGCTACATCTCGGGCGAGGTGACGGAAGGCGAGCCGCTGCTCGGCGGCGCGCAACGCCACGTGATCCACAAGCCGGTCGAGTACTGGGAGAAGGTGCTGGCCGTCAATCTGACCGGCGTGATGCTCACGAATCGAGCAGTGGCGCGGCGGATGCTTGAGCAGGGCGAGGGCGGCGCGATCGTGAACATCTCCTCCGGCGCCGCCAAAGCGCCGATTCGCGGCATGGCCGACTACTGCGTCTCCAAGGCCGGCGTCTGGATGATGACGCGCTGCCTGGCGCTCGAGCTCGCCGCCGCGAATATTCGCGTGAACACGGTCGCGCCGGGACTGATCGATACGCCCATGACCCTGGCCGTAACCACCGATGAAGAACGCCGCCAGCGGCGGATCGAGAGCATTCCGCTGAATCGGCTGGGCGAATCGGCGGACATCGCCGAGGCGGCGCTGTTCCTGCTCAGCGACCAGGCGAGCTACATCACCGGCCAAATTCTGCATCCGGACGGCGGCGTGTTCGTCGGTAGCTGAGGCGCGTCTTCCCCGTTATCGGGAAAGTACTTATGCTCTGTGGGGAGCAGCGTACGAGTGCGCTGTCCGACCAGAGTGAGGAGTGGCGAGACATGAAACGATTGCGGATTCTGCTGTTGGGTGCCGCCTTGGCGGTTGTCGGTTTTGGCGGTGCGTCGTTGGCGGGCTGGGGCAGCTCGGCTGACGCGATGCCGGCGACCGTTTTCCGCGTCACGATCACGAACTCGACCAATCCGCCGACGCCGATCTCGGCCGGCGCGCTGGTCGGCCACTGCGCCGACGGCCTGTTCTGGAGTGAGGGCGGCGCGGCGAGCGCCGAGCTGGCCACGCTCGCCGCGACCGGCGACCCCAGCCTCGCGGTCGCGGTGGTCGAAGAAGAAACCGCCATGGGCACGACCTTCGTTCACGAGCGGTACGAAATCGGAGCGGTCGAGCCGGGCGGCTCCGTCTCGGTCGATGTGGTCTTCCAGGACGGCTGCAAGCTCTCGACCGCGCATCGGCTGGACTCGTCGGAGAGCACGTTTGTGGGCGTGAACTCGGTGGGGATGTGGGATCCGGATACGCACCTGCCCCTGGAGTCGGTGAGCGCCGACCTGATGGCCTACGACGTGAGCAGCGGCGCCGTGACCGCCAGCGCCGAGTGGACTGGCGTGCAAGCCACCATCACCATCACCTCCCTCGAGGATGACACGATGCAAGAGGAGTCCCTCGAGGGCGAAGACGATTCGATGATGGAAGACGATTCGATGATGGAAGACGACTCCATGGAAGACGACTCCATGGAAGACGACTCCATGGAAGATGACTCGATGGAGGACGACTCCATGGAGGACGACTCGATGATGGACGACGACTCCATGGAAGATGACTCGATGATGGACCACGGGATGCCGCAGACCGGTAGCGGTGGTCTGGCTGACGCCTCGACGACTGGCGGCGGCTCTGCCCTGACCTACCTGCTCGCCGTGCTCGCGACGGTCAGTCTGGGCGGGGCGGCGTTCGGCCTGCGCCGCTACGCGCGGCAGCGCAGCTAGCGCGGCGCCCGGTCGGATCAGTAGCTCAGCGGCGAGGCCCGCAGCGTCTTCACGCTACGGGCTTCGTCTTGTCGCCACGCAGACAATCGGAGCGTGACCGTGCTGACCCTGGCGATTCAGCAACTGCTGACGAAGAAGCTGCGCAGCGCGTTGACCGTGCTGGGCTTCGGCGTCTGCGTCAATCTCTACATCGTCGTGACGACGGTGATGCGGTTTATCACCGACGACCTCGATCTCCAGGTGCAGCGCTTCACCGGCGTCCTGTTCGTTCAGTCACGCGGGCTGACGGGGATGTCGGGGATTGAGTGGCCGCCGATCTCCTCGACGATCTCGGTCGCGGAGGCAACAGCGGTGATCTCGAATCCCGCCGTCGATCAGCAGCGTTCCACGATGGTCGCGTTTTCGTCGCTGGCGCCGCCGCCCTATCCGACCGCGCCGCCGGAGGCGCTCCTCGTCGGGATTGAAGCGGGGAAGGAAGACGTCTTCCTCAACGGCGCGGCCGCGATTGCCGGGCAGGTCAGCTTTCCCCCACCCAGCGAAACGAGGTCTGACCCTGCAAAGCCAGACGACCACGCCGCGCCGGCGATTCTCGGTGTCCTGGCCGCCCGACACTTTGCGCGGGCGGCGTCTGCGACGACGGATGTCGCCACGCCGGTGGGGCCGATTGCGCTCGCGGCGATCGGCAGCCGCATCGCGGTGCGCGGCACGGAGTTTGAGGTGCAGGGGATCATCGAGCCGGAGACGAACCAACTGCTCCGCTCCGCCGTCCTCGTCCCCCTCGCCGATGCGCAGAGCGTGCTGCAATCTCCGGACTCGGTGACGGCGCTGCTGATCTCACCGAAACGCGCGTCGGACATTGACCCGCTCCAGGCGGCGATCGAGTCGGAGCATGACGAATTGATGGTTATCTCGGATCGACAGCTGGCGGAGAACGCGCGCAAGCTGCTCGATCGGGTCAACCAGCTGTTCGACGTGGTGCGCTGGACATCGGTATCCGTCGCAGCGCTGCTGATTGCCATCGTGATGTTCGTCTCGGTGCTGGAGCGCACCCGCGAGCTTGGCACGCTGCGGGCAATCGGCGCCCCGCGCCGATCGCTGCTCTCGCTGATTCTGTCGGAGTCCGCCGGGTTTGCCCTGGCCGGCTCGTTGGTCGGCGTGCCGATGTCGCGGGTGGTGATTCACCAGGCGCTCGGCCCTGATGCCGCCGGCCTGCGCTCGCGCGAGATCGAGTGGGGCGCGGCGGGAATCCTGAGCCTCTGCTCAATGGTCGCCGCGCTGATGCCCGCCTGGCGGGCGGTGCAGGTCGATCCGATCATCGCCCTGCGGTATGAGTAAGGCGCAGCGCGTGACTGACGCACCAACCGACTCAGCCACCGATCCCGGCGCAGAGCGAACACCGCTGCTCTCGGTGCGCAATCTGGAGCGCATCTACCGACTCGGCGAGCAGACGATCCACGCACTGCAGCCCCTGAACCTGGATATCCACGCAGGCGACTTCATCGCCATCGCCGGCCCGTCCGGGTCGGGCAAGTCGACGCTGCTGCAGCTGTTGGGGCTGGTCGACTCGCCGACGGCGGGCGAGGTGCGGGTCCGTAACCAGGCCGCGCAGGACCTCGGTCGGGAGCAGCGCGCGGCGCTGCGGCTGCGGACGCTGGGCTTTGTCTTTCAGGCGTTCAATCTGCTGCAAATGCTGACCGCGCGCCAGAACGTGGAGATTGCCCTGACGCTCGCCGGCTTCCCCCGCCGCAAGCGGCGCAAACGGGCGGAGGAGCTGCTGTCCGCAGTGGGCCTCGCGGAACGGCTGGAGCATCGCCCGCTGCAACTGTCGGGAGGCGAGCGTCAGCGGGTGGCAATCGCCCGGGCGCTGGCCAACGAACCGGATGTGATCCTCGCAGACGAACCGACCGGCAACCTCGACTCGCAGACCGGCCGCGAGATCGTCAGTCTGCTCGAGGAACTGAACCGCGCCGGGCAGACGATCGTCATGGTCACGCACAATCTCGAGGTCGCCCGCCGCGCCGGGCGGCTGTTCCTGATGCGCGACGGCTGCATCGACGAGGTCGATCCCGAGGATCCGCACGCCTTGGACTAGCCGTTACCCTGCGGAACAGCGGCGCTGTGGACGCCGCCGCCGCGCTTGGAGTACTTGTGCCGCAAGAGCAGGACCAGGACATCCGAGCGGAGCGGTCCGTTCCCGACTTCTGGCCGGAGGCGTTTGAGATCATCAGCAGCGCTCCGATCGACCTGCTGGCGACCGCGGAGGGATTGCAGCCCCATGTCCGGCCCGTGGTGCCGGCGTATGTTGGCCTGACCGCCTACGTGCTGACGACGTCGGGATCACCAAAGACGGAGCAGATCAACAGCAACGAACTCGTCGAGCTGCTGCACTGGACTTCCGACTTCCGCCACCTCAACCTGGCCGGCCGCGCCGAGCTGACCGGGAGCGCTGACGAGATCGCGAGCGTGGCGCAGCACTTCCCTTACACGGTGGACGACTTCTTCGGGCCGGACATCCGCGCGCCGGCTTTGATCAAGATTTCGCTTCAGCGGATCTCGATCACGACCTTCAACGACATCATCGCCGACAAGCGGCCGCGCGTCTGGCGCGCGCCGGACTGACACAGCCGCCCTCAAGCGGCAGCGGGAGAGCAGAGGATTGCACATGCGTATCGCACTGATCGGACAGGCCCCGTTTGGCGCAGCGATCTTTGAGCGGCTAGTCGCGGACGGTCATGAGATCGGCGGCGTCTTCACGCCGCCGGAGCGTGAGGGCGGCCGGCCCGACCCGCTGGCGCAGGCGGCGCGCGACGCGGGCATCACCCTGGTCCAGCCGCGCCGTTGGCAGCGGCGTGGGATTGTGGATGAAGAAGTCATCGCGCAGTACGAGGCGACGAATCCCGAGTTGAATGTGATGGCGTTCGTCACGCAGATCATCCCGACGCGCGTGCTCGACTTTCCGCCGCTGAACACGATTCAGTATCACCCCTCGATCCTGCCCAAGCACCGCGGCCGCTCGGCAATCAATCACGCGATCCTGCAGGGCGACACGATGACCGGCGTGACGATCTTCTGGGTCGACGAAGGGCTCGACACAGGTCCGATCCTGCTCCAGCGCTCCTGCCCGATCGGCCCGGACGCGACGATCAACGAGGTTTACCGCGAGCATCTCTTCCCGCTGGGCGTGGAGACGATGTCAGAGGCGGTCAGTCTGGTCGCCGCCGGGCAAGCGCCGCGCCATGTGCAGAACGAAGACGACATGACCTATGAGGGTCCCTGGGAGGGCGCGATCGCGCGGATAGATTGGGCGCAGGACGCGCAGACGGTGCACAACTTCATTCGCGGCTCCGACCGCGCGCCGGGCGCCTGGAGCGAAATTGGCGGCGAGCGGGTGACGCTGCTCAGCTCGACCCGAGCCGCGCACACGGGCGGCGCGGCAGGCGAGGTCGCGGCGATCAGCGGCGAGGGGATGACGATCGCCTGCGGCGACGGCGAATCGATTCGGGTCAGCACGCTGGCGGTCGGGCGCGACCGTCAGGCGGCGCAGGATTGGGCGGCGGCGCACGGCGTGGAGGTCGGGGCGGTGTTCCAGCCCGCGCCGGCGGATTGAGGCGCTGCGACGACGATCGGTACGCAGTGCGTCCAGGCGTCTGAGGAGCGGCTAGGTCATGTCCTGGACGCGCTTGCCGGAGTCGACGAGCGGGGCGAAGCGCGTCTTGCTCAGCGGGTCGTTGCGCGACGCCTTGTCCCAGGCCGCGTCGACCATCTTGGCGTACTTGGGATGCATCTCGCGCATCTTCGTGTTTTCGTCCTTGATGAAGGCGGAGCGCGCGATCAGGCGCTCGACCTGTTCGTCGGAGTCGCAGGCCTCGCAGGGCGGCGCGGGCGCGTCCATCTTGCGCGTGAAGTGCTCCCATTCGCGGCCGCAGGCCCGGCAGGCGTATTCGTAGATTGGCATGAGGGACTCCCGCCGCCATTCGATCAGGGTGTTTGGCACGATGGTACGCTACACAACGTAGCTACCGCAGCGGCTCTGCGATAGACCGCGAGAAGGAGGCGAAGCGTGTACGGACTGCGCACCATGTTCCTCGTGGTCCTGATGGCCGGGCTGATGATGGTCGTCGGGCTGGCGGTGGCGGGCCAGATCGGGCTGATTATCATGGCCGTGCTCGCCTTGGGCATCAACCTGTACAGCTTCTACAACTCGCACTCGATGGTGCCGAAGCTGATGGGCGGCCAGCTGGTGACGGCGGCCGAGGCGCCGGAGCTATACCGCATCGTGGAGCGCTCCGCCTGCCAGGCGAAGATGCCGTTCAAGCCGGAGCTGCTCTCGCAGTTCACGGTCGAGCACCTGGAAGCGCGCTGCACCGGCCACTGCCGCCCCGGCGATTGCCCGCGTCACGTGCCCTCCGTGTACGTAATCGACACCCCGATCCCCAACGCATTCGCCACTGGCCGGCATCCCAAGCACTCGGCAGTCGCGGCGACGACCGGGATCATGGGGCTGCTGACCCAGCGCGAACTCGCCGGCGTGATGGCGCACGAGCTGGCCCACGTGACGAACCGCGACACGCTGTGGTCGACGATTGTCGCCTCGATGGCGATGGTGATCTCATTCGTCGCCATGTTGGCGCAGTGGGCGCTGTTGATGGCGTTCCTGTTCGGCGGCATGGGCGGCGACGACGACGACGGGGGCGGCGCGGGTCACCTTGCCGGGGCGCTGATTGTGGCTATCATTGCGCCGTTCATTGCGATGCTGATCCAGGTGGCGGTGAGCCGTCAGCGGGAACTCAAGGCGGATGAAACCGGCGCGCGGCGCTGCGGTGATCCGCAGGCCCTGGCCTCTGGCTTAATCAAGCTGGAGGCCGGCGTGAAGACGCCGGAAGCGCGGTACGCGGCGGAAGAGATGAAGACGGCCGAGGCGGCGAACCATATGTTCATCGTCAACCCACTGGCCGGCGGCGTGGGCCGCTGGTTCTCGACCCATCCGCCGACCGAGCAGCGCGTCGAACGGCTGCGCAAGATCGGCGAAGAGATCGGCCGCCCGTTCTAGCGCCCCTGCGCTCAGCTTGAGTCTGGCTCGCTCGGAGAGCGCTCTTCTCGCATTGCCCTGATCTCCGCCCGCAGCTCCTGCAGCTCCGACAGAATCTGCTCCTGCTCCTTGTCCTGATCCTGCTCCACGAACCAGGCGGCGATGGTCGCCGTCATCATGCCGAGCAGGGCGAAGCCGAGCAGCGTGACTACTGCGCCGATGATTCTGCCCAGAACGGTGTTCGCTTCCTTGACTCCGTCGCCGGTGGCCATTGTGTGGAGCGTCCACCAGAGCGCCGAGTCCCAGCTGTGGATGTCGCCGCCGGTACCCTGTTCGGCGAGCCAGATCACGCCCGTCGCCCCGACCATGATTGCCAGCGCCAGCATCACCGTGCCGCGCACGCCGCGCCGATCCAGCAGCTGCCACAGCCGGGCCAGGAAGATCACGGCGCGCAGCAGGCGCAGGGGGCGCAGGAAGGGAACGGCGACGATCAGGAAGTCGATCCAGTTCTTCCGAGCGAACAGCCAGCGGTCTTCCGCCAGCCAGAGACGCGCGAAGAGATCAAGCGCGAAGACGGCCCAGATGCCCCACTCGGCATAGGTGAACATCTGATCCACGTGCGCGGGAATATCCGAGATTTCCGGAAGCAACAGCAGGGGCAACATCACCCCGGCCAGGATCAGCAACGGAAAGTTGGTGCGCTCCTCCCAGCGCTCACGCAACGCATCGGAGCGGCCGGAACGGAACTGGCTGAGCGTTTCGCCGAGGCCCTTCATCCTCCCTTCCGCTAGCGCGCTGATCTGATTACCGGGGACTGGCATCACGCTCAACCAACACTTGCCGCAACGCCTTCAGTTCCGCCTCCAGACGATCAAGCTGATTGAGTATTTCGAGCTTCTCTTTGTCCTGCCCTCGCTCAACGAACCAAGCCGCCACATTTGCGGTCAGCACGCCGAACACTCCGATCCCGATCACCATCAGGATCGCGCCCGCAATCCGGCCCACTGTCGTGATCGGCGCGACGTCGCCGTACCCGACTGTTGTAATCGTGGCGAGCGCCCACCAGAGCGCCGTGCCGAGATTGTCGATCGTGCCGTCGGCCGCTTGCTCAGCCGCCCAGGTCACCAGGGTCGCGCCCAAGATTCCCAGTACGGCAATCAGCAGCGCCCCGCCGACTGCGCGCCGACGCAGCATCCGATGGAGCGCCATCAGGACGAGGAGCAGTTTGATCGCGCGCAAGGGTCGCAAGACTGGTAGAAGGACGATCAGGACTTCGAGCCAATGCGTCTTGAGGAAGAGGATGCGGCGCTCCGCGAACCAGGTGCGGACGACAATGTCCACGGTGAAGACCACCCAAATCGCCAGACCGCCGACGATACACCAGCGTTCAACCTGCGCCGAGACCTCAGCGAGCAGCGGAACCAGAAAGAGCGGTAACATCGCCAGCGCGAGGAACAGCAGCAACGGGTCCACGGCCCGTTCCCAGCGCTCCCGCTGCTGGTCGTTCCGGCCGGTCACCCGCAGCCGAGCCAGCAATGTCATTGGCGCAGGCTGGCTTTCATCTGCTCCCAGGCGGAGCGGGCGTCTTCGACTGAGCCTTCGTCTTCGATGGTGGAGATGTCGCCGGGGTCGGTGTCCAGCGTGACCGCCTTCAGGACGCGGCGCATGATCTTGCCGGATCTGGTCTTGGGCAGGGCGTCGACGAAGTTGAGCTCGCCGATCACGGCGACAGGCCCGAGTTCGGCGCGGATCGTCTGGAGAATCTCTGTCTTGAGGTCGTCGCCCGGATCGTAGCCGGCCTTGAGCACCACGAACGCGGAGATCACTTCGCCGCGCAGCTCGTCGGGACGGCCGGTGACGCCAGCCTCAGCCGCGCCCGGATGGCGGAGGATGGCCGATTCGACCTCGATCGTGCCGAGGCGGTGCGCCGCAATCTTGATGATCTCGTCGGCGCGGCCAGAGAACCAGACGTAGCCGTCTTCATCGACCGACGTAGCGTCGCCGGTGAAGTAGACCTGCCGTCCGGGCACCTTGCCCCAGTAGTCGGTCTGGTAACGCTCGGGCTCGCCCCAGAGGCGGGCGGTGAGCCCGGGGAACGGCCGGGTGATGGCGAAGATGCCCTTCTCGTCCGCGGGGAGTTCGTCTCCCTCCGGCGAGAGCACCGCGCCTTCGATTCCCGGCAGGGGCACGCCGGCGGAACCGGGTTTGATTGGCAGCATCTGGATGCCGTAGGGATTGCCGATGATTGGTCCGCCGGTCTCGGTCTGCCACATATGGTCGAGGACGGGGATCTGGTCGGTGAAGATGTCGTGCTGGAACCATTCCCAGGCGGGCGGGTTGAGCACCTCGCCCGCGGAGAAGACGCGCGTCAGCGAGGACAGATCGACCGTCTCGGCCGGGTCGGTGCCGGAGCGCATGAGCAGGCGGATCGCGGTCGGCGAGGTGAACATACCGGTGACGCCGTGATCTTCGACGATGCGGTAGAAGGTGCCAACATCCGGATGATCGAGCGCCCCTTCGAAGGCGATCGTCGTCGCGCCGGCGAGCAGCGGGCCGTAGACGATGTAGGAGTGGCCGACGACCCAGCCGATGTCGGACGTCGCCCACCAGACGTCTTCGGGCTGGATGTCAAAGACCCAGTCGGCCATGCTGGCAACCCAGACGGGGTAGCCGCCGTGCGTGTGGACGCAGAGCTTGGGGCGCGCGGTCGTTCCTGAGGTGGCGAGGATGTAGGCGGGATCGTTCGCCTCCATCGCCGCCCACGAGCCATCGCCCCCACGGCCGGCCGCGAGGAAGTCCTCCCAGCTGAGCTCCTTGTCGCCGCCGATGTTGGGGCTGTCGGGCAGGCGGCGCTCGACGACCACGGTCTCGACGATCTCGCCCGCGCCTTCGTTCTCAAGGGCGCCGCGAACAAAGTGATCGAGCGGCACGTTGCGGCCGCGGCGGTAGGTGGAGTCGGTGGCGAAGATCGCCTTGGCCTCGGCGAGCTTGATCCGTTCGGCGATCGCGCCCGCGCCGAACCCGGCGAAGATCACCAGGTGAACCGCGCCAATCCGGGCGCAGGCGAGCATCAGCGCGATCGCCTCGAAGTTGGTCGGCATGTAGACGGCGACGCGGTCGCCGCGCTCAATCCCGATGGCGCGCAGCGAGGCGGCGATCCGCTCGACCTGCTTGAGCAGCTGCGCGTAGGTGAAGACGCGCTGCTGACCGTTCTCGTCGAGGGCGATCAGGGCGGCGCGGCCGCCGTTGCCGTTGGCGACCTGGGCGTCGAGGCAGGCGTAGGCGAGGTTGGTCTCGCCGCCGATGAACCAGCGGAAGGCGGGAATCTCGCCGGGCGTCCACTCGAACACCTCGTCCCACTCGCGGAACCAGGGAATGCGGGCGGCGGCTTCCGACCAGAAGGCGTCGGATTCGTCGAGCGAGCGGCGCTGAATTTCGCGGACGACGGGGCCGACCAGATCAGTGTTCGAGGCCATGGGCAGACTCCAACTCGAGGTTGCAGCGGAATGCGGTGAATATGCGGATACCGTAAGCGGAGCGTATCAGCGGACGGCTGAGCAGAAGGGATGCGGTATGGACGCGGACATCATCAACGAGGTGATCGAGGCGCGCGCGCAGGCGATGGACGCAGCGCGGCCGGAGGCGGCGGCGAAGGTGCACGCGCGGGAGAAGTTCACCGCCCGCGAGCGGATCGGCATGGTGCTTGACGAGGGCAGCTTCGTCGAATACGGCGTCCTCGCCATTCCCGCGAACAAGTCGATGCGCGGGCCCGCCGACGGGCTGGTGCAGGGCTTCGGCACGGTTGACGGCCATCCGGTGGCGATTGCTTCCTATGATTACACCGTCCAGGGCGGCACGCAGACGGCGCTGAATCACGGCAAGTTTGATCGGCTGATCGAGCTGGCGCATGATCGGCGTTGGCCGCTCATCACCTTCGCCGACGGCGGCGGCGCTCGCGCGCACGACCTGGCGGGATCACAGCGCGGCCTGACCGGGCGCTGGGGCACGTTCGACGGCATGGCGCAACTGTCCGGCTGGGTGCCGACGGTATCCGTGGTCTCGGGCCGCTCTTTCGCCGGCAACGCTTCCATCGCCGGGCTCTCGGACTTCATCGTGGCGACGCGCGACTCGGCGATCGGGATGGGCGGCCCGCCGCTGGTTGAAGGAGCGATGGGCTTGCGCTTGACGCCGGACGAGATCGGCCCGGCGGAGATGCACGACCGCGTCGGCGGGATCGACCTGATGGTAGAGACGGAAGCAGAAGCGATCGCGGCGGCGAGGCGCTATCTTCGCTTTTTTCTCTACGACCTGCCCGACGGCGAGGTCGATCCCTGGGCGAAGCGGATTCGCTCGATCGTGCCCTCGAATCGGCGGCGCGCGTATGACATGCGGCGCGTGATTCGCGCGATCATGGATCACGGCACCGTGTTCGAGCTGCGCCGGACCTGGGCGCCGCAGCTGATCACCGCGCTGGCGCGGTTGGGCGGGCGTTCGGTCGGGATCATTGCGAACCAGCCGTTGTCGGTGATCGCCGGGGCGATTGACTCCGACGCCTCCGACAAGATCGCCCGCTTCGTCCAACTCTGCGACGCGCATGAGATCGCGATGGTGTCACTGGTCGACAATCCCGGCTACATGGTCGGGCGGCCGGCGGAGGAGGCGGGCATCGCCCGGCATCACGCGCGGCCGATCATTGCGCATCAGAACCGCACAGTGCCGCTCTACACGGTGCAGCTGCGCAAGGCCTACGGCCTGGGTCCGGCGGCGATGGGCAACTCGTACGCGCCGCGCGACATCCGTCTGGCCTGGCCGACGGCGGAGTCGGGTGGGATGGGACTGGAGGGCGCCTCACTGTTGGTCAACCGCGACCGCATCCGCGAGCTGGAGCAGGATGATCCGGCGGAGGCCCGGCGTCTTCGCGACGAATGGGCGGCGGAGATGCGCGAGCGCAACTCGGCAATCAACGCCGGCCGCCGCTACGAGTTCGACGACGTCGTGCTGCCGGAAGAAACGCGCGACGTCCTGATCACCATGCTGCGGATGACGCCCCGCGCGCCGTTATCGCCAGTGAAGAAGCACGCGGTGGACGCCTGGTAGCTGTCGGTTGCGTCTGGTCGCGCTGATCACCGCTTAGAGCGAGGCGCGGCCGCCCTCGATCTGGGTGGCGGGAATTTCGCTGCCGGCCGCGGCCTCCAGGGCTTGCAGGGTGGCAAGGAACGATTGCTCGCCCAGCCCGGCGCTGAGCGCCCGCAGGTAGGTCTGGTGAGCGGCGTTGGCGACCGGCATGGGCACCTGATTGACGCGGGCCGCCTCAAGGGCAAGGGAGACATCCTTCTCGGCGAGGCGCAGCGTGAAGGATGGGTTGTCGAAGCGCTTGCCGATCAGGTACGGGGCGAGCCCCATGTAAGGGCGCGCGGTGCCGAGCCGCAGCTTCTCGACCAGGTCTTCCGGATCCAGCCCCGCCTTCGCGCCGAGGACCAGGGCTTCCTGCACGATTTGATTGCCACAGAGGATGATCACGTTGTTGAGCAGCTTGAACAGGCAGCCGGCGCCAGCCTCGCCGAGGTGGAAGATGTTTGCGCCGATCTGTTCCAGCAGCGGGCGCACGCGCTCGAAGGCGTCGGCATCGCCGCTGCCGAGCACGGTCAGCGTCCCCGCCTCCGCGCCGGGCACGCCGCCGGTGACGGGAGCGTCGATGTATGCGACGCCGGCGTCCGCCTCGGACTGAGCGAGCCGGCGGACGGCGGTGATTGAGTTGCTGCTGAGATCCACGTGGACATCGCCGCGCGAGGTGCCGGCGAGAATGCCGTCTGCGCCGCTGATCGCCGCCTCAACTTCGGGCGGTCCGGGCAGCGAGGTGAACACGACGGCGCAACGCGAGGCGACTTCGGCACAGCTGTCGGCGGATTCGGCGCCGAGCTCGAACAGATTTTCCATCACTTCCGGGCGCAGGTCGAAAATGACGAGCTGATGCCCAGCCGCGATCAGGTTGCGCGCCATCGGGTTGCCGATGTTGCCAGTACCGATGAAGCCGATCAGTTGGTCGCGTGATGAGTCGGTCATGCTGTGCTCCTCGGGTTGCTGTTGGTTGCGCTACTAGTCGGGTGGGATGGCCTCGATCGCCTGCCACATGTACCAGCTGCCTACTGAGCGGTAGGGCGCCCACTTCGCGCCGATCTCGAGGGCGTGTTTGGGCGTCGGCATCTCGGCCAGGCCGTAGGCGAGCTGCATCCCCTTGCGCACGCCGAGGTCGCCAATCGGCAGGATGTCGGGGCGGCCGAGATGGAACATCAGGTGCATATGCGCCGTCCACTCGCCCACTCCCCGAACCTGGGTGAGCGCCGCAATCACCGCCTCGTCGGACATCCGGTTGAGCTTGGAGAGCCTGAGTCGACCGTCGGCGGTGTGCGCGGCGAGATCGCGGAAGTAGGACACCTTCTGGCGGGAAATGCCGCAGGCGCGGAAGTCGTCGTCGGAGGTTGCGAGGACCTGCTCCGGAGTCGGGGTGACCTCTTCGTCACCGTAGAAGCCGAACCACTTGCGCTGAATCGCGGAGGCCGCCGCGCCGGCCAGCTGTTGGGAGAGAATGGCGCGCACCAGCGCCGACCACGGGTCGGCGGACGGGCGCGGCTGATAGGGGCCATGCAGATCGATCAACGCGCCAAGCACCGGATCGACCGCCCGCAGGTGGGCTGACGCCTTGCGGATCGAGAACTTGCGGCGAGCGGGCGGCATAGCGGCGGGTCAGTCATTCCAGCCGTTCCAATGGAGGAAATTCTCCAGCAGCTGGCGGGTAACGGGGCCGAAGTTGGCGTTGGGGTGGCCCATGGGGATGACAGCGACGGGCAGCGCGTTGTCGGGAATGTTCAGCTCCGCGCGCAGTTCGTCCATGATCCCGTCCTGCGGCGTGGTCAGGACGGTGCCGAGGCCCTCGGCGCGGGCGGCGAGCATGATGTTCTGGATGCTGGGATAGATGCTGCTGCCGGCGAGCAGTCCGGCCGGCGCGGGCGACTGAACGCGGACGAGGCAGGGGATGATCCAGACCGGCGCGGCGGCGAAGTTGTCGAAGAGGTTGAACGCGCCCCTGAGCATCCGGCGCTGCGTCGGATCGGGGATGTCGTCCGGATTCGGGCGGTTGTCGCCGAAGCGGGCGGCGAACGACTCGCGGATCGCGGTCGCCAGGCGTTCGCGCTTGTCGTCGTCGGTGACGATCAGGAAACCCCACGGCTGCGAGTTGCTCCCGCTGGGAGCCCAGCAGCCGGCCTGGATGATGCGCTCAATCACCTCGCGGTCGACCGGCTCATCCGTCCAGCGGCGGATGGCGCGCTGGGTCTGCATGACTTCGTAGATGTCGGTGGTCTGGTTGCTCATTGCGTTGCTCTTTCCAGGCGGCGGGTTTGCCAGGTGAGGAGTCGGTGCATCGCCCGCGCCGCGTCGCGGATGCTGTAGAAGAGCGGCAGCCCGGCCGCGGAGACCATCCGCGCCATCTCCGCGTTGGCCTTGCCCGCGGCGTGATCGAAGAACGTCGGCACCACCACCGATAACGCGATCTGGTGGCGCGCCTGCGATTCGGCGATGGACTCGATCATCTTGCGTCGGGCGTTCATGCTCTCCAGCTCGAAGTGGTCAACGCCCCAGTTCATCCCGACCTGCAGGATGATCGCGTCGATCTGTGGATCATCCGCGACGGCGTCAATGGTGGGAATCAGACTCTTGCCGTCCCACATCGACATCGTGTCGACTGGGTTGCGGATACCGGTGCCGGCGACGGGAGTGACCTCGGCGAGGCGTTGGAGGGTGTGATCGCTGAGCGCCGGCAGCGCCAGGCCTTCGCGTTCGACGTCATCCGCGCCCTGCACGGAGACGCCGCCGCCGCCAACCACGAGCCCGATGCGCGGGCCGGCCGGGACGGCCCCAAAACGCCAGCCGACGAGGAGGTCGACCATTTCCTGCATGTTGTGCGCGAGCACGGCGTTCGCCTGCCGCGCGGCGGCGGCCCAGAGCTCGCCGGAACCGGCCAGCGAGGCGGTGTGCGACTGCGTGGCGCGGCTGCCGGAGGGGAGCAATCCGCCCTTGAGGAGGGCGACCGGCTTGTCGTGCGCCGTGCGGCGTAGCGAGCGGAAGAAGTCGCGCGCGTCCTGCATCCCCTCGATGTATGCGCCGATGATCTCGGTCTGCGGGTCGGAGGCGGCATAATCGAGCAGCTCGGCGGCGGAAACGTCGATGGCGTTGCCGAAGGAGACGACCTTGGAGAACCGCAGCCCACGCACGGCGCCGTTGTAGGCGGCGTCGCTGGCGTTGGTGCCGGACTGCGAGAAAAAGGCGACCGGCCCGGAGTCGCGCGGCAGCTGCTGAGCGAAAGAGACCTGGCCGTCGGGCACGTACAGACCCATGCAGTTGGGCCCGATCAGGCGGATGCGCAACTCGGCGGCGCGGGCCTTGAGTTGTTGCTGCAGCTGCTGGCGGTCGGCGAGTCCGGTCTCGGCGAAACCGGCGGTGAAGAGGTGAATTGAACGCACGCCCTTGGCCGCAGCGTCCTCGAGCATCAGCAAGACATAAGCAGCAGGAATGGCGCTGATCACGTGGTCAACGGGGCCGGGAATGTCGGTCAGGCGGGCGTAGGCGGGGAGGCCGTCGATCACGTCGGCCTTGGGATTGACCGGATAGATGTTCGGTTGTCCAGCGTCGCGCAGGGATTGGATCCAACCTCCTGGTCCGCGGGCGGTGCGGCTGTCGCGCGACGCGCCGACCACCGCGACGCCGCGCGGGTGAAAGATGGGATCCAGTGGGTGCGGGCTGGAGGACAACGGATTGCGGTTGGTCACGACTCAGAGTCTAAGCCCAGTGGCTGCGCGCCCGTCACTGCGCGGTCACGCAGCCGCCCGCCGCGAGCGGCTCGGGCGCGTCATCGTGGAACTCATCGAAAAACTGATCGATGGCCCGCTCCTCAACCCTCTCAAGGGGCAAGCGCACGCCCCAGGAGACCAGCATGATCGGGGCGGACAGGCCGTCGTACGGCGCTTGGATGACGAACTTGCTGTCCTTAAAGTGCCGCTCTGTGATGTCGGTAAGCTCTTCCACGCTCCCGTCAGGGAGTCGATCCGGGGCGTACCAGATCACCACTGCGCCGTGCTCCATGGCATGGACGACCATTTCGAAGCGCGGGGTCGCGCTGTACACGCCGCACGGCTGCACGCTGGCCGAATGCTCTTCGCCGTACGGCGGGTAGACCGTGTAGTCGGCCACCTGCCCGCCAAACAGATGAAGCTGGGAATCGGTCGTGTGCTCGTTGTCGTAGATCTCGATTTCCGGACGATCGCGAATGTCGATGAAGGCCGGATCATCAGCAGCGCCGCCCCCGCAGGCGGACAACACCAGCGCCGCCAGCAGGGCGGCGCTCATCGCAAGCGTGACCGAATAGCGCCGCCTCATTCGCTGGCGCTCCCCGAAGACACGGACGGCTCCCCGCGTTCGAGCCGATAGCGGTCGTAGTAGCCCTCAGGCGCGTTCTGCATGAACGCCCTAATCTGCTCACTGCCGTCGGCGTCCCATTGCCTGACCGGGAGCAGCGTGCGCCAGGCGGCGGCGACGATCGTGGCGCCGTCGTGTGCGTCCGCCAGACCCTCGAGCGGCACGACGGCGAGGCGCTCCCGGAATTGGCGCAGACTCTGCATCGCGCTGAGCAGGCCGTCGGATTCGCTGGGGTGCGGATGGGCATCGGGTTCGTAGTAGATCACGATCCCGCCGCGCTCCAGCAGGGGCAGCATCTCGGCGGGCTGGGGGATGAACTCGTCATCCAGCAGGTAGACGGCGGCCTCAGGCGCTTCGGCAGGCTGCGGCCCGGAGGTCGGCGGCGATGAATTGTAGGCGTCGAAGGTCTGATCGGCGGTCAGATGGCGGCGTCCCTGGTCGGGGAAGATCTGGACGCCTTCGACTTCGACGACTGACTCGGCGGGGAAGATGAGCTGCAAGGCGAACACGGCGATCATGGCGACGAGCAGTCCGCCCAACAGCGCGACCGACAAGCGAGGCAGACCGAAGATCGTGCCGCGACGCTGCGGCGGCGGTTCCGCGCCGCCCGAGCGCTTGCCGCCGCCGGGACCCCGATCGGCGGGGGGCGCATCTGACTCAGAGGCGGGCCGGCGGCCGACTTCCGACTCGCCGGCAGCGCCGGTTGGGCGGGCTGGTCGGCGGCGACGCCGTCGACGGCGGGCGGGTTGATTGCTCATCGGGCGACTCCAGCAGCGACGAGCGCGCCCAGCTCCGCCTCGCTCAGACCAAGTTGTCCGCAGAGGAGCTCAGCCGTGTGCTCGCCCAGCAGCGGCGCGCGGCGGCCGTGCGTCCAGGGCGTCTCGCTCAGGATGTAAGGGGCGCCAGGGAACGTCACGATCGTGCCGCGCTCCTCATGTTCGACGTCAACGAAGAAGTCTCGCGCGTGCCAGTGCTCGTCGGCCAGACACTCATCGGGCGTGCGAATGATGCTCCAGGCCGCGCCGGCGGCCTGTGCGCCAGCGTATATCGCTTCGGCCTCATGCGCGGCAATGAACTCGGCGATGTCGGCAAGCATCCTGGCGACCGTCGGCTGCTGGAGTCCAAGTTGCCGCTTGCGACCGTCCAGCAGCTCGAAGTCGGAGAGGTGCTCGCCCATCCCGTACTCCTGGATAAAGGCGACCAGCGCCAGCCAGCTGGCCTCGGAACGAGGCATCCCGAAGATGTTGATCAGGCGGCCATCAGCGGTCGGATACTGCCAAGGCTCAGTCGGCTGCGGCCCGGCGTGGCGGCCCGCTTGGCGGATCAGCGGGTGCTGCTCGTAGAGTGCCCACGGCGCGGAGGACTCAATTGTGAAGCCCAGGCACTCGTGCATCGAGACGTCGAGGTGCTGTCCCCGTCCGCTGGCCTGCCGCTCATAGAGGGCGGCGCAGACGCCGGTCACGGCGAAGTAGCTGGCGATATGGCCGGCGTGATGCTCGGTCGGCCGGATCGGAGGCGTGCCGGGGAGATTGTCATAACCGCAGCTGCCCATCGGCCCGCCGAGCGCGAGTCCGACGGCGTCAGACCAGGCCAGGTCACGCCACGGCCCGGTCTGGCCAAAGGGCGTCAGGCTGAGCACGATCAGCCCCGGGAACCAGTCGGCCAACGCGGCGGGATCGAAAGGGCGTTCGCGGCCAGGCGGGCAGGTCTCCAGGACCACGTCCGCCTCGGCAGCGAGTTGCAGGAAGAGCTCAAGGCCGTCCGCGCTGTGCAAGTCAAGCGCCAGCGAGCGTTTGCCGGCGGCGTAGTGCCACCAGTAGAGGCTGCGCTCGGGACCGAGCTGGTCGCCCAGGAAGGGGCCGTAGCGGCGACCGGCGTCGCCGACGGGCGGCTCAATCTTGATCACGTCCGCGCCCAGGCCGGCGAGCAGCTTGCCGGCGAAGTGCCCCTTCGGATCGGAGCAATCAAGCACGCTGACGCCGGCGAGCGGTCCCATGCCTAACCCATCGCGCCGTTCAGCTGCAGCTCGGCGATGCGTTCGTCGCTGAGCCCGAGCAGTTCGCTGAAGACATAGTGATTCGCCTCGCCGAGCATCGGCCCCGGGCGATCGCGGTGCGCCGGGGTGCGAGAAAACCGAATTTGGAGGCCGTCGGTGAGATGCTCGCCGATCACTGGATGATGCCGCGTCACCGTCCACTCCCGCGCTTGCATCTGCGGATCGTTGACGACCAGGTCAACGCCGTTCTGGACGACGCCGGCGGGCACGTCGGCGTTCTGCAGGCGCTGCATCAGCGCGCGCCCGTCCTGGCCGGCGGTCCAGGAGCCGATCTGCTCATCAAGTTCGTCCTGGTGTCGGAGACGGGCGGGGAGCGTGGCGAAGCGGCTGTCCGTGCGCCAGTGCGGGTGATCGCTGGCCGCGCAGAACGCCTCCCATTCGGCGTCGGTGGTGCAGGTGATCATGATCCAGTTGTCGTGACCAGCGGTCGGATAGGTATTATGCGGCGCGGCCTGTGGCCAGACGGAGCGGTTGCCGGGTGGATTGCCGGTCTCTCGGTAACGGCGTCCGTTAACGGTGAAGTCGAGCGTCGCCGAGCCGGTCAGCGCCATGCCGGTTTCGACCTGGGAGAGGTCGATCCACTGGCCCTGACCGGTCTCGCGGCGGTGCCGCAGGGCGGCGGTGATCGCGGCGGCGGCGGTGAAGCCGGCCATGTGGTCGAGGTAGGAGTAGCCCCAGCCGGCAGGCTCGGGGGCGTCGGGGAGGCCCGACATCGCGGTCAGCCCGCTCAGCGCCTGGGCGGTGGGGCCCCAGGTGGAGTAGTCGCGCTGCGGACCGGAGTGGCCGAAGCCGGAGAGGGAGACATAAATGATCGCCGGATTCTCAGCACGCTGTTCGGCGAAGCTGAGCCCCCAGTTTTCGAGGATGCGGGATGAGTAGTTCTCGACGACCACGTCGGAGACGCGAATCAACTGCTTGATCAGATCGAGTCCATCCGGATGCCGGGCGTTGACGGTGATCGAGCGCTTGTTGCGGTCGAGCCAGTTGAACATGGCGCCGGAGTCGGGCGGCTGGAAGCCGTTGGGGTGGGGGCGGCCGAAGCGGATCGAGTCCAGCGTCTGCTCGTTCTCGACGCGGATGACCTCCGCGCCGAGATCGCCGAGCAGACGCGTGCAGGTGGGGCCGGCGACGATCCAGGTGAAGTCGACGACGCGGACGCCCGCGAGGGGCGGCGCTGGCTCGGCGGCTGTTCCGGGATCGCCCACTTGCTCTAGGACTCGATTCAGTTGGGGCTAGCCGCCGCTCTCGCCGCTGCCGTCGGCGTTGCGGAAGTGGTGGAGGGTAAAGCCGCTGAGCGTCAGTCCGATGTTGGCCAGATCCCAGCGCTGCGCGTGCTTCTGCGGGAAGAGGCCGACCGTGATCAGGAAGACGACGCCTAACCCGATCTTGGAGATGCCCACGATGTAGGCCATGGCGTCGGCGAGGCCAGAACTCGGGTCTTCGGCCGAGCCGATGCCGATGCCGAGCAGGGTGTCAATCATGCCGCGGCCGACTTCCTTGTCGCGCCCGGGATGCATTGTGACATCTTGCGTTCTCCTCCGAACTGTGCAGGTGGTGATGCCGGCTTGCAGAGGATGCTAGAGAAACGGGAACGGCAGCGCGTCGGTGAATGTGGACGTGCGACTCAGGCGGGTTCGAACTTGGGCAGGGTGAATTCGTCCGTGATGTCGTCGTAGAAGATCTTCACCCGCATCCCCACGCGGACCTGATCGGCGTCCACGTTGACCAGGTTGGTCTGCATCCGCGGCCCCTCGTCGAGTTGGACAACGGCGAGCGTGTAGGGAATCTCCGCCTTCCAGCTGGGGTGGTAGAGCTGGTGCATCCGCACCCACGTGTAGACCTCGCCGTTGCCGGCGGACTCGCGCCACTCCCAGTCGGTCGACCAGTCCTTGTAGCAGCGGTCGCTGTAGGGGTACTGGTAGTGATCGGCGGAAGGGAAGTACTGGAGCAGCAGCTTGTGCTCTTTGAGGGCGTCAAAGAACGGCTGCGTGTTGGCGTCCGGGTTGGGGAGCGGTTTGTCGTAGGCCATGGCCGGTGCGGGACTCCTGGTTGGCGTCTAGTTGGCGTTGGGGGAGAGGATGAGCGTGCCGTGCGTGTCGAGCGTGCCGCCGTTGCCCGAGCAGAGGACGACATCGTGCTTGGCGACCTGCCGCTCGCCGCCCGAGCCGCGCGCCTGGATCACGCCTTCCGAGATCGGCGTCATGCCCCACATGTAGTACGACGACAGCTGCCCGCCGCCGGTGTTGATCAACGGCAGGTCGGCTTCCGGATCGGCCGGGTTCTCGGGGTAGAGGCCGATCGCCTCGCCTGGCTTGGCCAGGCCGTAGTCCTCAATCGTGCGCAGGACGGTGTAGGTGTAGCAGTCGTAGAACTCGCAGACGTCAACGTCCTCAGGACCGAGGCCGGCCATCTTGAACGCGGTCTCGCCGGCGATCGTGGCGCCGGAGGTGGTGCCGACCTCGACCTCGGCGTGCGGCAGGTTGCCGGGGTGGCCCTGGCCCATGCCCCAGATGTAGGCCGGCGACGAGGGCAGGTCGCGGGCGCGTTCGGCGGTCGTGACGATGGTGCAGACTGCGCCGTTGGAGACGAGACAACAATCGAGCAGGTGGAACGGCTCCACAATCCACCGCGAGTTGTGATAGTCCTCAAGCGTCAGCGGCTGGCGCATCGTGGCGTGAGGATTGTCGACGGCGTAGCGCCGCTGAGTGACGGAGACGCGGCCGAGATCGTTGTTGGTGATCCCGTAGCGCTCCATGTAGCGGCGGGCGGCCAGCGCGTAGGAGGTGTTGGCGCCGTAGAAGCCGAAGGCTGGCATCAGGGAGGCCATGCCGGACGGTCCGCGCCGTCCGCCGCCGCCGTAGGCCGCGCCCGCCGAGCCGCCCTGCTGCAGGGGAGCGTCGGAGAAGACGCAGGCGACGTAGTTGGCCATGCCATGATGCACGGCCAGCGCGGCGTACTGGACCATCGCGGAGGCGGTCGCGCCGAAGGAGTTCATGTGATTGAGCAGGCGCAGATTGCGCAGGCCGAGGTAGTTCTGCAGGGGGATGCTGATCCCGCTGCCGAAGATGCCCGTGATCCCGGGATTGATCAGCAGCCCGTCCAAATCATCCTTCTGCAGGCCGGCGTCCTCAACCGCCATCCTGATCGCCTCGCCGGCGAACCAGGACGCGTCGTGTCCGTAGACCTTGCCCATCTCGGTGATGCCGAGCCCGCAAATTGCCGTCTGTCCCCTGATTGGATCGCTCATCGAACCCTCCTCATCCATGCGGGCACAGTCTAACAGCGGCCCGGAGGCGCACCGCTCCGCGCGCAGGGGCCGAGCGGCTCGAGTGTCCTGGGCCGCTAGAGCACCGTGATATCTTCGCCGCCGTCGACGTTGATCGTGTTGCCGGTGATCCAGTTGGAGTCGTCCAGGCTCAGGGCGATGATCGCGCGGGAGATGTCGGCCGGCTCGGTGACGCGGCCGGAGGGGTTGTGGTTCTGGGCGAAGTTGAGCAGCTGCATCCCGGCCGGAATCTTCTCCAGGGCGGGCGTGTGGGTGATGCCGGCCTTGATCGCGTTGGCGGCGATGCCCTGAGGCGCGAGTTCGACCGCGAGCTGCCGCAGGTGCGCCGCGAGCGCGGCCTTGGCCGCGGAAACTGCGCCGTACTGGGGAATCACGCGCAAGTCGCCGCCGGAGGTCATGCCGTAGATCTTGCTGCCCGGCCCGAGCAGCCCGCGACTGACCATGTCCTGGGTCCAGTAGACGACCGAGTTGGCCATCACGTCGAGGGTCATCTCCATCTGCCGCTGGGTAATCGGGCGGTCGGCCTTCTCCCCGACGTACGGGCCGAGCGTGCCGAAGGCGAGCGAGTGGAGGAGAACGCGGACGGCGGCGGGGCCGGCCTCAGCGTCGAGCTGCGCGCGCAGGCTGTCGAGCATGTCGGCGCGCTTACCCGCGTCGGCGGCGTTCATGTTGTGAAAGACGGCGCGGCGGTCGTGCGCCTCGATTGCGGCGGTGATGCGCTCGACGTCCGCCATCGTGGCGCGGCGGTCGAGGTGGACGCCGGCGATGTGCATCCCGGCCTCAGCGAGCGCGACCGCGGCGGCGCCGCCGAAGCCGGAAGAGGCGCCGAGGATCAGCGCCCACTGGCCATCGAGTTGGGGATAACGCACGGATCGGCCTCCTGCTGTTGGTCGCGCGGTTTCGGCTGCGCTGGGTCGTCGGGCGGCGCTAGAGGCGCTGCGCGTTGGTGAAGCGGCGCACGACTTCGAAGAGGATTTGGATGCCCGTGTTCAGCCCCTCAATCGGCGTGCGCTCGTTGTGGCCGTGGACGCCCGCGGCGAGCGAGGCGTCCATTAGCGTCGGGACGAAGCCATAGGAATGCACGCCGTGCCGCCGCAGGACGCGCGAGTCGGTGAACCCGACGCAAGTCGACGGCACGACCAACGCGCCCTCGACCTGCTCCCGCACGACGTCCTCGATCACGCTGACCATTTCGGTCTCGAAGCTGCTTGACGGCCCCATGCTGCCGAAGACGACCTCGATCTCGACTTTGTCGTCGTCGATCACATTGCGCATCTTCCTGATGAAGTCGTCGTAGGACTCGCCGGGCAGCAGGCGGCAATCGAGCGTGGCCTCGGCGTCGGCCGGGATCACGTTGTGCTTGATCCCGCTGGTCGCGCCGGTGTTGGAGATCGTGTCGCGAGTGACAGCGGCGAAGGCGGGATAGACCTGGCAGAGCTTGCTGACGCTCGGCCCCGGGCCGGCCCAGGCGTTGGCGTCGCGCATCCGCTGCAACGCTTCGGCGGTGTGCGGCTGGACGGTGACGGCGCGGTCCCAGTTCTGGATCGCGTAGAGGGCGCGGATCAGGCGCTCGACGGCGTTGTCGCCGTGGGGCGTGGAGCCGTGTCCGGGCTGGCCCTCGGCGCGCAGCTTGAGCCAGAGCGGTGACTTCTCGGAGGGCGAGCAGGCGAAGATCGGGCGGTTCGAGCCGAGCATGTTGAGCGCGCCCATGCCGCCTTCGTTGAGGGCGAACTCGGGCTCCGTGATCCATCCGCGCTCATTCTGGTCGAGCCATTCCATGCCGTAGGCGGAGCCGGCCTCTTCGTCGGCGACGGCGAGAAAGACGATGTCGCGGTTGGGCGTCAGCTTGAGCCGCGCGAACAGGAGCATAACGAGCAGCTCCAGAGTGCCCATGCCCTTCATGTCGAGGGCGCCGCGGCCCCAGAGCATTCCATCCTGCTCGACGGCGGCGAAGGGATCGACATCCCAGAACTCCCGCTGCACCGGGACGACGTCCGTGTGGTTGAGCAGCATCAGCGGGCGCTCCTCGCCCGTCCCCTTGAGGCGGGTGCGCATCGAGACGCGGCCGGGGCCGGACTCGACGTATTCGCACTCGTAGCCCTCAGGTTCCAGCAGGCTGGCGAGATACTCCGCGGCGGCCTGCTCGTTGCCGGGCGGGTTGGAGGTGTTGATGCGGAGGTAGTCGCGCAGGGTGGACGTAATCTCCGCGGTCACGTCGTCCCAGTTGATGCCGAGTTGGGGAGTGGTAGTCATGCTCCGAGTATACGTAACGACCCGTCCGGATCAGCGCGAGTCCGCGTTGCGGATGGCCTTCACCTCGGCGGTGATGCGCGACATGAGCTCGCCGGCCTTGTCGTGGATTGCGACGGCGCAGTAGCGGGTGATGATCGTGGGGTCGAGGTTGACCTCGATCATCGGGTGGCCGCGTTGGCCGACGGCAAAGGCGAAGTCGGCTGCTGGCGAGACGACCGCGGTGGTGCCGACGAGGATCACGCAGTCAGCTTGCGAAGATTCCTCGTAGCAGCGCTGGAGGCAGTCGGGCGGGATCGGTTCGCCGAACATGACGGTGTCGGTCTTGACGATGCCGCCGCACTGGTCGCAGCGGGGCGGGAAGACCTCGGGGATTTCGTCGAACGGTGAACGGGAGTTGCAGTTGATGCAGCGCAGCAGGGTGGTGCAGCCGTGGATCTCGGTCAGCCGCTCCGCGCCGGCGGCGCGGTGGAGGCCGTCGACGTTCTGGGTGATGATGTGCTTGAGCACGCCGAGGCGCTCAAGCTCGGCCATGGCGTAATGCGCATCGTTGGGCTGCGCCGAGGCAATCGTGGCGGTCAGCTCGTCCGGATTGCGCCGCCGCTCGGCGACGTTCCGCCAACAGGCGGCGGGGTCGGCGGAGAACCCTTCGTACTGGTTGAGCGGCGGCTCGCCGTGCTTGGTCCAGAGGCCGTCCCTGCCGCGGAAGGTGGGAATGCCGGACTCGGCCGAGATACCGGCGCCGGTCAGGGCGATGCAGTAGCGCGACTGCGCCAGCAGCGCGGCGGCGCGCGCAATGGACTCTTGGTGGCGGTCGGCGGACTCGGCCATGGGAACAGGGATATCAGATACGACAACGCCCCCTGACGGGGGCGCATCTTCGTGTGTCTGAGGCTCCCTAACGGGAGCCGGGACGATCGACTTGAAGGACTCCAAAGACGAGGTGAATGTTCAGCTTGCGCATCGGATCCTCCTCTCGTTCCCAACTGCGCTCAGTCTAGAGGATCCGCGGGGAAAAGTCACGCGGGCCGCGCGGGCCGCGTGCTTGACGCTAACCTGCGCTAAGCTCCGATATGTAATGCAGCTCCTGTCTCTCCAGATATCTCCCGGCGCGGGCGGCCAATGCTGAGGCTGGTCGAGCCGTCGTTGAGCAGCGGCCTCGGAGGCTGGACGCCGATCGCGAGTCCGCCCCAGCGGCCGGCGGCCGGCGGTCAGCAGTGGTCGGTGGCGATTGCGCTCATCGCCGCGCTGGTGGCGCTGGCGGCGGTGGTCTTCGACATCCGCCTGCCGTCCGATGCGGCGCTGGTCGCCCCCGCCCCGCCGCCGCTCACCGTGGAATCGGCGCAGCCCGCGGTGGTCTCCACGTCGGCGAGCGCCGCCGCGCCCGCCGCCGGGCGCGCCCAACCCGCGGCGACCGCCAGTCCGGCGGAGGCCGGGCAATCGACAGCAACGACCGGCGCGACGACGGCGGCGTTCACGCACAAGGAGACGGCCGCCGCGGAAGGGTCGGCGGCGGACGCTGAGGCGTTGGATGCGGTCGTCCTCCTTGGAGATCCGGCCGCGCGGGTGCGCGAATACCTGGGGCTGCGCGCGGATGAACCGCTGCCGGTCTCGTTTGTCTATGAGGTCGAGGCGGGCGATACGGCCTCGAGCATTGCCCAGCGCTTCGGCCTGCAAGAGGCGACGGTGCTGTTCAACAACTTCGACATCTACGACCCGAACCAGCTGACGGTCGGGCAGGCGCTGCTGCTGCCGCCGGTGGACGGGTTGGTCTACGTCGTGCAGCCCGGCGACACGCTCGACGCGGTGCTGCTCAACTACCAGGCCAACCTGGGCGCGACGCTGGCCTACGGGCCGAACGGAATCTCCAGCCCGAATCAGATCTACGTCGGGCAGTCCCTGCTGCTCGTTCACGGCTCGGCGTCGCTGGCAGCGGGCGGCGGGAGCGCCTCCTGGAGCAGCGGCGCGCCGAGCGGGCATGTGTGGACCGTTCCCGAGTTCGTGCTCTACCTCAAATATGACCGAATCACTGACAAGTTTGGCGTGTCGCGCTTGAACAGGCTCGGCTATCACACCGGCGTCGACTTCATTGCGAAGGAGGGGGAATTGATCGGCGCGGCGGCGGCGGGCATAGTCTCCAAGGCAGGCTGGGTCGGCGGGTACGGCAAGTGGGTCGAGATCGACCACGGCGGCGGGTATCGGTCGCGGTACGCGCACTTGCAGCTCATCAACGTGTATGAGGGCCAATGGGTCGAGGCGGGCGAATACATCGGCACGGTCGGCAATACGGGAAACTCCACGGGCGCTCACCTACACTTTGAGATCATCATCAACGGCCAGGCAGAAGATCCACTGCCCTGGCTGAACTAGCTGGCTGAACGACCGGGACGCTCGAGCGTTCGAGCACACCGCTCGAGGCGGAGGTTGGCATGAGCGCAGAGACACCAAGTTTCGATCCATCAGGCTGGACGCACGGCTACGCGACGACCAACGGCATCCAGCTGCACTACGTCAGTCAGGGCGAGGGCCCGCTGATCCTGCTGCTGCACGGCTTTCCCGAGCACTGGTACTCCTGGCGCCACCAGATCGGCCCGCTGGCCGCGGCCGGGTTCCGCGTGGTCGCGCCCGATCTGCGCGGCTACAACCTCTCCGACAAACCGCGCGGCGGCTACGACATCAAGACGCTGACCAAGGACGTGCGCTGCCTGATTCGCGCCCTGGGCGAACGCACGGCGACCGTGGTGGGCCACGACTGGGGCGGGATCATCGCCCTGCAGTTCCCGATCGACTACCCCCGCGCCTGCGAGCGCCTGATCGTGATGAACGCGCCGTTGGTGCGCTCCTGGTACTGGAGCAGGCGGAACTACCCCAACAACACGTACGCCCTGTGGATGCAGGTTCCCGGCCTGGCCGAGCAGCGCGGCTGGACGGACATCGACGAGACGACGCGGCGGATCTTCTCCGGCGTCGCGGCGAACAGCGATGCGTTCACGGACGAAGACATCGAGATTTTCGCGGAGGCGCTGAAGCAGCCCAAGGCGCTGTCCTCGGCGATGAAGTACTACCGCTCGATCTACTGGCCGAACTGGTTCCTGACCTGGGCCGATCGCAACGAGCGGATCCAGTGTCCGACGCAGTTCATCTGGGGCCGCGACGATCCCGCGGTGCGCCTGCCTTTCATGCAGGAGGCGGCCAACCAGGTCGATGATCTGCAGACAGTGCTGATCGACGACGCCGGCCACTGGGTGCAACAGGAGCGGCCGGCGGAAGTGACGGCGGCGATGCTGGACTTCCTGGCGCTGAGCGGCGTCGAAGCAGCGCCGCAATGAGCGATCGGCCGACGGAGTCGGAACCGGAGGGCAGCTGGACGCACGGCTTCGCCGACGGCGCGGGTGGCGTGCGGCTGCACTACGCGGAGATGCGGCCCGAAGGCGAGCTCGACGCCGCGCCGTTGGCGATTCTGCTGCACGGCTTCCCCGAGTTCTGGTGGTCGTGGCGTCTGCAGATGCCAGCCCTGGCCGCGGCGGGCTATTGGGTGATCGCCCCGGACCTGCGCGGCTACAACCTCTCCGACGCGCCGACAGAGATCAGCGAGTACCGCATGGAGCTGCTGACCGAAGACGTCCAGCGGCTGATTGCCCACTGCGGCCGCGAACGTGCGGTGATCGCCGGTCACGACTGGGGCGGCGCGGTGGCGTGGCAGTTTGCGATGGACTACGCCGCCTCGGTCGAGCGCCTGATCGTGATGAACGCCCCCCATCCAGAGCGCATGGCGAAGGTCTTCGGCGGCCGGCCGAACCTCAGACAGATCGGCCGCTCCTGGTACATGTTCGCCTTTCAGATTCCGAAAGTGCCCGAGCGTTGGCTGGCGACCAATGACTATGAGCGCGTCGGCTGGCTGTTCCGCGACACCGCGGCGCGCCCGGAGTCGTTTCCGCCCGAGGTCTCGCAGGAGTATCGCCGCGCCATCGCGCGTAACGGGCTCAGCGGTCCGCTGCATTTCTATCGGGCCGCGGTGCGGGCGGGCGCGCAGGACTCGCGGGCGCGGCTCGGCGAGCGCTTCAGCGGTTTGGGCCACGCGCTGGACAGCCTCTTCGGCGCGCCGCCGTCCGCGCCGGCCCAGTACCCGCCGATCGCTGCGCCGACCCTGCTGCTCTGGGGCGAACGCGACACGGCGCTGGGCAAGGAGCTGACGGACGGGATGGACAGCCTGTTCGCCGGCCCGTTCGAGCTCACCTATCTGCCCGACTGCGCCCACTGGGTGCAGCAGGAATGCCCGGAGGACGTCAACCGGTTGATGCTGGAGTTCCTCGACCGCTACCAGTAATAGGTGGGGCGTTGCTCAGGTGAGCGGCGAGTCCGGGTCCACGTCGGTGGTTGCGGCGATCCAGTAGCGGCGGCGGATGCCCATGGACAGCGCTTCGAGGTCGCGGGCGACCTGGCGCTCGGTGCCGGCGTCCAGGCCCGCGCCGCCGCAGACGCCGGTGAGCATCGAGCGCTTGAAGATCAGGCCGACTGAGGCGTCGACGAAGGACAGGTCGCGGGCCTTGTTGGCGAGGAAGTACTGCATCTCTCTCGAGTCGAACGGAAGCGGGCCGCGGCCGTCGGTCGGCCAGAGTCCCCAGCCCAGATAGCCGCCCCGCGCGACGTGCTCGCGGACGGCGCGGTGATGCTCGATCACGTCGTCCACGTGGCCTTCGCGGGCGTCGAAGTGGATCAGGTTGGGGCGCGCATCGAGCACTCGCGTCCAGTTCGGCGCGGCGCAGCAGTGAATCCCGGCCAGTGCGCCGATCCGCTGGATCGGCGCAATCGCCGCGCGCAGCACCGGCGCGACCTCGCGCCAGGGGAGCGGCAGCGACGGTTCGCCGACCGAGGCCAGCTCGGGCTCGTCAAAGAGGATAATCGCCTGGTAGCCGAGCCGCTGGAAGACGCGCGCCTGTTCCGCAGCGGCCGCGCCCAGCCAGGCGCCGAGTCGTTCGAGCGTCTTCAGATCCTCGTGCGGGGCGCGGCCCTCAGCGTCCCGCGTCCAGCGCGAGAGGGTGAGCGGACCGACGATTTGACCCTTGACGACCTTCGATTTGCGCTCCTCGGGGACGGACGGCAGCCGTTCGAGCAGCTCGTAGAGGCCGGCAGCGCGGTCGCGGGGCGGCAGGCCGGCGTTGGCGATGTCCACATCAGTCAGCGCGCCGGCCCAAGAGACATAAGCGCCGTCCCACGACGCGCCGGGCAGCGAGAGCGCGGTCTGGGGGATCATCTGCTCTTCGGGCGCGCGGTTTGGGAGTTGCGGCCAGAAGGGGAGCCGCCAGTAGTCCTCAAGAATCTCGGCGGTTGCCTCGGCGGCGTCCGTGTGGCGGGTCGAGCCGATGCCGCAAGGCAACAGGGGCAGATGAATAGGTGCGTCCACGTGCTCAACGCTTTCTGGGGATGAAGCGGGCAGCGACCCCCGGAGGATCGACCCGCGCCCTAGTCTATCCCCCGCCTCTATCCCTCGCCCTTCCTGCGCCGACGGGGTCGGCCACTTCGCGGGGCAGCGCTCGCGGTTGGCGTTCTGTCACCTACCTGACCCCGTGAATGTGCGGATGTGCGACACTGCCCGCGATTGGCTAGGCTAACTGTCCAATTGTCAACACTGTTGATCAATTGTGGATAGGATAGAGACGACAGGCGCGCGCCACCTCCAGCCACCATACTGGAACAGGAGTGCTATTGTCGCAGTTGCAGGAGTTCTCCATGACCTACGCCGTCGACCACGCTGACGCCTCTGACGAAGCGACCGCCGCGTTTGCGGGAGAGGCCGCCGTTGAGGAGCCGATCGCGCTGCCGGCCAAGCGGGCGGTGCGCGCGCCGCTGATTCTCCGCCACTTCACGCAGCCAGGCGAGGACGTCTACGCGCAGATTGAGTGGACCTACCGCACGGCGGCGATCACGTCCGACACGGGCGAGACGATCTTTGAGCAGACCGGCATCGAGACGCCGTCCTTCTGGTCGCAGACGGCGACCAACATCGTGGCCTCGAAGTACTTCTGGGGCGAAACGGGCACGCCGCAGCGCGAGAACTCGATGAAGACGCTGGTCGACCGGGTGGTGGACACGATCACGCGCTGGGGCCGCGAGGGCGGCTACTTCAGCGACGGCGCAGCGGCCGCGGCGTTTGCGCAGGAGCTGCGCTACCTGCTGATCAACCAGTACGCGGCATTCAACTCGCCGGTCTGGTTCAATGTCGGGATCGAAACCACGCCGCAGTGTTCGGCCTGCTTCATCAACTCCGTCGAGGACTCGATGGAGTCGATCATGGACTTGGCGAAGCGCGAGGCGCTGCTGTTCAAGTGGGGCAGCGGCACCGGATCGAATCTGTCGACGCTGCGCTCCAGCCGCGAAGCGTTGACCGGCGGCGGCCGCGCCTCGGGACCGGTCTCGTTCATGCGCGGCTACGACGCCTTCGCCAACGTGATCAAGTCGGGCGGCAAGACGCGCCGCGCGGCGAAAATGATCATCCTCAACGCTGATCACCCCGACGTGATGGAGTTCATCAACTGCAAGGCCGAAGAGGAGCGCAAGGCGTGGGCGTTGATCGACGCCGGCTACGACGGCTCGCTGAACGGCGACGCCTACTCCTCGGTCTCGTTCCAGAACGCCAATCACTCCGTCCGCGTGGCGGATGAGTTCATGCAGGCGGTCGAGGCGGACGGGATGTGGTCAACCCGCGAGGTGGTGACTGGCGAGGTCGTGGAGCAGATGCCGGCCCGCGAGATCCTGCGGGCGATTGCGGCGGCGACGCACCAGTGCGGCGACCCGGGCCTCCAGTTCGACACCGTGATCAACGACTGGCACACCTGCTCGAACACAGACCGCATCTACGCCTCGAATCCGTGCTCCGAGTACATGTTCCTCGACGACACCGCCTGCAACCTGGCGTCGCTGAACCTGATCAAGTTCTACAACCTGGAGACGCACGAGTTCGATGTCGAGTCCTACCGCCACGCCTGCCGCGTGATGATCACGGCGCAGGAGATTCTGGTCTCGAACGCGTCCTACCCATCGACGCTGATCGGGGAGAATTCGGAGAAGTACCGGCCGCTGGGACTGGGTTACACGAACCTGGGCGCGCTGCTGATGGCGCGCGGTCTGCCTTACGACTCGGTGGCAGGGCGGGCGCTGGCGGCCGCGGTCACGGCGCTGATGACGGGCGAGGCGTATCTGCAGTCGGCGCGCGTCGCCGAGCGCATCGGCCCGTTCGCCGAGTTCGAGCCGAACCGCGAGCCGTTCCTGCGCGTGATGCGCAAGCATCAGGCGGCGGTGGGCCGGATTGACGGGCTCGAGAGCGTGCCGGACGCAGTGCGCATCGCCGCCCAGGACGCCTGGCGGCAGGCGGTCGCGCTGGGTGAACAGCACGGCTACCGCAACGCGCAAGCCACCGTCCTGGCGCCGACCGGGACGATCGCGTTCATGATGGACTGCGACACGACGGGCGTGGAGCCGGACATTTCCCTGGTCAAGTACAAGAACCTGTCCGGCGGCGGGTACTTCAAGATCGTCAATCGCACGGTGCCCGCGGCGCTGCGGCGGCTGGGCTATCGCGAGGACGCGATCGAGCGGATCGGCAAGCAGATCGACGAGACGGGCACGATTGAGGGCGCGAAGGATTTGCAGACCGATCACCTGGCGATCTTTGACTGCGCGTTCCGGGCGCAGGCGGGGCAGCGCAGCATTGCCCCGTCCGGCCACATCCGGATGTTGGGCGCGGTGCAGCCGTTCCTCTCTGGCGCGGTCTCGAAAACGGTCAACGTGCCGGAGCAGACGACGATCGACGAGATCATGCAGACCTACATCGACGCCTGGAAGCTGGGCGTCAAGGCGGTCGCCATCTACCGTGACAACTCGAAGCGGATTCAGCCGCTGGAGACCGGCGAGCGCTCCAGCGCGGCGGCCGCCGCGGTCGAGCCGACCGTGATCGAGCCGGGTCCCTCGCTGCCCAGCGATGCCCCGGTCGTCCTGGAGAACGCCCAGTCGCCGCCGGCCTACCGTCGGCACCGCCTACCCGACGAGCGCTTGGCGTGGACCCACAAGTTCACGATCGGCGAGCACGAGGGCTACATGACGATCGGCGAGTTTGCGGACGGCAAACCCGGCGAGGTCTTCGTCCACATCTCCAAGGAAGGCTCCGCGGTCTCCGGGCTGATGGACGCTGTGGGTACGTTGACGTCGGTGGCGTTGCAGTCGGGCGTGCCGCTGTCGACGCTGGTCAAGAAGTTCGCCCACATGCGCTTCGAGCCGAGCGGTTGGACGCGCTCGAAAGAGATCCCCCACGCGGACTCGATTCTCGACTACGTCTTCCGCTGGATGGGTGCGCGGTACCTCAACAAGGAATCGACGGACGTGACAGCGCAGCAGGGGCGGATGGCGATGTCGCCGGACGAAGTCAAGCTGGCCGACGAGTCGACCGGCCCAGCGCCCGTGATGCCGACAGCAGCGGCGCTGCCGTTGCTCGAAGACGCGTCGGGCACGGGATTCCAGAATCAGCTCGATGCGCCGCCGTGCGCGGAGTGCGGCTCGATCATGGTGCGCTCCGGCTCCTGCTTCCGCTGCATGAACTGCGGGGCGACCTCGGGCTGCTCCTAGGCGCGATCGGCCTCAGCTGGTTTCTTGGTTTCTTCCAGCTGCTTGAGCAGCTGCCGGCGGCGGCGTTCGTACTCGGTTTGCGAGAGTTCGGGCCGTGCCTGCTCAAGCGCTTCCAGCTCGGGGGAGGTGGGCGCGGGTTTGCGCTCGGGCGGGCGAGCCGTCGGAGCGCCTGCGGCCAGCGCCGCGGGCGCCGGCGGAGGCAGGGGTTTGACGCGCGGCCAGCGCGGAGCCGGCGGCGGCATGAGGACGTCTTGCGGCTCGAACTCCGCGGGCGGCTGGGCCAGCTGCGGCGGCTCGCGGCGGACGACGACCAGCGTCCCGACCATGCGGTCGTGGACGCACTGGCGGTCCGGATTGAACAGGATCCAGCCCGCGTTGATGAGCGGGCCGAGCAGGGTCAGGCCGTAGCCGATCAGCCCGAGCAGCAGGCGTTTGATCACGAGTTCGCGCACCCACATGCGTTGCGGGGTGATCGGCTGGCCGGACTCGTGAATGACGTACAGATCGAGCAGCGACTTGGCGGGCGATTGACCGTCGCGCGAGGAGAACCACATCCAGTAGAGCCAGATCGGCAGCAGGATGAAGATCAGCAGATCCAGCACCTCCCCCGCGAGGCGGCGCAGGTAGGGAGCGGCGTAGTCGCCCGACTCCGGGTGCGAGGCAAGCACACCGCATTCGCTGCAGAACACGCCGACGCCCGGGTACTCACCGCAGACCGGGCAATGCTCGCTGCGCAGCGCGCGCGGCCGCTGTCGGGACATCGGTTAACCTCCAAGCGGAGGTTACGGCAGCGCGGCCAGGGCGCTTGAGTGCCGGTAGATCGGGCGGCTAGCGCGGCTGCCGTGTCCGCTCGACGACGAACGTGCCCAGGACTTTGTCGTGCAGGGTCTGCCGGTCGCGGTCCCAGAGCACCCAGGCGGCGTCGCAGAAGGAGACTGCCCAGAACAGGACGGTGAGCCAGAACCAGAGCAGGAAGAGCTCGCCCACGGAATCAGCCACCGCGCCGAGCAGCGCGAGCAGGGCGGCGGCGGCGATCCCGATTGCCGCGTCCCAGCCGCACTCGCGCAGCCAGACGTGCCGGACAGCGGCGGGTTCCCCCGTGGTGCGGACGATGTAGAGCCCGAGGAGCGACTTGCCCGGTGACTGGCCGCGCGGCGCGACGAGGGCGAGACAGATCAACCATCCCACCCCGACCGTCAGCCAGATGATCAGATAGTCAAGCGCGAACGCGCCGAGCCGCGACCAGCGGGTGGCGGCGTACGACTGGCGCTGCGGATCGATGCTCAGGACGTCGCAGCTGGCGCAGAAGTAAGCGCCCGGTCCGGAGGGCTGACGGCAGACATCGCACTCAAGGACGAACCGGCGCGGCGCTGATTGCATAGTCATGGCGCGGTCATAGCGCGCGGAGCTCTGCGCTGTGCTGCCGCACCGGGCGAATGCGGACGACGAGCGTACTGAACAGCCGATCGTGGATCGTCTGCTTGTCCGTCCCGGCGAAGATGAACGAGGCGTCGAAGAGCAGGGCGAAGAAGGCGAGCCCCAACAGTTGCGTCACCACATCGGGCGGAGACATAATCGGCTCCGCAAACAGCGATGGGGCGACCAGGAAAAACTGAAACAGGCCTTCGCGTCTCCAGTTGAGCACGGTCGGGGCGTTGCTGCCGTCTGCATTGATGATCTGCATCCGCAGCATCTGCTTGCCCGGCGTCTGACCGCGCGGAGCGACGGCGGCGAACCAGAGGAACCAGATGCCAGTCGCAATCAATGTGCTCACGTTGAGATCGCTGATTCGGATGCCGTCCGGGTCCTGGAAATCAATCTCCACGACGCCGGCGGCGTCCAGCACCACAAACACGATCATCCCGCACAAGCCCACGAAGAGCATGTCGAGCAAGCGCGCGCCCAGACGCATCCAGCGCGACGCGGCGTAGCGGACGGTGTGGCCGCGTTCGGCGTCGTCGCGCAGGGCGTTGCAATTGGTGCAGAATTTGGTGCCCAGCCGCGTGTTGCCAGAGCAGGCCGCGCAGGTGGCGCCGTAGCGACCGGAGTGACCGGAATGACCGGGCAGCTGCTGGTACGGGTCGGGCGGCAGCGGTTCGAAGCGTCCCATGCGAATGGCTCTCCGCTCTGAGCCTAATGCGGCAGGGCGATCGGTTGGTACTCACCACTGCGCAGCGCGCGCATCAGATCGTTGAGGGAACCGATCGCAGCGGCGAATTCCGTGGCGGCGGTGCCGACTTCGTGCAGCGCGTGGGAGTCGCTGCCGCCGATCGGCGGCAAGGGCCGCGTGCGGCCCCGCGAGCGGGCGCTCTGATTCTGCAACGGACCGTCGCAGCCGTTCAGCCCCTCGACGCCGTCGAACAGCTCCATCGCCGCGCGGGGCACGCGCAAGCCGGGATCGCGGGCGGGATGGGCGAGGTACATCAGAGCGTTGCGTTCGTCGCACAGATCGCGCAGCCGTTTGGCGTCGGTGATGCGCGGCACGAGCGCGTCCAGGCCGTAGACGAGCACGTGCCCCAGCTCGGTGGTCACCTCGACACCGGGCAGCACCAGGATGCCCACCTGCTCGGTCAGATGGGCGGCGCGCTCGGCCGGCCAGACGACGTCGTGCTCGGTCAGGACAACGCCGTCCATCCCGCGCTCCACCGCGCGCGCCAGGGCTTCGTGGGGCAGCAGGTTGCTGTCGGTCGAGTAGACCGACGTGTGCGTGTGCATGTCGATCAGCATTCAGGCAAGGGTCACGCGCGGCGGCGTGAGGGTCAACTATCGGTTACCGCAGAGCGGGCGCAATGGTGCGGCGCAGTTGTACGATCGGCACGTGAGACAACTCAAGCTCCTCGCCACCGTGATCGAAGATGAGCGGCAGCTCGACGGCAGCCGCCACATCGAGATTGTCGGAGGCAGCGACGATCTGGATGCAGCGCTGCGCCTGGTCGTTGACCGCGACGGCTCGCTGCAGGAAGCGGAACTGAGTCTGGACCTGGACGGGGTGTACACCGTGCTCGGATTTGATCAGGAGACCTATCTGGAGGACGGCGAGCCGTTGTCGGTTCGGCTGCGCAGCGCGGACGGAGAGGCGGAGATTCTGCAGCGCGATGACGGCGAGATCGCATTGACGCTGACGCTCCACGGCGCAGCGGAGGCCGGAGCATGACGCGCGCCGTTGTCCTGGCCGGAGGCGTTGGCGCGGCGCGGTTTCTGGACGGTCTGGTCCGCGTGTTGCCGCCGCGGGACGTTACCGCGATCGTCAATGTCGGCGACGACATGGAGTGGGCCGGACTGCACATCTCGCCCGATCTCGACACCGTCACCTACACGCTCGCCGACCTGGTCAATCCGGAGACCGGCTGGGGCCTGCGCGGGGAGTCGCGGCGGACGCTCGACCGGCTATCGGAGCTGGGCGGGCCGGACTGGTTCATGATTGGCGACCTCGATCTGGCGACGCATCTCTATCGGACGCATCGGCTGGCGGCGGGCGATCCGCTGTCGGAGATCACGCGCGACCTCGCGGCGCGGCTCGGGCTGGAATGCGTGATCACGCCGGTCACCAACGAGCGGCTGCGCACCGTCGTGGGCACCTATGCGGGAGAGCTGGCGTTCCAGGACTACTTCGTGCGGCGGCGGGCGGCGGATGTGGTCCACTCGCTCCGCTTCGACGGCGCGGAAACGGCGCGGGCGGCGCCGCTCGTGGAGGAATCGCTAAACGCGGCCGACGTGATCGTAATCGCGCCGTCCAATCCCTTCCTCAGCATCGATCCGCTGCTCAGCGTGCCCGGCGTCCGCGAACTGGTGACCTCACATCAGGGCAAGGTCGCCGCGGTCAGCCCAATCATTGGCGGGCAGGCGGTGAAGGGGCCGGCGGCGGACATCCTGCAATCGTTGGGCCACGATGTGTCGGCGTTGGGCGTCGCGCGGCTCTACGCCGAGCTGGCGGACGTGTTCATCCTGGATGACGCAGACGCCGCGCTCGCATCCCCGATCGAGGCGGAAACGGGAATGCGCGTCGTCGTGATGCCGACGTTGATGACGGACGTCGAGGCGAAGACGGCGCTCGCCTCGGGAACGCTGGAGGCGGCGCTCCGTGGCGGGTGAGAGCAGCGAGCTGGTTGCCGTGGTACCGGTGCGCGGCCTGCCAGCCGGCAAACGCCGGCTCGCGGCGCTGCTCGATACCGAGGAACGCAACGCCCTGGTCTTGGCGATGCTGGACGACGTCGCCGCCGCGCTCTCGGCGGCTGCCTCGGTCGATCGGATTGTGATCGCCTCGCGCGATGAGGCGGCGCGCGATGAGGCGGCGCGGCTGGGAGTCGGGTATCTCGACCAGACCAACCTCAAGCCGGGCTACAACCGCGCGGTGGCCTTCGCGCAGGACGCGCTGGCCGACTCGGGCGCCGTGCTGATCGTTCCCGCGGATGTCCCGCTGATCACGCCCGATGCCGTCGACCTGCTGGTCGCAACCGCGCCGGACGGACCGGCGGTCGTCGCCGCGCCGGCGCACAACGGCGGCACGAACGGGCTGTTCCTGCGTCCGCCGAATGTGATTGCGCCGCAGTTCGGCCCCTCGTCGGCGCGGGCGCACGCGCAAGCGGCCGCGGCGGCCGGCGAGGCCGGCGTCCCGTTCCGCGAGGCGCGCATTGACGTCTGGGCGTTCGATCTGGACACACCGGCTGACCTGCGCTGGCTGCAGGAGACGCTGCCGCAGCTGCCCGAGGCGATCGCCTCGAATGCGCGTCGCTGGCTGGCCGCGCGGGAGGCGCGGACGGGCGCGCCAATTTAGGACGGCTTGGAGCCGCGTCAGGATCTGGGCAGACCGAACCCGCGCTGGGCGATGATGTTGCGCTGCAGCTCGTTGCCGCCTGCCCCGAAGGTGGGCATCACGGCGGCGAGGTAGCCGTTCTCGGCGGAGCCGTCGATCGGCGCCCGCTGGTCGTTGCCGTTGAGCTGTCCGTACAACCCCATCGCGTGCAGCGAGAAGTTCTGCAAGCGCTGCATCATCTCGGTGGAGAAAATCTTGACCTGGCTGGCCTCGTAGTTGGGCGACTCATCGCGTTTGAGCATGTCGAGGATGCGGTAGCTGAGGTGCTGCAAGACTTCAAGCTGGACCTTGAACTCGGCCAGCGTGCCCTTGATGCCGGCGTCGTCGATGGGCCGGCCCATCGGCGTATCGGACGTTGCCCAACGCATCAGCCGGTCGTAGACCGAACGCACCGAGGAGACCGTGAAGATGGAGATGCGTTCGCGGTCGAGCGCGTGGGCGGCGTAGTACCAGCCGCGGTTTTCCTCGCCGACCAGCACATTGGTCGGCACGCGGACATCCTCGAAGTAGACCTCGTTGGTGCGGTAGCCGGCCATCGTCCAGAGCGGCTTGACGGTGATCCCGGGCGACTGCATGTCAACGAGCATCATCGAAACGCCGCGGTGCTTGGGCGCGTCGGGATCGGTGCGGGTGGCGAGCCAGACGTACTCGCTGCGGTGCGCGCCCGAGGTGAAGCGTTTGATTCCGTTGAGGACATAATCGTCTCCGTCCTTGACGGCGCGCAGCTGTAGCGAGGCGAGGTCGGAGCCGGCGTCGGGCTCGGTGTAGCCGAGCGCAAACTCGACCTCGCCGCGGGCGATCGGCGGGAGGAAGCGCTCCTGCTGCTCTTCGGTACCGAAGCGCATCAGCGTGGGGCCGACCTGCTGCGTGGCGACGGTCGCCTGCGGAGCGCCGGCGTAGTTCATCGCCTCCCAGAAGAGGTACTGCTCCTCCAGCGAGCGCTCCTGGCCGCCGTACTCGGCGGGCCAGGACATGGTCAGCCAGCCGCGCTCAGCCAGCAGTCTGCGGAAGCCGCGCTCCTCCGCCATCGTGTCGGTCGTCGGATCGCCGATCGTGGCGCGGAGCGCGGGCGTCCATTCCTGTTCGAGAAACTCGTTGACTTCCGCCTCAAAGGCGAGCGCCTGGTCGCTGAATCGGTATTCCATGAGGTGTGCTCCCTCGAGCGGTGTACGGAATGAACGCGGCTGCTGATCGCTTGAATGTTACCGCAGGCTCGAGAGCGCTTTGTTGGGCGCCGCCCGCACGATGATCTCGGCTGCGCCGTTCAGCACTCGCCGCGCGGCGGCGGGCGGGCGGAGCGGCATCGACTCGGGCGGGTGCTGCGGGACACGGGCGCGGATAATGATCGGCCGCAGCACGATCACGGCGGCGAGAATCGCCAGAACGGCGAAGGACATTGGCGGGAACAACGTCTCCATCGTCAGCATCTGCGCGACCGCGCCGAGCGGGAGTCCCAGGAGCTGCGCAATCCCCATGCCGAGGAAGACCAGCCCCATAATCCGCCCGCGCATCTCGTTGGGCGTCTCGTAGGCGAGCGTGGCTGTGGCGGAGACCATGGCAATCGACATCCCGACGCCGAGGAGGAAGTTCCCGGAGATCGCATTCAGGGCCGTGGCCGGATTGGTAAAGACGACGAAGCCGAGCCCCATCACGATCACGCCGCCAGCAGTGAGCAGGCCTTTGCGCTCGATCCATGAGAAACGCACGAGCACCAGCGAGGCGAGCATGGCGCCGCCGCCCCAGAACACGGCGATGAAGCTGAACTCCGACCAGCTCGCGCCGACCACAGTCGTGACCCATTGCGGTCCGAGCGTGCCGGTCGGCGGCATGATCAACGACATCATCAGGACGACAATGAGCACCGTCCAGAGCACGACCGGCTTGGCGCGGGCATAGCGAAAGCCAGCGCCGATGTCGCGGATTGCCTGGCCCGGTCCCTGGCCGCGAGTCGCCAGGTGCGCAGCGGAGAAGACGGTGCGGTACGACATCATTGCGAGGATCAGGACCTCGCCAAGATGGCCAAAGGAGGAGATCGCGTAGACGGCGCCGTGTCCGAGACTGTCGATCAGCAATCCGGACGCGAAGATCGCGAAGGGCATGGCGAGCTGCATGGCGGCGGAGTTGAGCGCGATGCCGGCGGCGGTGAGGCGCGGGCCCAGAATCTCCGGGGTGATCGCCTGACGGGTGGGGCCGTCGATGGCGTGCGCCGAGGAGGCGATGACCGTGAGCGCGAAGAACAGCGTGACCTCGACGACGACGCCCGAGCCGGTCCACATCAGCACGGCGATGGCGATGTTGGAAACGAAGGCGATGGACTGGGTCGCCATCAACAGGCGGCGGCGGTCAAAGCGGTCGGCGAGCGCCCCGCCGAAGAGGCCGAAGCCAATCATCCCCAGCCCGCGGATCGTGCCGATCGCGCCGACCATGATGATTTCTACGCTCTCGTCGGCGACCAGCTGGATCCAGGCGATCGAGGTGACGAATTGGAGCGGCATCATCGACTGGCCGACGATGAACCCGGTCAGCAGCAGACGGAACTCGCGCACACGCAGCGGCTCCATCATCCCGGGCCGGGCGGGTGGCGATTGCGCGCTCATGCCGACAGTTTCGCTGCTTCGAGCACGGTGTGCCGCCGTCCCTGATGCACCTTGTTGACCTGCCGCGCCCCGAAGATGTCGCCCAGCCGACGCTGCAGGTAGCGGCGCAGACCGTTGACGGCGACAACGGCCAGCAGACCTTCCGCGCGCAACCCGTCATACCCGTCGAGCAGGAGTTGGTCGAGAGCGTCGTTGCCGGCCTGAGCGGGGAGGTTCGAGACGATCAGGTGGTAAGCGCCCTGAGGATCGGAGAGCGCGCGGATGCCGTCGCTGAGCGTGACGGCGGCGTTGTCCAGATTGTTGCGCGCGATGTTCTCCGCGCTCGCCTGGACGGCGCGGATATCGGTGTCGACCAGGTCAACCTGGGCTTGCGGCCAGCGGGCGGCGAGGGTCAGGCCGAGCGCGCCGTAGCCGCAGCCCAGATCGAGCACGCGTCCCACAGCCGGCAGCGCTTCCAATGCGCTCAACAGCAGCGCGGTGCCCTCGTCCAGCGAGCGGGCTGAGAACAAGCCATGACGACTGGACAGCTCAAGACGCCGTGCACCGGCCTCGATTGTCACCAGGGGATGCAGCGCGAGGTGATGGCGCAGCGGGGCATGACGGTCGGTTCCCACTGCTGGCGTGGTCACGATGGCTCGATTCGCGCCGAGACTGGGGTGAACTCGTCCATGTGCTGCGGGTCCATGCGGCGGACGATCCCGGGGTAGATGCCGGTGCGCTTCCCCGCATTCGCCCCGGCGACCGCGAGCTGGATGTGCGACGGATGCGAGACCTTTGCCATCGGCCGGTCGAAGTCCGCCGCGGTGATTCCTTCCCGCTTGAGCGTCGACGCGGTCAGGCCGACCCCGACCTGATCACTGGCCAGCCGCTCGCGGATCGGCAGCGCGGTCCGTTCCATCATCGCCTCGCGGACGTTGGCCTTGGTCCAGCCGTCCCGACGAAAAACGCCGGCGTGTTCGGGGCTGATCACCAGCATCGAGGGGCCGATCTGGCCGTTGGGGCTGAAGATGCGCTGGAAACCCAGCGCCAGCGATCCGACCAACGCGCGCGCCGTGCGGCTGTACTCGTCGATGCAGAGCCGCGGCCCGCCAATCACGGGCAGCAGCGTGACCACGCTGTCCTGCTCATCGTGGCCGTGCTCGACGTGCAGCGGCGGCCAGGGCGAGGCGTCCTCATGCTCGGCGAACGTGAGCGTGAACTTGTGCGCGCCGCCCTGCACGGTCTGGTCAATCTCCCCTTCCCGGGCGCCGCCGATGTTGCGCAGGACCAAGCGCAGCGCGCGGCCAATCGTCATGTTGGCGCGGTTGCCCTGGCCCAAGGCGTTCAGGCCCCAGTTCATCCCGATCCGTGCGCGGATTGGTCCGTTGACCACGAGCATCGGCGAAATGCCGTCGGTGCTGGCGATCGTCCCGTGCAGGGGAAATCGGCCGCCGGCCGCGGCCTCAACGGCGGCGATGATCACGGACAGGTAGTCCGGGTCAGCGCCGGCCATGACGGCGTTGACGGCGATCTTCTCGACGCTCGCCGGCGCGTAGTTGGGGGGAATCTTCCCGACGATCGCCTCAGGCGGTCGCGGCGTCCCGCGCAGCATCCGCTCGACCCGCGCGGGCGTTGGCGGGACGACGGGGAGGCCGTCGGTGACGCCCTGAGCGAACATGAACTCGTACACATCGTCGTGTTCGGCGATGTCGAGAAGGCGCGAGCGCAGCGCGATCATGAGCGAACGCGGGCGGCGGCGGGAGCGAAGACGGGCGGCGCAGCGACGGGATTGCCATCGCCGAAGATACCCTGGTAGATGCTGGTCCACTTGCCGGCATGGCTGCCGGCGACCGTGATCTGGATGTAGGACGGATGGGCCACCTTCGCGAGCGGCAGATCGAGGTCGGCTTCGGTCAGCCCGTAGGTGGCCGACACGTACTCGTTGATGCCGCCGCCCATCGTCGGCGTGGCGAGGCGTTCGCGCAGCGGCAGCGCGGTGAATTCCATGATCGCTTCGCGGATGTTGTCTTTCGACCAGCCGTCGGCGCGAAAGACCTCGGCGTGTTCGGGCGCGACGACAAACATGGATGGGGTGACCTGCCCACGCGGCTTGAGCACCTGCTGAAAGGCCATCGCCAGCGAGCCCGTCAGCGCGCGCGCGGTGCGGCTGGTCTGGTCGATGCAGACGCGGGGGCCGCCGGTGATCGGGAGCAGGGAGACAACGCTGTCGCCGGGTTCGTAGCCATGCTCGACGTGGAACGGCGGCCACGGGGAGGAGTCCTCGTCCTCGGCGTAGCTCAGCGTCCACTTGTGGCCGCCGCCCTGGATCGCCTGCTCAATCTCGCCGGGCACCGCGCCGCCGATGTTGCGCAGCATCAGGCGCAGGGCGCGCCCGAGCGTCGAGTTGGCGCGGTTGCCCTGACCCAGGGCGTTGAGCCCCCAGTTCATCCCCAGCTGCTCGCGCACCGGCCCGCTGACGACCATCATCGGCGCGAGCCCGGCCGTGGTCGCGATTGAGCCGTGCAAGGGGAAGCGGCCGCCGGCCGCCGCCTCCACCGAGGCGAGGATCGCGGGAAAGTACTCCGGTTTGGCGCCGGCCATGACGGCGTTGATCGCCGCCTTCTCGACGCTCAGGGGAGCCAGATTGGGCGGCAGCGAGGCGATGATCTGCTGTGGATCGCGCCAGTGCGCGGGCGCGCGGTCAAGCATCCGGTCGACCCGCGCGCGGGTCGGCGGGACGACCGGCAGGCCGTCAGTGATGCCCTGCGCGAACATGAACTCATAGACATCGTCGTGGTCGGCGATCTCGATGAGCCGGGCGTACAGGTCACGGCCCGGGGCGTCGGCGGGTTCGGCGGAAGCCACGCTGAGCCTCCGTTCAGGGAGGGATCGGAAGGGAGCAGGCGATGGCGTCCCGTCGTCAGTTGACGGGCGCCATCAGGGTGTCCAAAATTTCGTCGACGAAGCGCTCAGCGTGCTCCTGCATTTCGGCGTCCGTGCGGTCCTGCATCGGATGCGGAATGAAGACGCGGCGCACCTCTTCGAGTCCGAGCCGCTCGGCCTGGTGGCTGGCGGCCTTGATGAACTCAGAGGTGGCGACGAAGACGCTGGGCTTGCCCTGCAGCTCGAAGTAAACGGTGTCGTGCACACTGCACGTCGTGCAGGATCCTCAATCAGCCAGCGCTTCGATGACGAAGTCGCATTCCTCCAAAATCGCTTGCTTGATCGGTTCCGGAGCCGGCTTGGCGACCGTCGGCTTCATGTAGCGGCGCGTCTCGACGCCGGGCGCGCGCTCGTGGAGGAGCGCTTCCAGGCGGTCGAGGAAGACATCACCGCGCGGCTTGGAGATATCGAGCAGGGCGATCGTCCCATGCAGCGCCTCCGGGCGCGGCGTGAGCGAGCGTCTGATCGGCACTCGTTCGTCGGTCGGGTCAAGGATTTGGGTAACCATCGGACCTCTCCATCAACGCGCCGTCTGCAGGGTCGCGGCGCGCCGTGTTTCTGGCATACAGTCTAGCCCGCACGTTTCCGCAATCGCGGTTCAGGGACGGCGGATGCTTGGCTCGAACGCTCCGAGATCTCGCCCGCCGGCGGCCCGCTTGTCCATCTCGCCGCCCCGCGAGCTGCCGATTGATAATGCGCCGGCCGGCCCGATCGCCGCGCTCGTCGGGGTGGAATAGACTCCGCCAGCCCAGCCGCCGAGGATGGTGGAGAACTTGGCCGCCGACGAACCGGCGACGACGAGGATGATGTTGGACTGCTCGCGGAACTTGGGGACGGGGAAGTCGAGGGCGGCCTCGCCGCCGAAGCGGTCGATGATGCTGGGCGGCAAGCCGCAGCCGGCGTCCTCCGAGCGCAAACGGTGCTTGAGGGGAATCGCCGTCTCTTCCATGATGCACTCGCGCGCGTCGTCCTTGGACCAGCCCGAGCGCCCGAAGATGCCGGCGTGGTCGGGCGAGAGCACGACGAGCGTGTCGACCATCGGCGATTTGGGGTCCTGCATACAGCTCATCGACAGGGCGAGCGTGCCGGCCAGGCCGCGGCCGTCGCGGGAACGTTCGTCGGCGACGGTCGCGGGGCCGCCGGACATGGCCATCAACGTAGCGACATCGTCGGTCGGCTCGAATCCGCGCTCAACGGCCAGCGATTCCCACGGGCTGGCGGCTTCGTTCTCGGCGAAGTTCATGGTCAGGCGGTGCGGGCCGCCTTGCGTGGCGCGGTCGGTGCCGCCGGGGATGCTGCCGCCCACGTTGCGCGCGCAGAGCCGCAGAGCGCGGCCGATCGCGGCATTCGCGCGGTTCCCGCTCCCGAGCGCGCCGTGCCGGTAGTTCATCCCGATGCGGTCGCGGATCGGTCCGTTGAAGATGCCCACCGGCGTCGCGCCCATCGTGGTCGCGAGCACGCCGTGGATGTTGAAGCTCTCGGTGCAGGCAATCTCGACCAGCGCGATGATCGCGGGTAGATACTCGGGTTTCGCGCCAGCCATGACAGCGTTGATCGCGATCTTCTCAACCGTGATCGGCGCGAGGTTCGGCGGCATGATCGCCACCTCTTCCTGCGGATCGCGGGGCGTGCCCTGGATCATCTTCCAGACCCGCTCGCGGGTCGGCGGGACGACGGGGAAACCGTCGGTGTAGCCCTGTTCGTAGATGAACTCGTGGATGTCGTCGTTCGCGGCCAGATCGACGACGCGCGACAGCAGATCGCCGCTCTTCAGCGCCTGCAGCCGCTCGTAGACGCCGGGCTCATAGTTGCGGGCACCGCAGCCGGGCCGCTGTTCGGGCAGCGATTCCCAGTCGATCGCGGTATCGCCGCCCGAGCGGCCAGCGAGCGCCATTGACTCGCTCGCGATCTCGCGCCATTCGTGCTTGTCGAAGCCGAAGGTCTGGAGCGTGCAATTCTGCGCCTCGTCGTAGAGGAAGAGCGTGGGCACGGTGTCGATGTCGGTCTCGTAGGAGAGATCCAGCGCGTCGTCATCGAGCAGCGGCATCGTCAGATCGTGGCGCTCCTTGAGTACGTCAATGTCATCGCGCTTCTGCACGGCAACCCAGACGTCGAGGCCGTCATCGGTGGCGCGATGCACCGCTTCCAGCAAGGGCAGAGTGAGATTGCAGGTATCGCAGTCCTCCTTGACCAATGCCAGCAGGACCGGCCCAGCGGGCGGGAACTGCTTTTCCTGGCCGTTGGCGTCGAGCAGGGAGAATGTGGTGGGGGGATGCATATCCGTAGCCTCGCGGTGGATGGATGCCAATTGACGCTGTCAGCGGTTGGCGCGACACTGTGACAAGAATAGTTGAGAGGTGTGATCCAATGTCTCAGCTGCGACGTTTTCTGTTGGTGCTGGTTGCGGTGGGCGGGTTGAGTGCGTTGACGCTCGGCGCAGCGGCGGCGGGCGAGTACGCGCTGCAAGAGCCGCTGCAAATCGCGGAGGCCGGCGGCGAGGAAGAGGACAGCATCCACGTCTCAGACGAAACCCTGGCGACCTCGCTGTTCATCCCCTTCTGCTTCGTCGGCGCGACGCTCGTGGTCTTCGTCTGGGCGATCCGCAACCGCGCGCGGGCGTCGGACGATGAACTACCGATGCCGTGGTGGCGGACGCGTCAGTGGTACACGCGAGGCAGCGAGGAAGACGACCTCTAAGGCGACCTCACGCCCACTTGCCCTAGAAGAGCAGGCGGCCGAGGCGCTTGCGGTATTCGACGACGACCGGCTGCTCATCGCCCAGCATCCCGAAGATGCCCAGCAGACACTTGCGCGCGGCTTCATCCCCGGCTGACTTGTCGATCCTGACCGACTCGAGCAGCTCGTCAAGCGCCTGCATCCACTGACCCTCCAGCGCGAGCAGACAGCCGTGGCGGTAGCGGCTCATGGCGTCGCCGGGATTGACGGCCACCGCGCGGCGGATGTCGTCGGGCTTGTAGCCGCTGACCGCGGCGGTCAGCTCCATCGAGGTGAGCACGCTCTTGCTCATCGGATGGTTCGGCCAGCGCCGCGCAAGCTGGGCGGCGCGCTCGGTCTCGCCCATGCGCACGAGGATGGCGGCCAGGCCGACGCCGGCCGGCTCGTGCTCGGGATCCTCATCCAGCGCCGCCTCGAAGTGCAGGCGCGCGATCGGGATCTGGTTCTCCTGCATCATCCGATAGCCCTCGGACGCCTTGATGTCCGCCTCAGAGGGAATCAGCGAGTCAAAGAACGCGCGCACCTGCTCCTCGGGGATCGCGCCAACGAACTTGTTGACGAGCTGGCCGCCGACGAAGGCGAAGACGGCGGGGATGCCCTCCACCTGCAGCGCCAGCGCGACCTGGGGATTCTCGTCGGTGTTGAGCTTGACGAGCTGCACCTGGCCATCGCGTTCATACGCGAGCCGCTCGAGGATCGGCCCCAGAATCCGACAGGGCCCGCACCAGGGCGCCCAACAGTCGACGATGACGGGCATTTCGTGCGAGCGCTGGATGACGTCGCGCTCGAACGTGGCGTCGGTGGAGTCGATGACAGCAGCGATGTGTCCGTGCAACCCTTCGGGCGCGGAACCTGACGCAGACTCCGCCGGCGGCGGCGCGGGGCGGATCGGCACCGGCTCCGGCGTGGGTGGCGGCGGCGGCGCCTGCTGCACGCGGCGCATCGGCTGGCCGGACGGGGAGTAGATCACCGGTCCGGACGGCTGCTGCGGCTGGGGCGCAGGCGGCGGCGCGCCGCGCTGGACTCGGTCGCGGGGGAACGGAATCGGGTCGGGCGGACGCTGGGTCATGCGGCTCTCCGAACGACAGGGCGGTGACGAGTCAGGGACCAGTCGGTTACCAGTTGGTATAGCGCTTGCGCTTGGGGAAGTTGGCGGAGCGGTTCTTGGTCGAGTTGTTCTCGAAGATCCCGGCGATCACGCGTTCCGACTCCGCGGCGCAGGTCGGACAAGGCTGGGGCTCGGAAGCCTGCGCCATCGGACGAATCTTCTCGAAGTTCTCGCTGCACTCTTCGCAGCGATAGGTGTAGACAGGCATCTCGTCAGTCTCCTCCTGCCACTCGGCTATTGGAAGCAGTTTACCGCTCCCTCGCGGGGATATCCGCTGCCGCGGCTCCCCGTTGGATTGTCCGTGCCGCCGTCGAGACGTTGAGCGCCCAGGCGACCTCTTGCACGTCGTGGACGCGCACGACGTGCGCGCCCATCCAGGCCGCCAGGACATTGAAGGCGACGGTCGCCTCCAGCATCCCCGGCCGGCCCTGGGCGTCGCGCGAGCGCAGCTCTCCGTGCCCCAGCATCTCCGCCAGAAAGCCTTTGCGCGAGGCGGAGATCAGGATCGGATGCCCCAGCCGGGCCAGATTGGGCAGGTCGAGCAGCAAGCGCAGATTGTCCTCGAGTCCGCGCCCGAACTGGAAGCCGGGATCAATCCAGACATCAGGCGCGCCGGCCGCCTTGATCTCCGAAGCGCGGCGGTCGAGGTAGGCGCGCACTTCGAGGGCGACGTCCTGGTACTCGTGCCCGACCTCGCGGTGTCGCTGCGGGCGGCCGCGCATGTGCATCACCGCGATCGGCGTCTGCGTCTCGACGGCGACGGCGACGGTCTCTGGATCGGCGCCGGTGATGTCGTTGATCAGATGCGCCCCCGCCTCCACCGCGGCGCGGGCGACCGCGGCGGTCCAGGTATCGACTGAGACCAGATGACCCTCGGCGACCAGCGTCTTGATCACCGGCGTGACGCGGGCGATCTCTTCCGTCGGCGAGATCTGCGCCGCCCCGGTGCGGGTGGACTGGGCGCCCACGTCGATGATCGCCGCGCCCGCCCGGCGCAGCGCTGCCGCTCGTCGCGGGGCGTCGCCCACCGCGACGATCGAGTCAGTCACGGGAGAGTCGGTGGCGACGTTGAGGATGCCCATCACGAGGCAGCGGTCGGTGGCGTCGAGGGTCTGGCCGCCCAGCTCGATCAACATCGCGGACGCCTCAGCGCCGCCGACTGAGGTAGTGGGGGCTGCGGTCGAAGAACACCTGGGCGGCTTCCATAATCGATTCATTGAGCGTCGGGTGGGCGTGGATCGACTCGGCGAGGTCAGAGGCGCGCGCGCCCATTTCGACGGCCAGCACGCCCTCGCCGATCAGCTCGCCGGCGCCCGGCCCGACGACCTGCATCCCGAGGATGCGTTCCGAGCCGGATTCAATCACAAGTCGGGTCAGGCCGTCGTTGCGGCCTGAGGCAGTGGCGCGGCCGAGCGCCGCCCAGGGAAAACTGACGGTCGCGGCGTCCACGTCGAGCGCGGCGGCCTCCGCCTGCGTGAGTCCGCACCAGGCGATCTCCGGGTCGGTGAAGATTACGGCGGGCACTGCGAGCGGTCGGAACGCGGAGGGTTGGCCCATGATCGCCTCAACCGCGACGGACGCTTCCGCTGTCGCCTTGTGCGCCAGCATCGGCTCACCGGCGACGTCGCCGATGGCGAAGATCGACGGCTCGGCGGTGCGGCGCTTCGAGTCGGTGACGATGAACCCGTTGTTGTCGACCCGGACGCGCGTGCGCTGGAGACCGAGACCGGCGCTGTTGGGCCGCCGCCCGGTCGCGATCAGCACGCGCTCGAACGTTTCGCTGCTCTGCTCACCCTCCTGATCGGCGAGGATTGCTTCGATCCCGCCCTCTACTTCCGTCAGCGAGACGACCGACGTGTTGACTTTGATCGCCTTCATCCGCGAGCGCAGGCTGCGTTGCAGGACGCGGACGAGATCGCGCTCCACGCCGCTGAGAATCTCGGGCAGCGCCTCCACGACGGTCACCTCGGAGCCGAGTTCGGCGTAGACCGTGCCCAGCTCGAGGCCGATGTAGCCGCCGCCGATCACGAGCAGCGACTGCGGCACGTCGCGGAGTTCCAGCGCGTCGCTGGAATCCATGACCCGCTCAGACTCCAGCTGCAGCGCTCGCGGCACGGCGGGGGTTGAGCCGGTGGCCACGATCAGCGCGTCGAAGTCAACGGGCAAGACTTCGCCGTTGGTCTCGATGTTGAGCTGATTCGCGTCCTGGATGCGGCCGTAACCCTGTTGGTAGCGGACGTTGTGCTGGCGGCGCAGGAGGCCGAGCCCGTTCGTCATCTTGCGGACGACGCCGTCCTTCCAGTCGCGCAGGGCGTCAACGTCAATGGTCGGTTCGCCGAACGAGACGCCCCAGTCGGAGGCGTGGCGGGCTTCACGGATCAGCTTGGCCACATGCAGGAACGCTTTGGAGGGGATGCAGCCCTCGTAGAGGCAGACGCCGCCGGGTTGCGGACGGGTGTCGACGAGAGTGACGTCGAGTCCGCGCTCGGCGGCGTGGAACGCGGCCGGGTAGCCGCCGGGCCCAGCGCCGAGGACGACCAGGCGCAGCGGTTCTCTGGTGTCGGGGTTGCGGTTGACCATGCGCTAGCTCCCCAGCGCCAGCACGAGCGGCTGGCGGATCACGTCGGCGATCCAGGTCATGAAGCGGGCCCCGTCCGCGCCGTCCATGACGCGGTGGTCAAAGGTGAACGAGAGCGGCAGAATGCTGCGCGGCTGCCATTCGCCGAGCGGTTCCGACCAGATCGGCCGGCGCTCGGCGCGCCCGACGCCGAGGATCGCGGTGTTGGGATGGTGGATGATCGGCGTGAAGTGCCCCGTGCCCATACCGCCCAGATTGGTCACGGTGAAGCTGCTGCCGAGGAAGTCCGGCAAGCCCAGATCACCGGCACGGGCGCGCTCCGAGATGTCGGTCAGCTCGACCGAGATTTGGATGATGCTCTTCTGATCGACGTCACGGATCACCGGGACGACCAGTCCGCGCGGAGTGTCCACGGCGACGCCCAGGTGGATGTAGCGCTTGAGCACCAACTCATCGTTCTCCGCGTCGAGCGAGCTGTTGACGTGCGGATGCACTTTCAACGCGGCGGCGGTGATCTTGAGCAGAATGGCGGTGATCGTCAAGCGGCCGCCGGACTGCTCCGCCCGCTCGCGGTAGTCGCGGCGGACCTGTTCCAGCTCGGTGACGTCGGCGGTGTGGAACAGGGTGACGTGCGGAATCTCGTGCCACGCGGCGGCCATGTTGCGCTTGATCGTGCGGCGCAGGCGGTTCATGGCGACGCGTTCGACCGCGCCGAATTCGGTGAAGTCGGGCAACGGCCCGGGCGAGCGGGCGGAGTGGTTCGCCGTCGGCGCCGAGCGCGGCGCTTCCCGGGCATGGCGCTTGACGTCCTCGACATCGATCCGTCCGCCCGGCCCGCTCCCGCGCAGGGCGCGAATGTCCACCCCAATCTCGCGCGCGAAGCGGCGCACCGAGGGCGAGGCGAACACGGGCCGCGCCTCGGGATCGCCCTCGACCAAAGGGGAGGCGGCGACAACGGGCGGGGCGGGCGCGGATGGGGTCGGCGGGGCGGGCGCTGTGGGAGGCGGGGGCGCAATCGGCGTGGCCGGCTCCGGCGTCACGGCCTCGGGCGGCGTGGGCGCGGGTGCGGGCGGAGGCTGGGCCGGCTCTGCCTGGATCGGCGGTGGCGACGCTTCTGGCGGCGCGGCAACGGCCACAGAGCTGTTCACGCTCAACACCGGATCGCCAGGCCGGATGGTGTCGCCAGCGCGCACGTGGATTGCGGTCACCAGACCGGCGACCGGCGAGGGCAGGTCGATCGTCGCCTTCTCCGTTTCGATCTCGACGATCGGCTGCTCGAGCGCGACGGCGTCGCCGACCTGGACATACACCTGAAGCACATCCGCTTCTTCGATGTCCTCCCCCAGGTCGGGCAGGAGGACGGCGGCCTCGGATGCGTCAGTCGTCATGTGAGTTCCCTAACGCAGCATCGGGTCAGGTCGCGCCGGATCGATGCCGAGTTGGCGGCGCGCCCGGAGCAGCAGGTCACCGTCGATCTCATCGCGGCGGCTGAGCGCGCTCAGGGCAGACCAGACGACGTGATTGGCATCGACCTCGAAGAAGTCACGCAGCGCCGCCCGTGTGTCCGAGCGTCCGTATCCGTCGGTGCCCAGCGCGGTCAGCGGACCGGGCAGCCAACGCGCGACCAGGTCGGGGAGCGAGGCGGTGTAGTCGGTGGCGGCGATGATCGGCGCGGCGCAGTTGCCCAGTGAGGTTTCGAGCCACGACTGGCGCGGCTCCTCCAGCGGGTGGAGCCGGTTCCAGCGGTCCGTTTGCAGCGCCTCGCGGCGCAGCTCGGTGTAGGACGTCACCGACCAGACGTCGGCGCGAATCGCGTACTCGTCACGCAGGATCTGCTGGGCGCGGCGCACTTCGTTGAGGATCGGCCCGCTGCCCAGCAGCCGCACCTGCGGCGCGTCGCACGGCGCGAGCGGGTAGATGCCGCGCAGGATGCCCTCGCGCACGGCTTCGGATTCGGGCAGCGGCGGTTGGATGTAGGACTCGTTCTCGACGGTGACGTAGTAGAAGACGCTCTCGTCCTCATCGTGCATCCGCCGAATGCCCTCTTGCACGATCACCGCAATTTCGTAGGCGTAGGCCGGGTCATAAGCGATGAGATTGGGAATCGTCGAGGCGAGCAGGTGGCTGTGTCCATCCTGGTGCTGCAACCCCTCGCCGTTGAGCGTGGTCCGGCCAGCCGTCGCGCCGATCAGGAAGCCCCGCGCCCGCGCGTCGCCGGCGACGAAGGCGAGGTCGCCGATGCGCTGCAGCCCGAACATGGAGTAGAAGATGAAGAAGGGGATCATCGGCGCTTTGAGCGTCGAGTAGGCGGTGCCGCCGGCGATGAAGGACGACATCGCGCCGGCCTCCGTGATCCCTTCCTCAATGATCTGGCCGTCGCGCGACTCCTTGTAGTAGAGCAGCCGGTCGGAATCGACGGGTTCGTAGAGCTGGCCGGTCGAGGCGTAGATGCCGAACTCGCGGAACATCCCTTCCATGCCGAAGGTGCGCGACTCATCGGGCACGATCGGGACGATGCGTTCGCCCAGCTCGCGGTCGCGCATCAGGCGGCTGAGCATCCGCACGAAGCCCATGGTGGTCGAGGCCTCGCGCTCGCCGGTACCTTCGTGGAACTCCGCGAAGGTCTCATCGGGCGGCGCGGTGAGGGGCGACTTGGGCGAGCGCCGCTCGGGCACGTGTCCGCCCAGCGCGGCCTTGCGCGCGGCGACGTAGTTCGCCTCGCGGCTCCCGCGCGAGGGGCGGTAGAGCGGCGCGCCGACGACCTCGGCGTCGGAGAGCGGGATCGCAAAGCGATCGCGGAACTGCATCAGCTCGCGCTCGTTCAGCTCCTTCTGCTGATGCGTAATGTTGCGGCCCTCGCCGGCCTCGCCGAGTCCGTAGCCCTTGATCGTGCGCGCGAGAATCACCGTCGGCGCGCCGCGGTGATTGACGGCGGCCTGATAGGCGGCGTGGACTTTGAGCGGATCATGGCCGCCGAGGCGCAGGCGCCAGAGCGCGTCGTCCGAAAGGTCGTCAACCATGCGCAGCAGGCGGGGATCGACGCCCCAGAAGTTGCGGCGGATGTAGCTGCCGCCGGCGACGGTGTACTTCTGGTACTCCCCGTCAACCACTTCACCCATGCGCTGGACGAGCAGCCCCTGATCGTCGCGGGCCAGCAGCGGGTCCCACTCCGAGCCCCAGATCACCTTGATCACGTTCCAGCCGACGCCGCGGAAGACCGCTTCCAGTTCCTGGATGATCTGGCCGTTGCCGCGCACGGGGCCGTCGAGGCGCTGGAGGTTGCAGTTGACGACGAAGATCAGGTTGTCCAGTTCCTCGCGCGAGGCGAGGGCGATGGAGCCGAGCGATTCCGGCTCATCTGTCTCACCGTCGCCGAGGAAGCACCAGACCTTGCGGTCGGTGTGCGGCAGCAGGTCGCGGTTCTCGAGGTAGCGGATGAAGCGGGCCTGATAGATGGCCTGAAGCGGACCCAACCCCATCGAGACGGTGGGGAACTGCCAGTAGTCGTCCATCAGCCAGGGATGCGGGTAGGAAGGAAGTCCGCCGGAGAGCTCCTGACGGAACTTGTGCAATCGGTCTGGCGCGAGCCGCCCCTCGACATAACCGCGGGCATAGATGCCGGGGGCGGAGTGTCCCTGGAAGTAAATCAGGTCACCGCCGCTGGGATGATCCTGGCCGCGAAAAAAGTGGTTGAAGCCGACCTCATACAGGGTCGCGGCGGAGGCATAGGTGGAAATGTGTCCGCCGATGCCGTGGTTGTTCTGGTTCGCTTCGACGACTATCGCCATGGCGTTCCAGCGAATGATCGACTTGATCCGCCGTTCGATCTCGAGGTCGCCGGGATAGGGCGGCTGGCGTTCGATCGGAATCGTGTTGACATACGGCGTCTGCGAGGTGACCGGCAGTCGGATGCCGGAGCGCTGCGCTTCGATCTGCAGGGTCTGCAGGAGCCGTGAGACCCGCTCGTGTCCGCGCCGCCGGGCGACGTCGCGCAGGGAGTCGATCCAGTCGTTGGTCTCCAACCAGTCGTCGGCCGCGGAGGCGTCGGTGGCGCGGGCGAGGACAGAGTGCCACGGAGATTCGGGGGTCGTCATCGTTGTCTCAGTCTACTCACTCCCAGATTGGCTCAGATTGCAGGGAGACGTTCGTCGATAGACTGAAACCGTCAGGAACAGGACCTGTAAACGACATGACAGCGCCATGACCACGTCCACCAGCCGACTCGCGCCGCCGCGTGAGCGGGGGCTGGAGCGCTCCCGGATTGTCCAGAGCGCCCGAGCCGGGCTGGTGGCGTACGAGGCCGCCGACGCCTGGCAGCGGGCGCGGGCGCGGGCGGTCGCCGCCGGCGCGGCGCCGGAGATCGTGGTCCTGCTGCAGCACCACCCGGTCTACACACAGGGTCGGCGCGGCGGCCGCGAGCACGTCCTCGGGGCGCTGGCTGCGCCGGTTGTCGATACTGATCGGGGCGGCGACATCACGTTCCACGGGCCGGGGCAGCTGGTGCTCTGGCCGATCCTGCGGTTGCGCGAGCGCGGGATCGGGATCGCGCGCTACGTGCGCGGGCTGGAAGAGACAGCGATTCGGGCGGCGCGGGCGTTCGGGATCGACGCCGGCCGCAGCGCGGGCCGGCCGGGGGTCTGGATTGACGAGCGCAAGCTCGCGAGTGTGGGCGTGCGGGTGCAAGCGGGGGTGAGCCGGCACGGGTTGGCCGTCAACTGCGACCTCGACCTCGCCTGGCTCGACGGCATCCGCGCCTGCGGCATCGCGGACAGCCGCGCGACCTCGCTCTCGGTCGAAGCGGGCCGCGCGATTCCCGTTGCGGAGGCGGAGCGGGTGCTGGAACGCTGTTTCGCGGAGGTCTTTGACCTGCGGCTCTCGCCGGTGCAGGGGCTGGAGGTCGGCTGATGCCAGAGTCGAGCCGCCTGCGGGATCGGAAACCGCGCTGGATTCGGGCCCAATTTCCCGGCGGCGAGCGCTACAGCGAGATCGTGCAGCTGCTGCGGGACGAGACGCTCAACACGGTCTGCCAGGAGGCGCGCTGTCCGAACATTGGCGAGTGCTTCAACCGCGGCACCGCGACGTTCATGATTCTGGGCGACACCTGCACCCGCGCCTGCGGCTTTTGCGCGGTCACCTCGGGCCGGCCCGCCCCGCTCGACTGGACGGAGCCGCGCCGCCTTGCGGAGGCGGTGGAGCGGCTCCAGCTGGCGTATGTGGTGATCACCTCAGTGAACCGCGACGACACCGCCGACGGCGGCGCGCAGATCTTCGCGTCCTGCATCGAGCTCATCCGCCGCCAGCGGCCGCAAACGGCGGTCGAAGTGCTGATCCCTGACTTGGTCGGCAACTGGGACGCTCTGGAAACCGTGCTGTCCGCGCAGCCAACGGTGCTGAACCACAACGTCGAGACGGTTCCGCGGCTGTATCCGCGAGTTCGCTTCCAGGCGCGCTACGAGCGTTCCCTGGAGCTGCTGCGCCGCGCGGCGGCCTGGCGTCCGCAGATTCCGACCAAGACCGGCTTCATGCTCGGGCTGGGCGAGGAACGCGATGAGGTTTCCGCGCTGCTACGCGATCTACGCAAAGCCGAGGTGCAGCTGTTGACCGTCGGGCAATACCTGCGGCCCTCGGCGAAGCATCTCCCCGTGGCGCGCTACGTCCCGCCGGAGGAGTTCGATGAGATCCGCGAGGAAGCGCTAGCGCTGGGTTTCCGCCACGTGGAGTCGGGGCCGATGGTGCGCAGCTCCTACCACGCCGACGAACAGGCGCGCGCCGCTCAGCTCGTGAACGTCGCCCTGCACACGTAGGCAGACAGCCGGCGCTGGCCGGGTCAGGACTCTTCCTCGGCTTCGCCGGCCTCGCCGTCCTCAGTGACCTCGCTGACCTCGCTCACCTCACTGGCCTCGCTCACCTCACTGGCCTGATCGTCTGCAACGGGTTCGTCCTCGCTGGCGCTCTGTGCACTGGCGCTCTCTTCACTGGTCTCTTCGCTGAGCAGCGGGACGCGCAGGGTGTCGCCGGGCTGGATGACGCTGTTGGCGTCGAGATCGTTCAGGCCCATGAGCACGTCCACGTCGGTGTTGTACCGCTCGGCAATGCCCCAGAGGCTGTCCCCGGCTTCGACGACGTACTCGAACGTCGGGATCGGCTCCGGCACCTGAGCCACCGCCTCTGCCGCTTCCTCTTCCTCTGCCGGAGTCGCCGGCCGCACCTCCGAGACGGCGATCGGCCTGACGGGCGCGGCTGATTGCTGCGCCTCCGCAGACGAATCCGCTGCGTCTGTGTCGGTTTGGGCGTTGGAAGCCGCCGGGGGGGTCGTTGTGGTCTCGTCTGAACGGAATTGCACAGCGGTGGGCGGATCCACCTGAGGCGTTCCCTGCTCGGCGTCGCTGCGGCGGTCGATGGCCGAGACGTCCTGGTCGAGGGTCACCACGGTCTCGGTCGGAGTGTCTGGGGCGCTGATCGCGCCGCCCACGAACAGGAGGATCGCCAGCGCCGCGATCGGAGCCAGCACGACAGCAAGCGGGACGCCCGGAGGAGCCGGCCGCGCGGCGGCGTAGGCCGGGCCGCTGAGGCCGTACGCCCCGACCTGAGGCAAGGTGGATTGCTCGGCCGGGCCGGTCTGCTCGGAGAGGAACCGATCTCGCCACCAGATCCTCGCCGCGGCCAACGCGGTGAGGACGCCGACGGCCAGCAGCCAAAGGCCGGTACCGGGCCAGGTGAGACTCAGGACGAGGAGCAGCAGGAACGCAAGGGAGGCAGCCGCCGCCGCCGGTTTGAGATCTACGCGCATAATGGTGGTGGCCGCGCCGCCGAAGCACCGACAACATCACTCTAGCCCACGTGGGCGGCGCCGGCATCGATACCGGTTGCGCGGGGAAGAAGTGTGAGTCTACGCGTACAGGTCGCGTACACTCGCAGAAACGCGCTGGCAGACGCGCTTCGCCGGGGGCGGAGCGTCGGTGGCGTGAGGAGAGTGCAACGCGATGACGCAGACGCAGTCCGATACGCCGTCGCTGAGTGAGTTGGCGAATGCCGCTGGCCTGCGCCTGGAGGAAATGGACGGTCACCAACGCGAGGTCGGCTCGCCCGACCTGTTCGAGCGCGTCGCCCACTTCCAGCTGGCCGACCAGGCGCGCGCCGCGGGCCTGTATCCGTTCTTTCAGCCGATCGAGGTGAACGACGGCCCGGAGGCGATCGTCGACGGCAAGCGCGTGATCATGCTGGGATCGAACAACTATCTGGGCCTGACGCGGCATCCGGCCGTCCTGCAGGCCGCCCACGAAGCGCTCGACCAGTTCGGCCCGTCCATGACCGGCTCGCGCCTGCTCAACGGCACCAGCCCCGTTCATCTCGAACTGGAAGAGGCTCTGGCTGATTTCCTCGGCGCGGAAACGGCAATCGTGTTTTCGACGGGCTACCTGGCCAATCTGGGCGCAATCTCCGCGCTGATCGATCGGCACGGGATCTCGGTGCTCGACCGCGATGTCCACGCTTCGATTTACGACGCCGCGGGGCTCGCGCTGGGCAAGTACACGCGGTTCCAACATAACGACCCCGCCCATCTGGACCGGGTGCTCACCAATCTCGGTCCGGAGCAGGCGCGGCTGGTCGTGATTGACGGCGCGTACTCGATGGGCGGCGACCTCGCGCCGCTGCCGGAGCTGCGCGAAGTCTGTCGCAAGCACCGGACGCGGATGCTCGTGGACGACGCGCACGCGATCGGCACCGTCGGCCCGACCGGACGCGGCACGCGCACGCACTTCGGGCTGGAAGAGCCGGATGATCTGACCATCGGCACCTTCAGCAAGACGCTGGCGTCGGTTGGCGGCTTCTGCGCCGGACCGCGCATGGTGCTCGAGTACATTCGGCACTTCGCCCGCCCGATGCTGTTCACCGCCGCATTGCCGCCCGCCTCCGCGGCCGCCGCGCTGGCGGCGCTGCTCCTGATCGACGACGAGCTCTGGCGGGTCCAGCGCGTGCAGGAACTGGGTCAGCGGATGCGGCGGGAACTCACGGCGCTCGGCTTCGACGTGGCCAACTCGGCCACGCCGATCATCCCCATTCGCGTCGGCGACGAGGTGCGCACCGCCGCGTTCTGGCGAGACCTGCTCAACAACGGCGTGTACACCAATGCGGTCATCGCCCCGGCGGTGCCCCGCGGCCAGGCCATTCTGCGCACCTCGTACATCGCCACGCATACCGATGAGCAACTCGACCGCGCGCTCCAGATCTTCGGCGAGGCGGGACGCCGCCACGGCGTGATTGACTAGAGCGCCGTGCGCGTCCTCCTGACCGGCGGCAGCGGTTTCGTCGGCGGCCACATCGCCCGCCGGCTCGCAGCCGAGGGTCATGATCTGCGCCTGCTGTTGCGGCGAACCAGCGATACCTCGTTCGTCGATCAGCTTCAGTTCGAGCGCGCGCTCGGCGATTTGCGCCTGCCCGAGAGTCTGGCGGCGGCCTGCCGCGGAGTGGACGCGGTCGTCCATGCGGCGGCGGTCTTGCGCGCCGTCCGCCAGGGCGACTTCATGCAGGCGAATCGCGCCGGCACCCGCAACCTCGCCGAATCGGCGGCCGCCGCGGGGGTGGAGCGGTTCCTCTACATCTCCTCGATCGCGGCGCAGGGGCCGTCGCCCAGCCGCGTCCCGGAACCGCCCGAGACTACCTTGCATCCGGTCTCGGCGTACGGGCGATCCAAGGCGGCCGGGGAAGACGAGGCGCTGCAGCAGCGCGGGCGGATGCAGATCACCATCCTGCTGCCGCCGCTGGTCTACGGCCCGGCGGACACCGGTCTGCAGGCGTTCTTCTGGCTGGCGCGCCGTGGCGTATCGGCGCGCCTCGGCGACGGCTCCAACCTCGTCGACGCGATCTACGGACCCGATCTGGCCGACGCCGTGGCGGCGCTGTTGCGGACTGAGCTGCCAGAGGTCTCGCGCTACCACATCCGAGACGAGGCAGGCCCGTACACCTGGAACGAACTACTCGCGGCGCTGGAGACGGCGGCTGGCAAGCGGCTCTGGATCCCGTCGCTGCCGCCGGCGGCGTTTCATGGTCTGGCGCGCTGCTCGGAGTGGTGGGCGATGCTGACCCGCAGCGAACCGATGCTCGACCGCACGCGGGTAGTGGAGATGCGTCAGCCGGCCTGGATCTGCGACGCGTCGTCGCTGCGACGCGACACCGGCTGGCGCGCGGCGACCACGCTCGCCGAGGGGATGCGCGAGACGATGGCCTGGTACCGCGAGCACGGCTGGGTCTGACAGTGGGAAGCGGATGGACAAGCTCTGGTCATTCGACCTGGACGGCGTGCTGGCGGAGCCGCCGTTCGGCTGGAATCCAGCCGTGAACCGCGATGTCTCCCTGCAACCGTCGTCCGGCTCGAGCCTCGCTCCGCCGCCAGTTCCGCATCCGCCACAGCCCTGGGATCGATTCCTCAGCGCGACCTGGTACCGCTTCCGCTACGTGCTGCGTCCGCCGCGGCCGGACGCGCTCGACACCGTCCGCGCCGCGGCTAGCCGGGGGCGGGTGATCGTCCTGACCGGCCGCCACGAACGCGGCAGAGCGCAAACGGAGGCGTGGCTGCGGCGGCACGGATTTGCGGAGCTGATCAGTGCGCTGGTGATGAACGCCTCTGACCTGAAGTCGGCGAGATACAAGGAGGCCTACCTGCGCGATCGGGGCGCGGCGCTGCACCTTGACGATGATGCGGCGACGGTTGCGCTGCTGGCGCGCGGCGGGATCCCGACCGCCTTGCTGAGCTGGCCGCGCAACCGCGGCTTGGAGTATCCGGGCGGCGTCACGCGCTGCGCCGACATGGCGGCGGCGCGGCGGCTGATCGAGCGGCTGGCGTCCGATGATTGAGCCGCTGGACATTGGCGCGCCGGCGGAACAGGTCTGGCGCTTGCTTCGGGACGAGGCGCAGACGGGCGTTGACGGCGGCCGGGCGACCGTGCTCGCGGAGGCACGGGCGCGAGAACTGCTCATCGAAGTGCGGATGGGCGTCGGGTTTCGCGTGCAGCACGCCTACCGACTCGAGCGGCGGGGCGAGCATTGCCAGATCTCCGCGCGCGTCCGACCGCTGGGCTGGCGCTGGCGGCTCAGCAACATCTTCCTCTTTGGCCGCGGCATCCGCGCAATCGAGGCCGTGACGTTCGAAGGCCTGCGCAACCTCAAAGCCGCCGCCGAGGAACAAAGCGCCACTCCGCGGTAGCCAATGCCGCTTGGGAATCACCGCGCTCCAACGTTGTCCACAGGCAGTCTGTGGCCGTGTGGATAGCGGACGTCCGATCGGCCAGACCGTGTCTAGAGTGCAAGCGGCGGCCGTGGTCTTTCAGTTCCGAGTGAGGCGCTTGCTTTGTTGTTCTCTCCAGACAGGATCCGGGCAACTCATTTCCTGAGATTCGCTCTCCTGACCGCAGTCATCGTGATGTCGCTTGCCGCCGGGACGTGGCTGCGAGGCGCGGGAGCCGAAGGGCCGGACGGCGCTGGCTCGCTCCTTGAGCAGGTCGTCCCGCCCGGCTCTGCGGCGCTCACTTCGAGCGCCGGCTTCAGCGAGAAGCTGACCGGCCGCGTCTACGTCTGGGATCAGGGCCGGCTGCGCCCGGCGGAGCGCGCGCGCGTCTCGACCGGGAGCGCGCAGGTCCGCACCGATAGCAGCGGCCGCTTCGAGTTCATGCCCGATGAGCGCACCGGCAACCTCGCCATCATCCAGCCCGGCTACGACGTCGTGCGCCGGCCGGTCTACTACGACCGGTCGGTGGTCGTGCTGCGCAGCCTCGTCGTGCGCGCGATCCACCTGCCCTTCGACGAAGTGTGGAAAGCCGAGGTTCAGGACTTCGTGCATGGGCTAGTGGACTCCGACCTGATCAACGCCGTCGTGATCGATGTGAAGAGCGAGGGCGGCGCTGTCTACTCCCTGGCTGCGACCGACACGGTGCGCGGGATTGGGGCCTCGATCGAGAGCGAAACGGTTCCCGCGTTCCTGGAGGAACTCCGGAACAAGGGCGTCTACCGAATCGGACGGATCGTGACGTTCCTCGACAGCTGGTACTCCGCCTGGTACCCGCAGAACGCGCTGCATCACGTTTCCGGCGGCCCGTTCTACGACGGCATGGGCAGCCGCTGGTCGTCGGCGTACTCGCCGGAGGCGCGGCGCTACAACATCGAAATCGGCGTCGCCGCCGCCAGCCACTTTGAGGAAATCCAGTACGACTACGTCCGTCTGCCTTACGAGAACCACCTGCTCGAACGGTACGAGGAAGCGGTGCGCGTCGAGGCGATCAACGCCTTCGCCGCAGAGGCGAGCGCGGCGCTGCACCTGGCGGGGGTCGCCATCTCGTTCGACACCTTCGGGGTCGTGTCCACGGCGGGCAACGACCAGGGCATCGGCCAGTCAGTGCCCGGCGTCGCGCCGCACCTCGACTACGTCTCCCCGATGGTCTACCCAAGCGGCTGGGGGCCGGGTTCCTTCGGCTACGAGTACCCGCCGGAGCATCCCGGGCCGGTGGTCTGGCAGAATGTGCAGGCGACGGTCGAGCTGATTGAGGACGACGTCACCGCGCTGGTGCGCCCCTGGTTGCAGGACTTCCACGACTATCAGGCCCGCGGCCTCTTCTACGGCTCGGATCGCGTCACGGCGCAGATCGAGGCGACGGCCGACAGCGGCGGGATTGGCTTCATGCTCTGGGATCCCTCGCTGCAGTACCAGCAGGCGTCGCTCGAACAGGCGATCACACTGACCTGGGCGCCGTTCTGATCCTGCCGATGCAGCCCTCTAGATGCCGGCGCCCCAGCCGGCATCGATGAGGAAGCGGTTGAGCTGACCGTTGAACTCGGCCGCCCGCTCGAAGTAGACGCTGTGACCGGTGGCGGGGATCTCGTAGTACTCGGAACCCGGCACGTGGGCGTGCGCGGCCCGCATGATTGCCGGCGGAATCAGCGGATCATTGCCGCCCACGACCCACAGAATCGGCATCGCCAGCGCGGCGACCGCAGCGGGATCAGGCGCGAGCGCGCCGAGCGCGCCCAACAGCTGTGGATCTCGAGGCGGATTGAGCGACATAATCTCGTCGTAGAGGAATGCCAGCGCCGGATCGCGCTGGCGCAGGCTCTGGTCGTAGGCGAGCGTTGCCAATCCCTGAGACTGGATGCGCTGGCGGGTCTTCTGGAAGATCGGGGCGATCTCGTCCGTCGACAGGCCGCCGACCGTATCCGCCATGACCAGCGCCGCGACGCGCTGCGGCGCCTGGAGCGCCGCGCCGAGGCAGGTCCAGCCGCCCATCGACTGCGCGACCAGCGCCGCCCGATCGATGCGCAGCTCATCCATCAGCGCGAGCAGGTCGTCAACGAACGCCGCTGGTCCCGACCCGCCGGTGGGGACGCTGCGGCCCCAGCCGCGATGGTCGAAGGCGACGCAACGGTAGGCCTTGGCGAAAAGCGGCACCTGCTGCCACCAGGAGAGGTGATTGCCGCCCGCGCCGTGAGCGAAGATGATCGCCGGGCCGCTGCCCGTTTCCTCGTAGTAGATGCCGCAGTGCGGTCGTTCCAGTATCGGCATGATTTGCTCCCGCTCGCCAGCGCGTAGGCTGCTGATCCAGATGCGAGGCTACCAGCCGTCCGACGGCTGACCCGTTTCGGGAGTGCCGCATGTCGACGATGAGAATCGCGCTGACGGGAGCGGAGCAACCGATCGGCGCGGTGATCGGCAGCGAGCTGGAGCGCCACGACGCGGAGCTCACGGCGCTGGCGCTCGGCTCCGCCGACGAGATTGCAGCGGGACTGGCAGGAGCCACGCACGTCGTCCACGCCTACTCGCTGACCGAGCCGGGGCACGGAGCCGCGGCTTACACGGAAGCCAATGTGCACGCGACGACCACCCTGCTGGACGCCTGCCGCCGGCGGGAGTTGGCGCAGGTGATCATCGTCTCCACGACTGAGACGTACGGTCGGCGGATGCCGCCCTGGCCGGTGACCGAGAGCTGGGCGCCGCGCCCGCTCGGTCCGGCGCTGCAGAGCCGCGTCGCGGCGGAGCGGGCGGCGCGGACTTATCGGCGGCGCGTGCCGCTCTCGATCCTGCGCCCCGCGCCAGTGATTGCGGACGGCGGCGGCGCGTTGATGACGGTGATTCGCCACTTCATCTCTCGACCGCGCGCAGCGCTGGTCGCGGGCGGCCGCGCGCCAGTGTCAGTGCTGGCCGGCGCCGATCTCGGGCGCGCCGTCTGGGCCATGCTCAGCCAACCCGAGGAAACGGTTGACCGCGTCTTTCACGTCACCTCGGCCCACACGACCTGGCGCGATCTCGCGGTCGAGGCGTGCCAGCTGCGTGGGATCGAAGAACGGTTCTGGAACGCGCCGCACCTGTTCGCGCGCGGCCTCGCCGCCCTGCGACTGTCTGGCTGGGTGCTGCCGGAGCCGGAGGGCGTGGACTCCTACACCGCGCTGACCGGGCTGCCGCACCTGATCGACGACTCGCGGGCGCGGGTGACGCTCGGCTACGCGCCGCTGCTCGGAGTCCGCGCGGCGCTGGCGCAGGCGCTGGACGTCTATCGGCGGTCGCCGAGCGACGCCGAGAGGAGTGGCTAGCCGACGGCCTGGACGGCGTCGGCCACCCGGTAGGCGAGGCCGTCCTCGAAGATGCTCGGCACGATGCGATCCGGAGTTGGGTCGGTAACGAAGTCCGCGATCGCCTGGGCGGCCGCGATCTTGTGCGCGTCCTCGATCTTCGGGATGCCACCGTCAAGCAGACCGCGGAACATGCCGGGAAAACCGAGCGCGTTGTTGATCTGGTTGTCGAAGTCAGAGCGGCCGGTGGCGACGATGGCGGCGCCCGCTTCGGCGGCCTCGTCGGGCATGATCTCCGGCGTCGGGTTGGCCATGGCGAAGACCATCGCGTTCTCGTTCATCGAAGCAACGTCGGCGACGGTCACTAGACCGGGGCCAGCAAGTCCGAGGAACAGGTCGGTCCCGGCCATCACCTGCGAGGTCTGAGGGATGCTGCCATCGGGGTTGTTGCGGAAGTCGCACCATTCGGCGGCTTCGCTCTTCCACGGGTTCAGATCCTCGCGGTCGGTGGTAAGCAGCCCCTTGGAGTCGATCAGCGCGACCTCTTCGCAGCCCATCTCGCGCAGGATCGCGCCGCAGGCGATGCCGCTGGCGCCCGCGCCGAGGATCACGGTGCGGATGTCCTTGAAGTCGCGGTTGGTGAGCCGCAGCGCGTTGATCACGCCGGCGAGCGCGACGACGGCGGTGCCGTGCTGGTCATCGTGCATCACCGGGATGTCGAGCGAGTCGTGCAGCCGCTGCTCGATTTCGAAGCAGCGCGGCGCGGAGATGTCCTCGAGGTTGATTCCGCCCAGCGACGGCGCAATCGCCTCGATCGCGGCGACGATGTCGTCAACCTCGCGGACGGAGAGCGCGATCGGGATCGCGTCAACGCCGGCGAAGGAGCGGAAGAGCACGCACTTGCCCTCCATCACGGGCAGCGCCGCTTGCGGGCCGATGTCGCCGAGGCCGAGCACAGCGGAGCCGTCGGTAATCACGGCAACCAGGTTGCCGACGCCAGTCATGACCCGCGCCAGCGAGGGATCGCGGGCGATCTCGAGGCACGGGGCGGCCACGCCGGGGGTGTACACAACCGAGAGATCGTCGTGGTTCTCGACGGTCACCTTGGAGGCATAGTCGACCTTGCCGCCCCATTCCCGGTGCATCTCGATGGCGCGCTGGTCGTAGTCGCTCATTATCCCGCTCTTTCTGAGGCCCGGAGTGTGCCGCTGGGACCGGCAATCGATATTTCTGCACTCTAGTCGCGGAAGTGAAATCGGTCACTAGGGGAGTCGCAAGCGGAACGGGCGGGAGCGCGGGAGCGGGCGACTTCCGTAGCAGCGGTTACACACCGTTAACGCGGGCGCCGCCGCCTCAGAGCAGCGTGCCCTCAAGAATGCCGCGGTGCGCGCGCAGGACCAGCTGCCCTTCTTCGCGCCGCTCGACGATCAACGGCTTGCGGCAATGCCGACAGGGAGCAGTCTCTTTGCGCCGCAGCAGCCCTTTCGGGGGCACGCGGGCGACGGTCGGTTCCTTGCAGTAGGGGCAGGTGACCGCCCACCTCATACAGGCGCGGATGCGCAGCGGCTCGCCGTCCTTCTCGCTGCGCGAGACGACGAGGTCGTAGTTGCAGTTCGGGCACAGCGTGACCATCCGCCGGGTGCGGCCGCGCTCCGGCGGCAGGCCGACATCGAGCGGCTCCGAGCAGTTCGGACAGCGAATGCGCTTCGTCTTGACGGAATTGGCCATGGCCTCATGGTATCGAGACGAGGAGCAGCGCAGCGATCGCAGCCGCTCGCCCATCCGCCTCGCATACCAGATACGCTTATGACATAAGCTGTATTCATGAGCCACCACTTTCGCGAGATCCGCGGCAGCCAGGACTTATCCAGCCCGCAGATCAGGGTGCGCGGCGCGAACGACTTTCGGCACTACACGAACGAACGCCTGCGCCTGCCCAATGAGCGCGCGCCGCTCGGACCGCGAATCAAGCGGCTGTTGGGCGTGCTGCTGACGCTCGCGATCCTCGCGGGCATCGGCATCGGGGTCTACTTCGGCGTCACCGTGCTCCTGGACAACGAGGATGCCACGGTCGCCGACCCGGCAGAAACAGCGGCAACAGCCGAAGCCGCGTCGGTCGCGCCCACCGCTTCCGCAGCCGCTGAAACCCAGACCGCCGCCCAGCCGGCGGCCCAGCCTGAGTCCGCGTCGCCTGCTTCACAGGCGGCAACCCAGCCGGCCTCGCAGTCCACAACACAGTCGGCGGCGAGCTCGACCGCGGCGGCGGCCACCGACTCACAGGAGTCAGCGGAGGCAGCGGACGAGCCGCCCGCAGCGGCCGCGCAAGCGCAACAGGCAGGGTCTGCGGCGAGTACGGAGCAGGCGGTGGCGAGCGTGCAGTTGTCCGTCGCGGTTTCAGAGGTTGAGCCGACGGTCGCCGAGCAGCCTGTCCTGTCCGCGCAGATTGGCGGCGCGGAGATCAGTGTGGAGTCCGCGACGGCCGAGCCGGCGCCACTCGGCATCCCGCGCAGCCTGGCCGACGGCGCTGACTATGACCCAACCGAGCCGGCGACGGTGTTCACCTCGCGCTGGCCGGTCGGGACGACGTTGCGGTTGACGAGGATCTCCGGCGGCCCCCAGCTCAGCGAGGAAGAGTTGGCGGAAATCGTGGGCAGCCAGACGCTGGTGGTCGTCCGGGGGACGGAGTCTTCAAACGCCGATCTGCAGCTCAGTCCGGCGGCGTTCGGGCAGATCGCCTTCGAGGTCGAGCGGATCATCAACGTGAGCGTCGAGGTGACCGCGCCGCCGCCCTAGGCGGTTCCCGGCGGTCGCGTGTTGGACTCGCAGAACTGGGAGGAGTCAGGCGCGGCGACGGCGACCGAAGGGGAGGCGCAGTTCTTCGCCGTAGTTGAGGAAATCCTTCTCCGCCCCGCACTTCGGACAGCGGCCGTGCGATACCTGCTGGTTGGGCCGGTCGATCACCCACGAGTGGGCGCATTCCTCCGGTTCAACCGGTGCGCCAGCGGCCTCGGGATGGTCCGACTGGGCGCGATTACGAGTCTCCGTTCTTTGCTCGGCCACGTGTTCCGCCTATTCCTACAAGCTCATCAGGCGCTGCTGAGCACCCAACCGAAGGATAAACAGCAACCCGCAAAGCGGTTTACATAATACTTGGGCTGCTTGACCGGAATCAGGAGGTGCGCTCGTAGAGCGTGTGGTACTTGTCGCCACCGACTATCGCCTGGCGAATGTCCTCACGGTCGAGCTCGTACAACCGGAACAGGGCGGCGCGGGCGTCTTCTTCCGCTGTGGGGTCGCCGGCGCAGCGTTCGAGAATCCGTTCAAAGAGCTTGGCCTCGACAAAGGAATCAACGCGTCCGGCCCAAGGGAAGAACACGAATGATTCGGGGTCTCCGAAACTCGGGCGCAGCTTCCGCAGTTCGCGGATCCGATCCTGTGGCGAGTTGACCGGTCCGACCACGCGGATGTAGGGGGCTTCGGATTCGTTATGGCGGCCGTCAATCAACAGGCGCTCCTGCAGCCAGCCGAAGCCGATCACGACCACATCCGCCTCGCGCAGCGCGCGCAGCGTTTCTTCCAGGTTGAATCCCTCATCTGCCATGTTTCGCATTATACGATCAGCCCGCCCCAGCTGCCGAGTCCGCCCGTGGCCGCGCGTGGCCGCCCGTGGCCGCGCTGGGGCCCGCTGGTGAGTATGCTTTGGCCAGAGGACAGCGAACGTGCGACGCTCCCCCAATGCCGTCCGACCGCACCGCTCGGCCGAGCAGGCCGACGCCTTTCGGACCCTCTTCCGGCAGCAAAGCGATCGACTCTGGAACGCCGACCGCGACGTCGACTGGGCGGCCGGCTCGCAGATTCCCGACGCCCGCCGCGACGCTTGGCTGCGGATGATGAACGTGTTCCTCGGGCTCGAAGTGATGGGGCTGGACACGATTCAGGTGATGATGAGTCAGGCGACCCACCAGGTCCGCGACCCGGCGCTCAATCTCTATCTGTCCGCCCAGTGCCAGGACGAAGCGCGTCACGTCTATGTCCTCGATCGCTACCTGACCGAGGTCAACGGTCACGGGCACATCTCGAAGCCGGAGGCGTTCCTGATTGAGCGCTTCGGCGGGATGGCGTCGTGGGGCCTCTACCGCGTCGAGAACTGGCTCACGTCGACGCTATTCAGCGAGAATTTCGCCGCCCTCTTCCTGCAGCAGGCGCTGGAGGTCGAGGATGTCGATCCGCTCGCCAAGCAGATTTTCCGTCTGATTCTGCGCGACGAGGTGCGCCACGTAAACTTCCTGCACACGATTTTGCCGCGCCTGATTGAGCGGCTGCCAGCGGCCGGCCGCTGGTACATCTGGCAGAGCCAGCTGCTGCTGGCGGGCGCGGTGGCGCTCGGACTGCGCCGCATCAAGGCGGATGTGACCGCGCTGGGCATTGACGTGGACGCCTACAAGGCGACGCTGCTGGAGAATCTGGGCCTGCAGCTCCAGGACGCCGGGCTGGACTCGTTCCTCAAGATCGAGACCTACGCGAAAGTGATCAACGCAGCGACATGAGCAACATCAACGACTGGCGGCGGCTGAGCGCGGAGATCATCGAGGACTTCAAGTTCTTCAAGCTGCGCCAGGACATCTCGCGCCATCCGACCTCCGGCCGCGAGCACCGCTTCTTCATCTTCGAGTTTCCCGACTGGGTCAACATCATGCCGATCACCCCCGAGCGCGAGGTGGTCTTCGTCAATCAGTTCCGTCACGGCACGCGCGAGCTGACGCTGGAGATTCCCGGCGGAATCGTCGATCCGGGGGAAACGGCCAAGGCCGCCGGCCTGCGCGAGATGTTCGAGGAGTCCGGCTATTTCGCGCCCGACGCGATCGAGCTGGGCTGGGTGCATCCCAACCCGGCGCTGCAGGAGAACCGCTGCTGGTCGTTCCTAGCCCAGGATGTGACGCTCGCGGTCGGCGACGACCATGTCGTCGGCACCGCCAGCGAGGCGATTGAGGTGAGCAAAGTGCCGCTGGATGAGATCCCGGGGCTGGTCAACGACAAACTGATCACGCACGCTCTGACGATTGCGGCGTTCGACCACTACTGGCGTTGGAGCGGTCAGGTATCGGCAGGCGGCGGCCGCTAGCCGCGCAGCGAATCGACGTCGAAGTCCTCGGGTAGCGGGATGAACAGGCTGCGGCGCGGCCCCTCAATGTCCCGCGTGATGTGTCCGCGGCCACTGACATCATCGGCCAGCAGAATGTCGCCGCCGTGCAGCCGAATCGTCGTCCCGTCGCTGACCTCGATCTCCACGGTGCCGCTCAGGGTCACGACAAACTGACGGCGCGGGGCGTTGTGGAAGTCGAGCTCGCCGCCGACCGGCGTGGTGCGGAAGATCACGCCTTCAGCGTCGAACAGCGCCGAGAGGCTGCCGTAGCGGCTCTCGGAGAGCGCAACCTCAATCGTCTCGAAGTGCGACTCGCCGTCGTCGCCTGTGTAGACGCGGGTGATATTCATGGGCGTTGTTCCAATCGGCTGCTCAAGCGCCTCACTCGTCGAATGATCGCGCCCAGCGGTGGACGTCGAAGTCGTCAGGCAAGCTGACCATCAGGCTGAGGCGCGGGCCTTCGAGGTCGGTGGTTTTGTGGCCGGGCCCCTCGACGTCCTCGGCCAGGCAGATTTCGCCCGGGCCGAAGCTGCGGACCTCGCCGTTGGTGACTTCGGTCTGCACCTTGCCCTGGATCACGATGATCATGTGCTTGCCGGGCGCGTTGTGCCAATCGACAAACAGGCCCGGTTGCGAGATGCGGAACGAGATGCTGTTGGGGAACAAGCGGCGGGTGACGTCGCCGATCTCGAAGTGCTTGAGGGGGATCTCGATGTCTTCGAACTGCGACGTGCCGTCGTCGCCCTGATACATCCGCGTGAGTCGCATGGCTGCCTCCTGTTGCTGATGCTACCTGTTACCGCGAGTAGGGCAGCCGCCAGTAGTCGCCGAGCTCGGCGAGCGACTGCACGATCAGGTCGGGCTGAACGTCGTCGGGAATGGGTTCGTGCGCGCGGCGCACCCAGACCGTGGCGGCGCCCAGCTCGGCGGCGGCGCGGATGTCGTGCGTGATCGAGCCGGCGATATGGAGCTGCTGGGCTGGTTCAATCTGACGCGAGCGGTAGAGCTCGAGCCAGTGGTCGTGATCGGGCTTGTAGCTGCGCACGTCTTCCGCAGTAATCAGCTGATCAAACGCCGCGCCGAGCTTGCGCACGCTCACTTCCAGACTGGCCCGGGTGACGTTGGAGAGGATCGCCAGCGGCGTGCCCACCGTGGCGAGGCGCTTCAGGAATCCGCCAGCGTCCGGGAACGGCGGCCAGAGGGCGATGGAGTGGGCGAATGACTGGCCCGCGGCATCGTCCAGAGCGACTCCAAACTCGGCGGCGGTTCGCTGGATCGAGAGCGCCAGCACCTGATCGTACGGGCGGTAGAATTCGTGCTCGACCTCCAGCTCCACTTCCAGGCGGCGGGCGATGAGCGAGGCCGTGTCGACGTCCGCGAGCGCCGGGATCGCCTCAACCGCGGCGCGGGCGCCAGCTTGCCAGTCGATCAGGGTGCCGTAGCAATCGAACGAAATCACCGCCGCGTCGCGTGGGTGGATCATGAAAACTCCTGGGCTGAGGCCGAGGCAGGGCCCAAGTGGACGATATCGCCGCCGTACCGCTCGTTCAGCTCCTTGACCGTCTGATCGACGACGCGCTGGCGTTCGCGGCGCGCCGTTGATTGTGGCGGCTCCGCGCTCGGCTCGCCGGCCCGATCAAAGAGCGACAGCTGAGCGGCCAACGGCTGCTGTTCGAGGCCGGAGACGCCAACGCCGACGAGGCGGAACTTTCGCAGCGGCGACAACTGCTCGCCCAGCAGCGCCTGCGCGGTTCGCTCGATGGTCGCCCCGTCGCCGGTCGGACTCGCCAGGGTCCGCTGGCGGGTGAACGTGGTGAAGTCGGACAGGCGCAGCTTGACCTGCACCGTGCGCGCGCGGAAGTGCTGTTCCTTGAGCCGTTGCGCGACGCTGGCCGCCTGCTCGCTGACGACGGCGCGCAACCTGGCTTCGCTGCCGATGTCTTCGGCGAACGTGGTCTCGGAGGAGATCGAATTCGTCTCCCGCTCCGGTGAGACGCCGCGCTGATCCAGCCCGCGCGCCAACTGCCAGAACCACTCGCCGCGGCTGCCGAACCGATCAATTAGCCAGGCCAGCGGCTGCTCCGCGAGGTCGCCGACCGTCTCGAGGCCGGCGCCGCGCAGCCGCTCGGCGGTCTTCGGCCCGACGCCCCACAGGTCAGAGATCGGAAGCGGAGCGAGAAAGGCGGCCTCCTCACCCGGCGCAATCACCGTCAGGCCGTCAGGTTTGTTCTGGTCCGAGGCGATCTTGGCGACGGATTTACTGGTGGCGACGCCGCAGGAGACGGTCAGCCCAGTTTGCCGCGCCACCCGCTCGCGGATCCACTGCCCCAGTTCAGCCGGCCTCGCGCCTTCCCGCACGCGGTGCGTGATGTCGATGAACGCCTCATCGACCGACAACGGCTCGACCAGCGGTGAGACATCACGAAAGATTGACATAATCTCTGCTGAGACCTCGCGGTAGCGCGAGAAGCGCGGGCGCACGATCTCGGCCTGCGGGCACAGGCGGACCGCGGTCCGCATCGGCATCGCCGAGCGGCAGCCGAAGACGCGAGACTCATAGGACGCCGCCGCGACAACACCGCGGCTGCGGGGCGAACCGCCGACCAGCACCGGCTTACCGCGCAGCTCCGGCCGATCGCGCTGCTCAACCGACGCGAAGAAGGCGTCCATATCGGCGTGGATGATGTGCTGCTGAGGGGGTTGCGTCGACACACCGCTACGCTATCAATTCGTTCAATTGGTCGGAGTTTCGCGGATGAGCCTCTTCCGCCAACTGCGCTCGCGCTTGGTTGCCGTACCGAGTGCGGCGAACTCTCGCGCGGCCGCCTCGGACCAGGCGGGCCAGGCGGGCCAGGCGGCATCGGCGCTGGCTGAGGCGGAGCGTCTGCTGCGCCGCGGCGGCAGGGCATCCGCCATCCGCGCGGCCGCGGGACACGCCCAGGCGCGTCAGCCGGTCGAGCAGGCCTGGCGGGCGCTGTTCCTCGGCGACCTCGAGGCGGCGCTGGAGCCGGCCTACGCGGCGGCGACCGCGCAGCCGTATGACGTCGATTCGCGCATCGTCCACGGTACGGTTCGCCTGGCGCGCAACGACCTGAATCACGCAGAACATGAATTTGACGCGGTGATCGAGGAGTTCGGCGCGGAGTCCGACGCGGCCGACGGTCGGCGCGCAACGATTCTCGCTCGCGGATTTGCGCCGCTGGACGAGTTGCCCGCCGGCGACGCCGAGTGGGAGTCGGCGGCCGTCCTGCTGACGACGCTCTGGCGCATCGCGGGCGTCGCCGAGGCGCGGCTGGCGGCGCTGAGCGGCGGGCATCCGGACGGTCTGGCCATCCTGCTGCCGGCGCTGACGCGGGGGCAGGCGATCGACTTGGAGGCTGACAATGGGGCTGTTTGACCGACTGCGCCGCAAGCTCTCGGCGCTCAACGAGGTGCGCGAGGCGTCGCAGGCCGAGGCGGCGACGCTCGCCGATGTGGAAACGGTCCGGCGGGCGCTGGCGGCCGAGTCGCGGCGGCTGGGCCGGCGCGAGCGGCTCTCGGTGACAATGCTGATGGAGCACTCGGCGGAAGACTTGCGGACAGTGGATCTGTTTCAGATCATCGGCCACCTGGACGCGGAAGGCGAGATTGCCAACGTCGAGCAGGATTCCTTCGGCAATCTCAAGTTCGACCTGACGCCGAATCGACCCTCATCGAAGCGCGAAGCATGATCGCACTATTCAGGTTATGTCAGTATCGGGACGATCTGAGCGACATAACTGCACACCCGCCACCGCAACCAGCTCAGGGCGCGCGTTCGAGGACGAGCTGGAACTCCATGATGCCCACATCCTCGATCGACAACACGCGGAAGCCGGTCGGCTTCTCGATGTCGTAGTCGGCGAGCGCGATCTCGGTCGAACCGACCACCACGACCAGCCCGTCCACGTACTGTCCGGCCAGGGCGATGCTGACCGGGTTGGTCACGCCGTGCAGGTCGAGCGTGCCCAGAACCGTGACGTCGAGCGTCGCCTCGCCGACCGGGAGCGCGTCGATCACAATCGGCTCGGTAAGGATGAAGGTGGCAAACGGATACGTATCGCTCTCGAGCCCGCGCGTGCGCAGCGCGCCGTCGCGGAAGGATTCGTCGCTCTTCAGCGTCCGCAAGTCCGCCTCGATCGTGACCGAGGTGATCGCCGCCCCATCAAACGCCAACGTCGCCACAATGTCGCTGGTGCGGCCGACCGCAGTCGTGGTGCCAATGTTGGCCAGTTCCTCGCCGATCCGGTAGCCGACAAACGACTCACCGCGCGCCGACAGCATCCAGGTCCCCGCCAGCTCCGACAGGCTGGACGGCGCAGTCGCCGCGGCGGTCTGTTCCTGCGCAGACTGCTGCGCCTGCGGTTGCGGGTCCGCTTGCGGCTCAGCCTGTTGCTGATCGGACGGCGGTGATGGCTGCGCGTCCTGCTGACCGTCTTCGTCCGCAACGGTCTGCTGCGCTTGCCCGCTGCCATAATCGGCAGCGGAACTGCTAGTGCTGACCGACTGTTGTGGGTCAGAATCAGCCTGAGTCTGGACCGCCTGCTCCTCTTGATCCGCCTGCTCGGAGGCGGCCGGCGGCGACGACTGACCGGCTTGTGCTTGCTCCTGCGGCTGCGCCGTTGACGCTGCTTGCGTCGGTTGGCCCTGTTGCTGCTGATCCTGGCGCAGTGACTCGACCGCCGATTCGAGCGTCGCCGGCGGCGGCGGACTGTCGAAGACCCCGACCTGCCAGAGGATGATCAGCAGCACGGCGAGCAGGCCGCCGCCCACGATCAGGCCGACAGTAATCAGCCGCCGCGGGCTGAGACTCAACAGTTGACCCAACATTCCTCACCTCCTCAAGCGTGGCTGCAGTCAGTCGTCGGCGAGCAGGGCGTCAACGAAGGCCGCGGCGTCGAACGGGGCGATGTCGCCGAGGCGCTCGCCGGTGCCGGCGAACCGCACCGGGATCCCGAGCTCCTCGGCGATGGCAAAGACGATGCCGCCCTTGCTCGTGCCGTCGAGCTTCGCCAGGCAGACCGCGGTGACGCCGGTCGCCTGGGAGAATTGCCGCGCCTGACTGAGGGCGTTCTGGCCGCTGGTGGCGTCGATCACGAGCAGCACCTCATGCGGCGCGCCGGGATGCTTCGCCTCGACCACGCGGCGAACCTTGCCCAGTTCAGCCATCAGATTGCGCTGCGTCTGAAGCCGACCGGCGGTGTCGATCAGCACCACGTCAGCGCCGCGCGAGAGGGCGGCGTCAACTGCGTCATAGGCGACGGCGCCCGGATCGGAGCCTTGCTGGTGGGCGATCACGGGAGCGTTGATGCGCTCGCCCCAGGTCTGTAACTGCTCAATCGCGGCGGCGCGGAAGGTGTCGGCGGCGGCGAGAACGACCGTCTTGCCGTCCTCCTGATAGGCGTGCGCCAGCTTGGCGATCGAGGTCGTCTTGCCGGCTCCGTTCACGCCCACCACAAGCACGACGTGCGGGGCGGACTGTGCGGCGGTTCCGTTCGGCGCGTTCCAGAGCGAACCGCCCGCGCGGGGGCGCTCGAGGCCGGCGATCATGCGCTCGCGCAGGAGTTCGCGAATCGCGGCGGCGTCCTTGCCCCGGGATTCTGTGCGCAGTTCCTCGACCCAGCGCGCGGACGTTGCGCCGCCGACGTCGCCGAGGATCAGCGTCTCTTCGAGCTCTTCCCAGAAGTCCTCGTCCACCCGCGCGCGGCGGAAAATGCGCCGCAGTCCGCCGAGCTGGCCGCGCCGCGTATTGGCGACGCTGCGCTGATACTCCTCGCGGACTTCCTCCGCGGCCTGCGTCTCCTCCGCGCTGGGCTGCTCGTCCTGCTTCCTGCGAAACCGTCGAAACAGTTTGACCATCAGGCTCCCGACCGTTCACTCAGCAGTCGCTCGGTCAACCATGCGGAGATATCGTGGATGCTCTGGCGGCCGATCTCGTGCTGCATGGGGTATTCGCGGTAGTCGAGGTTCATGCGCATCGCCTGCAGTCGATCGCGCGAGGTGCGGCCGCGATCGATGCCCACCAGCGGATCGTTCGTGCCGTGCTGGACGAGCAGCGGCAGATCAGCGGCGTCAGGGTGGACGTCATCGGCGGCGTCATCCGAGAGCCAGGTCGAGAGCATCGCCGCGCCCTGCCAGCGGTGCGGCTCGCTCAGCGCCAGCCGGTAGGCGAGGAATCCGCCTTGCGAGAATCCCATCAGCGCGAGCCGCCGAGTGTCGACGTGGTAGCGCGCGCAGGCTTCATCAATGAACGCCGACAGCGCGCCGGCGACGCGCTCCAGCTCGCCGTCGAGCGGACGATCGTTCGCGCCGCGCTGCATCCAGGTGAACATCGGGGCGTAGGAGTACGGCGCGCCTTCGAGGCGGAACTCCGCCTGCGGGCAGATCACCTGCACCTGGCCGCCGGCCAGCATCGGCGCGAGCGGCGCGAGGTCCTGGCAGTGCGCGCCGTGTCCGTGCAGCGCGATCAGGGTGGGGTGAGGTCCGGGACCAGCAGGGGTCCAGACGGCGTGTATGAATTCCATACTGCTCAGGGTAGGGCAGACCAGGCGTCGCGCTGCGGGCGGATCATGCTGAGTCCGCCTGCAGCACTGCGAGCGCGCGGCGCGCGGCCGTCATCTCCGCGGCCTGCTTGCTGCGCCCCGTACCCTCCGCCACTGTCTGGCCGTCAACCGCGACGGTGGCGCGGAATGATCGGTCGTGGGGCGGGCCCAACTGCTCAACGATCGCGTAACTCGGCGCGGCGCCATTGCGCGACTGGGTGAGGTGCTGCAGCTGTGACTTGGAGTCCTCCTGAAGCCGATCGCCGTTGAGCGACTCAAAGTTGGGCTGCAGCAACCGGAGGATGACATGACGCGCGACGGCGTCGCCGCCGTCGAGCCAGATTGCGCCGAAGATCGCCTCGAGCGCCCGACTCAGGACGGAGAGCCGCTCGCGGGTGCCGTCGTTGGCGCTGCCGGCGCCCAACAGCAGGCACTCGCCCAGCTCGAGTTCTTGCCCAATTCTGCCGAGCGTGTGATTGCGCACGAGTTGCGAGCGGGCGACGGTCATCCAACCCTCCCCAGCCTCGGGAAAGTCCGCATAGAGCTGCTGGGCGACGACCGCGCCGAGAACAGCGTCGCCGAGAAACTCGAGCCGTTCGTTGGACGCCAACTGCGAATCGCTGGCCTCGTTGAGGTAGGAGCGATGCACCAGCGCCTGCCGCAGCAGGTCAGGATTGGAGAATCGGTACTGCATCCGATCCTGGAGTCGTTCGTGCAGCGGATCGGACGAGCGGGGCATCTTCACGTCACTGTATCCAGGCGCGCAACGCGCCGCCGAGCAGCGCCTACGGTGGGGAGGAAAGCTGAGGCCTGATGCAGACGCGGACACCTACCGCCCACGTCGATCTGAGCGAGCGGTTGCGGCTCACCCTGCAACACCGCTCCGAAGCGGCTGCGTCACTGCTCTATACGTTATGTCACTCCGCAACCGCTCAGGGACTCAATCTGTTTCTCGTCGGCGGGCTGGTGCGCGATCTGTTGTTGGCTGAACCCCAGCAGCCATCGGCGGCGCTGGGGGACGGCCTGGACATCCATCTGGACATCGACTTGGATATCGACTTGGCCGTTGACGGCGATCCCGCCGCGCTCCACACCGTCCTGGCGGAAGCGGCCGGGGTGCGGCCGACGATTCACGACCGCTTCGGGACGGCCAGCGTGTCGCTCGCCGAGGGCGTCCGCGTTGATCTGGCCCGCACCAGGAGCGAGCGCTACCCCGCGCCGGCGGCGCTGCCGATCGTCGCGCCCGCGCCGATTGAGGTTGATCTGCGGCGGCGCGACTTCACGATCAACGCCGCCGCCGTGGCGCTCACCGGAGAGCGCGCTGGTCAACTGCTCGATCCGCACGGCGCAGTCGGCGACCTCGAGCGCCGACTGATCCGGACCCTGCATCCAGATTCATTCCGCGATGACCCGACGCGCCTCGTCCGCGCAGCCCGCTATGCGGCGCGGATTGGCGGGACGATCGAGCGTCGGACATGGTCCGACGCGCGGCGAGACCGTGGGCGGCTCGCCGCCCTGAGCCCGGGCCGGTTCGGCAACGCCTGGCGGCGGCTGTTGCTGGAGCCTGATCCACCCGCAGCGCTGCGGATCGCGCGGCGTCTGAAGCTGCCGCAGTCGCGGGAATCAGACTGGGTGGTACCACAAGCGACGCTCGCGGCGGCCGCCACGCCTGAACACTTTTGGGCGTCGATCGGTCTTCTGGACGCTGATTTAGAGGCGGAGGAGCGCTTGCCGCGGGCGGTGGGCATGAACCGGCGCGAGCACGGCGCGTTGGCGGCGGGGGCGCGGCTGCGGCTCGCACGGCGGAGGCTCGGCGGCCTGAGACGCCGATCCGCGCGCGCGGCGTTGCTCCAGCCCTTTCCCGTCAGCGTTCTGGAGGCCGCGCAGTGCATCTGGAACGGCGCGTCGGGCGCGGCGGTCTCTGATTATCTGGAGCACCGGGACAGCGTCCGCTCGCCGATCTCGGCTCAGCGTCTGCTCGCGCTCGGCCTGCCGCAGGGGCCGGAGCTGAGCCGCTGGCTGGCGGAGATTGAAGCGGCGATCTGGGACGGCGAGCTGGCGCCCTCGGACCCGGCGTCTGTCGCCCGAATGGAACAGCGGATACGCTTGAGGCGATGACTACTGACGCCGCCCACTCCGAAGACACTTGGCCCTGCTCCGTCTGCGGCGAGCCGGCCGGACCCGAAGCGCGCTCCGACTGCTACCGCTGCGGCGAGTACTTTCACCTGCGGCTGACGACCACTGCAACCGGGCCGGATTGCGGCGACGTCTGGATTGACGATGAGGTAATGGCGCTGCAGTTCGCCTGCCGCAACTGTCTCGCCGAACAGATGGGCGAGCCGGTTCCCAACGACGACACGCCGCCCGCGCCAGAACCGGCGGAGCCGCCAGAGCGCCCGCGGGCGCGGCGGGCGGCAAGCGGGGCGAGCGCCCGCGATCTGGCGCGGCGGAGACGCTGAGATGCCCCGCTCACGACCGCGTCGGCGCCGAAACCGCAAACCTGCCGCCGCCCCTCAGGCGAACGCCGCCATCACTGACGCCGAGATTGAGCGGATCGAGCAATCGCCGCGCCGCGGCTTCCTGCCAACGGCGAGCGTGGTCACGGCGATGGGACTGGGCATCTGGGCGGGCTGGACGTTCACCAGCATCGGCGGGATTGTCGAGAACGTCGCGCTCTGGATCGGCGTGCTGATGGCCGGGCTCGGTGGCGGGCGGCTGTTCCGCCGCTCGTTCCAGGCGCGCCGCGAGCGCCGGCGGTAGACGCTCCGCGATCCGCTACTCCCGCGTCAAATTGACCCCGCTGCCCTGGATCGAGTCGAGGCGAATCACGACGGCGGTGCCGGTGCGTTCCAGGTCGCGCCCCTTCTCCAGGTCATGCTGGCCTTCCCAGATCTGATCGCGCTCGGCCGCCTCAGTCGTTACCGCGGCCTGACCGCGGAAGATGTAGAACTTTCTGGCCGGCATGTTCGTGTAGAGCAGCGCGACGCTGGGATGCTCGGTGATGGCGTTGAGCGTGGATGACGGCTCGCCGCGCACCCAGATCGCGAGCGCGTCGTCGCCGAAGGTTTGCGCGCTGCCGCGAAAACTGACGACCGGCTGCGCCTCCGCGCCAACCGCAACGAAGGACAATGGAAAGCCTTCATCGAGCGCGCCGTTGACGCGGTCACGAACATCATCAGGGATGATCAGGGACATGTCTCACTCCTCGTGGTGGGGCGGATCAGCGGAATCTGGGCGTGGCAGCAGACGTTGCATCCAGAGCGCGTCCGGCGCGACCCCGCCGGGCCGGTCCGCGGAGTCGACGGCCACATCCCGGAGCGGCGTGTAGCCCAAGCGTAGCCAGAAGTAGAGCGCGACTCCATTGTCGGGCGGGAGCGGGGCGAGGGCGACAGCCGCGCCGGCGCGCTGGGCGGCGCGTTCCAGCAGCGGCACCGCCGCGCCGCCGAAGCCGTAGGCCCGCCAGCGCGCGCTGACGGCCAACCAGGTCCATACCAGCGCCCGCACGGGCTGGTCGCCGCCAAGTTCGACCAGTTTTCCGCAGAGCGCGCCGACCAGTTCGCCGTCCCCGAGAATCCACCAGCCCTGATCGCCGTCGTCGAGTCGCGGTTGAAGTCGGCAGGGAGCAGCGCGCCCGGCAATCGCCTGCGCCGCCTCTTCGAGCCACTCCGCCTCGACGGCCCGCTCCGCGAACGGCTGCAGGCTGGCTCGTTCGCCCTCAATCGGGCCAGACCATTCGGCCGTCGTCACTGCCGCTCACCAATCGGCGGGAGAAAGCGGCGCACATCGGCGGCAACCTCGCTGAGCGGCTTGCGGTAGATCGGCGCGGGCGGCAGCGCGTCGAGGAAGTGCCGTCCATAGCGGCGGCGCAAGATCCGGCCGTCAAGGATGACCGCCGCCCCGCGGTCGGAACGGGTGCGGATCAGCCGGCCGAACCCTTGTCGGAACTGCAACACCGCCGCGGGCAGCGTGAATTCCATGAAGTCGTTCTCATACTGCTCCCCGCGCGCTTTGAGCACCGGGTCGGTGGGCGGCGCGAAGGGGAGCCGGGTCAGGATCAGCAACAAGAGCGCGTCGCCGGGGAGATCGACGCCAGTCCACAGGGCGGCGACGCCGAACGCGACTGACCGCGGCTCGCTGCGCAGCGCCTCGACGATCGTCGTCGCCGAGCCGTCACGGCCTTGCCGCAGCAGCACCAGACCGTCGCGTTCGAGCTCGTCCTTGACTCTGCGAGCCACCTGGTCCATCGCGCTGTAGGAGCGGAACAGCACCATCGTGCGCCCGCCGGCCGCCGTCGCCAGGGTCTTGATCACGTTGGCGGTGACTTCATGATGCTGGCGATCGTCGGCGTCGAGCGCGTCGATTGGGACGTAGACGCGGCACTGCTGCTTGTAGTCGAACGGCGAGCCGTACTGTTCCTCTCCGGCCTCCTCGATGCCGAGTCGCTCGCGTAGATACTTGAACTCCGCGCCCGACTGGGCGCTGGCGGCCAGCGTGGCGCCGGTCAGGATGGTCGCGTGGCGCTCGTTCCACAGCGGCTGCAGGTGCGCGGCGACGCTCAACGGCGCGGCGTGCAGGCTGGCCGCGCCCTCTTTGCGGTGCTCCCGCGCGACCCAGGCGACATCATCGCTCGAGTGCTCGGTCACCGCGCGGGCAAGTTGGCTGGTGCGTTCGGCGAGCTCGGCGCGCAGGTTCTGCGCCTGGATTGCCATCGACAGCAGACGCTGCTCCGCGTCGCCGCGCTGCTCTCGCGCCTGCGCGGCGCTGCGCTGCGCGATCTCCTGCACCTCCGCCTCCAACTCGCCGAGCGCCGCCTGCGCCGTCTCCCAGAGCACCTCCAGCTCGAACCAGTCCTCGCGGTTGCGAGCGCCCGGGCTGAGGATGACGCGATCTTCGTTGCCGCGCCGATCCTCGCTGTGCCGGGACGCGAACGCGCCCGCCTGATCGAACAGCTGCTCCAGCTTCTGTTCTGCCCGCGTCGCGCTCTGCTGGAGGCGCGCTGCGTCTACGTCCACCCCCGCCTGGTCCGCCGCCTGCGCCAGAGAGTCCGGGCCCGCGATGCGCCGCACCGTTTCCATCATCCAGGACTCGTTCATCTGCAACAACAGCTGGTCGGTCGCCGTGTCCTCCAGCGCGTGCGCTTCGTCGATGATGACCACAGCGGCGTCGGGCATCGTCAGCGCGCCGCTGGTGAGCGCTCGAACGAGGAGCGCATGATTGGCGATCACGATGTGCGAGCGGGCCGCCTGCTGCTGGACTTGCAAGAGAAAACAGCTGCCGTCGCGGACGTACTGGCAGCTGCGATCGGCGGGGCACGGGGTACCGCCGGCGGAGAGCTTTTTCCAGGCGGTCTGCATCTTCGACGGCAAGCGCAACTCGGCGTTGTCGCCGCGCTCCGTGACCGAGCGCCAGACCGCGGCACGGGCGAGCAGGAGCGGATCGTTCCAGTCCGCCACGCGGCCCAACTCCCGATCCAGCAGCTCCTGGCAGAGATAGTTGTCCCGCCCCTTGACGACCGTTGCCTTCAGCGCCTGCGCGGCCTCTGGGGAAACGCCGGCGATGAGTTGACGGGCGAACTCGACATCCTTGCTTTCGAGTTGCTGCTGCAGATTGATGGTGTGCGTGCTGATGATCACGGTGTTGCCGGTCTTCAGCGCCCAGAGCGCGGCAGGGACGAGGTAAGCCAGCGACTTGCCTGTGCCAGTCCCCGCTTCCACAATCAGGGTGCCGCCGTACTGCAGCGACTCGGCGATCCGGCGGGACATCTCGACCTGTTCCGCGCGCTGCTCAAAGTCCGGGTCGGCGTGCGAGGCGAACGCCTGCGCGGTCAGCGCGGCCAGGTCGCCGCGCGGCAAAGCGACTGGCTCAAGCGGGCTGGCGGCTGTCCGCGGCAATTCGCGCCGCGCCCCGGCCAGCCGCGGCAGATCGACCGACCAACTGCGCAGCACGCGCCCCGGGTTCCAGAACAGATCGGCCTGGCTGGCGAGCTCGCTCAGCGCGTCCCGCGCGGCGAGCGGCAGGTTCTGAAAGCGGGCGCGAAGGTGGAGAAACACCTGACGCGCCGCCTCGGCGTCGGCGAGGGCGCGGTGCGCTCCCCGCAGCTCGATCCCGTAGCGGCGGCAAAGGTCGCCGAGCCGGTGCGTGGGAGCGGCGGGATCGATGATCCGCGCGAGCGGCAACGTGTCGATTGACGGCGTCGCGGACTTGAGGCCGGCGGCTTCGAGGAACCGCTCATCGAAGCCAACGTTATGTCCGATCAGCGTCGCGTCCGCCAACAGACCTCGGACCTGGTCTTCGATCTCCGACCAGCTCGGCGCGTCGGCGAGCATCTCGGGCGTGATGCCGGTCAGCCGCTGCACCTGCAGCGGCGGCATGGCGAGCGGTCGGACGAGGGAACTCCAACGCTCGATCTCCTGATCGGGCGTGCAGCGGACGAGGCCGACTTCGATGATCTCGTCGAAGCCGGGCTTCAGCCCCGTCATTTCGAGGTCGATGGCCGCGTAGATCCGATCAGTCACGCCTCGAACCAGTGTGCAGTCATTGATCCGGCTACGGCGCTTCGTCGTCGGCGCACGGGCCAAAGGGGCGGAACTTTCCCACGTTGAGGCCCTCGTAGCAGACGGTCGCGCCGTCGTGCAGCAATTGCACCGTTTGCTCGCGGCAGGTCAGCGGTTCTGGGAAGACCGTGGTGTAGCTGCCGATCCCGGAGGTTGAATGCGCGTCGGAGCCGCCGGTGACCGGTTTGCCGAGAATCCGCGCCACTTCCAGAGCGAAGAGGTTCTCGCGCCGCGTATTGCCACCGTTGCCGACCTCGATCCCGTGCACGACCTGGAAGACGTGCATCCGCTCGGCGGCCTCGGCGGGAGTCATGGAGAACGGCTCTTCGCCGCGCCGGCGGAAGGTGACCGGATCGAAGAAGTGGCGGAACGGATGGGCGACCGACATGAACGCGCCGATCTCGTCGCACACCTCGCGCAGCCGCTCGGCCGAGCGAATGCCGGAGTAGTACTGGTCGATCCCAAAGACGACGACGTGGCCCAGGTCAGTAGAGACCTCCATCCCCTGGTTGAGATAGACACCGGCCTTCGTCATCGCCTGGGCGTAGTTGTTCCAGTCGTAACGCTCCCAGACACGGTCGTGTTCGGTGAGGTTAACGCCGGTCAGGCCGATGCGCTTGGCCTCTTCGAGAAGATCGTCCGGTTGCAGCGCCGAGTCGGCGGCGCCGCGCACCGTGTGAATGTGCGCGTCCAGAATCGTGCCGGGCATCGATTGAGGATCCACGGGGGCTCCAGCTCTAGGGGCGAATGGGGTTGCTCATCTGAGTATACGCACCGATCTGGCAGTCCCCTGACGCGCGCCCAACGTCAGGCAGGCGTCAGGCAGACGTCTGGTGGGCGTCAGGCGGCGGCCAAGTGAGGCAGCATCCAGCCGTAGCAGCCCGCCGCCAGCAAGCCGATCAACACAATCCGCCGCCACAGCGCTCGCTGCCAGCTGATCGCGCCGAGGGCGAGGACGCCCAGACACATGATCACCCCCAACGTGAACTGCCAGGAGGGACTGCCCAAGCCGTCGGAGCCGCCGTCGGCCACGTTGAGCAGGACGACGCCCAGCAACAGGCCGAGCACCGCGCAACCGGCCTGAGCCACCAGCGCCGCGCCCAGGCTGACCATCACCCAGTTGGAGGGATCGGGAAACTGACGGCGCAGCCAGTTCGTCGTGGGCACGCTGACGAGCAGCGGTCCGAAGATTCCCAGGCCGAGCACCCCAACCGCCGCGCCGGCGACAAACCCCGAAAACAGCGCGGCGACCGTTTCCATGGTCAGCACTGTGCGATCGCGGTGGCTTCCGCGCGACTGAGCAGTCGGGAGACGTGTGTGAAACCGTAGCGGCGACGGAGTTGGGCGGCGGCGTGTTCGGCCACGTCGGGACGGAGCAAGGCGAACAGCGTCGGCCCGGCGCCGGCCAACAGCGGGATCACCGGCTCCGCGCCCCGCTCGCGGGAGGCGCGCGCAATCGCCGCGCCCATCTGCCTCCAGGCCGCGGTCAGACCCTGCATCACCTCGCGCGCCGGCCGATCGAACGAGTTGACGCAGTCCGCCGGCGTCGGCGGCGACCCAGCCGTCCACGCGCGCCGCAGCGACTCCGTAGCGCTACCGCTGAGAAAATCCGACGAGCGCAGCGAGCGGTACATCGCGGCGGTCTTGGCGGCCGGGGCCGGAATCTCGGGGCGATGCAGGAGCACGGCCCACGGCGGGTCAGCGGCAGGCGGCAGCAGCAGCGGCGTCAGGCGCTCGCCGCGGCCCGCCATGCGGACCGCTCCGCCCACAATGCAGGCTGGCACATCGGAGCCGACCTCCGCGCCGATCGCGCCCAGCTCCGCATCCGTGAGCGGCAGCTCCCAGGCGCGTCGGGCGAGCCGCAGAAAGGCTGCCGCGTCGGTCGAGCCGCCGCCGAGTCCGCTGGTGATCGGAATGCGCTTGACGACCTCCACCGCCGCGCCGGACGGCAGTCGGCAGCGCGCCTCCAGCGCCGACCAGGCGCGGGCAATGATGTCATCAGCCGTCTCGATCGAGACCGGGCGGCCGCTGGCGTCGCGGTAGGCGATGGAACGCTCCCGGCCGGCCGTCGTCAGCCGAATCTCATCAGCGAGATCCAGGGAGACGGCGACCGACGCCAGGTCGTGAAAGCCGTCCGTGCGCTTGCCGATGACCTCGAGCGTCAGATTGAGCTTGGCCGCGCCGACGGCGCTCCACGTGGTCATGCGGGCTGACCGGCGCGGTCGGTCAGGCGCGCTTCGCGCCACCAGGCGAGCCGCGCCCACTCCTCGAGCGTCAGCGTGCCCGAACGGCGCGTCGGATCGATATCGCACGCGTTGAGCCACTCGACCGCGCCCTCAGGCGGCAGCCAGAAGCCCTGTGAGAGGGCGTTATGTAACTGCTTGCGCGGGCTGCGAAAGCCGCCGCTGACGACTTCGAAGAAGCGCTCCACGCTGGGCGCGGCGACGGCCGGCGCTTCCCGCAGCCGCAGCATGACGACCGCCGAGCGCACCTGCGGCGGCGGCTCGAAGGCTTCCCGCGCAACGGTGAAGAGCAGTTCCGGCTCCGCGTAGAACTGCACGGAGACGCCCAGCAGCGACAGGCGGCCCGGTCGCGCGGTCACGCGCTGCGCGACCTCATGCTGGATCATCACCAGCATCCAGGCGGGACGCTGCGCCTCACGCTCGAGAAACTTGCGAAAGAGCGGCGCGGTGATGGCGTAGGGCAGATTGCCCACCAGCCCGTACGGCGGCTGCGCGGCGACGGCGCTCAGCGCTTCCGCCGGATCGACGTCAAGCACATCCTGCTCGATCACGACCGCCGACTGATCGAGCGCGTGCGCGGCCAGCCGCCGACGGGTACGGAAGGCCATGCCTTCATCGAGTTCGATTGAGACCAATGGACGTTCGAGCTCCGCAAGGCGCTGGGTCAGCGCGCCGTCGCCGGCGCCCACTTCCAGGATTGTCGCCGGCTCGGCGGGCAGCGCCTCGATGATCCGATCCAGCACTCGCTCGTCGCGCAGCAGATGCTGCCCCAGCCGCGCCCGCCGCCGACGCCCGCTCATGGGGCCGTCCGACGCTTGCGGCGCGTGGAAGAAGTCAGAGGCGTGGCCGTGCACCTGACTTCGAACGACAGCATGAGCTTGCCTTCGCTAGCCGGCTCTGCCCAGGCACTCCCGCGTCACCCGACCAAACAACCGCTTACCGCTGCTTCCTCTCGGACCTGACGGGGTTCACGGCGGGCCGCCGCGCGGGACCCAAGCTTCATCACTACTTGGCGTCGGTAGGTCTCATGTCGCCGCCCTCAATTCAGGAGTTCAACCCCGCTGTAGCGGATTGCGGGTGACAGGGCACCGCTAGCTCCCCGTCTAGCACGACCAGGTCCCAGTCTAGCACCAGCGGCGCTTGGGCGCGATCGGAGTAAACTCAGGGGGACAGCCTCAGAACGTCGCTTTGAGGAGCAATGGAGGAACAGCCTGTGCGAATCATCTCCATCGGCTGCCCCGTTCCCAGCCCCAACGTAGACAACCACTCGATCGCCAACGCGCCCTCGCTTTTCGATTACGACGCCTGCATCATCGACCCGCAAGCGGTCTCCGAACAGATCGAAGGCATCGCGGCCAGCACCCTCGATGTCAAAGCGCCGGACGGCCGCGCCCTGCGGCCCGGGGAATCCGGAGCGTTTCATTTCGGGCTGGGCGAGCTGCTGCAGCAGCGCCAGCGGGAGCTCCAGCTCCTGCTCGAGCGCGGCGGGCTGCTGATCCTCTTTGCCTATCCCAACATTCGCCACCCCAACGTCACCTCGCTGCCCGGCTTCAATCGCTACTCCCTGATTCCCAGCCCCGACGGTGATCCGTTCAGCTGGCCGGCGCTGCGTCCCGCCGACGGCAAAGACGTCCGCCCCGTGCTTCCCCAGCACGCGGCAAGCGGCTACCTCGACGACCTCGCCGGGCGGCTGCGATATCGGGCGGTGTTTGACGTGCGCCCCACGAGCGGCGCAACTGTGGTCGGACGTTCAATCGGCGGCGCCGCAGTGGCGGCTGAGTTCCGGGTCGGCGCGGGCCGCCTCGTGGCCTTGCCGCCGGCGGACAACCTGGCCGCCTCGCAGCGCAAGGTCTTCAGCACCACGCTGCTGGAGATGATCGAGCGCCTGGTCCAGGAGCCGGACCAGAGCGCCGCGCCCGTCTGGGTGCGCCGCTACGACAGCCCCGAGGCGTCCGCCGCCCGCGACCAGCTGACGGCGGCGCAGAACGAGCTCAAACAGGCGCAGCGGCGCGTGACCGAGGCGGAGTCGCTGCTCAGCGACACCACGCGGTTCCAGGGAATGCTCTGGCAGAGTCAGAATCACGCATTCCGCGACGTGATCCAGGACGCCTTCCGGATGCTGGGCTACACACCGGCGCTGAGCGGCGACGAGCTGGAGCTCCGCGACCGCTCGGGCACTGCGCTGGTCGAGCTCGCCTCGACGGACAAGGCGGTCAGCGATCGGCTCTACCTCACCCTGCAGAAACGCATCGAGGAACGCTACCTGCGCCGCCAGCAGCGGCCCAAGGGGATCATCGTGGCCAACGGCTTCCGCCAGACCGACCCACGCATCCGCCGCGAACCGTTTCCCAAGACGCTGATCAACGCCTGCGAAACGTACGGCTACGCGCTGATCCCGGTCGAGGCGCTGTTCGAGCTGGTGACCTTCGCCGGCGAAGCGGCGGACGAGCCCGAGATTCTGGAAGAGATCCGCCGCTCCATTATGGAAACCGCCGGCGTACTAGAGATCGCGCTGGAGGACGAGGACGACGAGGAAACCGCGGAGTCAGCCGCCGCCGGCAACGGCGCCGTTGCCGCCGCGGCGGAGGCCGGGTAACGCGCCGGAGTCGCTAGTTCTTGCCGAGCTGGAGGACGGCGAGAAACGCTTCCTGGGGAATATCGACGTTGCCGACCCGCTTGAGCCGCTTCTTGCCCTCCGCCTGGCGGGCGAGCAGCTTGCGCTTCCGCGTGATGTCGCCGCCGTAGCACTTGGCCGTGACGTTCTTCTTCATCGCGCGCACGGTCTCGCGCGCGACAATCCGACCGCCGACCGCGGCCTGAATCGGCACGTCAAACAACTGCCGGGGAATCAGACGGCGCAAGCGGTCGGTCAGCTCACGCCCCTGTGAAGCCGCCGCCTCGGCGTGGACGATCGCCGACAGCGCGTCCACCGGCTCGCCGTTGATCAGCAGGTCGAGCTTGACGAGTTTGGCCGGCCGATAACCGATCAGCGAATAGTCGAGGCTCGCGTAGCCGCGCGTGCGGGACTTCAGTTCGTCGTAGAAGTCGGTCAGGATCTCGGAGAGCGGGAGTTCATACTCGAGCAACACGCGGATCTCCCCGGTGGTCGAGGCGACGAGCGCCGCGCCGTTGGTCTGGCTCGTCCGCTGCAGATACTCCATGTGGTCGAAGACGCCGCGCCGGCCGGTGACCGTTTCCATCACCGCGCCGACGTACTCGTGCGGCGCGATCACGGAGATGCGCACCCACGGCTCCCGAATCTGGGCGACGTGATTGGGCGCGGGCAGATCGGACGGATTCTCGATCAGCTGCACCGCGCCATCGACGCCTTCGACCTCGTACTCCACCGACGGCGCAGTAAACACCAGCTCGAGGCCGTATTCGCGTTCGAGCCGCTCCTGCACGATCTCCATATGCAGCAGGCCGAGAAAGCCCATGCGGTAGCCGAAGCCGAGAGCGGCGGATGACTCGGGCTGGTACTGAATCGCGCTGTCCGAGAGGCGCAGCTTGTCGAGCGCGTCGGAGAGCTCCTGGTAATCGGCCGAGTTGGCGGGATAGAGGCCGGCGAACACCATCGCCTTCGGCTCGCGGTAACCGGGCAGCGCCGCCGGCTGATTGCGGCCGCCGACCGTCATCGTGTCGCCGACGCGGACGTCGGCCACGTCCTTGAGACCGGTGGCGACGTAGCCCACGTCCCCCGCCGAGAGCGAGTCGCGGCGGCGCAGCTCCGGGGAAAAACTCCCGACTTCCATCGCCTCGAAGCGGCGGTTGGTGGCGGCCAGGCGGAGCGGCGACTGGCCCTTGACCTCGCCGTCAACGACGCGCACGTGGGCGATCACGCCCTTGTACGGGTCGTACTCGGAATCGAAGATCAGCGCGCGCAACGGCTCCGCGGACGCGCCTTGCGGCGGCGGGATGCGCTCGACAACCGCTTCCAGCAGCTCCTCGATCCCCTGTCCCGTCTTGGCCGAGACGTAGAGGATTTCGTCGCGGCCAAAGCCGATGACGTCAAAGAGCTCGGAGGCAATCGCCTCCGGCCGCGCCACCTCGAGGTCGATCTTGTTGATCACGGGAATCAGCGTGAGGTCCTGTTCCATGGCGAGATAGACGTTGGCCAGCGTCTGCGCCTGAATGCCCTCAACGGCGTCAACGACCAGCAGCGCGCCCTCGGCGGCGGCGAGGCTGCGGGACACTTCGTAGGAGAAGTCAACATGGCCCGGCGTATCGATCAGGTGCAGCCGATAATCGCCCGTCAGCGGCGAGCGATAGTCCATCCGCACGGCGCGGGCCTTGATCGTGATCCCCTTCTCGCGCTCCAAGTCCATGGAGTCGAGCAGTTGATCGGACATGTCGCGGCGATCGACGGTCGCGGTCGCCTCGATGAGGCGGTCGGACAGCGTCGACTTGCCGTGGTCGATGTGGGCGACGATGCAGAAGTTGCGTATGCGCGATGCGTCCATGTGCCCTGATCGTACCAGTCACCGAGCCGTCTGCCGTACGCTAGATACGCAGAACGGGGCCGCTTGGCCCCGTTCTGGAGATTGCGCGGCCGCCTGCGGGTTAGACGCGGTGGCAGCGGACGAAGTGGTCGGTGACGACCTCGCGCCAATCCGGGTCTTCCTCGCGGCAGATGTCGATCGCGATCGGGCAGCGCGTGTGGAAGTTGCAGCCTGGCGGCGGCGCGATCGGGTTAGGCACGTCACCGGTCAGGATCAACCGCTCACGGCGCCGTTCCAACGCCGGGTCGGGGATCGGCACCGCCGAGATCAGCGCCTGCGTGTAGGGGTGCAGCGGATTCTCGTAGAGGCGGTCCGACTGGGCGAGCTCAACGATCTTGCCCAGATACATGACCGCGATGCGGTGCGAGATGTGGCGCACGACCGAGAGGTCGTGGGCGATGAAGAGGTAGGTCAGACCGAAGTCGGCCTGCAAGTCCTCGAGCAGGTTGATGATCTGCGCCTGAATCGACACGTCCAACGCGGAGACCGGCTCGTCGCAGACGATGAACGCAGGCTCAACCGCGAGCGCGCGGGCGATCCCGATGCGCTGGCGCTGGCCGCCGGAGAACTCATGCGGGTAGCGGCTGGCGAAGTAGGGGTTGAGCCCGACGGTCTCGAGCAGCTCGCGGACGCGCTCCTTGCGCCGACCCTTCTGCAGACCGTGGATCACCATCGGCTCGGAGACGATGCTGCCGACGCTCATGCGCGGATTCAGGGAGGCGTACGGGTCCTGGAAGATCATCTGCATCTGACGCCGGTACGTGCGCAGGTTGCGACCGGCGAGTGTGGTCAGGTCAACCGGTCCGCCTTCGCCGACAGCCGGCGCGGAGGCATCGTCCACGCCGTTTTCGTCGGTGCCGATGTGCGAGGTGTAACGCGGCGGCGACATGAACACGTTGCCGGCGGTCGGGCGGTAGAGCTGGAGGATGGCGCGGCCAGTCGTGGACTTGCCGCAGCCGGACTCACCCACCAGACCCAGCGTTTCCCCTTCGCGCACGGCGAAGGAGATGCCGTCAACCGCCTTGATGTCGGCGACCTTGCGCTTGAGCAGCAGCCCGGCGGTGACCGGGAAGTACATCTTCAGGTCCTGGACCTCGAGCAGCGTGTTCTCGTGCGGCTCGGTCCGTCCACCGCCGGCGTGGTCAGCGATCGCCGCGGCGGCCTGTCCGACCGAGGCGGCCGCGGCCGCGCGCATCGCTTCCGGGGTCATCGTCCCGGCAGCGGCCTCCCCTTGGGATTCCGCCCCTTCGACGACGTCGGTTTGTTCGTTCTCAGACATTGGCCGTCTCCTCTTCCAGGATTTCCTCGGTGTGCGCGCTGGCGAGAATGAGGTCGGCCTCATCGGCCACCGCGTCCGAGTTCCAACAAGCGACGAGGTGGCCAGGCGCAAATTCCTGCAGTACCGGCCGCTCGCTCGTGCACTGATCGGTGACGAAGCGGCAGCGCGGAGCGAAGGCGCAGCCCTCCGGCATGTTGGTCAGGTCTGGTGGCGTGCCTTCAATCGGGATCAGGCGGCCGGTGCGAGCGTCCAGGCGGGGCACAGACTCAAGCAGACCGAGCGTGTACGCGTGCTTGGGCCGCGCGTAAATATCGGTCGCGTCGCCGCTCTCGACGATCCGGCCGCCGTACATCACGTTCACGCGGTCGGCGTAGCGTGCGACCACGCCGAGGTTGTGCGTGATCACGATCACGGCGGTGCCAAGCTCGCGGCTCAGCCGCGCCATGACCTCAAGCACCTGCGCCTGAATCGTGACGTCGAGCGCCGTCGTCGGCTCGTCGGCGAGGAGCAGCTTCGGGTCGCAGGAGAGCGCCATTGCAATCATCACGCGCTGGCGCATTCCGCCAGAGAACTGGTGCGGGAAGTCGAACAGGCGCTGCTCGGCGGCGGGGATGCCGACCATGTTGAGCAGTTCAATCGCGCGCTCGTTCGCCTGCGTGCGGCTCAGGCCCATGTGCAGCTCGATCGCTTCGGTCAGCTGACGGCCAATGGTCAACACCGGGTTGAGCGAGGTCATCGGCTCCTGGAAGACCATGGCGATGTCGTTGCCGCGAATCTCGCGCATCCGCGAGTCGTCCACGCTCATCAGCTCTTCGCCGTCGAACCAGACCTCGCCGCCGACGATCCGGCCGGGCGGGTTAGGAATCAGGCGCAGCAGCGAGAGCGCGGAGACGCTCTTGCCGGAACCAGACTCGCCGACCAGGCCCAGCGTCTCGCCGGGCATGAGGTCGTAGGAGACGTCGTTGACGGCCTGGACGACTCCTTCAGAGGTGAAGAAACTCGTCGAGAGGTTCTGGATACTCAAGAGCGGGTCAGCCATCAGAGCACTCCTTCAGCGGCGTCTGTGGTTCCGATGTTCGCCACCCAACCGATCGCGGCGCGACCGAGCGGGCGGTGGTGGGGAAGAGGAGACTCGAACTCCTACGCCTTGCGGCACATGATCCTAAATCATGCTCGTCTGCCAGTTCCGACACTTCCCCCGCGGGCGGCCAGGGGGCCGGCGAACCGGCGCCACCTGCCGGCGGGCGCCGATCTTCGGGCAGATCGCTCATGCTGGTGCAGCTGGTGAGCCGCCAGGGACTCGAACCCCGAACCTGCTGATTAAGAGTCAGCTGCTCTGCCAATTGAGCTAGCGGCCCACGCGCATGAGCGGCTCCCGCTGCCGGTTGCAGCGGGGCGTGCCACAATCGTACACCGCCCGCCCAACTCACGGGACGGCCGGCCGTCCAGCGCAAGCGCGGCGTCCGAGTCAGGTCGATTTGCAGTGGTTCCACACGAGCTCCGAATCGGCTTGGCGTGCAAGCTAGCCAACAGGACGCCGAACGTCAACGAGTTGACACACATTCTAGACGCTCGCTGCGCACGGTCACTCGTTGACCAGGCTGAGCCGTGAGGCATACGATAACTCCATACCTGCGCGGCCGGAGCGGACCACCGGACGCGGCGGGTGGACGGCTCGGGCGGTTAGCTCAGTTGGCTAGAGCGCTGCGTTGACATCGCAGAGGTCACTGGTTCAAGTCCAGTATCGCCCACCACTCCCACGACGAGACGGACCCGCGCTGATCGACCACCGATCGCTCTGGGCTGAGCGCAGATAGCAGGCCGATGGCCGAGGACCCGTTCGAGGCCGAATTGATGCTGCAGACCGGCGACGCCGCGGGCGTCGCCTCCGCGGACGACGTCGACGAGGACGAGTGGCTGCGCCGGATGCGCCATTCCGCCGCGCACGTCCTGGCGCAGGTCGTGCTGCGGATGTTCCCCGACGGCAAGATCGCGATCGGCCCGCCGATCGATACCGGTTTCTACTACGACTTCGACCTGCCGCGCCCGCTGACGCCCGAGGACCTCACCGAGATTCAGAAGCGGATGCGCAAGGAGATGCGCCGCAACCACCGCTTTATCTGGGAAGAGATCCCACTCGCCGAAGCGCGCCGCCGCTTTGCTGACCAACCCTTCAAACAGGAGTTGATCGACCAATTCTCAGTCGACTCCACCAATCTCGGCATCTGCACCCACGCGGAGTTCACCGACCTCTGCCGCGGCGGCCACGTGGAATCAACCCGGCAGATCGGCCCGTTCCAGCTGACCGAGGTCGCCGGCGCGTACTGGCGCGGCGATGAGAATCGGCCGCAGCTGCAGCGCATCTACGGTGCACTGTTCGCCACCAAAGCCGAGCTCAAAGCGCACTTCGCCCGCCTCGAGGAGGCGCAGCGCCGCGATCATCGCCGGCTGGGCCGCGAGCTGGAGCTGTTCGCCTTCTCCGAACTCGTCGGCGCCGGCGTCCCGCTGCTGCTGCCCGACGGCGCGGTCATCCGCCAGGAGATGGAGCGCCTGATCCGCGAGCTGCAGGACGCCCGCGGCTACCGCGAAGTGTGGACCGGCCACGTCGCCCGCGGTGAACTGTTCCGCCGCTCCGGGCACCTCGATAACTACGCCGACGTTATGTATCCCGCTATGCACGAACCCGCCGGGCACGAACCCGCCGCGCCGGAGGACGGCGACGGAAACGATGGCGGCGACGGCAGTGACAGTGATGACCGGGAGGCCTACTTCCTCAAGCCGATGAACTGCCCCGTGCACATGACGCTCTACAACACCTCGCTGCATTCCTACCGCGAGTTGCCGCTGCGTTATGCCGAGTACACCACGCTCTACCGCTACGAGAAGTCCGGCCAGCTGTCGGGCCTGACCCGCGTCCGCTCGCTGACTCAGGACGACTGCCACATCTTCATCACGCCCGAGCAGATTTCCGCCGAGGTCTCGCGGGTGCTGGAGCTGGTCCAGACGCTGTTCCAGACCTACGGGATGCCCAACTTCCGCTACGAGCTCTCGCTGCCCGGTGAAGGCGGCAAGTACGTGGACAACCCGGAGGCGTGGCAGACCGCGGTCTCGGCGCTGCGCGACGCGCTGGATGATGCGGGCATCGATTATGTCGAACAGGAAGGCGAGGCCGCCTTCTACGGGCCCAAAGCAGACCTGTTCGTCTCCGACGTGATGGGCCGCGAGTGGCAGCTCTCGACGATCCAGCTTGACCTGATCCAGCCGGCCCGGCTGGGCTGCGTCTACATCGCCGCCGACGGCGAGAAGCACACGCCGGTCGTGATTCACCGGGCGATTCACGGCTCTTTCGAGCGCTTCCTCGGCATTCTGATCGAGCACTACGCGGGCGCGTTCCCGCTCTGGCTCGCGCCGGTGCAAGCGCGCTGCATTCCGATCGCTGACCGCCACCTCGACTGGGCGCACGCGATCGCCGCCGACCTGCTGGCGGCGGGGCTGCGCGTTGACGTGGACGACGGCAACGAGCGGATGCAGGCCAAGATCCGCAACGCGCAGCTCCGCAAGATTCCCTACATGCTGGTGATCGGCGACCGCGAGGTCGAGGCCGGTGAAGCGGCCGTGCGCGTGCGCAGCGGCGACGATCTGGGCGCAATGCCGCTCGACGAGATTCGCGCCATGCTGACCGAGCTCAAGCGCACCCGCGCCATTGAACCGGCCTGATTCGGATCCGCTGACTCGATACTCTCCAAGCGGCGCGGCGGGTATGATCCTGATGGTCGCCCGCTGGTTGGCGGCAGCGCCGCCCGCGCGGAGGCATCGGTCGATTGCCGTTGCCCGACCGGTCGAGGGAGGGACGAATGACTGACCCGCAACGCCCCTTCGACAAGTTACTGATCGCCAACCGCGGCGAGATCGCCGTCCGCGTGATTCGCGGCGCGCGCGATCTGGGCATCCAGACGGTCGCCGTCTTCTCCGACGCCGACCGCACAGCCCGGCATGTGCGGATGGCCGACGAGGCGGTGCACATCGGCGGCTCGACTCCGGCCGAGAGTTATCTCTCCATCGATGCGGTGCTGAGTGCGGCCCGGGAGACCGGTGCCGACGCGATTCATCCGGGCTACGGATTTCTCTCGGAAAACGCGAACTTCGCCCGCGCCTGCCGCGAAGCGGGCATCATCTTCGTCGGGCCCTCGCCGGAAGCCATCGAGCTGATGGGCGACAAGATCGAGTCCCGGCGCACGATGCAGCAGGCCGGCGTCCCGATCATCCCCGGCGCCGTTGACCCGCTCACCGATCCGCAGGAAGCGCAGCAGACCGCGGACGCGATCGGCTACCCGGTCGTGATCAAGGCGGCGGCGGGCGGCGGTGGACGCGGCATCCGCGTCTTGGAATCGGCGGCGGAGATTGAGCGCGCCGTGCAGCAGGCGCAGGAGGAAGCGATCACCGCCTTCGGCGACGGCTCCGTGTTCGTGGAGAAGCTGCTCCGGCCCGCGCGGCATATCGAAATCCAGGTCGTCGCGGACAGTCTCGGCAACATCGTCTGCCTGGGCGAGCGTGACTGCTCGGCCCAGCGCCGGCGACAGAAGCTGGTCGAGGAGTCGCCCGCGCCGGGCATGACCCCGCAACTGCGGGCGCGAATGGAAGAGGCCGCGACCAACGCCGCCCGCGCCTGCGACTACACCTCGACCGGCACCGTCGAGTTCCTCGTCTGGGACGACGACAACGCGCCGGACGGTCAGAGCTTCGCGTTTCTTGAGATGAACACGCGGCTGCAGGTCGAGCACCCCGTCACCGAGTTGGTGCGCGGCGTCGACCTCGTCCAGGATCAGCTGCGGATCGCAGGCGGGATGCCGCTGGGCTACACCGCTGCCGAGCGGCCGATCCGCGGCTGGGCGATGGAGTGCCGGATCACGGCCGAGGACCCGTACCGCGACTTTGCGCCGTCGGTCGGGCCGATCGCCTGGTACCGCGAGGCGGACGGACCGGGCGTGCGGCTGGACTCCATGCTCGCCCGCGGCGTCGGCGTGAGCCCGTACTACGACTCCCTGATCAGCAAGCTGATCACCTGGGGCGAGACGCGCGAGCAGTGCATCCGCCGGATGAAGCGCGCGTTGGGCGAGTATCTGGTGATCGGCGTCAGCACGTCGATCCCGTTCCATCAGGCCTTGATGGACGACGAACATTTCCGCCGCGGCGATATCCACACCCTCTACGTCGAGGAGCACGAGATCCTCAACCAGGCGGAACGGCCGGCCCGCAGCGTCGAAGCGGCGCTGGCGGCGGCGCTCTTCTTTCACACCCAGGGCGAACGCGCCGAGGAGCGCGGCGGCAGCGCCTCCACCCGGCGGCGACGCCCGTGGGCCCAGTCTGCGCGCGGGCGCCGATATCCAGTGGAGCAGGGATGGCGAAGAACTACCGGCTAATCGTCCAGGGCGGATTGCAGGAAGTCGCCATCGCCGAGGACGGCGACGGCCAGTACCACGCCGAGTTCGACGGCCAGTCCTACGCGGTCGTCCTGGAATCGGTCGACGACAACACGCTCTTCCGGCTCTGGGTCAACGGCGAGCGCATCCCCATCGCGATCCGCCGCGAAGGCATGGCGCTGGAGGTCTTCATCGGCCCCGATCGCTATGCCGCCGAGATTGAGCGCAGCGCCGGCGCGCTAACCCAGACGGGCCCGGCGATTGCGGGCGAGGTGCGGCTCTCCGCGCCCATGACCGGCCAGGTGACCGAGGTACTCGTCGCGCCCGGCGATCAGGTCCAGGAAGGCGACCCGCTGCTCGTCATGGTCGCGATGAAGATGAACAACGAGATCCGGTCACCGGCCGACGGACGGATCGTCGAAGTCGCCGTCGCGGCGGGCGACGCGGTCGATCAGGGCGATCTCATGCTCGTCATCGACACGGAATCCGGCGAATAATTCCCCAAGCCGCGCCGCGCGGTTTGAAACCTCGCGCGCGCGCGCCTACCATCGGCGCAACAGAGCCACCTCGACACCGGCTCGCAACGAAGGAGCGTCCCTCTGGCCGTCAAGGATCAACGAGAACACAAAGAACAGCGGGTCAACGAAGCGATTCGCATCCGCGAGGTGCGCGTCATCGGCGCGGAGGGCGAACAGCTCGGCGTCATGCAGACGATTCAGGCCCTCGACCTCGCCCGCGCGCAGGGCTTGGATCTGGTCGAGGTCGCCCCCAACGCGCGCCCGCCGGTCGCCAAGATGCTCGACTACGGACGCTTCAAGTACGAGCAGTCCAAGCGCGAACGCGAAGGCCGCCGCCGGCAGAAGGGCGCTTCCCTGCATCAGATCAAGATGCGCCCCAACATCGGCCGGCACGACATGGAGGCCAAGGGCCGCACGGCGGCGCGTTTGCTGCGCAACGGCGACAAGGTCAAGATCTCGATTATGTTCCGCGGCCGCGAGATCACGCACCGCAAGATCGGCCAGGAGCGCATCCAGGAGATGCTGGAGACGCTCGAAGAATACGAAGTGCCGACCGTGATCGAGAAGCCGATCTCGACCGAGGGCCGCTTCATGTCGGTGATCGTCGCTGAGGACAAGGCCAAGGCGAAAGCGCTGGCCAACGCGAAAGCGGCGGCCGCGGCCACGGAAGCCAGCGACGCCGCCGGCTAGCGGCGTCGCGCCGGCCCATCCTGGCTCGCACTGGCTCGAACTGGCTCTGTGTCGGGGCTGATTGGACAGTGTCGCGAGAGGGTCTAAGCTGGGCGGACGCGCCAGCGGATCGTTGCTGACGCGCGGCCGGGTTGGAGACGCTCACCGATGCCGAAGATGAAGACCCACAAGGGCGCGGCCAAGCGCTTCCGCATCACGCGAACGGGCAAAGTGATGCGCATGAAGGGCTACCGCGGCCACAACAAGCAGAAGAAGCACAAGCGCACCCTGCGCGCGCAGAACCGGATGCACGCCGTCAAGCGGCTGGGCGACCAGAAGCGAGTCAAGCGGCTCCTCCCCTACGGCTCCCCCTAGCGCGATCCAGCGGCAATCAGGGGCGAGCCCGCGGCGATCAGAACAGGAACCGAACGATGCCACGAGTCAAGGGCGGCCCACGCGAACGCCGCCGACACAAGAAAGTCCTCAAGCAGACCAAGGGGCATCACGGCGTCCGTCACCGCCTCTACCGCCGCGCCTCCGAGTCGCGGCTGCACGCGCTGTCCTACGCCTACGCCCACCGCCGCGAGCGCAAAGGCGACATGCGCCGCCTCTGGATCCAGCGCATCAACGCGGCGGCCCGCCTCAACGGCACCACCTACAGCCGCCTGATGCACGCGCTCAAGCAGGCGGAGATCGAGATCGACCGCAAGGTGCTCGCCGACATGGCGCTGCACGACCCGGACGGCTTCAGCGCGATCGTCGAGCGGGCGCAAGCGTCCTGACCCGCTGACCAACCGAATCAGCCGGCGGAATCCGCCAACACCCCAGACGCCCGGCTTGCTCGAGCAGAGCAGCGCCGGGCGTCGTGGTGTGTGCGGGTCGATCTGAGCCGCGTTGGCGCAGCTAGGCGCTCGCCGCCAGCGTGGAGACGCCGTGGGAATCAGCAGGCAACTCGGCGGCGTCGCTCGCCGGCAGGCGCTCCAGCAGCCAGCGCGCGCCGTCGTCGTTGCGCAGCCAGGGCACGATCGCGGTCAGCGCCAGGAACTCGCGCAGGTGGAGCGCGTTTTTGATCACGGTCAACTCAATCTCGCGGCTGCGCTCGCCCCACTCGGCGGGCAGGTCCAGGTGCGCGTCCGCGAACGCCCGCGCGGCGATCCGCGCTACTTCGACATCCAGCTGCAGATAGGCGCGCAAGCGCCGCGCGACCAGCTCGTGCACGGCCTGCAGGGACGCCGCGCCCTCGCGCCGCGCCAGGGCGCGCATCACCCGGCGCAGCTCAATCGGCGGCAGCGCGGTCGCGTCGTAGAGCGCGGCGGCGAGCTGGATGTGGTCCCCGGCGTCGTTCAGCCGATGCGTCAGATCGCCCAGCTCAAAGGCGCTGCCGTAGTGCTCAGACAGGTTCGGATGCACGTGAGTCATGATCGGTTCCTTCCTCCCGTTTCTCGTCACGACCAATTCTGGCACTCTCCGCGTGAGAGTGCCAAATCGCCTGAGACACAGCAGGGACAGATTCAGACAACCACACAACAGAGCCGCGCCGGAGGCTAGGAATCCCGCAGCGTTGCGCCGAACTGCGACCCCAACCGCCGCACAATCCCGCGCCGCGCCTTCTCCACATCGCGGTCGGTCAGCGTCCGATCGGGTGAGCGGTAGTAGACGCGGAAGGCCAGCGACTTCGCGCCCGCCGGGATCTGATCGCCCGTGTAGACGTCGAACAGCTCCACCGATTCCACCAGTCCGTTGCCGGCAATCGCAGCCGCCAGCTCGCCGGCGGCGGTGGACGCATCGACAATCAGCGCCAGATCCTCAACGGCGGCGGGATAGATGGAGGGCGCGGGCACGGTGACGGTGGCCGACATCAAGGGCGCGAGTTGCGCGATCGAGAGCTCCAGGGCGAACACATCGCCCTCGACCTCAAACTGCGCGGCGACGGCGCGCGAGACCTTGCCAAGCGCCCCGACCCGGCGGCCGCGGACGTGGATCGAGGCCGACTGAGCGCTCACCAGAGCGGCGTCGCCAGCGTCAGCCGTGAGCGCGAACTCCACGCCCAGCCCGACCCCGAGTTGCTCGAGGACGCCTTTGGCGTCGTAGAAGTCCACCGCGCGCGCCGCTTCGCCGTGAATCGTCGCCGGCGACGCGCCGCCGAGGAGCGCCAATACCATACGCTCTTCAAACGGCTGCCGGACCGCCTGCCGCTTGAACGTCTTGCCGACCTCGTAGAGACCAAGGGCGCCGCGCGCCTCCCGCTGGTTGAGGGCGAAGGTCTGCAGGCCCCACGGGCGCAGGCTGGTGCGCATCCGGTTGCGGGCGGTGTTCATCGGATTCTGCAGCTGGACCGACGCGGCCTGGCCAGGCGCGCCGTCCGTCGCGCCGATCTCGTCCTCCCCGACCGCTGCATAGGTGATGATCTCGCGCAGCCCCAGACTGCTGAGCACGTCGCGGATGCGTTCGCTCAACCCGCGCTGCGGATCGATGTCCGGCTCGGGCACGGCGCCAGGCAGCGGCGCTGAGGGCAGGTTGTCGTAGCCCACAATGCGGCCGATCTCCTCAATCACATCGTCGGCCACCTTGATGTCGGAGCGCCAGGGTGGACAGCTCACCGCGTAGCGGTCAGGCGGCAGCCAGCGGTTGGGAATGCCCAGCGCCGTGAGAATCCCGCGCGCCTCCTCAACGCTGGGCTGCACGCCCAGAATCTGCTCAATCCGCCGCTGGGTCACCACAACCTGAGGAACGTGCGCCTTGCCCGGATAGGCGTCCACCAGGCCGGCGTAGGCCGTGCCGCCGGCGGTCTCGATAATCAGCGTCGCGGCGCGGCGGGCGGCCAATTCGGCCAGCTCTGGGTTGAGCGACTTCTCAAACCGCCGGCTCGCCTCCGTGCCTGCCTCCAGATGCCGCGCGCGGCTGCGCCGGATTGAGGCCTCCTGGAAATTGGCCGTCTCCAGCAGAATCGTGGTCGTCGAATCAGAAATCTCCGACTCCGCGCCGCCCATGATCCCGGCCAGGGCGACCGCTCGCTCGGCGTCCGCGATCACGAGGTCGTCGGCGGCCAGCTGCAACTCCGAGCCGTCCAGCAGCTGCAGACGCTCCTCCGGGCGCGCCCGGCGCACGACGATTCGGTTCTCCCTCAGAATCTCGAAATCAAAAGCGTGCAGCGGCTGACCCCACTCGAGCATTACGTAGTTGGTCACATCGACGATGTTGTTGATCGGCCGCATCCCGGCAGCGGCCAGCGCGTCCTGCATCCACTGCGGCGACGGCCCGACGGTGACGCCGTCGATCACGATGACGGTGTAGCGCGGACAGCACTCAGCCACCTCGATCGCGACGCTGGTCAACTCCGCCGCCGGAGTCGCCGACTCCGGATACGCCGCCGACGGTTCGCGCACCGCGCCGCCGGTCAGCGCCGCGACCTCGCGGGCGATGCCGAGAATGGAGAAGTGGTCCGGACGGTTGGGCGTCGGTTTGACATCAAGCACGACGTCGCCGAGCACATCGGCCAACGGCGTCCCGAGCGCCGCGTCGGTGCTGAGCTCGAGGATGCCCTCGTGCTCATCGGAAAGGCCGAGCTCGCGCTCGGAGCAGATCATCCCCAGCGAGGTCACGCCGCGAATCTTGCCCTTGCGCAGCTTGCGCGGCTGGCGGGTGCCGGGATCGAGCAGCTGCGCGCCGACCTGGGCGAAAGCGATCGTCTGCCCCTGCGCCAGATTGGGCGCGCCGCAGACGACATGCAGCGGCTCCCCTGCCCCGTAGTCCACCGTCGCCAGCCGCAGGCGATCGGCGTTGGGATGCGGCTCGACGGCGGCGACGCGGCCCACGACCACTTGCGCCCAGTCGCCGCCGCTGCGCTTGATCGATTCGACCTCCGCGCCAGCCATGCTGAGCCGATGCGCCAGTTCGTCAACGGACAGCTTCCAGTCGACGTACCGCGCCAGCCACTTCAACGGGACATCCATCAGCCGCTCCCTGTGAACCGCTCGAACTCGCGCAGAAACCGCACATCGTTGCGGTAGAAGTGTCGGATGTCGCGGACGCCGTAGCGCAGCATCGCCACGCGCTCGACGCCCATGCCAAAGGCAAACCCGGTGTAGCGCTCGGGGTCGAGCCCGGCGTCCTCAATGATCTCGGGATGAACCATCCCGCAGCCCAGGACCTCCAGCCAGTCGCCCTGCCAGCGCACGCCGAGCTCCGCCCCCGGCTCGACGAAGGGAAAATAGTCGCAGCGGAAGCGCGTCTCAATCTCAGCCCCAAAGACGCGGCGCACAAACGCTTCCAGCGTGCCCTTGAGGTGCGCAAACGACAGATCCTCGTCGATCACCAGGCCCTCAATCTGCGTCAACATCCACTCATGGGTCGCGTCCGTCGCCTCATAGCGGTAGCAGGTGCCGGGCACGATCACGCGAATCGGCGGCTGTCGGCGTTCGAGATAGCGAATCTGCATCGGCGAGGTGTGCGTCCGGAGCAACTGACGCGGCCCGCCGCTGCCGTCCTCGGCGATCCACATCGTGTCCCACATATCGCGGGCCGGATGGCCGGCGGGAATCCGTAGGCGGTCGAAGTTGTACTCCTCCAGCTCGACGTCCGGACCTTCGACCACATCGAAGCCCAGATCGCGGAAGGTGCGCTCCATCATCCGCCGCGTCAGCGTGACCGGGTGGAGCGAGCCCAACGGCGGCCGGCGGCCCGGCAGGGTGACATCCAACGCCTGGCCGCCCTCGGCCGCCGCGGCGGCCAGCTCCGTCCGCCGCGCGGTGACCGCCTCTTCCAGCGCCGCCTTGAGGCGGTTCGCGCCAGCGCCGATCAGCGAGCGCTGATCGGCGGGCAGGTCGCGGACGCCGCGCAGCACGGTCGTCAGCCGCCCCCGCCGCCCCAGCCAGGAGACCCGCCAGGATTCCAACTCGGACTCCGCGCCCGTCTCCGCGAGCGCCGCGCGCGCTTCCGCTTCCAACGCCTCGAGATCAACCACTGCGGCCTGCCATCCCTGATCGCTCGGACATACCCGCCCAGCGTACCGCCGTTCGCGCGCTGAGATGGAGCAGACGCAGCCCGAACAGACCGAACAGCCCCGCGCCTGGATAGTAAACTTACCCTGTGCCCGCGATCCGGCGGCTCGCGCGCGGCTCTGGAGGGTCCAACATGGCAATGAAAAGTTACATCCTGATCGAGACCGAGGTCGGTACCGCGAAGACGGTGGCGATCGCGCTGGGCGAGATGGCGGCCGCCGGGGAGGAAATCAAATCGGTCGAACTGGTCACCGGGCCGTTCGACGTGATCTGCCTCATTGAGACCGACAACCTAGAACAGTTGGGAACATGCATCACCGACTCGATCCAGACGGTGGCCGGGGTCAAACGCACCACCACCTGCCTGACGATCCAGGTCTGAACCAAGTCGGAACCAGGTCGGAACCAGACTGGAGTGAGCTGATGTCTGTCTCCCAGACTGGCGCCCCGCTCGCCACGGAACCGCCCGCTGACCTGCTCCCGGTCGAGGAAGCGGCGACCCGCATCCTCTCCTTCTGTCAGCAGCTGCCGTCCGAAATCCGCGCCATCGATGACGCGATCGGACAGGTGCTGGCGGCCGATATCAGCGCCCCGTTCGACATCCCGCCCCACGACAACACGGCGATGGACGGCTACGCCGTGCAGTCCGCCAGCACCGACGGCGCGTCGGAGACGAACCCGGTGCGCCTGCGCGTGATCGGCGAACTGGCGGCGGGATACCTGTACGACAGGTCAGTCGGCCCGGGCGAGGCCGTGCGGATCATGACCGGCGCGCCGATGCCCGACGGCGCGGACACGATCGTCCCGTTTGAGGAGACCGACGAAGAGGGTCTGCGCGCGCCCGGTCAGGCGCATGAGGTGATCGCGGATGTGGGCATTCTCAAGGCGGCGGGCGTCGGCAACAACATCCGCCGCCGCGGCGAGGATGTGCGCGAGGGCCAGCAAGTGCTCAACGCCGGAACCGTCCTGCGCGGCCCGGAGGTGGCAGTGCTCGCCTCGCTGGGCGTCGCGGAGGTGGAGGTGATCCGCCGCCCGCGCGTCGCCATCCTCTCCACCGGCGACGAGCTGCTGACGCCGGGCGAGGCGCCCGCGCCGGGCAAGATTTATGACTCCAACTCCTACGGCCTCAGCGCGCTGGTCACCCAGTACGGCGGTGTGCCCCAGCGTTTCGGCATCGCCCAGGACACGATTCCCGCGCTGACCGCCAAGATCAACGAAGCGCTCGCCACCTGCGATCTGGTCATCACCTCCGCCGGCGTCTCGCGCGGCGACTTCGATGTGGTCAAGGAAGTCCTCGCCCGCGAGGGTGCAATCGACTTCTGGACAGTCTGCATGAAGCCGGGCAAACCGCTGGCCTTCGGCGAGTTCGCCGCGCCCGACGGCGGCCGCGTGCCGCACATCGGGCTGCCCGGCAACCCGGTCTCCTCGCTGCTCGCCTTCGAGCTGTTCGGTCGGCTGGCGATCTACCAGATGATGGGACGGCAGCCGCAGCCGCGTCCGATCCTGCGGGCGATCGCCGATGACGACATCGTCAACACCGACTGGCGGCGCGTCTACGCCCGCGCGATCCTCGACCGCGGCGCCGACGGCCGCTGGCACGCGCGGCTGACCGGGCCGCAGGGCAGCGGCGTGCTCACGTCAATGGCGCTCGCGAATGGCTACGCTGTATGCCCAGAGGATCAGGAACGCGTCCGCGCCGGTGAAGAGTGCGATGTGATCATGGTGGACTGGGACCACCCGCTCGATTGACCCCGATCGCGTCCCGCTTCGCCGCGCCCGGCGACCAGAGAATCGAGGGGAACGATGTCAGTCCGAACCGCCCTCCGCGCCGCGCTGGCGCCCGTCTATATCCGCACCCGCCTGATGCAGGAGAAGCTCCAGTCCGGCGTCGTCTGGTACCCGCTGGATCCGAACTTCATCGCCAATCCCTACCCCACCTACAAGGAACTGCGCGAGCGCGATCCGTACCATCCCAGCCCGCTGACCAAGGCGCTGGTCGTCTCCCGCTACGAGGATGTTGACGCCGTCCTGCGCAACTACAAGGTCTTCTCCAACCAACGCGGACCGGTCGGCACCCGCAACCGCCGCAACATCGGCGAGCAGATTGAGAATGAGCTGCAACCCTCAATGCTCTCGCTCGATCCGCCCGACCACACCCGCCTGCGCGGGCTGGTCAGCCGCGCGTTCACCCCGCGTCAGGTAGCCAAGATGGAGGATCACATCCGCGCGACCGCGCACGCGCTGTTTGATGAGGTCGAGGGCGAGACCGAATTCGATCTGATGAAGAGCCTGGCCTCGCAGCTGCCGACGGTCGTGATCGCCGAGATGATCGGCGTGCCCACCGAAGATCGAGCACAGTTCAAAGGCTGGTCCGACCGCTTCGCCCGCGTCCTGGAGCCGAACCTGACCGAACCGGAGCTCCAGGATGTCTTTGAGGCGGGCCAGCTGTTCGACGCCTATTTCCAGGGCATCGTCGCCGAGCACCGCGAGAATCCGAAGGATGACCTCGTCTCACGCTTGATCGAGGCGGAGGAAGAGGGTGATCGGCTCACCGAAGCGGAGATGATCGTCACGCTGCGGCTGCTGCTCGTCGCCGGAAACGAGACGACTACCAACCTGATTGGCAACGGCCTGAAAGCGCTGTTGGAGCATCCCGAGCAGCTGCAACTGCTCCGAGAACGCCCGGATCTGATCGACAACGCGATTGAAGAGCTGCTGCGTTATGACTCGCCGGTGCAGCTCGACGGCCGCACCACGCTGACGGAGTACGAGCTCGATCGGCACCAGCTCAAGCCGGGTCGGCCGGTGTCTCTGCTAATCGGCGGCGCTAACCGCGATCCGGAACAGTTCAGTGATCCCGAGACGCTCGACGTGACCCGCGAGGACGCCGGCAACATCTCCTTCGGCCGCGGCATCCACCACTGCCTCGGCGCGCCGCTGGCGCGGCTCGAGGGCAAAATCGCCTTTGAAGCGCTGCTGGAGCGCTACGAAGACATCCGCTTCGGCGCCCGGACGCCGGTGTACAAGCCAAACATCGTCCTCCGCGGCTTGCGGCATCTCGACCTTCAGGTCACCCGCGCCAGCAGTCGCACGGTCGCGGCGCCGGGCCTCGAAGTCGCCGCGGACTGAGCTTTCGAGGTTGATCATGACGCAGACCGCCGCCCTCTGGAATCCGTTTACGCCCGCCTTCACGGCGAATCCGTATCCGTTCTACCGAGCGTTACGCGAGTCCGACCCCTATCACCTGAGCGAGGCGACCGGCCATTTCGTCGTCTCGCGCTACGAAGACGTGGATGAAATCCTCCGCGACTGGCGGCGGTTCTCAAACGAGCCCGCGCCCGACGGTCCGGCCGACGTGGGCACCGACACGTCGATGCTTCAGCGCGATCCGCCCGATCACACGCGGCTGCGCGGCCTGGTCAGCCGCGCGTTCACCCCGCGGCGGATCGCCGCCCTGGAAGCGCATATCCGCGAAACGGCGCACGCGCTGCTCGACGAAGTCGAAGGCGAGACCGAGTTCGATCTGATGCAGAACCTGGCCGCGCTGCTGCCGACGGTCGTGATCGCCGAGATGATCGGCGTGCCCACGGAAGATCGCGAGGACTTCAAGGCCTGGTCCGACGCCTTCATCCGTGGCGGCGGCGGCCCGGGGACGCCTGAGGAAGCCGAACAGCGCCTGGCCGCCGGCCAGATGCTCCGTGAGTACTTCGCGGCGCAGGTGGCGTGCCGCCGCCAGGAACCGGCGGAGGACCTGATCACGCGGCTGATAACCGCCCGAGACGAGGAAGACCAGCTGACCGAGCAGGAGCTGATTTCCACCCTCATCCTGCTCCTTCTCGCCGGCAACGAGACGACGACCAACCTGATCGGCAACGGGCTCAAGGCGCTGCTGGAGCACCCCGAACAGCTGCACACGCTGCGCGAGCAGCCCGAACTGCTCGGCAACGCGATTGAAGAACTGCTGCGTTATGACTCGCCAGTGCAACTGGATCCACGCCTCACGACCGAAGAGGTCGTCCTCGGCGGCAAAGCGATCGGGCCCGGTCAGCCGGTGATCCTGGTAATCGGCGGCGCCAACCGCGATCCGGAACAGTTCCCCGATCCGGAAACGCTGGACATTACCCGCGCCGACGTCGGGAGTATCTCGTTCGGACGCGGGATCCACTTCTGCCTCGGCGCGCCGCTCGCCCGGCTCGAAGGCCGAATCGCGTTCGAGTGTCTGCTCGAGCGCTTCGACGAGATCGAGTTCGGATCACGGGCGCTCGAGTACCGACCCAACATGTTCTTCCGCGGCCTCGAACACCTGGACATCGCCGTCCACCGACGCTCCCGCTGAGCGGCGGCTCAGTCGTCAGTAGACCGTGTCGAAGCCGTCGAACTCGCCGGTTGCGACCGCCCACTCCGCCTCCACACCCCTGACCAGCGCGTGCGCGGGTCCGATCTTCAGCTCTTCCAGAAACGCTTCCAGATCTGCCCGACGCCCTTCCGCCACCACCTCGACCGTCGAGCCGTCCGCCAGATTGCGGACCGTCCCGCCGATGCCGCCAATCTGATCAGCCGTGATTTCGGCGAACACTCGATAGCCAACCATCTGCACACGCCCGCGCACACGCAGCGTCAGCCGCACCATCAGGCCGGACCGACTACCGCGTCGATCGCGTCCGCGACGATCGCCGCCGGCACATCATCGCGCACGATCGGATTGCCCACGCTCTCCAGCAACACCCAGCGCTGCTTGCCGCCGACCACCTTCTTGTCTCGCGACATCGCCTCCAGAATCTCCGCCCGCCGCAGACCCGCCGGTGCGCGCGTCGGCAGGCCAAAGCGCTCGATCAGGCGACGGTGCCGCCTCACCAGTGATTCATCGATGAAACCGAGCGCGCAGCCGATCTCGGCGACCGCGACCATGCCCATCGCCACCGCTTCGCCGTGCAGCACGGCGCTGTAGCCGGTGACTGACTCGATCGCGTGACCCAACGTGTGCCCGTAGTTGAGAATCGCGCGAATGTCGGACTCGCGCTCGTCGGCGGAGACGACCGCCGCCTTGATCGCCTGGTTGCGTGTGATGATGTCCACCAGCAGCTGCCGCCGATCCGCTTCGTCGGTGCCCGCCGCCGGGTTTAGCAGCGCGTCGGCGGATGCTTCCAACAGCTCGAGCATCGGCTCGTCGCGGATGAAGCCGTGCTTGATCACTTCGGCAAACCCGGAGCGCAGCTCGCGCGGCGGCAGCGTGGCCAGCGTGGCCGCGTCCGCCAACACCGCCCGCGGCTGGTAGAACGCGCCGACCAGATTCTTGCCCGACGGCAGATCGACAGCCACCTTACCGCCGATGGCGGCGTCGACCATGCCTAGCACAGTGGTCGGCGCGTGCACCAACGGCATCCCGCGCAGATAGGTCGCCGCAACCGTGCCTGCGAGATCGGTTGTGACGCCGCCGCCCAGAGCGAAGATGATGTCGCGCCTCTCCGCGCGGTGGGACGACAACCAGCTGTAGAGCGCCTCCAGCGAGGCCAGCGATTTGCTCGCCTCGCCCGAGGGCACCGCGTAGGACTCGACAGAGCGGCCCGCAGCCTCCAGCGAGCGCCGCGCGACCGCGCCGTGTGAGGCGATGATCGCCTCATCGGCAATCAGGAAGACCCGACCGCGCAGCCCCAGCCGTTCCAGAATGTCGCCGCCGCGCTCCAGCAAGCCCCAGGCGCAGTACACAGGATAGCGCGCCGAGCCGGCGTCAACGACGCAGCCGACCTCGGGCCCGAAATCGATCAACGGCGGCGGATCAACGCCGGGACCGTTGCGCATCTCCCGCAGGCGCGCATCGGAAGCGAGCGCGGCGCGAGACCGCCGCCGCACAGCGGCCACGATCTCGTCAACCGCTTCCCCAATCTCAATGTCATCCGTATGCACGGTCAGGTCCGAGAGCGCGTAGAACGGCTGGCGCGCCGCCTTCAGGGTCTCCACGCGGCGGCGCGGATCGGCGCCGGCCAGCATCGGCCTCACTTCGGTCGTGCCCTGCTCGGTCTCCGCATAGCGGGCCAGGATGGTCGCCGTGCGCGCCTCCAGCGCGACAATGAAGCCCCGCTCAGCGAGCTGCGCGCGGCTGTCCGCGTGCAGCCAGACGCCGCCGCCGGTCGCAATCACCACGCCGTCCCGAGCGGCCGCCTCGTGGACGGCCTGCTGCTCGCGGGCGCGAAATCCGCTTTCCCCTTCGGCCTCGAAAATCTGCGGAATGCTGCGCCCCGCGGTGCGTTCGATCTCGACATCGAGATCAATCGCCGTCCAGCCGAGCTGATGCGCGATAAACGGCGCAAGCACCGACTTCCCCGTGGCGCTGAAGCCGATCAGCACGACGCGCTTCAGACCGTCCGGCGCACTCATCACCACGCTCCGCGCGGGATAGCGGTCTCGAGGAATGCGTCCATGTTGCGGCGCGTCTCCGCGAGCGAATCGCCGCCAAACTTCTCCAACAATGCGTCGGCGAGGACAAGCGCCAGCATCGCCTCGACGATCACGCCCGCCGCCGGCACGACGCAGACATCCGAACGCTCATAGTGCGCTTCGACGCGCTCGCCGGTCGTCAAATCGGCAGAGGGCAGCGGGTGGGCGAGCGTGGCGATCGGCTTCACCGCGACCCGCACCAGCAGCTCCTCGCCGTTGGAAATCCCGCCCTCGATGCCGCCAGCGTGGTTCGTCTGGCGCCGCCAGGGACGGTCGCCCCAGGCGTCCTGGGGCAGGACGACATCGTGGTAGCCGCGCCCGCTCAGCGCCGCGCCGCTGAATCCGTCGCCGATCTCGACGCCCTTGAAGGCGTTCATCGAAAGAATCGCCTGACCGATCCGGCCGCTCAGCTTGCGATCCCACTGCACATGGGAGCCCAACCCGAACGGCACGCCGCTGACCCGCGCCTCCAAGGTTCCGCCCAACGTGTCGCCGTCGCGTTTCGCCTCGTTGATCGCGGCGATCATCGCCTCTGCCACATCCGCATCGGCGCAGCGCACCGGTGACTCCTCCACCGCGCGCCAATCGACCGCAATGCCCGGCTCGACCGCCACCGCACCGATCTGGACGACGTGGCTGTGAAAGTCGCAGCCCAGCTCCTCACAGAGCAGCCGTGCGACCGCGCCCGCGCCAACGCGGGCCGCGCTCTCGCGCGCCGACGCGCGTTCCAAGGAGTCGCGGACATCCTCATAGCCGTATTTCAGCGACGCGGACAGGTCGGCATGACCCGGCCGCACGCGCGTCACCTGAGTCGGCGGCGGCTCGACGGCATCGAGCGACATCGTTTCCCGCCAGGGCCGCTTGTCGGGGCCGAGCCCCTTGTCGAAGTCGCGGTTCTCGATCCACAGCGCCACCGGGCTGCCGATCGTCCGCCCCTGACGCACGCCGCCGCGAATCTGGGCGTAATCGGTTTCGATCTTCATCCGCCCGCCGCGGCCGTAGCCCTTCTGGCGGCGGGCCAGTTGCTGGCGAATCTGCTCCTCCGACAGCGGCAGCCCTGCCGGCACGCCGTCCACGATCACGGTCAGGCCAGGCCCGTGCGATTCACCCGCCGTAAACCAGCGCAGACTGCCCATCAATCGGTCCCCTGTTCCGCTGCGGGAGGATCATCCGTCTCGGTCACGATATCGGCGAAGCGGTCTTCGGGCAGTTGGATCGGCCGGGGCTCGCCATTCGGAGCGCGGTCGGCGGTCGTCTCAAACTCACTCGCCAGCACGGCGGGCGGCAGGTTCCAGTCGAGGCTCATCGCCGCTCCGCGCTCAGCCTCGACGCACAAAATCGGCAGCGCCTCCGCCGCGCCCTCCGCGTTGCGAAAGGTGGTGTAGACATCCACCCGCACATGGTTGGGACGGAAGTTGGGCACGTCGTAGAAGATCATCTCCACCAACCGCAGAGCCGTCGCGTAGGCGGTGTCCAGCGAGGACGCGATCTGCTCCCGCTTGCCGTCCACCGTGCCAAACTCCGGGTCGGCCGACGTGCTCACCCGCACATGGCGGGCCGACGCGCCGACCAGATCCAGACCCTGCACGCCCGCCCAGACCGCGGCGCTGACATCTTTGGGCGGACGCTGCGTGCGCCAGTGTTCGAGCTCCTGATCGAGAATGCCCTGAATCGCCTCCATATCGTTCTGGGCGACCAGCTGCCGCCAGAAGCGATGCGTCCGCGCTTCCTTGAACAGCAACAGCCCGACTCCCGCAAAGAACGCCGCAATCAGAGCAAAGCCGATCGTCACGCCTTCGTTCACGCGCCGCCTCCCGCCATCGCCGCGCGCGCGGCGGTCATCATCACCGCCACCGGCGCCTCCCGCTCCGTCCAGAGCTCAAACGCCGCCGCGCCCTGATAGACGAGCATCGGCAGGCCGCCCACCGCCTGCCGCCCCGACGCCAGCGCCGCGCGCACCAGCGGCGTCTCCAGCGGATTGGCGATCAGATCGACCACGAGAGCATCCTCGCGCAGCAGCGCGGGGTCAAACGGCACTTGACCCTCAGTCTCACTGCCGGCCAGTCCGACCGACGTGCACTGCACCACCAAGTCGGCGGCGGCGAGAGCAGCGGGCGTTTCGGGAGCGTCCGCGCCCAGCGATCGCAACGCCGCACCGGCGGAGGCGGAGGCCAGGTCGTGGCGCAGACGTCCGGCGCGGACGGCAGTGCGGTTGACGATCGTCAAGGCCGCCGCACCACGCCAGATCAGCGCCCAGGTAACCGCCCGCGCCGCGCCCCCCGCGCCCCACAGGACAACGTGGGCGCCTGCCGGATCAAACCCGGCCTCGGACAACGATCGTTGGAACCCGGTGACATCGGTGTTGTAGCCCTGCAAATGACCGTCGTTGTTGACGATCGTGTTAATCGCTCCGACAAACCGCGCCGTCTGGTGCAGGCCGTCCATGTAGCGCAGCGCCGCCTCTTTGTAGGGGATGGTGACGTTCGCGCCCAGCGCCTCGCCGCGCCGCAGCCCGTCGATGAAGTCCGCCAACTCGGGCGGCTGGAGATCCCAGGCCTCATAGCGCGCGCCCAGGCCGGCCGCGTCGAAGCCCGCCTGCTGAAAGCGCGGCGAGATGCTGTGCGCCACCGGATGGCCGATCACTCCAACGCGCAACGTCATTCCGCGCCTCCGCGATAGCGCTCGACGTTGGCCTGATGCTCCTCGTAGGTGACCGAGAACGCGTGCGTGCCGTCCCCGCGGGCGACAAAGAAGAGATACGGCACGCTCGCCGGGTTGGCGGCCGCGATGATCGAGGCCAGCCCCGGCGAGGCGATGGGCGTCGGCGGCAGGCCGGCAACGTAGTACGTGTTGTACGCAGACTCGACCGCCAGATCGAGGGCGGTCAGCTCCCGCTTCCACCACTCCGCCGCCGTCCCTACCGCGTACTGGACCGTCGAGTCCATCTGCAGCGGCATCTTCAGATCGAGTCGATTCCAGATCACCGCGGCCACGAGCGCGCGCTCCGCATCTTCCACCACTTCCCGCTCGATGATCGAGGCAATCGTCAGAATCTCGTGCAGCGAACGGCCGGAAGCGCTGATCTGTTCGCGCAGCTCGGGCGTAAGCGAGTCGTCCAACCGCAGCAGCATCAGCCGCAGCGCGTCCTCCGCCGAGGCCTCAAGCGGGAAGGCGTAAGCGCTGGGAAAGAGATACCCCTCAAGCGACGCGCCCGCCGGCCGCTGCGCCGCCAGCGCCCCGCCGACGGCGGACTCGGCGGCCGCTTCCAGCGCCGCCGCAAACGCCGCGCGATCCACGACGCCGGCCTGGGCAAGACGGTCCGTCACCTGCTCCACTCTCAGCCCCTCCGGAATCACCACTTGCAGCGGCGACGTCTCTCCAAAGTGTATGCGCCGCAGGATTTGGTAGGTCGTGATCCCCGCCTCAAACGAATACTCGCCGGGTTCCAGGCGCCCTTCCCAGCCCAGCAGCAGGGCCAACAACTCAAACCGCGTCTGCGAGCCGATCGCCCCGCCCACCAGCAGCCGACGACCAATGACGGCGGCAGAATCGCCCTGGACGACGATCACCGCCGACGGTTCGTCCGTCAGACGCGGCGCTGATTGCTCTGCGCTCCGGTTGCGCAAAGCGTCCGGCGTGCGCGAGATTGCGACCGCCGCCGAGGCCGCACAGATGATGGCGGCGACGGCCAGGAGCAGCGTGACGCCCGTGCGCGACGAAGCGCCGCGCATTACGCCCGCCGATCGGCGAGTTCGCGCGCGCGCGCGCCGTCGCGCGAGTCCAGCCAGCGTTGCAGGATTCGGGCAGCGGCCGCCGCGTGGGAGCGCTCCCGCTCCCGTCGCTGGCGCTGAACGCTCCTGCGGCCCTGAGCACGGGCTTTGCGCCCGCCCGCTGAGCCGCGACCCAGATCCAGCGCCGCGGCATCGCTTCCCTCGCTGGAGAAGCGCTCATTCTGCGCGACGCAGGTCGCGCCGAGCGCGGCGGCGAGCGCCTCGCCGAACTCGCGGAAGGCAACCGCCTGTGCGTCCTCGCGCCCGTCCGGACGCAGCGGCACGCCGATGATCAGGTCCGAGACGGCCTCATCGCCCAGCATCCGCTTCAGCGCCCCGTCCACGGCGCTCCCGGCCGCGCGACGGTCAATGGTGCCGACGGGCAGCGCCAGCGACGAGCCGCGGGCGGCACGGGCCACGCCGACCCAGCGCTCGCCCGGATCGATGCCGATCGCGCAGCCGCGCACCATCGCCGACGTCCTAGCCCAGCTGCTCCCGAACCGCGTTCAGCGCCGAGCCCAGGGCCTCATCGAGCTTGTCTGCGTGGCGGCCGCCGGCCTGAGCCATCTCGGGGCTGCCGCCCCCGCCGCCGCCGGCCGTTCGCGCAATCCCGCCGATCAGCTTGCCCGCGTTGACGCCCGCCGCGACCGCTCCCTCGGTCGCCATGGCGACGAACAGCGGACGATCATTGGCGACCGCACCGAGCACGATCACCCCGTCCCGACCGCTCTCGCGCAGCCGCCGTCGGACTTCGTCGCCCGTGCGCCGCAGCGCGTCCGCCGACTCCACCGCCACCCGCCCGACTGCGACGGCGAGGTCGCCGACCGCCGCCGCGTTGGCCGCGAGCTGCTCCGCCACCGACGCCCCGGTCTTCGCCTCGACCGCCTGCAACCGCCGCCGCAGTTCCGCCGCCTCCGCCTGCAGCTGAACAATGCGGTCGCCCGCCGTATCCGGCGTCGCCCGCACCGCGGCGGCGATCTCGGTCAAGGCGTCGAGTCGCGCATCGGTCCAGTCCGACGCCGACGATCCGGTCAGCGCCTCGATCCGCCGCACCCCGGCGCCCACGCTGCCTTCAGAAACGATTTGAAACGCGCCCACGAAACCGGTCGCGGGCACGTGCGTGCCGCCGCAAAGCTCTTTCGAGAAGCAATCGTGCACGTGCGGCTCGGGATCGCAAATCTCCACGACGCGGACCGCAGTTTCGTACTTCTCGCCAAAGATCGCCATCGCTCCGGTCTTGAGCGCGTCGTCGTAGCCCATCTCCGTGGTCGAGACCGGGATGTTGTCCCGAATCCGCTCCTGCACCAACTGCTGCACCGCGCGCAGGTCGGCGGCGGCGGGCGCTTCCGGTTGGGTGTAGTCGAAGCGCAGGTGATCGGGCGCGACCAGAGAACCCGCCTGACGGACATGGTCGCCCAACACCTGGCGCAGCGCCGCGTGGAGCAGGTGCGTCGCCGTATGGTTACGCGCCGCGTCCGCGCGCCGGGCGCGGCTCACCTGCGCGGTGACGCGCTCGCCGACAGCGATGCCGCCCGAAGCGACCGTACCGACGTGCGCAATCACGTCGCCAAAGGCGCGGGTGTCCTCAATGTCCACCTGCAGATCGCTGCCCCGCAGCCAGCCCGCGTCCCCGACCTGACCGCCGCCCTCGGGATAGAAGGGGGTGCGGTCAAGCACCACGCTGACGCGCTCGCCAGCCGTCGCCCGCGCCACCCGCTCGCCATCGGCGACGATCGCGACCACCTCGGCCTGCGTCTCGATCGTCTCGTAGCCGGCGAAGGCGGTGGCCGTTTCCAGTTCGGCGTAGCGCGCCGCCTCTTCGTCGTAGGCGAACGCCGCCTGGCTGCGGGAGCGCTCGCGCTGCTCTTCCAGCGCCGCGTCAAACTCCGCCCGCACAACGGCCTCGTCCGGCAGCGCGTCGTTCTCGCGCGCGACCTCGGCCGTCACCTCAAAGGGCAGACCGTAGGTGTCGTACAGCTCGAACGCGTCGCGGCCCGAGATTGCGCCGCTGGCCAGGTCGGCGATGCGGCCTTCCAAGAGGGAGCGGCCGGTGGACAGCGTGCGCCGGAAACGGTGCTCTTCCTGGTCGAGCACGTTCGCCACTAACGCCGCATGTTCGTCCAGTTCCGGGTACCAGGCGCCCATCCCGCCGCGCACCTCAACCGCCAGGTCGGACAGCAAGTCGTCCTCAATGCCCAACGAATCGGCCATGTACAGCGCGCGGCGGATCAGGCGGCGCAGCACGTAGCCGCGGCCCTCGTTGCCGGGCAGCGCGCCGTCGGCGATCAGGAACGTCACCGCGCGGCCGTGCTCAGCGACGACGCGCATCGCCCGCCGCTGCGCTTCGCTGGCCTGGTGATAGTCGAGCGCGCAGCGCCCGCCGATGTAGCGCAGCAGCGGGGCGAAGAGATCGGTGTCGTAGAGGTTGTCCTGATCCTGCAGCATCATCGCCCAACGCTCGAGCCCGGCGCCGGTGTCGATGCTCTGCGCCGGCAGATCGGCGCGGCTGCCGTCCTCGAACCGCGTCCACTGCATGAACACGAGGTTCCAGATTTCCAGCCACTTCTCATCCGCCTCCGCCGGCCCGGCGTACTCGCGGTAGCCGGGGCGCATGTCGTAATGCAGCTCCGAGCACGGCCCGCAGGGACCGGTCGGCCCCGCCGCCCAGAAGTTGCCCTGATCTTCGCCGTAACGGTAAATCTTGGAATCCGGCAGACCGATCTTTTTCCACTGGTCATAGGCGAAATCGTCGTCGGTGTAGACCGTGGCGACGAGCCGCTCGGACGCGATCCCGATCACATCCGTAACCAGCTCCCAGGCCCACGCCTGCGCCTCAGCCTTGAAGTAATCGCCCAGCGAGAAGTTGCCCAACATCTCGAACATGGTCAGATGCGAAGCGTCGCCGACCTCATCAACGTCGGTAGTGCGAAAGCACTTCTGAATCGAGGTCAGGCGATGGTGCGGCGGCTGCGCCTCGCCGAGAAAGTACGGCTTGAACGGCACCATGCCGGCGCTGGTGAACAGCAGCGTCGGGTCGCCGGGCGCGGTCAACGGCGCGGACGCGACGGCGAGATGGTCGCGGGCCACGAAAAAATCGGTGAAGGTCTGTCGAATCGTCTGTGCGTCCATAGCTCAGGAGCCGCCTTGAGGGTGTGCGAGGATTCCGCCGGCGCATCAATGCAGCGCGCCACGGAGCAGCTGCTGCCAAATTGTTGCGAATTTCGAGTATACGCAGCGTCCCCTCCCGCGATTGCCCCGATCATCCCAGCCGTGGGCGCGGTTGACAGTCCGCGAACTGCGTACCTAGCGTTATTGCAACGGCCTGCTGAACCGGAGCGCCGATTGAGTTCCGACGACGATCCGCCAGAATCCAATTCCCCCGCGTCGATCACCGCAGTCGTGCTCGCCGCCGGGCGAGGCCAGCGTCTGCGTTCCGAGCTGCCCAAACCCGTGTTCCCCCTCGGCGGACGCGCGATGGCCGCGCATGTCCTGCACGCGCTCGCCGAAGCCGGCCTCCGCGACGCCGTGGTCGTGATTCCGCCGGGCGAGCGCGGCGCGCAGATCCGCCAGGCGCTCACGCGCGACGCTGGCGGCCTCGCACTCCGCTTCGCCGTCCAGCAGGAACCGCGCGGCACCGCCGACGCGCTGCTCGCGGCCTGCTCGCAGGTTCAGACGCCGAGCGTCTTCGTTGTCAACGCCGACCTCCCGCTGCTCACCGCGGCCCAGATCCAGCCACTGCTCGACATCAACGGGGCGGACGCCGTTGTCGCCACGACGATCGTGGATGATCCCGCTCGGATGGGCCGCATCCTCCGCGACGAGCAGGGACAGCTGCGTGGGATCATCGAGTGGCGCGACGCCGCGCCGGCGGAGCGCGCAATCCAGGAAGTCAACCTCGGCTTCTACCTGTTCCGCTCCGCCTTCCTCTGGCCCACCCTCGAGCGAATCATCGCGGACGCCGCGGGGTCGGGAGAGGCGTACGCCACCGACGCCATCCCCGCCGCGGTGCAAAACGGCGCGGCCGCCGCCGTCAAACTGGCGCAGCCCGACGGGCGCCTCAATGTCGAGACCCCGGCCGACGCCGCCAACGCCGAAGCCGTCCTGCGCGGCCGCATCATCAACCGCCTGCTCGACGCCGGCGTCCACATCCGCGATCGCCGCGCGGTCTGGATCGATGCCGCCGTCTCCATCGCGGCGGGCGCAGTCATCGAACCGGGCACCCATCTACGCGGCCGCGCCACGATCGGCGCCGATGCCCGCATCGGCCCGAACGCGATCATCGAGGACGCCCGGATCGGCGCGCGCTGCGTCGTCGAGTCCTGCACGATTCGCGGCTCGACGCTGCGCGACGACGTCGAAGTCGGCCCCTATTCGACCATCCGCCCCGGCTGCGAGATCGACGCGCACGTCCACATCGGCACCCATGCGGAGCTGAAGCAGGCGCAGATCGGCGCGGGCGTCCAGATCGGCCACTTCAGCTACCTCGGCGATGCGGTGGTCGGCCCGCGGGCGAACATCGGCGCGGGCGCGATCACCTGCAACTTCGACGGCGCGGCGAAACATCAGACGACCATCGGCGCGGACGCGTTCATCGGCTGCGACACGATGCTGATCGCGCCGCTGGCGATCGGCGATCGCGCGCGGACCGGAGCCGGCGCCGTCGTCACCAAAGACGTTCCCGCCGACGCCAACGCCGTCGGGCATCCAGCCCGGCTGACGCCGTCGCGGCGCACGCGGCGCGAAGCGGAGCCGGCTCGTGAGTGACAGCGCGATCATCGCTCTGGTCGTTCTGATCCTGGCGTTCACGCTGTTGACGCTCGAGGCGATCGCGGAAGCGGGGGTGATCTCGCTCTCCCGCTCACGGGCGCGGCTGCTGGCCAGCCGCCAACCCGACAACCGGCGCGCCCACCGCCTCACCGAGATCACCGCTGACCGCGAGCGGGCGCTCGGCTCGTTCGCCATCGGCCGCACCGTCGCCGTGGCCAGCGGCTTCACCGCGGTCTTCTACATCGTGATTCGGGAGACGGAATTCCGCTGGGAAACGATGGTCATCACCGGCCTCGTCGCGGCGATCGTCGCGGCGCTGATTCACTCCGTCCCCCGCCGCCTCGCCGCCACCTGGCCCGAGGGCTTTGCAATGATCTTCGTCCCCGTAATCGACCTGCTCGACGCCGTCTTCCTCTGGCCGGCCGCCTTGCTGGAAGCGCCCGCGCGGCTGGTCACGGGACTGGGCCGCCGCCACACCGAGGTCGCGCCGCAACCGACCGACATTGAGGTGCTGATCGAGCAGGAGAACGAAACAATCGCCGAGGACGAGCGGGAAATGATCCGCGGGGTGATGAGCATCGGCGATCGGATCGTGCGCGAGGCGATGACCCCGCGACCGGACATCGCCGCCCTACCCGCCGACACCGAGCTGACAGCCGCCGCGAACTTCCTGCTCGAGCGCGGCTACTCCCGCGTCCCCGTCTACCAGGAGTCCATCGACAACATCACGGGCATCGTCTACGCCAAGGACTTGATGGCGGAAATCCTCAAGGAAGGCGAACAACCGATCGCCGCAATCAGCCGCGAACCGATTCTCGTGCCGGAATCCAAGCTGATCGACGACCTGCTGCATGACCTGCGCGGCTCGCGGGTGCACATGGCGATCGTGCTGGACGAGTACGGCGGCACCGCTGGCTTGATCACGCTGGAGGACATCCTCGAGGAGATCGTCGGCGAGATCGCCGACGAATACGACCCGGCCGAGGCCGACGATGAAGGCGCGCGGCTCGTCGACGGGGCGCTGATCCTGGACGGGCGCGCGCCGTTGACGGCGCTGGAGCGGATCGGCGGCCACATCGAGGCCGCTGACTACGACACCGTCGCCGGCCTCGTCTTCGACTGCCTCGGACGCATCCCCGAGGTCGGTGACGAGGTGCGGCGCGGGACGCTCTCCGTGATCGTGGAACGCATGAACGGGCGCCGTGTGGCGCAAATGCGTGCTGTAATCCTGGAGTCACCTGCTGCTGACAGCAAGGCAATCTCACATTAACGTGAGCGGCTGTGCCCCCCTTCACTGAACCCCCTGCGGACGACGTGCAATTCCGAGTGGCGTTTTCCCACGTCACCGGCATCGGCCCGGCCCGCATGTCGGCTCTGGAACGATTCTTCGACAGCCTCGAAGACGCCTGGCGCGCCAACCGCGCCGCGCTGCGCGACGCCGGACTCGACAAGCGCACCATCGAGGAACTCGAGCAGGCGCGGACCACGCTCGACCCGGCGGAAGCCTACGCGCGGATGCTCGACGCCGGCCTCACGGCGTTGACCCCCAACGACGCGGAATATCCCCGCCGGCTCCGCGAAATCCCCGATCCGCCGCCGCTGATCTACCTTCGCGGTCAACTCCTCGACCACGACGAATGGTCGCTCGCGATCGTCGGCACCCGCCGTCCGACCGCGTACGGACAACAGGTAACGCGGCGTCTGACCGCAGAGTTGGCGGCGGCCGGCCTGACCATCGTCTCCGGCCTCGCGCGCGGCGTGGACGGCCTCGCGCACGAAACCACGCTCGAGCAGGGCGGCCGCACGCTGGCGGTGGTCGCCAGCGGACTCGACCGCACCTATCCCCCGGAGCACAAACGTCTCGCCGCCCAAATTCTCGAAAGCGGCGGGGCGATCCTCAGCGAGTATCCCCTGGGCAAGCGCCCGGACGCCCGCTACTTCCCCCGCCGCAACCGCATCATCGCGGGCGTCAGCCTGGGCGCGCTGGTCACCGAGGCCGGCGAGAAGTCCGGCACCTGGCATACAGTAACTTCGGCGCTCGATCAGGGCCGAGAGGTCTTTGCCGTGCCCGGGCCGATCACCTCCGAGCAGTCAGTCGGCGCCAACCACGTCATCCAGCGCGGCTTGGGTAAGCTCGTCACTTGCGCCCAGGATGTCCTCGATGAACTCAACCTGGGCCCGATCGAGCGCCAGGCCGAGCTGGCCGAGCAGTTGCCGGAGGATCCTGTGGAAGCATTGCTGCTCGAGCACATCGGCGGCGATCCGATCCACGTCGACGAACTCTCGCGCCTCGTCCAGCAGCCCGTCCACGAGACGGCCGCCGCCATGGCGACCCTGGAACTCAAGGGCCTCATTCACCAAGTAGGACCAATGACCTATGCCCGACGCTAACAACGCCGGCTCGAACGGCAAGAAGACCCTGGTGATCGTCGAGTCCGGCGCCAAGGCCGACACGATCTCGCGGTTCCTCGATGACGACTACGTCGTCAGCGCCTGCTTCGGCCACGTCCGCGACCTCCCCCGCCGGGCAGCCGAGCGGCCGGCCCAGATCAAGGGCCAGCCGTGGGCCGACTTCGCCGTGGACGTCGATCACGGCTTCCAGCCCTACTACATCGTGCCCAGCGAGTCCAAGAAGCACGTCACCCGCCTGCGCCGGGAACTGAAACAGGCCGACCGCGTCCTCCTCGCAACGGACGAAGACCGCGAAGGGGAATCGATTGGCTGGCACCTCGTTGAGGTGCTCAGGCCCAAGGTGCCCTACGAGCGGATCGTCTTCCACGAGATCACCCCGGCCGCCATCGAGCGCGCGCTCGAGTCCCCGCGCGGGATCGACGAGCACCTCGTAGAGGCGCAGGAATCCCGGCGCATCCTCGACCGGCTCTACGGCTACTCGCTGAGTCCGGTGCTGTGGCGCAAGCTGGGGCAAGGGACCTCGGCCGGGCGCGTGCAGAGCGTGGCGCTGCGCTTCCTCGTCGACCGCGAGCGCGAGCGCATGGCCTTCGTCAGCGCCGAGTACTGTGGCGCCAACGCCGACTTCGAGGTCGGCGGCCGCCCGCTCAGCGCTCGCCTGCTCTCGCTGGGCGGAGTCGAGCTCGCCAGCCAGACTTCGGACTTTGACCCCGCCAGCGGCCAGCTCGCCGCGCTCGACAAACGTTGGGAGACCGAGCAGTCGCTCGAAGCCCTGCGCCCGGCACTGACCGCCGCCGAGTGGACTGTCGCCACCATCGCCAAGACCCAGGCTCGCCTGCGCCCCGCGCCGCCGTTCACGACCTCCACCATGCAGCAGGCGGCGTCGAACCGGCTCGGCATGGGCGCCGCCCGCGCGATGCAGGCGGCGCAGCGCCTCTACCAGGGCGTCGACCTCGGCGCTGAGCGGCTCGGCCTGATCACCTACATGCGCACCGACTCTGTCACCCTCTCCGACCAGGCCCTGGCCCAGACCGCCGCCTACATCACCGCCACCTACGGCGACGACTACCACCAGTTCCGCACCTACAAGACCCGCTCCCGCAACGCGCAAGAAGCGCACGAGGCGATCCGCCCGACCGATGTCGCCCGCACCCCGGAGTCCCTGCGCGGCGTCCTCGAGGGCGACGACTTCACACTCTACGACCTGATCTGGCGGCGGACGGTCGCCTGTCAGATGGCGGACGCCCGCGTCGAACGGACGCGCATCGAGTTGCAGGCCGCCCTGCCCGAGCGTCCCGCCGACGATCCGGCCGTGATGCTCGCCAACGGCCAGGTCGTGCTCTTCCCGGGCTGGTACGAAGTGCTGCCGCCGCGTGGAGACGGGCAGCAACTCCTGCCGGACGTCCGCGAAGGCGAGGCGGCGCGGCTGCTCGAGTTCGCGCCCCGGCGCAGCGAGTCCCAGCCGCCGCCGCGCTACACGGAAGCCTCACTGGTCAAGAAGCTGGAAGACGACGGCCTCGGCCGCCCCAGCACCTACGCCGCAATCATCAAGACGCTCACCGATCGCAACTACGTCACGCGCAGCGGCCGCACCCTGATCCCGACCTTCCTGGGCTTCGGCGTGACCGACCTGCTCGCCCAGCACTTCGCCGACCTCGTCAACGCCGCGTTCACCGCCGATATGGAAGACAACCTCGATCAGATCGCACGCGGCGAAGCGCGGGCTGAGGAACACCTGCGCGAGTTCTACTTCGGCGACGCCGCCGAGCAGAGCGGACTCAAGCATCGCGTCGCCGAGAAGATCGACACCATCCCCTTCTGGGCGCTGAACCTGAACGAAACGGGGCTGAGCCTCGACTGCGACGGTGACGAGCAGGTCGGGCCCGACAACATCCAGGTGCGCATCCGCGGCGGCTCCTCGTTCCTCCGCCGGGGCGTCGGCGACACCATGCGCACCGCGCCCCTGCCCCCCGACCTCGCGCCCGCCGACCTGACGCTCAATCACGCGGACGAGCTGCTCGAGACCACCCTGCAGCTGCCGCGCAAACTGGGGCGCCATCCCGAGTACAACGACGAGGTCTGGCTGCTCAACGGCCGCTTCGGCCCCTTCGTCCAGATCGGGGAAGCGGTCGTCAAGCCGAAGCGCGGCCAGCCAAAACCGCGCCGCGCCTCCGTGCCCAAGGACATGGAACTGCCCGAGGTCAACATCGAGCACGCCATCGAGTGGCTGCGCTGGCCCAAGACGCTCGGCGCGCACCCGGAATCGGGCGAGGAGGTCGTGGTGCGCCCCGGCCGCTGGGGACCGTACGTCCAGTGCGGAAGCGAGCGCCGCAACCTCAAGAACGAGGACGACCTCGAGACCATCGCCCTCGACCGCGCCCTGGCGCTCCTCGCGGAACCAAAAGCGGCGCGCCGCACGCGCGGCGGTTCCAGCACTCGCCGGGCGCGCCGCCGCTAAGCCGGCTGGCCTACAGTGGATTCGTGCCCGCCGACGCCCTCACTCCGCCCCATCAGGACGCCCTCGACCGCTACCTCTCCCTGATCGAGCACGGCCGCGGCCTCTCCCCGCACACGATCCGCAACTACCGCTCGGACATCTCGCACTTTCTGCACTGGCTGGAACGATCGGGACACCGCCTCGAGGCCGTCAGCCGGGCCGACTACCGCCAGTATCTGGCCGACCTGCAAGCAGACGGCGCGGCCGAGTCCTCCCGGCGCCGCCGCGCCTCAACAATCAAATCGTTCACGCGGCATCTGACCAGAACGGACGCGCTCGAACACGACCCGCTGGTCCTGGCCGCGATCCCGAAGGCGACCTCATACCTGCCCGGCGTGCTCAGCGAATCGCAGATCGCGGCGCTGTTCGCCGCGCCTGACACCGCCGCGCCGGGCGGCCTGCGCGATCGCGCCCTCCTCGAAATCCTCTACGCCGCCGGCCTGCGCATCTCCGAACTCGTGGGGATGCGCCTCACCGACTACGACGCCGACTACAACGCCTTTCGCGTGCGCGGCAAAGGGGACAAGGAACGAATGGCGCTGATCGGCGCGTCGGCGTGCTACTGGCTGCGGCGCTATCTGCAGGATGGGCGGCCAGCGCTGGCGGCGGAGCAGTCGGGCGCCTGGCTCTGGCTGAACCGCTTCGGCGGCGCGCTCTCGACGCGGGCGGTGCAGCTGAGCCTGAAACGCTACGCCCAGCGCGCCGATCTCCCTCCCGACATCCATCCGCATCTGTTGCGGCACTCATTCGCCACTCATATGCTCGACGGAGGCGCCGATCTCCGCGTGGTGCAGGAGTTGTTGGGCCACGCTTCCGTGTCCACAACGCAGATTTATACTCACGTCACCGACGCCGCCCGCCGCGAAACCGTTGAGCACGCGCTGGACAGCATCGCCGATCTCCTCCGCGAACGACGCAGCCAGGACCCCGACGCACCATGAAAGTCCTGCTCATCTCCGGCCCCAACCTGAACATCCTGGGGCAGCGCCAGCCCGAGATCTACGGCACGCAGACGCTGGCCGATATTGAAGACCTGGTCGGCAAACGAGCCAAGGAATGGGGCGTCACGATCCGGCCCTATCAGTCCAATCACGAGGGCGCGATCATCGACTTCATCCAGGAGGAACGCTCGGCCGAAGGCCTGATCATCAATCCCGGCGCGCTCTCGCACTACGGCTACTCGCTGCGCGACGCGCTCGAGGCGTTCCCCGGCGGCAAGATGGAAGTCCATCTCTCCAACGTCCACGCCCGCGAGCATTTCCGCCACAACCTCGTCACCGCCCCCATCATGGACGGCGTCGTCGCCGGCCTCGGCTGGCGCGGCTACTTGGCGGCGCTCGACGCGCTCGTCCCCATGCTGCAGGAGCGCCACGGTCGCAGCGGCGGGCCTGGCGACGGCTCCGGCGCATGACCGCAACCGGCACTCGCCTCGACCGCATCCGCGCGCGCCTCGCCGAGGCCAGACTCGACGCGCTGCTCGTCACCAACCCCGCCAACCGCCGCTACGCCTCCGGCTTCAGCGGCTCCAACGGCTGGCTGCTGATCCCCGCCGACGACGCCCGCCCGCCCAAACTCGCCACCGACTTCCGTTACCTCGATCAGGCCGCGCAGGAAGCGCCGCAGTTCGAGATCGTCAACATGACAGGCGGCATGGACGCCTGGTGGGGCGAGCTGGCGAAGCCGCTCGGCCGCGGCCGGCTCGGCTTCGAGTCGCACGATGTGACGGTCGCCGCGCACAAACAACTGCGCGAGGTCAACGCCAAGCTGCCCGCCAGCCAGCGGCCCGCGCTGGTCCAGTCCAACCGCATCATCGAGCATGTCCGGGCGATCAAGGACGGGACCGAGCTGCCGCTCCTGCGCCAGGCGGTGCAGCTCACCGACGACGCCTTCGCGCACGTCGAGCACGCCCTGCGCACAACGCATCCAGGTTGGACCGAACGTCAGGTCGCCTGGGAGATCGAACAGTACGCCCGCTCGCGCGGCGCGGAGGCGATGGCCTTCGAATCGATCGTCGCCGCCGGCGCATGGGGCGCGCGGCCGCACGCTCGACCGCGCGACGCAGTCATCCACGCCGGCGAACCGCTCGTGATCGACATGGGCGCGCGCTGGCAGGGTTACTGCGCCGACATGACCCGGACGATCATGCTGGGCGGCGACGACGATCAGTTCCTCCGCATCTACGACATCGTCCTCGCCGCGCACGAGACCGCCGCGCAGATGGTCGAGCCGGGCATGACCGGCAAGGACGCCGATCAGCTCGCCCGGCAGGTGATTACCGACGCCGGCTACGGCGACCAGTTCGGGCACGGCCTCGGCCACGGCGTCGGCCTCGAGATCCACGAGCGGCCGCACCTGGGAGCGGCCTCGACGGACACGCTCGAAGCCGGCATGGTGATCACCATCGAGCCCGGCATCTACCTGCCCGACTGGGGCGGCGTGCGGATTGAGGACATGGGCCTGCTCGCGGAGGACGGTTTCCACTCCTTCACGGGCACGCCCAAGCTACGCTTAGTCGCACGCCCCTCCTGACCCAACTGGCACAACTGGCACAACTGACAGGCACAAGATGATCTCCACCGGCGACCTCAAGCGCGGTTTCGTGATCGAACTCGACGGCAACGAGTACCAGATCGTCTACTGGGACCACATCAAGGTTGGCCGCGGCTCCGCCCAGGCGCGCCTCAAGCTGCGCGACATCCGCGGTGGACACACCATTGAGCGCACCTTTCAGGCCGGCACCAAGTTTCGGCGCATCCGCACCGAGCATCAGACGATGCAGTACCTCTACCGCGACGGCGACCTGCTCTACTTCATGAACACCGACACCTACGAGCAGGAGCCGCTCTCGCTCGACGTGGTCGGCGACGCCGTCAACTACCTGGCCGAGAACGCGGAAGCGGAAGTGCTGATCGTGGGCGAGAACCCGGTCGCCGTCGAGCTGCCCGCGGCCGTCCCGCTGCAGGTCGCCGAGTCCGATCCCGGCGTCAAGGGCGACACCGCCACCGGCGCGACCAAGCCGGCCAGGCTCGAGACCGGCCTCACGATCAACGTGCCGCTCTTCATCAGCCCCGGCGACACCGTCAAGGTCGACACGCGCAGCGGCCAGTACCTCGAGCGCGCCTGAGCGGGAGCGCACGCGCAACCTCGGGCGAAAACGATCCGATGCCCCGACGCCCGCCCCGCGGCTTCCGCGCCCGCCAAGCGCAGCAACGCCAACTCGACTGGGACGCCGCCCCAGCCGCGCCCGCCCGCGCAGACAGCGCCGCGCCGCAAGCGCGCCCCGTCGGCGAGGTCGCGCGCTCCATCCGCGCCTGGCTCCAGTCGGAGCCACAGCTCAACGACGTCTGGATCGAAGGCGAAGTACGCAGCTTCAACCGCTCCGGCGCGGGCCACTACTACTTCGACCTCGCCGACGCCCAGACCGACGCCGCCCTCTCCTGCGCCTTCTTCCGCCGCGAAAACCACGGGATGCCAGTCCAGCAGGGAGATCAGGTGCTCGTGCACGGCAGCGCCGACCTCTACCTGGCGCGCGGCTCCCTGCAAATCATCGTCGACGATCTGCGCCCGATCGGCGAAGGCATCCTCCAGGCGGAGTTTGAGCGCCTGTTCCGCAACCTGGACGCCGAAGGCCTGTTCAGTCCCGAGCGCAAGCGTCCGCTGCCGCCTTATCCGCGCCGCATCGGGGTCGTGACCTCGCCCAGCGGCGCCGTCTGGCACGACATCCAGCAGGTCGTGGCGCGCCGCTGGCCGCTGACCTCGCTGCTCCTCGCCCCCTGCCTGACCCAGGGCGTCGGTGCCGCCGAGTCCATCGCCGACGCGATCCGACGGCTCAACCTGCTCACCAGCGACGAACCCGACCTGCTCATCGTCGCCCGCGGCGGCGGCTCGCCCGAAGACCTGTGGGCCTACAACGAGGAACCGGTCACCCGCGCCATCTTCGGCAGCGACATCCCCGTGATCTCGGCCGTCGGGCACGAGACCGATGTCAGCATCGCCGACCACGTCGCCGACCGCCGCGCGCCGACCCCATCAGCCGCCGCCGAGATCGCGGTCCCCGACCGCGCCGAGGAAGCGGCCCGCGTCGCCGGCCTGCGCCAGGCCGTTGACCAGTCCCTCGACCGCCGCCTCACCGAGCTCCGCCGCCGGGCGCAACGGAACCACGAACGCCTGGAGCGCTCCGCGCCGCATCCGCCCACCCTCCGCGTCGAGCTCAACCGCCGCCGCCAGGACCTCGATCGGGCAATCGACCGCCAGCTCGCCCTGCACGAGACGCATCACGCCGCCCGATCGTCGCGGCTCAACGCGCTCAACCCCCAAGGGACGTTGCAGCGCGGATACGCCATCGTCTCGGACGCCCAGGGGCGCGTCATCACGTCCGCCGCCGATCTGCGACCCGATCAGGAGGTCACGCTCCAATTCGCCGACGGCCGCATCTCCGCGCACACCAGTTCCCCCAGTTCGGTATCCCCGATCCCCAGCGCCCGCGAGGAGTAGCCGCATGACCGACGAACCGGAACGCAGTTACGAAGAGGTCGTCGAGGCGCTCGAAGCGGTGCTGACGACGCTCGAAGACGGCGGCCTGCCGCTCGACCGCGCCGTTGACGCTTATGAGCGCGGCGTCGCCTTGAGCGAACAGGCGCAGCGGCTGCTCACGGAAGCCGAACTGCGCATCGACACGCTCCGCAGCGAGTAGCGGCGACCATCCGATGACGCTCCGCCTCGCCTGGTTCGCTTCCGCCAAAGGAACCAGCTCGCGGCTCCTGTTCAACGCCGCCGTTGACGCAATTGCCGACGGCCGCCTGGACGCCGAGATCGTCTGCGTCGTCTGCAATCGCGTTGAGGGCCAATCAGCCAACACCGACGCCTTCCTGAAGGACGTTCGGCGCGCCGAGGTTCCATTGATCGCCAGCAGCTCGTTGGAGTGGCGTCGGCGCGTCGGCGGACAAGTCTCCGTGCCCGGTCAGCAGCTCGCGTCCTGGCGGCGCGACTACGATCAGCATCTCTACGAGCAGCTTCGGGAGTACGCGCCGGATGTCGGGATGCTCGCCGGCTACATGCTGATCGTCACCGACGTCATCTGCAAGCGCCTGCCCAGCCTCAATCTGCACCCGGCCTTGCCGGACGGCCCGATCGGGACCTGGCAGCAGGTCATCCACCAACTCATCACCGGTCAGGCGCGGTCTTCAGGAATGATGTTGCAGCGCGTGACCACCGAGCTTGACCGCGGGCCCACCGTGACCTGGGCTCAGTATCCGATTCGCGGTCCGCAGTTCGATTCGCGCTGGGAAGAGTGCGGCCGCGACGCCGAATCGGAGACACCGCTCTTTCACGCGATCCGCGCCGCCGGCGTCCGCCGCGAGCCGACGTTCATCCTGCAATCGCTCCAGCACCTCGCGTCGTATGTCGGCAGCGACGGCGTCCTGGACTCGGCCGCCATCAGCGGACCAGGCGTGGAGATCACCGCAGCGGTCGAGGCAGAGCTGCAGCGCCTCTCTGAGTGAGATCGTTATGCCTGCTGCTTATGAGAGTGGTAGACTGCACCTGCAATCGACCAGATAGCGCTGCGATGCCGCCATGCCCGAGCCTGAACCACCGGTACTGATCCCGACGATCATCGAGCCGCATCCCCACGATCTGCTACCAGCGATCCGTGAGGATCTGGCGCCGTACCTGCCGGCCCTGCGCAGCGCCGCGCAGCTGATCACTGCCGCCGTTGTCGCCGAATTCGCCGCTCGATATGCTGCACCCGCGATGATGAACAGCGCCCGCCGGCTCATCGCGCCGGTACCGCAGCACAAACAGACGATCCTCGTTGAAGAGCACACCACCGTCCGCCGCCGCATCACGGTCGTTTCCTAAGCCCGCTGCCGTCCTCGCCCTGACCATCCTCCTGCTCGCGCTCGCGCCCCCTGGCGGTTCCGCCGAGGCCTCGCCGCTCTGGCACAATCCGCGTCTGGTGATCAGCGAAGTCCACCCGCACGCCGCCGCCAACGGCTCCGCCCTGGAGACGCACGAGTGGGTCGAGTTGCGCAACCCCGAGCGCTACGCGATCAAACTCAACGGCTGGATCATCGAGGACGCCCAGGCGGTCGCCCGCCTGCCCAACTACACCCTCGCCGCCGGCGCGACCGTGCTGGTGGTCGGCAGCGCCGCCGACCTCTTCGTCCCCGCCGGTCGCACGCTGATCATCCTCGGCGCCCCGCAGATCGGCAGCGGCCTGCGCAACGCCAGCGATCGCGTCGCCCTGATCGATCCCTACGGCGTCCGCCGCGACGCCGTCAGCTGGGGAGACGTCACCCGCCCCCACGCCGGCCCAGCGCCCGAGCCGGGACAGTCCATTACGCGCACGCGCAACGGCGGCCAGGCGCTGTCCGACGAGCCGTCGCCCTGGATGGTCAACACGGAACTGCGCTCCATTCCCCCGCCGCGCCACCATCCCCGCCCCGATACTGCGGTGCTGATCACCAAAGCGCTCGTACGCCCCACCGCCGACCAGGTGGAGTCAGTCACGATCCGCAACACGACCGCCGAACCGCTGCTGACCGTGAACTGGACGCTGACCGTCGGCGCGTCGCTGGTCACGCTCCGCTCCGTGCGAATCGAACCCGGAGCGTCATTCACCATCACCGAGTCCGACGGCACAATCGGCGCCGGCCTACCAGCGAGGGGCGGCCGCCTCATCCTTCGGGATCCAGACGGCCGCTGGCTGGCCACGGCCAGTTGGGGCCGCGACCACACCTTCCACGCGCTGCCCGCGCCCGCCGCGGGAAAGGAAGTACGCTTCACCGCCCCTGCGCGCCTTCATCCGCGGACGCCGTGGTGGGAGTGGTTCGACGACTCAGCACCCCGCCGGGTCCGCGCCGCTCTCAGCGCTGCAAACATCGCCGCGCTCCAGACGCGGCAGCGCCCCGTCCCGGCGACGCCGCAAGAGTCAGCAGTCTCCCCCGTCTGGATCAGCGAGTTCTATCCGACCGCCGGCCAGGGCCGCAACGATCCGCAGTTCGAATGGTTCGAACTGACCAACTCCAGCGACGCGCCCGTTGACCTCAACGGCTGGACCATCGCCGACAACACCGCCGCCGACGCGCTCGACGGCGTCACGATTCCGCCCAACGCCGCAATCGCGATCGGCGTCTCCCCCGAGGCAGCCGCTGGCGTCATCCCGGCGATCATCGACGGCCGCATCGGCAACGGCCTCGCCAACGCGGGCGATCAACTGCGCCTGATCGATCCGGACGGCGCAGTCGTCAGCGCCATCAGCTGGGGCGACGACCGCGAGTTCTCAGCGGTCAAATCGCCCGACGCAGACGAGTCCATCAATCGGGCCTCGCCTACTGGCCGCCCACTGATCGCCGCGCCTTCGCCAGGCAAGCTGTGGACACCCGTCGCCCCAGCGCCAAGCGCCGCGCCCGCCCCCGAGCCTGCCGAGCCAACGGCAACCGCGTCTGGCGAGGACGCCTCAGCCGCCGCGACTAGCGCCGACACTGGCACAGCGCCATCGCCGCCCGCACCGCTGCCGAACCGCAGCGCCGTCGCGGCGCTCAGGATTGTCGAACTCCTGCCCGCGCCGTTGACTGGTCAGGCCGAGTGGGTGGAAATCCACAATCCGACCGATCAGTTCATCGACCTCAACGGCTGGGCGCTCGGTGACGCCAGCCGCCGCACCGAGCTGGCGGGCACGATCGCCCCGCATTCGCGCTTCGTGATCGCGACGCAGGAGCTTGACCTCGGCCGCGCCGACCTGATCGTCGACCGCATCGGCAACGGACTCAACAACGCCGCGGACACCGTCACGCTCTTCGCTCCTGACGGCACCGCAGTGCACGAAATCCGCTACGGCGATGAGGCACTGCCCGCGCCCGACCGGGGACTGTCGATCGCGCTGGAGCCAGAGCGCTGGGTCGTCACGGCGCAGCCAACGCCCGGCTCGGCTGAGGTCTCCCCCTTCCTGGACGACGCGTTCCGCTCCGCCTCCAGTCGGGAGCCCGTCTCCGACGCCGAGCGCCTACCGGTCGTGGCCGCCCCAGCAGACGGCGGCTCGGACGCCTGGATGATCGTCAGCTTCGCCTTGATCGGCGTCATCTTCACCCTCATCGTCCGACGTTGGACGCCCGACGCGCCCGCCCCCGAACCGAGCGCCGCAGCCCAGACGTACTCCGGTCCCCCGAACTCGCCGCCGCCCACGGACGAGCCAGAACCCAGCGAGCGGAACCGCGCCACATGATCGACTCCGATCGCCTCCGGATCGCCGTCGCCATCGCCCGCAGCGGCGCCGCCTCGCGGCGGGGCGCGGAGGCGCTGGTGCGCGAGCGGCGCGTCACGGTGGATGGCCAGGTGACGACCGACCTCTCCTTGCGCGTCAATCCGCAGTCCCAACAGATCACGCTGGACGGCCGACCGCTGCCCCAGCAGGAACCGCTGCGCTACTACGCGCTGAACAAGCCGCGCGGCGTCCTCTCCACCGCCCGCGACGACCGCGGCCGCCGCACCGTCGTCGATTTCCTGCCCCCCGACGCGCCCCGCTGCGTCCCCGTCGGCCGGCTCGACCTGGACAGCGAGGGGCTGCTGCTCCTGACCAACGACGGCCCCCTCGTCAGCGGCCTGCTGCACCCCTCGCGCGAGGTGCCGCGCGTCTACCTGGCGGAAGTCATCGGTCAGCCGACGGATGCCACCCTCGACCAGATGCATGAGGGGATCACGCACGACGGCGAGCTGCTGCGCGCCAAACCGTCGCGCTCCCGCCGGCCAGGCCGCACGCTCAAGCGGCGGCGCTCCACCTCCTCCACCTCATCCACCTCGTGGCTGACGCTGACCCTGCACACTGGCCGCAAGCGGGAAATCAGACGCCTCTGCGAGGCCGTCCGCCACCCGGTCGTGACGCTGCGGCGCGTGCGCTTCGGCCCACTGCTGCTGCGCGACCTGCCCGCAGGCGCAATTCGCCCGCTCAGCCGCCGCGAGGTGCGGCTCCTGCGCCGCGCCGCCGGACTCATTGACACCGATGCCGGTACCGAGGCCGCCGATGCTGAGCGCTAGCCGAGCCGCGACTACCATTGAGTTATGACTCGCGCCTCCACCGCCGATCGCCAGGGCCAGGTCGTCGCCATTGACGGGCCCGTCGCCTCGGGCAAGACCGCCGTCGGCCGCGCCCTCGCCCAACGGCTCGGCTGGCGGCTGTTCGACACCGGCATCATGTACCGCGCCGCCACCTGGCAGGCGCAACGCAAAGGCGTCCACCTCGACGAAGACGAAAGTGTCATCGAACTGATCCGCGAGTCCGACTTCCAGCTCCCCGCCAACCCGTCCGCCGACTCCGTTGATCTCGACGTCTACATCGACGGCGAGAACGCAACCCCGCACCTGCGCGAACCGGTGGTCGAGTCGGGCGTCCCCAGCGTCGCCGCCATCGCCGGGGTGCGCGCGTTGCTGGTCGAGATCCAACAGGCGCAGGCCGCCGCGGGCGGCATGATTGTTGTTGGCCGCGACATCGGCACCGTGGTCCTGCCCGACGCGCCAGTGAAGATTTTTCTCGACGCCAGCGAAGCCGTCCGCGCCCGCCGCCGCGCGGCGGAGCGCGGCCGCGCGGACGAGGCCGCCGTGCTCAAGGCCACCCGCAGGCGCGACTCCCGCGATCGCGGGCGCAGCGCCTCGCCGCTGCTCCCCGCGCCAGACGCGATCCGGCTCGACACCTCCGAGCTGACGCTGGCCGAGGCGGTCGACGCGGCGGAAGCTATGATCCGCGAACGGATTCCCGCGCTCCCCGGCGCGCGAACCGATACCCCTGTGTGACAGAGCCGAACCATGAGACGACGCGCCTACCGCTGGGTGACCAGACAACTCACCCGCCTGATCTTCGGCGAGTATCAGGCGCTCGCCGACATCGGCATGACCGGCATGCCCAACGCCTCCCGCGTCTGGTTCCTGGTCGCCGGCTTCTTTGCCCGGCTCGCCTTCATGCGCATCGTGCGCTGTGAATGGATCCACTTCGAGCGCATCCCCAAAGGCGGCGTGATCATCGCCTCCAATCACGTCTCCTCCGCCGATCCGGCGATGATGGCCTCCGCCATCTACCCGCGCTCGCCGCGCTACATGGCCAAGGTCGAACTGTTCCAGAAAGCGCCGATCATCGGCTACCTGTTCGCGCTCTCCGGCGCCTTCCCGGTGCGCCGCGGCGCGGGCGATCGCCTCGCCATCCGCGAAGCGGAGCGCCTCCTGGAGGAAGGCGCGGTCGTCGGTATGTTCCCCGAGGGTCACCGCTCCGACACCGGCGCGTTGATGCAGGCCCACTCCGGCACCGCCCTGCTCGCCTTGCGCACCCAGGCCCCGGTGGTCGCCGTCGGCATCACCGGCTCCGAACGGATGCGCGCCGGTTGGCGGGCGCTCTTCGCCCGAACGCAGGTCCGAATGACCGCCTCCCACCCGTTTGTGCTCAAACCGAAGGGCCGGCGCGTCACGCGCGATGACATCGACGCCGCCCACCTCACGATCATGCACGCAATTGCCGAAGAGCTACCCCCCGCGTATCGTGGCGTATATGCCCATTTGGTCGACGACGCCGATCAAGCGGACCAGCGCGACCAGGCAGAGACCGACAGGCCAGGAGCAGCAGCATGAGAATTCACCGCGCGAGCGATATGGGCTTCTGCTTCGGCGTCCGTCGCGCCGTTGACATGATGAAGGAGGCCGCCGCCAACGGCACGCGGGTCACCACCCTCGGCCAGGTCGTCCACAATCCGCAGGTCGTGGCCGAGCTCGAGGGCACCGGCATCCAGGTCAAGGAAGACCGCTCTGCCGTCGGCGTGGACACGGAGACTGTCGCGATCACCGCGCACGGCGTCGGGGAGACCATCGTCCGCGACATCGAAGCGCGCGGACTCAAGGTCATCGACACCACCTGCCAATTCGTCTCCCGCTCCCAGCGCGCCGCCCGCAACCTGGCGGAGCGCGGCTTCACCGTGATTATCTTCGGCGATCCTACCCACCCGGAGGTCAAAGGCGTGCTCGGCTGGTGCCGCGGACGCGGCATCGTGATCAAGAACGAATCCCTCGAAGACCTGCCCGACTACCTGCCCGCCAAAATCGGCGTCATCTCCCAGACCACCCACACGCCGGAGCGTTTTGCCGAATTCGTCGCCAACCTGATGCGCGCCCGCATCGACCAGATCACCGAGATCCGAGTCGTCAACGTCCTCTGCAACGCCACCACCTCACAGCAGGCCGCGACCCGCGACCTGACCCAGGACGTCGACCTGATGATCGTCGTCGGCGGTCACAACTCCGCCAACACGCGACATCTGGCCGAGCTCTCGCGCGCCAACGGCATCGAAACCTATCACGTCGAGACCGCGGATGAACTCCAGGCGGAGTGGTTCAACGGCCACGACGACATCGGCGTCACCGCCGGCGCCTCGACGCCCGACTTCTCCATCGACGCCGTCGTCCAGCGGATCGAAGCGTTCGACCAGGCGCTCTCCGCCTCCGTCTAGACCGCTGTCCAGTTAGCCCGGTCCGACTCCGTATGAGCCGTCCCCGCCGATCCACCGTTCCCGCCGGGGCAATCAGCGCCGTCGCGCCTGACTCCCTCGCCGACGAGGCCGGCCTGCAGCCCGGCGATCAGGTCCTCGCCGTCAACGGCCAACCGATCCGCGATCCCGTGGACTACCGCTTTCAGACCACCGACGCGCTCGTCGAGCTGGAGGTCGTCCACGACGGCGAGCTGGGGCTGGTCGAGTTCGAGAAGCCGATCGATGAACCGCTCGGCATCGAGTTCGACGACGACGCCTTCGACGGCACCCGGATCTGCAACAACAAGTGCTTTTTCTGCTTCCTCAAGGGCCTGCCCAAAGGCCTGCGCCGACCGCTCTACATCAAGGACGACGACTACCGCCTCTCCTTCCTCCACGGCAACTTCGTCACCCTGACCAACCTCTCCGACGACGACTGGATCCGGCTCGCAGAACAGCGGCTCAGCCCGCTCCACGTCAGCGTCCACGCCACCGACCTCGCCCTGCGCCGCCAGCTGCTCGGCAACCGCAACGCGCTCGACATCCTCGAGCAACTGCGCCGCCTCGCCGACATGCGCATCGAGGCGCACACCCAGGTCGTCCTCTGCCCCGGCGTCAACGACGGCGCGGCGCTCGACCAGACTGTCGGCGACCTGCTCGTGCAGGAAAACGTCACCTCGATCGGCGTAGTGCCGGTCGGGTCCTCGCTGGAGGGCGAAGCGCGCATCAACGACGCCGGAATGCGCGCCCACAGCCCGGCCGAAGCCCGGCGCGTCGTCCAGCAGCTGCGCCGCTGGCAACGCCTGGCCCGCTCCGAGCGCGGCCAGTCCGTCGTCTTCCCCAGCGACGAGTTCTACCTCACCGCCGAAGCCCAGATTCCCGCCGCCCGCCGCTACGACGGCTTCCCCCAGTGGGAAAACGGAATCGGCATGACGCGCACCCTGATCGACGACTGGCGCAAGACCCGCCGCAAGCTCCAGCAAGGGAAGCTGACGCTCCCCCCGACCTCCGTCCTGATCGCCTGCGGCACGCTGATCGCGCCAACCCTCCGCCGCCTCTGCGACGAGGCCTCGGCGTTGACCGGCATCAACTTCACCATCGCGCCCATCGACAACACGCTCTTCGGCGCGCGCGTCAACGTCAGCGGTCTGATCCCCGGCCGCGACTTCGCCGCCGCGCTCGCCGGGCGGGAGCTGCCCGAGCACGTCTTCCTGCCCCGCGCCTCCCTTGACTACTTCGGCGCCAAATTCCTCGACGACCTCACGCCCGCCGACCTCGAAGCGCAAGTCAACCGCCCGCTCACGTTCGTCTACACCCTCTCCGAACTCCTCGAATCGCTTGTAGAGTCAGAAGCGGGACACGCCAACCAGTTCGGTGCGGGCAGCAGACAGCCGCAGCCGAATCAGCGCTCGAACGGACGCAGTTGGACGTCGCCGACGGCGGGGTAGACGCAGGCCTTCCATATGTGCGGCATCGTCGGTTATGTCGGCCATCGCGCGGCCGGCCCCATCCTCCTCGGAGGTTTGCAGCGCCTCGAGTACCGCGGCTACGACTCCTCCGGCATCGCCGTCCTCGATCACGACGGCGCCGTCGCCGTGCTCAAGCGGCAGGGCAAGCTCCACGACCTGCAAGCCGCAATCTCGGAAATGCCCGCCGGCGCCGCCGGCATCGGCCATACGCGCTGGGCAACGCACGGCCAGCCGTCCGACCGCAACGCCCATCCCCACGCCTCGGCCGCCGGCGATGTGCTCGTCGTGCAAAACGGCATCGTCGAGAACTACCGCGAACTGCGGGCGGAACTGCAGGACTCGCTCGACGCCGTCGGCCAGGCTTGGCAATCGGACACCGACACCGAGGTCATCCCCCAGCTCATTTCCCGAGAACTGGCCGCCGGCCGCGCGTTTCCCGACGCGCTCGCCGCAGCGCTGAGCCGACTGCGCGGCGCCAACGCGATTGCCGCCGTGCATCGCCAACACCCCGACACGATCTACGCCGCGCGCAAGGGTTCCGCCGGCGGCATCGTGATCGGCTACGGCGAAGACGAGATGTTCATCGCCAGCGATCTCCCTGCCCTGCTGCCGCACACGGCCACGGTCTATCACCTCGAGGACGGCGAGATCGCCGCCGTCGAGCGGGACCGCGTCCGCATCCGCCGCGCCGGACAGCCAGCGTTCGAGCCCACCCCGCGGCAGGTCGATCTCGACCCCGTCGCGATCGCGCGCGGGCCGTACCGACACTTCATGCTCAAGGAGATCCACGAGCAGCCCCGCGCGCTCTCCGACAGCATCCGCGGACGCGCCCGCCTGGCTCCGCCCAACGCCCTGGCCGACGATCTCCAGCTCTCCGCCGAGACGCTGCGCAGCATCGAGCGCGTGCTCATCATCGGCATGGGCACCTCGCTGCACGCCGCCATGATCGGCCGCTGGTGGATGGAACAGATCGCTGGCATTCCCGCCGACTTCGACAACGCCTCCGAGTTCCGCTTCCGCGCCCCCCTGCTGGGCCCGTCCACGCTCGTCGTGTCCGTCACCCAGTCCGGCGAGACGATCGACACGCTGGGCGCGATCAACCACGTCCGCGAACGCTGGGGCGCGCCCCAGATCGTGATCACGAACGTGGACGGCTCCGAGGCCGTGCGCCGCGCCGATGCCTCCATCATCATGCGCTGCGGACCAGAAGTCGGCGTCGCCTCGACCAAGACCTTCGTCGGCTCCCTGGCCGCGCTCTATCTGCTGGCCTGCCGAATCGGACACGCGCAGGGACGGCTCGACGACGCGCAACTCTCGACCCACCTGGAACAACTGCTGACCGCGCCCTCACTGCTCGAGCGCGGCCTCGAGTGCGCCCCGCGCTGCGCCGAGATCGCCCAACGCTTCGCCTCGGTCTCGAACTTCCTCGTGCTCGGCCGCGGCCTCGAACACCCGCTCGCCATGGAAGCGGCGCTGAAGTGCAAGGAAATCTCCTACGTCCATGCCGAGGGCTACGCCGCCGGCGAAATGAAGCACGGCCCGATCGCCCTGCTCGACCAGAGCTTCCCCGTGATCGCGCTCGCCCCGCGGGGACCGTCGTTCGACAAGATGACCTCCGCCATCCAACAGGTCAGCGCCCGCCGCGCGCCGGTGATCGCCATCGGCGACGCCGGCGACGACGCGCTCCCGCAGCTGGTCGATCACTTCATCGGCGTCCCTCCCGCGCCGCCGCTGCTCACGCCGTTCTCCCTCACCCCGGTGGTGCAGCTGCTCGCCTACCACATCGCCCTCGTCCGCGGCCTTGACATCGATCAGCCGCGCAACCTGGCCAAGACCGTCACCGTTGAGTAACCGACCCGCCCGCCGCCAATCTCAGAACACTGGACGGCAGCGGGCACGTGTTAACGCGGTGATATCCTGCGTCAGTTAGCCGAGATCGTCCATCCCAACCCTCGCGGACTGCCCCTATGACCTCTGACTCCCCCCACATCGCCTGGTTCGCCGAAGTCGGACGGGACGATGTCTCGCTCGTCGGCGGCAAGGGCGCCAATCTCGGCGAACTGACCCAAGCCAAGATCCCCGTCCCCCCCGGATTCGTCGTCACCACCCACGCCTACCGCGAGTTCATCGAAGATTCCGGCCTCGACCGCACCCTGCGCCGCATCCTGGACGGACTCGACGTCGACGACGAGCGCGAACTCACCGCCCGGGCCGCAGCCGTCCAGCACGCCATCAAGCAGGCCGAGATGCCCGCCGTGATCCAGCAGGCGATCACCGCCGCCTACACCCGGCTCGGCGAAGGCCCGGTCGCGGTGCGCAGTTCAGCGACCGCCGAAGACCTGGCCGAGGCCTCCTTCGCCGGCCAGCAGGCGACCTTCCTGAACATCGAGGGCGGCGTCAACGTCGTCGAAGCCGTGCAGCGCTGCTGGGCGTCCCTGTTCGAACCCCGCGCCATCTTCTACCGCGAGCAGGCCGGCTGGGGCCACCTCGACGTCGACCTCGCCGTCCCCGTCCAGCGCATGGTGCAGTCCGAATCATCAGGCGTGATGTTCACCATCGATCCAATCACCAACGACGCCAACCAAATCGTGATCGAAGCCGCCTTCGGACTGGGCGAGGCGGTGGTCGGCGGCCTGGTCTCGCCTGATCACTTCGAGGTCGACAAGGCGGCTGAGCAGATCGTCACGCGCCAGATTTTCCGCCAAGACCGCAAGCTCGTCCGCTCGCCCGACGGCCTCATCGATCCCGAGTACGGCGCAAACTCCTGGCGCGCGCTGTCCGACGCCGAAGGCTCCGCGCCCAAGCTGAGCGACGGCCAGGTGGTCGCCCTCAGCACCATCGGCAAGCGCATCGAGTCGCACTACGGCTGGCCCCAGGATATTGAGTGGGGTTGGGCCGACAACCAGTTCTACCTGCTCCAGACGCGCCCGATCACCACCGTCGCGCCGACCGCCAGGCGCAACGGCGACAACCCGGCGCCTACGCCCGAGGCTGCGCCCATCCTCGACGGCTCACCCGCGTCGCCCGGCATCGCCAGCGGCCGCATCCGCGTTATCCTCGACGCCCGCGAGACCTCCACCGTCGGCGAGGGTGACGTGCTGGTCGCGGAAATGACCACCCCGGACTTCGTCCCCGCGATGAAGCGCGCCGCCGCAATCATCACCGAGCGCGGCGGCCGCACCTGCCACGCGGCGATCATCTCCCGCGAGCTCGGCGTGCCCTGCGTCGTCGGCGCCGCCGGCGCGGCGCAGCTCGGCGAGGGCCGGGAAGTCACCGTCGACGGTACCAAGGGACTGATCTACGACGGCGTCCAGCGCGACCTGCTCAACTGGTGGCGCGATCGCGAAGAGGAACTCTACGCGCCGATCGCGACCGACACCAAGCTCTACGTCAACCTCGCCGAACCAGAGATTGCCGACCGCGTCGCGGAGCGGGACGTGGACGGCGTCGGCCTCCTGCGCGCCGAGTTCATCATCGCCCGCCTCGGCGAGCATCCCCGCAACTTCATCAACACCGGCCGCCAGGACGAGTACGTCCGCCGCCTCTCCGAAGGAATGCGCAAGATCGCCTCCGCTTTCGACCCGCGTCCCGTGATCTACCGCGCCACCGACTTCAAGACCAACGAGTACGCCAACCTCACCGGCGGCGACCTCTACGAGCCCGACGAAGAAAACCCGATGATCGGCTACCGCGGCGCAGCCCGCTACATCCGCGAGCCCGATCTGTTCGAACTCGAACTCCGCGCCCTCGAACGCGTCCGCGAGGATCACCCCAACCTCCACCTGATGATCCCCTTCGTGCGCACCCCGGCGGAGATGGCGCAGGTCGTCCGTCAGATCGACGACTACGGCCTCCAGCGCAACGCCGCCGCGCCCGGCGGCTTCCAGCTCTGGATGATGGTCGAAGTGCCCTCCAACGTCCTGCTCCTGGACGACTTCATCGACTGCGGCATCGACGGCGTCTCGATCGGTTCCAACGACCTCACCCAACTGACCCTGGGCATCGACCGCGACTCGGAGCGCTTCGCCGACAGCTTCGACGAGCGCAACCCGGCCGTGCTCAAGTCCATCGAACACGTCATCACGACCGCCAAGCGGCGCGGGATCACGGTCTCGGTCTGCGGCCAGGGACCGTCGGAACATCCTGACCTCGCGCAGCGTCTGGTTGATTGGGGGATCACCTCAATCTCCGTCACCCCCGACGTGATCGAACAGACGCGCCAACTGGTCGCCAACGCTGAAGCGCAGCGCCAGCGCTGACCATCTCGACCGCGACCCGATATAGAGTGACGCTGAGGCGATCCGACACGGCGCGGGTGCGTTTGCCCGCCCGACGCAGTCAGACATTGCGGGGCGCGGGAGACGCATGGGCAGCCGAATCGGTTCAATCGCCATCCTCCTGGCCATCGTCTTGGTCGTCGGCGCGGTCGCTTTGGTCATCAATCAGCTGGGCTTGCTCAACAGCAACGAGCCAGACACACCGCTCATCGTCGTCTCCCTCGACGAGGACGAACTGCTGCTCCTCAGCGAGCCGCAGAGCATCACCGTCACCATCTCCTCCGGCAGCCCCATCGCCACCCTCGAGCTGTTCGTTGACGAGGTGAAGGTCGCGGAGGCGATCCCGCAGTACTCGCAAGAGCGCGGCGCCTGGATCGGCTCCTTCCTCTGGACCCCGGAGCGGCTCGGATTCGCCACCGTCCGCATCGCCGCCCTCGACGCCGACGGCGGCGAGTTCTTCAGCCAAACCCGCGTCGAAGTGACCGACGATCAGGCCCGCGTCGCCGCCGCCCTGCGCGTCACCGTGCTCGGCATCGCTCCGCTCCAGCAGTTCCCCGCCGGCTCCTCAATCCTGCTCGCCATCTCCGCGACCGGCAGCCAACCGATCGAACGCTTCGACATGCTGGTTGACGGCGCCCTCCTGATCTCGGTCACCCCCACGCTCGACGAAAACACCGGCAGCTTCGTCGCCAACATCGAATGGACGCCGAGCCAGACCGGTGAGGTCGACGTCACCATCACCGCGGTCGACGCAAACGGCCAGACCGAGTCGCAGACGATCTCCGTAATCCTCGTCCCCCAGGCCGGCAGCCTGCCTGTGACTACGCCAGGCGAAGAAGAACAGGAGACCGCGAGCGAACCGCCCCCGCCCGCCGACGAAGCGGCGGACGACGGCGTCGGCGCAGCCCGCATCGAGTCTCCCGCCGACGGCCAGCAGTTCACGCTCGACGCCAACTTCACGCTGAGCGTCCAACTCGCGGTCACCAACGTCGGCACGGTCGCCAGCGCCCTGCTCTACCTCACCCCGATCGCCGGCAACACGCTCGGCAACTCGGTCCTGTTCTGGTCGTCTGAGGGCCATCAGGACGGCGACTACCGCGAACTCGTGACCGGCGTCGAGGACTTCATCACCAGCTCCGGCTCGTACGAGCTCCAACTCGTCGTCTTCGATCCCGCCGAGAACCGCTACGACGACCGCATCACCATTCACGTCGTCGCCGTCGCCGACTCGGAGGGCGACAGCGATCAGCAGCCGGCGGACGACCAGGAAGAACCCGCCGACGAGCAGAGCGACCTGACTGACTCGCCAGACCTGGCGATTGTCACCGTGCGGCGCGCGGACGACAATCAAAACCGCGTCAACGTCTCCATCACCAACCTCAGCACCGTCGATCTCGAGCAGACAGAGCTGTCGATCACCGTGATCGACGCCAGCAGCAGCGCCGAGCTGGGCGCGGCGACCGCCATAGTCGATCTCGAGGCCGGCGGCCAACTCACCATTCCCCTCGATCTGGACTTACAGCCCGGCCTCAGCGTCGAGGCGCTGGTCCTGCTCGAAGCCAGCATCGACGCCAACACCGCCAACAACACCTTCCCCATCTCGCTCACCGCCGCCGGCGAACCAGACGACGCCCCACCCGATCAGCCCGATCAGTCCGAAACGCCGAGTGACCCGGACGCTCCCGAATCGGGCGACGAGCAGGAAGAACAGCAAGAGCAGCAAGAGCAAGAGAGCGAAGAACCACAGCCCGAAGAGCCGGCTCCAAGCCCGGACCTCGCCTTCCACGACGCGCAGTTCACCGGCGACGGTTATGTCTTGCTGCACATCATCAACAACGGCGGCGGCCCGGCCGAGACGTTCCATATCGTCATCGCGGACGAGGCGGGCGCGCAGCTGGAGTTGATCAACCGCGCCGCCAACTCCGCGCCGCTCGGCTCCGGCGGCACCGAAATCCTGACCAGCTTGCAGTCGCACTCGGGACAGATCACCGTGACCGTCGTCACCGAAGGCGGCCAACCAGAACAACATCTCGCCGACAACGTGATCAGTCTCACCCTGCCCTAGCGCGGACGCAGCAGGGACGCAGCACAGCAGCAGGGACGCAGCACCGGCGCGCTCCGGCCGCTCGCCTCCGCTCAGCGATTGAAATATAGTCCGAATCGACGTACCTTTGAGGGATGCAGGCGTATCCCTCTCCGACCGAGGCGCGCGAGCCAGTCCTTGAGCGTTCGTATGGCTGTCGCGCATGTCGGTAGTGGAAGACGTCAAGGCGAAGATCGACATCGTCGATCTCATCGCCGCCGAAGTCGCGCTGAAGCGAAGCGGATCGACCTACAAAGCGCCCTGCCCCTTTCACGCCGAAAAGACCCCCTCCTTCATCGTCAACCCGGAGCGCCAGACCTGGCACTGCTTCGGCGCCTGCTCGGAGGGCGGCGACATCTTCAAATGGGAGATGAAGCACCACAACGTCGAATTCCGCGAGGCGCTCCAACGCCTGGCCCAGCGCGCCGGCGTCCAACTCCGACCCCGAACCGAAGCCCAGGCCCGCCAGGACGAGCAGCGCCAGCGTCTGCTCCGCGCCAACGACGCCGCGCTCCACTTCTGGCGCAGTCAGCTGCACGACGCCGCCAGCGGACGCGACGCTCAGGACTATCTCCAGGCGCGCGGCATCTCCCTGGAGTCAGCGCAGCGCTTCAACCTCGGCCTCGCCGGCTCAGAGTCGGACGCCCTGGTGCATCATTTGTCCGCCCGCGGACACCGCCTCGAGGACGCCGCCGCGGCCGGCCTGGTGCTGATCACCGAGAACGGCCCCAAAGACCGCTTCCGCTACCGCCTGATCTTCCCCATCCGCAACGCCCGCGCCGAGACCGTCGGCTTCGGCGGCAGAACCCTGATCGACGAGCCGGCCAAGTACATCAACACACCCGAATCCGATCTCTTCCGCAAGCGCGATCTGCTCTACGGACTGGACCTCGCCCGCCCCGCCATCCGCGACGCTGGCTCCGTGATCATCGTCGAGGGTTATACCGACGTGATCAGCGCCCACGAGTTCGGCAGCCCCAACACGGTCGCCTCGATGGGCACGGCGCTCACCGAAACCCAGATCAGTCTGCTCAAGCCGCTCACGACCGATATCCGCCTCGCGCTCGACGCCGACGCCGCCGGCCAGGCCGCCGCCCGACGCGGGATCGACACCGCCCGCCAGACGATCGGGGCGGAGCCGCGCGTCGCCACCGACTTCCACCAGGTCGGCGCATTGCAGAATCAGCTCTCCAACGACATCCGCGTCATTCCCCTGCCCGAGGGCCGCGACCCGGACGATCTGATCCGCTCGGAACCCGAACACTGGCGCACGCTCGTCCAGACCGCGCCGACCTATCTCGACTGGCTGATCGAGCACACCCGCCGCCAACACGACCTCGACACCGCCCGCGGCCGCGCCCGGTTCCTCGACGAACTGATGCCCACCATCCGCACCATCGGCCACGCCGTCGTGCGTGAGGAATACCTCCGCCGCGTCGCCGCCTGGGCCCAGGTCGATCCCCAGTCGCTGCTCACCGGCTACGCCCCCCCGACAACGCGCGCCTCGACCTCAGAACCAACCGCCCCCAGACCAGCGCACCGCCGCATTGACCGTCAGCAAACCTTCATCGTCCAACTCGCCCTCCGCTATGAATCCGCCCGCCACGCGCTCGCGTTCGACGACCTCGAACTAATCGATGACGCGCAAGACGCCGCCATCCTCCAAGCCCGGATCAATGTGTCGGATGACTCCTGGACCGATGCGCTGGACGACTCCGCCGCCCGCGTCGCCGCACTCCTGAGTGGCGCCAAGCGCCTGCCGCCTTACAGTGAGTCAGAGGCGGCCGAGGCCGTGCGTGACGCCGTCGCCCGAATTCAACGCAAGCGGAGCCAAGCCGGTCTGCGTCTGAGGAACCTGGAAATCGGCGAACAGGAGCGCGCGCTGGGCGTCGATCAGCTCGCCCGCGCCGCCGCCCAACTCGACAACGCCGACGCCTGCGACCCCGAGCTCATCGAGGCCGCCCACTCCGTCGTGCAAGCGCGCGACGCCGCCCGCAGTCTGCACCATTTCTCATCCCCAGGCGTCCCCTAACTTCCTCCATCCAGCCGCCAGCCATGCCCAGCGAAGGGAACACACCCATGGTGACCGCCCCAGATGCAACCGCCCAAGTCGAGGTAGATTCCGCCCTCCCGACGAGCGAGAATCCAACCGCCTCCGAACCAGCCGCGACCTCTACGCTCGCTGCCGCCGCACCCGCGAGTCGAAACGGCAACGGCCGCTCCGCGACCGCTCCGGAGCCGTTCCCTGATCGTTCCATCCAGCCCGACAGCGCCGAGCCGACCGTCACTACGCCGCCTGTGCCACCAGTGCCATCTGCGCCGCGCCCGCGCGCCGGGTCCGCCGCCGCGCTGGCCGAACGCGCCCGCGACGCCGCGCTGGGCGACCATAGCGTCGGCAACCTGCGCCAGCTCGTCCGCGATCAGCTCGATGACCGCCGCGTCACCGCCGAAGCGCCCGGCCAGCGCAAGCCCCGCGCCGTCGCCAAGTCGGAAGAGGAAGCCCGCGTCCGCGCCCTCACCGCGCCCGTCGACGAATTCTCCATGCCCGCCGGCCGCCGCACCATCAACCTCGCCGAGCAGCCCAAACGTACAACCAAGAAATCAACCAAAGCCGCGCCGACACCCAAGAAGGCCGCCGAACGCCGCAACCAGGCCAAGATGCACGAGGAGCGCCAGATCTCCCACGCCTCGGTCGCCAGCTTCAAGCTGACCGGCGAAGAGTCGAGCGAGGAAGTGGACTCGCTCAACCAACTGCTCGGCGTGCTCGCCCGCCCCCTCCAGGACAAACCCAAACCGACGCCCAAACCATCCAGCCGCCGCGCCGCCAAGCCGAAAAGGCGCGGGCGGGGGAAAGGTAAAGCCGAGCCGGCGCCGCCCCCCGCGCCGGCCGTTGACCTCTACGGGCGCAGCAAGACAGTGAGTTCGCGCCGCATTATCGAAATGCGAAAGGAAGGTCGACAGGGCGTCCACGAAGAGGCGGAAGGGGTTGACGATCCCGTCCGCATGTACCTGCGCGAAATCGGCCGCGTCAATCTGCTGACCGCCGAGGACGAGCGCCACCTCTCCCGCCAGATGGAAGAGGGCAACTGGATCCGTGACTTCGAAGAGGAATGGCGCATCCTCAACGGCCGCTCGCCGAACGCTATCGAAGTCACCATCTTTCTCTTGCTGCAGATGGAATCACTGCTCCCCGAAATCGCCGTGATCGCTGAGGAAATCAACAAGCCCAACCTGGCGCTCTTCGACCTGATCAAAGACAGCGACTTCCGCGAGCGGGTCGACCAGGAAATGGACCCCGAACTCCGTTCCGCGCTCATCGACCGCTTCCACCTGGAAACCGAGGACACCGAAGAGGCGAGGACGCAGGCCGAAGCGCGGGCCGAGGAACGGCTGGTGCAGGTCTCAGTCGTGACCCACATCTTCAACCCCCGCCACATCCGTCATCTCCTGAAAGCAACCGGCGGCGTCGAACGGCTGATCCCCTGCCCGCCCGATCTCGACGCCAAACTGGAGCCCATCTCCCTGCGCTGCGAACGGCACATCGGCGTGCTCAAGGAGGACGCCTACCTCTCCGAGAAACGCCTGACCGAAGCCAACCTCCGCCTCGTCGTCTCAGTCGCCAAGAAGTACATCGGCCGCGGCATGTCGATGCTCGACCTGATCCAGGAAGGCAACATCGGCCTCGTCCGCGCCGTGGAAAAGTTCGACTACCGCAAGGGCTACAAATTCTCCACCTACGCCACCTGGTGGATCCGCCAGGCAATCACCCGCGCCATCGCCGACCAGGCCCGCACCATCCGCATCCCGGTGCACATGGTCGAGACCATCAACAAGCAGGTCCGCGTCTCCCGCCGCCTCGTCCAGGAACTCGGCCGCGAGCCGACCTACGAAGAGATCGGCCAGGGCATGGGCGTTGACGCCCAGCGTGTGCGGGAAATCATCAAGGTCTCGCAGGAGCCAGTCTCCCTGGAAACGCCGATCGGCGAAGAGGACGACAGCCACCTGGGCGACTTCGTCGAGGACGAAAAGATGGTCGCCCCCGACGCCGCCGCCGGTCAGCAGCTGCTCAAGGAGACCGTCGGCGCGGTGCTCAACTCGCTCTCCCCGCGTGAGCGCCAGGTGCTGGAACAGCGCTTCGGCCTCAGCGACGGTCGGGCGCGCACGCTCGAGGAAGTCGGCCGCGACTTCGACGTCACCCGCGAACGCATCCGCCAAATCGAGGCCAAAGCCCTCCGCCAACTCCGCCACCCCACCCGAGCCACCCGCCTCCGCGACTACATCGAGTAGCCCAGGCGCTCCCGGTAGCGACGCCGCTACAGCGTCGGCGCGAGCGAGGCGAGGAACTCGTTGGTCCGAGCGCGCTCCTCGTCCGAGCCAAACTCCAGACCGATGAAATCGGTCGTGCCCGCCTCTTTGAGCTGCCGCAGCTGCGTCTCGATCTGCTCCTCCGAGCCCAGCAGCGCCACGTCCTCCGGATTGGCCGCGCCCTGAATGTCGAGCATCGAGCGGTACGACGGCAGGCGGCCGTAGTTCGAGAACGTCTCCGCCGCCGACGCCCGCGCCGCGTCCGCATCGTTGCTCAACATCACCGGCAAGCCGACGACAATCCGCGGCAGCGGCCGTCCCGCCGCCTCCGCCGCGCCGTTGATGTGCGGCGCGATGTGCGTCTCGACCGCCTTCGCAGCGGTCATCCAGAGGATCGTGCCGTCCGTGCGCGCCCCCGCCAGCCGAAGCATCGCCGGCCCCATCGCCGCCAACATGCACGAGACCGGCTTCTCCGCGTCCGGCACAGCAATCTGAATCGCCCCGCGGTAGTGCTCGCCGTCGGTCTGAACCTGCCCCCCGTCCAGCAGCGGCAGGAGCACGTCCAGATACTCCTTCATGTGCCGCGCCGGACGATCGAACGAGTAGCCAAACATCCCCTCAATCACGATCTGGTGCGACAGCCCAATCCCCAGAATGAAGCGCGCGCTCCCCGCCGCCGCCTGCGCGGTGAGCGCCTGCTGCGCCATCGCGTGGGGATGACGCGGATAGGTCGGTACGACGGCGGTCATCAACTCGATCCGCTCGGTCTGCGCCGCCGCCAGCGTCAGCGCGCCGATCGCGTCGTGCGAGAAGATGTTCGCCATCGCAAACGTCGGAAAGCCCGCCGCCTCCGCCGCCTTCGCCTGCTCGACCACGTCGAACACACGCTCCGCCGGGCCGGCGCCGCCAATGAATGTCCCGATCCGCATGACCTGTCTCCGTAACTGAACTGTCCCCGCCGGATTCAGGCGGGCTGAACCAGAATGCGACCGCGCACGCCCCCCGCCAGAATGCGGGCCGCCGCTTCGGGCATCGCTTCCAACCCGATCCGCGCTTCCACCAGATCGAGCAGGTTGCGACTCTTGAAATCCTCCGCCATCCGCGCCCACAGACGCGGCCGATCCTCGCCCGGCCAGTAGACCGACTCAATCCCCACCAGCGACACCCCGCGCAGGATGAACGGCATCACGTTCGTACTCACGCCCACGCCGCCCGTCAGACCCGACAGCGCCACCGCGCCGCCGTACTTGGTCTGGCGCAGGATCGACGCCGTCGTCGTCCCCCCGACCGGATCGACCGCCGCCGCCCAGCGCTCCCGCTCGATCGGCCGCCGCGACTCCGCCGCCAGCTCCTCCCGATCCAGAATCTCCGCCGCACCCAGCTCGCGCAGGAAGTCGTGCTCCGCCGCCTTCCCCGTGCTCGCGTGGACTTCGTATCCGCGCCCCGCCAACATCGCCACCGCCGTCGAGCCGACACCCCCCGTCGCCCCTGTCACAATCACGGGGCCCGCTTCCGGCCCGATGCCCGCCCGCTCAATCGCGTCAATCGACATCGCCGCCGTGATCCCTGCCGTGCCCAACACCATCGCCTCTTCCGCCGTCATCCCCGCCGGCATCGGCGAGAGCCAGTCCGCCGGCAGCCGCACGCGCTCCGCGTAGCCGCCCGGATGGCCCGTGCCCAGGTCGTAACCGGTCGCCACGACGCGGTCGCCCGCCGCATAGCGGGTATCGGAAGACTCGACGACCGTCCCGGCAAAGTCTATGCCGAGCGTCATCGGGTAGGCCGTCACCACCCGGCCGTTCGGCGTGCAGGCGAGCCCGTCCTTGTAGTTCAGGTCCGACCACTCCACGGCCACGGTGACCTCGCCCTCTGGCAGAGCCGACTCTTCCAGCGTCTGCACCGAAGCGCTGAACTCATCGCCGTCCTTGTTGACCACAAACGCTCGATAGCCCACAGCGTCTCCTGTCCCGATCTGAACGCGGTTGATTGCTGAGCTTGCTGAGTCAGTGCAAGCGGGCGGCGTACATCGGATTCGCCGTCTGCGGATCCGACTCGGCGCCGTCGTGCGGCTCATGCCGCACCGTCACCCCAGCGGCGGAGAAATCGACAATCGTCGCGCCCCCCGAATGGCGCGGCGCGCCCGGATAGTACGCCGGCACGCTCCCGTCGCCGACGCCCTCGTGGACATCAATATGCCCCAGCGCCACATAGTCCGCGTCCAGCGCGCCGATCTCTGAGGCGTGAATCTGGTAGGAGTAGCGCGACTCGCCCGTGCCGACGTAGTAGCCGTGCGCCATCGCCACGCGCCAGATGTATTGCTCCGCGCTGTGCGCCCAGGCGGGCCGCGCCGAGGCCGGCGAGAAATCGTTGTAACTCTCGTGCGCCTGACCCCAGAACTGCACGCCAACCTCTTCCAGCAGCACCAGCTCACCCTCCGCCGAGCCGATCACGTGCACGTTGGCCGGGAAGGCGTCCGCGAACTTCTGGTAGATGCCCTCCGGCATATGCGGATCATGATTGCCCGGCAGAATCACGACCGGCCGCCCGACCGCCGCCATCAGCTCACCGGTCACTTCGACATACGGCCGCTTGACCCGCACATGGTCGAAGAAATCGCCCGCGATGGCGACCACGTCAACCTCCGCCTCAACGCCCAACTCAAGCACGTGCCGAAACGCCTTGAGCGCCGGCTCGAGCGATTCCGAGCCGTCCGCCTCGCTCCGATACGGCTGCGAGGTGTACGCCCCCAGATGCACATCCGACGTGTGCAGCATCCGCAGCGGGCGGACCTCCGACCTGGTTTCCGACACTCCGGCTCGCGGCGGATAAACGTCTGTACTCATGCAGCGGCACATCTCCGTCGCCGTTCCCGCACGGCGAGCTACTGTCCGCAGACTAACAGCAGGCGGCCTCTAAACTGAGAACCATGACCACCCCAATGACCACCGCCGCAACCGAATTCGAAACCGTCATCGGACTCGAAGTCCACTGCCAGCTGCGCACGCAGAGCAAGATGTTCTGCCGCTGCCCCGCCGACTACGCCTCCGCCGAACCCAACACCTACGTCTGCCCGCTCTGCCTCGGGATGCCCGGCACGCTGCCCGTGATCAACCGCACCGCGGTCGAGTGGACGATCCGCACCGCCCTCGCCCTCAACATGACGATCCCCGCGCTCTCCAAGTTCGACCGCAAGAACTACCCCTACCCCGACCTGATGAAGGGCTACCAGATCTCCCAGTACGACATGCCCCTCTCCGCCGGCGGCTGGATGGACGTCGAGACCGAAGCGCTCGGCAAACGCCGCATCGGCATCACCCGCGTCCACCTCGAAGAGGACACCGCCCGCCTCCTGCACCGCGAGAACGAGGCGGGCGAGCGCTTCTCCCTCGTCGACGTCAACCGCTCCGGTGTGCCATTGATGGAGATCGTCTCCGAGCCCGACATGCGCTCACCCGACGAAGCCCGCACGTACCTCGTCCAACTGCGCCAGATTCTCCGCTACCTTGGCGTCTCGACCGCCGACATGGAGAAAGGCTCATTTCGCTGCGACGCCAACGTCTCCCTGCGGCCGCTCGGCGCAACCGAGTTTGGCGCAAAGGTCGAGATCAAGAACATGAACTCATTCCGCGGCGTCCACGGCGCGCTCGAGTACGAGGTCCGGCGGCAGGCCGACGTCCTCCGCGCCGGCGGCAAAATCGACCAGGAAACGCGCGGCTGGGACGAAACCCGGCAAATCACCCTCTCCCAGCGCTCCAAGGAAGAGGCGCACGACTACCGCTACTTCCCCGAGCCTGACCTCCCCCCGCTGGCGATCACCCCCGCCGAGGTCGAGGCCATCCGCAGCCAACTCCCGGAACTCCCCGACGAGCGCCGCGCCCGCTTCCAGTCCGACTACGGCCTCGGCGAGTTCGAGGCCAACCTCCTCACCGAGGAGCCAGGCCGCGCCGAGTACTTCGAGCAAACCATCGCCGCCCTCCAGGATCCGGCCAACGCCCGCGAGGCCGCCAACTGGATCACCGGCGACCTCTTCGCCCAGATCAACAAGGACCAGACGCACCCCGATCTCGACGACCAGCCCATCCGCCCGCCGCACATCGCCGCGCTGGTCGGCCTGATCACGGCCGGAGACATTTCCCGCAGCCAGGCCAAGAGCGTCTTCGAGACTATGTACGAGACCGGCGACGCGCCCGCCACGATCGTCAAGGCCAAAGGCCTCACCCAAATCAGCGGCGCTGACGCGCTCAGCCCAATCATCAATCAGGTCATCGCCGACAACCCCACCGCCGCGGCCGACTACCAGGCCGGCAAAGCCGCCGCCCTCAAATACCTCGTCGGCCAGGTCATGCGCCACTCCAGAGGCCAAGCCAACCCGAAGCAGGCCTCCGAATTGCTCGTCGCCGCACTGACCGACTGATCGGGCCGCCGACCGCGAACCCGACCGACGCCTACCGCCGACCCGTCGCTCGCGCGACGTGCACGACCTGCGGCGTGTTCTGATACGTCGGTACCCCGACGTCGTCGAAGATCTGGTTGATCGCGGAGCGAATCTCCTCGGTCAGCTTCCAGTCCGTCGCGGCGACGTTCTCCTCCAGCTCCCGCTCGTTGCGCATCCCCACCAGCGCGCAGCTCACGCCGGGGTGATCGAGCACCCAGGCAATGCCCAGCTGGGCGCAGGTCTTGCCATAGCCGTCGGCGAGCTCGGAGAGGCGGTTGGCGATCTCCACCTCCTGGCGGAAGCGCTCGCCCTCGAACAGCGGCAGGTTGAACGCCGTCCCGTTGCGCCGCCAGTCGCCCTCGTCGAACTGGTGATCGGGCTGGAACGCGCCCGTCAACAGACCGAACGCCAACGAGCCGTAGGACATGAAGCCCACCCCGTTGGCCATGCACCAGGGCAGCACCCGCGACTCCATCCGCCGGTCGAACATGTGGTAGCCGACCTGATTGGCCGCGATGTGCCCGTACTGCTCGCACTCCTCCATCATGTCGATGTTGAAGTTCGAGACCCCGTAGTGCCGAATCTTGCCGCTCTGCTTCAGCTCTTCCAGCCCCTCCATCGTCTCCTCAAACGGCGTGTCGTGATCCGGCCAGTGGATCAGCATCAGATCGACGTAGTCCGTGTTCAGCCGCCGCAGACAGCCCTCCGTGTGCTCGATGATGTGGTCCTTCTTCGAGTTCAACCCGATCACGCGCGGCGTGTCGTCGTAGTCGAAGCCGACTTTGGTGACCAGCACCACCTCACTCCGCCGATTGCCGAGCCCGCGCGCCAGCAACTCCTCCGAGTGGTTGGGCCCGTAGACCTCGGCCGTGTCGAACAGCGTGATCCCCCGGTCAATCGCCATGTTCACCGCCCGCGCCGCCTCGTCGCGGTCGATGTGGCCGTACATATTGCCGCTCATCTCCCACGTGCCGAAGCCCACCGCGGACGCCACCAGGTCCGTGTTCCCAAATCGTCGCTGCTCCATCGTTGCCCTTGCGCTTTCTAGGTTTTGCAATCGCGCTACGCGCAAGCTACCGCATCGACCGCGCGACGCATATAGTGACGCCATGCTTCGGCGCACCGGGCCCCTGTCTCGCCGACCGCCAGCGTCCATCGCCTCGGCCTCGCGGCTTGAGTGGCGTCCTGAGTGGCGGCACCTGCGCAAGTGGCTCGCCCCCGGCATCGGCATCAAGCGCTGGTTTGTCCTCCTCCTCTTCGGCATGGCCCTGCTCGGCCTCGGCGTCTCCTTCCTCGCCCGCGAGCTCTACCTCACCGTCACCCTGCCCGGCACCTTCTACTACATCACCCTCCAGTTCCTCCCCTACGCCGTGCGCGGCGCAATCCTGATCGGCCTCGCCGTCCTCTGCGTCGCCTTCGGCATCGGCAAATTCACCTCCGGCATGGTCGTCGCCGCCCGCTCCTCCGACCGCCGCAACGGCGTCGAAGAACCCCTCGTCGACCTGCTCCACCGCCAACGCTTCGCCGGCCGCGGCATCCGCATCGTCTGCATAGGCGGCGGCACCGGCCTCTCCGTCCTCCTGCGCGGCTTGAAGGCCTACACCGACAACCTCTCCGCCGTCGTCAGCGTCGCCGACGACGGCGGCTCCTCCGGCCGCCTCCGCCGCGACCTCGGCATCATCCCCCCCGGCGACCTGCGCAACTGCATCGCCGCGCTTGCCGACGCCGAGCCGCTGATGACCCGCCTCTTCCAGTACCGCTTCCCCGAAGGCTCCGGCAACGGCCTCGAGGGCCATTCCTTCGGCAACCTCTTCATCGTCGCCATGTCCGACGTCGCCGGCTCCATGGAGGAAGCGATCCACGAGACCGGCCGCGTCCTCGCCGTGCGCGGCAAGATTCTCCCCTCCACACTCGAGAACGTCCGCCTCGCCGCCCTCACCTCCGACGGACGCACCATTCGCGGCGAGTCCTCAATCACGGAAGCCGGCCAGCGGATCGCGCACCTCAACCTCGAACCGCAGCATCCCTCCGCCTACCCCGAAACGCTCAACGCCATCCGCAACGCCGACCTGATCGTCGTCGGCCCCGGCTCGCTCTTCACCTCCGTCCTCCCCAACCTGCTCGTCCCCGACATGCGCATCGCCTTCCAGGAGTCCGCGGCGATGAAACTCTATGTCTCCAACGTCGCCACCCAACACGGCGAAACCGACCACTTCTCCGTCCAGGATCACGTCCGCGTAATCGCCGAGCACATCGGCGGCCTCCCCTTCGACGCCGTCGTCGCTAACAACAACAGCCGCGCCCGCCTGCCGCGCGGCTGGCGGTCAGAACCCGTCCAGATCGAGCACAACGGCGACCACCGCGACCGCGGCGACCACGACGGCCACGCCGACGACGCCCACCACCTCCGCATCATCGAGGCCGACATCGTCGACACCGGCAACCGCTACCGCCACGACAGCAACAAACTCGCCGACGCAATCGTGACCGCCTACCACGAGGGCCGCGAAGCCGGCGTGCGGCCGCGGCGCTCGCAACGGGTCGCCGTCACCTCCGAGTGACCGCTCCGCGCACCCCCTCATCGTTCATGGCGACCAGGTCAGGTACGCTGACAACATGAACACTTCCGACATCCTCAACGTCTTCCAGATTCTGGTCGCCCTCACCGTGATCGCCGCCGTCATCCTCCAGGCCAAGGGCGCTGGCCTTGGCAACATCTTCGGCGGCGCCGGCGCCGACTCCTACCGCACCCGCCGCGGCATCGAGCGCTCGCTCTTCCGCGGCACGATCGTCCTGATGCTCCTCTTCGTCGGCCTCAGCATCGCTGCCGTCCGCATCTGATCACACCCCGCCCCCCGGCCGCCTCATGCCCGATCCCCCGCGCGTCCTCTTCTACGGATCGCCAGACTTCGCCGTCCCCACCCTCCAGGCGCTCATCGACAGCCCCTACCGACCGCTCGCCGTAATCACCCAACCCGACGCCCGCGCCGGACGGGGCAAGACGCTGCGCCCGCCCCCGATCAAAGCGCTCGCCGCCGCGCACGGCATCCCCGCCCTGCAACCGCCCCGCCTCCGCGACCGCGCCGCCATCGCCCAGATCGCCAGCCTCCGACCCGACCTGCAAATCGTCGCCGCCTACGGCCAGCTGATTCCCGCCGCAATCCTCAACCTCCCGCCCTCCGGGACGCTCAACGTCCACGCCTCGCTCCTGCCCCGCTGGCGCGGCGCGGCCCCGATCGCCGCCGCCCTCCGCCACGGCGACCCCGAGACCGGCGTCACCATCATGCTCGTCGACGAAACCGAAGACACCGGCCCCATCCTGCGCCAACAAGCAACCCCGATCGAACCACACGAGCACGCCGGCCAACTCAGCGACCGCCTCGCCCAGCTGGGCGCGCAACTCCTCCTCGAAACGCTCCCCGACTGGCTCGACGGAGCCATCACCCCCATCCCCCAAGACTCCCGACACGCGACGCGGGCACGACGCGTAAAGAAGCAGCAGGGACAGATCGACTGGACCCAACCCGCCGACCAAATCGCCCGCCACGTCCGCGCCTACACCCCCTGGCCCGCCGCAACCACCAGCCTGGGCCAGACCGCCATCCGCATCACCGAAGCCACCCCCGCTCCGGCTCAGTCAGCCGCCGCGCCGGGCACCATCATCGCCGACGGCGCAGCAATCACGGTCGCCACCAGCGACGGCGCGCTCAACGTCACCCGCCTGCAGCGAGCCGGCAAGCGCGAGCTCAGCGCCGCCGAATTCTCACGCGGAACGCGCGATCTGGTCGGACAACGATTCGGCCCCGACAATGCCTGAAATGCCTGAAATGCCTGACCTCCTCAATCTCAACCGCCCCGCGCTGGACGACCTGGTCAGCACACTCAAGCAGCCGCCCTACCGCGCCAACCAAATCTGGCGGCAGCTGTACCAACGCGGCGTGCTCGATCCCACCAAGATGTCCGACCTACCCGCCGACCTCCGCCGCCAACTCACCGAACTCAGCGCCCCGCCGACCGCCCCCATCGACGTCCAGACCTCCGCCGACGGCTCCACCAGCAAAGCCCTCGTGCGCCTCAGCGACGGCGAGCTGATCGAGACCGTGCTCATCCGCTCCGCCCCGCGGGACACCGTCTGCCTGTCCTCGCAGGCCGGCTGCGCCATGGGCTGCGTCTTCTGCGCTACCGGACTGCAAGGCTTGCGCCGTCAACTCACGGCCGGCGAGATCATGCATCAGGCCATCCTCGCCCGCGCCTGGGCCCGCGCGGAAGCCCGCGAACTCACCCACGTCGTCTTCATGGGCATGGGCGAACCGCTCGCCAACTACGCCAACGTCAGCGAAGCAATTCAGCGCCTCACCGACCCGACCGGCTTCGCCCTCTCCCCCCGGCGGATCACCGTGTCCACAGTGGGCATCCCCCAGAACATCCGCCGCCTCGCCGCCGACCACCCCCAGGTCAACCTCGCCGTCTCCCTCCACGCCCCCGAGCCGCGGCTGCGCCGCGAGCTGGTTCCCGTCCCCGGCGCATCGGTCGCGGACATCCTCGGCGCAGTCCGCGACCACAACCGCCAGACCGGCGGCCGCGTCACCTTCGAGTACGTCCTGCTGCGCGGCGTCAACGACAGCCGCAGTCAGGCGCGCCAACTGGCCGACCGCATTCGCGGCCTGCGCGCGCACGTCAACCTGATTCCGCTGAATCCATCCCCCGGCGTGCAGGGCGAGCGCCCGTCCCGACGCGCCGTGCTCGGCTTTCAACAGGCGCTGCAAGAGCGCGGCGTCCCCACCACCGTCCGCGTCGAGCAAGGCCGCGACATCGCCGCCGCCTGCGGCCAGCTGCGCGGCGACCGCCTCCGCGCCGAGTCGCCGCACAGCGCTGCCAGATAGCCGGATATCCCGCGCTATTCCTCGACCGCCGCCGCCGCGCCCTCCAGGAGCGCGTCCTCAGCCGCCTGCTCCTCCGCCTCTTCCTCCTCCTCGGTCACGCGCGGCGCAAGCGCCGTCGCCACCGCGACCGCGCCATCCGTCAGCGCGCTGACCCCCTCCGGAAACACCAGATCGCGCACCAGCACGGAGTGGCCAAACTCGTCCAGGACCGAGATATCGACCTCGATCACCGAAGGCATCGCCGTCGGCAGCGCCTCAAGCATGACGTACTCAAGCGACTGCACCACTGTGCCCCCACGCGACACCGCTCCCGCGTCGCCAAGCAGCACCAGCCGCGCTTCCGAGTGAATCGCGCGGCTCAGATCCACCTGGTAGAAGTCCAGATGCAGCAGCCGGCGCGTGACCGGATGCCGCTGGATGCCGCGCAGCACCACCGGAATCGTGTCGCTGGCCCCGTCAATCGACATCGGCACCACCGCATTGCGGTCGATCGCGCCAAAGACGCGGCGAATCTCCGTCAGCGGCGCCTGGATCGCCCGCGATTCCAGCCCCCGCCCATAGACGTTGCCCGGCACCACGCCCGCGCGGCGCAACTGCTTGACTCTCTTCCCCACAACCGCCCGACTCTCCGCTTGCAACACCATCTCGGCAGCGTCAGACATCGGTACCCATCCATCTCCGCAGGAAGCCCAGTAAGCACAGTGAGCTCAGTCAACGATTGATCAGAACCGAGCTTATCAACTGACGCTATGAGCGCACCCGCTGGCAGTCAAGCAACCCGCTGACGCGTCGTAGACTGGCGCAATCATGACCTCCACCGACCCGATCATCGACCCCAACACCGACCCCAACCAGACCGCGCAACCGCACAACCAACTGCTCGGCGTCGATGTCGGCGGCACCTTCACCGACTTCGTCTTCCTCCGCGACGGCCAGCTCCGCATCGCCAAGCGCCCCTCCACCCCGGACGATCCGGGCCGCGCGATCATCAACGGCCTCGCCGAGTTCGGCTGGGCGCCCGAGGAAGTCGTGCACGGCTCCACCGTCGCCACCAACACCCTGCTCACCCGCACCGGCGCCTCGACCGCCCTGATCACCACGCAAGGCTTCCGCGACACCCTCGCCATCGGCCGCCAGGCGCGGCCCGATCTCTACGCGCTGCATCCCCAGCGGCACGAGCCGCTCGTCCCGCCGCGGCTCCGCTTCGAGCTGGACGAACGCATCGCCGCCGACGGCGCGGTCGTCACCCCGCTCAACCTCGCCCAGCTGGACGCCGTCCTCGATCGCATCGAGCGTGCCCGCGTCCCCAGCGTCGCGCTCTGCCTCCTCTTCAGCTTCATCAACCCCGAACACGAAGCGACCGCCGCCGAACGCGCCCGCGCGCGCGGCTTCAACGTCTCCGCCTCCTCCGAAATCCTCCCCCAACACCGCGAGTTCGAGCGCATGAGCACCACCACCGCCAACGCCTACCTCGCCCCCGTGATGACCAACTATCTCGACGCGCTGGAATCACGGCTCGGCCAGGATCGCGGCCAGGATCGCAGCCCGGATCGCAGCGAGGATCGCGACCGCCGCATGCTCCTGCGCATCATGCAGTCCAACGGCGGCTCGCTCTCCGCCCGCTCCGCCGGCCGCAACGCCGTGCGCACCGTCCTCTCGGGACCCGCCGGCGGCGTCGCCGGCGCCTTCGCCGCCGCCGAGTCCGACGGCTTCCCCCAGGCCATCACCTTCGACATGGGCGGCACCTCCGCCGACGTCGCCCTCTGCCCCGGCCGCCTCCTCGAACGCACCGACCTCATCGTCGACGACATGCCTATCCGCACCCCCGCCGTCGATCTGCACACCGTCGGCGCGGGCGGCGGCTCCATCGCCTGGTTCGACCCCGGCGGCGCGCTCCGCGTCGGCCCGCAATCCGCCGGCGCTGACCCCGGACCCGCCGCCTACGGACGCGGCGCGCTGCCCACCGTCACCGACGCCCACGTCGTCCTCGGCCGCCTCCGGCCCGAGCAACAGCTCGGCGGCGCCGTCGCCCTGGACGTGGAGCGCGCGCACCAGGCAATCGCCGCCATCGCCGAGCCGTTCGACTCCGTCGAAGCGGCCGCCCAAGCAGTAATCGACGTCGTCAACGCCAACATGGCCCGCGCCCTGCGCGTCATCTCGGTCGAACGCGGCTACGATCCCGCCCGTTACGCCCTCGTCGCCTTCGGCGGCGCGGGACCCCTGCACGCCTGCGACCTCGCCAACGCCGTCGGCATTCCCCAAGCCCTGATCCCGGCCGCCCCTGGCGTGCTCTCCGCGGCCGGCATGTTGATCGCCGACATCACTCGCGACGCCGAGCAAGGCCTCCACCTCACCATCGCGCCCGAGGCCGAGGGCGCAATCGACGCCCTGGATCAAGCGTTCACCGCGCTGGCCTCGCAAGCCCGCTCCGCAATGGCCGAGGACGGCTACGCCGACAACGTCAGCGTCGAGTACGCCGCCGACCTCCGCTACCGCGGCCAGTCCCACGAACTCACGGTCTCCCTCAGCGCCGGCCGCCAGCACCAAGCCGACCACCAAGCCGATCATCAAGCCGAAGCCGTCCGCCAGGCGTTCCACGAGGCGCACCACGAACGCTTCGGCTTCGCCGCCCCCGAGACCCCGGTCGAGGTCGTCACCGCCCGAGCAAAGGCCCGCCACAGCGGCTACCGCGGCGAACTCGGCCGCTCCCAAGCCGCAGCCAACGCCCCCGACGCCTCCGACGCACAAGTCACAACCGCCCGCGTCACCTGGGACCAGACCCGCGAGACCCAAATCCTCCCTCGCGCCTCAATCGTCGAGCCCGTCACCGGACCCGCAATCATCACCCAACTCGACACGACCGTCACCGTCCCCCCCGGCTGGACCGCCGCGCCCCTACCCACCGGCAGCCTCCTGCTCCGGCGTGATTCCTGAAGAGCCGCATGATGCCCGCCAACATCGATCCCGCCCGCCTCGCCATCTTCGACTCGCTCGTCAGCTCCATCGCCGAGGAGATGGGCGCAGCCCTGCGCCACACCGCCCTCTCCCCCAACATCAAGGAGCGCGCCGATTTCTCCTGCGCCGTCTTCGACCACGACGGCCAACTGCTCGCCCAGGCCGCGCACATCCCCGTCCACCTCGGCGCAATGCCCGAATCCGTCCGCGCCGTCGAACGCCTCACCCCCTGGCAGCCCGGCGACCTCGCCATCCTCAACGACCCCTTCCTCGGCGGCACCCACCTGCCCGACGTCACGATGGTCTCCCCCGTCTTCGCCTCCGACCGCTCCGACCACAGCAGCGATCAACCAATCGGTTATGTCGCCAGCCGCGCCCATCAGGCCGACATCGGCGGCATGGCCCCCGGCTCCATGCCCGTCGCCCGCGAGCTGATCCAGGAAGGCCTCGTCATCCCCCCCATTCGCCTCTACCGCGCCGGCGCATTGGTCGAAGAAGCGCTGGCGCTGATCCTGCGCAACGTCCGCACCCCGGACGAGCGCCGCGGCGACTTCAACGCCCAGGTCGCCGCCCAACGCCTCGGCGAGCGACGCATCGCCGACCTCCACGCCGACTACGGCGGCGACGCCTACCGCCAAACCACCGCCGCCCTGCTCGACTACGGCGAACGCCTCACCCGCGCCGCCCTCGCCGAGCTGCCGCACGGCGTCTGGAACTTCAGCGACGCCCTCGACGACGACGGCCACACCCCCGATCCCGTCCCGATCAAGCTCGAACTCACGCTCACCGAAGATCGAGCGCACTTCGACTTCTCCGGCAGCGCCCCCCAGCGCGCCGCCTCCATCAACGCCGTCGCGCCCGTCACCCGCTCGGCCTGCTACTACGTCATCCGCTGCCTCCTCCCCCCCGATACCCCGATGAACTCCGGCCTCTTCCGCCCCATCACCTTCACCCTGCCCGAGCGTTCCGTCGTCGCCGCCCAGTCGCCCGTCGCCGTCGCCGCCGGCAACGTCGAGACCTCCCAGCGCATCGTCGACACCGTCTGGGGCGCATTCAACCAGCTCCTGCCCGATCGCATGCCCGCCGCCTCCTCCGGAACCATGAACAACCTGACCGCCGGCGGAATCGATCCCCGCAGCGGCCAACCCTGGGCCTACTACGAAACCTCCGGCGGCGGACTCGGCGCAGGACCCGAAGGCCCCGGCCTCGACGCCGCCCATTCGCACATGACCAACACCCTCAACACGCCCGCCGAAGCCCTGGAGCTCGCCTACCCCCTGCGCGTGATCGAGAACAGCATCCGCCCCCGCTCCGGCGGCCGCGGCCGCCACCGCGGCGGACACGGACTCATCCGCCGCACCCAATTCCTCGGTCCCGCCCAGCTCACCCTGATCACCGAACGCCGCACCCAACAACCGTGGGGCGCGCAAGGCGGGCAGCCCGGCCGCACCGGCCGCAACAGCCTCGAAACCACCGCTGCCAACGGCGCCGCCGCCCGCCGACGGCTGCCCGGCAAGATCACCATCAACGTCGAGCCCGGCGACATCGTGCGCGTCGAAACCCCGGGCGGCGGCGGGTGGGGCAATCCCCATTCGCGCTAAACTAAGCGCAGCGGGCAGCGGAGGAGTGACCATGTCGGACAGTTCTGACCGCCTCGAACGCGACGTTGAGGAAGTCCTCTCCAACATCGAGGACTTCGACTGGCGCCGGCGCCAATCGAGCCGCCCCGGACCGATTCGCCTCGCCGCCCAGCGCTTCGCCGGCGGCCTCGTGAAGCGCGTCACCGCGCTCACCCCCAACCATCTCCTCATCCTAGGCGCGATCATGCTGATCGTCGGCCTCATCCTGCGCGGCGGCGGTCTCTGGATCGCCGTCGCCGGCATCGTCATCTTCCTCATCGGCCTCTTCTGGACCTCACGCGGCGGCAACCCCCAGGCCAACCAACCCAGGGGCGGCTACTGGCGCGACCGCTACATCAGCTACGAACAACCCCAGCAAAATCCCTTGCGCCGCTTCTTCCGTCGCAATCGCTAAGCTCCCGCGGTGCCCACGCTCACTGCGCTCCTCCTCTGCGCCGCGCTCATCGCCGCTGCCTGCCGCGCGACGGAGCCGCCTACCCCCAACCCGACCGCGTCCCAAGCCCCCGACCAGCAAACAACGCCCGCCGCCGAGCCGCAGGACGCACAACCCTCACGCTCGACCAACCCGCCAGCACCCGCGCAAGCCACGGATCCTCCCACCACGCAACAGCGCCCACCCGCGCCGCCGCAGCAAAGCGAACCGGAGCAGCCCCAGGCGGCCGACGCGGCCGACGCCGCCGACCCCCAACCGACGCCCACCCGGGCCGCCGCAATCATCCCCGCCGTTCCCGCGCCCGACTATCAACCCGAGCTCGCGCTCTCCTACCTCCAGGCGCTCGCCGGCGACCTCGGCCCCCGCGCCTCCGGCACCGAACAGGAGCTCGCCGCCGCCCTCTATCTCGCCGACACCTTCCGTCAGCTCGGCTACGAAGCAGAAATCCACGACTTCACCTACACCGCCCCGCAACGCTTCGCCCGCCTCATCACCCCCGACGGCGTCGCCCACCTCGGATTCCACTTCAGCGGCTCTGCCGACCACCACGCCGACGCGCCCCTCACCCGAATTCCCGGCCACGGCGAGGCCGCAGACTTCGCCGCCGTGAACGCCCGCGGCAAAATCACCCTCGTCAACCGCGGCGTGATCGAGTTCAGCGCCAAAGCCGCCCACGCCGTGGACGCCGGCGCCACCGCCCTGATCATCGCCAACCAACGCGCCTCCGACTCCTTCGGCGGCACGCTCGGCCTCGACTCCTTCGACATTCCCGTGCTCCTCGTCAGCCGCGAAACCGGCGACCTGCTGGACAACTGGATCGACCAAACCCTCACCATCCCCGCGCTGCCGCCCATGAACGGCGAATCCCGCAACGTGATCGCCCGCAAGCCCGACGGCGTCTGCCGCGTCATCGTCGGCGGCCACTACGACACCGTCCCCGACGTCGTCGGCGCAAACGACAACGCCTCCGGCGCCGCCCTCACCCTCGCCCTCGCCGAACTCTGGAGCGATCACCCCGCCGCCCAGGACCTCTGCTTCGTCGGCTTCGGCGCGGAGGAGGTCGGCCTGCACGGCTCCGCCGCCCACGTCCGGACACTCCGCGACCGCGGCCAACTCGCCGACGTCACCGCCATGCTCAACCTCGACGCCGTCGGCGGCGACATCCGCCCGCTCACCATCTACAGCGAGCGCCACCTCCGTGCCCTCGTCCTCACCGCCGCCGCCCAGCTCGGCGCAGACGCAACATTCAGCAGTCAGCGCGTCCCCTACTCCGACCACGCCAGCTTCCAGGAAGCCGGCGTCCCCATCGTCTTCACCTTCGCCCCCGGCGGCCTCCTGCACACCCCCCTCGACAACCTCGACCGCTTCCACTACCAGCCCTACGCCGAAATCGGAGCGCTCAACCACGCCATCCTCACCTGCCTCCTGGCCCGCGCCGGCAGCCCGGTCATTTCCACAGTCCCCTGCGCCCCCGACTAACCCGCCAGCCCCAATCCGTGCAACACTGGAAGAGTGAACCGATTACGCAACCCCGGCCCCTTCCCTGGCGTGCTGCTTGGCGTGCTGCTCATCCTGGCGGCAACGCTCACCGCCGCCTGCAACAATAGCGGCGCAGCGACCACCACGGAACCCGCCCAATCCACCGCGCCGCCACCGCCCACCGCCACGGACGGAACCATCCCCGTCGAAGCGCTCCCCGATCCCCTGCCCACCCCCTACCTCTTCCGCGACGAGATCACCATCGAGCGCCCGCCCGTCACCGAGATCATCTACGAGGTCCAAGCCGGCGACACCCTCGCCTCCATCGCCGCCCAGTTCTGCATCAATCAGGACGAGATCCAGCGGCTCAACAACATCATCGACATCGACAGCCTCTCCATCGGTCAGGAAATGCGCATCCCCATCCGCGACGACGCCTGCGGCGCCGCCGCCCCGCAGACCACCGACGGGGACACGCCCGCAACACCCGCCCAGCCAGCACCCCCACCCGGCGAGGTCTACATCGTCCAGCCCGGCGACTCCCTCTCCTCCATCGCCGTCGCCCACGGCCTCGACTGGGTCGAGCTGATGAACCACAACAACCTCACCGAAGCGCAGGCCGCCAACCTGCACGTCGGCCAGGAGTTGATCCTCCCGCCCACCGGCGCCATCGAACCAGCCGAACCGAGCGAACCGCCCGGTTAGCAGGCCGATGAGCAGACTCGCCCTCGGTTGTGCCCTGGCTAGATTGTCCGCGCATTCCCCCTGTAGTAGCCTCACTCTCTGCGAAGCCGTGATTAGACGCGTCCTTTCGGACCGAGCGACAGGTGTCACATGGTCTCAGAACCTGCCCAGAACTCTGCGCAGCGCGGCATCGACTACCTCCTCCAGGAAGTCGCCGACCGCCGCCTCAACGGCAACGCCGACCACGCCCGCGCTGCCGCCATGGAACGCCAACACGGACGCGGCAAACTCAGCGCCCGCGAGCGCCTCGACATCCTCTTTGACGCCGGCTCCTTCACCGAGATCGACCCCTTCGTCAAACACCGCGGCTCCGGCTTCGGCCTCGAACGCAACCGCCCCGAAGGCGACGCCGTCGTCGTCGGCCATGGAACCGTTGACGGCCGCACCGTCTTCGCCTACGCCCAGGACTTCACCCTCTTCGGCGGCTCCGTCTCCGAAGCCGCCGCCGAGAAAATCGTCAAGGCCCAGGAACTCTCCATGAAGGTCGGTGCGCCCATCGTCGCCATCAACGACGGCGGCGGCGCGCGCATCCAGGAAGGCGTCACCTCCCTGCGCGGTTACGGCGAGATCTTCCTGCGCAACACCCTCTCCTCCGGCCTCGTCCCCCAGATCGCCGTCTGCGCCGGCCCCGCCGCCGGCGGCGGCGTCTACTCGCCCGCCATCATGGACTTCATCTTCATGGTCCAGGGTACCGGCCAGATGTACATCACCGGCCCCGACGTGATCCGCGCCGTCTCCGGCGAGGAAGTCACCCACGAAGAACTCGGCGGCGCAATCACCCACGCCACCAAGACCGGCGTCGCCCACTTCTGCATCCCCGGCGAAGAAGCCACCCTCAACAGCGTCCGCCAACTCCTCACCTTCCTCCCCCAGAACAACATGGAAGACGCCCCCTGGACCGATACCGGCGACTCCCCCGAGCGCAAACTCGACAGCCTCATCGACATCGTCCCCGCCGACTCCACCCGCCCCTACGACATCCGCCGCGTCATCCGTGAACTCGTCGACAACGGCGAGTTCATGGAAATCCAGGCGCAGTGGGCCCGCAACGTCGCCATCGGCTTCGCCCACATGGGCGGCTACGGCGTCGGCATCGTCGCCAACGACCCCGACACCCTCGCCGGCGTCCTCGACATCGACGCCTCCCGCAAAGCCGCCCGCTTCGTCCGCTTCTGCGACTGCTTCAACATCCCCATCGTCACCCTCGTTGACGTCCCCGGCTTCCTCCCCGGTACCCAACAGGAGTACGGCGGCATCATCGCCCACGGCGCAAAGCTGCTCTACGCCTACGCCGAAGCCACCGTCCCCAAGGTCGCCGTCACCCTCCGCAAGTCCATCGGCGGCGCGTACGTCGTCATGAGCAGCAAGCACCTCCGCTCCGACGTCAACCTCGCCTGGCCCACCGCCCAAATCGCCGTCACCGGCTCCGACGGCGCAGTCAACATCATCCACCGCCGCCGCATCGCCGCCGCCGACGATCCCACCGCCGAGCGCGCCAGGCTGATCGCCGAATACGAGGCCGAGTTCTACCGCCCCTATCAAGCCGCCGAACTCGGCTTCGTCGACGACGTGATCCACCCCCGCGACACCCGCACCGCCATCTTCCGCGCCCTCGACATGCTCGCCGACAAGGTCGACACCTCACCCCCCAAGAAGCACGGCAACATCCCCCTCTGAGAGGAGTTCCCCCCAGCTCCCAGCGCCCGCTCGTCCGCACCGAACTGGACCCTCCCATGGCCTACGAACCCGACGCCCTCCAGCGCATTGACGCCGCCTACGCCCGCCTCCGAGACGGAATCGCCGTCGCCCGCGAACGCCTCGACCGACCCCTCACCCTCGCCGAAAAAATCCTCTTCGGCCACTTCACCGACCCCGAAAACCAGCCCATCGAGCGCGGCGCAGACCACGCCTCCCTCCAGCCCGACCGCGTCGCCCTCCAGGACGCCACCGCCCAGATGGCCCTCCTCCAGTTCGAGCTCGCCGGCCTCCAGCGCGTCGTCGTCCCCACCACCGTCCACTGCGACCACCTGATTCAGGCCCGCGTCGGCGCAGACTCCGACCTCGCCGTCGCCATCACCGAGAACGAAGAAGTCTACGAGTTCCTCCGCAGCGCCGCCGCCCGCTACGGCGCTGGCTTCTGGAAGCCCGGCTCCGGCATCATCCACCAGGTCGTCTTCGAGAACTACGCCTTCCCCGGCGGCATGATGATCGGCACCGACTCCCACACCCCCAACGCCGGCGGCATGGGCATGATCGCCATCGGCGTCGGCGGCGCGGACGCCGTCGACGTGATGGCCGGCCTCGGCTGGGGCGTCACCATGCCCAAGCTCATCGGCGTCTACCTCACCGGCGCACTCGACGGCTGGACCGCCCCCAAGGACGTCATCCTCCGCGTCGCCGACGCCCTCACCGTCAAAGGCGGCACCGGCGCAATCGTCGAGTACTTCGGCCCCGGCCTCGACTCCATGAGCGCCACCGGCCGCGGCACCGTCACCAACATGGGCGCAGAGATCGGCGCAACCACCTCCCTCTTCCCCTTCGACGCCCGCACCGCCGACTACCTGCGCAGCACCGGCCGCGCCGAGCTCGCCGCCCTCGCCGAAGCCAACGCCGAGCACCTCCGCGCCGACGACGGCGTCGCCGACGCCCGCCACGACATCTTCGACCGCGTCATCGAAATCAACCTCAGCGACCTCGAGCCCGCCTGGGTCGGACCGCACACCCCCGATCTCCGCAACACCGTCGCCGAGATCCGTTCCTTCATGGAATCGCAGGACTACCCGATCAACGTCGAAAGCGCCCTGATCGGCTCCTGCACCAACTCCTCCTACGAAGACATGAGCCGCGCCGCTCACATCGCCCGTCAGGCCGCCGAGGCCGGCCTGGCCCTCCGCACCCCCCTGCTCGTCACCCCCGGCTCCGAGCAAATCCGCGCCACCATCCTCCGCGACGGCCAGATCAACGCCTTCGAGGCCGCCGGCGCGACCGTCCTCGCCAACGCCTGCGGCCCCTGCATCGGCCAGTGGAAGCGCGAGGACATCGAGGGCGACCAACAGAACACCATCGTCACCTCCTTCAACCGCAACTTCCCCGGCCGCAACGACGCCAACCGCAACACCCTCGCCTTCATCGGCTCCCCCGAACTGGTCGTCGCCACCGCCTTCGCCGGCGAGATGGGCTTCGACCCCCGCCGCGACGCCATCCCCACCGCCGACGGCGAGTTCCGCTTCAGCCCGCCCAGCGGCGACGAACTCCCCCCCGACGGCTTCGACCCCGGCGACGAAGGCTACATCGCCCCGCCCGAGGACGGCAGCGACGTCGATGTGATCGTCAGCCCCGAGAGCGACCGCCTCCAGCGCCTCACCCCATTCCCCGCCTGGGACGGCAACGACTACACCTTTATGTCACTCCTGCTCAAGACCCAGGGCAAAACCACCACCGACCACATCTCCCCCGCCGGCTCCTGGCTGCGCTTCCGCGGTCACCTCGAGAACATCTCCGGCAACCTCTTCAGCGGCGGCGTCAACGCCTTCAGCGGCGGCGCCGGCACCACCCTCAACCAGATCAGCGGCCAGCCCGACCAATCCGTCAGCGAAGTCGCCCGCGCCTACAAGGACGCCGGCATCCGCTGGGTCGCCGTCGGCGACGAAAACTACGGCGAAGGCTCCAGCCGCGAGCACGCCTCCATGGAAATCCGCTTCAGCGGCGGTTATGTCGTGATCGCCCGCTCCTTCGCCCGCATCGCCGAGACCAACCTGAAGAAGCAAGGCATCCTCGCCCTCACCTTCACCGACCCCGCCCACTACGACCTCGTCGGCCAACGCGACCGCCTCAGCGTCCTCGGCCTCGCCGACTTCGCCCCCGGCCAGCCCCTCACCCTCCGCATCGACCACGAGGACGGCGCCACCGACGAAGTCCCGGTCAACCACACCTACACCGAAGAGCAAATCACCTGGTTCCAAGCCGGCAGCGCCCTCAACAACATCGCCGCCCAACAGTAACCAGCCGTAACCCGCCATGCCGCGCCCCCCGATCGCCGCGCATCGCTGCTCACGTAGCAGACCCAAAGCCGCGTATCGGATAACAAGTAGGTACACACTCACGCCGCCATCCATCGCGGGCGCATCCGCCCGTGCCCAGAGAGGAACATCACCATGCGCACGAAGGTAACCGTCATCGGCGCCGGCAACGTCGGCGCGACCACCGCCCAGCGACTCGCCGAGCGCGGCTACGCCGACATCGTCCTCGTCGACATCGTCGACGGCCTGCCCCAGGGCAAAGCCCTCGATATGTACGAGGCCTCCCCGGTCGTCGGCATCGACGCCTCCATCACCGGCGCCACCGACTACGGCCCCACCGCCAACTCCGACATCATCGTGATCACCTCCGGCGTCGCCCGCAAGCCCGGCATGTCCCGCGACGACCTCCTCCAAATCAACATGGGCATCGTCGACTCCGTCACCCGCGCCGCCATCGCCGAATCCCCCGACGCCACCATCGTCGTCGTCTCCAACCCCCTCGACGCCATGTGCCACGTCGCCTACGACGCAGCCGGCATTCCCAGCTCCCGCGTCGTCGGCATGGCCGGCATCCTCGACACCGCCCGCTACCGCTCCTTCCTCGCCGAAGCCGTCCACGTCTCCGTCGAAGACATCAACGCCTTCGTCCTCGGCGGACACGGCGACACCATGGTCCCCCTCGCCTCCTACACCACCGCCGCCGGCATCCCCATCACCAAACTCCTCCCCCAAGACCAGCTCGACCAGATCATCCAGCGCACCCGCTACGGCGGCGCTGAAATCGTCAACCTGCTCAAGACCGGCTCCGCCTTCTACGCCCCCTCCGCCGCCGTCGCCCAAATGGTCGACGCCATCGCCCTCGACAAGCGCCGCATCCTCCCCTGCGCCGCCCTCCTCGACGGCCAGTACGGCGTCAACGGACTCTTCATCGGTGTCCCCGTCATCCTCGGCGCCAACGGCATCGAGCAAGTCCTCGAAATCAACCTCACCGACGACGAACAGGCCCAACTCCAACACTCCGCCGACGCCGTCCGGGGCCTCGTCGACGACATGGCCCGCCTGAGCGCCAGCTAGCGCCAACCAGGCGCAATCCCCAACCGCCGCCACACCCTGCTGAGGACCAAACCATGAGCGACATCCGAGTCGAATCCGACACCATGGGCACGATCGGCGTCCCCGCCGATCGCTACTGGGGCGCGCAGACCCAGCGCTCCCTCGAAAACTTCAAGATCGGCGGCGAGCGGATGCCCCGCTCCATCCTCCGCGCCATGGGCATCGTCAAGCACGCCTCCGCCTCCGCCAACCAGAAACTCGGCCGCCTCGACCCCGCACTCGCCGACGCCATCCGCGCCGCCGGCCAGCAGGTCATCGACGGCGACCTCGACGACCACTTCCCCCTCGTCGTCTGGCAGACCGGCTCCGGCACCCAGTCCAACATGAACGCCAACGAGGTCATCTCCAACCGCGCCATCGAGCTGCTCGGCGGCGAAATCGGCTCCAAGTCCCCGGTCCACCCCAACGACCACGTCAATATGTCCCAGTCCTCCAACGACGTCTTCCCCGGCGCCATGGCCATCGCCACCGCCGAGCAGACCGTCCAACACCTGATCCCCAGCCTCCAATACCTCCACGACGCGCTCCAGACCAAGGCCGACGCCTGGGCCGACATCGTCAAGATCGGCCGCACCCACTTCATGGACGCCGTCCCCCTCACCCTCGGCCAAGAGTTCAGCGGTTATGTCCAGCAGGTCGCCTACGGCCTCAAGCGCGCCGAGCAGACCCTCCCCCGCCTCTACGAACTCGCCCTCGGCGGCACCGCCGTCGGCACCGGCATCAACTCCCACCCCGACTACGCCGTCCAGGTCGCCGAAGAGATCGCCGCCATCACCGGCCTCCCCTTCGTCACCGCCCCCAACAAGTTCGAAGCCCTCGCCGCCCACGACGCCCAGGTCGAACTCGCCGGCGTCCTCAACACCATCGCCGTCTCCCTGATGAAAATCGCCAACGACGTGCGTATGCTCGGCTCCGGCCCCCGCGCCGGCCTCGGCGAACTCAACCTCCCCGCCAACGAACCGGGCTCCTCGATCATGCCCGGCAAGGTCAACCCCACCCAGTCCGAGGCCCTCACCATGGTCTGCGCCCAGGTCATGGGCAACGCCGTCTCCGTCTCCATCGGCGGCGCCAACGGCCACTTCGAACTCAACGTCTTCAAGCCCGTCATGGCCTTCAACAACCTCCAGAGCATCAAACTCCTCGGCGACGCCGCCGTCTCCTTCACCGACAACTGCGTCGTCGGCATCGAGCCCAACCACCAGCGCATCGACGAGCTCATGCGCTCCTCCCTCATGCTCGTCACCGCCCTCAACCCCCACCTCGGCTACGACAACGCCGCCGCCATCGCCAAGAAAGCCCACGCCGACAACGGCACCCTCCTCTCCGCCGGCCTCGAACTCGGCCTCCTCACCGAAGCCCAGTTCGCCGAGTGGGTCCGCCCCGAAGAAATGACCCGCCCCTAAACTCCGCTCTCCCCGCGCCCCGCGGGGGGGAGATGTCGCGGAGCGACAGAGGGGGGCTACCCCTACACTGCTCACAGCACAAGACTCAGATCGGAGCACCCATGCCCAGCCGACGCAACCTGATCGCCATGACCGACGACGAAGCCAAAGAATTCATCGAGACCGGCTGGACCCTCCAGGTCGCCTCCAACGGCCACAACGGCTTCCCCCACCTCGTCGCCATGTGGTACGGCGTCATCGACGACAAAATCCACTTCACCACCTACGCCAAGGCCCAGAAGGTGCTCAACCTCAAGCGCGACCCCCGCATCACCGTCATGCTCGAATCCGGCACCGAGTACTCCAAAATCAAGGGCCTCGTGATCGAAGGCGACGCCGACGTGATCGAGAACGACCCCGACCTCGTCATGGCCGTCCAGGACGCCACGGGCACCAAGCGCAACCCCAACGCCACCGGCCCCTCCACCCTCCCCATGGACAACGAACAACGCCGCCGCCAGGCCTCCAAGCGCGCCGTCGTCCGCATCAACCCCACCCGCATCTACAGCTGGGACCACGAAAAACTCGGCGGCGTCTACTAGCCAAAACCCGCCTCAGCCCGGCTCAACCCGCATTGTGCGCGTGCTCCCCGCCCGGCGGACCATAGAACACCACCCAGACCGCCAGGTCCTCGCTGAACTCCTCAAACCGATGCCGCGCGCCGGCCCCGACAAAGAACGTGTCCCCCGGCCCGCACGGCATCCGCTCGTTCCCCAGCGCAAACACCCCGCTCCCCGAAGCTACGATGTACACCTCATCCTGATCATGCGGCGCTTGCTTGTCCACTTCGCGCGGCGTGTACAACCCCACCGACATCGTCCCGTGACGCAGCACCTCCTGATATTCGCCCGCCGCAACCCGGTTCGCCATGTGCCGCTCCTCGCTCTGCCCTCAGCATATGATCAGAACGCCAACAGACGACCCCCACCACCTCAAGGAGCCAATCCATGCCGCTGACCCAGCTCGAAGTGATCCAGGAAGGCCTCGACGGGATGCACGCCCTGCTCGACCGCGCCGTCCCCGATTTGTCCGCGGAGCAGTGGAACGCCCGCCCCGCCGACCACGGCGTCAGCGCCTTCTTCTCCCTCTGGCACTACGTCCGCACCGAGGACAACATCGTCAACTGGGTCGCCCAGCGCCAACCCACCGTCTGGCTCAACGGCGGCTGGGACGAACACTTCGGCCTCCACCGCACCTCCCAGGGCACCGGCATGACCAAAGCCCAGGCCGACGCCGTCCTCCTCACCGACGTCGACGCCTGGCTCACCTACCAGCAGCAGGTCTGGATCGCCACCCGCGACTGGGTCACCACCCTGACCCCGGACGACCTCGACCACGAGATCGTCATCCGCCCCACCCCGCCCATGACCATCTGGCAAGCCCTCACCGGAATGCTCCTCTACCACGGCTACCGTCACGTCGGCGAAGTCGAACACGCCCGCGGGCTGCTCGGACTCGGCGGCCTCACGATCTAACCCCCCGCCCCTCACCATTCCCCACCCCGCCCCACTGTTCCCCGCGCCTGACGCGGTCCGCGACCCGATCCTCCCCTGCCCAACCTCGCTAATCTAAGAACATCAGTTCTGTAACCAGCGAGGTCCATCATGCCCAACCCCTTCCACTACCGCGCCACCCTCCAGCGCCTGGCCCGCCTCTCCGCTCCCCCGCACCCGCCCCACGTCTGCGTCGTCGCCGCCATCGCCCTCGCCACCGAATTCTCCCCCGCCAACCCCCGACACCAACTCGTCCAACGCCTGCTCCAGGCCGCCCACCCCTACGAATTCGCCCGCCACCAACTCCGCGACCTCTACGACCGCCCCAAATCCGTGGAACCCGTCGAACCCGTCGAAGCCGCCCCCGAGCCGGCGCCCGTCCGCCTCCCGGACCAAGAAGCGCCCGAGGACGACGACGACCCCTGGTAATCCACCCCACCCGTCTCCGCGCCGCCGCGATTTTTTTCCTCTGGAGGATCGATCCCCCTCCAGCTTCGCCGTGCCCGCTGCCCCACTCACCTCCAGTCCGACGCAGAGCGCCAACCGATATCCTCAAATGCAAAGCAGCGCTGCCGCCGTGCAGCACCCAAGGATTGGACACCACATGACCGACTTCGGCGTCTCCATGTTCCCCACCGACTACGCAATTCAACCCCCACCCCTCGCCCGCGAAGCCGAGGCCCGCGGCTTCGAATCGCTCTGGTTCCCCGAGCACACCCACATCCCCACCTCGCGCGTCTCCCCCTGGCCCGGCGGCGGCGACCTCCCCCAGGAGTACTGGCACACCCACGACCCCTTCGTCTCCCTCATGGCCGCCGCCGCCGCCACCGAGACGATCAAGGTCGGCACCGGCATCCTCCTCGTCCCCGAACACGACGTCCTCGTCTCCGCCAAGTCCGCCGCCTCCCTCGACATGATCTCCGGCGGCCGCCTGATCCTCGGCATCGGCGCCGGCTGGAACGCCGAAGAACTCGAGAACCACGGCTGGAACTTCAAGGACCGCTGGAAGATCACCCGCGAAATCGTCCTCGCCTGGCGCGAACTCTGGACCCAGGACGAACCCGAATTCCACGGCGAATTCATCGACTTCGACCCCGTCTGGAGCTACCCCAAGCCCGTCCAGGAGAACGGCCCGCCCATCCTCCTCGGCGCCCAGTCCAAGTGGGCCTTCGACCGCGTCGTCGACTACTGCGACGGCTGGCTCCCCATCGCCCTGCGCGGCGACATGCGCGCCGACATGGAACAGCTCAAAGCCGCCGCCGACCGCGCCGAACGCGACTTCGACACCATCCAGCGCACCGTCTTCGGCGTCGGCCCCGACCCCAAGCAGGTCCAGGACCTGATCGACATCGGCTTCCAGCGAATCATCTTCGGCCTCCCCGCCGCCGACGCCGGCACGGTCATCCCCCTGCTCGACCGCTACACGGCAATCAAGGCCGAGTTCAACGGCGGCTAACGCCCGCCCCAATCTGGCAGCATGGTCTGACGGCGGGCGACGTGAGCACGGAGCAACCCTTCGAGCGCCTCTCACGCGCCCGCCGCCGCCAACTCCAACAGCTGCGCGCCACGCGCGGACGACGCCAGCAGGGACGCTTCCTGCTCGACGGAGAAAAGCTGGTCCGCGACGCCCTCGAAGCCGGCGCGCCCATCGAGGAACTGCTCAGCCTCGACCCCCGCCGCTGGGCGCAGCACGGCCACCCCCTGACTAGGCTGATTAAGCTGACCAAGCTGTCCCGCGCCGACGCCGAGCGCCTGTCCGACACCACCACCCCGCAAGGCCACTTCGCCGTCGTCCGCGATCCGCTCGACAAGTTGCGGACACCGGCCTCCGATGCCTGGCAAGTCGTCGCGCTCGACGCCGTCCAGGACGCCGGCAACGTCGGCGGAATCATCCGCTCCGCCGCCGCCTTCGGCGCAGCGGCCGTCCTCATCGGCCCCGGCGCCGCCGACCCCACCCACCCCCGAGTCCTCCGCGCCGCCACCGGCGCCTGGTTCCAGATACCCATCGCCCGCTCAGCAGATCTGCGAGCGGACCTCGCCCAACTCAAAGCCCACGGCGCAACCATCCTCGCCACCGACCGCCACGCCGCCCCGCTCGACCAACTGAACCTGCCGCACAAGCTGGTCTGGCTGTTCGGCAATGAGGGCGCAGGAATCGGCTCCCACCTGGAACCCGTCATCGACCAACGCGTCGCCGTCCCCATCGCCCAGTCCGTCGACTCGCTCAACGTCAACGTCGCCGCCGGCATCATCCTCCATCACACCCGCCAGCGAATCCGCGAGAGGAGCGCTTCATGCGTATCACCACCTGGAACGTAAACTCCATCCGCGCCCGCGAAGACCGCGTCCTCAACTGGCTCGACCAGCACCAGCCGGATGTACTCTGCCTGCAAGAGCTCAAGTGCACCGAAGAGCAGTTCCCCTTCGACGGCTTCGACGCGCTCGGCTACAACCTCGTCATCCACGGGCAAAAGTCCTACAACGGCGTCGCCATCGCCTCGCTCGATTACCCCGACAACGTCGAGCCCGCCATGCCCTGGACCGAGGATGACCAGTCCCGCGGCATCGCCGCCGACATCAACGGCGTCCGCGTCGTCAGCCTCTACTGCCCCAACGGACGCACCGTCGGCCACCCAGCCTACGAGTACAAACTCACCTGGTTCGACCGCCTGCACGAATGGCTCCGCACCTTCGATCTCCAAACGCCCATGGTCCTCACCGGCGACTACAACATCACCTTCGACGACCGCGACGTCCCCGACCCGGCCGCCTGGCACGAGAAAATCCTCTGCTCCACCCCCGAGCGGCAACGGCTCAACGCCTTGATCGACTGGGGCCTGACCGACGCGCTCCGACTCTTCGACACCGCCGCCGGCGTCTACACCTGGTGGGACTACCGCGCCGGCGGCGTCCAGCAGAACCAGGGCCTGAGAATCGACCACCACCTGATCAGCGCCCCCCTCGTCGAGCGGGCCACCGCCGTCGAGATCGACATCGACGAACGCCGCTCCGAGCGCGACGGAGACAAGCCATCCGACCACGCGCCGGTCACATTGGTGCTAGCCGACTAGCCGACTAGCCGACGACTAGCGGGATACAGGCCCGCCGCCTCCAACACCGCCGCGCAGCGAACCACCGCGGTATCATTGCCCTCCCGCGCCAATACCTGCACCGAGACGGGCAGACCATCCGCATCGATTCCCGCCGGCACCGCCGCCGCCGGCGCCTGAATCAGATTCGCCAGCGGCGTGTAGAGAATCGAGATCGTCCACGGCGTCACCGACTTCCCGGCAATCTCGTCAATGACCGCCCCATGCGGATGCGCCGCAATCGCGCTGGTCGGCGTCAGCAGCACGTCATAGTCCTCGAACCACGCGTCCGTCCCCCGCCGCAGCCGATCCAGACCCGCATACGCCTCCGCCACCTGAACCCCGGACAACGCGCGCCCCCGCCGCAAACTCCCGCGCGTATAGCCGCTCAGATCCTCCTCCCGCCCCACACAGATCGCCCCATAGTTGGCCGCCGCCCCGACCGCCGAGAGCGTCGGAAAGACCTCATTCGGATCCGAGATCGCCGGCGACGCCGCCGCCACCGAAGCTCCCGCCTCGCGCAGCACCGCCGCCGCCGTCTCAACCCGCCCCGCAATCAGCGGCTCACACGGAGTCGGCCACCCCAACGCAGTCGTATACCCAACCCGCACCCCCGCCAGCGAACCCGCCAGCGACCCTGCTTGGGAGGCCTCACCCACATCGCCGCCCGCACCCCGATAGGGACCAGGATCATCAGGATGAGGGCCGCTCATCACCCCCAGCATCAACGCCGCATCCGCAACGCTCCGCGCGAGAACCCCGTCCGTCGAAATCTGCGACATCCCCGCGCCGCGCACGCGCCGAGGAATCCGCCGACCCGTCGGCTTGAGTCCCACCACACCGCAATACGCCGCCGGCACCCGCACCGAACCCCCGCCGTCGGTACCATGATGCAGCGGGCCAAACCCGGCCGCACAAGCCGCCGCCGCCCCCCCGCTCGAGCCGCCGGCAGTGCGCTCCAAATCCCAAGGATTCGCCGTCGCCGGACCAAGCCGATTCATCGTCTGCGCCGCCAACCCAAACTCCGACGTATTCGTCTTCCCGAGGATCACCGCCCCCGCCGCGCGCAGACGCGCCACAAACAACTCATCGCGCCCCGCCGGCGTCCGCGCAGTCACCAGCGACCCCATCGTAGTCGGCACGCCCGCCAGATCCACCAAATCCTTAAGCGTCACCGGAATCCCCAGCAACGCCGACCCTGGCGCAGCGTCCCCGTGCAGCCACAACCGCTCCGCCTCCCGCGCCTGCGCCAGCGCCAACTCGCGCGTCTCGGTGATGAAGGCGTGAACCGACGGCTCCAACGCATCAATCCGCGCCAAGATCCCCTCCAACGCCTCAACCGGCGACAGCGCCCGCGACGCATACACCGCCCGCAACTCAAGCGCTGAGAGTTCCCAGATCTCCGCCATCACAGATTCTCAATCTCAACCGGCTCGATCTCGCCCGCCGGCGAGAAACCGAAAATCCGACCATAGAAATCAAGCTCCGCCTCCGTCGCCCGCTGAATGTTCGCGGCCTGGCGGAACCCGTGCTGCTCCCCCTCGAACGCCAGGTAGGCAACCGGCAACCCCTTCCGCCGCAGCGCCTCCACCATCCGCTCCGCCTGATTCGGCGGCACCACCTTGTCCTCCAGTCCCTGCAGAAAGATGATCGGACAACTGAGCCGGTCAACCGCGTGGATCGGCGAGCGCTGCTCGTACAACTCCGCCCGCTCGGGATACGGCCCAATCAGCGAATCGAGGTACCGCGACTCAAACTTGTGCGTATCCTGCGCCAACGCCGCCGCGTCCGAAACCCCGTAGTACGACGCGCCAGCCGTAAACACGTCGCCAAAGGTCAACGCGCACAGCGTAGTGTAGCCGCCCGCCGATCCGCCCCGAATCGCCAGCCGAGCGGAGTCCACATCTCCCCGCTCCACCAGATACAACGCCGCCGCCTCACAATCCTCTCGATCGACAATCCCCCAATTGCCCTCCAACAGTCGGCGGTAGGCCGTGCCATAGCCGGTCGAGCCCCCATAGTTGACATCAACCACCGCGAAGCCCCGTGTCGTCCAGTACTGCACCGCCAGCGTGAATCCCGGCGACGTCGCCGAGGTCGGGCCGCCGTGAATAATCGCCATCAACGGCGGACGGTCGTCATCAGGACCGCGCACATCCGCGTTGCGCGGCGCGTAGAAGTACGCATGGGCGCTGCGTCCGCCCGCGCTGGGAAAGGTGATCGCCTCCGCCTCGGAGATATACGCTGGATCAATCGCCTCACCGCTCGAAGCGCGGATCGATTCCATCTCCCCCGTATCCGCATCGACCGCCACAATCTCCGCCCCCGACACGGAGGTCGCCAGCGAACTCACAATCCGGTTGCCGCTCGCCGCGATGAACGCGCCGAAGTAGCCGCTCGCGGTCAACTCCGTCGGGACCTCACGCAACCTCCCGGACTGCGGATCAAAGACGCCCAAATGCGAACCCTCCGCGTTGGAATAGCGGGTGCAAATCCGCCCGTCAGCCAGGAACGCATAGCTGGAGATGCTGAACACCCACTTCGGCTGCCCAAACTCCGCCGCCATCGGCAGCGCGTTGATCAGCCGCTCCCCGTCCCAGCGGTGCAGATTCCACCAGCCGCTCGCGTCCGAGATGCAGTACAGCTCCCCGCCGGGCGACCAGAGCGGCTCCGTGATCGACTCCTCGCCCTTGAAATCTCCCGCAATCCGCCGCGGCGAGAGCAGCGCCCCGTTCGACGCAATCTCCGCCAGCCAGAGTTCCGTCCCCTCCCACGGCATATGCGGATGGTTCCAGCAGACCCAGGCCAGCCGCCGACCGTCCGGGCTGATCCGCGGCGATGAGTAGAAGTCATAGCCCTGATGCAGCGGCTGCGGATCGCTCGAACCGTCGATCGGCACGCTGACCAACAAATTCTCCGCCTCCAGACCCTCGCGCCGATGATCCTCCCCGACACAGATCAGCCGCCCGCGCTCCTCGTCCACCACCGCGTCGGCATAGCGCATCGCAATCTCGGGCGTGATCGGTGTCGGCTCGTCCATGCCGTCGGTGCGGCGGCGGTAGAGCCGCTGGTCGCCGAAATTCGAGAAGAAGGCGTAGCCCCCGCCAACCGCGAGCGAGCCGCCGCCGTACTCGTGCACCAGCGTGCGCGCGCTGTAGTCGGCCGTCGTCATCTCGCTGATCTCACCCGCCGAGTAGCACATCGCCGCGTAGCGGCCCCGCTCGTCGGGACGCGACTCCACCCAGTACAGATCGCCGCCGTCTACATCGACCTCATCAAAGCGCAGCGCGCCGGCGGTCAGCATCTCCGTGCTGACGGGCGACGGCCAGGAGCCGTAGGCTGCGACTACGGGCCGCTGTGAATCTTCACTCATCGGTCTCCCCACTTCCGTTCCATTCCTGCAATGATCAAGGGCAGAACATCCAACCCCGACAGTGCGCAGCCTAACCAGAGGCCGCGGGAAAGGCGTCCGGTGTCCCAGTCAGCAGAACCCACGCCGCGCACCACCATCGAGGCCGCGCAGGCCGCCAATGATCGCCAGCTCGTCGACGCGCCGCTCGCCGCCGACGTGCGCCTGCTCAGCAGCCTGCTCGGCAACACGATCCGCACCGTAGACGGCGATGAAGTCTTCAACGCCGTCGAGCAACTGCGCGGACTCGCCCAACGCCGGCGCGGCGTCCGCCAGGAACCGGAACCGCAGCTCACGGCGGAGATCGTCCGCCTCGTGCAAAGCTGGCCGCTCTGGCTGGCGGCCGAGGTCGGCAACGCGTTCCTCACCTACTTCCTCCTCACCAACACCGCCGAAGAAACCCACCGCATCCGCCGCCGTCGGGTGCGCTCGACCGATTCGCGCAGCGCTCCCCGCTCGATCCCCGCCGTGATCGAGCAGCTGATCGCGCGCGGCATCGATCAGGACACGATCCGCACTCAGGCGGCCGGCATCCATTTGCAGCCGGTCTTCACCGCGCATCCCACCGAGTCGCAGCGGCTGACGATGCTCGGCGCACTGCAGGACGTCCACCGGCTGCTGCTGGAGCGGGAAGTCGCCATCCCCGTGGAAGTCGAGGAGATCGACGCCGCCCTGCGCACGCACATCGAGGGCCTCTGGCAGGCCGACCACCTCCGCTACCGCCGGCCAACCGTGCTGGAAGAGTCGCGCCTCCTGCTGCGCACCTTCGAGACCACGCTCTGGGACGCCGTGCCGGCGGTCACCACGCGCTTCCGCCGCGCCGCCGGGATCGCGCCGCCCGACGCGCCCGCCCCGATCCGGCTCGGCTCCTGGATGGGCGGCGACGCGGACGGCAATCCCAACGTCACCCCCGACCTGACCTGGCAAACCGCCCTGACGATGCGCGCCCAGGTCCTGCGGATGCACCTCCAGGCCGTGCGCACGATGGACCAGATGCTGCCCCACTCGATTCGCCGCGTCGCCATGTCGCAGGAGCTCGAAGCCTCGCTGCAGCGCGACGCCCGGCGGATGCCCCGCGTCGGAGAGCGGCTCGAACGGCGCAGCGCCGCCGAGCGCTACCGCCACAAAATCCGCTTCATGGCCGCCCGCCTGCAAGCGACCCTCGAGGCCGACTACGGACTGCTCGACACCCGCGCGGCCAGCCTCCACGACTCGCAGCTGACCGCCTCCGAACCGGACGGCGTCGCCTACGACTCCGCGCAAGACTTCGTCGAGGATCTCGAGGCGCTCGCGCAGAGTCTACGCCACCACGGCGCAAACGCCGGCGCCGACACCGTCGTCCAGCCGCTCATCGACCGCGCCCGCGCCTTCGGCTTCCACCTGGCCACCCTCGACATCCGCGACCACGCCGATCGCTTCCACCAGGCCGCCGACGCCGTCCTCCAGGGCCTCGACATCCAGCCGCCCGGCGGCAGCTATCTCGAACTCAGCCGCGAGCAGCGGGAAGCGTTCCTCGCCAGTGAACTGGATCGCGACTACTTCCCCGTTGGCCACGCGATGTCCACCCACGACGACGAGACCCTGCGCCGCTTCCGCACCGCGCGCCGCATCCAGCGCATCTGCGGAGCGGACGCGATGCAGACCTGCATCGTCTCCATGACCGAGACCGCGGCGGATGTCCTCGCGCCTGTCCTGATCGCTCGCCAGGCAGGCCTCAACGACATCGCCCAGCGCGCGCCAGGCGGACGGATCCGCATCGCGCCACTCTTCGAGCGCGTCGCCGACCTCGACCGCGCGCCGTCCGTGCTCCGCGCCCTCTTCCGCCACGGCGCATACCGCCGGCACCTCAAGGCGCACAACGACCTACAAGAGGTGATGGTCGGCTACTCCGACTCAGCCAAAGACGCCGGCGTCCTGCCCTCACTCTGGGGTCTCTACCGCGCCCAGCATCTGATGCACGAGGTCGCGCGCGAGGCCGGCATCGAGTTGATGTTCTTCCACGGCCGCGGCGGCACCGTCAGCCGCGGCGGCGGACCGTCGCACGACGCCATCCTCGCCCTGCCGCCGCATACGACCGAAGGCGGGATCAAGTTCACCGAACAGGGCGAGATGATCCAGTTCACCTACGGGATGCCCGGCCTGGCCAAGTGGAATCTCGAACAGTCGCTCGCCGCCGCCGTCGTCAAGCGCTTCGACCACGACCACGACGACGCGCCCGACAGCGAACGCGAGCGCTACCACGCCGTCATGGATGAACTCGCCGACACCGCCGAACGCGCCTACCGCGAGCAGGTCGTCAACGATCCCGACCTACACGCCTACTTCCAGCGCGTCACCCCGATCGGGATGCTCGGCAATCTCGCCATCGGCTCGCGCCCCACCTTCCGACCCGGCTCCGACGCCTCCCTCACCTCCCTGCGCGCCATCCCCTGGGTCTTCGCCTGGATGCAGACCCGCCACGTAATCACCGGCTGGATGGGCGTGGGCACCGCCCTCGAACAGTTCGTCCAGAAGCACGGCGACGCGGGCGAGACCCTGCTCCGCGACATGCGCGCCCAGTGGCCGTTTTTCACCACGCTCCTCTCGAACGTGGAAATGGTCCTCGCCAAAGCCGACTTCGGCGTCGCCGAGCACTACGCGCGGACGCTCGGCGACGGCGACCGCGACCTGCGCACCTTCGACCGCCTCAGCCGCGAGTACGAGCGCACCGCAACGATGATCAACCGCCTCGCCGACCAGGATAGACTGCTCGACCAGACGCCCGTCCTGCAGCGCTCCATCGCGCTGCGCAACCCCTACGTGGACGCGCTGAGCTTCCTCCAGGTCGAACTGCTCAGCCGCATCCGCAATCTGGCCGAGGGCGACCCCGAGTACGCCGACACGCTCGAAGCAATCCTGCGCAGCGTCAACGGCGTCGCCGCCGGCCTCCGCAACACCGGTTAGGATGAGTCGGTCGCCTACTCAACGAGCGCCCAGTGGACCAGGGTGAACGGGTCGTCGCCCTCGTGATCCTCGAAGACCGGTTGCACTTCCGCCCCGATCTCGACGGTCTGCATCGGGTCGCCGACGAGGTTGCCGACCATCCGCACGTTCTCGTGATTCGGCAGCTCGACAAGCACAACGAGGTAGGGGCACGAGTCCTGGAGCGCCGGATGGACCGGGTGCCAGACCCGCTCCCACGAGTAAACCCGCCCGTTGCCTTCAACCGGCTTCCAGCCGAGATCGAAGGAGTGGCAGCGGTGGCAGACCCACTCGGGGCCGAACTGCGGCCGGTCGCAGGTGTTGCAGTTCTGCACCAGCAGCTCGTGCCGCTTCACGCCCTCCCAGTACTCGGTGTCCAGACCATCAATCGCCGGCGCGGGCGCGGGCATCCCCTCGCCCAGGTAGTACCGTCCCGGATTCGCCATTAGAGCACCGCCTCTGAACCAACGATCATGTCGGACACCGGAGTCACCATCGGCCCCGACGCCACCAACGACACGTTCACGTCATCGACCTGGTTGCAGGACTCGCCGCGCACCTGGCGGACGGCCTCAATGTTCAGTTCCAGCCCGTGCATGTAGCACTCGGCCAGGTTGCCGCCGCTGGTGTTGATCGGCATCTTCCCGCTCGGCGCGACCAGATTCTCGAACGTGATGAAGTCGTTCGCCTCTTCGTAGCTGGTCAGGCCGTGCTCGATGATGCTCATCACGACGCCGCCGGTGAAGTTCTCGTAGACCTGCGCGACGTCAACCTCTTCCGGCTTGACCTCGGCCATGTCGTACATCCGCGGCGCGACAGTCTTGAAGTTGGAGGTCGCGTAGTCGGTCGCGTTGTGCGATCCCGACCCCGCGCGGTTGCCTGAGCCGACCGCGCCGCCGAGGAAGTAGACCGGCGGCTTCGCGTAGTCCTTGGCGCGGTCCGCCGAAACAAAGATCATCGCCGCCGCGCCGTCGTTCTCCTGACAGCAGTCGAACAGGTGGAACGGCTCGACGATCCAGCGCGACTGGTCGTAGTCCTCCGGCGTCAGCGGGCGGCCGTACATGACCGCGCGCGGGTTGTTCTGCGCGTGGTGGTACGACGCCAGCGAGCACGCCTTCAGCGTGTCCTGCGTGATCCCGTGGTCGTCGAACAGGCGGTGCACCCGCATTGCGAATGACTGCGCCGGCGACATCAGCCCGTAGGGCGTCGTGTAGGCCTGGTCGCCGCGTACGTGCGGGACGCGCGCGCCCTGCCCGAAGCGGCCGAACTGCCCCTGCGCCAGACCGCGGAAGACGACCACGGTGTCGGCCAGGCCGGTCGCCACCGCCGACGCCGCGTGCGCACAAGCGGCCGAACCGCCGCCGCCGCCGCCGCCCCACTCCATGTTGGAGAAGCGCAGGTCCTTGATGTCCAACGCCGCCGCGATCCGCGACGGATCGTTGCGGTCGTTCGAGTAGGACGCGAACCCGTCAATCTCGCGCGGATCGATCCCGGCGTCCGCGCTCGCCTTCAGAATCGCTTCGACAACCAGCTTGAACTCAGCGTCCGGCGAGCGTCCACGCTTGTAGTAGGTCGTCTCGCCGACCCCAATGATCGCCGACTCGCCGCGCATCGTGCGCTTACCCATCTGTCCATGTCCTTCCCGGCGTGCCGGCGAAGCCGCTCACGCCTGTCGCCTGCGCTCATTCCTGGTTCCGCAGGGCTGTATCGCGTAGTTTACTACTCGACCATCCTTCGCCAGCTGGGCGGCCAATCGCCGCGCGCTGCCGCCTATTGCAACGCGCCCGCGACCAGCGCCTCGGTGATCTCTTCGTCGGAGGCGGAGAGGATCTCCGAGAGCACGTAGTGCGTGTGCTCCCCGATCGCCGGCGCCGCCCGCCGCAAGCGCGCCGTCCCGCCCGAGAACCGGGTCACCAGCCCGTCATACGGCGTCGGGCCCATCACCGCGTGATTGAGCGTCACAAAGAACCCGCGATGCGCCAGCTGCGGGTCCTCGTAGAGATCGGACGGCCACTCCACCAACGCCGCCGGCACCCCGGCTGCGGTGAGGCAATTGACCACCGCATCGGGCGTCTGGGGCAGACACCAGGCCGCCAGCTCGGACTCCAGCTCGGCCTTGGCCGCGATCCGGGCCGCGAGCTCGTCGAACTCCGCGCCCGCCCAGGCGCTCAGGCCAGCCGCCTCACGCAGGGCGCGCCACTGCGCCGTCGTCTCCACCGCGATCGCGACGTAACGCTCGCCGCCGGCTACGCGGAAAATGCCGTTGGGCGCCGCGTACAGCGACCCGTGTCCGGGCGCTTCGGCGATCTTGCCGTTCTCGAAATAGTCCAGCATCAGCGGCGCGAGGAAGTGAATCCCCGCTTCCGTCTGGGCCAGGTCGATGTACTGCCCCTGACCAGTCCGGTCGCGGTGCCGAATCGCCGCGGCCAGCACGCCCGAGCCGAAGCGCGGATTGATGAAGTCGGTGTACGCGCCCCAGGTGCCGGCCGGCTGCCGGTCGGGCCATCCGGTGATCCGGTGCAGCCCCGACAGACACGCGCCCTGCAGACCAAACCCGGCGTAGCTCGACTCCGGCCCCCACTGCCCGCGCAGGCAGGTGCTGAGCATGATGATCTCGGGGCGCTCCTGGCTCACGGTGGCGTAGTCGAGTCCGAACTGCTTCAGCGTGCCGGGCGTGAATGACTCCACGACCACGTCCGCCCAATCAACCAACTGCCGCGCGTAGGCCAGCCCCTGCTCAGTATCCAGGCGCAGGGCGACGCCCAGCTTCGAGGAGTTGAAGTTGGCCATGAACTGACCGCGGTCAATGCCGGGCTGATTGTCCTTGAACGGCGGCGCGAGGCGGAGGACGTCAGGCCGCGTCGCCGACTCGATGTGCACCACCGTCGCGCCGTGGTCGGCCATCGACTTGGAGATCAGCGGACCGACCCCAACCCAGGCAAAGTCCGCAATCTTGACGCCTGACAGCGCGCCGCCGTCTTCACCGCGCACCCCGTTCGCAGACCGCGGCGCAGCCCCGCGGCGCGCCGCCGTGCGGTCAACCTCGGCGAGCAGATGCTGATCCTGACCCAGCGTTGGCGCCGGACGGGTCAGCTGCAGCGGCGTCTCCGAGAGCTTGGCGAACGCGCCTGGATAGCGCTGGCCCTCGACCTCGATCCAATACCCGCGCGCCGCCAGATGCGTGTCGTTGGCGATGTCCTTCGCCGTGTACAGCGGCGCCATCATGAAGCCGTCCGCCACCGCCCGTTCGTAGCACTCCGCCATCGTCCGCTTGGCGACGAATTGATGCAGGTTCTGGGTCGCCAGCGCGACCTGGCGGCCGGCCTCCGCCGGATCCTGCATGACGATCCGGCCGAGATTCGCCGTCCATTCATCGATATTCACGCCCGCCAACTCGCCCGTCAGCTCGCCGCACTCCTCGATCCACTTCAGCACCTTCGACGAGTGCCGCAATCCCAGTCCGCCGGGGACGATGCTGAAGACCACGTAGCCGTCCAGACAGGGATGAATGGCCATCACCGCGCCGAGGTCACCCCCGCCGACGTTGCGTTGGCCGCAGGTGCCGGGCGGGTCGCCGCCCGTGTTCGGCGGGAAGCCGGTCGCGTGCATCAGCGTCCAGACCACCGCCGCCTGCATCGACACATCCAGATGCTGGCCCAGTCCCGACAGCTCACGCTCGCGCAGCGCTATTGAGACATCGGCCGCGGCCTGGACGCCGGCATGGATCGCCGCCTGCGGAAAGCCAACCGGCAGCGGCGGGCGGTCGCCGTCGCCCTGCATCCCGACCAGGCCGCCCGCGGACTCAATCGTCAGTTCAGTCGCCGGCTTGTGCGCCCAGGGCCCATCCTGGCCGTAGGGCGTCACCGAGGCGTAGATCAACTCAGGATGTGCATCCCGGACGTCCTCGTAACCCAGACCCCACGCTGCCATCACGCCCGGATCGAACGACTCGATCAGCACATCCGCGGTCGCCAGCAGCGCGCGCAAATCGGCGCGCCCGTCCGCATCGTCCAAGTCGATCACGACGCTGCGCTTGCCAAACCCCATCGCCGCCCAGTACAGCGAGCGCTCCGGATCCCCCTCGCTGAACGGCGGCAAACGCCGCGCCGGCGCGCCCGCGGGCGGCTCCACCTTGATCACTTCCGCGCCCATATCGGCGAGCACGCGGCCGGCCATCTCCGCCCGCGACGTCGCCAGGTCCAGTACCCGCACCCCGCTCAACAGTGTGTCCGAGGCCTCGCTGGTCATACCACCGCTCCGATCTGACAGTTCAAATCCACCGGCCGAACCGCGCTGGACCGGTGCCGCATTGGTGCTGCCCCGGCGCTGTCCGCAAAGATACCGAAGCCTGACGATTCACCGACTCAACGGCCTCACGTCGCCAGGAACATCCGGATCAAGACCGAGAACACGCCGAAAATCAGCAGCGCGCCGAGAATCCACCAGAGCAGACGCGGCGCTTCCTCGCGCGGTTCGTTGGCGCGATCGTTCGGATCGATCCAGCGCGCATGGCGCTCCGGCGGCCGCCGACGCCGGGACTGGGGCGAGTCGGGCGCGGGCGGCGGCCACAGCTCGCGCTCGCGGCCATACTCTCGCTCCTCAGGCATTCCCAGTCCTCTCGCGGCCTCGCGCCGATCTCGGCCCGCTCAGTCTAACCAGCCCGTCAGCGCCAACCGCGGCCTGCGTTTAGTCTGTGGGAGTGCAGCACCGCAGGAACCGGAGCGTCGCGTGACCCGCATCCTCGTCACTTCCACCCTGGCTGGCGACGGCAAGTCCGTCGTCGCGGTCGGCCTCGCCTCCGCTCTCCGCGCAACCGGCGCGACCGTGCGGCTGGTCCGCATTGACGACGGAGCCTCGGCCGCCACCGACGCCCAGCAGTTCACCCGCGTCAACGGCGTCCGCGCCAGCGCCGCGCCGACCGCCGCGGCCGATCTCACTTCGGACACCGATCACACCGTGATCGAAGCCGCCTCCGCGCCGGGCCTCGACGCTGATCGCACCGTGCTCGTCGTGCGCCACGGCGAAGCCGACGATGACACCGTCGCCCGCGCCCTCGCCGAGCAGCAACCCGCCGCGGTCATCGTCAACGGCGTGCCCAAGCACGGCGGCCCGGCGGCGCTCAACCGCATCGCCGGACTCGGCGGCAACGGCGTGGCCGCGCTGCCGCAGGATCGTCACCTGGCCGCCCCCACCGTCCGCGACATCGCGCCTGCGCTGGAGGGTGAGCTCTCGGGCGACGCCGAGCTCTTCGATGAGGCGTCCCGCGACCTCGTCATCGGCCCGGTCAGCGCGCACGAGGGCATGGACTACTTCCGCAAGTACCCGAACAAGACGCTGATCACCCGCCACGACCGCATCGACATCGCGCTCGGCGCGCTGGACTACGAACCGCTCTGCCTGATCCTCGCCGGCGGCGAGCCGACGCTGCCCTACGTGGCGCAGCGCGCGGAGCGGGAATCATTCGCCCTGATCACGACCTCCCTGACGACCCTCGAAGCGGTCGCCGCGATCGGCCCGCTCTACGGTCAGTCGCCGTTCGTCGGCGAGCGGAAGCTGGAGACCGCAATCGCACTGGTCAGCGCCAATCTCAGCGCCGCCGCCCTCGCCTGATCACCAGACGCTCAGCGCTTGCGCAGCAGCGTCAGCCCGTCGCCCACCGTCAGCTGCACCGAATCGACGCGCGGATCGTCCGTGATCCGCCGGTTGAACGCATCAATCGCCCGCTTATCCGGATCCGTCACGGCCTGATCCGCCACCTGTCCGCCCCAGAGGGTGTTGTCGACCGCGATCAGCCCGCCTGCTCGCAGCAGCGCCAGCGCGCCCTCGAAGTAACTCCAGACCGGCTCCTTGTCCGCGTCGATGAACGCGAAGTCGAAGCGCGCCCCGCCCTCGCGTCGGAGCTGGGCGAGCGTCTCCAAGGCCGGCCCCAGGCGCAGATCGATCTTGCCGCTCACGCCCGCGGCGGCCCAATGGCGGCGCGCGACGGCGGTCCACTCCTCGCTCAGATCGCACGCGACGAGCCGCCCGTCCTCGGGCAGCGCCTGCGCGACGGCCAGCGCCGAGGCGCCGGTGAAGGTCCCGATCTCAAGCGCGCGCCGCGCGCCGATCAGCCGCACCAGCCAGCCCAGCAGGCGCGCCTGGTCCGCGCCGATCTGCATCCCGCCCGCCGGCAGCGCCGCCGTCTCGGCGCGTAAGCGGCGCCACACCTCGTCCTCCCGCGTTGCGGTCGCTTCGATATATTGGGCAAGGTCGTGCGTGACGGGGACGGTGCGAATGGAACTCATTCCCCCACTCTACCTCCCTCAGCGCCTCCGAACAGAGCCGTACCCGGCCGAGGACGACCCGGCCAAACGACGCGGACAAACGACGCCAGGTGTTGCCCCATGCCGCGCGGACAGTGAAACTGCAACAAAGCCGGTGGCCCCGCGGTGCGCACCGAAGAGAATCGAGATAGATGATGGCGGACGCGAGAGCGAAGACCAAGGCGCAGATGGCCAAGGCGATCGAGGAAAAGACCAACTTTGACCCGCGCGACATCAACGAGATCCTGGACGCGCTGGCGGACGTGGTGCTGGAAGACCTCTCGCCGGACGGACCTGGCTCTGTCGCCGTGGCGGGGTTGGTCAAGATCGACATCGTCCCGCAGCCCGCGCGGACGGAGCGGCATGGGCGCAACCCGGCGACCGGTGAGGCCATCACCATCGCCGCCCGCCCCGCCCTTGACCGCGGCAAGGTCCGTCTGCGGGCGCTCAAGCGCCTCCGCGACGTCCTCTAGCCCCTCCTCTCCAACGCAGAGCCGCCGATGCCGCCCGTCCCACCGACTCATCCTGCCGGGCGCGAGTTGATCGAGCGGCTCGAACCGCATCTGCCGACGCTCGCCGCCTACGCCGACACCCACGACCGCGACGCCAGCTTCCCCTTCGCTTCCTTTGATCTGCTCCGCGAGATCGGCTGGCTCTCCGCGCCCATCCCCCGCGAGTACGGCGGCGCGGAGTGCTCCCTGTCCGACCTCGTCGCCGCCCAGATCGCGCTCGCCAAAGGCGACATGGCGCTCGCCTTCGCCTGCGGGATGCACCTGATGTCGGTCGGCTCCGAACGCGCGAGCCGCAACTGGCCCGAGCCGCTGCGCGAGCGCATCTTCCGCTCCGTCGTCGACGAGGGCGCGCTCTGCAACCAGGTCGCCACCGAACCGGAGATGGGCTCGCCGCAGGGCGGCGGCCGGCCCCAGACCACGCTCACGCCCGACGGGCCTGGCCGCTGGCGCATCAACGGCCGCAAGTCCTTCACCACGCTCGCCCCCGACCTGACCTGGTTTCTGACCTATTGCGCGCTCGAGGACGGTTCCGGGATGCTCGCCCGCGTCGCGGTCCACCGCGAATCTCCCGGCCTGCGAATCGAGGAAACCTGGGACGTGGTCGGCCTGCGCTCGACTGGGTCCCACGATGTGTGGTTCGAGAACGTGCCGATTAGCGACGACGAGTTCCTCGTCCGCCAGGACCCCGCTCGCGCGGGTCAGCGCCACGGCGACTTTGCCTGGTTCGCGCTGCTCGTCGCGGCCGCCTCGCTCGGCGTCGCCGAGGCCGCCCGCGACTACACCGTGGAGTTCGCCCGCCACCGCCGGCCCGGCGGCGCGCCGGGCGTGATCGGCAGCCTGCCCACCGTGCGCGCCCAGATCGGCGAGATCGACCTGCGGATGATGTCGGCTCGCGCCCTGCTGCACGAAACCGCCGCCGCCTGGGACGCGCTCGACGAAGAGACCCGCCCCAAACTCGGCCCGCGCGTCGCCGCCGCCAAGCTCCACGCCGGCGACAGCGCCGTTGACATCGTTGACCGCTGTATGCGGCTCGTCGGCGGCATCTCCCTGCATCGTTCCCAACCGCTCGAGCGCTACTACCGCGACGTCCGCGGCCCGCTGCACAATCCGCCGATCACCCCGCGCGGGCTCGAGCTCATCGCCGCTGCCGCGCTCGATCCGCTGCCGGAACTCACTTCTTGAACATCACTTCTTAAACGTAGTAACCATACGCTGCGCGACCGCCAGCCGCTGCTGATCGGCGCCGCCGGCGCTCAGCCGCTGCCAGCGCAGCTCCCGCGCCCAGCGCTCCAGCGGCAGATCAGCCGACCCGCCGGCCGGCCCGTGCAGCTCCAGCGCCCGATCAACCACCGTCACCGCCGCCTCGCCCGCGAAGGCCGTCGCCGCGAGCGCCAGCTCTTCCACCCGCTCGGCAGCCGAGCGATACAGCGCCCGCGCCGCGGCGACGGCAATCTCGTTGTCGGCCAGCGCCAGCCGCGCCCGCTCGCCCAGCGCCAGCGGCGCGCCCTGCTCACGCCGCGACCACACCGCGCCGCGGCACATATCCTGCGCCGCCGAGGCGACGCCAGTCAGCTGCGCCGCGCCGAACAGCCGCCTCCTGAGCACCAGATCATTCGCAAACGCCGGCCCGCGCCCCGGCTCGCCCAGCAGATTCGACGCGGGTACCTTCAGCGCCGAGAGATTCAGTTCCATCGTGTCGCGCCCGGCGGCGATCGTCGGCCAGGGACGCCAGCGCTGGAATCCCGTGCGCTCACTCTCCACCACAATCGCCGAGACGCCGACACGCTCGCCCGCGACCAGCTCCGTGTTCGCATAGACAATGCCAAACGCCGCCTCCGCCGCGTCAGCGACGAACAGCTTCGTGCCGTCCAGCATCCAGCCCTGCGGATGGCGCTGCGCGCGGATGCGCACTCCGTCAACCGGCAGAAACGCCAGATCAGGATCGTCCAGCCCACGAAAACAGGCCGCCTCACGGCGTAGGAGCGGCTGGAGGAACCGTCCCTGCTGCTCCGCGGTCGCAGCGTAGAGTTGCGGCGGCGGGTCCGGATCGAAGAGGCTGTAGGCGGGATTGAGTACCCCGGCCCGATGCTGCGACAGCTCCTCAGCGATCCGCAACCGATCCGTGTCCGGCAGAGCAAACCCGGGTCCGACCCCGGCCGACGCTGGCGCCATCAGGTGGTCAAGGCCCAGTTCGCCCGCGCGAGTCAGGAGGCGAGCCTGAATGTCGTCGGCCAGACGCGGGGCGTTCGGCTCGACCCGCTTCTCCTGCAGCCAGATTTCGCGCCGCACGAATCGGCGCACCGCCTGCACGATGAGGTCGAGCTCTTCGCTCACGACTACCCGCTCCAGTCCTCCACTCGGACCGACGCTCAGCCGAGCGCGCCGGCGGCGGCGAGCTCGGCCAGCTCCTCGTCGCCCAGCCCCAACTCGCGCAGCACCTCATGCGTGTGCTGACCGGTCTTCGGCGCCGGCCCGCGCGGGCCGACATCCGCGCCGACAATCTCGAAGGGCGTGTTCAGCGTGCGGAAGCTGCCTTCCGCGCCGTCAATCACCGACCAGGCGTTCATCTCCTCCATCTGCGGGTCGTGAATCACCTCCGGCAGCTCCGCGACCGGCGCCCAGGTCAAGGCCTGCGCGGTCAGCAGCGGCCGCCACTCCTCCAGCGTCCGCGACGCGAACACCGAGGCCATCGCCGCGGTCAGTTCAGCCGAGTGCGCCATTCGACCCTCAAGCGTCGCGTAGCGCTCCTCCGCCAACCAGTCCTCGCGTCCCATCGCCCGACAGGCCGGCGACCAATAGCGGTCGCCGGTCGGCATGACCAGCATCAGCCAGCGGCCGTCGGCAGTCTCATAGGAGTTGAACAGCGGGTTGCCCGGCTGCACGCGATTGATGCGTTGCGGCTGGTTCTCGGTAATCAGCGCCGCCGAGACATCGGCGCCGATCGTCCACGCCCCGGTTCGCTGCAGCGTCACTTCGACCGTCTGCCCCTCACCGGTCAGGTCGCGCAGACGCAGCGCCGCCAACGTGCCCGCCAGCAGGTTGAGCGCGGTCGCGTGATCGCCCTGCCCCGGCCGACAGGGCATCGGTGGGCCGTCCGGCTCGCCGATCAGGCTCATGATTCCCGACCGCGACCAGAAGGCGGAGTAATCGAACGCGGTCATCGCATTGTCCGGGCCGCGCGTCCCGTAGCCGGTCAGCACCACGTAGATCAGGCGTGGATTGAGCCGCTGGAGCGTCTCCTGCGCGAGGTCGTAGCGGGCGATCCGCGGCGCGGTGAGATTGGTGATGAAGACATCGGCCTCGGCCGCCATCCGCCGGACGACGTCCGCGCCGCCCGGTGCTTCCAGCGAGAGGGCGACGCCGCGTTTGCCGCGATTATCCAGCTCAAAGGGCGCGTCAACGTCGGTCGCCGGATCGAAGCCCGGCTTCTGCCCGCGCATCAGGGTCGCGCGCCAGGCGTCGCCGGCGGGATGCTCGACCTTGACCACGTCTGCGCCGAGATCCGCCATCAACGCCGCCGCCGACGGCGCCGCCAGCCAGTTCGCCACCTCGACGACGCGAATTCCCTCAAGCGGCGCAACCATAGCGTTCCCCTTCTGTAGCTTGCAGTCCGATCCTAGCTGCCCAAACCACGCCGACACGCCAAGTGCAAGGGAGCCAACCATGCAGCACCGACCAACCGCCGCCCGCGTCCCGGATCCGGGGATTCGCGCGCTCTTCACGCGAGAAGCGCGCTGGCAGGCCTGGCTGGACGTGGAGGCGGCGCTGGCCCGCGCCGAGGGCGAGCTCGACATGATCCCCGCCGACGCCGCCGTCGAGATCGCGAATCACTGCCGGCTGGAACTGCTCGACATCGAGAACATCGAGGCCAGCTTGGCCGTCACCGGACATTCGCTGGTTCCCCTGGTGTGGGAACTGGATCGCATCCTCGGCAGCGAAATCGGGGGTTATGTCCACTGGGGCGCGACGACCCAGAATATCACCCAGACCGGCGACATCCTCCAACTGCGCCAGGCGCACCGCATCATCCTCGGCCAAGTCGGGCAGGTGCTGACCCTGCTCGCGCCCTTGGCGATCCGTCACGCCGACGATCCGTGCGCCGGCCGCACGCACGGGCAGCACGCCGTCCCCGCCACCTTCGGCTACAAGGTGGGCGCTTGGATCGACGAGCTCTGCCGCCACGTGGAACGGCTCGAAGACGCCGAGCCGCGCGTCTTCGTCGCCATGCTGGGCGGCGCAGCCGGCACGCTGGCCTCGTTCGGCGCGCCGGGCCTCGCGGTCCAGGCAGGAATGGCGAAGCACCTTGACCTGCTGCCAATGCCCGTGCCGGGCCGCACCAGCCACGACCATCACGCCGAGTACGCCGCAATTCTCGCCATGCTCGCCGCGACCTGCCGCAAAATCGCGGACGAGACCTACACCCTGATGAAGCCGGAGTTCGGCGAAATCGAGGAGCCGGTCCCGCCGGGCACGGTCGGCAGCAGCACGATGCCGCAGAAGCGCAACCCCAAGCTGTCCCAGGACATCCGCGCCGCCGCCGCGCAGGTCACGGCGCTATTTCCGCTCGCGCTGGACGCCATGCGCACCGAGCACGAGGCGGACGGTTCGACCAGCGTCATGGTCGAGCGGGTGGTGCACGGCTCCGTCGAGCTGGTCGGCGACATCCTCGCCCGCCTGCTCCTGCTCTTCGAGGGCATTGCGGTGAAACCGGAACGGATGCGAGCCAACCTCGAGCTGTCCGGCGGGCTGATCATGGGCGAACGGATCATGCTGGCGCTCGGGGAGCAGCTGGGCCGACAGCGCGCTCACGACATCGTCTACGAGCACGCGCAGGATGCAGCCGTCCAGGGCGCCGCGTTCCGCGAGTTGCTGATGGCCGACGAAGAAGTACGACGCCATCTGTCGGAAGCGGAACTCGATCAGCTGCTGGACCCGGCTTCCTACACCGGCGCCTGCGGGGCGATCGCGCGGGCGCAGGCGGAACGTGCGCGCGCTGGCAAAACGCCTAGACTCAGCGCAAGGCTGAGTCGATTGCCGCCAGTGGAAGCGAGCGCGTCATGTTGAAGTGGATCGTCCCCGTCACCAGGAAAGCAGGCGTTGAGCGCGAACGGTTCGTCGAGTTCTGGCGCGCCATTCACGCCCCGCACGTCGCCAACCTGGCCAAGCCCGAGCGCTACTGCATCACCTTCTTCGAGAGCGCGGGCTCACTCGGCGGCCCGCCCGCTTCCGACCACATGCCGTATGACGGACTCGCCGAGCTCTGGTTCCGAGACTTCCAGCACTTCAATGACGCCTTCGGTGAACATCGCGGCGCGCTGCGCGGTCTCGACGGCTTCGGCGATCTGATCGAACCAACCGCCGACGCGCTGTTCACGACCGAGAACATCATCGTCGAAGCGGAACCGCCCGCCGACGCGTGCAAGTGGGTCGCCTTCGTCAAGCGCGGTGACGGCGTCAGCCGCGACGCGCTCTTCGCCGCCTGGAGCGACGGCCACTCGCCCCGCGTCGCCAACACGATCGCCCGCGCCGCCGGCCGCTGTCTGCGCTACACGACCTCGCACGCCAACCAGGGCGCGGAGGGCGGCCTCTGGGACGGCATCGCCTCGCTCTGGTACACCGACGCCGACGCGGCCGTGAACGGGCTGCCGCCGTCCAACGAACCCGGCGATCCCTTCCCGCCGCTGATCGACGCGCCCGCCACGGTCATCCTCCAGGGACGCGAGATCACCGTCGTCTCCTAGACTCAACCGCAAGCCTCGCAACAGACAGGAACGGAGTCAGACATGCGCTTTGGCATCTTCTACGAGCACCAGCTGCCCAAACCGTGGGGAGAGGGTCAGGAACAGCAACTCTTCCAGGACGCTCTCGATCAGGTCGAACTGGCTGACCAGCTGGGCATTGACCACGCCTGGGAGGTGGAGCACCACTTCCTCGAGGAGTACTCGCACTCCTCCGCGCCCGAGGTCTTCCTCGCCGCCGCCTCGCAGCGGACCAAGAACATCCGCCTGGGACACGGCATCGTGCTGATGCCGCCCGGCTACAACCACCCGGCCCGCGTCGCCGAGCGCATTGCCACGCTCGATCTCGTCTCCAACGGACGCGTCGACTTCGGCACCGGCGAATCCGCCTCGCGCGCCGAGCTTGAGGGCTACCGCATCAACCCTGAAGAACGGCGCTCGATGTGGCTCGAAACCGTCGAGCAGGTCACCAACATGCTGGCGATGAACCCCTATCCCGGCTACGAGGGCAAGTACTTCTCCATGCCCACGCGGAACGTCGTGCCCAAGCCAGTGCAGCGCCCGCATCCGCCGCTCTGGGTCGCCTGCTCCAACCGCGACACCATCCACCTCGCCGCGCAGCTGGGCATCGGGGCGCTCACCTTTGCCTTCATCGACCCGGCCGAGGCCCAACACTGGGTCAACGACTACTACGAGACTCTGAAGACGGAATGCGTGCCGATCGGCCACACCGTCAACGCCAACATTGCGATGGTCTCTTCGTTCTCGGTGCATCCCGATGCGGCCGAGGCCGAGGCGCGCGGCGGCGACGGCTTCCGCTTCTTCCAGTTCGCGCTCGGCCACCACTACGCCGCCGGGATGCACAAGCCGGGCCGCACCAACATCTGGAAGGCCTGGGAGCAGCTGCGCGACACCTGGCCGTCGCAGGGCGGCGAGGGCGGCATCGGCACCCCCGACGCGCTGCGCGAGCACCTGCGCACGTTCGCGGAGTGCGGCGTTGACCAGTCCGTCTTCATCCAGCAGGCTGGCAACAACCGCCACGAGCACATCTGCGAGTCGCTCGAGCTCTTCGCCCGCGACGTGATGCCTGAGTTCAAGGAGTTCGAGGCGGACCGCGTCGCGCGCAAGGAAGAAGAGCTGGAGCCGTACATCGAGGAAGCGTTCAAGCGTAAAGCCGAGCGCAACGAGATGATGGCCGAGCTCGCCGACGACGAGATCCCGACCTACGGCCCCTACGGATTCGACGTCGTCGCCAGCGAGACGCGCCCCTCGCGTCAGGGCGCGGAGTATCAGAACGAAGCGGCGCTCGAACGCGAACGCGAGCAGATGGAGCGCTTCGAGGAGATGAAGAAGACGGCCAACCTCGCCGTCGAGCTCGGCGCGCTGGACTAACGCGCCGAGTCCACGACCAACTGCAGAAACGCGGTCACTTTCTCCGCCGTCCGAGCCGGATGCTGGACGTGGGGAAAGTGACCGCAGTCGTCCCAGACATGCACGTCGGCGTCAGGGAACGTCTCCCGCTGACGCGCGGCATAGCGCCAGCTGATGAACGGGTCGTTCTTCCCGTAGATCACCAGCGCCGGCAGCTGGCGCGGACTGAGCGCCGCCCGCAGGATGTGACCGTCGTCAAAGTTGGTGTTGCGGTAGAGCTGCAGCGTGACCCAGCGCGTATCGCGGTCGTCCTCGGTGATCAATTCATCCAGCCACCGGCCATTGAGTCCGCGCGGATTCCCCCAGCGCATGAACAGCTTGAACGCCGGGCGCGTCGTGATCGCTTGCAGCACCTCGCCCGCGTAGCGCTTGCGCCAGATGTTGGCGACCAGATTGCCGGGATAATCCTCCAGAACGCCGCCGTCGAGCAGCGTCACGGATGCGCACTTGTCCGGATTCATCGCCGCCCACATCAGGCCGGTCTGCGTATGGAAGCTATGCGCGATCAGGTGCACCCGCCGCAGCCCCAGCTGATCAATCGCCGGCGCCAGCCAACGCTGATAGCCCTCAATGGAGTAGGGAAAGTCGCGCGGCTTGTCCGCCCGCCCGAAACCAGGCAGGTCGATTGCAATCGAGCGCACCAGCGGCTCGATCGCCGGCTGCAGCCACTGAAAATCACGGCCCGATCCGGGGACGCTGTGCAAGCACACCGCCGCCTCTTCACTCTGGCTGTCGCTGGCCGTGGTAATCAGACCCGCGACGCCGTCAATCGACAGTCGTGACTCTCGAAGTCGGGACATGCGGCGTTCCTGTCGGAGCTGGTGAAGTCGGCGGACTTGGCGGAGTGGTGTGCGCGGACGGTGCGGGCGGAGCGGGCGGGCGGGTCGGACGAGCGGCCTCCGGGGCGACGCGACGCGGCGCTGACCGCACTGGCGGTTCGCCGGGCGGCGGGGTTTGCTTGGCCGCCGGGGCCGCCTGGGCCGCCTTCGCTGCCTGCACGACCGCAACGGGCTTCGCGCACCAGGGACACGTTTCCCAGTCCAGCTCGAGCGCCCGCTCGCAATGCTCACACGCTCGGCGCAGCTGCTTCGAGCAGTTGGGACAGGCGAGATAGTCGTCCGCAATCTGGCGTTCGCAGCCGGAGCAAATCGGCACCAGCGGCGGTTCGAGCTCCTGCCTCAGGGCGCTCGATTCCAGTTCGTACTCCTCCGCCTCCTGCAGCGTCAGCGGCGGCCGTAGCACGCGATAGACGACCAGTCCCGGGAAATTGAAGATCAAGACGATCAACGTGAAGACGACCTGCGCCAGCGGTTCGGACGTGCGCTGATGAATATCCCGCGCCGTCCAGACCACCGCCGAAAACCACAGCACCACAAAATAGGCACCCACGATCAGCGCCAGAATTAGCCCCGTATTCTCAGGAGAGCCGCCGGGCCAGGAGAACCCCACTCCGTCGAGCATGATGCGCCTCGTCTACCCCGCTGCCGCCACTATAGGCCGAATTCGCGATTATGCTCAGTCCGATGACCGATCTGCTCGACCCGCCCGCCCTCGACCTTGACCAGCTCAACGACGCCCAGCGCGACGCCGTTACGCATCGGCAAGGCCCGCTGTTGGTCATCGCCGGCCCCGGCTCCGGCAAGACGCGCGTGATCACCCATCGCATCGCCTGGCTGATCGAGCAGGGCGATGAGCTCGGCGTCGAGCCCTGGCGGATTCTCGCGGTCACCTTCACGAACCGCGCCGCGCGGGAAATGCGCACGCGGCTGGAGGCGCTGATCGGCAAGGAGGCCAGCGCGGAAGTCTGGCTCGGCACGTTCCACCGCATCTGCGTACGAATGCTCCGCGCGCAGGGACAGCAGATCGGCGTGCCCCGCAACTTCGTGATCTTCGACAGCGATGACCAGATGCAGGTCGTGCGCAGCACGCTCAAGGAGCTGCAGCTCGATCCCAAGCAATACCCGCCCCGCGCGATCCTCAGCCGCATCTCGAAAGCCAAGTCCGAAGGCGACGTCCTGGCCGACTTCGCCGCCCAGACCGGCTCCTACTTCGACGAGGTCGCGGCGCGGATCTGGGAGCGTTATGACGCCGCGCTGCGGGAGGCCGCGGCGCTCGACTTCGACGATCTCCTGACCAAGACGCTGGAGATGTTCGAGCAGGAGAACATCCGCCAGATCTACGAGCAGCGCTTCGACCACGTGCTAATCGACGAGTTCCAGGACACCTCAACGATCCAGTACCAGCTCGCCCGCGCCTGGTCGGCGGGCAGCGGCAATCTGACCGCCGTCGGCGACCCGGACCAGTCGATCTACTCCTGGCGCTCCGCTGATATCCGCAATCTCAACTACTTCGTCCGCGACCATCCCGGCGCTGTCGCGGTGCAGCTGAACAACAACTACCGCTCCACTCAGCAAATCCTCGACACGGCCAACGCCGTCATCGACCGCGCCCGTGATCGAATCAAGCGGCGGCTCGTCACCGACAACCGCGACGGCCCGCTGCCGCGCCTGCACGAGGCGTACAACGAGTCTGATGAAGCGGAGTACGTCTCCAGCCAGATCGAGCGCGGCATCCGCGAGGACGGGCTGAATTTTGGCGACGCCGCTGTCCTCTACCGCACCAATGCGCAGTCCCGGCCGATTGAAGAATCGCTCATCCAGCGCGGCATTCCCTACCGAATCGTCGGCGCGACCCGCTTCTACGACCGCCGCGAAGTGCGCGACCTGTTGGCCTACCTGCGTCTGGTCCGCAACCCAGCCGACACCGTCGCCTTTGCCCGCATCGTCAACGTCCCGACCCGCGGGGTGGGCGCCAGGACGATCGAGACGCTTGCCGAGTGGGCGGAGCAGCACGCCCGCTCGCCGTACCAGGCCGCGGCGGCCGCCGCCGGACTCGCCGCCGATGCGCTTGGCGGCTACCTGACCCCGCCCCAGATTTCCCGCAGAGCGGCCAACTCGCTGCGCGACTTCGTCACCCTGATCGAGAACGCCCAGGCCCAGGCCGCCCGCCAGCCGCTCTCCGAGGCGCTCCGCTCCATCCTGGTTCAGACTCGGTATCGGGAGTGGCTCACCCGCCTGTCCGACACCGAAGCCGAAGCTGAGAGCCGCTGGGAGAACGTGCAAGAGCTGATCACCGTGACTGACGGGTACGCGAACATCGCGCCCGGCGCGGCGCTCGACGCCTTCCTCGAAGACGTCGCCCTCGTCGCCGATGTCGACGACCTGCCCGACGGTCCACCCGACGCCGTCACCCTGATCACGCTGCACCAGGCCAAGGGACTCGAGTTTCCCGTCGTCTTCATGATCGGCATGGAAGAGCACCTGTTGCCGCATGAGTTCTCGATGGACGACCCGGCGCAGCTCCAGGAGGAGCGCCGCCTCTGCTACGTCGGGATGACCCGCGCGATGCGCGAGCTGCACCTGATCCACGCCATCCGCCGCTTCTACCAGGGCCGCTCTGCCGCGCACCCACCCTCGCGGTTCCTCGCCGACATCCCGCCCGAGCTGCTGCACACCCGACAGCGCGAGGCCGCGCCAGTCGGCCCCGACGTGCGCCCCGCTCGCAACCGCACCGTCCGCTGGGATGACTTCGATTCCTTCGATCCCGAACCCGCCGCGCCGCCGTCCATCGGCCTCCGGGTGGGCGACGAAGTGTCACATGAGACATTCGGTCAAGGGGTTGTGATCGCCCTGCGCACCTTCCGGACAGGCGATGCAGAGATCACCGTCCGCTTCGCCGAGCTCGGCGTCAAACGCCTGCTCGCCTCGATGTCACAGCTCACCCGCGCCTAGCCCGTCTGGTCTCCGTGGCCCGCCTCCGCTCGGCGCTGCGCTTCGCGCTCCCGCACGCCGCGTTCAAACGCGCCCAGCGCGTCGCGCAGGGCGTCCTCCGCAGACAACTCCAGACCGCGCGCTTCCGCAACCAGATTCAACAGCCGCTCTCCCAGGCCGTCCGCCGGCGTCGCGTCCCGCGCAAAGCCGTTGCGTTCCGCACGCCCCAGAATCGACTGCGCGCGGGCCAGCGCCGGCAGCGTGCGCGGCACGCCATCGAGGACCGATTCCCGCTGTGGCCGCTCCCGCGCCTTGAGCCGTTCCCAGGCGCCCTCCAGCAGCTTCGGCGTGTCCGCCGCGTCGTCGCCGAAGACGTGCGGATGCCGCCGCACCAGCTTCGCGCGGATGCTCTCCGAGACATCGTCAAGCGTGAACTCGCCCGCCTGCTCCGCCAACTTGGCGTGGAGCACGACCTGCATCATCAGATCGCCCAACTCCTCGCACAACTCGCCCGGATCACCAGCGGCGATCGCCTCAAGCACCTCGTAGGTCTCCTCCAACAGATGCGGCCGCAGACTGTCGTGCGTCTGGGCGTTGTCCCAGGGACAGCCGTCGACCGGATCCCGCAGCCGATCCATCACCCCGCGCACGCCGTCCGGCGCGCGGCGAACATCGAACAGCTCAATCGCATCCACGATCACCGCCGAGATCCCGGCTGGAGCATGGCTGCTCAGCTCCGCCACCGTCGACCGCCGCAGCGCGCCGTCCGCGCTCACTGTCCGTACGCCGTGCTCTTCGGGATAATGCCGCAGCGCGGCCGGCAGTCCGGCCGGATCATCAATGAGCACCACCAGCACGCCAGCCGTGACCGGCGTCTCCGCCGATGCACGCGCCACCGTCAAGGTGGCCTCATCCTCGAGTCCCGCAATTTCGATGATCCCGGCGAGGTTCCGCAACATCAGGACTCCGACCTTCGATACGCTCCGACTGACGTATGAATCTTATCGCCCTGTGGCTCTCAACCCGCCTGGTCTTCACGCTGGCGCACATCGCGCTGGCGCTGGCGCTGTTGGTCCTACCGATCGCGTTCGCGGTGCGCTATGCCGCAAGCTCGGACGACTGGTGGCAGCGCGGGTTCGACCGCTACGACGCCGTGGCGCGCACGGGCTTGACGCCGGCGGAAGTGGACCGGGTCGCCGCCGAGACCCGCGACTACCTCGCCAGTGACGACGAGCGGCTCGCGGTCAGCGTGGACGGCGTGCCGTTCTATTCGGAGCGCGAAGTACTGCACATGGTCGACGTGAAGCGCCTGATGGCGCGCGTTTACGACGCGGGCTGGGGTTCGCTCGGCTACATCATCGCGTTCGCCGCGTTCATCCTCTGGCGCGCCGGCCGCGCCGCGCTGCGGACGCTAGCGCGGTCTGTCCTCCTCGCCTGCGGACTCGCCGTGGCTGCAGTCGTGATTCTGGGCGGGATCGGCCTCAGCGGCTTCGACGCCGCCTTCCGCGACTTCCACCTGATCTTCTTCACCAACGATCTCTGGCAGCTCAGCTCCCGCGACGCGCTGATTCAGCTTTTCCCGCAACGATTCTTCTTCGACACGACCTTGCTCATCGGCGGCGTCACGCTGGCCTTCGTCGCCGTCGCCGGCGCGCTGTCCGCAACCGTGCTCTGGCGCGCGCGGCGCTAAGGCACGATCGGGACCGGTTACGAATCGGGGGCAGCCTCGGCGTCCGCCTCGTACCAGCCGGCGGCAAACGACAAGCCCTCGTGCCGCCTCACCCAGGTGTGCTTCCGCTCCTGCTCACCCGTCTGCGGATTGCCGAAGAGGTAGCTCACCCAGCCGCTGTCCGTGACCGCTAGCAGCGCGGAACCGAAATCAACGCCCTCCGCATCCGGGGGCAGGTCCTGCATGAGCGTGCCGACCAGGTCTGGCCGAGTCGGAGACGCGAGAATCTGCCCGTCGGCGTCAAAGATAAAGACGTACCACTGGCTGTCCACACTCTCGGGAGCGTTGTAGTGGCTGATCGCCGCCTCGCGCCCCTCCGCGTCGTACCGCTCGATTGCTTGCTGCACCAACAGCCGCGTGTAGCCGGCCGGCTCCTCCGACGCCAAGTCGTAGTTGCGCTCATACCAGCCGGAAGCGAACCGCAGGCCGTCGTGCCTGACAATCCAGGCGTGCTTGCGCTGGTACTCCTGGTCGTCGGCCGGATTGCCGAAGACGTACGAGACCCAACCGCTGGTTTCGACGGCCAGGATTTCGCTGCCGTAGTCATGGCCGGTCAGATCGACGCCCGAATCCTGCAACAGGCCGCCGATCAGGTCGGGGCGAACGGGATGGGCAATCGTGCGCCCGTCCTCGTCGAAGATGAAGACGTACCACTGATCCTCAACGCTCGCCGCGGAGCTGTAGTACCCCAACGCGGCTTCGCGGCCCAAGATGACATAGAGATGGATCGCCCGCTGGACGAACGACTGCGTGTACGCGCCCGGCTCGTGCACCTTCGACGAGCCGTCCTCGTACCACCCCGAACCGAAGATCAGCCCGTCGTGCCGCACCACCCACGAGTGCTTGACCTGCGTCCGCCCGTTGTCAAGATTGGTGAACTGATAATCCACCCAAGCGCCCGCCGACGTCGCCGCCGCTTCCACCATCCGCCCGGCGGGATAGCCGTCGGGGCCCGTGATGTCGGCCGAGACCGTCCCTAGTCGCGCGGGGTCGGCGTGGGCGGCCATTAGCCCCTGCTCATCGATGATGAAGATGTACCACTGGCCGTCCACGCTCTCTGGTGAGTTGTAGTGGGCAAACGCCGCCTCGCGGCCGTCGCGCTCATACATCGTGATCGCCCGCTCAACGAACGCCTGCGTATACGCGTCGAGCTCCGCCCGCGGTGGACTTCGGAACGCGCTCAACCGCCCGATCCGCTCCGCCAACACGGCCACATCGCCGCGCAGTTCGCTGAGCTCCTCCAGCGTCCGCGCGAGATCGGAGCGCGCATCGCCGAGCTCGCTCCGCAGCCGCGCCAAGTCGTCCTGGACCTGGTCCAACCGGTCGTCAACGGTCGGCGGCTGCGCGGCGACGTCTGCGCGCGGGCTGGAGGTCAAGCTGAACGCCACCGCAATTAAGGCGGCGAGCAGTCCGAAGCCGACGATGGCGAATCGGGCGCCTCGTCTCTGCACCGCGACCTCCGGCTCTGTTGCGCAATCTGTCGATCAATCGAATCGTGAGACCGCCGGCGCGCGTTAGTTCAGCGCGCCCATGCCGCCGCCGCAGCCGCAGGAACCGCGGCCGCAGGCGCAGCCGCCACCGCTGGGCATCGCTTCGGCCGCCTCCAGCTCGGCGTGCTGGCCGGCGATCGTCACCATGGCCGCGGTCAGGACCTTCTGCGCGACCTGGCCGCAGTGGTGCGCATACGGCTCCGCCGCGGCGCTCATCGGCCGCAGCTTGGTGAACTTCTCGTTGCAGGAACGGCAGTAGTACTCGTAGATCGGCATGGAAGGCGCTCCCCAATCGGGCTCTGGCTTCCATGCAGAATAGGCAACAGGACGCGCTGATCAAGCCGTCCGCGCCGGCCTACACTCAGCGGTACCCCCCGTAGCTCAGGGGATAGAGCGGCGGTTTCCTAAACCGTGCGCGGAGGTTCGAATCCTCCCGGGGGGACCACTCAACCAGAACTCGCCAGCGCCCGTTCGACCATCGCCGCCTGGCCGAGCAGCGTCTCGTCGTGTCCAAACCGGCCGACCAGCGAGAGCCCCAGCGGCAGCCCGTCCAGATCGCCGAACGGCAGCGAGATCACCGGCATCCCGGCGTGGGTCCAGGGCAAATTCATCGCCGGGTCGCCAGTGGAACTCAAACCCTTCGGCGCCGCTCCCACCGCCGACGGCGCGAGCCAGGCGTCGATCCCGGCGCGATCCATCCGCTCATGCAGCCGCTGCCGCAGCGCGATCCGACTGGCGCGCCCTGCCTCCGCCTCGGCGCTGGCGATGCGCCCGCCCTCTTCGTACAGCTGCGCGCTCTCGGGACGGAACATCGCGCCGTACTTCGCGTACCGCTCCTGATGCGTCTCCGCGAATTCGTAGGTCGTCAGATTCCGATGGCGCGTGTTAATCTCGGCGATGTCGTGCAGTGTCATCGTCGATTCGACGCTGAGACCGGCCGCTCGCAGCCGGGCTACCGCCCGGTCCAGCGCCGCGCGCATCTCCGGCCCAGCCTGGTCGAGGAACGCGCCCGTCGGCATCCCGAGCCGCGGCGGCGGCGCTTCGATGTCCTCCGCCTCCCGCCAACCGAGCAGGACGGACGAGGCAACGAGCGCCGCGTCGGCGACCGTGCTGACGAAATAGCCGATCGTGTCGACCGACGGAGAGTAATACAGCGTGCCGCCCGTCGGAATGCGGTCGTAGGACGGCTTGAAGCCGACCACGCCGCAGAACGAGGCGGGGCGAATTACGGAGCCCACAGTCTGCGAGCCCAGCGCCAAGGGCGCGATCCCGGCCGCGACCGCCGCCGCCGAGCCGCTGCTCGATCCGCCCGGCGTGTGCGCCCGATTGTGCGGATTCGCCGCCGCGCTGGGGGCGAAGTACGCAAACTCGGTGGTCGCGGCTTTGCCCAGCACCAGCGCGCCCGACTCCCTCAGTCGCGCGACCACGTCCGCCTCGCGACCGCTGAACGACTCTGGCGGCACCGCCGACCCGGCTCGCGTCGGCATCCGGCTGACGTTGAAGATGTCCTTGACCGCGACCATCGCGCCGTACAGCGGCGGACGCTGCGACGGCACTGGCCAGCGGTCGGCGATGTCGGCCGCCTCCGATGACAATCGCTCGCGCAGGCGCGGATCGGGCAGGATCGCGCGGATCAGCGGATTGACCCGCTCCAGCCGATCGAGCGTCTGCGCGATCAGCTCCTGCAGCGGCAGATCACCCGACCGCGCCGCGGCCGTCTGCTTGCTCAGCGAGAGCGGCTTGACCAGCTCGATCGCGCCTGACTCGGACATCAGCAGCTCCTCCCCCGGCTCGCGGCGCGGCTAGAAGCCAAGCCCTTCTTTGCCCTGCATTGAGCGGCCGACGTTGATCTGGCCCAGATGGTTGTTCGAGTGGTTGATGATCACCTGGCCGATGATCTCCCACTTCGGCAGCTCGCCCTGCGGCACGATCCGGGTGATCGAGTTGAGGTACTCCGGCGTCATGTCTGCAATGCGCGGGACGATGATGTCGGCCACGTCGTTCAGATAGCCGGCGATCTTCGGACCCTCCGGGAAGACCCAGCTGGAGACCTCCTCGTAGCTGGTGCCGGTACCCTGATCGACCTTGGGCAGGCCCCACTCCTCGTGCAGGTTGCTGGTCATCCAGATGGGCCGCTCGCGCTCGAAGGCGAAGTGGATCAGGTTGTCCGCCGTCCGCGCGATGTGCCACGCTTCGAAGCCGATGCAGTTCTGCCCCTCATGCGTGCGGAAGTGGACTTCGTCTTGGGTCAGATCCTCCATCGACTGCGCCGTCCAGCGCAGGACGCGGTCAGTGAACTTCGCCAGCGCCGCCGCCAGGTCGTTGTCTGCCATGGGTCATCCTCTCGATTCCGTCTTCTCTGGGTCTGCTTCCTCCGTGAACGTTACTTGACCAACGCCGCCAGAGCGTCTGCCCAGACCTGATCGTCGTCCGTATCGACCGAGACCTGATGCAGCGCGACGCCATTCGCCGCCTCCTCGTCGAGGTATGCGGCGCACTCCTCCAGCGATCCGCGACAGCCGAAGCGCGGCGCGATCGCAGCGGCGATCTCCACCGCCGCCCCAGCGCCGCCCGACTGCCCCGACTGCCAGGCGGCGCGCATCGCGGCCACCTCTTCCGTGAATCCCTGCCGCTCAAATTGGTGGAAGTAGCCGGGGCCGTTGCGCACCGCGAAGAACGCCAACCCCTGCGCGAACCCGCGCTCGATTTCGGCCTGCCGCCCCGCGTCCAGGACCACGGTCGCCGCGCCGGGCGAGCGCACCTCCACCGCCTCCGCCGACCGACCAGCCGCGACCGACCACTCCCGCAGCTGCGCGACGGACTCCGCCACCCGATCGCTCGGAATCCAGGTCGGCATCCAGCCGTCGGCCAGCTGCGCCGTCATTCGCACTGAGGTCGGATTCAACGTGGCGAGATGGATCGGCGGCGTCGGCTGGGCGGGGATCATGCCGCTGGCCAGCGCGCGCTCCACGTGGATCGTGGGCCCGTCGTAGCTGAAGCGCTCGCGCGACCAGTAGAGCCGAATGAGCTCAACCGCCTCCCGAATCCGCGCGAAGGGACGCTCGAACTTGACCCCGTGAAAGCGTTCAATGGCGCCCGGCGCGCTCGCTCCCAAGCCGACCACGACCCGCCCGCCGGACAGCTGGTCAACCGTCCCGAAGCTCTGCGCCAGCGTCGCCGGCGTGCGCGAGAACACGTTCACAATCGACGACGCAATCCGCACCCGCTCCGTCGTGTGGGCGAGCAACGCCATCCCGGTAAAGGCGTCATGGCCGTAGCCCTCGAGCACGGCAATCGTGTCCACACCGATCTCGTCAGCGAGCCGCGCCCGCGCGAGAAACGTCTCGACGAAGTCGGGATTCCAGGGCAGGTTGACCGAGATGCGCCGCTTTCCTGAACTCATAGCCATGGATCACCTTCGCTCACGGTTGCCGACAGCAACCAGATCTTGACGCGGCAGCGAATCCGCCCGTCCTCGTCAACGACGAGATCGTCGTCACGCAGCACGCGGGCGATCACCTCCAGCATGGCGTCGCGGCCGGTGGGCAGAAATCCGAACGCCCGCAACATGCGCCACCAGGCGTCGAAGTCGTCCCACCAGAACTCTCGCTCGATCTCCTCGATCTCAACCTCATCCAGGCGCCGCTCCTCGACCTCACCGAGCAGCGCCAGCCGAACTGCCAGGCGGGGGTCGAACTGGAGCTCGACCTCCGGCCAGGCGACGCCGCGCCGCTCAAGCTGACTCAGAAAGCGCGTGCCCGGCGGACCGAGGAAGGGTGAGCCAATCACCGTCGCCGCCACGCGACCGCCCAACCGCGTCAGGCGCGTCGCCTCTTTCAGCAATTGCTCCGGCCGCTCGGCGTAGGGCAGCACCAGTCCCAGCCCGACCGCGTCAGCGGAGCGGGAGGGTAGATTGGTCGCCGCGGCGTCCGCCTGGATGAAGCGCGACTGCAGCGGCGACCGCCGAAACCGCTCCCGCGCCAGCTCCAGCTGGACCCGCGACAGGTCTACCCCAATCGCGCTGCCCTGCGTCAACCGCGGCTCCGCGTGCGCGATCAGCTGGCCGGAGCCGCAGCCCAGGTCGATGAAGTCGTCGTTGGCCGACAGCCCCAGCCGCTCCACCAGACAGGCAGCGGCCAGATTGATCAGCTCCGGTCCGGACGGCTCATAGTCCGCCCCGCTCTCGTTGAAGACGGCGGCGATATCCTCGCTGCGCATACCAGACGCCCTCTTCAATCAACCGCAAACGAGCTCGCCGATGTCTCACGATACCCCGCTGGTGATCGCCCACCGCACGACGATGGGCCATTGTCCCGAAAACACCCTGCTCGGCATCCGCCGCGCTCTGGAGCTGGGCTGTGACGGCGTCGAAATCGATGTCCGCCTCTGCGCCGACGGCGTCCCCGTCCTGATCCATGACGATCGCCTCGAACGCACGACCGATGCTGTCGGCCGCATCGCGGACACGCCGCTGGAGGCGCTGGCAGCGATCGACGCCGGCGAGGGCGAGCGCATCCCCGCGCTGCGCGAGGCGCTGCGCCTCGTGGACGGGCGGATGTTGCTCATGATCGAGCTCAAGGTCACGCCGGGCGACAACGTGCCCGCGCTGTGCGGCGCGGTGCTCGCAGAGATCGCACGCGCCGACGCGCTGCCCTGGGTCTGGCTCTGGAGCTTTGACTCTGACGCCGTAATCGAGCTCGCCCGCCGCGCTCCGTCCGGCCGGCGCATCGCGCACCTCTGCCTCGCGCCGACGCCGGACATCTGGCAGATCGCCGCCGCGCACCACCTGGACGGCATCGCCATGCACGGGACGGGGCTGAACGCGGACACCGTCTCGGCCTGCCGCGCGCACGAGCTGGCGGCGTTCGTCTGGACGGTCAACGAGCCGGCGGACATCGAGCGCTGCGTCCGGCTGGGCGCGACGGGCATCGTCGGCGACTATCCCGAACGCATCAGCGAACGCATCGCGGCCGTCCGCGGCCAACAGCAATGACGCCCAGAACGCGCCCGCGATGTCCGCCTGCTCAGTGACCTGCTATGCTCAGCGTTGATGGAGGGGTGTAGCTCAGTTTGGCAGAGCAACGGTCTCCAAAACCGTAGGTCGCGGGTTCGAGTCCTGCCACCCCTGCCAGAGCAACCAACCTTCGCTGCCGAGGTGGTGGAACTGGTAGACACGCAGCGTTGAGGGCGCTGTGCTCATTGCGAGCGTGGAGGTTCGAGTCCTCTCCTCGGCACCATCACCGGACAACCCCGCTGCGCCGCTCCCGAGCGACCCAGCGGCTACAATGTCCACAGCGAGCGGAAGTGGCGCAGTGGTAGCGCGTCTCCTTGCCAAGGAGAAGGTCGCGGGTTCAAATCCCGTCTTCCGCTCCAGAGACATTCCCTCTCTGTCCCGCTCCCCGGCGACGTGGCCAAGTGGTAAGGCAGGGGTCTGCAAAACCCTCATCACCGGTTCGAATCCGGTCGTCGCCTCCAACCTCTCCCTCAATGCTCCGCTGATTCCCGACCGTGCCATCGTTCGACTCCCGCACCGCGCTGATCGTCGTTGACGTCCAGAACGACTTTGCGCATCCCGCCGGCTCCCTCTCCGTGCCCGGCGCGGATCGGGTCATCGCCCACGTCAACGCGGCCCTTGAGCAGGCGCTCGCCGCCGAGGCGCTGGTCGTCTACACCCAGGACTGGCATCCCGCGCACACCCCGCACTTCGAGCGTGACGGCGGCCTCTGGCCAGTGCACTGCGTCGCCGATTCCTGGGGCGCGCAGTTCCACGATGACCTGCGGATTGCGCCCGGGCCGGTCGTGCGCAAAGGCGTGGAGGGCAACGACGGCTACTCCGGCTTCAGCACCCGCGATCCACAAAGCAGCGCCCGGCAGCCGACCGAGCTTGAGGACATCCTGAACGCGGCGGGCATCGAACGCTGTGTGGTCGTCGGCCTGGCCACCGACTACTGCGTCAAGGAAACAGTGCTTGACGCCTGTCGCCTGGGATTTGAAACACTGGTCCCCGCGCAAGGCGTGGCCGCGGTCAATCTCGAACCGGGCGACGGCGAGGCGGCGCTTGCCGCGATGACCGCGGCCGGCGCGGTGATCGACTAGCGTTCACTTCGTGAACCCGCCGTCCGCGCTCTTCGTCGACCTCTACGAACTCAGCATGGCTCAGGTCTACTACGAGCGCGCCATGACCGGCGAAGCCGTGTTCGAACTGACGGTCCGCGCCCTGCCGAGGGGCTGGGACTATCTCATCGCCGCCGGCCTCGAGCGGGCGCTGAGCTTCCTGGAGTCCTTTCGCTTCACGGAGAACGACCTCGCGTTCCTCGCCGCGTTGCCGCAATTCAACGCCGCCTTCATCGAGCGGCTGCGTACTGTCCGCTTCAGCGGCGAGGTCTGGGCTCCGCCCGAAGGGACGATTGTCTACCCGCACGAGCCCCTGATTCAGGTCGTCGCGCCCCTGCCTGAGGGCCAGCTGATGGAGACGGCGCTGCTCAACCAGATCGCCTTCCCCACGCTGGTCGCCAGCAAGGCCGCGCGCGCCGTAGACGCCGCCGCCGGGCGGCCGGTGATCGAGTTCGGCGGCCGCCGCGCGCACGGGTCGGAGGCCGCCGTCGAGGCAGCCCGCGCCGCCTGGATCGCCGGCTTCCAGGCGACCTCGTCGGTCGAGGCCGGGCGCCGCTACGGCATTCCCACGACCGGCACGATGGCGCACAGCTTCGTCCTGGCCGAGGGCGACGAAGCCGCCGCGTTTGACGCCTTCGCGGCGCGGTATCCCGGCACCACTCTCCTGGTCGACACCTACGACACCACCGCCGGCATCGAGCGAGCCATCCAGACCGCCGCCAAGCACGGACCGCAATCGGTCGGCGCGATCCGCATCGACTCCGGCGACTTCCTCGAAGAAACGCGAGCGGCGCGCGCCCAACTCGATGCTGCCGGGCTGAGCGGCGTTCGCATCGTCGCCAGCGGCGGCCTGGACGAATATCAGATCCGCGCCCTGCTCGAGGGCGGCGCGCCGATTGACATCTTCGCCTGCGGCACGAGCATCGTCGCTCCGCCCGACGCCGCCACGCTCGACAGCGCCTACAAGCTGGTCGAGTACAACGGCCGCCCGCTGCGCAAACGCTCGCCCGGCAAGGACAGCCTCGGCACACGCAAACAGGTCTGGCGCACCGACGACCACGACCTGATCGCCCGCTCCGACCAGCCGCCTCCCCCGAACGCCGCGGCGCTGCTGCTCCCGATGATGCAGTTCGGGACCCGCACCGAACATGCCCGCGACTCACTCCAGAAGCTCCGCGCCCGAGCCGAGTCGGGACGCCGCGCGCGTCAGGTGTTGACAGATTCCGCATTGTTAGACTGAAACTCACCAGCACCACCTGCGGAGCTCCACCATGTCCGAAACCAGTACCGACACGCCAGGCGTTGTGATCCCGATCTGGGATGACGAACTCGACGACTTTGACACGGAAGCGACCGAGTTCAAAGCACAGCAGCGCGACGAGGTCGAGTTCATGCTCTACCGCCTGCGGCAGGGCGTCTACGGCCAGCGGCAGGCCGACGTGCACATGAACCGCATCAAGCTGCCGATGGGCGGCGTCACGTCGGATCAGCTCGACTGCTTTGCCGAAATCTGCGAGACCTTTGCGCCGCTGCGCAAGGGGCACATAACCACCCGCCAGAACATCCAGGTCCACTTCGTCCCGCTGGACCAGATGCCCGACATGCTGCGCGTGCTCGGCAAGGGCGGCCTCTCCTCGCGCGAGGCCTGCGGCAACACCGTCCGCAACGTCACCGCCGACCCGTGGGCCGGGATCATGCCCGACGAGGTGTTCGATCCCACGCCCTACGCCGGCGCATTCGTCCGTTACTGGGTGCGCAACTCGATCACCCAGCTGCTGCCGCGCAAGTTCAAGGTCTACTTCAGCGGCCGCGAAGCCGACTCCGCCATCGCCGCCATCCACGACCTCGCCTTCTTCTCCCAGGTGCGTGTGATTGACGGCGAGGAAGTGCGTGGATTCCGTGTCATGGTCGGCGGCGGACTCTCGACGATGCCCAAAGAGGCGGTCACGCTGACCGACTTCGTCCCGATGTCCGAGTTCCTCACCCTCTCCGAAGCGGTGATCCGCATCTTCAACGCGGCGGATGAGCTGCGCAAAAACATCCTCAAGGCGCGGCTCAAGTTCCTCGTCCACCGCGTCGGCGAAGCGGCCTTCCGCGAGATGGTCGATGCAGAACTGCAAAAGAAGTGGGCCGAGGAGACCCCGCCGCTCGAGGCGCTGCTCTACCTCGACGATGAAGCGGCCGACGCGCGGACCGCGCCCGGCTCCCTGCCCCAGCCCGACGGCGACGCCCGCTTCGAACGGTTTGCCGCCGTCAACGTGCGGCCTCAGGTGCAGGACGGCTACTCCGCCGTTGAGGCCTCAATCGATCAGGGCGACCTCACGCCCGAGCAGTTCCGCGGCCTGGCCGAGATTCTGCGCAAGTACGGTCGCGAGCGCGCTCGCACCACGCCCCAGCAGAATGTCGTCCTGCGCTGGATTCCCAACGCGGCCGTCTACGCCGTCTGGCGCGAGCTGGACGCGCTCGGCATGGGCGCGCCGGACGCGCAGGAGATCGAGGACGTCGTCTCCTGCCCCGGCACCGACAGCTGCAAGCTCGGCATCACCTCGTCGATGGGGCTCAACCGCGCCGTCCAGGAGCGCGTCCGCGCCATGGGTATTGACGATCCGCTGACCCGCAAGATGCGCATCCACATGAGCGGCTGCCCCAACAGCTGCGGCCAGCATCACATCGCCGACATCGGCTTCCACGGCGCCGCGATCAAGGTCGGCAACCGCCAGATTCCCGCCTATCACATGTTCATCGGCGGCAGCTACCGCACCGAAGAGATGCGGCTCGGCCAACTCGTCCCCCGCGTCCGGATCCCGGCCAAGCGCGTCCCGGATGCGGTCGAGCGGGTGATTGACCTCTACCACGCCGACCGCAACGACGGCGAAGAGCTGTTCAGCAGCTGGCTCGACCGCGTCGGCGTCCAGCCGATTCAGGAAGCGGTCGGCGACCTCACCCTGCCGCCGGAATTCTCGGCCGACACGCTGCCGATGTTCATCGACTGGGATCGCGAGAGCATCTACATCCTGGAGCGCGGCGAAGGCGAGTGCGCGGTCTAGCTTGAGCGCTCCCCGCGAACCGACCGACTCCACTCCGCGGCCGATCACGGCGCGCCGCCTCGCGCGGATGCGCAGCGTGCTCGAACGCCGCCACGATGATCTCGTCGTCGTCATCGAGAACGTCCACGACGCCCACAACGCCTCCGCCATCCTGCGCAGCTGCGATGTCTTTGGCATCGGCCGGGTGGCGCTGGTCTACACCAACCAGGAGTTTCCTCAGATCTCCAGCGGCGTCGCCGCCAAAGTCGAGAAGTGGCTGGCGATCGAGCGCTTCGACTCTGCCCAGGCCTGTGTTGAGGCCCTGCACCGCGAGGGCTTCACCGTCTACGCCACCGCGCTCACCGACGACGCGGAGGACTATCTCGCGATCGATTTCTCAGGGCCTACCGCGTTCGTATTGGGCAATGAGCGCGCCGGCTGCTCCGCCGAGATGGTGGCGCTCGCCGACGGCGCGCTGATCATTCCGATGGTCGGCTTTGTCCAGTCGCTGAACGTCTCCGTCGCCGCCGCCGTGATCATGGCCGAGATCGCCCGACAGCGGCGCGAGACCACGCCCGCCTGGACGGCGCGCAAGGCGGCGCGAGAGTCCGCCTGGATTGCGCGCGAGTCTTCCCGGCGCTGATGCGGTTACGTCGTGTAGCATCGCGGTGAACGCCAGTCTCTACAGCTGAAGGAGCACCGAATGGCCGACTACGCCGGCAGGCTGCCCACGCCGACCCCTGAATCGAAGCCCTATTGGGACGGGCTCAAAGAGCACAAGCTGCTGCTGCCCACCTGCGACGACTGCGGTCCGCACTTCTATCCGCGCCCCTTCTGTCCGACGCCCGCCTGTTTCAACTGGGACATCAAGTGGACCGAGGCCTCGGGCAAGGGCAAGGTGCACACGTTCGTGATCTCCCACCAGCCGATCCCGCCCTACAACTCTGAGGCCAACCCGCCCCCCTACGTGATCGCGGTGATCGAACTCGAAGAGGGGCCGCGCCTGATGTCCAACCTGATCACCGACGATCCCTATGCGACCACGGTCGAGATGGACGTCGAGATCGTGTTCGACGACGTCACTGACGACGTCACCCTGCCCAAGTTCAAGCCGGTCTAGACGCGCCCGCGCGACTCCTACGCCATCGCATCCGAAACGGAGACCACTCATGGATCAGATTCGACACAAGGTCGCGATCGTCGGCGCAGCGGAGACCGACGACCTCGGCCAGATGCCGCATATGTCGCGGCTCGCCCTGCACGCCCAGGCCGCCCGCAACGCGCTTGACGACGCCGGCATCTCGCTCGCCGACGTTGACGGCCTGCTCTGCGCCGGCGCCATCCCCAACGAAGTCGCCGAGTATCTCGGCATCCAGCCGCGCTACATCGACGGCACCTCCGTCGGCGGCTGCTCCTTCATGATCCACGTGCGCCACGCCGTCGCCGCGATCATGGCTGGCTATTGCGACGTCGCCCTGATCACGCACGGCGAGTCCGGGCGCTCCGGCGTTGACGCTCAACGCGGCGGCTCCGCTTCCTCGCCCGGCGGCCAGTACGAGGCCCCCTTCGCGATCGGCGGCGCGCCGACGACGTTCTCGATCCCCGTTCTGCGCCACTTCCATCAGTACGGCACGACCAAGGAGCACCTCGCCCACATCGCGGCGGCGACGCGCGCCTGGGCCAACCTCAACCCGATGGCGATGATGGGCTCACACCGGCGCGCGCGCGAGCGCGGCGGCGGGCCGATCACCCCGAAGGACGTGCTCAACTCGCGGATGATCTGCTACCCCTTCAACCTGCTCGACTGCTGCGTCGTCGCCGACGGCGGCGGGGCGCTCGTGCTCGTCTCGGAGGAACGCGCCCGCGACTACGCCAAAGACCCCGTCTACGTGCTCGGCGCGGGTGAGGCCGCCGCGCACTGGATGGTCTCGCAGATGCGCGACCACACCACCGCCGACGGCTACCGCATCGCCGGCGAGGCCGCCTACAAGAGCGCCGGGCTCGGCCCGCAGGACATCGATCACTGCATGTTCTACGACGCCTTCACGTTCACTCCGCTGATGGCCGCCGAAGACCTCGGCTTCGTGCCCAAGGGCGAGGGCGGCCCCTTCTTCGCCGAGACCAAGACCGGTCCCAACGGCGAGGTGATCTACAAGTCCGGCCCCGGCGGCGACTTCCCGATGAACACCAACGGCGGCGGCCTCTCCTACTGTCACACCGGCATGTACGGGATGTTCGCCATCGTCGAGAGCGTGCGGCAGCTGCGCGGCGAGTGCGGCGACCGCCAGGTGCCCAACGTCAACGTCTCCATGGCGCACGGCCCCGGCGGCATGTTCGCCTCCGCCGGCACCCTGATCCTCGCCAACGCCTAGGCCAACGATACCGCCACAGCCGCTCGCTCCCCGCTGGGGGAGCGAGCGGCGTCTTCTTTCGCTCCCTCCTCTGGGGGGAGCTGTCACGAAGTGACTGAGGGGGCTCCCGCTCCACTACTCACTACCGCGCCGGCGGCTCCGGCCGGCGCGCCAGGACGATGCTGAGGGCGGCGAGCAGCAGCAAGGCGATAAACGCGACGTAGATCAGGTCGTATGAGCCGCGATTGTCGATCACCAGCCCCGAGACAAACGGCCCGAACGCATTGAGCAGCAACTGCGGCGGCGCGGTGACGGAGCGGATCCGACCGACCGAGTAGCGGCCGAAGTAGTCGGGGAACGAGATCCGGTTCAGCGGCAGCTGCGCGCCGAATGACAGGCCGTGCCAGACGGCGAAGACGAACGCCATCCAGACGTTGTCGAGCAGCACAAACCAGACGATCGAGCTGGCCGTGACGCAGATCACCAGCGGCAGGGCGTAACGCACCGCCAGGCGCTGACGCAACTCACCGCCGACCACGCCGCCGACAATCCCCATCCCCGCCCAGAGCGCCAGCGCCGAGCGCGCCGTGTCCGCGTCGATCCCGTTTTCGGTCATGTGCGAGACGAAGGTGAAGTTCACCGAGCCGCCAACCACCATCAGGATCGTCGTCCCGATCAGCAGCAGCCAGAACGCGCGCGTGCGGATCGCTTCACGCACCGTCCAATCGGGATCGCTCTCCTGCGCGGCGGCCGCGTCAGCGGTCGAGCGGCGTCCGCTGCGGCGCAAGCCGTCGGGGCGCAAACCCACATCCTCAGGGCGGCGGCGCATGATCAGCGGCGGCAACAGGCCGACCACTACGATCAGCAACGCCATCAGCAGGAACGCCTCACGCAGACCGCCGAGCCAGAAGCCGGCCGTGATCACGAGCGGAAAGATCATCATGCCGCTGCGCGTGCCGATCATCGTCAGCCCCATCGCCGAGCCGCGGCGTTGGATGAACCAGTTGGCGATCACGACCACGACGGCGATGTCGATCACCGCCACCGTGATCCCGCGCCCAACGCCCCAGAGCAGGAGGAACTGCCAGAGATCATTGACGAAGCCCAGCGCGGCCATCGCCCCGGCGACCAGACCAACGGAGACGAACAGCAGCATTCGCGGCCCGTGCCGATCGGCGATCGGGCCAACGAACGTCGCCAGCACGCCGCCGCCAATCCCGCCGAACACCATCGTCAGCGCGATCGACGCCGTGCTCCAGCCGTACTCCGCCTGCAACTCGGGCGTCAACGCGCCCAGCACGGGATTGAAGAATGAGACGGCCGCGAACGACGACATCGACGCGGCGGCCGCGATCCACCAGCCGGCGAAGACTCGTCGGAACGGTCGGGAGTACAGGAATCCAGGCAGCCGCTGCGGGCACCGAGGCGGGAAGAGATTCGGCGGGTGATCAGGCGGGGGCATGAACGCCACTACCCTACCGCTAGAGTTGGCAGGTTTCGAGAAGTGGAGGCGCCATGGCCAACACCGCCCTACGCATTGGCGTAACGACCGAGTTGCACGACCGGGCCGGTGAACATCTGCACGCAGTTGCGCCTGAGGCCGAGACCATCCTCCTGCACAAAGACGGCGCCTGGACCGGCGATCCGGATCGGCTGGACGGCTTCTTCTTCTCCGAAGATCTCTACTACCTGCCCCAGTCGCTGGCGTCGCTGGTGCAGGTGCTGCAGGCCGCGCCGCCGCGCTGGTTTCAGACCGCCTCGACCGGCGTTGACCACACGCTCTTCGCGCAGCTACTGGCCTCCGGCGCGACGGTCACCAATTCGCCCGGCGTGCATGGCGGCCCGATCGCCGAGTACGTCTTCGCCCACATCCTGAGCTGGGCCAAGCGGCTGCCGCAGCACGCCGACAACCACACGGCCCGCGCCTGGTCGCCGCTGGACTCCGTCGAGCTGGCCGGGCAGACCGTCGGGATCGTCGGCTACGGCGGCATCGGCGAGGCGGTCGCAAAACGCGCGCAGGCCTTCGGAATGCGCACAATCGCGACCAAACGCCGTCCGCCCGACGACACCTGGCTGGACCAGTACCTCGTCCCCCAGCGGCTGCATGAGCTGCTCGCCGTCATCGATTATGTCGTGCTCTGCTGTCCGCTGACCGACGAGACGCTCAACCTGATCAACGCCGACGCGCTGGCGGTGATGAAGCCGTCCGCGCTGTTGATCAACGTGGCGCGCGGGCGGGTCGTTGATCACGACGCTCTGCATCAGGCGCTGTCCGAGGGCAGGATCGCGGGCGCGATTCTCGATGTCGCGCCGCAGGAGCCGCTGCCGGCCGACTCGCCGCTCTGGGATCTGCCCAACTGTCAGATCACCCCGCACGACTCCTGCCACGTGGAGTCGTCCTACCAACGCACGGCGGAGTTCTTCTTCCACAACCTGCAGCGCCTGATCGCAGGGGAGCCGCTGGAGTGGATCGTCACCGACATCGAATTGTCCGACCCCAGCATCGGGGATGTATAGGCAGCGCCATGAGCACCAACCACACCCAAAACCACACTCAACCAGCCGCCGCGCCCGGCCCGCTGGCCGGCGTCCGCATTCTCGACCTGACCTGGGTCCTGGCCGGCCCCTACGCGGCGATGATCCTTTGCGATCTCGGCGCTGAGGTCGTCAAGGTCGAACGCCCGCCGCATGGCGACGTCGCGCGCACCACCGGGCCGTTTGTCAACAACGAGTCGATGTATTTCCAGTCCGTCAACCGCGGCAAGAAGAGCATCTCGATTGATCTGCGCTCCGACGCGGGCCGCGACCTCTTCCTCCGTTTGGTCGATCAGGCCGACGTGGTGATGGAGAACTTCACGCCCGGCGTGATGGACAAGCTCGGCCTCGGCCCCGACGCGCTGCTCGAGCGCAACCCCCGCCTGATCTTCGCCTCCACCTCCGGCTTCGGCCAGACCGGCCCCTGGCGCGATCGGCCGGCGCTCGACATCATCGTGCAGGGCATGGGCGGCGTGATGAGCATCACCGGCTATCCCGGCGAAGCGCCGGCGCGGCCCGGCACCTCGATCGGCGACATCTGCGGCGGCCTCTACACCGCGATCGGCATCCTCGCCGCGCTACGCGAGCGCGAGCACAGCGGCCAGGGACAGTCCGTTGACATCTCCATGCTCGACTGCCAAATCGCGATCCTCGAAAACGCGGTCGCCCGCTACTTCGCCACCGGCAGCGAGCCGGGCCCGTTGGGCACGCGCCACCCGTCGGCGACGCCGTTCCAGGCCTTCCCCACCGCCGACGGCTGGATGGTCGTGGCGCTCTCTTGGGGCATCGCCAGCCAGTGGGAACTGTTCTGCGCCGAACTGGGTCTGCCCGAGCTGGTCGGCGACGAGCGCTTTGAGACCTCCTTCAAGCGCACCGAGAACCACGCCGACCTCGAACCGCTGCTCTTTGCCGCGACGAAGCGGCAGTCCACCGACCACTGGGTCAGCGTGCTCTCCCAGTACGGCATCCCGATCGGGCCGCTCAACACCATCGGCCAGGCCGTCAGCCAGGAACAGATCGCGGCGCGCGAGATGATCACCACCGTCCCGCATCCCGTCGCCGGCGACGTGACGATGGCCGCTTCCCCGCTCAAGCTCTCGCGTACGCCTGGCCGCGTCTACGGCTACGCGCCCGCCTTCGGCCAGGACACCGCCGCCGTGCTGAAAGAGTGGCTCGGCCTCGACGAGCAGGAAACCGAAGCGCTGGCCGGGTCCGGCGTCGTCCTGACGGAGGGCGGACCCGACATCGCCGCCTATCTCCAGGCCTGACGTGACGCTCAGATCACGGATCGCCAGCCTGCGCGCGTCGCTGAAACAGCGGCTGCGCCCGGAGCCAATCGAGATCGAGCTGGACGTCGTCGAGCAGCTGATCGTCCAGCATCTGCTGCGGGTCGAGCAAGCCTCGTTCGACGAGCTGGTTGAGGCCGTGCTTGCCGCCCGGCCGACCGCGAATCAGCAACAGGTGCGGCTCTCGCTGATCCGCTTTGAGTCCTTCCGTCTGCTCCAGCGCATCCTCCATCCCGAGCTGGAGCCTGGGAAGCAGATGTCGTTTACGCTCACTCCAGACGGTCGGCGGCTCAAGGCGGTCATTCCCGCCCAGCCGCGCTCTCGAATCCAAACCTGGCTCTAGTGAAGGACTCCCTGATGGCGAAATTCAAGGTGTACCACGTCGACTCCCGCCCCGAGCGGCAGCCGCATACCGCCGAAGCGACGGAACTGGCCAAGGCGGACGCCGAGCTGATTCCCCTAACCCTGGAACAGCAGCAGGACATTCCCGCGCACGTCACCGACGCCGACGGCATCATCTGCGGCTACCGCCAGGTCGGCAAGGACATCTTCGACGCCGCGCCCAACCTCAAGGTTGTGGTCCGCTACGGCATCGGCTTCGACAACATCGACTGGAAGACTGCCGTCGACTACGACATCGTCGTCTGCAACATCACCGACTACTGCATCAACGAGGTCGCCACGCACGCGCTCTCGCTGCTGCTGGCGCTCAACCGCAAGCTGGTCGCGCACAACAACGCCGCCCGCGCCGGCGAGCGGGTTCCGCTGGGACCGTCCGGGCCGCTCTACGGCGAGACGCTGGGGCTGGTCGCCTTCGGCCACATCGCCCAGCAGGCCGCGATCCGCGCTCAGGCCTTCGGCCTCAACGTGATCGCCTACGACCCCTACCAGGACCCGGCCGCCGCCGAGGCCGCGGGCGTTCGCCTGACCTCACTGGAAGAGGTGATGCAGGCGGATTATGTCTCTGTTCACCCACCGCTCAGCCCCGAGACGCGCGGCCTCGTCGGGGCGGAACAGCTCGCGATGATGAAGCCGACCGCCTACCTGATCACCACCTGCCGCGGCGGCGTCGTCAACGAGCAGGCGCTCTACGACGCGCTCAAGAACGGTCAGCTCGCCGGCGCCGGCGTGGACGTCTGGGATCCGGAACCGGTGCGCCAGGATCACCCGCTGCTTGAGTTCGACAACGTGATCGCCACGCCGCACTCCGCCTACTACTCCGACGCCTCCGCGCCGCTGCTCCTCCAGCGAGTCGGCGAAGCCGCCGCGGACGTGCTGCAGGGCTACCGGCCGCGCTCGGTCGTCAACCGGGCAGTGCTCGACCAGGTCTCACTGGCGCCGCACCCGGACCGTTAATCGTCGAGCAGCTCAACATCGGCGTACCAGGCCGTGACCGTCCCGCCCGTCCCATCGTGGTTGCGGCTCACCGGCCGGCCGACAATCTCGCCCGGACGCGCGGCAATCGGCCGGCTGAACATCGGGCCGTCAACGACGCAGGTGTGAAACTCCCCGTTCTCGCCCAACGGGTCGGTGCCCGCGGGTAGGTCGTCCAGAAACGCCTGATCGAACCAGCGCCCGGCGAAGCTGCGGTCGAGCTGCGAGGTCGGGCTGACCGCCGTCACGATCGCCCGCAGACCGCCCGCCAACATCGTCTGCGCCAACTCAGCGGTTGGCGTCCCCCAGACAGGAAAGACGGCGTCGAATCCGGTCCCGGCCAGGTTCGCAAGCCGGTACTCGCGGATGTCCTCGAGAAAGAGATCGCCAAAGGCGACCGTCTCGGCGGTCAGTTCATCGGGCAGGTTGCGCATCTGCTCCAGAAACGCCCGCATCGCGGCTTCGTAGGCTTCGTTCGGGCAGGGATAGGGAATCGGAATCTCGTACAGCGGCAGATCCAACCGCTCGGCCTGCACGCTCAGCACCCGACGCGGCGTCGCCTGGATCGCGACGCGGTCGAAATGCGGCGTGACGGTCGTGAAAATGCCGCGCACGTCGTAGCGGTCGGGCTGCTGGCGCAGCGCGTGCAGCGCCCAGGCCGAATCCTTACCAGATGACCAGGAAACGAGAACTGGAGTGGGCGGCATGGCTGAAGTTTCCCTTGCATCGTGTACGCTTCCTGCAGCGTAGGTAACAGAGCGAATTTCGGCTAGCGGAGGTATGCAATGAGACCGAACACGGTGAAACAGATGTGGGCCGAGGGCAAGCCCGCCTTCGGCGCCTGGCTCTCCACCTGCTCCACGCTCGCAGCCGAGTCCATGGCGCACCAGGGCTGGGACTGGCTCGTCGTGGACGGCGAGCACTCGCCCGTCGATCTGCTCACGATGGTGCAGATGTTCCAGGTCATCTCCTCCACCGACACCATCCCCATGGCGCGCGTGCACTGGAACGACCCGGTTGAGATCAAGCGCATTCTCGACGGCGGCGCGTACGGCGTCGTGATCCCCTGGGTCAACAACCGCGCCGAGGCGGAGCAGGCCGTGAGCGCGGTCTGCTACCCGCCCGACGGCCTGCGCGGCTTCGGCGCGTACCGCGGCTTCCTCTACGGCGGCGCGGACTACGGCACGGAAGCGAACAAGGAAATCGCCTGCATCGTCCAGATCGAGACCGTCGAGGCAGTCAACAACATCGACGAAATCCTGGCCGTCCCCGGGATCGACGCCACCTGCATCGGCCCCGCCGATCTGGCGATGTCGATGGGCATCCCGGTGCGCCCCGACAACCCGCATCCTGACCACGTCGCGCTCTGCGCGGAGGTGCTGGCCGGCTCGCAGCGCATCGACAACCGCGTCGCGCCGGGCATCTTCACCTCCGGCCCGGTCGAGGCCAAGCGCCGCGCCGAAGAGGGCTGGCTGTACATCCCCTCCGGCAGCGACTCCCAGTTCATGGCCCAGGCCTCGGCGCAGGGACTGCGCACCGTCCGCAGCTACGGCCAGGACTAACCTCGTGGCCTGGGCCGGGCACGACCCGCCCGAAACTCGGCAGCGTTTCGACGCAGCAGATCTGCGCGGCTTCACCGCCGCCGTGCTGCGCTCCTACAGCGTGCCCGCCACCGATGCAGAAATCGGCGCTGACGTTCTGATCGACGCCGACCTCGTCGGGATCGAATCGCACGGCATTGCCCACCTCCCCTGGCACATCGGCTATGCGCCGGGCTTCGAATCGGGCGCGGTCAACCCGACGCCGGAGATTCAGGTGCTGCGCGAGACGCCAATCTCGGCCGCATGGGACGGCGACGGCGGGTTTGGCACGATCGTCTGTCAGAAGGCGATGGCGGCCTGCATCGACAAGGCGAAGACCAGCGGCATGGGCATGGTCACGGTGCGCAACGGACGCCATTTCGGCGCGGCCGGCTACTACGCGCACATGGCCGTTGAGCATGATCTGATCGGCATGGCAATGTGCAACGTGCCGCCGATCGCCGTCGCCTCCGGCGGCAAGGGACGCGTCTTCGGCACCAATCCGATCGCCATGGCCGCCCCGATCGCCGACGGCACCCCCTTCCGACTCGACATCGCCACCACCGCCGTGGCCGGCGGCAAGCTGGAGATCGCCGGTCGTCAGGACAAGCCCCTGCCCGAGGGCTGGGCCGTTGATGAGGACGGCAACCACAGCGACGACCCGTTCATTCTGCGCAAGAACGGCGGCCTGCTGCCGCTCGGCTCGACGATTACGACCAGCTCGCACAAGGGCTACGGACTTGGCCTGATGGTCGACATTATGTCTGGCGTGCTCTCCGGCGACGGCTCGGGTCTGTTCGCTCCGCGCGGGCAGAACCTGGTGCAGGGTCAATGGTTCGCCGCCTGGCGCATCGACCTCTTCTGCGACCCCGACGAGTTCAAGGCCAACATGAAAGAGATGGCCGACGCGATTCGTCAGGTCGCCCCGGTCGACGGCGTCGAGCGCGTTGTGATCCCGGGCGACCCGGAGGAGATGGCCCGCGCGGATCGCTCCGTAAACGGGATTCCGTTGGACGACGAGACCATCGAGCAGCTCATCGCGCTAGGCGAACAGCGCGGCGTTCCCTTCCCCGCTGCAGTGAGTAAAGGCAGTGCATCGTGACAGCAGTCAACGCCCAGATCGACGCCCTGATTGAGAACATCCTCGACAACTACGGCCGCGCGGCGGGAGTTTTTGACCCCAACCGGCTGGAGGTCTGGGAAGAGCTGGGGCTGACCATGTCCCAGCTGCGCGTCCTCTACATGCTGCAGGCCGGGCCCGGCACGCCCGCCGGCGCGGTCGCGGCCCAACTCAAGGTGCGCCCCTCGACGGCGACCGGCATCGTTGACCGCCTCGTCCGCGACGGTCTCGTGCGGCGCGCCCGCGACGACATGGATCGCCGCCGCGTGCGCATTTGGCTGACCGATCGCGGGCTGCGCGTGATCAACGAACTCCGCGCCCGCAACCGTGCCGTGATCTGGAAGATCTTCCGCAACTTCTCCGAGCAAGACCTCGCCGACATCGACCGCGCGTTCACCTTGCTAACCTCGGAAGCGGAGCGGCAGGGTGTGCTTGCCCCGTGGCCCCCTGATCCAGAGGTGATGTAATGTCGATGGGGCCGCCGCAATCCCCCAACGGGCAACCCGGCGTCCCAAGCGGTCCGCCCGCCATACCCCCGAGCGGACCACCGTCCGCTATGCCCCCGAGCGGACCACCGTCAGGTATGCCGCCCGTCGGCCCCCCAGGCGGACCGCCGCCTGGCATGATGCCGGGGATGGGCCAAGTTCCCCCAGGATGGTTGCTGCCTCAGCGCCGCAAGGTGCTGATCATGGTCACCGTCATGCTGGCGCTCTTCCTGGCGGCGCTGGACCAGACCATCTGGAACGTCGCCGCGCCCAAAGCGGTCGGTGACCTCGGCGGCCTCGACCTCTTCGCTTGGCCGGCAACCTCCTACCTGCTCGGCTCGACCGTCATCGTGCCGATCATCGGCAAGCTCTCGGACTCGCACGGGCGCAAACCTTACCTGCTGATCGGCATCGTCGTCTTCCTGATCGCCTCGGCGCTGTGCGGCGCTTCTGGCTCGATGTGGGAGCTGATCGGCTTCCGCCTGCTGCAGGGCTTCGGCGCCGCCTTCATCATGGCCAACGCCTTCACGACGATGGGCGACTACTTCGCCCCCGCCGAACGCGGACGCTGGGCCGGGATCATCGGCGGCACGTTCGCGCTCGCCAGCATCATCGGCCCGCTCGCCGGCGGCGTCCTCACCGACGAGCTCTCCTGGCGCTGGGTCTTCTACATCAACATCCCCGTCGGCGGCCTCGGGCTGATCGCGATCACGCTCTTCATGCCCGCCCAGAAGCCGCAGCATCCGAACCGGCAGCCCACCGACTGGCTCGGCGCCGGCCTGCTGATCGCCGCCGCCACGCCGCTGCTGCTCGCCTTCTCCATGGGCGGCAACCAGTTCGGTTGGCTCGACTCGCCGATCATCGCCTGTCTGATCGTCTCCATCGTCGCCGCCTACGCCTGGTGGCGCACCGCCCGACCCAAGGGCGAGCACGGCATCATGCCGCTGCCGATGTTCCAGAACCGGATGTACATCTTCTGCACCGTCGTGATGTTCGCGATCGGCATCTCGATGATGGGCGCGATGTTCAACCTGCCCTTCTTCCTCCAAGGCGCGCAGGGCATCTCCGCGACCAACTCGGGCCTCGTCACCCTGCCGATGAGCATCGGCGTGATACCCGCCTCCGTGATCACCGGCCAGATTCTCGCCCGCACCGGGCGGTACAAACCGCTCGCCATCCTCGGCGGCGGCGGAGCGGCCTTCTCCCTCTTCATGCTCTCCCAGCTCGATGTGGACTCGAGCCTTCTCTCCGCCCGCCTCTACATGTTTGTGATGGGCGTCTCGATGGGCACCCTGATGCCCCTCTATTCGCTCCTGATGCAGAATTCGCTGCCCTTTAACTTGCTCGGCGCCGGGACCGCGACGAACCAGTTCTTCCGCCAGATCGGCGCCGCGATCGGCGTCGCGCTGTTCGGCGCGATGATCGTCAGCGGCTTCTCCTCCCAGCTGACCAAGGCCTTCCCGGCCGGCTTCGACCAGCTCAAAGAGCGCCCGGAGACGCTGCTCAACCCGGACGCCCTCGAAGAGTTCCGCGAGGGCCTCGAGCAGCAAGCGCCCGGCTCGGCGGAGGCCGTGATCCAGACCGCGCGCGAGGCGTTGGCGGTGCCGATCAGCGACGCCTTCCTCTACGCCTCCATCGTCATGCTGGTCGTGCTCGCGATCGCCGTCATCCTGCCCAAGGTGCGGTTCCAGTCGCAAGAAGAAATGATGGCCAGCGCCCGCGCCGCCGCCGGCGCCAACCGCCCGACCGGCGTAGCTGGCGGCCCTCCGCCGCCGGGAATGCCACCGGGGATGCGGCCGGGAATGCCGCCCGGAGGGCCGCCGGGCGCGCCCGTTCCGTCAAATGGCGGACCGCCGCCCGGTTTTACCGACGCTGCTTCCAGCCCCTCGCCAGGCCGGCCTACAGTGCATCCCGTACCGCAACCAGCAGCCGTTCCAGACCTCGCGCGCAACGGCGGTTCGCGTCCCAGAGAGTTGAGTGAATCGGTACCGCTCATCGCCTCCTGGGCGCAACAGCGTCCCACCCAGAACGATCCAGCCAACCAGTCGTAGTCGGAGCTCCGATGTCCACCCCCAACGGCCAACACCCGCTCGAACCACCGGAGGCCAACGGCGTCTCCACGCCGGTGACCAGTACGGTGCTCGCCCTTGACGGCTGGGGCCCGGTGATTGCGGCGCCCGATCCTGCCGACGTCAACGGCGGCGATCCGGCCCTCGTTATGGAAGAACCGCCCGTGCTGGAGGCGTCCGCGGCTCGCGCCGACTGGCGCGCTGCGCTGCGCTCCAACTGGAAGCGCGAGGTTGTCCGACCGTCCATCGATGCGCAACTGCTCCGCGTGCTCGCCCCGGCGGCGACGATGACGCTCGCCATCATCGCCACCCTCAAGCTGAGCGAGACTTACCGTCGCACGAGCCTACTGCGGCTCGCACCGAGTCCGTCCAGCCCGCCGAGTTCGCCCAGTGCCCCCAGCCGGATCGAGACGCTGCGCCGCCGCGCCGCCCTCGCGATTGACCCCTCCCTGACGCCGGTCGAGCCCGAGCCGCCGCTCTGGGAACGCTGGCTGCGCGGCTCGCTCAACCGCTGGACGATCTGACCCCTCTGACTCAAGCGCGTCCGGCTACTCCTGCGTCGCCAGCGTCCGCGCGCGCTCCTCGGCCCGCTCGCGCAAGACCCGCTTGTAGTCGTGCGGGATCACCTTCACGATCTGCTGCAGCACCACGTCCCAGTTCTCCAGCACCTCAACAGCCAAGGGGCTGCCGCTGCGCTCGGAGTGGGTCTCGATCATCTCTTCCAAAGTTGCCGCCTCGTTCGGGTCGCTGACCCGCTCCAGGTCGACCATCGCAGGGTTGACGCGGCGCTCGAGGTCGCCGTCCGCATCCCAGACATAGGCGACGCCGCCGCTCATCCCCGCGGCGAAGTTGCGGCCCACTGGGCCGAGCACGACCACCATCCCGCCGGTCATGTACTCGCAGCCGTGATCGCCCACGCCCTCAACGACTGCGCGCGCGCCGGAGTTGCGCACCGCAAACCGCTCACCCGCGCGTCCCGCGACCCAAAGCGTCCCGCCCGTCGCGCCGTAAAGCACCGTGTTGCCGACCAGCACCGCATCCCGACCACGGAAACCCGCGTCGGCGCTGGGCGCAACCGAGATCATCCCGCCGGCCATGCCTTTGCCCACGTAGTCATTTGCCTCGCCGCGCAGGAAGAGCCGCATCCCGCGCACCAGGAACGCGCCGAACGACTGCCCGGCCGAGCCGCTGAAATGCAGCTCGATCGTGCCTCGCTGCATCCCGAGATCGCCGTACTGCTGCGCGATCCGACCGGACACGCGCGCGCCCACGGCGCGGTGCACGTTGGCAATCTCCAGCTTCGCCGAGATGTGCTCCTCGCGCTCGATGTGTGGTTCCAGTAGCGCCAACAGCTCATCATCGAGCGGTCGGTCGTCCCGGCGGTCGTTGCGTTCCTGGACGCGCATCCGCGGGAACTCGGGATCCGCCTCAATCGGCGCGAGCAGCCGCGACAGGTCAACCAACTGCGCCCGCTCGCCCGAACGCGGCGGAATCTGCTCCAGCAGGTCCGTCCGCCCGATGATCTCGCCCAGCGACCGATAGCCGAGCTCGGCCAGGATCACCCGCACTTCCTCCGCCACGTGGAGGAGGAAATCGATCAGCATCTGCGGCTTGCCGAAGTACTTGGCGCGCAAGTCTTCGCGCTGCGTCGCCACGCCGACCGGACAGGTATTGAGGTGGCACTGACGCGCCATCTTGCAGCCCAGCGCGACCAGCGCCGTGGTGCCGAAGCCGTAGGCCTCCGCCCCCAGCATCGCCGCGGCGACGACATCGCGGCCGGTGTGGAAGCCGCCGTCGGTGCGCAGCTTGATCCGTCCGCGCAGGCCGTTCACGACCAGCGCCTCATGCGCCTCCTTGACGCCCAGCTCCCAGGGCGCGCCGGCGTACTTGACCGACGACAGCGGCGACGCGCCGGTGCCGCCGTCGGCGCCCGAGATGTGGACGACGTCTGCATAGGCCTTGGCCACGCCGGTCGCAATCGTCCCTACGCCCTCACAGGCGACCAGCTTGACGCAGATTCTCGCGCGGGGATTGGCGATCTTCAGGTCGTAGATCAGCTGCGCCAGATCTTCAATCGAGTAGATGTCGTGATGCGGCGGCGGCGAAATCAGCTCCACGCCCGGCGTCGAGTGGCGCAGCATCGCAATGTAGGGCGTCACTTTGTGGCCAGGCAGCTGGCCGCCCTCGCCCGGCTTGGAGCCTTGCGCGATCTTGATCTCGATTTCGCTCGCGCTGCCGAGATAGGCCGGCGTCACGCCGAAGCGGCCCGACGCGATCTGCTTGATCCGCGAGTTCGCGTCCGACTTGTCCCCCGTCTTGAGGAAGCGTCTGGGATCTTCCCCGCCTTCGCCCGTGTTTGAGGCGGCGTCCAGCACGTTCATCGCCCGCGCGATGTCCTCGTGCGTTTCCGGACTGAGCGCGCCCAGCGACATCGCGCCGGTACTGAAGCGCGGCGTGATCTCCTCGTGCGGCTCCACCTCGTCCAGGGCGATCGGTGCGCGGTCGGACTTGAAGCCCAGCAGATCGCGCAACGCAGTCGGCGTGCGGTTGTTGGCGTGCTTGGCGTACTGTTCATACGCTTCCGCGCCGCCGCCCTGGACGACCTTGTGCAAGGCGCGCCACACGGGCGGTTCGTTCGCGTGATAGTCGGCGTTACGCCGGTATCGGTACCAACCGCCGGCATCGAGGCCGTCCGCCGGATACGCCTGCGCGTGACGCGCCAGCGCGTCCGCGCCGATCTCCTCGAACCCGATCCCGCCAATCCGCGACAGCGTGCCGGGGAAGGAGCGGGCGACCACCGCTTCGCCAATGCCGAGCGCCTCGAAGATTTGCGCCCCGTGGTACGAGGCCCGCGCGGCGATCCCCATCTTCGACATGATCTTGAGAATCCCCGCGTCCACCGCCCGCGCGTAGCGCTCGATTACTTCCGCCGCGTCCAGATCGTCGAACTGCTCCTCAGCGTGCAGCGCGTTCAACGTTTGCAGCGCCAGATAGGGATGCACCGCGTCCGCGCCGAAACCGATCAGGCAGGAAATCTGGTGTACATCACGGGCATCGCCGCAACTGGCGACGATCGACGCGGACAACCGCTGCCCGCTGGCAATCAGGTGATGATGCACCGTCGACACCGCCAGCAGCATCGGAATCGGGACCCGATCCGGCCCGATCTCCTCATCGCTGAGCACAATCAGCGAGTGGCCGTCCTCAATCGCGTTGTCCACGTGGTCGCACAGAGCGTCCAACGCCGCCTCGATGCCGGCCGGACCGTCCTCGACCGGGAATGACGCCTCAATCACCGCCGCCGAGAATCCCGGCTGGCGGAAAGTCAGCAGCGCTTCCATCTCGTCGCTGAGCAGCAACGGCGAGTGGATGTGCACCAGCCGCGCCGCCTCCGGGGCCTCCTCCAACAGCGACTGCCGGCGGCCCAGCCAGGTGTCGAGCGACATCACGTTCCGCTCGCGGATCGAGTCAATCGGCGGGTTCGTGACCTGGGCGAACTTCTGCTTGAAGTAGGTGTAGATCGGCCGCGCCGGATCGTGCAGCACCGACAGCGGCGTATCGTCGCCCATCGAACCGACCGGCTCCTTCGCCTGCCGCGCCATCGGCTTGAGGACGTACTCGATCTCTTCCTTGCTGTAGCCGTGCAGAATCTGCCGCGACAGCAGCTCGCCCTCGTCCGGCTGCGGAATCCGCGAGGCTTCAATGCTCGCCGCGCGCTCCAGCCGCCCCATGTATCGGCGCACCCAGCGCGCGTACGGACGGCGCGCGGACACTCGCCGCTTGATGTCGTCGTTGCGCAGCAGTTCATGGCGCTCCGTATCGACCGCCACCATCTGACCCGGGCCCAGCCGGCCCGTCTCGATGATCTCCGCCTGATCCAGCGGGATCAACCCAACTTCCGACCCCATCACCACCAACCCGCTCCGCGTGACCTGATACCGCGCCGGGCGCAGTCCGTTGCGATCCATTGCGGCGGCGGCAATCCGGCCGTCGGTGAAGGCCATCGCCGCCGGGCCGTCCCACGTCTCGGTCAGGCAGGCGTGGTACTCGTAGAAGCCGCGTAGGTCGGGCTCCATGTCGTCAAGCTGTTCCCACGCCTCGGGAATCAGCATCATCATCGCGTGCAGCGGGCCGCGCCCCGACGCGATCAACAGCTCGAAAGCCTCGTCAAACGCCTGCGAGTCGGAACCCACCGCGCCCAACACGGGATGCAGCTCCGCCACTGCGTCGCCCCACACATCCGACTGCAAGGCCGGCCCTCGCGCCTGCATCCACAAGCGATTGCCGAGCAGCGTGTTGATCTCGCCGTTATGTGCGATGTAGCGGAACGGCTGGGCAATCTTCCAGTCCGGCAGCGTGTTGGTGGCGTAGCGCTGATGAAACAGCGCGACGGCGGTGACGGTCTCGGGATTGGTCAGATCGGGATAGAAGCTCCGCAGCTGCGGCGCGACCATGAGCCCCTTGTAGACCACCGTCGTCGTCGACATCGAGACGATGTACGTCGCGCCCGCCGGATCAGCGGAGTGACCCTCGTCCAGAGCGCGGTACTCGGCGTCGGCGCGCCGGCGCGCCAGATACATCCGGCGCGTGAACTCATCGTCCAGGACGCCCGCCGGACGGGCGATCAGCAGTTGCTCGATGCGCGGCAGCTCCCGCAGCGCCCAGCGGCCGAGCACCGCCGGATCGGTCGGCACCACGCGCCAGCCCAGTACGGTCAGCCCGCTCCGCGCCACGGCCGACTCAAGCAACCGCCGAGCCCGCGCCGCGGCGTCGGAGTCCATCGGCAGGAAGACCATCGCCAGACCGAGGTCCGCATCGCTCACGCCCGCGTGACCGAGCCGCGCCAGATCCTCCTGCAGCACCGCGTAGGGAATGCTGATCGTGACGCCGGCCCCATCGCCCGTGTCCGGGTCGGCGTTGACCGCGCCGCGATGCGTCAAGCTGACGACGCCCTGCACCGCCTGTTCGACCAGCTCGTGGGTCGCCACGCCGTCCAGCCGCGCGATGAATCCTGTTCCGCAGGCGTCACGGAAGCTCTTGGGTTCGTGCAACCCGGCGTAATCGGTCTGGCTCGCTCGGTGGTGATGGCGCCTGCTGGTCATATCGTCAGTGTCTATCGATTCCTGGGCGTTCACTGCTGCAGTCAATGCGAACGAGAGTGTCGGAGTGGAGATTGCGTGAATATTCGCACAAACAACCTTATCGCGCTAGCGACTCGACTACAGCTCTGTCGGGCGCTCAACCAAGACTCGGCAGCCCTAGAGAATCTCGTCTCGCCGCAGGTCCGAGAGGGCTGCCCCGAACCGCTCAATCGTCGCGTCGATGTCCGCCTCGCTGTGCACGCAGGAGACGAGCGCGCCCATCCCCATCAGGTCCACGCCGTGATTGATCAAGGCGCGGCGGAACGGCCAGGCGACCTCCGCCGAGGTCACGGACAGCGTCGAGCGCGCGCCGCCGTGCTGCTCCCAGTCCCAGGTCTGGCCGTCGTCCGGGCGGGCGACGTCCTGGCCCAGAATGATATGCACCATCGACGCATCGGCCCACGAGCAGCCCGAGGCTTCCGCCTCCAGCAACGCGCGGTTGATGCCTTGCGCGAGCCGGGCCGCCCGCTCATTCGCGATCGCCAGCGGGTTTTCCTCCGCGATCGCCCGCAGCGCCCGCTCCCCGGCCACGGCCGACAGCGGATTGGCGTTGAATGTACCCGGATGCGCCACTCGCCCGCCGCCGGCGTCGAAGCTGATCTGGTCCAGCAGGTCAGCGCGTCCGACCACCGCACCGCCGGGCAGTCCGCCGGCGGCGATCTTCGCCAACGTCGTCAGGTCGGGCCGCACACCGATCCGCTCCTGCACGCCGCCGGGACTGGCGCGGAAGCCGGTCACGACCTCGTCGAAGATCAGCAGCGTCCCGTGCCGCTCCGTCAGCTCGCGCAGCTCGCGCGGCACTGCTGGATCGAGCGGGCAGGTACCCCACGAGTAACCCGTCGGCTCAAGAATCAGCGCGGCATACTCGCCGCCCGCCAAGGCCTCCGCGATCCCGGAAACGTCCGTCTGATCGAACACCGAAATCAGGTTCTGCATCGCGTCGGGCTGGCCGTTGGCCATGATGTTACCCGCCGACGTGCGGCCGGCGGCGAACACGCTGTCGTTCCAACCGTGGAAGTGGTTGCGCAGACGCAGCAGCCGATCGCGCCCCGTCGCCGCGCGCGCCAGCCGCACGGCCATCATCGTCGCCTCCGTCCCCGAGGACGTGAAGCGCACCTTCTCCGCGCTCGGCAGCAGCCGCCGGATCGCCAGCGCCCAGCGCCGCTCGAGGTCGCTCGAGCCGCCCATGTGCGTGCCCCGCGCGACCTGCGCAGTCACCGCGTCCACCAGGTAGGGATGGCTGTGCCCGAAGATCAGCGCGCCATGCCCCATCACGTAGTCGATGTATTCGTTCCCGTCGACATCCCACTTGCGCGGCCCGACGGCGCGATCCACGACGATGCCGAACGGCTCGAAGTGCCGCGCGTCGTGCGTCACGCCGCCCGGGAACACGGTGCGCGCTTCCTCCGCCCGGCGCGCCGACTCGGCGTGTCTGGCGAAAAACTCCCGATCAATCGCCGTCGTCCCACTCATGGCGTTCCTCCTGAGCTGCCCTGCCTTCGACACTATCGCACTGCCGCCGCCCGCAAGCGGCGGCGGTTCCCGAGACTGCTGCAAACTACAGTGACGACATGCAGAACTGGCAGATGGACCGCCGCCGCCTCGCGCTACTGATCCTGGCCGGCGCGGCTGCCATTGCCTTCCTGGTAGGCGCATACCTCGCGTATGAGCGCTGGTTCCCCTGGGAGCAGGCGGAGATTGAAGAGTGGATCGACGGCTTCGGCTTCTGGGGGCCGATCGTCTACATCGTCGTCTTTGCGCTCTCGATGCTCTTCGCTCCCTTGCCCACCGCGCCGATGCCCCTGATCGCCGCCGCCGTGTTTGGCCCCGTGCTCGGCTTCGTCTACACGATCACCGCCACCGCGCTCGGCTCCACGATCTGCTTCTGGGCCGCCCGACGGCTGGGCCGACCCGCGCTGCGGCGGCTCACCTCCCAGGCCGCGTTGGACAAGATCGACGAACTCGGCGAGCGGCTCGGCATTCGGCTGCTGATCATCCTGCGCCTCTTCCCGGTCGCCGGCGTGGACTATGTCTCCTACGCCGCCGGACTCACGCAGATGCGCTTTCTGTCGTACATCGTGATCTCCGTGCTCGCTTCCGCGCCGATTCTGATCTTCGCCGCCGTGCTCGGCGACGCCGTGCTCGAGCGCAACCGCGAAATCCTGATCGGCGCATTCGTCGCGATCGTGATCTTCTTCGCCGCGCCGGTCGGCTGGGTCTGGTGGCGGCAGCGGCGCCGCGCGCAGCAGACCGTCTCGGAGCGCTAGCCTCTCCCCATGCCCCTCGCCGACGCTCCCTCACTGCTCACCCTGATGTGGTCGCCGCTGACGGTGGTCACCGCCGCACACAATGGACAGCGCGGCGGGCAGATCGCCGTCGGCGCGTTCGCCGCGTCCATCGTCCCCGCCCAGCCGCGCGTGCTCGTCCAGATTCAGAAGCGTAATCACACCAACTCACTGATCGAGGCCTCCGGCAAGTTGGCCGTCCACGTCATCGCCCGCGAGCAGTGGCAGTGGGTCCGGCACTGGGGCTTCCGCTCGCAGACCGAAGTCGACAAGTTTGCCGACCTCGACTGGACGGAACACGACAGCGGCCTGCAGATCCTCGACGGCGCGCTCGGCTGGATGACTTGCGAGGTCGTCAACTACATGGACGGCGGCGATATGGCGATCTGGCTCGCCGACGTCACCGACGCCTCACGCAACACCCGCGCCCAACCCATCCGCTGGCACGAAGTCCAACAAATCCTACCGCCCGACTGGGCTGAGGAATACGGCCGCAAGCTCAGCCACGACGTCCCCGACTCCGGCCGCCGGATGGCGGAGCTGTCCACCAAGCCTGGCTGGATCCCCGGTCGGAGCGACTGACCGCCACGACGTCGTACCCGTGCGCACCCCGGTATCCCACCATGCACAAGTCCGTGGAGAACTCGGCGAGATTGCCGCGACGGGGCGCGGCAATGACGACTCCCTGGCCGCGCAACGGGCGACCGTCCCGTCATACCCGCGCTTGCCCCCGGTATCTCGCCAGCCTCAAGTCCGGGCAGCACACGGCGAGATTGCCGCGACGGGGCGCGGCAATGACGACTCCCTGGCAGCGCAACGGGCGACCGTCCCGTCATACCCGCGCTTGCCCCCGGTATCTCGCCAGCCTCAAGTCCGGGCAGCACACGGCGAGATTGCCGCGACGGGGCGCGGCAATGACGACTCCCTGGCAGCGCAACTGGCGACCGTCCCGTCGTACCCGTGCTCACCCCGGTATATCGCCAGCCACAAGTCCGGGCAGAACGCGGCGAGTTTGCCGCGACGGGGCGCTGCAATGACGACTCTCTGGCCGCGCAACGGGCGACCGCCCCGTCATACCCGCGCTTGCCCCCGGTATCTCGCCAGCCTCAAGTCCGGGCAGAACGCGGCGAGTTTGCCGCGACGGGGCGCGGCAATGACGACTCCCTGGCCGCGCAACTGGCGACCGTCCCGTCATACCCGCGCTTGCCGCGGGTATCTCGCCGTGCGCAGCACTGCTGTTCGTGCAGCGCTCAGCGGTGACGAACCGGTGGCGCTAGCGGCCCTTCCAGTTGGGCGTGCGCTTCTCGGCGAAGGCGCGCGGACCTTCGATCAGGTCTTCGGACTGACCCATGATCCGCTGCTGATGGAACGTGTGCGTCAGCGCCGCCGGCAGGGGCAGGTCGAGACCCTTGTAGGCCGCTTCCTTTGAGGCCCGCACCGAAATCGGCGCGCAGAGCAGAATCTCGCTCGCCCAGCGCTTCGCCGTGTCCATCAACTCCTCGGCCGGCACAACCTCGTTGACCAGTCCCCAGCGGTGCGCCTCCGCCGCGGGGATGTGATTGCCGGTCAGCATGTAGCCCAGCGCGATCTTGAGCGGGATGTGGCGCGGCAGGCGATGCACGCCGCCCGCGCCCGCCATCAGGCCGACGCGCGGCTCGGGCAGACCCAGCCGCGCGTGATCGGCGGCGATGATAATGTCACAGGCCATCGCCATCTCGCAGCCGCCGCCCAGCGCGAAGCCGTTGACCGCCGCGATCATCGGCTTCGGGCATTCCCAGTCCGCCGTGATCCCGCCAAAGCCGCCGCGCACGGGCGCGAACGTCGGGCGCTCGTTCGCCGGCATCCGCGACATCTCAGCCGTGTACTTCAGGTCGTTGCCCGCCGAGAACGCGCGGGTACCCGCTCCCGTCAGAATCCCGACCCAGGCCGAGTCGTCGTTGGCGAACGTGTCCCAGGCGTCGGCCAGCTCGGCCGTGGTCGGCGGGTGAATCGAGTTCATCCGCTCCGGTCGGTTGATCGTGATCGTGACGATACTCTCGTCCTGCTCGTACTTGATGAACTCGTAATCGGTCATACTCCACCTGTCGTTCGCGTTCGCGGTGTGGTTTGGCTCGCACGGCGGGCTTGGCCGCTCAGTGCTGGACGCAGGTCCCGCCGTCCACATTGTAGGACTGACCCGTAATCCACTCGCCCTGCTGCGAGCAGAGGAACGCGGTGATGTAGGCGATGTCCTCGCCCTCGCCCGCGCGGCCCATCGGGATGCGCGTATCGATCGCGCGCTGCCAGAACTCGCCGCGGCCCATGTCGTCCATCCGCGAGGTGTCGATGATGCCCGGGCAGATCGCGTTGACGCGCACGCCGTGCTTGCCGATCTCCTGCGCCATCGACGCGGTCAGCGCCTGCAACCCCGCCTTCGAGGCCGCATACGCCGCCGTGTTCGGACCCAGCATCTTGCCCGCGATCGAGGAGATGTTGATAATTGCCCCGCCCTCGCCTTGCTCGATCAGCCGCCGCCCGAAGACCTGGCTCATGTAGAACGCGCCGTTGAGGTTCACGTCCAGCACCACGCGCCAGAGCTCGGGGTCGATCTCGACCACCGGAACGCGATCCGAGCCGCGCGCCGCGCCGGCGTTGTTGATCACGAAGTCCACCCGACCGAACGCGTCCAGCGTCGCTGCCAGCAGCTCCTCAACGTTGCCGTAATCGGCCACGTCCGAGACCAGCGCCAACGCCCGCCGACCCTCCGCCCGCACCTCATCGGCGACCGATTCGATGTCGCGCCAGCCAACCGCTTTCTCGTCGTCCGGATAGTCTGCCGGCGCGCGGCCCGTGCCGGTCAGCACGATGTCGCAGCCCTGTCTCGCCAACTCCACCGCGATCGGCCGACCGATGCTGCGCATCCGTCCCGCGCCGGTGACGACCGCTACCTTGCCGTCGATCCCGCTGAGCTGCATGACTGCTCCTCTGCATCCTGCCACTGGACGTTCGCCGCGAGGCTAACAGGCGGCCGCCGCGCCTCAGTCGCTGTCCGCTTCCTCCAGCTCGTCGTCCAGCTCATCATCCTCGCCATCGTCCTCATAGAACTCTTCCGACTCGGCCAGCCCCTTGATATCGCCCAGAATCTGTTCCAGATGCGGACCGTTGCCGGAGCCGCGGATCATGCGCAGCAGCGGCCCGAGGAAACCGCTGAATTCGATCATCGCCTCCGCCCGCGTCACCGAGCCAGGGGCGCGCTCGAAACGGAAATCGTAGCGCGCGCCCGTAAGCGCGGTTGACCAGCCAATCGCATAATGCCGCGGGGACTCGTTCACCACCTCATTGAACGCTCCCTCCGTCACCGCCCGTTCCAACACCTCCAGCGTCGCCTCATAGGCGTCAATCGGCTCTGCCGCAATCTCAATTTCCCGCGTCGTCATGCGTCGTCTCCCGCGTCACGGACTCACCAGACAGCGTCGATCGCAATACGCTGATCCATTGTGGTGCATCGTAATCCCCAGCCGGCCGAGCTTGACTCGCTCCCCGACCTGAACCCTGATGAACAGGCCGCGTATGACGCCGGCCTCGCCGTCCGCGCCGATGCCGCGGCCCGGCCGGACGGCTGGCTTGCGCGCACTGTCGAGGTGGCGCTCAACACCAATCACGGCTTTCCCCGCGGCGAAGCGCGGATCGCGCTCCAGCTTGGGCCCGCCGACGAAGTCGTCGCCGCGCTCCTGCCTGCCTTGCTCTCGCCCAACAAGCGGATGCGCCGCCGCTCGATGACCCTGCTGCCGCGCCTCGACCCTGATGAAGTCTGCCGCCAACTCGATCCCGTCCTGGAACGCGGCGAACGCAAGTCGCGCCGCGCCGCCTGCGTCGCGCTGGCCGCGATCGGCGCGCCCGCCCAGGCGCTGCTCGAACGCCTGACCCGCGATCCTGATGGGGCGATTCGCAATCGCGCCCAACGCGCCCTCGACGCCATCGCCGGCCGGCCGGCCGAGAACGGCAACCGCAACCTCTCCTCCGTGCGCCCCTTCGGACTGCCCCACCGTGAGACGCCGCCGCCCCGCCCGCAGTCGTTCGCCGTTGCCGCCTTCAACTTTTCCTACGGCGTCAACCTGGGCACGTTGGTGCGCAGCGCCGAGGCGGCCGGCGCCGAGGCCGTCTGGATCATCGGCCGCGATTTCTACTACCGCCCCTCAACCAAAGGCTCCGACTGGTGGCTGCCCGTCATCACCCTCGATTCGCCGTCCGCGTGCCTCGATCGCGCCGCGCAGGAAGGCTACGCGATCGTTGCGCTCCAGCAGGACCCGACAGCGCAGCCGGTCTGGGAAGCTGACTGGCCGCACCGCCCGCTGATTGTCGCCGGCAACGAGGGAGACGGCCTGCCCCAGCCATTCATCGACGCCGCCGCGCTCCAGCTCGAACTCCCGCTCTACGGCAACATCGACAGCCTCAACGTTGCGGTTGCGGCCTCCGTGGCGATGTTCGCCTTCCGCGGCTGGCAGGCGCGCGCGGCAGCGCCGCAACCGAGCGCTCCATGAGGCGCAGATTCAGCCGCCGCACCATCCTCCGCGCCAGCGCCGCGCTGGCCTTGAGCGCCGCGCTGGGCTCGGAGCTGCCCGCCTCCGCCCGCGAGACGAACACCATTCCGCTTACCGCCGGATGGAACACGCATACCTGGTGCGGACCCGACACGCCCGTCGCCGAGGCGACCGCGGGCCTGCCGCTCCGCATCGCCCACGGTTGGGATGTCGCTGAACAGCGCTGGCTCGCCTACGCGCCGGGTACACCGATCAACACCATCGGCACTCTCCGCCACGGCCAGCCCCTCATCCTGGAATTGCGCGCCGACGCCAACTGGTCTCAACCGCGCTTCCGCGGCGCGTTTCCGGATCCGGTCGAACTGCCGGTCGGCTGGTCGTTCGTCGGCTGGTCGGGACTGCGCGAGCCGGTCTGGACGGCGTTCGGCGAGGAAGCATACGGGCCGGTCGCGGAAGTCTGGCGCTGGAATGCCGACTACGCCGAGTGGATCAGTTACATCCCGGGCCAGTCTGCCCAGCAGCTGTTCGCCATCCTCCATCCCGGCAACGCCGTCTGGCTGAAGATGCGCGTGAGCGGGACGCGCTGGAATCCCGCCGACGGCATCGTTGACGCCGACGCGGCGGCGCGCCTCGTGCCCGGCACGGCGACCTACTACCACCCGTCCCTGGCCGGCGGCAAGATGTTCTGCACCTGGCTGCCCTACGATCCGCAGGACCTGACCGTGGCCGCGGCCGTCACCTGGCCCTGCGGTACCCGCCTGCGCGTCTGGCGGGGCGAGCGCCACGTCGATGTCGTCGTCCAGGACACCGGCCGCCTGGCGCACAACCAGGTCGATCTCTCGGAGGCGGTGTTCCAGCAACTCGCCATACTCAGTGAAGGGACCGTAAGCGTTCTGATCGAAGTTCTCGCAGGCCCGCCTTAGCGAACCGACCGAGTGACACTCTCAACCTGTTGAATCAACGGAGGACACTATGATCCGACGCAACGCACTCGCCTTGTTTATGGCTTCGGCCCTGATCGCCGTGGCAATCGCCGCGGCCGCCTTCGCATTCAGCAGCCGCGCCGACACGACTCAAGCGAACACGGTCCTCAACATCCAGACGGAGACGGCGGAGCCGCTGCTGCTCACCGACCGCCGGACGACTCAGCCAACGCTGCCGTCAGCCGCCAGCAATCTCACTCGGCCAGCCGTCGACTGGGCCGCAGTCTACGCGCGCGCCATACCCTCCTTCGTCTCTATCCGCACAAATTCAGGCGCGGGATCTGGATTTTTTGTCACGGAATCTGGACATATCATCACCAATCTGCACGTCGTTGATGCTGCCGCTCAGATCGTGATTGTCACCCAGGGCGGCCAACGACTCGAAGCCGAATTGATCGCGCGCGATGCCGGCAACGACCTCGCCCTGCTCAAGATCGACCCGGCAGACGTCGCGATCGTGGTGCCTGAATTTGGGGAACTCGATGAGCTCAGGACCGGCGATCCGGTCGCCGCCCTGGGCGATCCGTTCTGGCTGTCCGGCACCCTGACCGTCGGGATCGTCTCCGCCCTCAACCGCGATCGGACGAGCGGCTCTGGCACTTGGGAGCCGCTGCGCAACATGATCCAGACTGACGCCACGCTGAATCCCGGTAACTCGGGAGGCATGCTGCTCGACGAACACGGCCGCGTCATCGGCATTCCCACCCAGATCGAAACCCCGGACGGCATCCCGCGAGGCATCGGTTTCGCTGTGCCCATTGACGCGCTGCTGCGCTCGCTGCCAACCATGCTGACCGGTGAGGACGCGCAGCGAAGCTACCTCGGCGTCAGCCTCGACACGGACGGTGGGAGCTTGACAGTCAGCAATGTCTCGTGCGATTCAGCTGCCGCAGACGCGGGTATCCGCCGCGGTGATGAGATCCGCAGCATCAACGGCCAACCGGCCGATTCCTACGAGCGGCTGGTTGACGTATTGGCTGGCATCGCGCCCGGTGAGGAGATCACGATCACTGTGCAACGCGGCTCGCGCACGTTGACGCTGGAAACGGAGATTGGCGGGTGGCCGACCGAGCGGCCGTTGGGCGGCTGCGGCTAGCCGCCCCGCTTCGCTGCCCCTGATCCGGCGGACTCACCCTCCGACACGTTTCTCGCCAGCGGCGTGGCCAGCATGACGACCGCGGCAACCGTCAGGCAGACGCCCATCGTCAGCAGGCCGCTGCGCGGTCCGATCAGGTCGGCGAGGCCGCCGGTGACCAACGCGCCGACCAGGATCATCCCCCGCGCAATGTTCATCAGGCTCAGCGCGCGGCCGGCCATCCCCTCAGTCGCTTGCGCCAACAGGGTCAGATTCGCCAGCGACATCACGTTTGTGGAGCACGCCGCGGCGACAAACACGCAGACCGCCACGACCGCCAGGTGCGGAGCGCCAGACATCGCCGCCAGCCCGAGCCCGGCCGCGATCAGCAGCCCGGCCATCAGCCGGCCCGGCGCCGGGATCGTGCGCAGTCCGGCCAGGGCGAGTGAGCCCGCCGCCGCGCCCGCGCCGCCGACGGCAATCAGATAACCGACCCAGGCCTCACGCGCCTCCAGCTCGTCGATCACCATCAAGGGAATGAACACTCCCTGGTACGGAGCCAGGAATACGAACATCACGACCGAGATCGCCAACACGGCGAGCGGCCAGCGGGTGTCGAGCGCCCACCGCAGCCCGGCGAGCGTCTGGCGCGCCAACGAGCCGCCCGCGCGGCTGGGGCTGACCCGTGGCACCCCGTCGGTCCGAATCAGCGCCGTGCACGTCGCCGCGCCGATGTAGATCACCGTCATCGCGCCGTAGATCCAGATAAAGTCCGCAAACTCCAACAGCAACCCGGCCAGCAGCGCGCCGCCGATCCGCATCACGGTATTCGCCGTCTGGGACAGCGCAACCGCCGGTCGCAAGGCCGCCTGCGGCACCATTGACGGCAGGATCGCCTGCCGCGCCGGTTGGAAGAATGCGATGTTGACGCCGGCCGCCGCCGCCAGCGCGATCACGTGCCAGGCCTCATGCAGGTCGAAGAGCAGTAACAGAAACAGCGCCCCGGACGCGGCCACATTGCCGAGCTGGGACAGGACGAGCACGCGGCGGCGGGAAGCGCGATCGACAATCGTGCCCGCCACCAGGCCCAACACCAGATTGGGCGCCATCCGCGCCGCGAGCACTGCGCCCAACAGCAACGCCGAACCGGTCAACTGGGCGATCAGGACCGGACGGGCGACCTGATCCAGCCAGAGCGCCCCCGAGCGGAGGAAGATGGCCAGCCAGAGGATGCGAAAGTCGCGGGAAGCGAAGGGGGCGAACATCCCCGCCTCGCGCCGCCGCAGTGGCGCTGGCGACCGGCCACCTGCCCCCGCGCCGGCCGCACGCTTCGGATCGTCTGGCTCGTCCAACGCCGAGGCTTACTCCTCGTCGGCGTACGGCGCTCGCCCCTGCATCACATTCAGCAGACCCTGCCGCGAGAACTCGTCCGACTTGGCGAAGTTGATGATCACCCGCTCCCGATCCTCGACCGCCTGCGCGGCGGCCGCGACCTGGGGGGCGATGGCATGGGGGATCTCACAGACGCCGTGTTTGTCGGCGTGCAGCAGATCGCCGGGGTGCACCGTCACGCCGCCGACCGTGACCGGCTGCCCAATCTCGACGATGTGCACATAGGCGTGGGAGACCAGGATTTCCTTGGAGAGAAACTGAAAGCCAAGCTCCTCGACCTCATCCAGGTCGCGCACGCCGCCGTCGGTGATCAGCCCAATCGCCCCCAGCGCCTTGTGAATGTTGCCGTTCACCTCACCCCAGAACGAGCCGATCGGCGGCTGATCCAGGTCCTGAATCACAATGATGCGCGGTTCCGGGATCGACTCAATGTGCGCCCACCAGTCCGGCGCCGCCTTCGTCTGCGGGTCGTCGCCGGGCGGGATCGAGGCGCGAATCTTGCACGTCGCCGCGTAGCCCACGATCGGCTCCATGTCCGGGAAGCGGCAGACGATGTCGGGCGTCATGAACCCGGTCGCCCGACTGCGGACGTTGAAGGTCTCGATCGCGTTGGCGATCGCCGGCGACGGCCAGGCGCGCAGGTCGGCGAGTTGGGCATCACTCAGAGGTTCAGTCATCGATCATCCTTCGCATTGTCTGGATTCGCGCAACACGCACGCCGCCCGCTACGGCGACAGCGAGTACTCGCGCTGCAGGGCGGCGACGTTCAGGATCGTCACGCGCTGCCGATTGACATTGACGATCTCCTGCCGGCGCCAGTTCTGCAGCTGCTTGTTCACCGCGACCCGCGACGCGCCGATCATGTTCGCCAGTTCCTGCTGCGACACCCGCAACCCGATGTCCAGCCCGGTGTCCGTCTGCTGGCCGTGTTCGTCGGCGATGGTCAACAGCCGCCGCGCCAGCCGGCCCGGCACGTCGAGCGAGTAGGCGTCCTGAATCGACTGGTTCGTCGCCCGCAGGCGCGCCACCAGGACATCGATAATCGCCCGCTGCGCCTCCGGGTATTTTCTGAGCACCGAGAGGAAGTCTTCGCGGCTCAGGCTGACCGCCTCCGTGTCCTCAATCGTCGTCGCCGAGGCGGAGCGGGGGTGACCGTCAAGCAGCGACATCTCACCCAGCAGGTCATACTTGCGATGCACCGCCAGCACCACCTCGCGGCCGTCAATGACGGGAATGAAGATCTTCACCGCCCCCTTGATCACGATGTAGAGCGTCGCCCCTTCGTCCCCCTCGTGGAAGATGTCGGTTTGGGCGCGGTAGTGGATGTGGCGCAGCTTGTCGGCCAGCTCCAACAGCATCGGGGGCGGCATACCGCGGAACAGCACCACGTTCCGCAACAGGTCCAAACTCTCTTCTCTGCGGGCAGACGCTGACGTTCGTCGTGTACTCACCACTTGCTCCACGCGCAGTCTAGGCGCTCCGCTGCTGACCGCAACGCTCCGCGCTGACCCCGCTAGCCCAGCCGCGTCCTGGGCGCCGCGTCCGCATTGAGCGCCGCCGCCGTCGGCAGCCAGCCGGAGTCGTCTGACCGATTCACTGCCCGCCTGCTCTCGGCCCGGTACGCCGGCGGCGTCAGCGCGCCGCTGCGCCACTCCCAGCACAGCCAGAGCGAGGCCGCCAAGACCAACAACGCCACGATGATCATCTTCCATCCCTTTCCTGAACTTCCGTTCTATCCACAACATAGAACAAACGTTGCCCTAAGCGCAAGCGAATATCCTGCCCTTGACCCGTTCCCCGATCTGTCAACTGCCGCAGCTGGACGGAGGCCCCATGCCCGAGACCATCGCCCTGGACCGCGCCGGCCGCGTCTTGCGCGTCACGCTCAACCGACCCGAGAAACTCAACGCCATCTCCCGCCAGCTGCAGCGCGAGCTGGTTGAGGCGCTGATCGAAGCCGAGCGAGATGATTCCGTCCATGTCGCGCTCGTCTCCGGCGCGGGACGCGCGTTCAGCGCCGGTTACGACCTCGCCGGCGGCTCGGGCGTCGCCGCCGAGCAGGCTTCCGCCATCTCCCGCGACCGCGACGGCCTCGAGGAGCTCAACCGCAACTGGCTGCGCATCTGGGATCTGCGCCTGCCGGTCGTCGCCAAGGTGCACGGCCACTGCCTCGCCGGCGGCACCCAGCTGGCGACGATCTGCGACGTGACGTTTGCCGCCGAAGACGCCCGCGTCGGCGCGCCGCAACTACCGCTGGGCGCGGGCTTCGTCGCCTCCTTCTGGGCCTGGCAGGTCGGCGCCAAGCGGGCCAAGGAGTTCTTCTTCCCTGTCGGCAGCATGATCTCGGGCCAGGAGGCCGCCGCGATCGGCCTGTTCAACCGCGCGCTTCCCGCGGCGGAACTCGATCAGTATGTGGACGATTATGTCGAGCTCGTCGCGCGGACGCCGAAGGAAATCCTCGTCCTGCAAAAGCGCGCCATCAACCGCACCCAGGAGGTGCAGGGCTTCCGCGAAGCGCTGATGGGCGGCGTCGAGATCGACGCCATTGCTCACTTCACGACACCCGTCCTGGAGATGAACCGCTCCCTCAAGGAGCGCGGCCTGCGCGCGACCCTCGATGACTTCCACCGCCAGTAGCGAACCCGATCGCGAGCCGCCGACCTCGCTGACGGAGGCTCGCCTGCCGCTTGAGCACGCCGCGCGTCTGCTCGCCGTCGCCGACGGTCTCGGCGCGATCGGCAAGCTCCGCACCGGCGTCCGCGCCGGTCAGTTCTCGATCTTCAACTTCCTCCTGCGCTGCGCCCCCGACGACGAGTACCCGCCGCCCGACGAACGCACGACCTACGTCCTGCTGATGCAGGCTGGAATTATTCGCCGGCACGGCTGGTACGCCTACTTCTGGCTGCCTGCGGCGGACCAACCGCTGCGCCTCGCGCTGCCCGCGCCGATCAGCAAGTCCTGGCACTGGCACGACGACATCATCGAGATCAGCAAACGGCTGGAGCAGTCCGAAGCGTGGACGCAGGCGGTTGGGGAAAGCGTGGACGAACATGTCCAGCGCTTCTCGGACGCGCTGAGTGAGGCGGAGGTCGTCAGAGCAGCGACGGCGTAGGCGGCATCTCGGACGCGCGCGGCACGCCCTCGGGCTGCGACGCGATCACGCCGGCCGCCTCGAGCGCTGCCTGCTCAGCCTCCGACAGCCCCAGCAAGCCACCCAGAATCTCGGCGTTGTGCTGGCCGAAGCCGGGCGCCGGCGCGAGGACGCACGGTCCCGCGCCGTCAGTCCGCCAGAGCCAGCCGTGCACCGACCAGATCCCCACTTCGGGATGCCGCAGCGGCTCGTAGAAGCCGCGCGCTTTCAGGTGCGGCTCGCGCAGTATCTCCAGCATCTTCCAGACCGGCGACGAGGGAATCCGTTCCGCGTGCAGCGCCGCAAAAACATCCGTCTTGGCGCTTGCCGCCGTCCAGGCGCCGACCAGCTCATCAAGCTCCGCGCGGTGCTCCCAGCGCAGAATCTGATCCGCGAACTCCGCCCGCTCGGCCCAGGCCGGCAACCCCATCGCCCGCTTCAGCCCTTCCCACTCCCCGTCCGTGCGCACGCAGATCGCGATCCATTCGTCGTCGCCGGCGCAGCGGTAGACATTGTGCGGCGCCATCCAGTCGTGTCCCGTGCCCATGTGCTCGGGCAGCCGCCGATTCATCGACCAGTCCATGTAGAACTCGCCCAGCAGGGTGGACATCACCTCGCGCTGGGCCAGGTCGATGTACTGGCCTTGCCCGGTGCGCTTGCGCTGGATCAGCGCCGCCGCCACTGCCGCCGCCGCGCAGATGCCGGCGATCGGGTCACCGTAGGAAATCCCGCTCTTGTACGGCACGCCGTCGTCGCCGTAGCCCGAGGTCGAGGTCATCCCGCTCATCATCTCGATAATCGGTCCGTAACCGACCGCGTCCTTCTCCGGCCCCGTCTTGCCGAAGCCGGCCATGCCCACGACGATGATGTCCTCCCGCTGCTCGCGCAGCCACTCGTAGGTCAGGCCGAGGTTGTCCATCACGTCGGTGCGGTAGTTCTCGATCACCACATCGCACTGGGCCAGCAGCCGGGCGAAGACCGCCTTGCCCGCCTCCGCGCCCAAATCCAGCGACAACGACTGCTTGTTGCGGCTGTATTCGTGGAAGTAGAAGTTCGTGTTCCACCAGCGCTCGCCCGGCGCGACCGGCGGCGGGATCAGCGTGCGGATGTTGTCCCAGGCGCGGGGCGATTCGATCTTGATCACTTCCGCGCCCTGATCGGCCAGGATCTTCGCCGCGTAGGGGCCGGCCCAGATCATCGTCAGGTCAGCGACGCGCACGCCAGTCAAGGGACGGCCTGGATCAAACATCAGATCGCATCCAATTCACGCAGCCGCACCAGATCCTCGCGTTCGTAACCCAGCTCGCCGTGGATTACCTCCAGATTATGTTCACCCAACAGCGGCGCGCGGCCCATCTTCCAGTCATGGCCGCTGCTCAGCCAGAGCCGTCCGGGATATGTCAACTGGCCCGCCCGCTCGTCCTCGCGCTGGGCGAATAAGTCGCGGCCGCGCAGATGATCGGAGGCCGCCAGATCCTCAAACGAGGCGACGAAGCCGAACGGCACGCGGTGCTCGATGCCCAGCTCCAGCAAACCCGCGCGCGTCTGGTCAATGAACCAGCCGAACAGGATCGCCATCAGCTCGTCGTTGTGGAGCAGCCGTTGACCCGGATCGGAGAACCGCTCGTCCTGCAGCTCCGGCAGACCGACCGCCTGCGCGAAGCCGGGATAGTTGCGGGGCAACGCGCAGATGCCGCCGTAGCCGTCGGCGAGCTGGTACACGCCCCACAGCGCGTTCAGGTTGTTGCCCGAGCGCTGCGTCTCGATTCCCAACTGCGCGGCGCGGGTGTGGAATGCCTCCGCCATCCCTGCGTAGGTCTCTTGCACAGAGAGATCGATGTACGACCCCTGCTCGTGCATGACCGCGCCGTAGTAGGCAGCCGAGATCGCCGCGAACGCATTCAATCCCGCCTGGTACGACGGCTGGGAACCGCCGTTCTTCAGCGGCTGCCGATCGGGATGGCCCGTCAGCCAAAGCTGGCCGCTGGCTGCGTACAGCGTCAACTCCGTCGCCGGCAGATTGGCGTTCGGGCCGGTCTGGCCGAACGGCGTAATCGAGATCATGACCAGGGCGGGGTTGTCCTGAGACAGCTCTGCATAACCGAGTCCCCGCTCGGTCAGGTAGCCCGGCGCGAACGACTCGATCACGATCTCCGCCGAGGCCGCGAGTTCGCGCAGGAGCTCGCGGCCGTCCGAGGTCTCCAGATTGAGCGTGATCGAGCGCTTGTCGCCGTTCAGGTAGAGGAACAGCCCACTCGTCTCATCGTCGGGCAGATCGCCCGGCCAGGGGCCGAACGCCCGCGACGGGTCGCCGGTCGGGCGCTCCACCTTGATCACGTCCGCGCCCAGCGCCGCCAACCAGCGTCCGGCGTACGGCCCGGAGATGCCTTCGGCTAACTCCAACACGCGCACGCCGTCGAACGGCCGCGGCGGCTCTGGTGGGGATTGATCTTGCTCGCTCATCGCTGGCAGTCTATGAGCAGCTGCCCCTGCGTTCTAGACTGTCCACCAATGTCCACCCACTCTCCCGCTCCCGCCACTGCCGGAGCTGAACTGGGCCCGCCCCTGCTGGACGGCCTCCGCGTCGTCGAGCTGGCGGAAGAGATCGCCGGCCCTTTCGCCGCCAAACTCTTCGCCGACGCCGGCGCTGACACGCTCAAGGTCGAACCGCCCGCTGGCGACGCCGCGCGGCGGATGGCGCCCTTCGCGGAACCCGCGCCGCACCGCGAGACCGCCGTCGCCTGGCTCGCTTACAACACCTCGAAGCGCAGCGTCGTCCTCGACCTCGACACCGCCGCCGGCCGCCGCCTGCTCCAGCAGCTCATCGCCGATGCCGACCTCTTCATCACCGACCGCACCGCCGTGCAGCTAGAGGCGCTCGACCTCGCGCCCGACCATCTGCGGGAGCGTTATCCCCAACTGATCATCGCCGCGGTGACGCCGTTCGGCCTCACGGGCAGCGCCGCCGAGTGGCCCTCGACCGCGCTGACCCGCGCCCACGCCTCCGGCTCCGCCGCCGGCGTGCGGCGCAATCTCGGCGCAAACACCGGCGCGCCGCTGATGGCCGGCGCGAAGGTGCATGAAGCCGACGGCGGCACTGCGCTGGCGCTGGCCGCCTGGTCCGCGCTGATCGCCCGTGAGCGCTTCGGTCACGGGCAGATCGTTGATGTCGCCTCCACCGACGCGATGATGAACATGGATCGCGTCGATATCTCCATCGCCCACAACGACGGCGGTCCGCCCGCCCGTCCGCCGACGAAAGGCGGCAGCGCCTTCGGCGGCCGCCTCGAGTGCGCCGACGGCCACCTGATCGCCGTCACGCCGCAGTCCCACCAATGGGCGGGACTGATCAAGGCGATGGGCGATCCCGATTGGGCCTTCGACAGCGAGGGTCAGCTGATTGATCGGTTGCAGCTCGGGGAAGAGGCGTCCGACGCGATCGAGCGTTGGGCGCGCGAGCGCACCCGCGACGAGGTCTTCCGCGCGCTCCAGCAGAACAGCGCCCCGGCGGGACCGGTCTTACGCCCATCTGAGGTGATGGATTCCGAGCAGGAACGCGTGCGCGGGTTCTTCGACGTACTTGACCATCCCGTCGCGCCGAGCGGCCGTTATCCCCAATTCGCGGCGCAGTGGACCGGCGCCGCCCGCGCCCCTCGCCGGGCCGCGCCGCTGTTCGGTTCGTCAACCGCCGCCGCCATTCGCGATCACCTCACCGCCTGGACGCCCGCCCAAGCCCGACGAGCCGGAGTCATCGGATGACCACAGCCACCAATGGACAGAACGGGCATCACGCCCTCCTGCAGCCCGCCCTGCGACCCGGTCCGCTTTCCGGGAAGCGCATCATCGACTTCACCTGGGCCTGGGCCGGACCTTACGGCGCGATGCAGCTCGCCCTGCTCGGCGCGGAGCTGATCAAGATCGAGTCCGCCACCCGCATCGACCACTCCCGCCAGCGTTCGCTGGCCATGGGCTCGTTCGCCGGCGGCGTCAACCAGGCGCCGATGTTCAACGAGGTCAACCTCAACAAGTACTCGATCCAGCTCAACCTCAAGACGGAAGGCGCGAAGCAGGTCATCCGCGATCTGGCCAAGACCGCCGACGGCGCGATCGACAACTTCCGCCCCGGCATTCTGCAGAAACTGGGGCTGGGGTACGACGATCTGCGCCAGGTCAATCCCGAGATCATCATGATCTCCGCCTCCGCGCTCGGTGCGACCGGCCCTGAGCGCAACTACACCGGCTATGCCCCCACCTTCGCCGCGATGAGCGGTCTCTCCTACCTCTCCGGGGAGCCGCAGGAGCCGCCCGTGATGATGGGCGGCTCGATCGACCTGCGCGCCGGCACCGCCGCCGCGTTGGCCATGCTCGCTGGCTTCCACTACCACGCCCGCACCGGCCGCGGACAGTTCATTGACGCCTCCTCCTCCGAGGCCATCGGGATGCACATCGCCGAGGAGTTTCTCCACGTCGACCTGCTCGGCCGCGACGGGGACCGCCTCGGCAACGGCCACCGCGCCTACGCGCCGCACGACGTCTTCCGCTGCGCCTCGATGCGCGCTCCGGAGGCTTACGGTGATGAGCACAAGGGCGCGCGCTCCGGTTGGATCGCCATCGCCTGCCGCTCCGACCAGGAATGGGACGCGCTCTGCGAATGCAGCGGCCTCGACCATCTGCGCCGCGATCCCCGCTTCCGCAGCGGCCTCAGGCGCTGGAAGCACCGCGCCGAGCTCAAACCGATGATCGAAGCCTGGACGTCAGAACAGTCCGCGGTCGAAACCGCCGAGACGCTGCGCGCCGCCGGCGTGCCGGCCGCCGCTTCCGTCTGGGGCAGTGACATTCACCACTCCGAGAACTTCCAGGAGCGCGGCGGCGCGGTCGCGGTGCGTCCGCCCGAGACGCACCTGCGCGAGGTCCTGCCGCCACCCTGGAAGCTGTCAGAAACGCCCGCCGCCATCGTCTCGCCCGCCCCGCGGCTGGGCGAGGACACCGAGTACGTCCTCAGCCGAATGCTCGGCTATGACCAAGACAAGATCGACGCTCTCGCACAAGCGGGCGCGCTGGAATAACCTACAAGGGACGCGTCTTGGACGCCGTCCAGCCAGAATCGACCAGTCAGCGGGGAGGAAGACCATGCGCAACGTTCTTCAGGTGCTGCGGGCAATCATCAGGCCGATGGCGCGCCTCTCGCTCGCCGCCGCGCTGGCGCTTGTCGCGCTCGCCGCGCTTCAGCCGCTCTTCAGCGACAGCGGCGACCTCCTCGCCGCCGAGTCCGCGCCCGTCCAGTCCGAACTCGCCGCGCCGCAGCAGGCTGAGCCCGATGAAGGCGGCACCGGCGTCAACAACTTCGACCGCGAGGAGTGGTACGAGTTCTCGATCCTGCTCGCCCCCTTCCTCGTGCTGGTGACCTTCATCCTGATCCTGATGTTTGGCTGGGACCGCTTCACCAACAACGAGGACTAGCGAAATCCCCCGCCATGGCCGAGCCCATCGCCCAACAACTGATTGACGCGCTCGCCCCGCGCGGCCTCACCCTCGCCACGGCCGAGACGGACACGGGCGGCCTGATCGGCCACTGGATCACCGACATCCCCGGCTGCTCGCGGGTCTGGATCGGCGGTGCCGCGCCGTATCACAACTACCCCAAGATCGACCTGCTCGGCGTCTCGCGCGACCTGCTGCGCGAGCACGGCTCCGTCTCCGAGGAGGCGGCCGTCGCCATGGCCCGCGGCGTGCGCGACACGCTGAACGCCGACATTGGCGTCGCCGAGACCGGCATTACCGGCCCCAGCGGCGGCTCCGAGTCCCGCCCCGTCGGCACAGTCTGGATCGCCTGCGTCGGCCCCGGCGACCGCGTCCACGCCGAGCGCCAGGTCTGGGACGCCGACCGCGAAGGCAACAAGCGCCTCACTGCCGTCCGCTGCCTTGAACTCGTCCTGGAAGCGGCGCAAGCGTCTGCGCCGGACAGCGCCTGAGGCCGCTGTGCCCTTCCTGCACTGCAACGAGATCGACCTCTACTACGAAGCGCACGGCGATCCGTCCGCGCCGCCGCTGATCCTGGCGCACGGCGCCGGCGGGAACCACCTCGTCTGGTGGCAAAACGTCCCCGCCTTCCGCGAGCGCTACTACACCATCACCTTCGACCACCGCGCCTTTGGCCTCAGCCGCGACGTCCCCGGCGGACCCGGCCGCCGCGCCTTCCCGCATGATCTTCACGCCCTGCTTGAGCACCTCAACATCGACCGCTTCGCCATGGTCGCGCACTCCATGGGTGGGCGCACGGCCACGCCGTTCGCGCTGATCTTTCCGGGGCGCATCGAGGCGCTGATCCTCTCTGGCACGCTCGCTGGCGCGGTCAATAATGAGGTGCGGCAGATTCAGGCCGCGCACTACCGCACCGTCGCCGGGCAAACCCTGCGCCAACGCGCCCTCGCGCCCGCCACCGAGCACAACAATCCGCAGCTGACCTGGCTCTACCGCCGCATGAACGGTTGGAACCCGAAGCGCCCGGCGACGTTCCTCGCGCCCACGCCTGGACTCGCCACCTGGCGCGGCTCCTCAATGCCGCTGCTGCGCCAATTCGGGATGCCCATGCTCTACATCGTCGGCGAGCACGACCGCATCGTCCCGCCCGCTGCGATGGCCGCCTCACACCGGGCGATGGACGGCTCCGAACTGGTCGTCATCCCTGACGCCGGGCACTCCGAGTACTTCGAGCAGCCTGCACGCTTCAATGCCGCCGTCATCGATTTCCTCGAGCGCCGCTGGCAGCGCTAAGCGCCGCACTATCATCAAGCCATGAAGACTCCCACGCCCCTGGTGCATGACCTCATTGACGCCATCGGCGAGCAGGCCGTCGTCTGGCACGACGAAGATCTGCTCGTCTACGAATACGACGGCACCATCGATCGCGGCAACCCGGACGTGATCGCCCTGCCGGCCAACACCGACGACGTCGCCAACCTGATCAAGATCTCCAACCGACACGGCGCGCCGGTCACGCCGCGCGGCGCTGGCACCGGACTCAGCGGCGGCGCGCTGGCCGCCAAGGGCGGGGTGATCATCGGGATGAATCGGATGCGGCGCATCCTCAACATCGATGCCGAGAACAAGACTGCGCTCGTCCAGCCCGGCGTGGTCAACCTCGACCTTGGCACGGAGGCCGAGCGCCACGGACTCGCTTATGCGCCCGACCCGAGCTCCCAGCGCGCCTGCACGATTGGCGGCAATGTCGCCGAGAACGCCGGCGGCCCGCACACCCTCGCCTGGGGCACCACGACCAATCACGTCCTCGCCCTGGAACTGGTCACCGCCGACGGCGAGGTGCAATGGATCGGCCACGACACGCGCGACGAACCGGGCTACGACCTCGTCGGCTGCGTCGTCGGCTCTGAGGGTACGCTCGGCATCGTCACCCAGGCGCTGGTCCGGCTCGTGCCCCGGCCGACCGCCGTCCGCACGATGCTCGCCATCTACGACAGCGTCCGCCAGGCCTCCAACGCCGTCTCCGCCGTCGTCGCCTCCGGGATCGTCCCCGCGGCGCTCGAGATGATCGACAAAATGACCATCGCCGCCGTCGAGCCCGTGCTCAACACTGGCTTTCCGCTCGACGCCGAGGCCGTACTGCTTGTCGAGGTCGATGGCCCGCAATCGCAGGTCGAGGCGGAAGGCGCGCGCGTAGAAGGCACCCTCAACCGCTTCGAGCCGCGTGAGGTGCGCTCCGCCACCGACCCGGCGGAGCGTGAACAGCTCTGGGCAGGGCGCAAAGGCGCGATCGGAGCGCTGGGGCAGATCATGCCCAACTACTACCTGCTTGACGGCGTCGTCCCGCGCACCAAACTGCCCGATGTCCTGGACGCCGTCTACGAAATCGCCGAGCGCTACCGCCTGCCCGTCGCCAACATGTTCCACGCCGGCGACGGCAATCTCCATCCCTGCCTGCTCTTCGATGAACGCGAGCCCGGCGCGACCGAGCGCGTGCTCGACGCCGGCGGCGAGATTATGCGCGTCTGCGTTGACGCCGGCGGCGCGATCACCGGAGAGCACGGCGTTGGCCTGGAGAAACGCGATTATCTGCCCTGGATCTTCACGGAGGCCGACATGGACACGATGAAGTCCCTGCGCGCCGCCTTCGGGCCGACCGAGAACTTCAATCCCTGCAAGATTTTTCCCAAAGGCCACGGCTGCGGCGAGGCCGGCCACCAGCACGCTCAGCACCAGATCGCCAAGTTCGGACCCAAAGCGTTCGTATGAGCTGGCCGTCCACTCACGGCGCGAGGCGGGGACGCCGCGATGTCCAGTCCTGACGCGGCCGCCGCCGCGGAGCTCGCGGGCCACTTCGACCACGTTGACGCCAATCCGGCGCGGCTCTCCCGCTACGCGGTTGACGGTCTGCGCCCTGACGCCGTTGCGAAGATTGAAGCGATCGCTGAGATCGAGCGCCTGCAAGCCGCCGCAACCGACCGCAACCTCGCCGTGATCCCGCACGGCGGACGCACGATGCTCGGACTCGGGATGCCGCCTCGCCGTTACGACCTCGCCCTCGACCTGGCCGCCCTGAACCAGGTCGTTGACTACGAACCCAACGACTTCACGATCAGCGTCCAGGCCGGCATGACCCTTGCCGACCTCCAGCGTCACCTGGCCGTCAACGGTCAGTTCCTTCCGCTCGATCATCCCCGCTTTGAGCGCGCGACACTGGGCGGCCTCTGCGCCGTTGGACGCGGCGGCCTGCGCCGCAACTCGTTCGGCGGCCCGCGCGACTGGCTGATCGGGATGCGCATGGTCAAAGCCGACGGCACGGCGATCAAGGGCGGCGGCCAGGTCGTCAAGAATGTCAGCGGCTATGACCTGCCCAAGCTGTTTGCCGGCTCGCTCGGCTCGCTGGGCGTCATCGTCGAGCTCACCTTCAAACTCCGCCCGCAGCCGGCCAGCGATCAGATCGTCGCGCTCAGCGCGCCCAGCTTCGAGGCCGCGCTCCGCGCCGCCCGCGACGCCGCCCAGGCCGCGCCCTTTCTCAACGGCTGCGTCGCCCTCTCCGCCGACGCGGCCGCCGAAGCGAGCGGACTCGGCGCGCGGCTGCTCCACGACCAGCCGGCGCTCCTCCTGCGCGCCAATGGCCTCGAATCCGCCGCCGCGGAAGTCTTGGCTCAAGCGCTCCAGGCTGCCCGCGACGCCGGCCTTGACGGGACGCCGCAAACGACCAGCGCGATCGTCGAGACCTGGCAGGCCGTCACGGATCTGGAACTGCAAACCCCTGCTGATCACGTCCGCCTCCGCCTCGGCCTGCCGCCCGCCAACCTCATCCGCGCCCAGCAGCTGCTATCGCGGTACTTGACCGATGCCTCATCGTGGATCGCCGCCGCCGATTCCGGTCTGCTGTTCGTTGCGGTCCCGGCGATCGACGCCGACATCGTCAGCGCGCTGCGCCGCGAGCTTGGTCCCCTGCAAGGCCGCCTGACTGTGGAGTCAGCGCCGCTCGCGCTCAAGCGCGCCTGCAACGTCTGGGGACCCAGCGGGCCCGGCGCGCGTCTGATGCACAACATCAAGCAGCAGTTCGATCCGCTGGCCATCCTCAATCCCGGCCGTTTCGTTGATGGAATCTAAGCTGCGTCCATGAGCCGTGCTTCACCCTCCCGCAACTCCGAGACCATCTGGCTGACCGACGATCGGCCCGACGCGGCTGAGCTTGGACTCTGCGTCCACTGCGGCTTCTGCCTCAACGCCTGTCCGACCTACCACGATCTCGGTATCGAGACCGACTCCCCGCGCGGCCGCATCGCCCTGATGCGCGGCCTCGATAGCGGGCGCATCGAATGGTCGCCGCGCGTCCAGCAACACTTCGACCAATGCCTCCAATGCCGCGCCTGTGAGACCGCCTGCCCCTCTAAAGTCCCCTACGGGCGCCTGATGGAGGCGACCCGCGCCGAAGCCTTTGCCCAGAACAAGTGGCCCCGACGCCAGCGCCTCATCTGGCGGCTGATCATGCGCGGCGTCTTCCCCTTCCCGCGCCGCCTGAAGTGGGCCGGTTACGGACTTAAGCTCTACCAGCGCACCGGCCTCCAGAAACTCGTCCGCAAATTCGGCCTCCTCCAGCGCCTGGCGCCCAGGCTCGCCGACATTGACGCGCTCTCCCCGATCGCCGACAAACCGTTCTACGCCAACCGCGAGGCCACCCGGATCGCGCCTGCCCAGCCAACCCGCGCCCGCGCCGCGCTGGTCACCGGCTGCATGATGCCGCTTGCCTACCCCGAGACCCACCGCGCAACCGTCCGCGTCTTCGCCCGCAACGGCGTCGCCGTTGACGCGCCCGACGCCCAGGTCTGCTGCGGCGCGCTCCACGCGCACGGCGGCGACGTCGAAGCCGCGCGCCGCCTGGCCCGCCGCAACATTGACGCCTTCACACCAGAATCCGCCGACCTCCCGGACGCCATCCTGATCAACGCCGCCGGCTGCGGCTCGCACCTCAAGGAGTACGGCCATCTGCTGCGCAACGACCCCGCCTACGCGCAGCGCGCCGCCGCCTTCGCCGCCCGCGTCCGCGACGTGCACGAATACCTCGTCGAGATTGGCTTTACCCCTCCGCAGGGACGCCTCGAGCGTTCTGTCACCTACCAGGACTCCTGTCACCTGTCCCACGCCCAGAACGTGCGCAGCGCCCCCCGCGATGTCCTGCGCAGCATCCCCGGCCTGACCTTGCGCGAAATGCGCACGCCGGACAAGTGCTGCGGCTCCGCGGGCATCTACTCCGTGGTCCAGAGAGACATCTCCAAACGCGTCCTCGCCGAGAAAATGGACGACGTCCTCGGCACCAACGCCGAACAGGTCTGCACCGCCAATCCCGGCTGTATGCTCCAGCTCGACGCCGGGATCGCCCGCTTCGACGACGAGCGCCGCATGATGCCCCGTTCGACCCATGCGATCGAGCTGCTCGATGAGTCCTACCAGCTCGGCGATCAGGCCCGCTCCTGACAATCCGTTAGCCTCCTGATCGCCAGCACAAACCAGCGGCACTAGAGAGGCGGCGATCCATGGGACAGTTCCACAACATTGAAGTCGGCGGCGCGACGCTCATCGCGGTTCAGGACTCTTGGGCCGCCATGCCTCCGACGATGTTCTTCAACCAGACCACAGACTCCGACTGGGACAACTACCGCGACCTGCTCGACGAGGACGGCAACCTCACCCTCAACCTGGGCGCCTGGCTCGTCATTTCCGCCGGCACGACCATCCTGGTCGACTCCGGCATCGGCGGGCGGCCGACCATGATGCCGCTCAAGGAGCCGCCCGCGCTCCCGACGGTGATGCAGGAAGCCGGCGTTTCGCCCAACGACATCGACATCGTCGCCTTCTCCCACCTCCACTTCGACCACACCGGCTGGAACACCTACGACAACGACGGCACGCCCGTCCCGCAGTTCTCCAACGCTCGCCACATCATCCAGCAGGCCGAGTGGGATTTCTGGACCAGCACCGACGAACTCAAGCAGGGCGCCCAGTACGACAATGTGCTCAGCCCAATTGTGGAAGCCGGCCTGGTCGACTTCGTCGAGGGCGAGCACGCGCTTACCTCAGAAGTCGTGACCGTTCCGACGCCGGGCCACACGCCGGGTCACGTCTCCTTTGCCGTCAGCAGCGGCGGTGAGAAGGCCTACGTGCTCGGCGACGCGGCGCACCACCTCGTCCAGCTCACCGAGACTGACTGGTGCCCCGGCGCGGACGTCAACACCGACGACTCCACCGCCAGCCGGCACAAGCTCTTCGAACAGATTGAGGCGGAGAACGCGCTGATCGCCTCAGGCCACTTCAGCTTCCCCGGGCTCGGACGAGCCGCCCGGCGCGACGGCGTCCGCTACTTCGCCACCGAGTAGTCCGCTGTCAGGCAATCCACAGGCATGGCGCAGCCAGACCGCTGCGGGACTAATCGTCCCGCAGCTGATCGGCGTACTGGGCGATGTCGATGTAGCGGTCGGCGACCTGGCGCAGGTCTGACGAGGTGCTCTTGCCGAACGCCATCACCTCGACCCGCACTCCGCGCGCCCCGACGATCTCGACCAGCCGGCGGAAATCTCCGTCGCCCGAGACCAGCACAATCACGTCCACGCGGTCGGACATCGTCAGCACGTCGATCGCCAGCTCCACGTCAAAGTTCGCCTTGACCGAACCGCCCGTGAAGCGCTTCAGCTGCTTCGTCGCAATCCGGTAACCGTGATCGAGGAACGGCACGACGAAGCGCTCGTTCTCCGTGCGCGCCGTCGGATCATCCGAGATCGGCGCATACGCGATCGCCCGCACGAGCGTCCGTCCGTGCGAGAGGAAGTCGGCGACCTTGCCCCAGTTCAGGCGCACGCCCGATGCTTCCGCGCCGTAGAGAATGTTCGGCACATCAACGAAGATCGCCAGGCGCGGCAAGACCTCAATCCGCGCCGGCGGCGCGTCGTCACCGCGCTGACCCAGCAGCGTCTCCGTGAGCAACGCCTGCGCCGCCGCCAGGCGCTCAATCGCCTGGCCCTGCTGCTCCAGCAGCGCCGTCTGACGCTCCAGCAGCGCCAACATCTGCGCCGTCGGATCGGCTGCCGGCTCCGGCCCAGTCCGCCGCAAGCCGCGCCGGCCGGCGGGCTTGTTGGGCTGCGTTGTCGGAGCCGCCGGCGCTGGAGCAGCCGGCGCCGCCCCGTTCCCGTCCGCGCTGTTTCCACTGGACGAGCGCCGCCGCGAGCCGCGCCGCACGGGCTGCGGCTCGGGCGGCTCGACCAGCGACTGCATCGCCGCTCGTCTGCGCGCCGGCGCCTGAGTCGGGGCCGGCGCTTCGTTCTCTGTGTTCTGGTCAACGACGGGCGGCTCAGTCGGCTTCGCCCGCCTCAAGAATCCTGCCATTACCTAGCTCTCTGCTCACAGGACGGGAATCGTCGGCGCTTGCAGCAGGGCCGAGGCGGCCGCCTTGACCGCCACTCGGCCTGCGATGGCCGTAAACGCCTCCGCCGCCGGGTTTGCGGCATCGAACGCGACGATCGGTTGTCCGTCGTCGCCCCCGGCGCGCACTTCCGTCGCCAGCGGTACCTCGCCCAAGAAATCGATTTCCAAATCGTCGGCCGCGTCACGCGCGCCGCCATGTCCGAAGATCTCCACCCGCTGCCCGGTGTCGGGCGTAATGAAGTAGGACATGTTCTCGACGATGCCGAAGACCGGCACGTCGAGCTTCTCAAACATCGTCACCGCCTTGCTTGCATCTTCGAGCGCCACCTGCTGCGGCGTCGAGACCACTACCGCGCCCGCAATCGGCGCTTCCTGCGCCATCGACATCGACGCATCGCTCGTGCCGGGCGGCAGATCAATCAGCAGATAGTCCACCTCGCCCCAGTCCACATCGTGGAGCAGCTGACGAATGGCGGAGCCAATCATCGGCCCCCGCCAGACCACCGGCGCGCCGGGCGGCAGGAGGAAGCCGAGCGAGATCACCCTCACCCCGTAGCGCTCCACCGGATGCAGGCCGCGCTCGCTCTGCGCCTGGAATCCGTTCGGCAGGCCGAACATCGTCGGCAGATTGGGGCCGGTCGCATCCGCGTCGACCAAGCCGACCGCCGCGCCCGACTCTGCCAAGGCCACGGCGAGGTTGGTGGCAATCGTCGATTTGCCCACACCGCCCTTGTTCGAGGCGACCGCGATGATGTTCTTGACCCCGCCGATCGCGGCCTGCTGCCCGATCCCCTGCCAGGCCGGCACGTCCACGCGGAATTCAATCTGCACGGATGCTGCGCCGGCCTGAACCAGCGCCTCCGCCACCCGCTGCTCCAGCGCGTCGCGCGAGGGGTAGCCGTGGATCGGCAGGATCAGATGCACTGTCACCGAGCCGTCGTCGATCACCGCGCCGCCGAACATGCGCAGCGCAATCAGGTCACGCCCCAGCTGGGGGTCGCGGATTGTCCTCAGCGTGTCCCGCACCGTCTCGACCGTGAGCGTCATGCCGCTGCCTTCCCTCTTCTGCCGAGCCCGGTCCTCACCTCTGCCAGTCAGCCGACGCCAGACCACCGCGCTTCAGCTCCAGTCTCGCTGGGACTCGGCAGCGCAGGGGCCAGGCAGACAACGCAAGCAATATCGGTCAGGGGCGTGAGTTGCGATCATGGAATCAGATCATGCCATCCATGTCGGTCTAGCCCGGACACTTCATCGCCACGGGCGCGGCGGCGTCACATCGGACTGGACTCATCGTAGCCTACAAAGCGCCGCCGGCTCTGCCGCCTCAGACGCGCAGCGGCCGCCCGCTGATTGCCGCGTTCTCTGGTCCGCTGCGCCGGGATCGCCATCTTGGGGAACCAATCGGTTGATCGAATCGTCTAACAATTGTGGGCGCGTGTTCCGCTTTACACGCGCAATGCCATCCAGCTCACGCTGCCTGAGGGGGCGCGGCGCGGAGCATTGCCCAGTAGCGCCCGCCTGCCTAGCCTCGCCTCACGTGGGCTGACAGAGTGCGGGCTGCGTCCACAGCCCGGCTACCCAGACCCAGGAAGGTTCCCGACATGCCGTCCAAGGCCAGTCTGAAGACCGAAGCGCCTGCGCACATCCACCAGTGGATTGTCGAGCCGCCGAACGGCCCGATGTCGCTGGGGGTCTGCGTCTGCGGCGAGACCAAAGAGTTCCGCAACTCCTCCGAGGACTCGATCTGGGATCGCAACGAAGGCCGCTCGCGCTGGAACGACATGGGCATCTCCAAGCGCCGCCGCTCCGCCGAGAGCATCAACTAGCGCTTCCTCTCCTCTGCCCGTACCACCATCCACCGGCCCCGCTCCACGCTGATTGCACGGCGTACCATGCGGGGCGGGAGGCTTGATGTCTGCGCCCATCGCCGAGACTGTTGACGCTCCGCGCCGCCCCTTCGAGCCGACGCCCAACCTGAGCGTCGACCTCGCGCCCGGCGCCAAGCGCGAGCTGATCCTTCGCAACCCGGTGATGACCGCGTCAGGCACCTCCAGCAACGGCGCGGAGCTCGCCCGGCTCTTCGACATCAACCGCCTCGGCGGCGTGCTCTCCAAAGGCGTCACGCTCAGGCCGCGCCGCGGCAATCCGACGCCGCGCATCGTTGAGACTCCGGCCGGGATGCTGAACAGCATCGGCTTCCAGAACATCGGCGTCCGCCGCCTGCTCCGCGACGTCGCGGTCATCTGGGAGACGTGGGACGTGCCCGTCGTCGTCAACATGCTTGGCGACACCGTTGATGAGTTCGCCCGCCTCGCGCAGGTGCTGGACGGCGCGCCCGGCGTGGCCGGACTCGAGGTCAACATCTCCTGCCCCAATCTTGACGTTGGCGGCGTCGCCTTCGGCCGCGATCCCGCCGCCGCCGCCCGCGTCGTCGAGGCCGTCGTGACCTCGACCACGCTCCCAGTGATCGCCAAGCTGACCCCCGATGTCACCGACATCACCGTCATCGCTCAAGCCTGCGAGGAGGCCGGCGCGGATGCGCTCTGCGTCGCCAACTCGTTCGTCGGCATGAGCATTGACGTCCACACCAGGCGCCCGCGCACGAACCGGCCGGTCGCCGGCCTCACCGGCCCGGCGATCAAGCCCCTTGCCCTGCGCCTGGTCTGGGAAACAGCGCGCGCAGTCGAGATTCCTGTGATCGGCTGTGGCGGCATCGTCGACGGCCGCGACGCGGTCGAGTTCATCCTCGCCGGCGCCAGCGCGGTCCAGGTTGGCACCGCTTCCTTCCGCGACCCCTTCGCCGCCATCCGCGTCCTCGAGGAACTGACCCGCTACTGCCGCGACAACGATGTCGCCGACATCTCAGAACTCATCGGCGCGGTCCAGGTCAACTGACCGCCTCGACCCAGCGAGGCGGCGGCAGCGCCTAGAGTGAGCGCATCGGGGTGTAGCTCAGCTTGGCAGAGCGCACGGTTTGGGGCCGTGAGGCCGGCGGTTCAAATCCGCCCACCCCGACCACGCTGATCAGCACGCTCCCGCCTCGCCAGCGTCAAATGCGGGGCCGCTGCAACTCCGCCAGACTTGGCGGCCGATCGACGATCACGCGCTCTGCCGCCAGCTCGGCGACCTCCGCCGCGCTCAGTCCCAGAATCTGCGCCAGCAGCTCCGCGTTGTGCTCGCCCAAGCCTGGCGCGCCGCGGCGGTACGTCGCCGGCGTTCCGCTCAAGCGCACCGGACAGCCTGGATAGCGCAGCATGCCCACATCGACGCTGGCGACCTTCGCCCAGAACTCCCGCGCCGCCAGGTGCTCCGACTCCCACAAGTCCCGCGCGTCCGCCACGCCAGCCGCGATCACGCCGGCCTCTTGCAGGCGCAGGACGGCCTCGGCCGGTGAGAGCGAACGGCTCCAGATTCCCAGCGCCGCGTCGATCTCGTCATGCCGCGCTTCGCGCTCCCCTAACTTCCACTGCTCCCAGCCCGCCGGCAATCCCGCCACCCCGCACAGCGCGCGCCACTCCTGATCGCTCGTAACCGAGATCGCCACCCACCGATCGTCGCCCAGACAGCGGTAGACGCCCTGCGGCGCGACGCCTGGCTCGCGGTTGCCGCGACGCGGCGGCGGTTGTCCCGCGACCTGCGCTGACAGTAGTTCGTCGCCCGCGAATGTGCCCATCGACTCAATCATCGCCGTCTCAACCCGCTGCCCGGCGCCGCCCGACGCCATCCGTTGCCAGACCCCGACCAACGTCCCCGCCACCGCGCTCATCCCCGATACCGGATCGGGCCAGGCCACGCCCGAGCGGTAGGGAATGCCGTCCGCGTAGCCCGACATCATCGTCATCCCGGTCGCCGCCTCAATCACCGGGCCCAGCGCTACCCGATTCGCGCCCGGCCCGCGCGCGCCGTAACCCGGCATCGAGGTGTGAATCACGGACGCATTGATCTCCAGCAGCGAGTCCCAGTCCAGCCCCCACTGCGGAAACACGCGCGGCGAGTAGTTTTCGAGAATCACATCCGCCGCCGCAATCAGATCGCGCAGCAACGCTTGTCCCCGCTCGCTCGACAGGTCCAGCGCTAACCCGCGCTTGTTCCGCGCCAACTTGTTGAATCCGCCGTTCCGATTCCAGGGCCGCTCGCCCAACTCGTTGTCGGGATAGGTGTGCGTCACCTCGGCGAAGCCGTCGGGGAGCTCCAGCGGGCCGCGATTCCACGGCGACTCGATGTGGATCACGTCCGCCCCCAGATCGCCCAGCAAGCGCCCGGCGAGCGGGCCCGCCCAGACGCGCGTCAGATCCAGCACCCGCAGCCCGCTCAATGGTCCAGAGTCCAGCCGCCCGGACGGAGGCGAAGAGGCCGCCTGCGCCCCGTCCCGCTCCACCGGCCAACTCGCATCCTCCATCGCTATCGCAGCCGGCGGCCGCGGCGTCGCGCCGGCGTAGTCGCGGCCCAGGCGGAAGGGCCCGCGCGGAATCCGCTCCCTCCCCCGCTCCGGATCCAGCGGGACGAAGAATTCCCTCGACGTCATGTGCGGATCGGCGAGGAACTGATGCGTATCCCAGACCGGGCCCATTGGCGAGAACGTCGCCTCCCCGAGCTCGCAGATCTCATCCACCGTGTGCGACATCAACCACGGTCGGATCGCCTCGTTGAAGGCGCGCTTGTTCATGCCGCGCGCCTGGTCGGTTGCGAACCGCGGATTCTCAAGTAAATCGCCCAAGCCCGCCGCCTGGAGGAACGGCTCCAGCTTCGCCCCGCCCGCGTGACAGAGGAAGACGAACCCGTCCTGGCATTCGTACACCCCGGCCGGATGCCACATTCCCGGCTGGCCATTGCCCTCCCGCTTGAGCACGTGGCCGGCGTGCGACCACATCGTTGTCGTGTGCTGATGCATCGCCGCCATTGCCTCAATGTGCGCCACCTCCACCGTCTGACCCTGTCCCGTCGACTCCCGCGCCACCAACGCCGCCAGCGCCCCGATAAACCCGTACATCCCGCCCGAATACTCCGTATGCCGTCCATGCCGCCGGAACGGATGCCGATCCAGCTCGCCGTTCAGGTACATATGCCCGCTCGCGGCATCGTCGGTGAATACGTTCGAGCGCCGCGCCGACCACGGCCCGCGCAGCCCGAACGGCGAGATGTAGACCCTGACCAAGCGCGGCGCATCCAGCCCCGCCGTCCGGGGCGTCAGCGGATCGGGAGCGGAACTCTCAATCACCACATCCGCCCGCGCAATCAGCTCCGCTACCGCCGGCGCTTCCGCCTCGCCCTCCAGGACCAGCTTCGACGTGTTGCAGAACGCCCATACCGATCCCACCTCGCCGTCGCCGAACGTGTGCGCCGCCAGCGCTTCGCCGTGACCCTGCAACGGGTCGCCGCCGGGCGGTACCACCTTGACCACCCGCGCCCCGTGATCGGCGAACATCTTCGCCGCGAACGCTCCCGCGTGCGAGCCCGCCAACTCCACCACCCGCAGCTCCGCAAACGATTTCGTCATCCGTCGCGTCCCGTCATGCCCGCGGTCTCGAAGCTCGCGCCGCTCTCCGTTAAGCTATCGCCCGTAAGCCGCACACCATCCCGGAAGGACCTGCCCGTGGCCACTGACCGATTCCCGATCGAAGAAGGACACATCATGCTGTTCGCCCGTTCGATCGGCGACGCCAACCCGATCTACCACGACCCCGACGCCGCCGCCGACACCGAGCCCGGCCACGTCATCCCGCCGCCGACCTTCGTTCAGGCCTCGGCCCAGTTCACCGACGGCTACAGCCTGCGCCCCGTGATCGGCGAGCCGTGGTTCGGGTCCGGCAAAGAGCCGACCGGCATCCAGCGCGAGCCCTCCAGCGGCGGCGGAGGCGGCGGCACCGGCTTCCACGCGGAACAGCATTACGAGTACCACGCCCCGGTCAAGCCCGGCGACGTCCTCCGCGCGGTCGACAAACCCGGCAAGCGCTGGTCTCGCGAGGGTCGGCGCGGCGGCGCGCTCCAATTCAGCGAATCGATCACCGAGTACTACAACCAGGACGACGTCCTCGTCGTCACCGCTCGCTCCGTCGGCGTCCAGACCTCCCGCGTCGTCGAATAGCCGCCCCAGCCGCTCCACAGCACACGAACAGGACTCCGCCATGCCCCTCAGCAAAGCGAACCTCAACGTCGGCGACCAGCACAGCGAACAGGTCGTGGACAACCTCACCCGCACCCAGATCATCCAGTACGCCGGCGCCTCGGGCGACTACAACCCGCTCCACACCGACGAGATCTTCACCACCAAGATCGCCGGCTATCCGACCGTCTTCGCCCACGGCATGCTCAGCATGGGCATGACCGGCAAGATGCTGACCAACTACGTCGGCGACGGCCGCCTGACCAAGTACGGCGTCCGCTTCGTCGCCCAGGTCTGGCCCGGCGACTCCCTGACCGCCACCGCCACCGTCGAAGCAATCCGCGAGGAAGACGGCGTCAATCTCGTCGATCTCACCGTTTCCACGGTGAATCAGGACGGCAACGAGGTCGTCAAAGGCACCGCCACCGCCCGCATCGACGGCTAGCCGTCGTCGGCCCAACACCAGCACATCGCCCGCTGCGACAGAGCGCGGCGGGCGATCGTAGCTACTCCTGGTCCTGCGGCGGTGAATGCTCGGCGGCCCATTCCGAAACGTCCGGAATCAGGCGGTCGACGATGACCATCATAAGCATGAAGGGGACGAACGCCAAGCCGGTGCCGATAGCCCACCACCACTCCGCTGCCACGAGGGCGAGCACGCAGCCTGAGAACGTTAAACCCATCCCCAGAATCGAGACCACGCGCAAGACGACCGCGAGCGGTGGTATCGGTGGGATCTGTGGCGGCTGGCCGGACATCGCTGCTGATCTCGACGATTATGACTCGGTAATGGTGACGGACTTCATCTTCGGCCCTGGCTGACGGGCGCGCTGCGGGTCGCGCTCTGGAAACGCGTGCACCACTTCCATCCCCGAGGTCACCTTGCCGAAGGCCGTGTACTGGCGATCGAGGAACGTCGCGTCGGCGTTGCAGATGAAGAATTGGCTGCCTGCCGAGTTCGGATCCTGCGCGCGCGCCATCGAGAGCACGCCCTCGACGTGCTTCGCGTCGTTGAACTCGGCCGGCACGTTGTAGCCCGGTCCGCCCATGCCGGTTCCGGTCGGGTCGCCGCCCTGCGCCATGAAGCCGCTGATGATGCGGTGGAACGTCACTCCGTCGTAGAATCCCTCGCGCGCCAGGAAGACGAATGAGTTGACGTGCTCTGGCGCGACATCGGGCCACAGCTCCAGCTCGATCGTGCCGCCGTCTTCCATCTCGATCGTGGCGCTGTAGGACGCGCCCGCTTTCAGCGCCATTGCCGGCCGCTTGCTGTACTTGGCCATCCCAAACCTCGATTTCTTCGGCAAGCGCCCTTGACGCCCGCTACTGCTCGGTAATCCGAATCGTGACGATCTTCGGCCCGGCCGGCGGTGTTGGCACCGCTCCCGGGTCGCGGGAGTCGAACGCGTACAGCCCCTCGAAGCCCGCGGTCACGCGCCCGAACGACGTGAAGCCGTCCGCATCCAGATGGTCCTGATCGCCGAGTTTGATGAAGAATTGCGACGACGACGCCCCCAGCCCACCCCGCGCCATCGACACCACCCCGATCGGCGTCACGGATAGCTGGCCCTCGTTGCCTTCGTGAATCGGCTCGTCGGGCAGGGTGTAACCCGCGCCGCTGGTTCCGGTCGCGGTCGGGTCGCCGGCCTGTACCACGAACCCCGGCTCCACGCGGTGGAACGTCAGGTCGTCGTAGAAGCCCTCCCGCGCGAGAAACACGAAGTTGTTGACGTGCTCCGGCGCCAAGTCTTCAAGCAGATCGATGCTCACCACCAGGCCGTCCTCCAGCTCGATCTCCGCGCCGTAATTCACACCCTCTACCAGATTGAACGCCGGCGGCGCGTCCCACGTCGGTTTGCCCTCGACTGCTCCGATGTTCACCTCCGACTCGGATCGCCTGACCGGCGGGGGATCGGCTGGCGTCGGGGTCCCGCCGCCGCCGAATCCCGTCGCCACCAGACTGATAATCAGCGCTGCCGCCGCCACGATCCCGAACGTGCCCAAGACCCAGCGTGAGCGCAGTATCGAGCGCCGACCGCCCCCGCGATCGAAGCCCTGCACCGACGCCCGCCGGCGGGCCAGCCGCTGCGGACGCGTCCGCGCACTGCGACCTCGTTGCGACACTTTGCGCTCCCTCTCCAGATACGGCGCAGCTAGCTGCTCAAAGACTTACGCTAGCACCGCTCCACGTTATGCCGATGCCGCCGCAGACGCACTCGACACCGAAAGCGGAGACCGATGAATGCCGCCGAGCACTACAACGAGATGGTCCGGGCGCGCCAGCGCCAACAGGCGCGCCTGGCAACGCCGTTCGACGAGTCCTATTGGGAGCGCTATGCGCACACCTATCGATTCGATCCGCACCGCGCGCCCGAGCCGCAGCTCGCGGCTGCCCTGCGCTACCTCCGACCCGAGGATGACATCCTGGAAATCGGCGGCGGCGCGGGTCGCATCGGCTTGCCTATGGCGCTGCAAGCCAGGTCGCTGACCAATGTCGAGCCGTCGCCGGCGATGCGCGAGCAGTTCGCCATCGCGGTCGCCGAACACGGCATCAGCAACGCCGCCGCCGTCGCCTCCAGCTGGCCCACGGCCGACTCGCTGAGCGCGGATGTCGTGCTGACAGTTGACGTGACCTACTTCATCGCCGACATCGAGGCGTTTATCCGCGCCATGCACGAGGCCGCCCGGCGGCGAGTTATGATCCTCACCTGGACCGTCGCGCCGCCCAACGTCAACGGCCAGCTTTTCCAGACCGCCTTCGCCGAAGCGCAGTCGCCCTCGCCCGGCTTCCGTGAGTTGCTGGCGGTGCTCTGGGAGACGGGCATCATCCCTGACGTGCAGGTCCTCGATCAGCCGTTCACCTGGCCTGAGCATCTGCCGACCACGGAGGTCGAGGCGGTGCAGTTCGCCATCGAGGAGCTCGCGTTCTTCGGCCATCCTCAGGCAGAAGCCCGCATCCGCAGCCGCCTCGACTCGCTTTACGAGCACGCCGACACCTACCGCCCAGCCTGGCGCACGCACTCGGACGCGATGTTGATTACCTGGGCGCGGTGAACACCGGAGAAGTGATGCCGTAGTCGTGGCGCCCCCGGTAGGATTCGAACCTACGCACCCGGCTCCGGAAACCGGTGCTCTATCCCCTGAGCTACGGGGGCCGAGTGTCACGATATCACCGTCCCTGACCCTGAGGCGGCGCATCAGCCCAGGTTGGCTCGCCGCCGGTACTGCACCGCTTCCGCGACGTGCTGCGCCGTGAGCGTTTCCGACCCGGCCAGATCAGCAATCGTGCGCGCCACCTTGAGCACGCGGTGGAAGCCTCGCGCCGAGAGATTGAGCCGGCTCACGGCCTCCTCAATCAGGGTGCGCGCCCGATCGTCCAACAGGCTGTAGCAATGTTTGTTCACCTCCCGCGCCGAGAGCGAGGCGTTGGCGGCCGGCCCGTAGTCGCCGAAGTGCTCGCGCTGCACTTCTCTCGCGCGCATGACGCGCTGCCGCACCACCGCCGACGGCTCGGTACTTGGCGGCGCCGCCGAGGATTCCATCAACTTCTGCACTTCCACGCGCGGGACATCGACAAACAGGTCGATCCGATCCAGCACCGGGCCGGAGATCCGGCGCTGATAGCGGTACACCGCGCCGTCCGTGCAGGTGCAATGCTGATCTGAGCCGAAGTTGCCGCAAGGACACGGATTCATCGCTGCGACCAGACAGATGTCGGCCGGGTAGGTTATCGATCCGTGCGCCCGTGAAATGGTGATGCGTCGATCTTCCAGCGGCTGCCGCATCGCTTCCAACGCGCGTACGGAGAACTCCGGCAGCTCGTCCAGGAACAGCACGCCGCGATGGGCCAGCGTGACCTCGCCCGGGCGCAGCCGCTGCCCGCCGCCGACCAGGCCCGCATTCGAGATCGTGTGGTGCGGCGCGCGGAAGGGCCGCTCCCGGATCAGCTTGCGCTCGCCTGTCAGCCCCGACACGGAGGCGATCTTGGTCACCTCCAGCGCCTCCTGCGTCGTCAGCGGCGGCAGAATGCCCGGCAGACACGACGCCAGCAGCGTCTTGCCCGCGCCTGGCGGGCCGCACATCAGCAGGTTATGTCCACCCGCCGCCGCGACCTCCAGCGCCCGCTTCACGTGCTCCTGACCGCGCACGTCCGAGAAGTCGTGACCGTCGTAGTCGAAACCAGGGTCTTCCTCTGTCGGCCGAGTCGTCGGCCAGACCGCCTCTGACAACGGCCGCTCCTCCGTCGCGATCTCGATCCAGTCGCGCAGCGAATCGACCGCGACGACTTCGACGCCCTCGATCAACGACGCTTCTTCGGCGTCCACCTTGGGCACTACGATGCGCCGCACCGAGGCGTCGCGCGCCGCCGCCGCTACCGAGAGCACGTCGCGCACGTGACGCAGCTCGCCGTCCAGCGCGATCTCGCCCAGAAACAGCGTGTCCTGCACCGCCGACTCGCAGATCTGGCCTGTCGCCACCAGCATCCCGACCGCAATCGGCAGGTCGTAGCCGGCTCCTTCCTTGCGCGGGTGCGCCGGCGCCAGATTGACCGTCACCCGCTTGGTCGGAAAGCCGGCGCCGGCGTTGCGGATCGCTGAGCGCACCCGCTCGCGCGCTTCGTCGACCGCCGCGTCGGGCAGGCCCACAATCGTCGTCTTGGGCATCCCCGACGAGATGTCCACCTCAACGCAGATCGGCGCTCCATCCAGTCCGATCACCGCTCCCCCGTTGACTCGAGTGTGCATCGACGATCCTCTCTCGCGCTAGAACACAGTTACGGAACGAGTGTTCTTTATCTGGGCGCCATCATAGAACACACATTCTCTGTGGTGCAAGCAGCGATCTCTTCCAATTCCCCTACCATCCCTAGACTCTCGGTAATGGAGGACTCCCGATGACCACCAACCCGTATCCTGTCCTCGACAGCGGCCTCGCCTTCTTCAACCATGCCGGCGTCTCCCCGCTGCCCGCCGATGTCGCCTCGGCTGTGCGCGATTACGCCGATCATGCCGCCCGTTCGGGCTATTTCGGTTCGACCTGGCAAGACGACATGGACGACTTCCGCAGCGTCTCGGCCGAACTCATTGGCGCGCGCAGCCCTAACGAGATCGCCTTCGTCCCCAACACCGCCACCGGCGTCTCGGTCTCGGCCGGCGCGCTCAACCTGTCCGACGGCGACCGCATCCTCGTCACCGACGCCGAATATCCCTCCAACCGCCACTTCTACAACGCGCTCCAGCAACGGGGCGTCGAGCTGGACGTCGTCTACCAACAGGACGACGGGCGCATCCCCACCGAGGACCTCATCTCCGCTGTCTCGGCGCGCACCAGGCTGGTCGGCATTTCGCATGTCCAGTGGGGCAGCGGCTTCCGTTCCAACCTGCGGCCCGTCGCCGACGCCGTGCACGCCGTCGGCGGACTGCTCTCTGTCGACGCGATCCAGTCGGCCGGGGCGCTGCCCGTTGATGTGGTCGCGGATGACATCGACATCCTCGCCGCCGGCGGGCACAAGTGGCTGCTCGGACCGACCGGCTCGGGTCTGCTCTACATCCGCGAAGAGCTGATCGACGGCCTGATCCCGCCCGTGCTTGGCGCAAACAGCATGGACGGCGGCCTCTCGGCCGGCAACGACGAGCTGATTCTCTCGCCGACCGCAGCCCGCTTCGAGCCCGGCACCACCCCGACCGCCACCATGCTCGGTATGCGCGCCGCCATTCGCCACTTGCTCACGGTCGGTATCGACAATGTCTGGGCGCAGCTGGAGTCCGTGACGGCGTATCTCTGCGACGCGCTCGCTGACGCCGGCTGCCGCGTCTTCTCACCGCGCGGCGAATCGGAACGCAGCGGCATCGTGATCTTCGATCCGCCGCCCGAGCTGGCGGAGCGCGAAACTGTTGACGAGACGTGGGAGCGGCTGCAGGAAGTCGGCATCATCACCGCCGTGCGCTTCGGCCGGCTGCGCGCCTCGCCCCACTTCTACACGCCGGAGTCAGACATTGACCGCCTGGTCGCCGCGCTCAAGCCGTAGGGACATCGCGCCCGACAGTGCGTCAGTACTCGCGCTCGACGCTCATCACGCCGTGCACGGCATCGAGCTTGGACATGACCCGCTGCAACTGACGCAGGCCGCTCGCCTCCACGGTGAACGTCAACTGCACGGTGCCGTTGTCCGGCGGGTCGGTGATGAGCTCAACCAGATTCACGTTCTCACCGGCGCAGATGCCGGTCACATCGTGCGCCAGCCCGACGCGATCCCAACCCGTCACCTTCAGCCGCGCCTCGGTCACACCATGGTTCCAGCGGACCGGCACAAGCCGATTGCGATCGTGGACCAAGCGGATGTTGGGACACTCGCTGCGATGGATCGTGACGCCCCGGCTCCGCGTGATGAAGCCGGTGATATCGTCGCCGATCTGCGGCAGACAGCACGGTGCCAGCCGGGTCAGGATGTTCGAGCCGTCCAGCACATTCACCGCGTCGGCGTCTGGCGGCGGCGCTTCGACCACTTCCGCTGTCGGCTCGGCGGCGACCTCTTCCTCATCCGCTGCGGCCACCCTGAGCGCCACGGCGTGCGCTGAGATATCACTCCCGCCAATGGCCGCGAGCGCGTCATCCATGTTCTGCGCGCGCGTCGCCTCCAGCACTTCCGATTCCACGTTCGACAGCTTCAGGCTCAGCCGACGCAGCTCGCGCTCCAACTCGTCTCGCCCGCGCGCAATGTTCTCCGTGCGCGCCTGGCGATTGAACCAGTAGCGGATCTTCGCCTTTGCGTGCTGCGTGGTGACATACCCCAAGTCCTCGTTCAACCAGTAGCGGCTCGGACCGCGGCCGTTGCGGTCGGTCACAATCTCCACCCGATCGCCGTTCTGCAGCGGCGTTGACAACTTCACCAAGCGGTCATTGACCTTCGCGCCGATGCACTGGTGGCCCACGTCGGTGTGAATCCGGTAAGCGAAATCCAGCGGCGTCGCCCCGCCGCGCAGCGCCAGGACCTCTCCCTTCGGCGTATGCACAAACACCTGTTCGTCGAACACGTCCGAGCGCAGCGACTCGAGGAAATCGTCCGCGCCCGGCAAGTCACCCTGCAACTCGGCCACCTGCCGCAGCCACGACAGCCGCTCGCGGTCGTTCATCGCGTTGTGGCGGTTCTCCTTGTACGCCCAGTGCACCGCGACTCCGTACTCCGCCTCGCGATCCATCTCACGCGTGCGAATCTGGACCTCCACCGCGTGGGACATTGACGACAACGCCGTCGTGTGCAGCGACTGATACCCGCTCGGCCGCGGACTGGCGATGTAGTCGTCGAACTCGCCTCGCAGCGGACGCCACAGACCATGCACGACGCCCAGCGCCGCGTAGCAGTCGCTGACCGATCCCGTCAGCACGCGCAGCGCGAGCAGGTCGTAGATGTCGTCAAACGACTTGCCTTGCGCCGAGTATTTCTTGATCTTCTCGTGGATCGAATACAGATGCTTGACCCGCCCGCGCACCTGCGCCACCAAGCCGGCCGCCTCCAGCGCCTCCTCCATCTCTTCACGCAGCTCGTTGAGATACCGCTCCCGCGTCTGCCGCCGCGCCGAGACCAGCTCCGACACCCGCCGGTACTCCGAGGGCTGCAGGTACTTGAACGCCAGATCCTCGAGTTGCCCGCGAATCTGCCAAATCCCCAACCGCGCCGCCAGCGGCGCATAGATTTCCATCGTTTCCTGGGCAATCGCGACCTGCTTCGCCGGCGACATCGCATCCAGCGTCCGCATATTGTGCAGGCGGTCCGCCAGCTTGACGATCACCACCCGCACATCTTCCGCCATCGCCACAAACAGCTTGCGCAGATTCTCCGCCTGGACGTCGCGCGCCAGCATTCCGGCCGCCTTCGGCAGCTGCAGCTCCGACAGCTTCGTCGCGCCGTCAACCATCTTCGCCACATCGACGCCGAACTCGCCGACCAGCTGCTCTCTGGTGACGCCGCAGTCCTCCATGACGTCGTGCAGCAGCGCCGCCTGGAGCGTCGGCACGTCCATCTGCAGCTCCGCGCAGGTCACCGCGGCCGCCAGCGGATGCTCGATGTACGGATGCCCCGACCGCCGCAGGTGACCTTCGTGCTGCTGCTCGGCGTAGGCATACGAGGCCAGCACCTGCTCGCTGTCCGCCGGCGCCAGATACTGCTCCATCGCCTCGAGCAGCACCTCCAGCGTCGGATGCTGCTTCAGGTCAACGATTTCCGCGGGGATCGACTGCGTCGCCATGGCTCAATTATATGAAGCCGCAACGTTTACCTGCACGCGCGGATCCCCAGAGGCGCCAACGCTGGGGGCGTCTGTACGATGGTGCCTGAGGATCGACCATGAGCAACCCGCCCGCCCGCCAGTTCCAGACCCCGCGCGGCACCCGCGACCTCCTGCCCGCGGACCACGCCGTCCACGCGCACATCCTGGGCCACTGCCGCGAGCAGGCCCGGCTCGCCGGCTTCGGTTTCATCGAACCGCCGACCTTTGAAGCAGCCGAGCTCTTCGCCCGCGGCGTCGGCGAGGGCACCGACATCGTCGAGAAGGAGATGTATATCTTCGAAGATCGCGGCGGCGAGCGCCTCGCCCTGCGGCCGGAAGGCACCGCCTCCGTCTGCCGCGCCTATCTCCAGCACGGCATGGCCAACCTCAGCCAACCGGTCAAACTCGCCTATCACCTGCCGATCTTCCGCTACGAACGACCCCAGGCCGGACGCTTCCGCCAGCACACCCAATTCGGCGTCGAGGCGATCGGCGTCCGCGACCCCGCGCTCGACGCCGAGGTCATCGATCTCGGCTGGCGCATCGCGCAGTCGCTCGGCCTGACGGACCTGAAAATCCTGCTCAACAGCATCGGCGACCGCGAAGACCGCCGCGCTTACGTCCCCCTGCTCAAGGCGCACTTCGAGCCCCACCTCGACCAGATCGCGCCCGACGACCGCGCCCGCTGGGATCGCGCCCCGATGCGCCTGCTCGACAGCAAGGACGAGCGCACCCGGTCCTACCAGGCCGACGCGCCGGTCATCACCGAACATCTGCCGCCCGAATCCGCCGCCTACTTCGACGCCGTCAAAGCCCACCTCGAGGCGCTCGGCATCCCCTACGAAGAGCGGCCTACGCTCGTGCGCGGCCTCGATTACTACACTCACACCGTCTTCGAGATCGTCCCCGCCCATGCCGACGGCTCCCAGGTCACCGTGCTCGCCGGCGGCCGCTACGACGGGCTGATCGAACAGATCGGCGGCCCGCCGACGCCCGGCATCGGTTTCGGCATGGGTATGGAGCGGATGGCCAATCAACTCCGTGAACAGGGGATGGCCCCAGCCGGCGATCAAGCGCCCGACGTGCTGATCGCGGCGCTCGGCGAAGGCGCGGCGCTCGCCGCCACGCGAATCGCCGGCGATCTGCGGCGCCGCGGGATCGCCGCCACCCTTGCCTTTGGCGGACGCTCGCTCAAGGCCCAACTCCGACAGGCCAACCGTTCCGGCGCCCGCTTCGCCGTGATCGCCGGCGCCCGCGACCTCGCCGAACAGCGCGTCACCCTGCGCGACCTCCACACCTCCGAGCAGCGACAGGTCGCCCTCGACGCGATCGTCGGCGTGTTAGCCGAGCTTTCATATACTCAGCCGCAGGACTGAGGCCTGCTCCATGCCACCTACCGCCCCGACCGACAGCTCCGCCATGTGGGCGCGGCTTGAGGACGTCGCTGCCCGCTTTCACGAAATTGAACAGGAAATGGCCGACCCGGCCACGGTCAGCAACCCCGCGCGTCTGCAGACGCTGGCCAAGGAACACGCCGCGCTGCAGGAGAAGATCGACCTCCTCAACGCGTACCGCGCCGCCTCCGAGCAGTTGCAGCAGGCCCTGGACGTCCTCAACGACGCGGACGACGACGAGCTGCGCGAACTCGCCCAGCTGGAGATCACCGATCTCCGCGAGCAGATCGAACAGCTTGAAGCGCACGCCAAACGCGCCCTGCTGCCCCGCGATCCTAACGACGAGCGCAACGTGATCGTTGAAATCCGCGCCGGCGCCGGCGGCGACGAGGCCGGCCTCTGGGCCGCCGACCTGCTCCGCGCCTACGTCCGCTACGCCGAGGCCCGCCGCTGGCAGACCGACCTGCTCAGCGCCTCCGAAAACGCGATGGGTGGGTTCAAGGAAGTCATCTGCCAGATTGCCGGCGACGGCGCATTCTCGCGCCTCAAGTACGAGTCCGGTGTCCACCGCGTTCAGCGCGTTCCCGAAACCGAAGCGCAGGGCCGCATTCACACCTCCACCGCGACCGTCGCCGTGATGCCCGAGGCGGAAGCGGTCGACGTGGACCTGGACGAGTCTGACATCCGCCTCGACCTCTTCCACTCTGGCGGTGCCGGCGGGCAGAACGTCAACAAGGTGCAAACCGGCGTCCGCCTGACCCACGAGCTCAGCGGCATTGTCGTCACCTGCACCGACGAACGCTCGCAGCTCAAGAACAAGCTCAAGGCGATGTCCGTGCTTCGCGCCCGCCTCTACGAGCAGCAGCGCCTCGCCGCCGAGCGGGAACGCGCCGACTTCCGCCGCTCCCAGGTCGGTTCCGGCGACCGTTCCGAGAAGATCCGCACCTACAACTTTCCCGAAAACCGCGTCACCGACCACCGCATCGGCCTCACCCGCCACGACCTGGACGGGATGCTGGACGGGCAGCTCGACCCGCTGATCGACGCCGCCGCCACGGCGGAAGAGGCGCGCCTGCTTGCGGAGGCGTCGCTGTGACCGCCTCCGTCATCCTCCGCGACATCTGGCTCGCCGCCGCCGAGCAGTTGGAGTCCGCCCAGATCGACGACGCCCGCTTCGAGGCCGAAGTCCTGCTGCGCCATGCCACAGGACTCAGCCGCGCTCAGCTCTACGCTTCGCTCACCGACGAAATCGACGACGCCGCCCGGCAGCGGTTCGACGCCGCCATCCTCGAGCGCACAGGCCGCAAACCGCTCGCCTACATCACCGGCACGCGCGAATTCTACCGACTCGAGTTCCGCGTCACCCCCGACGTGCTGATCCCGCGACCGGAGTCGGAGCTGCTCGTTGACGCCGCGCTTGATCACATGCGCCAGGCCCGCATTCGCGCCGCCCACGTCGCCGATGTCGGCGCCGGCTCCGGTGCGGTCGGGATCGCTCTGGCCCGGCATCGACGCGGTATCCAGCTGATCTGCAGCGATGTCTCCCGAGACGCGCTGCTCGTCGCCCGCGACAATGCTCAGCGCCTGCTCCGCCGCCCCAACGCCGCCTTCGTGCAGGGCGACCTCCTCACCCCGCTGCCCGGCCCCTTCCACTGCGTCGTCGCCAATCTGCCCTACATCCCGGAAGAACGGCTCAGCCAACTCGAACCAGAGGTCGCCGAGCATGAACCGCGCATCGCCCTGACCCCGGGCACGCTCGGTACCGAACTGATCCTGCGGCTGATCACGCAGCTGCCCTCGCGCCTCCACCCCAACGGCGTCGCCGTGCTCGAAGTTGACCCCGGCCAGGAATCCGCCATCGCCGACGCCGCCCGCCAGATGCTACCCAACGCTGAGATCACCATCCTTGACGATGTCTCCCAGCGCCCCCGCGCCGTGCGCATCATCGCCGGATGACCGTCGGATGACGACGCCCGACCCACTGCCCTCGCCCGCCGACGCTCCCGTGCAGGGCTACTGCGACCCGCGCTTCCGCGCCGTCCGCGAACAATTCCAGCAGAACTTTGTCGACCGCTCCGAAACCGGCGCCGCCCTCGCCGTCACCCTCAATGGTGAACTGGTCATCGATCTCTACGGCGGCTGGACGGACGCCCGTCACAGCAAGCCGTGGGCCGCCGACACCATTGTCTGCTGTTACTCGGTCGGCAAGGCGATCTGCGCCATCCTCGCCTGGCGGCTCGCCGAGCGCGGGGCGCTCGACGTCGACCGCCGCGCCGCCGACTACTGGCCCGAGTTCGCCCAGAACGGCAAGGCTGACATCCCCTTCCGCTGGCTGCTCACCCACCAGAGCGGACTCGCCGCCATCCGCCGACCGCTGCCGCGCGGCGGCTTCCTCGACTGGGCACTGATGACCACCGCCCTCGCCGAGCAGGAACCGTGGTGGACGCCCGGCGAGGCGCACGGCTACCACTCCAACACGCAGGGCTTCCTGATCGGCGAGGTGATTCGGCGCATCATCGGCCGCTCCATCGGACAGCATCTACAGAGCGATCTCAGCGAGCCGATCGGGCTCGATTTCCACTTCGGGACCAAACCGGAGCACGACGCGCGCACCGCGGATATGCTCCCTGTCCAGCAGCCGCCCGACTTCCGCCGCGCGCCGCCCAGCGCCTTGCAGACGCTCGGTGGACGCAATCCGCCCCACATTCTGAGCGGGCCAGGCGCGCAGAACACCCGCGAGTACCGCGCCGCTGAGTTCCCCTCGACCACCGGCCACGGCGCTGCCCGCGGCCTCGCCCGCCTCTTTGGCGCGCTGGCCGGCAACGGCCAACTCGACGGCGTGCACATTCTCGAACCGGCAACGATTGCTGCGATGTCTGCCGAGCAGGTCTACGACGTCGACCGCATCCTCGGCCGTCCGACCCGCTTCGCTTCCGGCTTCCAGATGACCATGGCCGAACGGCCGCTCGGCCCCAACCCGCGCACCTTTGGACACTTCGGCGGGGGCGGGTCGCTCGCCTTCGCCGATCCTGACGCCGGCGTCGGCTGGGGTTATGTCATGAATCAGGGACGCGGCGGCTGGCAGCACCGCCACACTCGCCGCCTGCTTGACCTCTTCTACGCCGCGCTCTGACCCGGACTTCGATCAGCTTCAGTCGCGCATCATCTGGTAGCGCTTGCCCTCGGTCTTGATCGCCGGCGCAATCACCATCTCCGTCTGCTGCAGGTCGCGGATCGTCTCCGCGCCAACACTGCCCATGCACGTGCGCAGCGCGCCGATCAGGTTCTCCGTGCCGTCCGTCCGCGAGGTGGGCCCGAAGAGCAGGCGATCCAGCGTCGTGTGCTGACCCACGTGCACGCGCACGCCGCGCGGCAGCTCGGCGTGCGGGGTCGCCATACCCCAGTGGAATCCGCGCCCCGGCGCTTCAATCGCGCCCGCGAACGGCGACCCGATCATCACCGCGTCCGCGCCTGAGACCAGTGATTTACAGAAGTCGCCACCCGTCCGAATCCCGCCGTCCGTGATGATTGGCACGTAGTGCCCGGTGCGCGCGAAGTAGACATCCCGCGCGTAGGCGCACTCGATCGTCGCCGATACCTGCGGCACGCCGATCCCCAGCACCTCCCGCGACGTACAGGCCGCGCCCGGACCAACGCCGACCAGCAGTCCCGCGATCCCCTCATCCATCAGCTCCAGCGACGCCTCGAAGCCCACCGTGTTCCCGACCAGCGTCGGAATCTCCATCTCCGCGATCAGCTCGCGCAAAATCAGGCCCCGCTCTGACCGCGAATAGTGACGCGCCGTCGTCACCGTTGACTGCACGACGAAGACGTCGGGCGCGGCCGCCTTGATCGCCGGCGCCAACCGCTTGGCGTTCGGCGGCGTCACCGAGACCGCGGCGGCTACGCCGCCGTCCTTGATCTCCTGCACGCGCCGGCCGATCAACTCATCCCGAATCGGCGTCGTGTAGGCGCGCTGCAGAATCTCCGTCGCCGTCTCCGTATCGCTCGCCGCCACCTCACTGAGCACCTCGACCGGATCATCGAATCGGCACTGGAGCCCCTCCAGATTGAGCACTGCCATCCCGCCCCGCCGCCCAACTTCCGTCGCGAAATGCGGATCCACCACTGCGTCCATCGCCGATGCCAGAATCGGAATCTCCAGCCGCTGTCCCGCCAGCTCGGTCGAGACGTCCGTCAACTCCGGATTGATCGTCAACACGCCCGGCACGATCGCCACATCATCGAATCCGTACGACTCCTGCAGCGACTTGCGGTGCGGCTGCGGCATCGGGACGCCCGATTCGTACGCCCCTTGCACCAGCTCCTGACCGGGAGTCAGCTGTCCGGGCTGTGTCAACGTGGTCATCTGGCTCCCCTTTGCGGCTCTGCATATTGCCTGGTTTCGGCGGTGATTGGGCGCGAACTGGCGTTAAACGCTTGAGCGCGGCACAAGGCCGCGCTCAAGCGATTGAACCTCAGAATTCAGTGCAACCAAGCACGTGACCGACCGCCTGTCCTGCCGTCACCGGTTTCCGCAGAATACCCGACCAACCACCAAGGTTCGTAAACGACCACACAGCCACACAGCCGACCTCGTCCGCTGCCTAGAGTGATCGCCATGCCCGACCAATCCGGCGCGCTCTACGTGGTCGCCACGCCGATCGGCAACCTCGAGGACATCACCCTGCGCGCCCTGCGCATCCTGCGCGAGGTCGATCTGATCGCCGCCGAGCACGTCCCTGTCGCCCGCGTCCTGCTCCGCCGCTACGCGATCGACACGCCCGTGATTCCGTACCACGACCACGGCCCTGACGCCCGCCGCATCATCGAGCGGCTCCAGCGCGGCCAATCGGTCGCTCTCGTCTCCGACGCGGGGACGCCCGGCGTCTCCGACCCCGGCCGCAATCTGGTCGCGGCCGCCGTCGCCGCCGACCTCGCGGTCGTTCCCATCCCGGGCCCGGCCGCTTCTGTCGCGCTCTGGTCGGTCAGCGGCACCGACTCGCCCCGCGTTCACCTCTACGGCTTTCTCCCGCGCAAATCCAGTCAACGCCGCCGCGCCCTGGCGGAACTCCAGCGTCTGGACTGCGGCGCGATCATCTTCGAATCGCCCCGTCGCGTCCGACAGACCCTGTCCGACATCGCTGAACTCATCCCGGCCGCGCACCTCATCATTGGCCGCGAACTGACCAAGCGGCATGAACAGATCTGGCGCGGCACGCCCGCGGAGGCGCTGCAATCATTCGCTGAGCCGCGCGGCGAGTTCAGCATTATGTTGATCCCGCCCGCCGGCGAACTGCCGCGCTGGTCCGACGCGGCCGTCGCGGAGGCGCTCGCCGACGCCGCCGCGCAGGGCGCGTCGCGCTCTCAGGCTGCCCGCTTTGTCGCCCAACAGTCCGGCCGACCCCGACGCGACGTCTACGCGCTGTGGCCTTTCCGCTCAGCCGATCGTCCAGAGCCGTGACATTCCATAGCCCGCGAACGCATACCCTATGTAAAGACAGGCAATCCGACACCTGCACAAAGAGAAATCAGCCCGCGACCAACCATGAGCGACAACATTCTCGTCTGCGTGGCCTGGCCTTACGCCAACGGCCCCATCCATCACGGACAGCTCGGCGGCGCGTATCTGCCCGCCGACATCTTCGCGCGCTATCACCGCATCCGCGGCAACCGCGTCGCCATGGTCTCCGGCTCCGACGCGCACGGCACCCCAATCACCGTCCGCGCCGACGATGAGGGCCGCACTCCTGAGGAAGTCGTCGCTGAGTATCACCAGTCCATCCTCGACACGTGGCAGGGGATGGGCATCTCCTTCGACACCTTCACGACCACGATGACGGACAACCACCGCGAGGTCGTCCACGGGCTGTTCAACGCGCTGCTCGAACACGATTACCTGTTCAAGCAGACCCAGGAGCTGTTCTACGACCCCGAGGCGCGGCGTTTCCTGCCCGATCGCTACATCGAGGGGGAATGCCCGCACTGCCACGAACCCAAAGCACGCGGCGACCAGTGCGACACCTGCGGGCGTCAGCTCGATGCCGTCGATTTGATCAACCCGCGCTCGCGCAACACCGGCGCTACCCCCGAACTGCGCCGCTCCGACCACTACTTCCTCCGCCTGACCGCGTTTGAAGACGCGCTCCAGGAGTGGCTCGATGACGGCAAGGACTTCTGGCGCACCCACGTGATCAACTTCTCGCGCGGGATGCTGCGCGAGGGCTTGCAGGACCGCGCCATCACCCGCGACATCGACTGGGGCGTCCCCGTCCCGCTCGACGGCTGGGAGGCGAAGCACATCTACGTTTGGTTCGAGGCCGTGATCGGCTATCTGTCCGCCACCGTGGAGTGGGCCGCGACCAACGGCGACGCCGAGGCCTGGCGCGACTTCTGGCAGGCCGACGACGCCCGCATCTACAACTTCATCGGCAAGGACAACGTCCCCTTCCACACGATCATCTGGCCCGCCATCCTGCTTGGTGCCGGCGGCTACAACCTGCCCTACGACGTGCCCGCCAACCAGTACATCACGATGAGCGGCTCCAAAGCCAGCACCTCCCAGCGCTGGGCAGTCTGGGTCAACGACTACCTCACCCGCTACGATCCCGACCCGCTGCGCTACGCGCTCGCCGCCCAGATGCCGGAAACCGCCGATTCTGATTTTTCCTGGGCCGAGTTCCTGCGCCGCAACAACGACGAGCTCGTCGCCACCTGGGGCAACCTCGTCAACCGCGTGCTCTCGCTGATCAACCGGCACTTCGACGCCCAGGTTCCCGACCCGGGCCCGCTCGACCGCGACGCCACGCGAATGCTGGACCGCGCCCAGTCCGGGCTGGAGCAGGTCGGCCAGTCGATTGAGGGCGTGCATCTGCGGCAAGGCATCCAGCAGGCCTTCGCCCTGGCGCAGGAAGCGAACCGCTACCTCGACCAGACCGCCCCCTGGCAGGCCGTGAAAACGGACAAGCAGGCCGCCGCCCGGAGCCTCTACACCGCGCTCAACGTGATCGCCGCCCTGCGCACCGCCCTCGCCCCCTACCTGCCGTTCAGCTGCCAACGGCTGCACGAGATGCTCAACACCGAGGGCAGCATCGACGAGCTCGGCTGGCAGATGCACGCCCTCCGACCCGGCGACCCGCTGCAGCGCCCGAAGCCGCTCTTCAAGAAACTCGACCCCGAGATCGTCGAAGTAGAAGAAGCGCGGCTCGGCACATGAGCCGCCCGCCCGCCCTCTTCGACACCCACGCCCACCTCCACGACCCGTGGATCGGCGACGATCTGCCCGAGGTCCTGGAACGCGCCCGCAGCGCCGGCGTTGAGCGCATCGTGACCATCGGCACCGATCTGCCGACGACCCGCGACGCCCTCGCCCTGGCCTACACCCACGACAACATCTGGGCGACCGTCGGCCTCCACCCGCACGACGCGAAGGACTGGGACGCCGAGCTCAAATCGGAGTTTCGTCGGCTTGCCGAGAGCGGAAGAGTGGTCTCCATCGGTGAAATCGGCCTCGACTTCTACCGCAACCTCTCGCCGCCCGACGCGCAGTACCGCGCCTTTGAGGCCCAGCTTGCCCTTGCCGATGATCTCGGTCTGCCCGTCGTGATCCACTCGCGCGACGCGCACGAGGAGTCCTACGCCGTCCTCCTCGAGTGGGCCCAGCGCCGCGACCGCGAACGGCCCGTCGGGGTGATCCACTGCTTCTCCGGCGACGCCGACCTCGCCCGCCGCTATCACGCGCTCGGCTTCCTCATCTCCTTCGCCGGCCCCGTCACCTATCCCAGGAACGACGCGCTCCGCGAGGCTGCGGCGTCGCTGCCGTCGGAGGCGCTGGTGATTGAGACCGACTGCCCCTACCTGGCTCCGCAGCCGCGTCGGGGCAAGCGCAACGAACCTGCCCACATCCAGCACACCGCCCAACAAATCGCGGAAGTCAGAGGCGTCGAAGTAGACGAACTCGCGGCAGCCACATCCCGAAACGCTCAGCGCCTATTCCGCCTCTAGCTCCGTGGCAATCGCGCTCAGCCTTGGTTCAAACTCGGCCATGAATCTCGGCAGCAGATCGATCATCCACTCGCGAATGTCCGCCAGAGCATCTGGCGTCGAATCTGTGATGTGTCCCGGGCGGATCGCTCTCGCCGCGCTCCAATCGCTGCGTGACTCCCAACTCCACCGACCGGGCAACGCTGCTTCGATTTGCCCCTGCTCGACCATCAACGCCTCGAAGATCGCCTCATGATCGACGGCGCCGCCGCGCCGCATCATGACCTGCACGCTCGCCAAGCCGCCTTCGCGCGGCAGAAATGCGAGCGCATACTCCACTCGCTCCAGTCCCGAGTTTGACGGGAAATGCTGTGTGTAGTGACGAAACGAGCGCCGCTTGTCCGTGACGCCGCTCTCTCGTAACGAATCGAACACCGGCTGAAAGAACTCCTGGTAGAGGTCAGCATTACTACCGGCCCAATTCTGGGATGAACCGGTCGCTCGCCGCTGTCGACGCTGACGCCGTTGCCAACCATTGGGAGCGATAATTGGTCGAAACTCCGGCACCGGAGCCGAATCACCAATTTTCACTACTCGCACCTCGACGCCGAACACGGCGATCTCATCGATTGTGAATCGATTCAACCACTCCAGCGCTGAGCGGTGCTCCTCACGGATCTCGGGCGTAATCCAGATCAAGACCCGCGCTTCCTTGCCGGCGGCATATGTCAACAGCTGGCCGAGATGCCCGTGATCCGTGCGCTCCAGCTGGTTCTCGATCACGACGAGGCCCTGATCCACTTCCGCGACGATGTCAACTGAGAAATCCCCGACTGCCTCTTCACGGCCCACCAATTCGAGGCGGATACCCAACGCATCGCTGAGCGTGGACAAATTCTCTGTCAGCCACGGGGTGAAGTCACGGGCCTCATCCGGCCAAACCCGCCGAACGTCAACTTCCTCCAACTTGCTCAGGTCCACGGCCATCCTGCCTCCTGCCCATGCCTGACGCGCAGTCGCAGGCTACGCTAATCCCTGATGACCTCACTCGAGCACCTCTACGAACCGATCGCTGACGATCTCGCCATCGTTGAGGACACGTTGTCTCTCGTCGCCCAGTCGGACTTTCTGCCGCTTGAGGCGATGCTTAATCAGGTGCTCTCGCGCGGGGGCAAACGGTTGCGGCCGGCCATCTCGCTGCTCTGCGGCGGCTTCGGCGACTACGACGCCGACACCCAGATTCCTCTCGCTGCCTCCATCGAGCTGCTGCACACCGCCACGCTCGTCCACGATGACGTGATCGACTCCGCCGCCACTCGCCGCGGCCACGTCACCGCCAACGCCACCTTTGGCAACCCGGCCTCCGTCATGCTCGGCGATTACATGTTCGCTCACGCCGCCGAGCTCGTCGCTCGCACTGGCCACATCGGCGTCATCCGGCTCTTCGCCGACACGCTCATGGTCATGGCCAAAGGCGAACTCGCCCAGGACGTCTCCGCCTTCGACACCGACTCTGGCACGATGCGCGACTACTACCGCCGCATCCACGGCAAGACCGCGTCCCTCTTCGCCACCGCCGGCGCCGGCGGCGCGATGATGTCCGCCTGCGACGCGCAGACCATCGACTCGCTGCGCGAGTACGGCCGCTCCATCGGCATGGCCTTCCAGATCGTTGACGACATCCTCGACTTCTGCGGTACCGAGGAGCAGCTCGGCAAACCGGTCGGCGGCGACCTCTCCGCCGGCACGCTCACCCTGCCCGCCATCGTGCTGATGGCCGACGACCCCGAGGACAATCCCGTCACCCGCTTTATCGAAGCCAAGGACGGCGACGACCGCCCCGAACTCCTGCACCGCGCTCTCGAAGCCGCGCGTCAGCCGCCGATCGTCGAGCGCTGCATGGAAACGGTCGAGGACTGGCGCGAACGGGCGCTGACTGCGCTCAATGAGACTTCCAGTCAGGGTCCCCGCGAGCAGCTCAGCGCCATCGCCGAGTTCATCACCCAGCGCGATTTCTGATCGCCCAGGCCGCGGCTTGGCCGCGGCCAACCTCAATCGCGCTTGAGTGGTTGCGGCTGCGGCTTGAACTCTCTCCCCTGCTTCGCCATCCGCTCCCGCTTCAGCTCGCGCTCCTTGCGCCGGTCTTCCCGCGCCAGGCGCCGCTCGTGGATCTTCTTGTCCACCAGATCCGTGTAATCCTGCGTCGACAGCGGCTCCTGCTCGCGCCGCTTCGTCACCTGCGGATGCTCGTAAGGGCGCGCCTTCTTCGGCAGGTAGGTCACCTCCTGGCCGAGATGCCAGTATGTGCCCTTGTCCGGGATGCGGCGCGGGTAACCCTGCCGCATGACAAACGCCGAGAACGACGACGGCATCACCCGCTCGCACTCCTCGTCGCACTCCGGACAGGGCTGCGGCTCCGGCGCCTCGCGGATCGGCCGCACCACCTCGAAGATTCCCGCACATTCCTCACACAGATACTCATACAGCGGCACGTTCCTGCTCCTCTCGCTCGTTCTGAGCCGCGGCCAATGCGGCGTTGCGGCCCATCGCCTCAGCGCCCGACAGCGCCTCCGCGAAACTCCGCGACCGCAGCCGACCGTCCAGCGCCTGCTCCAACGACAACCGCAGGTGCCGCTCAAGCTCCGCCGACGCGGCTGCGTCGACCCGCACCTGCGCCGTCGCCTCGCACGACGACCGTCTCATATAGCGTAACAATCGAAACACGGGCGATGACAGCCGATGCCCGACGCCCGCGCCATGACAGCGGGGACAGACCACGCCGCCGTCCGCCGCCGAGTAGCCGTTGTCCTCCGGCGTCACCGCCGTCCGGCACCGCACGCAGGCGTCCAATTCGGGACGATAGCCCTGCCAATCCAGAAACCGCAGCGTGAACCACCAGCGCACCGCCCGCGGTGAGGCCGTCTCCACCAGCGCCTCGAATGTGTGGCGCAGCAACTGATAGAGCGGACCCGCCGAGACATCCACATCCGTCGAGCGATCAACCAGCTCCGCCATCGCCAGCGCCTCGGTTATGCGATCGACGTCGTCGTGCAGCGCCGGCCACGAGTCCAGCGTCTGCGCCTCGGTGACAATGTCCAGCGACCGACCCGCCGCCAATCCAAACTGCCCGCGGCTGAGCGGCTCGACGTGCCCCGAGAGCTTGCTCAGCGGTCGCCGCACCCCTTTGGCGACCGCCTCAATCCGACCCCGCGTTGGTGAAAACAGCACGCAAATCCGGTCCGCGTCGCCGAGCGGTCGCTGACGCAGGACGATCGCTTCTGTACGGATCGGCTGCACCCGCGGCATCAGCCGCCGCCCTGCTGCTCGACCGCCACGCGGTGCGTCATGGCCGCCCGAAGCGTCCGCTCATCCGCGTACTCCACGTCCGCGCCGACCGGCAAGCCATGCGCAATTCGCGTAATCCGCACGCCCATCGCGCCGATCACCCGCGACAGATAGCCCGCCGTCGCCTCACCCTCCAGATTTGGATTCATCGCCAGGATGACCTCTTCGACGGACGCATCGCCCAGCCGTCCCAACAGCTCGCGCACCTTCAAGTCCTCAGGACCCACGCCGTCCATCGGCGAGATCGCGCCGTGCAGCACGTGATACCGACCGCGGTGCACCCCCGCCCGCTCGATCGCCGCCACGTCCAGCGGCTCCTCGACCACGCAGATCGTCGACTCGGAACGCTGCGGATCGAGACAGAGCGCGCACGGGTCAGCGTCGGTGATGTTCTGGCACACCCCGCACAGCCGGGTCGAGTCCTTGACCTCGAGCAGCGCCTCCGCCAACGCCTCCGCCTCCGCGCGCGGCGCGCGCAAGACGTGGTACGCCAGCCGCTGCGCGCTCTTCGGCCCAATCCCCGGCAGGCGATGAAACGCCTCGATCAGGCGCGCGATCGTCGGCGCGGTCGCGGGCGAGCGCTGCATTATTGCAGGCCCTGCATTGACAACCCGTCCGTCAGCCCCGACATTCGCTCCTGCTGCATCTGCTCCAGCCGGTCCTGCGCCTCGTTCACCGCCGCCAACACCAGGTCCTGCAGCATCTCGGTGTCCTCCGGATCGACGACATCCGGATCAATCACGATCTCGCGCAGTTTGTGATCACCGCCCAGCGTGACCGATACCACGCCGCCGCCGACGGAGGCCTCGACCGTCGCGTCCTTCAGCTCGTCCTGCGCCTCGGTCAGCTGATGCTGCAGCTCCTGCGCCCGGCGCATCATCTCGGGCGAGAACCCGCCCGCGCCGGCCACGCCCTGGCCGCGCTGCTTGTTCCCGCGCGCCGGCCGGAACATACCGCCCTTCCGCTTCGCCATCGTCAGTCCCTTCCCGATCCCGTAGGTCTCCAGTTTAGGCGTTCGCCTGCGCCTCAGTTGGACTGATACGGCTGCGCGCCAAAGCGCGCCCGCGCTTCCCGCACGACCACGCTCTCACGCTTCGGCGGCGCTTCCGTCCGAGTCGGCGCCTGCCCGCCGCTTGGTCGGGGCGAGCCGCTCCCGCTCGCCGTCTCTGGCACGGCTGCATCGATCGGCGTGCAGCGCACCGTCACCTGGCGGCGCAGCACCTCCGACGCCGCCGCCGACACATCCGCCGACGCCTCGGACACCTTCTGCATATGCACCTGCTGGAAATTCGGGAGGAAGCCCAGGGTCAGCGAGTCCTCGGTCTGGCCCACAATGCGGCAGGAGCCGTTCAGCATCGTCGCAATCAACCCCTGATTCCGCCGCCGCAGCGCGGTGCGAATCTGCTCCAACAGGGCGGCCGCCTCAGACTCGCCCTGCGCGCCTGCCGCTGACGCCGGCTGCCGCTGGGGGGGCGGGGATGATTCCGCAGGCGTTTGCGGGGCCGGCCGGCCTGTCTGACGAGGCTGACCCTGCTGATTCTGCTGTCCTCCTGGTTGACCCGGCTGGCCTGGTTGGCCTGGTTGGCCCTGGCCTTGCACCCGAGGCAGGTTGCGCGTCGTCTGCTGCTCCCGCCGCTGGCCCTGCCGACGCTGGCCGTCCGACCGCTGCTGCCGCAGGGGACGCTGTTGCTGGGGCGGGGCGGCCGGCGCTGAGATCGTTGGCGGACCGTAGACGATCGCCGCCAGCGCCAACTCGAGCGGCAGCGGCTGATACGGATCGCGCCGCACATCGGCTTCCGAGAACGCCTTCAGCGCCGTTACCGCGGCGGGCGCTTCGACGCCCTGGCAGATTTCTTCCAACCGCTCCAGCTCCGGCGCGGAGAGCGACAGCGTCCCGGTCGCCCCAGTCAGGGTGAGCAGCGCGTGACGCAGATGCGTCACAACCTGGCGCTTGAACCGCCCGAAATCGATCGCGTCCTCCTGCACCGCCGCGAGCACCGCCAACCCCTCCGCCAACTCGCCGCGCAGCGCCGCCGACGCCAGCTCGGCCGCGCGCGCGTCCGGGCTGAGCCCCAACGCCTCCTGCGCCGCCTCCAGCGACACCGACGACCCGCACATCACCCAGACCTGGTCGAGCAGATTCACGCCGTCGCGCAGCGAGCCGGTCGCCTCACGCGCGATCAGCCGCAGCGCCTCATCGGGAATCTCGATTCCTTCCGATTCCGCAATCGCGCGCAACCGCGAGACCATGTCGTCCACGCCAACGCGGCGGAAATCGAAACGTTGACAGCGGCTCAGGATCGTCGGTTTGAGCGCCTCTGGATCCGTGGTTGCCAGGATGAACACTACGTGCGGCGGCGGCTCTTCCAGGGTCTTAAGCAGCGCGTCCGCCGCCGCGCCCGTCAGCTGGTGCACCTCGTCGATCAGATAGACCTTGAACCGCGCCGCGCCCGGCCGATAGTTCGCCCGCTCGCGCAGCTCGCGAATGTCGTCGATGCCCCGGTTCGAGGCCGCGTCAATCTCCACCAGGTCAAACCCGAGGTCGTCGGCCTCCCCCAGCGCCGCTGCGCCCGCCGCGGCTGTGCGGCCGTTGATCGCCCGCGCCAGAATCCGCGCGGTGGTCGTCTTCCCTGTCCCGCGCGGCCCGCAGAACAGGTACGCGTGCGCAATCTTGTCCTGCGCCACTGCGTTGCGCAGCGTCCTGACCACCGTCTCCTGGCCGACTACCTCATCAAAGTCGGCCGGCCGCCACTTCCGATACAACACTGTCCCACTCACACCGCGCCTCCGTCCCTTGAACTCCGCGGATCGTCAATATAGAACATATTTTCAATGTTCGTCAACTTCTCGCCGCCGACTCCAGGCCTGCCCGGCGCAGCGCGACGCGTTCCAACGCCCGCATTCGCGCGTCCTCCGCCGGCTCCTCGTGGTCGAATCCCAGCAGATGCAGCGTGCCGTGCACGGTCAGCAGCGCCAGCTCCTCGAGCAGCAGGACGCCGCGCTCCCGCGCTCCGCGCGCCGCGACCGGCAGCGCGATCACGATCTCGCCCAACTCCGCCGCCCCGTCGGGCCGGCGCAGACCGTCGAAATCCGTGTTGAACGACAGCACATCGGTCGCCGAGTCTTCTCCGCGAAAACGCCGGTTGAGCCGCCGCACCGTCCGAGAGTCGGTCACCCGGACCGCGACGACCCGCGCTATGCGCAGTTTGCGCGATGCGAGCGTCTCTCGCACGCAACGATCCAGAGCATCCACATCCACGCGGTGGACAAATGCGGAGTCGACCAGGAGCTCAACGATGTGGCGGTCTGCGGTCACATCAGGAGAATATGGCGGCGACCGCGGCCTCGGCGGCGTTGATCAACAGCCCCGGATGCAGGCCGATCACCAGCACGCCGGCGGTGACAATCCCCATCGTCGCCAGGACGCTGTTCGAGGGACGCGGCAGCGGCGCGCTATCCGCGCCCTCGGCCGCCGAGTCAATGAACATCGCCTTGATCGGCCGCAGGTAGTACGCCGCGGAAATCAGCGTGTTGACTGCGCCGACCACCGCCAGCCAGGCGAGGCCGCTCTGCATCGCCGTCTCGAACAGGTAAATCTTGCCGAATAAGATCGCGGTCGGCGGCAGACCGATCAGCGAAATCAACGCGAACGCGAGCACCAGCCCTAACCACGGCGACCGCTTTCCTAGACCTGCGTACTGCCGGATGTCGTAGCTGCCGCCGTTCTGGTTCGCGATCAGGATGATCACCGTGAACGCGGCCAGGTTTGTGACCGTGTAGCCGGCCAGGTAGAACAGGATCCCGCTCGCGCCCAGCAGTTCGCCGCGATCCGCCGAGATCGCCGCCAGCCCAATCAACAACGTCCCCGCCTGCGCCACCGAGGAGTAGGCCAGCATCCGCTTGATGTTGTTCTGCCGAATCGCGAAGAAGTTGCCCACGAACATCGACAACGTCGCCAGGACGGCGAAGACCGTCTTCCAGTGCTCCGCCAGCAGGTCGTCACCGAGCGCCTCGAAGAAGATGCGGATCAGAATCGCGAACGCCGCCGCCTTTGACGCCACGGAGAGGTAGGCGGCAATCGGCGTCGGCGCACCTGTGTACGCGTCCGGCACCCACATCTGGAACGGCGCTACGGCGGCCTTGAAGCCGAAGCCGGCGATCAGGAAGACCGCCGCCAGCAGCAGCGCCTCTTCCTTGCCTTCGCCCTGCCAGGCGATGTATGAGGCGATCTCGGCCAGGTTCGTCGAGCCCGTCAGACCCAGCAGAATCGCCATCCCGTAGAGCAGCACCGCCGAGGCGACCGCGCCGGTCAGCAGATATTTCAGTCCGCCTTCCGAACCCCAGCGGTCCTTATGGAAACCGACCAGGATGTACTGCGAGATCGATGTCAGCTCGAGGGCGATGAAGATCATGATCAGGTCGCGTGACCCGGCCAGCAGCTGGAGGCCGGCGGTCGAGAACAGGATCAGGGCGAGGTACTCGCCGCCGCGCGAGGGGGTCCGCTGCAGGGTTTCCGTCGAGACCAGGACCGCCGCCATCGCCGCGCCGGCGAGCAGGATTTGGAAGAAGATCGCAAACTTGTCCACGACCAGCACGCCGCCGAACCCCTGCGAGCCGACGTGTCCGTCGCCCAGCAGCACGGCCGAGTAGATGATCGAGCCGAGCAACGCCGCCAAGGCGGCGCCCATCAGCAGCCGGCGATCCTTGAGGAACAGATCGGCAATCAGCAGGAATCCGCCGACGACCAGCAGGACCAGCTCCGGACCCAGCAGGTTGACGTCGCTCAGCATCAGCCGCCTCCCGCCCCGGCGGACACGACCGTCTCAATGCTCTCGACGATCGGTTCCACGCCCATTTCCAGCAGGTCCATGACAATCGACGGGTACACGCCGAGGAGCACGATCAGCGCCATCAGCGCGCCGATGATCGTGAACTCGCTCCAGTGGTTCGCGTCGGGCAGGTGCGCCCACTTGTCATCCTTCGGCCCGAAGAAGGTGCGCTGCAGCGCCCAGAGGATGTAGGCGGCCGCCAGCAGCACGCCGAGCAGCGACACCGAGACGGCCGCCGTCTGCGAGCCGAACGCGCCCAGGAAGATCGTGATCTCGGCCACGAACCCGGCAAGCGCCGGCAGCCCCAGGCCCGCCAGACCGGCGAAGACCATCCCGATCCCTAGCAGCGGGATGTGGTGCATCAACCCGCGCATGTCCGCGATCTGCCGCGTATGCGTGCGGTCGTAGACGAGCCCGACCATTACGAACAGCATCCCCGTGATCAGGCCGTGCGTGACGAGCTGCATCGCCGCGCCGCTCATCCCCGTCGTCCCCAGCGCCGACACGCCCAACAGCACGAAGCCCATATGCGAGACCGACGAATAGGCGATCAGGCGCTTCAGGTCCGTCTGGCGGATGGTCACGATCGCGCCGTAGACAATCGATACCGCGCCGATGATCGCCAGCGCCAGGTCGGCGTCCGCTCCGACCTCTGGCATCATTGTGAACAGCAGGCGCAGGATCCCGTAGCCGCCCATCTTCAGGAGCACGCCCGCGAGGATGACCGACACCGCCGTCGGCGCGTCGGTGTGCGCATCGGGCAGCCAGGTATGCAGCGGCACTACTGGCAGCTTGATCGAGAACGCGATCAGGATGAAGGCGAAGATTGCCGGGGCCGGCAGGAAGGCGGCGGCCAGCGCGTCGGAGCGAATTTCGCGGATGTCAAAAGTGTCCGCCGCGACGCCCAGCGCCAGGAATCCGACCAGCATGAAGGCCGAGCCGAACACCGTATAGAGCACAAACTTGAGCGCCGAGTAGTTGCGGTTGCCGCTGCCCCAGATGGAGATCAGCAGGAACATCGGGACCAGCTCGAGCTCCCAGAAGAGGAAGAAGAAAATCAGGTCGAGCGACGTGAACACGCCGAGGACCGAGGTCTCCAGAACCAACAGCCAGGCGAAGAACTCCTTAGTCCGTAGATCGACCCGCCATGAGACCAGGACGCCGACCACCGTCAGGAACGCGGTCAGGAAGACCAGCGGCATCGACAGACCGTCAACGCCGAACGCATAGCTGACGTTGAAGCCGACCGCTTCAGCGGAAATCCAGTCGAACTCGTCCACGAACTGGAAGCCGGCGACGGCGCGGTCGAAGAGGATGAACATCACCAGGGCGATGATCAGCGTGGCCAGGGAGATGCCCAGCGCGATCCACTTGGGATAGTCGACCGCCCGCTCGGCGGAATAGCCCGGCGCGTTCTGGACCAGCCACTCCGTGCGGGTGTGCTTGCCGGGCAGCAGCGCGATCAGCAGCACGCCCAGGAGCGGCAGGAAAATCAGCAGGGAAAGCACGGGGAAACCCGGATCCATCTACCGCTCCTAGAACAACACGACGGCGATCCAGATGATCATGCCGCCGAGCCCGATTGACAATGTGCCCGCCTGCACCCAGCCGTTCTGCACGAACCGGGCGGCGCTGGAGACCGCCAGACCTTCACGCCAGGCGTGGTTGACGACGCCGTCCACCACGTTGGCGTCGAACCACGCCGAGGCGCGCGCGATCCAGCCGTAGAAGACGCGCCGCGCGAGCAGGTTCTCGGCGAGCGCATCGAGGTAGAACAGGTTGGTGGCGAATCGCTGCGCCTCCGGAAGCGGCCAGATCCCGCCGATGCCCCAGCTGCGCACGCGCTCACGATCGCGCATGAAGCGGTAGGCAATGCCGGCCGCGATCAGCGCGAAGGCTGTTGAGCTGATGGCAACGCCCCAATGCCAGTGGAGGAAGGGCAGATGATCCGTTTTGTACTCCGGATGCGGCAATGCGCCGTACACCCAGGTCTGGATTTCAGACCCCAACGTGACCAGGCCGCTGATCACGGCGATCACGCTCAGGATGATCAGCGGCGTCGTCATGCTGCGCGGCGACTCGTGCGGATGCGAGGGATCGGGATTGCCGTGCTCGCCGGGCGCCGCTTGCTCCCCGCCCTTGTATTCGCCGAAGAACGTCATGTACACCGCGCGCACCATGTAGGCAGCGGTCAGGCCGGCCGCGAGGAAGCCCAGCACAAAGACGCCCTTATTGTGGTTCCACGCCTCAACCAGAATCTCGTCCTTCGACCAGAAGCCAGACAGCGGGAAGATCCCGGCCAACGCCAGCGTGCCTACCGCGAACGTGATGAACGTGATCGGCATTAGCGTCCGCAGACCGCCCATCTTGCGCATATCGAAGGTGTTGGTTGAGTGATTCACCGAGCCGGAGCCAAGGAACAACAGCGCCTTGAAGAAGGCGTGCGTCATCAGATGGAAGACCGCCGCCGCGTAGCCGCCGACGCCGATCGCGAACATCATGTAGGCCAGCTGCGAGATCGTCGAATAGGCGAGCACCCGTTTGATGTCGACCTGCACCATCGCCAGAATCGCCGCCCCCAGCGCGGTGCCGGCGCCGATCCAGGCGATCAGGTCCGACGCCGTCGACGAGGCGTGAATCACCGGGTAGAAGCGCGCCAGCAGGTAGACGCCGGCGGCGACCATCGTCGCGGAGTGCACCAGCGCCGAGACCGGCGTCGGGCCTTCCATCGCGTCTGGCAGCCAGATGTGCAGCGGGAACTGCGCCGACTTGCCGACCGCGCCGGCGATCAGGCCCAGGCCGAACAGCGTCATCGCCGTCTGGCCGATCATCAGCCCGTTCAGCGCGAACATACCCGCCTCCGCGCCGGCATCGGCGAGCGCGTTGATCTCCGCGATGTCGAGCGTGCCGGTGCGGCTGAAGATCAGGATCATCGCCGCCAGCATCCCCAAGTCGCCGAGCCGCGTGACCAGGAACGCCTTCTTCGCCGCCGCGGCCGCGGCCGGTCGGTGGAACCAGAAGCCGATCAAGAGGTACGACGTCAGCCCGACCAGCTCCCAGAACGCGAACAGCATCAGCAGGTTGTCGGCCAGCACCAGGCCGAGCATGGAGGTCGTGAACAGCGCCATGAAGGCGAAGTAACGGCGGTAGCCGTGATCGCCGTCCATGTAACCGGTCGAGTAGACCTGCACCAGCAGCGAGACCCCGGTCACAACCACGAGCATCACCGAGGTCAGCCCGTCGATCCGCACGCCGAGATTGACCTGCAGGTCGCCCGCGCTGAACAGCAGATGCGGCGCGATCTCCAGCGGCAGCCCGCGCAGCCCGATCGAGTCAATCAGGTTGATCACCGCGAGCACGAAGGCGGCCGCCAACGCGATGATCAGCGGCGTCGAAGCGAGGCGCGGACCGCAGAACTGATCCGCGATTGGCTTGAAGGCCGCGGGATAGCGCGGGTTCCACTCGGGAATCTGACGCTGCAGGTTCTGATTCAGCGCCGAGATCCCGGCCAACGCGAACGCGGTCAGCGGCAGGAAGAGAATGACCCAGAAGATCGTCTCGGGCACGCCGCTACACCTTCCCCAGAATTTCCCGTGCCACGTGCGTCTTCGAGTCCGGCACGTAGAGCATCACCGGCGCGAAATCGCCCTCACTCTGGCGGTCCGGATCGACCACGAACCGCACCGACACGCCTTCCGCGAACAGCAGCTCGCGCAGCGTCTCGGCGACGTAGCGATTTGGCGCGGTCATCAGCGGTGCCCACATCCTGACGTCAGCCCTTCAACAGCGTCGTGCGGTCGACCGAAATGGTCTGCCGGTTGCGGTACACCACTAGCGCCAGCGCCAAGCCCACCGCCACCTCTGCCGCCGCTACGGCGATGATGAAGACGACAAACACCTGCGTCGACAGCGCTACCTCAGCGGAACCGAAGCGCGAGAACGCCACCAGCGTCAGATTCACCGCGTTCAACATCAGCTCCACGCCGATCAATACTCCAACCGCGTTCTTCTTCGACAACGCGATGAAGAACCCGATGCAGAACAGCAACGCCCCCAGGACGAGGTAGTGCTCCAGGCCAATGGTCATGAGGTCGCCTCAGTGTCCGAGGCGAGCGGCGGATCGACGACCTCCGCCGGGTCCCCGCCGCTATCGCCCTCGAGTTCCGCCTGCAGCGACGCGGCGTGCAGCGCCGCATCTTCATCGTCCTGCCGCGCCAGCGCAATCGCGCCGACCAGCGCCGCCGTGAGCAGCACCGCGCCGATCTCGAACGGCAGGATGTAGTGCTTGATCAAACTCTCGCCGATCAGCCGCGCCTGATCTGTCAGCGCCGCCTCCCGCACCGCGCCCCAGTCCGTGTCGATCGCCACCCAGAGCATCGAAATCATTACCAGAATCACCACGATCCCCGCCGGCGCGGAGGCGATGGACTGCGAATTGTCCCGCTCCGCGCGCGGTGTCAGCATGATCGCGAACAGCATCAGCACCGCGATCGCGCCGACGTAGATCAGGACCTGCACGACGGCGATGAAGTCGGCCGACAGCGTCAGGTACAGCCCGGCGATGCCGAGCATCGACAGCACCAGCCAGATCACGGCGTGGATCAGGTTGCGGCTGACGATGATCATCGTCGCGCCGCCGAGGGTCATCGCCGCCAGCGACCAGAACGCCAGGTGGAAACCGAAATCACTCATGCTCAGTCACCGCCCACCTGGAACTGCGGCTCCTCGCTGCGCGAGGCGACCTGCCGCGCAGCGCGCAGTCCGCCGATCTCGGCGCCGGCCATCCGAATCCGCGCCGGCCGCCGCAGCTCCGCCGGCCGTGAGACCCGCGCGAAGAGCATGATCGCGCCCAGCGTCAGGGCGATGTTGAAGACTGCCATAATCGGCAGCGCCACTGTCGTGTCCCAGCCTTCCGAGATCAGCAGCGTCCGCTCTACAAACGCGACGACCACGAAGAGCAGCGTTGCCGGCACCAGCGCCTTCCAGCAGAAGCCCATCAGCTGATCCACCCGCAGCCGCGGCAGCGTGCCCCGCGTCCAGATCAGCAGGAAGTAGACCGCGCCCGTCTTGACCAACAGGATGATCCAGCTCGGCACCCACTGATCCAGCCCCCACAACCACCAGCCGCCGAGGAAGAACGTCGCCATGAACCCCGACACCACCAACGTATTGCCCAACTCGACCGCGTAGAACAGGCCGAAGCGCATCCCTGAGTATTCGGTGTGATAGCCGGCCACGATCTCCGACTCCGCCTCCGAGATGTCCGCCGGCGTGCGGTTCAGCTCGGCCGAGGCGGCGAAGAAGAAGGCGATCGCCGAGAGCGGGAAGAGCAGGATGAAGATCACGTCTTCCTGCTGCTGCCACTCGACGATCCCGTTGACCGACATCGTGCCCGAGAACACCACCAGGGTGAGCAGCGCCAGCACCATCGGCACCTCATACGAGATCGACATCGCCACCGCGCGCATCGCGCCGAACAGCGCGTACTTGTTGTTCGACGACCAGCCGGCCATGAAGATCACGAGCACCGCCGTGCCCGACACCGCCAGGAGGAAGAGCACGCCGACGTTCAGATCCGCCACCGACATGCGCGGGCCGAAGGGCAGCACGCCCCAGATCAGGATGCCCGGCACGAAGATCAGCACCGGCGGCAGGAAGAAGATCAGCTTGTCCGCGGCGCGTGGGGCCAGCTGTTCCTTGAGAATCAGCTTGACCGCGTCCGCGACCGGCTGCAGCAACCCGCGCGGACCGACCCGGTTCGGTCCGTAGCGCTGCTGGAACCGCGCGATCACCTTGCGCTCGACCCAGATCAGGATCAGCAGGGTCGGGCCGATCACGCCGAGAATCCCCAGCGCGCCCAACACGCCCGTGATGATCGAAGCCAGCCAGTCCGGGCCCCAGTCGGCGATCCACTCGGTGATCAACCGCTGCAGGTTGTTCAGGTCGCGGAAATCGTACCACGCGCCCATCACGCTGCTCAGGCTGGCGAGGTCTGTCATCGATCGATCTCCCCCACCACGATGTCAATCGAGCCCAGCGTCACGATCGCATCGGCAAGGGTACCGCCAATCGACATTTCCTTCAGCGCCGACAGATTGATCAGCGACGGCGGCCGGCAGTGGAAGCGGTACGGCGCGGGTCCGCCGTCCGAGACCAGGTAGAAGCCCAGCTCTCCGCGCGGCGACTCCACGCGCTGATACGCCTCGCCCGGTTCGGGCCGCGCGTGCAGCGGCAGATCGGCCAGCCAGGGGCCGTCCGGCAGGTTGTCCACCACCTGGCGCAGAATCCGCAGGCTCTGCTTGACCTCCGCCATCCGCACCAGGAAGCGGTCGAAGCAGTCGCCCTGCTCGCCGACCGGCACGTCAAACTCATAGTCCTCGTAGCCGCAATAGGGATTCGCCTTGCGCAGATCCCACGGCACGCCCGTCGCCCGCAGCACCGGTCCCGAAAGCGATGAGTTGATCGCCATCTCCGGCGAAATCACGCCCACGCCCCGCGCCCGCGCGTGCAGGATCTCGTTCTCCAGCAGCAGCGCCTCGTAGTCCGCGATCCGCTCCGGCATATCCGCCAGGAACGATTCCAGCGCCGGCAGCAGCTCGTCTGGCAGATCGAACGCGACCCCGCCGATGCGCATGTAGTTCGTCGTCAGCCGCGCGCCGCAGGTCATCTCGAACATGTCCAGCACCCGCTCGCGGTCGCGGAACATATGGAACAGCGGCGTATGCCAGGCACCGCAGTCGTTGATGAACGTGCCGTTCGCCATCGCGTGCGACGCCACCCGCTGCAGCTCGGCGAACATCACCCGAATCGCGTTCGCCCGCGGCGGCACTTCGACGCCGAGCAGCTCCTCCGCCGCGAGGCAGTAGGCGAGATTGTTCGACATCGCCGCCAGATAGTCGATCCGGTCGGTAAACGGGATGTTCTGTGTGTAGGTGCGCTCTTCGGCCAGCTTCTCCATCGAGCGGTGCAGATAGCCGATCCGCATCTCCGCGTCGCGCACGATCTCGCCGTCCAGCGTCACCTTGAGCCGGAACACGCCATGCGTGGACGGATGCTGGGGGCCGAGGTTAACGACCACCGGCTCCGAGCCGTCGCCGGTCGTCAGCGCCTCGATCGTCCCCTGCATTGCCAATCGAGTGTCGTCAGCTGTGGTCATGACGATCCCTCGCCGTCCTCATCCGCCGCGACCAGATCGCCGGGCGGCGGCGGGTCATTCGGATGCTGCGGCCGCTGGGGCACGCTGCCCGGCACCGGCCACGCGTTCTCCTGGCCCTCGTGCGGGAAGCCCGGCAGCCCGGCCCGAACCTGACCCGGCATCTGCAAAAAGTCCTTGCGCAGCGGATAGCCCGGGAAGCCGTCCCAGAGGAACATCCGCCGCAGATCGGGGTGACCCTCAAAGCGGATCCCGAACAGGTCGTAGACCTCGCGCTCCTGCAGGTGCGCCCCGTGATAGAGACCGGTCAGCGACGGCAGCGCTGGATCCTCGCGCTCGGCAATCCGCGCCTTGACCGTAATGATGTGGTTCAGATCCAGCGATTGCAGGTGATACACGACCTCGAAGTAGCGCTCCTGGTCGACCGCCGTCAGGTTGCACAGGAACACGAGGTCGCTCTCTTCGGAGTCGCGCAGCGTCTGCACCGCTTCGACCAGCTGGGCTGGTTCGAGGAACAGCACGCCGTCCTCGACGCAGGCCGCGCCCGGCGCGCTGGCGTTGACGAGCTCCATCGCCGCTGAGGCGTCGTATTGGGTGGTCACGTCAGCGCCACTCCAGAGCTTGCCGCCGCCACTCGTAGACCAGACCGAGGAAGAGCACGCCGATGAAGATCAGCGCCGCGACCAGTCCGGTCACCACGACCGAGTCCAGCGCCACGGCCAGGGGGAAGAGGAAAATCACCTCGACGTCGAAGAGCACGAAGATCAGCGCCACCAGGTAGTAGCGGAAGTTGAACTGGACCCAAGTCGGGCCCTCCGTCTCGACCCCGCACTCGTAGGTGTCGTCCTTGACCGCGTTCGGCAGCTTCGGCCGCAGGCCGAACTTGAACATCGCCCACGAGGCGATCAGCGGGATCGACGGGAACACCGCGGCGAAGATCAGCAGGATGCCGAGATGGCTGTACTGCTCCAGGACATTGTCCATCTGGATCGACCCCGCTCCGGATCACTGACCTGCCGATCGGGACAGGCGGCTCTGAGGGAGTATATGCACCAGCCCCAACTCGCTCAATCACCGACCCTCCGGGACGGCTGGATCGCGGCGGACGGCAGCTGCGGAGCGGGTGGTGGTAGCATAATCTGCGAAATTCCCGCCGCTAGTGAGACGCCTACATGCTGATTGACCTCCACAACCACACCTGGCCGCGCTCGCACGACTCCGTGCTCGATCCCCGAGACCTGGCCGTCCGCGCCAAGGCGGCGGGCCTGGACGGCATCTCCTTCACCGAGCACGACGCGCTCTGGCCGCACGATGAGGTGCAGAAGATTGCTGAGGAGGTCGGCATCGTCATCATTCCCGGCTGCGAGGTCTCGACCGACCCCGGCCACATCCTCGCCTGGGGGATGGAGAAGTACGTCTTCGGGATGCACCGCGTCGAGCGGCTCGCCGAACACGTCAACGAGCGCGGCGGCGCGCTCGTCTTCGCGCACCCCTACCGCCGCCAGATCGCCTGGAAGGACAATCCGGAGGATTGGGCCACCGCCGTCCAGCGCGCCGCCGTCAACAGCGCCATGGATCACGTGATCGCCCTGGAAATCCTCAACGGGCGCGGCAAGGAGCGCGAGAACCGCTTCTCCGCCGACCTCGCCGCCGCCACCGGCATGAACGGCACCGCCGGCACCGACTCCCACGCCGTCCACGACATCGGCAAGGTCGCCACCTGGTTCGAGACTGACTCGATCGCCACCTGGCAAGACCTCGTCCGTGAACTCAAGACCGGCAACTTCTGCGCCGTCGACATGGAGACCGGCGAGGAATTCGCCGTCCCCTCCCGACCGCCGAAATTCCGGATCGTCGGCGCCAGCGCCGGCGGCAGTTAGACTGCGAATCGAGCAACCCAACCGCAAGGAGGAGCCTGATGGCAGACGACAGGTATGAGTCGGTCGTGACCGACGAGATGCGCGCCATGATCGGCGTCAAGGGCCCGGAGACCGTCGGTGAGTTGACGACCACCAGCGTGCGCATGTTCGCCCGCTCGGTCGGTTACGTCGACCCCGTCTTCTACGACGAGGCCGTGGCGCACGAGCGCGGTTACCGTAGCCTGCCCGCCCCGCCGGGATACCTCGGCACCCCGATCTTCAATCCCGCCGAGTCTGACCCCACCTTCGGCGGCCGCCGCGGCCAGGGCTTCCGTTCGCCATATCCGCTCGTGCTCAACGGTGGCACCGACATCGAGTACACGGGCGAACAGATCTGCGCCGGCGACACCCTCACCTCCGCCACCGCGCTCGCCTCACTCCAGGAACGCTGGAGCGGCGCGCTTGGCGTGCCCATGCTGATCGCCGTCTCGGAAACCACCTACACCAATCAGGACGGCAGGGTCGTCGCCATCTCGCGCGGCACCGGCATTTCCTACCCCCAGGCCGGCGGCTAGCCGACCCGATCGCCGAGATCATCTAGACTGACGCACAAGCGAGAAGGAGCGCAGATATGTCAGACGCAGTGCCCGACCAGATCTACTTCGAGGACATCGAAGTCGGCGACAACATCCCCGAGCTGGAGAAGACCCCGACCAGCCAGCAGCTCGTCTACTGGGCCGCCGGCTCCGGCGACTTCTACCAGATTCACTACGACACACAGTACGCGCAGGACACCGGCCTCGACGACATCATCGTCCACGGCGCCCTCAAGCACGCCTTCCTCGGCGAGCTGCTCTGGCGCTTCGCCGGTCCCGAGGGCCAGGTCAAGCGCGTGCAGTGCTCCTACCGCGGCATGGACCCCGCCGCCCAGGGCCGCGAGTCGGCGCAGGAGCAGAAGTTCACCCTGCGCGGCACCGTCACCCGCAAGTTCACCGAGGGCGAGCGCAACATCGTTGAGCTCAGCGTCGAAGGCGTCCGCGCCGACGGCTCCGTCAGCACCCCCGGTACCGGCGTCGTGATCCTGCCCAGCCGCGGCTAGCCCTACCGCCAGGCCGCCCGACTCTCAGCTTTCACGGGCACACCGCGTCTTCAGGCGCGGTGTGCTCGCGGATCTGCCGCGCAATCCTCATGCGGGTTGAGCGCAACCTTCAGACGCCAGCGCCGCGGCGTTGATACTCGCGATCCCAGAACCACTCGCGCAGCACATGCATCTGGTGGAAGCGGTGCGGACCGCGCCGCACGCGGCCGCAGTCGCGGAACCCGGCGGCGGCAAACGCCCGCTGCGCCCGCACGTTCCAGTCCAGCGTGTGTAGATACACCCGCGTCAGCGACGTGCGCGTAAAGATGTGGTCGAGCAACAGCCCCACCGACTCGCGTCCGTAGCCGCCGTTCCAACACGTGCGATCGCCCAGCACAATCCCCAGCTCCGTCTCGCGCCGCTGGAAATCGGTGTTGTAGTACATCACGTTCCCGATGTGGCGGGCGTCCTCCAGGGCCTCCACCGCAAACGTCGAGCGGTAGACCGGCGTCGAGCGCAGCTGCCAGGAATACTGATTGCGGTACTGCTCATAGGTCAGCGGACTGACCGGCGCCGCGTCGAGCTCTGCCAGCTCCACATCAGTTCGCCAGATCCAGTCCAGCCGCGCATCCTCCAGCCGTTTGCGGCGCAGCCGCACCAGCTTCCCCTGCGCCACGGCATCGGCCGGACTGGACACCACAACGCGACTCCCGAATCCCCTCGCCGCCCGGCCGACGCCGCCGGCGCAGACACAGGCTAGGGCGTTGCTCAGGCTGGCGTCGATCCGATCCGCCGATCGAGCAGCGCCGCGGCGTCCTCCAGCAGCGAGGCGGTGTTGCGGTAACTGACCATCCTCATCGCGTCTCCCAACCCCACCCAGCGCACGTCGATGTGCTCGTCATCGTGATCCGCAAACGAGCCCCCGGTCGGGCGCATCAGCCAGAAATGCACCGCCTTGTCGATCCGCGCCTCCTCGCCGCTGAAGGAATAGCGCATTACGCCGATCTTCTCGTCCAGCTGCACCTCTAACCCGGTCTCCTCCGCGACCTCGCGCAGCGCCGTTTCGTCCAGCTTCTCCCCGTTCTCCGGCGACCCCTTAGGCAGCGACCAGCGCCGCGCCGGCGTCTGCACCAGGACTACCTCCACTTCGCCCGGCCTGTTCCGCTCGCGCCAGACCACGCCGCCCGCGCTGACCGCGATGCCCTTGCGAATCGACCTCGGTGATCTTGTGGTCCGCCGGACTGCCGTTCGCTGCCCGCGTTCGTAGCTGCTCCGCACGCCGTAGCTCCTCATCGTCTCCGCGCCGGACTCGATAACGATTTCAATCTATCAGAGCCTCCCCAGCGCCCGCTTCGCTATTCATCGCGCCAGGCAAACGGATCCTGCGCCGACCCCAGATCGTCAAATCCGCCCTGCCAATTCGCCGCTTCCCAGGCCGACTGCGCCGTCGCCCGCACGTTCGGATCGGGATGGGTGCGCAGCTGTTCCAGCTCCTCCATTGCTTCCTCACTGCCGATCTCGCCCAGCGCTGCCACCGCGCCTTGAATCAGTTCCTCCGAGGCCGACGGATCGGCGAACAGCTCCACGAGCATCGGCGCGCCCTCCTCCGACGCGATCTCACCGATCGCCCGCACCGCCGCCAGCCGCTCATCCTCATCTTCCGCGACCAGCGAAGTCTCCAGCAGCGCCAGCCACGACTCATCCGCGCTGCGCCCCATGGCCTGCACCGCGCCCAGATGCAGCGCCGCCGCGTCGCTCGTAAACGCCTCCTCAATCAGCTCTGCGACCCAGTCCGCCTCCACCACGCCGACGCCCGACAGCGCTGCTGCGCGCAGCGCTTCGTCCTCCCGCACATCCTCAGCAATCGTGCGCAACGCGGCGACCACCTCCGCCGCGCCCTCGCCCGACGCCCAGCCCAGCTCCACCCGCATCGCCACCTCGCCCAGCGCCGTTACTGCTTCGCGGCGCACCTCCAGGTCTTCCTCCTCCGATTGCGCCGCCGCCAGGAGCGCCGCCGTCGCCTCGGCCGTCTCGCACCATCCCAGCCCGCCCACCACCAGCGTCCGTACCGAGACGTCAGCGTCCGCCGCCAGCGCCCGGAACAGCATCGTAAAGTCGTATCCGCCAAACTCCCCGCCGACCTCGCGCAGACGTTCCAGCAGGGCGAACCGACCAACGGAGTCCAGCGCCGCCAGGCGCTCGCGGACGACATCTTCCGCCGCGGTCGACAGCCGCGATACGGCGTACAGATCCGCCGGTTCCAACTCCGCCTGCCCCGACGAGATCGCCTCAACGACGCGCCGCAGGCCGTCGATTGGATCCGCCGCATCCGGGTGCGCCGTTGGTTCGCTCATCAGCCCTCCATCGTCGGGGCCCGCTCCATCAGCACGCGGATCGCGCCGCGCGGCTCCAATCCGTCAAACAGCACCTGCGACACCACCGCCGCAATCGGCATCTCGACGCCCAGCCCCTCGGCCACTTCGAGCGCCACGCGCGTCGTCTCGACGCCCTCAACCACGTTTGGATTGTCCGCTTGCGCCTGCGCCAGCGTTAGCCCGCCGCCGAGCTTCTCGCCCAGCGTCCGATTCCGCGAACGCGGACTCATCGCCGTTGTCAGCAGATCGCCCAGCCCGGCCAGGCCAGCGAAGGTTGACGGCGCCGCGCCGAGCGCCATCCCCAGCTGCGCGATCTCTGCGAGCCCGCGGGTCATCAACGCCGCCCGCGCGTTGTCGCCGAGCGACAGCCCGGCCGCCATGCCCACGCCGATCGCGATCACATTCTTCAACGCCCCGCCCAGCTCCACGCCCACCACATCCGCATTCGTGTAGACCCGGAACGCGCTCGAGTTCAGCGCCTCCTGCAGGCGTTCACGATAAGCCGCTCCCTCGGCGGCCGCGACGGTAGTCGCCGGCAGCCCCAGTGCGACCTCTCGGGCAATGTTCGGTCCCGACACTGCGCCCACCCGCGTCTCGCGCCCGGCCTGGGTCAGCTCCTGCGCCAGCACCTCCGTCATTCGCAGGTGCGAGCCCTGCTCCAGACCCTTCGCCGCTGATGCATGGACCGTGTCGCCCGGCGTCAGGCGCGGCATTACCGCGCGCAGATTCTCTCGCAGCCGCTGTGAGGGCGTTGCCCAGATCACCACCGCCGGCGGCGCGCCGCTCGGATCTGACGTGAACGCCAAGCCTTCGGGCAGCGCCACTCCGGGGAGCAGCCGCCGCAGCTCGCGCGCCTCTGACAAGTCCGCCGCCTCCGCCTCGGTGCGGCAGAGCACCACCGCCTCGTGCCCGGCGCGATCCACACACGCGGCCAGCGTGCAGCCCCACGACGTCGCGCCGACCACCAGCACCCTCATGCCGACGACCGGCCCATCGACAACACCCGCTCCGTCCCCGCCGCGATCCGTTCCACGTTGTCCTTATGTCCCAGCACGACCAGCGACCACGTCCCGACCGCGTAGGCGATGTATGCATCGGGCGCGCCGCCGAACGCCGCCAGCAGCGAGATGCCCACCGCCGCCGAGGTCGCGCCCATCAGGGTCGCCAGCGACATCACCCGAATCCGCAGCAAAATCGGAATCGCCGTGCCCAACGCGAACAGCGCCCCCATGGGCATGATCGCGATCATCCCGCCCATCGCCGTCGCCGCGCCGCGTCCGCCGCGAAAGCCCGCGTAGAGCGGATACTGATGTCCAACCACCGCCGCCACGCCGCCGACCACCTCGCCCGTCGGACTGTCCCAGACCGCCATCACGATCAGGACCGGGAGCGCACCCTTGACCGCGTCGAGCACCAGCACCGTGACCGACCAGCGCAGCCCGAGCGCGCGAAACGTGTTCGTCGCGCCTGTGCGTCCGCTACCCGCGGCGCGAATGTCGCCGCCGCCGCGCCACTTGCCGATCCATAAGCCCGTCGGAATCGAGCCCAACAGATAGCCGATTACTCCGCCGACTACCCACGCCTCAACCACGACGTTTGCCTCCGTCATTCGACTCCGCCGGCTCGCGCCCGCGTAAGACGCAGCGTAGCGGCGTGCCCTCGAACCCGAATGTCCGCCGAATCCGTCCGAGCAGATAGCGCTCATAGGAAAAGTGCACGGCGTCCGGATAGTTGACGAAAAACGTGAACGTCGGCGGCGCGGAGCCTGTCTGCACGCCGTAGTAGAAACGGATCCGCTTGCCCCGATACGTCGCCGGTGGACGCTCCACCTGCGCCTGACGCAGCATCGCGTTGAGCCGCGGCGTCGGCACCTGCTGGCACCGCGCTTCCGCCACGTGCAGCCCCGCCGCGACCACGCTGTCCACCGCCGCACCCGTCAACGCCGAGACCCAGACGATCGGCGCCCAGCTGACGAACCGCGCCCGCCCGGCCAACTGGCGCTCGCGGCTGCTGCGCAGTCCGTCCTCGGCGTCGACCAGGTCCGACTTGTTCATCACAATCACGATCCCCGCCCCGTCGTCCAGCGCCATGCCCAGCACGTGCAGGTCCTGCGAGGTCACGCCCTCATGCGCGTCAATCACGACCGCCGAAACGTCCGCCCGCCGCACTGCCGCGCCCGCGCGCCGCACCGAGGCGCGCTCGATCCCCGGCGCGACCCGCCCGGGCCGCCGAATCCCCGCCGTGTCGACCAGCGAGACGCGCTGCCCGTCGAAACTCAACAGCGTGTCCACCGCGTCCCGCGTCGTGCCCGGCACCTCCGAGACGATCATCCGCTCATTGCGCAGCAGCGCGTTGACCAGCGACGATTTCCCGACATTCGGCCGCCCGACAATCGCCAGACGGCAGGCGACGTCATCCGCCTCCAGCGGCTCCGTCACCGCCAGTTCTTCGGTCACCCGATCCAGCAGATCATCGATCCAGCGCCCGTGGTGGGCCGAGATCGCGATCGGTTCGCCCAGCCCCAGGCCGTGGAACGCGGACGCCTCCGCAACCAGCGCGTCGTTATCCGCCTTGTTCGCGCAGACCGTCACTGGCTGCGTCGCCTCCCGCAAGAGCGCCGCCACATCCTCATCCGCCGGCAGCAGCCCCGCCTGCACATCGACGACCAGGACAATCGCGTCCGCCTCCGCCAGCGCCTGCTCCACCTGCTCCGCCACCAAGTCCGCGAACGGGCCCGTGAGCTGCTCGCCCAACAGTCCTCCCGTATCGATCACCGAAAACTGCTGGCCGCGCCATTCGGTGCTGGCGTAGTTGCGATCCCGCGTCGTCCCCGGCTCTCCCCGCACGATCGCCTGCCGCCGCCGCACCAGACGATTGAACAGCGTCGACTTGCCCACATTCGGCCGACCCACGATTGCTACCGTCGGCAGAACATTGCCCGGCACCGCCCGCACCTCGACCTGCGGCAGCGCCTCGGCGGAGTTGTCACTCACGGTCATCACCTCCGTCATCATCCTCAGTCGCCGCCGGCTCGTCGCCCGCCTCCTCCGGCTCTTCTGCTGGCGGTGGTAGTGGCGGCGGCTGAGGAATCGCCGTCAAGTTGACAGTCAGCTGCGCTGGCGACAGATCTACCAGTTCCAGCCCCGGCGGCGCGCTCCAGCGCAGATCGATTCGGTGCCGCCCGGCTTCAAATCCGGCGAGGTTGACGCGGATCGGAGCCAACGGCGCCTCCAGTTCCGAGAGTAGAGCCACGGGACCGCGCAGCGTCACCCGCGCTGTCAGCGGCGATGCAAACGCCAACTCCAGCGCGCTGTTCAGGCCGAACGTCTCCACCTCAACCGACAGCCGCACCGAGCTGATCACCGGCTCGATCACCACCGTCACCCGCACCGATGTCTCTCCCTCGCCGGCCGGCGCTACGCCGTCCGCAAAGATCAACTCCACCTCCGCGATGATGTCCAGCTCGCGGCCCGATACGTCGATCAGCGCGGTCGGCACCTCCACGACGTCGTCCAACGCATCCACCGAGACCAGCACATCCACCGTCGGCGGCGTCGCCCGCACCGCGCGCACGCGGTAGCCGGCCGCCGGCGTCCCGATCACGTCGGGCAGGATCGAGGCGGTGCGGCGAAACACTTCCTGCTCAATCGGCACACGCACCTGGACAGAGCGCGGACTGACCCTGACCGCCGTCACGGTCCCGCCGGACGCTGTCCGCGCTTCCAGCGTGACATCGCGTTCCACCGATACCGTCGCGCCGCCCAGGTCCAGCCGCGCCACGACTGCGTCTACCGCCTCCACCTCCGACGCGAGGCCGGAGACGATCGCGGTCTCCCGCGACACCTCCGGCGTCTCCACGCGAAATCCGAGCGGCGGCAGATTGGACGGCTCTATCACGATCGGCACTTCCCGCTCGACGGTCTCCTGCAAGATCACCACCGCCGTCTCCGGCTGGACCGCCCGCACCCGTACTTCGCCCTCCAGCGCCTCCACCCGCACCGGCACGCTGTGGCGGCCCGCCGGCCGGTTGCGCAGCGACACCGTCGCGCGGAAGTGTTCCGGCTGCGCCGACTCGACGTCCGCCTCCCGCCCGACCACCGTGACCGAGACCGGCGGCGGCTCCACTACCACCGCCAGGTTCGATCCCAACTCCTGCCAAAAGACCGGCAAGCTGAATCCCAGACGCGTCTCAATCTCCTCATTCTCCGCATCCGCGATTACGAACCAGACCACCACCGCGAGGACCACCACCGTGATCAGCAGCGTCGCCTCCTGCGCCGCGCGTCGCACTTACGAGCCCGCCGCGTCTCCGCTAGCCGCCGACGGCGCGCCCCGCGGCCGCTCCGCCGGCCGGCCCCGCAGACGCAGACCCAATCGATCGCCCCAACGCCGCGCGTGCAGATAATTTGAGAGCGCGTCCGCCAACTCCGCCGCCGTCAACGGCGGCGACAGCTGCCCACCCACCGCCAGCGAGATCGCGCCCGTCTCTTCGGAGATCACGACCGCAATCGCATCCGTTTCCTCCGAAATCGTCAGCGCCGCCCGATGCCGTGTCCCCAGATGGCCGCCCAGAGGTGAGCCCGGTTGCCCGCCGGCCAGCTCGCGCGCGGCGAAATCGCCGCTCGGCGTCGGCAGAATGACCGCGGCCGCGACCACCTCCGACGGCCGCAGCAGCACCGCTCCGTCGTGCAGCGGTGAGCCGGGCCAGAAGATGCTCTCGAGCAAGTCCACCGTCGGCGCCGCCCCCAGCCGCACCCCGGCCTCGGCCAGCTCCTCCAGCCCCGTGTCCCGCTCAAACATAAACAACCCGCCGACGCCCCGCTGCGACAGCTGCTGCGCGACCGCCGTGGTGACTGGAATCAGCGACCGATACGGCTGGCGCTTGTTTCCCCAACGCTTCAGCCCACCGGCCCGGCCTACATGCTCAAACGCGCGGCGGAACTCGGGCTGAAACACCAGCAGCACCACGATCAGTAGCACCGCCAGCGCGTTGTCCACGATCCAGTTCAGCACGACCGAATCGACGACCCGGCCCATCACCGAGATCGCCACCACGACCAGCACCATCCCGCGAATCACCGACATCGCCGTCGTGCCCCGCAGCAGCCGCAGCCCCGCGTAGAACACCACGGCAATCGCGGTCACCTCCAGCGCATTCGTCCAGCTGAAGTCACCAAAGGCCAACTCAATGTCGTTGATAAGCCCGTCCACGGCATCCGCCTCAGCTCTCTGCCGTCATCCGCCCGGTTCGCCGCCAGGCTGACTTGGACGACATGTGCGGCAATACGCGGCAAGGTTAGGTGAATCGGCACTTGGTCCATCCGGCCTCAACGGCGCTGCCCGTCGAAGAGCCAGGCCAACAGCGCTTGCTGCGCGTGCAGCCGATTCTCCGCCTGATCCAGCACCACCGACTGCGGACCGTCCAACACCGCGTCCGTGATCTCCTCCCCTCGATGCGCCGGCAGACAGTGCATCACCACCGCATCCGCCGCCGCGCGGCCGACCAGCGCTCCGTCCACCTGGTACCCCGCAAAGGCCTCCAGCCGCTGCTTCGCCTCCAGCTCCTGTCCCATCGACGTCCACGTGTCCGTGTAGAGCACGTCCGCCCCCGCCGCTGCCACGACCGGATCGGACATCAGTGCCACTGATCCGCCCGCCTCCGCCGCCCGCCGCTGCGCCTCCGCGGCGCTCGCCTCATCCAGTTCATAGCCCGACGGCGACGCGACGCGAACGTGCATCCCCTCGCCCGCCGCCGCGATCGCCAGCGAGCGGGCGACGTTGTTGCCGTCGCCAACATAGGCCAACGTGCGCCCCGCCGTCCCGCCGTGCTCGCGGATCGTCAGCACATCCGCGAGCGCCTGGCAGGGATGCTCCCAGTCGCTCAACGCATTCACCACCGGGACCCCGGACGAGGCGGCCAGCCGCTCGAGATTGCTCTGCGCGAAGGTGCGGCAGATGATCAGGTCGCAGTAGCGGCCCGCCACGCCGCCGACGTCCTCGGGCGACTCCCGCTCGCCGAGGCCCACTTCCGGCGGTGACAGATACAGCGCCCGGCCGCCCAGATTGGTCACCGCCAACTCGAACGACACCCGCGTGCGCAACGACGGCTTCTGGAAGATCAACAGCGCCGTCTGGCCGGCCAACTCCGAGCGCTCCGGCCGCCCCTGACGCTTGTGCTCCAACGCGCGCTCCAGCACTTCGCCAATCTCCGCCGCCGATAGATCGCCAACCGTCAACACCGAGCGCGTCATGGCTCACCCGCCTCTCCGGTTCAACTGTACCTTTCAGCGAAGCCCCGTTGGCGCCTCAATCACAAGCGCAACGAGCGCAACGAGCGCAACAACCGCAAGTCACGCAGCGGAAACCGCGATGTCCCTGCTTGCAATCTGGACCGAAGGCCGCCCGCCGCCCGCGCTGCGCGCCCGGCTCTGGGCCTGGCTGCGCGTGTGGCTGCGCCGCGCTTTGCTCTGGACGCCGGCGCTGAGCGCGGCGACCGCCGCCAGCATCGGGCTCGGCGTCGTCGCCAGCCAGCAGACCGCTGACCAGCCCCCGCCCGTGATCCGCGACACGCCGCTGCCGACTGCTGTCCGACCTGTACTGATCGACATCAACACCGCCACCGCCGCCGAACTCGCCACTCTCCCCGGGCTCGGTCCGTCCCGCGCCGAAGCGATCATCCAGCTTCGCGCCCGGCAGCCCTTCCGCTCGCTGGCCGATCTCGTCGAGCGCCGCATCCTGCGGCCGGCTGAGGTGATCGCCATCGCCGGCGCGGCCACCGTCTATGCGCCCGCTGATTAGCCAGGCCCGCGCCCGGCTTGCCCCGCTCAATCGGCTGAACCGATTCAACCGGCTCCACCGCTTGCGGCACGCCTATCAACCGCCGCTGCTGCATTGGGCGCTTGCCTTCATCACCGGCGCCGCGCTCGCGCTGACTCACGCCGACACCTGGATTACTGCCGTCGGCGCGGCGCTCTGCACCCTCTTCGCGCTCTCCTCCGCCGCCCGCCTTGACGCCGTCCCCCGACGCCAGCGCCTGCACCTGACCTTGCTCCTGCTCAGCCCCGCGCTGCTCGCTGTCGGCTACTGGCGCGCCGACGCCGGGCGCTTGCCCACCGACAGCCTCGCCCACGCCGCACTGGCCGGCCAGACCGTGCGCCTGGAGGGCGCGGTCGCCGACGACCCGCAATGGCGCGGACGCAGCCAGCGCCTGCTGCTCCACGCGGAGCGCATTGCAATCGGCTCCGAGCGACGCCCGATCGACGACCGCGTCCAACTCCACATCGTCGATCCACTCGAGCTCAGCTACGGCGACCGCATCGCCGTCGAAGCGAACCTAACGCCCGTCTCGAACACGGAGGACGAGTACCTGCAATGGCTCGCCAATCAGCGCATCGCCGCCAGCGGTCTGGTCGATCCCGGCGGCGTGACGCGGATCGGCCGCGCCGATCTTGGCTGGCGTCAGGCGCGCGCCGCCGACGCCCTCGCCGCGCTCAACCGCAGTCTGCGCGACGCCCTCCCGCCGCCGCTCTCCGGCCTCGCTCAGGGCATGATCAGCGGCCGCCGCGGCGCGATCGACTCCGAACTGCGCGCCGATCTCAACGACACCTCGCTCTCGCACCTGATCGTGATCTCCGGCAGCAACCTCACCCTGCTCACGACCATCGTCATGGCCGCCTCCGCCTGGCTGCTCGGACGCCGCCCGGCCGCCTTGCTCGCGATCTTCACTGTGCTCGCCTACGGCTCCCTGATCGGCCCTGACCCGCCCGTCCAGCGCGCCATGTGGATGGCGGTCGTCTTCGCCGCCGCGCACCTGCTCGGCCGCGGCGCGTCCGCACTCTATGCCGTCGGCGCGACCGCCGCGCTGATGGCCGCGCTCCAGCCCCATATCCTGCTCGACCTCTCGTTCCAACTCACGCTGGCGGGCACGCTCGGCATCATTGTCTTGATGCCGGCGCTGGCCCAAGATTTCCTCAGCGGCCAGCGCGGCGTCAGCGGCGCGATCCGCGACACCGCGCTCGTCACGCTCGTGGCCACGCTCGCCACGATGCCGCTGATCGCGCTCCATTTCGAGCGCGCCGCCCTGATCGGTCTGGCCGCCAATCTGCTCGTGACTCCGCTGTTTAGCTGGATGCTGCTTGGCTCCGCCGGCATCGCGCTGCTGGGCCTCATCTCCGACAGCGCCGCCGCCATCCTCGCCTGGCCGCTCGCCTGGCTGCCGCTGCGCTGGCTCCAGCTGGTCGCCGAGCATGGAGCCCAGCTGCCCGGCGCGGGTACCGTCATTCACGGCTTTGGACACGCCCATCTGCTCCTCATCTACGCCGCCATCCTGACCGCGTCGCTCCGCCCTTACCGAGAACGAGCCGCCCGTTGGGACCGCACCGCCGCGGACGCTCACCCGGCGCGATCGGCACTTTCCGCCCTGCCGCTCAATCCGCTTTCCCGCATCGGACTCGCGCCCCTTCCCGACCTCCGCGCCTACCTCCGACCCGCCTGCTTCACCGCCGCAGCGGCGGCCCTCGCCGCCGCGCTCTGGCTCTCCGCCTGCGACGCTCCCGACGACCGCCTTCGCCTTCACTTCATCGACGTCGGGCAAGGCGACGCCGCGCTGATCGTCACGCCCGACGAACACACGATCCTGATCGACACCGGCCAGCAGCCGGACGCCCTCCTCGCCGCCCTGCGCCGGTATATGCCGACCGGCGCGCGGCGGATTGACCTCGCCGTCATCACCCACCCGCAGGCCGACCACAGCCAGGCGCTCTGGCCGATCCTCGAGCATTACGACCTCGGTCAGGTCGTGCTCAGCCCCTACACCGACCGCACCAAGCTCGGCCGCCAGCTGCTCGCTCTGCTTGACGGGCGCGACATTCCCGCTCACGAAGCGCGGCCCGGTCAACAGATCGAGTTTCCCGGAAGCCCCAGCCTGCTCCTCGATCTGCTCTGGCCGCCAGCCGACGGCTTGCCTGATAGTTATGTCAATGATCCGAATTCGACCTCCGTTGCGCTCCGCGCCCGCTTCGGCGACGCCGCGTTCCTGTTCGCCGCCGACATCAACGTCGAGCAGGAGCTCGACCTCGTCCGCAATCCCTGTCCCGGCGCTCAGCAGCCCTGCGCGCTGCGCGCCGATGTGCTCAAGGTCGCGCATCAGGGCAGCCGCTTCTCCTCGGCCATGATATTTCTTGAGTCTGTCCGCCCCAGCCTCGCCATCCTCAGCGCCGGCGCTGACAATCCGCACGGTCATCCCCACGATGAAGTGATCGACTCCCTGCAGCGCGTCGGCGCGACGCCGTTGCTCACCGCCGAGCGGGGCGACATCACGGTCGTGACCGACGGCCGCGCGATCAGCTTCACGACCGAGCGTTGAACCTTCGCTATCGTCAAAGAGTCGTGACTGCGCCGGGATGGCGAAATTGGCAGACGCGGCGGACTTAAAATCCGTTGGCCTTCGGGCCGTGTGGGTTCGAGCCCCTCTCCCGGTACCACAGTCCCCGATATCCCCCAAACATCCCAGCCAACGCTCTAGACTGCCCAACGCAACGGCGCGCCGACGCGCCGTGCCCAGAAAGGATGCTCGGATGAAAGCTGCTGTCTTCCACGGCCCCCATCAGGATCTGACGATCGAAGACGTTGACGTCGACAAGCCCGGCCCGCGCGAGGTGCTGGTCAAGACCGCCGCCTCCGGCGTCTGCCACTCTGATCTCCATTTCGTCGAGGGTCTCTACCCCTTCCAGTCGCCCGGCATCCTCGGCCACGAAGCGGCTGGAATCGTCGAGGAGGTCGGCGATCTGGTGGTGCAGTTCAAGGCCGGCGACCACGTCATCATGTGTCTCTCGGTCTTCTGCGGCAACTGCTCCTACTGCCTGAGCGGACGCCCCAACCTGTGCCGCAGCCCCGAGACTCAGCGCCGCCCCGATCAGGACTCGCGCCTCTCCTGGAACGGCAACCCCGTCGCCCAGTTCGCCAACCTCTCCACCTACGCGGAGTACACGCTGGTCCACGAAAACGCGCTGGTCTACGTAGACGACGAGATGCCGCTCGACAAGGCCGCCCTGATCGGCTGCGGCGTGATGACCGGCGCGGGCGCGGCGCTCAACACCGCCAAGGTGCATCACGGCAGCACGGTCGCTGTCTTCGGCGCCGGCGGCGTCGGCCTCTCGGCCATCCAGGGCGCGCGCATTGCCGGCGCGAAGCAGATCATCGCCGTTGACCTCCACGAGCACAAGCTCGCCCTGGCCCGAGACCTCGGCGCGACCCACTCTGTCGACGCCTCCAGCAGCGACCCCGTGAGCGCGATCCGCGACATGACGGAGGGCGAGGGCGTGGACTTCTCCTTCGAGGCGATCGGCCTCAAGACCGTCGCCGAGCAGTGCTTCGCGGCGATCAAGCGCGGCGGCGTCGCCACGATCATCGGCATGGTGCCGCTCGGCCAGACCCTGGAGATCCCGGCGCACGAGCTGCTCTCCGAGAAGGTCCTGCAAGGCTCCAGCATGGGCAGCAACCGCTTCCGCACGGACATGCCCAACCTGGTCGAGTACTACCGCCAGGGCCGCCTGATGCTCGACGAGATGGTCACCGTGACCGCGCCGATCGAGGACATCAACGAAGCCTTCCGCGCGATGAAGGCGGGCGAGGTCGCCCGCACCGTCCTGACCAGCTTCTAGCGCCGCGCGCTTTCCGCCTCCGGGCCTCAGGATGACGAGCGCTCCCCCTCGCGGGGGAGCGCTCCGCGCTGCGCGTTGGTAAGCTGACCGCAGCGGAGGGGTGGCCGAGCGGACGAAGGCGGCGGTCTTGAAAACCGTTAGGCGCGCAAGCGTCTCGGGGGTTCGAATCCCTCCCCCTCCGCCAGCTGGAGTCTCAACGCTCCGCCCCCGCCAGTGCGTGCGCGACCGTGATCACCGCCTCCACCGCCGTCGGATCCGGCAGCTCCTGCCCCGCCTGATGCACCGCCACGCGCAGCGTTGACGCCGTCGGCACGATCTCGAACTGCATCGCCGACCCGTCCCGCAGCAACCCGATCACCCGCCGCGAGACCCGATCAATCCCGCGCAGCCGCTCCACCGCGGCCAGCGCCGCCGCGTCCGAGGCGTCGGCCGCGCGCCACTCAAACTCGCGCGCCGCACCCAGGCCGCCCGGCGGCTCGATCGGCATCGCCCGCACCGCGGCGCTCCAGCCCGACGGCCAATCCTCGCCCAGCGCCGCCCGATCCAGCAGCACATGCACTCCGACCACCCGCATCCGCCCCGCGTGACCGGCCGCATTGCCCTCGATCCGGCTCAACAGCAACAGCCGCAGCGGCTCGCCCAGCGCCAACGCCGCCACCACCCGCGATCCCGCTGGCAGCGATACGCTGCGCGAGGCCGCTCCGAAGTCGGCGGCCGCCCGCGCGATCACTGACCGCTGGGCCAGCATCTGGATCAACGCGTCCGTCGCCGCCTGATCCGGGCCGCGGCGCGAAAGCCGACGCCAGGTTCGCCTCAATATCATGCAGCCAAATCTACCAGCCCGCACGTCTCTAGCCCCGTGGAGATCAACCCATGCTCGTCGTCATGCGCCGTTTCTGGATTCAGAAGGACTCGTTCGACGAGTTCGAGCGACTCAGCCGCGAGGAGATCTGGCCCGCCATCGAGGCTGCCGGCGCGCGTATTCTCGGCATGTTCCGCGCGGAAGAACCGCATCCAAACGATGAAGTCAGCGAGCTGTGTGACATGGTCGTGCTGCTCACCCAGTACACCGACCGTGAACATTGGCTGGCGACCCGCGCCCGGCAGGAAACCTGGAAGGGACCGGAGGACGTCCGCGCCAAGCTGGCCAAAGGCGGGCGCGCGCGTCACCAACTGACCCTCGCCACCCATCCCACCTTCACCGAGCCGGTCCACGTCCCGATCGGCGGGCCGTTCTTCACCTGGAAGGAAGAGCCGATGGGGCAGGTCGAGTAACCCCCTTCGACGCCCGCAGCGAGAACATCAGCGGCGCCCGCTGATCGGGCGCTCCGTCGCGTTTCGGTAGTCGCCAGATTCCGCGCTCTGTTTCCACCAGCCAGGGCAGCGCCCGGTACACCGTCCACTCCTGCTCGCGCAGAAACTCGATCTGCAATCCTGCCTCGATTACCGCCGTCACGATCTCGCCCAGGCTGTGGTTCCACTCGTAGGAGTCACGATGCTGCAGCGACGCCGAGGCGTCCGCATAGTCGCCGTCCCCGACCCAGTGCTGTGGCTGCGCCGTCTCGAAATAGGGATACGCCAACCGCAGCTCGCCTGGCTCGGACTCGTCATCCAACGCCTGCGTCAGGGGATGCACGTCGCGGACGTAGAACGTCCCGCCCTCCTTGAGGAACCGGGCGCAGACGCGGGCCCACCCCGCCACGTCCGGCAGCCAGCACAGCGCGCCGAGATTGACGTAGACGATGTCGAACATCCCCAACCGCTCCGCCAACGCCTGCGGCGCTGCATAGAGCTCTGACTCGACGAACTCGGCCGTCAGGGAAGCGCGTTGGGCCAGATCGCGGGCGGTCGCGACCGCCGAGGGCGCGAAGTCAACTCCGACCACATCCGCGCCCAGCCGCGCCCACGACAACGTGTCCAGACCGAAGTGGCACTGCAAATGCAGCAGCGACTTCCCCGAGACGTCGCCCACCTCGTCCAGATCCAGCTGCAGGAGCGTCGATTCGCCGGCCAGGAAGCGTTCAACGCCGTAGAACTCCGAGGCGGCGTGAATCGCCACCGTTTCATCCCAGCGGGCGCGGTTCGCCTCCCGATAGGGATCCAGCCCGCCGCGCTCAGGCGATGACACGCGAACCCATCCGCGCCGCCAACACCTCAGGCAGAATGATCGAGCCGTCCGCCTGCTGGCCGTTCTCCAGCAGCGCCGCAATCGTGCGCGGCAGCGCCAGGCCCGAACCGTTCAATGTGTGCACGAACCGCGTTCCCTTGCCTGCCGCCGGTCGATAGCGGATGTTCGCCCGCCGCGCTTGGAAATCGGTGCAGTTCGAGACGCTTGAGACCTCCAGCCACTCCTGGGCGCCCGGCGCCCAAATCTCAAGGTCGTAGGACACTGAAGCGTTGAACCCAATGTCGCCGCTGCAGATCTGCAGCACCCGATACTCCAACTCCAGACCCTGCAGCAGCGCTTCCGCCTGCGCCAGCATTTCCTCCAGCGCCTCGGCCGATTGCTCTGGCGCAGTGAACTGGTACATCTCCACCTTCTCGAACTGGTGCACCCGTTTGATTCCGCGCACATCCCGCCCCGCGCTCGTCTTCTCACGCCGGAAACACGGCGTGTGGGCCGCGTAGCGAATTGGCAGCTCCTTCTCGCTGAGGATCTCGTCGGCGTGCATATTCGTCAGCGGCACCTCCGCGGTCGGGACGAAGTAGTAGTCCTCCTCCTCGTCGCGGTAGAGGTTGTCGCGGAACTTTGGCAGCTGACCCGAGGCCCGCATCGCCTCCTCGCGCACCATTGCGGGGACGTAGCACTCTTCGTAGCCCGACCCCCCGTGACAATCGAGGAACCAGCCAATCAGCGCGCGCTGCAAGCGCGCCCCCGCGCCGCGCAGCGCGTACATCCGCGACCCGGACATCGCCGCCGCCCGCTCGATGTCGATAATCCCCAGCCGCTCGCCGAGCTCCCAATGCGGCTGCGGCTCGAAGTCGAACACCCGCCGCTCGCCCCACGCCCGTACGACCGGATTGGCCGCCTCGTCGTCCCCGTCCGGCGTCGTCTCGCCCACCACGTTGGGAATCTCCTGCAGCAGTTCGGTCAGCGCCGCTTCCTGCTCCCGCAGCTCCGCCTCCAACTCGTCGATCCGCGCCGCCGACGCCCGCTGCGCCGCGATCAGGCGCTGGCGCTCAGCCTGGTCCTTCGCCTTGCCGATCGCGCGGCCGGCCGTGTTCCGCGCCGCGCGCAGCTCCTCCAGCTCCACCAACACTGACCGCCGCTGCTCATCAACGCCGATCGCCTCATCCAGCGGGGCTGACGCCCGCCGGCGATCTAGCGAACGCTGGATGACTTCGGGGTGCTCGCGAATCATCTGCGCAGAAATCACGCTTCTCTCTCCTCGAATGTTGCCGCGTGGTCAATCGCCGCCATCCCCAGCACCCGCACGTCCTCCGAGATCTGCGCCGTGACGCCCGCCAGCGTCAACGGCGCATCGTCCTCCAGCTCCTGGCGGCTCACCCAGCGCCACTGCCCGGCGGGCGGCTCGGAACGCTCCGCCGACTCCGGCCGCGAGAAGTAGATCAGGTCGATGTGCTGATGCGCCGCCTCGCCGCCGAACGCGCCGATCGGCTCGACCATGATCGTCGCCGGCGGCGGCAGCTGCGGCGGATCGTCGTAGTCGAACGGCGCAGTCGTCGGCAGGATGCGCACCGCGATCCCTGTCTCCTCCAGCGCCTCGCGGTGCGCGGCCTGCAGCGGATCTTCGTTGGGTTCGATGTGCCCGCCGGGCGGCAGCCACAGACCAACTTTACGGTGCCAATGCAGCAGGGTCGCGCCCTGCATGGACACGAAGGTCGTCACCGTAAAGTGTCGGCTACCGCTCACGACGCTTACCGTATCGCACATGGAACTGATCTCCGCCGAAAACGGCATGGCTCCCACCTGGTCGCCCGACGGCCGGTCGATCGCTTTTCTCAGCAACCGCGCCGAGGGCTGGGACCTCTACACCATGCCCGCGGACGGCGGCGACGCGGCCCGCCTGACCAGCGGCGCGACCGCCGACGATCCGGCCTGGTCGCCGGACGGCCATTGGATCGCCGTCGAGCGCAATCACCGCATCGAAGCCGTCGCGCCCGAGGGCGGTGAGCGGGCAGTCCTCGCCCGCGACGCCCGCCATCCGACCTGGTCGCCGGCGCTGCAACTCGCCTTCGTCCGCAACCGCGACCTCTACATCCGCGACCCCGACGGCAGCGAGCGGCTCATCCTCCGCGACGCCGATCAGCCGCACTGGTCGCCCGACGGGCAGACGATCGTGTTCATCCGCCGCGGCGTCTGCACCGTCAACCTCGCCACCGGTGAGGTCGTCCAGCGCACCCACAATCCCGCCGACGAATCGCCCGTCCTCGCCGCCGACGACGACATCGTCCTTGTCCGCAACGCCCGCCTGACCATCCTTCACCCCGACGACTCGCTCTCCGAGCTCCCCCACTTGCCGTCGCCGGCCGGCGCGCCCGCGCCGCATCCGCTGGATCTGGATCAGATCGCCTTCCAGCTCCACGACGGCGGCAACTGGGACATTGCCGCCGCTTCGCTGGCGTATGGCCGCGTCCGCCTCCTCACCCGCGCCACCTGGACGTCCTGGAACGCCCGCCGCTGATGCTTTCCCGCCCCGCTTCGCTATCGTGACGGCATGTCACATTTCCTGCTTCGCCAGGCCGCCAAGCTGGTCGCCGGCTCTGCCGCGCCGCAGGTCGCCTCGCAGCTGACGTCGCAGATCTCGCAGCGGCTCAGCGCTCCCGCGACGCGCGACGAAGATCGCCGCCGCTTTCTGATCTGGCTCGCCGGACCGTTCCAGCAGGCGCAGCCCGACGCCTATCAGCAGCTCTGGCCGCGCCTGCGGGGCGACGACCACGCGATCAACGCCCTGACCGCCGTTTTCCTCGAGCTGCAGTCCGCCGGCCCCGCCGCGCTGACCCAGTGGTTCACCCAGCTGGCGCAGTCGGATCAGCAACACTTCGACGAGCTGATCGAGGCGATGCAGCCGAAGCAGCCCGATGCGCAACAATTGGTCAAACAGGCGCAGCAGGAAGCGCAGTCGTCGCTGCGCGGCGCGGCCCGATTCCTCGGCCGCACCTACCGCCGCACCAGTCAAGAAGCCCAGAACGCACGCAAACGAAAGCGCTGACCGCCATGCCGATGATCGATCACATCACCGACGAGCAGGCCGACCTGATCCGCAGCTCCCACGTCTTCTTCATCGCCTCTGCCGATCCGACGTTGGGCGAGGGACCCGACGGGCAGGGCGCGGTCAACCTCTCGCCCAAGGGCGCGGCCGATCTGCAGATCATTGACCAGCACACGCTCGCCTACTTCGACTACCGCGGCAGCGGCAACGAGACCGCGCGCCACGCTGTGGCCGGCGGCCCGGTCACCGTGATGGTCACCTCGTTCGACGAGGACGCGGCGATCGTCCGCCTCTACGGACGCGCCACCGCCAAGCCGCTGGAGGAGTCTGTCCTCGCCGACCAGGCGGAGGCGCTGCGCGCCATGGAGATGCCCACGCCGGAGCGTCAGGTCATCGAGATCAGCGTGGACTGCACCCAGACTTCCTGCGGCTACGGCGTGCCCGTCTACGAGTATCAGGGCGACCGCACGCTTCAGCAGCGCGGCCGCCGCTACAAGTAGCAGCCGCGCTGCCGTCCGCCCGCGCTCACAGCGCAGCGCCTAGGCGATCAGCGCCGCCAGCCGATCCAGCTCTGGCACGACCTCGTCCGCGCCCTTGTCCGGCAGGCGGAAGATGCAGCGGTCGACGCCCATCCGCTCGTACTCGGACAGCGCGTCCTCGACCGCGCCGAAGACGTTGACGGAAATCTCGTCGAAGTCGCGGCCCGCCTCGTGCGCGCGCGACTGGATGTCCTGGATGCCGCGCTCGACAAAGCCCGGCGCCGTGATGTTCGGCAGCCAGCCGTCCGCCCAGTCGACTACCCGCTGACGCGCCCACTTGCTGCCCGCGCCGATCAGAATCGGCGGATGCGGCGACTGCGTCGGCTTGGGAATCACCTGCGTCTTGGGGATCTCGACGAACTCGGAGTGGTACTCCGCCTCGTCCTGCGTCCACATCTCCTTCATCGCCGCGATCCGCTGCTCAGTCACCTTCCAGCGATCCTTGAACCGGACGCCGAGCGGTTCCATCTCCTCGGCCAGCCAGCCCGCGCCGATCCCGAACTCGAAGCGCCCGCCCGAGATCATGTCCAGCGAGGCGATCTGCTTGGCCAGCGCGATCGGTTCGTGCTCGGTGACCAGGCAGATGCCCGTCCCCAGACGAATCTCCGAGGTCGCGCCCGCCGCCGCGCCCAGCGCCACGAACGGGTCGTGAATCCGCCGGTACTCGTCCGGCAGCGAGCCGTCCGCCGAGCGCGGGAACGGCGTCTCGCGATCGACCGGCATATGCACATGCTCCGGTACCCAGAACGACTCGAAGCCGCGCTCTTCCGCCGCTACCGCCAGCGAGACCGGGTCCATCGCCAGGTCCGTCGCGAAAATGAACACGCCGTATTTCATGGGGCATCCTCTCAGTGTCTGCAACTCAGCCATCCACAGAGTACGACCTCGCCCGGCTTTAGGCTGACCTCATGCACCACCACATCCTCATTCCGCCCCCGCCGCCGCACCGCGTCCCGATGGTGCTCGACACCGACACCGCCAACGAAATCGACGACCAGTTCGCCGTCGTCCACGCGCTGCTCTCTCAGGATCGGCTGCAGCTCGAGGCGATCTACGCCACCCTCTTCACGCGCGAGGGCAACTCCCCGGCCGCGGGCGTGGCCGAGTCGGAGGCGGAAATTCACCGCCTGCTGGAGCGCCTCCGCGTCGATCCGCAGGATCGCGTCCAGCGCGGCGCAGACCGGTTTCTCTCGGACAACCAACCGACCGTGCGCAATGCCGCCTCCGACGACCTCATCCAACGCGCGCTCGCGCCGCGGGACGGCCCGCTCTGGATCGCCGCCATCGGCGCGCTGACCAACGTTGCCTCCGCCCTCAACGAAGCGCCCGAGATCGCCAGCCGCGTCGTGATCGTATGGCTGGGCGGACAGGCGCAGCACCGCCACGACGCCCGCGAGTTCAATCTCTACCAGGATCCGATCGCCGCCCGCGCGGTCTTCGACAGCGGCGCGCCGCTGATCCACATCCCCTGCTACGGCGCGGCCTCGCACCTGCTCGCCACCACCGCCGAGCTCGACGCCTACGTCCGCCCGCAGGGCGCGATCGGCGCGTACCTCGCGGACATCTTCCGCGACCACAATGCGCAGTATCCGGGCCGCTCCAAGGAAATCTGGGACCTTTCCGCAACCGGCTACCTGATTGACGAGGCCTGGGTTCCCAAACGCAGCCTCTCGCGGCCAACGCTCTCGGCGGAGATGCGCTGGACGCCGCAACCCGACGACGCCGCGGTCGCGCCCTTCGCCGAGGCCCACTACGTCCGCCGCGATCCCATCTTCCACGACCTCTTCAGCAAACTTGCCGAGTTTCACGCCGGCACACAAAGGGCAGGCTTCGCCGTCTAAGTCATACTGTTGCCGAACGTTCCGCTCAGGCGCCCGAGTTAAGCGGAGGATATAGCGTGCAATATCGTGCCAGTCGGCTCTCGAGGCACGGCCTGCTGCGCGCCGCCGCCCGCTACAGCAGGGCCTGCCCCTGCGCGTCCGCCTCGACGTTCCCGCGGCGGTCGATCCCGCCTTCTGGAGTATCAGTCCCAGCCGCACCCTGATGCGAACGTCACCTACTCCCGTCCGGGCGCGCACATCCCCTATGACCCCGACGACCTGACCTACGCGAGTATGCACTCGCGGGGCCCGCTCAACACGTCCAACATCGCCGATTCAAAAATCGACGAATGGAACGCTCGGCCCTGCTTGAGCGCATCTGCCTGCGCGAGCGCGATCAGGTCTGGCGGCTCTTCACCGTCAACCCCTACGGCCTGCGAATCCAGCGCGGCCGGATCTACAACCTGGTTGACACTTACTTCGCCAAAGAGGTGGACTTTGCGCCCAGGCAACTGGAACGAACGTGGATCATGCAGTAGCCAAGTTCGGATTCAGTGAACGCAATCTCTTACTGATCGATTCGTATAGTTACTATTACACTCTTGCCAACCCTATAGCGAGACCGTCACCGGGCGGGTCATGCCGCCGAAGGTGGGCATCCAGCAGGAGTGCTTGCCTGGGCCGCCGGCGACGATGATGTGGATCTCGTCCGGCCGATCCGAGATCGGCAGCCACTCGTCGGAGTCGTGCTCCGCCAGCACGCCGCCGGCCATCCGAATGTTGACCGACTCCAGGAACTCGTCGCTCAGCTTGCTCGCCGGGTAGCGGGCGTGCTCCCAGAGGTACTCCTGCACCGCCTCGCGCGTCCAACCCTCTGAGGCCACCGTATCGGCGTGCTCGGGACCGAAGGCCAGCACCGGCTCGCCTTTGCCGAGGATGTTGTTCGAGCCCGCCTGGCCCATCGCGCCCGCGACTGTTTGCAGAATTCCCGCCGCCGTGTTGCTGCCGTGATCCTGGATGTTGTGCGGTCCCTCGCAGGCCCACGTCGTGACGCAGCTGTCCTCGGCGTTGAGCCCGCGCGTCGTCTGGAACGGCGGCCAGGGCGAGGCGTCCTCGCGCTCGGTGGCGCAGAACGCGAACTTTGCCGGCGTGCCTTGCGTCGCCCGGTCGCCGCGGCCCGGCGTCGCGCCGGCGATGTTCAACTGCACCAGCCGCACCGCGCGGCCGATCGTCGCGTTGGCGGGAAAGGTCGGGCCGAAGCAGCCCGAGCCGCCGTGAATCCCCGCCGCTCGCGCCGCCGGCCCCGAAGCGAGGACGAACACCGCGCAGGGATGCGTGGTCGCGTTGATTCCGTCGAGATTGAACGGTGGCTGGGCAATCGCCTCGACCGCCGCCAGCACAATCGGGAACTGCTGCGGTCGGCAGCCGGCCATCACGGCGTTGATCGCCACTGCCTGCACGGTCGCCTCGCCCTGCCGCGGCGAGAGCACGCCCAGCACCTCCAACGGCTCACGGCCGCCGCCGGCGAGCATCGCTTCGACCCGCTCCGCGGTCGGGGGGATCAGCGGCAGGCCGTCCGACCAGCCGCGGCGGATGCACTCCTGCGAGAAATCGAACGGATCGGCGGGCAGGCTGAAGCGATCGGCCGGGCGGCCGCGCGCCGCCGTCACGATTGGGCCGCCTGACCGAGCAGCGCGGCCTCTAGTCGATCGACGACGCCGTCATCGACTCGCGCCCGCACCCGCTCCGGCCGCAGCCCGCCCAACGGATGCGGCACGATCAGTCGATCCAGCTCGGGCAGACCGCGCTGCTCCGCTTCCAGTTGCAGCAGATCGGTGAACGCCGAGGTCCCGACCGTCACCGTGGGGATTCCCAGCTCTTCAAACAGCACCGAGGCGTGGACACTCCACGTCGTGCAGCTGCCTCAATCACAGCTCCCGATCAGGAGGAAGTCCGCGCCGTTGCGCAGCGCGTCGATTGTGGAGTCGGACGGCGGCCCGCCGACCGGCTTGCTGCCCACGACCAGCTCGCCCAGATCAAATCGCTGGCCGAGCCGTTCAACCATCGTCTCCATGAGCAGCCGCGCGTTCGCCTTGCGGTTCTCCAGGATGCCCGGCCGCAGGCCGTCCAGCGACAGCGGGCGCGGCGCGGCGGTCGCTTCGTGCACGGCCACATGCGCCAGGGGGCTCAACACCTCGATTGTCTCGGCCATCGTTCTGCTCCTGCTCGTCGGTTCGGAAGCGTCGTCTCAAACCGTCTCAGTCCACTTCAGTCGAGATACCCGTAGACGATCTCGCGCAGCTCGTCCATGTCGGGGAAGCGGCCCAGCGCCGCCTTGCTGAACACCAGCTCGCCGTTCACCGACCACTCGAACAGCCCTTTGCTGTCCGGGATCAGCTTCACGTCCGAGACCAGGTGCTGGATGTCGGTCATCAACTCGCCCAGCATCCACGCCGTGCGCGGCCAGTAGCCGCAGTCGGCGCAGTAGACGACCTCAATCGCAATCTGTGCATCCGCGGACATCGCCCGCTCCTTCAAGCTCGCCCTAGCCGCCGAGATACTGTTCCAGCCGCCGGCCGACCTCCGCCGTCGTGCCCGAGGGCAGGGGGATCATCTGCAAGTGCGCGCCCGCGTCGGAACGCGCCTGCAGCTGCTCGGGCACTGACTCGATCGGGCCGATGACCTGAATCTCGCGCACCATCGACTCCGAGAACGCCATCAGCGCGCCGGCGGAATCGCGATCCGCCCAAGCCGCGCGCGAGGCCTGCACGTCGGACTCGAAGCCCGAGCGGGACAGCATCTGCCAGTAGAACGAACCCATTCGGTTCGTGTAGTGGAACAACGGCTGCCGCGCGTTGCGCCAGACCTGCTCATCGTCGCCCTCGCCAGTCACAAAGACGTTGGTGAACGGCGCGATCGTGACCGAGTCCTCCGGTCTTCCGGCGTAGCGCGAGGCGCCCGCCAGCTGGCGCTGCAGCGGCTCGAACGCGCGGCGCGGCCAGTGAATCGGATAGATGCCGTCCGCAATCTCGCCGGTCTGCTGGATCGAGCGCGGCGTGATCGCCGCGATCCAGACTGGCACATCCTCGCGCTGCGCCTCGTACTGGATGCGGAAGCCGCGCTGCAGCGTGTAAATCTCGCCCTCGTACTGCAAGCGTTGGCCGCTCAACAGCAGCTTGACGATCTCGGTGTACTCACGAATCCGCCGCAAGGGACGGTCAAAGTCCACGCCGTGGAAGCCTTCGATCACCAGATTGCCCGACGATCCCAGCCCGCAGACCATGCGTCCGCTCGAGATCATCTCCAGCGTCGCAAACTCCTGCGCGATCGCGGCCGGCGAGCGCGAGAAGACGTTGAGAATGCCCGTGCCGATCGTCATCTTCTCGGTGTTCGCGGCGATCACCGTCAGCCAGGGGAGCACCGACGGCCCCCAGGCCTCGCCGGTGGAGACCATCTCGTAGCCGAGGTCTTCGGCGATCTTGATCTTCTCCAGCGTCTCCCGCCAGTCGCCGCTGAATCCCGCCAGAATGCCCAAGCGCATCTCAGTCCCTCGTTCTCAGTTTCCCGGTTTCGGCGCGGATCGCTCCGCTACTCAATCTCCACGATCATCTCGATCTCGACCGCCATGCCCATCGGCAGCGACTGCATCCCGACCGCCGAGCGCGCGTGGCGGCCGGTCTCACCGAAGAGTTCGACGAGCAGGTCGGAAGCGCCGTTGGCGACGCCTGGATGGTTGCCGAACTCGGGCGTGCAGTTGACCATGCAGAGCAGCTTGACGACCCGCGACACGCGGTCGAGCGAGCCGATCTCGGCGCGCAGCGAGCCGAGCAGCTGGACCATCACCGCCCGCGCCGCCTGGTAGCCGGCCTCGACCTCGAGGTCCGCGCCCAGCTTGCCGCGAATCAGCTGTCCGTCCTGGAACGGTCCGTGCCCGGACAGATAGACGAGGTTACCCGTCCGCACCGCCGGCACATAGTTCGCCAGCGGCGGATTCGTCGTCAGATCGAGTCCCAGCTCCAGCGCCTTGGCGTCGGCGTTGTGTGCGGACATGGCCAGCCTCCTTCACCGCTTCCAGCAGCGCGCGCTTGACGCGCCTGGGCGCAGGCTATCGCACTGTCCCGTCGTTGGCGTCCATCACTTGAGAGCCCGGGTCCAGCGGCCTACTCTCGCGCCAGACCACAGTCCGACTGGAGTACCGACCTGGAGTACCGACATGGCATACGAAATCGTCCGCTTCCCCTACGACGGCGCTGTTGACGCCGACGGCCACATTCTCGAACCGGCCAATCTCTGGGAGGACTACCTCGAACCGCGCTACCGCGATCGCGCCCTGCGCATCCAGCGCGACGCCGACGGCTATGAGTACCTCGAGATCAACGGCCGGTCCTCGACCAAGACCGTCAAGGGCGCGCTCGGGATCATGGGCGCGATGGGCGAGGACGTGCTGCCCTCGCCCGACCGCCTCTACATGGAGCACATGCCCTACGGCGCCTGCGACGCCGGGCAACGCGTCGACCTGCTCGATCAGGAACACCTCGAACGAGCGCTGCTCTATCCCACGATCGGCCTGCTCTGGGAATGCGAGTGCGACGACGCGGAGATCTCCGACGCCTACACGCGCGCCTACAACCGCTGGATCGTCGAGTTCACCCGCCAGTCCGAGGGTCGGCTCGTGCCGATTGCGCACATCTCGATGCTGGACATTGACCGCGCCGTGGTCGAACTGGAGCGGGCTGTCCGCGACGGCTGCCGCGGCGCATTCGTCGCGCCCTTCACCCACTCCAAACTGCCGCACGGACACCCCGATCATCTACCGCTCTGGAAGAAGGCGGAGGAACTCGGCGTGCCGATGGCGATCCACCCGACCTTCGACCTCGACTCCAACATCTCGCCGCGCTTCCACCGCGACGCCTTCGGTCCGGCCGCCGGTTGGTACTACAACGTGACCGCGCGTCAGGGCGTGCAGCAGGCGCTGCTCTCGTTCTTCGCCTTCGGCACGTTGGAAGAATGCCCCAATCTCAATCTCGGCGTTCTTGAGGTCGGCTCTGGCTGGGTTGGCTCCATGCTGGATCGGATGGACGCGGTCTACGACACGATGGCCGGCCGCGCCCTGCCGCTGACCAACAAACCCAGCGAGTACTTCAAACGGCAGTGCTTCGTCTCTGGCGATCCCGATGAACACGCCGCCGCCTACACGATGGACTACGTCGGCTCCGACAAGTTCATGTGGGCCTCCGACTATCCGCACCCCGACCACACCGGCACCTGGGTGCACGACCTGGTGGAGCTGGTCGAACCGCTCGACGACAATGACCGCGAGCGAGTCCTCGGCGGCAACGTCAAGCGCATCTACGGTCTGGACTGAGGAGTGACCATGTCGCACGTTCGATACGGCAGCTGGCAACGCGGGGGGGGGGGGGCGGTTGAGGCAGCGGCTCAGTAGGCGGGCGCTGCTTAGCGCCGCGGCGCGCGCCGGCGTTGGCGCAGCTGGCCTGGCGCTGGTCGGCTGCGGCGAGGACGAGCCGGCGCCGTCGGTCCCCACCCCACAGGCTGAGCGGCAGGCAGCGGAGCAGCAAGCGGTCGCGGTTGACGTCCAGGCGTCCCGGCAACAGCAGCAGCGGGGCTCGGACGACCTGCCGGACGCGGCGCCGCCACAAGCTGCGCAACAGGAGCGCGAAGTCCGACAGCCAGTGATCGAGCCGGGCAGCCAGTATGACCCGTTGGCATGGCGCGAGCGCTATCACTGGCGTCGCTTGCAGGAACTGGCGGGGCAGCAGCTCGGCCCGACGCGTGGCGGCGAACTCTTCCTTGACGCGCCGTCGGTCATGGAGTGGTCCCCGTTCGCGGGGCGCGATTCATACGGTCCGCGCACGGCGAATCGAAATCAGCTGATACCGCTCGTCTACAGCCAACTGGTCAGCATTGCGGCGGACGACTACAGCGACGCGCACCGCACCAATGTCGGCGGCGATCTGGCCGCCGCCTGGGAGTGGGTCGATCCGCTCACGCTTGTCTTCACCCTGCAGCACGAGGTTTAATTTCACCCGCTCTCGCCGACCAACGGCCGCGCCCTTCGCGCCGAAGATGTCCGGATCAGTTATGACGCCTACCGCGAGCCCGGCCAGCGTCAGGCAAGCACGTACCCGGCCGTCGAGCGCATCGAGGCGGACGACGCCGCGCATACAGTGACCTTCAACCTGCGCGAACCGGCCGCCTATCTGCTCAACAAGATTACCTCGCCCTGGCATGTCGTCCTGCCTGCCGAACTGGTCACCGATCCGAGCCTGATCGACTGGACCGCGGTCAGCCGCGGGAGCGGCCCGTATCACCTGCCCGAACCGGGCCGGCTGACCTGGCGGCTGGAGCGCAATCCAGAGTACTTCAAGCGCGACCCGCGCAGCGGTCAGCCGCTGCCCTACCTCGACGGGCTGCGCGGCGCATACTTCGACGCACTGGCATTCGAGCCGCCCGACTCGCCGCACGCCCAGCCACCGCGCCTCGAGCAATGGGCCAGCGGCGATCTCCACGCCGTCGCCGCCCCGACCCCGTCGAGCGTCGAAGCCGCGCTCGAGCTGCAACCCGAGGCCGTCGTGCTGGTCACCCCGCCGGCCGCCTCCGGCGCGCATTTCAGCTTCAGCTACGCGGCGCTGTTCGACGGCCCGTTCATCGATCCTCGCGTCCGCGCCGCGCTCTCGATGGCGCTCAACCGCAATGCCTACGCCGCCCAGTACTTCGAAGGCTTCACCGCGCCCGACTGCGGGCAGAACTGGTCCTTCGTGGTTGACCCGGCGAGCGCCTCCGGTTTCCGCGAGTGGCCCTGGAGCGAGGCGGAGTTGCATCCGCAGCAGCGCTTCGATCCGAACGGCGCTCGGGCGCTACTTGCCGCAGCCGGCTACAGCCACGAGCAGCCGCTCGCCTTCGCGCTCGATCTCCCGCCGACCACGCCGCCGCCCGGCGCGACCAGAGTGATCGAATCCGACATTGAGCACGTCAGTCACTGGCTCCGCCGCCAGCTCGAAACGGAGCTGGGCGACGCCGTCCAGATTGTAGGGCGACCCCGCAGCTGGGAAGTGCGGCGAGAGACAATCAACGCCGGCGGCGACGTACCGATTCAGGTGCGGCGGACGTACGAACTGGTTGACCCCGACGCCGATCTCGTCTTCGAACACGGCGGCGCTCCCAGTTATGCGGCGGACGCCGACAACCTCGCCTACGCCCGAATGCACTCCAGCCGCGGCTGGCTGAACCGCTATGGGATTGATGATCCGCAGATCGATGAGTGGGCGGAAGCCCAGCGGCGGGCCGTCGACGCTCACGATCGCTCCGTGCTGCTGGAACGCATCCGCCAGCGCGAGGGCGAGCAGACCTGGCGGCTCTTCCTCGCCGCGCCGTATCAGATCCGCATCCGCCAGCCGAACGTGTTCAACCTCGTCGGCGCGTACTTCGCCGCCGGCTTGCAGGACTTGCCGACCACGCTGGAGCGGACCTGGCTCGCCCCGCCGAATCCGTCAAGCTGAGCTTGCCAAGTGAATCAGGACGAGTCGCGATAGGCGCGCAGCTCGATCTCGTTGCCGTCTGGATCGGCGATGTAGAGACCGTCCGCGTAGCCGCGCGCGCCGTAGAGCGCGAAGTCCGGGTCGCGCACAATGACAAACTCGCCGGAGGCGCGCACATCCGCCAGGTCAGCGGCGGACACGACCACGCAGAAGTGGTCGAGATTGCGCGTGTCCAAGTCCACATCGCCGTCGATCAGGTCGATGATCGTCTCCGCGGAGACGCGCACGGAGGGAAACGGACACTCCCCCGCGCGCCACTCGTCAACCCGGACCGGCGCCAGCCCGAGCTGCTCCGTGTACCAACGCAGCGAGCGCTCCACGTCCGCCACCCGCAGCACAATGTGATCCAGCGCTACGACCTGAACCATTTCCGTTTCCTCCTGTTACGTCAATGCGGGGCCGGGTAACCGAATCCCTCGCATCTGGAGTGAGTTTGGGGATAGAGTAGCAATCTCAAACACTCGTGCTATGAAAGCGTCGGCGCGAGGGATGGCTTGAGGACGACGCATGAGCATTGAAATCCAAATGGCGCGCGGGTTGCGAGTCCACGTGGACGTACCCGCGCTCGTCAACGTCGAAGGCGGCACGGCGCGCGAAGCGATCGACGCGCTGGTGGGCATCCACCCGCCGCTCAAGCGCCTCGTCCTCGACGACGCGCTCCGCTTGCGGCGGCACGTGAATATCTACGTCAACGACGAGTTGATCGTCGACCGCGAGCAGCTGTCGGACGGCGTCTGCGATGGCGACACGCTCTACATCCTTCCCGCCGTCTCCGGCGGCGCGGAAGTTCCGTTGCCGGTGAGAGAGGAGACGACATGAGTGAGGCGGGACTGTTGGTGAGCACCCGCAAGGGGCTGCTGGTCGGCCGCAGCCGTGCGGGGCGTTCCTGCTGGGAGTGGTCGGAGCTGCTGTTTGGCGGCTGGATCATCGACTTCACGGTGCGCGATCCGCGTAGCGGCGCGATCTGGTGCGCTGCCAACCACTGGCAGTGGGGGCCGCGCCTGCACCGCTCTGACGACGACGGCGCGACCTGGCGCGAGTTTCCCGCGCCCGCCTTCAGCGACGGCGAACGCTCGCTCGAGGGGATCTGGACGATCGCGCCCGGCGCGCGCGAGGGACAGCTCTACGCCGGCGTGATGCCTGCCGCGCTGTTCGTCTCGGAGGACGACGGGGCGACCTGGCGCGAGTGCGCGGCGCTCGCCCAACACCCCTACAGCGAGCACTGGATGCCCGGCGCGGCGGGGTTGATGTTCCATCACCTCGGTGTCGACCCCGAGGATCCGGACCGCATCATCGCGGCCGGCTCGGCGACCGGGGTCTTCGCCTCCTACGACGGCGGGCGCAGCTGGGAGCCGCGCAACCAGGGCCTTCGCTCCGATCACATGCCGCCCGAGATGCAGGACTTCGCGCCTTGCGTCCACTCCTTCCACGCCCATCCGAAGCAGCGCGGCCGCCTCTGGCAGCAGAGCCACTTCGGCCAATACCGCTCCGATGATGACGGCGAACACTGGATCGAGGTCGGTCAGGCGCTGCCCGGCGAGTTCGGCTTCGCCTCCGCCGTCGATCCCCAGGATCCGGACGTCTGTTACTTCGTCCCGCTCGACTTCGACCAGTCGCGGATGCCGCGCAACGGCGCGCTCGCTGTCTACCGCACCGCCGACGCAGGCGCGTCCTGGCAGACCCTGACCGGCGGCCTGCCCCAGGCCGGGTTCCACCAATCGGTCTACCGTCAGGCGCTCTGCGCGGACGAGGCGGACCCGCTCGGCCTCTACCTCGGCTCCAGCGGCGGCGAGCTGTACGGCTCGGCCGACGCCGGCGACTCGTGGACGCTCCTGCGCGAGCATCTTGCCCCGATCACCGCCGTCCGCGCCTGGTCGATTGCGCCCGCTCAGTAGGGGATACGGCGCAGGCCCGGACTGAGCGTATCTTCGGCAAGTGACCGAATCACGCTCTACCCGCCAACCGGAACCGCAATCCCCGCCCGCGCCAGCCGAGTCGCGGCGTCCGTTGACGCTGGGCGCGGGCGCATTTGCGATGCTGCTCGTGCTCTTCTGGGGCGGTCAGCCGGTCGCGATCAAGGCCGGGCTGGAAGAGGGCGTGGGGCCGCTCCGCCTCAGCGCGATGCGGATGGCGCTGGGCGGCGTCGTGGTGATCGGCTACGCCCTGGCGACGCGCACCTCCCTGCGGCCGGCCCGACGCGAACTGCGGCCGTTGGTCGGGCTCGGCGTGCTCTTCGTCGTCCAGACTCTGCTGATGTACGTCGGCGGCGACCACACATCCTCCGGCCACGCCTCCGTGCTCATCTTCACGTTCCCGCTCTGGACGGCGGTGTTTGGCCACGTCTTCGTCCCCGGCGACCGCATGTCGCGGCGCCGCACAGGCGGATTGCTGTTGGCCTACAGCGGCGTGGTCGTGGTCTTCGCCGGCGGCCTGAACGCGCCCGGCGCGAGCGTCTGGGGGGACCTGATGACGAGCACATCCGCCATGCTCCTCGCGGCGCGGCAGGTGTATCTGTCGCACTTCTCCCAGGCGATTCATCCGGCGCGGCTGCTGATGTCGCAATCCGTCGCCGCGGTCATCCTCTTCGGCGCGGGCGGGGTGCTGCTGGAGTCCGGGCCGCTGGTCTGGAGCGGCGAGTACATCGTCGCGCTGCTCTATCAGGGCGTGCTGATCGGCGGCTTCGGCTTCATCGGCAACACCTGGCTGCTCAAGCGCTACCTGCCCTCGCAGGTCGCCGCGACGATGCTGTTCGCGCCGATCTTCGGCGTCTGCTTCAGCTGGCTCGTGCTGGGCGAGGCGCTGGGCTACGAGGTGTTGGTTGGCGTCGTGCTGCTGGTCGTGGGCAGCTCCATCGTCCAGCTGCGACGCCAGCAGGTCGCCGCCTAAGCCCAGTCGTCCAGACCCAGCAGTTTGCGGCCCAGCGGCGTGAGCTCGGCCGGGGGCGACTCCGCCTCTTTCCCGCGTGGATCGCCGGGGAAGGCGCGCGGATTCTGGAAGGCTGGATGCGCGCGCGCGCGCCAAGACGCGATTCGCGCCTCGCGCAGCGCTTCATCCGCCGGCGCGGCGGGGAACAGGCGGACGTACTGCGCCAGGCGCGGCTTGTCCGAGTAATTGCGGCTGTTGCCGTGTGGCAGGGCAGAGTGCCAGATGATGAAATCGCCGGCGTCGGCCTCGATCTCGATCGGCGGGCCGAGCTGCTCGGGGAAGCGCTCGTGCAGCTGCTGATGGCGCAGGTCCTGATCGGAAATCCCGGCGGAGATTTCTGCCGCCCGCCGATGCGCGCCCGGCACGCACTGAAAACCGCCCTCGCCTTGCCGGGTATCGACGAGGTAGAGCACGCCCTGCACCTGAAACGGCGTCGGCGTCTGGCGCACGTCCATGTCCCAGTGCACCATCCCATGGTGATCGTACTCCGGATGGCTCGGATTGGGCGGCGGCTTGAGGTTGGCGCGATCGATGAAGACCCACAGATCGTCACGACCAAAGAGCTCGCGGAACAGCTCGTAGAGGCGCGGATTCTGGCGCACGTCCCAGAGCGCCTGGTGGTGGTACATCTCGACCATGCCGTTGGCGCGGTGCGGCTCCCGATACCAATCCGCCGGATCGTCGCGGTCGAACTCGAGAAAGTCCCAGATCGCGTCCGTCACCGCCGCCACCTGTTCGCGGGGGATCAGCTGGCGGACGATCAGGTAGCCCTGTTGGTCGAAGAACGCGCGATCAGCGTCGGTCAGCATCGGCGGCTCCAGCTCCAGAACTAGTCAGCGAACGGCGCGTCGATGCCTGGTGGCATCGCCACGTTGAAGGTGTTCAGACCGATCGAGACCAGGGCGTAATAGCCCATCACCGAGGCGACTTCGAAGACGCCGTCCTCGCCGATCATGTCCGTCAGCGCGGCGTAGGACTCATCGGAGACGCGCTGATTCTCGATCAGTTCGCGGCCGAACTGGTAGACTGTCTGCTGCCGCTCGTCGCCGAAGTCGGGCGCGCCGCCCGTGCGGATCGCCTCAATCGCGTCGGCCGAGACGTCCGCGTTGGCGGCCAGCCGCGCGTGCGCCCAGAACTCGAAGTTCGCCCGCCAGTGCCCGCCCATCGTGCAGATCGCCACTTCCAGCAGGTCGGCCGGCAGCGAGGTCTGATAGCGAATCGCCGCGCCCAGTTTCTGGATCGCGTCGCCGATTCCGGGCGAGAGGAAGAGCGCGTTGAAGGGGCCGATCAGCGCGCCGTCAGCGCCGGCCAGACCGCCGTGCTCGCGCTCCGGGTTGCCGCGCGGGCCTGTGGTGATGTTCTCCCAGAGGACGCGCTGGTCGTCGTTCAGCGTGGCGAAGGTCTGCGGTTCGAGTCGCGGCACGGTCATTCCTCCGATTCGTCGGTCGCGGTCGGGCGATGCAAGTGTTTGGGCAGGAGCGCGTCCGGATAGCGCGTTCCGACCAGCCCCTGCGCCTCCAACGCGGCCAGTTCGTCCGCGCTGTAGCCGAGCAGGTCGAGATAGATCTCGCGGTTGTGCTCGCCCAGCTTGGGCGGCGGCGTGCGCAGCTGGTTGGGCGTGCGGTTCATGGTGAAGGTCAGGCCTGGATAGCGGTGCGTGCCGACGCCTTCGATCGTCAGAGGCTCGAAGAACCCGACCTCGCGCAGGTGCCGATCCGATATCGCGTCAAACGGGTCGTTCAGCGGCGCGGCGCAGACGCCGGCCAGCTGCAGTTTGTGGAACAGGTCTTCCTTGTTCCAGACCGATGTCTCCCGCGCGATCAGTGCGTCGAGGGTCGCCGCGTTGGCGCGCCGCGCCTGCTCGTGGGTGAAGCGCGTGTCGAGCGGCGCGTGCGCCAACTCGGACTGCACCGACGCTTCGCCCGGACCCGCCGCGAGCGCGTCGCAGAGCGAAACGAATTCGGCGTCGGAACCGACGTCAATCGCGATCCACTGATCCTCGCCGCGGCAGGGGTAGACGCCGTAGGGCGCGTGATACGGGTGACGGTTGCCCTGCGAGGGTGGATTCTCGCCGTTCATCGAGTACTGGAAGAGATACTCGGCGAGCGTTGGGATGAAGCCTTCATTGAGCGGCATCTCGATCTGCTGACCCACACCGCTGCGCTCGCGGCGGCGCAGCGCCATCAACACCGCGACCGCGCCCTGCACGCCCGACAGGCCGTCGCTGGCCAGCGTCTCGCCAATCGCCTCCGGCCCGCGATCCGGATAGCCGCGCAGGTGCGTGTGTCCGACCATCGCCTCGACATGAAGGCCAAACGCGCGATAGCTGGCGTAGGGACCCTCCAGGCCAAAGGCCGGCATCCGCAGCATGATCAGGCGGGGGTTGACCTCCCGTAAGTCGTCCCAGGTGATGCCCGCCTTGTCGATTGTCGTCGGCACATTGTTCTCGACCAGGACATCGCACTGCTCGATCAGTTTCAGGAAGGCCGCTCGACCCTCGGGCGACATGATGTCGCAGGTCATTGAGCGCTTGTTGCGGGCGTGCGAGTTGAACGATGACGACCGATTCCACGGATCTTCGCCCGGCTCTGAGTCCGGGTACTGCGGTTGGATTCCGAGCCGCGCACCGCGCAGCATTGCCTCTTTGGTCGGCACGTTCTCGGCCCCGCGCGTGTACGGCTGGACGCGGTTGACCGGCTCGACGTTGATCACATCCGCGCCCCACTCGGCCAACAGCTGCGCGACGTGCGGGCCGGCCCAAACCACCGTGATCGCCGCCACGCGGATGCCCTCCAGCGGCAGCGGCAGGGCGCTCATCGGCCCCTGCGGCAGCGGATGGCGTTGGTCTTCCAGCGGATCGGGCGGCGTCAGATCGAGCACGACGCGGGAATGCTCGCCCTGCCGCGGCGAGCGCCGCGGCGTCGGTGGCGGCGACTCGCTCAGGCGGAAGGGGAAGCCGGGATAGGGCAGCTCCGCGCCGTGCCAGTGGGTGATGCGATGCCACCAGTCGCGCGCCGCCAGCTGCGGATCGTCCAGCACGTCGGCGACCGTCATCACCGCGCCCGCGAGCAGGCCGGCCGCCTGCGCCTCCGCCACTACGTCCACCTTGTTGCGCTCGGCCAGGTACGCCTCGACCGCCTCGTCCACGCGCGCCCCGAAGCCGGAGCCGGGGCGCGGTCCGGCCAGGTAGTCCTCATCCTCCAGCAGATCCGCGCGGCCGACCCAGCGCAGCAGACGCGGCAGGCGGTTGCCGGCGCCCATGAGGTTGACAAAGCCGTCCGCGCAGGGATACATCCCGAAACCCACCTGGCGGCGGGTCGGATGCGCGCGCCCGGGCGCGAACCCGCTGTACTCCGCCGAGACCAGCTGAATTGTGCGCCGATCGCGGCAGCCCGCCTGGCAGCGGTACATCGAGATATCGATCCAGTCGCCGGCCTGCTCATCCGCCGCCGCGCGGCGCAGCGCGAGCATGATCGCGAACGCGGCGGTCGCGCCGCAGTGGTAGCTGGCGTAGTGCCCGGCGACCTTGATCGGCTCGCGGTCGGCGGCACCGGTCGCGTGCAGCGGCCCGCCGATCGCCTGCATCGTCAGCTCCGTCCCGCGGTAGTGGCTGTACGGCCCGGTCTGACCGAAGGGCGTCATTGAGCAGAGCACGAGTTTCGGGTTGATCGCGTGCAGGACGTCCCAGCCCCAACCGGCTGCCTCCGCTTCGCCGGGCCGCAGATCCTCGACGATCACATCGACCAGCTGCGCCAACCGCCGCACCGTGGCCGCGCCGTCGTCCGTATGCGGATCGAGGACGATCGACTGCTTGTTCGTGTTCAGATGCATGAAGAGGCCGGAGGCCTCGGGATTGGGGCGATCGTTCGGGAACGGGCCGAAGCGGCGCGCTGGATCGCCGCCGCGCGGCTCGGCCTTAATCACCCGCGCCCCGTAGTCGGCCAGCAATTTGGTCGCGTATGGACCAGCGACGACGCTGGTCAGATCCAGGACGACCACGCCCTCCAGCGGACTCGCCATACGACTCCCGGCGAAGCGGCTGGGTCTCCGTCGATGCTGCGCGCCGTCCAGCCGTTCGGTGCCGTCATGCTAAAGCACCTCCGCGCCTCCGCGCCTCCGCGCCGATCGAGGCCGATGCGAATCAGCTAGCCTGCGCGCGCATCAGGCTGCAGCGGCAGCAAGCAGGGAGAGGACCTGGACATGGATCGGCTGGACCCACTTCGGAGACCTCGATCACCTCGATGGAGCCCGGCGCTGATGGCGCTGGTGGCGCTCGCGATCGTCGCTGCGTTTGCGGCCGGCTTTCTCACTCAACAATTCGTCACGCCGCCGGCGACAGCCGATCACGACGAGTTCTCGGGCGACGCGATCGTCCGCATCGGCGCGATGCGCACCGAGAGCAGCGCGGTGCAGGTGGCGCTGCAGCAGCGTCTCGCCGTGCCGGGCAAGTATGGGTTGGGCGACGAGTGGAGCACGACCCATATCCCGACGGCCAGCTTTCTCCCTGAGGACGCGCCCGTCGGCGTCTGACAGTACAGCTCCGAGCTGAACGTGAGCACGGCCTGGCCACCCATCCTCGGCGCGCTCTACCGCGGCACTGAGGGCCTGTACAGCGACGCCGGCAACGCCCCGTTGAATCCCCTCTCCTGCTTCATCGGACACGGCAACCCCGAGGAGGACATCTTCTGGGAACTGACCGGCACGGCGGCGGGCTACTCGGCCTACATCACGCGCACCAATATGCGGATCACGCTGACGCCGGACGGGGCGGAGCAGGCGGCGGCGATTCGGGCGTGCACCGCCGATGGCGCGCGTTCGATTTCAGCGACGCTGGCCAACGTCGACGCGGTCGGCGACGCGCTGCGTGAGGCTGCCGCCGCGGGCGTCCAGATCACGACCTACAACTCGGGCATCAACGCAGCCCGGAGCGTCGGTTCCGCGCTGCACCTGGCGCTGGACGAGACGGCCGGCGGCATTGCGGCCGGGAATGAGCTGAACAAGCTCGGCGTCAGCGGCGACGTGTGGTGCGTGATCCACGAGGAGGTCAACATCGGGCTCGAAGAGCGCTGCGACGGGCTGGAATCCGCTTACACGGGCGGGACCGTCAGCCGGATGCGCATCCACGACGCTGCTGGCCGCGAAGCGGCGGAGGCTGGGTTCGCCGATGAATCCCTCGCCGCCGTGATCGCCCTCAACGTGGACACCGGTGTGTGGGCCGTCCGCCAGACCGCGGCGAACCAGCGCAACGACCTCGTGGTCGCCACGTTTGGCGGCAGTCCCGAGCTGATTGGCGGCATCTTCCAGGGCGTCGTGCGCTTCGTGATCTGGGATCAACCGACGTTGCAGGGGCTCTTCATGTCCCACGCCGCCCAGTTGCACTGGATCCTGACCACGGGCCTTCCTGCGCTGGAGGTCGGCGGGGCGGCAATCCGGATCGAACCGGTGGTCTTCGACCAGGCACGCCTTGCGACGCTGCTCGCCGGTCAGAGCCCAGGGAACCTGGCCCGGCTCCTGGGGACAGCGGGGATGTCGGCCGAAGATCTCCAGGCCTTCCAACAGATGCTGGAGGGCAACTAGGTCAACTGCCGGCGCAGACACTGGGCGCGTCCGCTGATCCACTTTAATCAGCGGGCGCGCCGCGCCGCTCGGCCAGGGAAGGGTCAGGCGGCGGCTTGTGTAACATTCAGAACGACGCGTGAATCTTGAACACGCCAGCAGACACGCCAGCAGAAAGGCCAAGTCTATGTCGCTGAGGATCTCCAGGTTGGACCTGCGCAGTTCCGGGAGGTGGTTGGTCGCGCTGCTGGTGCTCGCGGTCGGCTTTGGCGGCGGTCTGGCGGTCTATCACTTTTCCGTCGGGCAGTAGTCGGTCAAGGTGGATCAGCACAGTTCGCCCTCCGACGCCACCGTGCGCATCAGCGCGGTGGCGCTGGAGTCGGGCAGCACGCAGGTCGCGCTCCAGGTTCAGGACGATTCCGGCCGATGGGGCGCGCGGCAGGTGCCGACCGCCAGCATCGTTCCCGCCGGGGCGCAGACCGGGCAATGGCTGAACAGCTCGGAGCTGTCGGTGCCGACGCACTGGCCGGGTCTGGCAGGTTTCGGCGAGACCCGCTCCGCCGGGGGCACAGAGGGACTCTTCCGGCCGCACCCGGGCATCGCCTCGCTGAACTGCGTGATCGGGCACGGCGACCCGATCCAGGACACCTTCTGGGCGGTGGTCGAGGCGGCCACGACGACGGCTGCCTACATCCATCGCCAGAACACCCGATTCGTTTCCTCCCCTGACGGCGCGGCGCAGGCGGCCGCGATCCGGGAGTGCGTCGCGGACGGCGCTACCGCGATTGCGGCGACGCTCGGCAACATCGACGCGGTCGGCGACGCGCTCCGCGAAGCCAGCAATGCCGGCGTCCACATCTTCACGTACAACTCTGGCGTGAACGAGGCGGCGTCCGTCAATTCGGCCATGCACATCGCGGTGGACGAGGTTCGCGGCGGGCAGATCGTTGGCGAGCGGCTGAACGCCGCTGGTACCACGGGCGATGTCTGGTGCGTCATCCACGAGGCGGCCAATGTCGGCCTCGAAGAGCGCTGCGACGGTCTTGAAGGGGCGTACGCCGGCGGGACGGTCACGCGGGTGCGGATCGATGACGAGGCGGGCCGCAGCGCCGCCGAAGCGAGGATCGCCGAGGGCGGGATCAGCGCCATCCTGACGTTGAACTCCGACTCCGCCCACTGGGCCGTTGAGCAGGCCCAGGCCAGCGGCCACGGCGACATCACGATCGCCACGTTTGGCGCTGATCCGCAGCTGCTCAGCAGCGTGTTCGGGGGCGCTTTGCAGTTCGTCGTGTGGGATCAGCCGATCTTGCAGGGCTACCTGATTGAGTCCGCGCTGCGCCTGGGCTTCGTGACCTTCACCGGGCAGCCGCTGTTGGAGCTGGGCGGGGCCAAGCTGATCATCGAGCCGGTCGTGTACGACGTGCCGATCATGATTGGCTTCTTGCAGGCGCTGTCGCCGGACTCCCTGGCCATTTTGCTCTCAGTCACGGGGCTGAGCGCCGAGGCCTACCAGCTGTTCATCGAGACCATGGGGTCGCAATAGACCGCAGCCAGCTGACGCTTCACAACCGCATCGCTTGACCACCAGCGCCCGCGCCGCCGAGAGCGGCGCGGGCGCAGTCGCTTCCGGCAGACCAGGACTCTCAACCCAACAGATTGGACGAACCAGTGACGACTGAGCGCCAACGCACCGCCGACCGCGCGCTCCGCGAACGCGCGCGGGCCGTGCTTCCCAACGGCATGTACGGCCACCACAACGCGGCCTACCTGCCCGAGAACTTCCCCCAATTCTTCGCGCGCGGCGAGGGCGCCCGCCTCTGGGACGTGGACGGCAACGAGTACATCGATTACCTCTGCGCGTACGGCCCGATCTTGCTCGGCTACCAACACCCCGCCGTTGACGCGGCGGCCGCCGCTGTCCAGGCGGACGGCGACTGCCTCAACGGGCCGTCCGACAAGATGGTCGAGCTGGCGGAGCTGCTGGTCGAGATCACGCCCTGGGCGGACTGGGCCTGGTTTGCCAAGAACGGCACCGACGCCACCGTCTACGCCGCATCCGTTGCCCGCACCGCGACCGGTCGCCACTCAATTCTGCGGGCGCGGGGCGCGTATCACGGTTCGTCCCCGACCTGGATCGCCGCTGATCGCGAGATCTCGGCTGAGGGCACGATCGAGTACGACTTCAACGATCTCGGCTCGGTCCGCGCGGCGCTCGACGCGGCCGGCGGCGACGCGGCGGCGGTGGTGGTTTCCGCCTTCCGCCATGACGTCGGACTCGACCAGGAGCTGCCCACACAGGAGTTTGCGCGGGGCCTGCGCGAGCTCTGCGACGCCAAGGGGATGGTGCTGATTCTCGACGATGTGCGCGGCGGGTTCCGCCTCGACATGGCCGGCAGCTGGGCGCCGTTGGGCGTTGACCCCGACCTCAGCGCCTACTGCAAGGCGATCGGCAACGGTCACCCGATCTCGGCGCTGATGGGCCGCTACAGCCTGTCGGAGGCCGTTGCGGCGACGATGGCGACCGGCTCCTACTGGTTCACCGCCGCGCCGATGGCGGCGGCCAAGGCGACGATTGAGACGATGCTGGAAATCGACGGCATCGCGCACCTCGAACGCATCGGCAACGCGCTGCGCGAGGGTTGGCAGCAGGCCGCGGACTCTCATGGTATCGGGATTCGCCAGACGGGGCCCGTGCAGATCCCGTTGATGCTCTTCGAGGGCGACGACTTCAGCACCCGCAACGTCCCGCGCGCCTACCGTTTCGCCGCGGAGCTGGCCGAGCGCGGGGTCTACCTGCACCCCGTCCACAACGGCTTCCTCTCGACCGCTCTCACGGACGAGGACGTTGCGCACACGCTGGAGGCTTCGGACGAGGCGTTCGCAGCGGTCGCCGCTGAGTTCGGGGACTAGCGCGGCTCCCGCGATTCGTGTGAATCGTTGCGCGGGCCGTTGCGCGGAGAGACGAGGGAGAGGGCCAGCCCGACGCCCGCTCCGATTAGCGCCGCCGTCAGCATTGATCGGCGCAGGGACGGCTGCGCCCCGGCACCGTTGCCGATCGTTGGCGGGGGCTGGGGCGCGTACTGCTGGCGCAGCTCGAGCGCGTAGACATCTGCGTCTCCGTTCCGCGCTCGGGGCGGCTTCGGCTTCAGGATCGGGAACTCCAACACCCGGCGCGGCGGCGATGGGGTGGATGGATCGGGGCGTTCCACGCTGACCGCCGGTAGGGCGCTGCCGCGCAGTCGGATCTCCTTCAGGCGCAGGATCGCGAGGACGGAGATGAACACGATCGCGGCGGCGAGCAGGAAGTTGTCCGTGATCGCGGTCGCCACCGCCGCCTGGACCTGCGGCTCCGCCACGGCCCAGACTTCTGGACCGAGATCCTGGACCAGCTCCTCGCGGAACAGCGGGTCTACCAGTTTCTCCGGCTCAATCCGCTCGGCCAGTTCAGGCGTCAGGCGCTCCATCAGGCCGCTGGCCAGGCGGGCGTTGAAGAGGGCGCCGATCACTCCGATCCCGATTACGCCGCCGACCTGTTGGAAGAACTGCATGAAGGCGGAGACGATGCCGAGGAATTTCTGGGGCGAGGCGTTCTGTGAGGCGATTGACATGACGGGCATCATCAGCCCCATCCCGATGCCGAAGAGGAAGAGGCGGACGAGCACGCCGGGAATTGTGGTCTCGCGCGTCATTGTGGAGAGCAGGAGCACTGAGCTGACCATGAGGAGGGAGCCGATGACGGCGAGGAACTTGTAGCGGCCGGTGCGGGCCATGATCTGGCCGGAGACGATCGAGGCGAAGACGGAGACGAGGATCATGGGTCCCATCACGACGCCGGCGGTGGCGGCGTCCACGCCGATTCCGACCTGGAGGTAGAACTGCAGGTAGACGAAGACGCCCATCATGCCCAGGCCGATGACGAAGGAGGCGAAGGCGGTGCTGCGCAGGGTGGGGATGCGGAACAGCTGGAGCGGCACGATGGGCTGCTCGGCGCGGCGTTCGACGCGGACGAACAGGGTCAGCGCCAGGGCGGAGACCACGAACAGCGCCAGGGTCTGGGGGGCAAGCCAGCCCCACGTCGCGGCGAGGCTGAGGCTGATCATGGCCGGGATGAGCGCGGCGCTCAGGGTGAGCACGCCGGCGAGATCGAGCCGCAGCGGACGCGGCGGCGGGCGCAGCCAGGGCATCTTGAACGTGATCACGAGCATGACCAGCGGCCCGATCAGCAGCATGATCCAGAAGACCCAGCGCCAGGACAGGGCCTCGGTCAGGAGCCCGCCGATCGGCGCGCCGATCATGCCGCTCAACGCGAAGACGCCGCCGAACAGGCCGATGAAGCGCGCCCGATCGGCGGGCGCGTAGAGGTCGCCGACGACTGAGAACGTTGAGGTCATCAGAATTGCCGCGCCGACGCCCTGCACGGCGCGGAAGGCGATCAGCTCGTAGATGCCGGGCGCGAATCCGCACAGCACGGAGCCAATCAGGAAGATGGTGAGGCCGCCCAGCAGGAGCGGCTTGCGGCCGAAGATGTCGCTGAGCGTGCCGGCGATCGGGATCGTCACGACCTGGGCCATGATGAAGGCCTGGATCAGCCAGGGGTAGAGATCGAGGCCGCCGAGTTCGGAGACGATCTGGGGCATGGCCGGGCTGACGACGCTCTGTTCGAGCGAGGCCATGAACATGGCGAGCATGGCGCTGAAGATGATCAGCCGCTTCTGGCGGCGCGGCAGATCGATCCCGAGCGGGCGCTGTTCGTCCAGGGGCGGGTCAGATGCGGTTTGGACAGACACGCAGATCTGTTTCGAGTACGCGAATTAGCGTCAGCGTACCGCTTGCCCCTACTCCGACATATCCGCCGTCAGACCCGCGCGCCCGCCCCGTCGTTGCTGCCCTCTCATTTCCACCCGCGCTTGCCGCGGGTATCTCGCTGCTTCCACCTCAATCGCCGGCGCGTCGAGATTGCCGCAGCAAGTGCGGCAATGACGGAAGGGGGGCGCGGGTATGACGGAACGGCCAGCGGCAATGACGGAAAGGGGGCGCGGGTATGACGGAAATGCCAGCGGCGATGACGGAGGGTGGGGCGGGCCAGGACGGCAGCGGCAAGCGCGGGTGTGACGGAATCGGCAGCGGCGATGACGGAGGGTGGGACGGGCCAGGACGGAAGCGGCGGGCGCGGGTTTGGCGGAATCGGCAGCGGCGATGACGGAGGGTGGGGCGGGTCGGGACGGAAGCGGCGGGCGCGGGTTTGGCGGAATCGGCGGCGGCGATGACGGAGGGTGGGGCGGGTCGGGACGGAAGCGGCGGGCGCGGGTTTGGCGGAATCGGCGGCGGCGATGGTGGAGGGTGGGGCGCGGCAATGTTTGCTCAGGCGGTGCTAACCTGTTGACACATTCGTCACTCGTCCGCCTGAAGGGATTGACCATGGCCGAGATGATCTGCGATCGCATCAAGGTGATCGACTCAGACACGCACGTCTCCGAGCCGGAGACGCTGTGGACTGACCGCATCTCCACGCGCAAGTGGGGCGACCTGGTTCCGCACGTGATCTTCGACCCGGAGATCAACGAGGATCGCTGGGTGATGGGGGGCAAGAAGTTCATGCCCACCGCTGGCGCCGCGATGGCGGGCTGGAAGTCGCCGCCGCCGAACCACCCGCCGAGCCTCAAGGAAGCTGACCACGGCAGCTGGGAAATCCACGAGCGCCTGCAGCGCATGGACGAGTACGGGATGTACGCCCAGGTCGTCTATCCTAACGTCGGCGGGTTTGGCTCGGGGAACTTCCTCCAGCTGACGGACGATGAGCTGCGGCTCGACTGCGTCCGCGCTTACAACGACTTCCTCGTGGACTGGACGTCGGTGGAGCCGGCGCGCTTCATTCCGATCATGGCGATGCCGTTCTGGGACGTGCAGGCGTGCGTTGACGAGATGCAGCGCGCCTACGACCGCGGGCACCGCGGCATCCTGATGACGAACCAGCCGCACACCTTCGGCCTGCCGCGGATCACGGAGCAGCATTGGGATCCGCTCTGGAGCCAGGCGCAGGACATGGGGCTGTCGATCAACTTCCACATTGGCTCCGGCGACCTCACCGAGCTGCGCAACGTGACGGTTGACAACGGGCGCCAGGCGGCGTACGCCAAGTCGACGGTGAAGCTGTTCCTCGACAACTCCAACGCGATCCTCGACATCATCCTCTCGGGGATGTGCCACCGCTTCCCCGAGCTCAGGTTTGTCTCGGTCGAATCGGGCGTGGGCTGGATTCCCTACCTGCTCGAGGCGATGGACTGGCAGTGGCTCAACTCGGGCTGCCGCGAGGAGCACCCGGAGATGGATTTGCTGCCCTCCGAGTACTTCAAGCGCCAGTGCTACGGGTGCTTCTGGTTCGAGGAGGACTCGGTGATCAAGGCGATCGAGACGATCGGCTCCGAGAACCTGATGTTCGAGACGGACTTCCCGCACCCGACGTCGATGTCGCCGGGGCCGAACAGCGTCGCCCGCAACCCGAAGCAGCACGTTGAGGAAGTGCTCAGCGTGCTGCCGGAGGAGGACCTGCTCAACGTCCTCCAGCGGAACGCGATGAAGGTCTACAACTTCGAGGTGTAGACCGTTGGGCAAGGGTCAGACTGACCAATCCGCGCCGGGCTCCCTCGGGGGTCCGGCGCGGTTGTTTGTGGTAGTTGACGGTGAGCTGGACGGCGGCGACGTTCTGCCTGGATTCCGCTGCTCGGTGGCGGACATCTTTGGGCCGTGAGCGTTGCCTGGCTCCTCCGGTAGTCTCGGGCGGGAACGGCGGGGCTGGCCTTTGCTCGCTGAGCGCGCGGTGGCGGTGGGGAGGAAAAAAAAACTGGTGGGGTTGGCGTTGGGGGATTAGGGGGGTTCTTCCTCTTCGAGGTTGGAGGGGTCTTCGTCTTCCTCGTCGTCGAAGTAGTCGGCGTAGATGTCGGGCATGGGGGCTTCGGGGGTGGGGGACCCCCCTTCAGTCCCTACGGGACAGCTTCCCCCCAGAGGGGGGAAGCGGGGAGGATCTGGGGGGAGTATGCGGACGAGGGCGATGCAGGCTTTGACGGCGATGTAGCCGGGGTTCTCGGGGCCGGCTAGTTCGGCGAGGCGGTTGATGACGGCTTGGCGGGTGGGGGCGATGGGCATTGGGGGGCGCTTTCGGCTTGCGGGTGGATGATCGATTTTAGTCGAACTGATGGTCTGCTGGGGGAGCGCTGACCACCTCGCCGTCATTGCCGCGCTCCGCCGCGGCAATCTCGTCTCGCACAGCAGAGCGGTCCGGGCTCGACGCGGCGAGATACCCGCGACGTCGTCGCGGGTATGGCGGAGGAGGGTGCGGGGGGGGGGCTCTTGGGGATTTGGGAGACGCTACACTGCTGGGGAACCACTGGGATTGGGCGCTTGGGTGTTTGGGCGCCTGACAGCGAGAGGATTTGGCACGATGGAAATGCAGAATGTCGTCATTGTTGATGGCGTCCGCTCCGCGTTTACGCGCGGGGGGCGGGGAGCGTTCACGGCGACCCGGCTGGACACGATTGGGGTCCAGGTGCTGCAGGAGTTGCTGGGGCGCTACCCGCAGCTGTCGGCGCACGAGATTGAGGACGTCGGCATGGGCTGCGTCGGCGGCGTGGCGGAGCTGGCCGGGATTGGGGCGAACCACATTGTGCGGCTGGCGGGGCTGCCGGAGTCGGTCTGCACGTTCGACTCGAACCGGCAGTGCGGGTCGTCGATGGAGACGCTGCACCGGGTGACGCAGGAGATCATGGTCGGCGCGATTGACGTGGGGATCGCGCTGGGCGTGGAGCGCATGGGTCGCCAGCTGGGCGGCGGCGGGGGCACGCCGCCGAACCGGATCACGGAGTTCAACCAGGATCGGCACAACATGACCGAGTCGCAGCGCAACCTTGCGCCGAGCCACGGTCTGGACTTCTCGGTGCCGATTCCGGATGAGATTCTGGATTCGTCGCCGGTTTGCTCGATGCTGCAGACGGCGCAGAACGTGGCGGAGATGTACGACATCTCGCGCGAGACGCTGGATGAGTTCGCGGTCGAGTCGCACCGCAAGTACGGTGAGGCGCTGGCCTCGGGATTCTACGAGCGGGAGATTGTGCCGATCGAGGTGCAGCGCCCGGTCTTCGATGAGGAAGGCAACCTGCTGCTTGACGAGCGCGGGGAGACGGCCGTGGTGACGGTCGATGAGGGCTACCGCCCGGGGACGAACTTTGAGGGTCTGAGCGGTCTGCGGACGGTGCGGGGGACGGTCTCGCACACGCAGAGCGAGATTCGGATCACGGCGGGGAACAGCTGTCCGACGAACGACGGCTTCACCGCGGCGCTGCTGATGAGCGAGCGCAAGGCGGACGAGCTGGGTCTGGAGCCGCTGGCGCGGATCGCGGGCTTTGGCGTCGGCGGCGTGAAGCCGCAGGTGATGGGTCTGGGGCCGATTCCGGCGACGCGCAAGGCGATGAACCACGCGGGGATTGACGCTTCGCAGATCGACCGCGTGGAGTTCAACGAGGCGTTTGCGGCGCAGGTGATTCCGTCGGTGAAGGAGCTGGGGATTCCGATGGACCGCGTGAACGTCAACGGCGGCTCGCTGGCCATTGGTCACCCGCTGGGCGCGACGGGGACGCGGCTGGTCACGACTGTGGCGCGCGAGCTGAAGCGCTCGGGCGGGCAGTACGGTCTGGCGACGCAGTGCATCGGCGCGGGGATGGGCATCTCGACGATCATCGAGGCGGTCTAGCGGCGCGACGCGCACTGACCAGCTCTGTCCAACTTTCGGCGGGCGCGGGGGGCATCCTCCCGCGCCCGTCGTGTTGTCTGCGGGCGCTGGGGTTGACCACGGCGATTGACGACGGCGCTAGATTGCGCCGCAATTGGGAAAGGGGGGTGCTGTGATTCAGGGCAAGATTCAGGACAACTGGCGGTTGATCAGTGTGGGGTTGCTGGCGCTGATTGCGATTGTTGCGGGCACGGTGTACGCCGCTCACCATGGGGGCGGGGAAGTGCGCGTCGCGGCGATCCGGCATGATGACGGGCGGGTGGAGGTTGGCGTGCAGCAGCGGGGCGCGGACGGCAATTGGGGCGCGGTGCAGCGGCCGGAGCATCGCTTCCTGCCGGCGGACTCGAGCGGTCAGTTGTTGTTCTCGTCGTCGGTGGCGATTGAGGGCGCGGCGGCCGATTCGATGCAGATGGACGGCATGGAAGAGGCGGCGATGCCGGCGATGCCGGCGGTGTCGGACGCGCTCTACCGTGTTGTGCACCATGGCGCGGCGAAGGATCCATTCTGGAACTGGTTCAACACGGTGGCGTCGCAGAGCGCCAGTGACCTGGGTCTGGGGAACGTCGAGATTCATGGCGAGCCGGAGGTGGGGGCGCAGGCGGCGGCGATCATGGACTGTGTGGACCGGGGCGCGGTGGGCGTGGCCTCGTCGATTCCTGACTTGGCGGGGCTGCGGGACGCGATGGTCGCGGTGCGCCAGAGTGGCTCGTTCATGCTGACGTTCAACTCGGGCGCGGACGCGGCCGGGCTGGTCGGTGCGACGGTGCACTACGGGCTGGACGACCGCGCGGAGGGTGAGGTCGCCGGGCGCGCGTTCAACGGCGCGGGGCTGAGCGGGACGGTGGTCTGTGTGCTCCACGAAGCGGCGAATGTTGGTCTGGAGGATCGCTGCGACGGTCTGGAGAGTGCGTACAGCGGCTCCGTGGAGCGGGCGCACATTCCGGCGGGCAGCCTGACCGACCCGGTGGTGTCGGGGCGGGCGATTGGTGAGGCGATTGCGGCGCACGACGCGGCGGGGGTGCTGGTGCTCAACGCGGAGCTGACGAACACGGCGATTGGCGCCGTCGTGTTTCTGGACAGCGGTGCCTAGGTGGGGACGATTGGCCGCTCGCCCGAGTCGTTGATTCTGGTCTACGAGGGCCACCTGCTGTTTGCGATTGGGGACGGGGCGCTGGAGCAGGCGCAGCATGTGCTGTCGGCGTTCAAGAGCGTGGACTCGAGTTCGGTGGTGCGGGCGATCACGACGCTGACGGCGAGTCAGGCGCAGGAGACGACGACGATGCTGATTCGTCCGCTGGTGCTCAACCGCAGTACATCGACAACTTGCCGGCGGACTGGCTGGAGCAGGTCTGCGCCCTGGCGGCGGAGGTTGCGCCGGATCAGGAGTTGTCGTTCTGTCAGTAGGGGTAGCGGTCAGGGGAAGCGCGAGAGGGCGGGCCGGTCGGCCCGCCCTCTGTGCTGCTTTAGCGGAGACGCCAGATGCCGTGCGGGGAAAAGCGATCAAGGACTCCCTGCTTGATAAGAGGCTTTCGACGATCATGGGTGCGTTTCTCCCACCGTTGACCGGGAAGTCCGCCAATACAGACCCATTCAAGGTCGGCCGGGCCAAAGTCGCCTGTCAGTAGGTCGCCGACTTCATTGACCACCGTTCTGCGTGGTGCTCTGCCTTCGTGCTTCTCAAGCGCCAGTTTGATTGCAGCGTCGAGATCCGCATTCGAGACTGCCCACCGGGTGCGCGGTCTAGCAGTGAAGCTAAAGGTCATTCGCCCATCCTCTCTTTCTTTGGTGTCGCTGAGCCGATCTGGATTATCGAGCGTAGTCACAACGAACCCCTTTCTGGAGGCATTACGGCGCGAGGTCTGTTTTTTTTCGCGCACTTGGATAGTAGCACAGTGCCGGGCCGCCATAAGGGTTAACTAGGCGCAATTTGAAAAGGTTAAGGGCATTAATATATTAGCTACCTGCCGGGGATCATTCTTTAGAGAACATTAAGTGCAATGCCGACAACGGATGTGTGGACTGATGCCTTGCGCGCTTGGCATGTTTGCGCGATTCGGCAGTCGTGCTCACCAGTTCAGAACTCTTGGGAACATTGTGAGGCCTCTTGAGTTCGCTATGGCGCTTGGTTCGCCGCTGAGGTTGAAGAATGTCTCCGCGTATTCGTCATCCTCTTGAGTGTCGCAGATCCAGGACCAGAGATAGGGGGTAGGCATGTCTTTGCGGACGGCGAGGATGATCAGGGCGGCGTCCGCGCCGGCTCTGCTGATTGTTCGGACCGGTACATTCCACTCGATGTACGCGCGTCGTCGCACAAAACGGGCGGCTCCCTCGCCAGAGAGGGCGTGCGACGCGACCGTGATCGGGAAGCGGGCGCCGCCCGTCAGAGGCCAGACTTGGGTCAGCGCCCGAAAGAACTGCGGGGGGATGTCGATGTGGTCGATCCATGCGTCGTCGGTCGTCAGTTCGCGCCAGCTGAGGCGTTTCACCAGCCAGGTCACGTCTTCGCTGAAGCCGACTTCCAGCAGCGCGTCGGGCAGTTCGTTTGCATCAGGCATCGCGTCCTCCTTTCGCGCTAGCCTGGCCTGGCAACCGCTCGAGTGCAAGGCGCAAGCGCAATGGCCACGCCGCGGCGACCGTGGACGCGAGACGAACTGCTAGTCGCGCTTGGCATGTACCTCCGTCTGCCCTTTGGTCAGCTGAACCAGAGGAACGCTGAGGTCATTCGCGTCGCCGGCCTGCTCAGCCGCACTCCGTCGGCGCTGGCGATGAAGCTCGGCAACTTCGCAAGCCTCGACGACTCGATAGCTCGCGCCGGTTTGGAGCACGCCGCCCGCGCTGATCGGGAGTTATGGGACGAACTGCAGTCGGATTGGCCGGCGACGGCTGATGCGATTGCGCGGGCGAACGCGCGGCTTGGGGATGCGTCCTCCGTGGATGATGACTTGCCGCAGCCAACCGCCGTTGGTGAGGACGTGATCGCGGAGACCAAGGTGCGGCGCGGGCAGGCGCTCTTTCGCGCGTCGGTGTTGAGCGCCTACCAAGGCCGGTGCTGTGTTACCGGCCTTGACAACCCGCGCCTCCTAAACGCCTCGCACATCCTGCCTTGGCGCGACGATCCGGCGAATCGGCTCAATCCCCGCAACGGGCTGTGTTTGTCCGCGCTTCACGATCGGGCGTTTGATCGGGGGTTGATCACCTTTGACCAAGAACTGCGCCTCGTCCTGTCGAGTCAGATCCAGTCCAGCGACAATCCGTTCTTTCGCGCCAGCTTCAGCGACTATGTGGGGGAGCGGATCGCGGTTCCGGAGAAGTTCGCGCCTCGGCTGGACTTCATCGCGTACCACCGCGAGCACATCTTCCTCGGCTGACGACGCGTGGCCGCTGCCTCATGGTCTGTCTGGCAATTGAGCTACCCTCGGAGCAGCACACCTGAATTTGGAGCACTACCGATGGTTACTGAGACTCGAGCTGCTGGGGCTGTTGGCGTTGGGCATCCTTTGGACCCGTTGACTGGGGCGGAGATTGCGGCTGCTTCTCGGATTGCGGGGGGGCATGAGCCTCGGGAGGGGTGGCGCTTTCCTTTGGTGGCTCTGGCGGAGCCGGCGAAGGAGGTGGTGCGCGGCTTCTCGGAGGGTGATCCGATTGCGCGGCGGGCGTTCCTGATGCTGCTTGATGTGGCGACTGGGGAGGCGGCCGAGTGCGTGGTTGACCTGGACGCGGAGGCGGTGGTGCGTTGGACGCCGCTGGTCGGGCATCAGCCGTTTCCGCTGATGGAGGAGTTCGGGCGGGCGGAGGCGGCGGTGCGCCAGGATTCGCGCTGGCAGGAGGCGATGAAGGCGCGCGGGTTCTCGGACGAGCAGATTGCGCTGATCCAGATCGACCCGTGGCCGGGGGGCAACTTCGGGACGTCGTGGGAGCGCGACAGCCGGACGCTGAAGGCGATCTCGTACCTGCGCGAGTCGGAGGAGGAGACGGGCTACGGGCGGCCGATTGAGCACGTGACGGCGATCGTGGATCTGGTTGAGGGCCGGGTGATCGATCTGATTGACGAGCCGGGGCCGGCGCCGGCGGAGTCGGCGCTGCACTATCACGACAACGGGATTGCGCCGCGCGAGGATTTGAAGCCGCTCGACATTGTCCAGCCGGAGGGGGTGTCGTTCACGCTGGACGGGCACCTGCTGGCGTGGCAGAAGTGGCAGATGCGGGTCTCGCTGCATCCGCGCGAGGGTCTGGTGTTGCACCAGATTGGCTACCAGGACGAGGGCGCGCTGCGGCCGATCTGCTATCGCGCGTCGATGGCGGAGATGGTGGTGCCGTACGGCGATCCGTCGCCGACGCAGTATTTCAAGAATGCGTTCGACTCGGGCGAGGTCGGCGGGTTGGGGCGGTTGACGAACTCGTTGGAGCTGGGCTGCGACTGTCTGGGCGAGATCGTCTACCTGGACGGCGTGGTGACGAACGAGTACGGGGGTTCGCGGACGATCAAGAACGCGATCTGCATCCACGAGGAGGACTTCGGGATCAGCTGGAAGCACACGCGGATGGGCGATGACGGGCCGATTTCGGATGTGCGCCGGTCGCGGCGGCTGGTGGTCTCGGCGATTGCGACGGTGGGCAACTACGACTACGGCTTCTACTGGTACTTCTACCAGGATGGTTCGTGGGAGCAGGAGATCAAGGCGACGGGGATCGTGCAGACGATTGCGGCGGAGCCGGACGATCCGCAGATTACGCGGCATCTGATTGCGCCGCGGCTGGCGGGGCCGATTCACCAGCACTTCTTCTGCTTCCGGATGGACATGGAGATCGACGGGGGGACGAACACGGTCTACGAGGTGGACACGGTGCCGCTGCCGGCGGGACCGGACAATCCGTACGACAACGCCTTTACGGCGGTGGCGGCGCCGCTGGGTCGCGAGTCGGACGGGGAGCGGGTGGCGAACTCGGCCTCGGCGCGGCACTGGCGGATCGCGAATGCGAACGCGCAGAATCAGGTTGGACAGCCGACGGCGTATGTGCTGGTGCCGGGCGAGACGGTGGCGATGATGGCGGGTCCGGAGTCGGCGGTGGCGCAGCGGGCGGTCTTCGCGCAGAAGCAGCTCTGGGTGACGCCGTACGACGCGGCGGAGATGTATCCGGCGGGGGATTACCCGAATCAGAGCGAGCCGGGTCAGGGGATTCCGGCGTGGGTGTCGGCGGATCGGGAGATCGCGGATCAGGACGTGGTGCTCTGGTACACGGTGGGGATGAACCACATCGTGGTACCGGAGGATTGGCCGGTTGCGCCGGTGCACCGCAGCGGGTTCAAGCTGCGGCCGTCGGGCTTCTTCGCGCACAATCCGGCGCTCGACCTGCCGGCTCCTGATCACTGCGCGCACGACATGGATCACGGTGATCACGGGGAGCACTCGAACCACGCCGGTCACGCGGGGCACAACGGGCACAGTTAGGCGGCTGCGATCGGACTGTCCAGCCTCGCGGTTGCACACGATCCGGCCCGATTGCGTGACAGTGGGCGACATTGGGCGCGCAATCGGGCATAGTGGAGGCGGCGGCTCTTGGCGGGGCGTCGGATTGTGAGGCTTGGGGATGGTCACGGGTGCGCTCGCCATGAGCGGTCTGGAAACGTTTGCGGAGCTGGAGTCGGAGGTTCGGTCGTACGTGCGCGGCTGGCCGGCGGTGTGGTCGCGGGCGGCGGGGGCGTCGCTGTGGGACGAGCAGGGGCGCGAGTATCTCGACTTTTTCAGCGGCGCGGGCGGGCTCAACTACGGCCACAATGACGCGGCGATGATCGGGGCGCTGACGCGCTATCTGGGGTCGCAGGGGATTCTCCACTCTTTGGACATGGCGACGACGGCGAAGCGCGACTTCCTGCGCCGCTTTGCGGAGGTCATCCTGCGGCCGCGGGGGATGGCGTACAAGGTGATGTTCCCCGGTCCGACGGGAACGAATGCGGTGGAGGCGTCGCTGAAGCTGGCGCGGAAGGTGACCGGGCGGCGGAACGTCGTGTCGTTCACGAATGCGTTTCACGGGATGACGCTGGGGGCGCTTGCGTTGAGCGGCAATGCGGCGAAGCGGGAGTCGGCGGGCGTCCCGCTGGGGCATCAGTTGACCGCGCCGTTCGATGGCGAGCTGGGCGCGGGGGCGGACACGATTGCGGTGTTGGACGCGATGCTGGCGGGCAAGGGTGAGAACGAGGGGGCGGACACCGCGGCGGTGATCGTGGAGACGGTGCAGGGCGAGGGCGGGCTGCACACGGCGGACTTTGGCTGGTTGCAGCGGCTCGCGGAGTGCTGCAAGCGGCATGGCGTGCTGCTGATCGTGGACGACATCCAGGCGGGCTGCGGGCGGACGGGGACGTTCTTCTCGTTTGAGCCGGCGGGGATTGAGCCGGATCTGATTTGTCTGTCGAAGTCGATCTCGGGGAGCGGGCTGCCGATGGCGCTGACGTTGATTCGGCCGGAGCTGGACGTCTGGTCGCCGGGCGAGCACAACGGCACCTTCCGCGGCAACAACGCGGCCTTCGTGACCGCGACTGAGGCGCTGAACTGGTGGCGGGATGAGGCGTTGGCGCAGGAGGTGGAGCGTAAGGCGGAGCGCGTGCGGGCGGAGCTGGAGTCGATCGCGTCCAGTCATGAGGCGCTGCGCGGGACGGTGCGCGGACGCGGGTTGCTGCAGGGTCTGCACACGCCGATCGATGGTTTGGCCTCAAGCATCTGCGCGGAGGCGTTTGAGCGCGGGCTGTTGATGGAGACCTCGGGCGGCGCGGCGTCGGACGTGGTCAAGCTGATGCCGCCGCTGACCATCGCGGATCACGATCTGGAGCGCGGCCTTGCCATCCTCCGGGCCAGCGTTGACGCGGCCGCGCCCTAGAAGATCATTCCGCTTCCCCTTCTGGAGGTCATTTGCTTCCCCCCTTCTGGGGGGAAGCTGTCCCGGAGGGACTGAAGGGGGGCGGCCCCGAGCTCAGGCTGGATCAAGCCTGAGGCTGCCCTCGCTGTTGGACTCGATGTCTTCCCACTCGATGTAGAGGGGGAAGTACTCCATGTTCAGCCACTTGTCCATGTGGTCGCGGTAGTGGGAGCTGTCGGGGCGGCCGGAGTTGCCTGGGGGCAGGACGATCCGCGCGCCGTTGAGGGCGGCGAGGTCGAAGATTTGGCGGTAGCTGACACCGTGGTCGGCGGGCTGGTTGATGAGGCCGGTGGCGTTGTTGGGCGTGTTGCCGTCGCCGCCTTTGGGGAAGTCGCCGACGTTGAAGCGGGCGGCGCGCTCGGGGTCGCGGCCGAGGTTGTGCCGCCAAGTGACGGGGTGGGCGTCGCCGTACTGCCAGCCGCGCTGATCCGCGCCGTGGCGCTCGGTGAGGACGGCGGCGGCGTTACCCAGGGCTTCACCGATGGCGTCGTCCCACGATGTCCCGGCCGGCAGGGTCAGGGCGCTGTCGGCTTTCAGTTGCTCGTGCAGGATGCGCATTTCCTCGTAGGAGCTCTGGGCGAGCCGCGCGGGGGCGTTGAAGTAGCGGCGGACGGTGAGGGCGATCAGCTGCTCGCAGAACTCGTAGTAGGCGAGCGCGGCGGCGGAGTCGACGGCCATGTGGCCGTCCCACGCGGCGAGCAGCGACTGGAGGGTCAACGCGGACTCGCCGTTGACCGCCGCCTGCGCGACGCGGCCGGCGGTGTAGCGCGCGTGCAGGCTGGTCTGGTCGGACTGGACCTGGGGCATGTCCTCGGGCGCCCAGTCGTCGCGGCCATGCAACAGTTCGCGCAGGCGATCGGCGCGGTAGGGGGTCTGGCTGAAGCTGAGGTAGTAGGGGTAGTCGGCGGTGGTGGTGCGGTTGTTGGCGGTGATGATCACGCCGGTGTCGGGGTTGAGGTCCTGGGGGAGTTCGTCCGCCGGGATTTCGCCGTCCCATTCGTGCGCGCCGTCCCAGCCGTTGACGGGCGTCAGCTTGGCCTCGCGTCGGGGGACGCGGCCGGTGTACTGGTAGCCGATCGCGCCCTGCTGGTCGGCGAAGCAGTAGTTGCCCGAGATTGAGTCGTAGCGGCGGAAGCCCTGGCGGGCGGCGTGGATGTTGTCGGCGGTGAAGATTGTCAGCATGCCGTCGAAGTCGTGGCAGGGGTCGGCGAGGCCGAAGCGGGCGGCGAGGACTTCGTCGTCGGCTTCGGGATCGCCGTGGACGACCGGGCCGTGGCGCGTGGACCAGACGGTCTGGGTGACGGCCTCTTCGCCGCGAATCTCGATCACCTCGTCGCGGCGCTGCAAGGGTTCCTCGCCGTCGAGCCACTGGGCGGTCGGGCCGGAGCCGTTGCGGGCGATGCGCTCGCGGTAGACGTCCCAGCGGTCGCCCTGGGCGTGGGTCATTGTCCAGGCGATCCGGGTGTTATGTCCGTAGTAGACCGGTCCGGGATAGCCGGGGCTGCAGGGGCCGGCGACGGTGAACTCGGGGCACTGCATGTGCATCACGTACCACTGGGGCGGGACGCTGAAGGCGAGGTGCGGGTCGCCGACGACGAGCGGCTTGCCGCTGGCGGTGTGAGCGCCGTCGATCACCCAGCAGTTGGAGCCGTCGAGTCCGCCGCGGCGCGTGCCGGGTTCGGACTCGAGATCGGCAAGGGCGCCGGCGAAGGCGTGCGCGCCGTTTGTCCAGGACGCGCCGGCGGGGGCGATCAGCGCTCCATCGGCGGGGACGTCGGGGATCAGCGCCTGGAGCGCGTCAAGGCCGAGTCGGGCGGCGACTGCGCCGTTGCCGATCTTGGTCGCCCAGTGGACATTGGCGGAGACCATCTTGAGAATTGCCAGCGAGTCGACGGGCGACCAGGGCTGCATCTCGTGGTCGAGCAACGCGAATTCGACGGGCGCGGGGCCGGCGGCGATGGCGGCGTTGACGCCGTCGGCGTAGGCCTGCAGGATCATGCGGGCGTCGTCGGACTGTTCTTCCCACTCGCGGGCGGCGTCGCGGCCGAAGCCGAGCGTGCGGTTCAGCTTGTCGATGCGCAGCAGGCCCTTGTTGAGCAGCGAGGCGGCGCGTCCGTGCGCCATGTGGCGGTAGAGCTCGAGCTGCCAGCCGCGATCCTGGCCGAGGCAGAAGCCCTGGGCGAAGAAGGCGTCGCGGGCGGACTGCGCCTCGGCGTGGGGCACGCCCCAGCGGTCGCGGACGATGCGGACGGGCGCTTCCAGCCCGTCGACTGTGAGGTCGCCGTCGATCTGGGGGAGGGAAACGGGAGAGGTCATGGCAGCGGCTCCTGCGTTGAGCGGGGACGGTCGTTAGGCATGGTAGCCCTGTTGTCCGTGCAGGCTGGGCGGGCTGCTGGTTGCTGGTTGGCTGGTTGATCAGCGGGGCGTGGCAATTCAGACTGGGGGGTGACCGCTGGCGCACATCGGAGCGCAACAGAGCGCAGTAGAGCAGTGAGGGTGCGGGATGCGATACATCATCTATGGTGCGGGCGGGATTGGCGGCGGGATTGGCGCGTTGCTCTCGCGTGCGGGTCGGGAGGTGGTGCTGATTGCGCGGGGTGAGCATCTGACCGTGATGCGCGAGCAGGGGCTGTTGGTGCGCCAGCCGGGGCGGACGGAGACGGTGGCGGTGGCGACGGCGGGGCATCCGGCGGAGCTTGACTTCCGCGCGGACGATGTCGTGCTGCTGACGATGAAAGGTCAGGACACGGCGAGCGCGCTGGATGATCTGGAGCGGGCGGCGGGCAATGAGATTCCCGTGATCTGTGGGCAGAACGGGGTTGCCAACGAGCGGGCGGCCGCGCGGCGCTTTCGGTATGTCTACGGGATGGTCGTGGTGATGCCGGCGACATATCTGGTTGCGGGGGAGATCGCGCTGTTCGGCGCGCCGAAGCCGGGGCTGCTGGACAGCGGTCGGTTCCCGCGCGGGGTGGATGCGACGATCACGCAGGTCTGCGCGGACCTGTCGGCGGCGGGGTTCAACGCGCAGCCCGATGCGGCGGTGATGCGGCTGAAGTACGGCAAGCTGCTCGACAATCTGGGTAATGCGGTGGGGGCGCTTTGCGGGGAGCAGGCGCTGCGCGTGGGCGGCGACTCGGTGCGGGCGTTCATGCGGCGGATGCGCGATGAGGCGGTCGCCTGTTACGCGGCGGCGGGGATTGACTACGCGACCCGCGCGGAGGTCGGCGAGCGGCGGGCGGCGACGTTTACGGCGGGCGAGATTGAGGGCGTGGAGCGAGGCGGGAGCTCGACGTGGCAGTCGTTCCGGCGGGGCGTGCCGAGCATTGAGACGGATTGGTTGAACGGAGAGATCGTGCTGCTTGGACTGGAGCAGGGGGTGCCGACGCCGGCGAATCGGGCGTTACAGCTGACGGCCAAGCGGGCGCTGCGGGCGGGACTCGGCGAGGGGGCTGTGCCGCTGGAGGAGATTACGGCGCTGGAGGAGGAGCTGCGGGCGGCGTCCTAGCCGGCGAGGCCTTCGACGACGCGGGCGTTGGGCAGGCGGGCGAGATCGTCGGCCTTGACGCCGATCTTGAGCGAGCGGCTGCCGCCGCCGAGCCACATGGTGTCGGCTCCGACGATGCGGGCATCGATCAGAATCGGGATTTCGGCGGGCAGGTCGAACGGGGTGACGCCGCCGGAGATCATGCCGGTGACGGCCTCGGTCTCGGCGAAGGAGGCGAAGGAGCACTTGCGCACACCCATTTCCTTGCGCACGCTGCGGTTGACGTCGAGGCGGGTGTGCGCGAGGACGAGGCAGGCGGCGTAGGTTTTGGGCTCCTTCCTGGAGGCGACGAGGATGGTGTTGACGGAGGCTTCGGGGGCGATGCCGAAGACTTCGCAGAAGACGGCGGTGTCGGCCTGATCGGGTTGGCAGGCGATGGTCTCGTAGGGGATCCGGGCGTCGGCGAGGAAGCGCCGCACCCGAGCTTCAATCGCGTCGGCGTCGGTCACTGGGCAGCTCCTGTGCAATCTGCGTCACAAAGCGCTATCTTACGCTCACGCGAGTCGTCGCGTCGCGGTTATCGGCCGCGCATTGGCACCAGGGCGCAGGAGTGAATCATGACAGAGCGAAATTACTGGAAGCGGATGCAGCGCAAGCGGTTGAGCCGTCGGTCGCTGATCAGCGCCTCGGCGCGGGCGGGCGTGGGCGCGGCGGGGATTGCGCTGGTTGGTTGCGGCGACGACGATGACGACGGTCAGCAGGCCGCCGCGCAGGCGCAGCCGCAACAGCAGGCGCAGCCTCAGCCGCAAGCGGAGCAGGCGCAGGCTCAGCAGCAGGCGCAGCAGACCGCCGCGCAGCAGGCGTCCACGCAGCAGGAGGCGATGGAGGAGCAGGCGGTGGCGCTGCTGCCGGGTCAGCTGACGGCCGAGGAAGAGGCGATGAGCCTGACGCCCGAAGAGGAGTGGCGGCTGCGCTATCACTGGAGCAAGCTGCAGAATCTGCCGGGTCAGGCGGACGGCCCGAAGTATGGCGGCACCTGGACGCTGGCTCACCTGCCCGCCGCTAACTGGAACGTGCTCGGCCCCAACGCGAATCTGATGGCTGCCTTTGCGCCGATGTTCTACAGCCAGCTCATCGTCTTCCCGATGGACGACTGGGCGAACGCGCACTATTACGAGAACGAGGGTGACCTGGCGGCGGGCTGGGAGATTCCCGATGAGACGACGCTGGTGTTCCAGCTTCAGGACGGGATCACGTGGCAGGACAAACCGCCGGTCAACGGTCGCGCGATGACGGCTGAGGATGTCAAGATCGCGTACGACGCGCTGCGCGACGGCTCGTTCCTCGGCCACAACATGGAAGAAGACCCGGTTCCGGTCCAGGCGTCGTCCTACACCGCGGTCAAGGACATTGAGCACGACAACGCCTCGAACACGGTGCGCTTCAACCTGCTGGAGCCGGCGGCGTACCTGCTCAACAACATGATGAACCCGTTCCACGTGGTGGCGGCGCCTGAGTTCATCACCAATGACTACACGGTGTTGGACGACTGGCGCAACACGGTGGGTACCGGCCCATTTGTGCTCGACTTCGTCGAGCAGGGGGCGGAGTGGAAGGCCAGCAAGAACCCGACCTACTTCAAGCAGGACCCGCGGACGGGGATGCAGCTGCCCTACATGGAGGCGCTGCACGGTCCGGACTTCGTCGCGCAGCGTGAGTCGGAGTGGGCCGCCTGGGAGACCGGGGTCATTGACCGGATGACGATGAACGACATCTTTGATGTCGAGCAGGCGCTGGAGACGCAGCCGGACACGATCCTGCAAGTGACGGCCCCGCCCCCGGGTTGGCAGCCGTACATGACCTTCAAGGATCTGAGCGTCGAGCCGTTCAATGACCCGCGCGTCCGCCAGGCGCTCTCGCTGGGCATGAACCGCGAGGAACAGAAGGAAGGCATCTACAACGGCCTGGCTGCGGCCGGATACGGGCAGAACTGGACGTTCTTCCGCGACGACAACTCGCCGTGGGGCTTCCGCGAGTGGCCGTGGACTACCAGCGAGCTCGGTGAATTCGCCGACTTCGACGCGCAGAAGGGTCGGGAATTGCTCGATGCGGCCGGGTACAACGAGGGGAATCCGCTGGAGTTCCAGGCCGCGATGTACACGGTGCCTGGCCCGTACCTGAACCTGTTCCTGCTGATCGTGGATCAGTGGAAGAACAACCTCGGCGTCAACGCGATCCACGAGCAGGTTGACCTCGAAACGTGGATTGCCCGCTTGGTCACCCGGGACTTCTCCGAGGCGCTGTTTACCTGGCTGATCGGCGCCGAGATGGACGCGGACGGCCTTGCGTACGGCAAGCTCCACACGGACAGCCCGGGTAACTTCTACGGCATCTCGGAGCCCGATGTTGACCAGTGGTGTCTGGACCAGCGACAGGAGCTGGACGTGGACAAGCGCTCGGAGATTCTCGAGAAGATCCGGGTCCGCGAGCTCGAGAACATGTGGCGCATCTTCGCGGTCAACCCGTACCGCATTGCGGCGCGGCGCGGCTACCTGTTCAACGAGATGGACACGTACAACGCCTGGAACCCGGGTTGGGGCGCGACCAACACCGAGAAGATCTGGAAGAACCTGTAACCGGCTGGCAGCGCGCCCCAGCTTGGGGCGCGCTGCGCACCAGCGTTGGCGAGCAGGGAGTGTGAGATGAGCGGATATATCATCCGGCGACTGCTCGGCGTGGTCGTCGTCGTCTTCATCCTGTCCTTCATCTCCTTCATGCTCGTGAACATGTTTCCGGGCTCGACCGCGGAGCGGTTGCTCGCTGAGGGGGCGCAAGGGTCGGGGCTGACGCAGGAGGTGATTGATCGCTTCAATCGCGAGCTGGGGCTCGACAAACCGCCGCTGGAACGGTATGGGGACTGGCTGTGGAACGCGCTTCAGGGCGACTTGGGCAAGTCGTTCGCAACCAGTGAGAGCGTGCTCAACGACATCAAGATCCGGATTCCGCGCAGTCTGGAGTTGGTGATCCTGGCCAGCGTGCTGGCCTTCATCATCGCGATCCCGGTGGGCGTGATCTCGGCGGTCAGGCAAGGGTCGATCCCGGATATGGCGGGGCGGGTATTCACCATCCTGGGACTCGCGATCCCGAACTTCTTCCTGGGGGTGCTCGTCGTCGCCTTTGTCGCTGATTGGCTCAATGTCTCTCTGGCCACCCTGGAGTCGCCCTACATTTGGGACGGGGTGCAGAAGAATCTGGAGAGCATGATCGCTCCGGCGCTGGTGCTCTCCGCCTCCCTGATGGCGACGTTGATGCGGATGCAGCGCTCACAGGTGTTGGAGATCATCCACGAGGACTACGTGCGGACGGCCCGGGCGAAGGGCTTGACCGAGCGGTCGATCGTGACGCGGCACGTGCTCCGCAACTCGTTCATTCCGGTGCTGACGATCTTCGGCAATCAGTTCGCCTTCCTGATCTCCGGCGCCGTGATTGTGGAGTACATCTTCCGCATCAACGGGGTGGGAGCAATGCTCGTCACGGCGATCCGGCGGGCAGATTTCAACGTGGTCGTTGGAATCACCGTGGTCATCGGGCTTGGCGTGGTGTTGATTAATCTGCTGGTCGATCTGAGCTACGCCTGGATCGATCCGCGCATCCGGTACGGATAGGGGTTCGGCATGGCCACATCCGCAGAAGCCCTGGAGACTCTGCAGGTCCCTATCGTTGAGCGGCGAAGCCGGTTGCGACACTTGGGGCAGCTCGCGCGCCAGCGTCCCTTGGGCGCGATTGCCACGGTGATCATCTTCATCTTGCTCGTGACAGCCGTGTTCGGGCAGGACATCAGCGTCGGGGGCACCACGATCGTGCCGGGATTTTCTCCCTACCCGGCGTCCGAAACCAATGTCATCAACAAGCTGGCGCCACCGTCGTGGGATCACATTGCCGGGACTGATTCGCTCGGGCGCGATATGTTCAGCCGGATCATCTTCGGGGCGCGCACGGCGATGATCATTGGCCTAGCGGCGACCAGCATTGGCATCGCCATCGGCACCTTGTTCGGGACTGTCTCCGCATACATCGGCGGGGTCTTTGACATGGTTGTGCAACGCATCTCGGACGCATTCCAAGCCCTCCCGCCGTTGGTGTTGATGATGGTGCTGGTGACGATGATGTCGCCCGGGATTGGGACGGTGGTGTTCGTCATTGTCATCTTCCTGGTGCCCGGGACCCAGCGGGTGATCCGCGGGACGGTGTTGTCGCTGAAGGAGTACACCTACATCGAGGCGGCGCGGACGATTGGGGCGTCCTCGCCGCGGATCGTGCTGCGTCACATTCTGCCGAACATCGTGGCGCCGATTATGGTGCTGGCGACCGTGACAATCGGGGGCACGATCCTCGCCGAGGCGGCGCTCTCGTTCTTGGCGCTGGGCGCAAACTCGGCGGAGAATCCGACGTGGGGATTCATCCTCTTCGAGGCGACGCAACGCGGGCAGATGACGCGCTGGCCGTGGCTGGCGCTGACGCCCGGCGCGGCGATCACGTTGATTGTCCTGGCGTTCAACCTGTTTGGCGACTCGATTCGGGACATTCTTGATCCGCGGTTGCGGGGGACTGGGGCGGGGGCTTAGGGAACCTTTTGGGTTGTTGGGGCGTCTTGGATGTTGGAGGGGTTTGCGGTCAGACGGTAGAAACTGTCACCCCGCCCGCCCGCCGATGTCCGCATGGGAGACATCGGATGTCTCTCCGGCTGACCGCCCTCCGCTGTCTGCGTCGCCCCCGCTCGGTTCGCCGGGCGGGGGCGGCTGCGTTTTGGGTGGTCAGACGCCGATTTTGTTGAGTAGGCGGTTGGTGTCGACGACGTGGCGGGTGAGGCCGAGCCGCTCGGGCGCGAGGCCCATGGCGAGGCCGAGCAGCTGGGGCACGTGGAGGATGGGGAGGTTGAGGTTGCGGTCGATGATTTTCGCGGCGTCGGGCTGCTGGGCGTCGAGGTTGAGGTGGCAGAGCGGGCAGGGGGTGACGAGGGCGTCCGCGCCCTTGGACTGGGCTTCGTTGAGGTGGGTGCCGGCCATCGTCAGGGAGTTCTTCTTGTTGGTGGTGAGGATGGGGAAGCCGCAGCACTTGGTCATGCCGTCGTAGGTGACGGTGGTGGCGCCGAGGATGTCGATGAGCTGCTCGAGGCTGTTGCGGCGGGTGGGGTGAGCGTCGAAGTCGAGGGTGCGCTCGGGGCGGACGATGTAGCAGCCGTAGAAGGGGCCGAGGTTGAGTTCTTCAAGGGGGCGCTTGATCATCGAGTTGATTTTGTCGATGCCGACGTCTTCGAGCAGGATCCAGAGGAGGTGGCGCGGATCGGCGGAGCCGCGGTACTCGATGCCTTCTGGGGCGAGGTGGTGGTTGATGCGGATGCGGTAATCGACGTCGCGCAGCTTCTCGGCGGCGAGTCGGTGGACGCCGACGCAGGTGGAGCAGATGTCCATGAGTGGCAGGTCAAGGTGCTCGGACATGGCCAGCGTGCGGGCGTTGAGGACGTCCTGGAGGTAGGGTTCGCCGTCGGAGATGATGCCGGCTCCGGTGCAGGCGGCGGCCTCGAGCTCGACGAGGTCCATGCCGAGATGCTCGGCGACGGCGAGCGTGGAGGTGTACAGCTCGGGCGCGGCTCCGCGCGCCACGCAACCCGGCCAGAATGCGTACTTGCTCATGATGGTCCGCTCTCCCGCTTGGTGAGTCGTCGTTGCGGTCAACGCTGGCTTAGTGACCGCCGATGGCGGTCTCGAACTCTGCGCCGAAGGCTTCGGCGTCGACGTTGTGGTGGTGTTTTTCAGCTTCGACTTCGTCGAAGATGCGCTGGATCTGCTCGCGGCCCTCGGCGTTTGCGCCGTGGCGTTGGGCGATGGTGAAGAGTTTGCGCGACTTGAGCAGGCGGATGGCGCCGGGGGTGTAGTCCATCATCTCCTTGTGGGCGGAGATGTTGCCGGTGAGCAGTCGGCCGATGCCGACGGACTGGACGGGGAGCATCATTTCGTCGAGGCGGCCGCGTTTGCGGACGCCGCCGGTGAAGCCCTTGTGGTGGCGGACGCCGTGGTTGTTGGTGATGCCGGCCTCGATGGCGAGGGTGCGCAGCTCCATGATCGCGTCCATGGGCAGGACGTCTTTGGGGCAGGCCTGGACGCACATGTAGCAACGGGTGCAGTCCCAAATGCCGCCTTCGGTGTTGGAGAGGTATTCGAGCCGCTCGGCGCGCTTGGAGTCGCGGCTGTCCATGACGAAGCGGTAGGCCTTGGCGAGGGCGGCGGGGCCGAGGAAGTTCTCATCAACGCCGGCGACGGTGCAGTCGGAGTAGCAAGCGCCGCAGTGGATGCAGGTGGAGGCGTGCGACCAGTGGTCGAACTCTTCGACCTTCTGGCGGTACTCCTTCTCCGGCGGCTCCTGATCTTCGTAGGGTTCGAGCCAGGTCTCGGCGCGCTCGAACTGGTGGAGGAACTTGGTCACATCGACGACCAGGTCCTTGATTACGTTCTGGTTGCCCATCGGGCCGATGCGGACGGGGTCGCCGCGCTCGGCGGCGGCATCGACCTGCGTCTGGCAGGTCAGCATCGACTGTCCGTTGACCTTCATCGCGCAGGAGCCGCAGATCGCGTGGCGGCAGGACATGCGGAAGGAGAGCGTGCCGTCCTGCTCCCACTTGATCGCGTTGAGGGAGTCCAGGACGGTTTGGCCGGGCTGGACGTCAACGTCGAACGACTCCTCGTAGGACTCGTCGGTGTCGGGGTTGTAGCGCTGGATGATGAATTCTTGCTGGGCCATGGTTCGCGCCTGTTCGTTGCTCTCGGTCGGCGGCTCGGGTTCGCTCTTGCGCAGGGTCGAGGAGGTGCGCTCTCGCGCAGGGTCTAGTAGGTCCGCTCTCGCGCAGGGGTCTAGTAGGTGCGCTCCTGGAGGGGGAAGGGCTCGCGGAATTTGGGCTCCATGTTGACATCGCAGTACACGAGTCGGGGGCCGTCCTCGCCGTCTTGCGGACGATAGGCGAGGGTGTGCTGGAACCAGTTGTCGTCGTCGCGGGTGGGGAAGTCGCGCCGCGCGTGGCCGCCGCGCGACTCCTGGCGGGCGAGGGCGCCGGTGACGATCACTTCCGCGTACTCGAGCATGTGCCCGAGCTCGATGGCGTCGAGGAGATCGGTGTTGAAGGTGGAGCCGTGGTCGTCGATGGAGACGTTGCGGAAGCGCTCCTGGTAGTCCTTGACCTCGGAGAGACAGTCGCGCAGCTCGGCGTCGTCGCGGAAGACGCCGCATTTGTCCATCATCGTGTCGCGCAGCTCGGCGCGGATTTTGCCGACCTTCTCGGGCCCCTCGGCGCGGAGGAACTTGTCCACCTCGCCGACGGCGTTGGCCATGTCGCCTTCGTCGATGTTGGTCGGTTCGAGGTCGTGGACGACATCGAGGATGCCGCGTCCGGCGCGGCGGCCGAAGACGACGGCTTCGAGCAGGGAGTTGGTGCCGAGCCGGTTTGCGCCGTGCACGGAGACGCAGGAGGCCTCGCCGGCGGCGAAGAACCCGGTGATCTGGGGCGCGCCGGGCTGATCCTTGATCCGCACCTGCCCGTTGATGTCGCAGGGGATGCCGCCCATGGAGTAGTGAGCGGTCGGCTGGATCGGGACGGGGGCTTCGAGGGGGTCGATGCCGGCGAAGTCGCGGGCGAGGTGGAGGACGGAGGGCAGCGCGTAGCGGATGCGCTCTTCGCCGATGGGGCGCAGGTCCATGAAGACGGAGTCGCGCAGCGGAGTGACGCCGCGGCCGGCCTCGATCTCGGACTGCTCGGCGCGGGCGACGATGTCGCGGGGGGCGAGCTCCATGCGGCCGGGGGCGTAGTTTTCCATGAAGCGGAAGCCGTCGGAGTTGACGATGTGCGCGCCCTCGCCGCGGGCGGCTTCGGAGAGGAGAATGCCGGAGCCTTGCAGACCGGTCGGGTGGAACTGGACGAACTCCATGTCTTCCAGGGGGATGCCGGCGCGGTAGGCCATGACGACGCCGTCGCCGGTGGAGGCGAAGGCGTTAGTGGTGACGCGGAAGGCGCGGCCGTAGCCGCCGGTGCCGAACATGACGGCTTTGGCGGAGATTGCTTCGATTTGGCCGGAGAGGATGTCGTAGGCGACGAGGCCCTGGCAGACGTTGTCCTTGACGACGAGGTCGAGGGCGTACCACTCGGAGTAGACCTTGACGCCGCGGCGCAGGAGCTGCTCGAAGAGGACGGTGAGGACGGCGTGGCCGGTGCGGTCGGCGGCGTAGCAGGCGCGGGGCGCGGTGTGACCGCCGAAGCGGCGCTGGGCGACGCGGCCTTCGTCGTCGCGGGAGAAGGCGCAGCCCATGTGCTCGAGCTCGAAGATGTTCTCGGGGCCTTCTCGGGTGAGCACTTCGGCGGCGTCCTGGTCGACGAGGTAGTCGCCGCCCTTGACGGTGTCGAACATGTGCAGGTCCCAGGAGTCTTCGGCGGAGTTGCCGAGCGAGGCGGCGATGCCGCCCTGGGCGGCGCCGGAGTGGGAGCGCAGAGGGTGGACCTTGGAGAGGATCGCGACGTCCAGCGTGGGGTCGTTGGAGACCTCCAGCGCGGCGCGCATTCCCGCCAATCCGGAACCGACAATCAAAACGTCATGCTGCAGCATCGTGTTGTCCCCCGCTGTGGATACGCTCTTCAGTTTCGCACCGATCGGCGCCTGATGGTAGTGGTAGCGCTGGCGCGTCAATCTCGGTGCGACGGGCTCTCCTGCTTGTGATCGGCGGCGCGGGTGGGCGTCGCGCGGTTGCTCATTCTTGACCGCGGTAGTGGCGGACGATCTTGCGGCCCAACGGCCCGACCGCTTCGAGCGCCAGGTACTGGATCAGGATGACGGATTTGGCGTCGATGATCTCGCCGGCCTCGACGAGTTCGATGGCTTCGCCGAGCGGTTTCCACTCGACGATCAGGTCTTCGTCCTCGTCCGCCTCGAGGGGCGCTTCGCGGCAGTCGCGAGCGATGAAGCCGTGCAGGAATTCGTCGGCGAAGCCGGGCGCGACGTAGAAACCGCGGGCGAAGTCGAGGCGGGCGGGATCGAGGCCGACCTCTTCACGGAGTTCGCGGCGGGCGGTCTGGGCGGGAGATTCGCCGGGATCGATGCGGCCGGCGGGGAGTTCGAGCAGAGGGCGGCCGGTCGGATGCCGCCACTGGCGGACGAAGGCGATGGCGCCGTCGTCGCGGAGGGCGAGGATGACGACGGCGTCGGGGTGTTCAACGACTTCGCGGCGCGCGGGTCGGCCGTTGGCCATTTGGACGTAGTCGACGCGGACATTGATGCGGGCGCCGCGGAAGACTTGCTCGGAGGCGAGCACGGTTTCGGTGAGCGCGCGCGGGGATTCGTCCGGGCTGTCGGGACTGGCGCCGCTCATGATTCGAGCCTGTCGCGCAGGTCGATGGTGACGGCGATTTCGTCGCAGGCGTTGTACTTGGGGCAGCGGAAGCACTCGTTCCAGACCTTGCGCGGGAAGGCGGAGACGCCGGCGATGCGGAAGCCGAGGCGCTCGAAGAAGGCGGGCGTCGTGGTCAGGGCGAAGACGGTCTTCAGGCCCATCTCGACGGCCTCGCTGAGGCAGGCGTCAACGATGATGCGTCCGAGTCCGCGCCCTTGCGTGCCGGGATCGACGACGAGCGATTTGATTTCGGCGAGGTCGCGCCATTCGACGTGCAGCGCGCCGGCGGCGAGCAGGCGGCTGCCCTTGGGGTCGCGGATGACGAAGAAGTCGCGGATCGTCTCGTAGATTTCGCCTTCGGTGCGGGGCAGGACGTCGCCGGTTGTGTCGAACCAGTATTGGATCAGGCGGTGAATTTCGGGGGCGTCGCCGACGACGGCTTTCTCAGCGTGGAGCGGCGCTTCGGCGGGTGTTTGGCGATCGAGCGTGATGTCCTGGAGCGCGTGTAATTCGGAGGCACGCTGGCGCACGGTGGCGACGGGCGTGGGGCCGAGGGTTTCGGAGGTCATGAGACGACCGCCGTGTGCAGGAGGTCGGCGGCGCTGGCGCGGTTATGGTCGGTCTGGCCGCCGAGCATCTCGGCCAGTTCGGTGATGCGCTCTGGCGCGGAGAGCATGCGCACATCAACGCTGGTCCGTCCGGCGGAGGCGGATTTGCTCACGGTGATGTGCTCCGCCGCGCGGGCGGCGACCTGGGGGAGGTGGGTGATGCAGATCACTTGCCGACGCTCTCCGAGGCGGGCGAGGCGCTCGCCGATCAGGCCGCCGCTGCGGCCTCCGAGTCCGACATCGACCTCGTCGAAGACCATCAGGGGCACGACATCGCTTTCGCCTAGCACTGCCTTGATCGCCAATGTTAAGCGAGCCGTCTCGCCGCCGGAGGCGATGCGCTGTAACGGGCGCGTCGGAGCGTCGGGATTGAAGGCGGCAAGCAGCTCCACGTTGTCGATGCCGTTCTGGTCGAATCCGCAGCGTTGGCCGCCGATGGGCAGGGCGCGTCCGGTCGGAGTGGGCGGAAGCGGTTGGAAGCAGAACTCGATGCGGGCGTTGGCGAGGCGCAGGTGTTCGCACTCAGCCGCTACGGCGTCGGTGAGCTGGGCGGCGGCGGCGCGGCGGCGGGCGCTCAGTTCACTGGCGGCGTCGGCGAGGTCGCGGGCGAGCTGCTCCGCCTCTGCGGCGAGCGCGTCGCCGTCGGCAGTTTCCTGTTCCAACCGATCGGCCTCGGCCTGGGCCTGCTGTCCGTAGTGGATGACCTCGGCGAGGGTGTCGCCCCAGCGGCGCTTCATGTCACCGAGCAGGGCGATGCGGGCTTCGATCTCGACCAGGCGCTGCGGATCGAGTTCGACCTGATCGGCGTAGGCGTGCAGGGAGCGGACGGCTTCCGCGACCTGCTCGGCGGCGCTGTCGAGGGCGTCAGAGATTGATTGGGCGTGCGCGTCGATTGCGGCGATGCGGCGGACGGCGGCGAGGGCGTCGCCGAGCGAGTCGTCGCCCAGCGCCGCGATCGCGAGCGAGGCGTCGGCGGCCAGGGTCTGGGCGTGGATCAGGCGTTGATGCTGACTGAGCAGGTCGGCCTCTTCGTCGGGTTGGAGGCCGGCGGCGGCGATTTCGGCGGCCTCGTGGCGGAGCAGCGCGATGCGGCGCGCGCGTTCGCGCTCGTGCTCCGAGAGGTCGCTGAGTCGTCGGTCGAGCGTGCGCAGTCGGCGGACCATTGCGGAGACGGCGTCGCGCTGGTGCTCAACGGCGGCGAAGCGGTCCAGGAGTTCGAGCTGTTCCTGCGGTCGGAGCAGCGAGAGATGATCGCGCTGGCCGTGGATGTCGGCGAGCAGCGGCGCCAGCGCGCGGAGGACGCCGACGGTGGCGGCGCGGTCGTTGAGGCGCAGGCGGCCACCGAGTCGGTACGAGCCGCGGCGCGGTCGGGTCACGGTGCGGCGGATGATCAGTTCGCCGTCGAAGGGGATGTCGGCGTCGGAGAGCAGGCGGGCGACGGGGCCGTAGGCGTCGCGGCCGCTGAGGTCGAAGGCGGCTTCAACTTCGGCGGCGTCGGCGGCAGGGTGGATCATTTCGTCGTCGGCGGGCGCGCCGAGCGCGAAGGTGAGCGCCTGGGTCAGGACGCTCTTGCCGGCGCCGGTCTCGCCGGTGATCACGGTGAAGCCGCCGTGCAGGTCGAGCGCGACGCGGTCGGCCAGCACGAAGTCACGCAGATGCAGGCCGATCAACACGATGGCACTCCTCCGGTCGGAGCAGGCTGGGGCGCGGGGGGAATCAGATCCATCCTATCGAATCGCGGGGTTGGCCCCGTTGAGCCGGATCGAGAGCCTGGGACTGTTTACATTTCCGGCGTCCGAGCGTGTCCGGCGGGAAGGTTCGGAGGGTCAGGAGGGGTCGGCGGTGGCTTGGTCGAAGGCTTCGACGCCGGTGCGGGAGGCGGCCTCGAGGCGGCGCTCGTCAAGCCAGGCGAGGCGCTTGCCGAGCTGGGCGAAGAAGGAGCGCTCGCCGAAGCGGACGAGGCGAGCGAGCGACTCGCTGCGCTGCACGCGGACGCCGCCGCCCGGCTTGAGCGGATAGGGGCGTTGGCCGTCAACGGAGAGGGAGCCGGGGTGTTCGCGTCCGATGCGGAGTTCGATCACGGCGTCGGCGGGGAGCACGACCGGCGCGGCCTGGGCGAGATGGGGGGCGACGGGCGTGAGCACGACGCTGCGGGCGCGGGGGTGGAGGATGGGGCCGCCGGCGGAGAGCGAGTAGCCGGTGCTGCCGGTGGCGGAGGCGACGACGACGGCGTCGGCGCGGACGACGCCGACGAGGTCGCCGCCGACCCAGACGGTGACGTAGGCGGGCTGACCGAGGCTGCCGCGTCCGACCATGACGTCGTTGAGCGCGGGCAGGACGCCGGGCGCGTTGCCGTCGACGCCGACGGGGCGGGCTTCGAGCATGGTGCGATCTTCGACGACGAATTCGCCGTTCAGCAGGTCGGGGATGTGCGCATCGACCTGTTCGGGGAGCAGTTCGGTGAGGAAGGCCTGGCGGCCGAGGTCCACGCCGAGGATGAGGCAGCCGTGCTCGGCGGCGGCGCGGGCGGCGCGGAGGATCGTGCCGTCGCCGCCGAGGCAGATGAGGAGGTCGGTCTGGGGCAGAAACTCGGTGGAGCGTCCGGGCTGCCACGGGGCTGAGGTCCAGGCGTCGCGGCCGAGTTGGCGGAAGGTGTCGGCGAGGGCGTCGGCTTTCTCCTGCGCCTCGCTAAGGCGCGGGTGGTAGTAGATGCCGACGCACTCGATGTCAGTCACGGTGTACGGAACCAGACGAACCACTCGCGATTGCCGGCCGGTCCGGCAAGCGGGGACTTGAGCACGCCGCCGACTCGCCAGCCGTGCGCGAACGCCCAGCGCAGGACGCCGCTGAGGGCGCTTCCCTGAGCGAGGCGGTCGCGGACGACGCCGCGTTCGTCGACCGCGTTGGGGGGCGCTTCGAATTGTGGTTTGACGAGGGCGAGCACGTCAGCCTGCGCGGCGGCGGCGTTGGCGGCGCAGGGGAGAACCTGGCGCAGGCCGATGAAGGAGACGTCGATGGTCACGAGGGTCGGCCTGTCCGGGAGGCGGGGCAGGCGGCAGATGTGGGTGCGCTCCATTGCGGTGACGCGGGCGTCGCGGCGGAGGTGGTCGGCGAGTTGGCCGTAGCCGACATCGACGGCGTAGACGCGCTCCGCGCCGCGTTGGAGGAGGAGGTCGGTGAAGCCGCCGCTGGATGCGCCGACATCGAGGCAGGTACGCCCGTCCACGGAAATCGGCCAGGCAGCGAGCGGGGCGGCGAGTTTCTCTGCGCCGCGCGAGGCGAATCGGCGGGACGCCTTGACGGTGAGTTCGAGGTCGGCGGGGACGCGCTGTCCGACCTGGGTGTAACGCTGGCCTGCGCCGTGCACGCGGCCGGCCATGATCAGGGCGCGGGCGGTGGTGAGGTCGGGTGCGGCTCCGCGCTGTACGAGGAGAGCGTCGACCCGCACGCGGCGGGGCGCGGGCAGCGCGGAGGCGCGGGGCATCAGGCGCTTTCCTGGCGGGTCGCCAATCGTCCGTCGCCGCGTCGGCGGATCGCCTCGTACTCCACGGCGAGACCCTGATCGTTCAGGAGCAGCGGCCGCTCCTGACGATTCACGGTGTCGGCGTTGACGACGCACTTCTTCACTTCGGGTCGGCCGGGCACCTCGAACATGACGTCGATCAGGAGGTCTTCGATCACGGTGCGCAGACCGCGCGCGCCGGTCGCTTCGGCGATGGCCTGCTCGGCGATTGCTTCCAGCGCTTCGGGGGTGAAGCTGAGCTCCACGCCGTCCATGTCGAAGAAGCGCTCGTACTGGCGGACGAGGGCGTTCTTGGGTTCGGTGAGGATGCGCACCAGGGAGGCCTGGTCGAGTTGGTCGAGCGTGACGACGACGGGCAGGCGGCCGACGAACTCGGGAATCAGGCCGTACTTCTGGAGGTCGTCGTGGCTGACGTTGTGGAGCAGGTGGTCGCGGTCGGCGACGGTGCGGGTGGACGAGCCGAAGCCGATGTTGCGGATGCCGGTCGTGATCCGCCGGTCGATGACCTGATCCAGCCCCTCGAACGCGCCGCCGCAGATGAAGAGGACTTTGCTGGTGTCGATCTGGAGGAATTCCTGGTGCGGGTGCTTGCGTCCGCCCTGCGGGGGGACGGAGGCGACGGTGCCCTCGATGATCTTGAGCAGCGCCTGCTGGACGCCTTCGCCGGAGACGTCGCGGGTGATCGACGGGTTGTCGACCTTGCGGGCGATCTTGTCGATCTCGTCGATATAGATGATGCCGCGCTCGGCGCGGGCGATATCGAAGTCGGCCGCCTGGATCAGGTGCAGGAGGATGTTCTCGACGTCCTCGCCGACGTAGCCGGCCTCGGTGAGGGCGGTGGCGTCGGCGATGGAGAACGGGACATCGAGGATGCGGGCGAGGGTGGAGGCGAGCAGGGTCTTGCCGGAGCCGGTCGGCCCGAGGAGCAGGATGTTGCTCTTCTCCAGCTCGACCTCGTCGTCCGGGTCGGAGATGGTGTTGATGCGCTTGTAGTGGTTGTAGACCGCGACGGCGAGGACGCGCTTGGCCTCGTCCTGGCCGACGACGTGCTCGCAGAGGCGTTCGTAGATGGTGAGCGGGGGCAGGGTGCGGGGCGAGGGGGCGGTGGACTTTGGCGCGGGCGCGGAGGGGGCGGCCGCCGAGTCCCGCTGCTTGTCCTGGATGACGGCCAGACAGGCCTCCACGCATTCGTCGCAGATGTAGACGCCGCCGGGGCCGGCGACGAGTCGGCGGACCTGACCCTGATCCTTCATGCAGAAGGAGCAGCGGTACTGATTGCGCCCGCCGCCGTGTGTGCTGCTCATCAGTCGTGATCCTTCAGTTGCGCCTCAGTCCAGCGGATGGTGCGGTGGTGTCCGCGCGCCGCCCAGAGGCTACGCGCCTGCGGCGGAGGCTGCATCCCCGGCCGCGTCGCTGGCGAGCACGGAATCGACGAGGCCGTACTCCTGCGCCTGCTCGGCGTCGAGGTAGAAATCGCGGTCGGTGTCGGCGGCGATGCGGTCCAGGGGCTGACCGGTGTGGCGGGCGAGGATGCCGCGGATGGTCTCGTTGTTGCGCAGGATTTCGCGGGCGGCGATCTCGATGTCGGAGGCCTGTCCGCGCGCGCCGCCGAGCGCCTGGTGCATGTGGATTGTCGCGTGAGGCAAGGCGAAGCGCTTGCCCGCGGCGCCGGCCGCGAGGAGCACCGTGCCCATCGAGGCGGACATGCCCACGCAGATGGTCGAGACGTCGGCCTTGATCAGCTGCATGGTGTCGTAGATCGCGAGGCCGGCCGTGATCACGCCGCCGGGCGAGTTGACGTAGAGCTGGATGTCGCGGTCGGGGTCTTCGCGGTCGAGGTAGAGCAGCTGGGCGACGATGACGTTGGCGATCTGGTCGTCGATCGGCGTGCCGAGGAAGATGATGCGTTCGCGCAGGAGCAGCGAGTAGATGTCGTAGGCGCGCTCGCCGCGGTTGGTCGTCTCGACGACCATCGGGATGATGTCAGCGGGGCGGGTCAGTGCGTTGTTCAGGGTCATGAAACCCTCCTTCGCGGATTAAGTGTAGTCACGAATCGCCATGGCGCGACTGTGGGCGCAGGAGCGGATGGCGTCTGGGCGACGTCTGGGCGGACAGAACTGACTGGCATATCGGGGGCGGTTAGTCGCCGTCCTCCTCAGCCGCCGCATCGGCCGCCTCCGAAGCGTCCGCTTCTGCGGGATCTGCGTCTGCGGCCTCCTCCGGGACGCCGGCGGCGTGGTTGGCGAGGGCGATCTGCTGAAGTCGCTCGAGCGTGCGCTCGCGCACGAGCCGCTCCCGGATATTGGCGCGGACTCCTTCGTCCTCGAGCAATCGCGCGGTCTGCTCGGGGTCCTGGGGCGGCATTCCGGCGAGCGCCTGCTGGAGATCGGCGGTGACTTCCTCGTCGAGCACCTGGATGTCCTCGGCCTCGCCGACGTGCTGGAGGACGAGGGTGTTGATGACGCGCTCGTGGGCCTGGCTGCGGAAGCTGGCGAACAGCTGCTCACCCTGCTCGCCGCCGCCGTCGCGCAGGAAGGTCGCGGGGTCCTGGCCCATCTGGCGGGCGACGTCCTGGCGCATGTGCTCGACCTCGTGCTCGACCAGCGCCGGCGGATACTCGAGTGTGGCGCGGTTGATGACGGCTTGCATCACGTCCTGACCGAACGCTTCTTGGGCCTGGCGATCGGTCTGCTCGCGCAGGCCGGATTCGATGCGTTCGCGCAGCGCGGCGAAGGTCTCGAATTCTTCGGAGACTTCCATGGCGAAGTCGTCGTCGGGTTCGGGCAGCTCTTCGGACTTGACGTCGTGGATGGTGACGGTGAAGGTGACGGTCTTGCCGGCGACCTCTTGGTCGTCCCAGTCTTCGTCAACCTCGATGGGGATGACGTGTTCCTCGCCGACGGTCACGCCGACCAGCCGCTCGCTCAGACCGGGGACGCCGATGATTGAGCCTTCGCGGAGATGGAACTCGGCGCCGGGTTGGTCGAAGAGCTGTTCGCCGTCCACTTCGGCGCGGATGTCGGCGGTGAGGCGGTCGTTGAGTTCGGGCGGGCGCTCGACCGGTTCGAGGAGGGCGTGCTGACGGCGCAGCTCGAGCACCTGCTGCTCGAGCATCTCGTCCGAGTACTCGCTCTCGGGCTTGGCGACGGAGACGGCGCGGTAGTCGCCGAGTTCGACGACGGGCGGGAGCGGGATCGTGGCGGTGAAGGTGACGGGTTCGCGCTCGGTGATCTCGACGCTGGGTTGGGCGACCGGTTCGAGGCCTTCCTGTTCGAGGGCTTCGCTGAGCGCCTGGGGGATGAGGCGGTCGGCGGCTTCCTCGAAGACGGCGTCGGGGCCGAGCGCGCTTTCGACGACGCGACGGGGGGCTTTGCCCTGGCGGAAGCCGGGGATGCGGTAGCGCTGGGAGAGGCGGCGGGCGGCCTGGTCGAGGGATTTCTTGACGCGGGCGTCGTCGAGTTCGACCTCGAGCAGCATCTGCGCCTCGGGGATGCGTTCAGCGGTGACTTTCATCGGTCCACTTTCCTGGCGGTGACTGGGGATGAGGATATCAGCGCCCCTGGAGTCAGTCCTGCGTCAACGCAGGCGAGGGTTGAGCACGTCGTTGACTGCGTCTCCCAAGAGATTGAAGGCCAACAGGATGGGGAGCACAAAGAGCATCGGCACCAGCAGCATCCACGGGTAGAGCAGCAGCGAGGTCCAGCCGCCGGCGGCGGCGACCATGGTGCCGAACGACGAGGTCGGCGCGGTGATGCCGATTCCGAGCCAGGTCAACACGACCTCGGATCCGGCGACTTCGCCCATTGAGGCGCTAAAGCCGACTACGAACCAGGGCAGCATGGCGGGAAAGATATGCCGGACGAGAATGCGCGGGGTACGCGCGCCAGTGGTCTCGGCGGCGAGGATGAATTCGCTCTCACGCAGCGACAGCGTCTGGCCCCGGTAGAAGCGCGCCGCGCCTGCCCACCCGAGCAGGGACATGGCGGAGACGATGAGGACGTAGTCGTCTACCCCTTGGGCAATCAACCAGTCAGCGCCGGTGGCATTCTCGATCGAGCGGAACCATTCTGTAATGCGGTCACGGAAGACAGCGACGATCACGATCAGGTAGACCAGGCCGGGCATGGCCAAGACCAGATCGGCGAGGCGCATGATCGCCGCGTCGACTCGGCCGCCGCGGTAGCCCGCCAACAGCCCCAATCCGAGGCCGAGAAACAGGTTGCCCAAGACGACCGAGATCACGCTGATGATCACGGTCGTGCGGAGCGAGTACAGCGCGCGGGCAAACAGATCTCGACCGGCGCGATCCGTGCCGAACCAGTGACGGGACGAGGGGGGCTGCAACGTCTCGTCCAGACTGAGCCTCAGTTCCGTGCGCGCCGGCAATACGGTTTCAGGGGTGAGCGGTCCGTACTCCTCAACGATGAGCGGGTTGAGTTCGCTGATCCGCGACAGATCCAGATCGAGGCGAGCGGTGAATGCGCCGAGCGTCTCCGGCGAGCCATCGACCTCGCGGATCGAGCGGCGCTGACTGAGGTTGGTCTGATTCGGATCCTGCAGTCCCGTATCGACCCCGAAGGCGTCGAGGAGGGTGTACATCCCGGCCCCGTACAGGACGAAGATCGTGAGGATCGAGATGACGGCGATGCGCTTGCGCAAGAGCGCCCGCAGGGCTCTCCGAAACGGGGTCTCGGAGCGTTGCGGGATCGCCCACTCTGGTGTTGGCGCGGCACCCGTGGTCATGCGACCCGCTCCGTGAATCGGATGCGGGGATCAATGTAGATGTAGGCGATATCGACCAGCGCGTTGGCGATGATGATCAACGTGGAAACGAGCAGGGTGAAGCCGAGAATGACGTTCCAGTCGCGTTGGGTGATCGATTCAAAAATAAACGCGCCGACACCTGGCACCCCGTAGCGGGTCTCGATCACAATCGAGCCAACGATTACGCCGACGAAGGCCAGACCGATGTTGGTGGATAGCGGGAGCAGTCCGTTGCGGAGGACGTGCCGGTAGAGCACGGCTCGCTCGGTGAGGCCCTTGGCTCGCGCCGTGCGGACGTAGTCGTCGTCCATTGTCGCCAACATGCTGACCCGCACAAATCGCGCCATGCCCCCGAACGCGCCAACCGACAGGGCGACCAGCGGCGCGATGTAGGAGGCTGGATCGCCGGGAGTCCAGACGGCAGGCACATTGAAGCCGAGGAAGTTGAAGAGTGGATCGAGCCCTTCGACCATGAGCACTACCACGAGGACGATCATGATTGGCGAGGGGATGGAATCGAAGATTTTGAGGAATCCGATCGTTGTCGGATCTCTCCAGGTGCCTCGATTGACGGCGACGTAGACTCCGATCGGGATGCCCAGGCCGAAGATCAACGCCAGCACCATGAGATTGATCTGGGCGGATACCCAGATGCGTTCACTGAGCAGTTCCTGGACGCTTCGTTTCGGCGATCGATAGTAGTAGGAAGGCCCCAGATCGCCTTCGGTCACGACGCCCCAGACGTAGCGGCCGAATCGTTCGAAGTAGCCGCCATGCAGCCCGAACTCTTCGCGGATCAGTTCGGCTTGCGCCGGCTCGACCTGACGCGCGCCGCCGATGATGCGCACAGGATCACCGGGGGCGATATGGGTGAGCGCGTAGGTTGCGGCGGCAACGATGAAGACCAGCACCGGCACGAGCAGGAGGCGGCGCACCAGAATGGGGAGCGCTCCCTGTCCCATGCGGAGCCTCTCCTTCGCGCGACGGTTCGGCTAGGGGTCGAGTTTATTCCTCGATGCTGACGAAGCGGAGGTGGGGGATCACCATTCTGGTCGGCTCGTAGTCCTGGACGTAGGGCTTGACCAGCTCGTGGGCGACGGAGTAGTAGAGCGGGATCCAGACGGCCTCCTCGACCAGGCGGCGGTCGACCTGGCGGTAGGCGTTGGTGCGCAGCTCCGGGTCGAAGGAGTAGCGGGCCGCTTCGAGCAGGTCGTCGATTTCGGCGTCGTCGAGCTGGGTGTCGTTGCCGAGTGAGGAGCTGTGGAACTTGTAATCGAGGACGTTGTGCGGGTCGGGGTAGTCGAGGCTCCAGCCGAGCGAGAAGAAGCCGTAGAGGCCGCGGTCGATGTCGGAGATGAAGCTGGCGAACTCGACCTGCTGGATTTCGACTTCGAGCTCGAGGTACTGGCGCCACATGTCCTGGATCGCTTCTATGCTGGGTCCGGGCGTGGCGCCGGCGCCGGAGATGGTCAGGCGCATCTCGTCGAGCAACGGGGTGCCGGCGTAGCGTGAGGCGGCGAGATATTCCTGCGCGAGTTCGGGATCGAAGACGAGCCCGGGGTAGTCGGGATCGTGCGCGGCGAGGCCGGGCGGCGTGATTTGGCGGGCCTGGATGAGCAGGTCGGCCTGGACTTCCTGGGTGATCGTGGTCTTGTCGATGGCGTGGGCGAGGGCGAGGCGGACGTTGACGTCGTCAAAAGGCGGGGTGGAGACGTTGAAGGCGAGGTAGAAGATCGAGAGCTCGGAGCGGGAGACGTACTGGGCGTTGAGCTCGGAGGCGGGGTCACGGACGCGCTCGATGTCGTTGATGCCGACGAAGGCCTGGTCGAGTTCGTCGTTCGCAAACTGTTCGACGGAGCCGCCGGCGAAGCGCACGGAGACGCGCTCCACGCGGGCCGGTTCGAGGTGGTAGTCATCGAAGCGCTCGAGGGTGAGGCCTTCGCCGAGCTGCCACTCGGTGAGGCGGAAGGGGCCGCTGCCGTTGGGGTTGAGCGCCCAGCGCTCGGGATCGGCTTCGACCTGGTCACGATCGAGGACGAAGGCGGTGGGATAGGTGAGCTTGTAGAGGAAGACGGGGGTGCTCTGGAGGATGGTGATGTCGAGCGTCTGCGCGTCGATGACCTGGATGCCGATGACTTCATCGGCGCGGCCCCGCACGTACTCGGCGGCGCCGACGATGTCGCCGAGGAAGTCGGGCGCGGTCGGGGAGAGGGTTTCGGGGTGCAGGTTGCGCTCGAGGCTCCATTTGAAGTCCTCGGCGGTGATCGGCGTGCCGTCGTGGAAGGTGGCGTTGTCGCGGATCGTGAAGCGGTAGGTGAGCGTGCCGTCGTCGTTGGTCGTGGGGCTGGGCACGGACTCGGCGAGATCGGGGGCGATGCGCAGGTCGCGGTCAAGGACGAGCAGGCCGCCGAAGATTTCGACGGCGATCACGGCGGAGCTGACGTCGGTGATCTGGGCGGGGTCAAGGTTGATCGGCTCGGCGCGGGCGATGCGGAACTCGCCGCGCTGGCGCGGTTCCGCCGACGCGGACGGCCCGGCGTCGGAGTCGGCCTGGGCCTGCGCGGCGGACTGCTGTTGCTGCTGTTGCTGCTGCGCGGTCGTCTGACGCTCGGCGCGGGTGGTGTCCTGCTGTTGCTCTGGCTGCGTCTGCGTGCGCTCGGTGCGCTCCGCGCTCTGGGCGGTGGGTTCCGCCTGCGCCTGCTGCTGATCGTCGCCGCCGCAGGCGGCGAGCAGGAGCGCAGCGCCCAGCAGGACGCTCAGCAGGAGCGCGGCCAGCCGCGGCCTCCCGGATGTCAGTTTGCCTGGCAGTTGTCCAGATGGATACACACTCACGCAGCGGCCCTCAGCTTCCGTTCGACCCCGAGCGCCCAAGCCCGTCTCTCTGTTGGAGATTATCACTGAACGGCGGCAGGATCGGCGGTCTGGATGTGGAGATGGAGTTCGTCCAGCTGCTCGGCGGTGATCGGCATGGGCGCGCCGGTCATCGGGTCGGAGGCGGACATCGTCTTGGGGAAGGCGATCACTTCGCGGATGTTCTCGGTGCCGGCGAGGAGCATGGCGACGCGGTCGATGCCGAAGGCGAAACCGCCGTGCGGGGGCGCGCCGTACTCGAAGGCGTTGAGCATGTGGCCGAAGCGCTGCTGCGCCTCGGCCTCGCTGACGCCGAGCAGCGCGAAGATTTGCAGCTGCAGTGCGCGCTCGTGAATCCGGATCGAGCCGGAGCCGAGCTCGAAGCCGTTGCAGATGGTGTCGTAGGCGCGCGCGCGCACCTGGGCGGGGTCGCTGTCGAGCAGATGCGCGTCCGCGGCTTGGGGCGCGGTGAAGGGATGGTGGAGGGCGTCCCAGCGTTGGCCGTCCGCGTCCCACTCGACGAGCGGGAAGTCGGTGACGAAGCCGAAGTTGAGGACGGAGTCGTCGATCAGGTCGAGGCGGCGGGCGAGCTCGCGGCGGATGCCGTCGAGGACGGTGGCGACCATGCCGGCCGCGCCGGCGGCGAGGAGGACGAGGTCGCCGGCGGCTGCGCCGAAGCGCTGACCGATGCGGCGGGCGTCGTCGAGGCCGAGATGGCGGAGCACGGGCGAGCGGACGTCGGCTTCGGTGGCGTCGGCCGGGTCGGCGCTGAACTGGAGGGAGACGAGGCCGGGCGCGCCCATGGTCTTGGCGAGGTTGGTGAAGGCGTCAACCTCGCGGCGGGAAAGGGATGCGCCGCCGGGCATGACGATGCCGCGCACGCGGCCGCCGCTCTTGATCGTGTTGGCGAAGACGCCGAAGCCGGAGGTCGCGGCGATGTCGGAGCAGTCGGAGAGCTCGAGTCCGTAGCGCAGGTCGGGCTTGTCGGAGCCGTAGCGCTCCATCGCCTCATGCCAGGTGAGGCGTGGGAAGGGGCGCGGGACGGTCAGGTCGGGCCGCAGCGCAGCGGCGAGGCCGGCGAAGAGTTCTTCCAGGAGAGTGAGGATGTCCTCTTCCTCGCAGAACGACCACTCGAGGTCGAGCTGGACAAATTCGGGTTGGCGGTCGGCGCGGAGGTCTTCGTCGCGGAAGCAGCGGGCGATCTGGAAGTAGCGCTCGACGCCGGCGACCATGAGGAGCTGCTTGAACTGCTGCGGCGCCTGGGGGAGGGCGTAGAACGCGCCGGGCGTGAGGCGGCTGGGGACGACGTAGTCGCGCGCCCCTTCGGGCGTCGCGGCGACGAGGATGGGCGTTTCGACCTCGAGGAAGCCCTGCTCGGTCATGAAGCTGCGGATGTACTGGTTGAGCCGGTGGCGCAGTTCGAGCGCGGCGATCATCGCGGGGCGGCGCAGGTCGATGTAGCGGTACTGCATCCGCACGAGTTCGTTGACGTCGTCGTCCTCGCTGACGGAGAAGGGCGGCGTCTTGGCCGGGTTGAGGACCTCGACGGAGGCGGCGACGACTTCGATGTCGCCGCTGGGCAGGTTGGGGTTGCGGGTCGCCGCAGAGCGTTCGACGACTTCCCCGACGACGCGCAGGACATACTCGCCGCGCACGCTGTTGGCGGTGGCGTAGGCGTCGGGATGGTCATCCGGTCGGATCACGACCTGGACGAGGCCGTCGCGGTCGCGGAGGTCGATGAAGATGAGTTGGCCGTGATCGCGGCGTCGGTGGACCCAGCCGGCCAGGGTGACCGACTGTCCCGCGTGCGCCGCCCGTAATGTTCCGCAACCGTGTGTCTTGAGCACCAACGCCTCCAAGCATGTTCACCGATCCACTGTGTCACCAAGTGGCAGCGCGGGCAATCAGCCCGGACACTCAGCCGGGACACTCAGCGGACTCATAGACTCAGGCCATGGCAAACGGGAACGCCGCGCCGCTGGGTCTGTATGTCCATGTGCCGTTCTGCACGGTGAAGTGCTCGTACTGCGACTTCAACTCGTACGCGGGGATTGAGGACTTGCAGTCGGCGTGGGAGACGGCGGCGCGGACGGAGCTGTCGCTGTGGGCGCCACGCTTGCGGGGGCGGGAGATCGCGACGGTCTTCATTGGCGGCGGCACGCCGAGTCTGTTGCCGGGCGAGGCGATCGGGCGGCTGCTGGAGGCGATTCGGTCGGAGCTGACGCTGTCGGCGGAGGCCGAGATCACGCTGGAGGCGAATCCGGAGAGCGTGCAGGCGGAGCGCTTGGCGCGCTATCGGGAGGCGGGCGTGAATCGGATCTCGATGGGGGTGCAGTCGCTGGATCGGTCGGAGCTGGTCTTCCTGGATCGCATCCATAGCGCGGAGCGGGCGGAGCAGGCGTTCGCGGAGATTCGCGGCGCGGGCTTTGGGAATGTCAACCTGGATCTGATCTACGGGCTGCCGGGGCAATCGCTGGCAACCTGGCAAGCGACGCTCGAGCGGGTGCTGCGCTGGTCGGGGGACGGACCCGACCATCTCTCCTGTTACGCGCTGACGGTGGAGGAGGGCACGCCGCTGGCGGCGAGGGTGGCGTCGGGGCGGGTGGTGGAGGCTGATCCCGATCAGGTCGCGGAGATTGCGGACTGGACCGCGGCGCGGCTGGCGCGGGCGGGCTACGAGCAGTACGAGACGAGCAACTACGCGCGCGGGGGTCTGGCTTGCCGGCACAATCTGATCTACTGGCGCAATCAGGAGTATGCGGCGGTCGGGCCGGGCGCGCACGGATTCGTTGACGGGATTCGCTTCCACGTCGTGCGCAGCCCGCGGGTCTACATCGAGCGTCTGCGCGGAGCGGACAGCTCGGCGTCAGGCGCGGTAGGCGCGGCAGGGGAAGCGGGTTTGCCCTCGCCAGCGATTGCCGGGGCGGAGCCGGTCTCCGAGCTGGAGAACGTGATCGACGCGCTGACCTCGGGTTTGCGGCTGTGGGAGGGAATTGATGAGGCGATGCTGCCTGCCGCCTATGCAGAGGTCAAACCGGTGCTGGACTGGGCGGTCGCGCATGGTCTGTCGGAGCGCGGCGGCGGGCGGCTCCGCCTGACCCGGCGCGGGCACGCGGTGGCGAATGAGGTGTTTGTGCGGCTGCTTGAGCCGCTGTCTTTCTAGTTCATCGCCGGACGGCTAGTCCGAGGAGAGCTCGTCGACCTCGATGCAGTCGAGCAGGATCTTGCCGAAGTTGCGGTTCTCCGCCATGTACTGGTGCGCCTCGGCGGCCTGGCTGAGGGGGAAGACGGAGTCGATGATCGGCTTCATGTCGCCGTTGACGATCGCGGGCTCGAGATGCTGCTGATAGTCGCGGGTGATGGCGGCGCGGTCGAGCAGGGGGCGGGAGCGCATGACGGTGCCGTAGACGCGCAACCGTTTCTGCATCAGCAGGCCGAGATTGGTCTCGGCGACCGCGCCGCCCATCAGTCCGACCAGGACGAGGCGGCCGGCGGGCGCGAGGGCCTGCAGGTTGGCGTTCCAGTAGTCGCGGCCGATGACGTCGAGGATCACGTTGACGCCCTGGCCGTCGGTCATTTCACGGACGACGTCGGCGAAGTTCTGCTCGCGGTAGTTGATCGCCACGTCCGCGCCGAGCTCCTCGGCGCGCTCACACTTTTCCGCCGAGCCGGCGGTGATCCAGACCTCCGCGCCGATCAGCCGGCCGATCTGAATGGCGGCGATCCCGACGCCGCTGCCGCCGGCGTGCACGAGGAGGCGCTCGCCGGGCAGCGTCTGGCCGAGCGTGCGGACGGCGGTGTTGGCGGTGAAGAAGACCTCGGGGATTGAGGCGGCCTCGTAGTAGGTCAGCTCGTCGGGGATGGGCATGGCGAGCGATTGGTGGAGGGTCGCCAGCTCGGCGTAGCCGCCTCCGCCGGAGAGTCCGTAGACGCGGTCGCCGACGGCCAGGCCGTTCACGCGCGCGCCGGTTTCCAGCACTTCGCCGGCGAGCTCGAGGCCGAGCGTCTCGGAAGCGCCGTGCTGGGCGGGGTAGTTGCCCATGCGCTGCATGATGTCGGCGCGGTTGAGCGCGGTGGCGTGGACGCGGATCAGCACCTCTTCGTCGCTCGGCTGCGGATCGGGAACCTCAGCCAGGCGCAGGGAATCGGCGGTTTTGCCGGGCGGGTCAACAACGACTGCTTGCATCGCGCATATCCTCACTCACTAGACGGCGTTCAGGAGCGTTCAGTGGTCAGGGTAAACGCGTGTATGTGATTGGCACGGCGGGGCACGTCGACCATGGGAAAAGCGCGCTGGTGCAGGCGTTGTCGGGGATTGATCCGGATCGCTGGGCGGAGGAGAAGGCGCGCGGTCTGACGATTGATCTGGGCTTCGCCTGGTGCGAGCTGCCGTCGGGGCGCGCGGTGAGCATTGTCGATGTGCCGGGTCACGAGCGGTTCATCAAGAACATGCTGGCCGGCGTCGGCGGGATCAATCTGGCGCTGCTCGTGATCGCCGCCGACGAAGGGGTGATGCCGCAGACGCGGGAGCATCTGGACATTCTCGACCTGTTGGAGATCGAGCGCGGGTTGGTGGCGCTGACCAAGATTGATCTGGTGGATGAGGAGTGGATCGCGCTGGTCGAGGAGGAGATTGAGGAGCTGTTGGCGGGCACGGCGCTGGCGGGGGCACGGATTGCGCCGGTCTCGGCGCTGAGCGGGGCGGGCATGGACGATCTGCGGCGGCTGATTGATGAGCAGCTGGACGCGCTGCCGCCGATCGCGAGTCAGGGTCGGCCGCGGATGCCGATTGACCGCTCGTTCTCGATCGCCGGCTTCGGCGCGGTCGTGACCGGGACGCTGTTGGACGGCGAGTTGTCGGTGGGCGATGCGCTGGTGATTGAGCCGGGGCGGATCGAGTGCCGCGTGCGCGGGCTGCAGTCGCATGAGCAGTCGTTGCAGACCGCGCCGCCGGGCGCGCGGACGGCGGTGAATCTGAGCGGGGTCTCAGCCAACGACATCGGGCGGGGGATGGTGCTGACCGCGCCGGGCTGGTTGGAGCCGACGGCGGCGGTTGACATTCGCCTGCGCTCCGTCGCGGGCGCGGCGCGAGCGCTGCCGCACAATGCGACGCGGACGCTCCATGTGGGCGCGGATGAGGTGCAGGCGCGGGTGCGGCTGTTGGAAGGGGAGGCGTTGGCGGCGGGGGAGACGACGTGGGCGCAGCTGCGGTTGGAGCGGCCGATCGCGGCGGCGCGCGGGGATCACTTCGTCCTGCGCTCGGCGGACGCCACGGTCGCGGGCGGGCGGATTGTGGATACGCGGCCGCGCCGTCACCACCGCAACGACGCCTCGACGCTGGAGGCGTTGCAGCGGCTGCTTGACGGCTCGCCCGATGACACGCTGCTGACGCTCCTGCAGCGCATGGAGCCGGTGCGCTGGAGCGCGCTTTCGGCGCGGAGCGAGCTGGCGCCGGATGAGGCGCAGGCGGCGATTGAGCGGCAGATTGCGGACGGCGCGGTGATCGTGCTGGACGAGGGCGGGCTGACGGCGAGCGCGGCGCTGATCTCGGAAGTCGGGCTGGGCGCGCTGGCGGCGCGGGCGGAGCGGATGGTGACTGATTATGTCGAGCAGTTTCCGCTGCGCGCCGGGTTGCCGCGCGAGGATTTGCGCAGCCGCGTCAATCTGCCGCAGCGCGCCTTCAGCTTCCTGCAGCAGCAACTGATGGATTCCGGCCGGCTGATCGTCAATGCGGGCGCGTTCGATCTGCCCGGTCGTCAAGTCGCGCTGTCCGCGGCGCAGCGCGCGGCAGTGGACGCGCTCCTGCCGCGCCTCAAGGAGCAGGGCGCGCGGCCGGAGTTGGACGCGAGTCTGGATGCGGAGTTGCTGGAGTATCTCGAGGCGCAGCGGCTGATCGTGCGGCTCAAGGGCGGGGTGATCCTGGAGCGTGAGATCTATGACGGCATGGTCGCCGACACGCGGGCGCTGCTCGAGGCGCAGGAGCGGGCGACGCTGGCAGATGTGCGGGATCGGCTGGGGACGAGCCGCAAGATTGCGCAGGCGTTCCTGGAGCATCTGGACACGGCGCGGGTGACGCGGCGGGTGGGCGATGCGCGCGTGCTGCGGCGCGGTTGACGAGCGGTTAGATGCGGGGTTAGACGCGGCGCTCGACCCGCCGCACGACGCGGCGCTCGCTGCGGAGTCGGAGCACGCGGGGCAGGGTGCCGTCCTGCCAGAGGAAGACGATCTGGCTGGCGACGGCGATCGAGGAGTAGGTGCCGGCGACGGTGCCGATGAAGAGCACGACGACGAAGGGGCGGATCGTGACGCCGCCGATCAGGAGCAGCGCGAGCAGGGCGAGGACGACGGTGATCGAGGTGTTGAGCGAGCGGCCCAGCGACTGCGTGATGGCGGCGTTGACGACGCGGCGGAAGTCCTCGCGCGGGTCGAGCAGGAGGTTCTCGCGGATGCGGTCGAAGACGACGATGGTGTCGTTGACGCTGTAGCCGATGATCGCGAGCAGCGCGGTGACGAACATCGCGTTGACCTCGAGGCCGGCGACCTGGCCGCCGATCGCGAAGGCGCCGGCGACGATGGTCACGTCGTGGAGCAGAGCGACGATCGCGGCGGAGCCGTAGAGGACGGGGTTGGGCAGGCGGCGGAAGGCGAGGGAGATGTAGATCAGGATCGCGACGGCGGCGACGGCGAGGGCGATGCCGGCGTCGCGGGCGATCTCGACGGACAGGGTGCCGGAGACGGAGGAGCTTTGCAGGACGACGATCGGGCCGATCTCGCTGCGCAGGGCGTCGTTGATGCGCTGGCGCAGGCCTTCGAGGTCGCCGTCTGCGGGCTGCTCGACGCGGATGCGGAACGCGGCGTCGGCGGTGGCCTGGATGCGCGCGCCGCCGAGGCCGACGGTTTCGAGGGCGGCGCGGACGTCGTCCTGGGTGGCGTCGCCGGGGAACCAGAATGCGCTGCGGAACTGGGTCTCCAGGGCCTCGAAGTCGAGGGTCGAGCGGGCGGGCAGATCGCTGCTGAGCGCGGCCTCCACGAGGCTGGCGGCCGCGCCGCTGTCCTCGAACGAGGGCGGGTCGATGGCGGCGCTGACGACGAACGCGCCGTCTTCGCCCTCGCTGACCGTCAGCGCGGCGCTCGCAGGGAGATCCTCGATTTTGCCGACGGCCTGGTTGACGTCTTCGAGGCTGGTATCGGCGACGAGACGGACTTCGGTTTCGAGTCCGCCGGCGAAGTCGAGGCCGGCCTCGAACTGCCAGAGGGCGAGGCCGATCAGGGAAGGGATGACCATGAGCAGGGAGACGACGGCGTAGATGCGGCGACGGCCGATGAAGTCGATCATGCGGTTGCGCCTCCGTCTCCGCCGGCGCGCGAGCGGACCGTCATCTGGCGCACGCCGAAGACGCGCAGGCCGCGGATCCAGCCGGTGCTGACGGCGATGGTCATGAAGTTGCGGGTGACGAAGATGACGGTGACGAAGCTGAAGCCGGTGCCGACGAGCAGCGCGAGGGCGAAGGACTTGATCAGGTTCTGGTTGAGCGCGTCGGCGAAGAGCCAGAGGATGGCGACGGTGATGATCGTGGAGACGTTGCCGTCCCGAATCGCGGGCCAGGCGCGGGCCCAGGCGGTGTCGACCGCGCCGGAGAGGCTGCGGCCGAGGCGCAACTCTTCCTTGAGGCGCTCGAAGATCAGCACGTTGCCGTCGACGGCGAAGCCGATGGAGAGCACCAGGCCGGCGACGCCGGCGAGGGTGAGCGTGATCGGGACCAGCTTGAAGGTCGCCATGACGCCGGCGGCGTAGACGATCAGCGCCAGCGCGGCGACGAGGCCGGGGACGCGGTAGTAGATGATCATGAAGATGACGATCGCGAGGAAGGCGACGACGCCGGCCTGAACGGTGTCGATCACGGAGTCTTCGCCGAGCGTCGCGGCGACTTCGGTGCTCTGCAGGACGCGCAGGTTGATCGGCAGGGCGCCGGCGCGGAGCTGACGGCGGAGGGTGATCGCGTCTTCCTCCGAGAGGCCGTTGATGATCCCGCTGTCGGCGATGACGGCGTTGACGGAGGGGCTGGAGATCAGGCGGCCGTCGACGAAGATACCGAGCGGGGCACGGGTCTCGAAGAGGCGGCGGGTGATCTGTTCCATCAGCCGCGCGCCTTCGTCGTCCAACTCGAACAGCAACGCGGGGGTGCCGCCCTGTTCGAGCGTGCGGGCGATGGAGTCGGCGATCAGGTGGCGGCCGGAGAGCTGGATGGTCTCGCCTTCGGCGTTGATGCCGGTGGCCGGCAGCCAGCGCACGTTGTCGGCGACGATCACGTCCTCGTCGGGCGGGGGAATGAAGTACGGGTCGGCGCGGCGGATGAAGCGCTCGTCGTCCGCCGGGAGCGTGGCGTCCCAGACGTCGTCGATCGCCGCGCCGATCTGGAGGCGGTCGAGCGGGGGCTGCGGTTGGGGCTGGGCCGGGTCGATGGAACGGAACTCGAGCAGCGCGGTCGAGCCGACCAGGTCGGAGGCTTCGTCGGCGTCGACGCCCGGGATCTGGGCGTTGATGCGGTCTGTTCCGACGACGGTGACCTCCGCTTCGGAGATGCCGAAGCCGTTGACGCGCTCTTCGATCACGCGCTGTGACTCGGCCACCGCTTCTTCGAGCGAGGCGTCATCGACGTTGAGCGGGAGCACGACTTCCTGGATCGTGTCGGGGAGGGGCAGATCGTAGGAGTCGGCGTCGAGCTCGGCGAGCGACGGGTTGAGGCTGAGGAGGTCATCCAGCGCCACGCCTTCGCGCTCCAGGAATTGGGTGAGCGACTCGCCGCGGCGGACGGGGGCGGCTTCGCCGGCGACTTCGAGGGTGATGGAGACGCCGCCGGCGAGGTCGAGGCCGAGCCGGAATTCGTCGCGGGTCCAGTCGCCGACGCTGACGCCGCCGCCGCTTGGCCAGGGGATGAAGCTGGGCAGGTAGCGGTCGGGGTTGCCGGGCCAGGAGGCGGCGATGGCGAAGGCCGTGAGGATGACGATCACGGCAAAGGTGTAGGCGTCGCGGAATTTGAAGCGTCGGATGAATTTCATTGCTGGTCGGGCCACTCGTCAACCGCTGCCACGCCTGCTGCCGCCCCCGGAGGCGCTGCAGGCGCACGTGCATACTCTGCGCACTTTATCCTGCCGATGCCGCTTCAGGATAGGTACCGCTGCGCCTGACTTCCGCCAAGCAGGACATGCGCGGGCGCTCTGGGCGCACGGACTCGGTGCTTTACTCGTCGGGCTCGGGGGCCGCTTCGGCGCTGCTGATGCGCTCATCGACTGCGCCGGTGCGGGCTCGCACGACGACGTTCTCGGAGAGGCGCAGGAGGACGACCATCGGCCCCTCCTCGGGCGTCTCGACGCCCTCGACCTCGGCGATCAAGCCGCCGCGCGTGAGCACGGTGTCGCCGACCTGGAGTTCGTTGAGATCGCGCTGGCGGCGGCGCTCCTCGGTGCGGGTCGGTCGGATAAAGAAGAGGTAGAACAGCGCCACGACGAGCAGCGTGATCAGAATGACTTCGGTCATCTCAGGGTCTCCGAGGTTCTCTACGGATTCTCTTGGCGGGTCGAGCGGCAGGCAGGTTGACGGGCGAGTTGACGGGCAAGTTGACGGGCGAGCTTGCGCGCCGCTTCGGGGCTGGTGATCTCGCCGATCGCGGCGGACTCGTCCAGCTGGGCGCGGATTTCCCCGACCAACGGGCCGGGCGGCAGGCCGGTGGCGGCCATGATCGCGTGGCCGTTGAGGAGGCGTTGCTGGGGCGCGGGCTGTTTCGGTTGCCAGGCGAGAATCCGCGCGACGTGGGCGGCGTAGCCGCGCCAGCGGGGCAGCAGCGCGTCAGCGCCGGCGGTGGCGAGGGAGTCGGCGAGAAAAAGCCAGCAGATCGGAACGGCGGCGTCGCCGAGCGCGAGGTGGAAGCGGTGCAGGGCGCGATCGGTCGGCGGCTGGCCCGGTGAGTGCACTTGGCCGGGCCGCAGGTGCTGCTCGATCAACCGCTCAACCTGGCGGATCGTGTGCTCGGGGACGCGAAGCGCGGTGAGGCGGCGGCGCACCAGCTCCGCGCCGAGCTCGGCGTGGCCGAAGAAGTGGGTTGCGCCGTCCGCGCCGACGCTCCGCGTGGCGGGCTTGCCGATGTCGTGCAGGAGCGTCGCCAGGCGCAGCGGCAGCCGCCAGTCGTCAAGGGCGGTGCGAATTGCCGGGACCGCCAATAGCGGCTCCAATTCGCGCCAGACGGCGGAGGCGCGCGCGCCGCGCGGAGGTGCGGACGCGGTCAGCCGCGTAATCCAGCGGGCGGCGTCGAGCTGATGCCAGAAGACGTCGCGGCGGTGGACCGGGCGCTGATCGACGCGGCGGCCGTCGGCGAGCTCGGGGAAGAGGCGGTCGAGGAGGCCGGACTGTTCGAGGCGGCGCAGCGCCCAGGGGAAGCGGCCGCTGCTCAGGATGCGTTGGAGCTCGTCCCACTGGCGCTCGGCGGCGGCGTTCGTGATCAGCGCGGCGTCGCGTCGCATTGCCGCTCGCAGGTCGGCGTCGGGACGCCAGCCGCGTTCGGCCTCGAAGCGCACGGCGCGGAGCAGCCGCAGCGGATCGTCGCGGAGGGCGTTATCGGAGACCAGGCGCAGCCGCTGTTGCTCCAGGTCGCGGCGGCCGCCCAGCGGATCGACAATTGGATCAACCGGGGCGTCCGACCAGTGGGCGCGGCGGAAGTCGGCGAGCGGGACGGCCATCGCGTTGATCGTGAAGTCGCGGCGGCGCAGGTCGCGCTGGAGGTCGCCGTCGTGGAGCGCCCAGACGTCGATCTGACCGTTGGGCAGGGGAATGCGCCAGACGTTGAAGCGGGCGCTGATCTGGATCGCCGGCGCGCCGAGCGCGGCGGCGGCGCGGCGGGCCCAGGCAGCGCCGTCGGCGACGGCAAGATCAATGTCGACCGGCTCGCGCTGGCCACCGGCGAGCGCGTCGCGGACTGCGCCGCCGACGACCCAGGCACCGTCCGCCGGCAGCGCGGATAACGCGGCGCGCGCGGACTGGGCGTCCGGGGCGTCTGGAGCGGCTGGGGCGTCAGTCGTGGTCAACGTCGTCGTCATCGGCGATCATCTCGTCGAGCGTCCAGAGCTGATCGAGGGCGGGCACGTGGTCGATGTAGACGCGGCCGTTGATGTGATCGATCTCGTGTTCCAGGCATTGGGCGAGGAGGTCGTCCTCGCTGCGCACGCGGATTTCGCGGCCGGAGAGGTCCTGCGCCTTGGCGAGGACGCGGACGGATCGGGTCACGCGGCCGCGGTAGCCGGGGACGCTGAGGCAGCCCTCGATCAGCGAGCGCTCGCCGCTGCGCTTGACGACTTCGGGATTGACCATCACGAAGGGGCGCTCGCCCGGCATTCCGATCACGACGACGCGCAGGCCGACGCCGATCTGGGGCGCGGCGATGCCGACGCCGTGGGCGGCGTGCATGGAGTCGATCATGTCCGCGACCAGGGCGCGCAGCGAGGCGTCGAACTTGCGCACCCGCCGGGCCGGCGCGCGCAGGACGGCGGTGTCGCGGGGCAGCGTGGTGATGGGATGCACGGCCATGACGGGCGGGCGTTTCAGTCGAGCGTGGGGTGCGGTTGGCTGAGCTGCTCCTCGGCGCGGCGCTGGCGATCCTGGTCGACGGCGGCGGCGATCGCCGGGTCGGAGAGGGCGAGGATGCGGCCGGCGAGCAGGGCGGCGTTGACGGCGCCGGTGCGGCCGATGGCGACGGTGGCGACGGGGACGCCGCGCGGCATCTGCGCCATTGAGAGGAGCGAGTCGAGGCCGTCGGTGGCCCAGCCCTTGACGGGCACGCCGATCACCGGGATCGGCGTCTTGGCGGCGACCGCGCCGGGCAGGGCGGCCGCGCCGCCGGCGGCGGCGATGATCACTTTGATCCCGCGTTCCTGCGCGGTCGCGGCGTATTCGGCGGTCTCATCGGGCGTGCGGTGCGCGGAGAGCACCCGCGCCTCCCACGAGATGCCGAGCGACTCGAGCGTCGAGGCGGTGTTCCTGATCGTCTCCCAGTCCGAGTGTGAACCCATCATCACCCCGACCAACGGTCCATCTGACGTTCCCTCTGGCATCGGGCGGCATTCCTCTTCGTGGCGGGCGCTGCCAGGGCGCTGGCAGCGCGCTGTCTGTGTGGGGTCGTCAGCGCTCAAGATAGACCCGTGTAATCTGAGCTTATGACGACACCGACGCACCCGCCTGCTTACGACCCCGCCGAGATTGAGCCGCGCTGGCGCGAGCGCTGGGAGATTGACGGCCGCTACCGCGTGGCGAACGACGATCCGCGCCCGCCCTACTTCTTCCTGACGATGCTGCCCTACACGAGCGGCGACCTGCACATCGGCCACTGGTATGCGATGGCGCCGTCGGACGTGGCGGCGCGCTGGCATCGGATGCAGGGCAAGAACGTTCTCTTTCCGCTGGGCTTCGACGCCTTCGGGCTGCCGGCCGAGAATGCGGCGATCAACAACCAGACGCATCCCAAGCAGTGGACCTATGCCAACGTCGAGAACATGACCCGCCAGCTGAAGACGATGGGCGCGTCGTTCGACTGGGAGCGGGAGTTCGCCACGTCGGATCCGGAGTACTACCGCTGGACGCAGTGGTGGTTCCTGAAGCTCTACGAGCACGGCCTCGCGTACCGCGGCGCGGCGGACTGCAACTTCTGCCCCGGCTGCGGGACGGTGCTGGCCAACGAGCAGGTGAACCGCAACGACGAGGGCATCGGCGTCTGCGAGCGCTGCGAGTCGATCGTCGAAGCGAAGCAGATGGAACAGTGGATGTTCCGGACCACGGCCTACGCCGACGAGCTGCTGAATTTCGAGGGGATTGACTACCCCGATCCGATCAAGCGGATGCAGCGCAACTGGATTGGGCGATCGGAGGGGGCGGAGATTTCGTTCCCGCTGGGTCGGGAGGTCGCGGGCGAGGATCGGCTGACCGTCTTCACGACCCGCCCGGACACGCTGTTCGGCTGCACCTTCATGGTCCTCGCGCCGGAGCATCCGCTGGTGGCGGAATTGACGACGGAGGCGCAGCGCGGCGCGGTTGAGGCGTACATCGAGCAGGCGCGGCGGCAGAATGAGATCGAGCGGCAGTCCACCAAGCGCGAGAAGACGGGCGTCTTCACGGGCGCGTACGCGCAGCATCCCTTTACCGGCGGCGAGATCCAGATCTGGATCGCGGATTACGTGCTGCTCAGCTACGGCACGGGCGCGGTGATGGGCGTGCCGGCGCACGACGAACGCGACTTCGCCTTTGCCAGCGAGCGGGGGATTCCGATTCCCGTGGTCATCGCGCCGCCGGACTGGGACGGCAGCGATCTGGCGGAGGCGTACACGGGGCCGGGCGCGATGGTCAACTCAGGCCGCTTCGACGGGCTCGACTGGCAGGCGGGCAAGCTGGCCGTCGCCGATGCGCTGGCCGAGCTGGAGCTGGGCGGGCGCACGGTGTCGTACCGACTGCGCGACTGGCTGATTTCGCGGCAGCGTTACTGGGGCGCGCCGATTCCGATGATCTACTGCGAGTCCTGCGGGATCGTCCCGGTGCCGGAGGCGGAGCTGCCGGTGCTGCTGCCCGACGACGCGGAGTTCCTGCCGACGGGCGCGTCGCCGCTGGAGCGGCATGAGGGGTTTGTCAACGCGGACTGTCCGCAGTGCGGGGAGGCGGCGCGTCGGGAGACCGACACGATGGATACGTTCATGTGCTCGAACTGGTACATGTACCGCTACGTCGATCCGCACAACCACTACGCGCCGATTGATCAAGAGCTGGCCCGCACGTGGCTGCCGATCGATCAGTACACGGGCGGCGCGGAGCACGCGGTGATGCACCTGTTCTACGCGCGCTTCTTCGCCAAGGCGGCGCGCGACATAGGGATTCTGGAGATCGACGAGCCGTTTGCGCGGCTGTTCAATCAAGGCACGATCACCAAGGACGGCTTCAAGATGTCGAAGTCGCGCGGCAACGTGGTCAATCCGGATGAGTGGGTCGACAAGTTCGGCTCGGACACGGTGCGCCTCTATCTGATGTTTCTGGGGCCGTGGGAGGCGGGCGGCGACTGGGACGACAGCGGCATACAGGGTCAGTGGCGCTGGCTCAACCGCGTCTGGAACCTGGTCCTGGCGGAAGTCGAGACGGGCGGCGACAACAGCGACGTGATTCGCCGCGCGACGCACGCGATGATCGGCAAGGTCTCGCAGGACATCGAGCGCTTCCGCTTCAACACGATGATCGCGGCGATGATGGAGTGCACCAACGAACTGCAGGCGATCCGCGAGCAGGGGCCGGTTGCCGGCGCGGCCTGGCGCGAGGCGCTCGAGGCGCTGCTGCTCTGTCTGGCCCCGTCGGCGCCGCACATCACGGAGGAGCTGTGGCGGCTGACCGGCCGCGCGGGGTCGGTGCACGAGCAGTCGTGGCCGGCCTTCGACGAGGCGCTGGCGCAGGCGGCGACGGTGACCGTGGTCGTGCAGGTCAACGGCCGGCTGCGGGAAAAGCTGGAGCTCGCGCCCGGCGCTTCGCAGGCGGAGGCGGAATCAGCGGCGCGGAGCGCGGCGCGGGTCGCCGCGCAGCTCGAGGGCAAGACGCTGCGCCGGGTGATCTGGGTACCGGACAAACTGCTCAACTTCGTCGCCACCTGAGGCCGCTCTACCACCTCACGCACTGGACGCTGCGGCGGGCCGGATCGCTGATACGCTGAGCCTGGCTGCGGGCGTCTGCGGCGCGGGAAGGGTCGAGGCTGATGGTGACTGAGCTGGCTCGCTGGGAGCTGCGCCGCGCCGCGCTCGGCCGCCCGACGGCGCTCACAATCGGCGTCTTTGACGGCGTCCACCGCGGCCATCAGATCGTCTTGAAGCACGTGGTCGAGAGCGCCCGGCAGCACGACCTGGCGGCGGCGGCGATCACCTTTCATCCGCACCCGCGCCAGGTGCTGCGTCCGGATCTGACGACGGAGTACGTGACCTCGCTGGAAGATCGGCTCGCGCTGATCATGGAGACGGGCCTCGACACCGTCGCCACGGTCTCGTTCACCTCCGACTTCTCGCTGACCGACGCCGGCGACTTCGTCCGCATGTTGGTGGATGAGTTCCAGCTGGCGCGGCTGATCATTGGCGAGGACTTCGCCCTGGGGCGGCAGCGCGGCGGTGATCCGGACACGCTGCAGGCGCTGGGCCGCGAGCTTGGCTACGAGGTCGAGGTGATCGAGCTGCTGACCAGCGACTCGGCGGACAAGGTGTCCTCGACGGAAATCCGTAACGCGCTCGGCGACGGCAATGTGCGGCTGGTCGGCGAGCTGCTGGGGCGGCGGTACTCGCTGCACGGGCCGGTGGTGGTCGGCTTCAAGCGGGGCCGCACGATCGGCTTTCCGACGGCGAATGTCGCGATCGGCAACGACCGCGCGATCCCGGCGCCCGGCGTCTACGCGACGATTGCGCATCTGTCCTCGGGGCCGACCGTGTCGGTGACCAATATCGGCGTCCGCCCGACCTTCGACGACGGCGGCGGGCTTTCGATTGAGTGCCACATCATGGACTTTGACGACGATATCTACGGCGCCGACCTGCGCGTCGAGTTTGTCGAGCGGTTGCGCGGCGAGCGCAAGTTCGACGGGATTGACGCCTTGATTGCGCAGATCGGCAGGGATCGCGACGCCGCCCAGGAGCTCCTGGCCGGCATGGCATTGGAAACGTAGCGATGGTTGACCAACTCCCGCCTGAGATTGCCACCGAGGTCGAGCGTCAACATGCGCTGATTATGCGCGGCACGGCCTACGGCGACGACGGCACGCGGCAGGTGATGGACCTCGAGCTGCGCGAGCGGCTGACCCAGTCGCTGCTGGAGGAGCGGCCGCTGCGCGTCTATCTGGGCGTTGATCCGACCTCGCCTGATCTGCACATCGGGCACTGCGTCACGCTGCGCAAGCTGGCGCTGTTCCAGCAGCTGGGGCATCAGTCAATTCTGCTGATCGGCGATTTCACCGGGTTGGTCGGCGATCCGTCGGACAAGGACTCGCTGCGGCCGATGCAGGCGGCGGAGATCCTGGAGCGCAATGCGGAGACGTACCGGGAACAGGCGTACAAGCTGCTCGATCCGGAGCGGACGGAAGTGCGGCGCAACAGCGAGTGGCTGGGGCAGATGTCGTTTGGCGACGTGGTGCATCTGGCATCCAACTTCACCGTCCAGCAGTTCACGAGCCGCGACACGTTCAAGCGGCGCATTGACGCCTCGCAGCCGGTGTACGTGCACGAGTTCATGTACGGGTTGATGCAGGGCTACGACGCGGTCGCGCTCATGGCGGACGTGCAGCTGGGCGGCACCGATCAGACGTTCAACATCATGTGCGGGCGCACGTTGCAGGAGCGCCGCGAACAACTGCCGCAGATCGCGGTGCTGACGCCGATCCTCGTCGGCACGGACGGCAAGCAGCGGATGTCGAAGAGCACGGGCAACTACATCGGCATCGACGAGCCGCCGAATATGCAATACGGCAAGGCGATGTCTATTCCTGACGACGTGATTGTGCGCTTCTTCGACTACGGCACCAGTCTGGCCGACGCCGAGGTGGATCAGATCGCGGCCGAGCTGGAGTCGGGCGCGGTCAAGCCCATGGAGGCGAAGCGCCGGCTGGCGCGGGCGATTGTCTCCGAGTGGCACGGCGAGGAGGCCGCGCAGACGGCGGAGGCGCAGTGGACGCGCGCGTTCTCGCAGGGCGGCGTGCCGGATGACATTCCGGACGCGGCGATTGAATTCGATGGCGCAGAGTCGGTGGAGCAGGCGCTGCCGGCGTTGTTGCACGCGATCGGGGCGGCGGCCAGCCGCGCCGAGGCGAGGCGGCTGGTGACCCAGGGCGCGGTGCGGATCGACGGCGAAGTGGCGCAGGAGCTGAACGCGACGATCCATAGAGGAGCCGTGCTGCGCGTGGGGCGTCGGAAGTGGTATCGGATCGTGGCGAGCTAGGATCGCCATGGGAATCTTCAGCCAGCGGATTACAGTCAGCGACCTCGCGGGGCAGAACTCCGTTGAGATCGACGCGGTGGTCGATACCGGCGCCTTCTACTCCGTTCTACCCAGTTACCTGCTCCGCGAACTGGGCGTCGAGCCGATCGACCGGGCCCGTTCCGCCCGGCCGACAATCGACATCTGGAGATGGAGATCGGCTATGTCTGGATCACGCTAGACGGTCGACGGCGGATCACGACGGTCGCGTTCGGGAGCTACACTGGACAACTCCTCCTTGGCGCTTTCGCCCTGGAGGGCCTGGAGCTCGGCGTCGATCCGAAAGGGCAACGGCTCGTTCCGATTGGCTCGCTGCCCGTTTAGGCGGAACCATTACCCTCCGAGCACAACCATCGGAGGCACTGATGACCGTCACACTGGATTGGCTGGGCTGCGCGACCTTTCGGCTGCAGGTCGATGACACCGTGATCATGCTGGACTCGTACATCGACCGCGTGCCTCTGGCTCCGGATGTGGGGCTGACGGCGGCGGATATTTCCCGCGCGGACGCGGTGTTGGTCGGGCACTCGCACTTCGATCACATTGCCGGCGCGGAGGTGATTGCCGCGAACACGGGCGCGCCGGTGATTGGCTCGAATGAGTCGGCGCGGGTGCTGCTGGAGGCGGGCATCCCGGCCGACCAGCTGCTGCGCTCGCAGGGCGGGGAGCGCCACCGCATCAACAAGGACGTCACGGTCGAGGTCTTCCCCAGCCTGCACTCGTGTATCTGGACGCAGGGGTCGTGGGATCCGGGCAGGGTCGTGCTCGGCCAGTACGGGCTGACTGAGGAGGAGCGCTGGGGCAACCGGCGGACGATCGATATCGGCGGCTCGCTCGGCGAGCGCTCGCAGGATATGGGGCCGGAGGCGCAGACGCAGATGCTGGATCACGTCGCCTCGTGTCTGGGCTCCAACGACACTGGCGGCGCGTTGGCGTACCTGATTGACACGCCGTACGGATCGATCTTCTATCACGACACCTCGGGCTGCTGGACGGGCGTCGTGCAGAACATGAGGCCTGATGTGGCGATCGTGGCGATGGCGGGGCGGCCCAACATTGACGGCGAGCCGATTCAGGGGTCGTTGGCGCAGTTTGTCGGGCGGATGTCGGACTTGCTGCGCGCGCCGCGGATCGTGCTCGGCCACCACGACGACTGGATGCCGCCGATGACGCACGACATGACCGGCCCTGACGCGCTCGCGCCGGTCAAGAACGAGCTCAACCACGTCGCTCCGCGCTCAGAGTTGCTTGATATCCCGCTCGGCGGTCGGATTGCGCTCTAGGCAAGCGTCGAGCAGGCGGTCGGCGTACTCCTCGAGCGGCGGGCGCGGCGGCCAATCATCGTAGGGGCCGCGCGAGACGCGAATCTCGGCGATGCGCTTCCGCCAGCGGATCGGAATGCCGGAGAGACCGAAGCGAGCGCCGAGCAGCGCGCCGGCTGCGGCCCCGTTGGTGTCCGTGTCGCCGCCGGCGCTGACGATGGCGGACAGCCCGTCTTCCAGGTTGTCCGGTTGATGCGCCGCCCACAGCGCGGCCTTGAGCGTCTGGGTGGTGTAGCCGAAGGGGTGTTCGAGCTCGAGTGCGTCCGCTGAGATGCTCGGCGTGAAGGCGAGATCGAGTGCGTCGAGGATCGGCTCGGGCGGTTGAGCGGGGTCGAGATTGAAGCGGTCGCACTCGGCGGGGAGATTGCGGAGCGCGGCGGCGGCGCGAGCAAGTAGCCGTTTGGCGTCGATGAGCTCGGTCTCCGCGCGTAGACAGGAGGCGGCGGCCAGATTGACGAGCAGCACGGACCAGCTGCAGCGCGGATCCCAGTGCGTGACGACGGCGCTGAGGATGCTCTTGCGCACGAGGACGGTGTCGTCGTCGCGCCAACGAATGGCGAGCGGGGGGCAGCGCATCACCGCGCCGTTGCCGGCGTTGTAGTCGTCGTGGCGGGGGCGATAGCTGTCGAGCCAGGCGTTGTAGGAAGCGTCGGCGGCGGACACCCCTCGCGGCTCGCGCGGCGCTTCGCTGCTCCACCTCGTTCCGCCCTGCGCCTCGTTGCGCTGGAGGCGCTGCGGCCAGTCGCCGCCGTAGCGGCACAGCACCTGCTTGGTGTGCGATCCCATGCCGCCGCCGTTGCGCTCTCCCCATTCCCAGAATCGACGGCCCAGATCGTCCAGGTCGAGGTCGCCCGCCGCGGACGCTTCGGCGAGCACGATTGCCTGGGCGAGATCGTCGTCGTCGGGAAAGCCGGGCTTGGCATGGATTTCGCGGATGCCGTCCGGGAACTCGCGGCGGATGTCCGCCGCGCTCCAGCCGCCCTCGTAACGGATGCCGAGTAGATTGCCGGCAGCCAGGCCGACCATGAGGCCGCGCGCCTGATCTTGGTGGTCCATACCGTTATCTCCTCTCGCGCCTGTTCGTGTCACAGTGACACTAATCGTAGCGGGAGGAGATCGGGTTGGCATAGCATCGTGTCAAGACCGACACAGCTTCGACGAGTCGCACCATGCCCGACCGCGCGCCCAAGTTTGGGCTGATTTATGACTTTCGTAATCCGCCGCAGTGGCGCAAGCCCTGGGCTCAGTTCTATGACGAGCTGCTGGCGGAGATCGTCTACGCCGAGGAGCTGGGCTACGACCATGTCTGGATTACGGAGCACCACTTCATCGACGACGGCTACACGCCGTCGGTGCTGCCGATTGCGGCGGCGATCGCGCGGCTGACCTCGCGCATCCGGATCGGGACGTGGGTGCTGCTGCTGCCGCTGCACAACGCGATCCGCGTGGCGGAGGATGCGGCGACGGTGGACATTCTGTCGCACGGCCGCTTCGATCTGGGCGTCGGGCTGGGCTACCGGATTGAGGAGTTTGAGGGATTCGGGATCAGCAGCCGGCAGCGGGCGGGGATTATGGATGAGTCGCTCGAGATCATCACACGGACGCTGGCCGGGGAGACGGTCTCGCTGGACGGTCGGCATTATCAGGTCAAGGATGTGCGGGTCACGCCGCCGCCGATTCAGCAGCCGTTCCCGCTCTGGGTCGGAGCGCGGTCGGAGGCGGCCGCGCGCCGCGCCGCCCGTTTCCGCGCCAACCTGATGATCGTCGCCGACCGGCCGGTCTACGAGGCCTGGGCCTCCGCGCTGCGGGCGCAGGGCGACGACCCGGCTGACTTCGAGGTATTGCTCTCCGCCGGCGGCTTCGTCAGCGATGATCCGCAGGCGCTCTGGGAAGAGCTGAAGCCGCACCAGCGCTACCTGCGCGACACCTACGGCAAGTGGTACCACGACGCCTCCGATCTTGGAGCGGACGATCCGCTGGGGCGGCTGCTGGAGCAGACGGACGAAGACCTGCGCGCGCGCTTCGTCGCGGGCACGCCGGACGAGGTGGCGGCGGCGCTCGAGCGGACGTTGGAGTGGATCCCGGCGGATCATCTGATCACCTCGCCGGTGCCGCCGGGGGCGTCGCGCGAACTGGCACGGCGCAGCATCGAGCTGTTCGCGCGGGAGGTCATGCCCAGGTTTCGGTAGAATGCAGCCTGCGATCCAGAGCAATTGATCGATGGGAGAGGCCTGCCATGAAAGTCAAGATCGACACGAGCCTCTGTGAGGGCCACGCGAAGTGTATGGAGGCGACCGAAGTCGTCTTCGAGGTGCGCGATGACGACCTCTCGCACGTGCTGGTCGACGTGGTGCCGGCGAAGGAGGAAGCGAACGTGATCCGCGCCGTGCGCACCTGTCCGCGCGCGGCGATCTCGGTGGAGGACTGAGCCTCAGCGCCGCCTGCCTGTCACTGTCATGGCCGCGCTCCGGCGCGGCAAGCTCGCCTAGGACGGCGTCAATGGCCGTCCTCGAAGCGGCGAGCTACCCGCGGCAAGCGCGGGTATGACGGTATGACGGTGCTGTCTCCTGCCTACTGGGCGCGGTAGCGGACCAGTTGGCGCTTGATGCCGCCGACGTGGAGTGAGCTGGGGACCATCTCGGCTTCGCCGGCCAGCTCCAGCTGGGGCAGGATCGGCAGGAGGGCGTGGAAGATCGAGCGCATCTCCCAGCGGGCGAGGTTTGCGCCCAGGCAGAAGTGCTCGCCGTAGCCGCCGAAGGCGAAGTGATCGTTCGGGTCGCGGCGGATGTCGAACCGGTAGGGGTCGGGGAAGACCTCTTCATCGCGGTTCGCGGACGGGTACCACATCACGATCGAGTCGCCCTTGCGGATCCGCTTGCCGCGCAGTTCCATGTCCTCCATCGCGGTGCGCTGGAACTGGATCACGATCGACGTCCAACGCAGAATTTCCTCGACCGCCGAGGGGATCAGCTCCGGATTGGCGACGAGATCATCGAGCTGGTCGCGATGCTCGATCAGCGCCTTGATGCCGCCGGTGATCGAGTTGCGGGTGGTCTCGTTGCCGGCGCCGAGCAGCAGGCGGAAGTAGGACGAGATCTCGCGCGGAGTCAGCTTCTGACCGCCGACGTCGGCGCGCAGCAGATCGCTGAGCAGGTCGTCGCCGAGGCCGTTGCTCTGGCGGTCGCGGACCAGGCCCTCGTTGTAGAGGTTGAACTCCAGATTGACGCGGCGGATCGTCTGCTCGCGGTCTTCGCCGGGCAGGCGGAACTCGGGGTCAGCAGCGCCGGCGCTGGTTTCCGTCCAGTGGAAGATCTGATCCCAATCCTCTTCGGGCACGCCGCCCATGTCGCAGATCGCGGCGACGGGCAGCTTGGCGGTCAGCTCGTGCACCACGTCAATGGCTGAGCGGGAGCCGCGCTCGGTGAAGTCAGTGACGATTGAGTCGGCGAAATCGGAGACGTAGTTCTCCGCCATCTCGGCGAAGTGGTCTTCCAGCTTCTTCATCATCCGCGGGGTGAAGTGATGCGCGACCAGACTGCGGTGCTGGCGGTGCTCGGGCGGGTCCATGAAGATGAAGTCGGGTGGATCGGACGGATGCCCGCCGTAGCGGTTGGCGTTAATTTCGCGGCCGCGCTCGCCGATGCCGATCGACTCGGTGTCGTTCATGCGCAGCAGCTGGGTGTTGGAGAAGAGCTGCGGGTTGGACGAGATGTAGCGGACGTCGGCGTGCTTGGTGATCGCCCAGAAGGGCTCAAAGTTGGGCCGCTGGTACCAGTAGACCGGCGCTTCGCGGCGCAGGATGTCCCACGCCTCCCACGGATAGCCGTGCGCCACGTAGAGCGCGGTGTCGGTGATGTTCAGATTGTCGAGTGTCAGGGCGGGGCGTTCAGCAGTGACCATTGCGGGGCTCCAGTTCCGATTAGCGCGAAGATAGCAGTTTGCGGAGCGGCGATCGGGCAAGGACGGCGAGCCGCGCCGTGCGGCTCATGGCCAGAGCGTCAGGCCGTTCAGCGTGACGGTGCGCTGCTCGTCATCAACCGAGTAGAAGATCGCCAGGCGCGGCGGGCCATCGAGCCTGGCCATCCAGTAATCCGCCTGCAAGTGTCGAGAGACGGGGAAGGACTTTGGCGCGCGCTCCAACCATTGGACCATTCCGCTGTGGGCTCGCTCCAGCCGCGCATTGCCGCGAATGAACTCCTCGTACTGCGGCCGATAGTCGCTGGCCTTCAGCACCTCATAGTGTTGGCCGATCGGCACGGGTCACACGCCGACTCCCTGTTGGCGCAGAAACTCACGACCAATTTCCCGCCCGCGCAACTCGGTTTCCTCGTCGATCGGCTCCGCGCTGAGATGGGCGGTCTGGTACGGAATCTCTTCCAGGTCCTCTGCCATCATCCAGCCCGGCTCGCGGTGGGAGTAATCGGATACCTCGCGAGCGGACTTCCTCCAGAAAAACTCAATGACTTCGTCAACCAGCTCGAGCTCTCTTGCGGTGAAGAGGCTGAGATCGACCGCAGCGGGGCGTGCCACGACCGGGCGTCGTTGGGAGAAGCCGAAGTAGGGTCGCTCCTGCATTGAGATGCGCCCAGCGTCGATCAATGACTCCCGGGCTTCGACCAATTGCTTCGGCGCCGGTCCCTCGGACAGTTTTCGATAGGTGGCGCCGCTGATTGGCGCTCCCGACTCGCGGTAGGCGGAGAAGTCGGCGTAGAAGAGTATCTTGTTGAGCTTGACGGACCCGAACGTCGGGTCAGCGGCGCAGCGCTCGGCGATGTAGACGATCAACTCCCTGAACTTCGTTGGGTTGAACGCAAACGTCGTCCGCTCCGTGCCGCTCACCACGGTGACCTCCTGCCGCCTGGCGATCTCAATCTACTCCGATCACGCTACCCCGATCAGGCCGGGCGGTAGCGGACCATTTGGCGCTTGATGCCGCCGACGTGGAGGAAGCCGATGACGTGCTCGGGCTCGGCGGTCAGTTCGAGCTGGGGCAGGATCGGGCGCAGGGCGTGGAAGATCGAGCGCATCTCCCAGCGGGCGAGGTTTGCGCCGAGGCAGAAGTGTTCGCCGTAGCCGCCGAAGGCGAAATGGTCGTTCGGGTCGCGGCGGATGTCGAACCGGTAGGGGTCCGCGAACACGTCCTCGTCGCGGTTGGCAGAGGGGTACCAGAGGACGACCGATTCGCCCTTGCGGATGGTCTGACCGCGCAGCTCCACGTCCTCGACGGCGGTGCGCTGGAACTGGATCACGATCGACGTCCAGCGCAGGATTTCTTCCACGGCCGAGGGCACCAGCGAGGCGTCGTCGACCAGCATCTGCATCTGCTCGGGGTGATCGAGCAGCGCCTTGACGCCGCCTGAGATCGAGTTGCGGGTCGTCTCGTTGCCGGCGGCGAGAAGCAGGACGAAGTAGCTGTGAATCTCGGCGGGGGTCAGCTGGCGGCCGTCAACCTCGGCGCGCAAGAGGTCGCTGAGCAGGTCGTCGCCGAGATTGCGTTTCCGCTCCTCGATCAGGTTGTTGTTGTAGTGGAACCATTCGACCGAGATGCGCTGGGTTGCCTGGCCGGGCGTCTCGCCGGGCAGGCGGAACTCGGGATCGTCCGCGCCGACGAGCACCTCGGTCCAGGCGAAGATCTTGTCCCAGTCTTCCTCGGGGACGCCGCCCATGGAGCAGATCGCGGCGACGGGCAGTTTGGCCGAGAGCTCGTGGACGACGTCAACGGCCGAGGTGGAGCCGCGCTCGGCGAAGTCGGCGACGACCTTGTCGGCGAAGTCGGAGACGTAGTTCTCCGCCATCTCGGCGAAGTGGTCTTCGAGCATCTTCATCATGCGCGGCGTGAAGTGGCGGGCGACCAGGCCGCGGTGCTGACGGTGCTCGGGCGGGTCCATGTAGATGAAGTCGGGCGGATCGTCCGGGTGGCCGCCGGTGCGGTTGGTGCCGTCCACCCGCTGGCGCTGCGCCGAACCGAGCTTCCGGGCCGTGTTCAGGCGCAGCATCTGCTTGTTGGAGAAGAGCTCGGGGTGGGAGGAGATGTAGCGGATATCGGCGTGCTTGGTGATCGCCCAGAAGGGCTCGAAGCCGGGCCGCTGGTACCAGTAGACGGGCGCTTCGCGGCGCAGGACGTCCCACTCGGCCCACGGATAGCCGATGTCGCGGTAGCGGTCGGCGTCGGTGATATCGACCGTGTCGACGGTCAGGGATGGGGCTTCGGCGATGACCATGTCAGTTCTCCACGAGTTCCGGCGCAGCGGCTGTGCGGGGTTGCCTGGGGCACAGAATAGCGCCGTCACTCTAGACTTTGTCCCACATCGTACCGAATGCAGGAGGCGACCGATGGCTGACGTCATGCGACCCGACGGGACGACGATCCACTACGAGGTCTTCGGCGAGGGCAACAGCGAGATTCCGCTGCTGCTGTTCGCGCCGGGCGGCGTGAACTCCCAGATTGAGTTCTGGCAGCGCTCGATCATCAATCCGATCGAGTCGTTCGCGGACGAGTTCACGGTGATCGGGATGGACCAGCGCCACTGCGGCCAGTCCCGGACCGGCCTGACGGCGTTCAGCTACCAGGAGGCGATGAACGATCAGATCGCGGTGCTCGACGATCTGGGGGTGCAGCGCGCGCACGTGATGGGCGGCTGCATCGGCTGCGCCTATGCGCTGCGGCTCGCCGATCAGGCGCCGGCGCGGGTCGCTGGGGTGATCATGCAGGACCCGGTCGGGCTGGACGAGACGAATTCGCCGGAGACGTTCTACGACATGTTCAATCCGACGATTCGGCTCTGTCGCGCGGAAGGGCTGGAGGCGGTGATTGCGGCGGCGCAGCGCGATCCGATCTTCATGCAGAACAACGAGGCCGGGCCGTTCGCGCAGCGGATGCACGATGAGCCGCTGTTCGCCGACGCCGTGCGCAGTATCCGCCGCGAAGGCTATATCGCGTTGGTCGTCGAGTTCCGCGACGGAATGTGGCCGCCGAATCCGCCCTACTTCGCGGTCAACGAGGTCGCCGTGCAGCGCACCTACGCGCCGATGCTGGTCATCCCGGGCGCGGATCCGTTCCATCCGACCGCGATCGGCCAGCGCATCTGTAACGAAGCGCCGTATGCGCGCTGCCTGGACGTTGATGCACGCTCGCCCGAGAAGCTGCAGGCCACGCTGGAGGCGATCCGCCAGTTCATGCGCGAGATCGGCTAGCGCCCGGCGCGATCCCGATGTGACCCGATGTGATATGCACATTGGGTACGGGACGCCACAGGAACACAGCGGGAGTTGAGGGAGTCGCACCATGCGGTATGAGATTTTGCATCGTCCGTCCTACGCGCTGGGACGGATTGAGTTGGCCTCGGGCGAGCAGCTGCAGGCGGAGGCCGGGGCGATGGTCTCGATGTCGGCCAGCATTTCGATTGAAACGGGGATGCGCGGCGGCCTGCTGGGCGGACTCAAACGTTCGGTGCTGGGCGGCGAGAGCTTCTTCATCAACACCTTCACGGCGGAGCAGTCGGGCGAGGTGACAATTGCGCCCGGTCTGCCCGGCGACATCCAGGCGATCGAGATGAACGGCAACTCGGTGCTGGTGCAGTCCGGCTCGTTCCTCGCGGCGACGCCCGAGATCGAAGTCGATACCTCGTGGGGCGGGGCGAAGGGCTTCTTCTCGGGCGAGGGCCTGATTCTGCTGCGCTGCCGCGGTTACGGATTGCTCTTCGTGTCGAGCTACGGCGCGATTCATCTCAAGGAACTGGCGGTCGGCGAGCAGTACACGGTCGATACGGGCCACATGGTCGCCTTCGATGAGTCGGTCAAGTACAACGTCGGGCGCTCGGGCGGCTGGAAGACGACGCTGCTCTCGGGCGAGGGCCTGGTCTGCAAGCTCGAAGGGCCGGGGCGCTTTTACATGCAGACGCGCAGCCAGGACGCTTTGCTGAGCTGGCTGGTGCCGCAGCTGCCCAAGCAGTAGCGCGCTCCTCTGATCGGGGCCGGATGCGGGCGTTCTAGCCTGAGCAGATGGATCCGCTCGAATTCGCGGCGTTGAGTGGCGTCGGGCTGGCGATCGGCGTCTACGCCACCGCGGTCGGGGCGGGCGGCGGCTTCCTGTTTGCGCCGGTGCTGTTGACCCGCCACGCGGAGTCGAGTCCGGCGGAGGTGGCGCTGGCCTCGATGTGTCTGGTGCTCGCCTCCTCAGGGCTGGCCAGCGTGCGGCTGGCGCGGGCGAAGCGGATTGACTACCGCGCCGTCGGCATGGCCTCGGCGATTGCCGTGCCCGCGGGGCTGATTGGCGCAACGGGCACGGCGGAGCTGCCGCGCGAAGTCTTCGCCGGCGGGTTTACGGCGCTGCTCGCCGGGCTCGGCGGTTATCTCATGCTGCGCCCGGAGGTGGACGCCGGGGCGGTCGGACAACGCGGCTGGCGGCGGATGATCCGCGACGGGCAGGGCGATCTTTATCTCTACTGGATTCCGGTGCGGCGCTCGCTGGGAATCATCGGGCTGACGTCGCTGCTGACCGCCCTGGCCGGGATCGGCGGTGGCCTGTTCTTCTCCACGATCACGATCCGCGTCATGCGGATGCCGGCCTGGCTCGGCGTGCCCGCCTCGCACGCAATCGTGACCAGCATTGCGATCGTCGTGGTGATCTATCACACGGCGACCCAGCACTTCGGCGATCCGCTGAACGACGTGCCGCCGCTTCTGATCGGCGCGATGATCGCGAACCCGATCGGCCTGCGCGTGGCGGCCCGCATCCGCGAATCGATGCTCTCGCGGCTGCTCGCCGTGGGGATGCTGGTGGTCGCCGCGCGGGTTGCGTTCGAGGCGTTCTAGCTGACTGATCGGCTAGCCGACCGGGTCGACATCGACCGACCAGCCGCGGCCCAGCGTCAACGGCGCGAGCAGCGCGCCGGGATCGTCACCCTTGAGCAGCAGCTGGCTGCGCCAGAGATCCCGCCGTCGCGCCGGGTTCGCCGGGGCGGGCCCGATCACGTCAGCGACGGCGCCGGGCGTGCGGCTGCGGAGGTCGAGCAGCTCCTGACGCATGCGCTCCGCCTCGCGCTCCGCCTCCGAGCGCGTGGAGCGGGCGACGGTCAGGCGGGCGAGGCGGCCGAAGGGGGGATAATCGAGCACGGCGCGCAGGCGCATTTCGGGTTGGTAGAAGGCGTCGTAGTCGTACGCCGCGGCAGCGGTGACGGCGAAGTGGTCAGGCGCGTAGGTCTGGATGATCACACGCCCGCCCAGCGCTCCGCGGCCGGCGCGGCCGGCAACCTGCGAGAGCAGCTGGAAGGTACGCTCCGCCGCCGTGTAGTCCGACTCGCGCAGGGAGAGATCGGCGTTGATTACGCCGGCGACGGTCACGCCAGGCAAGTCAAGCCCCTTGGCGATCATCTGCGTGCCGATCAGGATTTGCGAGCGGCCCGCCTGGAACTCCTGGAGCAGCGCCTCGTGCGAGCCGCCGGCGGCGGTGGTGTCGCGATCCCAGCGGGTGATGGGCAGCTCGCCCCAGCGGCGGCGGACTTCGGCCTCGAGCTGCGCGGTGCCGAAGCTCATCGCGCCGATGCGCTGATCGCGGCAGGCCGGACAGCGGCTCGGGGTCGGCTGGCGCTCGCCGCACTCGTGGCATTGCAGATACGGTCCCGGCCGATGGAGCGTCAGCGCGATGGAGCAGCGCCTGCACTCGACCGCCGCGCCGCAGGCGCGGCAGACGAGCGCCGACATCCCGCGCCGGTTGAGGAAGAGCAGCGCCTGCCCGCCGCGCTGGAGCGCGTCGGAGATGGCGGCCTCAAGCTCGCGGCTGAAGATGGAGCGCACGCCGGCGGCCAGCTCGTCGCGCAGATCGACGACGTCAACGGTCGGCTGCGGGATGGTCAGTGGCGTCGGCGCGCCGGACTGGATGCGCGCGGTCAGCGGGAGGAGCTGATCGGGTCCCGTCCGTGCGCGGGACATCGAGACGAGATCGGGCGTGGCTGATCCCAGCACCGTGACCACGCCGCTGGCGCGCGCCAGCTTGCGGGCGACGGTGACGGCATGGTAGCGGGGCTGCGGATCTTGCTGCTTGTAGGTCCACTCGTGTTCTTCATCGACGATCACCAGCCGGAGGTCGCGGACGGGTCCGAACAGCGCCGAGCGCGCGCCGATCAGGATGCGTTTCTCGCCGGCGTGCACCTGACGCCACTGCTCGCGGGCCGCGCTCCGCGACAGGCCGGAGTGCTGCACGGCGATCTGCGCGGGAAACCGCGCTTCGAAGCGAGCGATGGTCTGGGGCGCGAGCGCGATCTCGGGCACGAGCACGATCACGCCGCCGCCAGCCGCGAGCGCGTGTGCCGCCGCGGCGAGATAGACCTCGGTCTTGCCGCTGCCCGTGACGCCGTGGAGCAGGAAGGTCTGACCATCTGCGGCGTCGAGCGCGCGGATGATGGTCGCGGCCGCCGCCTGCTGCTCGTGTGTCAGCGGCGGCGCGGCGGCGGCCGGCGGCGCCTCAAGCGGTGTGGTCTCTGTGGAGCGGCGCAGGTAGCCGGCTTCTTCGAGCGCGGCGAGATCGGCGCGGGTTGCGCCGCTCTGCCGCCTCGCCTCCGCTTCGTCCAGCGCGCCCGACTTCATCAGCATCCGCACGACGGCAAGTTGGCGGCGCTGCGCGGCGGTGCGGCGGAGAGCGGCGGCGGCGGCGCGGGCGCTCGGCGGATCGAGGGCGAGCCGCACAGACTCGCCCTCGCGGATGGCCATCGCGGTGGCGGCCAGCCACTGGTCCAGCCGCCGCGGGCCGCCGATCACGCGGGCAGCATCTGAAAGCGGCAGTGTCCCCTCAGCGAGCGCCGCCAAGAGATCGGCGGGCCTGGACTTCTTGCCCTGGGGCCACTCCTCGATGATGCGGCGCAGTGGATCGGGGGCGAGCGCCAGCGTTAGCTGCGTTGGCCGGGCGGGAGGCGCGGGCACGATCGGGCGGAAGCCCGAGGCGGAGGCGCGGGGGCGGTTCGGCGTTCCCGACGGCAGGAAGAGCGCGGCGCAGGCGGCGATCGGGGCGAGGTAGCGGGCGGCGATCCAGTCCGTCAATTCGAGTTGGCGCGGGGTCAGCAGGGGGTCGGGATCGAGCAGGCCGGCGAGCGGGCGCGGGTCGGCGATCTCGGATTCCGCCGTCACGGCGAGCACGATCCCCAGCGACCACTGGTTGCGCCAGGGGACGACGACCGCCATGCCGCGCCGCAGGCGCGGCTCCAGCGCGGCGGGCACGGCGTAGGTGAACCCGCCCGGCTGCGGGCTGCCGCTGAGCACGGCGACCTCGGCGTAGCGATTAGTCATGCCGTCATGGTTATCCGATTCAGGTGCTAGCGTCGCATTCGAAGCATGTCCGAAGCATGTCGAAAGGGAGCGCCGCATGTCCAGTGATGCGTCGGAGGTCGTCAGCGAGCAGCCGTTTGATGGTATTCGGGTGGTTGAGTTCGGACAGTTCGTGGCGGTGCCGTTCGCGGCGCAGCTGCTCGCTGAGGGCGGAGCGGAGGTGATCAAGATTGAGGCGCTGGAGGGCGATCCGACGCGCCGCCTGGCGCAGCTTGCGCCGATGGAGTCGCGCATCTATCTGTCGCGCAACCGCGGCAAGCGGTCGCTGCCCTTGCATCTCCGGCATCCGCAGGCGGCGGCGATCATTGACGCGCTGCTCAGCCGCGCCGACGCCGCGCTGATGAACTTTCGCCCCGGGCTGGCGGAGCAGTTCGGCCTCGACGCGGACACGCTGCGCGAGAAGTATCCGCGTCTGATCGTCGCGGCGGTGACGCCGTTTGGCCGTTATGGGCCAGATGCGGGGCTGGCCGGGATGGACATCGTCGTCCAGGCGCGCAGCGGTCTGATGGTCGCCAACGGCCGGGCGGGGGACGGACGGCCGTTGAGCGGCGATCCGGTCAGCGCCGACTACATGGCGGCGATGTCGCTGGCGTTCGGGATTGCCTCGGCGCTCTACCGTCGCACGATTACGGGTCAAGGCGGCGAGGTGCACGCCTCGCTGATGCAGGCGGCGATGACGCTGAACAACAATCAGATGCTGCGCGTGGCGTCGGTGGACGGGCCGCTGCACGACGAGTCGCGGCAGCGGCTGGAGGAGATGCGCGCGCGCGGCGCGAGTTATGACGAGCAACGCGCGGCGCAGCCGTCGGCGCGGGCGCGGACGATGGCGGACATCTATTTCCGCACCTACACGACCGCCGACGGCTGGCTGGCGATCGCCTGCGGCAGCCGCCGCCTGCGCGCCGCCTTCATCGCCGCGATCGGGCTGGACGATCCACACGCCGGCGACGAGGTCAAGGACGAGGGCTACTACCCGAAGCTGCAACGCGCCGCGGAAGCGCGGCTGTTGGAGCGCACGACCGCGCAATGGGAAGCGGCGCTGGCCGAGGCGGGGGTGCCGGCTTCGCGGGTGCTGCTGCCGTTCGAGATTCTCGATGATCCGCAAGCGGCCGCCAACGACATGCTCTACGACCTGGAGCATCCGCAGGTGGGCACGGTGCGCATCCTCGCGCCGCCGGTAGCGCTTGATCGGGACGGATTCCAGCAGCCGCCCGCGACCCGGCCGTTTGCCAGCGAGACGCGCGAGATTCTGGGCGAGCTGGGCTTTGCGGAGGCGCAGATCGACGGCTTTGTCGAGGCCGGCGTGACGCGCGACTCGCTCTAGCGTTCGCGCTGCGACTGGTCGGTGTAGTCGGACTAGTCCGACAGCTTGCGCATCTGCGGGAAGAGGATCACGTCGCGGATTGACTGCGAGTTCGTGAGCAGCATCGCCAGGCGATCCATGCCCATGCCCAGACCGCCGGTCGGTGGCATCCCGTATTCGAGCGCCACGATGTAGTCCTCGTCCATCTGCTCGGCCTCGTCGTCGCCGGCTGCCGCGAGCCGCAGCTGCGCTTCGAAGCGCTGGCGCTGATCGACCGGGTCGTTGAGCTCTGTGTAGGCGTTGGCCAGCTCCCAGCCGCCGACGAACAGCTCGAAGCGCTCGACCAGCGTGTCGTCGTACTCGGTGCGCTTGGCGAGCGGCGAGATGGCGAGCGGGTAGTCGAGCAGGAAGGTCGGCTGCTGCAGATGCGGCTCGACCCGTTCGGAGACCAGTTCGTCGAACAGCTTGCCCCAGCCGGCGTCCGGCGGAATGGCGACGCCGTTGTCGCGCAGCAGGTCTTCCATCGCCGCGACGCTGGAGTAGTCACGGAAGTCGACGCCGACGTGCTCGCGCACCGCGTCGACCATGTTCACGCGCGCGAACGGCGGCGTGAAGTCAATCTCGCCCTCGCGCCAGGGCACGATGGTCGAGCCGGTCACCGCTGCGGCGACCTGCGACAGCGCCGCCTCGACCATCTCGGCGACGCCGTGGTAGTCGGTGTAGGCCTCGTAGCTCTCGAGCATCGTGAACTCGGGATTCCAGCGATTGCCAAAGCCCTCGTTGCGGAAGACGCGGCCAATCTCGTAGACCTTGTCGAAGCCGCCGACGATCAGGCGCTTGAGGTGCAGCTCCAGCGCGATGCGCAGCTGGCGCGGCTCGTCGAGCGCGTTGAAGTGCGTCAGGAACGGTCGCGCCGCCGCGCCGCCGGCTTCGGTCTGAAGGACGGGCGTCTCGACCTCGAGAAAGCCGCGCTCGTCCATGAAACGGCGCATGGCGGAGACGATCTGTGAGCGCGTGCGCAGCGTCTCCTTCGCCTGGCGATTGGCGATCAGATCGATGTAGCGCTGGCGGTAGCGGATCTCGACGTTCTGCAAGCCGTGATACTTCACCGGCGGCTGGCGCAGGGCCTTGCTCAGCATCGCCACGGACTCGGCGTGAACCGAGATTTCGCCGCGCCGCGAGCGGATCAGCGGCCCGCTGAATTCGAGAAAGTCGCCGAGGTCGAGGCGTTCCAGCAGACCCCAGGACTCACCCAGCGCTCGCTTGCTGGCGAGAATCTGGATCCAGCCTGTGTCGTCCTCGAGGTCGATAAAGGCGATCCGGCCCATGTTGCGCAAGGCGGTCATCCGACCGGCCAGCGTGACGCGCGGGCCGTCCGTCTCGGGCGCAGCGGCCTCGTGGGCGGTGAAGATGGCGAGCGCTGCGCCGATCGTGTGGTCGCGGCTGGTGCGCTGCGGATAGGGATCGACGCCGCTCGCGCGCAGGGCGTCGGCGGCGGCCTGGCGGTCGGCCATGATCTCCCGCAGCCGCCGACTCTCGGTCGGCGCGGCGGTAGTGGGATCCGGTTCGCTGGAATCAGTCGCACGCATCTGGGACGCTCCTCAGCCGCTCGCTGGCGCCACTGGCGCCGCTAGCGCCGCTGGTGCAGCTCGTACTTGGCGGCGGTCTCACGACCGCCGCGCCGAGGCGGAGCGGGGAGACCGCGCTCGCTTATGAAATTGCCTTGACCCGGAACTTGCGCACTCCGGTTGGGGTGGTGACTTCGACGGTATCGCCGACGCGGGAGCCGAGCAGCGCTTTGCCGACCGGCGATTCGTCCGAAAGGAACCCGTTCTGCGGGTCCACCTCCGCGGGGCCGACGATGCGGTAGTTGACGTCGGTGCGCCGGGGCAACGGGCGCACGGTCACGGTGGAGCCGAGCCGGACGATGTCGGAACCCTGGATTTCCTGCTCGTCGATCACCACGGCGGCGGCGATCAAGGCTTCGATCTCGAGGATGCGGCCTTCGATGAAGCCCTGTTCGTTCTTGGTCTCGCCGCCTTCGCCCTCGTCGCGGGCGCCGGGCGAGTCTTCGCGCGACTGCTGGATCAGCTCCGCGGCCTGACGCCGGCGCTCCTTGAGCGTGACCAGCTCATCGCGCACGCGCTGCAAGCCCTCTGCCGTGATCGGTACCGAACGTCTGAGTACCACGAGTGCCGCCTCACCGCTCAACCTTACGGATAGCCGTACAGTCTTATGGCGCGGTAGGGTATCACGCAGCGGCCCGTCCTGCGCTCTCCGCGCCCAGCCCTCTGGCACCCATGTAGCGTGCGGCACACTTTCATCCTCGTCCTCAATTCGGCCCTGATCGGCGCGGTGTGCGGCGCGGTGATCGCCGTGCTGCTCTCGCCCGACAATGCCGCCTCCCCAGAGGAACTGGACGCCGCCGTCGCGGCGGCGGTTGAGGAGGCGATCGCCACCTCCGTCGAGGCGGCGGTTGACGGATCGGTGCAGGAGTCTGTACAGGAGTCCATGCAGGAATCGGCGGCGGCCTTGACCACGCGGATCGAGGACGAGCTCTCGGCGCAGCGCGGACAGGTCGCGGAGATCTTTGCGGAGCTCTCGCAGTCGGTGGTGATCATTGACGCCGAAGGCCCGGAGCGCCGCAATGAGGAGGGCGTGCTGGTCGTCCCGGCGGCGCTGGCCACGGGCTTCGTCCTCGATCAAGCGGGGCACATCGTCACCGCCGCCCATGTCCTGGAGGGGATGACCAGCTTCGATGTCATCCTGCCCGGCGGCGAGCGGCGGGAGGCGCAACGGATCGGTGACGATCGCCCGTTCTCCGATGTCGCCGTGCTGCGGATCGCGGTGGACGACGCGGCCCCGCCGCTGGTCGTGCCGCGCTTTGGCCGCTCTGCCGACGTGACGGCCGGAGAGACGGTGTTGGCGATTGGCAATACGCTGCTGGGGGAGGAGATCGCGGTCACGGTCGGCGTGGTCAGCGATCCAGATACGACATTCTTCCGCGAGCGCTATGAGCAGGACAATCTCATTCAGACCGACGCCGCCCTCAATCACGGCAATTCCGGCGGCGTCCTCGCCGACCTGGGCGGGCGCATTGTCGGAATGACCGCCGTGATTGCGCGCGAAACCCACGACGGGGATTTCGTCGACGGCGTCGGCTTCGCTGTCCAGATCGACCCGGTGCTCGAAGTGGCGCGGGCGATCGCGGCGGACGGGTTCTATCCGCGTCCCACTTTCGGCGTGGTCAATGAGCGGCTGTTGACGCCGACCGCGGCGGCGCAGCTCGAGCTGGAGGTCACCGAAGGGGCATTCCTGATCGAACTGCAGCGGCGCGGGGCGTTCGCCCAGGCGGGGATCCGGCCGGGCGACGTGCTGCGCGCGCTGAACGGGGTCGAGATCAATGCGGAGACGCCCTACCTGAACGCTTTGGCGAGACTGGAGCCGAACGTGCCGGTCAGTGTGCGGATCCATCGCGGCGGTGAGGAGTACCGGCTCCGCATCGCGCCAGATTTGCGGACGCCGTGACGACCCCGGCCGGCGGGGCGGCGGGCGGCGACTGGCAGCCGCGTCTGGTGCGGCGGCTCGGCGAGCCGCCGCAGCAGCCGGCGCGGCGCGCCCGCCGCGCGCGACGGCCACCCCAGCCCGCGCCGTTCGATCCCGCCCCCGAACAGCCGCCGACGCCAATCCCCGAGCCGCCCCGCCGCCTCCGCCAGCCGAGCGGCGGCGGTGGACAGCGGCCGCCGAGCGCGCCGCGCGGTTCGGGTCCGGGCGCTGGGGCGCTGCTCCTCGTCCTGCTGATTGTGCTGGCTGCCGCCGCCGTGATTGTGCTGTTTTTCGAGCCGGGCCTGATCGAGACGGACTTCCTCAACAACGATGACACCGCCGTGGTGGTGGAGAGCGAAGCGCCGCTCGCGCTGGGCGCGGTCACGTTTGACGTGCGGTTGATGCAGCAGGTGCCGGAGATTCCGGAGATTCTCGGCGTCGCCTCGCCGATCTATGAGCTGTACGCCCCGGACTCGCGCCTCGGGCCGTTCGAGTTCACGCTGCGTCTGACGAATCCGACGCAGGACGCGCGCAATCTGGGCGCGTACACGTGGAACGGCGAGGACTGGGTGCGGCTCGGGGACGCGCTGCTGAGCAGCGACGGCAGCTCCGCGCGGATTGTGCTCTCGGAGACGCCGGACAATCTGGTCATCCTGCGCCGCCTGCAATTCCGCGACGTGATCGCCGGCCGCGTCCCGCGCGGGGAAGAGCCGCAGCCGATCCTCGCCGGCTCGCTGACGGTGGTGCATCCCGACGGCTGGCAGCCGGGCGCGGACGGCTCGCTGTTGGGCGGGGTGCAGCTATCGACGTCGGTGGTGTTCCGCAACGTCTGGCCGACGGTCTCCGCCGGGGCGGAGCAGGTGGATCTGGTCAACGACATCCTCGCCTCCGACAGCCTGCGTCAGAAACACATCTCCAGCATTCAGTTCGCGATCCAGAACGGGCAGTACGACGGCGTCGATATTCACTATCTCGACGTGGCGCCATCGCTGCGGCAGCAGTTCACGGCGTTCATCAGCGAACTCGCGGAGCGCCTGCACCGCGACGATCGGGGCGTCGCGGTGCATATCCCGATCACGGCCTCGGGCGGCGTCGGCGAGGGCGCGTACGACCTGACACAGCTGGGCGCGGCGGCGGACTTCATTGTGATTGAACCGCCGCTCGATCCGACGCTCTTTGAGGCGGCGATCACGGCGTCGCTGCCGACGCTGCTGGAGCGGGTGGACTCGAACCAGCTGCTCCTGGCGCTGCGCGCCAACGCGGTGGTGCACTCGTCCACCGGCTTCAGCGAGATCTCGCAGCGCGAGGCGCTGGGACTCGCCTCGCGGCTGAGCATCCGCGAGGTCGGACCGTACCGCCCGAGCGCGCGGGTCACGCTGCAGGGCAACGCGATTCTGTTGGACAACCAGTCGAGCGGGCTGCATTGGGACGATCTGCACCGGGTGGTCTCGTTCACCTACCGCGATCAGGCGGGGGAGGCGGTCACGATCTGGATTCACAACCGCTTCAGCGCGTCGTTTCAGTTGAAGGTGGTGTCCGACTGGGAGTTGGGCGGCGCGTACATCAGCAACGCCTCGTCCGACCCGGCCAACGCCAACCTCTGGCCGGCGATTGCCGCGTTCTTCGAGTCCGGCATTCCCGACCTGCGGCTGCCAAACCCGATCCTGTTCGACCCGGTCTTCAGCGTCGAGGGCGGCACGCTCACCGGGAACAGCAGCAACGGCTGGCAATTCTGGGACCTGCCGCCGCTGCCGGGGAACTACTTCGCGCAACTCGTGGTGTCCGACGGCGACGTCCGCGTGGGCCACGAGATCACGGTGCCCGTCCAGGTCGGGGAGTAAGCGTCGTGTCGTCGCATCCACGGGTCGTCGGGGGCGCGCTGGCCGGGCGGCGGCTGCGGTCGCCGGCGAACGGCACGCGGCCTGCGACGGCGCTGGTCCGGGCGGCGATCTTTGATCGGCCGGAGATCCGCGACATCGTCCCGGACGCGCGTGTGCTCGACCTCTACGCGGGCGCCGGCTATCTCGGCATCGAGGCGCTGAGCCGCGGCGCGGCGTCGGTCGACTTCGTCGAGCGCAACGGGCCCGCCTGCGCGGTGATCCGGCGCAACCTGGACGCGCTCGAGCTGACGGAGCGGACGCGCGTGCATCGGCTGCCGGTCGAGCGCTGCCTCTCGCGCGTGCCGCTCGATCCGGATCTGATCTTCATCGACCCGCCCTATCGGGTAGACGCGCGGGCGGCGGTGGAGGCGTTTGTCGAGCGGGCGGCGCTGCCTGTGGGCGCGCTGGTCGTCTGGCGGCGGTTGACGCGCGCCTCCGGCGGCGTCGCTCCGCCGCCGGAGCGGATCGGCGGGCTAGTCCGAATTGATCAACGGCGCTATGGTGACGGCGCTATCGACACGTATCGCGCGGAGGCACAGACATGACGATCGCGCTCTATCCCGGCGGTTTCGACCCGATCACCAACGGTCATCTGGACATCGTGCAGCGCGCTGCGGGGATGTTCGATGAGGTGGTGATGGCCATCTATCCCCGTTCGAGTGAGACGTTCGATGTCGATGAGCGGCTGGCCATGATCGAGGGCGCGACCCGGCACTGTCCGAATGTCCGCGCCGCGAAGTTCACGGGGCTGGTCGTCAACTTTGCCGACGAGGTCGGAGCCAGCGTGCTCGTGCGCGGGATTCGCGCCGTGACCGGCTTCGAGGCGGAGTTCGATATGGCGCTGATGAACAAGAAGATGGCGCCGCACATCGAGTCGGTCTTCCTGATGTCGGGGCATGAGCATCTGTTCATCTCGGCCAGCCGCATCCGTGAGCTCGCGTCGCTCCGGCATCCGGTTGACGATCTGGTGCCGCCCAACGTGGCGGAGGCGCTGGTGGAACGGTACGGGCCGCCGCGCCGCTGAGATTGGCCAGGAGCCTGCCGCCCGCGTCCCGCGCTAGAGTCGAATTGGGCAGGCCTCAGGACGGGAGCTCATCATCGACCTCCTTGAACTGATCGACCAGCTGGAAGCGGCGGTCCTGGCCGGGCGGCGCAGCCGCTTCGGCGCTGGCTGGACGGTTGATCGTGAGCAGCTGCTGGACCTGATCGACCGGCTGCGCGCGGCCGTGCCGGTCACGGCGGATCAGGGGCAGCGGTTGCTTGAGGAACGGGAGCGCCTGCTTCAGCAGACGCAGGAAGAGGCGGCGATCCTCGCGCAGCAGGCGCGGCAGGAGGCCGAGTATCAGATTTCCGTGCACGAGTTGGTGCAGGCGGCGGAGGCGCGGTCGCAGAGCATCGTCAACCAGGCGCACCAATCGGCGACCGAGACGATCACCCGCGCGAATCAGGAAGCCGCCTCCGTGCGCGGCCAGGCGACGACCGAGGCGGTCTCCCAGGCGCTGGAAGCGGACCGCTATTCGCTGGACATGCTGCGCCGGCTGAGCGATCAGTTGCGCACGATGCAGACGTCAGTAACCAGCGCCGTCGATCAGCTGGAGACGAAGGTCGAGCAGGGCGAGCACTCGCAGGTCCTCGATCAACGCGACGAGGCGGCGCGGCGCGCCCTGACGAACGAGTTCTAGGGCGCGCGCGCCGCCACTCGCGTCAAGCTGGGAGTGACGGCGCGGTGAGAGTCTGGCGCTAGCTGACGGCGGTGGCCTGCGGACGCGGCGCCAGCGGATGGCCGACGGCTTCGCCGACCCGCTCGAGCGAGCGCATCAGCCCGTCGAAGTTGGCGAAGGTCAGCGACTGCGGGCCGTCGGACAGGGCGTGGTCCGGGTTGTCGTGGACCTCGACCATGAGGCCGTCCGCGCCGACCGCCATGGAGGCGCGGGCCATCGGCTCGACCAGGTACCAGTGGCCGGTGCCGTGCGCCGGGTCGCTGACGATCGGCAGGTGGCTGAGCCGCTTGACGACCGGGATCGCGGAGAGGTCAAGCGTGTTGCGGGTCGTGGTCTCGAAGGTGCGGATCCCGCGTTCGCAGAGGATCACGTCGCGGTTGCCCTTGGACATGATGTACTCGGCGGCGAGCAGCCACTCGTCAATGGTGGCTGAGAGTCCGCGCTTGAGCATGACCGGCTTGTGGGACAGGCCAACCTCGTCGAGCAGCATGAAGTTCTGCATGTTGCGAGTGCCGATTTGCAGGATGTCGGCGTAGCGGGCGACGAGCTCGACGTCACGCGCTTCCATGACCTCGGTGATCACCGGCAGGCCGGTCTCCGCGCGGGCGGTGGCGAGGTGCTGGAGGCCTTCCTCGCCGAGGCCGCGGAAGGCGTAGGGGGAGGTGCGCGGCTTGAACGCGCCGCCGCGCAGAATCTGCGCGCCCGCGGCGGCGACGGCCTGCGCCGTGCTGACCATGTGCGCTTCGTTCTCGATCGAGCAGGGGCCGGCCATGACGACCATCGCGCCGCCGCCGATGCGGACGCCGCCGACGTCGATCACCGTGTCTTCCTTCTGGAACTGGCGGCCCGTCAGCTTGTAGGGACGGGAGATGGCGATCACCTCATCGACGCCGCTCATGCGGCCCATCTGGGCGCGGATGTCGGGATCGCCGATCACCCCGACCGCGCCGATCACGACGCGTTCCTTGCCGGGCGAGAGATGCCCTTCGAGGTTGACCTCCTTGAGCCGCGCGAGCACGCCGCGGACCTGTTCGTCGGTCGCGCCCATTTTCATCACAATCAGCATGTCGTTACCTTCTCGCTCTGTCTCGCTCTGTTGCTGACGCCCGTTTCCTGGAACGGGGTGCTGCCTGAAGTCTGGTAGTGGTCTCGGGTGCGAACGTTAATCGTCGGGCTGCGCCGCCAAATCTGGCCGCAAGACCCGCGCTCCGCGCAGGTACACGTGCTCCACTTCGTCCTGACGCAGCGGCGTGTTGACATGCAACAGAATCCGTAAGCAGGATGGCAGCGAGCCGGGCACATGCATTTCGTGTCCGCACATCAGCGCCGCGTCGGTCCAGTGGAACTTGCTGCGCGCCACGACGGCCGGGAACTCGGCGTTGAGATCGGGCGTGGTCGTAAACCAGACGGAGGCGACTTCACCGCCGTCGATCTGGTTGCGGGCGACGATTTCGCCGAGCAGTTCCGCCGTCGCGTCGAGGATGTCGGCGCGGGAGTTGCTGGACACGGTCGTTGCGCCGCGAATGCCTCGCAGACGCCAGACAGCCTCAGATTCACGGTTCGACATCGTCGGGCGCTCAGTGGTTTCGTCCAGTGTTGCGTCTAGGCGGGAATGGGCAATGCGGATGAGGCGGGTGGTGCGGCGATGCGATCAGCGGGACGATTTGATTCGTCGGCACGCGATCTAGCGACCGGCCTCAAAGACGCCGGCCGCGGAGGTATAGACGCAGTTGATGAACAACGGCGGACCCAAGGGGCGGCGAGTGCTCATTCGCTTGTCGCTTCACTCCGGCGGCCGGTGACCACCTCAAGATATCGCTCGACGACCGCCGCGCGGCTGTCAGCCGGCGCCGACGCGATCGTGGTCGTCAGCGCTGAGCCGATAATAGCAGCAGGCACTAAATGCCCCACTTCGACGACATGCTCGCGGCGGCTGATCCCGAAGCCCACTGCCAACGGTGTATCAGTCAGCGCCCGCACGCGGCTCACGAAGGCGGCAAAGTCGGCGGCGACCTGCTCGCGCGCGCCGGTCACGCCGGTCAGCGAGACGAGGTAGATGAAGCCCGAGGCGCGCTCGGCGACGGCGGCGATGCGCTCCTCCGTGGAGGTGGGCGCGAGCAGATAGATCATCGAGATGCCATGCCGGGCCAGAACTGCGCGGGCGGCGTCCGACTCGTCAACGGGCAGGTCGACCACGATCATGCCGTCCACCCCGACCGCAGCGGCGCGCTGCGCCAGCGCCTCCAGCGGTTCGCCGAGGGCGTCGCCCGGTTGCTCGTTTGGCCGATCGTTATGTCGAACGTCGCGCTGGTCTGTTGAGGCTCCGTAGGCGAGGAAGGGATTGAGATAGCCCATCAGCGTGATGGGCGCGTCGGGCGCGGTCTCGCGGGCGGTGCGGACAGCGTCCAGCGCCGTCTCCAGCGTGGCGCCGGCGGCCAGGGCGACTGTGTAGGCGTCCTGGTGCGCGGGGCCGTCGGCGAGCGGGTCGGAGAAGGGGACGCCGATCTCGAGGCCGGCCGCGCCGCCGCGGAGCGCGGCGCGGACCAGCGCGGGCGTCTCCTGGGGCGAGGGAAAGCCGGCGGTCAGGAACGGGAAGACCAGTGGCCCGCCGCCGCTGGCCGCCGCGGCGGCGAACGACTGGCGGTAGCGCTGTCCCAGTTCAGTCATCCCGCCTCCTCAACCGATTCCACCAAAGTCAACCCAGTTGCTGCACCAGCGTCGCGGAGAATCCGATGACGTTGAAGCCGAAATGCGCCAGCGAGGCGGCGGTCAGCGAGCCGGTGCGGATGTAGACGATCCCCAGTATCACCCCTGCGAGGGCAAAGGGGATCAGGCTGCCCAGATCAGCGTGCAGCGCGGAGAACACGGCGGCGGAGACGAGGAAGGCGGGAATCATCCCCCAATAGGGCCGCAGCCCGCCGAGCACGAAGCCGCGCGCGAACGCCTCCTCGTAGATCGGCGCGCAGGCGATGACCAGCACGCCCAACGCGATGATGACTGACGTGTGGACGAAGAGGCGGTCGTCGTCGATTGTCGATTGCGGCTCCAGCGACTCCAGGCCGGCGGCGCTGACGAGCGCGGTGTAGACGTAGAGCACCGCGTAGATCGCGAGCAATCCGGTCAGGGCCCAGCCGGCGTCGTTCCCGGTCGGGCGTCGCCAGGCGATGAGTGGGGACTGTCCGCGCCGCCGCAGGATGAGTTTGGGCAGGACCAGCCAGCCGATCAATCCCGCGACGCCCTGGCCGATGACGAAGATGAGCAGGCCGGTCTCGCTCGTCGCTTCGACGTCACCGTCGATGGCGCTCACGACGACGCCCGTCACGATCAGGACGGCGAACCAGGCGAGGGTGCAGACCAGGCCCCAGGCGACCAGACGCAGGCCGGCCAGCCCGCGGTCTGCCGGTTCGTGGGTCGGCTGCGGCTCGGGCTCAACGTAGGTCATCCGACGCCGTACTCCGCGATCAACAGGACGGTGACACCCAGATTCCAGCCGGCGTGCGCCAGTGCGGGCGCGGTCAGGTGCCTGGTACGCAGGTATACAACGCCGAGGATTACGCCGAATATCATGAACGGAATCAGGACGCCCAGATTGAGGTGCGCGGCGGAGAATAGCGCCGCGCTGAGCAGGATCGACGGAATCAGCCACCAGACCCGATTCAGCCCGCCCAGGGCGAACCCGCGGTAGAAGGTCTCCTCAACGATCGGGGCGACGATGACCGCCGTGCCGGCGAAGACGACGACCTGCCACCAGGCTCCGAAGACGGAGACCTCGACATCCTCCGGCGGGCTCACGGGCAGCAGCCAGTCCCAACCGATCCAGGGGACGAGCCGCCAGTAGACAGCCCACGCCACGACCATTGCTGCCAGAGCGGCGGCCGTCCAGAGCCAGTCCTGGCGCACCGGCCGGCGCCAGGCGGTCAGGGCGAGCGCGTCATGCCGCCTGAGGATGCGGCGCGGCAGGACGACCCAGCAGATCACGCTCGCGACGAGGCTGAACGCCATGAGCATGAGATTGAACGCCGGCCAACCCCAGCGCTCGCGCAGCTGATCGTCAAGCGACAAGGCAAAGATCGCAAGCAGAAACACCAACAGCAGCATCAACGGGAGTAGCGCGAGGCCGAGCACGCGCAGCGGCATCCGCACGCGGCCCAGTGGGCACGCTGCCGTTTGCGCTGCGCTTGGCGTCAGCGCAATCTCTACGGGCGGCGCGGAGATCGGCGGCGCCAGCATCAGCTGGGGCGCGGGATGGGCGATCAACTTGAGCCGGACCTGTTGACTCGCAGGCCGCGCGATCAGCTCAAGCGGCGGCGGCATCAGGACGCTCGCTGCGCCAATGCGTCGCGGACGATCTCCACGTCCTTGTCGCCGCGGCCGGAGAGGCCGATCAGGATCGTCTCACCCGCGCCCATCATCGGCGCGAGCTTGGCCGCGTAGGCGATGGCGTGCGCGGTCTCCAGCGCCGGGATGATGCCTTCGGTCTCGGAGAGCAGTTTGAGGCCGTCCAGCGCCTCGTCGTCGGTGACGGAGACGTACTCGGCGCGTTCAGTCAGCATCAACCAGGCGTGCTCCGGCCCGACGCCGGGGTAATCGAGCCCGGCCGAGATCGAGTGCGCCTCCGTGATCTGGCCGTGTTCGTCCTGGAGGACGTAGGTGCGGGTGCCGTGCAGCACGCCGGGCGACCCGGCGGAGAGCGTCGCCGCGTGCCGCGCCTCCAGCCCCTCGCCCGCCGCCTCGACGCCGATCAGGCGGACGGGATCGTCGATCAGCGGATGGAAGAGGCCGATTGCGTTGCTGCCTCCGCCGACACAGGCGACGGCAACGTCGGGCAGCTTGCCGATCTGCTCCTGCAACTGCTGCTTGGCCTCGCGGCCGATGCAGGACTGCAACTCACGGACGATCAGCGGGTAGGGATGCGGGCCAATCGCGCTGCCGATCAGGTAATGGGTTGTGCGCACGTTGGTGACCCAGTCGCGGATCGCCTCGTTAATCGCGTCCTTGAGCGTGCGCGCGCCGGACTCGACGGGCACCACCTCCGCGCCCAAGAGGTTCATGCGGAAGACGTTGAGCGCCTGGCGGCGGACGTCCTCCGCGCCCATGTAGACGATGCACTCGATGCCGAAGCGCGCGCAGGCGGTGGCGGTGGCGACGCCGTGCTGGCCGGCGCCGGTCTCGGCGATGATCCGCGGCTTGCCCATCTGCCGGGCGAGGAGCACCTGGCCGAGCGCGTTGTTGATCTTGTGCGCCCCGGTGTGCGCGAGGTCTTCGCGCTTGAGCCAGATCTGCGCGCCGCCGAGCTGCTCGGAGAGCCGGGCGGCGTGGGTCAGCGGCGTCTCGCGGCCGACGTAATCGCGCAGCATGGTCTCGAGTTCCAGGCGGAACTCCGGATCGGCCTGCGCCTCTGTCCAGGCCTGCTCCAGCTCGGCCAGGGCCGGCATCAGGGTCTCGGGCGCGAACTGTCCGCCGAACGGCCCGAAGGCTCCGCTTGCTTGGGTCACGACTCAGCCCCGCCTTTCGCCGCCGCGATGAACGCGCGGATTTTCGCTCGATCTTTCCAGCCGTCCGTCTCGACGCCGGACGACACATCAACCGCCCACGGTCGGACGATGCGCACCGCCTCGCCGACGTTGTCGGGATTGAGTCCACCGGCCAAGACCAGCGGCCGCTGCGCCGCGACCGCCGCCGCCAGCGGCCAGTCGATGCGCTGTCCCGTCCCGCCGCCCTGCTTCGACTGCGCGTCGAGGTGCGGGATCGTCTGCGGCGCGCGGTCGATTTCGCGCAGCACCGCGCGCGCCGTCATGCCGTCCGTGACATGCACGGCGCGCACGACGGCGCGGCGAATCCGCCCCGCCAGGGCGGGATGCTCGCCGCCGCTGAGCTGGACGAGGTCGAGGTCAACCTGCTCCAGGACGCGCTCAATCTCATCGACCGACTGGTGGGCGAAGACGCCGACGAGCAGCGGCTGCCCGGCCGCGCGGCGCTCGCGCTCCACGGTCTCGGTCGTGGCTTCGAGGATCTCGACGCGCGGGCCGAGTTCGCGGCGGATCGCGCGGGCGGTTCTGATCTCGATCCGCCGCGGCGCGTCGGCGAAGATCAGGCCGAGCGCGTCCGCGCCCGCCTCGCGGGCCCAGTCCGCGTGTTCGACGGCGCGCATCGAGCAGATTTTGACAAACGTCATCGGCCCCGCAACTCTCGCGCCTTGGCCTGCGGATCGGCGGCGGTGGAGAGCGCCTCGCCGATCAGCACGGCGTTGACGCCGCAGGCCTCCATACGGCGCATGTCCTCGCGCGTCCGCACCCCGCTGGCCGCGACGACCGGGACGGACGGTGGAATGGCGCTGCGCAGGCGTTCCGTGGTGCCCAGGTCTTCTGTGAATGTATGCAGGTTGCGGTTGTTGATCCCGATCGCCGCCGCGCCGGCGTCGAGCGCCATGGCGGTCTCCTGCTCGTCGGTCACTTCGACGAAGGCGGTCAGGCCAAACTCCTCACCGGCGCGGGACAGCGCCGCCAGCTCGGCGGCGCTCAGCGTTTTGGCGATCAGCAGATACGCGTCCGCGCCCCAGGCCGCCGCTTCGGCGATCTGATACGGGTCAACGTGGAACTCCTTGCGCAGCAGCGGGACGCCGCTCCCGGCCAGCGCCGCCGCGGCGTCGCGCAGATCAGCGTCCGTGGCGAAGAAGGCCGGCGCGGTGAGCACGGAGACGGCGACCGCGCCGAGGCGGTGGTAGGTGTGCGCGAGGTCGGCGGGGACGAGGTCGGGCTCGAACAGGCCTTTGGAGGGCGAGCCGCGCTTGATCTCCGCCATCAGGCCGACGCCCGGTCGTTGCAGGGCGGCGATGAAGTCGTTGCGCCCCGTGCGCTGCCCCGTACGCTGGCCCGTGCGCTGCGCGGCGAGTTGGCGCAGGGCGTCAATGGAGATCTCCCGCTGGCGCTGCGCCACCCGGGCGCGAGTCTCGGCGACGATGCGCTCCAGTACGGACGCCATTATGTCGATCCCTGCGTCTCGGCGGCGATGGCCTGCGAGCGCTCGACGAAGAGTTCGAGCTTGCGCAGCGCGCGCTGGTCGTCGATGCACTCGGCGGCGCGGCTCACGCCTTCGGCGAAGCTGGGGACTTCCTCGGCCGCCAGCAGGCCGGCCGCGGCGTTGAGCGTGACGAACCCGGTCAGCGCCGAGGTCTTCCCGCCCAGCACCTCGCGCATTAGCTGCGCCGAGGCGGCGGCTGTCCCGCCGCCCTGCACCGCCGTGAGCGGCACGGGGCGAATCTGGAAGTCCTGGGGCGAGACCGTGAACTCGGTCAGCTGGCCGCCCTCGACCTGCCAGCAGGTCGTCGCGCCGCTTGGCGAGACCTCGTCCAGTCCTTCGTGTCCGTGCACGACCAGTCCGCGGAGCACGCCGAGGCGGCCCAGGGCGGCGGCCATCAGCGGCCCCAGCTCGGGGCGGGCGACGCCGATCAGCTGATGCGTGGCGCGGGCCGGGTTGGTCAGCGGGCCGAGGATGTTGAACACGGTCCGCACGCCGATGCGGCGGCGGATTGGCGCGACGAAGCGCATCGCGGGATGGAACGACTGCGCGAACAGGAAGCCGAACCCGACCTCGCGGATCAGCGCCGCCGCCTGATCGGGGTTGAGGGCAATGGCCGCGCCGAGCGCCTCGAGCACGTCGGCGCTGCCGACGCTGGAGGACATCGCGCGGTTGCCGTGTTTGGCGACGGGCACGCCGCAGCCGGCGAGCACGAAGGCGGCGGCGGTCGAGGCGTTGAACGTGCGCTTGCCCGAGCCGCCGGTGCCGGCGGTGTCGGCGAGGCGGGGCAGAGCGCCGAGCTCGACGCGCAGCGCGTGCTCCCGCATGGCGCGCGCCAGGCCGACCACCTCATCGACCGACTCGCCCTTCATCCGCAGGCCGGTGAGCAGCGCCGCGGCCTGGATTTCGTCCGCCTCCCCCGACATCAGCGCGTCCATCGCCGCCGCCGCTTCGCGGTCGGTCAGGCTGCGGCGGTCGTCGATCACGGCGGCCAGCGCCGGACTCAAGTCGCCAGCGTCAGCGCTCGGCATGGTGGTAGGCCTCGGACTGGTCCAGGAAGTTCTGCAGAATCTGGTGGCCGGTTTTGGTGCGGATCGACTCTGGATGGAACTGCACGCCCTCAATCGGGTACTCCGTGTGGCGCATTCCCATCAAAATCTTGCCGCTGCCGTCAACGCGTTCGCACCAGGCGGTGGGGACGAGCGCGTCGGGCAGGGTGTCAGGCTCGACGATCAGCGAGTGGTAGCGGGTCGCCTCGATCGGGTTGGGCAGTCCGGCGAAGACGCCGGCTCCGTCGTGCTCAATCGCGGACACCTTGCCGTGCCGAATCTCGCCCGCCGGCCCGACAGCCGCGCCGAAGGCGGCGCCGACCGCCTGGTGTCCCAGACAGACGCCCAGCGTGGGAATTGTGGGGCTGAAGCGCTGCAGGACAGGCAAGCTGACGCCCGCCTCGGCCGGGGTCTTGGGCCCCGGCGAGATCACGATGCGGCGCGGCGCGAGTGCGGCGATCTCGTCCAGCGTGATCCGGTCGTTGCGGTGGACTACAACTTCCGCGCCCAACTCGCAGAGGTACTGGTAGAGGTTGTAGGTGAAGGAGTCGTAGTTGTCGATCAGTAACGTATCAACCGCCATCGTGGGCAGCCTCCCGTTCTCGGAGAATGCGGCGCAGCGTGCGGTAACCCTCGACCGCGCGCGGGAAGCCGCAGTACGGCGCGGCGGTCGCCATCACGCCTTCCAGTTCTTGCTCGGTGACGCCGTGGTTGAGCGCGCCGGGAATGTGGAACTGCAGCTCGTCGGGCTTGCTCAGCGCGACCAGGATAGAGACCACGACCAACGAGCGGTCGCGGCGCGACAGCTGGGAGCGCGACCAGAGATCGCCGAAGGCGAACTCAAACGCGAGCTTGCCGACCGCTCCGATCCGCTCCATCCCGGCCAGCGCCTCGGCCGGGTCCTGCGCTTCCTCGCGGCCGTTGAGCGTGCGCATGACGTCAACGGCGTCGCGGTGGCGCTGGTCGTCGTCCTTGTACTCCGCCGGCCGAATCCGATACTGCCGACCGTCCGCCGCGCTCCACATCTCGATCAGGACATTGACCATCTCGTTGCCCGCGGGGAAGCCGGAGTAGCCGGCGATCTGCAGGGCGATCTCAACCATCTCCTCGCGCGAGACGTCGTTGGCCGGTCCGAAGCTGGCGTGGAAGCGCACCGCCTGGAGCCGCTCGAGCGCGCCCAGCATGGCGAGCGCGACAATCGTGCGGTCGCGGCGCGAGAGCTCCTCGCCTTGCCAGACCTGGCCGAAGATGTAGTCGACCACGTAGCTGCCGAACGCGCCGGTGCGCTGCTCGGCGGCCGAGGCGAAGCCGCCCGACTGACCGGTCATCTCCGTCAAGAGCTTGCTGCCCGCTCGCCGCCGTTCTGAGTGGGTCGCCATCGCACTGCCTCAATTCTGTCCGGTTGGCATGTGTCAGGACGCTTGCCTGCTTCGCGCGCATTCTAGGCAGGCGGCGTCAGCCGCGAAGCCGTTGCAGGATGCGCGCGGCGTCCGCGGCGCGGGGCAGACCGCAGAACGCGGAGGCGATCGCGATGACGCCGTCCAGTTCGTCCCAGCTGCAGCCGAATCGGTGCGCGGTCTGCAGGTCGGATTCCAGCTCTCGCTCGCGGCCGGCGGCAAGGTGCATCGCCAGCACCGCCAACGCGCGGTCGCGGCGCGACAACGCGGCGCGGCTCCAGACCTCGCCCCAGGCCCAGTCGACCGTCAACCGGCCCACAGAGCCCAGCTGCCGCTGCACGTCCGCGGCGATCGTCTCGGCGTCAGCTGGCTGACCGCTCCAGGCTGAGGAAATGGCTGCCGCATTGCGCCGCCGCTGCTGATCGTCCTGGCCGACCGCTGGGCCGGGCGCATACGGTCGGCCCGCCTGCGCCCAGTCGGCGAGGACGCGGGTGAGCATCAGGTTGCCGTAGGGGAAGCCCGCTTCGACGCTCAGCTGCACGCAGACTTCGACGATCGCGTCGCGGCTCAGGCCGTTGCGCTCGCCGAGGGCGGCGTTGAAGGCGAAGCCGTCAACCTGCATCAACGCGCCGGCCGCCGCCAGCGCCGCGAGGCTGCGGTCGCGGCGCGACAACCGGTCGTCCTGCCAGATGTCGCCCCAGATGTGATCGATGAGATACGAGCCGAACGGGCCGAGGCGAGCCTCCACGGTCTCAGCGAAGTCCGCCTGCCCGGTCAGCTCCGCGAGGAGCGCGCTCCCGGCGGCGCGGCGCTGGGCGTGGCGGCGCTGGGCGTGGCGGCGCTCGGGCAACGGAGCCTGCGGGGCCGCCTCGGCGTCGGCGAAGAGATCATCGAGGGTGGAGTCGGCTTCAAACTGCTCGCCAGCTTCGAGGCGCTCGACCACGGTGGTCAGGAGCTCGGCCTGCTCGGGCGGCAACTCGGGGAGCGCGGCGGCGACGTCCCACCACTCCATCGCGTCGAAGGGGTTGGTTTCGTCGCTTGGCGCGCCGTCGAGCGCCGCCTCGACCGTGACGACGTAGGCGTTGTGCACGGTGTGCCGGCCGCTGGCCGGTTCCTCGCCGTAGACGGTGCCGGCATAGGCGGCACGCACCCGCTGGCGGAGCAGCTGCGCGAAGAGGCGCGGCACAGTGTCGTCCGGCTCTTCGTAGAGCGGCGTGACCTCGCCCGGCAGCCACCAGACGCCGGGCCAGAGCGGTTCCTGCGGGCGGCGGCGGAGCAGCAGGACGCGGCCGGCGTCGTCGAAGCGGACGCCGTAGCCGATGATCAGCGAGGGCGGCATCAGTAACCCCGCGAGCCGCTGGATGCGGATGTCGCGCGTGAGCGCTCCTCGGCCAGGTCGAGCGCCGTCAACATCCCCATCGCCTTGTTGACGGTCTCATCGAACTCCGCGGTCGGCTTGGAATCAAACACGATCCCGCCGCCGGCCTGCACGGAGGCGACGCCGTCCTGCATGATGATCGTGCGGATCGTGATCGCGGTCTCCATGTTGCCACCGAAACCGAAATAGCCCAGCGCCCCCGCGTAGGGGCCGCGCTGATCCTCCTCCAGCTCGGCGATGATCTCCATCGCCCGAATCTTGGGCGCGCCCGAGACGGTGCCGGCCGGGAAGGTCGCGCGGACCGCGTCGAAGGACGTGGCGCCCTCCGCCAGCTCTGCCTCGACGTGTGAGACCAGGTGCATCACGTGGCTGTAGCGCTCGATGTCGAGCTCCTGCGTCACGCGCACCGTGCCGGGCCGGGCGACGCGGCCGATATCGTTACGCCCGAGATCGAGCAGCATGATGTGCTCGGCGACCTCTTTTTCGTCAGTCCGCAGCTCGGCTTCCAGCGCCAGGTCTTCGGCTTCGTTCAACCCGCGCCGCCGCGTACCGGCGATCGGGTGCGTCGAGACTTTGTCATCCTCAACGATCACCAGCAGCTCCGGCGAGGTGCCTACGATCTGGTGATCGTCCATCTCCAGGTAGTACGTATAGGGCGAGGGGTTCACCGTGCGCAGTGTGCGGTAGACGTTGAAGGGGTGCACGAAGGTCTCGCGCGAGAAGCGCTGCGAGTAGACGCACTGGATGATGTCGCCGGCGATCACGTAGTCGATGACCTGCTTGATATCGGAGAAGTACGCCTCGCGCTCCATGTTGGAGCGGACGGCGCTTGAGTGGCCCGCCGGCTCGGGCGCGTCAACGGGCGGGATCGGCGGTCCCGAGTGGAGCCGCTCGACCAGTTCGTTGATGCGGAACTCGGCGGCGCGGTAGGCGGATTCGAGATCGCCGTCCAGGCGCGCGTGGGTGACGACCTTGATCACATGCTTGAGGTGATCGAAGACCAGGATCGTGTCCACGAACTGGAACAGCGCTTCCGGCAGGCCGTGCGGGTCGTTACGGGCCGGTTGGACGCGCGGCTCGAAGTGGCGGATCGACTCGTAGCCGAGATAGCCGACCGCGCCGCCGTGGAAGGGCGGCAGATCGGGATTGGCGACCAGCTCGAAGCGGCCCAGCTCCGCTTCGATTTCGCGGAGCGGATCGACCGCGCCGCCCGAGGGGGCGCGGAAGACGCGGTAGGGCTCGGTGCCGATGAAGGAGTAGCGGCTAGGGCGCTCGCCGCCCTCGACGGACTCGAGCAGGAACGAGTACGCGCCGCGCTTGACCTTGAGGAAGGCGGAGACGGGCGTTTCGAGGTCGGCGAGCACCTCGCCGTAGACGGCGGCGTAGTTGCCGCCGGATTTCTTGGCCTGGGCGGCCAATTGCTTGAAGTCATCCAGACTGGGGGTCAGTGCGCCGGTCAACGGCATGGAGCAGGCTCCTTGAGATCAGGGGCGGTTGCGCCCGTGGGCGGACCGCTCCTCGGCGTGGCGGTTTAGCGGCCGCCTCGCCAGACCCCTTGTCCGCCGGACGTGTGGCAATGCGCGGAGGGGCGCGTGCGGACGCCCTGGCGTTCCATTGCGCGGCCCGGCAACATCGTCGGCATTGCCTCGTCCTGTTCCTGTCCGAATCTTATGGGAGATGTCCCCAATGTCAAACGTCGGGCGAGACCCTGGGCTCGGCGCGGGCGCGGCGTTGCCGCTCTGCGGCGATCACGTCGATCAGCGCCTGCGCGGCCGCTTCCAGCTGATCGTTGGCGTTGACGATCACGACATCGAACCACTCCGCCTCCGCCAGCTCCCGCTCCGCGACCGCCAGGCGCTGCGCCATCTCGCGCTCGGAGTCGCCGGCGCGGCCGCGCATTCGCTGCTCCAGCGCGGCGGCGTTCTCCGCCGTGATGAAGACCAGGAGCGGACGCTCCAACCGTTCGCGGAGCGTGCGCGCGCCCTGCACGTCGGTGCGCAGGATCACCGTCTGACCGGCGGCCAGGAGCTGCTCAACCGCCTCGCGCGGGACGCCGCTGCGGTGGTTGTAGACCTGCGCATGTTCCAGAAACCGGTCCTCGGCCAGCCACTGATCGTACTCCGCCTCGCTCAGGAAGACCTGATGCACACCGTCGATCTCGCCGGGCCGCGGCGCGCGCGTCTTGACCGTCGCTACCGTCGCCAACGACGCATCGATCGGCAGCGCCGCGCGAATCACCGAGTCCTTGCCCGCGCCGGACGGCCCCGAGATCACGACCACGAACGGCGTCGGCGCCGAATCAGCTGACGGAGGCATACCGCAAACCGTCGAGGTCGCGCCAGAAGCTGGGGTAGGAGATGTCCACCGCGTCGGCCCGCGCGATGACGGTCGGGCCGGACTCCGGCTCCGCCGCCAACGCGGCGACCGCCGCCGCCATTGCGAGCCGGTGATCGCCGTGCGAGTCCACGCGGCCGCCGCGTAGCTGGCCGCCGATGATCCGCAGCGTGTCGTGCGTTTCCTCCACCGTGATCCCCATCGCGCTGAGCAGCTGCGCGGTCGTTGCGATGCGGTCGGACTCTTTCACGCGGAGCTCGGCGGCGTCGCGGATCTCGGTGACGCCGTCGGCCGCCGCCGCCGCGACGGCGAGCACGGGAATTTCGTCGATCGCGCGCACGACGGTGTCGCCGTCGATGATCGTCGAGTGGAGCGGCGCGCCGCGTACCGTGAGATCGGCCACCGGCTCACCGGAGATCGCGCGTCGATTGCGCAGGTCGATCTGCGCGCCCATGTTGCGGAGCGCGTCGAGCACGCCGGTGCGGCGGGGATTCACGCCGAGATTCGGCAGCTCGAGCTGGGCGCCGGGCGTCATCGCGGCGGCGGTCATCCAGAACGCGGCGGCGCTGATGTCGCCGGGGACGTCCACGTCGGTCGGCGACAGCGGCGCGCCGGGCTGGATGGTCAGCCGGGGGCCGTTCACGTCGATCGCCGCGCCCATCGCGGCGAGCATCCGCTCGGTATGGTCGCGCGAGGGTCCCGGCTCGATGATCGTGCTGCTCGAATCGGCGCGCAAGGCGGCGAACACGATCGCGCTCTTGACCTGGGCGCTTGAGACGCCGATCGCGCCGTCAAAGCCATGCAGCGCCGCGGCGGAGCCGTCCACCCAGAACGGCGCGCTCGGCGCGTCCGCGACCACTGCGCCCATCTGCGCCAGCGGATCGAGCACTCTACGCATCGGCCGCCGGCGCAGCGACTCGTCGCCGTCGAACGCGCTGCGGAACGGCAGGCCCGCGGCGACGCCGCTGAGCAGGCGGATCGAGGTGCCGCTGTTGCCGCAGTCGAGCGTGGCGGGGGCGGCGTGGAATCCCGCCTGACCCGGACTGCGCACGACGACGCGGTCGCCGTCTTCGACAAACTCAACGCCCCACTGGCGCAGACAGGCCATCGTGGAACGGCAGTCGGCGCTGTCCAGCAGGCCGCCGATCTGCGCCTCGCCGGGGGCGAGGGCGTTGCAGATCAGGGCGCGGTGCGAGATTGATTTATCACCCGGCACGCGCACTTCGCCGCGCAGCGGGCCGCCTGGAGCGATGCTGATGCTGTCGCTCATCGACTCAGCCGCGCCCCCAGCGGCGGCCCCGAGCCGTGCGCTGTTTCTCTCGGTCTTCGCTCCGTTTGGTCATCTCCCGCACCTTGTCGTAGAGGCGTGGGCTGACGAGCAACGCGGCCATCTGCGAGGTCGCGTCGGGCAGATCGGGGGCCACCCCGGCGTCGGGGTCGAGGTCATCGCCGCCGAGGAATTTGGCGTGATTGATCTGCGCCGCCGAGTACTCGAGGAAGACCTGCTCTTCCTCTTCGTCCAACAGATTGCGCACGCGGTTCAGCTCGAGCACGAAGCGGTCGATCCAGTGCTGCACCTGCTCTTTGTTGGTCACCGCGATCTCGGTCGTCATGCTGGGATCGCCGGAGTTGAAGGCGGTCATCGTGCGGAAGGTCTCGCCCGCCGCGCGGCCGAAGTCGGGCCAGCCGTCCGAGCCGCGCAGCATCGTGAACAGCGCCGAGGAGACGATCAACGGCAAGTGCGAGACGCCGGCCATGACGTAGTCGTGCTCGGCGGCGTCGAGGAAGTGCGGGATCGCGCCCAGCTCGTGCACCATGCCGAGGACCGACTTGACCGCGCCGTCCGTAGCCGACGGCGAGGGGCTGAGGAACCAGCGTTTGCCGCGGAACAGGTCGGCGCTGGCGTTGTCGATGCCAAACGCCGACGCGTCGCCGGCCATCGGATGGCCGCCGATGAACGAGACCCCGTTGGGCAGATGCGTCGCCGCCCACTCCTGAATCTTGACCTTCGACGCCGCCGTGTCGGTCACCGCCGCGCCGCGTCCGAGATGCGGCGCGATCTGTTCCATCAACTCCGAGGTGGCCGCCGGCGGCGTGGCCAGAATGACCAGGCCGGCGCCGTCAACGGCCTCTCGCGGGTTGGAGATGATCCGATCGACGGCGTCCTGTTTGCCGGCGGCGCTGCGCGCGGCGCGCCAGTCGTCGAAGCCGACGATCTCCGTATCGCGCAGCTTCACCGCTCGCAGCCCGAGTCCGATGGAGCCGCCGATGTAACCCAGACCAATAATCGCAATACGCGCCACGCGCACCTCCTATTGCGAGCGAAATCACGCGCTAACCGCCGACTGCGGCTCGTGCGATCCGCCTGCCCTGATGCTCACAGTATCGCAGCGCCGACCCGCCTGAGTTCGTGTTAGAGTCGGAGCGCGTGGCCTGGCGGGGCCGACGGACCGATGTTCAGAGCGGATGCCTCCCGGTCGGGTTCGCGTCGGCGGCGACGGCGCTGGCTGTCCCTGGCGCTGCTCCTCCTGATCGGGATCCTGCTCGGCCTGCTCGCGCCCCGCGCAGGCACCACGATCGAGTTCGGTCGCAAAGTGCTGTTCGATCTCGAGCGCGAACCAGCTGCGCCCCAATTCGTCGCCTCCGAGTACCACGACACGCACACCACGCTCTGGCTGCTCTCCGCCCGCGCTCCTGACGGGGAGCGGCGCAAGCTCGCCGAGATCCCCCACGCGAACGGCTGGGACATCGAAGCGGCAACCTCACCGAGCGCGGCAACCGCCGCCGTCCTGGCAATCCCGCCGGGAGGCTGGGAGCCCGCCAACCACGCGGCGCTGCTCGTGGTCGAGGCGCAGGGCTACCGACCGATCGCGAGCGGCCTCGATTTGCGCGGCGGCGTCGTCTGGTCGGACGACGGCCGCAAGCTGATCGTGCGGCGCGGCGGCGAGCTGGTGGTTCTGCAAGCAGACACCGGCGACCAGCTGGCCAGCTGGTCGCCGATCGCGCCGATTACCGTGTTTGCCCCGATTGCGATGCGGGGAGACACCCTCTTCGCCGCGCTGATCGAGTCGGGTGGCACGTCCGTGGTCAGGCTGCAGCTGACGCGCGGCACCCTGACCAGGTTGGAACAGCGGCAAGTCTCCGAGGAGATCACTCGGGACTGGCGGCTCTCGCCCGACGGCGCGCTCGTCGCCTTCACCGAGCAACGCGGACTCGACCTGAGCGTGCGGGTGGCCTCCCTCACTGACGATGTGACGGACGCGCCCGCCAGTTGGGTGTCGCGCCGCTGGACCGTGGGTGACCCCGTCGGAGCGGCGGGCAGCGCCCACTTCCCGCAGAGCGCCGCCGCGGTCTGGCGGGCTGACGGCTCGCTGGAGGTCGGCAGCTGGGCGGACGCCGTCGATGGATTCAGCTTGCCCATCGCCGGGGACGCCGGCGGCGAGTGGCTGGCGCTGCGCTCGGTTGTCGGCAGCGGCCCGGGCGACGTCGCGGCGGAACGGCTCGTCCTGCGCGACGCGGACGGCGGTCTGACGGAAGCGCCGGCCGGGTTCCAGTTCGTTGGCTGGTGGAGCGCGTGAGCTCCGGACGGCTCGGATTCCTGCTGCTTGCGGCGCTGCTGCTGGTCGGCGGGTATGCGATCGGCCAGGCGCTGCGCGGCGACCCCTCGCGCGCCGCGCCTGTGAGCTGTCCCTACAGCGGCGGTGGCCCAGCCTTTGTCTTGCAATCTTTCGAGGCAGACCGCGAGCGCCAGCTCTACCTTGACGCGCAGCGGCTGGCGGCGGCCAACCAACTCTTCCCCGACGACGAGGAGTTCCAACTGCAGCCGCTCCACGTGGGCGAGCAATTCATCGAGGATCCGTCGGCCACGATCCCGCCCGTGATCCTCCAGGCCATTGGCTGGATTGAGAGCAAGACGAATCAGACGTCGGTGGAGGTCGCCTACGGCGAGCTCGGGCCAGCGCTGATCTCGTTCGACTGCGGCTACGGCATCATGCAGGTGACCAGCTCGCTGCTGCACGACGGCGGGCGGCCGTCGCGGTACGAAGCGCTGGTCGGCACGCACTTCGCCTACAACATCGCCGCCGGCGCGCGCATCCTGGTCGAGAAGTGGAACCAGCCGCTGTTCCCGATCATCGGCTCGCACGATCCGAGCTATCTCGAGTCCTGGTACTACGCGCTCTGGGCCTACAACGGCTGGGCCGGAATCAACCACCCGGCGCATCCGAACCACGATCCGTTCCGTTCGCGCTACGACTGCAACGGCCCGCGCAACGGCTATCCCTATCAGGAGCTCGTGTTCGGCTGCTTTGTCAATCCGCCTGCGGTCGACGGGCTGCCGCTCTGGGAGTCGCTGGCGGTCTCGCTGCCCGATCTGGCCGTGCTCACCGCGCCGGGCGCAGCGCTCGACCTGGACATCTTCTACGCCGGCCTCGACAACTTCTACATCAGTCCCGCCGACGCGGGCGCGGGCGCGCAATCGCCCTTCGCGGCGATGAATATGCCGCTGCCGAGCGGCGCACAGCCCCGCCCTGCGGCGCTGGAGCCGTCCGAGCTGCTGCGCCTGCAAATTCTTGGCGTGCCGCATGGACGGTTGGATGCGGAGGAGCTGGAGCTCAGCTCCACGCAGCTGGAGTCGGGCGACGCGGCGCTGCAGATTTACAACGACGGCACGGGCCTGCTCGCCTGGCGCATCGCCGACGCGCCGACCTGGCTCAGCTTCGACGTCCAGGCGGGCGTCGCGTTGGGCGCGGGCTACGCCTTCACCAGCGGGCCGCGCAGTTCGCGGCTGAACATCGCCGCGGCCGCCGGCGGCGTCCCGGAGGGCTCGCATCGAGGCCGCATCAGCATCGAGTTTCACTACCCCGACGGGACCGCCGCCACTGAGGTCGTCACCGTATCATTGGACAAGCGCGGCGCGGCCTTCTACGAAGCCGGCCGCCCGCAAAGCTGACCCCCCGTAGCTCAACCGGACAGAGCGACGGACTTCTAATCCGTAGGCTGGAGGTTCGAGTCCTCCCGGGGGGACTCGCAACGCTGGCGTTGGCGGAGCGCCCCCTCAGTCACTGCGTGACCGCTCCCCCCGGAGGGGGGAAGCGATGGGCAACGCCGATTTGATTTGGGTAGGCTCGGAGGGCAGGGCTGGGGGTTCGGCGATGGTGACCAAGCGCATTCTCTGTCTCGCCATTAAGGGGCCGGGTAACAAGATCACATACATCGCGGGACGCGAGGTCACCGACGATGGCTTGGGTCCGTGGATCCGCGTGATCAAGCGCAACGGGGACAAACTGTCGAGGGAGGAGCGCTGCTACGAGGACGGCAGCGAGCCGCAGCTTGGAGACATCATCGAGCTGGACTTGAAGGTGCGGGGGCAGATCGATTATCGGCCCGAGGACTGGCTGGTGGCTCCAGAGCGGCGCTGGCGGCGAGTGGGTTCGATGACCGTCGAGGAGATTTCACGCTACGCGGAAACTCCCGAGGCACAGTGGCTCCGGCAGAGCGCGTATCCGCTGACTGAGGTGCTCGAAGTCTCGCACTCTCTGGTCCTCATCCAACCAACGCGGACGACCATTCAGGTCGAGCAAGAGCCTTCAGGTCACTCAACCGAGATGATCCAATCCCTCTGGGTGGAATTTCAGCTCGGGGACAACACGTACCGCTTGCAGTCCAGAGGCGGCGAGTTGTATGTCCGGGACAACTGTTACACCCTCCGCAGCACGCTTCGGTTGCCTCTCGACCCCCACAGCTTCCCGCTCTCTTATCGACAAGTCTTACCGCGTTGTCTGCTGACGCTCAGCTTCACGAAGCCGGACGAGGACTTCACCGTCGCGGTGGAGGCCGTTGCGGTGCTGCCGCTCAACGGCTGGCAGCCGCCGCCGCCCACGGTGCTGGAGAACTGGTTCGAGTCGCTGCGGCAGTCGCCGGCGACGCCGTTGACCATGAAAGCCGCCGCGACGACGCGGGCGCGGCTGAGCGATTGGGGCACGGTGTCGCGGTCGCGGTTGGTACCCGCGCTTCGCCGCACCGCCGATCTGCAGCTTTCTTCGCTCCGGCTCCCTTCGATCCGGCTCAGGCCACGGCGGAGCGGGGGCAGCCGGGAATCGACGCCTGACCGGTCAGAGGTGCAGTGGGGTAACGACGGCCGCAGGCGGTGGCGCATTCCCGGAAGGGGAAGGCGTCGCCCGGCGAGGTGGGGGTGAGCGGCCCCCCCTCAGTTACTCAGTTACTGCGTGACAGCCCGGTAGGTCTCCCCCTACTGGGTGCCCCCCTTCAGTCACTGCGTGACAGCTTCCCCCCAGAGGGGGGAAGCGGGGAGGAGCTGGCGGCGGGACTTATGGGGCGTAGACGCCGGCGCCGGGGCCTTCGGCGGTGGCCCAGAACTTCTCTGAGATCTGGTCGATCAGGTCGATCAGTTCCTGGCCCTTGGCGACGTCGTTGGTCTTCTTCGCCTCGCCGGCGACCTTGGTGGCGTTCCACATGAGCTCGTGGATGGAGGCGTCGGCGTCGAGGTGGTGGGGCTTGAAGAAGTCGGTCCAGAGGACCCAGAGGTGGTGCTTGACTTCCTCGGCGCGCTGTTCCTTGACGATCGTGCAGCGGGCCTTGAAGTCGTGGTCGTCGGAGTCGTTGTACTTCTCCATCGACTTGAGGACGGACATCGCCTCGATCTTGGCCTGCGCGGGGTCGTAGACGCCGCAGGGCAGGTCGCAGTGGGCGCGGGCGGTCTGGAACAAGGACATTCGGTGCTCCTATGCGAGTGGTCGCTGGGTGTGCGAATACAGTCTGAGGCTATCGACGGCAGGCGCGTTGGGCAACTACCGGCAGTCCGCGGCGGCTAGTCGCGGCTAGTCGGCGCAGCCGGCGTGGGCGGCTAGTCGGCGCGGGTGCGGGCGCGCAGCGCGAGCGAGGCGATGGTCAGCGTGAAGGCCGAGAAGCCGGCCAGCGAGACAAACGCCCAGATCAGGCCAGGCGGATCCTTGGTCTGCGGTAGCCCGTCGGGGCCGAACACCATCTCTCCGTTCTCGATCACCGGCCAGGCGTAGCCGTCCATCACCAGCCCGCGCATCCCTTCCATGATGTAGGTGACCGGGTTGACCGTCGCGATCCAGCGGAGCCAGTCGTCGAAGACGGCGAGCGGCGCGAAGGCGGGCGCCATGAAGAGCAGCGGGAAGAAGAGCAGGAAGCCGGCCTGCGCGGCCTGGGCGTTGCCCGTGCGCATGGCGATGAAGATGCCGATCCCGCTGTACGCGCCGCCGAAGAGGCCCGCGATCACCAGAATCACGACCACGCCGAGCACGCCGGTCGCCATCCCTGAGCCGGCGGCGAGGGCGGCGATCAGCATGATCGTGGCGAAGAAGATCGCCCGTACGGCGTCGGCCCAGACGCGGCCGATGATCAGCGACCAGCGCGAGGCCGGGGTGAGCAGCAGTTTGTCGAAGTAGCCGCGCTCCATATCGAGGACGATGGCGATGCCCGAGGCGGCGGAGGAGCCGGCCACTGCCTGGAGCACGGCGACCGGCAGCTGGAAGGCGAGATAGTTGTCCACGCCGAAGCCGCGCTCGGAGAAGCTGGCGATGGCGCCGGTGGAAACGGCGAGGAAGAAGAGGGGGATGAAGACGTTGGTGATCTCGACGCCCGGCTGGCGGATCGATTCGCGGATCGCGCGGCCGGCGAGATAGCGGGCGTGGAGCAGGACGTCGAGCGGGCCGGAGGGCTGCGAGGCCGGGGCGAGCGGTGATCGCGCCTCGGTCGGCGGGGCGCTCATGCGGGACCGCCTGGCGCGGGCGCGCCCTGATCGCCCGGCTCGATCCGGTGACCGGTGGCCTTGAAGAAGACGTCGTCAAGGGTGGCGCGGGCGAGACGGAGATTGCTGAACGGCAAGTCCTCGTCGTCGAGGCGGCGGACGACGAGCGGCAGCGTATCGTTACCGCTTTTGGTGTAGACGGCGATGCCCTCGGTCGCATCCCATTGCGCGTCTTCCACATTGGGTAGCGGCAGCAAGGCCCTGACCGCCCGCGCTTGCGCGGTTTCAGAGCCCTCCACCTGGACGTAGATCACGTCCGCCGAGACGCTCGCCTTGAGCTGGTCGGGCGTGCCCTGCTGGACGATGCGGCCGGCATCGAGGATGGCGATCTCGTCGCAGAGCTGGTCCGCCTCCTCCAGATACTGGGTGGTGAGGAAGAAGGTCACGCCGTCGTCGCGGTTGAGCTGCTGGATGTAGTCCCAGAGCTTCTGGCGGGAGATCGGGTCGAGGCCGGTGGTCGGTTCATCGAGAAAAATGATCGAGGGCGAATGGACGAGGGCGGAGGCGAGGTCGAGCCGCCGCTTCATCCCGCCCGAGTAGCCGTCGATGCGCCGATCGGCGTCCTCCGTGAGGTCAACCACGTCGAGCAGATGGGCGACGCGGTTCTCAATCGCGCCGCGCGGCACGTTGTAGAGCCGTGACTGGAGGCGCAGCAGCTCGCGCCCGGTCTGGAGGATGTCCAGCCCCGCTTCCTGCAGGGCGACGCCGATCGCGCGGCGAATCTGCTGCTCGTCCCCGTAGATGTCGTAGCCCGCGACGCGCGCCGCGCCGTCGGTGGGGCGGAGCAGCGTGGTCAGCATCCGCACGGTCGTGGTCTTGCCGCTGCCGTTCTGACCGAGGAAGCCGAAGACCTGGCCGGGCCGCACGCGCAGGTCGATGCCGTTGACCGCGTGGATGTCGCCGAAGTGCTTGACCAGCCCGTGCGCCTCGATCGCCAGCGGCTCGCCGCCGCGCTCACCGCGCTGATGCTGCGGCGCCGTCGCCACGATCTGGTCGAGCAGCGAGGACGCGGCGGTCGGCGATCGGTTGACCATGGTTCAGAGCTTATCGAACGTATGTAGTCAACGGCAACGACTCGGCTCAGCCTGTGTTCTCCGACTCAGACCGGACGGAACACGGGAATCGGGTATGCGCCCTCCCCGTCCTGCTCCTCGAACTCAACCTGGACGCGCTGGCCGATGCTGATGTCCGTGGTCGGATTGTCGACGCCGACGATGGTGCTCATCATGCGGAAGCCCTCGTCGAGGTCGATGTAGGCGACGGCGTACGCGCCCAGCTCCTGGAAGCCGGGCATTCGGTTCTGGCGGACGACGGAGTAGGTGTAGACGGTGCCGAGTCCGGCTGACACGTTCCAGGTCAGGTCGCGGTCGCCGGTCACGGTCGAGTGGCCGCGCGGGTAGAAGACGACGTTGCCGTCGGCGTCGGTCTGGTAGCGGAGCTCACCCTCGCGGCAGCCTTCCCAGAAGTGCTGGGTGTCCGGCTCGGGGAAGTTGGGTTGCGGTCGGTTGGCCATGTTGAAACGCCTTTCTCAGTCCTGATCGCCATCCCCCAGCTTGACTGGGGTATCTCGACGCGCCCGGCTCAGGTGTTCGTGACAACGCTGCCGTACGCGGCGAGATTGCCGAGGCAAGCTCGGCAATGACGGCTGTTTCGCTAGTCGGCGGCGAGGATGACGGTGCCGCCGGTGTGGGTGCCGCCGAGCAGGCCGCCGTTGCCGTGCGCGACGGCGAGGCTGGCTCCGTCCACCTGGCTGGTCGATTCGCCGCGCAGCTGGCGGACGGATTCCAGGAGCAGGAAGAGGCCGCGCATCCCGGGATGGTTGGAGGAGAGGCCGCCGCCGTCGGTGTTGAGCGTCAGGCCGGGCTGGTCAAACGCGAGATGGCCGTCCGCGATGAACTGGCCGACCTCGCCCTTGGCGCAGAAGTCCAGGTCCTCCAACATCACGGCGACGGTGATGCTGAACGAGTCGTAGATCATGGCGATGTCGATCTCGTCCGGCGTAACGCCGGCCTGAGCGAAGGCGGCGGGGGCGCTCTGCGCGCCGGCCGACGTGGTGATGTCGCCGCCGTTCTCGCGGTACTTGGTCGCCTCGCCGGCACCGATGATCCAGACCGGCTTCTTCTTGATGTCGCGCGCGATCTCGGGCGAGACGAAGACGGCCGCGCCGCCGCCGTCGGAGATCATGCAGCATTCGAGCAGATGCAGCGGATCGGCGATGATCCGCGATTCGAGCACGTCCTCCACGGTGATCTCATCGACCTTGACAAACTGCAGGTCGGTCATCGCCTTGACCGCCTCGGGATTGCGCATCGCGTGCTTGCGCGTGGCGACCGAGATTTGGGCCAGCTGTTCGGTCGTGGTGCCGTACTCGTGCATGTGACGGTGCGCGACCATCGCGTAGTTGCTGATCAGCGTGCTGCCGTAGGGCGATTCCATGTTCTGCTGCCAGGACGCGCCGCCGCGGCCCATGCCGCCGGTGCCGATCGGCACGCGCATCGAGGCGGCGGTGGAGCCGTAGGTGGTCACCGCGACATTGCAGCGGCCGGCGGCGATGTCGCGCAGCGCGTGCGAGGCGTGGAACTCGTAGGACGAGCCGCCGACCTGCGTCGTGTCGAGCAGGCGCGGCTTGATCCCCAGATAGGCGGCCAGCCCCAGTCCGCCGCCGCCTTCGCCGTCGAGCGCGTCGTAGAGGCCGTCAACGTCGCCCCAGTCGAGGCCGGCGTCGTCCAGCGCGCGCTTCATCGACTCCGCCTTGATCTGCATGGAGGAGACGCCCGGCGCGACTCGCAGCGGGTACTCATGGATGCCGGCGATCGCCGCCAGTCGTTCCTGTGCCATCGGTCAATCCTGTTCTTCGCCCTTCGGCGTGCGCGTTTCGCGGGAATGGCAACAGGCTAGCGCCGTTCGCGGTGCGGGCGTAGCCTGCCCTTATGCGTATCGGTCTGATCTCCGACACCCACCTGCCGCAGCTGTTGCATTCGCTCGACCAACTGGGGCCGGAGCCGGCGGCGGCGCTGAGCGGCGTGGACCTGATCCTGCACGGCGGCGATGTCACCGTGCCCGCCGTCCTGGACTGGTGCGAGCAGTTCGCGCCGGTGCTCGCCGTGCGCGGCAACAACGACATCTTCGACGACCCGCGCCTGGCCGAGCACCAGTTCGTCGATGTGCACGGCTTCCGCATCGGGATGTCGCACGAGCTGCGCCCCGAGTCGCGGCCGATCGCCGAGATTCTCGCGTCGTCGCTGAACGGTGAGCGGGTGGACGTGCTGATCGGCGGGGACACGCACGTCGAGCGGCTTGAGTTCCGCGATGAGGTACTGCTGATCAATCCCGGCAGCCCGTCGCTGCCGCACCATCTCTCGACGCGGCTGGGCGCGCTTGGCCTGCTGACCGTCGCCCCGCACCGGCTGGAATCGGAGATCATCGCGCTGGGGCCGAGCGCCGGGGCGCGCAACCCGACACGGCCGCAGCATGTCGTGATTGAGCGCGGCGCCGTGATCGAGGCCTCGCTGGACGGCTCCGCGATTGCGCCGGCCGAATTCCTCAAGGCGCCGCACGAGCGCGTCGCCGCGAACGGAGCATGAGATGGACCTGCAACTTCAGGGCAAGCGGGCGCTGGTCACGGGCGGCAGCCGCGGGATCGGTAAGGCAATCGCGCGGGTGCTGGTCGAAGAGGGCTGCGTGGTCGCGATCTCCGCGCGGGACCCACAGCGGCTCGCCGAGGCGGCGGCCGAAGTCGGCGCGGCGGCCTGGTTCACGTGCGAGATGTCGGACGACGACTCCGTTGAGACCATGGTCAGCGGCGCGGCGGAGGCGCTGGGCGGGCTGGACATTCTGGTCAACAACGCCGCCTCGCCGGGCAGCGTGCACGGACCGCTGCCGCTGGCGCAGCTGACCGCCGAGCACGCGCTCGCCGACCTCCAGGTCAAGGTGCTGGGCTACCTGCGCTGTTCCCGCGCTGCCGCGCCGTACATGCAGCGGAACGGTTGGGGGCGGATCATCAACATCTCCGGCCTCGCCGCGCGCGGCAGCGGCAACACTGTCGGCTCGATTCGCAACGTCTCGGTCGCGGCGATGACCAAGAATCTGGCCGACGAACTCGGCCCCGACGGCATCAACGTGACCGTCGTCCACCCCGGCCTGACGCGGACGGAGGCGACGCCGGCGCGGATCGCGTCGATTGCGGAGGCGAACGGCATCTCGCTGGAAGCGGCGGAAGCGCGGATGGCGTCGGGCAACGCGGTGCGCACGATCATCGATTCCGACGACATTGCCAACATCACCGCCTTCCTCGCCTCGCCCAAGTCCATCGCCATCACCGGCGACACGATCGCGGCAGGCGGCGGCGTCGGTCGGGGCATCCACTACTAGCGCCGCCGCTACAGGATCCGATACTGGTGGGGGCGGCGGAAGAGCTCGTAGTAGGGGGTCACGGTCCAGCCGGGTGGGTTGACGGCGTCAATGCGCTCGCGGTCTTCGTCGGTGATGACGACGTCGGCTGAACCGAGATTGTCCTCGAGCTGCTCCATCGTTCTCGGGCCGATGATCGGGCTGGTGACGCCGGGCTGCTGCTCGCACCAGGCGAGGGCAAGCTGCGAGAGGCTGCAGCCCTTCTCCTGGGCGATCGGCGTGAGCGCTTCGATCACGTCAAAGACGCCGTCGGTAAGCCGATTCTGCGCCGGAGGAGTCAGGGCATAGCGACTATCGGCGGGCAACGGCTCGCCTCGTTGGTAGCGACCGCTCAGCAGGCCGCCGCCGAGCGGTCCCCAGGGGATGACCGCGATGCCGAAGGTGCGGGCGGCGGGCAGCAGTTCGCTCTCGACCCGGCGGTCGAGCAGGTTGTAGGCGGGCTGCTCGCAGACGACGCGGTTGAGTCCCAACTCCTTCGCCACCCAGAGCGATTCGACCAGCTCCCAGCCGGCGAAGTTGCTGGTGCCGATGTAGCGAACCTTGCCGTCGCGAATGAGGTCGTCGAGCGCCCGCAGCGTCTCGTCAATTGGGATATCGGCCTGCGGCCGGTGGAGCTGGTACAGGTCGATGTAGTCGGTCTGCAGGCGGCGCAGGCTGGCCTCGCACTGCTCGATGATGTGACGCCGGCTGTTGCCTCGGGCGTTGGGATCCTCGGTGTCCATCGGTCCGTGGACCTTGGTCGCCAGGATGACGTGCTGCCGCTGCCCGTTACGCTTGAGCACCTCCCCGGTGATCTCCTCGCTGCGGCCCAGCGCGTAGACGTTGGCCGTGTCGAGGAAATTAACTCCAGCCTCGAGCGCGCGGTCGATCATGGCGTAGGATGCCTCGGGCTCGGTGCGTCGGCCGAACATCATGCAGCCGAGGCAGAGGCTCGACACCTGTACGCCGGTCCGTCCGAGTGGTCTGAGTTCCATCATTCGCTCCTTATCGCTAGCCGACTAACTCGGCCGCTTTGACCAGGTTGCGCATCAGCCGGATCGCTTCGTCGTGGGGCACGCGGCCGACGCCGCAGCTCGTTGAGACCAGCAGCCGCTCCGGCGGGATCACCTCTGCCAGCTGCTCGATCTTCTCGCGCAGTTCGGTGACCGGCGCGGTCTTCGACTTGACGTCGGCGATCCCGGCGATGATCTCCATGCTCTCGGGCAGCTCGGCCAGCAGCCCGTGCTCCTCCCACTGCCCGGCGTAGGAGCATTCGACATGCACGCGGTCAACGACGCCGTCGAGGCGCTGGATGAAGGGAATCAGCGCGCGCAGATTCTGCACCTCGATCGACGGCTTGCGGGCGATGTCGCCGAGGCAGAAGTGAATTGTGCGGGTGAGACCCGCCGCGGCCTCGAGCGGCTCCTGTACCAGCGGCAGCAGCTCCTCGGGCGCGCGGCTGCCGGAGACCAGGCCAACCGCCTCAGAGGGGGCGTCCAGCTGAATCTCGCGCAGCCCCTGCGCGGCCATGTCGCTGATCTCGTATTGCACGACCTCGATCAGGTCGTCCAGATGAATCGCGCCTGCGGCATCATCGGCATTATCGGTCACGAAGCCGCCGCCGATCGTCAGCGGCGAGGGCACGGAGGCCTTGTCCAGGCGCGGCTCGATCGCGCGCTCGCGCCGCCAGGCTTTGGCGTGTGCGGTACCGTGCGGCGCACTGACCTTGCCAACGACGCGGTAACGGCCGACGCCTTGCTGTCCCCGCGCGGTGATCCGCGGGGCGAGCGTCTCCAGTCCGGCCAGGCGCGGCGGGATGTGGTGAAGGAAATCGGGCGCGAAGACCTCGCCGCCCATGATCTGGTCGAGGCCGCAGGCGATCTGCTCGTACATCGCGATCCGCGCGGCGGTCTGGAGGACGCCGTGCGCTTCCTCGTCCGAGAGCTCGCCGGCGTAGTAACGCTTCAGCTCCAGGCGCTGACCGAAGGGAATCGGCCAGGAACCAACGACGGTAGTGCGGATTGCCATGACGGGCGCCCCTGTTCGTTATTCGGCATCGGCGTAGATGCGGAAGCCGTAATCGTTGTAGCGGTAGTTGGGCGACAGGCTGGAGCGGGCGCTGACGCGGGTGAATTTGATCCGATGCCGCCAGGAACCGCCGCGGCTCGCGCGGCGCATTCCGCTGCTGGGGCCGGACGGCGCGCGGCCGGGCGACTCGGCGTAGTAGTTGCGGTCGTACCAGTCCGAGCACCATTCATGCACGTTATCCGCCATGCAATACAGCCCGAATCCGTTGCGGCAGGCGTCGAGCGGCGCGTGCGGATGCTCGGCGGCGGCGACCGCGGCGCGCACGGTCTGCTCGGGCCAGACGCTCGACGCGCTCGACGGCTCCGGCCAATCGGCCCCGTCGAGTCCGCCGCGCGCCGCGTACTCCCGCTCCGCCTCGGTCGGCAGCCGAACGCGCAGCCCGCTCTGCGCGGACAACCACTCGCAATAGCTCACGGCGTCGTGCCAGGAGACGCCGGCGACGGGCGCGGCGGCGATCGCGAAGTGGGGATCGCCCCAGAAGGGCGGCGGAGCGGCGCCAGCCGCCTCGACGTAGGCGCGGTACTCGGCATTGGAGACCGGCCGCAACGCGGCGCGGAACGGCTCCAGTTCGACCCGATGCGCCGGCCGTTCGTCCAGGCGTCGATCGTCCGCGCCCATCAGGAACGCGCCGCCGGGCAGGACAAGAGTGGGCAAGGCGAGGGCGGGTAAGGCGAGCGTGGGCAGGGAGCGCGTCGGGTCCGGGTTCACGTGCAGCATGTCCAGATCGTAGCCGCGCCGCGGTGCGGATCGTTATGACTGCTGCGCGGACTGGACGGCGTAGCGGCGCAGACAGGTTCTAGACTTTCGCCACAGTTGACGGAACCGCTTGGAGATCAATTATGGCGCTGCTCGATGGACGCAAGGCACTGGTGACCGGCTCGAGCCGGGGCATCGGCGCGGATATCTCCCGCGGGCTGGCCGCGCACGGGGCGGCGATCGCGGTCGCGGCGCGTTCCGACGAGGCGTCGCCCGATCCGCGCTTGCCAGGCACGATCCGCACCGTCGCGGAGGAAATTCGTGAGGCCGGCGGACACGCCGTGCCGGTGCATCTGGACGTGCGCGATCCGGAGTCAATCGTTCGCGCGATTGACACGACCGCGTCGGAGTTGGGCGGTCTGGACATCCTGATCAACAACGCCGCGGTGCTCGTGCCGGGCACGTTGGAGTCGGTGCAGGATCGGCACATCGATCTGATCTGGCAGCTCGACCTGCGCGGGCCGATTCTGCTCGCCAAGTACGCCGTCGAGCACATGAAGGCGGGTGGCGGGGACATCATCAACATCTCCTCGGGCGCCGCCGACTTCCCCGGTCCGGGCCCCTATGACGAGCCGCGCGAGGGCGGACAGTTCTACGGGATGGTCAAGGCGGGCCTCGAGCGGTTCACGCAGGGCATGGCGATGGAGCTGCAGAAGTATCAGATCGCCTGCAACGTGCTCACGCTGCGCTATCTGATCAAGACGCCGGGTCACTGGTATGCGCTGACCACGCCAGACAATCCGCAGACCGAGTTTGAAGCGGCCGACTGGATGGCGCTCGCCAGCGTCTGGATCGCCAGCCAGCCGGCGTCGTTCACCGGCAACATCGTCGACGACCGCGATATGCGGGAAACGTTGGCGGCGCTCTAGGCGTCGCCGTCAGCGCGGAAGCCGGAGGCCAGTCCATGCCGGATCTGATCTACGAGAAGTTTGACCATTACGCCGTCCTGACGATGAATCGGCCGCATCGGCTGAATGCGCTGGGCGGCGATCTGCGGCGGTTGATGCGTGAGGCGGTTGACGACCTGGAGTCCGACCCCGACATGCGCGCCGCGATCCTGACCGGCGCGGGCCGCGCGTTCTCGGCCGGCGCCGACCTGAAGGAAATGAACGCGCAGAACCAGGCGCGCGACGGTCTGCGCAACACGATGGGCTACGACCTCGACGAAGCGATGCCCTTCGCCCGCGCGCGCAAGCCGTTCATCGCCGCAATCAACGGACTCTGCATCGCCGGCGGTCTGGAGCGGGCGCTCGACTGCGACATCCGCATCGCCTCGAGCGAAGCGTTTTTCGGGCTGTTCGAGGTCAAGCGCGGAATCATGCCGGGCTACGCGATTCACCATCTGGCGCGGATGCTGCCCATCGGCGACGCGCTCTACATCATGCTCACGGCGGATCGGATCTCGCCCGAGGACGCGCTGCGCATGGGCCTGATCCGCGAAATCCTCGAGCCGGAGGCGCTGATGCCGCGGGCGGTGGCGATCGCAGAGATGATCGCGGCGAACGCGCCGTTGGCCGTTGAGGGCACCAAGTTCATGGCGCAGCAGTGGCGTCAGTTGCAGATCGATGAGTCGTACCGCGTCGGCCAGTGGGTGAGCCGCACGGTGCTGAACTCGGAGGAAGCCAAAGAAGGCCCGCGCGCCTTCGTCGAGAAGCGGCCGCCGAACTGGACAGGCAGATAACGGCCGCAGCCTCGGCGGATGGCTAGCTTCAGCGTCGGACGACACAGCGCGCGCCTGGCGCTGTTAATCATCGCTGTTGGACTCGTCCTCGAACTCGCTCAGGCCCAGTCCGCGCCAACGGTCAGCACGGCGAGCGTGGACGGCTCCAGCCTGACGCTGACGTTCTCTTCCGCGCTGGCGACGAGCAGCAGCGCCGTCGCCTCCGACTTCACCGTCACGCACGGGGACGACGAAGTCAGCGTGACCGCGGCGGCGGTGAGCGGCAGCACGGTCACGCTGACCCTGCAACAGGCCGCGCCCGACAGCGACTGTACTGACGACAGCTTCGCGGTCGACTACTCCGCCTCCGCCTCCACGCTGACCGGGACGAACGGCGGCGCCGTAGCCGCGTTCTCGGATCAGGCCGTGACGAATGCGACCGATGCCGCGCCGGCGATTGTCTCCATCGAGACGGACGCCATCGGCCGCAAGGTCTACGTGACATTTTGCGAAGCGATTGCCGACCTGAGCTATCAGTGGTCTGACTTCTCGGCATTCACGCTCTCGGTAAACAGCAGCACGCGGCAGATCAACGATCTGCTCAGGTGCTCCAATGCCCCGGCGCGGCTCGAGATCCAGCTGGGAAGCAGTCAGGCGATCAGCGAAGGCGACACAGTCACGCTGGCCTATGACCAGAGCAACGGGAACGACGACTACCCGCTCAAAGACCTCGATCAAGGGTCCAAGCTGGTGCCGAGCTGGGCCGCGCAGACGGTGACGAACAACGTCGACGGCCCGCCGACGCTCTCGTCGGTGTCGGCGCTGTACGAGGTCGTGACGTTGACCTTCAGCGAAGCGCTCGACGACCAGAGCGTGCCGGACAGCAGCGCCTTCACGATCGGCGGCGTCCAACATGCGCCGGACGTCTCGCAGGTTGCGGTCTCGGGCAGTACGGTCACGCTGACTCTGAGCGGCATCCTCCACAACCGCAACTCGCCGACGTACACGCTCAGCTACTCCGAGCCGAACAGCGAGCCGCTGCGCCAGCAAGACGGCGCGCACAACGTCGCGGACATTTCGTCCTACCAGTTCCAGAGCAGCACGCCCAACACCAAGCCGCAGGTGACGAGCGCGGAGGTCAACGGCGCAACGCTGTCGATCACCTTCGACCTACCACTCCACGCGGTCGCGCCGGCCGCCGCGTTCAGCATCGGCGGGGTGGACGGGATCAGCGTCAGCGCCGCCGCGTTCAGCGGATCGACGGTGACGCTCACGCTCTCACCCGCCGTCAGCGCGGGCGCGACCATTACGGTCTCCTACACCGTGCCCGACTCGCCGCCCCGCATCGAGGGCCGCAACCGCCGCGATGCGGACGCGTTCAGCAATCAGGCGGTCACGAACCGCACCGTCGCGCCAACGCCGACCTTGAGCAGCGCCTCGGTGTCGGCGGACGGGGGCGCGCTGACCCTCACGTTCTCGCTCGCGCTCGACCCGACAACGAGCGGCACGCCCGCGGCGTCGGCGTTCTCGCTGTCCGGCACCAGCGCCGCCGTTACCGCAGTCTCGGTGTCGGGCACAACTGCGGCGCTGACGCTGAGTCCCCTGGCCGACAGCGGCGAGACGATCACGGTGAGCTACACGCCGTCGTCCGTGCAGACCGACCCGCGCTTGAAGTCCGCCGCGCACAGCCAGGCGGTCGCCGCCTTCAGCAATCAAGCGGTGACCAACAACGCCGACGGCAAGCCGCGTCCGCAGTCGGCAGCCGTTGACGGCGCCGCGCTCACCATCAGCTTCGACCGCGCGCTGGACAGCAGCTCAACGCCCGCCGCCTCAGCGTTCGCGGTCGGAGGCGTGACGGCGACGGTGTCGCAGCTCGCGGTCAGCGGCCAACAGGTGACGCTCACGATCAGCCCGGCGGTCGCGCATACCGACACGGTCACCATCAGCTACACGCAGCCGACCAGCCAACCCCTGAAGCGAGACGGCTCCACCCTGCTCGCGGACCCGTTCAGCAACCAACTGGTGACCAACGAGACCGCAGATCCGACGCCAAGTTTCGCCTCAGCCGCAGTCAACGCCAGTGGCCGAACCTTGACGATCCAGATGTCCGGCAACCTGCTCGACACGCCGGCCGGCAGCCCGGCGATTTCCACGTTCAGTCTCTCAGGCACAACCAGCGCGTCCGTGACCGCAGTGTCCGTCAGCGGCAGCACGGTCACTCTCAGCCTCGCCCCGGCGGCTGACATCAGTGAAACCGTGTCGCTCAGCTATCAACCGCCGGCAGACTCGACACAGCCTTCCCTGCGCAGCGCCGACGGCACATGGCGGACAACAGCCTGGAGCAATCAGACGGTCACCAACAACGCCGACGGCGCGCCGCGTCTGCTCTCGGCAGTCGGGAACGGCGCCTCGCTCACCCTGGGCTTCGACCGCGCGCTGGACGAGAACGCCGTCCCTGCGGCGCAAGCGTTTAGCGTCAACCTGAGCGGGGTTACAGTTAGCGCCGTCGCGATCGACGACGATGAGGTAACCCTCACCCTGTCCACGGCGCTGCAATTCGGCGACACCGTTACGGTCTCCTACGAAGCGAGCGGTACCACCAAACTCAAGCGGGACGGGCAAGCCATCGACGCTCCCGCCTTCAGCAATGCCGCGGTCGCAAACCAGACGCCTCAACCCTTGATTACCTCAGTCATAGGTAATGGCCCGACAATCACCGTTCACTTCTCCAAGAACCTGGACACCTCATCCACACCGGCGACAACCTCGTTCTCCCTAGGCAACAGCGCTCCCAGCCCGACCAGTCTGACGGTGTCCGCAACGACGCTGACCATCAATCTCGCCAGCGCGTTGCAGGAAGGCAACGCCTACACGCTGACCTATACGGCGGTCGAAGCAACCCCACTGTCGCTAGACGAAGGCGGCACGGTACCCTCGTTCTCGAAGTCCATCACCAACAACACAGACGTCGCCCCGCAGGCGCTCACAGCCTCGGCCGACGGCTCCACGCTCACGCTCACTTTCGATCAGGCACTGGACTCGACCGCCGCTTTGGCTACCAGTCTCTTCAGCCTGACCGCATCTGAACCTGTAACGGTCACCGTGGTGAGCTATGCGGACCACCAGCTGTCCCTCACCCTCTCGCGGGCGCTGGTGGAGGAGGAATCTGCTTCCCTTACCTATACCCGGCCAGCCACAGGAGGAATCGCCGACTCAACGGGGAATCGAACCGCGTCGTTCACCCTGGCCATCGCCAATCAGACCGATACCGCGCCCACACCCGTGCAGGGCACGATCGAGGACAGTACGATCACGATCATCCTCGATCAAGCAATCTACGCTGATCCGCGATTCGAAGGCCCGGACGGGTACCCGACAGAGCACTTCACCTTGAGCAAGAACGATGTAACGATTTCGTTCATCTACGTCTCGAACGGGGGACCCAGCGGAGTCGGGAAGATCGAGCTGACGCTGTCTCGCTACATCGCCGAGGGCGAGGAACTGACGATTCGGTACCATCCAGGCACCGGAACGATTCGCATCCGTGAAGACGACTCAGGCGAGCGGCGCGCGGAGATCAATAACTATGAGCTCACCAACCTGAACGACGATCCACCCGTTCCGCAGTCGGCGGAGGTCGATGACACGACGCTGAAAGTGACCCTCGACCAGGAATTGGCCACCGACTCGCTGCCCGCCGCCACCACGTTTGTCCTGACACCAAACGACACTACGGTCGAGTCGTTGTCGATCTCGGAGAAGGAATTGACTCTCACTCTCGCAAAGACGGCAGTCGAGGATGAGTTTTACACCTTGACCTACACACCACCCACCTCGGACGGCCTGGGCGACCTGACCGGTAACGCAGCAGCCGCCTTCACCGTGAGCCTGACGAACAACACTGACTACGCCCCCTACCTAACAGCAGCGCAGACTGACACTGACGGGAAGAAAGTCTATCTTACCTTCGATCAGCGGTTGGATCCGGCCGAGAGCATCGACCACTCCTGGTTCTCCCTGACGCCGGCAGCGGGCATTGACTCCGTCGATATCGCCACCGGTCAAGGCGGTACTCAGCTACTGATCACTCTCGACGCCACGTCCCACATCGCAGAAGGATCAGAGGTGACGCTCAACTACCAACCAACTGCCGGACAGGGATTGCGAGATGATGACGCCGGCAACCTGACAAAACCATTTGACCAGGAGGAGAGAACATTGTGGACGTTGCGCCGATCGTGGACACCGTGTCTGTGAATGGGAAGACCCTAACGATCGAGTTTGACCAGAATTTGGATTCCGCACACCTGCCGCCGGCAAACTGTGAGGAGCTGGAAGAGGTGATCGAGAACTTCGACTGCGACGACGTTCCCGATCTTGCCTGGTTCACCATCACCGGAACAACGGCTGTGATTGACTCGGTAACTGTTGCAGGACGAGCGGTGACGCTCATACTATCGAAACGAGTTGCGAAAGGTGAATCGATTTCCGTGAGCTATCAACCGCAGTCGCTGCAGTCTGGGCGTTGGAACCTGCGCGACACATCCACGCCTGGAAACCAGGCTGAGTCCTTCGGACCCGAATCAGCCGATAACGAAACTCCAGCGGCAGCGCTGAATGCGGCATTCGATCGCACAAACGCCGACCTGATCACGGTCTCCTTCGACGCTGACCTGAAGGCGTCACCAGTCAACACGGCGTCGCTCTCCGTAACAGTCGACGGCGTTGCGGCCGTGGTCTCAGGCGCCACCATCGCCGGAGCCACGCTGTCCGTCGCGCTTGAACAACCTGTTGCGGAGTGCGCGACGATCTCCCTTAAATACACGCCTGGAACGTCTCCCTTGCAGGACACTGATGGACACAACATCGAAGCGTTCGCGTTCGACATAGACAATTTCATCGACGCGGATTGGTCGCTGAAGTGCGTGCGCTTCGACTCTGGCGGAATATTATTGACGTTTGCGGACGGCGAAGTGCCGAATCGGGCTGGCTTTGAGTGGAGCCTCAGCGTTGATGGTGAGGCGCGGGACGTTGATGAAACGGCAACGGGCGATGTCGTCCAGCTGCAGCCCACTACATCAGTTTGCAAGGGCGATGTAGTAACCGCTCAGTACGCGAGCACCACTGAAACGGACAATCTGAGCCTGCAACGGACCATTGAGACAGCTGCGCCGTGCGCCGTGTCCGCCGCTGCGAATGCAGCTGTGCTGTCGGTGGCATTCGATCAGGAGCTAGCCGACATTCTGCCAAGCGTTTCAGACTTTGCCATCAGCGGCGGAGCCAGCATCACTGAGGTGGGCGGCATCAACGGTTCGGTGTTGAGCCTACAGTTGGCATCGCCAGGCCTTTCGCCTGGACAAGAGGCGGTCCTGGGCTATCAGGGAACGAGCCTGCGCCGGACGGCGCTGACCGTGGGACCGTTCAGCTTACTGGTCGTTGATGAGACGCCGCCGCCGGAGCTGGTATCTGCGTCTGCTGATATCGATACGCTGACCTTGACCTTCGATCAGGCGCTGCTTGACATTGCTGTGCCGCCTTCACGGTTCACGCTCAGCGGTCAGGGCATCGACCAGCAGGTAACTGCCGTATCGATCGACGGAGAATCGGCCTCGCTCTCCCTGTCAGCAGCGTTAAGCGATGACCCAGAGAGCTTTGAAGTTGCGTACGACGCCGGCTCTGCGGGCGGCCTGGCCGGGCTGACCGGGGCGAGAGTTGGAGACTCCACGTTCCAGGTCCAGAATGTGACGGCTCCGCCGGTACTGGTATCGGCTTCAGGCGATGGATTGACAGTGGAGCTGGAGTTCGATCGGGAACTGTTGGACGTGGCGGTACCGGCCTCGCGCTTCACGCTCAGCGGCGAGGGCGTTGACCAGCAGGTGGCGGCTGTATCGATCGACGGCGACTCGGCCCTGCTCACACTATCAGCGCCTCTGGGCGATGAGCCAGAGAGCTTTGAGGTTGAGTATGATGCCGGTTCTGCAGACGGCTTGGCTGGACTGGATGGGGCGCGAGTAAGCGATGCAGTGTTTGTAGCAGCAAATCAGACGGCGATCCCGGCTCTGGTATCGGCTTCAGCTGATGTTGATACCGTGACACTGGAGTTCGACCAGCAGCTGCTTGACGTCGAGGTACCAACTTCTTGGTTCACGGTCAGCGGCGAGGGCGTCGATCTACAAGTGACTGCTGTATCGATCGACGGCTACTCGGCTCAGCTCACACTATCGGCGGCGTTGAGCGATGAGCCGGCGAACTTTGCAGTGGAATACGACGCCGGCGACAGTGGTGGCTTGGCCGGGTTGACCGGGGCGCGGGTTCAGGACTCGATCTTCCAAGTGGAGAATGTGACGTCACCGCCAGAGTTGGTAACGGCTCGCGGGGATGGATTGTATATGGTTTTGGAGTTTACTCAGGAGCTGCTTGACGTGGCAGTACCGGCCTCGCGCTTTACGCTCAGTGGTGAGGAGGTCGATCAGCAGGTGGAGTCTGTCTCGATGACGGGACTGAGGTGCAGATCGAACTGTCAGCGCCGTTGGGTGATGAACCCGAGAGCTTTGATCTGGATTACGATGCCGGCTCTGAGGGTGGACTGGCCGGGCTGGATGGGGCGCGGGTGAGCGATTCGGTATTTGTGGTGGGCAACGAGACGGTGATCCCGACGCTGTTGTTGGCGACGGCTGATATTGATGTGGTGATACTGGTGTTTGATCAGCCACTGCTCGAGGTCGAGGTGGCGCTCGCGTGGTTTACGCTTGGCGGTGATGGAGTGAACCAACGCGTAACGGCTGGAGCGATAGACGGCGATTCGGTTTCGCTCCAGCTCTCGGCGCCGCTGAGTGACGACCCGGAAGTGTTGGAGCTCGAGTACAACGCGGGCAGCAGCAGCGGCCTGGCCAGCCTGACCGGGGCGCGCGTTGAGGGTGCGATCTTCCAGGTACGGAACGTGACTTCGCCGCCGGCCCTGGTATCGGCTTACGGTGATGGGCTATCCGTAGAGCTGGAGTTCGATCAGGAATTGGCTGAAGTTCCTGTGCCGATCTCACGCTTTACACTCAGCGGCGAGAGGATCGATCAACGGGTGAAGTCGGTATCGATTGAGGGTTCATCCGTACATCTGGAGCTGTCCACGTCGTTGCGTGAGGAGCCAGGCTTTTTCGATCTGACTTATGACGCGGGCTCGCGGGGCGGGCTGGCGGGACGGACTGGGGCGAGGGTGAGCGATTCGGTGTTTCGGGCGCGGAATGATACGGCGATTCCGGCTCTCGTCTCCGGCATTGCAACCGAGATTGCTATAATGCTCACGTTTGACCAGGAACTGCGCGACCTTCAGGTACCGGCTTCGCGGTTCTCCTTGGTCGGGCCAGGAATTGATCAGGACGTGCAGACTGTCTGGATCAGCGGGGCAACGGTGTATCTGGAATTGTCGTCGAGGCTGGCGGATGATCCGGAGCAGTTTGCGGTTGTCTATCGCTCGCGGACGAGCGGTGGACTGACGGGCTTGAACGGGGCGCGGGTGGAGGATTCGGCGTTCGTGGTTTGGAATTACACGGAAACAGCGCCGACGGTGGTCTCGGCGGCGGTGGACTTAACGACGCTTGAAGTTGGGTTTGATCAACGATTGGAAGTGACGGAGGTGTTGCCGTCGGATTTCACGGTGATTGCGGGCCGTCGGACGATTACTGTTGAATCACTTGACTGGTCAACGTCTGGCCTCAGCCTCACACTGTCCGAACGGGTTACTGCTCTGGACGTCGTTGCGCTCTTGTACTCGCCGAGTGATGGTGAAGCGGTACGGGATGCTTCCGGGCTTGCGCTGGCGTCGTTCCGGTACGAGGTAGAGAATCAGACTGCCAAACGGAGCGCTACGGCGGCGCGAGTTGAAGATGCGATGTTACGGGCGAGCAGCGGCGAGACCACGTTAGAGCGCGAATTGGAGCGGGGCTTTGCGTCTAACGACCGGTTGCGAGTGAGCGTCTCGTCCGATTCGGGCTGGGGGACCGTGGTGCGCGAGGAGACTGTGATCGCGATTGACGCCAGTTCATTGGGCGACGCGCCGGCACGCATCCAGGTTGCGCAGATTGAGCGGCCCGCCAACATGCTGGAGCACTTTGCCGCTATTCCGTCATGGTGCTGGAGCGAGTCCTCCGCCTCGCGGACTTCTGTGTGGTGGATCGGCGCGAGCGACTTGCTTGGTGTTCCCGTGGACTCTGGTGTTCAGGTTTCGCTCAGCGGTTTGCCTGACGCCGCTGCCAATGGTTCGATGTGCGTGTTGGATCTGGTCACGGGCGCGTGGAGCGTCGTTCCGGCGGGCGGAGCCTTCGCGGCGCCGGCGCTGGTCTTCGCAAGGACGGGGGAACCAGCGATTATCCAGCTGCGGGCGACTCGCGCAGGGTCACTTCCCCGGCGATGAAGGCGTGCCGCTGGCCGTTGCTCGTCTGCACGATCAGCGCGCCAGCGTCATCGACTCCCACGGCCCGGCCTGAGATCGCTTCGCCCGTGGTGAGCGTGACGGTGACGTCTTGGTCGAGGGTGTTGAGGCGTGATTTCCAGGTCTCGTGCAGGTCGGCGGAAGCCGCCTGTTGGTAGCGCTGTTCGAAGGCGTTGAGCAGGGCGGCGAGCACTGGCTCGCGCTCCTGGCGGGCGCTGAGCTCAATCATCAGGCTCGTGGCGGGACGGTCGATCTGGGTGGCCCAGGGCGCGGGATCGAAGTTGACGTTGAGGCCGATGCCGACCAGAGCGTAACGAGGCCGGCTGTCGCGCCAGTCGGCTTCGATCAAGATGCCGCCCAGCTTGCGATGTTCCATCTGGATGTCGTTGGGCCATTTGATCGTCGGTTGGAGCGGCGTGGTTGCGCGCACAGCGTCGGTGGAGGCGACCGGGCTGATGATGCTGAGCCGCTTGAGCTGTTCGAGGCCGGGTCGGACGATCAGCGTGGCGTGGATGCTCTGGCCGGGCGGCGAGACCCAGACGCGCCCTTTGGTGCCGCGTCCGGCGGTCTGCTCATCGGCGACGACGACCGCGCCATGCGGCGCGCCCTGCTCGGCGAGGCGGCGGGCGTCGTCCATAGTCGAGGTGGTTTGCGCGAAGTAGTGCAGCTGCTGGCCGAACTCGGCGGTCGTGAGGAGCGAGCGGACGCGGTCGAGGTTGAGGCGCTGGTCGGGCGGGAGCGGCGATCGGGCGGACATACGGGCAGGGTAGGGAATGGGTTCCTGGTCGGTGCCAGGAATGACAAATCTGCTTATCAGGGGCGACGAGCTTTGCGGCGGGAGAAACGGAGCAGCCCCGAGCTGAGCGGCTCGGGGCTGCGTTGCGATCGCCCAACGGACGGTCGGAATTGTTGCGCGCTAGGGGGCGCTCACCTCCGTAGCGCTTCGGGCCGTGCCGTCGGGCGAAAGTTGACTAGGTCCCAAGTTGCATCACCTCCTTTCCTGCCTCAAACCATAGCACGAAAGCGACGCCCCCCGCAAGCCCGGCCGCAATTGCCGGGCAGCGTGTTATGGGCAGCGTGTTGTGGACAGCGCCTAAAGCGCGGCGGTGACCTCGCGGACGGCGTCTTCGACGATGTTGAGGATTTCGTCGACCTGCTGCTCGGTGGCGACGAGCGGCGGGGCGAGGAGATAGCCGTCGTTGCGGACGCGGCTGATCAGGCCGCGGCCCTGGCAGGCCTTGAGCAGCTTGGCGCCCATGCCGTCGGCGGCGGGGAAGGCTTCGTCGGTCTCGGGGTCCTTGAGGATGTCGAAGCCGCACATGAAGCCGAGCCCGCGCACGTTGCCGATGTGGGGATTCTCGGTCAGGCGCTGGAGCCCGGCGAGCAGCTGATCGCCGCGCGCGGCGGCGTTGGCGACGAGGCCTTCGTCCTCGAAGATCTGCAGGTTGCGCAGGCCGACGGCGGCGCCGGCGGGATGGCCGGAGTTCGTGTAGGCGTGCATGAACTTGCCCGGGCCGTCGGTGATCGTCTCGTGCACCTCTTTGGACCAGATGGCGGCGCCCATGGGGATGTAGCCGGATGTGATCGCCTTGGCGATCGACATCATGTCGGGCTGGACATCGAAGTGCTCGAGCGCGAACCATTTGCCGGTGCGGCCGAAGCCGGTGATCACCTCATCGGCGACGAGCAGGACCTCATAGCGGTCGCAGACCTCGCGCAGGCGGGGGAAGTAGTCGTCGGGCGGGGGATAAACGCCGCCGGCGCCCTGCACGGGCTCGGCGATCACGGCGGCGACGGTGTCGGGACCTTCCTGCTCGATGGCGGCGACGATGTTGTCGATCATCAGGTTGCCGCGGTCGATGCGGCCGCCGCCGGTCGGCGCGACGTCGGGCGTGGTCGCGTTGATGATGTCGGGCACGGGTCGGCCGAACTGGGGCTTGAAGACCTGCATCCCGGTCGCGGCGGTCATGGCGACGGTGTTGCCGTGATAGGCCTCGACGCGGGTGATAATCTTCTGCTTCTCGGGGCGGCCCTTCTGGATCCAGTAGAAGCGGGCGGCCTTGACGTTGGTTTCGTTGGACTCGGAGCCGGAATTGGTGAAGTAGACCGCCTGCATGTTGTCGTAGGCGAGTTCGATCACCTTCTTGGCGAGGCGGATGGCGGGTTCGTTGGTGTAGCCCTCATAGGAGTTGGAGAAGCCGAGCTTGCCCATCTGCTCGCGGGCCGCTTCGCCGAGCTCCTCGCGGCCGTGGCCGACGGCGACGTTCCAGAGGGCGGAAAGGCCGTCAATGTAGCGCTTGCCGTCCGCCCCGTAGATGTAGATGCCCTCGCCGTGCTCGAAGAGCACCGGCTCCTGGTGGAAATCGGGATGGAAGAGCGGGTGCACCCAGTGGTTGAGGTCATCCTCGACGAGCGCGCGGTATTGAGCGTTGTCCATGTGGTGGCTCCGAGTGATTGGCAGGGTCAATGGGCAGAGGCTATTGGCTGGTGGGTTAGTGGGGTAGCCGCTAGTTGATAGCGTCGGCGATGACGCTGCGCGCGACCGCGCGGTCGTCCCAGGGTTCGACGCGGTCGGCGTAGATCATGGTCGGCTCTGCGCCCTTGCCCGCGATCAGGACGAGGTCGTCGGGCGCGGCCAGAGAGACGGCGCGGCGGATCGCGGCGCGGCGATCGGGTTGTTTGTCGAATCCGCGCCCGCCGGCGGCCTCAAAGTGGCGGGCGATCTCCTCGACCATCTCGACGGGGTCTTCGGAGCGCGGGTTTTCGTTGGTGATCACGGTGTGGTCGGCGTAGCGGGCGGCGGCCTGGGCCATGCTGGACTTGCGGATCGGGTCGCGCTCGCCAGCAACGCCGAAGACGAGGATCAGGCGTCCAGCGACGCGCGGCTTGAGCGTTTGCAGGGCGAGATCGAGCGCAGGCCCGGTCGCGGCGGCGTCGACGATGACGATGAAGGGCTGGCCGGCGTCAATCGCTTCCATCCGACCGGGGACGGGTCGGATGGTATTGAGCGCGGCCTGGATGGCGATCGGGCCGACGCCAAGGCTCCAGGCGGCGCCGGCGGCGAGGGCGGCGTTGCCGAGGTTGTAATCGCCAGGCAGCGGCAAACGGGCGGCGAGCGCCCCGGCCGGGGTGACGACTCGGACGTCGGAACCGCGAGCGTCCTGCGCGGTCGGGAGGATGCTGACCTCGGACGCAGTGTTCGGCGTCGCGGTCACGACCAAGGTCCGTTGGCTGTGAGCGGCGCGCACAGTATCGAGGAGCGGATCCTCGGCGCGGATGACGCCGGTGGGCGCAGCGTGCGCGCCCCGTTGCCGCGCGGCGGCAGCTTCAGGAGCGATGTGGGCATCCAGGGACTGGAAGAGTTTGAGTTTGGCGGCGAGGTACCGCTCGCGCGTCTGGTGGAAATCGAGGTGATCGTCGGAGAGGCCGGTGAAGACGGCGACCTGGGTGTTGATCTGATCGGCGCGGTGGAGCTCGAGGGCGTGAGAGCTGACCTCGATGACAGCGTGCTTGTCGCCGGCCGCGACCATCTCAGCGAGCCGGGCCTGGATGACGTCAGCTTCGGGGGTCGTCTCGCCGGTTTCGTTACGGCTCCACTGGCCGCCGATCTGGAACTCGACGCCGTTGAGCAGGCCGGCGCGGTAGCCGGCGGCGGTGAGCATGGCGTGGGTGAGATAGGTGGTCGTGGACTTGCCGTCGGTGCCGGTGACGCCGACGACGGTGAGTTTGCGGGCGGGATAGCCGTGGTACGCCGCGGCAATCTGGGGCAGCGCAGCGCGGGTGTCGGGCACGACGACGAGCGGCAGGTGCGGGTGCGCGTCGGCGAAGGTCTGCCAGAGCGGGCGGCGATCGTCCTGGACGACGACGGCGGCCGCGCCGTTCGCGCGGGCGGAATCGAGGAACCGGTGGCCGTCAACCGTAGCGCCGGGCACGGCGACGAAGACGCCGGCCGGCGCAATCTGGCGGGAGTCCTGCTGGACGCCGCTGACCAGGGTCTGCGGATCGCCGCCGATTAAGCGGTGCGGGGTCGCCTGGCAGAGTTCGCGGAGGGTTCGTTGGGGATTCGCTGAAGTCATGTCGTGCCGCGCGCGCCTTGCGGTAGTGAAGAGCGGGGCCAGGCCGCCTGTAAGCCGGGTTCTGTACCCGATGGTTGCGCATCGGGCGGCGGCCATCCATCTGGGACGGCGGTTACCCGCCGCCTCGCGCGACCTACCCGGAGGCGGCCCGGGACGAGCCGTCGCCTCCCTATTTGGTCTTGCTCCGGGCGGGGTTTGCTCAGCCGGCCGGTCACCCGACCGCTGGTGCGCTCTTACCGCACCATCTCACCCTTGCCGCCGCCGGCGGCCTCAAGCGGTCGCAAACGGGTAGGCGGTGTGTTTCTGTGCACTGTCCGTCAGGTCGCCCTGCCTGGGAGTTACCCAGCGCCCTGTCCCGCGGAGCCCGGACTTTCCTCGACGCCGGCCGCACCGGTCAGCCGACGCCGCGGCCGCCCGGCGGCCTGGCGAAATCCACTCTAGCGCGATGTCAGCGGCGGTCGAGCGCCTCGTTGGCGAGCGCGTCGGCGCGCTGGTTGAGGTGGCGGCGGACGTGGGTGGGCTGGAAGGCGTCGAGTTGGTCGATGAGGGCGGAGAGCTGGTTGAAGAGCGATTTGAGGTCCTTGTTGCGGACGCGGTAGCGGCCCTCAAGCTGGCGGACGATGAGTTCGGAGTCGAGGCGGAGTTCCAGCCGCGTCGCGCCGAGCTCGAGGGCGGCCTCGACGGCGGCGATCGCGCCGTGGTACTCGGCAACGTTGTTGGTGGCGCGGCCGATCGGGTTACCCCAGGCGTCGAGTTCAGCGCCGTCCAGGTCGCAGAGCACCGCGCCGTAGGCGGCGGGACCGGGGTTGCCGCGCGATGCGCCGTCGGCGTAAGCAATCAGGTGCATGACGAGGAGTTTACGCCTTGAGTTGGGTGGTGACCGAGTGATCGAAGACGACGACGCGGTCAACGAGGTGTTCGATCAGTTCGCGCTGTTGGGCGAAGCTGAGCGAGTCCCAGTCCTCGCGGACGCGCTGCAGACGCTGATCGCGGCGGCGGCGGCGCTCGGCCTCGTGCGCCTGGGCGAGGGCGCGGCTCTTGAGCTGGGCGAGGTCGGCGCTGGCGGCCTCCCACTCGGCGATCACGGCGGCCCCGGCCTCCTGCAGAGCGGCGGCGGGCGGATCGCCGGCGGCGGTGTCTTCCAGCAGCTGCGCAAGCTGACGATCGAGGGCGCGCAGTCGGGCTTCGGCGGTGGAGACGGCGACGGCGGTTTCGGCGGCGAGGGCGAGGTCGTCGCGGCCGATGTTGAGCACGGCGACCTCGCCGCCCTGACGCTCCCCGCGGACGTGGGCGAGCACTTCGGCTTCCAATTGCTCGGCGCGGCGGGTGTGATACGCGCCGACAGACTGGTTGGTGCGCGCTTCGGACTGGTAGTAGCGGTAGGTGGCTGAGGTGGTTTCACCGCTGGCTTTGCGCCGTTGCTGGCGGCGGGTGACGCCGATCATGCGGGTCTGATCCTCGCCGCACCAGACGAGGCCGGCGAGCAGGAAATCGGAGGGCTGGCTCACGCCGGGCGCGGTGCGGCGGCTAACCATCAGTTGGGAGACGGCATGAAAGTCGGGTTCGGAGACGATCGCGTGGTGGTTGCCGGGCACGCGGACGCCGAGTTTCTCATATCGGCCGATGTAGACCGGATTGCGCAGCAGGTCGCGGATCGTGATCATGCTCCAGTTGCGCCCGCGACGGGTTTGGTAGCCCTCCGCGTTGAGGCGCTGGGCGATGCGGCGGATGCCGAGTCCCTCGCGCAGGTAGAGGTTGAAGATGCGGCGCACGACGATGGCTTCCGCCTCGTCGATTTCGTAGCGCCCGCTGCTGCCGACCCCATAGCCGTAGGGTGGCCGACCGATGACCTGACCACGGCGGACACGCTCCTGCAGGCGCGCGCGGCGGCGTTTGTGGTCAGCGGGGGCGGCGCTGTAGATGCGCCAGAGATCGACCAGCGAGGCTTCGTCAATAGGACCGTCATCAAGAGAGACGAGCTGGACGCCGCGGGCGCGCAATTGCAGCACGGTACGCACGGACTGGGTGGCGTCGGAGCCCAGATGGGCGAAGCTCTGCGCAACGACGAAGGTGAAGCCGCGCGCTTCTTCGTTGAGATGCCTGAGCAGTTGCGCGAGGCCCGGGCGTTCTCGGCCCGGGTCGGCGCCGGCGTCGAGGAAGACGGCGGTCGGCTCGAAGCCGTGTTCTTGACAGTATTCGAGGAAGTTGGCGTTCTGTTCGACCAGTGAGGGCGGCGTTAGGGTGGCGGCGTCCGGCGCGGGATCGCGGTCTCGCTCGGTTCGGGCCGGGTGATCACTAGGCTGGCTGAGGTAACCGATGGCGCGCACAAGCCGATGCTATGCGTTTGCAGTCGGGCGGACTAGCTGACCCGCAGCAAGCATCCACAGGATGGACATTCGACCGCGCGGGTACCGCGTCGGGCGCGAGTGACAACAATGGTGGGCAGAGCCAGCCGGCACTCGGCGCAGACCCCGCCGGCGACGGTGGCGACGACGCGCGGTCGGCGGCGGCGGTACTGGTCGTAGAGGTTCAGGTCTTCGGCGCTGAGCTTGTCGCGCTGGATTTCGATCTGCCGGGAGAGCTCATCGACCTGTTCCTGGGCGGCGCTGCGTTCCTGCTCGAAGCGGGCCTGGCGGGCGTTCCAGTGCTCGAGCGCGCCGATTTTGAGCGCTTCCAGCCAGCGTTGAGCGTCATGCGCCAATTCGGCGTCGTGGCGCGCCTGCGCCTCCTCGTCGGTGAGACGGGGCAGCTGCTGGCGTTGGCCGTAGAGGTCGCGCTGGATCTCTTCCAGAGTGCGATGGTCGGTGATCGAGCCGGAGTAGAGGCGCCGATCGGTGACCTCGATGCGCCGCTGCGCAGTCTGGACCTGGCCGCTGGCTTCGCGCACGAGCTGGTCAGCGCGGCGGGCGGCGTCCGCCTGGGCCGCCAGCTCGGCGTCGAGCGGGGCGATGAAGGGTGGATCGGAGATCTGATCGAGGACGGCCTGCAGTTCGCGCTTCGCCTGATCGCGTTGAATATCGACTTCCTGAAGTCGCTGCAGGCCCTCAAGATCCATGAGTGCGGCTCGTTTTCGTTCCGTGCGGGCAAAGGTGCGAGCGCAGGTGCGCCGGGGGCGATGACTGCGCTGCTGTGATCGAGTGTATGCCTGACGACTGCGATAGCCAATATCAACGGGCGGCGCTGATAGGCTGGGCAGACCATGACCGCTGAGGGGACGACCGAAGGCGGGACCGCGGGGACGCCGGTCCGGCGGACGAATTCGCTGCTGATCAACGTCTCGACGCTGCTGCAGGAGCCGATCGGCTCGCTGCGCCGCTACGCGGTTGAGGGCGCGCGCGGCGCGGGTCTGGACGCGGCGGTGAGCGGCTCGCTGCGCCTGCTGCGCACCGATCAGTCGGTGTTGGCGACGGCGTCGCTGCGGACGGCGGTTCCCGATCTGTGCGGCGGTTGCCTGGAGTCGATCGAGTTGCCGCTGGAGCTGTCGTTCGACGAGGAGTTCTGGCCCTCGGTGGACGCGGTCTCGGGGCTGGCGATTGAGCCGCCGCCGGAGCGGGTCGGGTTTGCGGTGATCGACGGGCAGATCGACTTGGCGGAGGCCGTGCGACAATATGTAGAGATGGGTCGGCCGATGAGTCCGCGCTGCGGCGCGGATTGTCCGGGGTTGGCCGCCGAGACGGCGAGCGAGCCGCTGGTGGATGTCCGCTGGGCGGCGCTGTCGGCGTTGCAGATTGAATCCGAAGGAGAGTGAACGATGCCCCCGCTTCCCAAGCGCAAGTACGCCAAGACGCGCCAGCGGCTGCGCCGGCAGCACCATGTCGTGCGGCGGCCGAAGCTGGTCACCTGTCCGGAGTGCAACGAGACGCATCAGGCGCACCGCGTCTGCTGGGCGTGCGGCACGTATCGGGGCCGCACGGTGATTGAGCTGGAGGACTAGCGGTGGCGGAGACGGCGACGGCCTGGCTGTTCCCCGGTCAGGGGGCGCAAGAGGTCGGGATGGGCCGCGACCTCCACGACGCGTTCCCGGAGGCGCGGGCGATCTTCGAGGAGTCGGACGAAGCGCTGGGGCGCTCGCTGTCGAGCGTGATCTTCGAGGGCCCCGACGAAGTGCTGCGCCAGACGGTGAACACGCAGCCGGGCATTCTGGTGGCGTCGTTGGCCGCCTGGCGGGCGGCGGCGGTCGCGGGACACGAGGAGCTGGCCGCGCCGCCGCTGTGCACGGCGGGTCACAGCATGGGCGAGTACTCGGCGCTGGTCGCGGCGGGCTCGTTGACAGTCTCGGAAGCGGTACGGCTGGTCGCCAAGCGCGGCGAGTTGATGCAGGCGGCGGGCGAGCAGAATCCGGGAACGCTGGCGGCGGTGCTGGGGATGGGGGAGGCGGAGGTCGAGGCAGTCTGCGCGGAGGCGGGCGCGGAGGTCTGCAATCTGAACGCCACGGGACAGATCGTGATCGGCGGCAGCGTCCCGGCGGTGGAGCGCGCGGCGCAGTTGGCCGAGGCGGCGGGCGCGCGCCGAGTGGTGATGTTGAACGTCGGCGGGGCGTTTCACACGTCGTTGATGTCGCCGGCGGCCGAGGCGATGGCGCCGATCATCGCGGCGGCGGAGGTGGCTGATCCGACGGTGCCAGTGATCGGCAATGTGGCGGCGGAGTCGTTGACGACAGCGGATGCGGTGCGCGCCGATCTGACGGCGCAGATTCGCCGCCCGGTGCGTTGGCGCGACACGGTGCTGCGGATGCAGGAGCTGGGCGTGGAGCGCTATGTCGAGCTGGGGCCGGGAAAGGTGCTGACCGGTCTGGTGCGGACGACGCTGCGGCCGCTCAAGCTGCCGACGATGCCAACGTTGGTCAACATCAGCGATCGGGCGAGCGTTGACGGCTAGCCGCACCGGGAGCCGCGCCGTGACCCGGACCGGGAACAGGCAGCCGCGCCCGCGTCCGGACGCGGAAGACAACGCCCGGGTGCGGGCATTCTGCGCGCTGTTTGAGGCGGAATTCGGGTTCCGCACGGCAACCACGTCGCTGCTGCGCGCGCATGAGGCGGCGCCGATGAGCGGCGCGCAGGCGCAGCGGGCCTCGACACTGCTGGCGGGCGTGATTCAGCAGCGCGGCGAGCTGGATGCGTTGATTGCGGAAACGGCGGATCGGTTGCCGCTGGAACAGATGGCATTGGTCGACCTGACCGTGCTGCGCATTGCGCTGTTTGAAATGCTCTTCGATAATGGCGCAGTACGCCCAAACACCGCGGTTCGCCATGCGGTGACGCTGGCCAAGCGATTCGGCGACGACGGCAGCCGCCGCTTCGTGAGCGGGGTGTTGGGCACGGTCACACGGAACCGTCTGCAGGCTGGGACTGCGGAGTAGTTGGAGGTGGGCAGCATGGCCCTGTTTGATCGGATCAAGGACATCATCGTCGACCAGCTGTCGGCGGATCCCGACGACGTGCATCCGGAAGCGTCGTTCGTCGACGACCTGGGCGCGGACTCGCTGGACCTGGTGGAACTGATTATGTCGTTCGAGGACGAGTTCCGCGACGAGGTGCCCGACCTGGAGATCTCGGACGAGGACGCCGAGGGCATCGGCACGGTGCAGGACGCGATTGACTTCCTGGTGGGGAAGGGCGTCTCGGACGAATAGCGTTACGGAGAGCGGCGATCGGCAGGGGCATTTGGCCGGCGTCGGCTCCGTAATCGGGTACGCTGACTGCCGATGAACATCTTCGGCGTTGGCATTCCAGAAATTCTGGTCGTCCTGCTGCTGGCGGCAGTGATCTTCGGTCCAGGCAAGCTGCCGGAGATCGCGGGTCAGTTTGGCCGCGCGATCCGCGAGTTGCGCGAGTACGCGCGCGACTTCCGCGACGAGTACCTGACGGACTTTGAAGAGGTGCGCGAGGAGCTGATCGAGCAGCGCTTCGAGTTGCAGCAGATCGACGCGGACATCCGCGCGGATCTGTTGCAGGCGGAGGCGGACGTCCGCGGCGCGGTGCGCGATGCCGAAGTGATGACAGAGGAGGCGATTGAAGCGGCGCGCGACGGCGGACCGGCGGTTGAGGCGGAAGACTCCAACGCAGCGGCGGCGACCGCGCCGAGCGATAACCGGCAGCAACAGGAGGAGCGCCCGGTTCGGCGGGCGCGGCGTCGGCGGCCGGTGGTGAGACCGCGTCCGCGCCCGGCGGCGACGGCCGGCGAGTCGGCGGAGGGAGAAACGGCGGAGCCGGCGCGGCCCGCGAACGTGATTTCGCTCAACCGCCGGCGGCGCGAACTCGAGCAGCCCGAGCGCGGAGCGCAGTAGCGGGATCAGGAATGCTGTTCATGCCCCTGGCCCCGAGCGCTCTGGTCATCCGTCTGGCGGGTAGCTGATGGCTTCGCAACCGATCCCCGCGCCGCCTGAACCGCCGGAGCTGGACGTGGTCGCGGACGAACTGGGCGACGAGCCGCCGCCCGGCGGTCCGGAGGGCAGCGAGCTGACGCTGGGTGAGCATCTCAACGAGATTCGCGAGCGGCTGACGATCTCGGTGCTGACACTGGTCCTGACCACGGTCATCACGCTGGTGTTTGCCTCCACGATTCTCGACTACCTGCTGGAGCCGGGGCGTGCAGCAGACCCAGAGTTTCAGCCGATCTTCACTGAGCTACTCGGTTACATCGGGGCCTACATCAAGATCTCGCTGATGCTCGGTCTGGCCGGCGCGATGCCGGTGATCGTCTATCAGATCTATGCGTTCATCCACCCCGGGCTCACACGAACAGAGCAGAAATGGGTGATGCCGATCGTGGGCCTGGCGACGGCGGCATTCGCCTGCGGCGGGGCGTTTGCCTTCTTCGTTGGATGGCCGCCGGCGCTCGTCTTCCTGCTCAACTTCGGTAATGAAATCGCCGTCGCACAGGTGACGATTAACGACTACGTCGACAAGTTGACCCGATTCGTGTTCTGGACCGGGGTGGTGTTTGAGCTGCCACTCTTCCTGATGGGCTTGGGCGCGTTGGGGATCGTCACCTCGAAGCGCCTGATCGGGATGTGGCGCTGGGCAATCATCGGCGCATTCCTCTTGTCAGCGCTGATCACGCCGTCGATTGATCCCGTCACGCAGACCATGGTGGCCGTCCCGGTACTTGGCCTGTACACCCTCGGAATTGCGCTGGTGCGAATCGTCGAGAAACGCACCGTGATTCCCGTGATTGAGTCGGATTTGGATGACGATGGACCGGCAACTCAGCCAGCCTGATCCGGGTGGGCGTAGACTGGCGGGGTGGATACTCAGATCCTCGAACTGCTGAACGCGAAGATCGCCGGGTGCACCGCGTGTCGGTTGCACGAGGGGCGCACGCAGACGGTGCCCGGCGACGGCGACCCGAACGCGGAGCTGATGTTCATCGGCGAAGCGCCGGGCGCGAATGAGGACGCGCAAGGGCGCCCCTTTGTCGGGCGGGCGGGAAAGCTGCTGGACGAGTTGCTGGGCGAGATTGGGTTCACGCGCGCGGACGTGTTCGTCGCCAACGTGGTCAAGTGCCGACCGCCGAACAACCGCGATCCGCTGCCGGACGAGATCGGCTGCTGCGAGATCTACCTGCGCGAGCAGATCGAGGGCATCCGACCGAAATTGATCGTGCTGCTGGGCCGCTTTGCGACGCAGTACTTTCTCCCCAACGCGCGGATGGGCGAGGCGCGCGGGCAGCCGTATCAGGCGGGGCCATGGCTGATTCTGCCGATCTACCATCCGGCGGCGGCGCTGCGGAACTCGAATCTGATGTCCACGATGCGGCAGGACTTCGCCATCATTCCGCCGCTGCTGGCGCAGGCGGAACGGCCGGCCGTGACCCCGGGCGTGATCGGTCACGCGCACGGGCCAGGCGGGCCGGATGACGACTCCCAGCGATCATTGCTATAGCGGCGAGCAACGCAGAAGCGGACCGAACAGAATGAGGTCACCGTGGCAGACGTGTCCGAGGTAGCGGAGGGCGTCCTGCGGGTCGTGCCGCTGGGCGGGTTGGGCGAGATCGGGCGGAACATGATGGTCTACGAGACGGCCGCCGACATGGTGGTTGTCGACGCGGGGCTGCTGTTTCCCTCCGACGACATGCACGGCGTCGATTACATCATCCCGGACGCGAGCTATGTCCTGGAGCGGCGCGACAAGCTGCGCGGCTTTCTGATCACGCACGGGCACGAGGATCACATCGGGGCGCTGCGCTATCTGCTGCCGCAGCTGAAAGCGCCGATCTACGCGTCGAAGCTGACGCTGGGACTGATCCGCTGGCGGTTGGAGGAATCGGGCATTCTCGACGCGAAGATGATCGAGGCAGGGACGGGCTCGAGCTTCGATTTCGGCACGATCACGGCGGAGTTTTTCCCGGTCGCCCACTCGATTCCGGGCGCCTTCGGGATCGCGCTGCGGACGCCAGCGGGATTGGTCGTGCATACCGGCGACTTCAAGATTGACCACACGCCGGTGATGTCGAAGCCGACCGATCTGCAACGCTTGGCGGCGTACGGGCAGGAGGGCGTGCGGCTGCTGTGTTCGGACTCCACCTACGCCGACCAGCCAGGCGTGACGCCCTCCGAGACGGTCGTCGGCGAGGCGCTGGAGCAGCTGCTGCTGACGGCGCCAGGGCGGGTGATCATCGCCACATTCGCCTCCCAGATTGCGCGGATTCAGCAGATCATTAACGCGGCCAAGGAGTCAGGGCGGGTGGTCTACGCGACCGGGCGATCAATGGAGAAGAACATCCAGATGTCGCGCGACCTGGGTTATGTGGAAACGGATGATGGGAGCTTGCGTCCGGTGACGGATTTGGGTTCGGCGCACGATGACAACACGGTGATCATCTGCACCGGGGCGCAGGGCGAGCCGATGGCGGCGCTGTCGCGGATGGCGGCGGGCTCGCACCGCGAGGTGACTCTGAAGCCGGACGACACGGTGGTGCTGTCGTCGTCGCCGATTCCGGGCAATGAATCGGCAGTGAACAACACGATCAACAATCTCTATCGGCGCGGCGTGGATGTGGTTGCGGTGGGTTCGGGGCATGAGCACGTCCATGTGCGGGGTCACGCGGCGCAGGAGGAGTTGAAGACGGTGATCTCGCTGACCAAGCCGCAGGCGTTCGTGCCGATCCACGGCGAGTACCGGCATCTGGTGCTGCACGCGAAGCTGGCGGAAGCGATGGGCGTGGCGAAGGAGGAACGGCACATCCTGCTCGACGGCGACGTGCTGGAGCTGACGGCCGAGCGCTCGGCGGTGGTCGACCAGGTAGCAGCGGAGTATGTCTACGTCGACGGCCTGAACGTGGGCGGAGTGAATCACGCGATCATCCGCGATCGGCAGAAGCTGGCGGGGGACGGGTTTCTGTTGGTGGCGGTGCCGATCGATGCGGAAACCGAGCGGCTATCGGGGGAGATTGAGGTGACGGCGCGGGGCTTTGCGGAGATTCATGCGGCAGACGATCTGCGCGCGGGTGCGGCGCAGGTCGCGCGGAAGGCGCTGCAAGCGAAGGCGAAATCGAAGCGGCCGCCGGACTGGGAGAAGCGGCAGCGGCAGATCCAGCAGGCGGTCTCGACCTACCTGCGACAGCAAACGCATCAACGTCCTATGGTGGTGGTGGTGGCGGTGCAGGTCTGATTGGCAGCAGGGACCTGTCTCCGGGCGGCTGACGATGTATGGCGAAACGCAAGACCCCGCCGCGGCGGCCGCCGGCTGAGCGGTCATCCCAGACTCTGACCGGCCGGGCGGGCCGGGTCGCCGCGTGGCTGGGAGCGCAGCGCCGATTGGGCGCAGGCGCGCTGCTGATCTGCACAGCGGCGGCGTTTGCGGCGTGGATCACGCTGGCCGCGCTCCCGCTCGAGGGACAACGGCAAACGGTGCTGCACTGGCTCGGCGGCGGCGCCTATCTGCTGGCCGCGGTCGCGGCGCTGACGGGCGCCGCAATCGTCAGCGAACGGGTGCGGTCGAGCGTCCGCACCGATCGGCGGGTACTGCGGCAGAGCGTCGGGGCGGGTCTGGCCGCGCTCGCGCTGTGGGGCATTGCCGGAGCGTTCACGACGTCGGCGTCGCTGGGCGGCGTGTCGCTGGCGGAGTACGGCGCGGGTGGGCGCGTGGGCGGATGGTTTGACGCTCCGCTGGGCTGGCTCCTGATTGTCGCCAGTCTGATCGGCGCGTTCGCGCTGGTCATGCCGTCTCAGGCGCAGGCGCTGATGCAGGCGAGCGGACGAGCGGGCGAGCAGGCGGCGCGGGCAATGGGACGGGAGCTGCGGGCGCGGGGTCCGGGCGCGCTGGCGGCGGCGGCGCGCGCCGGCGGACGGGGGCTGCTGGGGCTGGCGCGTTGGATGTGGGCGGCGTTGACCTGGTCGGGACGCGATCTGTGGGCGGCGGTTGCCGTGCTCGCGGAACAGCGGCGTGCGTCACGGCAATCCGTACCGGCCTCACCGCTGCCGCCGCCCCGCCCACAGTCGTCGGCGGCGAAATCAGAGTCTCTACCACCGACAGCGGCAACAAGGTCTGTACCACCGGTGGCGGCAACAAGGTCTGCGCCACCGGTGGCGGCGTGGCCGCCGATGGAGACCACGGCGGCGGAAACGCCGCTGGTGGAAGCGGCTGCAGTGCCGCCGGCGCCGTCTCCGCCGGCGCCGAGCCCGCCCGCGCCGGCGCAACCGGTGGATGCGCCGCCCTCGACCTTGCGCACGCTTGAGCGGACGGCGGCGGACGGCTGGCGGTTGCCTCCGATTGAGCTGTTGGATGCGGATCCGGCGGCGACGCTGCGCTCGGGAGCGACGGAGCAGGCGCAGATCATCGTGGAGACGCTGGCCTCGTTCGGGGTGGATGCGCGGGTCACGCAGATCAATGAGGGGCCGTCGATCACGCAGTTCGGGGTGGAGCCGGGCTGGGAGGTAAAGACGCGGCAGGTGGCGGTCAAGGACAAGGCGGGCGGCGCGGTGCTGGACGAGCGCGGCCGCCCGCTGATGCGGGCGGAGGAGGTGTCGCGGACGCGGGTACGGGTCAACCGGATTACGCGGTTGGCGGACGATCTGGCGCTGGCGTTGGCGGCGCCGTCGATTCGGATTGAAGCGCCGGTGCCGGGCCAACCGATCGTTGGGGTGGAGGTGCCGAACGCGGAGACGCGGATCGTAGCGCTGCGCGGCCTGATTGAGTCCGAGGCGTTCCGCAAGATGGCGGACGCGGGCGGGCTGCCGATCGCGCTGGGGCGGGACGTGACCGGAAATCCAGTGGTCGCTGATCTGACGCGGATGCCGCACGTGCTGATCGCCGGGGCGACAGGTTCGGGGAAGTCGGTGTGCATCAACACGATCATCTCCTCGCTGCTGATGCAGAAATCGCCGGAGGAGGTGCGGCTGATTCTGGTCGACCCGAAGCGGGTGGAGCTGACCGGCTACGGGGCTGCGCCGCATCTGGCGTTCTCGCACGTGGTGACGGAGCCGGACGAGGTGGTGTCGGTGCTGGGCGTGGTGGTAGCGGAGATGGATCGTCGGTACCGGCGGCTGGAGGAATGCCGGGCGCGCAACATCGTCGCGTACAACGCGCTCCCGGCGACGGAGAAGCGGCTGCCCTACTGGGTGGTCGTGCTGGACGAGTTGGCGGACATGATGATGGCCGCGGCGGCGGAGGTGGAGGGTCAACTGGTGCGTCTGGCGCAGCTGGCGCGGGCGGTCGGCATTCACCTGGTCGTGGCGACGCAGCGGCCGTCCGTGGATGTGGTCACGGGGCTGATCAAGGCAAACTTCCCGACGCGCATCGCATTTGCGACCACGTCGCAGACGGATGCGCGGGTGATTATGGATCGGGCTGGGGCGGAGAAGCTGATGGGCCGCGGCGACATGCTGTTTATGTCGTCGGACACGATCAAACCGCGCCGCGTGCAGGGCGCGTATGTGTCGGACGCCGAGATCGAGCGGATGCTGGAGTCGTGGACCGCGCCTAGCCAGACGGAATCGGAGCGGAGTTCGCTGGACGAGGCGCTGGAGGAGATGGCGGAAGAGTCGCCGGCGGCGGTGGTGGAGGTCGAAGCGCGGGCGGCGCAGGCTGATCTGCGCCGCTTGACGTCAACGCTGGAGACGGCGTTGGAGGCGGATGGTTCTGAGGCGGACGCGCCAGAGGCGGAGCCGGACATCGTCGTGGAGCCGCCGCCCGAGCAGCGGCCAGAGCTGGATACGCGGCTGAGCGAGGCGGCGGAGCTGGCGCGGGACTATGAGCGGGTGTCGGCGTCGTTGCTGCAGCGGCGGATGCGCGTCGGTCGGCCGCGGGCGGAACGGCTGATTGCCCAGCTGGAGCAGACCGGCGTGATCGAAGCGGCGGACGGAGCCCGATCGCGGCGGGTGCTGGCTCGGAGCAAGTAAGGCGCGCCGGCTGGGTCAGCGCGCTGCGTGCACTTCGAGCGGGCGGCGGCGGTCTTCGTCGCGCAGGTATTCGGACCAGAGGAAGTAGAAGAGGCGCTCGCGGCGATCGAGGCCGCGAATGCGGCGGGGACCCATGGAGTCCCAGTACGCCCGCGGGATCTGCCGGCGGACGTCGCGGCGCAGCGCCTCGGAGACGACGATCGAGCCGCCGCGGCCCTTGGCCATGACGCGCGAGGCCATGTTGACAGTCCGCCCCAGGATGTCGCCGCCGGGGCGGAGGATGACATCCCCGCGGTGGACTCCCATGCGCACGCGGACAGGCCACCCGGCGCCGCGCTGGTCGGCCTCTTCGGTCACCTGAGCCTGAATCTGCGCGGCGCAGCGCAGGGCTTGTACCCCATCGGCGAAGACAATCAGGAAGCCGTCGCCGGTGAACTTGACCTCAAACCCGGCGTAGCGGTGCAGCTGCTCGCGGACGATCTCGTTGTGTTCGTCGATGATCACTTCCCAGCGCTCATCGCCCAGGCGTTCGGTGAGCGGGGTGGAGTCCTCGATGTCGGTGAAGAGGACGGTCGCCGCCTCGCCTTGCTGCGGCAGCAGGGCGGCAGTCAGGGCGCGGCCGCATTTCGGGCAAAACGAGGACCCCGGCGGCGGCAGCTCGCCGCAGAAGGCGCAGGCGCGGACCTCTTCCTGCGCGGCGCCGCCCAGCCAGGACGGCGGGGCGTCGAAGTTCGCGGGCCGCGGTAGCTCGTAGGGGGACTGGTCAGGCACAGGTCACACTCTCACCGCACCTGCCGCGCGGCAGGCGCGCAGGATGATAGCAGTGCGGACGGGAGACATTATGTACGAAGGTACCAAGCTGCGCGGCAGCGGAACGGGGAGCGGCCTGTGGATAGATGCTGTCGTTAACGCTGATTTGATACTGGTTCCCTGCGCTTGAGCGGGCGCCGACGGCGGCCGTAGGCCTGATCGCTCCACTGTTGGAGGTCGTCGCCCAGCGCGGCCTGGTCGCGGCGGAGTTCGACGATCTGGTCGCGCAGCGCGGCGGCCTTCTCGAACTCCAGGTCGCGGGCGGCCTGCTTCATGCGCGATTCCAGCTCCGTGATCATGCGGGCGATCTGGTCTGGGGTCATGTTCTCGGGGATCGTAGCACCCAGGCCGGCGTCGTAGGCGGGACCCGCTTCGGCGACCGCCTGGAGCTGATCCTCGTCGCGGACCTGGTTGGCGACGTCGGCGGCGATGTCGCGGATTTCCTTGGTGATGCCGACGGGGGTGATCCCGTGCTTGAGGTTGTACTCGTGCTGGGTCGCGCGGCGGCGGTGGGTCTCGTCCATGGCGCGGCGCATGGAGTCGGTGATGCGGTCGGCGTAGAGGATGGCGTGCGCGTTGACGTGACGGGCGGCGCGGCCGATGGTCTGCACCATCGAGCCTTCGTTGCGCAGGAAGCCCTCCTTGTCAGCGTCGAGCACGGCGACGAGGGAAACCTCCGGCAGGTCGAGCCCCTCGCGCAGCAGGTTGATGCCGACGAGACAGTCGAAGACGCCGAGCCGCAGGTCGCGCAGCACTTCGACGCGCTGGAAGGCGTCCTGCTCGGAGTGGAGGTAGTAGGTGCGGATGCCGACCTCACGGAGATAGTCGGCGAGGTCTTCGGCCATCTTCTTCGTCAGCGTGGTGACCAGGGTGCGTTCACCGCGCTCGGCGCGAGCTTTGATCTCGCCGACGAGGTCGTCGATCTGGCCGTCGGTGGGGCGCACCTCGACCTCGGGATCGAGCAGTCCGGTGGGGCGGATCAGCTGCTCGACGGTCAGGCTGGAATGGTTGCGTTCGTAGTCGGCGGGCGTGGCGGAGACGAAGACGACCTGGTTGATGTGGCGCTCGAACTCGTTGAAGTTGAGCGGGCGGTTGTCGATGGCGGACGGCAGACGGAAGCCGAAGTCGACGAGGGTCTGTTTGCGCGAGGTATCGCCGCCGTACATGCCGCGCACCTGCGGAAGGGTCATGTGCGACTCGTCGATGAAGAGCAGCCAGTCTTCGGGGAAGTAATCGAGCAGCGTCCAGGGAGTCGAGCCGGCGGCGCGGCGGGCGAGGTGGCGGGAGTAGTTCTCGATGCCGGGGCAGTAGCCGGTCTCGCGCAGGGTTTCGAGGTCGTAGCGGGTGCGCTCCTCAAGGCGGGCGGCCTCGAGGATCAGGTCCTTGTGGCGCAGTTCCTCGAGCCGCTGCTGCAGTTCCGCCTCAATATCCTCAACGGCGGCGGCCATGCGGTCGTCGGTGGTGACGAAGTGTTTGGCCGGATAGATGTCAACGCGGTCGCGCTCGGCCAGGATCTCGCCGGTGAGGGGATCAAGCTCGACGATGCGCTCGACCTCGTCGTCCCAGAACTGGACGCGGATGGCAAGGTCTTCGTAGGAGGGATGGATGGTGAGCGTGTCGCCGCGGATGCGGAACTTGCCGCGCGAGAGGGTGAGTTCGTCGCGCTCGTACTGCTGGTCGACGAGCCGGCGCAGGATCAGGTTGCGAGAGTAGGACTTGCCCAGCTCGAGACTGAGCACCATGCCCTGGTAGTCGTCAGGCTCGCCGAGCCCGTAGATGCAGGAGACGGAGGCGACGATCAGGACATCGCGGCGCTCGAACAGGGCGCGGGTCGCGGCGTGGCGCAGCTTGTCGATCTCGTCGTTGATGTCGGACTCTTTGGCGATGTAGGTGTCAGAGCGGGGGATGTAGGCCTCGGGCTGGTAGTAGTCGTAGTAGGAGACGAAGTACTCAACGGCGTTGTTGGGAAAAAAGTCGCGGAACTCGGTGCAGAGCTGAGCGGCGAGCGTCTTGTTGTGCGCGAGGACGAGCGTGGGTCGGTTGAGCTGGGCGACGACGTTCGCCATCGTGAACGTCTTGCCCGAGCCGGTGACGCCGAGCAGCGTCTGGGCGTGGTGGCCGTCGTTGAGTCCCTGGACCAGTTGCGCAATGGCGGCGGGCTGGTCGCCGGTCGGTTGGTAGTCGGCGCTGAGCGCAAAGGGTTTGGCGTTGCGGACAGGGGCGGAAACGGTAGTCATGGCTATGAGCTTAGCGATCCCAGCGAGCCGCGCGCAGAGCGAATGTGCACAGCGGTCAGGGGCCGGAGCCGATGTGTTCGAGGACGGCGCGGAGGAGGTCCTCGGTGGCGGGCGGCGGGACGGCGTCGGGGGCGCTGAGCACCGCCGCGATCCAACGGTCGGCGTCGCGGCGGGTGTAGCCGAGGCCAAGCAACGCTTCCGTCGCGTCGGCGGCGATCGCGTCGCTGGGCCGCAGCGGCCGCTGGGCGCGGGCGTCAAAGCCCTCATCAACGAGCAGCGCTTCCGCGACGACTTTGCCCTTGAGGTCGGCAATGATGCGGTCAGCCTGGCGCAGACCGATGCCGGGCAGTTGAGCGAGGGCGCGGCGGTCTTCCGCCTCGATCGCCTGGGCGATGGTCGAGACCGAAGCGGCGAGCGCCTGCTGCGCCTTGGCGACGCCCATCTGGGGGACGCCGATCAGTTTGCGGAAAAAATCGCGCTCGGTCTGGCGCAGGAAGCCGATCAGCACGGGGACCGGCGCACGGTCGGGGACGTGGTAGTGGGTGAAGAGGTCGAGCGCGTCCGGGCGGCTGTCCTCCAGCGCCAGCCAGACGGCGGTGGGCAGGCGGACTTCGTAGACGAGGCCGCCGGCTTCGGAGCCGGTGTCGATTTCGACGCTCTGAGTCTCGTCGCGCCAGGCAATCGCGCGGCCGCGGATGCGGGAGATCATCGGAGCTCCAGACCGAGCGCGGCGGGCGTCATGAGCTGGTGGCAGTAGGCGACGGCGAGAGCGTCGGCGGCGTCGGCGGAGGCGTCGAGCTGGGGCAGTCCGAGCCGCGCGATCAGGGCCTGTTTGACGGCGGACTTCTCGGCGGAGCCGAGGCCGGCGACGGACTCTTTGACGACGCGCGGCGGATATTCGTAGACCGGCGCGCCCGCGGCGGCGGCAGCGATCATCGCAGCGGCCTGCGCCTGGCCGAGCAGGACAGCGGTCTTCACGTTCTTGTGGACGAAGGGGCGCTCGATGGCGACAGCGTCGGGGCGATGGCGCTCGAGCAGCTCGGCGACGCGGCGATTGATGTGCTCCAGCCGCTCGGGCAGCGACCCCTCGGGCGGCCGGATCACGCCCCAGCGCAGATGCGCCGCGTGGTTGGGCTCGATGATCAGCAATCCCCAACCGGTGGCGCGGAGGCCGGGGTCGAGGCCGAGGATGCGCGCCATGCGGGGAGCCTACGCCTCAACGAGCGCAGCGTCGGGGAAGTCGGCGTTGGTGAAAACGCGCTGGACGTCGTCGAGATCCTCGAGCGAGTCGATCAGCCGCAGCAGCTTGGCCGCCTGGTCGGTGTCGACGGGGACGGTGTTGGTGGCGCGCATGACGACTTCGGCGGAGGCGATGGGCGCGCCGACCTCTTCAACGGCGCTGCGCGCGGTGTCAAGGTCGGAGGGGGCGGTGATCACTTCGACCAGCCCCTCGTCAATGTCCACATCCTCCGCGCCCCCGTCAATGGCGGCGAGCATGATGTCGTCGGGATCGGTCTGCTCATCGACGTCGACAGCGATCACACCCTTCTGCTGGAAGAGCCAGGCGACGGCGCCTGACTCCGCCATGCTGGTCCCGGCGCGGGTGAGCGCGGCGCGGACTTCGGAGACGGTGCGGTTGCGGTTGTCGGTGAGCGAGTCGATCAACAGAGCCGCGCCGCCCGGACCGTAGGCCTCGTAGCGGATTTCTTCCAGCTGGGAGCCGTCGCCGCCGCCGGAGGCGCGGTCAATGGCGCGCTGGATGTTGGCGTTGGGCATGTTGGAGGCGCGGGCGCGGTCAACGGCCAGACGGAGAGCGGAATTCTCCTCAGGCTTGGGCCCGCCGGCGCGCACGGCGACGGCGATCTCGCGTCCGAGCTTGGTGAAGAGTTGACCACGCTTGGCGTCGGTGACGCCCTTCTTGCGCTTGATCTGAGCCCATTTCGAATGGCCGGCCATTCTCGAACTCCTGTGCGGTCAGGGGCTGCGGTTGGATGCTCAGTTTACTACGCCGCTGTCGGGGTCGTCGATGGAGCCGGTGAGGCGCTGCGGCTCGCCGATCAGGGAAGCGGCGGCGGCGAGCGCGCTGTACCGGGTCAGGTCGTTATGGAGTGGGGTGACCGACACGGCATTGTCGAGAATCGCCGCGACGTCGGTGTCGGCGTCAACGCTGACGTCACGACGTATGACGAGCTGCCGTTGGGTCGAGCCGGGCTCGGTCGAGATGTCCAGCACACGTGACAACGACACGTCGGCAACGGAAACGACGCGCACGCCGTTGAACTGTTCCAGCGGCAGATCCGGCGCATTGACGTTGAGCAAGAGCGTTTGGCCGGACTCCAGCAGATCTTTGGCAATCTGAGCCGCAACGATCGACACGGCGTCGAGATGAGCTTCATAGAAAGACGCGATCGAAGAGGCGACCGCGGGCAGGCCGCGCAGGTAGCCCTGCATCGCCGCCATGACGGTGCCGGAGTGCAGAATGTCGCGTCCGATATTCGGGCCAGGATTGACGCCAGAGACGATCATCGAGACCCGACGCGGCGCGAAGTGGCGCAGGCCGTGGACGACGGCGTCGCTCGGCGTTCCGTCGACCCGAAACGCATCCACACCGGCCAAGCGAGACTCGACGGCTCCAGCGTCGATGTCACGGCGCAGCGTGAACGCGGCGGACATCCCGGACTGATTCGAGGCGGGCGCGACGACGATCACGTCAGCGAACTGATGGACCGCCTCGGCCAGATGCCAGAGGCCGGGGGCGTCAATGCCGTCGTCGTTGGTGACCAGGACCAGCGGTCGTTGAGTCATGAGAGCGTCTTTCTGCGATTCGTCCAGTCGGAGACGGAGGGAACGTCGGCGAGGGTAGTAGCCGTCTGCACACTGCGCAGGGCGGCGCGGGTGACGGCTTCCGCCGCCATCGCGCCGGTCAGGGTGAGCAGCGCCGGGATGCTGGTGACGTCAATCTCCCCGGTGGCGAGGGTGAAGACGGTATCCCCGTCGCCGGGGGTGAAGACGGGAGTGATCGTCCGCGCCAGACCGGCGGAGCCCATCATCGCAACGCGCTTCGCCGTGCCCTTATGTAGCTTGGCGTTGGTGGTGATAACGCACAGCGTCGTGTTCGCGCCGGCCTGCTCACTGGGCGGCGGTATTCGCGCTTGCTGGAGCGCCTCGAATTCGGCAACGGAGCGGTTGAGCAGCGTCTCCGTCGGGCGGAGCATCTGGCCGGGCCGGGCGCCGCGCGGGCCGGCGATGAGCGCGCCGCTGGCGGGATCGACGATGCCGCCCACGGCATTAGTAGCGACCAGCGCCCCGACGACCAGCCCGTTCTCGTGGACGAGCGAGGCCGTGCCGACGCCGCCCTTGAGCTGAGTGTTCGGCGCGCCGGTCTTGGCGACGCTGCAGCCCGTGCCGACGCCGACGGTTCCTTGCCGAACCCGATCGCGCGCGGCTCGATTGACCGCGGTGCGGCCGTTGGCGGCGGTCGGGTTGTGCGGCTCGCCGAGGGCGAGATCGAAGACGACTGCGCCCATCACGATCGGCAGCGGCGGAAGCTGCGGCCCCATCTCCAAACCCACGCCCAACTCGCGCAGCCGCCGTCGCACGCCGGTGGACGCTTCCAGCCCGGCGACGCTGCCACCGGTGAGCAGGACGGCGTGGACATCCTGGACGGCGTTTTCGGGCGCGGCGAGGTCGGTATCGAGGGTGCCCGGCGCGCCGCCGACCTGGAACACTCCGGGACGCGCGCCGGCGCGGGCGATGATCACGGTGCAGCCCGTGGCGCGCTGGCGGTCGGTGTAGTGGCCGACCTCGATCCCGGGCACGTCAGTGACGGCGTCGAAGGGGCCGGGTTCAGTCATGGATCACGAGCGGGCGGTTGGGTCGTTTGTCCCAGTGGAGCTGGAACACGTCCGGGCGGGCGTAGTGGCCGGCAGAGTCGACCCAGCGCTTGGATTCGATGGTGGCGTCGAGGTCGATCTCGGCGTAGATGATGGTCTCAAGGTCGGTGACCGGCTCAACGAGGTACTTGCCGCCGGGCGCGATGATCGCAGAGCCGCCGGCGGCGTGCCAGAACGGCTCCTCGCCGAAGGGCGAGCCGGCGGGCAGCAGATCGTGCGACATCGTTTCGCGGGCGACGATCACGTAGCAGGCGTTCTCGTAGGCGAGATGGCGGGTAGCGGCGTCGATCACGGGATGCAGCTGCTCCCAGCCGGGCCAGACCGAGGCGTGCACCTGAATGCCGAGCGTGGAGAGCGCGTAGCGCGCAGGCGCCATCTGGTGCTCGTAGCAGATCAAACCGCCCAGCCGTCCGACCTCCGTGTCGTAGACGTCGAGGTCGGAGCCGTCGCCGTAGCCCCAGATCAGGCGTTCGGAGAGGGTGGGCACGAGCTTGCGGTGCTTGCCCAGCAGCGCGCCGTCGGGGGCGATGTAGGCGAGGGTGTTGTAGATCGTGCCGGCGTTTGGTTCGCGCTCATTGACGCCGATCACGACGTGCGCCTGCGCGTCGGCGGCGGCCTGCGCAATGCGCTGCCACTCCGGTCCGGGAACGGCGATGCTGTTCTGGAAGGTGTGCTGATAGCTGGCGGCGAACGCCTGGCGGTCGGCGGCGCGGGAGTGGTAGTAGGGATACGAGGGAATCCAGGTCTCGGGGAAGACGATCAGGTCTGCGCCCTCGCGGCCGGCCTCTTCGATCGCGGCGACGGCTTTCTCGACGCCCTGCTCGAGGGTCAGGCCGGGAGCGCGTTGGACGGCGGCGGCGAGGAAGGTCATGCCAGCCTCAGTTTCCTAGCGCGGATCGAGCGACCAGAGGCCGTAGCCGCCGGTCACGGGGACGACGGTGCCGGTGATGTAGCTGGCGGCGTCGGAGAGGAGAAAGGCGACGGCGCCGGCGACCTCGTCGTCCGCGCCGAGCCGGCGCATCGCGGTGTGCGCCTCAACGCGGGCGCGGTACCAGCCGGGCATCGGCTCGGTGAGCGGGGTGTCGATGAACGCGGGCGCGACGCAGTTGACGCGGATCGGCGCCGTGAGCGCGTGCGCCCACTCGGCGGCGAGGGTGCGGGTCATCGCCTCAACCGCGGCGCGGGTCATCGAATACGCGGCCTGGCGGGGCAGTCCGTACTCCGCGCCGACGCTGGAGATGGTGACAATCGCGCCGCCGCGTTCAGCGTCAATCAGGCGGGCGGCGAAGTTGCGGGTGAGAAAAAAGGTGCCGCGCTGGTTGATGTTCTGGATATGGTCGTAGTCGTCCGGAGTGATCCGCTCGCCGCGCTGCAGGATTGGCGAGATGCCGGCAACGTTGACCAGGCCGGTCAGCGGGCCGATGGTCTCTTCGACATCGGCAAGCAGCGATTCGTGGTCGTCAACGGCGGCGACATCGGCGCGGAAGGCCCAGGCCTGGCCGCCATCGTCGCGGATGCCCTGCGCCACCGCTTCGACCTGATCGACGGTGCGGGCGGTGACGGCGACTTTCGCGCCCATCCGCGCGATCAGCTGGGCGGCGGATCGGCCGATACCGCGTCCAGCGCCAGAGACGAGGACGACCTGATCATCGAGGGAGAACGGGGACTGGCTCATGCTCGCGGCCTCAAATTCGTTGGGACTGGTCTTCCAGCGCGACCGTGTCGCGGACGTGAAGATACAGCCAGATGAGGTCGCGGGCGGCGGCGGTGATCTTGTCGATCGCGTCGATGAACACTTCGAGCTGCGGCTCATGGATCGCGAGCGCGTGAGTGAGCAGCACCCGCCGGCGCTGATTGAGGACCACAAGCGCGACCTGGTCGGGGTTCATCGTACGGTCGGGCAGCCACTCGAGCTTGTGGGTCAGGGCGGAGGACTGCTTCAGGCCGTCGGCGAGCTCGAGCAGGACGCCCTGGTCGACCTTCTGCACGCGCTCGATGCCGTTCGCGACGGTGAGCACGGCGCCCGCGAATTGCCGCCAGTCCCGGCGCGGAATATCGCCGCGGGCGGCGTCAACGTCCGCGAGGGTGGGCAGCTGGAGATCGCGGAGGAGTTCGTCGGCGGAGCGACCGGCGGTGAGGATGCGGAAGGCGGCGACGGACGGCGCGCTGAGCTCGAAGTTGGTGAAGGTCGTGAGCAGCGGCTGCTCGTGCCGACGCCGCAGGGCGACGTAGAGCGCCATCAGCCCCTGCGCCGCGTTGAGATACTCCTCGACAATCCGCATCCCGATCACCTTGCGGTCATCGGGGTCGGCAAGCGCCTGAGCGCGGAACAGCGCTTCGGCGACGGTGCGGTGCGTCTTCGCGCCGAATTTGGCGTAGTTGTCGAGGAACGCGGTCTCGACCGCTTCGAGCGAACGATCCCAGCAGGGCGCACAGACGCGCGTGCGCGGATCGGAGTGGGCCAGGTCGAACTCGTCGCCACAGTCCTCGCAGGTGGCAATCGCCACGTCGCGGCGGCCGTCAGTCTCCGCCTGGTACGGCTGACGCGGATACGGCTCGGATGGTTTTCGATTCGACATGGCCTCCTCCGTCTGAGGGAGGCTATCACTGAGCGCGGTCGGTCCGACGCGGGACAAACGCCTCCAACGAGCAGCCGTAGAGCGCGGCGAAGTCCAGCACCTCGATGAAGTCGATCCGGCGGTCGCCCGCTTCGCAGCGATTGATGTACTGCTGATTCTTGCGCAGCCGGCTCGCCGCCTCTACCTGGGTCAACCCAGCCCGCAGCCGCTCAGCCCGAAGGCGTTGGCGCAAATCGGCGTAGCGGGGATCGTAGATGGAGGCCACGACCCCCATCGTGAACCCCAGTTCCGTGTACACCAAAATAGTGTATTCTGCACCGTGCGGCGCGATGCGCCTGATCTGAGACACGGAGGACCTTGTGACGACTCAAGACCAGAACAGCGAGATTGACAAGCGGCGGGTACTGGCACAGGCGGTGGCCAACGCGGTTGCTTCCGGAGCCAGAGTCGAGTCCCAAACCGACGATCAGGCGATCATGGTCAGGACCGGGCCCGACATCCCCAAGTACGCACTCTTGACGATCATCAGCTTGGGGCTCTATTGGCTCGGCGGTTGGCTGTTCTATCGGCCCAAGAAAGAGCGGCGCACAATCATCCGCATCGACGATTTGGGCAACACGCTGATTCAGCCTGTCTAGGCAGACCCGCCATGGAGCAGAGGTCGGGATGACAGATCAAAGGCTGCCGGACCCAGAAGAGCGAAGGCGGGCGCTCTTGCAGTTTCTCGCGACCGCCACCGTCGGAGGAGTGCGGGTCGAGTCTCAGTCAGCGGAACGCGCCGTGATCACGACGCGGCGGTGGGGCGGGCTGCTAGGCCGCCGCAAGCAGATCGTGCGCATCGACGAGCCTGGCAACGTCATCGTTGAGGACGCTTAGGGGCGTTGACTCCTTCTGTCATTCCAGCGAATGCTGGAATCTCGCTTGCTCACTCCAGCCGCCGAACGAGATTCCCGGCAAAGCCTGGCATCACGGGACGTGCCACGGAATTTCGCAATGGTCTCCGCAGGCCGGGAGCCCCCCCTCAGTCCCTACGGGACAGCTCCCCCCACTGAAGGGGGGGAGCGGGAATTCTCGGAGGCTTCTACTTTTGTGGTCGCGGTGGACGGGTTGATTTCACGATCCGCGTGCGCTGGCGCACCGGCTGACATTTGGGGCAGAAATGGGTGGCGCGGCCGCCGACGATGATGCGGCGGATTGTTGCGCCGCACTCGTCGCAGGGCTCGTCGGTGCGGCGAAAGACGCGGACGTAGAGCTGCTGCTGCCCTTCCGCGCCGCCGACGTCGGTGTAGTCGCGGAAGGACGCGCCGCCGTGGCGGACGCCGTCCTCGAGGACATCTCGAACGGCGCGGTGCAGCCGCCGCCGCTCGGCGGGGCGCAGCGAGCCGGCCGGCGCCTCGGGATTGAGGCGGGCGAGGAAGAGCGCTTCGTCGGCGTAGATGTTGCCGATCCCGGCGACGTTGCGCTGATCAAGCAGCGCCGCCTTAATCGGCTGCTGACGGCCGCTGAGCGCCTGCCAGAGGGCGTCGGGCGTGAACGCGTCGGAGAGCGGCTCCGGGCCGAGCGCGGGCAGCGCGTCCGCCATGCGCTCGGCGAGATCGATGGTGCCGAACTTGCGCAGATCGACGAAGCGCAGCTGAGCGCCGCGGTCGAGCTGGAAGACGGCGCGAGTGTACGGCTCCAGCTCGCGGCCCTGTTCATCGCCCTGTTCGCCGCCCTGTTCACGGCCCTGTTCGCCGCCCTGTTCACGGAAGTGCAGCGCGCCGGTCATGCGCAGGTGGACGACGACCACCTGGCCGCTGTCGAGGTTGAGGCCGAGGTACTTGCCGCGCCGGTCGACGGTGGTGAAAGCGCAGCCGCTCAGCTGCGCGCTGAGCTCGGCGGCGGCGCGGCCGCGGAGCAGCCGCTCCGCGCCGGGCAGCACCGTGAAGGCGCTGATCTGGCGGCCGGCGATCAGCGGCTGCAGCTGGCGGCGAACCGTTTCGACCTCAGGCAGTTCGGGCATGGCGGGCAGCTGAACGCTGGTGCGGCGGTCAGTCCTTGAGCGAGTAGGCGTTGGTGAGCAGCTGGCGGTCGAACCACTCGCTGCCCTTGCCTTCCGCGACCCATTCGTAGAGCGCCGCCTTGAAGATGCCCTCCATCGCGGCGACGGAGGCGATCGCGAGGCCGCCGAGGATGACGCCGACGATGATCGCAGCGACCGGAGCAATGAGCGCGAGGACGACGACCGGGATCGCGACGATGAGCACAGCGATCAGGTAGATGAAGAAAAAGGAGAAGCTGGCGGTCAGCTGCTCGCCCCAGGACTGGCGCAGCAGGCTGCCGGAGCGGCGGATGGCGCTGATCGGGCCGATGCGCTCGACGACGAGGATGGGGATCACGAAGAAGGTGAGGTACGCCCACGCGGTCTGGAGGAGGGCGACGAGGATGATAGCGACGATCCGAAACACGCCCTGGGCGTTGTCGCGCGCGGCGCTCTGCAGCGCCTGGAGGATCAGCCCGACGGTACCGGTGATGATCGTCCAGCCAAGGATCGCCAGCCACATCCCGCGCACGGCGCGGATGCCCGACATCACGTTGGGATCGCCGCCTTCCAACCGCTCGCGGGCCGCGGCAATCAGGGCGGCGTTGCAGAAGATGACCATGTAGAGCGCCCCGAAGTAGGCGCAGAGGGCGATGATGACGTCCACGACATCAAACTCGGCCTCGCCGCCGCCGAGCCGGTCGAAGGTGCCCGTCCCGGCAAACACGCCCGCCGCGATCGCGCCGACGATGATCGCGCCGATCGTGCCCAGGATCGGGAACACGATCAGCTCGCGGTCGAGCTGGAGCACTTTCCAGGAAAGCTTCGTAATCTGCCAGGTGTTGCCGATGGTGCGAAACACGTCGTCCCTCCTCAACTGATGGCGAGCGGTTCGAGATCGCGCCAGTTGGACGCGGCCTTGACGTCAATCTGCATGGGCACGATCAGGTCGAGCGCCGCGGGCATGATCTCGTGCAACAGCGCCGCCAGCGCGTCGATCTCTTCGGCGGGCGCTTCGAAGATTAACTCGTCGTGGACCTGGAGCAGCATTCTGGACCGCAACTCGCGCTCCCGCAACGCGGCGGAGACGTCAATCATGGCGCGCTTCATCACGTCGGCGGCTGTGCCCTGGACGGGCATGTTGACGGCCATCCGCTCGGCCGCGTTGCGGCGCTGGAAGTTGTTCGAGCGAATCTCGGGCAGGTAGCGCCGCCGCCCGAGCAGCGTCTCGGCGTAGCCGCGCTCTTTGGTGGACGCTTTGGTTTCCTCGATCCAGGCCTGCACGCGCTCGAAGCGACCAAAGTAGGCGTCAATGAAGGCCTGCGCATCGCGGCGCGGCATCCCGCTGCGCTGCGAGAGTCCGTGCGCGGAGAGGCCGTAGATCACGCCGAAGTTCATCATCTTGGCGACGCGGCGCATGTCCGGCTGGACGTCGTCAATGGCGACCCCGTACGCGCCCGAGGCGGTGGCGGCGTGGATGTCCTCGCCGTTGCGGAAGGCGGTCATCAAACCCTCGTCGCGCGAGAGGTGGGCAAGGACGCGGAGTTCGATCTGGGAGTAGTCGGCGGAGACGAAAGAGACCGCGGCGTCGGAGGGCATGTCGCCCCACGACCGGGCGACGAAGGCGGCCCGGATCTGGCGGCCCTGTTCCGTGCGCACAGGGATGTTCTGGAGGTTGGGCGACTCGGACGAGAGCCGCCCAGTGGCGGCGACGGTCTGGTTGTAGTCCGTGTGGATGCGTCCGGTGGAGACGTGGACGTCGTCGGGCAGCGACTCGACATAGGTGCTGCGCAGCTTGGTCAGTTCGCGCCACTGGAGGACGTGATTGACGATCACGTGGTTCTCGGCGAGCGGTTCCAGCTGCTGCGCGTCGGTCGAGTAGCCCTGCGAGGTCTTGCGCGTCTTGGGCAGATGCAGTTCATCGAAGAGCACACCGCTGAGCTGTTTGGGCGAGCCGATGTTGAACTCATGGCCGGCGTCTTCATAGATCCGGGCGGTCAGCGCTGCGATCTCGCCGTTGAGCTGCTGGTCGAGGTCCTCCAGGATGCTGGCGTCCAGCGTGACGCCGGCGAGTTCCATCTCCACGAGCAGCGGGATCAGCGGCAGCTCAAGCTCGCGGTAGATCCGCTCCAGCGCGTCGTTCTCCGCCAGCTGGGGCAGCAGGAGCTGGGCGAGGCGCAGGGTGATGTCGGCGTCGGCGGCGGCGTACTGGCCGGCCTGCTCAGCGGAGATGTCGACCATCGAGAGCTGTTTGCGGCCCTTGCCGATCAGGTCTTCGATCGACGTCATCTGGACGCCGAGCTCGTTCTGCGCCAGCGCCTTGAGGCCGATCGGCGACTTGTTGAGCAGGAACGCGGCGACCATCGTGTCATCGCGCAGCCCGCGCAGGTTGACGCCGTGCCGCCGCAGAACCTTGAGGTCGAACTTGGCGTTGTGCAGCAGCTTCGGGACGGCGGAGTCCTCCAACACCGGGCGCAGCGCGGATTTGACCACCTCGTGGTCGAGCTGCGCCTCCTCGCCGCGATGCCCGACGGGGATGTAGCAGCCCGCGCCCTCCGCGTCGGAGAGGGCGTAGCCGGCAATCTCGCAGTCAATGGTGTCCAGCGAGGAGGTCTCAAGGTCAACGGCGAGCAGCGGCGCGGCGGCGGCGCGGTCGACCCACTCCCGCAGCCCCGCCTCGTCGGTGACGAGGTCGTAATGCTCGACCGCCGGCTGCTCCAGAGCGGGCGCGTCCGCCTCGCTGGCGCCGGGGATCTGATCGACCAGCGTGCGGAACTCCAGCTCGTCGAACTTGGCGCGGACAGCGGCGCGGTCGAAGGCGGTGACATCGGCGGCGGCGAGATCGAGGGTCACGGGCGCGTCGTGGCGGATGGTCGCCAGCTGCTTGCTCAGGAAGGCGTTGTCGCGGTCGGCGATCAGCTTCTTTTGGGTACCTGGCGGTTTGATCTCGTCAATGTGCGCGTAGATCTGCTCGACCGTCTCGAATTGGTTGAGCAGCTTGGCCGCGCCCACTTTGCCGACGCCCTTGACGCCGGGGATGTTGTCGGACTTGTCGCCGACCAGCGCCTTGTAATCGATGATCTGGATCGGCTCGACATCGTATCGGGCGCGGACCGCGGCGGGGCTGTCGTAGGCGGTGTACTCGCGCTTGAACGGGTTGTAGAGATAGACCGAGACGCGGTCGCGGACGAGCTGCAGGAGGTCGCTGTCCAATGTGCAAATCCAGGTGTCGAGGCCGGCCGCGGCGGCCTGGTCGGCGAGCGTGCCGAGCACGTCATCCGCTTCGAAGCCAGGTTCCTGGTAGATGGGCACGGAGAAGGCCTCGGCGATCTCACGACAGCGCTGAATCTGCGGCGGCAGGTCTTCGGGCATGGGATCGCGGTGCGCCTTGTAGTTGGGATCGAGCTCGCGGCGGAAGACGGTACTGTCATCCACGTCGAAGGCGAAGGCGGCGTGGGTCGGTTCGAGGGTGTTGATGAGGTGCAGCAGCGTCGCGGTGAAGCCGCGCACGGCGCCGGTCGGTTCGCCGGCGGTGGTGCGCAGGTTGGCGTTCTGCATGGCGAAGTAGGCGCGGAAGATCAGCGCGTAGGCGTCGAAGATCACGATGCGCGGCGTCGGCGGGGGAGCGGATTCGTCCGCCGCCTCAAGCGGCATGGTTTGCGCAGGCGGAGCGGGGTCGGTGTGAGTGGGCATGATCCAAGTATACGTATCTGGTAGGTCGGCTCCGATGGCCTGCGTGGGCTACGCTGGAAGAGACAGAATGCGTGGAAGGTTGGTGATCGTCAGGTGCCGGCAGATCGGATCCTCGTCCGCGGCGCGCGGGAGCATAATCTCAAGAACATTGACGTCGAGCTGCCCCGCGACCGGTTGGTGGTGATCACCGGCCTGTCCGGCTCTGGCAAGTCGTCGCTCGCGTTCGACACGATCTACGCGGAAGGGCAGCGGCGTTACGTCGAGTCGCTGTCCGCCTACGCGCGGCAATTCCTGGGGCGGATGGAGAAGCCGGACGTCGACTACATCGAGGGTCTGTCGCCGGCGATCTCGATTGACCAGAAGACGGGCTCGCGCAATCCGCGCTCGACGGTCGGCACGGTGACGGAGATTTACGACTATCTGCGGCTGCTGTTCGCGCGCGCGGGGCGGCCGCACTGCCCGCTCTGCGGCGATCCAATTGCCCAGCAGACCGTGCAGCAGATGGTCGATGCGGTGCTCTCGCTGGGCGCGCGGCGGCGGCTGATGATCATGGCCCCGGTGATCCGCGACCGCAAGGGCGAACACAAGGGCGTATTCGAGGATGCGCGCGGGCGGGGCTTTGTGCGGGTCCGGGTGGACGGCGAAGTGTTGTCGCTGGACGACGAGATTGAGCTGGAGAAGAACCGCAATCACACGATCGACATCGTGATCGACCGCGTCGCGCTGCCGGCGGAGGAGTTGGCGGACGAGGAGCGCACCACGCTGGCGAATCGGCTGGCGGACTCGATCGAGCAGGCGTTGGGACTGGGCGACGGGATTGTGCGGGTGCGGCCCCTGGATGCCGAGGACGATCTGATCTTCTCGGAGCAGTTGGCCTGCCCGCGCGACATGTTCGCGTTGGGCGAGATTGAGCCGCGCTCGTTCTCCTTCAACTCGCCGCACGGCGCCTGCCCCGATTGCACGGGGCTGGGGATGACGATGCAGGTCGATCCGCTGCTGGTCATTCCGGATCGCGCGAAGTCGCTGGAGCAGGGCGCGATCGCGCCGTGGAGCCGCACAAGCGCCTCGTCGAGCTGGCAACGGCGGATGCTGGACGCAGTCTTCGCGCAGTTCGGAGCAGAGGCGGATACGCCGTTCGAGGAGCTGCCGGAGGAGCTGGTCAAAGCGGTGCTCTACGGCCTGGCGGAGCCGATCGTGGTGGACTTCGTCAATCACCGCGGTCGGCAGCGGCGCTATGAGACGCAGTTCGAAGGCATAATCAACACACTGGATCGGCGCTATCGAGAGACGGATTCCGACTGGTCGCGCTCGGAGATCGAGCGCTACATGACGGCAGTGCCCTGCTCGGGCTGCGGCGGCGCGCGGCTGAAAGCGGAATCGCTGGCCGTGCGCGTGGACGAGCGCTCGGTTGTCGACGTGACCCGCATGTCGGTGGCCGAGGCGTCGCGCTGGGCGCATCACCTGAGCGGCAGCGCGACTCCGCTGACCGGCCGGGAGTCCGCGATTGCGGCGCAGATTCTGAAGGAGATTCGGGAGCGGTTGACGTTCCTCGTTGACGTCGGGCTGGACTACCTGACACTGGATCGGGCGGCGGCGACGCTGTCGGGCGGCGAGGCGCAGCGGATTCGGCTGGCGACGCAGATCGGCTCCTCCCTGATGGGCGTGCTCTACGTCTGCGACGAGCCCTCGATTGGCCTGCATCCGCTCGACGACGAGCGCCTGATCCGCACCCTGAAACGGCTGCGCGATCTGGGCAACACGGTGCTGATCGTGGAGCACGACGAAGCGACGATGCGGGCCGCCGACTACATCGTCGATATGGGGCCGGGCGCCGGCGAAGCGGGCGGGCGGATTGTCGCGGCGGGGCCACCGTCGGCGGTGATGGAGCATCCCGAATCGATGACGGGCGCGTATCTGAGCGGTCGGCGCAGCATTCCGATTCCGCCGCAGCGGCGGCCCGGCAACGGCGCGGAGCTCAAGGTGCTCGGCGCGACCGAGCACAATCTCCGCGCGATCGACGCGAGTTTCCCGCTGGGCACGTTTATCTGCGTGACGGGCGTATCTGGCTCAGGCAAGAGCACACTGGTCAACGACCTCATCCATGCCGCGGCGGCGCAGCAGCTGCACGGCGCGCGGCGGCGGCCCGGCGCGATGCGCGGACTCGAAGGGCTGGAGGCGATCGACAAGGTGATCGACATCGATCAGTCCCCGATCGGCCGCACCCCGCGCTCGAATCCGGCGACGTACACCGGGCTGTTCACGCCCGTGCGAGAGTTGTTCGCCTCGGTGCCGGAGTCGCGGATGCGCGGCTACAAGCCGGGCCGCTTCTCGTTCAACGTCAAGGGCGGCCGCTGCGAGGCGTGCAAGGGCGACGGCTACAACACGATCGAGATGCAGTTCCTGCCCGACGTGACGGTGCCCTGCGAGGTTTGCCACGGCGACCGCTACAACCGCGAGGCGCTGGAGATTCGCTACAAGGACCGCACGATCGCCGACGTGCTGAACATGACGGTGGACGAGGCGGCGGCGCTGTTCGAGGCGAACCCCACCGTCTCGCGCAAGCTGCGCACGCTGCAGGCGGTCGGGCTCGGCTACATCCGTCTGGGCCAACCAGCGACGACGCTGTCGGGCGGCGAGGCGCAGCGGATCAAGCTGTCCACCGAATTGTCGAAGCGCTCCACCGGACGGACGCTGTACCTGCTCGACGAGCCGACGACGGGGCTGTCGTTCTCGGATGTGGAGGCGCTGTTGCAGGTCTTGCAGCAGCTGGTTGACGGCGGGAACACCGTCATCGTGATCGAGCATCACCTGGACGTGATCAAGAATGCCGACTGGATCATCGACCTGGGCCCGCTGGGCGGGAATCGCGGCGGGCGCGTGGTGGCGACGGGCACGCCGGAGGAGGTGGCGCTCGCGGACGGCTCGTACACGGGGCAATTTCTGCGCGATGTGCTCACCCAGCACGGCTGGCGGATCCCCGTCGATCCAGCGGCCGCATCCTGACGTTCTGACTGATTTGAGCGCCCGCCGCGGGGGTTGAGGAGCGGGCGTCTGCTGCGCGCTGCCGCAGGATGCGTGCGGGAACGGAGGGAATAAAAGTCAGTGTCTGCAGCAAACTCACCGCGCTATTGCGAAGAGGCGATTGCCGTCCTATAAGTGAGGGAGTCGTGGTTGCGCCGCTCTCGGCGTCACGCAACATCAGGTGCAGAGAGGATGGATCGATGACCTACGTAATCGCTGAGCCGTGCATCGACGTGAAGGACCAGTCCTGCGTCGAGGTCTGTCCGGTGGACTGCATCCACGCGGATGACGACGACCGGATGCTCTACATCTCTCCGGACGAGTGCATCGACTGCGGCGCCTGCGAGCCGGCCTGCCCGGTGACCGCGATCTTCTCGGAGGACGACGTGCCGGACGAGTGGCAGGCGTTCACCGAGATCAACGCCGAGTGGTACGACGACCCGGACTCGGCCCGCACGAAGGTGGCCGAGCTCGCCCCCTAGCGCGCCCCTGAGCGGCGCGCACGCCCCCTGAGCGGCGCGCAGCGTCGGGAGGCGGCGGGGTCCCGGCAGTCGGTCGAGACGAACCAGTCCCGGGCGGCCCCTGCGGCCGCCCGTTCTGTCTACCGCCCGTTCGTTTGGGCTGCGGCTAGAAGCCCAGCCGCTCGCGGAGCGTGTCGGTCAGTTCCGCAATCTGGACGCGCACCTGCTGCTGCGTGTCCCGGTCGCGGATCGTGACCGCGTTGTCGGCCAGGGAGTCAAAGTCAACGGTGACGCAGAGCGGCGTGCCAATCTCGTCCTGCCGGCGGTAGCGGCGGCCGATTGACTGGGTGTCGTCGTACTGGGTCGTCCAGAAGGGGCGAATGCGGGCCCAGACGTCGCGGGCGAGATTGGCGACCGGCTCCTTGCGCGAGAGCGGCAGCACGGCGACGGTGATCGGCGCGACGCGCGGATGGAAGGCGAGCACGGTGCGGGCGTCGCCCTTTTCGTCGGGCGTGACGGTGAAGGCGTCGCAGAGCAGCGCGAGCATGATGCGGTCGACGCCGGCAGCCGGCTCGATCACGTGTGGGACGATGTGCTGATTGGTCTGCGGATCGAAGTACTCCAGCCGCCGGCCGGATGACTGACTGTGCTGGGTGAGGTCGAAGTCGGTGCGGTTGGCGATCCCCTCGAGCTCGTCCCAGCCCCACGGGTAGCGGTACTGCAGGTCGGTGGTGCCGGCGGAGTAGTGCGAGAGTTTCTCGGTCGGGTGAACGTCGCGGCGCAGGTTGTCGGGGTTGATGCCGAGCCTGACGTACCACTGCTCGCGCAGGTCGATCCAGCGGCGGTACCACTCGTCCGACTGCTCGGGAGCGACGAAATACTCCATCTCCATCTGCTCGAACTCGCGGGTGCGGAAGATGAAGTTGCCGAGCGTGATCTCGTTGCGGAAAGACTTGCCCTGCTGGGCGATGCCGAAGGGCAGCCGGCGGCGGGTCGCGGTGAGCACGTTCTCGAAGTTGATGAAGATGCCCTGCGCCGTTTCCGGGCGGAGGTACGCCTCCGCGCCCTCTTCCGCGACCGGGCCGACCTGCGTGCGGAACATCAGGTTGAACTCGCGCGACTCGGTGAAAGAACCCACCGCGCCGCAGGTCGGGCAGGCGGGGCCTTCGAGATGGTCCTCGCGGAAGCGGCCCTTGCATTCGAGGCAGTCGACCATCGGATCGTGGAAGTTCTGGACGTGGCCGGAGGCTTCCCAGACGCGCGGCGACTGGATGATCGCCGAGTCGAGGCCGACCACGTCGGAACGCTCGCGCACGACGGCGCGCCACCAGAGTTCTTTGACGTTGCGCTTGAGCTCGACGCCGAGCGGGCCGTAGTCATAGGTGGAACCGAAGCCGCCGTAGATCTCGGAGGCGGGGAAGACGAACCCGCGCTGTTTGCACAGGGAAACGAGCGTGTCGAGCGAAACATCAGTCATGGCGGTCGCCTTTCTGGCGGGGGTTGCGACAGGCGCGGCAGTCGTATCGTGGGGCTAATTCCAGCGTATGCGGGAGGTGATGTATGCGGTTCCTGATCGGATTGCTCGTGGGCGCGCTGATCGGCGGCGTGCTGACAATTCTGGCGACCGGCAACGCCGGCCGCGCGCTCCAAGCGCAGATGCGCGAGCGCGCGCAACCCGCCGACCAGCCTGCGCCCTCCCGGGACAACTGAGCCAAGCGCTCCCGCAAGGGAGGCTGCAACAGAGCTCCCCCTCTGGGGGAGCTGCCGCGAAGCGGCTGAGGGGGGCTTCCCCGTCGAGGAAGCCCCCCTCGCCTGTGGCACTCCCCCCAGAGGAGGGGAGTCTGTAGCAGGGTGCTCGGCACTCCCCCTCCCAGGGGAGTCTGGATCAGAGGAAGAGCGGGCCGAAGACCACGGCGACGATCGACATCAGCTTGAGCAGGATGTTGAGCGACGGGCCGGAGGTGTCCTTGAACGGGTCGCCGACCGTGTCGCCGACCACCGCCGCGGAGTGCGCGTCGGAGCCCTTGCCCCCGAAGTGGCCCTCTTCGATGTACTTCTTGGCGTTGTCCCAGGCGCCGCCGGCGTTGGCCATCATCAGCGCGAGCATCGCGCCGGCCGAGATCGAGCCAATCAGCAGACCGCCCAGCGCCTCCGCCGAGATCACCGCACCAACGAAGATCGGGACGATCACAGCGATCAGACCGGGAATGATCATTTCGCGCAGCGCGCCGTCAGTGGAGATCGAGATGGCGCGCTCGTAGTCGGGGTCCTGCGTGCCGTCCATGATGCCGGGCATCTCACGGAACTGGCGGCGCACTTCCTGCACCATCGACTCAGCCGCGCGTCCGACTGCGCCCATCGAGAGCGCGGAGAAGACGAACGGCATCAACGCGCCGATCAGCAACCCGATCAGGACTTTGTAGTCGAGCAGGTTGAGGACGGCAGACCCGATGTCGCCCCAGACGGTGATCGCGTAGGTCGCCAGCAGCGCGAGGGCGGTCAACGCGGCGGAGCCGATCGCGAAGCCCTTGCCGGTCGCGGCGGTCGTGTTGCCCAGCTGGTCGAGCGCGTCAGTGCGTTCCCTGACCTCTGGCTCCAGGCCAGCCTGCTCGGCGATGCCGCCGGCGTTGTCCGCGACCGGGCCGTAGGCGTCGGTGGCGAGCGTCACGCCGAGCGGGGCGAGCATTCCCACCGCGGCGAGCGCGACGGCGTAGAACTCAGCCAGCTCGTAGGCGATCACGATCGCGACGACGATGGTGATCAGCGGAATCAGCGTGGACATCATGCCCAAAGAGAGGCCGCCGATGATGATCGGCCCGGTGCCGGATTCCGCCTGCTGGCTCAGGTTGACCGTCGGCGAGTAGCGGCGGCCGCCCAGTGCGAAGCCTTCTGAGGAGGTGTACCCCTCGGTCACGGTACCGATGATCTGGCCCGCGATCAGGCCGACGAGGATGGCGAAGAAGAGATTCCACTTGCTGCCTTCCAGCGAGCCCAGATCGAGCAGGGCGATAGCGATGATTGCGCCAATCAGGACGAGGCCGGAAGCGCCGAACACGCCGGCGCGCAACGCCCAGAGGAGACGGCCCTGGTCGGCCTGCTCCCCCGTGCGGACGAAGAAGGTACCGATCACGGCGGCGAGAATGCCGATGCCGGCGATCAGCATCGGCAGGACGAGCAGCTCATCCTTCCAGCCCGCGAGTGCTCCCGTGCCGACCGCGGTGATGGCCAACGCCATCGTGGCGACCATCGAGCCGACGTAGGACTCGAACAGGTCAGCGCCCATACCGGCGACGTCGCCGACGTTGTCGCCAACGTTGTCGGCGATCGTGGCGGGGTTGCGCGGGTCGTCCTCAGGGATGCCCGCCTCGACTTTGCCGACCAGGTCCGCGCCGACGTCGGCGGCTTTGGTGTAGATGCCGCCGCCGACGCGGGCGAAGAGGGCGATTGAGGACGCGCCGAAGGCGAAACCGGCGAGCGGGGCGACGTCCTGCCAGATCAGGTACATGATCACCAGCCCGAGCAGGCCGAGCCCGACGACGGTCATGCCCATCACGGTGCCGGAGCCGAAGGCGACGCGCAGCGCGGGGTTGAGACCCTCACGCGCCTTGGCCGCCGTGCGCACGTTGGCGCGGACGGCGATCAGCATCCCGGCGTAACCGGCCGAAGCGGACAGGATCGCGCCGATGATGTAGGAGATCGAAGTCCAGCGATGGGCCGTGCCGTCGAACTTGTCGAGCACGTCGAGGTCGATGAAGATCAGCAGGATGACGAAGACCACGGCGACAAAGGCGGCGAGGAAGGTGTACTCGCGCCGAAGGAACGTCGCCGCGCCGGCCTGAATGGCGCGGGCGATGGTCTTCATCAGGTCGGTGCCTTCATCCTCGGCCAGGACGTCGCGGACGCGCACAAGCGCGAAGACGAGCGCCAGAGCGGCGGCGATGATGGCGAAGATCAGGATTTCCATGCAATTCCTCTCACAGATGCGTCGGAGTCCGGGATCAGCGGAGTCGGGCGTCGCGCCCGTCAGGCAGGCTACCGCTGTTCTGAATTGGCGGCAATTGCAGGGTTGACACGCGCCGCGCTCGTCTTGGGGCGGTCTGCGCCTACAGGTCCTTGACCGGCGCCGGCAGATCGCCCTCGCGGGCGGCGTCGATCATCTGCTTCGCCTCAGCCGGCATCTCGACGCCCATCTGATCGAAGCGTTCCTCCGCCCATCGCCCGATCTGGCGGGGATCACGGTAGGCGTCCGGGCCGGCGCCGGGCCCCGGCGAGCCATAGCGCTCCAGCACCTGCGCCTCAGTCTTGGGCGTGGCGAAGCGGGAGATCACCCGCTGCATGTCGTCCGCGGCGCAGGCCTCACAGGCCGGGGCGGCGGCGCGCGCCAACGAGCGGTGGAACTGCTCCTGCACATGACCGCACTGCTGGCAGCGGTACTCATAGATCGGCACGGTGCGCCTCCTGGCAATTCAGTCGGTCGGGCTCAGCCGAGATCGGCGGGTAACTCAGGCGACGCGCCAGCGGACTCGCGCCAGGCGGCGACTGACTCGGGATCGTCCGCGTCCACGTCGTCCAGCGTGTCAAACCCCGGGAACGACAGTTCCGTCTTCGAGCGGAAGCGGGAGAAGCGGGTCTCCAGCCCGTCACCGCGGCACTCGGGGCAACGCGGCAGCGCGTCGCCGGCGCGCCGCACGCGGCGCTGAAACAGCTCAACCGTCTGCGCGCAAGCGGGGCAGTAGTACTCATAAATCGGCATGGGCAACCACCGACTGGCCGGCTCAGCGTTCCGCTTCAGCTTAGCCGCCCCGCTCAATCGTCAACCGGCCCATCTTCGACCGCGTCAATGATGTGGGCGGCGACCGCGAGTCGGCCGCTGCGGTTCGGAGCAATGACGATGACATCGACGCGGATGTCAAACTCAAACTCCTGCTCGGCGAGCAGGCCGTGCGCCAGGCGGCGCAGTTGCCGCTGCTTCCGCGGCCCAACCGATTGCGCCGCTTCGACGGCGTAGCGGCGATCACTGCGGCTCCGCACCTCGACGATCACATGCGTCTCATCGGGCGCGAGCGCAATGATGTCGACCTCGCCCCAGCGGCGGCGGTAGTTGCGCTCCAGGATTTGGTAGCCGCGCGCCTGGAGGTACTCGGCGGCAAGTTGTTCGCCCGCCGCGCCGAGCGCGCGGCGGCGATCAGGACGCGGCGGCATCGAACGCCAGCGTCGGTTGCGCCAGCGCCGCGACCGGCGCAAACGAGCGTCGGTGCTCGGGACAGGGGCCCAACTCGCGCAGAGCGTCCAGGTGCGCAGCGGTGCCGTAGCCCTTATGTCTGGCAAAGCCGTAACCGGGATAGCGTTCGTCAAGCGCCGACATCCAGGCGTCCCGCGCCACCTTGGCAATGATCGAGGCGGTGGCGATGGAGGCGACGGTGGCGTCGCCCTTGACCACCATTTCGGTCGGGCAACGCAGCCGCAGATCGTCGCGGCCGTCGGCGAGCACGACGTCGGGCGGCGCGGCCAGCTGCTCGATCGCCCGCCGACAGGCGAGGCGCAGCGCAGCCGTGAGGCCGAGCGCATCCAGCTCGGACGCCGGTACCCAGCCAATCGCGTACTGCAGGGCGCCCGCTCGGATGAGCGGCGCGAGCCGCTCGCGCTGGCGGGCGCTCAGCTGCTTGCTGTCGCGCAGGTCGCGCAACCAGGCGGGACGAACCTGCGGCGAGAGCGCCACGGCGGCCGTGACCAGCGGTCCGGCCAGCGCCCCGCGCCCGACCTCGTCAACGCCAGCCACGCAGGACGCGCCGCGCCGCCAGTGCCGCATTTCCCGCCGCCGAGTAGGCCGTGGTGCCGCTGCGCGTGTCGTCACGCGCTGAGGCTAGGCGCTCGGAGGCCTAGGGGATCGGGAAATTGATGGGATGCGCGCGGTTCCGCTGCGGAGCATTGCGATATGCTCGGAACTGACTGACCACGCGTACGGCGCGGCTGTCGGCTGATGGTTTGCGCCGCTGTTGAGGGATGGCGACGATGGGCGGCTCACGATTCAAACGCAGTTTCCTGATCTATCTGTTGATTTTCGTGGTGTTGATCGTCGTGGTCTTCTCCGTCTTCCCACGCGGGGGCGGCTCGAACGAGATCCCGCTGGCCGGCGGCACGGAGTCGCTGCTGGGGCGGCTCGAGAACGACCTCGGAGCAATTGAGACGATCCAGGTCGCCTCGAACAAGGTCACACTCAACTACCGCGACGGCTCGGAGTCGTACCAGACGAACGTGCCGGAGACAGACTTCGACTTCTTCGAGTTCCTCGCGCGCGCCGACGTGGACGTCGGCACGCAGGGCTTTCCCGACATTGAGGTGGGCAGCGGCGGCGGCTTCGGCTCGACGATTGCTGGGTTGTTCATCAACCTCCTGCCCTTCCTGTTGATCATCGGCCTGATTTTTTTCTTCCTGCGCCAGGCGCAGGGGCAAGGCTCGCAGGCGATGTCGTTCGGCAAGAGCAAAGCGCGACTGGTCACCGTCAATCGACCATCGGTGACCTTCAACGACGTCGCCGGCGCGGACGAGGCTAAGGAGGAACTCCAGGAAGTCGTCGAGTTCCTCAAGTTCCCCGAGCGCTTCGCGTCGCTGGGCGCGCGCATCCCGCGCGGCGTGCTGCTGGTCGGCCCGCCCGGCACGGGCAAGACGCTGATCGCGCGCGCCGTCGCCGGCGAAGCGGGCGTGCCCTTCTTCTCGATCTCCGGCTCCGAGTTCGTGGAGATGTTCGTCGGGGTTGGCGCGAGCCGCGTGCGCGACCTGTTTGAGCAGGCCAAGCGCAACGCGCCCTGCATCGTGTTCGTCGATGAGATCGACGCCGTCGGCCGTCAGCGCGGTGCCGGCGTCGGCGGTTCGCACGACGAGCGCGAGCAGACACTCAACCAGATCCTCGTCGAGATGGACGGCTTCGACACGAACACGAACGTGATCGTGGTCGCCGCAACCAACCGGCCTGACATCCTCGACCCGGCGCTGCTGCGTCCAGGCCGCTTCGACCGACGCGTGGTGCTCGATGCGCCCGACGTCAAGGGGCGGGTCGCGATCCTTGACGTCCACGTCCGCGGCAAACCGCTGGCGGAGGAGGTCGATCTGCACACGATCGCCAAGGAAACGCCGGGCTTCTCGGGAGCGGAGCTGGCCAATCTGCTCAACGAGGCCGCGATTCTCACCGCGCGGCGGCAGAAGAAGCACATCACGCAGGCGGAAGTTGAGGAAGCGGTCGACCGCGTGATGGCCGGCCCGGAGCGTAAGTCGCGGCTGCTGGTCGGGCGCGAGAAGGAGGTCGTGGCGTTCCACGAGGCGGGGCACGCGCTGGTGGCGTCGCACATTCCCGGCCACGACCCGGTGCACAAGGTGACAATCGTCCCGCGCGGGATGGCTGGCGGCTACACGCGGTACCTGCCGGAGTCGGAGCATCGCCTGGCGGGCAAGAGCTACTACGAGGGCTTCATGGCCTCGGCCCTGGGCGGACACGCCGCCGAGGAGATCGTCTTCGGCGAGATGACGACCGGCGCCCACGACGACCTGAGCAAGGTCACCCAGATCGCGCGGGCGATGATCACGCAGTGGGGCATGTCCGAACGGCTCGGCGCGCGGACCTTCGGCAAGAAGGAATCGATGGTCTTCCTCGGCCGCGACATCTCGGAGCAACGCGACTACTCGGAGATGGTGGCCGAACAGATCGATGAAGAGCTGCGCGAGATCATCGACCGCGCGCGCGATCGGGCGCGGACGATCCTGCGCCGCAACCGCGAGCAGCTCGATCTGCTGGCGACGCGGCTGATGGAGATCGAAACGCTTGAGGGCGACGACCTGCGCGCGATCCTCGCCTGGCAGCCGGGTGACGCGGTACCGAAGCCGACGCCGCCGCCGCCCGCGCCCGACCCGACCCCGCCGCCGAGCGCCTCGGGCGGGGAACCGACCGAGGAGCGCGAGCCGCTGATGCCGCCCAAGCCAGGCCTCGCCTGGGGCGGCAACCAGAACCGCACCTCGCTCGACTAGCGGACCGGCCCGCCCGTCGGAGCGTGCTGCCTGCGCAGTGTCGGCTGATGGCTTGACGGCTGCCGCGCGCTGGCTAGGCTAGATAATTCAGGACTGACGAACCGATCACCAGCCAATCACCGTCAGGTCGATGCGAGACAACCATGAGCACTGATGTGTCCGACGTGTACGCCGTGATTCGCAGCGGCGGGAAGCAGTACCGGGTGTCGCCCGGCCAGCGGATCAAGCTGGAACGCCTTGACGGCGACGCCGGCGACGAAATCCGATTCGAGGACGTGCTGCTGGTCAACGGCGGTGGCGAGCTCGCCGTGGGCACGCCGACGGTGGCGTCCGCCAGCGTCACCGGCGAGATCATCGAGCAGGGCCGCGCCCGCAAGGTGATGGTCTTCAAGTACAAGAACAAGACCCGCTACCGACGCCTGCGCGGGCATCGCCAGCTGCAAACGTCCGTGCTGGTCAACGCCGTCTCACTCTACGACCAGACGTGGGCGGCTGAGGCCGCGCCGGCGGTCGCGGAACCGTCCGAAGCGAACGCACCAAGCGACTCGGACAATTCGGACGAGCCGACAGATTCTGAGGAATAGGGGAGCGCGATGGCTCACAAGAAAGGCGTCGGCTCGTCCCGCAACGGGCGCGACAGCAACTCGAAGCGGCTCGGCGTGAAGCTCTTCGACGGCCAGGTCGTCCGCACGGGCGGGATTATCGTGCGCCAACGCGGCACGCGCATCCATCCCGGCGAGCACGTCGGGGTCGGGCGCGACCACACGCTCTTCGCGCTGACCGACGGCACAATCAAGTTCTCGCCCTACGCGCGCGGACGGCGCAAGAAGGTGTCGGTGATTCCGGCAGAACTCGAGGAGGTGGGCGCGTGAAGGCGGAGATTCATCCCGAGTACGTAGACGCCACGATCCGCTGCGGCTGCGGCAACAGCTGGCAGACCCGCGCGACCAAGGCTGACATCCGTATCGAGATCTGCTCAGTGTGCCACCCGTTCTTCACGGGCGAGCAGCGGATCGTCGACACCGCCGGCCGGGTCGAACGCTTCCGCCGCCGCTACGGCATCCTCGACGAAGAGAACTGACACCCGCTCCAGCGTCAACCAGCTCGCAGCCCGCTCACGGCGACGCGCGATCGCTGCGAGCCGCTTCGCCCACGGCGCTGGCGGGTGCCCCTGCCAGCTCGCGGGTGCTCACGTCCAAACGCAACCCGATCGCGCCCAGCGCCGCGTCCATCTGCTCCATCCGCGAACTGTGCTGCAGATTGAGCACGCGGTCGACCTGAGGCAGATGCCAGCCGAGCCGGCGGGCCAGTTCGGCCTTGCCGATCCCGCGCTCGCGCATCCCCTGATAGAGCATCACCTTCACGGCGGTCAGGGTCGGCAATGCCGCATAGACCGCGCCGCCGACGATCGTGTTCGGCAAAGGAATATCCAGGCGACTGGACATCCGGGCGGCAATCGCTTCCTCGAGCGCGTCAACGGAACGGGCGACCGCTTCTGCCTGGTCGTCGCCGAACGTGGTCAGTTCGGGGAAGTCAGGCGCGGTCACCAGCACCATCCCGTCGTCGGCTTCGAGGTGGAGTGGATACGCGAGCATCACTGCAAGTCCAAATCCTACTTGATCTTCGCGACGAGCCCGCGCCCCAACTCCTTGCGGCCGCCATGCACTGGCAGCTGACTCGTGCGACTGCCTCGCCTGACCGTGAGGTGTCCGCTGCCTCCGTTGTGCGTTTGAACCGTACAGCCGCGCCTGGCAAGTCAACGGCGGAACTCAGCGGCGTTCACGTGTACACGATGGACAACAAAAGCGTTGATGTCAACACATTTGTTGTCCCCGACGCGGATACCGGTGTGCTGAGGCAGCAGCGGTAGCGGGGATCAGTCCTCGCCCAGATCGCGGTAGAAGCAGGAGCGCTCGCCGGTGTGGCAGGTCGGGCCGTGGGGCCGGGCCCGCACGAGGAGCGCGTCAACGTCGCAGTCCTTGCGGATGCTGACCAGCTCGAGCACGTTGCCGCTGGTCTCGCCCTTGGTCCAGTACTCCTGCCGACTGCGGCTCCAGAACGTGACCAGCTGCTTGTCCAGCGTCATCTGCACCGACTGCGCGTTCATGTAGCCGAGCATCAGGATTTCGCTGGTCTCGTCGTCCTGCACGATGGCCGGAATCAGCCCGCTGGCGTCGTACTTGAGCGGCGGGACGGCGGCTGCAGGGGATTCAGAGGACGTCGTCATAGTCGGCATGTTCCATTCGGATGGGGATGCCGGCGGCCTGCATTTGGCGCTTGACATCCATGATCGGGTGGGTGCCAAAGTGGAAAATCGAGGCGGCGAGCACCGCGTCCGCGTTGCCCTCCGTGATTGCGTCGATCATGTGCCGGGCGTTGCCGGCGCCGCCGGATGCGATCACCGGCACGCTGACCGCGTCCGAGACCGCGCGCGTCAGCGGGAGGTCGTAGCCGTCCTGGTGACCGTCAGTGTTCATCGAGGTCAGCATGATCTCGCCCGCGCCGCGTTCGACCACCTCCGTCGCCCACGCGACCGCGTCGATCCCCGTCGGCCGGCGGCCGCCGTGCGTGTACACCTGCATCGAGCCGTCCGCCTCGGTGCGGGCGTCAATGGCGACGACGATGCACTGCGACCCAAAGCGGTGCGCGCCTTCCGAGATCAGCCCCGGACGCTGCACCGCCGCGGTGTTGATCGTGATCTTGTCCGCGCCAGACTCCAGCATCAGCCGCATATCATCGCCCGAGCGCAGCCCGCCGCCGACCGTAAAGGGGATGAAGACGCGGTCCGCCGTGCGCCGCACCATGTCGACGACCGTGTTGCGATCCTCAGACGAAGCGGTGATATCGAGGAAGACCAGCTCGTCAATGCCTTCGTGGTCGTATAGCGCCGCCAACTCGACCGGGTCGCCGGCGTCGCGCAGTTCGACGAAAGAGACGCCCTTGACGACGCGGCCGCCGTCGACATCGAAACAGGCGATGATTCGTTTGGTCAGCATTTCGGCAGGCTCGGTGTCGCTAGGGCAATCGATTTCAGCAGGTACGCTCGCGCATCCCGGCGGCCGCCGCCGCGAAGGCGTCGGCGAGCGTGAGGCGGCCGTCGTAGAGCGCCCGTCCGAGCACGACGCCGCCCGCGCCGCTGGCCGCGAGCCGGCGAATCTGCATTGGATGGGCGATCCCGCCCGCGGCGATCACGGGCGAGCGGGCGACGCCCGCCACGCGGGCGAACTCGGCTTCGTCGTGGCCGCCGAGCATCCCGTCGGAGGCGATGTCGGTGTAGATGAAGCGCCGCACGCCGAGCGCTTCCAACTGCGGAATCAGCGCGACCGCCGGCAGCTCGGACGCTTCCGTCCAGCCATTGAGCGCCACCCGCCCGCCGCGGGCATCGACCGAGACGGTCAGCGCGTCACCGCAAAGCTCAACGGCACTGCGGAGGAAATCGCGGTCAGTCACGGCGGCGGTGCCGATGATGATCCGCGCCACGCCGGCATCGAGATAGCGGCGCACCGTATCGAGCGCGCGAATCCCGCCGCCGACCTGCACCGGCTTGCCGAGCGCGGAGATCTGCTCAACCACCGCCGCGTTCGCCGCGCGGCCCTCGCGCGCGCCGTCGAGGTCGATCACGTGGAGCATCTCCGCGCCCTGCTCGATCCAGCGCTGCGCCGGCGCGGTGGGATCGTCGTCGAAGACGGTTTCGCGGTCGTAGTCGCCCTGCACCAGGCGGACGCAGCGCCCGCCGCGGATGTCGATCGCCGGCAGCACATCGATCATGTTCGCGCTCATCGCTGTCATCGCTGTCTTTACCGTCATCGTTCAGTCCGACCCGGCGCGGTCACAGGCGCGGTCGTGTTGGCGGAGGAAATTGCGGTAGATGCGCAGTCCGTACGCGCCGCTCTTTTCGGGATGAAACTGCGTGGCAGCCAGACGCCCGAGCTCGACCGCGGCGGTCACCCTGGCACCGTAATCAGTGGTTGCGACCACCGCCTCGGGATCGGTCAGGTCGCAGAAGTAGGAGTGGACGAAGTAGAAGTGCGCGCCGTCGGGGATACCCGCGAACAGCGGCGTCGCGCGTCGCTGCTCGACGCGGTTCCAGCCCATGTGGGGAATCTTGCGGCCGGCGGGGAGACGCACGACGCGGCCCGCGAGCACATCCAGGCAGGGATGCTCGCCGCCCTCTTCCGAGACGGTCATCAAGGCCTGCAAGCCCATGCAGACACCGAGAAACGGCCGATCGGCGGCGATGTACTCGCGGATCGGCTCGATCAGCCCGCGGGTACGCAGATTGTGCATCGTGTCGGCCGCCGCGCCGACCCCGGGCAGGATGACCACATCCGCCTGATCCATCGCCGCCGCGACGGAGGCCACCTCCGGCCGCGCGCCGACGCGCTCGACCGCCCGCACCACGGAGCGCAGGTTGCCGGCCCCGTAGTCGAGGATGATGACGTCCAGGTCGGTCAGTAGCGGATCACTCACAGGCTGAGCGTATCAGCAGGCGCGGCGCGCGCCTCGTCTGGCCCGGTCTGGCCTGGTCTGGCCTGGTTTGTAGAGTGAAATCGATGTCAACACTCACTGACCCTTCCGATGCCACGGTGCTCGCGGCGCGCGAGCGCGTCGAGACGCTGCGCGCCGCTGTGCTGCGGCACAATCACCTCTACCACGTGCTCGACACGCCCGAAATTTCGGACGCGGAGTACGACGCGCTGTTCCGCGAACTCAAGCAGCTCGAGCGCGATTTTCCCCAGTTAGCGTCGGCAGACAGCCCGACGCAAACGGTCGGCGCGCCGCCCGGCCGCGCCTTCGCGGTGGTCGAGCATCGGCTGCGGATGCTCTCGCTGGGCAACGCGTTCAACGCCGAGGAGCTGCTCGCCTGGCGGCAGCGGGCCGCCGATCTGCTGGACCGCGAGGCGTGGGCCTACGTCACCGAGCCGAAGATTGACGGGCTCGCGATCGCGCTGATCTACGAACAGGGTCGGCTGGTGCAGGCGGCGACGCGCGGCGACGGGCGCGCCGGCGAGGACGTCACCGCCAACCTGCGGGCAATCGCCGCCGTACCCAACGAGCTCTGCGGCAACCCGCCGCCGCGGTTTGAGGTCCGCGGCGAAGTCTACATGCCCAAAGCCGGCTTCGAGGCGATGAACGCCGAGATCGCCGCGCTGAATGCGGAACGGCAAGCGGAGGGGAAGGCGGCGCTGTCGCTGTACGCCAACCCGCGCAACGCCGCGGCCGGCTCGGTCCGCCAGAAGGACGCCGCGGTCACCGCCGGGCGGCCGCTGAGCATCGGCGTCTATCAGCTCGGTTGGTGCGACGACGCGCCGACGCCGGCCAGCCATTGGGAGACGCTCGGTTGGCTCGCCGAGTTCGGCCTGCCGACCACGCCCGCCGCCGCGCGGCACGACGACATCGATGCGGCGCTGGCCGCCTGCGAGCGCTGGACCCAGCGGCGCGACTCGCAGGCGTTCGAGATGGACGGCGTGGTGGTCAAGGTTGACGACCTCGGCTTGCAGGCTGACTTGGGTGTCGTCGGGCGCGAGCCGCGTTGGGCGATCGCCTGGAAGTTCCCGCCCCAGGAAGCAACGACCGTACTCGAGCAAATTCTGGTCAACGTGGGCCGCACGGGCACGATCAATCCCTACGCGCGGCTGCGGCCGGTGCGGGTCGGCGGCGTCGAGGTGCAAAATGCAACGCTGCACAATCTCGACGACATCCAGCGCAAGGACATCCGCGAAGGTGACACCGTCGTCATCCGCCGCGCGGGTGAGGTGATCCCCCAGGTCGTCCATCCCGTCCTCGACCGGCGACCGGCGGACTCGGCGGCGTGGACAATGCCGTCGGTCTGTCCCGGCACCACGTGCGGCGAGCGGGACTGCGCCAACGCGCATTGCGGCGGCGCGGCGGGGAGCAAAGACCTGTGCGAAGGCGCCTGGTGCGGGAGCCCCGTCACGCGCGAGGCTGACGACGCGGACTTCTACTGCCGCAATCGCTACTGTCCAGCGATCGTGCAGCGGACGCTGGAGCACTTCGCCGCGCGCGGCGCGATGGATATTCGCGGGCTCGGCGTAAAGCTGATCAAGCTGTTGCTGCGCGAAGACGAAATCCGCGACGCCGCCGACCTGTACACGCTGCCCGAGCGGCTGGACGAACTCGCCCAGATCCCCGGACTGGGTCAGGTAAAGCGGCGCAAGGGTGAAGAGGTCTACGAGGTCGGCGACCGCCTGCGCAACGTCGCCGCGGCGATCGAGCGGTCGAAAGCGCGCGGGCTGCGGTATCTGCTGTTCGGGCTGGGCATCCGCCACGTGGGCAGCGAGAACGCGGCGCTGCTCGCCGATGCGTTCGGCTCCCTCGACGCCATCCTGCTCGCGCCGCGAGAGTCGCTGGCCGCCGTTGACGGCGTCGGCCCGACCATCGCCGAGAGCATCGTTGACTGGGCGTTGGACGGCGAGAACTGGTCGCTGGTGTCCCGCCTCCAGACCGCCGGAGTCGAGGACGAAATCCAGCGCGCTCCGGACGACGAACTCGCCGAGACGCCGCTGGAGGGATTGCGCTTCGTCCTGACCGGACGGTTCGCCGCCATGCCCCGGCCGCAGGCGGAGGCGCAGTTGAAAGCGCTGGGCGCGGGCGTCGGTTCCTCGGTCAGCAAGAACACGACCGCGCTGTTCGCGGGCGAGGCGGCCGGCTCCAAGCGGGCGAAGGCGGAGGCGCTGGGGCTGCCGATCTGGGAAGAAGATCAGCTCCTCGAGGCGCTGACCCGCCCGGCGGCGATCCTGACCTGGTTGGCGGACGTCCCGTCGCCTGACGAAGCCTGAGCGCCACCCGCCCGAGCGTCCCGATCCGACCGCTTTACCGATACGCTGACTATGTCGAGTCGGCGGGGGATAGCCGCGTATCGTTGATCAACGCGCCGTATCGTTGGGCGTAGATGCTGTCGAAACTGCAGGAGCCCTGATGGTCTGGTCGCCCTTTGGCTGGTTAGCCCGGCGATTCTCGCCCGACGTGGGCATCGACCTGGGCACCGCCAACACGCTCGTCTCCGTGCGCGGGCACGGAATCGTGGTGGACGAGCCGTCCGTGGTCGCGATCAACCGGATCGACAACTCCGTCCTCGCCATCGGCAAGCAAGCCAAGACCATGGTGGGGCGCACGCCCGCCCACATCGTCGCCACGCGACCGATGCGCGACGGCGTGATCTCGGATTTCGATGTCACCGCGCGGATGCTCAACCATTTCATCCACGAGGCGCTGCAGCACAGCGGCATCGGGATCGGGCGGCCACGGGTAATGGTCGGCATCCCCGGCGGCGCGACGGAGGTGGAAAAGCGCGCCATCTTCGAGGCGACCCGCTCAGCCGGCGCGCGCGAGGTCCACCTGATCGAAGAGCCAATGGCCGCCGCGATCGGCGCCGGCCTGCCAATCTTCGAGTCGACCGGCAGTATCGTCGTCGACATCGGCGGCGGGACGACGGAGGTCGCCGTCTGCTCAATGGGCGGGATGGTCGTCAGCACCTCCACCCGCGTCGCTGGCGACGAGATTGACCAGGCAATCATTACCTACGCGCGGCAGGTCCACAACATCCAGATCGGCGAGGCCTCAGCAGAGCAGATCAAGATCGCCGGCGCCTCGGCGTTCCCGCTCGAGGAAGAGCGCGACGTGACGATCAGCGGGCGGGACTTGTCCACCTCCATGCCCAAGGTCGTCACGGTCACGACGGTGGAGCTGCGCGATGCGATCTCAAGCGCGCTCTCCTCAATCGTGCAGGCCGTGCTGAAGACGATGGAAATTACCCCGGCCGAGCTGATTCCCGACATCATGGAGCAGGGAATCGCGCTCGCCGGCGGCGGCGCGCACTTGCCGGGGCTGGATCGGCGCATGTCGCAGGAGACCCGGTTCCCGGTCTACAGGGCAGAATCGCCACTGACCTGCGTGGTGCGCGGCTGCGCCGAGGCCTTGAACGAGACCCGCGCGCTGGCCGGCGCCAGCGGTCAGATGCTGGCCGGACGCCGCTAGCCGGGCACACCGATGGGCAGGGAAGCGTGCCTCTGATCGGCGCACTCTTGCGATTGTTGGGTGCGCGCACGCGTTGGGTACTGGGGATTGCGCTGCTCGTGGGCGGGCTCGTCGTGTTGGGGTTAATCGGCTGGACCGCGACCATCGAAGACCGCGCAGCCACCGCGCTCAACCCGGTCCAACGCGCGTTCCGCCAGGCCAGCGAACCGATTGCCAACCTGCTCAACGACCTGAACGACTTCGGCCGGCTGACCTCCGAGAACCGGGGGCTGCGCTCCTACATCGAACAGCTGGAGGCGGACAACGCGCGGCTGCGCGAGCAGCAAATCCAGGTCCAGGCGCGGCAGGCGCTGCTCGAAGTGCAGGCCGAAACGGACGCAGTCACGCTCACCGCTTATGTCATCATCCGCGATCTGACCGGGCTGCGCACGATCATCGGCATCGATCGCGGTTCCGACGACGGCCTGCGCGTCGGGATGCCGGTCCTCGCCGCCGGCGGCACGTTGATCGGACAAGTCAGCGAGGTGCGGCCCCGCACCTCGTTCGTGCGGCTGATCACCGATCCGGACAGCGCCGTGCGGGTATTGCACCAACCCTCGCGCACCGAGGTCGTGGCCACGGGCGGCACGCTGGGCAACCTCGAAGTCCGGATTCCCTACCAGGCGGAGGTGGAGCTGGGCCACATCTTCGTGACCTCCGGCGGAGGCGGCGAATTGCCGCAGGGACTGCCGGTCGGGCGCGTCTCGACCGCCGAGGGCACGGCGCAGGAGTCCTTCCGCTCCGTCGTCCTGACGCCGATCGCCCCGCTCAACCAGCTCGAGCAGGTGCTCGTCCAACTCACGGTGCCGCCGCCCGACCTCTCGTTCCTGGACGCCGAATCCGCCGACAGCGAAGGGGGCTGACCTCAGATGAGCCTCGTTCGCTGGATGCTGCTGCTCGCCGGCCTGTTTGTGCTGGTCGTGTTTCAGACCTCAGCCAGTCCGTCCTTTCCGATCTTCGGCGTCGGGCCGCAGCTCGTCCTCGTCGTCCTCTGCTGCTGGGCGATGGTGCGGCCGGCGCACGAGACGCTAATCCTGATTCCGCTGGCCGGCATCGGCCTGGGACTGCTCGCCTTTCAGGGGATGGCGGAATCGGTGGCCGAGATCGCGCCCATCGGTCTGGCGGCGCTGACCTGGCGCGCCTGGAACGCCGCGCACGGCCCGGCGCCAATCGCCCTCGAGTGGGCGCTCACGATCGCCCTGGTCGGCGCAGCCTCGCTCCTCCACTTCACCGTCCACGCCATCGCGGTCGAGCTGACCACCAGCGGCGTGAACTGGATCGCGGCGCTGCGCACGGTGATGCTGGGGGGAGTCTTGGGGAACACTATCGTAGGCGCCGTTGTCTACTGGTTTGTACGGATTCCCACGCCCAGCGCGGCGCCGGCGACTGGGCTGTCGAGAACGGTTTGATCTGAGTGCAACGCCGACCGCGCCCGGGGATGTCGGAAGGGGTCGCGCGAGAGTACGCGCAGCACCTCGAGCACGGCGAAGGCTTTCCCGTGCGCGCCAAAGTCTGGATCCTGGGCGGCTTCATTCTCCTGCTCTTCGGCATCCTGACCGTCCAGCTGGTACGGCTGCAGCTGTTGCAGCACGACCAATACGTCGCCCGCGCCGCCAGCAACCGCGTCCGCACCGTCGATATTCCCCCCGCGCGCGGACTGATCTACGACGCCAACGGCAACGTGCTGGTCGAGAATGCGCCCGCCTACCAGATCATCGTGATCTCCGCCGATGTGCCCGAGCTCCAGGTCGCGGCGGTGGCGGCGGAGTTGGCGGAGATGTTCGACGCCCGCGCCTGGGATATCGAGCAGCAGATCCGGGAGCGCAAGCGCTCCAACGATCCATTCCTGCCGCTGTTGATCTCGGACGAGCCAACGGCGGCGCAGGTGATCGACGTGACCTCGCGCCGCTCGACGCTGCCGGGCGTGCAGGTGGAGCCGATCACGATCCGCCGCTATCAGCACGGACAGCTGCTCGGGCACATCTTTGGCTACGTCGGCAAAATTACTGAGGCCGAGTACGAGGAGCTAACCAGCTCACGGTACCGCTACAGCGATCAGATCGGCCGCAGCGGAATCGAGGCGGCGTACGAGCGCCAGCTGCGCGGGACGCCCGGACGCCAGCTGCTTGAGGTCGACGCGGTCGGCAACGTGCTGGACACGCTCAGCAATCAGCCGCCGACGCCAGGTTGGAGCGCGGTGCTGACGATCGACATCGAGCTGCAGCAGCGCATCGAGGACATCCTCCTGGCGCATCTGGGCGCATCGCGCTTCGCCTCCGCGGTCGTGCTCGACGTGCACAGCGGCGCGGTGCTGGCGATGGTCTCGGTCCCGAACTATGACGTGAACATCTACGAGGATCTGACCACCGCGCAGTATCAGGCGCTGCTATCCGATCCGGGCCAGCCGCTGAACAATCACGCAATCCAGAATCAGTTCCCGCCAGGCTCCATCTTCAAAATCATCACAGCCGTCGCCGGACTAGCCGAGGAAACGATCGATCCAGCAACCCAGATCTACTCCCCCGGCGTCCTCGAAGTGCACAACGAACTCGCGCCAGGCATCTACTACGAATTCGGCGACACGGTGCGGGGCGTCTTCAACGTCCGCACGGCGCTGGCGGAGTCCTCGAACGTGTTTTTCTACTACGTGGCCGGCGGCGATCCATACCGCAACCCCGAGAATCCACCGCGCCATCCCGCCGAGCAGGAGTACCTCGACGCGCTCGCGGAGGAGGGCATCGTCGCGGGCGATGTGCCGTTTACGGGTGTCGGCAACGAAGCGCTGGCCGAATGGGCCCGCGCGCTGGGCTTTGATACGCAAACCGGCGTCGACCTCGTCGGCGAAGCTGACGGCCTGATCACCTCCGCGCAGCAGAAGTTGGAGGCGTTCGGCGAACACTGGCGCGACGGCGACACCTACAACATGGCGATCGGGCAGGGATTCACCACCGTGACGCCGCTGCAGATGGCGGTCGCGACCGCGGCGATCGCCAATGGCGGCACGGTCTATGAGCCTCGGGTGGTGCGGGAGTGGATCGACAGCAACGACACGGTCGTCCAACCCTGGCAGCCGTCGATTCGCAGCCAGCTTGACGTTGATCCCGAGATTCTGCGGATCGTCCGCGAGGGGATGGCGCTCTGCTCGCTGGCCGGCACCTGCCACGACGCCCAGGTTGCGAACGAGGAGATGTTCGTCGCCGGAAAGACGGGCACGGCGGAGTTCGATCAGATCGGCACGGCGGTCTCCGGCGCCGAAGAGGGGCCGACGCACGGCTGGTTCATCGCCTTCGCGCCCTTCGACGATCCCCAGGTGGCAATGGTCGTCTTCTTCGAGTTCTCGGCCGGCTACCTGGCCGCCGGCGCCGGGGGAGAGATTCTGCGCGCCTGGGCGGAAACGAGCGGCGCGCTCGGGACCACCGAGCCACCGCCCTACGCGCGGCTTGCCCTGACCGAAGAAGAAGACCAGCGCCTCTACGAAGCAATCCGCGAGCGGTCGCGCTAGGCGGACAGGTGAGGATGCGATGACGGCCGGATACTCCTGGCGGCACTTCGATCCGCTGATCCTGATTGCCGCGCTCGCCCTGGCCGGCTACGGCGCGCTGGTGATCTACTCGGCCTCGCTGCCGCGCGGCGCGGAGGGCATAGTGCTCTCGAGCGCCGTCCAGCGGCACATCATCTTCGCCCTCGTCGGCGCAGTGCTGATGGTGGCGCTGACGCGGATCGACTACCGCCTGATCGACGCGCTCGGCTGGCTCGCCTACGGCTTCGGGATCGCCGTGCTGATCGCCGTGCTCTTCGTCGGCACCTCCGAGTTCGGTTCGCGGCGCTGGTTCGACTTGGGCTTCACCGTCGTGCAGGCGTCGGAGATCGGCAAGCTGATGACGATCATCGGCCTCGCCAAGTTCCTGACGGATTACCGCGACCAACTGCAGGAGTTTCGCATCTTCCTACTCTCGCTGGCGATCGCCGCGCTGCCCGCCGCGCTGGTCTTTATCGAGCCGGACGCCGGCTCGGCGGTCGTCTTCCTCGCGCTCTGGCTCATCATGACGATGTTCGCCGGCGCCCGCCTCCGCCACTACGCGGCGCTGGCGGCGATCGGCCTGTGCCTGGTCCCGGTCGGGCTGGCGGCCGGCGTGCAGGACTATCAGCGCGACCGCATCCGCGCCTTCCTCGATCCGGAGGCCGATCCCCAGGGCGCCGGCTTCAACGTGATCCAGGCCGAGACCTCGGTCGGCTCGGGCGGACTGTGGGGCCAGGGGCTAACCGAAGGGACGCAGACACAGCTCGACTTCGTCCGCATTCAGACAACCGACTTCATCTTCAGCGTGCTCAGCGAGGAACTGGGCTTCGTCGGCGCAATGGCGCTGTTCGCGCTGTTCCTCCTGCTTCTCTTCCGCCTGCTCCGCGTGGCGAACAAGGCGGGCGAGCCGTTAGGTCAACTGCTGGCAGTGGGACTGATAACGATCATCGCAATTCAGGTCTTCATCAACGTCGCGATTAACATTCGTCTGATTCCCGTGACCGGCATTCCCCTACCGTTCATCAGTACAGGCAATTCGTCGCTGCTGGTGTTCTTCATCGGCCTGGGCCTGCTGCAAAGCGTCCTCGCCTGGCAGGACGACGCCCGGCGCGGACCGGTGCACTGACGGAACCCAGCGACAGTTACAGACCAGCAACACCACCAAGAAAGGCTGCGGCCATGTCCGTGCGACTCTCCATCGTCCCCATCCAGGTCTCCGACCAGCAGGCGGCGCTGCGCTGGTACACGGAGAAGCTGGGCATGGAGAAGATTATGGATGATCCGATGGGGCCAGAGCTGCGCTGGATCACGGTCAAGCTGCCCGAGGACGAGGTGCAGTTCGTGCTCGCCAACTTCGGCGCATTCGATCCGGACGGCGCGCAGCCGGGCTCCAGCAGCGGTTACGTCCTCTGGACGGACGACATCAACGCCACCTACGAGCGCTGGTCGGGCAGCGGCGTCGAGTTCTCGGAGCCGCCCACGGCGCAGATGTGGGGGACGCAGGCGCTCTTCCAGGACCCCGACGGCAATGGCTGGGTCCTGGTGCAGCGGCCGACGAACGAGTGGCCGGAGCGCTAGCCGCCAATCAGCCCGCCGCCGCTCGGTCCCGGCGCGGACGGGAACGCCAAAGCGCCCCTCATTGCTGAGGGGCGCTGGTTGTGTGCGGGAGTGTGACACCTGAAGATCAGGAGGTGGCGACCGCTTCGCCCTCTTCCGCGCCAGACTCGCCCTTCGCCTCCGCCTCGAGTTCGGCGGCGAGCTCCTCGACGCGGGAAAGTCCCTCGATGCGCTGGTAGTGCAGCATCTCTTCTTCGACGCCGTTCTCGTTGAGCTCCTTGACCAGATCGACGCGAATCGTGTCGCCGGACGCGAAGTCGCCGCGCAGCAGCGCCTCGGAGAGCGAGTCTTCGAGCCGCTCCTGGATCACGCGGCGCAGCGGCCGGGCGCCGAACACGGGGTCGTAGCCCTTCTCGCCGAGCCAGTCGCGCGCCGCTTCGGTGACGTCCAGATCGACTTCCTTCTCCTTAATCCGCGACTCGACCTCCTGCAGCATCATGTCCACGATGCTACGGATGTGCGCGCGGCTGAGCGGGTGGAAGACCAGCGTGGTGTCGACGCGGTTGAGGAACTCGGGCCGGAAGACGCGCTTCATCTCCTGCAGCACCTTGTCCTTCATCTTCTCGTAGCGCTGCTTCTCCGACTGATCCTCGTCATTGATCGTGGTGAACCCGATCGCCGACTCGCGGCGGATGAGGTCGGAGCCGACGTTCGAGGTCATGATGATGATCGTGTTGCGGAAGTCCACGCGACGTCCTTTGGCGTCGGTCAGGTGGCCGTCGTCGAAGACCTGCAGCAGCATGTTGAAGACTTCCGGGTGCGCCTTCTCGATCTCGTCCAGCAGGATCAGGCAGTAGGACTTGCGCCGCACGGTGTCGGTCAGCTGTCCGCCGTCGTCGTAGCCGACGTATCCTGGCGGCGCGCCGACCAGTCGCGCGACGGTGTGCCGCTCCATGAACTCGGACATGTCCAGGCGGACCATGTTCTCGTCGGAGCCGAACATGAAGTCGGCCAGAGCGCGGGCGAGCTCCGTCTTGCCAACCCCGGTCGGGCCGAGGAACATGAACACGCCGATCGGCCGGCGCGGGTCCTTGAGCCCGGCGCGGGCGCGGCGGACAGCCTTGGCCAGCGCGACGATCGGCTCCTGCTGACCCACGATGCGCTCGTGCAGGTCTTCCTCCATCCGCAGCAGCCGCTCGGATTCCTCCGTCGCAATCTGCACCAGCGGAATGCCCGTCCACATCGAGACGACCTCAGCGATATCCTCCGCCAGCACGTCCGATGAGTCACGGTCGCGCTGCTGGTCAAGGTCCTGCTCGAGTTCGGCGATCCGCTGAGTCAGCTTCAGTTCACGGTCGCGCAGGTCGGCGGCGTACTCAAACTGCTCCTGATCGAGCGCGTGTTCCTTCTCCTTGCGGATGCCCTCCAGACCGACGGTCGCTTCCTTGAGCGTCGGCGGCGTGTAGGAACGGCGAATACGGACGCGCGAGGCGGACTCATCGATCAGGTCGATCGCCTTGTCCGGCAGGGCGCGGTCGGAGATGTAGCGCGCCGACATCTCGGCCGCAGCGACCAGCGCCTCATCCGTGATCACGAGCTTGTGATGCTCCTCGTAGCGATCCTTGATCCCGCGCAGAATTTCAATCGTCTCTTCGATCGACGGCTCTTCCACAACGATCGGCTGGAAGCGCCGCTCCAGCGCGGCGTCGCGCTCAATGTGCTTGCGGTAGTCGTCGAGCGTCGTCGCGCCGATCGTCTGCAACTCGCCGCGGGCGAGCGAGGGCTTGAGAATGTTCGCCGCGTCAACGGCGCCCTCGGCCGCGCCGGCGCCGACGAGCATGTGCAGCTCGTCAATGAACAGCACGCAGTTGCCCGCGCCCTTGACTTCCTCAACGACCTTCTTCAGCCGCTCCTCGAACTCGCCGCGGTACTTGGTGCCAGCGACGAGCGAACCGATGTCCAGCGTCAGCAGACGCTTGCCGTGCAGCGTCTCGGGCACGTCGCCGGAGGCGATGTGCTGCGCTAGGCCTTCCACGACCGCCGTCTTGCCGACGCCAGGCTCGCCGATCAGAACGGGATTGTTCTTGGTGCGGCGCGAGAGGATTTGGACGACGCGCTGAATCTCCTTGGAGCGGCCGATCACCGGGTCGAGCGTGCCCGCGCGCGCGGCGGCGGTGAGATCGAACCCGAGCTGATCGATGGTCGGCGTGCGCGTCGCGGAGCGGGAGCTCGAGCTGCTGCTCGAGCCGACGCTGCCGGCCCCGGCCGGGGTCGGCCCGCTCTGCGAGAGGATGCGGGTCGTCTCGGCGCGCACGCGCTCGAGATTGACGCCCAGCGACTCAAGCACGCCGGCCGCAATCCCTTCGCCCTCGCGGACGAGACCGAGCAGCAGGTGCTCGGTACCGATGTAGTGATGGTTGAGCCGGCGCGCCTCATCGACGGCCAGTTCGATCACCTTCTTGGCGCGCGGCGTCAGGCCAATCTCGCCGAGCACGGCGCGGTCGCCGCGACCGATGATGAACTCGACCGCGGAGCGCACCTTGGCCAGCTCGACGCCCAGATTGGAGAGCACCTTCGCGGCGACGCCGTCGCCCTCGCGCACCAGCCCGAGCAGCAGGTGCTCGGTGCCGATGTAGTTGTGGTTGAAGCGCTGGGCTTCTTCCTGCGCGAGGGTCAGGACGCGGCGGGCGCGCTCGGTGAACTTGTCAAATCGATCTGCCATGGCAGTCTCCAGTGGACGACGCAGCCGCAGCGCAGCCGCTCGCGGAATGGTTTCAGCTTATCAGAGGCAGGCGGCGGCTGAACGCCGCCGGCAGCGCGGTTACGGTTCGTGCAGACTCGACCGCTGACGGGACCAGGTCGATACCGGCTACGGATGGAATGCGGAGCACGCAGGGCAACTCGCGACCAGCGTCAGCGGTCGCGGCGGCGACGTCCAAAGTCCTGCTCGGTGACCCCAGCGCGCTCGAGCGCCTCCTGCATCGCGGAGAGGGCGCGGACCGGCTCGGGCGCCGCGTCGGGTTGCGCTTCCTCGACCGTGCGGGGACGCGACGGTTCCCGCGCCGGCTCCGGCTCCGGCGGCCGCGCGGGAGCCGCTTCCTGCTCGATCCCGAAGCGCTCGGCGACCTCAGCCGGCAGGTGGGCGATCCCGCCCTCATGGTTGAAGATCCAACCAGCCCGCTCCGCGTCGGTGCGCGCCTGGCGCAGCGACAGACCCAGCCGATGGCGGTCGCGCTCAATGCGCACGATCTTCGCCGGGATGATGTCGTTCTCCAGCACGACCTCACGCGGATGCGTGATCCGCCGGTCAGCCAGCTCGGAGACGTGGACCAAGCCCTCAACCGGGCCTTCCAGCCGTGCGAATGCGCCGAAGGTGACCAGCTTGGTCACGACCGAAGGAACGATGTCGCCGACCTCGAACTTGGCGACGACTTCGTCCCACTGCTCCGGCGAGGCGCGGCGGACAGAGAGACCGATCTTCTTCGACTCTTTGTCGATCTTGGTGATGTAGACATCGATCGTTTGGCCGATGCTGAACATCGTCTCCGGATCGACATCGCGCTCCCAGCTGAGCTCGGAGAGATGCGCCAGGCCGTCTGCGCCGCCGAGATCGACGAACACGCCGAAGGAGCGGATGCTCGTGATCCGCCCAGAGCGGATCTCGCCTTCCTGCAGCTCCTCGAGCAGACGATCTTTCTGCTCCGCCCGCCACTCCTGGACGGCGGCGCGCTCGGAGAGAATGACGCGGTTGCGCTTGCGGTTGATCTCGATCACCTTGAAGCGCAGCGTCCGGCCTTCATACTCGACCAGCTGGGCAATCGCCTGCTCGCGGTCGCCAGTGATCTCCACAATCTGCGAAAGCGGAACGAAGGCGTTGACGCCTTCGACGTTGACCAGCAGCCCACCCTTGTTGGAACCGGTCACGCGGGCGTCGAAGACTTCGTTCTCGTCGAAGCGGCGCTGCAGCTCGTGCCAGCCCTGCTCCCCGCGGGCGCGGTCAATGGACAGTTCCAGCGAACCGCCTTCCGACTCGGAATCCGTGACGAAGACGTGCACCGGCTCGCCCGTCTTGAGCGTGTCGCGATCCTGATCGGTCAGCGAACGCATCTCCTCAAAGTGGACGATGCCCTCAGATTTCGCTCCGACATTGACGATCAGCGCGGAACCGGACCAGTGGACGACGATGCCCTCGACGATGTCTCCGCGTCTGGGGTTCAACGGCTCCCGGCCCGGTTCGGCCAGGAGTTCGTCCATGGTGGTCGGTTCGGAGGCTGGCGCCGGCGTAGGTTCTGCTGCGCCTGCCGCTGCGGCGGGGTTAGGGTCGATGTCAGTGCTGGGTGTGGTCAAATGCCTGGTGAGTGGGCAGGCGTCGCGCGGGCGTCAGACGTCCGCAACCTGCCCGTCTCCTTTCTGGGGTTTTCCGAATCGTACCACAGCGGGGGGAACGGGATCGGCGTCACGGGCGGGAACGAAAACCGCCCGACAGCGCGCCGGGCGGTGAGGAGTCAAGAGCGAGCTGGCGATGGCCTATTTTCCGCAGGGAGTTACCCCCCCAGTATCGTCGGCGCTGCAGCGTTTCACTTCCGTGTTCGGGATGGGAACGGGTGGGGCCACCGCGCTCCAATCACCAGCTCCCCCCCAGCCTAACACAGCCACCCACCCCCACCCCACGTCACCCAGAACACAGAACCGCCAAACCCTGAACTCCCAGAGCTCCCCCACCGGGGGAGCTGTCACAAAGTGACTAAAGGGGGCGCCCCGCACCCTCCTCCGCCAGCCCGCACCCTCCTCCGTCATACCCGCGACGACGTCGCGGGTATCTCGCCGCATCGAGCCCGAACCTCGCTGCGGTACGCATCGAGATTGCCGCGGCGGAGCGCGGCAATGACGAAAGTGTTCCGAGCTCCCCCACCGGGGAGCTGTCGCGGAGCGACTGAGGGTGCTCCCCGCACCCTCCTCCGCCAGCCCGCACCCTCCTCCGCCATACCCGCGACTACGTCGCGGGTATCTCGCCGCGCACAGCAGAGCGGTTCGTCCCCAAGCCGCGAGCTTGCCGCGGCGGAGCGCGGCAATGACGAAAGTGTTCAGCGCCCCCCCCCCCAGCAGATCATCAGTTCGACTAAAATCAATCATCCACTCGCAAGCCGAAAGCGCCCCCCCCATGCCCATCGCCCCCACCCGCCAAGCCGTCATCAACCGCCTCGCCGAACTAGCCGGCCCCGAGAACCCCGGCTACATCGCCGTCAAAGCCTGCATCGCCCTCGTCCGCATACTCCCCCCAGATCCTCCCCGCTTCCCCCCTCTGGGGGGAAGCTGTCCCGTAGGGACTGAAGGGGGTCCCCCACCCCCGAAGCCCCCATGCCCGACATCTACGCCGACTACTTCGACGACGAGGAAGACGAAGACCCCTCCAACCTCGAAGAGGAAGAACCCCCCTAATCCCCCAACGCCAACCCCACCAGTTTTTTTTCCTCCCCACCGCCACCGCGCGCTCAGCAAGCAAAGGTCAGCCCCACCACGCCCAAATCAGCGCGGCAACCGCGGCGTCACCACCGCAGACCCATCAGCAGAGGAGGAACGTCGAGAGGCTTGGTGGAGCCGAGGGGATTCGAACCCCTGACCTCCGCCGTGCAAGGGCGGCGCTCTCCCGGCTGAGCTACGGCCCCGGGATTGTCAGCGTAGCGCCTTTCCCTGAGGCGCGGCTCAGTGCAGCTGCCTCCCCGCCACCGGCCGCCGGCCCGATCAGGCTGACCGCGAGCGCCCCCGTGGCCGGCTCCCGGTAGATCGCCGACCGCACCCCGAACGCCGTTTCAATCATCTCCGGCGTCAACACCGCTCGCGGCAGACCCTCGGTCAGGACGCGCCCGCCGGCCAGCAGCACGAGTCGATCGCAGAACCGCGCCGCCAGGTTAAGATCGTGGATCGCCGCGATCACGGTCAGCCCGTCGTCCGCGAGCTGGCGCACGAGCGTCAGGATCTTGAGTTGGTGGAGGATGTCGAGATTGGCGGTCGGCTCATCAAGCAGCAGCACGCGCGGCTGCTGCGCGACGGCGCGGGCGAGGAACACGCGCTGCCGCTCACCGCCTGAGAGCGTATCGATGGTGCGCGCGGCGAATGGCTCAGTCTCGGTCTGCTGCATCGCGCGCCGGGCGATGCGGTTGTCCTCGCGGCCTTCGACCTGCATCCGCCCCAGATGGGGATAGCGCCCCATTAGCACCAGCTCAAAGGCGGTGAACCCCTGCGTGTAGGGCGCAATCTGCGGGACCAGCGCGAGCAGCTCAGCCACCTGCCGCGCCTTCAGCGACTTCAGGTCAGCGCCGTGCAGCGAAATCGCGCCCTGCTGGTAGCTCAGCACGTTCGAGAGCGCCCGCAGCAGCGTCGACTTGCCCGCCCCGTTGGGGCCAATCAGCCCGACGAACTGACCCCGCTCGGCGCGGATATCGACGCGGTCAAGCAGCTTCTGCGCCTCAACGCGGTAGGTCAGCGCCCGGGCGTCAACGGCGGGCGCGGCGTCGGTGTCACTCATCGGCTGTCCCAGGTCTATTCCGGCGCACTGAAGCTGGCGGCCGGCGCGTTCGGGAAGTCATCGGGCCAGAGGATGCGGGCCAGGTCCTCAGCGCCGAGAATGTTCCAGTGCGAGAGCGTCGAGAAGTACTTGCTCTCGACGATGTAGACGGCACCGCTCCTGATCGCCGGCACCTCCGCAAGGACCTCGTTCTCAAACAGGCTCTGACGAAACTCCTCCGCCCCATAGGCTGCCGGTTGCGGGATGATGATCACCTCGGGTGCCATGGCGATCACCCCCTCCAGGCTGGTCGTCTGGTTCCCCTCGATCCCCGCCTCAGCCGCCGCGTTGACGCCGCCGGCGGCAAGGATCAGACCGCCCTGGGTGGTGCCGCTGCCGGCCGTCCAGAGGGAATCGCTGTAGCGAGTCAGCGAGATCACGCCCGGCCGCTCCGACTTGTCGGCGGTCGCATCGATCACGACCTGCAAGCGCGCCCGCACCTCCTCGGCGAAGGCGATGGCGCGCTCCTCCTCGCCCAGGATGTACCCAATCAGCAGGATGTTGTCGATCTGCGTCTGCGGATCCAGCCCCAGCGCTGTCTGAATGACCAGAGTGCCCGCGCTGCGCAGCGCCTCAATGCCCTCGGCCGGATACCAGGGACTGGTGACCACAATGTCGGGCGATTCCACGATGATCGTCTCGGGGTCGCGAGAGACTTCAGGCTTGTCCAGCACCTGCTCCGCGATGTTCGAGAATGTGGCGTCTTTCGAGACCGCGCCCACGGCGACCAGCCGCTCGTTGGGTGCAAGCGCCAGGACGACTTCGTCGTGCCCGATCGACGCGGTGATGATCCGCAGCGGCTTGGCCGGGACGCTGACAATCCCGTTCAGTTCCTCAACCTCGCGCGGCCAGCCGCTGTTGCCCGGGTCAACGATGCCCGGGACGGCCGGATAGGGCTGCGCGGCGGCCTGCTCCTGCTCTACCTGCTCCTGCTCGACCTGTTCCTGCTCAACCTGCGCTTGCTCAGGCTCGGCCTGCGCCTCCTGCTCCGCCTGCTGCGGCGAAGCCTCGGCGTCCTCCTGCGCCTGCGTCTGGGCGGCGGACTCTTCCGCCTCCTGCTCCTGAATCTGCGCTTGACTCTGGGGCTGCGGCTGCGCCGCTTGCTGTTGCTGTTCCTGCTGAGGCTGGAGTTCTGGCTGCTCCGCCTGGGCCTGTTCCTGGACGGCCGCTGGCTGCGGCTGCGCCGGCGATGGTTCGTCCGACGAGCAGGCCGCGAGCGCCAACCCCAATCCCAAGACAGCGAGCAATCCCAACAGCCGCCAATTCCGGCACAATCGACTCGACACCATGAACACTCCTCTCGACCGCCTCTCGCTGGCCTGGTTCACAGCGAGTAGACCTGTCGTTTGTTCTTGATCAGCAGGAAGATGAAGAATGGCGCGCCGACGAAGGCGGTCAAGATGCCGACGCGGAACTCTGCGGGCTGAATGATCGTGCGGGCGACAGTGTCGGCGAGGATCACGAACGCGCCGCCGCCAAGGGCGCTCATCGGGATCAGCACGCGGTTGTCGGGTCCCAGAATCAGCCGCAGCGTGTGCGGGATGACCAGGCCGACGAAGGCGATGGTGCCGCTCACTGCGACCGCCGCGCCGGTCGCCAGCGAGGCGGCCGCGAGCAGTGTCAGGCGCGAGGCGCCGACGCGCACGCCCATCGAGCGCGCCTCGTCGTCGCCCAGCATCAGCAGGTTGAGGTCGCGGGCGAGTAGCAACAGCACCGCCGCGCTGCCCAGGATCAGCGGACCTGCGATGCGCACGTGCTCCCACGAGCGCGCGTCGAGCCCGCCGGCGAGCCAGAAGAGAATCTCGCGCAGCGCTTCGTTGTTGGGCAGGGCGATGATGATCGCCGAGACGACCGCGCCGAGGAAGGCGTTGACAGCGACGCCGGCGAGCAGCAGCGTCGCCATGGAAAAGTGTCCGCCGACGACTGCGATGCCGTAGACGAGGAAGGCCGCAGCCAGCGCGCCGAGGAAAGCGAACACGGGCAGCGCGAGGAAGAACAATCCCGCCAGACCGGTCGCAATCGCCACGACCGCGCCCAGCGCGCCGCCGGCCGAAACGCCGATGATGCCCGGATCGGCCATCGGATTGCGAAACAGCCCCTGCATCGTCGCGCCGGCGACGCCGAGCGCCATCCCGACCAGCGCGCCAACGAGGATCCGCGGCAGGCGGATCTGTTCAATCACCAGCTGTTCGGTGCGGCCAAACTCGGGGACGTCAAGCCCGACGGCGGAGAGGACGATCCAGGCGACATGGCTGAGCGGGATCTCGACCGGCCCGAGGCTGAGCGAGATCAGGCCGATCGCGAGAACGAGGAGCAGCAGGATCGAGAGGCCGATCGTCAGTCGGGCGCTGACGCCCCGTTGGCGGTAGCCCGAGAGGGCGCCCAGAGCGCCAAAGCGGAGCGGCGGCCGGATGCGAGACAAGAAAAATCCTCCAGCGAGGCTCCGCTGGAGGGATCGGGTTCGACCTGCCCAGACGCGTCGGAACTGCCCGGCGATCGAGGGACCTCTCTAATGCGGAGAGTTGTCACCTCACGTCCAGGCAGGTCTCCTGGCTCGCGGGGGATGTGTGCCGGGCCCTTCCCATCGGCGAATCCGACAGTGGGCGTCAGCTCCGTTTCCCGCTCACAGTGGCGCTACCGCGGCGGATTTTCACCGCCTTCCTTATTCTCCCGGGACGGGCACCTGGACGTTGACTGCTGCGCCCAGCCTAGCACGCCGCCGGCAATCGGCGAGTCGGACAGTCGGCAAGCCGATCTGGGGCGCAGAAACAGAACTCCCGCCGGCGAAGCGGCGGGAGGGCGGTGCTGGTGGGCCATCCTGGACTCGAACCAGGGACCTCAGTCTTATCAGGACTGCGCTCTAACCTGCTGAGCTAATGGCCCAGGATGGCTATCGGCCGAGGCTGTGGATGGGTCGGCCTTAACCGTTGGAGAGCGGAAGTCAGCGCGCATGTGGAGCCGGGTCACGCCGTTGACTCGTCGGCTTCGGCCCGGGTTAGGGGCGTCAGCCTCGGAACGCCCGGCTCATTGCTGAGCGGGCTGGCGGATCGACCTGGGAGCTCAGCCGACGAACGAGTCGCCGGCCGGCGTTCTCCCTAGAAAGGAGGTGATCCAGCCGCAGCTTCCGCTACGGCTACCTTGTTACGACTTCGTCCCAGTCGCGAGTCCCACCTTCGGCGGCTGCGTCCCCGGAGGGTTCGCGCACCGACTTCAGGTGTTACTCACTCCCATGACGTGACGGGCGGTGTGTACAAGGCCCGAGAACGTATTCACCGCAGTATGGCTGACCTGCGGTTACTAGCAACTCCGGCTTCAAGCAGGCGAGTTTCAGCCTGCTATCCGAACTGGGGCCGGTTTTGAGGGATTCGCGCCATCTCGCGATGTGGCTGCCCGTTGTACCGGCCATTGTAGCGTGTGTGTCGCCCTGGGCGTAAGGGCCACGCTGACTTGACATCGTCCCCACCTTCCTCTGCGTTGTACGCAGCGGTCTCGCTAGAAAAGTACAACTAACGACGAGGGTTGCGCTCGTTGCGGGACTTAACCCAACACCTCACGGCACGAGCTGACGACAGCCGTGCAGCACCTGTGATCCGGCCCCGAAGGGAAACGGGCTTTCACCCGCGGTCCGGAACATGTCAAGCCCAGGTAAGGTTCTTCGCGTTGCATCGAATTGAACCACACGCTCCGCTGCTTGTGCGGGCCCCCGTCAATTCCTTTGAGTTTTAGCCTTGCGGCCGTACTCCCCAGGCGGGATGCTTATTGCGTTAGCTGCGTCACAGAGGGGGTCGATACCCCCCACGACTAGCATCCATCGTTTACGGCGTGGACTACCCGGGTATCTAATCCGGTTCGCTACCCACGCTTTCGTACCTCAGCGTCAGGATGCGTCTGGCAAGCCGCTTGCGCCACTGGTGTTCCTCCCGGTATCTACGCATTCCACCACTACTCCGGGAATTCCGCTTGCCTCTACGCCCCTCGAGCGCCGCAGTTTCCACCGGCCGCTCCCGGTTGAGCCGGGAGATTTCACGGCAGACTGACGGCGCCGCCTACGTACGCTTTACGCCCAGTAAATCCGGATAACGCTCGCCACCTACGTCTTACCGCGGCTGCTGGCACGTAGTTAGCCGTGGCTTATTCGCCGGGTACCGTCAAAATTCTTCCCCGGCAAAAGGGATTTACAACCCGAAGGCCTTCATCACCCACGCGGCGTTGCTGCGTCAGGCTTTCGCCCATTGCGCAAGATTCCTCGCTGCTGCCTCCCGTAGGAGTCTGGGCCGTGTCTCAGTCCCAGTCTGGCTGATCATCCTCTCAGACCAGCTACCGATCGTCGCCTTGGTAGGCCATTACCCCACCAACCAGCTAATCGGACGCAGGCTCCTCCCAAGGCGCCGGAACTTTCCCCACCGGGCCGAACCGATGGGCGTATGGGGCATTAGCTCGCGCTTCCACGAGTTGTTCCCCTCCTCGGGACAGATCACCTACGCGTTACTCAGCCGTTTGCCACTCAGTCTCCCCGCCGAAGCGGGGGCTTCGTTCGACTTGCATGCGTAAGGCACGCCGCCAGCGTTTATCCTGAGCCAGGATCAAACTCTCCATTGGATCAGCCGATCGAGTCGGCTGCAAAGGTAGAGATTGTTCGGACTCCGCCACCACCGCCCCGCGTGAGCGCGTTGCGGCCATGTGGGAGGTCCGGACTTGGGGGGGCTCCCCAAGCACACTGGACTTCCGCTCTCCAATTGTCAAGGCCTGGCCTCTGCCTGGCGGCGGCCGAACTGCGTGTCGGTCGCGCCGCGCTGCATCTGCGCAGGGGTCAAGCATAGACAGACCCGCGCGCAGATGTCAACTCGCGGGCGGCGGCGGTGGACAATCGCCCGAAACCGCGACTGTGCCCCGCGCAACACTCAGCCGCTTTCCGCCCGGCAATTCGACCAGCCCGTGGCCGCGCTGAATCACCTGCAGGGCAGCGGCGGTGCGCTCCGCCGAGGGAATCACGCCGTGCTCGCGGCAGAGCGCGCGCAGGACGCGGCTCTGGAGCGGGCCGGGCAGGGTGAGGAACGCCCACCGCGGCAGCGCGCCGCGCTCGTCCCGCAACTGCGCCAACGACTGCTCGCCGATCAGATCCAGCAGCTCGCGATCCGCCCCGGCCGCGCGCGCCAGCTCCGCCAACCGTTCGCTGATCGCGGGATTGAACTCGCCCAGCACGGGCAGCAGCGAGCGGCGGACTCGATTGCGGGTGTGCGCCGGGTCGTCGTTGGCCGGGTCGTGCAGCGGCTGCCAGCCGTAGGCACGGCAGACGGACTCGGTTTCGGCGCGGCTTGCCTCCAGCAGCGGGCGCACGAGTTGGACGCCGTCGCCCAGCGTGCGCGCGCCGGGCATCCCGCTCAGCCCGTCCAGCCCGGAGCCGCGCAGGATGTGCAGGAGGACGGTCTCGGCCTGATCGTCGCGGGTGTGGGCGACGGCGACCACCGACGCGCCGCGCGCCAATGCGAGCCGGGCCAGCGCCGCGTAGCGCACCCGACGCGCGGCCGCCTCCAGCCCGTCGGAGGACGCGGCCGCTTCCGCTGGAGCGTCCGCCTGGACGACGTCGATCGGCACGCCCGCGCGCGCGGCCAGTTCACGCGCGGCGTCCGCGAAGCCGCGGCGGATGTCGGCGGCCTGGATGAGATGATCGACGTGGGCGGCGCGGACGCGCCAGCCGTGTCGCTCCTGCGTATCGGCGAGCAATAGCAGCAAGGCCGAGGAGTCTGCCCCGCCCGAGACGGCCGCGACGAGCGGTCGGCCGTGACCCGAGCCGCACCGCTCGACCAATGCGCGCGCGCTGCGCCGGCCGAGGCCGCGGATTCGGCGATCGCTGGGCAGGGTCACCTGATCTCTACATCTCTACCGCGTCACTGGCCCGCCCGCGCGTTGGCGGGGAGCAGGTTGGCCCACCAGGGCGAACGGTTGACCTCCAGCGGGCTGCGGCCGGGCGTGTAGACCGCGAACGCCTCCTCGCCCGGCCGGACCATGCCCAGATCCTCGCGGGCGATGCGTTCGATGTAGCCGTCGGAGTCCAGCCAACTGACGAGCGCCGCGAGCTGGTCGGCGTCGCGGCGCAGCTGTTCGATCTCGGCGCGGGTTTCGATGATCCGATCATCCAGACTGTTGGCCTGCAGCAAACCTTCCACACCGCTGAAGACCACAAAGCCGACCAGCAGCAGGGAGCCGATGAACGCAAATCGTCGCAGCAGCCACGACAGGGCGCCGAACGCCCCGCCAGCCCCGTCCGGAGCTGAACGACCAGGGTCGGGCGGAAGCTCGGTGACGACTTCCACCCTGCGGTTGACCGCCTGCTTGGCCATAGTCTGCGGTCTGCACCGCCGCCGCTGGCACTCTACACCCCAGCGCGGGAGGATGTCAGAGCGCGTCGAGATGGTGGCGATCGTTGAGGCCGACCAGCGCGGGCGCGCCGTCGGCGATGCGGAACGTGGTCAGGCCGGCGAGGCCGGTGTCGATCCGCCGCCAGGCGTGATGCGGCATCGCCAGCGCATGGACGACCAGCATCTTGACGACGAAGTTGTGCGTCACCATCAGCCCGGTGCCGTCCGTCGGATCGGCGGCCAGGCCGTCAAACAGCGGACGGGAGCGTTCCAAGACGTCGAGCAGCGACTCTCCGCCGGGCATCGCCGCGCGGACCGACTCATTGCCCCGCCAGGTGTTCAGGAACGCGCCGAACCGCTCGCGCACGAGAGGCCACTTGAGCCCTTCCAGCTCGCCGACGTCCAGCTCCAGCAGGCCGTCGGACGGGGTTGCCTCTACGCCGTGTGACTCGGCAATCGCTTCGGCCAGTAGGCGCGCGCGGGAGAGCGGGCTGGTCAGGATCCGCGTGATCGGCTCGTCACGCAGCGCGTCCACGGTCAGGCGCAGCTGCGCGAGTCCCAGTTCTGTCGGCGGCGAGTCGGTGCGCCCGAGTCCGACGCCAGATCGGTTCGCCTCCGACTCGACGTGGCGCAGGATGATGATTCGCTTCATGCCGTCACCGGTTCACCCGCAAGCGCGCCGCCCAGTTCACCGCCCAGTTCGATGGCCGTGCGGTGGATGCGGGTGGGCGCTTCGGTCGCGCCCAGGGCGAGGACGACCTGCTCGGGGCGACCCGCGCCGCGTTCGTCGTTGCGCAGCCGCATCGACAGCGTCGCCGCACCGTCGGCGACTTCGAGCAGCTCAATCTCCAGAATCAGCGGGCGCAAGTCATACGACTTCGTTTCCTTGCCGCGCTGGTGGCTCCAGGGCAGCTCGGCCTGGACGAGGAGCGCGTCAATCGCCGCCTGCCACTCCGCGGACGAGCGCGGATTTGGTACTTGAACCGCGTAGGACGTCGTGCGCAGCATCGACTGCAGCGACGCCTGCTTGAGCCGGCCCTCGCGCAGTTCCAGAATCCGCAGCCCCGGCGTGAGCTCGGCGGAGAGGCGGCGCAGGGCGTCGGCGAGGTCGACCCGGGCGGTGAGCAGGAAGTCAAGCAGTTCGGCCTCCGAGGTGACGCCGACGGCGAGCGGCGCGGCCAGCGCGAGCTTGGGCCGCGGCGAGAATCCGTGTGAGGTGGCCAGGGGAAGGCCGGCGCGCTTGCAGACGCGCTCCCAGACCCGCATCAGGTCGAGGTGCGAGACGTATTGCAACGGACCTTCGGCGGCAAAGCGGATGCGCAGCCGCTGGACAGCGTCGGCCTGACTCATGATCGAGTGAGCCTCACGATCGGGCAAGCCAGGCGGCGGCGGCGCTGTGCGGATCCGAGACGCGGGCGGCGACGCTGCGGGCCAGCTGCTCCAGATGCTCCGCGCCGGCGGCGGTGCGCAGCTGATTGAGCAGGTTGGCGCGCGCCAGCGCGGTGATCTGCTGGCGGGCGCGTTCCAGCTCGGCGGTCTCCAGCTTGCCCGACGCCTGCAGCTCCTCGAAGTGTGCGTCGCAGGCTTCAGCGAGCTGGTCGACGCCCTCGCCCTGCGTCGCCACGAGGCGCACGACGGGCGGGTCCCAGCCGTGGTCGGGATTGAGCGAGAGCAGCGCCTTGAGCGCGGAGACCATGCGCCCCGCGCCAGGCAGATCGGACTTGTTCACGGCGAGCACGTCGGCGATCTCCATGATCCCCGCCTTGAGCGTCTGCACCTCGTCGCCCATATTGGGCGTGTTGATCAGGATCGTGGTCTGGGCCGCGCCGGCGATATCGACCTCATCCTGACCGGCGCCCACCGTCTCAATCAGGATCACGTCCTTGCCGTAGGCGTCAAGCACGTGGATCACGTCCTGCGTCGCTGCGGACAGCCCGCCCAGCGCGCCGCGCGAGGCGAGCGAGCGGATGAAGACGTCCGGGTCGGAGTAGAGCTCAGTCATCCGCACGCGGTCACCGAGGATGGCGCCCATCGTGTAGGGCGAGGAGGGGTCGATGGCGACGATCCCGACCGACTGTCCGCGGCGGCGGAAGGCTTTGGCGAGTTCGTTGGTGACGGTGCTCTTGCCGGCGCCGGGCGAGCCGGTCAACCCGATCGTGCGCGCGCGGCCGCTGCTCGGGTAGAGCGCGCGCAGCATCTCGCGCCCGCGTTGGTCACCGCTCTCGACCCAGCTCAGGACGCGCGCCAGGGCGCGGCGGTCGCCGTCAAGCAGGCGCGCCTCGAGTTCGGCAAGTCGGCCCGAGAGTTGGACGGGCGGCGCGGCGGCCGTCTCGGTCGTCACGAACGGTCGAGTTCTGGGACGTGCGCGCGGACGTATGCGGCGATGTCGCCGGTGTGCGCGCCCGGCCCGAAGACGGCCGAGAAGCCGGCCTCCTGAAGCACGGCGGCGTCATCGTCGGGAATGATGCCGCCGCCGAGGAAGAGTGTGTTCGCGGGCGTAATCCCGCGCTGGCGGCAGGCGTCCACGACGCGCGGGAATAGTTCCAGATGCGCGCCCGAGAGCACCGAGAGCGCGACCACGTGAACGTCTTCCTGCAAGGCCGCCTCGGCGATCATGGCGGGCGTCTGGCGGATGCCCGTGTAGATCACTTCCATGCCCGCATCGCGCAGGGCGCGGGCGACGATCTTCGCGCCGCGGTCGTGGCCGTCCAGGCCCGGCTTGGCGACCAGCACGCGAATTTGCTCGGTCATCGTTGCGGGTTCGCTCATGATCTCAACTTCCGTTCTGTCCACTCCGCAATCCAGCTTAAGCCTCCGACAGCCGCAGGCGGGCACCGTAGGTGTGCTTCGGCGAGATGAAGCCGCCGGCGCTGCCGTCGGTCACGGTCCAGCCCTGATCGCGCAGATAGGCGACCGAGGCATCGGCGTCGCGCACGGTCAGCGCGAGCATGAACATCCCCTCGCCCGAAGTGTCGAGCTTGCGCGGCAGCGGGCCGCCGCTGCCCGGCAGCGGGCGGACGAGTTCGATATCAGTCGGTCCGAGGCCGAGGAACTGCGCCTCCAACCCCAGCGCCTCGGACTCGAGATGGCGGCCGGGCGTGAGTCCGTAGCGTGCGGTCCACTCGTCCTGCACGGGCGCGATCGCGTTGACCGCCACCGTCATGTGGTGCAGCGCGTGCGGGCCCGGGCCGGATTCCGGCCCCCGATGCTGGGGCGCGTCAGCAGGCGGCTGGGCGTACTCGACCAACACGCCGTGGTTGGAACGCGGATGGATAAACCCGATCATCCCCGTCAGCCCGGCCCGCGGTTCTTCATCGATCATCTGCATCCCCGACGCCTTCGCCGCGATCAGGTCAGCGCCCACATCGGTCGATTCGAAGCAGATGTGATGGAAGCCCTCGCCGTTGGTCTCGAGGTACTTGGCGATGCCGGTGCCCTCGCGGGTCGGCTGGAGCAACTCGATCTCGCAGTTATCGAGCGGGAAGATCACGCCGCGGACGCCCTGCGACTCCAGCTCCGTGTCCAACGCGGTTTCCAGACCGAAGGTGTCGCGCCAGACTTCAGCGGTCTTGTCCGCGTCGTGCACGGCGATGCCGATGTGGTGAATGCGTGTCAGTGCCATATTGCTCCCATCTCGTCGATGCGGGCTAGTCGTTCCCCGCCGGCGGGCCGAATTTCGATTCGAGCTCGAGGCGGTGTTCCCGATCGTGCTCCAGGGCAACGCCCAGCAGAATGCGCGCGGGATTGCCCGGCGTGTTCAGGTCGCCGTCGGGGATGCGCTCCACCAGCGTAGCCGTGCGCCCGCGCAGGTCTTGCAGGGCGCGGATTAGCGCCGGCAGACGGCGGTCGCCGAGCGAGGCGACCGCGGCTGCGTTGGTCGAGTCAATCCGCCGGGTGGGAAACTCAAGCAGGGTCGGTACCGCGCCGCCGAGATGTTCCTCCAGCGCCGCGCGCTCCTCCGCCTCCCAGAACAACCGATGCGCCGCAACGCCAGTCGGCGCCCAGGCGCCATCGGCTAGCGGTTCACCCGCGTGGGCACTGGGTACGGCGGCAAGGTTCCGCAGCAGCAGGCCGCGCTCCGCCTGCCACCAGTAGCGCAGACGCTGCGCATCGGACCAGTCCCGCTGCGTCTGGTCGCCGCCGGAGCCGGCCGCCCTGCGTCCTGCCGCTTTTCGCCCGAATGGCACGTCGCTCGATCCTTCGTGTCCTACACGACGATCCGTTCGCGGTACTCGCCCCAGACCTGGCGCAGCGCGTCGGAGATTTCGCCCAGCGTGGCCGCTTGCTTGACCGCGTCCAGCATCAGCGGGACGAGGTTCTCGTCCGTGGCGGCGGCCTGCTGGATCGCGTCCAGCGCCGCGGTGACGGCGGTCGGATCCCGCCGATCGCGGAGCCGCTCCAGCTTCTCGATCTGGCGCTCGCGCACCGTCGGATCGACGCGCACGATCTCCACGTCCGGCTCATCGTCCGTCTCGAAGCGGTTCACCCCGACGATCACGCGCCCGCGCTTGCCGGCGCTCCGGTCGCCGGCACGGGAGGCTTCGGACTCGGTCTCCACTTCGCGCTGGAAACTCGAGGCCGCCTCCAGAATCTCGGCCTGCTGGTAGCCCTGCTCAATCGCCGCGACGGCGCCGCCCAGCGCGTCGATCTGCTCGATGTAGTTGCGCGCTTCCGCCTCCAGCGCATCGGTCGTCTGCTCGATGTAGTAGGAGCCGCCGAGCGGATCGATCACATCGGCGACGCCCGACTCGTAGCCGATCACCTGCTGCGTGCGCAGGGCGATCTCGACGGCGTGCTCGGAGGGCAAGCCGAGCGCTTCGTCGAGCGAGTTGGTATGCAGCGACTGCGTCCCGCCCAGCACCGCCGCGAGGGCCTGCAGGGCCGTGCGGACCACGTTGTTATCGGGCTGCTGCGCAGTCAGCGTGACGCCGCCGGTCTGGGTATGGAAGCGCAGCATCTGCGCGCGCTGGTTCTCGGAGCCGAAGCGCTCGCGGGCAATGCTCGCCCAGAGCCGCCGCGCAGCGCGGAACTTGCCGATCTCCTCCAGGAAGTTGCTGTGACAGGCAAAGAAGAACGAGAGCCGCGGTCCGAAGTTGTCAAAGGCCAGCCCCTGCGCGAGCGCCGCCTCGACGTAGGCGATCGCGTTCGCCAGAGTGAATCCAATCTCCTGCGCCGCCGTGCAGCCCGCCTCGCGCATGTGGTAGCCGGAAATCGAGATCGTGTTCCAGCGCGGCACTTCGCGGGTGCAGTAGTCGAAGCTGTCGGTGATCAGCCGCATCGACGGCTGGGGAGGATAGATGTACGTGCCCCGCGCGATGTACTCCTTGAGGATGTCGTTCTGCACCGTGCCGCCGATCTTGTCGCGGCCGACGCTCTGCTCCTCCGCCACGGCGGCGTAGAGCGAGAGCAGGATGTTCGCCGTCGAGTTGATCGTCATCGAGGTCGTCACGCGATCGAGCGGAATCTGGTCGAACAACGTGCGCATGTCGCCGATCGAGTCAATCGCCACGCCGACCTTACCAACCTCGCCCTCCGCCATCGCGGCGTCAGAGTCGTAGCCGATCTGCGTCGGCAGGTCGAAGGCGACCGAGAGGCCGGTCTGACCCTGGTCGAGCAGGAAGCGGTAGCGGCGGTTGGACGCTTCGGCGTCCTCCTGGCCGGCGTACTGACGCATCGTCCAGAGGCGGCCGCGATACATGGTCGGCTGGATGCCGCGCGTGAAGGGATACTCGCCGGGCAGCGGGTCAGCGTCGCCATTGACGTAGATCGGATCGAGCGGCTCGCCGGACGAGCGGTGGAACGCCTCCCGCCGCTCGGGGAACCGACTCGTCGCCTTGGCGTACGGTCCATCCAACCAGTCTTGAACTCGCGAGGTCATCGCCGCCTCCTCCGTGCGCCCTGGTGTGATCGACTGGGAGTCAGACCCTCAGGCTACAAGAGGCCGGATTCCCTCGCCGCCGAACTCAGGCGCTGGCCCACTCGCGCAGACGCTCGATGCGGTGATCGATGATCGCCTGCCACTCTTCCGGCGACGGCGAAGCGGTGCTGGTCTCGCCGACGTAGGCGCTGCTCGCCAGCAGGTCGAAGGACTGTTCGCGCAAGGCGAGCAGGCTGCACTCCAGGTCCTCGGCGGTGCCGCCTTGCTGCTCGGCCACCGCGACCGCCCAGCCGCCGTCGTCCTTGGGCACGATCGTGTCACCGGTGAAGAGGTACGTCTGCCCGTGCGGCGACTCGTAGCGGACGCTGATGCTGCCCTTGGTGTGGCCTGGGGTTGCCATGATCTCCAGGCCGTCGAAGGCGTCGTCGCTGCTGCCGGGCTCCCAGGTCAGGTCAATGCTGAGGCCTGCAGCAAAATTGTCGATCTGGTCCACTTCCACCGCGCTGCACGCCAGGCGCGAGCCAAAGCGCTCGCGCACGGCCTCCAGCGCATGGCTCGCCTCATCACTGTGGCTGAGAATCTGCACCCGCACGCCGCCCAACGCCTCGATCTCGTCCAGCACCGCCGCTTCCACCTCGGGACGCTGGAAACCCAGTCCATAGAGCAGGACATTGCCCTGCAGACGTGTCAAGAGGTAGGCGCGCGTATTGGCGGTTTCGATTCCTTGGACCGGGTAGTGGGGCGTCGCCCAGAGGTCGGGGGCAATTTGGGTGAGGCTCATGCGGGGCTCCTGCCGTTGGGGGGGCAATGTCTAGTGAGTGCAGCGTAACGAATGGTCTGCGGGCGCTCTTGCCAATCGTTGTCACGATTGATATGCAAATCACATGCAGATCGAGATCGGCCAATGGCAGATCCGCAGCTACCGCCCCGCCGACGCCGAGGCCTTGGCGCGGGCGGCCAACAATCGGCGGATCTGGCGCAACCTCAACGACTCCTTCCCGCATCCGTACACGCTGACCGACGCGCGGCAATGGCTCTCGCTGACCGCGCAGGAAGAGCCGGAACAGAACTTCGCGCTGGCGTCCTCAACCGAAGCCATCGGCGGGATCGGCCTCAAGCTGCGCGGAGACGTCTACCGCCGCTCGGCGGAGATCGGCTACTGGCTGGGAGAGCCGTACTGGGGGCGCGGCATCGCCACCGCCGCCCTGCGGGCGTTGACTAACTTCGCTTTCGACCAGTTCGATCTCGTCCGCATCGAAGCTGGCGTGTTCGAGTGGAACCCGGCCTCCTGCCGCGTCCTGGAGAAAGCCGGCTACGTCCAGGAGGCGCGCTTACGCAAAGCGGTCGTCAAGGACGGCCAGGTGATCGATCGGTTCCTGTACGCGAAGCTCCGCGGCTGAGCCGGGTCGTCCAGGACGCTGCCCACCACCGATTGCCTATTGCTGCTCATCGAGCCGCTCCCGCAGCCGCTCCTCCTGCTCAGCCACTTCCGACGTCACGGCGTCACCAAAGTCCTCAAGCTCGTAGAACGGGCGAATCTCGATCTCGCTCGGGCCTGGCATCGGATTGGGGCACCGCTTGACCCACTCGACCGCCTCGTCCAAATCCGCCACTTCCCAAATCCAGAACCCGGCGACCAGCTCGTTCGTGACCCCGAAGGGCCCGTCGATCACCGTGCGCGAATCGCCGTCGAAGGCGACGCGCTTGCCCTGCGCCGTGGGTGTCAGGCCGTCAGCGTCCTGCATGATCCCGGCCTCAACCAGCGCCTCGTTGTAGGCGCCCATTGCGGCGAACATCTCGGTCGAGGGCAGCACGCCCGCTTCGCTGTCTGCCGTCGCCTTGACCAACACCATCACGCGCATCGGACCATCTCTCCTCGCTGACGCCCGCCGGCGCTCAGCACATGTTCTGGTGGGCGATGGAGGACTCGAACCTCCGACCTCCCGGGTGTAAACCGGACGCTCTAGCCACCTGAGCTAATCGCCCCCGTCTTCAGCGCCGACCTGTCTCCCAGCGCCGCGCGACTGAGTTACTGTTGCGTTTGGATCACGCCGGACAAATTCTCCGCCGCCGCCTGGAAGTTGGCGCGGAAGGTGTCGAAGAGGTTGGCCGCCGTCTCCAGGAGGCTGTCGATCTCGCTGTCGATGGCGTCGCGCACCAGCGGGCCGGCGGCATTCGCGATCTGCGCCACTGCATCCGACACCTTCTGATGCAGCTCGCTCCACTGCTCCGGCGGCCGCAGCGCGTCGATCTGCGCGGCCAGATCAGACCACACCATCGTTTGCGCCTCGACGTTGCGCCGCCAGCCCGGATCGCTGATCACCTCAGGACTCGCGCGCCAGCGCGCGATCAGTTCCGCGGCCGCCGCGTAGTTGGCCCGCGCCGAGTCGATGATGTTCAGCGCGGCCTCACCGTAGTCCTGCGGCGCAGCCTCGCCGCCGCCAGCCTCAACATCTCCACCGATCAACTCGCCAATCAGCTCAAGCAAGGTCTCCTCGCGTACGATGCCGACGAACAAATCCTCGATGATCCCGTCCGCGCCGATGAAAAACGTCGTCGGCCGTCCGACCAGCGGATAGGGACCGTCCGTCATCGAGCTAGTCGGATCGAGTAGGACGAGATAGGTGACGCCGGTCACCTCATAGGCGAACTCGCGCGCCTTCTCCGGGCTCTCGCCGTCGTTGACGCCGATGAAGGTGACGCGCCCGGCCAGCTCCTGGCTGACGCGCTCGAAATCGGGCATCTCCTCGATGCACGGTTCGCACCAGCTGGCCCAGAAGTTGAGCACGATCGGGCCACCGATCTGCGAGAGCTGATGCGGCTCGCCTTCCAGGTCGAGGAGGCGGAAATCCGGGGCCAACGCGCCCTTGTCTGACGCGTCGCCGTCCCGCTCGAGATAGCCGAGCCGGGTCGCCTCCTCCAGCGCCGCAATGCGCGCGCCCAGCTCCTCGGACCCGCCTTCGAGGTCGCGCTGCTCCTGCAGTTCCGCCAGCTCCGCCAATTGGGCGGAGAAGGCGGCGCCGGCGCCAGCCGTGGCGTCGCCCCCGCCGCGCCCGATGAAGATCGGCAGCACGATGGCGCCCGCGACCGCGAGGGCGACGAGGGCGCGGTTGACCGCGTCGCGCCGCGAGTACGGCTTGCGGAAAAAGGTGAACAGAATCCAGGACTGCTGCTTCTGCCGCAGCCGGCTCAGGAAGCTGTCGGCCATCGCACGTTCCTCCCCGCTCGCTCCGACCTGCTCGGCGGCGGCGCGTCAGTTGTTCTCCACCGACGGACCGTCGATCGCTCTGACCCCGCGTCCGCTGGCCGCCGCGCTCGCGGCCTGATTCCAGAGCGTGGCCGGATCGCTGGTCAGCGGATCGAAGCCGTCGTGGTCGAGCACCAACCAGCCGCCCGCCTGGATCTCATTCTCCAGTTGGCCGGGACTCCAGCCAGCGTATCCCGAGTAAATCCGCAGGTCGCGGATCAGGCCGGTCAGGTCGCCGGGCTTGGCGCTCAGGTTGACGATGCCCAGCTCGCTGCCGGGCTGCTCGATCGTGAGCGAGAACCAGGTCTGCTCAGGATCGAACGGCCCGTTCGGCCGCGCCAGCCCGATCGCGGCGGTGCGCTCCACCGGCCCGCCCTGGAAGACGACCGGCGGCGACGCGGCGAGCGCCGCCCAGTCCGGCACGACATCGGCGATCGTGATCGCGGTCGGGCGGTTGAGCACGACGCCCAGCGCCCCCTGGCCGTGCTCCAGAATCAGGACCACCGTGCGGAAAAAATTGGGGTCAGCCAGATGCCGCGAGGCGGCGAGCAGCCGCCCCGTGAGGCTGGTCGAGGGATCGTCCGCGCGCCATTCGAGCGGCATGGCCGGCATTTCCCATTCATCCCGATCGCTGCAGGCCCATTCTGATGGAATTGCGTCAACCGGGTATCACTCCAGCGTCAACCAAGTGTCGCTGCCTGCGTCAGAGTATGCGATCCGCAGCCCTGCTACCGCCCAGTCACCCCCAGTCACTGTCCGGCGGCTTTGACGGGCGTCGCCGCTCGCGCTAGGTTGGGGTAGCCTGAGTGATGTGGCAGCGTAGCTCAGTTGGCAGAGCAGGGGACTCATAAGCCCCGTGTCGCAGGTTCGAGTCCTGCCGCTGCTACCAACGGGCGATTAGCTCAGATGGCTAGAGCGTTCGGTTCACATCCGAGAGGCCGCAGGTTCAAGTCCTGCATCGCCCACCAAGCGCCGCATAGCGAGAATCTCAGATACGCTGGAGCGGTTGGCTGTCCGGGAGACGCGAGGAGACACAGCACCGATCGCGGAGCATTGCCGACGTGGCGAAATTGGCAGACGCGCTACGTTCAGGGCGTAGTGGGCTTAAGCCCGTGGGGGTTCGAATCCCTCCGTCGGCACCAACCTCCCGCCGCTTCCCGCAACCAACCACCCCAGTTCGATGCGCCCGTAGCTCAGCGGATTAGAGCGCTGCCCTGCGGAGGCAGAGGTCGCAGGTTCAAGTCCTGCCGGGCGCGCCACCCACCCCCACCGTTCCCTCCAGCGCCCCACGGGCCGCCCAGGCCGTCAACGCGCGCGCCGCTTCGGTACGCTGCGCGTTATGACCAGCCCGGCATCCTCGTCCACACCGCCCGAACTGCCGCCTGAACAGCGGCGCGCGCTGCTCCAGGCGCAGGTTGCGGCGCTGCCGACCAAGCCCGGCGTCTACACCTTCCGCGACGCCGCCGACCGCGTGATCTACATCGGCAAGGCGGCCAATCTGAAGTCGCGGGTGCGCAGCTACTTTGGCTCGCCCCGCTCCCTCGAAGGCAAGACGCGCGTCCTCGCCGTGAAAATTGCCCAGCTCGAATATGTCACCACGCCGACCGAGCAGGACGCGCTGCTCCTCGAAGCGACGCTGGTCAAGCGCCACCAACCGTTCTTCAACGTCCGCCTCAAGGACGACAAGCACTACCCCTACCTCAAGATCGACGTCAACGCGCCCTGGCCGCGCGTCACGATCACGCGCCGCGCCGCCCAGGACGGCAGCCGCTACTTCGGCCCCTACGCCTCCGCCAAGTCGGTCCGCACCACGCTCGACCTGGTTAAGAAGCTCTTCCCCTGGCGCTCCTGCGACAAGGAGATCACCGGCTCCGACCCGCGCCCCTGCCTCGAGTACTACATCCGCCGCTGCATCGCCCCCTGCACCTCGTTCTGTACGCCCGAGGAGTACCGCGAGGTGATCGATCAGACCATGCTCTTCCTCGACGGCAAGAGCGAGACGGTCGTGCGGCAGCTGCGCTCCGCCATGGCGGACGCGGCCGAGGACCTGGACTTCGAGCGCGCCGCGCAGCTGCGCGATCAGATCACGGCGGTCGAGCGGGTCACCGAGACGCAGGTCACCGCCGACACGAGCGACGCCGAGATCGACGTGTTCGGCCTCGCCGCCGACGGCGACGAGGCGGTCGTCCAGGTACTCTTCATCCGCGGCCAGCAGATGGCCGGCGCAGACCACTTCAGCCTGGCCGGGGTCAAGGACGAGCCGCCCGGCTCCGTGATCTCTTCATTCCTGCGCCAGCACTACGAGGGCGGGCTGCGGCCGCCTCGGCTGGTGCTGATCCCCGCCCCGGTTGATGATCACGAGCTGTTGCAGCGCTGGCTGGCGGAACGGCGCGGCGCGCGGGTCGAGCTGCGCCACCCGCAGCGCGGCGACAAACGCCGGCTGGTCGCCATGGCCGCTGAGAACGCCGCCGAAACGCTGGCCATGTCGCGCGTCCGCTGGATGGCCGATCGGGGCCGCACCGACGCCGCGCTGGCCGAGCTCGAAGAGGCGCTCAGCCTGCCCGCGCTGCCGCGTCGGATTGAGTGTTATGACATCTCCAACACACAGGGAAGCAACGTGGTCGCCTCGATGGTCGTCTTCCTCGACGGCCGCCCGGCGACCAACGAATACCGCCGCTTCCGCATCAAGACGGTTGACACGAGCGACGGCCCCAACGACTTCGCCTCGATGGCGGAGGTGATCCAGCGCCGCTTCAAGCGGCTCGGCGCGGAGCGGCGAGCGGAGCGCGCCCGCGGATTCGACGTGCCCGAGCCGCAAGCGGACGCATCGGGCGAGGACGACGACCGCGCCGAGGCGGAAACGGCTGAGGGCTGGGGCGCGATCCCGGATCTGGTGATCGTCGACGGCGGGCGCGGGCAGGTCTCGGCAGCGCACGACGTGATGCGCAACCTGGCGGTTGACGACATCCCCCTGGCCGGGCTCGCCAAGCGGGAAGAGCTGCTCTACCAGGTCGACTCTGCCGATCCGGTGCGGCTGGACCGGCGCTCGCAGGGGCTGTACCTCGTGCAGCGCATCCGCGACGAGGCGCACCGCTTCGCGATCTCCTATCACCGCCGCCTGCGCTCGCGCCAGACCTCGCAGAGCACGCTCGACCGGATTAAAGGAATCGGCCCGCGCCGCAAGAAGGCGCTGCTGCGCAAGTTCGGCTCGCTCCAGGCGATCCGCGCCGCCGACGTGACCGACATCGCCGCCACTCCGGGCATGACCCGCCGCCTCGCCGAACAGCTCAAGCAGGAACTGTAGGGACGCCCGCCGCGGGCTAGACGAGCCGCCCTAAACGAGCCGCGCAGCTTGGGGAATCGCCTCGGTCCCGGCGTACTGCGCCCGCCCGCCCAGCTCTTCGGCGATCCGCAGCAGGCGGTTGTACTTCGCCGTCCGCTCGCCGCGCGCCGGCGCGCCGGTCTTGATCAGGCCGGCGTTGGTGGCGACGGCGAGGTCGGCGATGGTCGTGTCTTCCGTCTCGCCGGAACGGTGGCTGATCACCGCCGTCCAGCCCGCCTCCTGCGCAATCCGGACAGCCGCCAGCGTCTCCGAGAGCGTGCCGATCTGGTTGACCTTGATCAGGATGCTATTCGCCGCCCCGAGCGCGATCGCCCGGCGCAGGCGCTCGGGATTGGTCACCAGCAGGTCGTCGCCGACCGTCTGCGCGAACGGCTGCAGCGCCGCCGTCAGCGCCTGCCAGCCGTCCCAGTCGTCTTCGTGCATCCCGTCCTCGATGGAGACGATCGGATAGCGCTCGCACCAGTCGCGCCAGAGCTGGACCAGCACCGCGCTCGACAGTGAGCGCCCTTCCGTCAGCAGTTCGTAGCGGCCGTCGCGCCAGAGTTCGCTGGCGGCCGGATCGAGCGCGATCGCGACGTCGCGCCCGGGCTGATACCCCGCTGTCCGAATCGCGTTGATGATCAGGTCAAGGGCCGACTCGTTACTGGGCAGCGACGGGGCAAAGCCGCCTTCATCGCCGAGCCCCGTGGCCAGCCCCTGCGCGCGCAGCTCCGCTGCGAGCGCGTGGTAGACCTCAACCACCATCCGCAGCCCCTCAGCGAACGCGGCGGCGCCGATCGGCGCGACCATGAACTCCTGGAAATCAGCGCCGTTGTCCGCGTGCGCGCCGCCATTGAGGATGTTGGCGAGCGGCACCGGCAGCAGCACCGCGTCAGCGCCGCCGAGCGCCCGGTAGAGGGGCTGTGAGGCCGCAGCAGCAGCAGCCTGAGCGGCGGCCATGGAGACCGCGAGCAGCGCGTTCGCGCCGAGCCGCGCCTTCTGCTCCGTGCCGTCGAGCGCGATCAGCGCCTGATCGACCGCGTCCTGATCCGCGGCGTCCGCTCCGCTCAGCGCCGTACCAATCTCGCCGTTGACCGCGGCGACCGCGTCGCGCACGCCCCGCCCGCGGTAACGGGCCGCGTCGCCGTCACGGCGCTCGACCGCCTCATGCGAGCCGGTGCTCGCGCCCGAGGGCACGGCGGCGCGTCCCACCGCGCCGCCGGCGAGCCGCACGTCCGCTTCCACCGTCGGATTGCCGCGCGAGTCCAGAATCTCGCGCGCGCGGATCTCTGTAATCGCCGTCGCTGTGTCTGACGCCACCATCGCCTCCGCTGAATCAGCCTGCCGGTCAGCCCTCAACTGGTCAGCTGGCGCGGGGATGCGCCCGATCGTAGACATCGCGCAGCTGTTCGTCGGTCAGCTGGGTGTACAGCTGCGTGGTAGAGATGTTGGCGTGACCCATCAGCTCCTGCACATTGCGCAACGGCGCGGAGCCGCGCAGCAGGTGCGTGGCGAAGCTGTGCCGCAGCGTGTGCGGCGTGACGTCCGGGATGCCGGCCTCCTGCGCGTAGTTCTTGATGATCAGCCATACGCCCTGGCGCGTCAGCCGCTCGCCGCGGCGATTGATGAATAGCGCCACCTCGCGGCGTCCCCGCGCCAGACGGGGGCGCGCATCCTGCAGGTAGTGATGCAGCGCCGCGACGGCGGCGGAGTGAATCGGGATCAGCCGCTCGCGCCGCCCCTTCCCGACGCAGCGCACGGAGGCGCGCCGATCCTGCAGCTCAATCGAGGAGAGATTGAGCGAAACAAACTCCGAGACGCGCATCCCGGTCGCGTAGAGCATCTCCAGCATCGCCTGATCACGCGCCGATTCAGGCGTGTTCCAGCGGCCAGGCTGTTCGAGCAGCGCGTCGATCTCCTGAATCGTTAGCGTGCGCGGCAAACTGCGGCCGACGCGCGGCGACGAGAGCTGCTCCGCCGGATTGACCTCGACCAGACCCTCGCCGTGCAGATAGCTGAAGAGACTCTTGAGCGCCGCCACTTTGCGCGCCACGGTCGCCGCCGCGTAGCGCTGCTCCCGCAGGTGGACGATGTACTCCTGCAGCTGCTCGGTGTCGATCTGGTCGATCGGCGGGGACGGCGGCGCGGGCGGCGAGTGGCCGTTGGTGTGCTGGGTCAGCCCGCCGTGCTGCTCGATGAAATAGGCGCGCAACTGCGCCAGATCGTTGCGGTAGGCTGAAATCGTGTTCGCGGAAGCGCCGCGTTCCGCCGCCATGTAGGTCAGAAACTGCTGAATTTCGTGTTCCATACTGCTGGGCCGTCTCCTTCGCGCTCGCTGTCGGGCCGTCGTGGCAGCGCCGATCACGGAGCGACGCTTGATCCGCTCTAGCAAGCGATCAGACCCGCCCGCTTTGGACTGGAGTTATCGCGGTAAGCGGTTATCGTAGCTAACGTTCAGCCAACACCCCGCTTGACCAGAACGCCCGCAGATCCCGATGGCCACGCCTGCGATAACCTCAACCCGTGCCTAGCTCGAGCTCATCCGATTGCGACACTGCCCGGCTCGCTCCCGCTCGCCATGAGCGGCTGCGCAGCTGGTGGGCGACCGGCTCCGGCGGCGCGCTGGTCTACAACGAACTGCGCCGCGTCCCGGCCGCGCAGTGGAGCGACGCCCTGACGCGCCTGCCCGACGACGACGGCCCCGAGCCAGTGCCGCCGCCCGATCGGCCGCCGGCCCGCGTTGTCGATCTGCCGGAAGTCCTGGCGCTGCGCGCGCTGCTCATGGATCGCCGCGTCGCCTTCGACACCGTCGAGCGCTGGATTCGCGCCCTGACCCAGGCCACGCGCCTGCTCGACTACGAGCGCCCGCTGGTCTGGACCGCCGACCACGTCGCCGCGCGGCTGGCGCAGATCGTCAACGGCGGCGAAGGCAGCACCTGGTCGACCCTGGAAGTCGTGCGCGAACTCTGGGCCTGGCATCCCGACCGGCCGTTCATCGACACGCAGAGCGAGCGGCTGCTGCGCTGGCTCGAGGCGCTGCTCGCCTCCCGCGACTCAGGAGCCGCCGGCTCATGACCGCCGATCCGTCCGAGCCGCTCGAGCCGCTCCCGCCGCCGAAGCAGCGGATCTCGCCGATCACCTTCCCCGCAGACACGCCGGCGCTGGCCAGGCCGCGCGACGACGAACCGCAGACCCGGCGCGACGCCTTCCGCGAGACCACCTTCGCCCTGCCGCTCGACCTGCGCTGGCTGAGCGATGCGTTCTCCCTGCAGCGCAAGATCGTCGAACAGTCTTATGCCTCCCGGTTCCGCAACCGCCGTTATGCTTCTGCCCTGCTCTTCTGGTCGCGGGTCTACAGCGGCGGACTCGAGGCGCGCGCCCTGACCGCCCGCGCTTCCTATTCCGCCGCGCTGACCCTGATGCGCGGCGCGATGGAGTGGTTGGGCGCGGAACAGGCGGTCGTCGGCGAGGAACAGATCGAGTTTGAGGACTGGCTGCGCGGAGCCTGGTCGAACAACGCCGAGCATCACGCGACCGAAATCGGCATGGGCCAGTACATGGCCGGCCAGCAGATCGCGATGGCGCCCGAGACCGCCGACGCCTACCGCGCCGTCGCCGAACTCTCACGCTCCCACTTCGGCGCGTCCGCGCTGCTCAGCGCCGACGGCTCGCACGACAAGAGCTTCCTCATCAACTGGGCGGACGAGGCCTTCCACCTCGGCTGGGCGCAACTGCTGTTCGGCTGGCAGATCGTGATCCAGGATCGCCAGTGCCGCTTCGCCGTCGGCAGCGGCCTGTTCGGCGTCGAGGCTGAAGATCGGCAGGAGTATCAGCGCCTCCACCGCCAGAGCCAGACCATCCTGCAGGACCAGCGCCGTTGCCGCGGCGAGTGGATCGTTGATCGGGGGCGTCAGCGCCTGTTAATCGACAACTTCCGCCGCCAACCCTCGGGCGCGCCGAAACGGGTGCTGCTCTAGCCGCCCGCTGGAGGACGGGCCGGCGCGCGGTTGCATCCACCGCGTTTGACATGGCGTTTGCCTCTGCACCTGCCATTGCGCTTGAGTGCATCCGCTGGCTCTGCGATCCTGCAAACAACACGACCACCGCACACACACTCAGGAGAACTCCGTGGCGACGAAAATTGGCATCAACGGCTTCGGCCGGATCGGGCGACAGGTGCTCAAGGGCATGCTCGATTTTCACGGCGATGATCTCGAAGTCGTCGCGATCAACGACCTGACCGACTCCGACACGAACGCCCACCTCTTCAAGTACGACACCAACTACGGCCGCTACCCCGGCGAGGTCGATGTCGTGGACGGCGACCTGGTGATCGACGGCCAGCGCATCGCCGTGATCTCCGAGCGCGACCCGGGCCAGATTCCCTGGGGCGACCACGGCGTCGAGATCGTGGTCGAGAGCACGGGCATCTTCACCGACGCGGGCAAGGCGCGCGGCCACCTCAATCACGGGCCGTCCAAAGTCGTGATCTCCGCGCCGGCCAAGAACGAGGACCTCACGGTGGTGCTCGGCGTCAACGACGACGCCTACGACCCGACCGCGCACCACGTCGTCTCGAACGCCTCCTGCACGACCAACTGCCTCGCGCCGATGGCCAAGGTGCTTGACGACACCGTCGGCATCAAGAGCGGGATCATGTCGACGATTCACGCCTACACCAACGACCAGGCGATCCTCGACACCGTGCACGGCGACCTGCGCCGCGCCCGCGCCGCGGCGATGAACATCATTCCGACCAGCACCGGCGCGGCCAAGGCCGTCGGCCTCGTGCTGCCCCACCTCAACGGCAAGCTCAACGGGATGGCCTACCGCGTGCCGACTAGCACCGTCTCGGTCGTTGACCTCGTGATTGACGCCGAGCGCGAGACCTCGGAGGAAGAGATCAACGCCGCCTTCGAGAAGGCCGCCACCGACCGCGAATCGCCGCTCTTCGGCGTACTCGAGTACGAGACCGCCCCGTTGGTCAGCAGCGACTTCAAGGGCTCCCCAGCCTCCTCGATCATCGACGCGCTCTCGACCATGGTGCTCGAAGGCACCCAGGTCAAGGTCGTCAGCTGGTACGACAACGAGTGGGGCTACAGCGTGCGCGTCGGCGACCTCTGCGTGCGCATGGCAGAGGCGGGGCTCTCCTAGCTAGGGTTACGCCTGACCGACACACTCGGAAGGCGCGACCGATGGCGATGTTCGATGCGTTGAGCGGCAAGCTGCAGGGCGTCTTCGCGACGCTGGGCCGGCGCGGCGCAATCTCCGAAAAAGACCTCGAAGCGGCGCTGCGCGAGGTTCGCCTCGCGCTGCTCGAAGCGGACGTCAACTACAAGGTCGCCCGCGACTACATCAAGGCCGTGCGCGCCCGCGCCAGCACGGACGAGGTGATGAAGTCGCCCACGCCGCTCAACCGCGTCGTGGAGATCATCAACGAGGAACTGGTGGCGCTGCTCGGCACTGATTCGCCCAATCTGCAGCGCGCTTCCCAGGGACCCACGATCATCCTCATGGTCGGCTTGCAGGGCTCCGGCAAAACGACGACCTCGGCCAAACTCGCCCTGCGCGCGCGCAAGGCCGGCGAGCGGCCGCTGCTGATCGCCGCTGACGTGTATCGCCCCGCCGCCATCGATCAGCTCCAGGCGCTGGGCCGCCAGCTCGACATCGAAGTGTTCGAGCTGGGCGCGGACGCGAAGCCCGTCACGATCGTCGAACAGGGCCTCGCGCGCGCCAACCAGATCGGCGCGCGCACCGTGATCGTGGACACCGCCGGACGGCTGCACATTGACGCCGGGATGATGGCCGAGATCACCGAGCTGCGCGACCGCTTCCAGCCGACCGAAGTGCTGCTCGTCGCCGACGCGATGTCCGGGCAGGACGCGGTCAACGCCGCCTCCGCCTTTGACGAGGCGGTCGGGATTAGCGGCGTCGTGCTGTCCAAGATGGACGGCGAAGCGCGCGGCGGCGCGGCGCTCTCGATCCGCGCCGTCACCGGCGCGCCGATCAAGTTCCTCGGCATCGGCGAGCGGCCCGACGCGCTCGAACAGTTCCACCCCGACCGGCTCGCCGGACGCATCCTCGGGCGCGGCGACATGTCCACGCTCGTGGAGCGCGCCGAGCAGGAGTTCGGGGAGCAGGACGCCAAGGTCTGGCGGCGGCGCTTGCAGGACGGCGACTTCGATCTCGAAGACTTCATCGAGCAGATCTCCAAAGTGCGCCAGATGGGGCCGATCTCGCAGATCGTGAGCATGATCCCGGGCCTCAGCTCGATCAAGAATCAGATCCAGGTCGATGAGCTGGGCGACGACTTCTTCAAGCACTTCGAGGCGATCGTGCTCTCGATGACGCCGGAGGAGCGGCACAAGCCGGAGATCATCAACGGCTCGCGGCGGCGGCGCATCGCCAAGGGCAGCGGGACCACGCCGCAGGAGGTCAACCAGCTGCTCAACCAGTTCAAACAGGCCAAGGGGATCATGAAAGATCTCGCCTCCGGCAAGATGCCGGGTATGCCCGGCGCCCGCACCGCGGCCGGGCGGCGCTAAGCCCGGCGCTCGAGCGTCGGGTGCAGCACAGCGCCAACGACGCGATGCGTTTACGCTGGATCGATACCGCAGGATGAGACGCAGGCAGAGCTGAACCGATGCTGAAAATCCGACTGGCCCGGCACGGGCGCAAGGGACGGGCCTTCTACCGCGTGGTTGTGCAGGACTCGCGCAAGCCGCGCGACGGCCGCTTCGTCGAGAATTTGGGTTACTACGACCCCCTGACCGACCCGGCCACGTTCAACGTGGACGGCGAGCGGGTCAAGCACTGGCTCTCGCACGGCGCCCAGCCGACCGAGACCGTCCACCGCTTCCTCGCCCGCGAAGGCCTGATCGCCGCCTGGCAGCCGAAGCCGCGCAGCAAGCGCGCCGACGCCAAACGGGCCGCCGCATCCGAATAGTCGAGGCCGCGATGGAAGACTTCATCGAATACGTCGCCAAGTGGATGGTTGACGAACCCAACGCCGTCCGCGTCGAACGCCTACAGACCGGTGACCACGTGACTGTCCAGCTGCTCGTCCACGAGTCGGACATGGGCCGCATCATCGGCCGCGAGGGCCGGCTCGCCGTGGCGATGCGGACGCTGCTCTCCGTCTCCGGACACGCCCGCGCTGTCGACACCTCGCTCGACATCGACACCCGCTAACCCGCTCATGGCCTCCCGCCTCGGCCGCGCCGCGCCGACCGACCGGATGCCCCGCGACGGCTACCGCGCGGTCGGCCTGATCGAGCGCCCGCGCGGCCTCAACGGCGAGGTCAAGGCGCTGCCGCTGACCGACTTCCCGGAACGGTTCGCGCCCGGCGCGCGCGTCTTCATCGCCGGCGCGCCGCGCACGGTCGAGCGCTGCAACTGGCAGAAGGGGCGCGTCTACCTCTACCTCGAGGGCGTCAGCGATCACGCCGCCGCCGAGGCGCTGCGCGGGGAACTGATCGAAGTCCCCGAGCACGAACGCCCGCGCACGGCGGAAGCCTTCTGGTATATCGACGAAATCGAGGGCTTGCGCGTGGTCACTGTCGACGGCGAGCCGCTCGGCACCGTCCGCGAGGTGCTGCAGACCGGCGCGAACGACGTCTACATCGTCGATCGCAGCGGTCAGCGCGACCTGCTTGTGCCCGCCGTGCGCGACGTGGTCGTCAGCGTGGACCTCGCGGCTGGACAGATGATCGTCGATCTGCCCGACGGTCTGTTGCCCGCTGATCAGCCCGCCAGTGAACGGACAGTTTGAACGGCAGGGCGTTGCGGTTGTAGGCTGATGGTGTTCGGTAGATGCGTGGGGATATAGCTCAGCTGGGAGAGCGCGTCGTTCGCAACGACGAGGTCGGGGGTTCGAGTCCCCCTATCTCCACCACCCCTTCCTCCATCACACCCACTGCTCACTCTTCACCGTTCCTGCGTAAGCAGAGCCTGCCCTGGCCTGAACGGGAAACCCTCACCGGCGTCGAAGAGCTCCCCCAAAGGGGGAGCTGTCGCGCAGAGACTGCGGGGGCTTCCCAACTCTGCTCAACATCCATCATTCCCGCGAAAGCTGCGCCTGCCTCTGGCCCGAACAGGGGAACCCACACGGGCGTTGCGCCCATATCCTTCGGCGGGCGTCCCTCTTCAGTCCCTCAGGGACAGCTCCCCTCCAAAAGGGGAAGCAGAGGAACCTGTCCAGCAACCGCCGCCGCCGTCGGGCAGCGCCGACGATTCGTTAACATATGTGCCAATCCGGGGGACTATGGTCCATCCGTTGGGACTCCCTGTCACCGGCAGCCGGAAAGGAACCGACCTTGGTGACTCCGATTGATTTCTCGCAGATCCCCGGCCGCCTGATCGTGGTCGAGGGGATCGACGGCTCGGGCAAGAGCACGCAGCTCGACCTGCTCCACAAATGGCTGCGCAGCGAGGGCTATGTCACCGTCTTTACGGAGTGGAACTCGTCGCCGATCGTGCGCGACACGACCAAGCGGGGCAAGCGCAAGCAGCTGCTGACGCCGATGTCGTTCAGTCTGATCCACGCCGCCGACTTCGCCAGCCGCACCTATGAACAGATTCTGCCCGCGCTCCAGGCCGGCGTCATCGTCCTGGCCGACCGCTACGTCTACACCGCCTTCGCCCGCGACGCGGCGCGCGGCGTCAACCGCAAATGGGTGCGCGACCTCTACTCGTTCGCGCCGCCGCCCAACCTGGCGCTCTACTTCCAGGTGTCGCTGGAGGAGTCGATCCGCCGGATCAACGCCGCGCGCGCCGAGATCAAGTTCTACGAGGCGGGCATGGACCTCGGCCTCAGCGAGGACGTGCAGGAGTCCTTCCGCATCTTCCAGGGGCGCATCCTCGAGGAGTACGACGCGCTCTGCGAGGAGTACGACATCACCCGGATCGACGCCGCGCAATCGTTGGTCAACCAGCAGGTCCAGGTGCGCAAGCTGGTTGAGCCGTTGCTCGAGGGGATGCCGCAGCGGGAGATTTCCGCCGTACCTTCGCACATTCAGACCGGGTTCGCCTCGCTGGCCGCGGGCGGTGGCCTGTGACCGCGGTGCAGTTCTACGGCGAACCGCCGCCCGGCATTGACCAGAGCTGGCTGCCGGGACGGCTGATCGCGATCGAGGGCACCGACGGGGTCGGCCGCTCGACGATTATCTCGATCCTGAAGGACTACCTCGAAGCGAACGGCTGGGGCGTGGTCGACAGCGGCCTGCGGCGCTCGCCGCTGGTGGGACCCGGCATTGACCAGGCGAAGGTCGGCCACACGCTCGATCCGATCACACTCAACCTGTTCTACGCGACCGACTTCTGGGACCGCTTCGAGCGGATCATGCTGCCCGCGCTGCAGGCCGGCATGGTGGTACTCGCCGACCGCTACATCTTCTCGCTGATGGCCCGGGCGATCGTGCGGGGCGCGGCGCGCGAGTGGCTCGAACAGATCTACGGCTTCGCCCTGATTCCCGACCAGGTGATCTACCTCGACATCGACGCGGAAGATCTCGTCCTGCGCATCCTGGAGCGCGGCTTCGACTTCTGGGAATCGGGCGGCGATTACCTGCACGACCGCAGCATCTACGACGGTTTCATGCAGCATCAGCGCGAGCAGCTGCGCGAGATGTCGGTGATGGCGGAGCGCTACAACTGGGATGTCGTCGACGCGCGCGGCACGATCGAGGAGGTCTTCGAGGAGGTGCGCCGCGCGATCATGCCGACCATCACCAACATGCCGCAGGACTGATCACCGCGTCCCCACGACCGCCTGAAGCACCAGCGCGGTGTATGCTGAACGGGCTATCGTGCCGAGGTAGCTCAGTTGGTAGAGCACACGACTGAAAATCGTGGTGTCGTCGGTTCAATTCCGACCCTCGGCACCAGCGTCTCACTCCCAGCCTGCTCCGGACAACGCTCAGCCTGACGCCTCATCGAGCGCGTCGGCCAGATACTCGATGACGTGGCGCGGTTCGCGGTCGGTGAAGTGGCCGATCTGCTGGCGGCAGGAGACCCCGGTGATCGCCACCGGCGCAGCAGGCGTCCGACGCAGCGCCGGGAACAGCCGGTACTCGCCCATCCGCCGCGAGAGCTCATAATGCTCCGCCTCAAAGCCGAACGAGCCGGCCATGCCGCAGCAGCCGCTGTCGATTGCTTGCGGCTGATAGCCCGCCCGCTGCAACACCTCAAGCGTCTGCGTGAACCCCGCCAGCGCCTTCTGATGACAGTGCGTATGCAGCAAGAGCGCGCCGCGATCCCCGGAGAAGATTGCCGGCGCATCTTCGCGCGCCAACTCCGACGCCAGCCACTCATCGAACAACAGCGCCTGCGCAGCGACGCTCGCCGCCGCTTCGTTCCGCAGTAACAGCGGATACTCATCCCGCAACGTCAGCAAACAGGACGGCTCGGTGCCGATGATCGGTGTCCCGCCTCTCGCGTGGGGCAGCAGCGCGGATACGTTTCGCTCGGCCAGCCCGCGGGCGTCGTCCAACAGCCCTTTGGAGATCGACGGCCGCCCGCAGCAGTCGCGCTGCGCGACTCGAAGGACGCGATAGCCAAGCGCCTCGATGATCCGTGTCGCGGCGATCCCGACTTCGGGATGGACGAAGTTGGTGAACGTGTCATCGAACAACACGACCTGGCCGCGCGTGGCGCCTGGCGCGGCTCGCCGTCGAAACCAGCGGTCAAATGTCTGACCCGCCAGACGCGGCAGCGGCCGCTGGGGATGCACGCCGAGTCGCCGCAGCGCCCAGCGGGTCGGCGGCGTTGCGGCCGCGGCGTTGGCCAGACGCGGCGTGAGCGAACCCAGCCGCAGCAGCGCGCCGATGTTGGCGAACGCGCGATCGCGCAGCGGGACGCCGTGCGTCTGGTGTCGATGGGCCAGCACTTCGTACTTGATCTTGGCCAGATCGACGCCCGACGGACACTCCGCCTTGCAGGCCTTGCACTCGACGCAGAGGTCGAGCGCCTCGTGCAGGCGGTCGCCGGCGAGCTCTTCCAGCGGCATCGCGCCGTTGAGGACCTGGCGCAGCAGGTTCGCCCGCCCGCGGGTCGAGTGCTCCTCATCCTGCGTGACCTGAAACGACGGACACATGCCGCCGTCGAACTTGCGGCAGGCGCCCTGCCCGTTGCACAGCTCCGCGGCGCGGGCGAGCCCGCCCTCCGAGCGGAAATCGAGCCAGCCCTGCGGTTCCTGATTGACCGTCTCCGGGCTGAGCCGCAGGTTGTCCTGGAAGGGCGGCGTATCGATGATCTTGCCGGGATTGAGCAGACCGTCCGGATCAAAGCGCTGCTTCGCCTCGCGGAAGGCGTCGACCAGCTGCGCCCCGAACATCTTCTCGATAAACGCGCCGCGCACAATGCCGTCGCCGTGCTCGCCGGACAGCGAACCGCCGAACTCGACCACCAGATCGGCAATCTCCGCGGCCAGCGCCTCGGTCTGCTCGAGTCCGACGGGATCCTTGACGTTGACGACCGGGCGGATGTGCAGGCAGCCCGCCGCCGCGTGTCCGTAGTAGCCGGCGCGCAGCCCTCTGGCGCGGACCGCCGCGTCGAACCGCGCGACGAACTCGGGCAGCCGCTCGGGTGGGACGGCGGTGTCCTCGACGAACGCCGCCGGTTTCGGATCGCCGTGCATCGACATCAGCAGTCCCAGACCGGCCTGCCGCATCTGCCACATCCGCGCCTGCGCCGCCGAATCGGTGGCGGTGACGAAGGCGTACCCCATGCCCCGCGAGCGCAACTCTGACTCGATGGTTCGCAGCTGCGCGTTTAGCTCCGCATCGTTGTCAGCGAAACACTCGATCAGCAGGATCGCGCCCGGCTCGCCGACCACGAACTCGGCCAGCGGCGCATAGCCGACGCTGGAACGGCAGCGCTCGATGATGATCTCGTCAACCAGCTCAATCGCCGCCGGTCGGTGCGCGTTCGCGGTCAGCGTCGCCTCCGCCGCTTCAATCAAGGTGTGGAAGTGGGCCGCGAGAATCCCCCGCCGCGCGGGCAGCGGCGCGAGCTGGACCGTCGCCTCGGTGACCACCGCCAGCGTCCCCTCGGAGCCCACCACCATCTGCGACAGGTTGACGCCGTTCGGGTCGAGCAGCGTATCGAGGTTGTACCCGGAGACGCGGCGGGGAATCTCGGGGAAGCGTTCCGCGATTTGGGCGCGTTCGCGCTCGGCCAGGGCGCGCAGATCGCGGTAGAGCCGGCCCTCGCGGCCGCCGGCGTCGATCAGCGCGCGCAGCCGCCGCGCGTCCACCTGGTCGAAGCGCAACTGCTCGCCATCCGAGAGGATGACCTCCAGCGACTCCACCACGTCAACCGTTTTCCCGTAGAGGCCGCTGTGCGTGCCGCAGGAGTTGTTGCCAATGCCCCCGCCGATCGTGGCGCGGTTGGCCGTGGACGGATCGATCGGATAGTGCAGACCAAACTCGCGGGCCGCTTTGTTCAGCTCCGACAGCACCAGGCCCGGCTGGACGCGGGCGATCCGCTGTTGCGGGTCGATCTCGAGCACCGCGTTCATGTGGCGGGTGAAGTCGAGCACGACGGCGTGATTGACGCCCTGGCCGGCCAGACTCGTCCCGCCGCCGCGCGGCAGCAAGGGCACGCCGTGCGCGCGGGCGACCGCGACCGCCGCCTCCGCGTCGGCGGGCGTGCGCGGGAAGACGACGGCGACCGGCTCCATCTCGTAGAGCGAGGCATCGGTCGCGTAGAGCAGGCGTGACGGCCGGTCGATCAGCACATCTGCCGGATCGCGCAGCGCCCCGCGCAGGTCGTCGGCGAGCGCCGTGAGCGCGTTGGGGCCGTTGTTGAGCAGCGCGCGGGCGCGGCTGACGGAGTCGAAGTTCGAGGGGCTGCGCCCCTCGATCACCGTCCGCAGCGGCGCGTTAGTCGTCATGTGGGCAGGCTACTGTGCAGCTGATACGCCGCCTCCGACGGGTCGGCCGCTGCCAGAATCGCCGTCCGCACCGCCACGCCCCAGGCGCCCGCCGCGATTGCTTGCGCCGCCGTCGCGCTGGTCAGCCCGCCGATGGCGTAGCAGGGCGTATCGCCCAACACACTCCGCATCGCCGTCAGCCGGGCCAGACCAGCGCCCGCGCGGCCGGGATGCGACTGGGTCTCGAAGATCGTGCCAACGACCGCGTAATCCACCGTATCTGCCAGCGCGCGCCTGGCCTCCGCCTCATCATGGACGGATCGACCGAGGAGCGCGTAGCGGCCGCCAGGCGGCTGCGCCGCGGCGGGGAGATGGAGACCGATGCCCAGCGCCTGCGCGAGGGCGGGGCGGTTGTTGACGATCAGCACGGTCTGCGGCGGCATTCGGCGTTGGACGGCGCGAATCACGGCGATCAGTTCAGCGTCGCGCATCGTCCGCTCGCGGAACTGCACCAGCAACTGACCGCCGACGCCATGCGCGGCGCGCACGATCACGTCCGGCAGCGGGCGGCCGTCGGTTCCCTGCTGATCGGCAATCAGCATGAGGCGGTGCAGAATCATGATTCGCGCTGCTGGAAACGCCAGGGGATTGCGCGCCGCTCGACCAGCACGACCAGCAGAAACAGCAGGTAGCTGAGGAACGCGATCACGAAGATTGCGCCGAAGACGAGGTCGGTGCGGAAGGAGAGGCGCGCCTGCTCGAGAAAGACGCCGAGCCCGTCGAACGAGCCGGCGAGCTCCCCGAAGATCGCGCCGAGCACCGCGTAGATGGCGGCGATCCGCAGGCCGGTGAACAGGTCAGGCAGCGCCGCCGGGACTTTCACGTAGCGATAGATCTGCCACCGCGAAGAGCCGAAAGTGCGCATCAGATCGACGGCCGAGCGCTCGGTCGCGGCCAACCCGGCGGCGAAGCCGAGCACGATCGGCACAAACGTGAACAGGCCGACCACGATGATCTTGGGCAGCAGGCCGTATTCGAACCAGATCACCAGCAACGGGGCGACGACCGGGATCGGGATGGTCTGCGAGGCGACGATCAGGGGATACACCGCCCGGCGCAGCGGCGGCGAGAGGTCGATCAACAATCCGAGAGTCAGGGCGCAGACGATGCTAATCGCGAAGCCGACGCCAACCTCGGACATTGTGACCAGCGAGTGGCTCCAGATCACGTCCGCCGACTCGATGCTTTCGCGCACGATGCGGATCGGTCCGGGCAGCACCTGCGGGCGGATGTCGGAGAGCCAGACGTAGAGCTGCCAGCCGCTCAAGACCAGCAGCATCAGCGCGAGCGGCGCGGCGACGCTGAGCCACAGCTCGCGGCTCAGCGGACGCCCGCTCACGCCGGCGCTCCGTGGGCTTCAGAGTCCGCTTCGGTCTCGTGGCGCAGCACGTCAATGAGCTGGCGCGCCGCCTCGGTCTCGGCGGCCCGCGCGGTCCGGGGGCGCGGCAGGTTGACCTCCAGCACATTCGTAATCCGCCCGGGCCGCGGCGACATCACGTAGACACGGTCGGACAGCACGACCGCCTCATGCGGATCGTGCGTGACCAGCAGCGCCGAGCCGCCGATTCGGTTCCAGGTTTCCGCCAGCCAGGTCTGCAGCTGTCCGCGCGTGATCGCGTCGAGCGCGCCGAACGGTTCGTCCAGCAAGAGGAAGGAGCGGCCCAGCAGGTAGGTGCGGAGGAAGCTCGCCCGCTGGCGCATCCCGCCCGACAGCTCGTGCGGCCGGCGCTGCTCGAAGCCGCCCAGTCCGAACTGGGGCGCCAGCGCCGCCGCGCGGCTGCGCGCCTGCCGCTTGCCGACGCCCTGCACCTCCAGCCCCAGCGAGACGTTCTCCAGCACCGTCCGCCAGGGAAACAACAGATCCTGCTGCGGCATGTAACCAAAATGGGTCAGCCGCTCCGCGGCGGACGGCGCTGCGCCGTCGACCAGGATGCGTCCGCTGTCCGCCTCATCGAGGCCGGCGATCAGCTTGAGCAGCGTTGTCTTGCCGCAGCCGGACGGTCCGACGAGCGCGACGAACTCGCCGTCGGCAACGGTCAGGGACACATCAGCCAGCGCCGCCACCTGGTTGGTGCCGCGTCCGTAGGTCTTGCCGACCGCCTCAACCGCCAGCACCCGAGCCGCCGTTGCTAATTGAGCGACGCGCGCGCCGCGGCGTAGAGGTCATTGGTGAAGTGGGCCGCGTAGTCGGGCGGCGTGGTCAGAGGATCGCCGTCGGCGTCGAGCAGCAGTTTGTGCTCGTAGAGCCACTCGGTGTAGCCGCGCCACTGGTCGAGCGTCTGCGAGCCCCAGCGCCCCTGCGGATCGACATAGTACTGCGCCGCCAGCAGACGGGCTGACTCAAAGACCAGATCGAGATTGGGGAAGACGTCCTCGCCGGCGACGTCGATCAGCATCTGCGCGGCGCGGTTCGGCTCGGAGACGGCGTACTCATAACCCTGGATCGTGGCCCGGAGGAAGCGCGTCAGCAGGTCCTGGTCGCTGTCGATCAGTTTCTGCGAGGCCACCAGCACGACGCCGGGAAAGTCGGGGATGCCAAAATCGGTGTACTTCCAGGTGCGTAGTTCGATGCCGCGCTGCCTCGCCTCGATCCCCTCCCAGGTCATGAACGGCTCCACTGCTTGCACGCGGCCGGCGTAGAGAGCTTCGTAGGCCGCGGTGTCGAGGATCACGCCGGAGATGTCGCCGCGCCCGCCATCGGCGCGCACGACCCATTCCCACTGCGGTTGTTCGGCTGGGCCGCCGAAGCCGCCGTAGGTCTGGCCGTCGAGGTCGCGCGGGCGCTCGATTGGGCCGTCCGCCAGCACCGCGACCTCGGTCGGATTGGTCTGCAGGACGGCGGCGATGGAGACGATGTCCAGGTCCTGCGCGCGGAAGAGCGGCAGATAGGTCGGGAAGGAGAACGCCACTTCGGCAATGCCCTGATCGAGCAAGATCTCGCCCGCAATGCCGCTGTAGGGCAGAATCTCAATCTCGATGCCTTCGTCCGCATACCAACCCTGCGACATGGCGACGTAGACGCCGGTGTGGTTGGTGTTGGGCAGCCAATCGAGCTGGAGGCGGATGATGTCCGGTTCCTGCTCCGCCTCAGCCTCGACGACGCGAATCTCGCTGGCCGATGGCACGTCGCCGGCGTCGGAGCAGGCCCCGACCACCAGCGCGGCCATCGCGGTCAGCGCGACGAGCGCCACCGCGAGCAACGGCGTGCGCAGCGGTGTGAACAACGATGGGAGCAATGATGGGAGCGCTCGTCGGTGCTGCATCATTCACCCCCATGCACCCAGGCCGAGTCGAAGAAGCGGTACTCCAACTCCATGGCCGTGCGGAACTTGATTGCCTCCGACGCCGAGTCGTCGCTGTGTTCATCAAGCATTGCCTGAATGATGTCCACCTTCCCGGCGTAGTCGGGACTGGAGTACATGGTGATCCAGAAGCCGTAGCGATCGTCGTAGGGCTGATCAGCCAGACGCGAGCCGAGCCAGCCGTAGAGCTTGGCGCAGGGCGCCATCGCGGCGAGATGCTCGCCGATCGTGCCCAGCGACGCCGTGGCGAGGAGGAAATCGGTGTACTCGCGCGCGGCCGGCAGCGGTTGGACATCCTCCAGCGAGACGCCCAGCGCGGGCGCGGTCTGCTCGTGCAGCGTCCCTTCGGTGAGGATGCCGGCGAGCAGCTCGCCGAACTGCCGCCGCGTGCCCCAGTCCCGCGCCCGCACCGCGCCCCAGGCGTAGGAGCGCGCGTAGGCGTCGAGGTAGAAGTGATCCTGCTGCGCGAAGAGTCCGTAGCGGGACTCGGACAGTGTGCCGTCGGCCAGGCCGGTGATGAAGGGATGCTCCAGGCAGGCCTCCGCGAGGTCACGGTTGGCGTCCCAGAGGCGTTGGGAAAGCGGCGGATCGGACACGGTCGTACTCCTTCTCAAGCGAATCGGTGGCGCATTGATGTTCAGGACGTAGATGTTCAGGACGTCTCCAGGGGCGAGATCATCCCCGCGGACGGGGACGAGGCTTCGGCGTAGAACTTGCGCGGCATTCGGCCGGCGAGATAGGCGTCGCGCCCGGCGCGGGCGGCGGCGTTCATCGCCCGCGCCATGCGCACGGGGTCACGCGAGCGGGCGACGGCGGTGTTCATCAGCACCGCGTCGCAGCCCAGCTCAAAGGCGATCGCGACATCGGACGCTGTGCCGACGCCGGCGTCAACGATCACGGGCACGCTGGCGCGCTCTTTGATCAGCTGGATGTTGTGCGGATTGCGAATGCCCAGGCCTGACCCAATCGGCGCGCCGAGCGGCATCACGGCGGCGCAGCCGACGTCTTCCAGCTTGCGCGCGGTGACCGGATCGTCGTTGGTGTAGGGCAGAACCTGAAAGCCGCGGCGCACCAGCTCCTGCGCGCCTTCGAGCAGCCCTTCGGTGTCGGGCAGCAATGTCTCCTCGTCGGCGATCACTTCGAGCTTGATCAACGACACGCCCAACGCCTCGCGCGCCAGCTCGGCGGTCAGGACGGCGTCGGGCGCGGTGAAGCAGCCCGCCGTGTTGGGCAGCAGCCCGTAGCCGCGCTCGGTGAGGACGGTGTAGAGGTTGGTCGGATCGGAGCCGTCGGCCGAGCCGACGTTGACGCGCCGCAGCGCGACCGTGACCAGTTCAGTGCCCGAGGCCTCCAGGGAGGCGAGCAGCGTCTCCTGCGACGGATAGCGCGCCGTGCCAAGAATGATGCGGGAGCGCATTTCGCGGCCCGCGAGGGTCCAGGCGTCGGCTGCTGGGTTGCGCGTGGTGTGCGTGGTGTGCGTGGTGTGCGTGGTGTGCGTGGTTGTGCTCATCAGTCCGCCTACCCGCCCTGCTTCGCGCCGACGATGTCGATCCGGTCGCCGTCGCGGAGGCCGGTCTGCGGCCATTCGCTGCGCGGGACGACGGCCATGTTGATTGCGACGGCGATACCCTGCTGCTCGGGGTCGTAACCGAGCTCGCAAAGCGCTTCGCGGAGCCCTGCCTGCGAGAGCTGGACCGACTCCCCGTTCAAGCTGACCGCCAGTGTCGTGCGCGGCTGTGTCATGAAGCCGCCTCCAAACTCAAGGGCGGCGATCCGCGCCGCTCCAGGCCGTATACGCTGATTTCGCTTGGCGTCTCGCCGGACTCCATCGCCTCCGCCAGCCAGTGCGCAGTCGAGGGAGCCAAGAGGATGCCGTGCCGATAGTGCCCCGTGGCGATCCAGAGTCCGGGGCGGCCTGCCGGGCCGATGATGGGCAAGTGGTCATTGACCGCCGGCCGCAGGCCGACGCTCTGTTCCTCAATCGGCAGTCCGCGCAGGGCCGGCAGCAGGTGGCAGGCGCGCGCCAACAGCAGCTCCCGCGCCGCCTCGGTCGGCGCGAGATTCCAGCCCGCCTCCGGCTCCTTGGTTGAGGCGACGATCAGCTCGCCGTCAACGCGCTGCGCAAGATCGATGTTGGTCGTGCGAATCACGCGGTCGATCAGGTTCGGCCCGCGCAGCCGCAACAGCTGTCCCTTGACCGGCCCCACGCCGCTCGGCGCAAGCGCGGCGTCGTCCGCGAGGTTGTGGAGCTGGTCGCACCAGGGTCCGGCGGTGAGCAGCAGCGCCCTAGCGGAGACGACCGGCGGCGCGGACGCTGCTCCGTTGGCGCGAAGCTGGACCGTCCAGAGCGCGCTCGCCTCGTCGAACTTCGCGCCCTGCGCTTCGCTCTGACTCTGGATCCGCACCCCGAGCGCCTCCGCCGCCCGCGTCAACGCCGCCAGCAAGCGGCGCGGATCGATCTGCGCGTCGTCCTCGACCAACAGGCCGCTGCGCAATCCGGAGGTGAGGCCCGGCTCCAACGCCTGCACCTCGTCCGCGCTCAGGCGGCGGGCGTCGAGGCCTCGCTCCAGGCGCTCGGCGTGCAGTTGATCGAGCTGTTGATCTTCGTCGGCGTCGCGCGCGACCCACAGGGTGCCGTCCGCGCGGTAGCCCGCGTCCGTGCCGCTTGCCGACTCGAGATCGGCGATGAACTGGGGATAGCGGCGCAGGCTGTCGAGTTTGAGCGGGTAGATCTCGTCCTGCTCGCCGAGCGGCAGCGCGGCTGTCCCCAACAGGCCGGCGGCGACGCGGCTGGCGTGTTGACCGGGCTGGTCGCGCTCAATCACGATTCCTGATTTGCCGCGCCGCGCCAACTCGAACGCGCAGGCCAGGCCGATTACGCCTCCACCCAACACAGCGACATCCCAGGGCTGACTCATCCGGCCACCTCCGGCATCTGTTCCCTGTTGAGGAACCGATCAATCGTGAACGGCGCAACCAGGGGCGGCACGCGCTCGCTCGTCATCATCTCGGCCAGGTAGTGCGCCGTGCTGGGCGCGAGAATGACGCCGCCTCGGTAGTGGCCGCCGGCGACGAACACGCCCTCGGTGTCAGTCGGACTGAGTACGGGCAGGTGATCCGCCACGGCCGGTCGGAGCCCGACGTCGATCTCGGTCACGAACAGGTCGTAGATGCCGGGCAGGAGCTCGAAGGCGTAACGGAGCAGGTCGAGTGTCCCGCCGGCGGTCGGGCGCAGGTCGAAGCCCTGCTCCTCCTCGGTCGCGCCGAGCAGCAGTTCGCCGTCGGCGCGGGGGACGATGTAGATGTCGCTGTTGCGCAGGACATGATCGATCAGCGGATGTCCCTGGAGATGCACGATCTGCCCCTTGATTGGGCGCATTCCAATCTTGGGCAAGGGCGTGACGAGGCTGTCCTCGAGCCACACGCCGGCGGCTAACAGCACCTGGTCGGCGGACAGGAGCGACTCTGACGCTGCGGTCTGGAGCGTCAGTTCGATCTGTTCCTTGACGCGCTCGACGGTGGTGACGCCGGTGTGTTCCAGGATCTCCACGCCGAGCGCTCGGCACGCCGCCTCCAGCGCGGCCATCAGCTTGCGCGGGTTGACCTGGTGATCGGTCTCCACCAGCAATCCGCCGATCACGCGCGTGGAGAGATACGGCTCGATCCGCCGCGTTTCGCGCCCGCTCAGCCGCTGGGCGGGCAGGCCGCGGTCGGCCTGGATGGCGCGGATGTGATCGAGCTCCAACTCGTCGTCGCGGTGCCGCGAGACCCAGAGGGCGCCCTCGTCCCGGTAATCGCAGGACAGTCCGCTGAGAGCCTCGACCGCGGCGACGAATTGCGGATAGCGGCGCAGGCTGTCCAGTTGCAGCTCGACCAGAGCGGGCGGGGTCAGTTCTACTTCGAAGGAGGGCGTCAGCATTCCCGCTGCGACGGTCGAGGCGCCGAAGCCGGGCGTTTCCCGCTCGACCACCGTGACCGACTTGCCGCGCCGCGCCAGCTCCAAGGCGCACGCCAAACCGATCACGCCGCCGCCGACAATGGCAATCTCCGTACGGCCGCGGGCCGATCGGTCAGTCATGCGAGCGCCCGCGCAATCTCGTCGGCGAACGCTTGGCAGGCGGCCTGCGGATCGTCCTGGCAGACGACCGCCGAGAGCACCGCCACGCCGTACGCGCCGGCGGAGAGGACGGCGGCGGCGCGCTCCACCGTGATGCTTCCGATGCCGATGACGGGTTTGTCGACGGCGGCGCAAATCTCCGCGAAGCGCTCCAGACCGAGCATCGGCGCGGCGCGCTCGCCTTTGGAGGTGGTGCCGAAGACGGGGCCGACGCCGAGGTAATCGACTGGCTGCCGCGCGACCTCGATCGCCTCGGCGACAGAGTTGGCGGTGCCGCCGATCAGCGCGTCGGGGCCGAGCAGCAGGCGCGCCGCGGCGGGCGGCAGATCGTCGCGGCCCAGGTGCACCGCGGTCGCGCCGACGGCGGCGGCGACGTCAACGCGGTCGTCGATCAGCACGCATGTTTCGTGTGAACAGATTGCGTCCTGCATCGCGCGCGCGACTGCGATCATCTCGCGCGTGCTCACTGGCCGCTTCTCTCGGTACTGGACGACGTCGGCCCCGCCCGCCGCGGCGGCGGCGGCCAGCTCGACGTGCGTGAAGCGGGTTTGCAGCACCTCGTCGGTGATCACGTGGAGGCGGCCGATTGGTGTTGCGGTCATCAGTCGTGCCACGGTCCCCATTCCTGGTTCCAGAACGGCTGCGTGGGCCCGACGCCGTGGCCGAGCTCCAGGCCGTAACGGATTGCCTCGGTGAGCCAGGCCTTGGCGTCCGCGATGCTTTCGAAGAGGCTGAGGTTCCCGTCAGAGGCAAGCCGCGCGGCGATGGCGGAGGCGTAGGTGCAGCCCGTGCCGTGCGTGTGTTTGGTCTCGATCCACTCGCGCTCCACCAGCCGGACTTCGTCCTGCGTGACGAGGACGTCGGTGCCGGGCGACTCGGCCAGGTGGCCGCCCTTGACGAGCGCGGCTTGCGCGCCCAGGTCGAGCAGAGCGGCACCGGCCTGCTCGGCCTCGGCGATGGTCGTGACGGAGAGGCCGGTGAGCCGTTCGGCCTCGTGCGTGTTGGGGGTGACCAGCGTCGCCAGCGGGAGCATTCGCTGTTTGAGGGTCTCCACCGCCTCGTCGGCGAGGAGCGGGAAGCCGGTCTTGGAGAGCATCACCGGATCGACCACGATCTTGGGCGGCTGGCGCTCGGACAGTTCGTCGGCGACGGTGTCGATCATCTCCGCGTCGCCGAGCATTCCGGTCTTCACCGCGGCGACGTTGAGGTCGGAGAAGATCGATTCGATCTGAGCGCGCACAATCGCGGTCGGGAGCTGGAAGGCGTCCTGGACGCCGAGCGTGTTCTGGGCGGTGACGGCGGTGATCACGGTGGCGCAGTAGCAGCCGTAGAACTGCGACGCGGCCTTGAGATCGGCCTGGATGCCGGCGCCGGCCGAGGAATCGGAGCCCGCAATCGAGAGCATGACGCGCACGGCGGCGTCCTTCTCGGGTGTGGGTGATCTGCGTTGGTCTGAGATTCGCGTCGCTCCCTGCGCCGGCATTACCCGGATCAGGTTCAGCGGGTGTGTTCTCAGGCCCAGCCCCGTCGCGCGGACGGCGGACCACCCCGGCTTCAAACTGACTTGAGGTTAACACATCCCCGCCGGGCCGCGCCGCCGTCCGACCGGCTCAGCGAATCCGCGGCGCCCAGACGAAGAGGGTGACGCTCCAGAGGCTCCAGAAAATGCGGTAGCTGTTGACGCCGCCGATCGTGATCACGCCGCCGCTGTTGACGCCGCCGATCGAGATGAGACCGATGCTGTTGACACCGCCAATGGCGACCACGCCGATTGCGTTGACCATGCCGAACGCGATCACGCCGATTGCGTTCACTCCGCCGAGGGCGATCAGGCCGATGCCGTTCGCTGCGCCCACGGCGATGCCGTCAATCTCGCTGGAGACGAGTTCGCTGGCTGCGCCGCCGAGGGCGTAGACGGCGACGATCACGATCATCGCCAGCAGCCCCAGCGCCCAGAAGAAGGTCACGCCTTGCAGGGTCTGCTGGTCGTGCTCGTTCGAGCCATTCGCTGCTTGTGACACGGTCAGCCTCCCTCGTCCTGTCTGCGACAAGATAGACGGACGAGGCCGCCCGATGGGCGGCCTCGTTGGCGGTCAAGCAGTGGCGCGGGGCTAGTCGTCGGAGACGAGCACCAGGGTGCCGGTCGTGGAGAGCGAGCCGCCGGTGCCGTTGACGACGCAGCTGCGGGCGTTGGTCTGCTTGCCGGGGTCGCCGGAGAAGCCGTCGTCCTCGGCGGTGCCGGAGAGCTGGCGGTAGGCCTCGACCAAGAGCTGCATTCCGTACATGCCGGAGTGGTTGAAGCTCAGGCCGCCGCCGTTGGTGTTGATCGGCAGGTTGCCGCCGGGCGCGGCGCGGCGGCTTTGCCAGAGATCGGGGCCGCCGCCGGCCGGGGCGAGGCCGAGCATCTCGGCGGTGATCCCGGCGGTGACGGTGAAGGAGTCGTAGATCATGGCCATTTCCATGTCTTCCGGCCCCATGCCCGCCATCCTGTAGGCCGCAGCCGCGGAGCGGCCGGCGGAGGTCTGGGTGAAGTCGCCCATCTCGAGCATGTTCCAGTGGGAGATGCTCTCGCCGGCGCCGGCGATCCAGACGGGCGGGGTCTTCGAGGTTTTGGCGATCTCGGGGCCGGTGATCAGCACCGCGCCGCCGTGGTCGGTGACGAGGCAGACATCGAGCAGCTTGATTGGCCAGGAGATGGGGCGGGAGTTCATCACGGTGTCGACCGTGATCGGGCCGCCGAAGGTGTGGCCGCGCTTGCCGCCGCCCCATTCGCCCTTCTCCAGCGGGGGCAGGTCACCCTCGCCTGCCTTGCGGTACATGACCGCGCGCGGGTTGAGGGTCGCCCACTCGCGGGTGACCACGGCGATCTCGGCGAAGTCTTCCTGGGTCGTGCCGTAGCGCGCCATGTGGCGGTTGAGGGCGTGCGAGTACGACGTCGGCGCGCCGCCGAGTCCGTAGGCGGAGGTGTGCTGGACGGCCGGGTCCCAGGGGTCGCCGGAGCCGCCGGGGCGGCCGGTGCCCTTGCCGCCGGTGAAGCGCTGGCTGAACCCCATCTCGCCGTGCGAGACGAGCGCGACGTTGATCACGCCGGCGTGGATCGCGGCCAGCGCGTGATGGACGTGCATCTCGAACGAGCAGCCGCCGACGGCGGTGGTGTCGATGTACTTGGGGTGAAGGCCGAGGTACTCGGCCAACTGCGGCGACCAGCCGGCGGAGAAGATGCCGTCGATGGCGGCGATCGGGATGCCGGTCATGTCGCAGACGTTCTTGATCGCCTCGATGTGGAGGGTGAGCGACGACTTCGGCGTCTGCGGGTAGCCGATGTCGTTGGCTTCGGCGGCGCCGATGATCGCGGCCGCCTTGGAGGCTTCACCAGGCATGAGATTCTCCTGAGTTGTGTCGTTCGGGGGCGCTTAGACAGGGCGCTTAGACAGGGCGCTTAGACCGGGCGCTTAGACCGGGCGCTTAGACCGGCCGCTTAGACCGGCCGCCAGAACGGGATGTGGACGTCTTCGGAGGCTTCCTCGAACTCGATCTGGACGGTACCGCCGATCTGGATCGAGTCGGGGTCGTTGGGGTCGACGCCCTTGAGCACGGTCAGCATCCGGTCGCCTTCGGCGAGGTCGATGTAGGCGGTGACGTAGGGCACTTCGTCGCCCCAGCCGCGCGCGACGAGGCCGCGGTTGTGCTGCACCGCGAAGGTGTGGATGGTGCCCCGTCCAGCGCCCTCGACCCACTCGATGTTCATCGAGTGGCAGAACGGGCAGATCACTCGCGGGTACCAGTGGACTCGGTTGCAGTCGGAACAACGGGGGAGCATCAGCTTCCCCGCTTTGGCCCCGTCCCAGAACGGCTGGGAGACCGGGTCGGGAATCGGAATGGGCTTGGTGTACTCAGCCACCGCGCTCCCCTCTCATTGGTTGGGTCTGTTGCGGATACGTGATTTCGTTCACGCAGTCGTAGTGTACCAGCGCGCAGTTTGGAGTCGGAGTCGGGCACGGCGAGGCTGAGGGTTGCGGGGGCTGCCGGGAAGAAAAAAACGCGGTCGCTGCTGATTACAGGGGGTCGTCGTCCTCTGCGGGGGGTGCTTCCTCCTGAGCCGGCTTCTGGGCCGGGGGTTCGTCCGCGGGGGTGGGGTCGGCTGGGTGGGCGTGGTCGTAGAGTTCGCGGAGCTTGTGGCGGGCGAGGTCGAAGGGGTCGGCTTCGCGGAGGAGGCGCTGGATGGCTTGGCGGCGGGGATTGTGGGGGGAGAGTTCACGGGCCATGATGCTGGCGGCGACGACGCAGACGTGGGGTGGGTTGGGGGCGTCGGCGAGGTGGGCGAGTCGGTTGATGAAGGCGCGGTAGTAGATGGCGGTGGGCATGGTGGGGAGCTTTCCGGCTTTTGGCACTGGTGTTCTCATGGTAGTACGGCTGGTGGGTTGGGCCGCCCTCCTCAGTCGCTTTGCGGCAGCTCCTCCTGCGAGGGGGAGCGGGTGACCCGGACGGAGAGGGCTTGCGGAGCCGATTCGAGCGAGAGCGCGGCTTCAACCACTCTCGCAGCGACCCACCCGATCGCATCAGCAGACCACTCGGGCATAGCCACCTCAAGTCCGGTGTCGGTACCAGCCCACACAACTGGCCAGTGCCCTTCCTCAGTTGGATACCCGTCTCGCAAGTTGATCAGCGGTCCGAACGCAAGCAAGCGTCCAGGTCTCTGACGCAGGTCATCGGCGATCTCCCGGAGAATGTGATCGGTGCTTCGCCCGGTGGCGAGCGTCACCAAACCGCGCACAGGATCGGAGAGGTCACTGTGGAACCAAGCAAGCCCTGATGACAGAGCGCCAAGATGTGGTCGAACCCGGGGAGCGATGTCACTCACGATGACTTCATAGGCGGACACGCCGAGCTCGCCGAACCAACGCAGCGAATCGTCAACACATCGGATCAATGGCGGGAGCGCCACCACAGGATCAATCGGGGCGCCCGTTTCAGGCACAGCCGCAAATGCCCCCCTTGACAGGTCGATTCCCGGCGGCGGGCGATCGGGTATGAGGAGTTCGGTGCGTCCGTGAACGTCGAGTCCGACCTGAACCCACCCGACCTCCGCCCCATCACCTTCAGTGAGTTCGGCGTCGTTCATGCCCCAGAGGAGCGGAAGATGAGGGCCCTCGGACGAGCTGATTCTGGACCACCCCATGAGTTCGGAACGTGCGAGGAAGACCTTGTACAGATCTTCCTCGACGCCCCAGAGTGATCGCCGCGACTTTGGCGACATGTGGCCGAATGCCGTGACGGTCAGTGTGGCGGTCACGATGCCCCTCGTCAGCGACCAGCTACCAGACTCGGCAACTGAGGTTCCTGTAGTGTCCGACAACGCGCTTGGACTCCACGTCCCCACCAGGATGGACTTCGATGGTGGGCTGGAAGGCAGTCCACTGAAAGGTCCGGCAGGATCGCCGAGCCGTGACCTGGTTCCTCGAGAGATTGTACGGCCTGATCTTGGCCTTCTTGAACTTGACTGTCTGCCAGAAACATCGACCGCTCCCTTCTGGTAGGCAGCGATGGGATTTGAGCCATACCTTGACATTTGCTCGCTCGGGACAGTCGGTCCAGGTTAAAGTACGCCACCGGCCGTGGACCGACACATCCCGTCCTGAGAGGTGCGGATAGTCCGTAATGGCGCTGTAGTGGCAGGGCGTCCCCGAGGCGCCAACGACGCCTCCAGATTCTTCCAAGTCGTCCGATTTTGCGACTGTGGTCCCTGAGTAGGGCGCCCACTCCGATCCATCGCCGTCGAATGCGAGAGCAACTTCATAGTCGACCGTGCCGCAATCCCCCGCTTACGTCAAACAGCGTCAGCGACATCTTGCACTCGCCATCCGAGGAGTGGGTGCTCTGGGTCAACTCACCCATCATGCGCAGCGTCCCGGCGTTGACGCCCATCGTCAGCGAGCTGAGACCGTCGCAGACGACCACATCTAGTTCTTCCAGCTCCACTTCCGCCCGCACCTGACCGGACGGCAACGCGCTGAAGGCCATGAGCCCCAAGATGACCGCGGGAACCAACGCTCCCAATGTCCAAAATCCGCCTGTGAACCGACTTGGCTGAGGATGCGACGTGCGTCTCCTTTCACTGCTCGGCGAGACCTGCTTGCCGGATGGAGAGGGTTGCGGCGTTGGCCTCTCGAGTCAACGCAGAACGGCGGCGCTCCAGACCGGTCGGTCTGGAGCGCCGCCGTTGATGCTCGGGCTGCTGCCGGGTTCGGGTTCGGGCTAGCGGAACAGCGCGTGGGTGAACATGCTGTAGACCGGCGAGAGCGAGCTTGCCGCGGCGCGGCCGGGGCGCAGGGCTTGGGGCAGCGACATTCGCTTTTCGACCGCTTCGGTGCGGCGTTTGCGCAGCTCCAGCTGCTCCTGTTCGCGGCGCACCTGCCAGCGCCGCCGGGCGACCTCGCGCAGGTGCGCGCCGCGGTCCTTGGGCCGGACTGACGAGTAGGGGCCGGGGATGGGGATCACAATCATGCTGCAGGCTCCTCAGCGCGGCGAAGGTCTCGCAAGCGGTGCGGCGCCGCTTTCCGTACCGCCAATTTCGACGGTATGCAGGTTTCCGACGGGTTGCGGCGCTGGTTCTGTGAAGGGACGGCAAAGCGCGCTGGCGCGGACTCCCGCCTGACAAGTACGCCGCACACGGGCGGTATCCTGCCCGACACGCCGTTATGCGCTGCCACACGCTGCGAGGAGCCGTCATGTTGAAGCAGTTTGCCGTCCCGGAAGAGATCGCCGTCCGCGTCCCTGGCGACGTGATGCGGGGCGCGGTGCAGGAGATTTTCACTCGTCTGGGCTTGCCTGAGGACGACGCCGCGCGCAGCACGGAGACGCTGCTCTACGCCGACCTGCGCGGGATCGACTCGCACGGCGTCTCGAACATGCTGCGCGCTTATGTCGCCGGCATCCAGGCGGGGGACATCAATCCCACGCCGAACTGGACGCTCGAACGCGACGCGCCGGCGGCGGCGACGATTGACTGCGACCGCGGACTCGGCCTGACCGTCGGGCCGCAGGCGATGGAGCTGGCGATCGAGAAGGCGCGCAACTGCGGCGTGGCGACCGTCGTCTGCAACAACGGCCGCCACTTCGGGGCGGCCGCCTATCACGCGCAGATGGCGTTGGCGCACGACATGATTGGGCTGTCGATGACGGTCGGCGGGCTGCTGGTCGCGCCGACGCACGGCGCGCAAGCGATGGTCGGGCTGAATCCGCTCAGCATCGCGGCGCCGGCGAACGCGGAAGCGCCGTTCATCTTCGATGCCTCGATGTCCTCCGTCGCCGGGAACAAGATCCGCCTCGCCCAGCGGCTCGGCGAAGATCTGCTGCCGGGCTGGGTGGCCGCGGCGGACGGGACGCCGATGATGGAGTCCGGTCCCACGCCCGACGAGTTCCTGATGCTGCCGCTGGGCGGGACGCGCGAGATCGGCTCGCACAAGGGTTATTCGCTCGCGGCCTCGATCGACATTCTCAGCGGGATTATGGCGGGGGCCGGCTCGGCGCTGCACCGCTTCAACGGCGTTGGCCACCATTTCACTGTCTTCAACATCGCCGCCTTCACCGACGTTGACGAGTTCAAGTCGAATATGGATCAATACCTGCGGTCGCTGCGCGACACGCCGACTGCGCCGGGGGCAGAGCGGGTGATCTACGCCGGACTGGAAGAGCATGAGGCGGAGATTGAGCGCGCCGAGCGGGGCATTCCCTATCACCCGGAGGTGATCGAGTGGTTCCGCTCAGCGTTCCGCGACCTCGGTCTCCGCGACCACTTCGCCGGGATCGGCTGAGCTGTCTGATCCGTCTAGGCTGTCCGGCTGGTCGGGGGGGCGGCGCAGCTGTTCGGCGGCGTATTCGCTCATCGCCGCGGCGATCACGTGGGCGCTCCAGGCGAAGAGGACGAGGTTGATTGCCCAGCCGATCGGCAGGCGGATGATCGCGTAGGTGCTGGCGTCCACGGCGTCCAGCAGCCAGAGCCGCAGGAGTCCGGTGAGCAGGATTTTCACGGCCCAGACGGCGGTCACCTTGACCCAGATGCGGTGATCGCCGGGCAGCCGCTCGGCGACCTGGGGGAACAGCTCGCGGATGACGGGGCTGACGATCGGCCGGCCGAGCAGGAGGCTGAGGCAGAAGATTCCGCCGACGATGAAGTCGTCGACCGGGTCGAATGTCCAGAAGGTTTTGCCGTCCTTTTCGATCAGGCCGAGCACGCCGAAGACGATCATGATCGCGAGGCCGAGCACGCTGAGGCGGAAGACGACCTTGTGCTGCGGCCGCAGGCGGCGTTGGACGACGAATACGACGACGGCGGCGACTACCGAGGCGGCGATCGCGGCGCGAACATCTCCGGTGCGCTCGATCAGCAGGTAGAGCAGCACCGGCGCGAGGCCGAGCAGGACGACCGGGTCGGTGCGCGGGAAGCCCTCGAGCCGCTGCATCCACTGCGGCAGTTCCGGTTCGGGGCGATCCTGATCGGGCGGTTCGCGGGGTTCGCGGGGCTCGCGTTGCATACTTCTCCGGCCTCCTCGATGGGAGGAGGCGTCTGCTCTTCGCCGCCAGGGCGGGCGCGGCGGGCTAGCGGGACTGGCGGGCTAGCGGGACTGGCGGGCTAGCGGGACTGGCGGGCGGCTAGTGCTTCCAGAGCGGTGAGGCGACGTTCAGGGACACGCCCGCGGCGGTCTCGCAGACTGCGCGGATCGTGACGGTCTGCACGACCTCCGCCTCGGGCGAGGAGCGCGGGTGCTGCTCCGGGTACCAGTTCACCTCGGCGATGCCCCACTCATCCGAATCGACCGTGCGCTCGCGGCCGCCGGCCGAGGCGAGCGTGCCCGGGCCGTCGACGATCGTGAACGCGACCGGCGCGCCGGACAGCGATCCCTCGCGGCTGCTGATCGAGGCCGAGACCATCCGATAGCCGACTTCGCCGCGGTCCGCCATGCGCACGCTGACTTCAATGCTGTCTTCGGGCATCGCCCCACTCCTGATCTTGCTCGGTGTCTTCAGACTACCAGCGCTCCCGCTCTGGCATGGGACAATTCGGTATCGTCAGCGGTATCGTTGGAATGCCAACCGCCCCGTCCACTGTCAGCACGCTTGGGAGCCGCTCCATGGTCCGCACCGAAGATATGCACCCCGATATGGCCAGGAATCTGCTCAGCCTCCCCTTGCCGGAGATTGAGCCGCAGGCCTGGATTTCGCCCCGGCCGCTGGCCGAGACGACCGTGGCGATCGTCACCACCGCCGGTTTGCACCCGAGCGGCGATCGCCCCTTCAATCCGGGCTCGGTCGAATACCGCCTGGTGCCTGGCGACATCGACTTTGCCGACCTGCGGATGTCGCACCTCTCGGTCAACTTCGACCGTTCCGGCTTCCAGCAGGACATCAACACGGTGTTTCCCCTGGAACGGCTGCGCGAGCTGGCCGAGGCGGGCGTGATCGGGGGCGTGAGCCGTTATCACTACTCGTTCATGGGCGCGCAGCCGGAGCCGACGCGGCTGGAGCGGACGGGGGAGGAGATTGGGCGGCTGCTCGCCGAAGACGGCGTTGACGCGGCTTTCCTGACTCCCGTTTGACCGTTCTGCACGCGCGCCGTGTGTGCGCTGAGCCACTACATCGAGCGCGGCAGCGGAGGCCGCGTCGCGACGACGGGCGTCTCGCTGATTCGCGCCCACGCGGAGGGCATGAAGCCGCCCCGCTCGCTCTGGGTACCGTTCCCGCTCGGTCGACCGCTGGGCTCGCCCGATCAGCCCGATTTCCAGCGCGACGTGCTGCTCTCGGCGCTGCAGCTGCTTGAGAGCGCGGAGGCGACCGCGCTTGCTGACTATCCGCACGACGCGCCGACGGCGGGCGACGATCCGTGGGCCTGCGCCGTCGCGCTTGCGCCGCCGGAGCCGGCGGACGAGTCGGCGGCGCTGCGCGATCAGCTGATCGGCGAAATTCGCCAGCTCGCGCCCTGGCACGCGGAGCAGGTCAAGCGGCGCGGGCGCACGACGGTCGGGATCAGCGGCGCGTCGGTGGAGCAGGTCGAGGAACTGGCCGCGCTGCTCGCTGACTTCGCCACGGGCGCTGAGCCGGCGGAGGGCGCGATCAGCTGGAACCATCCGATGCCGCTGCGGCTCAAGTTCGCGTCCGATGATCTGCGCGCTTTCTACCACGAAGCGGCGACGGCGCAGCCGGGCGCCAGCGATCCGACCGACGCCGACCTCAACGACTGGCTCTTCAACCAGACGCTGCTCGGCGCGGTGCTGCGGCAGATCGTGGGTCGAATGCGGAGCAGCGATGATCGGCGCGTCGCGGGGCTCGTGATTGGCATGATCCCGGCCGGCTTCGCCCGGGGGCGCTGACGCACCGGCCTAATCAGGTCGCTTAGCGCGGCGCAATCCCCCAAGAGGCAAGGGACTGGTCAGTTTTGATCGCGACGCTGTAGTAGTGGGCCGCTGCGATCGCGGTGAACTCGCCCGCCGGTACCGTGCCCGGGCTGGAGCCCCAGCACGCGACGGTTTTGTCCGTCCTCATGCCGCAGCTGTGGCTGGAGCCCGCTGCGATTTCCGTGAACTCGCCTGCCGGTGGAGAGCTCTGGTCCGAGCCATCGCTACCCCAGCAGGTCACACTCTTGTCAGTCTTGACGCCGCAGCTGTGGCGGCGCCCCGCTGAGATCGCGGTAAACCCGCCCGCTGGCGGGGTGCTCTGACCGTCTCCGTTGATTCCCCAGCAGGCGACGGTCTGGTCAGTTTTGATCGCGCAGGTGTGGTACTTGCCCGCTGCGATTGCGGTGAACTCGCCGGACGGGGCTGTGGTCGACCCGGCAATATCGCGTCCCCAGCAGGCGACGCTCTGGTCGGTCTTCACGCCACAAGTATGTCGACTTCCAGCGGAGATTGCGGTGAACTCACCCGACGGTACCGTGCCCGGGCTGGATCCCCAGCACGTTACGGCCTTGTCGGTCTTAACTCCGCAGCTATACAGACTCCCAACTGTGATCGCCGTGAACTCGTCCGACGGCGCTGTCGTTGCCCCGGAGGAGAAGGCTCGACCCCAGCAGGCGACGGTCTGGTCGGGCTTGATCCCGCAGATGTGATGCTGGCCCGCCGCGATTGCGGTGAACTTGGGCGGGTTGCCGTCGCTGTCGGCGTCGATGGTGAGGGCGGCGGAGAGCAGCGCCGCGCCGGCCTGGTTCTGGACGGTGAGGGTGTAGTCGCCGTCGTCGAGCGGATCGTGTTTCCAGCCTTTCCGCCAGAACCCGTCGGACTTGGTGCCGTTCTTGCCGAGCTGGGTGTCATTGATTGCGACGCGCACGTAGCCTGGTTCCGCGGTGTAGCCCTCGAAACGGGGGGACGGGTTGGCGATGGTCATGCCTGGGGTGAAGGCGATCCAAGCGCCGTCGTCGTAGACCTTGTTGATCGACGTGGCCTGTTGCGCCGCTGCCGGTTCGGAGGTCGGCATCAGGACCGCGCCCGCCACTGCCGCAACCACCACCAACGCCAAGGCCGCCAGGCGCTGTGCGGGGGCCGCTAGGCGCTGCGCGGGGCTAGTCAGGGAGTACCCCCCCCCGCCCAGATGTTCAAACTAGACATTGCGCTGCCTCTCTCCGACCACTGCTGGAGCCGACCGTTGTGGCTCAGGATACATAGCTGGCATCCGCCGTTGGGATCAACCGGCGCCGGCCTGGTGAGCGAGTGTGGCGCGTCCTTATGGTGACTGACTCGGGCGGAGGGGGTCGTTGGCGTCGAAGGGGTCGGTGAACTGGGCGCCGATGGTGGCCAGATCTCCTTGTAGGTCCTCGCCGGCGGGCGCGAGGCCGAAGGAGCGCCAGGCGATCACTCCGGTGAACCCGGCCAGCGACTCCGCGGTGGAGAAGGCGCAATGACCCGCGCGGCGAACGGTCTGGATGATCAGGTTGTGGCCTCCGCCGGATTCGTTCACCAAGCGCTGGTAGTCGCGGTCCAGGTGGATCGGGGTGAACAGATCGCCCGTGGTCTTGAGCGCCAGCACGGGGACGCGCAGCTCGCCGGTGGGCAGCCCGATGCCGGGATCGCGGCGGCGTTCGGGGTCGGCGGAGACGCGGAGCACCTCGGCGTTGAGCCGCTCCAGATCGATTCCCGCTGCTGGAGCGGCGCGGTAGATGTGGCCGCTGGTGTCGGCGGGCGGCAGTCCGTCGGCGACCGTGAGGCGCGCGCCGGGCTCGGCGGCACCTTGCTCGAGCACGGACGGCCAGAGCGTCGCGCCGAGCGTGAAGCCGATGTTCCACTGCTGGCGCAGGCCCTCGCGGAAGCCCCAGCGCTCGCCGCCGGTGAAGTCCTGGATTAACGCGGCGAATTGCTCGCCCGCGGCGGTCAGTTGCAGCCCGGCAGCGTCGCTCCAACCGAGCGGCGCGGCCCACTCGACCATGCCTTCGGCGTCGAGCCGCTGTGGCGGCGCGCCGATCAGCCAGTGCGCCAGCGCGTGCCAGGCGACGGTGTAATCGACGACCCAGATGTTGCCCAGGGCCGGGCAGAGGGCAAGCGCCGCGTCGATCGCGTCGGGGAACTCCTGCGCCATCAGCTGCGCGGTCGCGCCGCCCATGGAGCCGCCGGCGATGAAGGTGCGGCGCGGCGGGCGGGCTGCCTCGGCGACCCGATCCTTGACGCGCAGCAGGTCGTCCACGCCGACGCCCGGGACGTAGCCGTTGGCGCGGTAGGTGGACGTCGCCCAGCCGTAGCCCTGGCCGATGATCAGTTCGCGGGCCGGGATGTCATCGAACGTGAGGCGGCGGCTGAAGTCGGTGCCTGCGTCGTTCAACCCGCGGAATCCGTGCGCCCAGAGGACGAGCTCGCCGTTCCACTCTTCGGGCAGCTCGATTCGGTAGCCCGCGCCGTCGATTTCGCCATAGTCGGCTCTCGCGCCGGGCAGTGGATCGAAGGCGGGCGCTTCGAGTTCGTAGCCCTCCGCGACGAGGTCGGGCACGAGCAGCCGCCGCTCGGTTGGCGGTGGGGGCTGGGCTGGCGGTTGCGCCTGTTGCTGTTGCTGTTGTTGCTGGACGGACGGTTGGGCTGCGACCGCCTGCTGTGGGGCCCGACGTTGGACCGGCGGCGCGGATGGTTGGGGCTCAGCCTGCTCAGTCTGCTGCGGCTGGGGTTGGGGTTGGGGCGCGGTGGATTGCGGTGACTTGCGGTCGGCCTCGACTTCTGGCTCGTCTGCGCCGCAGCCGATTGCGGCCAGCGCCGCTGCGCCCAGTGCGGCTGCTCCTATCCGACTGAGAAACGCGCGGCGATGCAGTCTCATTTCCGCGTCTTTCGCGTCAATGCGGATGCCTCCGATTACCCAAGCGGCGGACGCTGGCAATGTACGATACCGACGATACCCCGAAACGCTTCCCGCACACTCCGTTGGCTGAGCACATGAACATCCACGAATACCAGGCCAAGCAACTGTTCAAGGCGCGCGGCGTCCCCGTCCCCGGCGGCGGCGCGGCGACCAGCGAACGCGAAGCCCGCGAGCTGGTCAAGGAACACGGCCCTGATGTCGTGATCAAGGCGCAGGTCCACGCCGGCGGACGGGGCAAGGGGCGGATCGTCAAGCGCGACCGCGCGAGTCGGATGTACAACGATCTGCGCCGCGACCCGGAGCGCTACGCGGGTCAGATCGCGGGCCGCCGCCGCGGCGGCGTCCGCCTGGCCAGCGGCGTTGAAGAGGCGCTCAAGGAATTCCGCCCGCTGATGGACCGGGACAGCCGCCTGGTCAGCATCCAGACCGGCCCCGAGGGCGTGCCGATCTCGGCGGCGCTGATTGAGCAGCAGACGTCGATCGCCAGGGAGTACTACTTCTCGATCCAGGTTGACGGGGCGAACGGGCAGCCGCTGATCGTCGCCTCGGCGGAAGGCGGGCAGTCGATCGAGGAGGTGAACCGGACCAACCCGCAGGCCGTCCTGCGCGTGCCCGTGGATCCGGTTGAGGGTTTCCCCTCCTTTCGCGGCCGCTCGCTGGCCAGCCGACTGGGTCTGCCTTCGTCTGCGATCCGCCCGGCTGGTGAGATGTTCGCCAATCTCTACCGCGTCTTTACGGAGATGGACGCCTCGCTGGTCGAGGTCAACCCCTTCGTGCTGACCACCGCGGGCGCGGTCGTCGCGATTGACGGCAAGGTCGGGCTGGACGACAACGCCGCCTTCCGGCACGGGGGCTACGAGGAGTGGCGCGACCGCTCGCAGGAGAATCCGACCGAGATCGAGGCGGAAGAGGCCAACATCGGCTCGTACATAAAGCTCGACGGGAACATTGGCTGCGTCGTCAACGGCGCGGGGCTGGCGATGGCGACGATGGACACCCTCATGCTGCACGGCGGCGAGCCGGCCAACTTCCTCGACATCGGCACGGTCAACCGAAAGGATCGCGTCGTTGAGGCGCTGCGGATTATCGTCAACGACCCTGACGTGAAGGCGATCTTCATCAACATCTTCGGCGGCCTCGCCCGCGTCGATATCGTCGCTGAGGGCGTCGTGGACGCGGTCAAGGAACTCGGGATTCAGCAGCCGCTGGTCGTCCGCCTGAACGGCTCCAACGTCGAAGAAGGGCGCCGCGTGCTGTACGACTCGGGGATTGACGTTCAGACTGCGGACGAGCTCGCCGACGCCGCCGAGCTGGCTGTCAACGCGGCCAAGTCCGGCCGGTCGGGCAAGCGCCGCGCCCGCTCGGGCGCGTAGCAGCGCAGCGGATGAGCGGACGCTTCCGCAACCGAGTGAGCCGAGAGATACGACACCGTACACAAGGATCCGACGCATGAGCATCCTCCTCAACGACCGCACCCGCCTGCTGATTCAGGGACTCGGCAACGAGGGTCAGAACCAGATTCGCCGCTCGCTCGACTATGGGACCAAGGTGGTCGCCGGCGTGCATCCCGGTTTCCGCGGCGGGGAGAGCTTTGCCCACGGGAGCCACAGCTTCCCGGTCTTTGCGACGGTCAGCGAGGCCGTCGAGCAGACGCAGGCGAACTGCACGATCATCTACGTGCCCGCGCCCGGCGCGGCGGACGCCATTCTCGAGAACATCGCCGCCGAGGTGCCGCTGATCGTCTGCATCACCGAGGGCGTTCCCGTCCACGACATGATCCGCGTGCGCACCGCGCTGGCCGATTCCAAGAGCAAATTGATTGGCCCCAACTGTCCGGGCATCATCCAGCCCGCGTCCCGGTGCCGCGTCGGCATTCACCCGCCCGACGTGTTCATGGCGGGCAACGTCGGCGTTGTTTCCCGCTCTGGCACGCTGGTCTATGAGGCGGTCGATCAGCTCACGCGCGCCGGGATCGGCCAATCGACCTGCGTCGGGGTCGGCGGGGACCCGATCATCGGCGAGCAGCAGCAGGCGATCCTGCGCCGTTTCAACAGTGACCCGGACACGGACGCGGTCGTCCTGATCGGCGAAATCGGCGGGCTCGCCGAGCAGGCCGCCGCCGCGTACATCAAGCGCAGCATGAACAAGCCGGTCGTCGCCTTCATCGCCGGCGCGACCGCTCCGCCGGGACGGCGGATGGGCCACGCTGGCGCGATCATCGAGGGCGAAGCGGGAACCGCCGAGGCGAAGCTGGTCGCGCTCGAAGAGGCGGGCGCGGTGATCTCGCGGAGCCCGGCCGAGATTGGCTCGACGATGCGCCGCGTGCTCGAGGAAGCGGGCAAGTATCAGCCGCCCAGCCAGACCGCCTAGCCCGAGTGCTGAGTCCGAGCGCCCCATTCGTCCGACTGTGACAGCCGCGGATTGCCTGACACCATGAGCGAGCCCACGCCGACCCCGAAGCAGCAGGGCGGGATCGCCGCCCGCGCGGGCCTGATTGCGCCGATCATCGGCATTGTCGTGATGGTCATCCTCGCGCTTACGGTCGATCCGCTGGTCGGGGCAATCGTCGGCGCGGTCGTGATGGTGGCGCTGATCCCGATTCTGATCCGCGTGCTCCACCGCCGCGCGGATCGGTGAGCCGATGTCCAACCACGAGGCGCGCCTCCTCGACCACTTGCCCGAAGGGCACACTGACGACGCGCTTGCGATCCTCTTCCACGCCTTTCAGAACAAGTTCCGGCACGGCTTCCGCCGCGAGCAGGACTTTGTCCGCCTCTTCTGCCGCGGCGTCCGCCGGCGGCATTGCAATACGGCGTTCGCCGACGGCCGTCTTGCCGGGATCGTCACGTACAGCACTGGCGGCGCGCAGCCGCGTGAGTTCTACCACGTGAGCGGCTGGCGGCTGTTCACGACATTCAGCCCGCTGACCACGCTGCGGGTGCTGTTCAACCTGATGCTGCTGCAGGAAACGGCGCCGGCGGGGGAGTTTCGGGTCGAGTCGATCGCGGTCCACGCCGATGCGCGCGGGCTGGGGATCGGGGCGCAACTGATGGACGCTGCGGAAGCGCGCGCCCGCGCGGAGGGGTATGCGCTGTCGACGCTTGACGTGCTTTCCATCAACGCTGGCGCGATCCGCCTCTACGAGCGCCTCGGCTACACCATCACGGGGACGCAGCGCGGATTCTGGGTCTGGCTGGCGACCACGTCGGACGCCGTCCACCGGATGGAGAAACCGCTGCGCTAGCCGTCCTGCTCCTCATCCTCTTCGTCCTTTTCCTCCTCGTCTTCGGGCGGCCAGCATTCCGTGTTGGGATCGGCGTCGGGGGCGAGATTGCGCTTTTCCTTGCCAATGATCCCCTGCGGGTCAGCGAGGAAGTCCAGCACCTCTCCAACCGCGTCGGGGCCGATCTCTTCGTCGTCGATGATTTCGGTGCCGTGCAGATCGGTCTCGTAGATCACGAAGCGGACCGGTTCCCCGGACCGCTGGAAGTAACGGTTGGACTGCCAGTACGAGCATTGATTGCGTGCGCCGGCGATGAACAGCTTGGGCGCTTCGATCTGCGCTACGGTGCTCAGGCCGTCCAGCTTGTCGAAGCCGTCCTCGCGGGCGCGATCGGAATCCTTGGGCGCTTTGTTGGGAAAGATGTTGGGACTGGAAATCGCGCTGACCGCGTCGAACTCGGTGCGGTAGGCGGCAACCTGCATCAGGCTGGTGCCGCCCATGCTCACCCCGATCCCGTACAGCCGCTGCGCGCCCTCCTCGACTGCGTAGTCGAGCGCCGCCTCCCACTCCAGATAAATCTCTGGCACGTCCTCGATCTGGCGCCTGCTGTAGACGCAGGGCGTATCGCCGTGACAGCGGAAGTCCCAGCGCAGGACGCGGTAACCCTCGGCGACCAGGCGCTCGGCGAATTGGTCCCAGATGCCGCGGTGGGTCGGACTGGTGTTCTTGGTGCGGTACATATGGCCGAGCAGGACCCAGTCGTCGCCCTCGCCGTTAAGCTCGGCGACGAAGCGCGCGCCGTCGGCCGAGCGGAGGACGAACGGGTCGTTCTGGTCGCTCTTCGTGGCCAGCGACAGGGGGACGGCGATCGCCAGCGCCAACCCGATCGCGCCGAGCGCGCCCAGGAACGGCAGCCAGCGATTGGCCAGCAGGCTGAGCAGCAACTCGCTGTCGGGAGTCGGGAGTCGACCGATTCTGCCGCTCAGGAGCGTGCTCAAGCGTTGCCGCATCGTCATTCCGCCAATCGTGCGCGTCGGGATCGCCGACTGCAGCGCAGCATATGCGTCCCGCGCTGCTAATCTCATACGTGGAGGGTTCGCATAGTGGCCTAGTGCGCCCGCCTGCTAAGCGGGTTCGGGGGAGACTCCGTCGAGGGTTCGAATCCCTCACCCTCCGCCACGCCATGCTCCCCTCTCCCCCCGCGCGACGGGGGGAGACGCCGAAGGCAGAGGGGGGCGTTCGGGGATCGAATCGATGTCTCAGTACCACATCTGGACCGTCGGCTGCCAGGTCAATACCGCCGACTCGGCCAAGCTGGCTGCAGGTCTGCGCCGGCTGGGCATGGAGCCGACCGATCAGCCGCGCGACGCCGACCTGATCGTGCTCAACACCTGCGCCGTGCGGCAGCACGCCGAGGACAAGGCGCAGGCCAAGCTGGGCTCGCTCAAACACCTCAAGCGCGCCAACCCCGACCTGCGCATCGCGGTGATGGGCTGCATGGTCGGTCCGCACACCGCCTGCGGCGACGATCCGATCACCAAGCGATTTTCCTTCGTCGATACCTGGGCTCAGCCGCAGCGCTTCGATCAGGTTGTCAGCCTGCTGGACCTGCCGGCGATCCCAGCGCCGGAGGATGACGGCGGCGAGTTCTGGCCGGAGATTTTCCCCGACGAGACGCGCCCGACCGCGTTTGTGCCCGTGATCGAGGGCTGCGACAAGTTCTGCACCTACTGCATCGTCCCGCTGCGGCGGGGCCGCGAGCGCTCGCGGCCGATCGACGAGATCGCCCGCGAGATCGAAGCGCACACCCAACGCGGCGTGCGCGAGGTGACCTTGCTTGGTCAGACCGTTGAGGCCTACGGCAAGGATCAGCCGCCTGTTGCGGCGGAGACTGAGCACGCCGACCTCTCCGATCTGATGCGCGCGATCCATGATCTGCCCGACCTCCAGCGCATTCGCCAGCTGACCAGCTATCCGCCGGACATGACCGACCGCATTCTTGAGGGGATGGCGGCGCTGCCCAAGGTTTGTGAGGCGTTCTCGCTGCCCGTCCAGGCGGGCTCGGACGATGTGCTGACCAATATGCGGCGCGGGTACAGCGTCGCGCAGTTCCGCGACCGGGTTGAGAAGGTGCGCTCGCTGTGGCCGGAGGTCAGCATCTCGACCGACGTGATCGTCGGCTTCCCGGGTGAGTCGGCGTCCGACTTCCAGGCCACCTATGACCTACTGGAGGAGCTGCGCTTCGACAAAGTCCACGTCGCCGCCTACAGCCCCAGAGCCGGCACCTATGCCGAGCGCAAGCAGCCCGACGACGTGCCGCACGAGGTGAAAATGGAGCGCCTGCACCGCGTTGAGGAGATGCAGCGGGGGATCTCGTTCGAGATCAACAACCGCTACCTGCTCCGCGATGTTGAGGTGCTGTTGGAATCGACCAAGCCGTCCGAGCGCGAGGGGATGGAGCGGCACACCGGGCGCACGCGGACGATGAAGCTGGTCCACTTCGACGCCCCGCTCGGCGCGTACCGCGCGGGTGACTTGCTCACCGTCTCCGTGACCCGCGTGGGCGCCTGGAGCCTGCAGGGGCAGCCGGCAGAGTGAGATGAAGACCGAGTCCGATCAAGCACCCGGGGAAGCGCCTGCGAGCGCGCCGCCCGCCGTCCGTCAGCCGGCCGTTGCGGTCATCGTGGTCATCTTCACCGTCATTGATGATGCGTTGCAGGTGCTGCTCATTGAGCGCTCCGCGCCGCCGGCGGAGGGGGAATGGGCGATACCGGGCGGCGCGCTGCTGCACGGCGAGTCGCTGGATCAGGCGGCGGAGCGCAAACTGGCGGAAGAGACCGGCGTGACCGACGTCTTCCTCGAACAGCTCTACACCTTCGGCGACCTCGATCCGTCGCCGTCGGACGGCAGCGTGGGCGTGGCCTGGTTTGCGTTGGTCGATCCGTCGCGGGTGCGTCTGGCGCAGCGTCCGGCCTGGCGTCCCGCCTGGTGGAGTCTGGCGGAGTTGCCGGCGCTCGCCTTTGACAACGGGCGCGTGATCGAAGTGGCCCGCCAGCGGCTGATCAACAAGCTGGAGTACACCGACGCGGCCTACTCGCTGTTGCCGAACCGCTTCACGATTAGCGAGCTGCAGCGGGTCTACGAGGCGATTCTTGGCCGTGAGCTGGACAAGCGGAACTTCCGCCGCCGGCTGAAGACCACCGGTCTGGTTACCGCCACGGCGGAGCGCCGCGCGGAGGGACGGCACCGGCCGGCCGCGCTGCACCGCTTCACCACTCGACCCTGATTTGCTGCGCTACCGCTTGACATGACGGGGATAAGTTTGCAACACTGATCGCAATCGTAATAGTGTCTCACTGACACTAAGTATCTGGTCTGAGAGCCGACAATGACTGAAGCGACCATCGTCGAGACCAACTTCGTCCCCGACATCCTGCCGCCCGACCTGCCTGACGAAGCGTGTGAGACGGACATCGCCACGATTCCGCTCGCCGCCGAGCCGCATCTGGCGAACTGGCAGCCCGAGATTCCGGCGGCGTACCTGCGCCTCTCGGGCGATGAGCTGCGCGAGCGCATCCGCGCCGCGCGCGCCGTGCTGGGCGATCGCCTGCTGATCCTCGGGCACCACTATCAGCGCGATGACATCATCGAGTTCGCCGACTTCCGCGGCGACTCGTTCAAGCTGGCGCAGCAGGCGGCGGACAACTCCGCCGCCGAATACATCGTCTTCTGCGGCGTCCACTTCATGGCCGAGAGCGCCGACATCCTGACCACGCCTGAGCAGACGGTGATCCTGCCCAATCTCGCCGCCGGCTGCTCGATGGCGGACATGGCGCAGCCGGAGGACGTTTACGACGCCTGGGCTGACCTCGGCGAAGTGGTTGACACCGAGCGCGTGATCCCGATCACGTATATGAACTCGGCCGCGTCGCTGAAGGCGTTCGTGGGCAAGAACGGCGGCGCGGTCTGTACGTCGTCGAACGCGACCGCGGTGCTCGAATGGGCGTTTGCGCAGGGCGATCAGGTGCTCTTCTTCCCCGATCAGCACCTCGGCCGGAACACGGGCAAGCGGCTCGGCATCGATCCGCGCACCCAGACCGCCGTCTGGAGTCCGCGCAAGGCGTTTGGCGGACTCCCGCCGCAGCGGATTGCCGATAGCAAGATTCTGCTCTGGCAGGGGCACTGCTCCGTGCACATCCGCTTCCGCGTCGACCAGATCGCCCGCGCGCGCGAGGAACACCCGGGGGTGCGGGTGGTTGTCCATCCGGAGTGTCCGGAGCCGGTGGTTGACGCCGCCGACGCGGACGGCTCGACCGAATTCATCATCAACTACGTCCGCAACGGCCCGCCCGGCGTCTATGCCGTGGGCACCGAGATCAACCTCGTCCACCGGCTCAACGCCGAGGTCGCCGCGGAGGGCAAGACGGCCTTCTGCCTCGACCCGGTGATCTGCCCCTGCGCCACGATGTACCGCATCCACCCCGCGTACCTCGCGTGGGTCACCGAGTCGCTGGTCGCCGGGCGGGCGGTCAATCCGATCACGGTTGACGCGGAGACCCGCAAGTGGGCCCGCGTCGCGCTCGACCGCATGTTGGCGATCACCTGAGCCCGCCGATGCGCGTCCTGGTCATCGGCAGCGGACTGGCCGGCATCAACGCCGCGCTGCTGGCGTCGGCGTTTGCCGAGGTCACGCTGATCAGCAAGTCGGCGCTGACGGAAACCAACACGCAGCGCGCGCAAGGCGGGATCGCCGCCGCCGTCGCCGCGCTGGACGATCCGCAGATTCATGCGCAGGACACGATCCGCGCCGGCGCGGGGCTGTGCGATCCCGAAGCCGTCCACACGCTGACGGCGGACGGCCCCGCGGCGATTGAGCGCCTGCTCCAGCTTGGCGTCCGCTTTGACCGTGAGCGCGACGGCCGCCTGGCGCTCGCCACCGAAGGCGCGCATTCCACGCCGCGCGTCCTCCATGCGGGCGGCGATCAGACCGGCCTGCACATTCAGTCGGCCTTGATTGAGGGATTGTCCAGCGCCGCGGTCGAGGTTCGCGCCGATCTGGCCGTGACCGAGCTCGCCGTTGAGGCCGGGCGCTGCGTCGGCGCGATCGTTGACCAGGGCCGCGCCATCCTCGCGGAGGCCGTCATCCTGGCCAGCGGCGGCGCGGGCGCGCTCTACCAGACGACCACCAATCCGCCCAACGCCACTGGCGACGGCGTCGCGCTGGCGTTTCGAGCTGGCGCGGTCGTGCGCGACCTTGAGTTTGTCCAGTTCCATCCGACGGCGCTGGCCAACGGCGGCAGTGCTTTCCTGATCTCCGAAGCGCTGCGCGGGGACGGGGCGGTGCTGTTGGACGCGGCCGGCGACCGTTTCATGACCCGCGTTCATCCCGACGCCGAGCTTGCGCCGCGCTCGGTCGTTGCCCGCGCGATCACTGAGACCATGCGCCGCGACGCTGCCGATCACGTCCGGCTCGACATTTCGCCGCGCGGCGCGGACTATCTGCGCCGCCGTTTTCCCGGCGTCTACCGCGGCGCGCTGGCCCGCGGGCACGACATCACTGCCGGGCCGATCCCCGTCGCGCCGGCGGCGCATTACCACATGGGCGGCGTCTACACCGACATTGACGGGCGCACGACCGTCCCTGGCCTCTACGCCGCCGGCGAGTGCGCGGCGACCGGCGCGCACGGCGCCAACCGCGTCGCGTCCAACTCGCTGCTCGAAGCGGCGGTCTTCTCCGCGCGGGCGGTCGGGGCGATTCGTCAGGGCGCAGCGCCCGCGCCGCCGCCGCGTGGAGACATCCAGTTGATCCGCCGCTGCCCGCCGGGCTCCGCACCCTCCTGGCAAGCGCTGCGCGCGCTGATGAACGACCGCGTGGGCATTACGCGGACGGCAGGGGAGCTGCAGGCGGCGCTGGATCGCTTTGAGGATTGGTCGGCGGCGGCTGAACCGCCTGCCGCGCCGGTGCTGCCGCTGGCGACGCTGACCGCCCGGCTGATCGCGGAAGCGGCGCTCCAGCGGACTGAGTCGCGCGGCGCTCACCTGCGGTTGGACTATCCCGACTCCGATCCGCGCTGGCAACGGTCCAGCCTCTGGCAACTGGCGCGCGAATGACCGCCCTCGACCTCACCATCGTGCAGCGCCTGGTCGACGCCACGCTCGCCGAAGACCGCGCCGATCTCGACGTCACAACCGGCTCGCTCCGCCGCTGGATTGACTGGCGGCAAGGCAGAGCGCAGTTGACTGCCCGCGCCGGCGGCGTGATCTGCGGGCTCGAATTTGCCCTCGCCGCCTTTGCCGCGCTCGATCCGGATATGCGGTTCCTGCCCGAAGTGAGCGACGGCGAGCGTGTGGCTGCCGGCCAGCCGATCGCGGTGGTCAGCGGCCAGCTCGCGCCGCTGCTGAGCGCGGAACGCACGGCGCTCAACTGGCTGCAGCGGCTGAGCGGTACGGCGACGCTCACGGCGCAAGCGGTCGCCGCCGCCGCGCCGCGCACCAGGATTCTCGATACCCGCAAAACCACTCCCGGTCTGCGTCCCGCCGAGCGCTACGCGGTGCGCTGCGGCGGTGGACTCAACCACCGCGACTCGCTTGCGGCGGGCGTCCTGATCAAGGACAACCACATCGCCGCCGTGCGGCAGGCTGGCGGCAGCCTCGCCGACGCGGTCGCCGCCGCCCTTGCCAACGTCGGTCCGGCCACAGGCGTGGAGGTTGAGGTCACCAACCTCGACGAGGCGCGCGAGGCGCTCGCCGCGGGAGCGGGCGCTTTGCTGCTCGACAACTTTGACCTCGCCGACCTGCCGCCGGCTGTCGAGCTCGCCCGCGCTCACCGCGCCCGGACCGAGGCCAGCGGCGGCATCACTCTTGAGCAGATCCCCGCCATCGCCGGCTGCGGCGTCGACTACATCTCGCTCGGCGCGCTGACCCACTCCGCGCCGGCGCTGGACATCGCGCTCGATCTCAGCCTCGATGCGGAGCGTTAGCCGCGCCGCGGGCGTTCCAGATCTGCTGAGTCGATGATTACGGTGAACGGGCCGTCGTTGACCAGTTCCACCGACATCATCGCGCCGAAGACGCCGGTCTCGACTCTGACTCCCTGCTGACGCAGCGCCTCGGCAACGGCCTCAACCAGCGGCTCCGCCTGCTCGGGGCGCGCCGCGCTGGTGAAGCTGGGGCGCCGGCCCTTGCGGACATCGGCGTGCAGGGTGAATTGGCTGACGACCAGAGCAGCGCCGCCGACGTCGAGCAGGCTCTCGTTGAAGCGGCCGTCCGCGTCGGCGAAGATGCGCAGGCCCGCGATCTTGCGCGCCAGCGCGTCGGCCTGCGCTTCGCCGTCACCCTCGGCGACGCCGACCAGAATTAGCAGGCCGCGCTCAATCGCGCCCGCGACGCCGCCGTCAACCGCGACCGACGCACGGGTCACGCGCTGCAGCACGATCCGCATGAGGGATTCCCCAGAAATTCAGAGTCTGGAGGCGTTAGTCAGCCGCCGCGGCCGAGGTCTCGCGCTCGCCCGATTCGGCCGAGTTGGCCGCCTCCGACTCCTCGCCTTCGGAATCCGAACCGCTGTCGTCGCGGTCCTCGTCGCGGCGCGACTTCCAGTTGCTCTTCTTGCTGTCGGTCGAGTACCAGCCGGAACCCTTGAACACGATGGCCGGGGCGCTGGGGATGCGCTGGAGCGTGTGTTCGCACTCCGGGCACGGCTGTTGCGCGGGCGCGCTCCAGCCTTCCAGCTTTTCGACCGTGTGGCCGCACTCGAAACACTCGTAGACGTAGCGGGGCACGTACTTCCTCCGCGCAGAACACCAGACAACACCCGTAAGCTATCACGACCCCGGCCTCAGCGCCGCTTCCGCAGCTTCACCCCCTATACTCAGTCTGAATGCCCGTTTGGGGCGGGTCTGCCGTGACTTGCCGAGAGCCCATCTGAGGAGCCGGATGACGACATCGATCTCAATGCGCGACCTGCTGGAAGCCGGAGTCCACTTCGGCCACCAGACCGGACGCTGGAACCCGAAAATGGCGCCCTTCATCTACGGCGCGCGCAACGGCGTACACATCCTCGATCTCGCCCAGACCGTGACCCGGCTGCAGGAGGCCACCGAGTTCTCCCGCGAGCTCTCCGCCTCCGGGCAGCAGATCCTGTTCGTCGGCACCAAGCGCCAGGCGCAGGACGTGATCCGCAACGAGGCCGACCGCGCCAATATGCCTTATGTCGTCACCCGCTGGCTGGGCGGCACGCTGACCAACTTCCAGACGATCCGCGCCCGCGTTGACTACATGATCGAACTCGAACGCCGCGAAGAGGCGGGCCAGCTCGATCTGCTGCCGAAGAAGGAAGCGCTCAAGCTGCGCGACAACCTCACGCGGCTGCACCGCTACCTGCGCGGGCTGCGCAACATGACCTCGCTGCCAGGCGCGCTGTTCGTCGTGGACGTGCCCCGAGAGCACATCGCGATCGCCGAGGCGCGGCGGCTCAAGATTCCGATCATTGCCGTCTGCGACACCAACTCCGACCCGAACCTCATCGACTTCCCGATTCCCTCCAACGACGACGCGATCCGCGCCGTCCGCCTGCTGACCTCGCAGATCGCCGACGCCGCCCAGTCCGGCGCGATGCTGCAGCAGAGCGCCAGCGAGGGCGACGACGCCTATGAGTCGATGGCTCCCGAACCGGCCGCCGCGCGCTGATCCGCGCGGCCCGCACGCCCTCAACCACTACCCGCCAATCCCAGAGGAGTCCCCCACGTGCCCGTAACGATTGACCAGATCAAGGCCCTGCGCGCGGAGACCGGCGCCGGCGTCATGGACTGCCGCCAGGCGCTGACCGAAGCCGACGGCGACCTCGAACGCGCCCGCGTCGCCCTGCGCGAGAAAGGCATCGCCACCGCCAGCAAGCGCGCCGACAAAGCCACCGGCCAGGGTCTGATCCACAGCTACATCCACGGCGGCCGCATCGGCGTCCTCGTCGATCTGCGCTGCGAGACCGACTTCGTCGCCAAGACCGAGCCGTTCCAGGCGCTCGCCCACGACATCGCCATGCAGATCGCCTCGATGAACCCCGCCGCCGTCAGCGCCGACGCGATCCCCGCGGACGCCGATGACGACGCGGTCGCGCTGCTCGATCAAGAATTCATCCGCGACAGCTCCCAGACGATCGCGGACCGCATCAACGACGTGATCGCCACGATCGGCGAGCGCATCGAAGTCGCCCGCTTCACCCGCTACGAGATGGGCGAGTAGCTGCCAGGCAGCGAAGCGACGCGCGTGGATTGAGCGGATCGGGGCGGCTCGTGAGCGACCAGCAGGCAGCCGCCCCGCGCGTCGTGCTCAAGGTCTCCGGCGAATCGCTGCAGGGAGAGCGCGACTCGGGTATTGACTCTGCGGCGTTGAACGACATTGCCCGCCAGATCGTCGAGTGCCGCCGGCGCGGCGTTGAGATTGGCGTTGTGGTCGGGGGCGGCAACCTCTTTCGCGGCCGCCTGGCCAGTGAATTGGGCATGACCCAGGCGACCGCGCACTACGCCGGGATGCTCGCCACCGTGATCAACGGCCTTGCCCTGCAGGACGCCATTGAGTCCGCCGGCTGCGAAGTGCGCACGATGTCTGCGCTGCACGTCCGCCAGGTCTCGGAAATCTTCATCCGCCGGCGCGCGCTGCGTCACCTGGAGAAGGGGCGCATCGTGCTCTGCGTGGGCGGCACCGGCAATCCCTACGTGACGACCGACACGGCCGCAGCCCTGCGCGGGATTGAGCTGGACGCCGACCAGCTGCTGATGGGCAAACACGGCACCGACGGCGTCTACACCGCCGACCCGGCGCTCCACCCCGACGCCCGCCGTTACGCGCGGCTCAACTACCGCGAAGCGCTGCAGCAGAACCTCGGCGTCCTCATGGACGCGTCCGCGCTCGCGCTCTGCGAAGAGCACTCGCTGCCGATCGTCGTATTCAACATCGAGGCTGCGAACGCTATCGTGAGCACTGTGCTTGACGGTCCCGACTTGTCGCAGGCCGGGACCCGCGTCGATCACGGGAACACGGTCCTCGCGGACTGACTCCAGACCGTCCGCCGATCCGCCTGCCTGCTCTGCATTCGAGACCGGAGCGCGAGATGTCTGAGAACGAGCTCCTCGATCTGGCCTTCGACGATGCCAACTCGCGCATGGCCGGCGCGGTCAGCGCGCTCGAGCGCGACCTGACGGTCGTCCGCACCGGCCGCGCCCACACCTCGCTCGTCGATCAGATGCGCGTCAACTACTACGGCACGACCATGGCCCTGAACCAGCTGGCCACGCTTTCCACTCCCGAAGCGCGGGTGATCGCGATCCAGCCGTGGGACCGCAACGCCTTCGAGCCGATCACCAAGGCGATCCAGGCTTCCGACCTGGGGATCAACCCGCAGTCTGACGGCATTCTGATCCGCCTGTTTCTGCCGGAACTGACCGAGCAGCGGCGCCGCGAACTGGTCAAGATGGTCCACCAGAAGGTGGAAACGGCGCGCGTCGCGATCCGCAACGTGCGCCGCCACATTCACGACGATCTGCGCGGGATGCAGCGCGACGGCGATCTGTCCCAGGACGAGGAACGCCGCGCCGAATCTCAACTCGACACGCTGACCAGCCAATTCATCGCTAAAGTTGATGCTGCGGGCAGTCAGAAGGAGCGCGAGCTCCTCGAGGTCTAGTACGTGTCACGCTCTAACGGTTCCGCCGCCGCCCGGCCGACCAAGCCCTCCGAGCTCCCGGCGCGGGTCAACGGCGTCCACCGCGCCGAGTCCGCCGCCATTCCGCACCACGTCGCCGTGATCATGGACGGCAACGGGCGCTGGGCCGCGCAGCGCAGTCTGCGCCCTACCGACGGTCACCGCGCCGGCACCGAGAACATCCGCGCCGCGATTGAGGCCTTTGCCGAGCGCGGCGTCCGCTGTCTCACGCTGTTCGCGTTCTCGACCGAGAACTGGAAGCGCCCCCGCCCGGAAGTGCGCGGCCTGATGCGCATCCTCTCCGCCACCATCGACCGCGAGATCAAGCCGCTGCACGAGGCGGGCATCCGCCTGCGCTATATCGGCCGCCTCGACGCGCTTGAGGCGCGCCTGCGCCGCAAGATTGATGAGGCCGTCGAGCTGACCAGCCACAATGACCGGATGACGGTCTGCGTCGCCTTCAACTACGGCTCGCGGGCCGAGCTGGTTGACGCCGTGCGCCGCATCGTCGCCGACGGCGTCGCGCCCGACGCGATCACCGAACGCACGCTCTCCGACTATCTCTACACTCGCGAGCTGCCCGATCCCGACCTGATCATCCGCACCGGCGGCGACCAGCGGATCTCCAACTTCCTGCTCTGGCAGGCGGCCTATGCCGAGTACGTTTTTTCCGACACGTACTGGCCCGACTTCGGCGAGGGCGACGTAGACGAGGCTCTCGCCGCCTACGCCCAGCGCACCCGAAACTTCGGCGGACGACCCGCCCATGGCGACTAGGCGCATCAGGCCATCTACTCCGCGCCCACAGGAGCGTCATACCCGCGCCCAGGAGCGTCATGCCCACGCCCAGAACCGTCATACCCGCGCTTGCCGCGGGTATCTCGACGTGTCCAGCACGGACTCCGACATGGCCGCGGCGAGATTGCCGCGGCGGAGCGCGGCAATGACGGCGGTGGCGGAGCGCGGCCATCCCCGCGCCCAGGAGCGTCATGCCCGCGCCCAGAGCCGTCATACCCGCGCTTGCCGCGGGTATCTCGACGTGTCCAGCACGGACTCCGACATGGCCGCGGCGAGATTGCCGCGGCGGAGCGTGGCCATGACGGCGGCGGCGGAGCGCGGCCATTCCCGCGCCCAGGAGCGTCATACCCACGTCCAGAACCGTCATACCCGCGCTTGCCGCGGGTATCTCGACGTGTCCAGCACGGACTCCGACATGGCCGCGGCGAGATTGCCGCGGCGGAGCGCGGCAATGACGGCGGTGGCGGAGCGCGGCCATCCCCGCGCCCAGGAGCGTCATGCCCGCGCCCAGAACCGTCATACCCGCGCTTGCCGCGGGTATCTCGACGTGTCCAGCACGGACTCCGATCTGGCCGCGGCGGAGCGCGGCGATGACGGAAGTGGAGCGCGGCAATGACGGCGGTGGCGGAGCGCGGCGATGACGGGGGCGGCAGGGCGCGGCGATGACGGCGGCTAGTGATGCGTAAGCGGTTGCTCAGCGGGGGGCTTGCTGCTCGTTTGCTTAGCGCGGCGATTGGGATGCCGGTCATTGTTGGCGTGATCCTGGTTGGCGGGCCGCTGTTTGCGGCGCTGCTGGCGCTCAGCCTTGTCATTGCGCTGGGCGAGATTGCGGTGCTTGTCAAGCTCCCCCTGCGCAGCCTGCTCTTCTTCACGGCCGCCGCCGCGATTGGCGCGGTGATTGGCGTTTCCACCCAGGCCGGCCTGCCGCTGTTCTGGCCCATCCTCGCCGCCGGGCTTGGACTGAGCGCCGCTGCGACGATCACTGCCGTCCGCACCGTCTCCGAGCCGGACGTCGCCCAGCTCCGCCCGATCCTCATTGGCGGGCTTGCGATGCTTGGGGCGATCGCCTATCTCGCCGTTCCGGGCGCGGCCTTCGTCGCCGTCCGCGCCGCTGAGCAGGGTGTTGACTGGATGCTGCTCGCCGTGCTCGCCGTGATGTCGACCGACGCCGTCGCCTACGCCGGTGGCCGGCTGCTGGGCCGCCGACCGCTGGCTCCTTCCGTCTCGCCCAACAAGACCGTGGAAGGCGCGGTCTTCGGCTGGCTCGGCGGCTTCGGCGCGACGCTGGCGCTGGACCAGATTCTCAACCTCGACGCGCACATCTGGCCGCTTGTCCTGCTCGCCGTCGTGCTCCCGATTGCGGCCCAAATCGGCGACCTTGCGGAGTCGCTGTTCAAGCGCGCCCTGGACGTCAAGGACTCGTCCCGCCTGATCCCCGGACACGGCGGCGTGCTTGACCGCCTCGATTCCCTCCTCTTCGGCCTGCCCGTCGTATTCTTCTTCTTGCAATGGACCACGTGAACCAACCTCCGATCAACCTCGTCCTGCTCGGCTCCACTGGCAGCATCGGCCGGCAGACGCTGGACGTCGTCCGCGCCATGCCCGAGCGCTTCAACGTGCTCGGCCTCGCCGCCGGGCGCAACCTTGACGCCCTTGACGCCCAGGCCCGCGAGTTCCATCCGCAGTACGTCTGGGCAGCCGCGGACGGCGACGATCGCCAACAGGCGCGGCTGACCCAGATCGCCCGCGACTGCGGCGCAGCCGTCACGCCGATGGATGACATGGCCGCCGATCCGGACGGCGACGTGCTCGTCGTCGGCACGGCCGGGCGCGCCGGTCTGGAACCGACCCTGACGGCGCTGGAACGCGGCGGCGCGGTTGCGCTGGCTAACAAGGAGGTTGTCGTGATGGCCGGTCAGCTCGTCCGCGACGCGCTGGAGCGCGGCGGTGGACAGCTGCGCCCGGTCGACTCCGAGCACTCCGCCATCTGGCAGTGTCTGTGGGGCGAGGAGGAGCACGAGATCCGCCGCATCCTGCTGACCGCCTCCGGCGGCGCGCTGCGCCATCTGCCCGTCGAAGCGCTCGCCGACGTCACCCCGGCGCAGGCGCTCAACCATCCGACCTGGAACATGGGCGCCAAGATCACCATCGACAGCGCCACGCTGATGAACAAGGGCATGGAAACGATCGAGGCCAAGTGGCTGTTTGACGTGCCCTATGAGCGCGTCGAGATCGTGCAGCACGCCGAGTCGATCGTCCACTCGCTGGTTGAGTTCGGGGACGGCTCGGTTAAGGCGCAGCTTGGCTATCCCGACATGAAACTGCCGATCCAGCTGGCGCTCTCCTATCCGCAGCGGCTGCAGCCGACCGTCCAACCGCTCGACTTGGCGGCCGTTGGCACGCTCAACTTTTCGCGCCCTGACCTCGAGCGCTATCCCTGCCTCAAGCTGGCCCAGCAGGCCGGCCGCGCGGGCGGCACCTATCCCGCCGTGATGGCCGCTGCTGACGAAGTTGCTGTTGAGGCGTTCCTTGACGAGCGGATCGGCTTCACCGCGATCGCGGAGTATGTCCATCAGGCGATGGATGCGCACCGCTCCACGAAGTCTCCCGACATCGCCGCGATCGACGCCGCCGACGCCTGGGCGCGGGGCTTCACCACCGGCAGAATCGCCGCCGCCGTCTGAATCGGCCGCCGCGCTAGTACGCTGACGTTATGGTCTTCGTCGACACGATTCTTCCCTTCATCGGCGTGCTGCTGGGCCTGGTCGTCCTGCATGAACTGGGGCACTTCGTCGCCGCGAAACTCGCCGGCGTCCGCGTGGAGGAGTTCGGCGTCGGCCTACCGCCGCGGATCGGCAAGGGCTGGCAGTTCGGCGAAACGCTGTACTCCTTCAACTGGCTGCCGATCGGCGGTTTCGTCCGTCTGACCGGCGAGGAGGCCTCGGGGCTGCTGATCACCGCCGTCGATCAGGACACTCGCATGAAGGAGCACTTCGTTCCCGGCGACCGCCTGATCAAGATCAACGGCAAACGCATCATCAGCCCCGATCAGTACATTGACCAGATCCTCCGCACCCCGACCGACGCCAAACTGGAGTTCACCTTCGACCACACGGAGGACGACGGGCGCAAGACCTCCTGGACGCTGTCCCTCTATCGTCCGGAGGACGCGGACAGCGACGCTCCGCCCAAAAACGACGGCCTGATTACGACCCCGGAGCAGCGCGCCCGCTACCTCAACGAGCAGGGCGAAGCGACCGCCCTGGGTCTGACCGTCGGCATTGACTCGCGTTCGCTCGGCGCGAAGTCGCGCCTCACGCGGATCGGCATCCTCGCCGCCGGCGCCGGCGTCAATGCGATCCTGCCGCTCATCCTCTTCGCCGTCGGAGCGCTGATCCCCGACAACGTCTCCGCCGGCCCCGCGGTCGTGACCAGCACCATCGAGCAGGCTCCGGCCCATCAGGCCGGCATCCGCGCTGGCGACCACATCGTCGCGATCAATGGGGAACCGATCCAGAACGCGGGTGATCTCTCCCGCGCGATCCAGCTCAACCTGGGCGAGACGCTCCTCGTCTCCGTGGAGCGTCCGCACGCCGCGTCGCTGACCTCCAGCCGCGCCTCGCAGGAGCCTGAACGTTTCGACGTCCACGTCCATGCACGCCTCGCGCCGCAGCCGCTTACCCATGTCGTCCAACCGGGCGACACCGTCCACGACATCGCCGAGCAGCTCGGCGTCCCGTCGAACTCCGTCATTGCCGCCTGGGGGATCGAGCGCGAGGAGCTGCAGGCAGGACTCGAACTGGAACTGCCCGGCGGCGTTACTTATGTCACTCAGGAAGACGACACGATGCTCAGCATCGCCGTCGAGGAATCGGTCCGCATGGCCGCCGTTTATGCGGCGCTCGACCTGGACCCGCTCCACCCGCCGCCGGGGATCGAGATCGCCGTCCCCCAGGGCGCGACCGGGATCAGCATTGCGGACGCCTCCCGGCGGATCGCCCGCGACAGCCCCTCGCTCGGCGAAGCGGTCACGCTGGGCTGGACGCAGACGCGCGATACCTTCGTCCTCGTCCGCAACCGCATTCGCTCCTGGATCGCGGGCGGCGAGGCGATCGAACTCTCCGGGCCTGTCGGCATCGCGCGAGTGACCGGGGAAGTCGTCGACCGCGCTGGGTGGTCGCGGCTGATCGAGCTGGCCGCGCTGATCTCGCTCAACCTCGCGATCATCAACATTTTGCCGCTGCCGATGCTCGACGGCGGTCGGATTATGTTCGTCCTGATCGAGATTGCGCGGCGCGGCAAGCGGATCAGTCCCGAGCGCGAAGGCCTCGTCCACATGGCGGGCTTTGCCGCGCTGCTGATCTTCATCGTCGTGATCAGCTACTTCGACATCATCAAAGCCGTTTCCGGCGAGCCCGTCATTCCCTAGGCTCCTGCCCGAGGCTGCCTGACGCGGCGCTGTCGAGCGCACTACACTACGGGCAATCCCATCACCTCTCGACCGAAGGAGCTTTCATGGCGTTCCAGACATTCATTGACGCCGACACCCACATCACCGAACCGGCCGACCTGTGGACCTCCCGCGTTTCCTCCAAGTGGGGGGACAAGGTGCTGCACGTCAAGCAGGACGACAAGGGGATCAACTCCTGGTTCGTCGGCGATCAGAAAGTCGCGGCGGCGCCCTCTGGCGTCTTTGCGGGCTGGAAGGGGAAGTTCCCCAGCTCGCCGCCGACCTACGAAGAGGCGCATCCCGCCTCCTTCGACGTCCACGAGCGGCTCAAGCTGATGGACGAGACCGGCGTCTATGCGCAGGTGCTCTATCCCAACGTCGCCGGCTTCGCCTCCCAGCGCTTCCTCTCGCTTGGCGACCCCGAGCTGATGCTTGAATGCGTGCGCGCCTGGAACGACTTCCAGATCGACTGGATCTCCGTCGCGCCGGAGCGCTTTGTCGCCAACATTTCGATTCCCTTCTGGGACGTGGAGGCGTCGGTCAAGGAGATTGAGCGCGTCGCGCCGAAGGGGATGCGCGGCATCCTCTTCACCGGCGATCCGCAGTCGCACGGCCAGCCGTTCCTCGGCGACCATCACTGGGACCCGCTCTGGAACATCGCCTCCGACGCCGGGCTGCCGATCTCTTTCCACATCGGCTCCGGCGACTTCACTGACGGCTTTACCCCCGAGCGGCTCGCCGTGGACGGCGCGGAGGTGACCTACGCCCGCACCTCGACCGTGCTCTTCATGGCCAACGGCCTGCAGATGACCGACCTGCTGCTCTCCGGCGTCCTGCCGCGTTTCCCCAACCTGAACTTCATCTCCGTCGAGTCGGGCATCGGCTGGGTGCCGTTCTGCCTCGAGAGCTGCGACTACCACTTCCTCGCCGCCGACGTGCGCAAGGCGCGGCCTGAGTTTGAGATGATGCCGTCGGACTACTTCCGCCGCCAGGTCTACGCCTGCTACTGGTTCGAGAAGATTGCGCCGCGCAAGCTGATCGACGACATCGGCGCGGACAACATCCTCTTCGAGACGGACTTCCCGCACCCGACCTGCCTCTACGGCAACGTGCAGGAGACGATCGAGGACGGCCTCGAGGGGCAGAGCGAAGCGGTGCGCCGCAAGATTCTCTGGGAGAACTCGGCCAAGCTCTACAACATTGACATCCCCGAGGTGATGCCGGCGGGCCTCTCCGCCGCCGCAGCCGCCGGCGGCGGCTAGGCCGCAACTAGGCCGCAACCATCCATCCCGTCGTTCCTGCGCGCGCGGGAACCCAGACCACTCACGACCGCTCCCTTCGGGGAGCGGTTTATTCTTCCCCCAGGAGCGGAAAGGCAGCGCGCCATGGAGATCAACGGCAAAGTCGCGGTCATCACGGGATCATCGTCAGGCGTCGGTGAGGCGACCGCCAAGCTGCTTGCCTCGCTGGGCGCGTCCGTGGTCGTCAACTACTTCCGCGGCGCTGACGCGGCGCAGCGCGTCGTGGACGAGATCCAGGCCGACGGCGGCGCGGCCGTCGCGGTCCAGGCTGACATCCGCTCGGACGCCGACTGCCGCAACCTGATCCAGGCCGCCATTGACGAGTTCGGCCATCTCGAGATTCTGGTCAACAACGCGGGGATGACGCACTTCATCCCCCACGACGACCTTGAAGCGGTGACCGATGCGGTCTGGGACGACATCATTGGCGCGAATCTGCGCGGGGTTTTCAACTGCACCCGCGCCGCTGCGCCGCATATGCGCACTGCGGGCGAGGGCGCGGTCGTGAACGTGAGCAGCGTCGCGGGCACGGGCGGCGGCGGCTCCAGCATTCCCTACGCCGCCAGCAAGGCGGGGGTGAACGTGATCACCAAGTCGCTGGCGCGCGTGCTGGGTCCGGAGATTCGGATCAACACGATCGCGCCCGGCTTTATCGAGGGCCGCTGGCTGCGCGGCGGGCTGGGCGAGGACACCTACGAAGCCGGCCGCAAGCGCCTCGGCGAGACGGCTCCGCTGAGAGGCGTCGCCACCCCCGAAACCTGCGCCGACGCGATCGTCGCCCTGATTGAGCGAAACGTCTTCGTCACCGGCCAAACCATCACCGTAGACGGCGGCGCCACGCTCTGACGCCCACCCTAATTTCCGATTCACCAAGCCCAGCGATGACATCCCCTAAGCAGCACTACCGGAAATCAGCGCTGACGTCTAGACTGGATCCAACGGCCATTCAGCACCTGTGAGTACCGACATCATGCCGCAAGCGAAGGAAGTCATCTCCCGCAGCGCACTCCTCGCTATGTCCACCAACTATCGCTCTGTGTCCGAAGCTATCATGGAGCTAGTAGATAATCCTTTCGATTATCGAGCAAACCGTCATTTGGTGATCGACATCGTCGTAGACAGGGACAGAGATCTTCTAACTGTTCGGGACGTTGGTGGGGAAGGCATGGACGATAATGCCCTGCGGGACTGGCTGAAGTGGGGTGAAGGCCATCAACATGATGTATCAGATATTGGCTATTTTCATGTCGGAGGAAAACTTGCGGCCATGTTCCTCGCCAATAGCATCGATATTACTTGCCGAAAGGCAAACGACGCAACCATCTGGAATTTCCGTGACGATACTTGGGGAGAGCGAACGGAAATGACAGAACTCAAGATCACCGAGGAACATGTACAACCGAACTCTTTTGCAGCAAGACTCCGAGAGGATCTGGGCTTTGTCCAAATCGAACTCTCCCAGCTCAAGCGGCGGAGGTACGACATCACTGCGCTCCGAAACCGCCTTGCAGACACGTATCGAAACCTAATATATGCAGAACACTGCACCATATTCGTGAACGGCGAAAAGGTTAATCCTGTAGACACCCCTTGGTCTAGCGATATTTCCGGCGAAGAAATCCCTCCGGGCACTCAAGTTGCCCCAAGAGTATGGATCCAAGGAAAGATTGGCGCACTAGATAGGCAAGAGCTTCCTAAACGACAAGGCGTGACAGTTCCAGCCGGCGTCCGCCTTGACTACAACGGCCGCAAGATTAGCGATGGAGAAACATTCGGCGTCAACCTCACGACAAGGGGCACAAGGCGTCGCCTTTATGGAGAAATCTCAATCACCGGAACTGGCCTCATCCCTAGTCAAAACAAAACCACTTGGGATCACGATAGTCGAGAATGGAATCAACTTAACGATACTATAAGACAGATCGTTGAGTTTGTGGCTAAAGCTTTGGAGGATATGGCTGGCAAAAGAGATACCCACTCCGTCGACTTCAATCGTGCTCAACGAGCTCGCACCCGGATCAGCAAACTCCTCGATCGGCTGAGGAGCGAGGGTCGGCGCCGAAACGACTCATATCAATTGATCGTGTCCAGCCTTTTGGAGATAGACGAGATACCTGATGTCGCTCTTGAAGGGCTCGGCCACAATAGCCCAAGATCAGAGTGGGTAGAGAGTAGCGATGGACATCCACTAATCGTTGTTAACACAGACCATCCGCTGCGCCGAGCTATGAACCGAAGCGAACCATACATGCTAGAGACATTGCTGATGCATCTCTGCGCAGATTCACACCCTCGCATTACAGGACAGTCAGTGCTGCGAGTGCTTGATGAATTGATCTGGCTTGACTATGATGTAAAGCATCCCACGCAGATACTGCCTGGCACCGAGCCTATGAGTTGCTTGGACGCAGCATATGCGGTGCTCAGGGAATCGGGCACAGCAATGCACTATAGCCAAATCACGCAAAGAATGCTTGACGCCGGTATCTGGCAAACTGACGGCGCAACTCCCGCGGCAACAGTCGGTGCATTACTAGCTGTTGATATTAAGAAACCTGATTCCCGCTTTGTTCGTCTGGGCCAAGGAATCTACGATCTCAACGGCCGAGGATGATGCCCACTAAAATACCTCGCCCCCGCGTGCGGGGGAGACGCTGACAAGCTACACCGCCCGATAGCTGACGGGGAGGCGTTTGATTCCGCCGATGAGGCCGGAGGACAATCTTTCTGGTTCGCCTTCGATTTGGAAGTGGTCTAGCCTCCCGGTCAGGTGTCGGAAGACGGAGCGCATTTCTAGCCTGGCGAGGTTTGCTCCGAGGCAGAAGTGCTCGCCGAAGCCGCCGAAGGCTAGGTGATCGTTGGCCGACCTTTGGATGTTGAACTCGTTGGGGTTGGTGAAGATGTCCTCGTCGCGGTTGGCGGAGGGGTACCACATGGCCAGCGTCTCGCCGGGCTGCATGGGGACGCCGCGGACTCCGGTCTCGCGCGTCACGGTGCGGGCGAAGTGGACCACTGGCGACGTCCAGCGCAGCATCTCCTCGACGGCGCTGTTGAGCAGCTGCGGCCGCTCGCGCAGCAGCGCGAACTGATCGGGATGCTCGATTAGCGCCAGCATTCCGCCTGAGGTGGCGTTCCGCGTCGTCTCGTTGCCGGCCAGGATGAGCAGGATGGCGTAGGACAGGATCTCGCGCTCGGGCAGCGGCTCTCCGTTGATCTCGGCATGCACGAGCGTCGTCATCACGCTGTTGTCGGGCTCGCGGCGCTTGCGCTCGATGTGCGCGGTGAAGTAGCCCTGCAGCCCGCACAGACCCGCCTGCCACGTTTCCCGCCGCGTACGCCCGCGCTGATACTCGGGGTCTTCGGAGCCGAGGAACTCGTTCGTGTAGCCGAAGATGTCTTCCCACGAGTCGCGCTCGACGGCCAGCAGCTCGCAGATCGCGGCCATCGGCATCTTGGCGGCGACCTCGCGGACGAAGTCGGCCTCGCGGCGGTCGGTGAGCTGGTCAACGAGGTGCGCCGCAGCGGTGTCGATCACCTGCTCGGCGATTTCGTCGATCCGCTCCTCCAGCAGCCGCATCCCGCGCGGCGAGAAGCGGCGGCTGGTGGCGTTGCGGTACTGGCCGTGCTCGGGCGGGTCCATGCTGATCAGGTTGGGCACGGTCAAATCGGGATCGCTCGCGCCGCCGTCGCCCGCGCCGGCGGAGCGGATGACCAGACGCCGACTGCTGATGAACGTCTCCGGCTCGCGCGAGATCTGCTGGATGTCGTCGTACTTGGTGATCGCCCAGAACGGCTCGACGCCCGGGCGGTCGTACCAGTAGACGGGCGCCTCGCGGCGCAGCGCCGCCCACTCCGCCCACGGATAGCCGCGCCGGCCGTAGAGCTCGGGGGTGACCAGATCGATCTCGTCCAGGATGGCTGCGATGGTCGTCATGCGTCGCTCCGCTCATTCTCTCCGCGCTGCGCTGGCGTTACCGATCAGCACACGTCATAGCGAATTGGCAGATGCTTGATCCCGCCGACGAGGCCGGAATTGAGCCGCTCGACCGGGCCGTCCAGCTCGATGCCGTCGAGCCGCCGCAGGACCTGACGGAATATCGAGCGCAGCTCCAGGCGGGCCAGGTTCGCGCCGAGGCAGTAGTGCTCGCCGAAGCCGCCGAAGGCGAGATGATCATTCGGCTGGCGGCCGACATCGAACCGCTCCGGGTCCGCGAAGATCTCCTCGTCGCGGTTGGCGGACGGGTACCACATCGCCACCGTATCGCCGGCGGGAATCGGCACGCCGCGGATTTCGACATCGCGGGTCGTCGTGCGGACGAAGTGGATGATTGGCGAGGTCCAGCGCAGCACCTCTTCCATGCCGCTGTCCAGCAGGGCCGGATCGGCGCGCAGCCGCGCCAGTTGGTCGGGATGCTCCAGCAGCGCCAGCAGGCCGCCGGAGGTCGCGTTGCGCGTGGTTTCGTTGCCGGCGATGATCAGCAGCACGGCGTAGTTGAGCACGTCCTGATCGGGCATCGGCTCGCCGTCGATCTCGGCGTGGACCAGCGTCGAGATCACATCCTCACCGGGCGCGCCGCGGCGTTCTGCAATCAATCCCGAGAAGTAGCCGAGCAGGCCGCGGATGCCGGCCTCGGCCGTCTCCGCGCCGCTGCGCCCGCGCTGGTACTCGGGATCAGCGGCGCCGATCAGCTCGTTCGTCCAGTCGAAGATTGGTTCCCACATCGGTCGGGGGACGCCCATCAGCTCGCAGATCGCGGCCATCGGCATCTTCGCGGCCACGTCGCGGACGAAGTCGGCGCGGCGCTGGCCGGTCAGTTCGTCGACCAGGTGCGCGGCGGCCGCGTCAACCGCCTCCGCGCCGATCTCGTCGATGCGCTCCTCCAGCAGCCGCATCCCTCGGGGCGAGAAGCGGCGGTTGACGGCTGTGCGATACTTGCCGTGCTTGGGCGGATCCATGGTGATCAGCGTGTCGAAATCGATGCCGCCGCTGTCCGCCTCCGGCTCGGTCCGCTCCCGCTCGACCGTCAGTCCCTGGCTCGAGATGAAAGTTTCGGGATCGCGCGAGATGCGCTGGATGTCGTCGTACTTGGTGATTGCCCAGAAGGGCTTCACGCCCTCCCGCTCGTAGCGATAGACCGGCGCTTCGCGGCGCAGCGCCGCCCACTCCGCCCATGGGTAGCCCTGCTCGGCGTAGCGGCGCGGCGAGACCAGATCGAACGCGCCCAACGATTCCAACGTCCCCGTGCTCATTGACTGCCCCGTTTCTATCGGTAGACGCGCGGCGGCGGCGCGGCGTCCATACCACCCTATCTTATTGATCAACAGAGGGAGGCGCAGGATGACCAACTCAGAAACCACCGCGAGATCACTGCTCGGCGTCTATGAGGGCTTCACCGACCCGGTCGCCGACGGCTACGCCCGAGAGTCGCGCTATCTGGAGATGCGCGACGGCTGCCGCATCGCCATTGACGTGCTGCATCCGGCCCGCAACGGGGAGATCATTGAGGGTCAGACCCCGACGGTGCTGCACACCACCCCCTATCGGCGCGCCTTCGAGAAGACTGGCAACGCCAAGACCGCGTCGCGCTATGTGGAGCAGTTGCGCGCCATCGAGCCGGGTGAGATGGTCACGCAGTACGAGGAGCGCCCGATCGCCCGCTATCTGATTCATCACGGCTACCGCTTCGTTTCCGTCGATATTCGCGGCACGGGCGCATCCTTCGGGGCGGAGTACGGCGACAGCTGGCTGGCCGGCCAGGACATGGCGGCGGTCATTGACTGGATCTGCGAGCAGCCCTGGTCCTCGGGCGCGGTCGGCATGGTCGGCATCTCCTACGAAGGGATGATGCAGTTCTTCACCGCCGGCCACCGACCGGCCGGCCTCAAGTGCATCGCGCCGCAGTACCCGGGTCTGCCTCACTGTTATGTCGATGGCGGACTCGCGATCAGCAGCTTTGCCCGCGTCTGGGAGCAGCTGCACAAGGGGCTCTCCGAGCATGAGCCCTCGGCGCCGGTTGACGGCGTGGACGGCGAACGGCTGCGCGTGGAGGCGGAAGCGGAGCGCTCGCCTGACCGCTACCGCTGGGTCGAGGCGTTTTCGCAGATGGATCCCCGCGACGTGACCCGCATGTCGTCCTACGACGGTCTGATGCGCCGCAAGCCGCGGCCTGACCTCGGACTCGGCGAGGTGGCGAGCGGCTGGTTCGACTCCTGCGATCTGATCAATGCCAGCGGCGTGCCGACGTACCTCGTCACCGGCTGGTGGGACCTGACTTTCCCCGGCTACCTGATCGACGCGTTCAACCGGCTCTCCGTGCCCAAGAAGCTGATCGTCGGCCCCTGGAATCACGGTCAGGGCGGCGACCCGGAGTTGCTGCGCTGGTTCGATTACTGGCTCAAGGGGATTGACAACGGGGTCATGGACGAGCCCGCCGTTCACTACGGGGCCAGTGATCCGGCGGGCGAGACCGTCTGGAAGTCCGCGCCGCGCCTGCCGCTGCCGGAGGCGGGCTACCGCAGCCACTGGCTCACCGCCGACGGCGGGCTCAGCCCCACCTTCCCCGACGACAGCGCGCTGCTGAATTACGACGTCGACCACGACGTCAGCCTCGGCCTCTTGACCCGCCACAGCTACTACATCTCTGATCCGTACATCAACACCACCGACCTGGACGCCCGTGCGGAGCGCTGTCTGAGTTTCACCAGCGAACCGCTGGCCGAGGCGCTCGAGATTACCGGCTGGCCGGCGCTGGAGCTGGAGCTCATGACGGATTCTGATCGGGGCGCGATTGTCGTCACCCTTGAGCAGATCTCGGCCGACGGCGGCGCGGCTTATCTGTCGGAGGGTTTCCTCAACTTCGCCCACCGCCGCGTCAGCGACGATCCGGGCGGGCACGAGGGCCCCTTCTGGCGCAGCTGGAGCAAGGCGCACCTGGCGCCCGTCACGCCCGGCGATCCGATGGAGCTGCGCCTTGAGCTCTACCCAATCTCCGCCATCGTGCGCGCCGGCGACCGCCTGCGCCTGACGATCAGCGCCGCCGACGCCGACAACCTCGTCGTCCCCACGCAGGGTGACGAGGCGAGCCTCACCATCCTGATCGGCGGCGAGGGCGCGGCGCGGCTGCTCCTGCCGACTGTCAACGAGGCGGTCATTCCCACCGCCCAGGTGGTCAAGGGCGCATTCGACGGAGAGAACGGAGGCTTCGCCTTCCGCCGCCCGACGGATCCGCCGCTGCCGGCGTAGCGGTTGCGGCGGGCATAGATTTTCCTATCTAGGAACCCGCCGCTCTAGCTTGCAATTCCCCTAGCTCCTCTGTACGCAGGCCTCAGATGGAGCGCAGCATGGCTCAGAGAAGGTCTCGTGGGTACCAGGACGGTTTCATAGAGAGTGTGGAGGAGCAACTCAGAATCTGTGAGGACGAGCTGCGCGCCCTGGATGGCGCGATCGAGCTCAAGCAAGCTGAGCTTGCCGACTTGCGCGGGGAGCGGGCGGACGCGGTCGAGCGAATCGAACAGCTCAGGGGCTTGCTCAGCGATGCGCGACCCAGAGCGGAATCTTCACCCCTTCTGAAGCCATCCGCAGGCACTCGGTCTGGCGTTCCGCCGCTCAGAAGGCCTTCATTTCCTCCTGAACCGATGAGGCAACGGGGGACGGTCGCCGACCTGGCGCGCAGGGTTCTGCAGGACGCCGGCGAGCCGTTGCACTACAGAGAGGTCACCCGGAGGATGCGTGAATCGGGGCTGTGGCACACCGACGGTAAGACGCCGGACGCCACCGTCAACACAGCCTTCGTTACCGACATCAATTCCAACGGAACTCGGTCGATCTTCGTTCGCCAGGCACCCGGCGTCTATGGGCTTCGTGAGTGGGAAACAGCCTAGCGAGACCGCGCGGGCTCACATGCGCGAGCACATCCTCGCCTTTCGCCGCCCGACGGATCCGCCGCTGCCGGCGTAGCGGTTGCGGCGGACGCCGCTACTCCCCGGTGAAGGCGGGTGGGCGGCGCTCGAAGAGGGCGCGGATGCCTTCTTTGGCGTCGTTGGAGGTTCTTGCTGTTTGCACGAGCTCGTCGACGTCTTCGTGGGCGATGTGATCGCGGAAGTCCATTTCGCGCACGATCAGCGCCTTCATCGCCCGCAGGCTGAGCGGGGCGTTCTGGCTCAGCCGCGCGATCACCGCGTCGGCGGCGTGCTCTAGCTCCTCCGCCGCGGCGACCCGCGCGATCACGCCCCAGTCGTACATTCGCGGAGCGGGAATACGATCTCCCAACAGCAGGATTTCGCGCGTCGCCACTGGTCCGGCGACCTCGAGCAGCTTCTTGGCCAGGAACCATGAGGGCGCGAGGCCGATCTGCGCGAGGGACATCCCGAACTTGGCCTGCTCGCTGGCGACGACGAAGTCGCAGTGCAGCGCCAGCTCGTTGCCGCCGGCAATCGCGTCGCCTTGCACCACTGCGACGACCGGCAGCGGCCAGTGCTGGATGCGGTCGAGCATCTGCTCGATCGAGACCTCGCCGCCGGGCAGGCCTGCTTCACGCTCGCGCAGGTCGAGGCCGGCGCAGAAGACTGGCCCGGTGGCGCGGATCACCGCGACCCGCTCGGCGGCCGCTGGTTCTCCCACGAACGCCGCGTGCAGCGCGGTCAGCATTTCGCTGTTCAGCGCGTTGCGTTTTTCTGGTCGATTGAGCGTCACCGTCCGCACGGCGCCGTCCACGCTGACTTCGATGATCTCGCTCATCACATCCTCCAGACTGGTTGCGCCCGCACAGGCTATCCGCTGCTGCCGCGGCCGAGGAGGTCGCGGGCCATGATGATCCGCTGCACCTCGGACGGCCCCTCGCCGATCCGCCGAATCCGCATTTCGCGGTACCAACGCTCGAGCGGCAGGTCTTTGGTCACGCCGATCCCGCCGTGGATCTGGATTGCGCGGTCAACCACGCGGCTTGCGCCTTCGGTCGAGGTGAGCTTCGCCATTGCCGCCTCGAAGCGGAACGGCTCGCCTTGCTCCGCCTTCTCGGCCGCTGCCAGATACATCATCCGACCGGTGCGGATATCGATCTCGTTATCGACGATCATCCACTGGATCGCCTGCCGCGAGGCCAGCGCCGCGCCGAAGGTCTCGCGCTGCTGCGAGTAGGAAATCGCCATCTCCTGCGCCGCGACCGCGATGCCGACGCAGGTCGCTGAGTAGGGAATCCGCTGGCGCGTCAGGTTGGCGTTGGCGAGGGAGAAGCCGCCGCCTTCCTCGCCGACGAGATTGGCCGCCGGGACGCGGACGTCGTCGAAGGAGAGCTCTGTCCCGTAGTTGGCCGAGCGCAGCGTGTGCACGACGCGCCGCACCTCGAAGCCGGGCAAGTCCGTGTCGACCAGAAACGCGGAGATGCCGCGCCGCCCCTTGCTCGGATCGGTGCGGGCGAAGACGAGGCCGAAGTCGGCGCGGTCTGCGCCCGAGCTGAACAGCTTCGCTCCGTTCAGGATCCAGTCGTCGCCGTCCTTCACGGCCTTGGTCTGGATCGCGCGGGCCGGGTCGGAGCCGCCGGAGGGTTCCGTGAGGCCGAAGAAGGCGCGTTTCTCGCCGCGCAGCATTGGGTAGAGGTAGCGATCTTTCTGGTCGTCCGAGGCGGCGTAGAGCTGCGCCAGGCCGGCCGAGCCGAACGCGCCGTAGCAGGGCAGATAGAGTCCGGCGCGGTGCTGCGACATCTCCTCCGCGACCAGCCCGCGCGTCGGCAGCGGCAAGCCCGGCCCGCCGTAATCCTCGGGCACGTCGATGTGATACAGCCCCATCTGCTGGACGATCCCCTTGAGCCGATCGAGCTCGCCCGGCGGCAGTTCGACGGCGTCGGGGTCGAGGTCGCGCTCCAGCGGCTGCACTTCCTCGCGCACGAACCGCTTCACGGCCTGCGTGATCATCCGCTGCTCTTCCGTCATCAGGACTTCCATCTGGATCCCTTTCTCGACACGTCAGGCCCTATTCAGCCTTCGTCAACTTCCCCCTCCGGGGGAAGCGTTTGGAGCGGCTGTGAGCGGCGCAGGCGGCCGAGCTGCGGCGTGTCCCGCCAGTCGCCGGCGGGATGCGCGGGCGGCCACTCGAGGCCCTCGTCGCGCTGGTACTGCATCAGCATTTCGAGCCGCTTGGTCGTGTACTGCTGGTTCGCCTCCCAGCGAAACTGCGCCGCCCGTTCGCGCAGGACCGGGTTTGGATCGCCGCCGCCGAAGTGCAGCGCCATCCGCGTCCGCAGCCCGAACGGCTCACGACCGCCCGCCTGCCCGATGTAGAGCAGCTTGCCCTCGGCATCGGCGATCTCATACACGCCGACGACGGCGGGAATTGCTCGAATCGACTCCGCGCTCGGCTTGGTCCAGGCTTTTCGAATGGGCATCAGCGCCTCCTGACCCCTCAAGTTAGCGCAGCCGTCCGACTTCCTCGGTTTGCTCAGGGCGGCTGGTCAGCGCCTGGATGCAGGCGTCTGGATCGGTCGGGCTGGTGAAGTAGACCGCGCCTGGATGCAGCTCAATCCAGACCCCGTGCGTGAAGCGATTGGCGAGTCCGCGTCCGCCGCCCCAGCCGAGCACCCGCGAAATGAACTGCGCCTTCAGCACCCGCGCAATCTCATCCAGCGGCAGCTGCGCGCGGATGATGAATCCGGCCGGTAGCCTGTTCCGGGCGCGGGCTGATCCACCATGTCCGCATATGTCCGCATACCTCAGCGGGGGCGCAGGCGGTCGCTGGCTACGCCTGATTCCAAGAGTTCGGCGATTCGCGCTTCGGAGTAGCCCAGGATTTCGCGCAGGACGGGGACGGTGTCGGCGGCGAACAGGGGAGCGGCGTTCTTGGGCGGGGCGGGCGTCTGGGAGAGGCGGAACGCCGCCTGGGGCGCGGGTGAGAGGCCGACCTGCGGATGGGGCAAGCCCCCGACCGACTGCCGCGCCCGCACCTGCTCATCGCGCAACAGTGAGCGCGCGCCCATCACCGGCGACGCGGGCGCGCCCGCGGCCTGCAGGCGCTCCGCCAACTCGAACGGATTCCACCGCGTCGTCCACTCGCCTAGGCATTGATCGAGCGCGGCGCGATGCCGCCAGCGACGGAGGCAGGTGGCGAAGCGTCGGTCGGACGCCACCGACGCGTTGCCCCAGACGCTGAGCAGCGCCTCCCACTCGGCGTCGGTGCGGCAGGCGATCGCGATCCAGGAGTCCGCATCGCCCAGCGCCGGCGCGGCTGGATAGACGCCGTGCGGCGCGGCGGAGGAGTGCTCGTTGCCGATTCGCGTCGGCTCGCGGCCCGACAGCTGCTGGCCGACCATCGCCTCGCCGATCAGCTGCAGCTCGCCCTCCAACATCGCCAGCTCGACGGTCTGGCCGCCGCCGTCGCGCCGGGCGATGATTGCCGCGACCGTCGCCAGGGCGGCGTGCAGGCCGGCGTTCTGATCGCAGTAGAAGTTGCCTGGCTTCAGCGGCGAGCCGTCGGCGTAGCCGGTCAGCCAGGAGAGCCCGCTCATCGCGTCGATCCCGGGGCCGTAGGAGATGCGGTCGCGCCAGGGCCCGGACTTGCCGAAGGCGGGCATGGCGACGTAGATGATCTGCGGATTGCGCTCGTTCAGGACGTCCCATTCGAGGCCGAAGTTGCCCATCACCCGAGGCGAGTAGTTTTCGAGGACGACGTCCGAGCGCTCGACCAGGTCGAGGAAGACGGCGCGGCCTGCGGCGTGGGTCAGATTGAGCGCGATCGAGCGCTTGCTGTTGGCCAGCTCGTTGAGCCGCGCCTCCCGATTCCAGGGTTCGTCCGCGCCCGCGCCGCGATGCGGCAGCGCCGACGCCGGGCGCGGCGGACGCGCCCAGGGCGTTTCGATGCGCAGCACCTCCGCGCCCAACGCGCCGAGCAGCAGGGCGGCGACCGGTCCGGCGACCGCGGTCGTCAGATCGAGCACCCGCATCCCGGCCAGCGGGCGAGCGGGCGAATCGGGGTATGGAGGCAGCTGCGGCTCAGGCAACACCGGCGCGCCTCCACCGAACCCGATCCGTGGGGGAGCCAAGCCGCGCGTTGTCCTCTCCCAGACGCGGCGCGGCGCCGTCTGCCCAGGCCGTCCTCCCGAACCGCACTGCCGGGCCCGGCGCCTGATATTCGCCGCCGCGCGGATGCGGCGTGGTCTGCCAGAAGTCGCGCGATGCGTGGTGGCCGTCCGCGTCCGCCGTCACCTCCGACGGCGCGAGCACCTCCGTGAAGGGAATGCGCAGCTCCTGGGCGCGCTTGACCACCTCGCGGCGCGGTGTCTGCATCAGCATTGGCGCCATCAGTTCGTCGACCTCGTCGGCGTGCCCCATCAGCGTGGCCAGCAGGTCCGGCTCGGCCAGACGCGGCTGCTCGAACAGGACGGCCATCGCCTCGGGATAGCGGTTGTTGCAGTGGGCATGAATCCAGCCGTCGGCGCAGGGTCGAATCGTTGAGGGATAGAGGTGGCCAGGCCCGAATCCGACCAGGCGCGCGCCGTTGCGTTTCGGTTCCGTGTCGGAGAACCAGGCGTGCTGATAGCCGCCGCCGAGCAGGAACGCCAGCGCCTCGTAGACCGCCGTATCGACGTGTTGCCCGCCGCGGTCGGCGTGCAGCGCCGCGGTGATGCCCAGCGCGGCGTGCAGTCCCGCCTGCAAGTGTCCCTGCTCGCCCCATGCCTTGACCGGTTCCCGCTGCGGCTCGCCGCCGATGCGGAGATAGCCGCCCGCCGCATAGAGCGTCAGCTCGGAACCCAGCCAATCCGCCTTCGGTCCCGCCGTCCCGTACGGCGAGATCGTGCAGACGTGCAACTGCGGATGCCGCGCGCGCAGCGCGTCGGGATCGATCCCGAGCGACGGCCAACACCGCCGCTCCGCGTCGACGATGAACACGTCGGCCTTGTCCAACCGCTGCTCCAGGAGGCGTCGGCCGGCGGCTGATTCCAGATTGAGCCGCAGCGAACCCTTGCGTCGATTGAGATGCAAGTGTGACGCGCCGCCCTCGAGGCCGGGCGCGTCAGCCCGAAACGGGCCGCGGCGGCGCAGCGGGGAGCCGCCGGGCGGCTCGAGCAGCGTGACCGCCGCGCCGAGCCCGGCCAGGAGTCGTCCGCAGTAAGCGCCCGCGGCGGTCTGCGAGAGCTCAAGCACGCGCACGCGTTCGAGCGCCGCGGGAGTCTGTTCGGCGGTGTCCTCAGTCATTGGGACAGAGGATATCGCCGAGTCCCCGTTACCCTGCGCGAGACGAACCAGCTGCGAAGATTGACGACCCAAAGGAGCCAGCGATGGCAGACGTAGGTTTTATCGGCGTGGGCAACATCGGCAATCCGATGTGCGCGAACGTGATCAAGGGCGGCCACCGCGTCGTCGTCCACGACCTGGTCGAGGAGCACGCCGCCAACCTGATTGAACTGGGCGCGGTCTGGGCGGAGTCGCCGTCGGAGGTCGCCGCGCAGAGCGAAGTCGTGCTCACCTCACTGCCCGGTCCGCCCGAGGTCGTCGCCGTCTTGCGGGGCGACAACGGGATTCTCGACGGCGCGGAGCCGGGTCTGGTCTGCTTCGATCTCTCCACCAACCTCCCGTCTACGGTGCAGCTGCTCGCCGAGCGCGCTGCCGAGCGGGGCGTGACCTTCCTCGACTCGCCCGTCTCCAACGGCGTGCAGGGCGCGATCGACGCGACGCTCGCGGTGATGGTCGGCGGCGACGAGGCGGCCTTCAACAAGTACAAGCCGGTGCTCGAGTGCATCGGCAACAACGTCTTCCACATGGGCGAGCTTGGGATGGGCGCGTTGACCAAGATCATCAACAACATGGTCGGGATCACCTCGATGCAGGTGTTGGTGGAGGCGACCGTGATCGCCGAAGCGGCGGGGCTCGATCCGCACCGCGCCTATGAGGTGATGTCGGTCGCCTCGGCGCAGAACTACGTCGGCAACATGCCGACGCTGCTCAAGCGCGAGTTCGACGACCCGCCGTTCTATCTCAAGTGGGCGGCGAAGGACGTCTCCCTCGCTGTGCAGGTCGCGCGGGAGACCGGGATTCCCTCGCCGATCGCCTCTGCCGCCTCCGACACGCTCAATCGGGCCAAGAACCGCGGGCACGACATGCAGTCAGTGATGGCGACGCTGCTGTCTGCCGAGGAGGACGCCGGCGTTTCGCACCAGGCTTCTCGTTAGACGAGCCTCCCCTGAAGGCGGGAGTTGGCGTAAGCTATCGGCATGTCTGTTGCAACCGGCGCAGTCAGTCCTGGCGGAGGCACCGCGCGGCGGGTCGTCTTCCTGCACGCCGCCTCGTTCGTGCTGGGTTTCAGCGTCGTCTTCGTCGCGCTGGGCGCGCTGCTGGGGGCGCTCGGCTCGGCCTTCCAGAATGAGCTGATCTGGTTCCAGCGCGTCGCCGGCGTGCTGCTGGTGATTCTTGGGCTGCACCTTGCCGAGGTGATCACCATCCCGCTGCTGTACCGCAGTTTCCAGGTCGGCGGACCGGGCGGACCCTCGACCGCTGCGCCGGCTGCCGAGGCGTCCCGCGCCCGCGCCGCCGCCGACTACGGCCGCTCCGTGATCGTCGGCGTCGCTTTTTCCGTCGGCTGGACGCCCTGCGTCGGGCCGATTCTGGCGGGCATCCTCGTCCTGGCGTTGGACTCCGCCTCCCTGTTCCAGGCGGTCATCCTGCTGATCTGCTACGCCGCCGGGCTGGGCATTCCCTTCCTGATCGTCGGCGCGACCTTCGGCGCCTCGACCCAGTTCCTGCGCAAACTCAACCGCTGGATGCCGCTGATCGGCGTGGTCTCCGGCGTGCTGCTCGTCTTCGTGGGGATGTTGATTGCGCTCGACCGCGTCGTCGTGCTCAACGAGGCGCTGGGCAGCTTCGGCGTTGATGTGCTGGCCGGCTCCGACGGTTCGTCAACGGAGATGCTCGACCTCAACGCCGGCTCCGCCGCGATCGCCTTTGCCGGCGGCTTCGTCAGCTTCATCAGTCCATGCGTGCTGCCGCTCGTGCCGATCTATCTCGGCCACCTTGCCGGCATCGGCTCCGAGCACACGATCCGCTCCGCCTAGAGCCGCCCCGCTCCGTCACTAGCCCATATCCTCGTTGCGGCGCGACGCCACCACGTCCACCAGCCAGCGGTTTCGCCTGCGCATCTGGAAGTGGTTGGCCATCTGCGCCACGGCGGCGGGCTCTCCGGCCAGGGTCAAGCGGTCGTGCAGGAAGATCGCCGTGTCGCCGGTGGCGACCGTCGTTTCGCCCCCGCTCATCACGACCAGCACGCGAACGTCGCCCTCGAATTCGATGTCCTGCAGGCGCGTCCCGTCCAGAACGCGGTTCAGCATCGAGACTTCGACCAGGCCAGAGCCCGGATCGCTGCGCGCCGCGTGCAAGGCGGGGCGCAGCACGGCCTCTTCGAGCGCCAGGGCGGTGACGTCCGCCAACGAGTGCGCCTCGACGTCCAGCTGCTCGAACTGCGCCTCCTGGTCGTGCTCCGCGACCCAGGTCACCACGCGCAGGGTGGGATGTAGCCGCCGCATCGACTTCGCGTAGTCGAGCACCTGCTCTGGGTGATCGAAGTCGACGATCACGGCGACGTCCATTTGCAGCAGGCGCACGCTGATCAGCGACGGCCCATCGAGCGGATCGCCGACCACGCTGTCCACCCCGAGCTTCCGCCAGCGTTCGGTGGAGTCGGGATCGCGGTCCAAGACGGTGACCAGGCGGCCGGCCGCCATCAGGCGGCGGGCGAGCGTCTCCACGAGGTCGCCGCCGCCGACGATCAGCGTGTGCGTGACCTCGCGCGCCGGCATTCGGCCCGCGAGCATTGAGAACAACAGCGGCGCGCAGACTGTGGTCAGCAGCGCCATGAGCAGCAGGGCGCCGTGCAGGCCGTCCTCGATCAGGCCGAGTTCGGCGGCGATTGCGCCGGCCGCGAGCACCAGCGAGAGGTTTGCGCCCAGCAGCGATCCGCCGGCCAGACCCGGGCGCAGACCCCAGGCGGGTACCAGGCCAACCAGCGCCGGCGCCATCTTTGACAGAAAGGCGACCAGGAGCAGCATCGGGACGAGAATCAGTGAATCGGCCGAGTCGAAGACCGCGCCCAGCTCCAACGTTGCGCCGGCGTGAATGAAAAAGATCGGGACGAAGAAGCCGTAGCCGAGCGCGTCGAGCTTGCCGCGCAGCGCTGACCCGTGCCGCGGCGAGACCACCGTGACCGCCAGGCCCGCCATGAACGCGCCCAAGACCAACTCGGTGCCGACGATCTGCGAGAGCGCGACGAACACGACCAGCAGGGCCAGTGAGGCGCGAATCTTCAGCTGCGCCGACGTTTGCGCCAGCTCGTGCAGGGTCTGGGGGATGATCGGGAACCGTCCAGAACCGACGCGCGAGCCCCAGACCAGCAGCGCCAGCGCCGCCGGGATTGCGAGCAGGAGCGCCATCCGCCAGCCGACGCCCTCGCGCTCCAGCGCGGAGACGACGCCCACGCCCACGATGGCGACGAACTCCAGCAGGAACCCGCCGACCAGCAGCGACTGCGACATCCGCCCGAGATCGGGGCGATCCTTCAGCACCGGCACGACGACGCCGACGGCCGTTGCGATCAGAATGAACAACAGCATCGGAATCTGCTTGGATTCGAGCAGTCCGACGCGGGCCATCGAGTCCAGCGCCAGGTAGGTGAGACCGACGACCATGAGCAGCATGGCGACGCCGGAGATCAGCGGATGCCGCAGCGCCACGCGCGGGACGTACCAGCGCCGGCCCGGCGACTGACCGAGCAGGCCGAGATTGATCTCCAGCCCGGAGAGGAACATCAGATAGGCGAAGCCGAACAGAGCGAGGAAGGTCAGCCACTCGTTGTCGCGGGTGATGAGGCCCAGCAGCGGCTCGCCGAAGATGATCCCGACCAGCACCTCGCCGACCACCGCCGGCACGAGTCCGCCCGTGACGCGCCAAGCGACAAACGGCGCCACGACGGCCAGCACGCTGACCAGCAACAAGGGAGTGAAATCGACCGCTTCCTCCACCGCTCCCCCTCACCTCCTCCGCCTCGGGCAGAGGTCAGACGCCGGCGCTACGTGTGCTCCTTCAGAAACTCTATTGCGATCCGATTGAAGTCGTCAGCCGCGCTGATGTTAACGGCGTGCGTCGCCGAGACGCGCTCTACGCGGAAGTTCGCCGCCTGAGCCTCGACCCACTCCCGCGCTGGCGTGAACGCCTCCTCGCGGTCACCTGCGACCAACAGCGTCGGCACGGGATTGGTCGGCAGCCGATCTCGCAACGGCGTGTGCGGCGAGGTGTAGAGCATCGTCCGCGCGATTCCGAGCGGCGTACTCTGCCGCATCGCGGCCTCGAACTCGGCGCGCTGCGCGGCGTTGAAGGCGCGGGCGCGGCGCGGATTGAGCGGATGCCGCATCACGGCGTCGATCCCGCCGTCGATCATCAGCTGTGCCCGCTCGCGGGCCGCCTCGGGATTGCCGATCCGGATCGGCTCGCCGAAGGCGGAGTGCGAGTTCGTCACCACATGCGCGATGACTTCGTCGGCGCGGGACATCGCGTAGTTCAGCGTCAGCGCCGCGCCGAGCGACTGTCCGACGACGAACCAGCGTTCCGCGCCGACCAGCTCCCGCAGGGCGCTGAAGTGGTCGGCGTAGCGATCGGGATGGTAGGCGGCCTCGGCTTCGGGCGCGGGCGATGCGCCGTGCCCGAAGAGCTCCACCGTGACGCTGCGGAACCCGGCCGCGTGAAAGGCGGGGAGATTGAGCAGCCAGTGTGCCCGACAGGTGAGAATGCCGTGCACAAACAGGACAGGCCGCCCGGCGGGCGGCCCGTCAATGGTGTAGTGCAGACCGATCGCGCGCGCAGTCACAGCGCAGTGATCCGCGTGAGTCCGCCGCGCGGGCGTCGTTAGTCGCGGTCTGTGGCCGTCGCGCCGGCGGCCGCGCCTTCGACTAGCGCCTCCGGATTGAGAGCCTTGAGCAGTGGGTCCTGGGTGGAGAGGCCGAGGATGCCGACGGTCTCGCCGATGCGGTTGACGCCGTGCTCGTGCAGGCGGTGGAGGTAGTCGTGGTACTGCTTCTCGCGCAGCTTGCGCAGCTCCTCAACGCCGGCGTCGAGCCGTTCCACGCCGTCGGCGTAGAGCACGGTCAGCGCCTCGCGCTCGAGCGGGGACTGGGCCATCTCGGAGGCGAGTCCGCCCTCGGCCTTGAGGAAGAAGATCGGCAGCTCTAGTTCGGCGCGGCCGCCGTAGCGGTTGTACCACTCCAGATGCTTGAGGCCGTACTCGAGGTGGCGCTTGCTGTCCTCGGCGAGGCGGGCGAACATGTCGCGGTCGAAGTCCGAGCGCGCCCAGTCGGTGGCGCACTCGAAGGCGGTCAGCTCGTAGGACTTGTAGACCACGTCCAGCGCCACGATCATGTCCGTGAACGTGAGTGCGTTGTACCAGGACTCGGAGACGTCCGAGAGCGGCGCTTTGCCGATGATTCCGGAGCCGTGCAGCGCGCGCTTGCGCAGCACTTCAACCTTGCGTCCGGCGTCGTAGACCTGCGTCGCCAGGAACAGCTTGACCTCGTGGAAGCCGTAGGAGATTTCCTCCAGCCACTTCGAGATCACTTTCTGCTCGGCGATCCCGTAGGTCGAGTAGACCGCGCACAGCTGACCGGTCGCGCGCTCGACCTCTGGGGAGAGCGCCTCGCGGTTTTCCCAGTCCAGATCGGTGGCGGGAATCCAGCGGTCGCGGATGGCGTCCTCGTAGAGGTCCGAGACGCCGTCCGCCCAGACCTCGGTGCGGTCGTAGATCGCGTAACCGGCCGGCATGTACATGCCCGGCACCGGCCGCGTGCCGCGCGGCAGGTCGTTGCGGTAGTCCCAGACGTCGGGCACGTGGCCGTAGGAGCCGATGTCGACGTCGCTCAACCGCATCCCGTCCGCCGACGGCGACGGCTTGAGTCCGGTCTCGCCGCCGTCCTCGAACATGATGAACTGCGCCTGCGAGAACGGGTGGTCCGGCTGCGCCTCCATGAAGTCGAGCCACTTGGCGATGCGGTCGGGCTCGATCGAGACGTTGAGGATGTTGTCGATCTGGCGGCCCGAGGCGGCGGACTGCTCGGCCCGCTCAATCAACTCGGTCGGCCATCCGCGCACCTGGGCGCGCAATTTCTGGGCAGGGGACAGTGCCGGCATAGGTGTTCCGTCTCTCTCGGCTGTCGTCGCGCTCAGCCGGCCGCGGCCTGGGAGTCGGTGGCGGCCGTTGAGCGGTGGCGCTGGCTCTCCGCTAGACCGTGATCAGCTCGCGCATGTCGGGCGACATGCGGTCGAGGCGGTCGCCGAGGCCGACCACTTGCAAGCGGTGGTAGTACTCGTTGATCTGCTTCTTGCGCATGAGCATGACGAGGTTGTAGCCCTCGTCGAGGTACTCGATGCCGCCGCCGGCGAGCACGGCGAGGGCTTCGCCCGTGATCGGGTTGGTGGTGAGGCCAGCCTGCGTGTTCTGCACGGTCTCGTTGATGTCGAGGTAGTGGTGCAGCTCTTCCTTGCGCCAGGGCTGGGTCTCGACGGTGTACTTGGTGTGGGTGACGCCGAAGGCGAGGTGGCGCGACTCGTCCTGCGCGGAGAGGCGGAACATCCGCTTTTCCGCCTCGTTCTGGCCGATCAGCTCGCCCATGCGGAACAGGGACTGGACCAGACCCTCAGCGAAGAGGTGGAGGATCGCCGTCATCTCAGTGAAGTCGTCGATGGCGAGCAGCCCGACCGCGCCGAGGCCGGCCGGCGACATCCCGCCGCCGTTGACCAGCACGCGCTTGCGGAAGACGTCCAGGTGGCGCGCTTCGTCCATCAGCTGCGTGCCGAGGAAGAGCTGCGACTCGAAGAAGTCCGGGTGGACCGACTCGAGGAAGCGGCCGGGCACGTCGCCGGCGATGAACTCGACCTGGGTGAGGAAGGTGCACAGGGTGCACATCGCCTTCTCGATGTCGTCCGGCTGGTCGCCGATGGTGTCCCAGGGGATGTCGCGGGCGGAGGACCACTGACGCTGGAGCGCCTCTTCGTAGAGCAGCATCGCGGACTCGGACCAGACGTCGCCCTTGTCTCGGTACTGGCGGGCGTGGGCGTTGGAGCGCGGGTCGGCCTCGATGCCGCGCGGTGCGAAGGAGCGCCAGTTGGCCTCGTCGACGTCGTCCGCGCCAGCCATGCGCTGGTTGATCGACTGCAGGGTGACGCCCTTGCGGCCGGTCTTGATCTCGAACTCGTCGTCTGTTTCCAGGTTCAGCCAGTCGAGGTTGAGTCCCGGGTTCTCAATCGCGGTCACCATGTTCTGTTCCTGTCTCGCTGGCGCTGCTGGAGCAGCTTGGCTCGGTGTGCTTGTCTGAAGCCTATCAGCTATTCGCGGCCTATTGGGCAGCGGGCTCATCGAAGTTGGCGCGGAGGAAATTGACCAGATCCCAACGCTCCTGATCGGAGAGCTGCGGCGCCCAGGCGGGCATCCCCGTGCCGCGAATGCCGTCCGTGATCCAAGCGTAGAGCACGCCGTCGGGGTGGAAGGGCACGTGGATGACAAAGTTCGCTGGCGGCGCGGGCAGCGAGTTGGCCAACGGGCCGTCGCCCGCGCCCGTGTCGCCGTGGCAGGCGGCGCAGTGCGCCGCAAAGAGCGCCGCGCCGCGTTCCACCGACTCGGCCGTCCGCTGCACCGGATTCGCCAGCGTACGGCCCGGCTCCACGTGCAACCCCGTGAACAGGACGACCGCCGCAATCAGCCCGAGCAGCCCCGAGACGAACGCCGCGTCGCCGCCGCGCGGCCCCCAGACGGCGCGAATTCGCGGTCGATTGAGCCAGGCCAGACCGCCGATCAGCAACGCCCACAGCGCCCCGACGCCGTTCCAGTCCATCTGCGTCAGGGGCAGGCCGAGCGCGCCGCCGCTGTCGGCGGCAAACGGCGACGCCTGGTAGCCCGATTCCACCTCTGTCTGCACGGCGGCGACCAGATCATCGCCTGCCGCGCGGCGCAGCTCCAGCTCCACCGTCCAGCGGCCGGGCAGACCGAAGTATGCGCCCTCCAGGCGGAACTGGTTGTCGCCAATCTGCGTCGTCTCGACCGTGACCGGGCCCACGCTGCGATCGGTGTACCGGAAGCGCAGCAGGAGCGTCTCGACCGGATTTGCGGACGCGCCAGCAATGGTCGCCGTCCAGGTGTTGAAGCCGACGAGGTTGGGCGAGATTTCGAGCGCGGCGACGATCTCCCCGCGCGAGACCGTCTCGACCACGGTGTTGTCCTTCTGCTCTACCTCCGGCTGGGCGCTGGCGGGCGAGGGCAGCTGCGTCAAGACCGCCGAGGCCGCGATCACCGCCAGCCCCAGCGCCGCCTCAATCCGCATCAGCCGATCGAAGCGCCGCGCCAGCGCTGCGTCCGCTCCGTCCGCGGCGGCGTCGCGCGGACGCAGCAGGAACGCGTTCCCCGCCGCCGCTGCGAACAGGGCCAGCAGGATGACCGCCTTGATTAGAAACGCCGCGCCCCAGTCGGTCTCGACGAGCCCGCTCGCGTTGGGAATCTGAATCAATGCCGACAACAGCCCGGCCGCGGCCAGGATCGGGACGGAGAGCGCTGCGGCGACGGAGAAGCGCTGCACCGCCGCAATTCGAATAGCGGCGGGGTTGGCGGGGTTGGCGCGGATGACTGCAATCAGCCCGATCAACCCGCCGATCCACAGCGCCGCCGCCGACAGGTGCAGCGCGTCGAACAGCGTTCCCCAGATCCAGCCCGAGCCGATCGCCGCGCCGTGCGAGATTGCGGACGTGGACGCGAGCCAGACGACCGCGACGACTCCGAGCGCAGTCAACAGCGCCCGCTCCGGCAGCAGCGTCGGACGCAGGAGCCGTGCGCCGAGCGCCGCCGCGGCGGCGATCAGCACATACCAGCGCTGCTGCAGCCATAATCCGTTGCGGCTGTCGAAGAGGACATCGCCGAGGTAGCCGAGGTCGCCCAGCCGCAGCGCGCCCGCGATCGCCTCGTAGCCGGTCGTCGCGAGCCCGACCACTACTGCCGCCGCCAGCAGGGGCAACAGCGTTGCGAGCGTTGGCGGCGCGGGCAACGGCGTCGGACGCAGGAGCAGCGCAATGAAGACCGCGCCGACGAACAGCGCCAGCGCGGCCAGGCCGATCGCTTTCACGGCGGCGTCCGCCGCGGTGGGCGGGCCTGGCCGGATCAGGTCGATCGCGACGCCGCTGCCGGCCGGCGCCGAGCCGTCGGGATGGAGCACTGAGAAGACGTACGAGCCCGTCCAGGTATGCCCGTCCACCTCCGACAGCGTCTCCCAGACGACCGTGTAGACGCCTGGCTCGAGCCGCAGCACGCGCACGCCCATCTGGGTCGGCACGGCGTCGGAGAACTCGGTCTCGCCGATGTCGCGGCGCTGCCCGGCGCTGTCCAGGACCTGCACGGAACTGTGGCTGCGCTGCAGCTGCTCCGTCATGAACAGGGTGATCCGCGTTGGCGACTCGCGCAGCGCGGCGTTGATCGGCGGGTCGGCGCGCGCGAGGAGGGCGTGCGCGTCCGCGCGATCGGGCGCAAGGAGGATCGAGAGCAGGACGGCCAACGCGATCAATGCCAGGGAACGCGGGCGAGTCATGGGGAGGCGTCCGGCAGCTCGTAGACGGATTCCCGAATCTCCTGCCACTGCGCGTCGCTCACGCTGCCGACCCAGTCGATCCCGCCGTGGAACTCTCCCGGCGCGATTGCGTACGGCGGCTCGGTCGGCGGCGCGGCGACCAGATAGATGCCGAACGCTCCCAGGATCAACACATGCCGGCCGTCGTCCGAGAGCGCGAAGTCGGGCTGATCCTCGCCCACCGCCGCCAGTTGCGTCAGCGCGCCGCTGGCGAGATCGACGCTCCAGATATCCTCCGGGCCGTTCCCTCCCAGCGCGCGGGTCGACACCTGCGGCAGATACTGCCCCGCGGCAAACACGACGCGCTGCCCGTCGGCGCTGAAGCGGGGAATGCGGTACGGCCGCGGCTGCCATTCGCGCTGCGGATCGAGGCTCGTTTCCGCGCCGTCGCGCAGATTCCGCACGACGAGCTGCGGATCGCCGCTGTAGGGCGCATCGACAAACACGAGCCGCGAGCCGTCGGGCGCGATATCGGCGTCGCGGGCGTCCTCGCGCAGAATCTCCACTACCCGCTGCTGTAGATCGACTCGCGCAATCCGAATCGACAGGTCGCCTCGTTCATGGGTGAAAATTAGCGAGCCGCCGTCTGGCGTCCAGCGCGGCGTCCAGACGTACTCGCCCGCTTGCGTGTGTTGGATCACCAGCGCCGGCTGCGGATCAGCCAGCGCCGCCACGGCGAGGTCTGTCCCGATGGTCGCGCCCTCCGCCGGCGTCAGCTGGAACACGACATACGCCACCTGGCGGCCGTCTGGCGAGAGCGCCGGTTCGAGCAGCTGCTGGTCTGGTCCGGCGGCGATCAGCAGGCGCGCGCCCGCCTCATCCTGAATCCAAAGATCGACGCCGACGGTGTAGACGAACAGGCCCGGCGCCGGGATGCGGCGCTCCGCCTCGCCGCCGCCGCAGGCGGTCAGCAGGCTCGCGGTCAGCAGAGCGGCCGCCAGCCCGGCCAGCATCAACCGCGCCGCCGCGCCGCGCCGGGTTCTCATTGCCCGCTCACGCAATCCGCCTGCCGCTCCGGAGGCGCGCCGCCAGCAGCGCCGTCAACGCCAGCGCCGCGCCCAAACCGACCGTGAGCCACACAATCGGCCCCGCGCCCAAGCGGGCCGCCGGCGGATCGCTTCTGACCACCGTCGGCGCCGCGCTGCCGGCGCTGCCCGCACTGGCCGCACTCGCGGTCGGCGCGGACGCTTCCGTTTGATCGCCCGGATAGCGAATCAACAGCGCCGCCGCCAGTTCGCGATCCGCGGCGATCTCCTCCGCCGTCGGCTCGCGGGAGACGTAGAACGGATACGCTCCGGCGTCCGCGTCGCCGTCCTCGGCCGACAGGTTGATCCAGCTCACGAGGTAGCGGCCAGGTGACAATTCGATATCCAGTGACACGCGCATTACGCGCCGATCCTTGTTGTCAATATGCGGCGGCGGCAAGTCTCGCTCCCAGACCGCGCCGTCCGTGTCCGCGCCTTGCAAGCGCAGGGCATTGGCGCCGGCGCGGCGGAACAGTTCCTGCGTGAAGCGAATGCTGATCGCTGTCGGCGAGTCAGGGAGCACTTCCGCGAAGACGGGGGATGAGGACTCGTAGGCGGCGTGCGCCGAGGCGTTGGGCGCGGCCAGCCAGCAGGCTGCCGCGCCCAGGAGCAGCGCGACGAGCAGCCGCCGCCGCTTACTCGCCGTGACCGTCATGGGCATCATCGCCGCTCATGCTGTGCATTGGCGGTTCCAGACCCGCCAACTCTGGCGCCGCGGGCAGGGATTCGTTGTCCAGCCACGCCTCCAGCGTCGCCTCAAACGTATGCGCCAGGGCGTGGGCGATCTTCGACGGCTCCGCGGCTGCCGCGGCGTCATCGTTATGGAATGCGGCCAGCAGGGAGTCGAGCCACTCGCCGTACTGGGCCACGTGATCGTGCAGTTCAGGCGGCCACTCCACCCAGCGCAGCGCCTCCCGCGCGCGGGTCGCCCAGATCACCGCGTCGGCGGGGATGCGCTGCTCGTCGCGGATGATCTGGTCGAGATGGTGATAGCGCAGCGGATCCAACGGCTCCAGCGCCGCCAGGACCTGGGCGCGCTGCGCAATTTCGGTCGCTTTCGCGGCGTCAACCCGCAGTTGATCGACGGCCTCCGAATCGGATCCGGCACAGGCGCCGACGCCGAGCGTCAACGCCAACAGGAGAAAGAGGGACAGGAGAACCTTCACAACACCACGCTTTCGCGCACGGACGCGCCGTGCGAAGTCGGACTCACCGAAATGTCAGGCGATGTGGGTCGGAGGCGGCGGGCGAATCTGTATCCGCGCCGAGCACACGGGCGTTCTCGGCAGCCCGAAATCGGACTCGGGCGGGAAGGCGACGCGGCGTTCATCGGCGGCGAGCGCGACCGCGATCGCAGCCGCGTCCGAAGGCGGCAGGGGGAAGGGCGGCGCGGCGTCGGCGGAGAGCGCCAGCGCCGCGGATTCGAGCGCGAGAGCGCAGTCCTGTGTGATCGGGAGGGCGAGCGCGACTTCGGTCGGCGCAGTCTGTTCAGCGTGCTGCTCCGCGACTGCCAACTCCGCGCTGGGCTGCCCACTAGACGAAGCGGTGCGGAGCAACACGGCGAGCGCGACCGCGCAGAGCAGTCCGGCGAGCAGCAGGGGTGGGCGTCTCATCTAAACTCAGTCTATGCGCCGCTCCGCTCGTCGGAACGGCGCTGACCGACAGATATCCACTGAATGCGAGCCGAACCATGTACTTGGCGATGAACCGCTTCAGCGTCAATCTCGAGCGCGAAGCCGAATGGGAAGAGATCTGGAAGCAGCGCGAGACCTACCTGCAGGAGGTGCCGGGCTTCGTCCAGTTCATGCTCCTGCGCGGCGCGGAGCCGGGCGACTACATCTCTTACTCGGCCTGGGAAGACGCCGCCGCCTTCCACGCCTGGACGCGGTCGGAAGCGTTTCGCAAGGGTCACGCGCAGGGCACGCTGGCCGGCGTGCTCACCGGTCCGCCCGAACTCGCGCTTTACGAACCGGTGATCGAGGAGAACGCCGAGCAGCGGCAGGTCATCGAGACGCTCCCCGATCCCAACCGCCGTGGGCCGCGCCACTAAGCGTCGGCGCGCCCGCTCGCGACGGGATGGATTGCGCCTTTGGCAGTGGGCAAGCGTGGGCAGTGATAACCTGTGCCCACCTGTGAAAATTTTCCCGCACGTCGATCGGAACGACGCCGCGGGCTGAGAGGAATCACACATGGGAATGCTTGATGGCCGCGTGGCGATTGTGACCGGCGCCGGGCGCGGAATCGGGGCCGAGACGGCCAAGCTGTTTGCCTCCGAGGGCGCGAAGGTCGTCGTCAACGACCTCGGCGGCGCGGTTGACGGCAGCGGCGCGGCGGCCGCGCCGGCCGACGAAGTCGTCGCCGCGATCCGCGACGCTGGCGGCGAAGCCGTCGCCAACTACGCCTCCGTCTCCGACTACGACGCCGCCGAAGGCATCGTCAAGGACGCGCTGGAGAACTTCGGCGACCTCGACATCGTCGTCAACACGGCCGGCATCCTGCGCGACCGCATGGTCTTCAACATGACCGAAGCGGAGTGGGACGCGGTCGTCGCGGTGCACATGAAGGGTCACTTCAACCTGACCAAGTACGCGTCGATCCACTGGCGCTCAGAGCGCAAGGGCCACTACCGCCTGATCAACTTCTCGTCCGTCTCCGGCATCTTCGGCGCGCCCGGCCAGCCCAACTACGCCGCCGCCAAGATGGGCATCGTCGGCTTCACCTACAGCTGCGCGAACGCGCTGGGCCGCTACGGCGCGACCGCCAACGCGATCTCGCCGGGCGCCTCGACGCGCATGACCGACACCGTGCCCGAGGAGCGTCGCGGCGCGGGCTCGGTGGGCGACTCGAGCGAGCAGGACCCGCGCCGCTCGCCGGCGAACGTCGCGGTGCCGCTGGTCTACCTCGCCTCCGAGCAGTCCGACTGGCTGACTGGCCAGATCATCGGCGCGTCGGGCTACGAGCTGCAGCTCTTCAACAAGCCCGCCGTGATCCGCCAGGTGCGCGGCACCGAGCGCTGGACGCCGCAGGGCGCCGCCGACCAGATCGAAGAACTGTTCAAGCCGGCCGTCAGCGGCGGCGGCGTGACTTTCGGCTAAGCACCGCATCAGCCCCTGGGGGAAGGAATCACCATACATGGGAATGCTTGACAACCGCGTCGCCATCGTCACCGGCGCCGGCCGCGGCATCGGCGCGGAGACGGCGAAGCTGTTCGCCGCCAACGGCGCGAGCGTCATCGTCAACGACCTCGGCAGCGCGGTCGACGGCTCCGGCGCGGAGTCCGGCCCCGCCGACGAGACCGTCGCCGCGATCCGCGACGCGGGCGGCAACGCTGTCGCCAACTACACCTCCGTCGCCGACTACGACGGCGCGGAGGGCATCGTCCAGCAGGCGCTCGACGAGTACGGCCGCCTCGACATCCTCGTCAACGTCGCCGGCAACCTGCGCGACCGCATGGTCTTCAACATGACCGAAGCGGAGTGGGACGCCGTCGTCGCGGTGCACATGAAGGGCACCTTCAACACGACGAAGTACGCCTCGATCTACTGGCGCGCCAACCGCGAGGGCCACTACCGGCTGATCAACTTCACCTCCGGTTCCGGTCTGCACGGCGCGCCGGGGCAGCCCAACTACGCGGCCGCCAAGCTCGGCATCGTCGGCTTCACGTACAGCTGCGCCAACGCGCTGGGCCGCTACGGCGTCACCGCGAACGCGATCGGCCCGGGCGCCTCGACGCGGATGACCGACACCGTGCCCGAGGATCGCCGCCGCGTGCAGATGGACGACTCGGAGAACATCGTCGACATGCGCCGCTCGCCGGCCAACGTCGCCGTGCCGATCGTCTACATCGCCTCGGAACACTCTGACTGGATGAACGGCCAGGTCGTCCGCGCGATGGGCTACGATATCGGCCTCTACAGCCAGTACAAGATCGTCCGCCAGCTCAGCGGCACGGAGATGTGGAGCGTGGACCGCGCCGCCGAAGAGATGGAGCGCGTCTTCCGGCCCGCCATCGAAGCCGGCAACGTCATCGGCGGCTAGCTAGCTGCTCCCCCTCCGTGACTCACCCCGACAGCGGCTCTTCGGAGCCGCTGTCGCGTCTCTGCCGCAATTCGACCTGAAGATTCGACCCGGACGATGACAGACCAGATCACCATTCGCGCCGCCGTTGACGACGACATCCCCCAGCTGGCCGAGCTCTACAACCACTACATCCTCACCAGTCCCGCCACCTTCGACACCGAGCCGCATACGGTCGCGGCCAAGCGCCAGTGGTTCGCCGGCTACGCCGACCACGGCCCCTACCGCGTCATGGTCGCCGCCGAGCCGGACGGCCGCATCGTCGGCCACTCGTACTCCAGCGCGCTCTACCCCAAGGCGGCCTACCGCAGCAGCGTCGCTACGAGCGTCTACCTACTGCCTGGCGAGGTCGGGCGCGGCCTCGGCACTCGGCTCTGGAACGCGCTCTATGAGGATCTACTCAAGGTCGATGAACTCCATCAGCTCTTCGCGCTGATCACGCTGCCCAACGACGCCTCCATCGCGCTCACCGAGAGCCGCGGCTACACGCTCGCCGGCGTCTGGAAAGAGGCCGGGCGCAAGTTCGACCGTTACTGGGACGTCGGCTTCTGGCAGCGCCCGCTCCGCCTGGCTGATTCACCTGACTCGCCTGATTAGCCAGCTTGCTAGCCTGATTCCATCGCGCCGCCTGACTGCGAACTGGAGGATTGCCGTGGATCGTTCGCCCGACAGTTATCCCGCCCGCCTCGAAGTCGATTATCCCGAGTCGCTCGACCGCTTCAGCACGCTGCTGCGGATCCCGTTCATCATCCCCATCGCCATTCTCTCGGCGCTGATGCCGGTCGTGCCGTCGCTGGCGATTGGCTTCGCGGCCGATGGCCTGATTGACGACTCCGGGACCCGCTTCATCGCCGCCGCCTTCTTCCTGCCCCTGGTGCTGATGATCCTGTTCCGCCGCAAGTACCCGCGCTGGTGGTTCGACTTCATGCTCGAACTGAGCCGCTTCCAGTATCGGGTGATGGCCTACTTCGATCTCCTCACCGACAAGTACCCGTCAACGGACGAGGAGCAGGACATCCACCTGGAACTCGACTATCCGGACGCGGAACAGCTCAATCAGTTCCTGCCGCTCATCAAGTGGCTCCTGCTCATCCCCCACTACATCGTCCTCGTCGTACTCGTCCTGATCCAGATCGTTGTCCTGATCGCGGCCTGGTTCGCGATCCTGTTCACTGGCCGCTACCCGCGCGGCCTCTTCAACTACAACGTCGGCGTCAGCCGCTGGTTGCTCCGCGTGCAGGCGTACGGCTTCCTGCTGATCACCGACCGTTACCCACCGTTTAGGCTGGGCGCATAACACCACGCATCGCCCCACGCATCGCACCACCGACCGCAGGGAGGAACTGACCATGAGCGACCGCATCGGGATGGGCCTGGCCAACTTCCCGTTCTCCGACGTTGCCACCATGTGGCGCTGGATTGACCTCTGCGAGGACAACGGCGTCGACTCCATCTGGCAGACCGACCGCTTGATCTCCAGCCAGCCGATGCTCGAATCGATGACCTTCATGGCCGCTCTCGCCGCCCGCACGGAGCGGCTCAAGTTTGGTATGAACGTCGTCGTCGTCGGCTTCCGCGACCCGCTCGTCCTGGCCAAGCAGTGCGCCACCATCGACTTCCTCTCCAACGGTCGGATGTTGCCCGCCTTTGGCGTCGGCGGCGGGTTCGCGCCCGAGTGGCGGGTCACCAACCGCCCCATGCGCGGGCGCGGCCCGATCGCCGACGAGATGCTGGAGATCATCGCCCGCCTCTGGAGCGAGGAATCGGTCACCTTCCACGGCGAGCACTTCCACTACGACAACGCCGTCATCTCGCCGCGCCCCGTGCAGGATCCGTTGCCGCTCTGGATCGGCGGCCACAGCAAGGCCGCTATCCGCCGCACGGCCCAGATCGGCACCGGCTGGGTCGCCGGCGTGCAGTCGACGCACGAGGTCGGACCGATCATCGAGCGCATCCGCGCCGCCCTCGCCGAGGCCGGGCGCACCGACTACGAGCCCGACCACTTCGGCGCCGGCTTCGGCTATCACTTCGGCTCGTGGGACGACCATGACGTGCAGACCACGATCGCCGGCATCAAGGCGCGCCTGCCCGAGGTCGATCCCGACACCTACTTCGCTGTCGGCACGGCCGAGGACATCCTGCGCCGCGTCAACGAATACCGCGAGGCCGGCGTGAGCAAGTTCATCATGCGGCCGATGGCGCGCGGGGACGAGCCGATTATGTACCAGACGCAGCGACTGCTGGATGAGGTCTTGCCCGTCGTTCACTCCTGAGGACGAGAGCAGCGTTGAGGGCTACGGGTAGGACGGCAGGGGCAGGTTCGGGAAGGCGCGTTTCACGCTCTTGACCGCCGCCCGCTTGGCCGTCGCCGCGACGCTCTGCTCGCGTTTGAGCGCGCTCGCCGAAGCGGGCAGCACGGAGGCGTCGCCCGCCACCAATGGATCCTGCCAGCGGCGCAGCTGCGCCATCGTCACCGGGCCTTCGAGGCGGTCGCCGAACCTGGTGAACTTGCGCCACGGCTCATCGCTGCGGTTCGCCTTGGTGTAGACCGCGCGCCCGGCGGCCTGGCACAGCGCGACGCCGCCGGCGACGTCCCAAATCCGCGAGCCGTCAAAGAGCGCCATCTGCACGGAGCCTTCCGCCGCGAGCGCCAGCTCGGTCGCCGTGCTGCCAAACGTGCGGGCGATGCCGAAGCGCCGTCCAGCCGGGCCGGTCACGCCGCCCGTGCCCGCGGGCACCGTGGTCAGGCGCGATCCGGGAGGCAGCGTCACATCCCCGGTGTCCACCGGCTGCCCGTTGAACATCAGGCCGCGGTCGGTGCGGGCGTGATAGACGCCGGGCACGAGAAATCGGTTCGAGGGCAGCCAGAGCGCGCCCGCAATCGGCCGGCCGCGATGGAGAATCCCAATCGAACAGGCGAAGATCCCGATGCCGTTGATGAAGTTCGACGTGCCGTCGAGCGGGTCGATCACCCAGACCACCTCGGCGTCCGCCGGGCCGCCGTTCTCTCGCTCCTCGCCCAATACGCCGTGCGTGGGAAACTGTCGATGGACTTCTTCGCGGATCAGATCTTCGACCGCGTGATCGACCTCCGTGACTGGATCATTCTCCCGCTGACCCTTGAACGAAATCTCGATCGCGGCGTGAAAGCGGTCACTCAGGATCTCGCCGCCGCGTTGCGCCAGCGCGCGCGCCGCCTCGGCGAACTGGTCGAGGTCGGCCTCGGAGAGTGCGGACGAGTCAGGGTGACTGGGGGTGGGGTGCGCTTCGGATGCATCAGCAATTTCTGTCATGCGCACAGGTTACCCTGTGAAATCGTAACCGCACCCCCAGCGAACGGATCGCTCCCATGGCTCAGCAATCGACGGAACAAGACGATGCGATCCGTCGCTCGGACGGCCCCGGACATGCGACCGTTCGCACCGCCGCGGCGGCGGCCTCCGCGGCGGTCGGCTTTGAAGCGGAGTGGGAAGCGGCCTGCGACGCCGCCCTGCGCGGCCTGGACCTGACCGCCGCGCCCGATCTGTTGCTCGTCTTCGTAGACTCGCGCTACGCCGGCCACTACGCCGAGATCATCGCCCGCCTCCGCGAAGAGACCGGCGCCCGCCACCTGATCGGCGCGTCGGGCCAGAGCGTGATCGGCTCCGCGCTCGAAGCGGAGGAAGGTTCCGCCATCGCCGTGCTCGGCCTCTCTCTGCCCGGCGCGCAGCTGACCCCGCTCGCCATCGACCCGCAATCAATTCCCGACGACCTCTTCAGCCCGATTCAGGACGGGACCAGCACCTGGCTGCTGTTCAGCAACCCCTTCACGATCATGACGGACCAGCTGGTCTCGCACCTGCAGCAGCTGCGGCCTGAGCTGGTGCTCCTCGGCGGGATGGCCTCGTCGCACCGCCAGCAGCAGGGTTGCGCGGTCTTCATCGACGACCGTGTGCTGATGGGCGGCGCGGCGATGATGGGGCTGGCGGGCGTCTCGGTGCGCCCGGTCGTGGCGCAGGGCGCGGAGCCGCTGGGCCAGCCGTGGATCGTGACCGATTGCGAGGCCAATATGGTCAAAACGCTCGGCTCGCGGCCGGCGCTGGAGGTGCTCCAGGAGACCATCCAGACGCTGGACGAGGACACGCGCCAGCGCGCCGTCCGCAACCTGCTCGTCGGTCTGGCGATGAACGAGTACAAGGAAACGCACGAGCGCGGCGACTTTCTGATCCGCAACGTGATGGGCGCGGACCGCGAGTCGGGCGCGGTCGCGATCAACGCCGTGCCCAGAGTGGGGCAGACCTTCCAGTTCCAGTTCCGCGACGCTCAGGCCGCCGACGACGACCTGCGCACGCGGCTCGCCGACCTGCGCGACGCGCTTCAGCCTGATGAAGCGGTGCTCGGCGCGCTGCTCTGCTCGTGCAACGGACGCGGACGCGGCCTCTTCGGCGAACCCGATCACGACGCGGCGGCGCTCGCCGAGATTTTCGGTCCCACGCCCACCGCCGGCTTCTTCTGCAACGGCGAGATCGGCCCCGTCGGAGGAGAGAATCACCTCCACGGCTTCACCGCCTCCATCGCCGTCCTCACCGCCGCCGCGACCGCATAAGACGCGATCGCCGCTTAGTTCAATCCTCTCAGTGGGGAGTCTGGTAACAGCACTTGACATTCGCGTAGTAGTAATAGCCTTCTGACCAACCGATCGGCTGTACGTAGGGACCGACCACGAGCACTCTCTGATTCCCTGCCACATCCGCTATGCCTAATCCTTGTTCGTTGTGTTGACGGTTCTGCAGCCGAAACACATACCATTCACTGTCCTCAGACCACCAGATGTCAGTACTGTAGTCGAGACGATGCCCGTCACTACCATTTCCATTATGTCCTGGCATCCTCTCCGCCCGACCTCCTCCGAGACCAAGTGTATCTTGCACTCCGGAGCCGACTACATGCCATCGGCCATCTGGAGAGATCGGGTATCGACGTTGGTACTCATATTCGTCTATCGGCTCTTGCTCTCGATACGGAAGCAATTCCACGAATGTTTGCCTGCCACCGTCAGGAGAGATTCGGAACACCGCATGGCTGTAACGGGGTTGGTACTCGACAATAGCAACCCACCGCCCACTCGGCGAAGGAAACAGCCATGGGGTCAGGCCGCGAGCCAGCTGAACGACTAGGCCCTTGTATGTGACTTCCCCTTGCGAGGTCACCGCAAAATCGTCCGCACGGAGTTGCCTCGCCTGCCAGGTCGTCTCCTCACCCTGCTTCGCAGTCAGTCTTGTAAGCTCTCACCCTCTCCCAAAGGAGATATCAACCTCGGAGAACTCAGGCGGGCACCAGCCACGCTGTATCACCCTGTCGCCAACGATCTCTATATTGTACCCTCCATCTACATATTCGATTTGGTCTGTGAAACGCCTCAGCTCGCCATCGATGGGGTCCCCCACCGCGAGGACGTATGAGGTATCGTCACCATATAGGACGACAGACACCAGCCTGTCCGGTTCTTCTGTCCACAACACCGGCTTTTGCACGTACCAAGTGGCTGTTCGCGTTCCATCAGAATCATATGTCGTAATGAGCACCACATCACTGTACACCTCAGGGCGCTGAAACGCCGTCAGTTGCCCCATCGCTGATGCGTGACGGACCTTGGCAGCCTCAATCGCACTGCTCAGCTGGACGCCATACATGGCAGCAACGTCAAGCATACTCAGGAGCAGGGGCGAGGCCACATACAACACAGCTAGTCGACCAATCTTACTCTCGACCGCTATGCGGAGAAGATAATCGTGTTGGCAGATATGGCATTGGGGATGTTCGACCGTGAGGGCGCGCTCAATGATATAGGGTGCATGTCACTGCACTGGCCGCTCTGATCTATCCTGAGGCATGGATCATTGCCATTGCTCCCAGCCTGGTGAAGGTGAGCCCCTGAAGAGCACAGGCCGCCAACGTCCGTCTTACTGTTCGTGTCTGGGCACAGGGCTGCCCAAGTGTCCTTTGGGGCCACGACGTTGATTGGACGGCCTGACTTCACAGTAGCATCGCTGAGGGTTCTCAGCTGCAAAGACCCGGTCGATCCAGGCTGCACAATACTCGCGGCACTCATGACTTCAGTAATGTTTGAAGCGATGTTCAAATGCGTATATCTGAATGCATAGAAGCTCGCCACTTCTTCGCCTTCCTCTTCTGCAGGCACGTCAGTGACCAATACCAACACAGACGACTTTGTATTTGTGTGGTATGTTGCGCAGTCTATCCTATAACGGAATGACAGTGGTGCTGTCGGGTTGTTGTTCCGAATACGGAATGACACGGCGCTGCCGGCAGCTCCGCTGATATCGACCGCCATCGGCACTCCAGATGATCCGCAGTCTCGATGCCAGTCTTGGCTCCTGCCACCTGCCAAACCTGCGTAGACGTAGAAGCTCATTCCTCGCCCTTCCTTTACCTCAGCCGGTCGGCTGTTCTCGCGTTCCCTACGATACCCCAGATCCGCCGCTGATTTGGGGGACGATGGCGATTTCAGCGTTTTGGGGGACTTTGGTGATCAGGCCTGTGGAGACGACGTCTCCGTTGATGGCGAGGGAGAGGCCGCGACCGATGCGGCCGTTGCTGACCAGCCGCTCGGCGAGTTCGGGGTAACGCGGCGCGAGGTCGCGGATCACGGCTCTGAGGTTATGGCCCTCAGCCGTCAGGACGGGTTCACCGTTGGTGAGCGTCCTGAGCGGCTGAGGGATGAGGACGGTGACCATTGGCCGTCCGTTGACGGAACGCGGCCGTCGGCTAGTCTTCGTTGAGCACGGTCGCTTCGAGGATCGCGCGCGGCGACATCGGCAGCTCGGCCATGTGCACGCCGATCGCGTTGGCGATCGCCGCCCGCACCGCCGGGGCCGGCGGGATGATCGGCACCTCGCCCACGCCGCGCACGCCGTAGGGGTGACCGGGGTTCGGCACCTCGACGATGATCGGCTCGATCATCGGCAGGTCGAGCGCCGTCGGCATCCGGTAGTCGAGCAGGCTGGCGTTCTTGAGATCGCCGGACTCGTCGTAGTAGTACTCCTCGTTGAGCGCCATCCCGACGCCTTGCGAGACGCCGCCCTGCATCTGACCTTCGACGTAGGCCGGGTGAATCGCCGTGCCAGCGTCCTGGACGGCGGTGTAGCGGAGGATGTCGACCTTGCCTGTGTCCGGGTCCACCTCGACATCAACGATGTGCGTGGCGAAGGCGGGGCCGCTGGAGGTCTTGTTCACGTCCGCGCGGCCGACGATGTGGCCGCCCGAGTTGGCCAGCTGTCCGGCCAACTCCTTGAACGTGAACTGACGGTCGTTGCCGTCTTCGTCGGCGGGGCCGCGGATGATCGCGTCTTCGCCGTAGCTCACGTCCGCGGCGTCGCACTCCCACAGCTGGGCGGCGCGGGCCTCCATCTGCGCGCGGATATCCATCGCGCACTCATACGCGGCCCAGCCGCCGGCGAAGGTCGTGCGGCTGCCGCCCGTGACCTGCGTGTAGCCGACCGAGTTGGTGTCGACCACGTGCGGGCGCACGTCCTCGGCGGAGATGCCGAGCGTCTCGGCGAGCTGCATTGCGATCGAGGCGCGGGTGCCGCCGATGTCGGTTGAGCCGAGCACCAGGGGGACGGTGCCGTCGCCGTTGACCTGCGCGTAGGCGGATGACTCGAAGCCGATGTTGAACCAGAAGCCCTGCGCGATGCCGCGCCCGCGGTTGGGGCCTTCCAACTCCGACTGCCAGTGCGGCGAGTCCTGCGCCGCCTGCAAACACTCGACGTTGCCGATCACGCCGTAGGTGAAGCCGTCGGCGCGTTGCGCGCCTTCGACGCAGGCGTTCTGCATCCGCATCTCGAGCGGGTCGAGGCCGAGCTCTTCGGCGAGCTCGTTGAGCACCGACTCGGTGGCGAATTCCGACTGCGGCGCGCCCGGCGCGCGGTAGGCGGCGGTCTTGGGCTTGTTGACGACCACGTCGAAGCCGTCGATGCGCTGGTTGGGGATGTCGTACGGGGCCAGGGCGCACATCGCGCCTGCGCCGACCGGGGAGCCGGGGTAGGCACCCGCCTCGAAGGCGAGGTGCACGTCGGCGGCGGTGATGGTGCCGTCACGCTTCGCGCCCACGCGGACGCGCATGTAGGTGCCGGAGGTTGGGCCGGTGGCGAGCAGGACTTCCTCGCGGTTCATGGTCAGTTTGACCGGGCGGCCAGTCTTCTGCGAGAGCAGCGCCGCGAGCGGCTCGAGGTAGACGGGGATCTTGCCGCCGAAGCCGCCGCCGATCTCCATCGGCGTGACCTTCACCTGCGACGGCGAGAGCTGCAGCAGCGGCGCGACCGAGTCGCGGACGACGAACGCGCCCTGGGTCGAGGTCCAGATGTCGAGCGTGCCGTCGGCGCGGTAGTAGGCGCTGCCGTTGTGCGGCTCGATGTAGCCCTGATGCGCCATCGAGGTCTCGAACTCGCGCTCGATCACCACGTCGGCCTCGGCGAAGCCGGCGTCGAGGTCGCCCTTCGTGAACTGCAGATGCGACGCCGTGTTGCTGGCGTTGTCGCTGCTCGAGCCGTCCATCGATCGGGTGTGCATGCTGTCGTGGAGCAGCGGCGAGCCGTCTACCATCGCGTCGCGCACGTCCAGCACGGGCGTGAGCAGCTCGTACTCGACGTCGATCAGCTCCAGCGCGTCCTCAGCGATGTGGTGGTCGGTCGCGGCGACGGCGGCCACGGCGTGCCCCTTGTAGAGCACCTTGTCCGAGGCGATGACGTTGTCCAGCACCCAGTTCAGCTGGGCGGAGCCTTCGCCGGTGTCGATCACCTCGTCGGAGGCGCGGGGGAAGTCGGCGTTGGTGATCACGGCGAGGACGCCGTCCAGCGCCTCGGCCTTGGCGGTGTCGATGCTGACGATCCGGGCGTGCGCGTGGGGGCTGCGCAGGACGCGCCCGGCGATCATCCCGGGCAGGTTCAGGTCTGCGCCGTACTGGGCCGCGCCGGTGACCTTGTCAACGCCGTCGTGGCGGATCGGGCGCGTGCCGATGACGTTGTACTGCTCAGTTTCCTTCGATTGGGCGGTGACCATTGCCTCTGTCCTCTCCTGAGGGTCAAACTCGTGTGCGGGCTGGCGCGTCTAGACGACGCTCTGGCCGGCGGCCTGCTGGACCGCCTTGATGATCTTGTCGTAGCCCGTGCAGCGGCAGAGATTGCCTGCCAGCCAGTAGCGGATCTCGTGCTCGGTCGGGTCCGGGTTCTGTTCCAGCAGCGCCTCGGCGGCGACGAGGAAGCCGGGAGTGCAGATGCCGCACTGGAGCGCCGCCTGCTCGAGGAAGGCGTTCTGCAGCGGCGAGAGCTGATCGCCGCTGGCCAGACCCTCAACGGTGCGGATTTCAGCGCCTTCGCACTCGGCCGCCATCACGAGGCAGCTGTTCACGATCCGCCCGTCCATGTTGACGCAGCAGGCGCCGCAGTTGCCGTTGTTGCAGCCTTCCTTGACGCCGGTCAGGCCGATGCGGTCGCGCAGCGCTTCCAGGAGCGAGTCGCGCTCGTTGGCGAGGAAGACCTGCTGCTCGCCGTTGATCGTGCAGTTGACGACGATGTGTTCACTGGCCATGGGGAGATTCCTCCATCAGTCAATCGATTCTGCGGGCGCTCAGGCGGCGCGCTCGGCGGCCTGGCGGATGGTGCGCTCGGTCAGCACGCCGGCGAGGTGAACCCGCTGGCGGATGCTGCCGCGCATGTCGGTGATCGGATTGGCCGCGGCGCGGGACGCGGCGGCGGCGGCGGCGATCGTGTCTTCACTCAGCGGTTGGCCGACCAGCGCTTCCGCCGCGTCTGCAACCAGCAGCGGCGTCGGCGCGATCGCGCCCACGGAGACGCGCGCCCAGGTGACATTGCCGTCGCCGTTGAGCCGCACCTGGGTTGCCGCGTTGGCGACCGCGATGTCCATCTCGTTGCGCGGGATGAAGCGCAGGAAGCGCGCGCCCGAACCCGCGTCGGGCGCGGGGAAGTGCAGCTTGACGACGAATTCGCCGCTCTCCAGCACGTTGCGCCCGGGCGCGGTGCAGAAGTCCTCGACCGGCACCGTGCGCCGTCCGTTGGGGCCGGCAATCTCGACCTGCGCCTCGAGCACGATCAGCGTGGGAATGCCGTCGGCGGCGGGCGAGGAGTTGCAGAGGTTGCCGCCCAGCGAGGCGCGTCCCTGAATCGCGGTCCCGCCGATCAGCGAGGTCGAGTCGACCAGCGCCGGGTAGCGTTCGGTGATCGTCGCGTCGCCGTAGAGCTGATAGCAGGGCGTCGCCGCGCCGATTGTCAGGCCGGCGTCGTCCGAGTACTCGATGCTGATCAGCTCGGGAATGTGCTTGACGTCAACGAACAGGTCGATGTCGCGCGTTCGCTCGCGCGCCTGGACGATGACGTCGGTCCCGCCGGCCAGGGGGCGGGCGCCGTCGCCGCCGTCTTGCAGGAGGCTGACCGCCTCTTCCACGCTCCCGGCGCGGGCATATTTCACCGCTTGCACGTAGTCCGCCTCCTTCGATTCCGCGCCCGAGGGCGCCTGTCGATTGATCGTCTGCCGCCAGCGCCTCACGGAACAGCGCCCCGTGAAGCGGCTCGCCGCAGAAAGTGTACCTTACCGCGCCTCTGCACCGCAGCCGCATCAGGAGGCTCGCTCCAGCACGCCAATCAGAAGCGCGGCTTGACCGTGCGCAGCAGTCCGTAGCCGAGCACGGCGGCGATGATTGAGGCCGCGAAGATGCCGATCTTCGCCGTCTCCAGGAGCTCGGTCTGGTCGGCGTCGAAACTGAGGTTGGCGATGAAGATTGCGACCGTGAAGCCGATCCCGGCGAGCAGCGCCGCGCCGAGCAGATGCGACCAGCGCAGCTGCTGCGGCTTGAACGCGATCCCCAGCCGAATTGCCAACGCGGAGGCGGCCACGATCCCGACCGCTTTGCCGACCAGCAGGCCGATGAAGATGCCCCAGGCGATGTCGGAGCTGAGCGCTGCGTCGATGCTGTCGCCGGTGATGTGAATTCCGGCATTGGCGAGCGCGAAGATCGGTACCACCACAAACGCCGAGATCGGCGCCATCGCCTCCTCCAGCCGCTCGAGCGGGCTCAGCGCCTCGTGCGCGACGTGGCGGATACCGCGTAAGGCCTCGTGCGCATCGTGCTCGCGCACCACTGGATCCGGGTCTTCGCTGACATGGCGCAGGCGCTGGAGCAGGTAGTCAATCCGGCGGCTCGTGCCCTGCTGGTCGTACAGTGCGTCGGCGGGCACGATCAGGCCCAGAATCACACCCGCCAGCGTCGCGTGGACGCCCGCTTCCCAGAGCGTCAGCCAGAGGAAGACGCCGCCGATCGCGTGGATCCCGAAGTGGCGGAAGCCGAACTGCTTGAGCAGCAGCAGGAACGCGACCGCGCCGACCATGCCGAGCAGCCACTCCACCTGGATCGAATCGGAGTAGAAGATCGCGATGATCAGGATGCCGCCCACGTCGTCGGCGACGGCCAGGGTGAGCAGGAACACCTTGAGCTGCACCGGCACGCCCTTGCCGACCAGCGCCAGCACGCCGAGCGCGAAGGCGATGTCGGTGGCGACCGGAATGCCCCAGCCGGCACCGCCTTCGCCGCCGGCGTTGAGCAGCGCGTAGAGTCCGGCCGGCACGAGCATCCCGCCCAGCGCCGCGAAGATCGGCAGCGCCGCCTGGCGCGGACTGCGCAGCTCGCCGTGCGTGACCTCGCGCTTGATTTCCGCGCCGACGACGAGGAAGAAGACGACCATCAGCACATCGTTGACGACGTGCTGCAGCGACTGGTCGAAGGACCAGATCGCCAGATCGAGCTTGATGTGCGCGTGCCAGAAGGAGTCGTAGGAGTGGTAGTCGACGTTGGCCCAGATCAGGGCCAGGGCCGCGGCCGCGACCAGGACGACGCCGCCCGCCGCCTCGATCTCCACGAACCGCAGGGTCGTCTGCACCACGAGCCGTCGGAATGGATCATTGCCCTCGCGCCAGCGCGGGCGGAAGAGATCAGCCATGCGACGCCTGCGTCTTCACCCTCGGTGCCTCCGCCCAATCGTACTCACCGAACGCAGCCTATCGCGCGGCAGGTCTGAGCACCGCTTAGATGTTGAAGTAGCGCGCCTCGGGATGGTGCACGATCAGCGCCGAGGTCGACTGTTCCGGGTGCATCTGGAACTCGTCGCTCAGGCGGACGCCGATCCGTTCCGGCTCGAGCAAGCGCCAGAGCAGCGCTTGATCCTCGAGGTTGGGACAGGCGGGGTAGCCGAAGGAATAACGCGCGCCCTGATAGTTCGTCTTGAACAGCTCCGCCGGCGTGGCGCCGTCCGCGCCGTCGATTCCGAGTTCCTGACGAATCCGCCGGTGCCAGTACTCGGCCAGCGCCTCAGCGATCTCGACGCCGAAGCCGTGCCAGTAGAGGTAGTCCTGATAGCGATCCGCCGCGTACAGCCGCTGGGCGTGTTCGCCGACATGCTCACCCATTGTGACGACGTGGAAGCCGACCAGGTCCAGCTCGCCCGAGTCCACGGGGCGGAAGTAATCGGCCAGGCAGCGGCCCTGCTTGCCTTGTTGGCGGGGAAAGGAGAAGCGCGCCGCTTCCGCGCCCGAACCGTCTGGCGCGAAGACGATCAGATCGTCGCCGTCTGACTGCGCCGGGAAATAGCCGTAGACGACCGCCGGCTCGAGGACGCCCTCGCGCAGCGCCTGCTGCTGAATCTCGGACAACACCTGCTCCGCCCGCGCGGCCGTCTCCGCGTCGCGGCCCTTGAAGCCCCACTGCCCGCGCAACAGCGCCGCGGGGTTGATGTAGGGGAAGACATCGGTCAGGGGCAGCCCGCGAATCACCCGCGTGCCGAGGAAGGGCGCGACGGGGATGCGCTCGGCGGGACACAGGGGCGCGGGCTGCGTCTTCACGCCCGCCCCGTTCGCGCTCGGAGATGGCTTGGCTTTCGGCTCGACCGGCCCGCTGTCCAGCTCGATCCCGTCGCTCAGCGCGTTCATGATCCGCAGCCCGTCGAAGGCGTCCTGGCCGTAGAAGACGTCGCCGTGGAACGTGTTGCGCAGATCCCACTCGACGTACTTGCGGGTCAGCGCCGCGCCGCCGAGCAGGACTGGCCAGCGATCGGCCAACTCGCGCCGGTTCAATTCCTCCAGGTCTTCCTTCATCACCAACGTCGATTTGACCAGCAAGCCTGACAACCCGATCGCGTCGGCGTTATGTTCAAGCGCCGCCTCGATCACGTTCGAGATCGGCTGCTTGATGCCGAGATTGATGGTCGTGAAGCCATTGTTAGAGAGAATGATCTCGACCAGGTTCTTGCCGATGTCGTGCACATCGCCGCGCACCGTCGCCAGGACGATTGCGCCTTTGCTGGTCGATTCCAGCCGATCCATGTGCGGCTCCAGATGCGCGACCGCCTTCTTCATCGTCTCCGCCGACTGCAGCACGAAGGGCAGCTGCATCTCGCCCGCGCCGAAGAGGTCGCCGACCTCCTGCATTGCGGGCAGGAGCAGGTCGTTGATGATCGGAATCGCCTCACGCTGCTCCAGCGCCTCGTCCAGGTCGCCCTCCAGACCCTCCCGCTGGCCGTCCACGATGCGTCGGTGCAGGCGCTGCTCGAGCGGGAGGTCGTCCAGGCGCTCGCGATGTTGCGTCGCCGCCTGCTGATCCTCAAACAGCGCCATGAACGCCGGCAGCGGATCGACGGGGCCGTCCGGGCCGTCGGTCCACTCATTGAGGATTAACCGCCGCGCCGCGGTCAGCTGTTCCTCGGGAATCCGATTGAGGGGCAAAATCTGCGCCGCGTGGACGATCGCCGCCTTCAGCCCGCGCGCCACCGCGTCGTGGAGGAAGACCGAGTTCAGCACCTGCCGCGCCGCCGGATTGAGGCCGAAGGAGATGTTGGAGATGCCCAGAATCGTCTGCGCGCGCGGGAATTCGCGCGAGATCGCCTCGACCGCCTCAAGCGTCTCCAACCCGTCGCGTCGCAGATCCTCTTGCCCGGTGCTGACCGGCAGCGTCAAGGCGTCGAAGAACAGATCCTCTGGCGCGAGTCCGTAGTCCTCAGTGGCAATCCGATACAGCTGTCGCGCGATCTCCAGTTTGCGCTCGCAGGTGCGCGCCTGGCCTTGCTCGTCGATCACCAGCGCGACCACGCCCGCGCCGAAGCGAATCGCCGCCGACAGCGTCTGGTCGAGCCGCTGGCCGCCGTCCTCCAGGTTGATCGAGTTGACAATCGCCTTGCCACCCAATTGCTTCAGCCCGGCCTCCAGCACGGCCGGTTCCGTCGAGTCGAGCATCAGCGGCAAGGTCGAGAGGCCGCGCGCCCGAGCGGCCAGCTCGGCCATATCCGGGACGCCGTCGCGGCCGACGAAGTCGACGCAGACATCGGCGATGTGCGCGCCCTCCGCCGCCTGATCGCGGATCACGTTGGCCATCTGCTCCCACTGCTCGTTTTGCAGCAGACGCTTGAAACGGCGCGAGCCGTTAGCGTTGGCGCGCTCGCCGACGATCAGGAAGGAGGCGTCCTGGCGGTACGGCGTCGAGACGAACAGCGAAGCGGCGGCGGCCTGCGGCGCGGGACTCCGCGTCGCCGGCTGCATTCCGCTCACCGCCTCACGCATCGCGCGAACGTGTTCGGGCGTCGTGCCGCAGCAGCCGCCGACGATGCCGACGCCGTACTCGCTCACGAACGTGCGGTGCGCGTCGGCCAGCTCGGACGGCTGCAGGTCGTAGATCATCTGCCCGTCCTCGGTGCGCGGCAGACCGGCGTTGGGCGAGCAGAGCAGCATGGTCTCCGCATTCCTGGCGAGATAGCGCAGCGGTTCGTGCATGAGGTCGGGGCCGGTCGCGCAGTTGAGGCCGAGGCCGTCCAGACCGAGCGGCGCCAGCGCCGTCAGCGCCGCGCCGATCTCGCTGCCGACCAGCATCTGCCCGGTGGTCTCAATCGTGACCGTGGCGAACAGCGGCGCTGCGCTGTGGAACTCGGCGAGCGCGTCCTGGCAGGCGAGAATCGCCGCTTTGCCCTGCAGGAGGTCGTAGACCGTCTCGACCAACAGCGCGTCCACGCCGCCCTCCAGCAGGCCGCGCGCCTGCTCGAGATAGGCGGCGTGCAGCGCGTCGAAGCTCACGTGGCCGAGGGTCGGCAGCTTCGTCCCCGGGCCGAGCGAGCCGAGGACGAAGCGCGGCCGCGCGGACGTCGCGAAGCGATCCGCGACCCCGCGGGCGATGCGGGCCGACTCGCGGCTGATCTCGCGCGTCCGCGCGGACAGGTCGTACTCGCCGAGCGTGATCGTCGAACCGCCGAAGGTGTTCGTCAGCACCGCGTCGGCGCCGGCCTCGAGGTAGGACTCGTGCAGCGCGGCGACCGCGTCCGGGCGCGAGAGGTTGAGGATTTCGTTGCAGCCCTCCAGCCCGTCGAAGTCGGAGAGCGAGAGGTCGAGCAGTTGCAGGCCGGTGCCGGTCGCGCCGTCCAGGACGATGACGCGCTCGGCGGCGGCCGTGCGTAGATCAGGGCGTTGCATGATCTGATCGTAGCTGGCAGGCGGGCGCGCGGCAGTAGCGCGCGAACACTCGCGCCGCTAGCGGCCGAGTCGCCGGCGCAGCGCGCCGCCGAGCCCGCGGTTCGCGGCTTCGAGCTCCACTTCCAGCTGCTCCACCCGCTTCTGCAAGCGTTCGTTCTCGCGGCTCAGCCGGTTGCGCTCCTGGCGAAACTCTTCGTGGCGCTCGTTGAGCGCGGTCTCCAGCTCCGACCCCCGGCACTCGGCCTCCACCTGCGCCGCGGAAGCGGTCGCCAACGACGCCGCCGACTCTTTCGCCGCCTGCTCGTAGAAGGTCGACTTCTCGGTCAGCGCCTGCTGTTCGCCGCGCAGCTGATCGCGCTCAGCCTCCGCCGACTCCGCGCGCTGCTGCAGGGCCTCCAGCTGCGCGTTGGCTGACTCGGCCGAGGCCACCGCGGCCGCGGCCGCCTCGCGTTGCGTCTCCAGTTCCGCCTTTGCGTCGCGCAGCTCATTGCGGAGCGGATCGATCTCCTCGCCCGCCTTCGCCAGGCGCGCGGCCAGTCCGTCCAGATGCGTGCGCAGATTGCGCGACTGCTTCTCCGCTTTCTTCGCGCGATCTTCCAGGGTGTCGGCGCGGGCGACGGCGGCCTTACGGCCGGCCTCCGCGCGCTCCGCCCGCGCCCGCTCGACTCGAACTGAATCAGGCATGACAGGTCCTAGGCGCCGGCGCGGACGGCCTCAATCGCCGTCGTCCAGCGGTCGTCCAGCGTGGAATCGTTGACCGTGGCCAGGACGTAGTCGCCAAACTCGGCGGTCGTCGCCCCGGTGTTGCGGCCGGTCATGACCAGTGCTTTCTCGTACTGGCCGCAGAGGTCCATCGCCTTGTCCAGGCGGCCGCCCAGGTCGGGGAAGCCGATGTGCGAGAGCAGCATCGCGCCGGCGCGCAGCATCGAGGACGGGTCGGCGTAGATGTCGCGGCCCTCGCGCACCATGCGCGGCGCGGAGCCGTGGATCGCCTCGAACATCGCCGTCTTGGTGCCGATGTTGGCCGCGCCCGCGGTGCCCACGCCGCCCTGGAACTCGGCCGCCTCATCGGTGAGGATGTCGCCGTAGAGGTTGGGCAGGGCAAAGACCTGGAAGTTGGTGCGCCGCTTCGGGTCGACCAGCTTCGCGGTCATGATGTCGATGTACCAGCCCTCCCACTCGATCCCCTCGTAGTCTTCCGCCACCCGCCGCGCCGCTTCGAGGAACGCGCCGTCGGTCGTCTTCACGACGTTCGCCTTGGTCACGACCGTGACCGAGTCCTTGCCGTTGTTCTTCGCATACTCGAACGCGGCGCGGATGATCCGTTCCGAGCCGGGGTTGGAGAGAATCTTGAAGTCGATGTTGAGGTCGCCCAGTGAGAAGCCCTCCGAGCCGACCGCGTAAAGGTCTTCGGTGTTCTCGCGGAAGAAGGTCCAGTCGATGCCCTCGGCCGGCACGCGCACCGGGCGCACGTTGGCGAACAGGTCGAGCACCTTGCGCATTGCCACGTTGGCCGATTCGATGTTGGGCCAGCCGTCGCCCTGCTCCGGCGTCGTGGTCGGACCCTTGAGCGTGACGTCGCACTCGCGGATCTCCTTGAGCACGCCCTCCGGGATCGCCGCCAGCTCTTCCGCGCGGCGCTCAATCGTCAGTCCGTCGATCGTGCGGAACGTGACCCGTCCCGAGCTGACCTGGTCGGCCAGCAGCGTCTCGAGGACGCGCTGCGACTCGTGCGCGATCGAGGGGCCGATGCCGTCGCCGCCGAGCACGCCGATCTCGATGTGGTCGAGGGCGGTGAAGTCGGTCGGCTCGCCTTCCGCCTTGATTGCGTCCACGCGCCGCTGTTGCGATTCCAGGAGTTCGCCAAAGCGCTGCTTGGCCTGTTCAACCGAGTCGATGGTGGGCATGGATCAGCTCTCCTCGCTGTTGGCGTCCGCGGGCCGCGCAGGCGCAGCCGTGAGCAGTGTACCTGCTGCGCCGTTCAGGCTAGTGCCCATTACCGCCGCCCCAACCGACCCAGCTCAGGCCGTCCTCGGTCCAATCGACGACCAGCTCCACCCTGGCCCAGAGGAGCACCCGCACCGATCCGTCAATGCCGACGATCGCGAGGCCGTAGTACCGCCCTCAGTCTCCCAGAAACGCGAACGCTGAGCTGTCCGGGGACCAAACGGGCAGTTGCTCTTCCAGACCAGTCCGCCACCTCAACCACAGCGGCTCCACATCCACCTCGTAGCCATCACTCCGCACCAAACGAATCTCCTCCCCGATCGCGGCCGCCCAGCGTTCGCTTGGGGAGACATATATGTCGAGGTGCCAATTCCGATCAGGCAGCACGACTTGGCTGTTATGGGTCACGCCCACTTCATCCACAATCTGAAAGCTCAACGCCTCGGCCCGCGCCGGCTCGAGCTCTGTGTCCACCGTCTGGATTGGTATGCCAACCGCAACACGTCTCGGCACTCCGAATTGCTGAACGACAAGCACACCTTCTGTCTCAAGAACATGCTCCCGGCCAACACCAGCTGTATGAGCGATCTTGTCCAACAAGCCGCGCACATCACGGTGCAAAGCGCAGCGCAGGCGAGGAAAGCCCAACTCAGGGCTTCTACTCCTCAAGTCCAGAACCGCGAAGCACCTGTCGAGACCGGCCAATCGCCTGGATTCGTCGTTACGGAAACCTCGCCCACTGCGCTCAATCGGAGGGGTTTGGGCGCAGCCCCAGCTCTCTGAGGAAGGCGTCGGCGTTGGGTTCGCGGCCCAAGAACTGGTGGATGAGCTGATCGGCGTCCGCGGTGCCGCCCGGCTCGAGGATCTGGCGGCGGTACTCGGCGCCGACGCTGGCCACCGATGCGCCCGGCGCTTCGAAGCGGGTGAACATATCGTCGCCGAAGACGCGCGACCAGAGATAACCGTAGTAACCCGCGTCGTAGCCGAAGAGGTGTCCGAACCCGGCCTGGAAATGCGTGTCTTCCGGGAATGGAAAGCCGGTGATCGGATGCAGCTCGCGCGCGATTGCGTCGCTGCTGCGCCCTGACTCAGTGTGGTAGGCGAGATCCAGGCGCGAGAAGTACACCTGGCGCAGCGTCGCAATCGCGGAAGACGTGTGTTTCGCCTCGAGCATCCGCTGGATCAGGGAGGCGGGCAGCGGATCGCCGGACTCGTGGTGGCGGCTGAAGCGGCTCAGGACCTCGGGCTGCCAGCACCAGTGCTCCAGCATCTGCGAGGGCGCTTCGACGAAGTCCCGCTCGACCCGCGTGCCGCTGAACCGCGTGTAGCGGGATGTGGTCAGCGTCTGGTGGAGGATGTGGCCGAATTCGTGAAACAACGTGACAACTTCGGTATGCCGCAGCAGGGACGGCGAGGTCGCGGTCGGTTTGGTGAAGTTGGCGACGATCGCGGAGATCGGCCGCTGATAGCCGCCGCTCAGCTGACGGCCGCCGCGCAGGGTGAACGCCGCCGCGTGACCGAACTTGCCGGGCCGCGGATAGAGGTCCATGTAGAACCGCGCCAGCGCCTCGCCGCTGTGCGGATCGACGATGTCAAACGGCTGCGCGTCCGCGTGCCAGGCGGTCGCGACGGCGTCGTCGCGGCGCACGAAGCGGACGCCGACCAGCTCCTCGTAGATGCGGAACATCCCGTCCAGGACCGCCTCGAGCGGGAAGTAGGCCGCCACTGCGAACGGATCGACCTGGTACTGCTCGCGCACGACCTGATTGGTGTAGTAGCGCCAGTCGGCGATGTCGACCGGCCCGCTGCGTCCGGTGCGGCGTTCCTGCGCTGTGCTCAGCCGGGCGAGGTCGGTGGCCAGCTTGGGCTGCAGGCGCTCCTCCAGATCGGTCAGGAAGTCCAGGACGGCGTCGCTCTGCTTGGCCATCTTGACTTCGAGCGCGTAGGCCGCCCAGGACTCATAGCCCAGCAGCCGCGCAATCGATCCGCGCACGCCCAGCGCTTCTTCCAGGATCTCGATGTTGGTGTCGGCCGCCTTGTTGTGGTTCTTGTGAAACAGCTCCCGCCGCCGCTCTCCGTCGTGGGCGCTGTCGAGGAAGGGATGCAGCTCCGGATAGTCCAGCCCGACGCGATAGCGCACCGCGCCGTCCGCCGCGACCGTTCGCAGGCGCTCGATATACGCCTCGGGCAGCCCGTCCAGCTCGGCGCGGCTGACGTCAATCCCGTCTTCGTAGTCGTCGATGTGCTTGCGGAACTGAATCCCCAGCGCGACCAGCCGTTCCTGCAGGGACTGCAACTCGGCGCGGGTCGCCAGCGGCAGGTCGAGTCCGTTGCGCCGATAGTCGCGCAGGGCGAACTCCAGCAACCGCCGCGCGTCATCGGACAGCGCTTCCAGCTCGGCCCGTGAGGCGTAGGCCTTCAGGGCGCGGTCAATGTCCTCGCGGAAGCCCAGCCCGGCCGCGAAGACGCTCAGGCGTTCCTCCTGACGGTGCGCGGCGGCGCGCAATTCCTCGTCGGCCGCGACCTGCGAGAGAAACCCGTACCGCCCCGACGCCTGGGTGAAGATGTCGCTGATCTCGTCCAGCGGCGCGACCGTGTTCTCGAAGCTGCGGCGACCGTCCGGGACGGAGGCCAACTCGTCCGCTAGCCGTTCCACGCTGCGGATCGCCTGATCAACGCCGCGCTCAATCTCTGCGGGCGTCACCGCCGCCCAGTTTGGGGTCGTCATGCTCATCGCGCCCTCTTGTCAGTTCTGTCCGTCCTGTCGGGGCTACTGTACCCGCCGGCGCGGGCTGTGCGTATGATCAGGTCAGCGCGGGACCACCATCCGCGCCGCCGACCAGAATCCCCGCAACAGAGGCGAAGGTTGCCATGACTGAAATCACTCACTCGCAGGTCGCGCTGTCGACCGGGATCAACATGCACGTCGCCGAGGCGGGCAGCGGCCCGGCCGTCGTCTTCTGCCACGGTTTCCCTGAGCTCTGGTACTCCTGGCGGCACCAGCTGCCGGCGGTTGCCGAGGCCGGTTTCCGCGCGATCGCGCCCGACATGCGCGGCTACGGCGGCACCGACTCGCCGCCCGCGGTTGCGGACTTTACGCAAGAGCGCATCTGCGCGGATATGGTCGCGCTGCTCGACGCGCTCGCGATCGAGCAGGCCGTCTTCGTCGGCCACGACTGGGGCGGCGCGGTGGTCTGGAACCTGGCGCAGCACCATCCGACGCGGGTGCGCGGCGTCGCCGGGATCAACACGCCGGCGGGCCGACGGCCGCCGATCAATCCGCTCGAGGCGATGAAGATCGATCCGGGCCGCTTCGACTACCAGCTCTACTTCCAGGACGAGGGCGTGGCTGAGGCCGAGCTCGGCGGCGACGTGCGGCGCACGTTCACGTTGATGCTGCGCACAGCGAAACCGGCGGATCGGTTGGACGTGATCGGAATGACGGCCGGCGTGCGCGAGCGCGGCGGGCTGCTGGTCGGCCTGCCCGACGACGCCGAGCGCTCGATCATGCTGACCGAAGCCGACCTGAAAACCTTCGTTGACGCCTACGAGCAGACCGGATTCCGCGGCGGCCTCAACTGGTACCGCAACCACGGCCGCAACTGGGAGTGGAGCGCCGCGGTGGACGGCCAGGACATCACGCAGCCGGCGCTGATGGTCACGGCGGGCAAGGACGGCGTGCTGCTGCCCTCGATGTCGGAGGGGATGGAAGACTTCATCCCTAACCTGAGCCGCGGCCACATCGAAGACTGCGGCCACTGGACGCAGCAGGAGGAGCCAGAGGAGCTCAACCGCATCCTCGTCGGCTGGCTGCAGACGCTGTAGCGCCGCCGGCTCCGTCGCCCCTTACGCTCCGTGCCACTGCCAGTGCGGGCCGCGGTGGCCGTAGTCGGCGCTGCCGATGATCTCGGCGATGATCTCCAGCGTCTCCACAACGCGCGGGCCGGGGCGGTTGACGTACTGGTTGCCGTCAATCAGCGCGACCCGACCGGCCCGCACCGCCCGCAGCCGATTCCAGTCCTCGCGCTCGTGCAGCAGATCAGCGTCGCTGCGCGTGCGCGGCAGATCGTAGCCGCAGGGGGCGACGATGATCAGGTCCGGGTCGGCCTCGGCCAGGTCGGACAGCTCAAAGTGGAGCGAGGCGCCTCGCGGCGCGCCGATCACCGGCTCGCCGCCGGCGCGCTCGATCAGCTCCATTGTCCAGTGACCGGCGGTCATCAGCGGATCGGCCCACTCGACGACGGCGACAGTCGGCTTGGCGCTGGCGCTGGCGCTCGGCACGGCATCCATGCGCCGCTGCATCTCAGCCATCAGTTCCTCGCCGCGCTCGCCGATCCCCATCGACTCCGCCGTACGGCGGATGTCGTCGCGGATGTCGTCGAGACAGTTGGGCGCGAGCGGCACCAGCTGAGTGTGGAACCCGGTCAGCTGCGCCACCGCCCGCTCGACGTCCCGCAGGCTGACGGTGCAGACCTCGCACTGCGTCTGCGTGACGATGTGCGTCGGCTCCAGCGACTCCAGCAGTGCCAGATCGATCGCGTACACGCCGAGCGCGTCTTCCGCCCGAGCCTCCAGCGCCAGCGTTCGCACCTGCCGATCAATCTCAACGCTGGACGACGCCGGCTCGAACCGCGGACTGGTCAGGACGGGCAGGCGCTCAATCCCGCGCGGGTAGTCGCACTCGTGCGAACGGCCGACCAGTTCCGCTTCCGCGCCCAACGCGCAGATGATCTCCGTGGCGCTGGGCAGCAGGGACACGATGCGGTTCATTGCAGCAACCTCATTCCGCCAACAGTTCGATATCGCGGCTCTGGCCGCTGTTCCACGACTCCCAGACGGCGTCGGTGAAGCGCATGTAGCGCACGCCGTCGGCGAAGCTGGTCAGGGTCACGGGCGCGCCCTCGCGCACGGAGCGCATGAAGTCATACTCCACCTGCCAATCGAGCGCGGTGCCTGGATCAGGCGTGATCGCCTGCAGCTCTTCCCCGTGCCGGCCCCATTCGCCAGTGTCGCCGAAGCGCCAGTGGAGGCGGCCCTCGGAGCCGTAGATATCGATACTCGACGGCTGCGGCGCGCCCGCCGTCACGGCGCTGACGCGGTAGGTGCAGCGCGCGCCGTTGGCCATGTCCGCGAAGATGCCCAGGCTGTCGGGAATGACGATGTGGTAGCGCTCGCCGGTTGCCTCATCAACGCGCGAGGGCACAAACGTGCGCGCGTGCGCGGTCACGCGGGTCGTGTCGCCGAGCCAGCGCTGGATCGTCTCGTTGAAGATGCCCAGCTGCATCATGTTGTTGCCCGAATAGTCCGTGCGATGCCGCCAATGCAGCGGGGCGCTCTCATCCAGGCCCGAGCCGTTGAGCAGGCTCAGGTGCACCTCGATGATGCTGCCCAGCGAGCCGTCCGCGCAGAGCCGCTTGATCGTCTGGCCCAGACGGAAGTCGAAGGGCGCCGGCACCAGCTGTGCGACGAGCTCGGGATGGGCGCGGTCGAGCGCCAGCATCGCCTCCGCCTCCGCCGCGTTCGAGGCCATGCGCGCCTCGCAGAGCACGTGTTTGCCCGCTTCGAGCGCCGCCTGCGTGTACTCCAGATGCCGGTACGGCCAGGTGCCGATGCTGACCGCGTCCACGGCCGGATCGGCGAGCAGCTCCTCAACGGACTCCGAGACGCGGGGAATCTCCCACTCTGCGGCGACGCGCTCGCCCGACTCACGCGAGCGGTTGACGACGTTGACGATCTCGACGTCATTGATCGCGCGGAAGCCGGGAATGTGCCGCAGTTTCTGGTTGCCGCCCGCGCCGATCAGTCCGATCCCGAATGCCATAATCCGCTCCTCCGTGCGACGGCGCTGCGCCGCGGGCTGCTGTTCCGCGCTCTGCAGCAGGGTAGACGGGGCTGTCGTATGCTGCTCATGTCCGACTGCTGACGTCGGCGACAGACCAGACTGGGAGAGATGATGTCACAAGCAGATGACCTGCGCGCCGGGATTTCCGGCGCTCGCGCGGCGCTCAAGGTCGCCATCGGCGCGTCCGCCGCTCACGGTACCTGGGAAACGGCCAAAGGCACGGCCGACGACGGCGAAGCCGGCTGGTCTCCTCGCCAGGTCGCGGAACACGTGATTCCGTCGGAGATGATGTTCGCCAACACGATCTGCGCCGCCTGCGGCTACGACGGCCCCGAGAACCCGCTGAGCGGGACCGACTTCTCCAACCCGGCGGACGCCCTGGCCGCGCTGGACGCCATCGCGGCGGCGTTCGACTCGAAGATCAACTACGTCCAGGACGAAGAACTGGGCAAGTCGGCCGGCGGCGAGGGCATGGGCGCCGCGCCGGTGGGTGCGTTGATGGCGATGGCCACCTGGCACCTGGCCGACCACGCCGCGCAGATCCTGAACCCCTTCTAACGATGCCGCGCCCGCTCCGCGCCGCCCTGCTGATTGCCGCCTCGCTGCTCGCCGTGCTTGTCGGTCTACTGGGCGGCGGGTTGGCCATGGCGGCCGGCGGCGAGGGCGGCGGCGGGCTGCACCCCGGACAGATCGTGGCCATCGTGATCGGCATTGCGATGGCCGCGATCCTGCTCGGCCTGTCTGCCGCCTACATCCTGCCCAAGCCGCCCAAGTTCTAGCGCCTCATGACCGACAACGCGCCGAGTGAGCCGCCGTTCGAGGAGGGTCACTTTCGGCGTGTCGACGAGTCGGACGACGCCCGCTTCTACGAGCAGCCGCGCCTGGTCACGCATATCGACGACGCGGCCATCGCCGCGCTGCGGGCGCACTACGCCAAGTTCCTGCCCAAGCAAGGCCGGCTGCTCGACCTGATGTCGTCGTGGGTCTCGCACTATCCGGACGAACTGGAATCCGAGCGCGCCGCCGGGCTCGGGATGAATGCCGCGGAGCTGGCCCGCAACCCACAGCTCACCGAGTGGGTCGTCCACAATCTGAACGATGATCCCGCGCTGCCCTACGGCGACGCCGAGTTCGACGTGGTCACCATTGCAGTCTCGGTGCAGTACCTGACCAAGCCGCTGGAGGTCTTCCGCGAGATCGGGCGCGTGCTGCGGCCGGGCGGCGGCTGCATCGTCTCCTTCTCCAACCGCTGCTTTCCGACCAAGGCAGTCTGGCTCTGGCAGGGCATGGGAGACGAGGGCCACATCCAGCAGGTCGGCGCTTATTTCCACTACTCCAGCGCATTCGACCCGCCCCAGTGGCACGACATCTCCCCCGCCAAAGGCCAAAGCGATCCCATGTACATCGTCCAGGCCAGGACGCCTCAAGCCTGATCGAAATCGCGCCTGTCGATCTGCAAGTCGAAGTCGCGGCGGATGGCCGCGATCGTGCCGGGACGTAGGTCCCTCGAGCCCCAATTGGGGATGGTCGTCTCCTCATCGTTGGCTGGGTTCACCCAGATCTCGTGCGACCCTTGACCCTGACGGTCGAACTCACACCCAAGCGCCCGCAGTTTGCGCGTCAGCTCGCGGTAGTTCACACCGCGACCACGAATTCTCCAGTCCCGACGAGCTCTGGAGGGAGCGGCTTGCCCCAGGCGCGGCAGCCGGGCAGCGCGGGCACCTCGGCCATGTACATGTCCTCGGTGCCCTCGCAGGGCGCGTACATGACGTAGGACAGTCGGTACGGGTTGGGCATTTGGGCACCCCTCAGTCGGTCTCGCGGAGTTGCTGATCGGCGGCTGTTGAGAGGCGTTGCGACTTCTCCAATGCCGCCGCTTTGACGAATCGAATGAGGCTTGGTCCGCGCTCTGTCGCTCGGCGCAGGAGTGTCAACTCCTCCCGCATGAATTCGACTTGCAGGGTGGTCCGCCCCGGCTTCTCCGCCTCAACATCCAGTTCCGGGGTTCCGGTTCTCAGTCGGTACCAACGTGAATCGGCATCAGCGCCGCATCCTTCCTCTTGGTTGAGGTAGCGAGTTTGCTCGTCGCGGTCCGACTCCCAGCCGGTCACGACGTGGGATTGTCCATCGATCCCCGACAATTCCAGGATGAACGTGAGCAGGCGGCCGCGACGGTCGGGGCCGATCATCTTCAGGCGCTCGGGTTGGCGGCGGGGATTCCCGAACTCATCGAGGAGGTCGCGCGCGGCTTGCGGGAAGTACCTTGCTGGTCCGTACCAGACCGCAAGGGCGTCGACGAAGTCCAGTCCGTGCGCAGCGAGTTCGTACTCGGTCGAGTCGTTTGACTTGAGCCCGACGGGTGGAGCGTTCATGGATTGGGCAGGGTAGCTGTGGCGCTCACTCAGAGGCGCGCTCGAGATTTAGGGTGAGGAGGCGCTCCAGGATTTGTTCATCTTCGATATCTGTGGGCCAGGCGTAGGCGGTGTGGACGGCGGCGTCGAGCTTGCGGTGCAGGTGATCAAGCCAGGTGGGGCGCTCGTTGTAGAGGTTGGTCAGGGTGCGCTTCTTTAGTTGCTTGGCGGCCTCGTCGTTGACGGGCAGCAGACGCGGCGGGAGCGAGTCGATGACATCCGGTTCCTCTCGCACCCACTCCGGCGGGTTGAGCCAGCGCCGGCGCTTCTCGTCCAGCTCCCTGGCCGCCGCGCCAATAGCGTCGCGGTGCTGGCGCTGCGGCGGCGTCAACGCCTCGTCGGGCGTGTTGAGCGGCCAGGGGAAGGGGAAGGTCTCAAACGTCGTAGTCGGCGTGTAGCGTGGGCGATCCTCAAGACTGGTACCCATGCGCAGCGACCACAGTTCGTGCGCTCTCGAATGGAGGACGCCGAAGGCGTAGTCATCGTCGCGGGCGAAGGCGAAGAGAGCATGATCCGGCAACGTCGAGGACTCAAGCCACACGAAGAGTCGATGTTTAGCTACGGCGGGGTTGCGATGAACCGACGTAGCGGCTTGACCGCGCTTCGCATAGCTGGCCGAGGCTCAACATGAAGCCACCATCGTTCCCTATAGGATTTGCGTCGATTCTGCTCCCTAACAGGCTTGACATGCTTGCGGACGAACTCGAACGGGACCTCGTACTCTTCTGCTACACTCTCCCGTGAGTCAGTACCAAAGTCGATGATGAACTCGTCGCGAGATCGCCGAGCGACATCAATTGCGTTCACTCTGGGAACAACAACGTCGGCATTCGAACGGACATTGATGTTAGTTGGAAGGATTAGCATTTCGCGGGCGGCATCACCTGAGATATTGAACTGCCCGCCTTTCGTGTCGCCCATAAACGCAACTGCTTGGTTCTCGGCAAGCGCGCGCGCTTGGGTTAGGTCTGTTCCAACGGTCAGGTCAGAGTTAATGGCGGAAACACCTTGGCCGTCAAGATACCTAACTTCTTCGCTGCCATTATCTTGTCCGACGATGGAGACTCGCACCGCGGCACCCTCAAGAATCCAGTCTTCGTCAGACCATGCCATGAACAAGTCACCGCTCTCCTTGACAGCATCCAGGACCCTTCGGTTCGCTCCACCACGTATTGAGTTAGTGGCTAACAGCCCTGCCCGTTTCGTGGCACCCCCAGCGATATGCAAGCGCGCCTGCTCGTGCCAATAGCAAGCAAGATCTGACTCTTGAGCGACCGAGTCGTTCCAGGCTCCAAACAGGTCGTCTACATACTGGTCCCCTAAAGACAACCGCATGAGTTTGGTTCCCAAGAACGGCGGGTTGCCGACGATGAACTCGGCCTCCGGCCACTTTGCCGGTACCGGATTTCCTTCTTCGTCGTGGGCGAGGATGGCGTCTCGAAGTTCGATGTTGTCGAGCGGTTGGAGGACCGGGTCGCGGGGGAAGCCGTAGCCGTTGTCGAGCATCCACTGGATGTGTCCGATCCAGATGGCGACGCCGGCCAGTTCCTTGGCGTAGGGGTTGAGCTCGATGCCGAGCACGTTGTGCGGCCCGACCTGAGGGAACTCGCCAGTGACGCGCAGGCGCTCCGCGCCCCAGTGGATCGTGTCCTGCTCAAGGGCTTTGAGCAGTTGCAAGGTGACGTAGAGGAAGTTGCCCGAGCCGCAGGCGGGGTCGAGCACGTGCACCGCGCGGAGGCGCTCGAGGAAGCCGCGCCACTCGGCCTCGGCGCGCTGCTCCCACTGGGGCAGGTTGGCGCGGCGGCGGCCGTCGCGAGTGAGCGGGCTGGGCTGGCGGTCCTGCATCAGCGCGCTGACGCGCTCCTGCATGGCGGTGAACTCGCGGCGCAGCGGGGTCATCACGACCGGCTCGACGACCATCAGGATCTTCTCGGTGTCGGTGTAGTGGGCGCCGAGTTGCCCGCGTTTGTCCGGGTCGAGTCCGCGCTCGAAAAGCGTGCCGAGGATGGCGGGCTCGATCCGCGACCAGTCGAGCAGCGCCGCCTGGTGCATGGCATCGAGTTCCGCGCGCGTGGCGGGAATCACGTCCGAACCGTCGAAGAGTCCGCCGTTGAACCATTCCACTCGCTCGTTGCCGAAATAGCGGCCGCCTTCCTGGTTGGTCATGAGGTCGAACAAGTCGGCCAGGCCGCGATCGAAGGCGTCGGGATCGCCTTTGCGCGACTCGATCAGGCGCGTCATCAACCGCTCCGGCAGGAGCCGCGCGTCCTCCGCGAAGAGACAGAAGATGACGCGGTTGAGATGGTGCGCGACCTGCTCCGGTTCGTGGTCGCGCTCTTGCATGGACTGCGCGATCTTGGCGAAACGCGAGGCGGCCGCTTTGGTGATCTCTTCCGGCGTGATCGTCGGGCGCAGCGCCTCCGGATCGGAGAACACGGCGCGCAGCAGCTGCAAGGCTGTTGCGGTTCGTTCCCCGCCTGCCGCCAGGTCGTCGAGGGATATGGGGTGGATCTTGTTGCGGGTGTTGGTGAAGTTGGTATGGACCTCGATGCGATCCATGTCGCTGACGACCAGCAGGGGCGGGTTTTCCAACGCTTCGCGGTAGCCGAGCAGTTGGCGGTAGGCGGCGTCGAGATCAGCGCCGTGGCCCTTGTACTCCCAGCCGAAGTGTCCACGTTTCCAGACATCGGCCCGGCCCTGACCGCCGCCGAGCTTCTGGACGCCTTTCTCGAAGGTGTAGGACTCGCCCAAGGGGTAGGCTTCAGCCGGCGTCGGCACGCCGAGCAGTCGGCAGAGGTCAATGAAGTGTTCCTGAGAGGAGGCGTTCTCCCGCCCAGCGTTGGCGCGCCACTTGGCCACGAAATCGGCTACTGCGAGCGAGGCGGCCTGTGGCACTTATCTACCTGTCAGCGGGCCGAGCAGGCGTAACTGGCGGCCAAAGCCCCCCTCAGCCTGCGGCAGCTCCCCCTTGGGGGAGCTCGAGACTTGCCGCCGCGGCCCTCGGCGCTAGCGGAACTCGGGGATGACGGTTTCCGCGAACATTTGGGCGGGCTCGATGGTGTCTCGGCCGAAGAACTCGATCATGAACATGTCGCAGCCGAGTTCGACGTGGCGGTTGATCCGTTCCTTGATCATGGCGGGCGTGCCGGTCAGCGCCATGTCGCCGGCCGGGTTGCCCATGTGCCCGCCGAAGATCTTCTGGGCGCGCTCGACCATTGGGCCGACCTTGGCGTCGTCCTCGACGATGGTGACCAGGCACTGCTGCGAAACGCGAATCTCGGAGGGGTCGCGGCCCAGGCGCTCGGCGTGGCCGCGCAGCACCGCGACCTTGTGCGCGAGGTTGTCCTGGGCGCCGGCGGAGTTGTTCCAGATGTCGGCGTACTGGGCGGCGATGCGCATCGTCACCTGCTCGCCGCCACCGCCGACGAGGATGGGCATGTCACGCGGCGGCTTGGGCTGCGTGACGAGGTTCTCGGTGTGAAAAAACTCGCCCTCGAAGGAGAACTCGTCCTGGTCGGGGTCGAACATCCCTTTGAAGATTTGCAGGCCCTCTTCGAGCTGGCGGAGGCGGTCGCGGGTGCTGACGAAGGGCATCCCGAAGTCGGTGAACTCGCGCGGCATCCAGCCGGAGCCGAAGCCGGGGATGATGCGTCCGCCGGCGATGTTGTCGACGGTGGCGATCATCTTGCCGGTGTGGGCGGGGTTGCGCATTCCGACGGGCGTGACCAGCGTGCCGATTTCGGGCTTCTCGGTCACGGCGGCGATGCCGGCGGCGAGTGTCCAGGCCTCGAGCATGGGGATCGCAGGCGACTGCGGGCCGTAGAGGTGGTCGTTGACCCAGAGGGAGTCAAAGCCCATCTCCTCAAAGGCCGAAGCAGCGCGCTGGGTTTCCTGCCAGCTGCGCTTGATCTGGGGCACCATCACACCGAAGTGGGGGCTGTTGGTCATGGGGAGTCCTCTCAAGATTCGCGTTGCGGGCAGGGTAGCAGCGAACGGCGAGAGGGCAGCGAGGTTAGTCGGCGGCGTGGATGTCGCTGGACTGGGCCTGCGCTTCGCGGTCGGCGGCTTCGAGGATGGCCTGTTTCATCCAGTGGCGGAGATTCACTGGCCGCGGTGTGCCCGCCTTGAGACGGTCGATCTCGTCGCCGTTGAATTTGAGCTCGATTCGCAGGTTTCGCGGCGCCTTCATGGCCGGGTCGTAGGGGATTTCTTCCATATCGTCTATCGGCGTATCGATGTGGACGTGATCACTATGCTCGGGCATTAGCGGCGAGTCCTTCCTCCAGGTCGATGGTAGCGCGTTCGTTCGCCGACGGTTGAATTCCATCCTGTGATTACCAGGGATTGTCCCACCTCATCGGGGAGCGAGATGATGAACGTCAGCATTCGACCGGCGGCGTCAGGACCGACCATCTTGACGCGCTCCGGCTGTCGGTGGCGCGAACCGTCCACGTTCGTCCTGACGCGGGCTGGTTGCGGAAAGAACTTCGCCGGACCTTGCCACACATCTTCCGCATCGAAGTACGTCAGGCCGTGTTGCCAGAGATGATCATGGATGCCTTCGATTTCCAACAATCCGCTCAAGGGGATTTCGGGCATGTCGTCTGTCTACGCTTGCACCACAAAGCCCCGCCGGGCGGCGGGGCTTTGTGGTGCTTGCCGGGAGGATCTTCGGGCTTAGTGAGCGGGGACGGGTTCCTCGGTGAACTGGGCGGCTTCGGTGGAGCCGCTGAGGGCGGTGGTGGCGGCGTCGCCGCCGGTGACGGTGAGGAGCACCTCGTCGAAGTAGCTGGTACCCGCTTCGCGCTGGTGCTTGGTCGCCGTGTAGCCGGAGGCTTCGGCCTGGAACTCGCCCTCCTGCAGCTCGACGTAGGCGGCCATGCCGCGGTCGCGGTAGCCGCTGGCGAGGTTGAAGGTGTGGTAGTTGATCCCGTGCCAACCGGCGAGGGTGATGAACTGGAAACGGTAGCCCATGTCGGCCAGCTGCTCCTGGAAGTTGGCGATCGTGGCGTCGTCGAGGTGGCGCTTCCAGTTGAAGGAGGGCGAGCAGTTGTAGGCGAGCATCTTGTTCGGGTACTCGGCGTGCAGCGCCTGGGCGAAGTCGCGCGCCTCGCCAATGTCGGGCACGGAGGTCTCGCACCAGATCAGGTCGGCGTGGGGGGCGAAGGCGAGCCCGCGCGCGATGGCGGAGTCGATCCCGCCGGTGACCGAGAAGTAGCCCTCCGCCGTGCGCTCGCCGGTCGTGAAGTCGCGGTCGCGCTCGTCGATGTCGGTCGTCAACAGAGTCGCGGAGAGCGCGTCGGTGCGCGCCATCAGGATCGTGGGGACGTCCATCACATCGGCGGCGAGGCGCGCGGCCTGCAGGGTGCGCACGTGCTGCGCGGTCGGGACGAGCACCTTGCCGCCCATGTGTCCGCACTTTTTCTCCGCCGCCAGCTGGTCCTCATAGTGGACGCCGCCGGCGCCGGCTTCGATCATGTTGCGCATCAGCTCGAAGGCGTGGATCGGGCCGCCGAAGCCGGCCTCGGCGTCGGCCACGATCGGTAGGTAGTAGTCGACGTGGTCGCGGCCTTCCAGACGGTCGACCTGGTCGGCGCGCATGAGCGCGTTGTTGAGCCGCTTGACCAGCGAGGGCACGCTGTTGACGGGGTAGAGGGACTGATCGGGATAGGTGTGACCGGAGGTGTTGGCGTCCGCCGCGACCTGCCAGCCGGAGACGTAGATCGCCTCGAGGCCGGCCTTGGCCATCTGCACGGCCTGGGCGCCGGTGACCGCGCCGAAGGTGCGCACGAAGTCGGTGTCCTGCATCGCGTTCCAGAGCCGCTCGGCGCCGTTACGGGCGAGCGCGGCCTCCGGCAGCAGGGAGGGGCGCAGCTTGAGGACGTCCGCGGCGGTATAGTTCCGCTGGACTCCCGCCCAGCGCGGGTTCGTCGCCCACTCGTGCTCGAGGGCGGCGGCGCTGTCCAGGGAACTGCCCGTCCCGTTCGTGCCGTTTGTCGTCATCAGGGAACCTCCGTGGTGGCTGTCCGTGTCCGAACCTTGGCGTCGGCGCACGTCTGTCGCGGCTGTTCAGCCGTTCTGCCTACTGTTGGGTTGTCGCTCACTCTGACCCGTCTGTCCTGGACTGGCTAGTCGAGGTACTCATAGGCGGGCAACGTGAGGAACTCGGCGAACTCCTCGCTGAGGATCAGTTGGTCGAGAATTTCGACGGCGTCGCCGTAGCGCGACGCTTCCGCGCCGCCGAGCGCGGCGAGTTCCTCGTCGCGCAGCGTTTCGTAGAGATCGGCGGTCACCGAGCGGCCGTCGTCGAGATCGGCGCTGTGGCGGATCCACTGCCAGATTTGGCCGCGCGAGATCTCGGCGGTCGCGGCGTCTTCCATGAGGTTGTTGATCGCCGCCGCGCCGACGCCGTTGAGCCAACTGTTGATGTATTGCAGCGCGACCGAGATGTTGGCGCGCAGGCCGGCCTCGGAGACGGTGCCGCCCGACTGGTCGAGCGCGACCAGCTCGCCGGCGCCGACCGCGACATCCTCGCGCAGGCGCTCGCGCTGGTTGCGCGCGCCGTTGAGGTTGGTCTCGAAGATGTCGCGCGCGACGGAGACCAGGTCCGGATGCGCGACCCAGGTGCCGTCGAAGCCGTCGGTTGACTCGCGCTCCTTGTCCGCGCGGACGCCGGTCAGGGCGATCTCGTTGATCTCCGGGTCGCGGCGCGAGGGGATGAAGGCAGCCATACCGCCCATCGCGTGCGCGCCCCGCTTGTGGCAGGTGCGGACCAGAAGCTCGGTGTAGGCGCTCATGAACGGCGTCGTCATCGTCACCTGGACGCGGTCAGGCAGGGTGAACGTGGGCTGCGACTTGAACCGCTTGACCGCCGAGAAGATGTAGTCCCAGCGCCCGGCGTTGAGGCCGGCGGAGTGGTCGCGCAGCTCGTAGAGGATCTCTTCCATCTCGAACGCCGCCGGCAGGGTCTCGATCAGCACTGTTGCGCGGATGCTGCCCTGCGGTACGCCGAGGTCATCCTGCGCCTTGACGAAGGCGTCGTTCCAGAGCCGCGCCTCGACGTGCGACTCGAGCTTGGGCAGGTAGAAGTAGGGGCCGGTGCCGCGCGCGACGCGCTCGGCGGCGTTATGGAACATGTACATGCCGAAGTCGAACAGCGAGGCGGCGATCGGCTCGCCGTCAACCAGCACGTGCTTCTCATCGAGGTGCCAGCCGCGCGGCCGAATCAGGAGCGTGGCGATCTGTTCGTTCAGCGTGCGCACGGAGCCGTCGGGGTTCTCGAACGTGATCTCGCGGCGCACCGCGTCGCGGGCGTTGATCTGGCCGTTGACGATGTTGTCCCAGGTCGGCGAGAGCGCGTCCTCGAAGTCGGCCATGAACGCGTCGGCGCCGGAGTTCAGCGCGCCGATCATCATCTTGCGGTCGACGGGACCGGTGATCTCGGCCCAGCGCTGCTGCAAGTCCTCCGGCGTCGGCGCGACCTGCCAGGAGCCGAAGCGCACCTCTTCGGTGTCGGAGAGGAAGTCGGGCAGCGCGCCGTTGTCGAACTCGACCTGCCGCGCGGTCCGCCGCGCCAGCAGTTCCTGGCGGCGGGCGTTGAACTCGCGGTGCAGGCCGGCGACGAACGCCAGCGCCTCGGTCGTCAGAATCGTCTCAAAGCCCGGTTGCAGAGCGCCCACGACTTCCACGCCGTCGGGGGTGCTGATCTCAGTCGTCTGGGTCATCGCTGTGCTCGATCACTGCTGCGGCCGCGCGGCCGCCCGGTCGATTGTCGGCGGCACTCGCGCGGCGGAGCCGATCCGCCACGGAAACCGCTCTTTGTGAACATTGGATTAAGGTACGAACTATCCAGACAGCGTCAATGGCTTCCCTGATTCATGATTGAAGATTTCGATATCGTTAGTAACCCAGTCGATACTCGCAGTCGGCTGGCGGCCCGCGCTCGCCTGCGCGTCAACCGCCCCGCGCCAGATTCGATATCCTATCAGGGTGACGAGCCGCACTGGGCCGCACCGGGCCGCACCGGGCAGCCACTAGGCAGCCTCAGGCACTGGGGCGCAGCGTCGCGCAGCGAGGAGCGGGAACCATGACCACCACGAACGAGCAGACCGCCGCGCAGGGCCGCGTCGGCAACTTCAACGTCTCCGGGATCAACCACCTCGCCCTCGTCTGCCGCGACATGCAGCGCACCGTCGACTTCTACAGCGGCGTGCTCGGCTTCCCGCTCGTCAAGACAATCGAGCTGCCCGGCGGCATGGGCCAGCACTTTTTCTTCGACATCGGCAACGGCGACTGCCTTGCCTTCTTCAACTTCCCCAACGCGCCCGAACCGGCGCCGGGCGTCGCCTCGCCCGATCCGAATACCTTCTTCGATCCGGCGGCCGAGCTCGTCACCGCCATCGCCTCGATGAACCACGTCGCGTTCAACGTGGACGCCGAGGAGATTGAGGAGCTGCGCGAGCGGCTGATCGCCGCTGGCGTTCGCTGCACGCCAATCCTCAACCACGACGACTCGCCGCGCGGCATCGCCCGCGAGAACCATCCCGGCGTCTTCGTGCGCTCCGTCTATTTCTACGACCCCGATGGCATCATGCTTGAATTCGCCGCCTGGACCCGCACGATGCGGCCGGACGACGTCCGCCACGCGCCGGCGAGAGCAGCGGAGCGGGTCGCCGCGATCGCGGATTAGCGCCACCTATCGTCTTTCCCGCTACAGACCAGGCGCCGCCCCGCAACACCGGACGCGCGTCCGTGACGCCGGACACACGTTCGCGGTACAGCGGCTTGCAGTCCCACTAGACAAGGGGGAACAAAACCCGATCGATTTACGTACTGTAGGCAAGCGCATTTGGCCCGCCGGCGCCCGGGGCGTCGGCAAGGGCAGCAGCACTCAAGGAATGGAGACATCTGATGGCTATCAATCAACCACCCAATCACGGCCAGGTCAGCGAAAATGAGGAAACCCTCGTGAAGCGACTCGACATCGACGGACAGGACTCGCAGGCGGCGTCGGAGGTGATCCGGAGCAAGATGATTTCCCTGGAGGAATTCGACATCCCGGCGGCGCGGTTTCCGAGCAAGCAGGCGGCGGCCGCTTGGCGGCGGCGCATGACCGAGGAGCAGCGGCCTGCCGTCCGCCTCAACCGCGCCGCGCCCGTGTGGCAGTTCGCCGGCGAAACGCCAGGCGAGCGGATCGGCGAGCGGACGGGCGAGCCGAAGCCTGCGCCCCGGCGCGCCACCCGCCGGCGGCGGGCGGTCAACCCCGACGCCGCGCTGGAGGTCGACGCCACGCGCGCCTACCTCAATCAGATCGGTCGCCGGAAGCTGCTCACCGCTGAGCAGGAGCAGGCGCTCGGCGTCGAACTCGAGCAGGCCCGCTGGGTCGATGTGTGGGAACAGAAGTTGGGTGAGCGGCTGGGGCGCACGCCGCGCCCCATGCAGGTCTGGGCCGGCCTGCTCCAGCAACTCGCCGACCAGCACGGCCTGATCGAGCTGGTCGGCTACTGCCTCTACCTGAACACGCTCACGGTTGAGGAACTGATCGGCCATCCGCGGTTCCGCGCGGCGATCGACGGCCGGCCCGACATCCTCATCAGCGCGCAGCTCAGCGCCGAGTCCGGCCTCGCGCCGGACTACGTCACGGACCGCCTGATCGCGCTGTCCACCGCAACCTCGATCATCACTCCGAGCCTCTACCGGCGCTCCCTCAAGGCATTGGGCGTGGAGCCGGGCGCGAGCCTGCCCGCCGACGCGGAGGCCTTGCTCGCGGCCGACGCCGGGTTGCAGCGGCGCGTGGAGCGGCGGCTGACCGAGACCATGTGGGACGGTTACGACGCCGAGCAGAGGATGTACACCGCCAACCTGCGGCTCGTCGTCTCGGTCGCCAAGAAGTACCAGAAGCGGCAGCTGCCACTGCTCGACTTGATCCAGGAGGGCAACATCGGACTCTTCCGCGCCGTGGAGAAGTTCGACTACCGCAAGGGCAACAAGTTCTCGACCTACGCGACCTGGTGGATCCGGCAGGCGATCACGCGCGCGTTGGCCGAAATCGCCAACATGATCCGCATTCCTGTCCACACGTCCGAGCAGGTCAACAAGCTCCATCGCGCCGAGCGGCGGCTGCAGCAGGAATTCCAGGCGCAGCCCTCCGACGCGGAGCTCGCTCTGGCAATGGGCATGACCGAGGTGCAGATTCGCAGCCTGCGGCGCTACGCCCTGACACCGGCCTCGCTCGACAAGAGCGTGTCCGACGAGGACGACGACTCCAACCTGATCCACTTCCTCGCGGACGAGGGCGCGCCCACGCCCGAAGAGGAGGCGTTGCGGCAGGCGCTGCTGGAGAAGACGCACGAGGCGCTGGCGCAGCTCGATCCGCGCGAAGCCGAGGTCCTGGCGATGCGCTTCGGGCTCAAGCATGAGCACGCGCACCAGGATGACCACGAGCGCAAGAACGGCGAGCACACTCTGGAAGAGGTCGGCAACCACTTCGGTCTGACCCGCGAGCGGATCCGGCAGATCCAGAGCAAGGCCTACCGCGAGCTGCGCAAGAATGAGGAACTGCGTCGGCTGCGCGAGGACTAGCCGCGCGCCGTCCGGCCCGGCGCGGCCGGGTCGGACGGCGAGTAAGCTGGATCAGGTCGAGCGGGGGTAGCTCAGGGGCAGAGCTCCTGCCTTCCAAGCAGGCGGCCGCGGGTTCGAATCCCGTCCCCCGCTCCACTCTGGCCCCACTCAGGCGCCCGGAGCCGCCTTACTGCAGCGGCAGGAGAATCTCCGTGTGCCACTTCGAAGTGTCGGGCTCCGCCTCGGGGTCGGTGATGTAGCGCTCGATCGGCCCGCTCCGCGGGGTGCGGCCCAACTCCTGCACGTATGGCCAGATCGACTCGTGCGTCTGAGCGAGCTGGTCGTACGGGCCGAAATGGTCCGCCTTGATCGCGTCGCCGCCCGGCAGCTCCAGCACCTCCAGCGGCGCGGACAGTTCGACGTCCGCACCGACCTCGATCCCCGCCGACAGCTCCATCTGATTCGCGTCCATCGTGTGATAGACCGCGATCACGTGACCCAGGTCGGTTACGCCCTGCTCAACCAACGCCTCGTAGACGGCGGGGAAGATGCGATCGAAGACGGCCGGCAGCTCCGCGGTGGACGCCTGCGCGTGCATCACCGCGGCTCGCCGATTCGGTAGTTGGACAATCTCGGGCATGGGGACTCCTCCTGCTGCAGCGGCTTGTAGTGGCCTGTAGTGGCGTTCCATTCACATTAGCCCAGTGACGGGACGGTGTTTACGAACAGTGGATGGCGCGCAGTTCGGTCACGATCAGGTCCACCGACTCGTCGTGCGGCGCGCGCGGGAGGGACGCGGCCAGCTGCAGCTCATAGGCCAGGCCGACCCGCGGCGTGGTCTGGGTGGCGAGGAAGCGATCGTAGTAGCCGCCGCCCATGCCCAGCCGCGCGCCGTCCTCGGCGAAGGCGACGCCGGGCACGACGATCAGGTCTGCGCTCGCGGGATCCGCGGGCGGGGCAAGCTCGGGCGACGGCTCGCGCAGGCCGAAGGCGGAGTCGGTGATCTGCGTCAGGGCGGAGATCTCCCGATGCTCCAGCTGGCCGTGCGGCCGCACGCGCGGGCAGAGGACGCGCTTGCGCTCCTGCAGCGCCCGCATAATCAGCGGCTCCGTTCGCACCTCACCCGCGAGCGCGCCGACGTAGCAGTGCACCACCGACACCTCGCGCCAGCGCTCGAGCCGGGCGAGCCGCGCGCTGATCGCCGCCGACCAGCCCGAGACCAGTTCCGCCGGCAAGCCCGCGCGGGCATCGCGCCGACGGCGGCGCAGCTCGGCCTTGCTCACCGCTGCGCCCGCCAACCTTACGGCAGACCCGCCCCGCCGACCTCAACGTCGAAGGCGCGAATCCGCCCGCGGCGGGGGTCGCCGGGCTGCGGATTGGAGGTTGGCGCTTCCAGCGAGAACAGCGTCTTGCGCTCCGCGCCGCCCAACATGCAGGCGTAGACGCCCATGTCCGGCACCTCAATCCGCTCCAGCACCTCGCCGCCCTCCGCGACGCGCGCCAGCGCGCCGGGATTGGTCGGCACAGCAACCCAGATCGCGCCTTCGGCGTCGAGGTAGATGCCGTCGGGCGGAAAGCCGAGATCGGCCCAGACCCGCTGATTGGACAGCCCGCCGTCCGCCGCGACATCGAACGCGGTCAGCCGCTGTCCCCAGCTTTCGCCCACGATCAGCGTCTGGCCGTCGGGCGTGATCACCGTGCCGTTGGGAAACTCCAGGCCGTCCGCGACGACGGACGCCTCGCCGTCCGGCGTGACCATCACCATCGTCGTCGCGCGCGGCGGGGAGCCGTCGGTCAGGTCGAAGCCGAAGTTGCCGATGTAGGCGTTGCCGACTACGTCGACCACCATGTCGTTGCAGTGGTAGGGCGCCAGCGCGGAGATGTCCGCCACCTCCCACAGCCCGTCCGGGTCGAGGCGCAGCAGCTTGCGGTCAATCATCGAGACGATCAGCAGCCGCCCGTCGGGCAGGAAGCCCAGCCCTGAGGGCTGATTGGGGACTGTCACAATCGTCTCGCGCTCGCCGTCGGGCGTGACCGCGACGACCTCATGCGCATGCATGTCCGAGAACCAAAGCCGCCCCTCAAACCAACGCGGCCCCTCGGGAAAGACCAAGCCACCCAAAACCAACCGACTCTCGCGCGTCATCGTACACCTCAGTTTCTGATCCGTACGGGCGGATTATCCCAGAATCTGACTCTCGCCTGTCCGTCAGCCGTTTGGGTAGACGTCGAGGAGGTTGAAGCGGGGGCCGTCTTTGCAGCAGAGCTTGACTCCCTGCTTGGTGAAGACGGCGCAGCCGCAGCAGATGCCCGTGCCGCAGGCCATCTCCGTTTCCATCAGGATTTGCACCGGGCGGTTCAGGCCGTCGCGGCGGACGATGGGCGACATTGCGCGGAACATGGGCGTTGGGCCGCAGGCGAAGGTCTGATCGGCCCAGGCCAGGTTGCGGGCGAACAGCTCGGTGACGAAGCCGGGTGCGCCCAGCGAGCCGTCCTCCGTCGCCACCTGATACTCGACCTGCGGCGGCAGCAGCTCGGCCGGATAGACGCCGTCCGCGCTGCGCGCGCCGAAGCAGAGCACGATCGAGCGCGGACGCGAGAGATTCGCCGATTCCGCGTCCGCCAGCGCGACCAACGGCGCGATCCCGACGCCGCCGCCGACGAGCAGCAGGTTCGAGGCGGAACGCCGCACGTCGAAGCCGCGCCCCAGCGGCCCGGTCATCCAGACCCGCTCGCCGGGCTGCATTGACGCCAGCTGCTCGGTCACGCGGCCGATCACGGTGTAGAGCAGCGCGAACTGGCGCTCCGCGTCGCGCGCGGAAGGGTGGCGGAAGCGGTAGTAGGAAAAGGCGCGCGGCAGCAGCGGATCGAACGCGCCGCGCTCCGCGCCCGCGTCGACCATGACGAACTGGCCCGGCCGCGCGTGTTGGGACAGCGCCGGCGCTTCGTACCAGGTGACGAACGTGCCCGCGTAGATTTCTTCGGTCTCCACGACCCGGGCGGCGGCGCGGCGCACGCGATCGGCTCCCGACCCTGCTACACGCGACCGGCGGTGTAGTCGGGCAGCGGCGCGATGTGATAGTCGGCCGCGCCCTCAAGCATCGCCCCGACGGCGTGATGCGCGGTATCGATTGAGGTGAAGCAGGGAATCCGCTGCTCGGCGGCGGCGCGGCGGATGTGGAAGCCGTCGCGGATGTTGCTGCTGATCTGTTCCGGCGTATTCACGACCATATCGATCCGCCCGGAGCGGATCAGGTCGATCACGTCCGGGTCACCGCCGACCTCGCGCTTGGGCGCTTCCTGCACCGCGTAGCCCAGCCCGCGGATCAGATTGGCGGTGCCGACCGTCGCGTGCAGCTCGTAGCCGGCTGCGCCGAGCTCGCGGATCAGCGTCATCGCGGCGGGCTTGTCCTGATCGGCGATGCTGAGCAGCGCCCGGCCCGTCGGCGGGACGGCCATGCCGGCCGCGATCAGCGCCTTGTGCAGCGCCTTGGGGTAGTCGATGTCGACGCCCATCACTTCGCCCGTTGACTTCATCTCGGGGCCCAGATGCGTATCGACGCCCGAGAGCTTGGACATCGAGAAGACCGGTGCCTTGACCGCGACCAGCGGCGTCGCCGGCCAGAGTCCGCTGGGATAGCCTTGGGCGGCCAGCGTCTCGCCCAGCATCGCTCGCACCGCGACCTCCACCATCGGTACGCCGGTCACCTTGCTCAGGAACGGCACCGTGCGGCTGGCGCGGGGGTTGACCTCGAGCACGTACACCGCGCCGTCGCGATCCTCAGACTCGCGCATGATCACGTACTGAATGTTCATCAACCCGGTGACGCCGAGCCCGACGCCGATCTGCCGCGTGTACTCGACGAGCGTCTCCACCTCGCCGGCGCGTAGATTGGGCGCGGGGTAGACGGCCATGGAATCGCCGGAGTGCACGCCGGCGCGTTCGATGTGCTCCATGATGCCGGGGATCAGCACAGCGCCGTCGTCGGGGCCGCCGCAGATCGCGTCCACCTCGACCTCGATGCCGGCCAGGTACTTGTCAATCAGGATCGGTTTGCCGGGCGCGGCGGCCTGCGCCTGGGTGACGTAGCGGGCCAGGTCGCCGACGCCCTGGACGATCTCCATCGCCCGCCCGCCGAGGACATAGGAGGGCCGCACCAGCACCGGATAGCCAATCGCGTCCGCCGCGAGGACGGCCTCGTCGACGCTGCTGACCGCTGTGCCGGGCGGCTGCGGGATGCCGAGGTCGGCGAGGAAGCGCTCGAAGCGCCGCCGATCCTCCGCCAGGTCAATTACGTCCGCCGACGAGCCAAGGATCGGCCGCGCGGCGCTGGTCAGCGGGTTCGCCAGGTTGATCGCGGTCTGACCGCCGAATTGCAGGATTGAGGCGACGCCGCCGTTGCCGTTCCGCGCGCCGTCCTCGTTCTCGAGAATGTCGCGCACGGCCTCTTCGTCGAGCGGCTCGAAGTAGAGCCGATCGGAGGTGTCGAAGTCGGTCGAGACCGTCTCGGGATTGCTGTTCGCCATCACCGCGCCCCAGCCGGCCGCGCGCAGCGCCTGCGCCGCCTTGACCGAGGCGTAGTCGAACTCGATCCCCTGCCCGATCCGAATCGGCCCCGAGCCGATCACCAACGCCCGCTGGCCCGGCTCCGGCTCTGCCTCGTTTTCGTCCTCGTAGGTGGAGTAGAAGTAGGGCGTGACCGCGTCGAACTCGGCGGCGCAGGTGTCGACCATTTTGTAGACCGGCGTAATCCCCCAGGCGAGCCGCTGCTCGCGGATGCGTTCATCGACGCTGCCCGCCAGGTTGGCGATCTGCTCGTCGGCGAAGCCCATCCGCTTGGCGCGCCGCATCAGCGTCGGGGTCATCGGCTCCGCCAGCAGCCGCCGCTCCATCTGCACGATCTGTTCGAGCCGTTCGAGGAACCACGGATCGACGCCCGAGCGCTGGGCAATCTCATCAATTGGCACATCGGCGCGAACTGCGGCGAGCAGATGCCAGAGGCGGATATCGGTCGGCGTCTCGGCGGCGCGGGTCGGCTCCGCCTCGGCGTCCGCGTCCTCCCAGAGCACCGAGCGGCCGCCGACCTCGAGCGAGCGCACCGCCTTCTGCAGCGCCGCCTCGAAGGAGCGGTCGATCGCCATCACCTCGCCGGTCGCCTTCATCTGCGTGCCCAGCACGCGGTCGCCGGCCTCGAACTTGTCGAACGGCCAACGGGGAATCTTGACCACGCAGTAGTCCAGCGCCGGTTCAAACGCGGCCTGGGTTCGCCCCGTCACCTGATTGGCGATCTCGTCGAGCCGCTTGCCGGCGGCGATCTTTGCCGCGACGCGGGCGATCGGATAGCCGGTCGCCTTCGAGGCAAGCGCCGAGGAACGGCTCACGCGCGGATTCACCTCAATCACGTAGTAGGGCAGCGGCTCGTCGTGGGGAACGCCGACGCCGCCGCCTTCACGCATTGACTCGGGCGGCCACGGCACGACGTCCTGGCGCGGCGCGAGCGCCAGCTGGACGTTGCAGCCGCCCTCGATCCCGAGTGAGCGAATGATGTTGAGCGAGGCCGAGCGCAGCATCTGATAGTCCTTGTCGGACAGCGTCTGCGACGGGGCGACGACAATCGAATCGCCCGTATGCACGCCCATCGGGTCGAGATTTTCCATGTTGCAGATCGTGATACAGGTATCCGCGCCGTCGCGCATCACCTCGTACTCGACCTCTTTCCAACCGAGCAGCGAGCGCTCGATCAGGATCTGCGTAATCGGCGAGGCGTCCAGGCCCGTCTGCACGACCCGTTCAAACTCCGCCATCGTGCGCACGAAACCGCCGCCCGTGCCGCCCAGCGTGTAGGCCGGCCGGATCGCGACCGGCAAGCCGATCTCCTCGAGCGCCTCGCGCGCTTGATCGAGCGTGTTGACCACGGCCGAGGGCGGCGTCGGCTCGCCGATCTCGCGCATCGCCGTGCGGAAGAGTTCGCGGTCTTCCGCCCGTTGAATCGAGTCCAGCGGCGTGCCCAGCAGGCGCACGTTGAACTCCTCCAGGACGCCGGCCTCGTGCAGCGCCACGGCCAGGTTCAGCCCGACCTGACCGCCGAGCGTCGGCAGCAGCCCCTCCGGGCGTTCCTGCTCGATGATGCGGCGCAGCACCGGCACAGTGAGCGGTTCGATGTAGACCGCGTCGGCGACGCCTTCGTCCGTCATGATCGTGGCCGGGTTGGAGTTGACCAGGATCGAACGCACGCCCTCTTCGGCCATCGCCTTGCAGGCCTGGGTACCGGCGTAATCGAACTCGGCCGCCTGGCCGATCACGATCGGGCCGCTGCCAATGATCAGGACGGATTCAGGTTTCTTCACCGGTTCCCCGCTCATCTGTATCGCATCCGGTTGGTTCGTTGCGCTCGCTGGGTTCCCGTCCCGCCGCGCGGCCGATCAGACCCAGGCCCAGCCCCAGCGGCAGCGCCAGGAACGGCCCGAGCAGCCAGAGTGCGCAGGGAACGCCGCCGACCGCGAAGGCCTCGAAGCTGCAGGCGAGTCCCAGCGTCAGGGTCCCAATGCCGGCCAGCAGGAACAGCGCGGCGCTGAGCAGCAGCCCGCGGCGCAGCGTCAACTGGCGCTCCCGTCACAGCGGCAGCTCGAATCTGGAGTCCGGATTGATCAGCGGCGCGAGCGCGCCGATCGCGCTGAGGAAAGAGAGCGCCGCTTCGTTGTTGTCGGGCACCGAGCCGACGATGCGGCGGAAGTTCTGCTCGCGCGCGTGCGACAACAGGTACTCCGCCAGCACCGTGCCGATCCCGCGCCGCCGCCACTCGGAGCGCAGCCAGACGCCCAGCGTCGCGGTCTCGGGTTGGCGCGTGTTGTAGTCGAGCGCGCCGAAGCCGATCAGGGTGTCGCCCTCAACGGCGACGTAGATTGCGCCGCTGTTGCCCAGCCGCCGCCGCCACATCGACACCTCGTCCACGCTCCAGGGACGATCGAAGACGACCGGATTCGGTCCCTCGACCACGTCGCGGATCACGTTGGCGATCGCCGGTGCATCATCGGCGGTGGCCAACCGGTACTGCGGTTCCGAGCCGTCGCCCGCGCCTCTCGAATGGGTCATCTCAATCTCCCTGCGCTTCGCCGATCAGGTCGAGGAAGCGGTCGAAGAGGTGTCCGTTGTCCAGTGGACCGGGCGACGCCTCTGCGTGGTATTGAATGGAAAACACTGGCTCGTTGCGGTGCGCCAGGCCTTCGACCGTCTGATCGTGCAGATTGATGTGGGTCACTTCCGCATCCGCGGAGAGTCCGTCGGGGTCGACGGCGTAGCCGTGGTTCTGGGCGGTAATCGCGATCCGGCCGCTGGGAATCTCCAACACCGGGTGGTTGCCGCCGCGATGGCCGAACTTGAGCTTGAACGTGTCCGCGCCGAAGGCGCGGCCGAGCACCTGATGGCCCATGCAGATGCCCATCAGCGGCAGCTTGCCGATCAGTCCGCTCGCCGTCTGCACCTGGAGATCACGCAGCTGCGGATCGCCCGGGCCCGGCGACAGCAGGACGCCGTCGGGCTGGACGGCGAGGATATCCTCGACGCCTGAGTCCGGCGGCATCGCCGTGACCTGGCAGCCGCGTCGGCGCAGGTTGCGCAGGATGTTGTACTTCAAGCCCTCATCCAGCACCACCACGTGCGGACCCGGCTCCGGGTCGCCGTTCCGCAGCGCCTGAGGCTGACCGCTCTGCCAGCTGTACGGCTCGGCTGCGCCGACGCTGATGAAGTCCTGGGTATCGTAGTCCGGCAGCTCCGCCAAGCGCTGCTGCGCGGCTTCGATCTGATCGCTCGGCACGATCAGGCCGGGCATCACGCCCTCATGCCGAATCCGCCGCGTGATCGCCCGCGTATCGATGCCCGCGATACCGGGAATCCCGGCCGACGCCAAATAGTCGTGCAGGCGCATCCCGCCGCGCGGATGCGAGGGCGAGTCGCACTCCGAGCGCACGACCAGTCCGCGCACCTGAATCTGGCGCGACTCATCGATCGGCGGATCGATCCCGTAGTTGCCGATCAATGGATAGGTCAGCACCAGAATCTGCCCCGCGTAGGACGGGTCGGTCAGCATTTCCTGGTAGCCGGTCATCGAGGTGTTGAAGACAACCTCGCCCCAGGTCTCGGTTGCGGCGCCGAGCGCTGTGCCGCGGAACACCGCGCCGTCGGCCAGCACCAGCGCCGCCTCGATATGTTCAGACATCAGTCCTCCCGACCGTCTCGGACAATGTGTTCCAGACCATGCGTCCCTGTGAAATCGTCGCCGCCACCGCGCCGACCAGCGTCTGGCCGGCGAGCGGCGTGTTCTTGCCCATTGAGGCCCAGGCGGCCGGCTCGACGCGCGACCGCGCCTCGGTCGAGAGCAACGTCAGATCGGCGGGCGCGCCGACCTGCAGCGTGCCCAAGCCGTGCAAGTCTCCCAGGCCGCCGCAATCCAGATTCCAGGCGCGCACCGGCCCGATCGTCAACCGCGCAATCGCATCCGCCAGCGGCAGCCGCCCCGCTGCGACCAGCGAGTTGACCACGCCCCAGGCTGATTCCAGCGCGGAGATGCCGAACGCCGCCGCGTCGAACTCGCACTGCTTGTCCACCGCCGCGTGCGGCGCGTGGTCGGTCGCCACGGCGTCGACGACGCCCGCTGCCAACGCGTCGATGCAGGCCTGGACGTCCGCCTCGCTGCGCAGCGGTGGATTGACTTTGGCGTTGGTGTCGTACTGCAAATCATCCGCGCTGCCGGCGACGGCGGCGTCGGTCAGCCAGAGATGGTGCGGCGCTACCTCCGCTGTGACCCAGACGCCCCGCGCCTTTGCCTCGGCGATCGCGTGGAGTGATCGCGCGGTCGAGATGTGGCAGCTGTGGAACTGCGCGCCGGCGGCCTCAGCCAGCGCGATATCGCGCTGGACGATCGCCAGCTCCGCCGCCGCCGGCTGGCCGCGCAGTCCCAGCCGCGCCGAGACCGCGCCGTCGTGCATCACGCCGCCCTGGGCAATGGCCGGGTCTTCGCAGTGCTCGGCCAGCGGAATGCCGATGTCTGAGAGATATTCAAACGCCCGCCGCGCCAAGGCCGGATCCGCCACCGCGTCGCCGTCGTCCGAGACCGCCACCGCCCCCGCCTCACGCAGCGCCGCCAGCTCCGTCAGCTCACCGCCCGCGCGCCCCTTGCTCACCGCGCCGATCGGCAGCACGCGGCAATCGACGTCCCGCGCGCGCTGGCGCACGCTGTCGATGATCGCCGCCGAATCCATCGCCGGCTCCGTGTTCGGCATCGCGCAGATCGTCGTAAACCCGCCTCGCGCCGCGGCGCGCGCGCCCGAGGCGATGGTTTCCTTATGTTCCTGTCCGGGTTCGCGCAGATGGGTGTGCAGATCGACAAAGCCCGGCGCGACGACCAGGCCCGCCGCCGAGATCTGCTGCACGCCGTCGCTGACCTCCAGGTCTGCGCCCAGCCGGGCGATGTGGCCGTCAACGATGAGCACGTCCAGCGCCGCGTCCAGCTGGGACGCTGGATCGATCACGCGGCCGCCGTGGATGAGCAGCGGGGTCATGCGCCGCCTCGAATCAGGAGGAAGAGCACCGCCATGCGCACGGCCAACCCGGCGGTGACCTGCGCTTCGATGCGGCTCTGCGGACTGTGCGCCACGTCCACCGCGATCTCGACGCCCTCATTCATCGGACCCGGGTGCATGACAATCGCCTCAGGCGCGGCGAGCGCGATGCGCTCCTGCGTGAGCTGGTAGCGCCGCGCGTATTCCGCCGACGAGGGCAGCAGCTTGCCCCGCAGCCGCTCGTTCTGGATGCGCAGCGCCATCACCGCGTCCGCGCCGACAATTGCCTGGTCGAGGTCTGACTCGACCTGCACCGGCGGCAGGCCGAGCGGGTGCTCGCGCTCCCTGGCGGCGGACGGGCTCGGCGCGAGCGCCGCGGGCAGCAGGGGGCGCGGCGCGACCAGCGTCACCTCCGCGCCCAACGTCGTCAGCGCCCAGATATTCGAGCGCGCCACCCGTGAATGGAGGATGTCGCCCACGATCACCACCTTGCGGCCCGCCAGATCGCCGAACTCCTGGCGCAGGATGTATGCATCGAGCAAGGCCTGGGTTGGATGCGCGTGTTGGCCGTCGCCGGCGTTGATCACGTGTCCGGCAATCGTCCGCGCCGCCAACCACGGCGCGCCTGAGGCGTGATGGCGCATCACGACCGCGTCCGCACCGACCGCCGAGAGCGTGTTCAACGTCTCGACCAGCGACTCGCCCTTCTCGACCGACGAGCCGGAACCGGAGACGTTGATCACGTCCGCGCCGAGAATCTTGCCCGCCAGCTCGAATGATGACCGCGTCCGCGTCGATGCTTCGTAGAAGAGATTGAAGATCGTCACCCCGCGCAGCGCCGGCGTCCGCGCCACTGAGCGATCCAGGACTTCGGCCATGGCCTCCGCCGTCGAGAGCACGCGCAGGATTTCGGCTCGGGAAAACGTGTCCACATCCAAGAGATGCCGTCGGCTCCAGTCGGTGATCGGCTCGTAGAACGGCTGCGTCAGCGCCGCACTGCGCCGCGCCGCGCTGACCGGCTCCGCCAACGGCTCCACGCGCTCAGCGACCATACCGCGCCTCCGGCTCATGGACACCGACGCAATCCTCGCCATCCGCTTCAATGAGCAACACGCGCACGTCGTCGCTGCGCCGCGTGGGGATGTTCTTGCCCACGTAGTCTGCGCGGATCGGCAGCTCGCGGTGACCGCGGTCGATCAGCACCGCCAACTCGATCACGGCCGGGCGGCCGTAATGCACCAGGGCGTCCAGCGCCGCGCGAATCGAGCGCCCGGTGAACAGCACGTCATCCACCAACACCACCACCGCGCCGTCGATGTCGTCGGGAATCCGCGACGGCTGCATCCGCGCGGCGCGCGGGCGCTGCACCAGATCGTCGCGGTAGAGCGAGATGTCAATCGCCCCCACGGCAATCCGCCGCCCGTCGATCCGTTCGATCCGCAGCGCCAGCCGCTTCGCCAGCGGCACCCCGCGCGTCCGCATCCCGACCAGCATCAACGGCGCCGGGGGCGGATGCCGCTCCACGATCTCGTGCGCGATGCGGGTCAAGGCCCGATCCATCGCCGCCGCGTCCATCGACGTCACCATCGCCTGAGCTCCGGAAACGAAACAGCCAGCGCCAAGCGCTGGCTGGGGGACGGATACGCGGAGCGGACAGGCGCAGGCAGGGGATGGATACACATCGGGTTGACCTTCCCGGTCTCACGGGACCGGATTAAAGTTCAACGGGCTTGCCGCGAGCCTACTACGCCTGCGCGCGCCTCTCTGTCATTCCCGCTACCCCATCCTGACTCCTGTGGAAGCCACTGTGGACAAACCCCTCAGAACCGCTCGCCCGCGCGGCGCTGCATGTCCGGCGGCAGCAGGTTCGGGATGCCGTCCTCAATCGGATAGCGGAAGTTGATCCGCTCCGAGACCAGCGCCCCTTCGAGCACCTCGCCGTGCTCGTCCTCGCGCACGACCTCGAGCCGCAGCGGATCGCGCGTCACCGGACAGACCAGCTGTTCAACCAACTCGCGCCTCATCGGCCGCTCCCGTTCGCTTCCTGTGCGTGTTCCGCACGCTTCGACGTTCGCTGCCCTGCGCGTACCGAGCGCGGCGGGCATACTGCAATACTGTACAACGGTACGCCAAACCGAAACGATCCGCGCCCCACCGGCGCGACCCAGCCAATCAGCGCCCCATTAGAACCCGGAGCAGGTAGCCATGTCCGAAGTCAAGTCGCCGATGGCCGGCACCATTTTCGAGTTGATCGCCGCTGTCGGCGATGCGGTGGAGGAGGGCGACGAACTCGTCATCCTCGAATCGATGAAGATGGAAATCCCGGTCGAAGCGCCGAGCGACGGCACGGTCGCGGAAATCCATATCGCCCAGGGTGACCAGGTCCAAGAGGGTGACGTGCTCGTCACGCTCAGCGACTAACCGCCGCACCGCATCCTGCTGCACCCCGTTGTGCCCGTTATGTTTCAACGCATTCTGATCGCCAACCGCGGAGAGATCGCCGCCCGCGTCTCCCGCACCTGCCGGCGGCTCGGGATTGAGTCGCACGCGGTCTACTCCGTCGCCGAAGCCGATGCGCTGCACGTGCGCGAAGCGGACGGCGCTACCCACATCGGGGCGGCGCCGGTCGCCGAGTCCTACATCAACGTTGACGCCGTCCTCGATGCCGCCGTGCAGGCGGGCTGCGACGCGGTGCATCCCGGCTACGGCCTGCTCTCCGAGAACGGCCGCTTTGCGCAGGCCTGCGCTGAGCGCGGGATCACCTTCATCGGCCCCGACGCTGCGCACATGGAGCTGATGGGCAACAAGAACCAGGCGCGCGCCACGATGCGCGAGCTGGGAATGCCCGTGATCCCCGGCTCCGCGGCGACGGTCGCTGATGCGGATGCAGAGGCGGTCGCGGAACAGGTGGGGTATCCGCTGCTGATCAAGGCCTCCTACGGCGGCGGCGGGATCGGCATGGCGACCGTCCGGCGGCCCAACCAGTTCAGCCGCTCCCTGCGCCGCGCCCGCTCGTCCGCTCTGCGCGCGTTCGGTTCCGACGAGGTTTACCTCGAGCGGCTGCTCGTTGAGCCGCACCACATTGAACTCCAGGTCTTCGGCGACGGCCAGGGCAACGCTGCGATCCTCGGCGACCGCGAGTGCAGCGTCCAGCGCCGGCATCAGAAGGTGATCGAGGAAGCGCCCGCGCCCGCGCCGCATTTCAGCGCTGCGCTGCGCGAGCGTCTCTACGAGCAGGTGCGCAGCGCCGTCGCCGGGCTCAACTACCGCAACGCCGGCACCGTCGAGTGCCTGATTGACGCTTCGGGTGAGATCTTCTTCCTCGAAATGAACACACGGCTGCAGGTCGAACACCCGGTCACCGAGATGGTCACCGGTCTCGATCTCGTCGAATGGCAGCTGCGCATCGCCGCCGGCGAGCCGCTCGCAGAGCTGCCCGGCTTCGGCGACCCGCCGCCGATCGTCGGCCACGCGATCGAGACCCGGATCTACGCCGAAGACCCCGACACGCTGCTGCCCAGCCCCGGCTCCATCGACGTGCTGGAAGTGCCCGACGAGCCCTGGCTGCGGCTCGACGCCGGTGTCGCCTCGGGCGACGAGGTCTCGCACTTCTATGATCCGCTGATGGCCAAACTGATTGTGCACGGCGCGGACCGTCCGCAAGCGCTCGCCCGGCTCCGCAGCGCGCTGGAGCAGTCGCGCATCGAGGGACTGAAACACAACCTGCCCTTCCTCCAGCGCGTGCTCGACGCGCAGCCGTTCATCGACGGCAACTACGACGTCACCCTGACCGACGCCCTGCTCAAGGCGTAGCCTGCCCCTGCCTCGTCCGAGCGCGGAGAGATGGAGCGTGAGATGCAATTCGGAATTTTCAACATGGGCACGGGTCTCTCGGACCCGACCGCGCTGCGCAACATCGCCGAGTCGGCGGAAGCGTCCGGCCTTGAATCACTGTGGTGCGGCGAACACGTGGTGCTACCCAAGCCGCGCGTCGCGCCGTCTCCCGCTGACCCGGAACATCACTTTCTTCACCCCTCCGTCGTCCTGGCCTACCTCGCCGCCTGCACCGAGACGGTCAAGCTCGGGACGGGCATCGTCCTGATCGCGCAGCGCAACCCGCTCGTTCTGGCCAAGGAGTTTGCCTCCGCGGACGTCCTCTCCAACGGCCGCATCATCCTCGGCGTTGGCGCTGGCTACTTGCAGTCGGAGTTCGACGCCATCGGCGCTCCCTTCCGCGAACGCGGCCGCCGCACCGACGAAGCGATCGACGCAATGCGCGCGCTCTGGAACGAGGCGGATCCCAGCTTCGACGGCGAGTTCTGGCAGTTCAGCGGCATCGATGCGCAACCGCGGCCCACGTCGCCCGGCGGCGTCCCGATCCACATAGGCGGCCACTCCGAAGCCGCCCTCAAGCGCGCCGCCCGGCGCGGGCAGGGCTGGTACGGGTGGATGCAGGATCCCGAGCAAACTGCTGATTATGTTCGCCGCCTCAATGAACTGTCGGAGCAAGTGGGACGCTCGCCAGAGCTCGGCGAGCTGGAGATCACCATCACCCCGCCGGCCCGGTTGACCGCCGAGGCGGTCGAGCAGTACGCCGAAGCGGGCGCGCATCGCCTCGTCTCGCTCGCCGCGCCCAGGGAGCGCAGTATGCTCCACGCCGTCGAGCATCTGGCCTCGCTAAGCAGCTGACGCCCGAAGGTACCGGCGGCTCAGACGCGCAGATACGACCGCGCCCGATCGCCGACGTGTTCTACGTCCGACCACGTGTACCAGGGCGGGCTGTCGCCGATTGCTGACCAGATGCGGTGGATGACGGCCAGCTTGTAGAGCTGATGCAGCATCCAGTAGCGCAGGTCGCGGACAGGACGGACCGGGCGGCCGGAGCGCTGGAAGGCCGGGGCGGCGAGCGGCTGCTGCTCGGGCGGGGCATCCGCGCCCTTGAGCGACGCCAGCGCGGTGATCAGGCCCCAGTCCGATAGTGGGTCACCCAGCTGCGCCTGCTCCCAATCGACCACGCCGGCGATGCGGCCGTCGGGCCCGACGAGGTAGTTGTACACGTTGATGTCGCCGTGACAGAGCTGCGGCGCGGGGCTGTTGGGGAGCTGCTCGCGCAGTTCGGCGGCGAGCGCGGCGATGTACGGATCGTGCTCGCAGCCAAAGGCGACAGCGCGGGCGTGCACCGTGTCGAGGTCGCGCTGCGCCGCCTCTGGCCCGGGCGCCGGCGGATCGAGGAAGCTCAGCCCCAGCGCTCGCCAGTCCAGGGCGTGAATGGTCTCGACCATCGCGCGGTAGTGATCCACGACCTCCGCGCCCATAGCCACCATGCCCATATGCGGATAATCGAGCCACTCGAGCAGCGCATACGGCGCGGACAACGGCGACTCCCGCCCCGCCGTGCCGAGCACCTGCGGCACGGGCACGGTGGAGGCGGTCAGGCAATCGATCACCCGCGCCTCGCGCAGAACGTCGTAGGGCTGGAAAATGCCCTGCTCGCGCTGCAGCCGGAGGACGACCGGCGCGTCAGCGGCGCGGTCGATGCGCCAGGTGAGATTGGAGACGCCGCCGTCAAGGCGCTGGACGGAGACCGCATCGCCATCAACGCCGCCGGCCAGCAGCGCTTCCGTGGCGAGCGCTGGCGTCAGTTCCAGATCCACAGTCTCAGCCCGTCTGCGAGATCGAGTAGGTGACCCGCGCCTTGGCGATCAGCTTGCCTTGATCGCTGAGCAGGTCGACGTCGCCAACAGCCAGCGCGCGGCCTTTCTTGATCACGTTCGACTCGACCCGCACCTTCGAACCGACCGCCGGCCGCAGGTAGGAGATGTTCAGCTCCGCCGTGCCCTGCATCTGCTCGCCGACGCGGCAGGTCGAGAGCACGGCCGCGACCACGCCGATATCGGCGAGCGAGGCCAGGACGCCGCCGTGGACGCCTCCGCGCGCGCCGCCGGCCGTGCTCCCCGTGATCGGCATCTCCAGCACTGTCCGCCCGCGCGAGATCTCCGTGAAGCGTTCGCCGAACAGCGAGACGGTCCCGTAGCGGACCTCAATCTCCGGCAGCGGGACCAAGTACTGGATGTCATCGGGCATATTGAGAGTGTAGGGCAGGCCTGTCCGCATCTAGCGTGAGAGCGCCTGTTCCATCGGTTGCTCGTACAGCTTCGCGATCCGTTCGATGTCCCAGCCACGGAGCACGCTCAGCGCGCCGGTCGCGGAGGCGTGCTTGTAGAGCTGATGCAGCGTCCAGTAGCGCCGGTCGTCTGGACTGCGGTCGTAGCGGCGCAGCGTGTCCTGCATGACCTGGCGGGCGCGCTCTGAGAGATCGAGATTCCCGAGCAGGTCTTCCGCCGCGAGCCGGCCCCAGTCGGAGAGCGGATCGCCCAGATGCGCCTGCTCCCAGTCGAGCACCGCCGCTACGTATGGCGTGTGGCGCGGCGCGGAGGCTGCTGCGTCGTCGATCCGCAGGATGACATTGCCGAAATTCACGTCGCCGTGCACCAGCATTGGCGTCGGGCTGTCGGGGACGCGGCCGTCCAACGCCTCGCGCAGGCGGCGGATGTGGGGGAGGTCATCGACCCCGAACGCCTGCAGCCGCGTCGCGATCTCCGCGCGTTCGCGGAGGGCCGGGCCCGACGCCGGCGGTTGCGGCAACCAGGTCAGGCCTGCCGCGCGCCAATCGAGCGTGTGAATGCGGCGCAGGGTCTCGCAGTACGCGCGGGCGGCGTCCTCCGTCAGGTGCTGCTTCGACAGCAGATCGCCGTCAACCCACTCGGTAATCAGGCAACCTCGAGCGGGATCGTCAAGCGCGGTCAGCGCGGCGGAGACGCCCAACACCCTCGGCACCGGGACGCCCGCCTGCGCCAGCTGTCCCAACAGCCGCGCTTCCGCCGGCAAATCGTAAGGGGGCAGAATGCCGCGCTGCGGCTCCATTCGGATGGCGACTGAGGGCGCGTCGATGCGCCAGGCCCGCCAGCTGATATGCGACTGGCCCGCCAGGCGCTCGACGCGCTCGACCACACCGGCCACCCCGCAGGCGGACAGGATCGCCTGCGCGCGTTGGACGCGCACCCGCTCCGCTTCATCGCTCACTGCCGGGGACCGCCGCTCCGCCGCCACTCCCGACCGGCCGGTCGGCGGCTTAGCCCTGGCGCTGCTTGTTGCGCGGGTTCTTCTTGTTGATGATGTAGACGCGCCCCTTGCGGCGGACGATCTGGTCGTCGCGCGAGCGCTTCTTGACCGAGGCTCTGACCTTCATACCGACTCCGACATACAGGCTTCCGCTGTTGCACTGTCCTCCAGCCTACCACGCGCCAACCGCGCCTCCGCTCCCGTCATTGCCGCGCTCTGTCGCGGCCATCTCGCCCAGGCGAGACGACGGGGCGGGGCACGGCGAGATACCCACGGCAAGCGTGGGTATGACGGATCCCGGTGGACCCAGCGGTTCGGCTGCAAGTGGCCGGACGCGCCCGCTTCCGTCATTGGTGCGCTCTGTCGCGGCCATCTCGCCCTGCGCGAGACACTGGTGCGGATCACGACGAGATACCCACGGCAAGCGTGGGTATGACGGATCCCGGTGGACCCAGCGGTTCGGCTGCAAGTGGCCGGACGCGCCCGCTTCCGTCGTTGCCGCGCCCTGTCGCGGCCATCTCGCCCAGGCGAGACGACGGGGCGGGGCACGGCGAGATACCCCTGTTTAGGCCAGGGGCAGGCTCCGCGGCAAGCGCGGGTATGACGGGGTGAGCAAGAGGGGCCGGCGCATCGTCTTTCCTCCAGGCGGACCCGTTATCGCTATGCTGGATGGGATGCTTCGAGGAGGCTCCCCTGCGCCTATGCCCGTGAGCAACGCTCCCGCTTCTTCATTCGCCGAGAGCGCCAGTGAACCGGAACCGCCGCTGCTGGAGCGGCACGAGGACGTTGCCGCCCTTGCCGACCGCATCCGCGCCGACGGCATCATGGGGCTGGACACCGAGTTCATCTCGGAGGGCTACTACCAGCCCAGGCTCGCCCTCCTGCAGGTCTCCACGCGCGACGGCATCTACCTGATCGACCCGCTTTCCGACCGCATCCAGCAAGCGCCCGACCAGCCCATCTGGGACGCGATGGCCGACCCGTCGGTGCGCACGATCGTCCACGCGTACGAACAGGAAGCGCTGTTCTGCCTCCAACGCACTGGCCGCGCGCCGGGCGATCTCTTCGACGTCCAGCTCGCCGCCGGCTTCAACGGCCACCACTACCCGATCGCCTACGAGAAACTGGTCGGCCGCGAGCTGCGCCGCAGCCTGGGACCCTCGCAGTCGCGCACCAACTGGTTACAGCGGCCGCTGACTGCCGCGCAGCAGCGCTACGCCGCCGACGACGTGCGCTGGCTGCTTCCGCTCCACCACCGCTTCCTCGCTCGCCTCACCGACGATCCGCAACAGCGGCCGTACCACTGGTTGCGCGAAGAGACGGCCAGGCGGCTGGAACAGCTGAGCAGCCGGGACGCCGATCGCTGGTGGCGCCTGATCGGCCGCAAGAGACTCTCACCGCGCTCGCTCGCTGCCCTGCGTGAGCTTTCCGGCTGGCGTGACAGCGTCGCGCGTCAGCGCGACGTCCCGCTCCGGCGCGTCGCGTCCGATGACCTGCTCGTCGCGGTCGCCGCGAGCCTCCCGCGGAACCGCGAAGAGCTCGCCAGCGTGCGCGGCATTGACCAGATCAGATCGTCCTCCCGTCCCGCCCTCCTCCAGGCCGTCGCGGACGCCCGGGCGATTCCGGAAGCAGAGCTCCCTGAGCGGGCGTCGTTGCCACGCGGCCGGAACACGGCGAAGACGGTGATGCTCTTCCTCTCCTCAGTGCTCGCGGCAAGCTGCGCTGAACATCAGATCGACCCGGAGCTGGTCGGCGGCCCTCGCCAACTCCGAGCGCTGGTGCACTGGGTCAATCAGGGCCGTCCGCCCGAGCGGACGCCGCTCCTGCTCACCGGCTGGCGCGGCGCCGTCTGCGGCCAGCCGCTGCTCGACGCGCTCGCCGGGCGCATCAGCCTGACCATTGCCGATCCGCTCGGGTCGAACCCCCTCGCGGTCGCCGGCCCGTCGGTCGCGCCGTCCTGAGTGCCACACCCAAATCAGGTTCGGAGATGACCAAACCGTCGATTCCCGCTACGCTGAATGAGGCGATGCCCGGTAGCTCAATTGGTAGAGCGGGCGGCTGTTAACCGCTAGGTTGCGGGTTCAAGTCCTGCCCGGGCAGCCATCCTCAGACCATTCCGATCCAGCGTTAGCCCTTGCAGGGAGTCCTCCAGCGTGGCTGCCGAGCCAGGATTCGAACCTGAACTGAGGGATCCAAAGTCCCTAGTGCTACCGTTACACCACTCGGCATGGGCAGGGGAAGTTGGTACCGAGGGCCGGACTCGAACCGGCACGGGCTTGCGGCCCAATGGTTTTTGAGACCATCGCGTCTACCATTCCGCCACCTCGGCACGCTTCGGTCAGCCTATCAGGACTCGCCCCCCGCCTCGTCCCCGTCTGACCCAGGCCTCGCGCTCAGTTTGCGGAACTTCACCAGCCGGATGCGACGCTGGTCGGCGTCGGCGACCGTCCAGCGGTAGCCGTAGAGGTCGAGCGACTCCTCCGCCTCGGGCAGCCGGTGGAAGCGTTGCAGCAGCATCCCCGCGACCGTCTCCGCCTCTTCCGCGGAGAAGTCGATCTCCAACTCCGCGCCCAGATCGGTCAGGCCGCGGCGGCCCTCGACAAACTGCTCGCCCGCGATCCGCACCGGCACCGGCTCCGAGCCCGCCCGCGTCTCGCTGCGAATGTTGCCCACGACCAACTCGAGAATGTCCTCCAGCGTGACCAGCCCCGTCGTCGCCCCGAACTCGTCGATCAGCAGCATCAGCTGATGCCCGGTCGTGCGCATCTGATTGAGCACGCGCTGGACCGAGGCGCGCTCCGATTCGATCGGCGCGTCGCGCATGATTTGGCTCACGCGCTGCTCGCGGTTGCCCCGGCCCAGCTCCGCCAACACGTCGGAGCCGTGCAGATAGCCGATGTAGTCGTCGGCTGAGCCGTAGCGGACGGGCAGGCGGAGGAAGCCCGCCGCGCCGAACGCGCGCCCGGCCTCTTCCAGCGTCGCCGTCGAATCGATCGAGGCGATCTCCAGCCGCCCCGTCATGATGCGGCGTACCTGGGTCTCGCCGAGCCGCAGCGCGCCCAGCAGCACCGACGTGTCGGCGGTCGCGATCTCGCCTTCATCGCGCGACTGCACAATCGCGGTGCGCAGCTCGCCCAGCGACAGGGCCGAGCCCGCCTCCTCTTGCCCGCCGACAATTCGCAGCCAGATGCGTGACGTCCAGTCCAGCGCCAGCACGGCGGGCGCGATCAGGCGCGACCACCAGGTCAGCGGCAGGGAGTAGTAGCGGGCGACGGTCATGTTGTGGTGCAGGGCCACCGACTTGGGACCGATCTCGCCGAAGATCACGAGCAGGATCGTGACCGCCACCGTGGCGACGACGATGCTCAACCCGCCGCTGCTGCCGACCAGCTCCTGGGCCAGCACCGCGCCGACCGCCGCCGCGCCGGTGTTGACGAGGTTGTTGCCGACCAGGATCGAGGCCAGCAGGCGGCGCGGCTCGCGCAGCAGGTTCGCGGTGCGCTCTGCGCCCGGCAGCCGGTTTTGCCGCTCATGCTCCAGCCGCACGCGCTCAATTGAGAGATACGACGTCTCGGCGCTGGAAAAGAATGCCGACAGCGCCAGCAGCGCCGCCAGCAGCACAAAATACTCAATCACGGACTGACTCCCTGTCCGGTTCGCCCCGCCGCGAACAGAAGATGCCCGACTCTACGCTACCCTGCAGGCATGGTTACACCGACAGACACCCTCAGCATCGCTGACGCCGCCGCCGTCCTGGACGTCGACGCCGACGCGCTCCTCAACGAGATCCGCAACACCGCCGCGGCCGCCGAACGCCCATCGGCGCGTGATTGAACGATCCCCGGACCGGCGCTCAGTGTGAGCGTCTTCATCGGGGGCAGGGTGGCGGTCTGCGAGCGTGATCGACCCGGCTCCGACGACTGGCGGCTGCGGCTCGTATGAGCGTCCGCGCCGCCGCCCGCTACCAGTCGGTCATCTTCGACCTCGACGGCACGATCGCGGACACCGAGCCGCTCGTCATCGGCTGCATGTTGGAAACGATCAATGCGCACGGCCATCCGGTCGATCGGGAGCGGCTGCTCCGCTACATCGGGCCGCCGCTGCCGGTCATGCTCGACAACATGCTGGGGCTCAGCGCGGCGCAGGCGCAGGCGATCTACCTCGACTATCTGCGCCGCTACGAGGAGCGTTACCTGCCGCGCACCGCGCCGCTGCCGGGCGCGGAGGCGCTGCTCGACGGGCTGCAGACTGCCGGGGTCCCGCTGGCGCTGGTCACGAACAAGCGTGAAGACGCGGGCCGCAAGACGCTCGCGCTGCTCGGTTGGACGGAACGCTTCCGCGCCATCGTCGGGGCGGATACTGCCAGCGATCCGAAGCCGCATCCCGCGCCGCTGCTGCACGCCCTCGACATCCTCGGCGGCGAGCCGGCCAGCGCGGCGATGGTCGGCGACACCGAGTCCGACATGGGCTCGGGCCGCAACGCGGACTTTGCCGCCGTGATCGGAATCATCGGCGTCCGCGACGACGCCTATCTGCGCCGCTTCGGCGCGACGCACACGGCGGCGGACCTCGACGCCGTGCGCGCGCTACTGCTCACTGACGCTCACTGATTGAAGACGGGCTCGCGCTTCTCGAGGAAGGCGCTGACCGCCTCGGTGTGCGAGGGCAGCCGCCGCGACTCGCGGTCGCGGGCGCCTTCGCGCTCCATCACCCGATCGAGGTCGGGCTCGGTCGTGTTGTCGCGGAGCAGCGTCTTGATCTTGCGCACCACGGCGGTCGGATTGTTGGCCAGTTCGTCCGCTTTGGCCAGCGCGGTTTCGAGCAGCTCGTCCGCGGGCACGACCGCGGAGACCAGACCGATGCGGTAGGCCTCCTCAGCCGGCACCATCCGGCCCGAGAGGCAGATGTCGGTTGCGTGGCCCAGGCCGACCAGCTGCGACAGCAGGCGCGTGGAACCGAGCTCCGGCACCAGCCCGACCTTGACGAAGCGGATCGAGAGCCGCGCGCCCTCCGCCGCATAACGCACATCGCAGGGCAGCGCCAGCGTCAGCCCGACGCCGACCGCGTACCCGTGAATCGCCGCGATCACCGGCTTCGAGTCGCGGATCAGGTTCGTCCAGTTGAGGCGCATTCCCGCGCCGCGGTTGCGCGCCTCCGGATCGTCGGCGAGGCGCTGGTTGAAGCCCTGCAAGTCAGCGCCGGCGCAGAAGGCGCGGCCCTCGCCGGCGATCACGATCGCGCCGATTCCGTCGTCCGCGTTCCAGGCCTGGATCTGCTCGGTCAGCTCCGAGGCCATCACGTCCGTCCAGGCGTTCAGCTTCTCCGGGCGGTTGAGTCGGATTACGCCGACGCGTCCGCGCGTCTCGGTCAGGATCTGTTCGTAGGTCATGGAGCGTCGCCATCCTCTGGTGTGTATCGCGCTGCGCCAAGTCTATATGTCGCCGGAAACATCGGAAGCGGGCGCGGCGCGGCAGTCAGGCGCGGCGGTCAGCAAACGCGCGGGGAGTTCCCTAGCCCCACGCCCATGAGCCGCAGCGTAGAACTCCGCGACGCCACCGGGTTGGAAGTCACGACCCGTTCCGGTCAACTGCTGATCATCGCCGAGCCGGGCCGGGTCAATGTCGAGATCGACGGCCTGCTCGAGCGGAGCAAGGGACGCCAGGTCTGGCGGGAGTCGGGCCGCCTCCACATCCGCTCGGGACGCGGCAGCAACGAGCTCACGATCCGCTGTCCGGTCGGCACGAATCTGAGCGCGGCCAGCCACTCAGGCCGGATCGAGCTGCGCGGCGACCACGGCGACGTCTGCCTGCACAATCAGAGCGGCTGGATCCAGGTGGAGCGCGCGCTCGGTTGACGCGCGGACCAAGGACGGCCAGATTCAGATCGCGTCGGTGCATGACAAGGCTTCGGCCGGGACCGCCTCCGGCTCGATCGACATGAAGCACACGCGGATCGCGCGCGCCGCGTCGGTCAGCGGCAGCATCTCGCTCAAAGAGGTTGCCGGCAGCGCCAACGCGATGAGCGTCAGCGGCAGCGTCAGGATCGAGACGCACGGCGGCGGCGACATCCGCGTCGCCACCGTCTCGGGCAGCGTCGATATCCGCGTCCCGCGCGAGCGCCGACCCAAGGTTCGCACCAAGCGCAAGTCCGGCACCCTCAAGGTCGAGTGCGAGGAAGGCGACGACCTGACCGTCTTCGTCGCCACCGTGTCCGGCTCGGTGAAATTCGGGCACCACCGCGCGCGCGTCAAGGTCTGAACTGGCCAACGAAACAACGGGACGTCCGTCGTGATCGCAACCGCCGCAGTCGTCGAATCGCCGCCCGCTACGGTTGAGGGCGCGGTGGTCTTCACCGACATCGTCAGCTTCACCGAATTTACCGCGATCGAGGGCGACGCGGCGGCCAATGAGCTGCTCACGGCGCAAGAAGCGATCGTCAACGAGCTGCTGCCCGGCGACGCGCGGCTGGTCAAGGAACTCGGCGACGGCCTGATGCTGTGTTTCGCCGACGCGCAGGCGGCGCTTGACACCTGCCTGGACCTCCTCAGCCGCTTCGAAGAGCACTCGATGGAGACGCTGCAGCCGCTCTGGGTGCGGATGGGCATTCACTGGGGTCGGCAGACGCGGCGGCGCGATGACCTGATCGGGCACGACGTCAACCTCGCCTCGAGAATCGCCAACGAGGCCGGTCCGACCGAGCTCCTGCTCTCGGCAGAGACGCTGGCGCAGCTGGAACATCCCAGCTGCGAGTTCGACGAGATCGGCCCGGTCGTGATGAAGGGCATCCCCGACCCCGTGCGCCTCTACCGCGCCCTCCCGCCCGCGCCATCGTTCCCCGTCTGATCGCCCTAGCCGCCACCGCCTGGCAAAGCCCTACCCTGCTCGGGTGAGCACCCTGCCCCCTCTCGATCACGACGCTGACCAACGCGCGCTTTGGCGGCGCAACATTCGGCTCTATCCGTTCTTCTACTTCTTTCACGATCTGCATTTCTGGCTGCCGCTCTGGATCGTCTTCGCCCTCTCGGACGTCGGCCTGACCTGGTCCCAGCTTGGCGTCATCGGGCCTTTCTTCTACGTGATCGCGTCGTTCGGCCAGGCGCCGGCGGGGGCGCTCGCCGACCGCTTTGGCCGCGTGCGCATCATTCGCATTTCGCTGATCATCTACATCACCTTCCTCATCTGGTTCGCCTTCTCGGGTTCCTTCTGGCAGGCGGCGATTGCCTGGTCGCTGTGGGGCCTGGCGATGGTCACAGTGACTGGCACGGACAGCGCCTTCCTCTATGACTCGCTCCAGGCGCTGGGCCGCGCCCGCGACTTCGAGCGACTGGCCGGGCGCGTCTTTGCCGTCCGCTCCGTGGCGCTGGTCCTGGCGACCGTCGGTGGCGGCGTCATCGCCGAGTTCATCGGGACGCAGGGCACGGTGCTCAGCGGGACGATCGGGACGGGCGTCGCGCTGTTTATCTCGCTGGGCTTCCGCGAACCGCCGCGCCATGCGCAGGGTCGCGCCGAGGCGCGGCCCGCCTACCTCGATTTGATGAAGCAAACCCTGCGGCTCGCCGGGCGCACCCCGACGATCCGCTACTCTCTGATTTTCAGCGCCCTGCTCGTCGCCGCGTTGGTGCCTGAGTTCTACCTGCTCCAGCCGTTTCTCCAGGATCAGGGGATCGAGGTCGGCTGGCTGTTCACCACGCTCCAGGCGCCCGCGCGGGTGGCGACGGTCTTCGCCGCCGCGCTGGCATTCTGGCTGGCCGTGCGCTTCGGCGTCGTCCGCACGCTCGCTTCGCTGCCCGTCTGGGTGGTGCTGGTCTACGTCGGGATTGCGCTGATCGACCATCTCGGCGCGATTGGCCTGTTCATCATTCTCGGTCTCGCGCGCGGCGCGCAGATGCCGCTGATGGAGGGCTACCTCAACCGCCGCATCCCCTCCCACCTGCGCGCCACCGCGCTCTCCCTCAATCACATGGGCTGGGCCCTGATTATGCTTCCCTTCCTGCCCGTCTTCGGGCGCGTCGTTGACGCTTATCCGCTCTCCACCGTCTTCCTCGGCCTGGCTGGCTTCTTCGGCCCGCTGCTGCTGATCATCATGCTCCTCTGGGTCCGCGCCGACCGTCAGGAGTCAGGCCATCTCCGGCTGACCAACGCGGTGCCGCTCTTCCTCCGCGAAGCGCCCTGGAAACCGCAGCGCGCGGCCAACCCCGAACCGGTCGAACTCGATTAACCAGCGAAAGGAACACCATCATGCCTGACCGACTCGCCGGCAAGTCTGCGATTGTCACCGGCGCTGGCTCGCGCGCCGACGGGATTGGCAACGGACGCGCGACCGCCATCCTCTTTGCCCGTGAGGGCGCTGACCTGCTGCTCGTCGACCGCGACGAAGCCGCCGTCCAGGCCACGCTCGATCTGATCCGCGCGGAAGGCAACGACGCCGCCGTTGCGGTGGCGGACGTCACTGCGACGGAAGACTGCGCCCGCATCGTTGCCGACGCGGTCAGCCGCTACGGCAAGCTCGACATTCTGCACAACAACGTCGGGATTGGCGGACGCGGCACCGTTGAGCAGATATCGGAAGGGGAGTGGGATCACGTCCAGCGGGTCAATGTGACCTCGATGATGCTGACCTGCAAGCACGCCGTCCCCGCGCTGCGCGCGAACGGCGGGGGCGCGATTACGAATGTCTCCTCCATTGCCGCCCTGCGTCCGCGCGGGCTGACCGCCTACAGCGTGAGCAAGGCTGCCGTCGCCACGCTCACCCAAGCGCTCGCCGTTGACCACGGCGGCGATCGCATCCGCGCCAACTGCATCATGCCGGGCCCGGTCTACACGCCGATGGTCTATGCGGCCGGGATGTCGGACGAGTTGCGCGAGCGGCGTAAGAACGCCAGCCTGCTCAGACAGGAGGGTGAGCCGTGGGACATTGGCTGGGCGGCTGTGTTCCTCGCCAGCGACGAGGCCAAGTACATCACTGGCGTCATTCTGCCCGTTGACGGCGGGGTCACCGTGCGCGGTCCTGACCGCTGACCACGAGCCGCCTGACGCGCCCTACTCCGCCGGGCTGTCGTCGGCGGGCAGCTCGTAGACCGCCGCCGCGCCGGCGTCCTCGCCGATCGGGGCGTCGGCCAGCCAGGCTCCGACCACCGCCGTCTGTCCGTCGATCTCGGTGGCCCAGCCGAACTCGGCGCGGGCGCCCGCTTCCACCGCATCGACCGGACCGAGCACGCCGACCTCGACCCACTCGTTCTCGACCAGCGCAAAGGCGTACGCCGCGCCGCTGCGGAAGGTGCCGGACTCGGGATGGGCGCGGTGCGGCGCGCCGACCACCATATGGCTGCCTTTGATATCGACCGAGTAGCCGAACCAGTCACCGGGCTGCAAATCTGACGGCTCCAGCCGGGAATGCAACTCCCAGACGCTGCCCAGCTTCCAGACATAGGTCGCGCCACCGCTCCAGACGGTGCCGTCGTCTTCGTACGCGCCGGCGGCGATCCACGGCTGCTGGAGCGCCACCTGCGAGCCGAGCCGATCACCCGCCGCGCCCGTGGGCGAGAGCAGCTTGGCCGTGAAGTGCCAGTCGTTGTTGTAGTAGTGATAGACGTAGACCGCGCCGGCGTTGTCGGCGAGCGTGTCGTCGCCCGGCGCGCCGACGGCGAGCACGCCCTGGTCCATCTCGATGTCGCGGCCGAACATCATGCGGTGGCTCGGTTCGTTCGGCCACACGACGGCCTCCGGCAACCAGAGCCCCTTCTGCTCCCGGTAGATGGTCACCGACCCCGCCTCCGCGCCGTCGATCGCGTCCTCCCAGGCCGCCACCGCGATGCGGTTGTCGTAGATCGACACGCTCCAACCAAACGACGCGCCCGCGTAGGGCGTCTCGGGCAGCAGCGTGCCCGTCCGCTGCCACATGCCGTTGATCTGCTCGTAGACGTAGGCAACTCCGGCGTCGCCGACAAAGGTGCCGTCGCGCAGCCGCACATCCTCATACGGCGCGCCGATCACCAGGCGGCCGTCGCCGAGCGCCAGCCAGCGTCCGAACCAGCCTTGTGGATCCGGATAGGGCGGCAGCAGATACGCCGTCTCGATCCACTCTCCGGCAATCCGCTCGAAGATGAAGACTGCGCCCGTATCCTCGCCCAGCGCGTCGTGATACGGCGCGCTGACGGCGATCACGTCTCCCTCGATCACCGCCGACCAGCCGTACTCGTCGAGTTCCGCCGGCACGCTCGGCAGGAGCGCGACGCCCTCGACCAACCACTGCCGCACCGGCGGCACCGCGATCGCCGCGGCCTCCTGCGATTCCGTCGGCGCGCCGCCGTAGGCGTCGTCCGATCCGTAGCCCTGCGCCGGCTGGTCCTGCGCTGACGGCGGCTCGGACTGCGATTCCTCCTGCTCCTGCTGCATCTGCGCCGCCGACGCCGGCTCCGCCTGCTGCTCCGCGTCCTCCGCTTCAGCCTGCTCTTGCTGCTCGTCCGGGTCAGGCTCGGGCTGTCGATGCGGTTGCGGTTGCGGCTGCGCCGCCGCCGCCGCCGTCTGCTGCTGCGCCGGTTCGCTCGCGGCGTTCTCTTGCGCGCTGCTTGGCGGGTTGTCGCCGCTGCAGGCGCTGAACGCGCACAGCGCCAGCGCCGCCAACCACCCCAGGGTCAGCGCCGCTCCCCGCCGAGCCAGCCGCACACGCACGAGCATCCCGCAGAACCTGCCAATCACCGAAACGCGCCAATCTCTGGCGCAGCCTGACCCAGCTGATCTGGCTGACTCAGCTGATCTAGCTGGCCCAGCTGATCTGGCGGCGCGGCGCACACGCCACTCAGCGTATCGGTGATCGGGAATGTGACCTGAATGCGGGATTACCGCCGATAATTCGGCTGCCGCTTCTCGCGGAACGCGGCCTGCGCCTCGGCGGCGTCGGGGCCTGTCATCGTCGCTTCTTCCATCGACAGCGAGAGCGGCAGGACCAGATTGGAGACGTGCTTGATCCACTTGTTGATCGGCACTTTGGATGCCGAGATTGCGCCCAGCGGGCCGTTCGAGAGCCGCTCGGCCAGCGCCAGCGCGGTCGGCAGCAGCTCGTCGTCCTCAACGATGTCCTGCACCAAGCCCAGCGCCTTGGCCTGCTCGGCGCGGATGTGCTCGCCCGTCATCAGGTAGTACTTGGCCCGCGACGGCCCGACGAGCATCGGCCAGATCACGCCGCCGCCGTCGCCGGCGCCGATGCCCATGTTCACGTGCGTATCGCCGAGCACGCCCTTGCGCCCGATGTAGACCACGTCCGCCATCAGCGCGACCGTTGCGCCCAGACCGAGGGCGTAGCCGTTTACCGCGCAGATCACCGGCTTCTCGCAGTCGAGCCAGTTATCGACGATCAAGCGCGCCTCGTTCATCCGGTTCAGGTAGTGCCCGCCCATCGGTTCGTCGCGGTTGGCGGAGAAGTCTCCGCCGGCGCAGAAGGCGCGGCCCGCGCCGGTCAGCACCAGGACGCGCACCGACGGGTCTCGGTTCGCGTCCAGCGGCAGCGACGCCAGCTCCCGATGCATCGCCGAGTTCACGGCGTTCAGCTTCTCGGGCCGGTTGAGCGTCGCCACGGCTACGCCGTCGGAGCGCTTGTCGATGTCAATTGTGGTGTACGCGTCGGGGTTCAGGGTCATCGGGAACTCCAGAGGTATCCAGCAGGGCCTAGCAATTCAGCTGTGCGGCCAGGTCGTGGAAGTCGGCGGCGACGATGTCGAAGGATGGATCCGGGGTCAGATCGACGGGGAAGTTGGGCCCCGCCTCCTCCGGTCGGGGGACGAAGGCGGTGCGCATTCCAGTCTGCGCTGCGGCGCGGAGGTCGCCCTGGTGCGCGGCGACCATCATTACCTCGGACGGGGCGCAGCCCAATAGCTCCGCCGCCCGCTGGTAGCACGGCGGCTCCGGCTTGAACGCGCCCGTGATCTCCGCCGAGAGCACGCAGTCCCATGGCAGCCCGCCGAACTTGGCCATGTTGACGAGCAGTTCGACGTTGCCGTTCGACAGGGTGGAGACCACAAACCGCGAGCGCAGTCGTTGCAATCCGCCGGGCGAGTCGAGCCAGGGATGCAGCCGGTGCCAGGCGCGGTTCAGCTCGGCTACCTCCGCCTCAGCCGCCTCGATGCCCAGCTCGGCGAGCAGGATGTCCAGCATCCGCCGATGCAGCTGATCCGCTGTCTGGAAGGGCAGTTCGCCGTCGCGCACCAGGCGCATCCCGCCGGCGTAGCCTTCGCGCCGCCAGCGGTCGGTGAACATCCCGGCGTCCGCCTCGACGCCGCGCCGCTGGAGGAAGCTGGCGACCTCGGCGGAGACTGACGCGCGCCAGTCCACGACCGTGCCGAAGACGTCGAAGGTGAGCGCCCGCACCTGACTCAGATCGGCTGGCACGGGCTTGCCTAGAGGATCTGGCTGAGGAACAGCTTGGTGCGTTCCTCGCGCGGGTTGGTGAAGAAGTGTTCGGGCGTGCCCTGTTCGACCAGCGCGCCCTCGTCGAAGAAGACCAGCCGATCCGCCACCTCGCGCGCGAAGCCCATCTCGTGGGTGACCACGATCATCGTCATCCCGGAGCGGGCCAGCTCCTGCATGACGTCAAGCACTTCCTTGATCATCTCCGGGTCGAGGGCGGAGGTGGGCTCGTCGAAGAGCATGATCTTGGGCTGCATTGCCAACGCCCGCGCGATCGCGACGCGCTGCTGCTGACCGCCGGAGAGCTGGGAGGGGAACTTGTCGGCCTGTTCGGGGATTCCGACCCGTTCGAGCAGCTGCATGGCCAGCGCTTCCGCCTCCAGCTTCGGCATCCGCCGCACTTTCTGCGGGCCCAGCGTGATATTGCTCAGCACCGAGAGGTGGGGGAACAGGTTGAACTGCTGGAAGACCATCCCGACTTCCGAGCGAATCGCCGCCAAGGCGCGGACATCTTCGTTCATCTCGATTCCGTCGATCTCGATCCGTCCGGCGTCGTGCTCCTCCAGCCGGTTCAGACAGCGGATGAAGGTCGACTTGCCCGAGCCGGAGGGCCCGAGGATGACGACGATCTCGTGCTCCTTGATCCGCAGCGAGACGTCGTCCAGCGCCTGGAAGTCGCCGAACCACTTGTCGACGTGCTCGGTGACGATGATGTCTTTGTCCCCCGCGACCCGCGCCGCGATCACATCCGCCGCGGCGCTCGAGGAAGCTGCCGTCGCCGTTGCCGCTTTCGGCCCGGCTGGCTCGGCGATGATGTCGACCGGCGATAGTTCGTTTGCCATCTCAAGCTCCTCACGGCTGCCTCTGGTGTGAGGCTAGCGTTCGCCGATTCCTTGCGCGCGCTCTACCCGCTGCGAGACGCGCGACATCATGAAGGCAACCACCCAGAAGATCACGGCGACGAACACGTAGACCTCGATCCGGTCGGGAATGAACGCAGACTGCGCGATTGCCGAGTCGGCGTTCCCCTTGAGCTCGCGCAGCGGCAAGATGATGGTGACGAGGGTGGTGTCCTTCCAGATCGCGATGGCCTGGCCGACGATCGGGGGGATCGAGATGCGCAGCGCCTGGGGCAGGATGATCAACTGCATCGACTGCATCTTGGTGAGGCCGACCGCCTGCGCGGCTTCCGCCTGGCCGCGGGGCAAGGCCTGGAGGCCGCCGCGGATGTACTCGGCCATGTAGGCGCCGGTGAAGACCGCGAGGACGACCATCGTGCGGATGATCAGGGGGCCGCCGATGACGTCGTCGAGGATGAACAGCGCGACGAACAGCCAACCGAGCAGGGGCGCGCCGCGCACGACCTCGATGTACGCCGTACAGGTCCACTTGATCGGCCGGATGGTCAGGCCGCCGCCGATCGGGATGGCCAAGGTGGAGGCGCGGCCCAGGGCGAGGGGGATGGCGACGACCAGGCCGCCGACGATCCCCACGGGCGCGAGGATCAGGTTGAGCACGAACCCGTCGAACTGACGCGTGTTTGCGCCGCCCTCGAGCATCAGGATGATCAGGACGATCGGCAAGGAGAGGGCTAGCAGTCCCCCGACGACCCGTTGCTGCGCGGTTCGCGTGGGGGAGGTCTCGCGCGGCATCCAGATGGTGAGGTAGTAGCCGACGTAGAGCAGGGCGATCGCGATCAGGAACCAGAGCGACGACCAGATTGCCGCGCCGCCGTGCCCCATGAGGAAGATGACGAAGGCGCCGGTGAGGACGATGAACAGAGTGTCGCGGAGACCGAGTGTTGACCAGGTGCCGTAGGCGAGTCCGATGAGGAACATGACTACGGCGATGCTGGCCCACAATCGCCACGCCTCGTCACGCGGGAAGGAGCCGGCGAACAACAACCAGCGGTTGGCGGTGATCACTTCCCAGTTGGCTTCAAAGAAGACGAACCAGAGGACCCCGGCCAGCATGACGCCCATAATTCCAGCGGATACGAGCGTCAGCAGTGTTCCACCGGTTGACGGGAACAGGTTTCGGTGAATCCACTCGCGGGCGCGCACGCGGAAGGGGCGATACGCCCGCTGGCGATGGGGCGGCAGAACGATGCGTTGCGGGTTCTGGGCGGGGAGATTGGCCATGGATCAGTCCCGCCTCACAACCGATGCGCGGTGACGCGCGAGTTCAGCACGTTCATCACCGCCGAAATGACGAAGGAGATAATCATGTACGTCAGGATGATCACGAAGAACATTTCGAGGGCGTGACCGGCCTTGTTTTGAACGATGGTGGCCACGCGGAACAGGTCGTCGTAGAGCACCGCGTACGCCAGCGAGGTGTTCTTGTTGACGTTCAGGTATTGGTTGGTGACGGACGGAATCATCTGCCGGAGGGCCTGCGGCAGGATGACCAGCGTCAGCCGCTGGTAGCCGGACAGACCGATGGCGTTGGCGGCCTCGGCCTGGCCGCGCGGCAACGCCTGGATGCTGGCTCTGACGATCTCGGCGATGAACGCGCCCGTGTATGCGGTCAGGCCCAGCACCAGCGCGGCGAATTCCGGCCGGATGACCATCCCCTCGGCATAGCTGGTGCCGTCGATGACGGGGCGGTCGATGGAGACGACCGCACCCAGCACGAGAAAGGAGATGAGGGCGGCGGCGGCGAAGGTCGAGAAGGCCCAGCGGTTGGCAAAGTGCGGCTGTCCCGTCTCGCGCTCACGCTCTTGGCGCGTTGAGCGGATGCGCATCGCCACAATTCCCGCGGCGACCAGCAGGGCCACCCAAACGCCGACGCCCCAGTCAGGCAGGCCCCAGAGACCACCAGAGGGCACCGGCCAGGGGATCGCGATGCCGCGGTTGGAGAGGAAGAAGAAGTCGCCGATGTTGACGACGTTCTGGATGATCGGCGCGCCAACCAGCAGGATGGCGTACCACAGGACGACCTGAACAAGCAGGGGAGTGTTGCGGAAGATTTCGACGAACAGCATCGCCATCCGGGCGACGAGCCAGTTGGATGAGAGGCGGGCCACGCCGACGATCACGCCAACGAGCGTGGAGAGGAGGATGGCGACCAAGATGGCGCGAACGGAGGCCCACACGCCGACCAGGAACATCTCCCAGCGTGAGCTCGTGACCCCGTCAACGTCGATCAGCCACTGGGAACCGACGGCGAAGCCGGCGACGTCCTCAAGAAAGCCAAAGCCAAACTCGCGGAGATCGAGTGAGTCGTAGACGTACCAGGCGACGATGGCGGTCGCGGCGACGTAGATCCCCTGCTGAAGCAGGTGGCGAAATCCGCGCCGGTAGAACAGCGGGACCTCGCCAGAGGCGGATGGGCCACCCTGGGGGGCGGGCGACGGAGGCGCTTGTGCCGACATGCGTGTCCGTTCGGGACTACATCAGGAACAGCGGAGGATTGTTCCGCACAGACTAACCGAGAATTTGCGCGGATTCCCGGAATTGGCTCAGACCTGAGGAACAGCAACGGGGCCGCCCGCAATGGGCGGCCCCGTTGGGTTGGTTCGGCCGGAGGTGGTCGGTTTAGCGGTAGGGCAGCGCGTAGAGGATGCCGCCGGTTCCGGCCGGGCAGTTGCGCTTGTCCTCGGAGGCCAAGGCGTTCAGCGAGCAGGCTCGCGGAACGGCGCTACCGACGTTGTTCTCGTAGATCTCGCCGTAGTTGCCGACCGCGGCGATGGCGCGCTGGATGAACTGAGCGCCGACCGAGTCGAAGCCCAGCGTAGCGACTTCGCCGCCATCGAACGAGACGCCCAGCAGACGGGCGACGGCGGTGTTCGGCGGGTTCGCGGCGTTGGCGGCGACGTTGGCCTGGGTGATGCCCATTTCCTCAGCGGCGATCAGGCCGTGGACGATCCAGTTGACCACGTCTTTCCACTCGGAGTCGTAGTCGCGGACGCCAGGAGCCAGCGGCTCCTTGGAGATCAGCTCGCCCAGAATGACGAAGTCACTGGCGTTGTCGAGGACGCCGATGCGGGACGCGAGGTTGGACTGGTCAGCCGTCCAGACGTCGCAGCGGCCGGCGAGGAAGGCGTCCTGCGTCTCCTGGTCGGTACCACCCAGCGGCTCGTAGCTCAGGCCGAGGTCGGTGAAGTGGTCGGCGAGGTTCTGCTCGGTCGTCGTACCGGACTGCACGCAGATGGTCTTGCCACCCATGTCGCCGGTCGAGTTGATGCCGGAGCCGGAGTGCACCGCAAAGCCCTGACCGGTGTAGAACGTGGTCTGGGCGAAGTCGACCGACAGTTCGCGGTCGCGCGACGCGGTGATTGTGGTGGTGCGGATCAGGACGTCAATCTCGCCGTCGGCGAGCAGCTCGAAGCGAGTCGAGGCGTCGGAGGCGTCAACCAGTTCCAGGTCGACTTCCAGCGCTTCCGCGATCGCCTTACAGAAATCGACGTCGAAGCCGACGACGGAGCCGTCGGGCTCGCGGAAGCCGAACAGCGGCTGGGTCTGCTTGACGCCGCACTTGAGGACGCCGCGGTCCTTGACCAGTTGGACGGTGTCGCCGCGCGGCTCGCCGGAGACCTGCGCCGCCGGCTGGTCCTGCTGCTGCTGCATGACTTGCTGCTGGGTCTGTTGCTCTACTGCCTGGGCCTGCTGTTCGTCCTCGTCCGAGGTACAGGCTCCAATCACTGCGCCGGCGACCAGGGCCGCTCCGGCGAAGAGCAGGGCGCTGACCAAGCGCCGCCCCTTCAAACTTGGCAATCGCATATGCACCGAGTCCTTTCCATCCAAACGTTCTCGCCCGAAGGCTCCGGGTGGTGAGTATTATACACAGTTTCAACGGCGCGGGGCGGTCTCCTCCTGCCGCCCGCTCCGAACCGTCCGCTAGCGCTGCGCTTCCGGGACCTCGAAGTGGAAGAGGCGGGCCGCGTTGAGGCCGAGGATCTTGGCGCGCTCGGCGTCGCTCAGGTCGCCCATGGCGCGCTCGATCGCGGCTGCCGAGTGCGGCCAGGAACCCTCGTGGTGCGGGTAGTCGTTGGCCCAGAGCAGGTTGTCGATGAGGTCGAACTGGCGCGCCAGCTCGATCCCCGGCGCGTCCTCCTGGAAGGAGCCGAAGCAGTGGGCGCGGTAGTAGTCGGAGGGCAGCCCCTCGAGCTTGGGGAAGGCCCACATGTGGTGCTTGTGGTAGGCCTCGTCCATGGCCGTGAGGGCCCAGGGGATCCAGCCGATGCCTGCCTCAATTGTCCCGGCGCGCAGGTCGGGGAAGCGCTGGAAGACGCCGGAGGCGCACATGTTGATGATCGGCTCCATGGTCATCGCCAGCGAGTGGAAGACGTAGTTGGTGACAGCGCCGCCGTTGCCGCGCGCGCCGCGCGGGTCGCGGCCGGTGGAGACGTGGAACGTGATCGGCAGGCCGGTCTCCTCGACCGCCGCCCAGAGGGGGTCGAATTCGGGCAGGTTGTAGTTGCGCGAGTCCTCGCCGGTCGGCCCCCAGACCGGCTTGGCGGGGAAGGAGAAGCCGCGGAAGCCGCGGGCGGCGGAGCGCTGCACCTCGGCGATCGCGCCGGGAATGTCGCCGCTGGCAACGCAGGCGAGCGGTGAGGAGCGGTCGTAGGTGTCGCCGAAGGTCTCCCAGGCCCAGTCGTTCCAGGCGCTGCACATCGCGTTGGAGAAGACGGGGTCGGCGGTCGCCCACATCGAGAGCCCCTTGTTGGGGAAGATGATTTCGGCGTCAACGCCGTCCAGGTCCATGTCGCGCGCGCGCTCTTCGGGGAGCGCGTTGCCGTGCTTGTCGCGGACGAGGTCTTCGCCGGCCAGCTTGAGGTCGCGGATCTTGGTCGGGCGGTGGCCCTCGGTCACCTGCCAGCGGACGCCGTCGGCGTCGACTTCGATGCGCGGCAGGCGGTGGCGGTACTTCGCCTCCACGCGGCGCTCCCAGAGGTCGACCGGCTCGTGCACGTGGCAGTCGGCCGAGACCATGAAGTACTTGTTCGGGTCTTCGGGCCGCGCGGTGCGCGTCCAGCCCTCAGCGCCCGGCGTCGTCCAGCGGTGCGCCGGAATCTCGTACGCCACGCCGTCAATCGCGGCGGTCGCCGCCCGTTGCGTTGTCACCATGAAACAGTTCCTCTCAGACGAAACAGATCAGATCGCCAGTCGGGGTCAGTCTACCTGAACTGTCCGACCCCAGGCCGTCAGAGGCGCGAGTGCGGGCCGGGTTGGTCGTAATCCAGGGCGGCGGTCTCGATCAGGCCGCTCGGGGGCAGCGGGAGATCGATGTACTCCGGATCGAGGCCTTCGGACGGCCAGAAGCGGAGCCGCACGCCGACTGCGCCGGTGGGCGGCGCGTGCGACGTCTCGGCCGCGCCCCGGCCGGAGTGGAACCAGCCGCCCTCCGTCTCACCCGCGCCCAAGAGCCAGGAGCCGAACCAGGCCATCGGCTCGCCGAAGTCGGAGGTCTGGGCGTGCCAGACGATTCGGAGTGAGGCGGTGTGGCTGGCCATGAGTCCTGAGATCGGAGTGCGGTGGGGGCGTTGTCCCTGCAGGATAGGCGCAGGGTCTGCGCTCAAGGGCATGTTGTCAGACCCGCGCCGAAGATCCGTCAGACCCGCGCTTGCCGCGGGTATCTTGCCGCGACCCGCACCACTGTCTCGAAGGCGGCGAGATTGCCGCGGCGGGGCGCGGCAATGACGGTGGTGGGCGGGTGGCGGTGGGAGGTGGGTGGCGGTGGGGGGCGGGTGGCGGTGGGGGGCGGGTGGCGGTGGGGGCGGGTGGCGGTGGGGGGCGGGTGGCGGTGGGGGGCGGGTGGCGGTGGGGGCGGGTGGCGGTGGGGGCGGGTGGCGGTGGGGGGCGGGTGGCGGTGGGGGGCGGGTGGCGGTGGGGGGCGGTGGGAGGTGGGGGGCGGGTGGCGGGGGGGCGGGTGGCGGTGGGGGGCGGGTGGTCTAGGTGTCTGTGAAGCGGGGGCGGCGTTTTTCGGAGAAGGCGGTGGGGCCTTCGATGGAGTCGTTCATGCCCTGGAGGTTCTGCTCGATTGCGGCGCCGAACTGCTGGGCCATCATTGGCTCCATGTAGTAGCCGCGGTAGAGCGCCTGCTTCATGTTGCGCACTGCGCGGGGGGCGAGGTAGAGCATCCGCCGGGCGTATTCGAGCGCGGTCTCGAGGACGAGTTCCTGGGGCACCACGCGCTGGGCCCCAGAGCGTCAGTTCCATGGCCGAGCCGAGCCCGATCTGGCGGGTGAGGGGGGTCATCCAGCCCGCGCCGCCCATGTTCCAGCGGGCTTCCGCGATGCCGACCTTGGCCTCCTCCGACATGATGCGGATGTCGCACTGCATCGCGTACATGAAGCCGCCCGCGACCGCCCAGCCGTTGATGGCGGCCACGGTTGGCTTCCACAGATTGAGCGACTCCGAGAGCGGCACTGGATTCTTGCGCCGAGTGATGATCGGCGCGGCGCTGGAGGCGCGGCCCTCGCGCTCGGCGGCGCGCGTTTCGGCGGTGTTGATCAGGTCGGCGCCGGCGCAGAAGGCGCGGCCGGCGCCGGTCAGCACCGCGCAGCGGGCGTTCGGATCGTCGCGGTACTCGACGAAGGCGTCGTAGAGGGCGTCGCTCAGCCCGTCGCCGATCGAGTTCAGCCGATGGGGCCGATTCAGCGTGATCAGGTAGATGCCGCCGTCCTCCAGCTTGTCGACCTTGACGACGGGGCCGAAGGTGGACTGGGGCGTCGCGCGGTTATGTTTTGCGGGGTCGTAGGTCTCGTACTGCTGCTCGCTCACGTGCGCACCTCGTTGAGTCGGGGGTTGAGTCGGGGAAGAATGCGGTCAAGGTACCGTACCTGGAGGAGCGCAGATGACCAACGGCGGGCAATCACCCATTGCGATCGGTGACTGGATTGAGTGCAGCGACCGCGCGCCGACGTTCGCCTACGACAGTCCGCTCGAGCGGATCGAGCGGGTGCTGGGCGTGCCGATGCTCCACTTTCGGCGCGGCAGTCAGCTGCGGCTGGACGCTCGCCGCTACCGGCTGCTCCAGTGTCACTGGCACACGCCGGCCGAGCACTGGATCGATGGTGAAGAGCTGGCGGCCGAGCTGCATCTGGTGCATCAGGGGGAGGCGGGTGATCTGTTGGTCGTGGCGGCCGCCTTCCGCATTGGCGATTCCGATCCGACCCTACAGCGCTTGATCGACGTCACGAGCGCGGCTGACCGCGGTCGGCCGGCGGCTGGGGCGTTGAATGCCGCGGAGTGTACGCCGCATGGCGACGGCTTCTATCGCTACTCGGGGTCGCTGACCGCGCCGCCGTACAGCGAGCCGGTCCAGTGGTACGTCAGTCGGACGATTGGCGCGGTCTCGCGCCAGCAGGTCGAGCAGCTTCAGGCCTTGACCGGGGGCGCGAATGCGCGCCCGCTGCAGGATCGCAGCGCGCGGACGATTTGCCTCGTCTGTCCCTGAGCCGGCGGCTCGGCGCGAGTCGCCGTTGGCGTTCGCGGCGCGGTTAGCATCGGGCTATCTCCGAGCAGCAGATTATGGGATCGCGGGCGACGATTATGCCACCTCTTGTCAACACCTCTCTGGGCGCGCTGCAGGGCGCGGCGGACGCTGGTTGCCTGGTCTTTCGGGGCGTGCCCTTTGCCCAGCCGCCGGTCGGCGAGCTGCGCTGGCGGCCGCCGGAGCCGATGGCTCCGTGGGTCGGGGTCCGCGACGCGACTGAGTTCTCTGCCTCGGCGATGCAGCGCCAGGTACCCGGCGACGTCGGCGACCTGATTGGCATTCCCGCGCAGACGCAGTCTGAGGACTGCCTCTATCTCAACATCTGGACGCCCGCTTGCGACGATCGGCGGCGGCCGGTGATGGTCTGGATTCACGGCGGGGGCAACACCGTTGGCTCGGGGACGCAGCCGCGCATTGACGGGCGGCGGCTGGCGCTGACCGGCGATGTGGTCGTGGTCACGCTCAACTATCGGCTGGGCGTCTTTGGTTGGCTGCACGCGCCGACGCTGGGCGCGTACGGCAACGAGGGTCTGCTTGACCAGACGGCGGCGCTCTTCTGGGTGCGCCGCGAGATTGCCGCGTTCGGGGCCGACCCCGGCAACGTGACCGTCTTCGGCCAGTCTGCGGGCGGCTTCGACATTGCGCACCTGATGGCGATGCCGGCGGCGACGGGCGCGTTCGACAAGGCGATCCCGATGAGCGGCTCGCTGATTCCGACGATCACCAAAGTCGAAGCGCGGGCGGTGGCGGAGAAGTTCCTGCTCCGCTTCGGCGGCTGGGACGATCCGGAGCGGCTGCGCCGGGTGAGCGCGGACGACCTGCTCGACTACCAGGTCGAGCTGACCGGCGGCGGTTTCGGCGGCGCGCGCTTTGGTCCGGTCGCCGACGGCTACGCGCTGGGACTCGACGCGGAAGCGCGGATCGGGGCGGGCATCCAGACCAAAGGGATGCCGTTGCTGATCGGCCACACCAAGGACGAGTTTAACCTGTTCACGGCGGCGGCGCAGGCGGCGGGGTCGATGACGGACAACGATCTGCTGGCGGCGGCGACCGCGCCGTTTGGGGGGATGCGGGCGGCGGAGGGCGTGGACCGCTATCAGTGGGCGCGGGACGCGCGGGGGGAACCGACCGACAACGACTCGGTCTGGAACGCGATCATGACCGATTCGATGTTCCGCATTCCCGCGATTCGCACGGCGGAGGCGCAGCGCCGCCATACGGAGGCGGTCTGGAGCTACCGCTTCGACTATCCCTCGCCCGCCTACGACGGCCGGTTGGGCAGCTGCCACTCGCTCGATATCCCGTTCATCTGGGGCACCTACGAGGCGGCGAACATGAAGCGCTTCTGCGGGGAGGCCTCGCCGGAGTTGGCGGCGCTCTCGGAGACGATGATGGCGACCTATCTCGCGTTTGCGCGGACGGGCAATCCCAACAATGAGCGGTTGCCTGACTGGCCCGCCTACGACGCCGCCAACCGGGCGGTGATGAGGCTGAATCACGAGTGCGGGATTGTCCATGCGCCGGGCGACGCGGAGCGAGACTTTTGGGCCTCGCTTGCGCCGCGGGAGCTGTTGCGGACGGGCGGTTGATTTTCGGGCGGTAGACTTTGGGGAGCAGCAGAAAGGCTCTCCCTCATGAAGATCGAAACTGGATTCGGCGGCGGCTGGCTAGGCGGCATTCCCGAGCAGGTGCGGGCGCTGGAGGCGCGCGGCTTTGACTCGATTGTCGTGCCCGAGACCAAGCATAACTCCCTCTTCCAGATGATGCTCGCGGCGGAGCACACGGAGCGGGTCGAGATTTCGTCCTCGGTGACGATTGCATTCCCGCGCACGCCGATGATCATGGCGCAGGCGGCGTGGGACATGCAGGAGCTGTCGAAGGGGCGGATCAATCTGGGGCTGGGGTCGCAGGTGAAGGGGCACAACGTGCGCCGTTTTGGCGGGACGTGGGCGCCGCCGGCGAAGCGGATGGAGGACTACATCAAGATGATGCGGGCGGTCTGGCACTCGTGGCAGACCGGGGAGCGGCCGGAGTACATCTCGAACAACTACACGTACACGCTGATGACGCCGATGTTCGACCCGGGGCCGATTGAGTACGACCCGCCGAAGATTTCGCTGGCGAACGTGGGGCCGCTGATGGCGCAGGTGGCGGGGGCGTGCGCGGACGGTCTGCGGCCGCACGGGTTCATGACCCACAAGGTGATGATGGAGACGGTGATTCCGGCGGTCAAGAAGGGCGCGGCGCGGGCGGGGCGGAACTTTGAGGACATTGACCTGGGGGTGGGCGGGTTCATGGCGTTTGGCGAGACGGAGTCGGAGGTGGAGCAGTCGATTGACGGGCTGCGGCGGGCGATTTCGTTCTATGGCTCGACGCGCTCGTACCACAGTATCTTCCGCGCGCACGGGCTGGAGTCGCTGGGGATGCAGCTGCACGAGCTGTCGCTGAAGGGGGAGTGGGACAAGATGGCGGCGACGGTCAACTTTGAGGTGGCGGCGGAGATGGCGCACGCCTCGACCTGGGATGATCTGCCGAAGTACGTGCGCAGCAACCTGGGCTACGCGAGCCGGATCAGCCTGGGGCAGCACGTCCGCGAGCAGGAGGCGGGCCGCAGCGGCTTCGGCTATCCCGGTCAGCGGCGGGGCGAGTCGCACGCACCGAGTCTGAGCGAGGAGCGGCTGACCTGGTTGATGGACGAGCTGCGGCCATTGGGCGCGTCGCCGGTGGTGGAGTAACGGCCCACAACCGGTCCACAGCATAGCACCATCGGGCCGATCCTTCGGGGTCGGCCCGATAAGCATCTCTTCAGACTAAGCGTATTCCGTCACGTAGTGCCCCATCTCTTTGGGGTTGCCTATCAACTGGATGTCGAACTTGAGTGATGGTTCAATCTGAGTGCGAGCGTTGTGCAGCCGAAACGACAACGCCCATCCATGATCCAGAGTCAATTCGGCGTATGCCTTTCGCTTCGCATTGGCACGAAACTCAATAATTCGCGTTGGTAGGGGTAATCGCTCGCCCCATCGCAGTTCTCCACTGAGATTGAACGACTGAACCTTCACCGAACCATTATCTTTGATCGCCTTATAGAAATCATGCCGGCCGACAACGTAACGCAACAGCTTCGGTGGGTCAGCGTGTTCTCGTAACTCCTGCATGAACGCTTGCATAACCGGCGTATAGTATCTCTCAACTTTATCCAGCAACTCGCTCCAGCGGCCACTCTTCTTTGCTTCCAGCGCACGGAAGACGGGAGTGACGCGCTCCCAATAGTCGCTTGAGCACGCCGTTCCATACCACTGTTTGCCGAAATCGATCCGGCTCGACACACGAGAGTGCTTCAGCGCCTGATGCCGATGCTTGGCAGAGATCCCCAGCTCGATCCGGTCGCGAGTCCGCAGAACGATATCTCGGACATCGCCTTGACGCCCACGCTGGTCAGTTTGCAGAGATATTCCCATAATGTCTCCCATTCGCACATCATGTTCCAAGAAGAACAGCGCGGCAGTCAGGGCGGCGTCGTCAATGGCGCGGCGCTGATCAGGGCCATGCTCATGATATGCGGTTTCGCAAATTTTGAGCGCGGAATTTCGCTCAATCAGAATCTCATTGAAGTCGGCAATACAGCGAGCTAAACCGAACTCCCACGCCCGTCCGCTCACAGTCTGGCTAGGCATCGATGATCAACACTTCCCGCGACCGCCGCCTACCTGCGCCAGACATGCCGTATGCCCAGCCGGGTTCAACGATCCGGTATCCGCGATACAGCGCCCGAACTTCCGGACAGTCGTTATAGCTCAAGACCCACCCACTGCGGCGCCAGAGATGCCAGGCGAGCTCATCGTGATCGAAGCCGTCGTGCATATCCCCCTTGCGGCCGTAGAGGCGTTGGCCGTTCCAGTACGGCGGATCGAGGTAGAGGAAGGTTTCCGGATGTTCTGCCAAGGCAGCGCGATAGTCGAGACACGCAACGTGCAGATTGGGATTGCCGAACTCAGCCAGCCGGGCTATGGCGGACTTGGTGAATCGGGGATGTCCAGGTGACATGCCGCCGGACAGCGTCGTCCCGGAGAATGACGACCGGTTCAGGACATAGAAGGCTGCCGCGCGTTCGAGTGGATCTTGCAGATTTCCGAACTCACTCTGCAGGCTATAGAATTCTTGCTTGCTCAGCGGATAATGGTCCGCGACGCGATTGGCAAGCTTGTCTGGGCAGTGGAGCGCGTGCTGCCAGAAGTTGATCAATGGCTCGAAGGCGTCGGAACCGTAAACTGTGATGCCGTCCGCTGCACAGTCGAGTTCGACGCTGCCGCCGCCCAGAAACGGCGAACACAACTCATCAATGTTCGGCGGGATGCAGCGACGGATGAGTCGGACGGCACGCGACTTTCCGCCTGGGTAGCGTAAAGGCGATCGATGTGATATGCTTGTACGCCACAATAGACGCGTCCCGCGTCCCGCGTCCCGCGCTCAGCAACCAGCAGGTTCATTCGACTGGCCTTTCCTGTGGCCGGCCACCATACGCGGTAGGCAGCCGCAGGCCAAGAGTCCACCGCTTCTGGCGCCACAGAACGGGCAACAGAGCCGTGCATACTTCCTGCGGGCCTCGCCGGTGACTGGGTGTCTAGCTTTGGGCAATGCGGTGGCTGGCGCTTGGGGGATTAGGGGGGTTCTTCCTCTTCGAGGTTGGCGGGGTCTTCGTCGTCCTCGTCGTCGAAGTAGTCGGCGTAGATGTCGGGCATGGGGGCTTCGGGAGCGGGCGGCCCCCTTCAGTCGCTGCGCGACAGCTTCCCCCCAGCGGGGGGAAGCGGGGAGGATCTGAGGGGAGTATGCGAACTAGGGCGATGCAGGCTTTGACGGCGATGTAGCCGGGGTTTTCGAGGCCGGCTAGTTCGGCGAGGCGGTTGATGACGGCTTGGCGGGTGGGAGCGATGGGCATTTGGGGGGGCGCTTTCGGCTTGCGGGTGGATGATCGATTTTAGTCGAACTAATGGTCTGTTGGGGGAGCGCTGAACACTCTCGTCATTGCCGCGCCCTGCCGCGGCAATCTCGTCGCGTCCAGCAGAGGGGTCCGGGCTCGACGCGGCGAGATACCCGCGACGACGTCGCGGGTATGACGGAGGAGGGTGCGGGCTGGCGGAGGTGGGTGCGGGGCACCCCTTCAGTCACTTCGTGACAGCTTTCCCCCAGCGGGGGGGCAGCGGGGGAACCTCAGGGTGGGTTAGGCTGGGGTGATGGTGGACTCGTATCAGCTGTTGTTGGATGATTTGGTGGCGGAGCAGGGGTATCTGGACTCTGCTTTGGCGGGGTTGGGGGATTTGGTTTGGGAGGGGGCGACTCCTTGTCTGGGTTGGTTGGTGCGGGATGTGGTGGCGCATTTGGCGGAGGTGGATGACAGTGCGGCGGCGATTGCTTCGGGGGCGGCGCGGACGATGGCGGGGGGCGAGCGCTCGGCGGACGGGACGCGGTCGGCGTTGCAGGATTCGTCGCGCGCGATGACGCGGCGGCAGCTGGTGGACTGGTGGCGGGCGGCGCGGGTGCGGTTAGAGGCGGCGCTGCGGCCGCTGGACGCGCGGACGCGGCTGCCGTGGGCGGGTCCGCCGATGAGCGCGCGGTCGTTTGCGACGGCGCGGTTGATGGAGTGTTGGTCGCACGGGCTGGACGCGCTGGAGGGGGCGAGGGTGGAGCCGGTGCACTCCGATCGGTTGCAGCACATTGCGCATCTGGGGTACATCACGCGGTCGTTTGCGTATCAGACGCGGGGACAGGAGCCGAACGTCGAGCCGCTGCGGGTGGAGCTCGCGCTGCCCTCGGGGGCGGCGTGGTCGCGGGGGGAGGCGGATGCGCCGAATCGGGTGCGGGGGGCGGCGCCGGATTTCTGCCGCGTGGTGACGCAGCGGGTGCACTATCGGGATACGGGGCTGACGTGGGAGGGGGCGGCGGCGGAGGAGTTTCTGCAGGTGGCGCAGGCGTTTGCGGGGCCGCCGGGGGAGGGTCGGCCGCAGCGGAGCGCAGGGAGTTAAGGGCGCGGGGCGTTCAGCGGGCGACACGGGGCCAGTTGACAACGGGGGGCGGGTTGACAACGGGGGCGGTTTCGGGGGATAATCCAGACAGCATCAAGAGAGGGCGAACGCCCCGCCAACCTGCTGGCTCGGCAAGGTGGCGATTCCCGAGAATCGGGAAGATGCGGCCGAAAGGCAACCAAGGAGCATCATGCACCGCGTCTTTCTCCCGCTGTTCATCAAGCCGTGCCGCTGGTGGTCGGGCGTTGCCCTCCAATCACCCTTGAGGAGGGGATCACCATGAACATGGGCGGAATTCTGACTGGTCGCAGACGGCTGTATAACCGCATTCGGATGCACGTATTCATCGCTGCCCAGGAGTGTGAGGGCGGCAGAGCATACGTTGCCGGATGCGCCGCTGGGAGGCGGAACAGTCAACGCGGGCGGGTGCATGACCGCGCAGGCCGGCGGCGGCAGGACATCGAAGGCGTGTGCGGCTATGAAGATATCATCAACGCGTGCTCAGTCATTCGCGACCGTGAGCTGCGGAATGGCGTCAGGTTGCCCAAGTTTCGAGGCAGTGACTCGAGCGCGGAGGTGGTCGAGTCATACGGTCGAATGCTGAGGGAGACAATCGAGAGTGCTGACCGCCATTATCTCGAATCGCTACTTCCCGAACGAGACACGCTGCAAAACATGTGGGCCTATATGTCACCAGGGTTGTGGACTGGCGAGCTCCAACGCGCGCGTGCGATTGAGTTGGTGCAACAGCACAACGGCGTGCCATATCGCCTGAACGCTCTGGCAGACGCGGCGGACTTCTTCGAACACTGCGGCGGGTTGCTGAGCGTCGGGGTCCCAGAGCAGTGGGAGGGGGATTACCCGCCGCTGACTCATCGGCGAATTCTGGGGCTCAAACCGTGGTTCACTCCCCCGTGGAGTCCTGCCTGGCATCAGCCGAAGTTGCTGAGGGGCAACGCTTCGCCGGGAAGTGTGGGCCATTGCTTGGTGACCAGGATTGGCCACAGGGACGAACTGAGGGATCTCCTATCAGCGGTGTGGGACTCAGTCGATCAGGACGGGATTGCCGGAGAGCTGCCGGTGGCGAGCGGCAGGACTTTGGAGGAGGAGGCCGACCGGCAAATTGCGATGTTGGCTATCGGTAAGCTGAGTGGAGAATTCGCACGCATTAGCGGTCATTTGATAGAACGTGCGATCTTCAGCGCGTCGCCCAGGGTCGTCAATTCCGAAGGTTTCTGCGAGGATGGCCAGGCAGTCGTGCAGCTGCTCAGATTCGGGGGACAGGACGGGCAAGCGCCTCATACTGTGCCGGGAATCTACGAGCTTCTGCAGGGACTGACGGGTCGCATGAGCTTGGCCTATGAGATCAGGACCAGGTTCGCGCCGTTCCTCGATTATGCAGAGTGGTTGCGGGAGTGCGACGGCGTGACGGAGCTCAGTCCAGTCGCCCAGATGTGTGGTCCCTGTGAGGAGAATCCGGAGCGGTTCCGCTGGCGGGTTGAGGCGCGGAAGCTCGATCCGGTGCTCCAGCCGCTGTACGGGATCGTGCCGGAGGAATAGCCGGCAGGCGGCTGCGCTAGCCTGCGGGGTATGTTGTCGCCTTATCGGGTTGTGGACCTGACGGACGAGCGCGGGGTGTTGGCCGGGCAGATGCTGGCTGACCTGGGCGCGGACGTGATTCAGGTGGAGCCGCCGGGCGGATCGTCGGGGCGGGGCGTGGCGCCGTTCTTTGCGGCGCGCGCGGCGGAATCGATCTACTGGGCGGCGTACACGCGGGGCAAGCGGGGGATCACCTGCGAGCTCGAGGATCCGCGCGGGCGGGAGCTGCTGCTGGAGCTGCTGGAGACGGCGGATTTTCTGATTGAGTCCTCGGACGTGGGTCGGATGGCGGCGCTGGGGCTGGACTATGAGTCGCTGCGGGAGCGGTTTCCGCGGTTGATCTACACGTCGATCTCCGCCTTTGGGCAGACGGGGCCGAAGGCGCATTATGTCGGCTCTGACCTGGCGATCTGGGCGGCGGGGACGCCGTTGTTGATGACGGGGGATGATGATCGGGCGCCGCTGCGGATTTCGCAGCCGCAGGCGTGGGGGCACGCGGCGGGCGATGCGGCGGGCGGGGCGATGCTGGCGCTCCACGCGCGGCAGGGGAGCGGGCGGGGGAGCGGGCGGGGGCAGCAGGTGGACGTCTCGGCGCAGGTGTCGGCGGCGCAGGCGACGCTGTCGCAGGTGCTGGCGTATCAGTTGGGGGCGGTGGAGCCGGAGCGCTACGGGGGCGGGATCAAGGTGCGCGGCGTGGGTCTGCGCGGCACGGCGGATGTGGCGGACGGGTACATCGTCCTGCTGATGGCGCCGGGGCCGGCGATTGGTCACTTTGCCAACCATGCGATGCGCTGGCTGATCGACATTGGGGCGTTGGAGCCGGAGCTGGCGGAGGAGAATTTGGTCACCTATGCGGATCGGCTGGTTGAGGGGAAGGCGGATCCGGAGCTGTTCCCGCGTCTGCAGGCGGTGATGCGGGAGCAGGTCGCCTCGCGCACGAAGCAGGAGATGCTGGACATCTCGATTGCGTATGACCTGCTGCTGGTGCCCGTCCTGACGATTGCCGATTTGGGGGAGAGTCCGCAGTTGGAGCATCGCGGTTTCTGGACGGAGATTGCGGACGGGGACGGGCGGACGGTGACGTATCCGGGTCCGCCGCTGCAGATTCTGGTGGACGGGGAGCCGTTCGGGCACAGTCGGCGTCCGCCGCCGCGGCTGGGGGCGCACAATGGTGAGGTCTATGGAGAGCTGGGTCTGAGCGCGGCGGAGCTGGAGCGGCTGCGATCGGAGGGGGTGCTATGACGCTGCCGGAGGGCGCGGGGCCGCTGGCCGGGGTGAAGGTGCTGGATCTGAGCTGGATCGTGGCGGGGCCGACGGTGGGTCGGGCGATGGCGGACTACGGGGCGACCGTGATTCGGGTGGAGTCGCCGTCGCGGGTGGACACGGCGCGCGTTGTGGGGCCGTTCCACGGGGACGTGCCGGGCGTCGAGCATTCGGGGCTGTACGGCAACGTCAATGCGGGTAAGTGGGGGCTGACGCTCGATCTGCGCGTGCCCGAGGCGCAGGACGTGTTCCGACGGCTGGCGGTCTGGGCGGACATTGTCTGTGAGTCGTTTACGGCGGGCGTGCTGGCGCGCTGGGGGCTGGATTATACGCATCTGCGGCGGTTGAAGCCGGAGTTGATCATGCTCAGCAGCACGCTGCTGGGTCAGACGGGTCCGTACAACCAGGTGAGCGGATTTGGCAGTCAGGGCGCGGGGATGGCGGGCATTCAGGGGCTTGCCGGCTGGCCCGGGCGACCGCCGGCGGGGCCGTATGGGCCGTACACCGACTATCCCGCGCCGCGCTTCGCGCTGACGGCGCTGCTGGCGGCGCTCGATCATCGGCGGCGCACGGGTGAGGGGGTCTTCATTGACCAGGCGCAGGCGGAGGGCTCACTGCAGCTGCTGGCGCCGGCGCTGATTGATTACAAGAACGGCGGGCCGGCGCTGGAGCAGCGGGGCAATGATGATCCGCAGATGTGTCCGCACGGCGTCTATCCCTGCCTGCCGCCGGCGGGGAGGGCGGAGTCCTGGGTCGCGATTGCGATGGCGAGTGATCAGCAGTGGCAGCGGCTGGCGGCGTTGATTGGCGCGGATGGCGCGTTGTCGTTTGGGGAGCGGCGCGCGCAGGAGGCGGCTGTTGAGGGGGCGTTGTCGGGCTGGACGGCGGGACGCTCGGCGGCGGAGGTTGAGGCGCAGCTGCAACAGCTGGGGATTGCGGCGCACCGCCTCTCGACGACTGAGGATGCGGCGCATGATCCGCAGCTGGCGCATCGCGATCACTTCCGCCGGCTGCCGCACGCGCTGCATGGGGAGACGGTGCTGGAGGGTCCGCGCTACCTGCACTCGGAGACGCCGGGCGCGCCTGTACGTCCGGCGCCGCAGTATGGGGAGCACAATGAGCAGATTTTGCGGGACGTGCTCGGTCTGGAGGAGGGGGAGATCGCTGCGCTCGCCGCGAGCGGCGCGCTGAGCTGACGGGATAGGATTGCGCGGAGGTGGCGTCATACGGATCCCGGTCAACGAGTTGAGTGAGCAGCGATACACCGTTCTGGAGGCGGCACGGCTGGGTGAGCCGCTTCTATCTGGCTGGCAGGGAGACTTCGTTGGTTGTTGATCCCAGGCTTCGCGCGGGTCAGCTTGTGATCGGTGCACAGGGCGTCCGTGCGGAGGTGGTCTGAAAGCGGTATTGCGGCGGCGACGCGGTCGACTTTATCGCTGACGATCTCGGCGTGACTGGCGCGCAGGCGCGGGCGGCCATCGACTTTCTTGAGGCGGCCAAGCGGGCTGCGTGAAGCTGTTCTTCGACCGGGACGACCGGGATGTCGGCACTGCGGTTCCGAGTATCCTGAGGGCGCATATGGGAGGGGCAGGTCAGGTGGCGCCAACGCTGGGAATTGATCCGCTTTTGACTGCGCCGACGTACTCTCTGTCGGAGGGGGCGGATTTGGCTGGGGTGTCCAGCCAGACTGTGAGCCACTGGTTTCGGGGGCGTGCGGGATCTGGTCAGGTTCCGCTCTTTCAGGATCGACGCCGGGCTCGGGACGAGGAGATTCGGCTGTCGTTCCTGGAAGTGAGCGAGACGATTGTCGCTGCCTTGCTGCGGCGCAATGGGGCGTCGATGGCGCGGCTGCGCAATGCGCGGGAGTTCACGCGCCGGTACGTCAAGTCTGAGTACCCGCTGGCGACGGAGCAGTTCAAGCTCTCCAGCCGGAGAATTCTGCTGGAGTTCTCGGCGGCGGCTCCCAGCGCGCGGGAGCGTGATGTGCTGGTTGACTTCGACGAGCGAGCGGGGCAGAGTGTGCTGCCCGTCTACTTCAGCACCGCGCTCGACCGGTTCGACTATCAGCTTGACCTCGCGCCGGCGTGGGCCCGGCGCTACTACCCGTATGGCCGCCAGACTCCGCTGGTGATTGATCCTCAGTTTGGCAGCGGGCGGTTGACCGTGGCCGGCACCAATATCCGCGCTGAGTCGGTCTTTGCCCGCGTCTCGCGTGGTTACTCCGCGGAAGAGATCAGAGATGACTTCAGACTGCCGCTGGAGACCGTGAGAGCGATCCTGCAATTTCAAGCCGCAGCCTGACCCTGTTCTTTGACGCATCCGTGGGGGTTCGCGTCGCCCGCGCTTTGCGGGTGATCAAAGCGCCCGATCTGGATTGCGTGACGCTGACCGACTTCTACCGCGGCACGCCGTCGCACGGGCTGGAGATTCCTGACGAGCGGTGGATGCGCGACGCGGCGGCCGAAGGATTGCTGGCGCTCACTCAGGATCGGCACATCCTCGAACGTCCGCTGGAGCGGCAGGCGATTGTGGAGCACCGCGTTGGTCTGGTGCTGCTCACGCCGGGCGACGCGGTCAACTTTGACGTGCTCGCCTTCATCGTGCGGAAGCTCGATTGGCTGAGAGAGATTGACCGCGAACCGAGGCCGTTCGTCTATCGGGCCTCGGTTCGCGGGCGGGCGCGGGGGGTTGGGCTTGGTGCTTAGGATTCCGCCATCCACTCGGCGATTCGTTCGCCGATCATCATGCAGGTGAAGTTGGTGTTGGCGCGGATGATGGTGGGCATGATGGAGCCGTCGACGACGCGGAGGTTGTCGACTCCGTGGACGCGGCCTTCGCTGTCGACGACTGCGCCCTGCTGGGGGTCGGGGCCCATGGGGCAGGTGCAGGTTGGGTGGGCCATGCTGGTGGCGGTGGCGTGGATCCACTCGTCCAGTTTTTCGTCGTCGTCGATGATTTCCTGATTGATGTCGATGCCGCCGGTGTGGTACGGGGTCATCGCTTCCGACTGGGCGAGGCTCCAGGCGAGGCGCGCGCCCTCGCGGAGGCGGACGCGGTCGGCCTCGTCCTCGTCGAAGCGGAGGTCGATGAGGGGGTGATCGTTGTGGTCGGCGCTGGCGAGGGTGACGGAGCCGAAGGAGTTGGCGAGCTGGACGCCGGGGGCGATGCCGAAGACCCAGCTGGCCTCGCCTTCCTGCTCCTGGTCCTCGCCGACCCACGCGCCGAAGCGGGCTTCGGGGCCGATCAGGATGTGGCCGAGCAGGTAGACCTGCATATCGTTGAACTCGCCGGTGGCGGAGGTGTAGCGCAGAAGCGTCTGGGCGAGGGGGCGGTCGGGGTCGACGGCGCCGGGGGTGGGCTCCAGGAGCATGGGGACCATGGGGTGGTCCATGAGGTGCTTGCCGACGCCGGGGAGATCGACGACGGAGGGGATGCCGAGCGGGGCGAGTTCGGCGGCGGGGCCGACTCCGCTGCGGAGGAGGATGGCGGGGCTCATGATTGCGCCGGCGGAGAGGATGATTTCCTTGCCGCGCACTTCCTGGAGTTCGCCGTCGGATTCGACGGCGAGGCCGACGGCGCGGCCGTCCTCGAAGAGGACGCGGTCGACGAGGCAGCGGCCGCGGACGGTGAGGTTGAGGCGGTTGCGGGCCTGGGAGAGGAAGCCGAGGTTGGCGGACCAGCGGGTCATCAGTTCGGGGCCGTCGCGGTTCATGGCGAGGGGGGAGATGCCGGTGGATTCGGGGTCGTTCTGGTCGTTGGTTTCTTCGAAGCCGTAAGCGACGCAGGCGTCGTAGAAGCCGCGCTGGACGGGTTCCATCTCCTCGCGCCGCCAGCGGCGCACGGGGATGGGGCCGCCCTGGCCGTGGAAGTCGCCGCGTTCGTCCTTGTCGTCCTCGAGTGCGCGGAAGTAGGGCAGGCACTCTGACCAGGCCCAGCGGGGGTCGCCGGTGAGCTCGGCCCAGGCGTCGTAGTCGCCGGGCGCGCCGCGGATAGCGACGCCGGTGTTGATCGCGGATGATCCGCCGACCAGCTTGCCGCGCGGGAGAGGGGCGACGCGGTTGGGGACGAAGGTGGCGTTGAAGCCCCAGTCGTGGCGCTGGACGGAGGGTTCGTGGATGCTGTTCACGTCGCTGGGGAGTTCGCCGAGCGTGCGGTAGTCGGGGCCGGCGTCGAGCAGGAGGACGGAGCGGGAGCGGTCCTCGCTGAGGCGCGTGGCGAGGACTGCGCCTGATGATCCGGCGCCGACAATGATTACGTCGTATTCCATCGGGCTGCTCCTCTACCTGCTCCGCTGCGGCTCAGCTTCGAGTTTGAGGGTAAGGGATCGTTTGGTCAGCGGGATCGGCGTCCGTCGGCGGCGCGGGCGGCTGGGGGCGGGTGGCGAGGGCGAGCCAGATGAGGCCGGTGCCGGCGCCGATGCCGACGGCGAGGAAGGGTACGGCCCAGCCGCCGCTGAGGTCGCGGAGGATGCCGACGATCAGGCCGCCGGAGGAGGAGAAGAGCATGAGCACGGCGGAGGTCCAGCCCATAATTTTGCCGAAGTGGGCGGCGCCGAAGTAGTCGGCGCTGAGGGCGGAGACGAGCGGTCGGCGGCCGCCCCAGGCGATCCAGTGGAGGATGGCGGCGAGCACGACCCAGAGGAAGGAGTCGGCGAAGGCGAGGACGACGGCGGCGAGGACGTGTCCGGCGAGGCAGACGGCGATGATCAGGCGCTTGGAGATGAAGTCTCCGGCGTAGCCGCTGAGCAGTTGGGCGAAGACCTGGCAGATTGTGCCGATCACGATGGCGAGGGCGGCGTGGCCGAGCGTGAGGCCGTCGATCTCGGCGACGCGGACGGCGAAGAAGCCGCTGATCGAGGAGACGAGCAGGAGCGGTGATCCGTGCGCGAGCGCGAGCGCCCAGAAGGCGCGGGTGCGCATTGCCTGGCGGGCGGTGAAGGCGGGCGGCTGGTCGGGGCGGGCGGCGGCGGATGCGCTGGGCGTCGCGGTGGACGTTGCGCCGGACGTTGCGGCGGGCGTGGCGGTGGGTGTGGCGGCGGGGCGGCGGGGCGGTTCGGGGAGTTGGCCGCGATCGCTGGGGCGGACGATTAGGGTGGCGAGCGCCTGGCCGACGATGAAGAGGAGGATACCGGAGCCGAGCGCGGCCTCGCGCCAGCCGATGTCCTCGATCACGGTGGCGAGCAGGGGGGCGAGCAGGTTGCCGAAGGAGAAGCCGAGCATCAGGTAGCCGAGCGCGCGCGAGCGGGTGCGCTGGAACCAGTGGACGACGGCGACGGTGAGGGTCATGAAGCCGCCCATGCCCGCGCCGAGCGAGACGATGAAGTAGTAGAGGAAGAAGGTGGCTTCGTTAGTGATCTGGCTGAAGAGGATGAGGCCGAGCGCGGTGGAGGCGATGCCGAAGCGCATCATGGCGCGGGGGGCGAAGCGGTCAATGGCCCAGCCCTGAATTGGGCCGAGCGAGCCGGACTCGATTCGCGTCATGGCCAGGGCGACGCCGAAGAGGGTGGCGGACCAGGCGTACTCCTACTTGAGGGCGGCGACGTAGAAGCCGATCGCGTGCAGGACGAGGCCGCCGAGCAGCAGTTGGACGACGATCCCGCCGGAGACGATGTACCAGCCGTAGAAGGCGCGTCCGCTGAGGTAGCGTCGTAACACTTGGATCAACGTAGCGGGTGCGCGCTCACCGGCGGGCGGAACGGTTGGGGCGGGCGGCGGAGACGAGCCGAGCGGTCGCGGGCAGCGGGGGGCGCGGCGGCATGCTCGGCGGCGCGCCGGGGAGTCGCGGGCGGACAGACATGAGAATCCAGATGACGCCTGTGCCGGCGCCGAGGCTGAAGATGATGAACGGTAGATCGTAGCTGCCGAAGATGTCGCGCATGATGCCGGAACCGAGCATTCCGATGGTCATGAAGGGCATCATCACCATTGAGGTCCAGCCCATAATGCGTCCGAACTGGGACGCGCCGAAGTAGTCGGCGCGGAGGGCGGTGATCAGGGTGCCGCGCGCCCCCCAGGCGACGCCGTTGAGGACGGCGAAGGCGATCAGCATCCACCAGCCGGTCGCCAGCGCCAGGGAGATGCCCGCGGCCGCGTGGCCGAACATGCAGAGGACGAGCAGGGGGCGCTTGGGATAGCGGTCGCCGGCCCAGGCGGAGAGGGACTGGCCGACGAGCTGGGTGACGACCATGACGGTGACGATGATGCCGGCGTCTGCGGCGCTGAAGCCGGGCAGTTCCGCGATGTGCAGGACGCCGTGTCCGAGCCACATCCCGACGACCATCAGGGGCGTGCCGTGGGCCAGGGCGAGACCCCAAAACGCTTTGGTGCGCAGGGCTTCGCGGGCGGTGAAGTCGCGGTGGCGGTCGGGGTTCGGCCGGGGGCCGGCGGTCTGGGCGGCAGCGCTCTCGGCCGCGCCGCCGTCGACTTCCAGGCCTTTGTCCGCCGGGTGGCGCGCGAACAGGAACGACAGTGCCCAGCCGACGATCAGGAGGAAGACGCCGGTGCCCATGGAGGCTTCGCGCCAGCCGAGATCGGCAATCAGCACGCCGACAATCACGGAGATGAGCGCGCCGAAGGTGAAGCCCATCGACATGAAGCCGATGGCGCGGGAGCGCTGGAGCTCGAACCAGGTGACGACGGCGACGGAGACGGTCATGAAGCCGCCGATCGAGGTGCCGACGGAGAGGAGGATGTAGAAGCCGACGAACGAGGTTTCGTCCCAGAGGATGCTGAAGAGCATCATCCCCAGCGCGGTGATCGTGATCCCGATGCGCAGCATCACGCGCGGGCCGAAGCGGTCGATCATCCAGCCCTGAATCGGGCCGAGGATGCCGGACTCGACGCGCGTGACGGCGGCGGCGACGCCGAAGAGGGTGGCGGACCAGCCGAAGTCGTCCTTGAGCGCGGCGGCGTAGAAGCCGAAGGCGTGCATCACCAGCCCGCCCATGAGCATGTTGATGATCAGCCCGGCGCCGACGATGTACCAGCCGTAGAAGAATCGGGGCATCTAGCGCGAGGGTACTGTCGATGGTTGCGGGTTCACTTCGCGGTGCTGCTGGGCGTGCTGCTGGGCGCGTTATGGGGCGTGTTGTGGGACAGGTTGCGGTGTTGTTGGGGGGCGGGTCGGGCGACGACGTTGGGGGTGGTTTGGTTGGGGCGGAACATGACGATTGGCTGGGCGGCGCGGAGCGCGCCGGAGGCGGTCATGACGCGGATGCCGGGCAGGCGCGGGCGCCCGGCCATTGCGACCCAGAGCACGCCCGTCAGCGCGCCCAGGCCGAGCACGGTGAAGGGCACCCCGTAGCTGCCGGTGGCGTCGAAGAGGACGGAGGAGAGGAAGCCGCCGACGGTCATGAAGGTGGACATCACGATCGACGACCAGCCCATGATCTGGCCGAAGTTGGACGCGCCGAAGTAGTCGGCGCGGAGGGCGGTGATCAGCGGGGCGCGGGAGCCCCAGGCGAGGCCGTTGACGACGGCGGCGAGCAGGATCATCTCGTAGGAGGCGGCGAAGGCGAGCATGATCGCGGCGGCGCAGTGGCCGAACATGGCGGGGATCAGAAGCGGCCGCTTGGGGAAGCGGTCGCCGAGGTAGCCCATGCCGAGCTGACCGGCCAACTGGGCCAGGTTCATCACCGTGTAGGCGATTCCGGCGTGGGTGAGGGTGAGGCCTTCGACTTCGGTGACGAGCAGGGTGAAGTGGACGAAGACGCCGGAGATCACGAGCAGGGGCGCGCCGTGGGCCAGGGCCAGGCCCCAGAACGCGCGCGTGCGCAGCGCCTCGCGGACGGTGAAATCGCGGTGGCGGTGGTGGGTCGCCGCGGCGCCGCGGCGAGAGGCGTTCGGCGCGGAGGACTCGTCCGCCGGTTCGAGGCCGCCGTCCTTGACCAGGCCGCGATCCTCGGGTCGGCGGACGAAGAGGAAGGCGAGGAGCTGGCCGACTGAGAAGAGGACAATCGCGGATAGGATCGCGGCCCAGCGCCAGCCGATTTCCTGGATCATCAGGCCCACCGGGGTGGCGAGGAAGCCGCCCAGGGCGAAGCCGGTCGACATGTAGCCGAGCGCGCGGGAGCGGAAGCGCTCGAACCAGGTCACGACGGCGACGGAGACGGTCATGAAACCGCCGACTGAGGCGCCGATCGCGACGATGAAGTAGAAGCCGATGAAGGTCGCCTGGCTGTTGAGCTGGGAGAAGGCGAGCAGGCCGATGGTGGTGGAGAGGATGCCGAGCCGCATCATGGTCTGGGGGCCGAAGCGGTCGATCAGCCAGCCCTGGATCGGGCCGAGCACGCCGGACTCGATGCGGGTGATCATGAAGGCGAGGCCGAAGATGGTCGCGGGCCAGAGGAACTCGAGTTTGAGCTCGGCCACGTAGAAGTGGAAGGCGTGCATGATCAGCCCGCCCATGAGCATGTTGATGATGATGCCGGCGCCGACGATGTACCAGCCGTAGAAGATTCGGGGGCGTTGCTCGCCCGTGTCGTTCCCCGACCCTAGACCCACATGACCCCCTCGGCCTCTCCGGGGAGGCCGTTCGCAACTTGTACCTTAGAGGCCGCGGCGGTGATGGTCTGCGCTCTGGCATACTGCGCGGGCGGTTCTTTGGGAAAGGACGACGATCATGACGACACAGCAGGGCACCCAGCAGGGCACCAGGGCGGAGGTGGATGCGATGGCGCAGGCGCTGTCGAATTGGGGGCGGTGGGGGGCGGAGGATGAGCGCGGGGCGTTGAACTTCATTACGCCCGCGGTGTCGGCCGCGGCGGCGGCGCTCGTGCAGGATGGGGTGACCGTCAGCTGCGCGTTGGAGTTGGCGAAGACGCCGGCGGCGGACAATCCGACGCCGGTGATGCACTTTATGACGGGCGCAGGCGACGTCAGCGATCAGGGGCGCATCCGCGGGCTGGAGGCGACCGGGGACGGGTTCATGATCTCGCCGCACGGGATGGCGAACACGCACATTGACGCGCTCTGCCACATTCTCGATCAGGGCAAGATGTACAACGGGTTTCCGGCGTCGGACGTGCTCTCGACGGGGGCGGTGCGGAACTCAATTCTGGCGGGCAAGGAGGGGATTGCGACGCGCGGGGTGCTGCTCGACATTGCGCGCTTGAAGGGGGTGGACTGGCTGGAGCCGGGCGCGGGCATCTCGGTGGCGGATCTGGAGGCGGCGGAGGTGGCGCAGGGTGTGCAGGTACGCTCGGGCGACATTCTGCTGATCCGCACGGGGCGGGACACGCGGCGCGAGGCGGAGGGCGCGTGGCCGCCGTTCAGCGGCCTGGCTGGGCTGCTGCTCGAGACGCTGCCCTGGATTCGGGAGCGGGAGGTGGCGATTCTCGGCTGCGATGGCGTCTCGGACATGATTCCCTCGAACGTGACGGACTCGCCGCTGCCGATTCATCACATCATCATCACCTACATGGGCGTGCATCTGATCGACAACGCGCGGCTGGGGCCGCTGGGCGCGGCGTGCGCGGCGCGGGACCGGTGGGAGTTCCTGCTGACGATCGCGCCGCTGCGGCTGGTCGGGGGGACGGCCTCGCCGATCAACCCGATCGCCATGTTCTAGCGAGGTTCTCGCGCGGTCCTAGCGAGGTTCTCGCGCGGTTCGGGAACGGGCGGTTAGAGGACTTCGCGGCCGCGTTCGCCGGTGCGGACGCGGACGGCTTCCTCGACGTCGGAGACGAAGATCTTGCCGTCGCCGGTGCGTTCGCTGCGCGCGCCGTCGATGATCGCCTCGATTGCCGGTTCGACGTTGAAGTCGGAGATCACGGTGGTGATCTTGACCTTGGGGATCATGTCGACGACGTAGAACTGGCCGCCGCGTCCGGATTGGACGACGCCGCCCTGATAGCCGTGGCCGGCGACTCGTTCGGCGTGGAGTCCGGTGATGCCGGCCTCAATCAGCTTGCGCTTGACGGATTCGAGCGCTTCCGGGCGAATGATTGCTTCGATCTTTTTCATGGCAGCAACTTCCTGAGCGCTTCCGTTCCGGAGGGGATTTCCTCGTCGATGGTCTCGCTGGCATCCCAACCGAAGCCGATTTCGTCGAACTCGTAGGCGGGTTCGTTGTGCGTGCTGCGGTCGAGGCCGATCAGCTCATCGTCCTCGTTCACGCGCAGGGGCATCAGCCACTGGACGACGATGAAGAGGAGCGAGGAGAGGACGAAGGACCAGCCGAGGGCGGCGAGGACGCCGATGGCCTGGCGCCAGATCAGGTCGGCGCTGCCGCCGATGAAGCCGGCCTTGCCGCCGGTGACTTCGGAGACGGCGAAGATGCCGATGGCGAGCGCGCCCCAGATGCCGCCGACGCCGTGGACGGCGAAGACGTCGAGGGTGTCGTCCATGTCTCGCCAGCGGTGCAAGGCGCGGACGGCGTAGAAGCCGAGCACTGCGGCGACCGCGCCGATGCAGAGGGCGGGGAAGAAGTTGAGGTAGCCGTCGGTGGCGGGCCAGAGGCCGACGGAGCCGGCGGCGGGGGTGATCGCGACGAGGCCGGCGACAGCGCCGGTCGCTGCGCCGATGATCGAGGGGTGGCCGGTGTAGCGCCAGGAGAGGAGCGTCCAGGCGACGAGGCCGCCGGCGGCGGAGATTTGGGTCTGGACGAAGGCGTTGATGGCGGCGCTGTCGGCGGCGAGGGCGGAGCCGGCGTTGAAGCCGAACCAGCCGAACCAGAGGAGGCCCGCGCCGAGCACGACTTTGGAGACGTCGTGTGGGCGGGTCTCGGCGACGGAGTCGCGGCGGCGGCCGACGAAGAGCGCGCCGGCGAGGGCGGCGGCGCCGGCGTTGATGTGGACGACCGTACCGCCGGCGAAGTCGAGCGCGTCGAGCTTGAACAGCCAGCCGTCTGCGTGCCAGACCCAGTGGCAGAGCGGGGCGTAGACGATGGTGATCCAGAGGACGGTGAAGACGAGCAGTGCCTTGAAGGAGACGCGCTCGACGAAGGCGCCGGTGATCAGCGCGGGGGTGATGATCGCGAACATCATCTGGAAGACCATGAAGATCAGGCCGTCGGCGTCGAGTCCGCGCAGGCCGAAGTTGGTGAGGTTGCCGACGAAGCCGCCGATGTCGGTGCCGAAGGCGAGGGAGTAGCCCCACATGACCCAGACGACGGTGGCGACGCCGGCCATGATGAAGGACTGCATGATCGTGGCGGCGGCGGACTTGGTGCGGACCAGGCCGGAGTAGAAGAAGGCGAGGCCGGGCGTCATCAGCAGCACGAGCGCTGCAGAGACCAAGAGCCAGGCAGTGTTTCCGGAATCCATAAGCAACTCCCCCATCGGGCGCGGCTGGACGCGGGCAGACTAGTACAGCGGCGCCGCGCCCGTTCGCAGGTCAGTATCTGTAGTATGGCTGGGCGGCGCGCCCCTCTGGTTACGCTGATGTGAATTCGAGCCGCGCCGCTTGGGCGCCGAACGGTGGTAGTCTCCGCTCATGGTTGCTGTGGATGCCCTCCCGTTGGCTGGTGAGGTGGCGCTCGTGACGGGGGCGTCGCGGGGGATTGGCCGCGCGATTGCGCTGGCGCTGGCGGCGCAGGGGGCGGACGTGGGGGTGAACTATGCGGCCTCGGCGGAGGCGGCCGAGGCGGTCGCGGGGGAGATTCGCGCGCTTGGCCGGCGGGCGCATGTGATCCAGGCGGATATCGCCGACAGCGCCGCGGTGACGGCGATGGCCAAGTCCGTGACCGCGGAGCTGGGCGTGCCGACGATTCTGGTGAACAACGCCGGGATCACCCGCGACATGCTGGCAATGCGGATGAAGGCGGCGGACTGGGACGCGGTGGTCAATACCAATCTGCGCGGCTCGTTCCTGACCACGCAGTCCGTGCTGCGCGGGATGCTGCGGGCGCGGAAGGGGCGGATCATCATGATCGGTTCGGTGATTGGCACGGTCGGGAATGCGGGGCAGGCCAACTATGCGGCGGCCAAGGCGGGGCTGGCGGGGATGACGCGCTCGCTGGCGCACGAGCTCGGCTCGCGCGGGATTACGGCCAATCTGGTCGCGCCGGGCTTCATCCAGACGGATATCACCGCCGATCTCTCGGACGAGGTGATCGGCAACGTCATGCAGCGCATTCCGCTGGAGCGGCTGGGCGAGCCGGCTGATGTCGCGCCGCTGGTCGCCTTCCTGGCCGGCCCGGGCGGGGCGTACATCACGGGTCAGGTGATCCACGTCGACGGCGGCATGGTGATGGGCTGATGCGCTCGCGCGCAGAGGCGCTGAGCGGTCGGGGAATCGTTCCGCTTGGTGGATTGTTCGTTGAATCGCACAGGCGGGCGCGGCGCGCGCCAACAGAGGCGGCAGAGTCTGTAGAATTGGTGATCACCCGCAGCGGCAGCGTCCGCGCATGAGGCTGTCGGCGGGCAGGAGCTGAGATGGACACGCTGACCCCGCTCGAGGATGCCGCGGATGAACCGCCAAGCGGAGAATTTCCGGCGCTGACGTATGACGAATACGCACTGCTGTTTCCCGGCCAGGGATCGCAGTCGGTCGGGATGGCGGGTAAAGTCCTGCGGGTCTCGCCCGAGTCGGAGCAGTGGTTCCGGCGCGCCAATGAGGTGCTGGGCTACGACCTGCTGCATCTGATCGAGCACGGGCCGAGCGAGGAGCTGAACGAGACGACGCACTCACAGCCGGCGATCTTCGTCGCCTCGGTGGCGTGGCTCGAGGCGTTGCGCGGCAAGTGGGAGCAGGCGGGGCGGACGCTCTCGCCGAAGGTGGTGTCGGGGCACAGCATGGGGCAGATCACGGCGATGTTCAGCGCGCGGGCGATTGACTTCGACGACGCGCTGCGCCTGGTGCGGCGGCGGGCGGAGGTGATGCACGCCGCCGACAGCCTGCGGCCGGGCGGGATGGCGTCGATCATCGGGCTGCGCGATCGGGTGCTGCGGCGGCTGGTCGGGGAGGCCTCGGATGAGGGCACGCTGGTGGTGGCCAATGACAACTGTCCGGGCCAGACTGTGGTCTCTGGCGATGAAGCGCCGCTGCAGAAAGTGATGCGTCTGGCGGACGAACAGGGCGCGCGCCGCGTCGTGCGGCTGCCGATCTCGATCGCCTCGCACTCGCCGCTGATGGCGGACGCGCAGGCGCACTTCGCCGAGGCCGTCCACGCGGTGCGTTGGCGGGACCCGGTCGTGCCGGTCGTGAGCAACATCAACGGCGGGCTGATGCACACGAAGGATCAGCTGGCGCAGGAGTTGTCCGGGGCGCTGACGTCGCCGGTGCAGTGGCAGCAGGCGGTCAAGACGATGGCGGCGCAGGGATCGACGCTGTTCGTTGAGGCGGGGCCGGGCGACGTGCTCTCGAAACTCGTGCGGCGCATTTCTCGGAGTTCCTGGACGTTCCCGCTGTCGGACGAGGACCACGGGCTGTCGCAGCGCGACTACCCCGACAAGAGCGACGGGATTCCGAAGTAGTGGCGCAGCAATCGTCTCCGCCGCCGCGCCGCGTGGTGATCACCGGCGTGGGCGCGGTCACTCCGGTCGGTAACGATATGCCGACTACCTGGCGCAATCTGATCGACGGTCAGAGCGGCGTCGGGCGGATCGAACGCTTTGACCCCGAGCAGTGGGGTGTGAAGACGCCGATCGCGGCGGAGGTCAAGGACTGGGATCCGGAGCTGCTGCTGCCCGACGCCAAGGCGCTGCGGCACATGGACCTGAACACGCAGTACGGGATGGTCGCGGGGCTGGAGGCGCTGCGCGACTCTGGTCTGGAAGTGACGGAGGACAACCAGTACCGCGTGGGGATCATTTTCGGTTCGGGCGGCGGCGGGATGGAGCTGGTCACCCGCTGGCAGGACACGCTGGTGCAGCGCGGGGCGCGGCGGGTGTCGCCGTTTGCGATGCCCAATCTGATCGCCGACGCCGCGTCCGGGCATCTCTCCATCGCCACGGGCGCGACGGGGCCGAATTACTCGCCGACCTCCGCCTGCGCAACCGGCGCGAACGCGGTCGCCGACGGGCTGCTGCACGTCAAGGCCGGCCGCGCTGATGCGCTGTTGGTCGGCGGCACCGAGGCGATCATCCTGCCGCTCTTCCATATCTGTTTCGAGCGGATGGGCGTGCTCGCCACGCCGGCGGAGCCGCTGACGGCCTCCTGCGCGCCCTACGATTTGCACCGCAACGGCTTTGTGCCTGGCGAGGGCGCGGCGGCGATGATGCTTGAAGACTTGGATCACGCGCTGGCGCGGGGCGCGCCGATCTACGCCGAGGTGATCGGCGGGGGATCGGCGAACGACGCGCACGACATCGCGCAGCCGGAGCCGCATGGACGCGGGCTGATGGTCAGCGTGCAGCAGGCGATGCAGGAGTCGGGGCTTGCGCCCGAGCGCATTGGTTATGTTTCCACGCACGGGACGGCGACGCGGCTGGGCGATCAGGTTGAGGTGACCGCGCTGCGGCGGATGTTTGGCGCGCATGTGGACGATTTGGCGCTGTCCTCGATTAAGCCGGCGACGGGGCACATGATGGGCGCTTCGGGCGCGCTGGAGGTGATTGTCTCGGCGATGGTGCTCAAGGAGGGCGTCGCGCCGCCGACGCTGAACTTTGCGACGCCTGATCCGGAACTCGACGTGGACGTGATCCCCAACGAGGCGCGGGCGCTGAAGACGGAGGCGGCGCTGTCGTTCTCGGTCGGTCTGGGCGGGCACAACGCCGCCGTGCTGTTGAAGCGTTTCGACGCGTGAGCTCCCGCATTGCACCATCCGATCGCTCGCCGCAGGAGCGCATCGTGATCACGGGAATCGGTCCCGTGACGCCGATCGGCGTCGGCGTTGACGCCTTCTGGGACTCGCTCCAGCACGGCCGCTCCGGGGCGCGGCGCGTGCCGGAACTGGTGGAGGCTGGGCTGAAGGTGCAGATCGCCGCCGATATCCCGGAGTTTCGGGCGGCCGACTATATGGAGACGAAATCGGCGCGGCGGATGGCGCGTTTTTCGCAGCTCGGCGTGGCGGCGGCGCGGCTGGCGGTCGCGGACGCGGGCCTTGATCTGGGCAGTCACGATCCGGAGCGGGTGGCAGCGGTGATTAACACCGGCGGCGGCGGCGTGACGACGATCGCGCAGCAGACTGAAGTGCTGAACAGCAAGGGGCCGGGCCGCGTTTCGGCGATGTTTGTGCCGATGATGGCGGGGAATATGGCCTCCTGCCAGGTGTCGATCGAGCTGGGCTTGCGCGGGCCGGCGCTGACCTCGCTGGCTGCCTGCGCGGCGAGCATTTATGCGTTCATCGACAGTCGGCAGGTGCTGCTTGGGGGCGAGGCCGACCTGGCGCTGACCGGGGGGACGGAGTCGAACGTCTCCGCGCTGGGCATCTCCGGGCTGGCCAATATGCAGGCGCTCTCGCGCCGCAATGACGATCCGGAGGCGGCCTCGCGGCCCTTTGACAAGGATCGTGACGGCTTTGTGTTCGGCGAGGGCGCAGTGGTCTGCGTGACCGAGTCGCTGGCCAGCGCGCGGTCGCGGGGGGCGCGCATCTACGCGGAAGTGCTGAGCGGCGGGCGCACCGCTGACGCGTATCACATCACCGCGCCCGATCCGGACGGCGACGGCGCGGCGCGGGCGATGCAGGCGGCGCTGCGCAACTCGGGGCTGAATCCGGAGGAGATCGGGTACATCTGCGCACACGGCACTTCGACGCCGCTCAACGACGCGATCGAGACCCGCGCGATCCGCACGGTCTTCGGCGCTCACGCCGACCAGCTGGCGGTCTCGTCGGTGAAGTCGATGACTGGTCATCTGATGGGCGCGGCCGGCGCGTTGTCGGCGTCGGCGACGGCGCTGGCGCTGTACCACGGCGTGCTGCCGCCGACGATCAATCAGGACACGCCCGATCCCGATTGCGATCTCGATTACGTCCCCAACGAGGCCCGCGACTGCGCCCTGCAGGCGGCGTTGGTCAACGGCTTCGGCTTTGGCGGACAGAACGGCGTCGTCGCCCTCTCACGGGTGGACGCCTGACCGCTACCCTCTGCTCTACATCCGGTAGACATCTGACCGCCCGCTGATCAGCTGAACGGGAGCCGCCATATGTCCGAAGATCTTTCGACCCGCGTCCGTCAATTGGTCGCCGACCAACTGCGCCAACCGCTGGACCAGGTGATGATTGAGGCGCACCTGATCGACGACCTCGACGCTGACTCGCTCGACATTGTGGACCTCACCATCGCGGTCGAGGAGGAGTTCTCCACGGACGAGATCCAGCTGGAGATTCCTGAAGAGGACGCGGCGGAGATTCGCACGGTGCAGGATCTGCTCGACTACCTCGCCAACGCGGGTCTCGACTAGCCGGGCGGCCAGGGCAGCCGACGCTCATGCCGCTGCGCCGCATCACCGCCAGCGCCGGCGGCGCGCTTGATCCCCAGGCTTCCAGTCTGGCCTCGGAAGCGATTCGTCTGCCCGCCGGCCGCTCGGCGCTCAACCGACGGACAACGGCGGCGGCGGCGCTCATCGTCGCGGAGGGCGAGCTGGCGATCGGCACGCTGGACGACAACGCGACGCTCAAGGCGGGGGAGGGCGTGCTCCTCGAAGCGAACGCGCCCTACTCGCTGGTTGCGGAGACGGACTCGTTGGCGTTGCTGTTCTCGGTGCCTGGCTCGCGCTGATTCCGCTGCCCCCTCTGTCGGCGCTCTCTGTTACCGTCGTTCCCGCGAAAGCGGGAACCCACACTGCTGTTGCGTTCCGGTCATCCTCCAGCGTCGCGGTGCGCTGCCGCGACCACTCGACCGGTTGCGATCCACACCGCGCATCAATGGGTTCCTGCTTACGCAGGAACGACGGTTGGTGGGCTGACCGTGACGGTGCGCGGGAGCCCCCCTTCAGTCGCTTCGCGACAGCTTCCCCCCAGAGGGGGGAAGCGAGGGAAGCGCCCTCAGGGGAAGCGGGAACCCACACTGCTGTTGCATTCCGGTCATCCTCCAGCGTCGCGGTGCGCCGCCGCGACCACTCGACCGGTTCAGCTACACACCGCACTCCAGTGGATTCCTGCTTACGCGGGAACGACGGTTGGTGGGCTGACCGTGACGGTGCGCGGGAGCCCCCCTTCAGTCGCTTCGCGACAGCTTCCCCCCAGAGGGGGGAAGCGAGGGAAGCGCCCTCAGGGGAAGCGGGAACCCACACTGCTGTTGCGTTCCGGTCATCCTCCAGCGTCGCGGTGCGCCGCCGCGACCACTCGACCGGTTCAGCTACACACCGCACTCCAGTGGATTCCTGCTTACGCAGGAACGACGGTTGGTTGGGCTGACCGTGACGGTGCGCGGGAGCCCCCCTTCAGTCGCTTCGCGACAGCTTCCCCCCAGAGGGGGAAGCGAGGGAGGCGCCCTCAGGGGAAGCGGGGAGATTCAGCCGGCGGCGAGGACTTTTTCGGGTTGCCAGGTGGCGGCGCTGAGGTCGTCCTGGCGGAGGACGGCGGCGACCTGGTTCTCTTCGTTCAGGGCGAGGGCTTTGTCCCAGCCGCCGATTGGCGCGTGGCGGATCGGCTGGCCGCGCTTGACTCGCTGGAGCTGCTCGCCTTGGAGGCGGAAGTGGGGCCAGTCGAGGAAGAGGTCGGCGGGGGAGATGGCGAGCGACCAGATTTCGCCGGCCTCGGCGGCCGCGGACAAGGCTTCGGGGCGGTACCCGTTGGCGGCGGACTGCGCGCCGATTGCGGTGCGGCGCATCTCGGTCACGTGCGCGCCGCAGCCCAGCGCCTCGCCCAGATCACGCGCGATCGCGCGGACGTAGGTGCCGGTGCTGACGGACATGGACAGGGTGACGAAGGGCAGCTCCACCGCCGTGGCGTGGAGCGTGTGCACGGTGACCGGGCGGGCGTCGAGGGCGACGCGTTCGCCGGCGCGAGCGGAGCGGTAGGCGGCGACGCCGTTGCGCTTGATAGCGCTGAACTGGGGCGGCACCTGCTCGATCGGGCCGCGGAACTGTTCGAGCGCGGCGTCGATCTGCTCCGCGCTGAGCGGTGGCACTGTCGCCGTCGAGATCACGGCGCCCTCGCTGTCGTCGGTGTCCGTCGCTTCGCCGAGCCGGATGGTCGCCTCGTAGGACTTGCGGTAGGGGGCGAGATATTCGTTCAGGCGCGTGGCGACGCCGACGAAGATGGGCAGCAGTCCGCTGGCCAGCGGATCGAGTGTGCCTCCGTGTCCGACGCGGCGGAGGCCGGTCCAGCGGCGGATGTCGCGCACGATGTCGTGCGAGGTTGGGCCCTGCGGCTTGTCGACGAGGAAGACTGCGCCGGGGTGGTAGCGCTCGCGGCGGCGGCGGCTCACGAGACGTCTCCCCGGGTGTCTCCTGGGACGGCTCCCGCGCCTGGCAGGGCGCGAAGGCGCTTCTGGACGGCAGCCGCGCCGGCGATCCGTGGGTCGAGCTCGAACGTCGGCCAGGGTACCCGCTTCAGATGCAGGCGGCGGCGGATGGTGCGGTGGATGAACGGGGCGGCGCGGGTGAGGGCGTCGATGGCGTCGGCCGCCGCCTGGGCCTGCTCCGACTCGGCGGCGGCGGGGGCGGAGAGGACGGAAACGAGGACGACGGCGTTGCGCAGATCGCGGGAGGCGCGGACCTCGGTGACGCTGAGCAGGGCCAGATCGAGGCGCGGGTCTTTCAGTTCGCGCGCGACGACTTCCGCGATCGTGTCGCGGAGGAGGTCGTTGACGCGCTCCATGCGGTCAACGCCGCCGGCGTCGCGGGCGGCGGCGTAGGGTCGGCTGCTGCGGGCCATGAGCGCCGGCCCTAGCGGGACACGTTGCGGATTTCGCCGCCCTGGACGATCCGCGACTGGGTTTCGATGTGGAAGAACTCCAGCTGATCGCCGGGGCGGAAGGCGTCGAAGCGGGCCAGCGCGACGCCGCATTCCTGGCCCGCGTCGACCTCCTGGACCGTGTCCTGGAAGCGGCGCAGACTGGCGATGGGGGACTCGGCGATCTGCTCGCCGTTGCGGTAGACGTGGACCAGGGCGTCGGTGCGGATCGTCCCGTCCAGCGAGCGGCAGCCGGCGATATTGCCGAGGCCGCGAATCGGGAAGACTTGCAGGACTTCCGCGTGTCCGTCGACGACCTGCATCTGGACTGGTTCGAGGAGGCCGCTGATTGCTGCTTCCACCTCTTCGATCACCTCGTAGATGATCGAGTAGCTGCGAATTTCGATGCCTTCCAGTTCGGCGAGCCGCGCGGCGCCTGGTTCGATCGGCGTGCTGAAGGCGATCACCAGACCCTCGGAGGCGAGGGCGAGGTTGACGTCGGCGACCGAGACGGGCCCGGCGGCGGCGTGGATCACCTTGACCGTGACTTCTTCGTTGGAGAGCCGCTCCAACGAATCGCGCAGGGCTTCGACGGAGCCGACCACGTCGGTCTTGACGATCAGGTTGAGGGCGGAGACGTCGCCGCGCGAGATTTCGCCGAACAGGGCGTCGAGGGTGGCGGAGTGCTGGACCTGCGCCTCACGCGCCTCGCGCTCGCGCCGCGCCTGCCCGTAGATGCGCTTCGCCTCGCGGTCGGTGGCGACGGCGCGGAAGGAGTCGCCGGCGTCGGCGACGTCCTGGATGCCGAGGACGACGACCGGGGTCGAGGGGCCGGCCTCGCGGATGCGCTGGCCGACGAAGTCGGTCATCGCCTTGATCCGCCCCCAGGTCTGGCCGACGAGGAGGGAGTCGCCCTGGCGCAGGGTGCCGTTCTGGACGAGGAGTGTGGTGCGCGGGCCCTGGCGGCGGTCGAGTTCCGCCTCGAGCACGACGCCCGCGGCGGGGCGGTTGGGATTGGCGGAGAATTCGGAGATGTCGGCGACCAGCAGGAGCGTTTCGAGCAGCTCGTCCATGCCGTCGCCGCGCGTGGCCGAGACGGGCACGAGCGGCACCTCGCCGGCGTACTCCTCAATGATCACGCCGACATCGGCGAGCGCGGCCTTGACGCGGTCGGGGTTGATGTTGTCGAGGTCCATCTTGTTGAGCGCCACGACGTAGGGGACGGCGGCGGCGTGGATGTGGCTGATCGCCTCGCGGGTCTGGGGCATCACGCCGTCGTTGGCGGCGACGACGAGGATGGCGATATCGGTCGCCTGCGCGCCGCGGGCGCGCATCTCGGTGAAGGCGGCGTGGCCGGGCGTATCGATGAAGGTGAGGAGGCGGTCGTTGGCGAGGGCCTGGTAAGCGCCGACCCGTTGGGTGATGCCGCCCGCCTCGCCGGCGGCGACGTTGGCGTCGCGGATGTAGTCGAGCAGGGAGGTTTTGCCGTGGTCGACGTGGCCCAGCACGGCGATGACCGGCGGGCGCTCGCGCAGGTCGGCGGGATCGTCCGCCTCCTCCTCGGGCGCGCCGAGCAGGTCGAGCGTGGAGGGCGCGGCTTCCTCCTCAACGACATCGCCGGCTTCCTCTGGATCGAAGCCGCGATCGAGCGCGACGATCGCGGCGGTGCCGTAGTCGAGCGTCTTTGAGACGTCGGCCATGATCCCGTTGGTCATCAGCGTTTTGATGATCGTGACGGGCGTTTCGTCCAGCAGATCGGCCAGCTCGCGCACGGTCAGGGTGCGGGGAATGAGGACGGCGTTGTCGGCGGGCGGCGTTGGTGGTGATTGGCGGAAGGTCTGTTGGGTCGCCATGGCTGCTCCGGGTGGTCAGGCTGAGTGGTTCTCCGGGTGGCGCGGGTCGGACGCGCGCTGAGCGGTCGAAGTGAGTTGGGTGAGGACGGCGGCGGGTGGTGGTCGGCGCAAGGCGTAGGCGAGATGTTTGGGCCGCGACGCGGCGGCTGTCAGGCACTGCGGCTGCGGATGGACGTACGCGCCGCGTCCCTCGGCGCTGGCGTCGATCCGGATTTCGCCGTCGGGTCGGCGCACGAGGCGCAGCAGCTGCGGTTTGGGCGCGGACTCGCGGCAGACGACGCAGCGGCGCAGCGGCGCGGAAGTCGGTGGGGACTGCGAGAGCAGCGGACGGGCGGACATCGGCTTCCTTCGTACTGCGCGGGGCTGGAACCCGCGTCGGCGACAGACGGTAGTGCGGGTCGGTGGGCGCTCCCTAGAAGTCCTCCTCGTACTCGGCGTACTCCGCGTACGGATCATCTTCGAGGCCTTCGTCGCTCTCGTGGTAGCGGGGGCGGCGGCGGCGGCGGTCGCGCTGCTGTTGCTGCTCCTGCTCGCGGCGCAGGACGTCCTCGGCGAACCGGATCTGCCCGTCGTCGCGGAGGTCGGACGCGAGCTCGACGGCCTGGAGGACGGGTTCGGGTTGCGGCTCCTCGGCGACGATCGCTGGTTCGCTCGGCGTCGGCGGGGTCGGGGGCGCTGCTTCGGTGCTGGGCGGCGGAGGCGGCTCGGCGACCGCGCGCTCGCGCGGCGGGGCGGCGCGCACCGGCTCGGGCTCGGGCGCGGGTTCCGGCTCGAGGCTGATCTCGACCTGCGGCGCGAACGGGCCGCGGCCTTCCTGCTGCAAACGTTCGGCCACGGTCTGCGGTTTGATGTCGATGCGGTACCCGGTCAGGCGGGCGGCGAGCCGCGCGTTCTGCCCCTCGCGTCCGATTGCAAGGCTGAGCTGCATGTCCGGCACGGCGCACTCGGCGGTGTTGGTTTCCGGATCGATGCGCACGGCGAGGATCTGGGCCGGGCTGAGGGCGTGCTCGACGAAGCGGCGCGGATCGCGATCCCACTGGATGACGTCGACCCGCTCGCCGTGCAGCTCGTTGACGATGTTCTGGATGCGCATGGCGCGCATCCCGATGCAGCTGCCGACGGGGTCGATGTTGCCCTGCCGCGACCAGACGGCGATCTTGGTGCGATGGCCAGGCTCGCGCGCGACGCCGTGGATTTCGACGATGCCGCGGGTGATCTCGGGCACCTCGAGCTCAAAGAGTCGGCGCACGAATTCGGGGCGCGAGCGGGAGATGACGATCTGGGGCCCCTTGTTGGCGCGCAGCACCTCGACCATGATCGCCTTGACCCGCTGGCCGGTGCGGTAACGCTCCATCCGCACCTGCTCCGGGGCGGGCATGACGCTCTCGGTGTTGTCGCCCAGTTCGACGATCACCTGGTGCGGCTCGACGCGCTGGACGTCGCCGCTGACGATTCCGCCCTCTTCGCCCGAGTACCGGGCGAACACGGCCTCGCGCTCCGCCTCGCGGAGCGCCTGGAGCACGACCTGCTTGGCGGTCTGCGCTTCGATCCGCCCGCCCACCTCGTCGTTGCCGATGTCGTGCTTCACGCGCAGGGTCGAGCCGATGTGCAGGGAGGCGTCGATGAGCCGCGCCCCCGCGAGATCGATCTGCAGGTCGGAGTCGGAGATGTCTTCCTCGATCTCGACAACCTCGCGCTCGGACCAGACCTGCATACTGCCGTCGTAGCGGTCGATGTTGACGATCACGTTGCCGGGCAACTCGAAGCGGCGCTTGACGGCGGCGGCCATGCCGCGCTCGACTGCATGGAAAATGACCTCGTTGTCGAGGTTCTTGTCGGAATGCAGCTGCTTGATGGCCAACAGGAAGTCTGTCTTCATATCGCGCGACCCTGTGCAAGGCTGTGTCGATGGATCCGTGCGTGTCGCGCAGGATCAGACAGGGCAGCCCGACCCCCACCCGACATCCACACACATGACTATACACGCCGCCCGCCGCCGTCCGTCGGCGCGGGGGCGGTCAGTATCAAGCAGCTGTCAGGGGCCAGCCGGGCAGCAGTCAGCCGGGCAGCAGTCAGCCGGGCAGCGAGGCCAGGGCGTCCTGCGCGGCGGCGACGGCGTCGGGCAGGGGCACGGCGGCCGGCTCGGGGGCGCGGCGCAGCTTGAGTTCGATCGTGCCCTGGCGGAGGCCGCGCGCGCCGATCGTGATGCGCAGCGGCGCGCCGAGCAGATCGGCGTCGTTGAACTTGACGCCGGCGCGTTCGTTGCGGTCGTCGGTGAGGACGTGGAGGCCGGCCTCGGCGAGCTGTCCCTCGACCTCCGCAACCGCCGCGCCGACCTCCGCGCCGCCGCCGAGCGGGACGATATGCACGTCGAAGGGCGCGACCGAGCGGGGCCAGATGATGCCCTGCTCGTCGTGGTTGGCCTGGACGACGGCGGCCATGAGGCGCTCCACGCCGATCCCGTAGCAGCCCATGATCGGCGTGCGGCGCTCGCCGTCGGCGTCGAGGAAGGTGGCGTCCATGGGGTCGGCGTAGCGGGTGCCGAGCTTGAAGATGTGGCCGAGCTCGATCCCGCGCTGCATCGTCAGCGCGCCGCCGCACTGGGCGCAGGCGTTGCCGGGCTGCGCCAGGCCGATGTCGGCGACGGTCGCCGCCGTCCAGTCGCGGCCGTAGGTGACGTTGTGCAGGTGCGTGTCCACCCGATTCGCGCCCGCGACCAACCCGCCCGTGTCGACCACGCTCGGGTCCGCGATCACGCGGGCCGGATCGACGCCGATCGGCGAGGCGTAGCCTGAGACCCAGCCGGCCTCGGCCACCTCCTCGGGCAGGAGCGGCCGCGCCTCTGTAGCGTCGAGGGCGTTGAGCAGCTTGAGCTCGTTTACCTCCAGGTCGCCGCGGATGACGGCGAACGTCGGCTCGCTGTCGACGAGAAAAAACGCCGCCTTGGCGGTTGCCTGAGAGGGGATGTTGAGGAACCGGGCGAGGCCGTCGATGGTGGTGACGCCGGGCGTCGGCACTGCTTCCAGCTCGCCGTCAGTACCAGCGGGTTCGCTGCGCGCGAACTCGGCGCGCTCCTGATTGGCGGCGTAGCCGCAGGACTCGCAGAGGATGATGTTGTCCTCGCCGATCTCGGTGAGGAAAATGAACTCTTCGGACTGCTTCCCGCCGATCGCGCCGGAGTCGGCCTGGACGGCGACGACGGGGACGCCGCAGCGCTGGAAAATGTTGTAGTAGGCCTGGCGCATCGCCAGATAGTTGTGCTGGAAGGCGTCGTCGTCCACGTCGAAGGTGTAGGCGTCCTTCATGATGAACTCGCGCACGCGCACCAGGCCGCCGCGCGGACGGGGCTCGTCGCGGAACTTGGTCTGCATCTGGAAGACGCTCTGGGGGAGGTCACGGTAGGACTGCACGACCTTGCGGAAGAGGTCGGTGACGGACTCCTCATGCGTCGGCGCGAGGACCATGGCGCGGTCGCGGCGATCGTGGAGATTGAAGAGCACGGGGCCGTAGGAGTCGGCGCGGCCGGATTCCTCCCAGAGTTCGCGGGGCTGAATTGCGGGCATTCGCATTTCCTGGGAGCCGGCGGCCTCCATCTCCTCGCGGATGATCTGCTCGATCTTGCGCAGGGCGCGCCAGGCGGGGGGTAGGAAGGAGTAGACGCCGGCGGCGAGCTGGACGACCAGGCCGCTGCGCAGCAGGAGCTGATGGTTGGCGGAGTCGGCGTCGGCCGGGGCCTCGCGCAGGGTGCGGCCGAAGAGGGCGGACATTCGTACAACGGGCATGGCGGGCGGACCGTCTTTCCACTGCTTGAGGCGACGATATCAGCGATCCCGCCGGCCGAGCCGGGAAAATCGCGCGCCCAGCTGGAACGAGTCCCAGACGGAGAAGCTGAGCCAGGCCGCGGCGGCGGAACCGAGCAGGGCGGCAATCATGGACACGCCAATGCCAAGCGCGTTGTCCAGGCCGGCGAGCGGGACCAGCACACCGCCGGCGACGCCTCCCAGCGCCGCAAACGGAGCCGCCCAGAGAGCGCCGTAGGCGCGGCGGCGCATGCTCAGGGTGATCCAGCTCAGCAGCGACAGCAACAGCCATGCGCCCACAAACAGGGCGAGAAAGATGGCGTCGAAGAGCATGAGTCAACGGTAAGGCGCGCCTCTGCGCCCCCCCTTTAGCCTTCGGCAGCTTCCCCCCACAGGGGGGGCAGCGGGGCAGCATCCATCGCTCCCCCCCTCTGGGGGGGAGCTGTCGCGGAGCGACTGAGGGGGGGGCTGAGTGTCCGCTGCGCCCCGGAGGGGAGAGGTGGGTGGCATAACTGGATTGCGTTGCTGGGTGGGGGCGGTTTAGACTTTTGTTCCAGTTGACAGTTGGGCAAGGACGGGGATGGATATGGCTGCTATTGCTTCCCGCTGGTCTCGGATTGCTTTGGTTGGTTTGCTTGGGGCTTTGGTAGCGGCGGTCGCGTTGGTGGTCGTTTCCGGGCTGCCGACGGTTGACGCTCAGAATTCACCCCCCCCCCCCCCCACCAGATAACCGGGTTCCTGAACTCCCGCCGGATCAGCCGACTTCTCCGACTCCAGAGCCACCTCCGGGTCAACCGCCCGTAGAGGAGCCGCCACCGAAGAAAGAGCCCCCGCCCTCGGACGATCCGCCGTCCGATGACCCGGCCCCGCTGCCGAGCCCGCCAGACGATGAGTACCGGGTCGATCCGATTGGTGACATCCCGTCTCAGGAGCCTCCGCCGAGCGATTCGCCGGCCAGCGGCCCGCCGGGCAGCGGTTCGCCGGGCAGCGGTTCGCCGGGCAGCGGTTCGCCGGGCAGCGGTTCGCCAGGCAGCGGCCTGCCGCCGCGTGCCGAGCCCCCCGACGCAACTGCTCTCACTCCGAACCCGGAGAACACCGAGGAGGACGAAGAGGGGGCGAGCGGCGCCCAGACCGAGGCGGCAGAACCCTGCCGGGTCATGAACAGTATTGCGTTCCCGAACTACGAACAGGGCGGTATCTGGCTCAAGAACACATCGGGCGGTGACTGCGGGCCCGACAATCGGACCAACATCATTGAATTGACTACTCAGGGCGCTGACTGGAGCAATGCCGTCCTGATCCGCTCGTCGCAATGGGGGCATACCTTCTGTTGGCAGGGAGACTGCACGCCATCCGTCTGCTCTGGCAGCTACGGCGTTCGACACACTCACAGCATCTACGCCGAGGGGTTGTTTCAGTCGTACGACATCTTCCTCCCGGCCACCTGCTTTGGCGACCACCCTGCCGCGGGCGCGGGCCAGGTGCAGATTCGCGCGCGAGTTGACGGAGGCGGCGCTGAGTGGGGGCCGGTGATCACGACGGCCTTCGACCGGTCCCGCGCCCAGCCGCCCGCCTGCGCGTATTCCCCGTACGTGAACCTTCGCGCGTCCACCACGGAGGTGCTGGCCATCGAGTACAACTTCCCAATCAAGGTCCTCAGCAAGGTTACCTTCACGGTCCCTGAGGATCCGGTCGGCTGCGCTCTCCCGGCCTGGGACGCCTATCGCGTGCAGATCCGCAAACGCGGCACGAACCCCGAAACCGGCCAACCGTACCTCTGGTCTATTTTGGGAACCACTTGGGCGATTGCCGATTGCTGGCGAACGAACGATGGTCATCGTTGTTCGGTAGATCTCTACTGGTACCACTCCGGCGCATCCCGGCCGCCGCGGCTGGAGATTCCGCCGGACGTCCTCGTCAAGTTGCCGGATTGGGTGCCAGCGGCGATGGCGAGATATCACTACCCGGACTTCATCCACGCCGGGGAGTGGGCTGAGGTGCGGCTCCGCTACAACCTGGACGGGGACTACAGCACCGGAACGGCCGGTCAGGAATTCCTGACCGATCCCATCACCGTCGTCGTGGGGGAATAACGCGCCCGGAGACTGGCGTTCTCCACGCAGCCGCTATGGTGAGTCCAGCAGTGCCGCTGGCCGCCGCGCCCGCTGTCCGGGTGCGCGACGTCACGATTGGCGGTGGGGAGACGGCAACGATGGCGGAGACGATTCAGCTGACTGGTGATCTGCGCCGCAAGCCGACGCGGGCGGTGCGGGTGCGCGATGTCACGATTGGCGGCGGGCAGCCGATTGTCGTGCAGTCGATGGCGGCGACGCGCACGCAGGACATTGAGGCCACCGTCCGCCAGGTGAAACTGCTGGAGGCGGCGGGCGCGGATTTGGTGCGCGTGGCCGTGGACTCGCGCAAGGACGTTGAGGCGCTGGCCGCCGTGCGCGAGCAGACCGCCGCGCCGCTCTCCGTTGATCTGCAGGAGAACTACCGGCTCTGCGTCCAGGTCGCGCCGCACGTGGACAAGATTCGCTATAACCCGGGCCATCTGCACCATCACGAGAAGGCCAAGTCGGTGCGCGACAAGGTCGCGTTCATCGCCGAGACCGCCGCCGAGCATGACTGCGCGATTCGCGTCGGCGTGAACTGCGGCTCGATCGATCCGCGCATGTTGGCGCGTTATCCCGACGACCACGTCTCGGCAATCGTCGCCTCGGCGGCGGAGCATTGCGGGCTGCTGGATGAGCTCGGCTTCGAGCGCTACGTCGTCTCGCTCAAGGATTCGGACTGGAAGCAGGTCGTGGAGGTGAACGAGAAGTTCGCCGCGGAGCGGCCCGACGTGCCGCTGCATCTCGGCGTGACGGAGGCGGGGATGCCGCCGGAGGGCGTGATCAAGACGCGCGTCGCTTTCGAGCAGCTGGTCGCGCAGGGCATCGGCGACACAGTGCGCGTCTCGCTGACCGTGCCCTTTGACGACAAGGGCATGGAGATCGACGTGGCGCGGGAGATTCTCGGCGACATCGCGGCGGGGCGCTTCCGCTCGGTGCCGCCGCGCTTCGACGAGGGGCTGAACATCATCTCCTGCCCGTCCTGCTCGCGGGTCGAGAACGAGAAGTTCGTCGATCTCGCGCAGGACGTCAAGGCGATGACGGAGTACGCCTCGGAGTACGACATCACGATCGCCGTGATGGGCTGTCGCGTGAACGGACCGGGCGAGACGGACGACGCCGATCTCGGCCTCTGGTGCGGCCCGCTGGCGGTCAATCTGAAGCGCGGCGAGGCGTCGCTGGGGCACTATCCCTACGACGAAATCCTGCCCCGCCTGAAGCAGGAGCTGGACGCGATCATCGCTGTCCGCGCGTCCTGATCAGCTGATCAGGACGGGCCAAAGGCGTCGCCGTCGAAGCGGTCGATGGTCGTGAAGCTCTCGACCGGGCCGCGCTTGAGGCGGTTCAGCTGCTTGACCGGCTTGCCGATCGGCAGGAAGGCGCAGATCGCGTAGTGGTCGGGCAGACCGAGAATCGGCTTCAGCTCGGGTTCGTTCGCGATCGGGATCGTCGTCAGGGTGCCGCCGAAGCCTTCGTTGCGGGCCATCATCAGGATGCTCCAGACGAACGGGTAGATCGAGCCGCCGGAGATCACGCCGACGCGGTCGAGCTCCTTGTCGACGGACGCGACGACGCCCAGATCGACGCAGATCGCGAGCAGCACCGGCGCTTCGGTGTACGGCTTCGTCAACATGCCCGGCACGCGGATGTCGGCGGCTGACTCGTCCGTCACGACCGAGGGGAAGGCGGCGTTCCAGGGGCCCTCGCCGGCCTGCTGCATGGCGACGTAGCGCCGCGCGGGGCGCTCGGCCGCCGCGGCGATGGCGGCGCGAATCTCCGGGTCGCGGACGACGATCACGTGCCAGCCCTGGCGGTTGCCGCCGGAAGGCGCAAAGCGCGCGTGTTCCAGCATTCGCTCGATCGCCGCGTCGGGGACCGGATCGTCGGTGAAGCGGCGGGCGGCGAACGTGGTGCGGATGACCTCGGTGATATCCATGACAGCTCCTAGAGTGACGCCAACAGCGCAGTCATTGGCGATTCTACGTGAGCCTCCTCGAAGCCGTTGTTCTCGCCATCGTGCAGGGGCTGACGGAGTTCCTGCCGATTTCGTCCAGCGGACACCTGATCCTCACGCGCTGGCTCTTCGGCTGGGACGATCCAGGCATCGATTTCGATGTCGCTGTCCACGTCGGCACGCTGGCCGCGATCGTCTGGGCGTTCCGCCGCGAGGTCTGGGGCGTGCTCAGCGGCCTGCGGCGGGACGCGCCGGCGGTGGATGGCCTGCCGCCAAGACGGCTGCTCTGGCTCGGCGCGCTGGGCACGATCCCGATCATCATCGTCGGCGGCTTGCTGTACGAGTCGCTGGAGTCGGAGCTGCGCAGCGCGACGTGGGCGGGCGCGTTCCTGCTCCTCACCGCACTGCTGATCGCCGGTGCCGAGCGGCGGGTCCGGGGAGCGGCAAGCGTCGCCGCGCTGGACGCCTTGGATGAACGCCGCTCGCTCGCAATCGGGATCGCGCAGGGTCTGGCGATCCTGCCGGGCGTCTCGCGCGCCGGGATGTGTCTGGTCGCCGCGATGGCGCTGGGCTACTCGCGCGAGGCGTCGGCGCGGTGGGCGTTCTGGCTCTCCATGCCCGCCCTGGCCGGAGCCGGCGTGCTCTCCGTCGCGGCACTCCTGGACGACGGCGCGTCGGTCGATGCGGCGTCCCTGCTGATCGGCGCCGCGGTCGCCTTCGCCACCGCGCTCATCGCCATCCGCGCCCTCCTCTGGCTGGTCCGAGGGCGCTCGCTCGCGCCCTTCGCCGTCTACTGCGCCCTGGTCGGCGCCGCCGTGCTAATCGCCCGCGCCGCCGGCGCCTAGAGCTCCCCCTTTAGGGGAGCTGTCACGCAGTGACTGCGGGGGTTCCCTTGGCGCCCATGGACCCGTCGTTCCTCGAAGGTAGAGCCGGCCCCTGACCTGAACACGTCTAGATTGCCGCGGCGGAGCGCGGCAATGACGAAGTGGAGCGGAGGTGGCACTCTGTTGTACCCGCGCCGCCGGCGCCTAGAGCTCCCCAAAAGGGGGAGCTGTCACGCAGTGACTGCGGGGGCTTCCTCCTGCAGCGCCACGCTCAGGGGCGGACGCCGTAGAGGGGCTTTTGCTCCAGTTCGTAGGGCAGGACCTTGTAGGCGCGTTCGACGAACTGCTGGAGATAGCTGCGCGTTTGGCGTGGATCGATGATCTCCTCGATCCCGAACGTCTCCGCCGTGCGGAAGACGTTGCGCAGCTGGCGCAGGTCCGCCTCGATCTCCTCGCGTTTGGCGGCCGGGTCGGCGGCGTTTGCGATCTCGCGCCGGTAGGCGGCGTCGACGCCGCCCTCGATCGGGATCGAGCCCCACTCGCCCGACGGCCAGCCGAGCCGATAGTTGAGCCGCCGCGGATTGCCGGTCGCCATGCCGGCCATGCCGTAGCACTTGCGAATCACGATCGTCAGCTGGGGCACGGTCGCCTGCAGGCCGACCCAGACCGCGCGTATCCCCGAGCGCAGCGTGCCCTCGCGCTCGGCCTGCTCGCCGATCATGAAGCCCGGCACGTCTACCAGGTAGACGATCGGGATGTGGAAGTAGTTGCAGAGCTCGAGGAAGTGCGTCTGCTTGTCCGAGCCGTCGCGGTCGAGCGCGCCGCCGTTCTTGAGCGGGTTGTTGGCGACGATGCCAATCGGCAGCCCGTCGATCCGCGCGAACGCGGTGATCACCGCCGTTCCCCAGTGCGGTTTGATCTCGAAGAACTCACCGCCGTCGACCACTGAGCTGATCAGCCGGTGCATCGAGTACGGCCGCCGCGTGTTGCGCGGGACGAGGTCGATCAGCCGCTCGCCCGCGCCCTCGGGCGCATCAACCGCCGGCGCGGCGCGGGGCAGCTCATTGACGTTGTCGGGCAGGTAGGAAAGCATCGTGCGGATTTGGCGGAAGGCATCGAGTTCGTCCTCGGCCTCGTTGTCGATGCAGCCGGAGGTGTGCACGTGCACCTGCGAGCCGCCCAGCGACTCATTGGTCACGTCGTGGCCGATGCCGCGCTTGACGACCGGCGGTCCGGCGGCGAACATCGCCGAGCGGCCTTTGGTCATCACGCTCCAGTGCACCATCAGCGCGCGGCCCGAGGGCCCGCCCGCGATCGCGCCCAGCACGCCAGCCAGCACCGGCACGTTGCGCATCGCCTCGATCGAGGTGACGAAGCTGGTGCCGCCGTTGGGCAGGTAGGTCGTGCCCATCTGCTTGGTCGCACCGACATTCGCGCCCGCGCCGTCGATCAGCAGGATGAGCGGGACGCGGTATTCGACCGCCAGATCCTCGCAGAATCCGCCCAGCCCGCCTTTGGAGCGCTGCATCGGGAAGAGAGCGGAGCCGCCCTGGATGGTGAAGTCCTCACCGCCGACAGCGACCGTGCGGCCGTCGATCTTGCCCAGTCCCATCACGTAGGAGGACGGCGTGAAGCCGACCAACTCGCCCTCGTCATACTCGCCCAGCCCGGCCAGCGCGCCGACCTCGTGGAACGAGCCGCGATCGAGCAATCCCTCAATCCGCTCGCGCACCGTCAGCCGGCCCAGCCGATGCTGCCGCGCAATGCGGTCGGGCGTGCCGCCGCGACTGGCCAGCTCGGCGCGCTGCCGCAGCTCCTCAACTTCAGGCTCCCAAACCATGCTTCGCTCCAAACCTGCATCTACGATGGGCTGAGTCTAGGCGGCCCTCGCCGCGTAGAGCGCAGCCCTGGACGCGCACTGGACATGCACTGGAGAGGCGGCGAGCAAATGGCGGACTTCAAGAATCGATTGCACGAACAACTCGCCCGCCGCAGCGCGCGCGACGCGTTTCGGTCAGCCGGCGACGGCGAGGCAGCAACGGTGGCGTGCGAGCCCTGCGAGGCGCAGTTCACGTCGGCGGACGAGGAAGAGCTGAGGGCCGCGCTGCTCGAGCACTACAAAACCGCCGCCCACCGCCGCGCGACCAACCTGACGGTCGATCGGCAGCGCGAACTCCGCCGCTAAGCGCTCCCCCGCTGGGGGAGCTGTCGCGCCGTGACTGTGGGGGTATCCCTCCGCACACGCAGCGCCCCCAAGCCGCAGTGTTCCGTCATATCCGCGCTTGCCGCGGGTATCGCGACGAGATTGCCGCGGCGGGGCGCGGCAATGACGGAACTTCTTCCTGACGCCATCCCTGTGTGGGTTTCCCGGTTCAGGCCAGGGGCAGGCTCTGCTTTCGCAGGAACAACGGAGCAGGAGAGCATGGGATCCAGGTCTCCTCGTCGAGATACCCGCGGCAAGCGCGGGTATGACGGAGGTGGGTGGGCCCCATGGTCAAACGGACTCCAAGCGCTCTGGGCTGTATACTCGCGGCACGATGATTTTGGCGCTGGGCGGGCTTCGGGTTCTGGACCTCTCGGAGGGGTTGGCTGCGCCGTTTGCGGCGAAGCTGTTGGGGGACCTGGGCGCGGACGTGATCAAGCTTGAGCCGCCCGCGGGCGACGCGGCGCGGCGGCGCGGGCCTTTTACCGGCGCTGAGGACATTGAGGCCTCCGCGCCCTTCCTCTACGCCAACACGTCCAAACGCAGCGTCGTGATCGACCCGGCGGACGCGGCTGACCTGGCGCTGCGCGCGCGGCTGCTGGAACGCGCCGATGTGGTGATCTCGCACGAGACTGAACCGGCGCTGGCGGCGCGCGGGCTGGGCTACGACCAGCTCGCGGCGCGCAATCCCCGCGCGATCCTGACGACCGTCACCGGCTTTGGTTCGCACGGCCCCTACGCCGACTGGCAGTGGAACCACCTCACCGCCTGCGCGCTGGGCGGCTTTGCGCACCTCTGCGGACGCGCCTACCGTGAGCCGCTCCAGCTGGGCGCGAGGTTGGCCGAGACGCTCGCCGGCGCGTATGCCGCCGTCGCCGCGCTGATTGCCGTCCACGCTGCGACTGAGCAGGGACGCGGCGACCATGTCGATGTGTCGGTGGTCGAAGCTGCCGTCAATGCGGCGCTGCTCGTGGTGCAGCGCTACGACTACAGCGGCGACCTCGGCGAGCGCCGCGCCGATGTCGGCCCGGCGCCGTCGTTCATTCTGCCGAGCGCCGACGGCTACGTGGGGGCGAACGTCCTGACGCAGGCGCAGTGGGAGATGATGTGCCAGTTCTTCGGGCGGCCGGAGCTGATCGAGGATCCGCAGTTTGCTGACGCCTGGTCGCGCTTCGCCAACTCCCGCGAGCTCGCCAACGATCTGGCCGAGCTGACCCGTTCGCGCACGGCGGAGGACGTCTTCCACGACGCGCAGACCTGGCGCATCCCTTTCGGCCTAATTCCCACGCTCGCGGACGTGCTCAACCTGCTCCCGCACCGCGAGCGCCAGTTCTTCCAGGAGTTTGCGCATCCCCGCGCTGGTCGGGTGCGGATGCCGGGCGTTCCCTGGCGGTTCGGGGACGAACGCCCCACAGGGACGTCGCCGCCGCTGCTCGGCGAGCACTCCGCTGCCGTGAAGGCGGAACCCGAGGCGGTCTGGCCGGCGCGGGCGGAACCCGCCGCCAAGGAGAGTGGCGAGGTGCCCCAGCGGCCGTTGGCGGGGCTGCGCGTGCTCGACCTCTCGATGTTCATGTCGGGGCCGATGACCACGCTGATCTTTGCCGACGGCGGCGCGGACGTGATCAAGGTCGAGTCGGTGCAGCGCATCGACGGCTGGCGCGCGGGCGGCGCGAGCGACGACTTTTGGTGGGAATGGGCGCCGCAGTTCAACTGGGTCAACCGCAACAAGCACGGGATCACGCTGAACCTCACCGATCCGCGCGGCGCGGATGTGATCCGTCACCTGGCGCTGGAGGCCGACATCCTGGTCGAGAACTACACGCCGCGCGTGATGGGCAACTTTGGGCTCAGCTACGAGCAGCTGCACGCGATCAACCCCGAGCTGATTATGATCTCGATGCCCGGCTTCGGCCTGACCGGCTCCTGGTCGCACTACACCGCATTCGCCAACACGACCGAGCAAATGTCGGGGCTGCCGCATCTGACCGGCTACGCCGACGACCAGCCGATCTTCAGCGGCACCACGGGCGGCGACCCCCTGGCCGGGGTGATGGGCGCGCTGGCGCTGCTCTCGGCGCTGGAACGGCGACGGCGGCTCAACGCGCAGGGCGAACCCGGCGGCTGCCACATTGACCTGTCCCAGACCGAGACGGCGACCTCGTTCACGGGCGAGGCGATTACGGCCTACGCGATCTCGGGCGAGGACCCGGGCCGCCGCGCCAACTGGCACCCGCGCGTCGCGCCGCACAACACGTATCCCTGCCGCGAGGGAAGCTGGATCGCGATCGCTTGCGAGACGGACGCGCAGTTTGCCGCGCTGGCGCGGCTGATGGGGCGCTCGGACTGGCTGCTGCGCTACCGCTCCTTCAGCGACCGCGACGCCGCCCGCGCCGAGCTTGACGCGGCGATCGGTGCCTGGACGCGCGAGCGCGACGCCGCCGCGCTGATGCGCGAGCTGCAGGGTCTGCGGATCACCGCGGGCGCGGTCTATCACGGACGCGACCTGCTCGAAGACCAGCACCTGCAGGCGCGCGGCTTCTACATCACCCAGCAGCACACCTACGCGGGGGCGAAGCGTTATCCGCTCCAGCCCTACCGCTTCGCCCGCTGGCGCGGCCCCGAGAGCGACCGCCCCTCACCAACGCTCGGCCGCGACACGCGCGAGGTGCTGGCGCGCCTGACCACGCTGACCGAGTCCGAGATCGACCAGCTGGAGGCCGACGACGTCATCGGCACGATCCCGTTAGCCGCCCGCGGAGACTAACGCACCGCCGCCAACGTCCGCGTCTCAAACGGCTTGTACTGGCCGCAATGGTCAATGTTGCCCTGCATAGGCGTGCTGAAGAACTCGCTGAGGTCAAAGATCAGCGGTTCCAGGTCGGTCTCGGGCAGAGTGATGGTGAGCGTTGAGGCGGAGCGCAGTTCACTGATCAGATCAGGGAAATTGGTTAGAAGGATCGATGAACTTGCAGGGAAGGCTGGATGGCCGCTTGAACCCCGGAACGTACTCACCTCAAGCGTCGCCTCGTGCTGCGAATCTCGGCCCAGATGGAACACCACACTCGCAGAATCGGCCTCCAGCGCCGGCAAACCTGCCAATCTGTAACTCGCTGTACCAGACAAAGTTGAGCAGAATTTGCTCAACGAGATGAGTCCGGTTTCCGATGCCACAGGTGAGTTGATGGGCGGTATCTGGATCAAAGTCGATATCGAGCCGCCCCTTTCCCGAGTAGCGCGATACCAATTGTTCGCACTGTGCCTGACTCGGCTGACAGTCCCGGAGGCGCTGATTACCGGCACGTACGTCCATGCTGCCTCAGCATCGCTGACCAAACGGTGCTCAAAGCAGTTGTCGAGGTTCGGCTGCACGGGCGTCTCGAACATACCTGTGAGATCGAAGGTGATCGCCGGCATGTCCGAATCGCGCAAGCGAATGCTGAAGGTCGAAGCCGACTTGAGCGGTTCATACCATTTGTGCGACAAGAGCACAGACGACCCAGCCGGCTTAGTGCCGGTTTTCGTGTAACTCAATGCCAGTTGCTCGGTCGTCTCCTGCACTGGTTGATCATCGAGCTGTACTAAGAAGACGGCTCGTTCAGCGTTGACCACCGGCAGGGTGACAATGTACATCCTGAGGCGTCCGAAACAGGAAACCTGAAACCTCTTAGTCCCGGTGATGTCAGAGCTCCAAGCAAGAGTATTCGAGACATACGTGGAGATTACACTGCTGTCCTGCTCGGTCGCATGGTAGAAGAGCCGATTATCGACCCGCGTGCGACCGGCCACAACCGGCTCGAAGCGGTCGGCGGCGGGCTGGGACTGAGCCGCGACCGCCTCGAGCGGTCGCGGCTCGGCCTCCGGAATTGCGTCCTGACAGGCGGCGGCCGACAGGGCGATGAGGATGAACACGGCGGCGATCAGTGGGAAGCGGGGCATCGTCTCTCCGGCGGCTGGCGGCGGGCAGCGTCTTGCCAGCCTGACTTGGCTTCAGCCCCCGGGAGTGTAGGGAGAACCAATGCGACTTGCCAGTCTCCGCTTCGGGGACACCGTGATCGGGACGATCCCGCTAGCCGCGCGCGGCGACTGACGCCGCTCTGACGACGCAGGCGTCGAAATCAGCCTGCAGCTTGGAGCTGAAGAGGCGGGCCAGGTCGAAGGTGACCAGCCCCACCCCAGAGTCGCGCAGCTCCAGCGTGACCACTTCTGCGTCGCGCAAGCGCGGGTACCACGTCGGCGCGTCAAGCTGGATCACGCCCACTGCACGAACTCCGTCAGGAAGCCATCCGGGCTCCTGCTCGAGGGACACTGGCAGCTCTTCGCTGGCGACGCCGTCAACGCTGACGACCATAGTGGCCGACCGCTCACCGAACCATGGGATGTTCGTGACATGGATGAGCCTGCCGGCGGCGCTGTCGGGGCTGCAAGTCACCATCAGCTTCACTCTTTCGAACAACTCCGAGCCGTCGCCCGGAGCAATCGCAATGAAGTGGTAGACCGGGCTGACGCCTACTTGCTCCGTCACGATGTGCCAGACGGCGCCGCGGGGCGGATCGACCGATGACGCCGACGCAGACCCGGCGCTGAAGGAGCCGGCCGCGCAGGCCTCAAGGTCCGCTTGCAGCGGCGTCGAGAACACGCGCGTCAGATCGAACGTGGCGGGCATGGCTAGCGTCTCGAAGTCCACCGTCATCGTCTCGGCGGCCCGCAGCCGTTCGTACCACACGCCGGCGTCCAGAATTGCTCTGGTGTAGCGAGCCTCGTCGCTGCGCTTCCAAGTCTCACGCAGCGCAACGGGAACGTCCTCAGCGGTTCCGTCGTCAAGCGCGACAGTCAACATGCCCGAGTTTGCGTCTATGTACGGCAAGGGGGACACGAATACTTCAAGCTGGCCGCTGCAGGTGACCACCAGGCCGACACCCGCGTCCTGCTCCGACCCGCCGACACCTATGGTGCGCCCGAATGCGGGCGACTCATACGTGTGGTACGAGAGGTCAACGCGCTGCGACGTTTGTGAAACCACGGCCGGTTGCTCTCGCGACTGCGCCTCCCCCACCTCACGTTCGGGAGCTGCGTCGCGGCAGGCGGCGAGGACGGCGCTGGCGACGAGGATGAGCACGGCGGCGATCAGCGGGAAGCGGGGCATGGTCTCTCCGGCGGCTGGCGGCGTCCTGCTAGCCTGACGTAGCGAGCCCCTGGGAGTGTAGGGAGACCTGATGCGACTTGCCAGTTTCAGCTTTGAGGACACCGTCCGCGTCGGCGTGGTCGTGGGCGACGAAATTGTTGACCTCTACCTCGCCGAGCCGGAAGCGCCGACCGACATGCGCGCCTTTCTGGCGCTGGGCGCGGAGGGGCGCGTGATGGCGGAGATGGCAGTCGAGCGCGGCGGCAATCGGCGGCCGCTCTCCGATGTCCAGCTGCTCGCGCCCGTGCCGCGCCCGCAGAAGTTCCTCGCCGTCGGCCTCAACTACGGCGACCACATCGCCGAGACCGGCGCGCAGACGCCGCGAATGCCAACCATCTTCACCAAGCAGGTCAGCTGCGTGAACGCACCCGGCGGCGGCATTCAGATTCCCCTCGCCTCGAAAGCGGTCGACTACGAGGGCGAGCTGGGCGTCGTGATCGGCGAGACCTGCCGCCACGTCTCCGCCGCCGACGCCGCCTCGGTGATCGCCGGCTACACCATCGTCAACGACGTCTCTGTGCGCGACTTCCAGCGCCACACGCCGCAGTTCACGATGGGCAAGTCCTTTGACACGCACGGCCCGGTCGGGCCGGTGATCGTCACCGGCGACGAGCTGGGCGATCCGCACGCGCTGGACATCCAGACGCGCGTCAACGGCGAGCTGCGCCAGAATTCCAACACGAAGCATCTGATCTTCAACTGCTACGACATCGTCGCCTACGTCAGCCAGGCGATGACGCTCGAGCCGGGCGACATCATCGCCACGGGCACACCCTCAGGCGTCGCCGCGGCAATGACGCCACCCCGCTGGCTGGTCGCGGGCGACACGGTCAGCATCAGCATCTCCGGCATCGGAGCCCTAGAAAACCCCTGCATCCCCGAGCCGCAACCGTCGCCCGACGACGATCACCACTAGCCTGTGGCTGCGGCCTTCTCCTTCGCCGCTGCCCCCTCCGGGGGGGAAGCTGCCGAAGGCTGAGGGGGGTCGCCTCGGAGGATGCCCCCTCAGTCGCTCCGCGACAGCCCCCCACTGGGTGAGATCTGAGGGGTCACTCCTGAGACAGCGCTTGGGCGACGGGGGGCCACATCCTTGCGAGGGCGGGGATGCTGCCGGGGGGTGTGGGGCGGGCGCTGTAGAAGCGGTCGGCGGGTCTGGTGTAGATCTGGATCAGGGTGGGGCCGGGGGCGGCGATGAGCTCGTCGAGGGCGGCGTCGAACTCTTCGGCGTCGCCGAAGGAGGCGGTCTGGGCGTAGCCCGCGCCGGCCGCCATGTGCGCGAAGTCGACCTGCTGCTGTGAGGGCAGCGGCTGCGAGCCGCTGGTCTCGTAGACGCCGTTGTGGATCACGATGTGCAGATAGTTCGTCGGCGCGGCGCCGGCGATCGTGCCCAGCGAGCCGAGCTGCATCATCAGCGAGCCGTCGCCGTCGATCACCCAGACGTCGCGCTCGGGCTGGGCGAGCGCGACGCCCAGCGCCAGCGTGGACGCGCCGCCCATGAAGCCGATGCAGGCGAGATTGAGGTCGTGCGGCGACTTCTGCCGCCAGACGCCGTTCGCGGTCATCGTCCCGACCACGATCTGGTTCTGGCGACGGCGGGCGAGCACATCCAGGGCGGCGTCGAGCGACATGCGTTGGACTTCGCTGTTGGTTGGCGTGTTGTCGGTCATGCGGTTGTGGCTCCCACCAGGAGGGCGACGGGGCCGCCGCGCTCGGCGGCTTCGTCGAAAGCGGCGGCGACGTGGTGCAGGTCGTCGGGACCGTCGAGCAGATGCGAGGGAATGTCCAGCGTCTCGAGCAGCGGTCGGCAGAGGCGGACCATTGAGGACCCGTCCGCCTCCGGCTCCAGCTCCGGGTCGCGGCCGAGCAGGCCGATCAGGAGGACGATGGGGAACTGGCCGTCCAGGCCGACGCCGCGCAGGTTGTTGACCGAGGCGTAGAGCCCGGCGTGCTGAATTTGCATCATTGGCCTCCGACCGCCGATGATCAGCCCGGCCGAGACCGCGACCGCCTCATCCTCCGTTGAGCAATGCACGGTGCGAATCTCGTCGTCGGCCATGAGCAGGTCGAGCACCGTACGCTGGTGCGTGTCGGGGACGAGGACGACGTCCTGGACGCCGGCCTCGCGGATGGCCGAGAGCAACTGCTCGGCCGGAATTGACTGCGCCGTCATCGGCTGCCTCCAAACGTTGAACGCTATGAATGATACCGACGACCGCCAGAATCCAGAGCCGGCCGATGATCTGACCGCGGAGCAGGCGGGCGAGCTGCCGGACGAGAATCCCAACCGCCCGCGCGAGTATCACGGGAGCCGCACGGTGCTCGCCGGCGCGGGCGTGGTGATTGCGGTCGCGGCAGCGCTCTGGCTGACGCTGCTGCAACCCTCGGGCGGCGGCGACGGCGGCCTGGCGACGCTCCCCGCCTGGCTGCCGACCGAGGGCCGCGAGGTCGGCGCGCGGGTCGGGCAGCTGGCTCCCGATTTCGACCTGGAGACGCTCGACGGCGGCCGCTTCCGCCTCTCGGACTGGCGCGGCCAGCCGGTGCTGATCAACTTCTGGGCGTCGTGGTGCGGCCCCTGCCGACGCGAGGTGCCGGCCCTGATCCGCGCCGGCGAGGCGCACGGAGCGGCGGGGCTGACGATTGTCGGCGTGAACATTGAGGAGTCCGCGTCGGTCGCGCAGGACTTCGTCAGCGAGTTCAGCGTCGAGTACGCCGTGCCGCTGGACTTTGACGGTGCCGTCTTCCGCGCCTACGGCGGCGGCGGCCCGAACGGCCCGCCGCGCTCGTTCTTCGTCAATCCAGACGGCGTGATCGTGCGCATCTGGGCCGGCCAGGCCTCCGATGAGCTGGTCGCCGAGCACACCGCCGACTTCGCCGAGTCCTACGCGAGCAACCACGTCGGCCTGCTGCCCGGCCTCAAGTCGCCGCCGCCTGTCGAGAGCGACGGCGAAGCGGAGCTGACGGTCGGCGCGGAGGTCGGCGCGATTGCGCCCGACATGCTGCTCGCGCCGACCGCCGGCGGCGACCTCTGGCGGCTCAGCGATCTGCGCGGGCGCGCCCTCACGATCGCCGTCGTACCGCCTGGCTGTATGCGCTGCGGACGCGCGCTCGACGCGGACCTCGACGCGGCCGCGGGCGCGATCATCCTGCTCGGTGACGGCCTCGATGACGGCCTCGGTGAAGGCCAGGCGACAGAGCGGCTGGCGCTGGAGTGGTCGGCCGATGTTGGCCGCCTCTACGCGCCGCAGGGCGACTTACAGTTGATTGAGATTGACGCGCAAGGCGTGATCACCAGCATCTCCGGGATGCTTGAGTGACCACGCCATTGCCGCCCGCAGGACAGGGAGCACAGGGAGCGAGGTGAGGGATGGCCGAGTTCCGCAGCATCGGCGATGACCGCTACGAAGAGCTCGCGCACTGGCGCGACGACGCGGCCGGCCTCGAGGCGATTTGCGCCATCCACTCGACCGCGCGCGGGCCGGCGATCGGCGGCGTGCGCTGGCAGCCCTACGCCGACCGCGACGCGGCGCTCGCCGATGTGCGGCGGCTGGCGGAGGCGATGACGCTCAAGTCCTCCGCCGCGCGGCTGCCGTTCGGCGGCGGCAAGGCGGTCGTGATCGGCGATCCCGCGCACAAGACCGAAGCGCAGCTGCGCAGCTACGCCGCCTTCGTCAACCGCTTCGCGGGCCGCTATCTGACCACCACCGACGTCGGCGTCACGACCGCCGAGATCGACCAGCTGTCCCAGTGGACGCCGCACGTCGTCGGCACTTCAGCGGGCTCCGGAGACACCTCCGAGCTCACGGCGGTGACGGTGCTGGGCGGCATCCGCGCGGTGCTGGAGACGCTGGACGGCGATCCCGATCCGGCCGGGCGGACGATCGTCGTGGTCGGCGTCGGCAAGGTCGGCTCGAAGGTGGCGCGCGCGTTGGCCGAGCAGGGCGCGCAGGTGCTGGTCGCGGACATCCGCGCGATTGCCGCGGCGGCGCTGGGGGCCGAGATTGGCGCGCGCACGATCTCCGTGGACGAGGCGTTCGTCGCGCCCTGCGACGTGCTCTCGCCCAACGCGCTGGGCGGCGTCTTCGACGAACGCAGCATCGCCGCGCTGCAATGCCGCGCGATCTGCGGCGGCGCGAACAATCAGCTGGCCCGCGACCCCGAGGACGCCGCGCTGATCGCGGCGCGCGGCATCCTCTACGCGCCCGATTACGTGGTCAACGCGGGCGGCGTGATCTCGGTGGCGCAGGACGTCGTCGGCTGGAGTCTCGCGGAGGCCGCGGCCCACGCGGAGGGCGTCGCCGAGACGGCGCGGGAGATCTTCGCCCTGGCCGAACGGCGGCGGCTCAGCCCCGCCGCCGCCGCCCGCGAGTTCGCCCTCGCCTCCGTGGCCGCAGCCGGCTGATCAGGGTCGGGCGCTGGCAAACCGCCTGTCTTGCCAGCCGTAGGACAGCACCTGAGCGGGGACGGGGTTGGTCACATATTCCTGGCCGTCGTAATCGCCGGTGCCGCGGTCCCCGTCGAGGTTGTAGCGCAACCGCACCTCGATGTAGTCCTGAGGGTGGACAAGATTAGGGTAGTGATACCGAGTCACGGCACCCCAGAAATGAGCTGGCAGACTCACTGGGGGCCAATCGGCGCATCGCGGCGGCGGAGACGGCTCATTGCAATGCGGGATCGACCGCTGCGGGTACAACGCCGCAATCAGCGCGTTGTAGATGAACGGCTGCTGGGCCCGGCCGGTGCGGTAACCCGCGACGTTGGCCGCGCAGCGATGACCGTCGTTCACACCCCAGCAGGTGACATGCTCCCAGTTACCCCAAGGGTACGGCTGGCCGGTCTCGGGATTCCTGCCGTGCTTGCGGATCTGAACGCGGTAGGCGTCCCACGGCGGCAGCACGCAGCCGGCTGCACTCTCCGGGACGGTGAAGCGGACTTCGCCGACGGCGAGGACGCGGTCCCACCGCTCCATCTCATTCACTTGGAAGTTCACTTGCGGGCCGTAGTCACAGTGGGGCGGCAGCGCACGGTCGCGTTCGTACGACGTCACCACCGACAGGCCCCACTCCTGGCTGGCGTAGGGGGCGTCAACGCGCGAGCGAATGTGGACCTCGGTCACGTCCGCCGTGAGTTGGTCGGCGAAGCAGGCTTCGGGCAGGAAGGTCATGTACGTCTGGTAGCTGTTCCCGACCCAGTTGACCTCGGCGTGCAGGTGCCCGCTCCCGCCTCCGTTACAGTCGGTGGGCGTGCAGTCGCCGTACCAGTAGTCGCGATTCCCCTCGTAAAGCCAGGCCAGGAACTCGGCGGGCTCAGCCCAGTCGCCCCCGGCGGCGGTCAACTCAATGAGGTTGCCGTGCGTGCCGGTACAGTCGCCGCCAAAGCGGTTGTACAGCCAGATACCGGGCTGGCTGCCATCCTGGAACGCCCAACTCCAGACGACCCGGCAGGGGCCGTCATAGCTAGCCTGGCCGCTCGCCCCTTGTCCGTCCGCCTGATCGTCGGCGTCCGCGTCCGCGGGACTGGGCGCCGGCGCGCCGGAGCCTGGCGGCGCGCCCGTCGGCGGACCGCCGCCTGGCGGCGCACTCGACGGCGGGCCACTGCTGGGCGGCACGCCGCTGGCCGGCGAATCGCTCGGCGGAGGCTCCTGCGACGGGATGTCGCCAATCGGATCGACCCGGTACTCATCGTCCGGCGGGCTCGGCCGGGGCGGCAGGCTCGGCGGCGGGTCGTCTGCGGGCGGCTGCTCTTTGGGCGGGTCGCTCGGCGGCGGCTTGTCTACCGGCGGTTCGTCCGGAGGCGGTTGATTCGGAGGCGGAGCCGGCTGATCAGGCGGAAGTTCAGGAACCCGGTTATCTGGTGGGGGGGGGGGGGTGAATTCTGAGCGTCAACCGTCGGCAGCCCGGAAACGACCACCAACGCGACCGCCGCCACCAAAGCCCCAAGCAAGCCAACCAAAGCAATCCGAGACCAGCGGGAAGCAATAGCAGCCATATCCATCCCCGTCCTTGCCCAACTGTCAACTGAAGCAAAAGTCTAAACCGCCCCCGCCGAGCAACGAAATCCAGTTATGCCACCCACCTCTCCCCTCCGGGGCGCAGCGGACACTCAGCCCCCCTCAGTCGCTCCGCGACAGCTCCCCCCCCAGAGGGGGGAGCGATGGACTCTGCCCCGCTGCTCCCCGGAGGGGGGAGCGATGGATTCTGCCCCGCTGCCCCCGGAGGGGGGGAGCGATGGATTCTGCCCCGCTGCCCCCCCTGTGGGGGAAGCTGCCGAAGGCTGAAGGGGGGCCGCCTCGGAGGACGCCCCCCCTCAGTCGCTCCGCGACAGCTCCCCCAAAGGGGGAGCGCTGAGATCCTCCGCTGGTGCCAGGCGGTCAGAGGGCAGCGCGGGCGTGGAACGGGCTAGCATACGGGGAACCGTTTGGACTGCGCGAGCAGGCAGGAGGAGTTCTGATATGTCTCTCACCGTGCATGGCATTCCCGTCATCGACATCGACTCGCACTACACCGAGCCGCCCGATTTGTGGACGTCTCGGGCGCCGGCGAAATACAAGGAGGCGGTGCCGCACATCGTGATCAACGACGAGGGTCAGCAGCGCTGGCAGGTGCTGGACGACATTGACTTTGGCCCGCCCGGCTTCACGGTCGTGCGCGACGACGGGCAGAAGGAGTACGGGACGATCTCGCTGGCCTCGTTCGAGCAGATGAGCAAGGCGGCGACGGAGCCGAAGGCGCGGCTGCAGCTGCTCGATCAGCTCGGCATCGCGCAGCAGATCGTCTATCCGAACGTGGCCGGCTTCGGCTCGCAGAACTTCGTCCGCATTGCGGACACGGAGCTGCGCAATGTCTGCTGCACGGTCTACAACGACGCGATCGCGGAGTTCCAGGACGAGGGCGCGGGGCGGCTCTTCCCGCAGGGTCTGGTGCCCTTCTGGGACATCCCGGCGGCGGTCGAGGAGCTGAAGCGCATCTACGACATGGGGCTGACCGGGATCACGATGTGCGACACGCCGGAGGCGTTCGGGCTGCCCTACCTCAACGATCCGGCCTGGGATCCGTTCTGGGAGACGGCGTCGGACATGGAGATGCCGATCAACTTCCACATCGGCGCCGGCGCGGGCGTGGCGGACAAGCTGATCTGGGACGGCTACGGCCCGCAGCGGCGGCTGGCGCTGACCTCGGTCGCGCTGTTCATCACCAACTTCAAGGTGATCATCAACCTGATCTTCTCGGGTCTCTGCGAGCGCTACCCGAAGCTCAACTTCGTCTCGGTGGAATCGGGGATCGGCTGGATTCCGTTCCTGCTGGAGGCGCTGGACTACCAGTTCCAGGAGACGGTGCCGACCGAGCGCGAGGGGCTGACGATGCTGCCCTCGGAGTACTTCCGCCGCCAGATCTTCGCGTCGTTCTGGTTCGAGGACTTCGGGCCGCGCGCGGCGGTGGCGGAGATCGGCGAGGACAACGTGATGTTCGAGACCGATTTCCCGCACCCGACGTGTCTCTACCCGCGCGCGCAGGAGCACATCACGGAAGTCCTGACCGACCTCGACGAGCGCATCCGCGAGAAGGTGCTGCGCACGACGGCGGAGCGCATCTACCACCTCCCGCCGCCGCCCGCCTCGATCTACGAAAGCGCCGCCGCGGGCGGCTAGGCGAGAGAGACGCCTGGCGATGGAAGGCTTCCCCCCTTTGGGGGAAGTTGCCCCGTAGGGGCTGAAGGGGGGGGGGCGCCTCGGGGGGGGCGCCCCCCCCTCAGTCACTTCGTGACAGCTCCCCCGAGGGGGAGCTCTGAGATCACCCTCAGCTGCTCTGCGGACAGCGGGCAGCGCCCCCCCTTCAGTCGCTCCGCGACAGCTTCCCCCCAGAGGGGGGGAAGCGATGCTCCTCCCCGATGCTCTCTCTGGGGGAGCTCCTGGACCTGTATTGGAGTTGGAACATGCCCGGACGACTTGACGGTAGGGTGGCGATTGTCACTGGGGGTGGTGCGGGGATGGGGGCGGCGGAGTGCCGGCTGTTTGCTCGGGAGGGCGCGGCGGTGGTGATTGCTGACCTCTATGAGGAGGGCGGTCTGCTGGTGGAAGAAGAGATTCGCTCCGCCGGCGGCGCGGCGCGGTTTGTCCGCATGGATGTCACGGCGGAGGAGGAGTGGAACGCGCTGCTCAGCTCGACGCTGGAGGCGCACGGCGGGCGGCTGGACGTGCTGGTCAATAATGCCGGGCTGTCGTCCACCGCGGTGGACGACCCGAACTCGACCGAGGGTTGGCATCGGATCATGAACGTCAACGCGACGGGTGTGTTTCTCGGCACCAAGCTGGGGTCGGCGGCGATGCTGGCGGCGGGCAACGGCGGCTCGATCGTCAACATCTCCTCGATCTACGGCTTCGTCGGCTCGGACGCCGGGCATCCGGCGTACCACGCCTCGAAGGCGGCGGTGCGCAACTTTTCCAAGGCGATGGCGGTGCGGCTCGGGCCGCAGGGCATCCGCGTCAACACGGTGCATCCCGGCTTCATGCCGCCGATGCGTTCGAGCATCGGCATGTCCGACGAGGCGCGGGCGCGGCTGGTGCGGGCGATCCCGCTGCGGCGGACTGGCGAGGTTGACGAGGTGGCGAACGCGGTGCTGTTCCTGGCCTCGGACGAGTCCTCGTACGTGACCGGGTCGGAGCTCAAGGTCGACGGCGGCTTCCTCGCGCGTTGAGGACGGCGCGCCCGACGGACGCGGCCAGCGGAGTCCGATTCGCGGCTGGGGCAAGCGCAGTCAATCACGTACTATGTAAAATGAAGCTGACCAGATAACGGGTTGACTCTCGCTGCGGGATACGCTGTACTCAGTCAGCCGCCGGTTGCGGGGTAGCGCAAAGGAGGAGCTGGGAATGCGAACCATCTTGGCAGATCGCGGGGCGCGGCGCTGGAGCCTGAGCATCGGGCTGCTGGCCGGGCTGGCCGCGCTCCTGGTCACCCTCATGCCCGCGGCTGAGGCGCAAGCGCCGCCGCCGGCGCCGCACTGGTTCTGGGGCGTTGACGCCCAGGCCTATGTCGGGGCCGAAATTCAGGTCTACGACGAGAACGGCGAACGCGTGGAGCTCGACGAGGAAGACGCCTCGGGGGTCAGCGAATGGGGTGACTGGCACGTCGTCGTGCCGAGCGAGCGAGCGACCCGCGTGCGGCTGCGCCTGGTCACGGACACGGTCAGCCGCGAGACAGACTTGATGGACGTGATCGTGGCCGGATTCGTCGAGGAGGGGATCTCGATCACCGAGTTCAAACACGACGTTGCGGGACTGGTGGAGGAGCAGACCATCAAGGTGCGGATCATCGCACGCCGCGCCGCGGACGGCCGCATCGAGTTCGGGATGCGGGGGCCCACAGGCGAGGACATTCTGCCTCGCGCCCGCTACTTCCCCAGCGGCGGGCCAGGCCACACCCGCTGGCTGCGCAGCACCGAGATCGATTTCGGCGACGGCTTCGTCGGACGGATCATCGCCCGCTACAGCGCCGAGGACGGTCGCACGGAGTTCGGCTTCCGCGTCGAGGGTTATGACGACATCTTCCCGCGCGCCCGCTTCTTCCCGGCGGAGGGGCCAGACCACAACCGGTTCCTGCGCAGCTCGGAAGTTGAGATCGGCCTGCCGCGCCCGGCTGAGTAGCGCGGGACGACAAACCTGGTCTCAGGCGACAGCCCGCTCGAACATCGAGCGGGCTGTTTCGTTTGCGCCTCCGGGCGTTTCTGCCTACGTGCGTTTCTGTGAGGCCGGGCGAGCGGCGGGATGGGTTCTGGGCGTGATCAGGGCGGCGACGCGGCGGACCAGCGCCTCCAGCGGCGTCCGCCGCTTGGCCGGCAGGCGCAGCATCAGGCAAAGCCCCGCGGACAGCGCCCACAGGCCGGCGCAGGTGTAGAACGCCACCTCGTAGGAACCGAGCAGGTCGCGTGACAGACCGACCAGCACGGGGGTGACCGCGTTGATCCCCATCGCCACCGGGAAGCCGATGCTGCGCACGGAGCCCAGGTGGCGGCGGCCGAAGTACTCGGCCCAGAACATGTCCTGAATCGGGATGTTGCCGCCAATTCCAAGCCCCATCAGCGCCAGCGCGCCGGCGATCAGCCACCAGTCGCCGGTCGGCGCGGCATTGATCACCAGGACAAACCCGGCCGCGCCCACGGCGAAGGAGAGGAATCCGACGACGCGCGTGTCGAAGCGGTCGAGGGCGAACCCCCAGGGCGGCTTGGTGACCATCGAGAGCAGCGAGAACGCGGCCACCGCCGCGGCCGCCTGCACCGAATTGAAGCCGTGCTCGCCCAGAAACAGGACGCCGTTCAGGAGGATCGCGAAAATCCCGACCACCGAGATGCCGAAGATCAGCACGATCAGGTAGAAGGAACTCGTGCGCAGCGCCTCGCCGCGGGTGAGCGACGTGTCGTCGTCGTGCTGCGCCGCCTGAATCTGCTCCGCTGTGAGCTGCGTCGGTCCGCCGTCGGGCAGCATCCCGTGATCCTCGGGCCGCCGGCGCATGAGCAGCGCGGAGGGAATCAGGATCGCCGCGAGACAGGCGCTCAGCACCATCCAGGCCGTGCGCCAGCCGAGCGGCTCGATCAGCACGCCAGCGGTGAACGTGGGCCAGAAGAAGCCGGCCATCGAGACGCCCATCGAGGTCCAGCCCAAGGCCTGGCCGCGTCTCACCACGAACCACTTCGAGACCGCGATCGAGACCACGAGGAAGCCGGCCACCGACGCTGACGTGACCAGGAATGCGCCCCGCACCAGGAGGTACTGCCAGTACTCCTCCACCTGGCTCATCATGAACAAGGCGGGAATGCAGACCACGGCGGCGCCGAGCATGATCGGCCGCGCCCCGAATCGATCAACGCGCGGGCCGAGGATGAACCCGATCATCATCAGCAGCGCCTGACCGAGCGAATCGGCGGCGAAGAACTGGGTCCGCGTCCAACCGAACTCGTCAATGAACTCCGGCGCAAAGACCGCGACCACGGAGGTTTGCACACCGACCGTCACGAACTGCGCCGCGAACGCCGCCGCCACCACCACCCAGCCGTAGAAGACGGGTCGGCCGAAGAGCCTCATCGGCGGCGGCTCGGGGGTGCGGCGATCGCGCTCGGCGCAGACGTCATTGCGGCGGCATCTCGATCCCCAGCGAGTCGAAGAGTTGCGCGATGCCCTCGCCGAACTCGTCGTTGCGCGGGCGGCCCAGCGTCAGGCCGCCGTCCACGATCAGCGCCTGCCCGGTGACGAAACTGGAGTCGTCGCTGGAGAGCCAGAGCGCCGCGTGGGCGATGTCGGCCGGCATCCCCGAGCGCGCGATCGGCTGGGATGCGCCCATCACCTGCGCCATCGCCTCGACTGTCTTGTCGGCGTCCGCGACGGAGAGTCCCATCGCCTTGCCGAAGATTGGCGTCGCGATCCCGCCCGGGCAGATGCAGTTGACGCGGATGCCGTGCTCGCCCAGCTCATAGGCGGCCACTTTGGTCAGGTGCATCACCGCGCCTTTGGCGACGCTGTAGATCGCGGGGCCGTTGCCCGCGTTGACGCCGGCGACGCTCGCCGTGCTGACGATCGTGCCGCCGCCGCCCTGCGCCAGCATTGCCAGCGCGGCGTGCTTGATCCCGAAGAAGACGCCCTTGAGCAGTCCTCCCATCGTCTGGTCGTACTCCGCCTCCGTGACCTCAGTGACCCCGCCCAACGCGCCAGCGTAGCCCGCGTTGTTGAAGATCGCGTCGATCCGGCCGTAGCGGTCCACGGCATGGGCGACGGCGCCCTGCACGTCGGCCTCCGACCCGACATCGGCATGGACGTAGGTCGTCTCGCCGCCGATCGACTCGACCAGCGCGTGGCCGCGCTCGTCCTGGATGTCGGCGACGACCACGCGGCCGCCCTCTTCGGCGAAGAGCCGCACCGAGCCTTCGCCGATGCCGCTCGCGCCGCCGGTGATCACCGCCACTTTGCCGTCAATGCGTCCTGCCATGATCGCTGCCTTCGCCTGCTGCAAGTGATTCGCGTCTGCGTAGGATACGTACCTCCGAGTCTTTAGACTGCGCACGCCAGACAATCCGGGCAAACAGAGCAAGTCAGGCGCAGACGGAGCGCAGACGCGGGAGGAGCAGCATCATGGTTGACCGGCTCAAGGACAAAGTCGCGCTGATCACCGGCGGATCGCGCGGGCAGGGCGCGGCGGAGGCGGAACTGTTCGCGGCGGAGGGCGCGCGCGTCGTGATCACCGACGTGCTCGACAGCGAAGGCGCGCAGACCGCGGCGCGGATCGGCGAGGCGGCCAGCTATCACCACCTCGACGTGACCGACGAGGTGGCCTAGCACGCGCTGGTCGCGGAGATCGTCGAGCAGCACGGGCGGCTGGACGCGCTGGTCAACAACGCCGGCATCTACCGTAACGCGCCGATCGTGGAGATGACGGAGGAGAACTACCGGCAGGTGATCGACATCAACCAGATCGGCGTCTGGCTGGGGATGAAAGCGGTCGGCCTGCAGATGATCGCGCAGCAGTCGGGGTCGGCGGTCAACATCTCCTCGACAGCGGGCTTCCGCGGCGGACCGGGCTCCATCGCCTACACAGCGAGCAAGTTCGCGGTGCGGGGGATGACCAAGGTCGCGGCGCGCGAGTGGGGCCGCTACAACATCCGCGTGAACAGCATCCATCCCGGCCCAATCGACACGATGATGCTGCATCAGGTACCGGGCTTCGAGGCGGACAGCGAGCGCTTCCTGAGGAACACCCCGCTCCGGCGAGCCGCGGATCCATCGGAGGTGGCGTACCTGGCCCTCTACCTCGCGTCAGACGAGTCCAGCTTCAGCACCGGCGCCGAGTTCGTCGTAGACGGCGGCGGCCTGGCCTAGTTTGTTGGCTTTACCAGCTGTCCAGCGTCACAGTCGATGGTGTCGATGAACCCATACTCATTCACCGTGTGAATGTCAAACTGGGCGCAGGCCCGGGTTAGCGCCATCCGACCTTGCTCGTCGCTTTCGTCGCGCGTCACGACGATTGGGCGAAGTCCCTCTGCCCTGAGCTCGAGAGCTTGGGCAATCACGTGCGGATCAGCCTCCGCTTCTTCGTCGTTGACGACGACATCGGGAACCTCCGCCATCACCATTCGCAGTCGGGCGGGCGAGGTGCGGTAATGGCGAGCGACATATCTCCCGACGCCGTGCGCCCACGCACCGGGGAGATCTGGATGCTTCACCTTTGACTCGTTCACCACTTGTCTACAGATGAACAGCTGCCCATCCCGCACCATTTGTTCGAGGCATCGAAAGAACGTCCATTGATGCTCGATACTGACGATCCGCTTCAGTTGGATAAGGACCGAGGTGTCAAGAACATAGACATTGGATGGGAAGATCAAGAACGGCCGACCATTCCGGCCATCTCGGAGAGTTCGTAGCCATCAAGCCGTAGCACGCGGCGCGCCGTCAGCTCGGAGATCCGCTGCGCGCTGACCGCATCCGCGATCGTGCGCGCCCCTACAGAACCCACTTCTTGCAATCTGATCTGTGGACGACGCCTGCCGCCGCCACCGCCTTTCTCGTAGTCGCGTTGACCAGCCCGGGCTTCCACTTCCGCAAACAGAGCACCCAGAGTTGGCGCAGCCTCCTCCAGAGCGATTGCCATCGCGCGAAGACTGACACGGAAATGGCGCGCTCCCCGCTCGACAAGCTGGAATCCGCCCAATGGGCGCTCGTCTTCGATGAACGCTCGCACTGCGTCAGGCGGCATGAGCACGGCACTGGCGACACGGTCACACCACCGTTCTGTGCGGGCGGAAGGATCCGGATCGGGAGCCAGACAAGACGCTTCAGTCGCGAGTGCCAGGTGCGCCACTTCGTGCCAGAGCGTGAATGACCGCGCGGCGTAGTTGTTTGCGGAATTCACCGAGATGGCAGGCGCCTTCGCATTCGGAAGCGAAAAGCCGCGCAGTCCCTGGCGGCCCAGGGACAGTTCCATGACCATCAGGCCGCGTTCCTCGAGCTCGGACTTCCAGGCCCGATACGCCTCTCGATCACTCTTCCACGCCACCTGTGTCGCCAGCGGTACGCCGATCCACCCACGCAGCCGTTGCGCCGCTGTCGGCGGCGATTGCGTATCTGCCGCCTTGGGAATCTGAGGTGTGTTCTCGGCGTGCAGCAGCGATGCGACTAGCTGCTGTTGCCGCCGGGCTCGCCGGAGGACGAGCCGTTCGTTGGGCAACAGCTCACGCGCTGCGCGTCCCTGAGCAACGCGCAGCGCCGCTGGCAGGCTGTGCCGGGTCGGCGGAGACGGCCTGTAGAAGAGTGCTGAGGAGCGATGAAGCACCTTCGACAGACGGGACAACTCGCCGACCGTTGGCGATTCCTCGCCGTCGATCCAGGCCGCGATCTTGGCAGCGTCTACATGCAGCTGTTGGGCGAGCTCTTCCTGTCCGTACCCTGACTCGTCGATTGCCCAGGCGATCATCTGGGGATTGGCCTGGCTTGGCTGCGCGGCCATGGTTGGATTCTCCGGACGTCAACGTCTCTACGCCAATAGTTGGCGGGTGAGGTCGGGGTAGTCGGTGGCGTTGACGGTGAAGCTGGGGTCGGGCGAGAGGTCGGGGTCGTTGCCCGCGCCGCGCTCGCCGACGACGGGCACGTAGGCGGTCGGCATCCCCGCCCGTGCGGCGGCTTGCAGGTCGCCCTTGTGCGCGGCGCACATCATCACCTCGGAGATATCGAGGCCGAGCAGCCGCGCGCTGGCCTGGTAGGCCTCAGGCTCCGGCTTGTAGTGACCGAGGAACTCGCAAGAGAGAATCCCATCCCAGCTAATCCCGTTGTGCTTGCTGCAATCGACCGCGATCGCCCATGACATCACGGTCAGCACGGTGACCGTATAGCGCGAGCGCAGCGCCTCGAGCGCCGCGGGCGCGTCGGGCCAGGCGTTCATACGATGCCAGACCTGATTGAGCTGATCGCGCTCGTTCATGTCCAGCTGGAGCTGCGGGTGCGCGTCCATCACCTCATCGAGCACGCGGCGGTGGAGCTGGTCGGCGTTCAGCCAGGGCAAATCGCCGCGGCGCACCAGTTGGAGCCGGCGGAACATGGTGAAGCGCCACTGATTGGTGAAGGCGGCGGCGTCCAGCTCGACGCCCTGCGCCGCGGCGATCGCCGCGACCTCGTCGCGAATCGTGTGGTGCCAGTCGAAGACGGTGCCGCCGACATCCCAGGCCAGCGCCTTGATCTTGCTGAGGTCAGTCATCTCCCGCTCCCTAATGAGTTGCGTGCCTGTTGAGTGTGTCGATCCTATGCGAGCCGGGCCAGCTGCTCACGCACGGCGGGCAGCACCTGCCGCGCGACGCGCACGGTGTAGCCGTCCTCCGCGTCGTCGGGCGCGGGCGGATTGGGGATCGGATGCAGCACCACGTACTCAAACTCGAGCCCGGCGCGTGACGCTTCGGACAGCACGCCGACAAGCTGCGCGGCGACCGCGTCCGCCGTCCCGCGCAGCGCGAACGCGTCAGCGTGCGCCGTGCTGAGGAAGTCCACCGCGCGTCCGGCCTTGAGCAGGTCGGCGTCGTGGTGGAAGTCGGGCCATACGCCGCGCTCGCGCTTGAGGATTTCGGGGTCGGGACCGTCCCAACTCAGACCGGGCGGGTCGAAGAGCATCGGCGAGTACTCGTAGTAGCCGGCGGCCATCGCTTTGCCCAGCGTTCGCGCGTCCGCGTCATCGTCGACCAACACGGTATGGAAGATGATGCCTAGCGGCACCGAGAGCGGGTCGCGGCCCGCCGCCTCCGCGCCGCGGCGAATCTTGGAGACGGTGTCGGCGATGGTCGCGGGATGCGTGCCGACGCGCATGAAGACGCCGTCGGCGGCGCGGCCGCCCATCTCCAGCGTGCGCGGCCCGCCGGCGGTCAGCCAGACGGGCACCGGCCGGTGGAACGGCAGATAAGCGGGGCGCTCCGCGCCGACCTCGAGGCGCTCGCCGGCGAGCAGGCCGCGCATCAGGGCGATGGCGTCTTCCATCTCCGCGACGCGCGCCGGCCGCAGACCGCTCAGGCGGACCGCCGTGTCGCCCGCGCCGAAGCCGAGCGCCACGCGCCCGGGCGCGAGCTCGTCGATCGTGGCGATCGAGGAGGCCGTCACGGACGGGTGGCGGGTGATCGGATTGACCAGCAGCGTGCCGAGCTGGATTGACTCGGTCGCCTGCGCGGCGGCGGCGAGCAGCACGTAGGTATCGCGCCGGCGCAGCTGCGAGTCGGGCAGCCAGACGCAATCCCAGCCGAGCGCTTCGATCCGCGCCACGTCGGCGGCGAACGCCGCCGGCGACTCGGCGTCCTGACGGTTGATGCCGAACTGCGGAATCCGCACCGCTGACGGCTACCGCGCCGAGGTCAGCACCTGACCGGAGGTGACGCCGGTCGGCTCGCCGTCGCGCATCGTGATCCCGCCGCTCACGATCGACATGTGGTAGCCCTTCGACTTCTGCACGAGCCGCCGCTGGCCGGCGGGCAGGTCGTGCTCGACGGTCGGCCGCTCGGGACCGACGGTGTCGAGGTCGAAGATGATCATGTCCGCCTTGTAGCCGCGCCGCAGGAGGCCGCGGTCGGGGAGCTCCCAGGCGGTCGCCATGTCCCAGGTCAGCATTTTGACGGCCTGCTCGATGCTCAGTTCGCCGGCGCGGCGCACCCAGTGGGCGAGCACGTGGGTTTGCAGCGAGGAGTCCATGATCTGCGAGACGTGCGCGCCGCCGTCGGAGAAGGTGACCAGCGAACGCGGCTCGCGCATGATCTCGAGCACCGTCTCCTGGTACTCGTTGGCCAGCGGCACCATGTAGAGCGTGTCCAGCTCCTGCTCGACGCCGACGTCGATCATCGTCTTGATCGGGTCTTCCTCACGCTCGCGGGCGACCTCGCCGAGGCGGCGGTTGGGCGTGCCGTCGACGTGGTCGAGGATGAAGACCCAGTCCCAGTCCGACGGCTTGCGCGCCTGCGCGGGCATCACCTTGGAGAAGTCCTCCTCCTCCGTGTTGGCGATGTGCACCAGCTGCGCCACGATCTCCGGGTCGCGCAGCAGCTTCAGCTGTTCATCAAGCGGCTGCTTGCGGATCTCGCGCCACATCGAGAGGCGGTCGAAGGGCATCTCGGTGCGCCACGACCAGTTGGTGGCGAGTTCGCGTGAGTGCGCCTGGCCGAACATCCGCCCGCCCTGCTCGGCGGCCTGCTGGGCGTGGTCGAAGAGGCGGCGCCAGCTGTCGGGCGCGGCGCGGCGGCTGTGGAGCGCGGGGAAGAACATCGGCCGACCCGAGTCAATCGCCAGATCGCGGAAGCGGCGCTCGTAGTGGTTGGGATCGTTCGGGTCCTGGCCCATCGTCGGCTCGCCGCTGATTTCGACGACGCCGCGGTTGATCTCGCCCATCGCCAGCACCAGCTGGCGGACTTCGTCCCACGTCGCCAGGCGCGAGGGCACGGGCGCGCCCTCGCGCGTCTTGTGCGCGGGCGAGCGGGTCGTCGAGAAGCCCATCCCGCCAGCCTGCACGCCCTCCTGGAGCAGCTCCGCCATCTCGGCGATTTCCGCGTCCGAGGCCGGGTCGGTGAAGGCGCGCTCGCGCATGACGTAGGTGCGCAGCGCGGTGTGGCCGACGTAGCCGCCGTAGTTGAGGCCCTTGGGCTTGGCCTCGAGGAACTGCATGAACTCGGGGAAGGTCTGCCAGGTCCAGTCGACGCCGGCGCGCTGCGCCTCGGCGGGGATGTCCTCAACCGCCTCGAGCGTGCGCATGAGGATGTCCTGGTCGTCGGGGTGGCAGGGCGCGAGCGTGAAGCCGCAGTTGCCCATGATCACCGAGGTGACGCCGTGGTAGCAGGAGGAGGTGCCGTAGGGGTCCCAGGAAATCTGGGCGTCGAAGTGGGTGTGGCCGTCGATGAATCCGGGCGAGACGATCAGCCCGCGAGCGTCCACCTCCTCCCGGCCGCGCTCGGCGATGCGGCCAATCGAGGCAATGCGGTCGCCGGTCACGGCCACATCGGCCTGGTATCGGGGAGCGCCAGAACCGTCCACAACGGTCCCACCACGAATCACAATGTCGAAGGTCATGAGGTCAGCTCAATTCGGTCATCCAATGCGGGCTAACTGTATGGTAGACAACTGAATCTTGTGAGGGATGCCGTACCTCGCCAACACGACGACGAAAACGTCCGTGAGGAAGCGGTCAAGGTCCTGTTGGGCGAAGCACTGCGGCGGCACGGGATCAGCGCGCGGGCTGAACGGCGCGCCGGCAGCAGCGCACCCGACCTCCGCATTGACCTGCCGGCGGGTGAGACCGCTCTGGTGGAGTGCAAGTGGGCGGGGGCGCGAAGCGACTTGGATCGGCAGCTGCAGAGGCGCGTTGCCGAGTTTCCGGAGGCGCTGGGTCGAATCGGCGTGCTCTATCCGGAACGGCTCAGAACGGTGGACGATTTGGGCGCGGCTCTGGAGCAGGCGGGCGATCTGCGCTGGTACGTTCACAGCTCGCGTCGCGACCTGCGAGACCGCCCGACAAACCGCAGCGGCAATGTCGCCGAGCTGTCCGATCAGCTGCGGTTGCTGCCGCTGGAACTGGAAGGGGCGGACCGCGTCGTTGAGGCTGTCCGCTCGGTCAGCTTCGCGCTGGACCGCTCCGTCCGACCGCTGAGTCAGCATCAGCGGACGATGCACCGCGTATCGGCGGTGATCGCCCGCACAGACAATGAAACCGATCAGGCGGCAGCTTTACGGATTGGTTGTCTCGTCCTGTTCAACGCTCTAGCCTTCCAAGAGCGTCTCGCTGATGTCAACCAGGCCGTCCCGACTATCGGGGAGATTATGTCTGGTCGGGGGGGGGGGGGGGTAAAGCCCGCGATTTCCGCGAAGCGTGGCAGGCAATCTGCGATGATATTGACTATGTGCCGGTCTTCCAGGTCGCCATTGAGATCGTTGATGTAGTATCCAAGGCCGATCCCGATCTACAATCCACAGTTCTTGAGACGCTTGTCGCAGCAGTCAGGCAGACGAAAGACGTTGAAGGTCATGATCTGGCTGGCCGGATCTTCCACACGCTGTTGTCTGATGCGAAGTGCACCGGCGCGTTCTATACATCCGTAGCAGCCGCCACCTTACTGTCACGGTTGGTGTTTCATAACTGGCCGATCGGCGTTGACTGGACCGACTATGAACTGCCGGCGTCGCTCAACGTAGCGGACATCGCCTGTGGGACCGGGACTCTGCTGATGGCAGTGGCAGCCGAGGTGCAGAGGCGTCATGAGGCGGCCGGTGGTCAGAACGCCGCGCGCCTGCATCGGGCAATGGTGGAGCAGTCGCTGTACGGCTACGATGTGCAACTCTCCGCTGTCCACTTCGCCGCGACCTCCCTGGCGATGCTCAATCCGGGGATCCGCTTCGACCGAATGCACCTCTACACCATGCCTCTGGGGGCTCAGGGCGATGACGTCCGGCTCGGCTCCCTGGAGTTCATTGGGTCGAGCGAGGCGCCGGTGCAAGGGACACTCGGGGATGGTGAGCTGGGCATAGAACAGCAGGAAGCGGAACAGGTGAGCGGTACGGGGCTGCGCGGCGTCGAGTCCGGCGTCACCGCGACTCTACCCGTACTTGATCTCGCAATTATGAACGCCCCCTTCACCCGGTCGGACAAACTGCTGTTTGGCATGATGCCAACGGGCGAACTGGGCAAGATCAAGGGCGAGCTTCGGGAACGGGCGACGAACCTCAGGGCGACGATGACAGCTGGCCTAGGCGCGCCGTTCGTCGCGGCGGTCGCACCGAAGATTCGGCGGGGCGAGGGGCGGCTGGCGCTGGTCCTACCGGTGTCAGTCTGTACCGGCCGCTCCTGGCAACAGACGCGGGCGTTGATTGAGCAGGACTTCTTGCTCGATCTGGTAATCACCTCGCACGATCCAGAGCGGTGGAACTTCTCCGACAGCACTGACTTGTCGGAGGCGCTGCTGATTGCGACGCGGCGCGCCAAGGATGTCGATCAGGGAGAGCATCGAACGACGTTCGTCAATCTCTGGCGCAACTCCGCCTTTGTCCTCGATGCGCACCAGACGGCAGGCGCGATTGAGACCACTGTGGCGGCGAAGATTGAAGGAAGCGGTGATACGTTGCTCCGTGTCGACGGCCGTGAGGTCGGCGAGATGGTCTCTGTTCCTCCGCCACTGTTGCATGGTCGTATGTGGACCGGCGCGCAGTTCGCGCGGGCGAGTGTATTGCGATGTGCGTTGTCCCTACTGTCCGACGGCCAACTTCGCGTACCTGGCGCTGCATCATCCAAGCATGTTCCGCTGTGTACACTTCGCGAAATCGCAGGGGTGGGACCAGACCGTCGGCGGCTTGTCGATGGGTTTGACAGAACAGCGTCAGTGACTGCGTTTCCGATGGTGGAAAGGAACGAATCTGATGAGCGAACCTCGCTCACTTGCGAGCCGAACAAATGGCTCTCACCTTTAGTCAAACCAAAGGGTGGCCAAAAACCCGGCTACGGTGAACGACTTCGGCAGATGGCGGCGCGGTTGCTGGTCGCTGAGCGCATGTGGTTGAACACGGTACGGGTACCGGCGATGTGGGTGAACCGGCCGGTGCTCTCGAACTCGTACTGGGAACTGAACGTCGGAGATGAGTCGCTGGAACGGGCTCTGGCCTTGTGGTTCAACAGCAGTTTGGGCCTCCTGACCCTGCTCGCGACGCGGAACACGACAAGAGGGCCATGGACGGCGCTGAAGAAGGGCGACCTCTAGGAGATGCCCGTCCTTGACGTACGCGCACTCGCGCGTGATCAACTGGGTGCTTTGGTTGTGCTGTTTGATGACCTCTCGGAGGATGTGTTCCGGCCCCTACCGGAAATGGCGGACTGTCCAGCGCGAGCGGCGTTGGACGCCGGGTTATGCGACATCCTCGGCTTGCCCGACCTGGAGCCGCTGCGCCGTCTGCTTGCTACGGAGCCGGTCGTGTCGAACTCTCGTCTATAGGCGGTTGTTTTCGTGGGGGGTGACCATGATTTTGCAGTGGTGCTCGGGGTCGGCGAGGGTTTGGAAGGCGTTGGCTACCCCGTCTAAGCCGACTCGGCCGGTGATGATGGGGGTGGCGTTGATGTTGCCTGCGGTGATCGCGTCGAGGGTCTCGGCGTACTCCTGGGGCGTGTAGCCGAGCACGAACTTGAGCTGCAACTCCTTCTCGATCCCGGCCATGGGGACAATCGTGTCGTCCTGCATACAGACGCCGACGATGACGAGGCGCGCGCCGCGCGCGGGCGCTTCGCGCATCAGCAGCGCGATCGTGCCCTGCACGCCGATGGCGTCGAACATCACGACGTCGCTGCCGGCCTGGTAGCCGCGCTGTTCGAGCGCGGCGACGGGCGGCGTCTCGCGCGGGTCGACGACGACATCCGCGCCCATAATCCCGGCCAGTTCGCGGCGGCGCGGCGAGAAGTCGGAGGCGATGATCAGGCCGGTGCCCTCGTTGCGCAGGCTGGCGATGGTCGCCAGGCCGACCGGTCCGCAGCCGTAGACGACGGTCGGCTCGCCGCCGCTGAGTTGGGCGGCGCGGACGGCGTGCATCCCGACCGCCATCGGCTCGGTCGTGGCGGCGTGTTCGGTGGGCACGCTGTCGGCAACGGGCAGCAGCATGGAGGCGTCGAGCACCATGTACTCGCTGTAGCCGCCGGGGTAGACGTTGCTGTAGGCGCCGCGGCTGGGGACGGAGGTGACGCGGTCGCCGATGCTGACCGGGCCCGTCGTGTTGGGGCCGTAGGCGACGACCTCGACACAGAATTCGTGGCCCATGATGATGTCGCGGCTGAGGTCAGGGGCAAAGGCCGCGTTGCCGGAGGTGGAGGAGCTGCGGACGATGTCTTCCCCAAACTTGACGAAGTGCAGGTCAGAGCCGCAGATGCCGCAGGCGAGCACCCTGACGAGGGCTTCCCCTTCAGCCGGCTCGGGCTGGTCCACATCGACGATTCGCATCTGGCCGTTTCGGGTGGCGACTGCGCGCATGGCGGGTTCCTCTCTAGTCCTCACTGCTTGAGCGCAGACTAACCGCTAGCCTGCCCCCCAGTTGAGGAGCGAGCGAGAGACAGGGGGAAGACGGCCATGGCGGAGTTTGACGCGCTGCAGCGCGCCTACCGCGCAACCGACGGCTGGCTGCATCTGCGGGTCAGCACGGAGGAAGAGTGGCGGCGTCTGCGGGACACGCTGGGCGAGGCGGCGTTGGCGGATCATATGTGGGATCACCACGAGCGCCACCCGGCCGACGGCGAGGCGTATCTGCCCGAGTTCCAGCTGCAGATCGAGGATGATCCCCGCTTCGCCAGCGCGGAGCTGCGGCGGGCGAACGCGTCGGAGTTGTCGACCGTGATCACGGAGGCGCTACGCAATCGGACGCGGAAGGAGTGGCAGGATCTGTTCAAAGCCCGCGGCGTCCCGTGCGAGGTGCGCGCCTCGGCCGGGGCCTGAAGCTCAGGCGTCCGGCGGGGGCTCGGTTGCAACGCGCTCGAAGATGACTGCGCCGCCCTCCACCCGCCCGCCAAGCCAGATTCGCCGCCTGGCTCCCAGTTCCCTGCTGCGCGAGGCCGGCGTACGCTCAACCCATATGGGTTCTGTGGCTGCACCGGCGAGCTTCCTCCGAATTTCTGCGGTGAGCAGGCCTTTGAGCAAGTCGGGATCGCCGCCCCAATCGTTCTGGAGCAGCTGGATTCGAAAGGCGGCCGAGAGCTCAACGCTTCCCTCGCCCGACTGGAGGATGCGCGGGGCCTCGCGATTCGCTTACGGAAGCGCTTCGGATTTGTCCAACAGCGGCCGATGGCATTGCGCCGAGCGGACCTCACCTTGTTTACCGCAGCGGAAATTGCGACTGTTGAGGACATTCTCTGGAAAACGCGGGAGATGTCCGCGCACGCGCTGTCGCTGCGCTCCCATCTTCATCCGGCCTGGTCCTTGACCGCAGACGGAGACGTCATCGACTACGAGTTCGACCGGATTCCGGTCAATGAGGCGCTGGAAGAACCGTTTGTCGCCTGGGCGGAGCAGCACTCCGCCGGCGCGGCGGGGGACTAGTCCGCTTCTTCGTTGAGCCAGGACATCATGCCGCGGAGTTCGGCGCCGACCTTTTCGCTGGGGTGACGGGCGGCGCGGGCGCGGAGCTTGTCGAAGCCAGGGCGGCCGGTCTGGTTCTCCATGATCCACTCGCGCGCGAAGGTGCCGTCCTGGATGTCGGAGAGGATCTGCTGCATCCGCTGCTTGACCGAGCTGTCGATGATCCGCGAGCCCCGCGTCAGATCGCCGTACTCGGCGGTGTCCGAGACCGAGTAGCGCATGTTGGCGAAGCCGCCCTCGTAGATCAGATCGACGATCAGCTTGACTTCGTGGATCGTCTCAAAGTACGCCGATTCGGGCTGGTAGCCGGCCTCAACGAGCGTCTCGAAGCCGGCCTGCATCAGCGCGGTGACGCCGCCGCAGAGGACGGACTGTTCGCCGAAGAGGTCGGTCTCGGTCTCCTCGAGGAAGGTGGTCTCGAGCACGCCCGCGCGGGTCCCGCCGATGCCCTTGGCGTAGGCGAGCGCCACTTCCTTGGCGGTTTCGGAGGCGTCCTGATGGATCGCGAGCAGAGCCGGCACGCCGCCGCCCTCTTCGAACACGCGGCGGACGAGGTGACCCGGGCCCTTGGGCGCGATCATCGTCACATCGACCTCGGGCGGCGGGGCGACCTGGTTGTAGTGAATAGCGAAGCCGTGCGCGAACATCAGCGTCTTGCCCTCGACCATCGAGGGGGCGATGTGCTGGTCGTAGATCTGCTTCTGCACGTGGTCGGGGGTGAGCACCATGACGATGTCGGACGCGGCGGCCGCATCGGCGACGGTGTCGACCGTGAGGCCCGAGTCCTGCACCTTGTTCCAGCTGCGCGAGCCGGGGTAGAGGCCGACGATCACGTCGCAGCCGGAGTCGCGCAGGTTGAGCGCGTGCGCGTGGCCCTGCGAGCCGAAGCCGATCACGGCGATCTTCTTGCCCTTGAGCAGATCAAGGTCGGCGTCCTGGTCGTAGTACATCTGGGCGGGCATACGGGGTCTCCTGCGGGATTCTTGGCGGGGAATGGTGGTTTCGCCTGAGTGTAGGCGCGAATCGCGCTTGGTACAGGTAGCACCAGCGCTTGCCGGTCAGGCTGGTCAGTCGCTGGCAAACGGGAGAGCGCCCTGGGGCCGCCGTCCGAGCATCGCGCGGATGGCGGCGGCGGCCTGCTGGGAGTCGGAGATTGCCGGCGGCTTGGTCGTTTGCGGACCGCGCGTCATCGCCACGCGCCCGGTGCGCACCATCTCGAGGATGCCAAACTGCTCGAACATCTTCAGCGCCGCGTTGACTTTGCCCTCGTCGCCCAGCACCTGGATGATCAGCGCTTCCGAGTGCACGTCCACGACATCGGCGCGAAAGAGCTCGACCACGTCGAGCACCTCACGGCGGTTGTAGTTGGTGGCGGCCACTTTGATCATCGCCAGCTCGCGATCGACCATCGGGACATAGGTGATGTCCTGCACCGAGACCACGTCGATCAGCTTGAACAGCTGGCGGCAGACCTGGTCGACCTGGTGGTCGTCGCCGTCGACGACGATCGTCATGCGGCTCAGGCCGGGCTCTTCGCAGTGGCCGACGGTGAGCGACTCGATGTTGAACCCGCGCCGGCGGAACAGCGAAGCGACGCGGGCGAGGACGCCGGGGCGATCTTCGACGTGGGCGACGATGGTGTTGCGGGAAGCCATGCGGCGAATCTCCTCTGGTGCGCTGCGCCCGTTCAGCCTGGCCGCAGGCGGGCGACAGGCGGGACTACAGGTCTTCAGCGGATTCGATGGTCTTGGAGAGCGCGGCGCCGGCCGGGACCATCGGCCAGACGTTCTCTTCACGCTCGAGCTGGAAGTCGATCACGACCGGGCCGTCGTAGCCTTCGAGGTCGCGGAAGACCTGCAGCGCTTCGGCGCGCGTGCTCGCGCGGACGCCCTTGATCCCGTAGGCCTCGGCCAGCTTCACGAAGTCGGGCTGGCCCAGGTCGACGGAGTGGTAGTTATGTCCGTAGAACAGTTCCTGCCACTGCCGCACCATGCCGAGGAAGCCGTTGTTGAAGATTGCGAAGCGGACGGGGAGGTTGTGGTCGGCGACCGTTTGCAGTTCTTGCGAGGTCATCTGGAAGCCGCCGTCGCCGCAGATTGACCAGATCGGCTCGCGCTGCGCGAACTGGGCGCCCATCGCGGCGGGCACTTCGTAGCCCATCGTGCCCAGCCCGCCGGAGGTGACCCACTGGCGGGCGCGGGTGTAGGGGTAGTACTGCGCGCCCCACATCTGGTGCTGACCGACGCCGGTGACGATCGTCGCCTGACCGTCCGTCGCCTCCGCCAGGGCGCGCACCAGCCACGGGCCGCCGAGCCCGGTGCCTTCCTCGATGTAGTCGGTCGGGTGCTGCGCCATGATCTGGTCGATCTCGGCGCGCCACTCCGGGTGGGCGCTCTGCTGGAGCGCCGGAATCAGCCGCGAGAGCGTCTCCTTGACGTCGCCGTTGACCGGCGCGTGGGTCTCGAAATTCTTGCCGATCTCGGCAGGGTCGATGTCGATGTGGACGATCTTGGCGGTCGGGTTGAAGTCGCTGAAGCGGCCCATGGCGCGGTCGTCGAAGCGCATCCCGATCCCGATCACGACATCGGCGCGGTCGGCGGCCATGTTTGCGTAGAAGTGGCCGTGCATCCCGAGGAAGCCGTAGGAGAGCTCGTGATCCTCGGGCATCCCCGAGATGCCGAGCAGCGTGGTCAGCACCGGCGTGTCGGAGGTTTCCGCGAACTCGACCAGCTCCGCCTGCGCGTCCGACTGGACGACGCCGTGCCCGGCGATGATGATCGGCTTCTTCGCCGCGTTGATCGTCTCGGCCGCCTTGGCGACCTCCTCTTCGCGCGGAACGTCCATGATCGGGTAGCCGCGCAGCGAAACGCCCTGCGGGTAGCCGTTCCAGTCCGCCTCCTCGATGAAGACGTCTTTGGGGATATCGACCAGCACCGGCCCCTTGCGGCCGGTCGAGGCGATGTGGAACGCCTCCTTGACCGCGGGCGCGATCTCAGAGGCGCGCATCAGCAGGTAGTTGTGCTTGGTGATCGGCAGGGTGATGCCGGTGATGTCCGCCTCCTGGAAGCCGTCGCGCCCGATCAGGTCGCGGGCGACGTTGCCGGTCAGCACGACCATCGGGACGGAGTCCATGTAGGCGGTCGTGATCCCCGTGACGAGGTTGGTCGCGCCCGGCCCGGAAGTGGCGAGGCAGACGCCGGTGCGACCGGCGACGCGGGCGTAGCCGTCGGCGGCGTGCGCGGCAGCCTGCTCGTGGCGGACGAGCACGTGCTTGATGTCGGGGTACTCGCCGAGCGTGTTGTAGAGCGGCAGGACGACGCCGCCGGGATAGCCGAAGAAGACTTCGACCCCCTCCGCACGCAGGCATTCCATCAGGATTCGGGCGCCGGTCAGACGCATGGCGGTCTCCTCAAGCTCCTCAAGCGTGGCTCGGCCGCCTCTGGCGGCGATCTCCAAGCGCTGGACACTGACTGATCATGTCATGGGCATTCGGCGGACGATCTCGGTCGCGGCGCTGGTTCCCGTAGGCGCACCCGAGCGCCGACGCTCAGGCGGGGAACCCGCGGCCGCCGGCTACAGCGACCCGTACCCGCCCGACTACCCAGGTGCCGCGTCCCACTGCCGCTGCCACTGCTGCTACCAAGCGTGTGTTCACCATTGCCGCGATTCTACTAGGTCAACGGCGTTCCTGCTGTTCCGGGCCTGATCACGCGCGCGCCTTGACCGCCTCGATCAGGGACAGTTCGTAGGCCTGTTCGATCTGCGGGTAGTCGTAGTAGCGCTCGCGCAGGAGCTTGTTGATGTCGCGGGGCGGGAAAAAGCGGCGGGTCCAGCCGGAGTCCTCGGCGGGCTCGTGCGGCTCGCCCGCTTCGGCGGCGACGATCATCTCGTAACGCCGCGCGCCAGGCTCGACCTCGTCCTGCAGCTCCTTCGCCGTCATCTGCACGAGAGTGTGCTGCGACCACTCGGCGATCGGCACCTGCCAGGTGTCCTCCACGACCGTGCGAATCGTCTGCGACAAGGCGGCGCGGCGTGCTTCCTGATCCAGCTCCGGATCCAACGGCTCGGGGCGCGGATCGATGTCAAACTCGAGGATCGGCAGCAGCCACGGCTGGTGGCGATCGCCGTGGCGCACCGCGAGGCAACGATCGCCGCGCATGACCACGAGGAAGATGCGCTCCACCAGATCCGGCTCGGGCAGCGCGTCGGTCTGGTCGCGGTACTGCAGGTAGACGTTGTCGACCAGCTTCTCCTGCCGCCAGACCTTGCGGCGCGGCTTGGGGATGTGCTTCATCACCTCGGCCGGATCCATCATCGGATCGCCGCCGAGCGGGTGTTCGCCGAATGCCATGGTCTCGCTCTCTGATCTCGCTCGCTGGAGTCTCTTAGCTGAGTCGGGTTAGTCCGTTCCGTCGGCCGCCGACGACGCGGCGAGGGCGTGCGGCTCCTCGGACGTCCACACGTTGCGGCCGCGCTCTCCGGCGCTCAAACGACCGACGCCGGGGAACGGATTGTGCACGGCGACCAACAGCGACCGATTCCTGATCGCGTCGGCGATCAGCCGCTTCTTGGTCTCCAGATTGATCAGCGGCAGCACGTCAAAGGCGGACAGCCAGGCGACCCGCTCCAGCTGCACCTGATGCTGGATCATGTCGCCCAGATAGACCGCCGACTCGCCGCCGTTGGCGATCACGACAGAGGCGTGCTCGGCGGTGTGGCCGGGCGTCTCGATCACGGTGATGTCGGCGGTGATCTGCGTCTCGCCGTCAATGAACTCGATCTGCCCGGCCGCCTCGACGGGCAGCAGGTTCTCGGGCAGATAGGTCGCGCGGGTGCGCTCGTTGGGCTGCATCGCCTCGTCCCACTCGCCGCGCTGGATGTAGTAGCGCGCGTTGGGGAAGGTGACGGCCAGCTCGCCGTCGCCGTTGGCGACCGTGTTCCAGCCGGTGTGGTCGTTGTGCAGATGCGTATTGATCACGATGTCCACGTCGGCGGGCTGGACGCCGTTGCGGGCGAGGTCGGCGAGCAGCTTGCCGTGATCCGGCTCCCAGCCGCGCCGCCGCGTCTGCTCGAAGTCCTTGTTGCCCTGGCCGGTCTCGATCAGCACGGTCTGCCCGTCGGACTCGAGCAGCAGACAGTTGAGGGCCAGCGGGATCTGGTTGAGCGCGTTAGTCTCGCCGGTCACCCGCGACCACATCACCTTGGGCACCAGCCCGAAGACGGCGCCGGCGTCGAGCCAGATCACGCCGTCCGAGAGCACGCGCACCTCGCGCGAGCCAACCCGATAGACAGGAGTAGCGCTCATGGCCTGACGTTATCACGCCGCTGCCCGGAGCCGCCGGCCGGCGTTCCGGCCCAGCGGGGACGCCGCGCGGGCGCGATTCGGGAATTCTGGCCGCGGGGGTAGCGGGTGAGCGGATGGGGATGTACGATACGGCGACGCCCAATTTTGGGGTTAGGACAACGTGGCCGGTTGGGAGACAGGAGGTTCGTATGCGTTGGCTGAGGAGAGATCTGTTGGGACAGCTGTTGATCGCCGCGTTTGCGTCGGTCTTGTTGATTGGCGCCAGTGCGCTGGCTGCGACGAGCGCGCGGGCGGAGATCCGCCCGCCGAGGATCCGCCGGCGGAGGATCCGCCCGGCCTGACGGTGACGCACGAATGGGGTGATGAAGCAGATATCAGCGTCCGCATCTACCAGGCGGCCGGCTGGAGCTACGCGCTCTTCTACGAGGACACCATCGTCACCGGCGGCGGCACCTACGTGGCGAGCGTCGTCACCAGTCCGCCCGAGTCAGCGGGCGAACGGACGCTGCGCTTCTCCCGCGACGGCTACAAGCACGCCATCCTCACCTTCTGCGTGACGGGGCCGGTCGCCGACCCCGACCAGTGGGTCTACGACTACGAGTTCACGGGCGGCGAGGCTACCGATCCGCCGCCAGCTTACCCGCCGCCAGCTGATCCGCCAGCCGAGGACCCGCCGGCCAGCGATCCCCCGCCAGCGGACCCGCCCGCTGAGGAACCGCCGGTTGATGACACGCCGTCTGACATCGCCGAGCTGATTGCGGAGTTCGAGGACATGAGCGTGGTCCGGTACGGCCTGCTGGAGATCGACATGGCCGAGCACTTCAACTCGGCCGATACGATGACGTACCAGATCATGGTCACCACCACGCATCAGCGCACCGGTCAGGAGAAGACCGGAGCACTGAACTCGGTCGCCCGCAACAAGGTGCGCGGCACCTGGGACAACACCGTGCTCAGGCTGCAAGGCGGCCGCGCGGCGGCGCAGGACCTGACGCTGACGATCACCGTGACGGACGCGTACGGCGGCACCGCTACCGGGACATTCACGCTGTCGCTCACCGAGTAGGAGCAGCCGATCGACGGACTGAACCCACTGAGTGGTTCAAGCGCAGGCGGGCGAGAGATCGCCCGCCTGCGCGCGTCTCAGGACCAGAGAGTGGTTGGTAGGATTGCTTCATGTCTGATGCCTCTCTCGATCTCGAACCCTTCCAACGCAGTCTGCGCGGATTGCTGCCCGAGCATCTGGGTATCCGCCTCGTCTCCGTTGAAACGGAGCTGGTCGTGGCGGAGATCGACGTGACCCGCAAGCTCTGCACGGCGCCTGGCTTGATGCACGGCGGTGCGATCATGGCCTTCGTCGACACGCTGGGCGCGGTCGGCACGAGCGCCAATCTGCCGCCCGGCGCGGTCACGACGACGATCGAGTCAAAGACAAACTTCTACCGCGGCGGCGTCAAAGGCGTGACGCTGAGAGGCGAATGCCGACCAATGCACCGCGGTCGGCGCACACAGGTCTGGCAGACCAACATCCTCAATCCCGAAAGCAAGCTCGCCGCCCAGGTCACCCAGATGCAGATGGTGCTTTAGCCGATCTGCGTAGACTGAACCAGCGCCTGGAAGATGGAGCAGACCATGCTTGAGGACCTCACTGTCCGCGTCGACGCCAAGGTGATACCGGTTGCCGAGCGCTGCGCCAAAGAGAGCGGGCTTTCCCTGTCCGAGTGGGTCAATCAGGCGTTGTGGGACGCCACAGGAGAGCCACGGCCAGGATTCGGAACTCGGTGGCGGGGCGCCTTCAATCCGGAGGGAAAACAACTCACCGACGAAGACCTAGATCGCATGAAACGGGGATACCTGACTGAGAAGCACCTGAGATGATCCTCGTCGATTCGAACGTGCTGCTTGACGTCGTGCTCGAGCGGCATCCCCATGTAGACGCGTCCGCCACCTTCCTTGACGAGCTGCGGAACGGCAAGCAAGCGGCATATGTCGCTTGGCACACAGTCGCGACTGTCTACTACATCGCGCAGCGGGAGGTAGGGGACAGCGCCGCCCGCGAGTTCATTCGGGACGCGGTCAGCGTGCTTAATCTTGCGCCGATCCGGCGCGACTCCATTCAGATTGCGCTCGACTTGCCCTTATCCGACTTCGAAGACGCGATGCAAGTTGCGGCGGCGGAGGCCTGCGGCGCTGAGTACATCGTCACCAGAGACCGCAACGACTTCAATCGCTCGCCGATTCCGGCCATCGACCCACAAACGGCGCTCGAACGGCTCTTCTGACCACTGACCGAGAGGCGCCCGGCGCGAACTCGGACTCAGATCGTCCGCAACCTTCGGCGCGATACGCTGGCCGCTGGCCATTCGACTCTAGTGAGAGGCTGAGGATATGCGTTACCGCCGGATGGGACGGACGGGGCTTCGGGTTTCGGAGATTTGCCTGGGCACGATGACGTTCGGCTCGCGGACGGAGCAGGACGAAGCGTTCCGCATCATGGACACCGCCTTTGACGCCGGCGTGACCTTTCTCGACACGTCCGATGCGTATCCCGCCGGCAACACGAGAATCGGCGGCCAGAGGGAAATCGGCGGCACCGAGACGATCATCGGCCGCTGGCTGGCGGGGCGCCCGCGCGATCAGGTGATCGTGGCGACGAAGTGTTTCGTACCCACCGGCCCGATGCCGCACCAGCGCGGCAACTCGCGGCAGCACATTCTCTCCGCAGTGGACGACTCCCTGCGCCGCCTGCAGACCGACTACATCGACCTTTATCAGCTGCACGGGCCCGATCCGGCGACGCCGATCGAGGAGACCATGCAGGCGCTCGATGATCTGGTGCGCTGGGGCAAGGTGCGCTACGTGGGGGCGTCCAACTTCCGCGCCTGGCAGCTTGGAGGGGCGCTGGGCGCTTCGGACAAAGCGGGCATTACGCGCTTCGTCTGCGATCAGCCGCGCTACAACATCCTCTGGCGGGACATCGAGAGCGACCTGCTGCCGCTCTGCCGCGATCAGGGCGTCGGTGTGATCTGCTTCAACCCGCTCGCAGGCGGCTTTCTGACCGGCCGTTACCGCAACACCACCGAGCTGCAGGGCGACAACTGGTTCACCAACCGCATGACCGCCCAGCTCTACCAGGGCCGCTACTGGGACGACATCCAGCGCAAGCAGGTAGCGCGCCTGCAGGACTACTTCGCCGCCAAAGAGCAACGCATCACCCACGCGGCGATCGCCTGGGTGCTGGCCCAGGAGGGGATTACGTCAGCGATCGTGGGCGCATCCCGCGCGGAGCAGATCGAGGATTCGCTGAAGTACGGGAAAGTCGAGCTGACGGCGGAAGACCTGGAGTTCTGCGATCAGCCCTGGTATCAGATTCCCCGGCCCACCGACCCCGCGGTCGCAGTGCGCTGAACCGTCATTCCTGCGCAGGCAGGAACCCACTATGGAGAGCAGAGCTCCCCCTCTGGGGAAGCTGTCACGCAGTGACTGAGGGGGCTTCTCCAGCCCACACCTCCGTCATACCCGCGCTTGCCGCGGGTATCTCGCCGGGATCCGCACCAACGCCTCGCGCTCGGCGAGATGGCCGCGGCGGGGCGCGGCCATGATGGGGTTCGTTCCGGGCGTGTCGCCGTGACCCCGCAGCGGAGCCTGGTCGTGACGGTATAGCCGCTTGCCGAGGCCGGCGCGGGAATCGCGGGGCGCGTGTATCGTGACGGATAACCTCTGGTGAAGACCTGCACGAGGAGCGCGCGATGTCCGGCACTGAGATGGCCTATCTGCGAGGTCAGGTGATGCCCCTGGCGGATGCCAAGATTGGCATCATGACCCATGCCCTGCACTACGGCACGGCCGTATTCGAGGGCATCCGCGCGAACTGGAACGCCGAGCACGAAGAACTCTACCTCTTCCGAATGCGCGAGCACTACGAGCGGCTGCGCAAGTCGGCGCACGCGCTGATGATGGAGCTGCCGCTCTCTGACGATGAACTCTGCGAGATCACGCTCGACCTCGTCCGCCAGAGCGGGTTCAAGCAGGACCTGTACATCCGCCCGATGGTCTACAAATCGGCCGAGGCGCTGGGCGTGCGGCTGCACGGCCTGGCCGACGACTTCCTTTGCTTCCTGATTCCCTGGGGCGCGTACCTCGACACGACCGGCGGCGTCCATGTCGTCACCTCGTCGTGGCGGCGGACTGAGGATCAGTCGATCCCAGTGCGGGCCAAGGTGACCGGCGCCTACATCAACTCGGCGCTGGCCAAGACCGAGGCAGAGACGGCCGGGTTCGATGAAGCGATCATGCTCAACGAGGACGGCCACGTCTCGGAGGGCTCCGGCGAGAACATCTTCATCGTCAACGACGGCGTGATTTACACACCGCCGAGCTCTGACAACATCCTGGTCGGAATCACCCGCAACACCGTGATGGATCTGGCCGCGCAGGAGCTGGGCATTCCGACGGTCGAGCGCAGCCTCGACCGCTCCGAGCTCTGGCTCGCCGACGAGGTCTTCATGACCGGCACGGCGGCGCACGTGACGCCGATCGCGTCGGTCGACCGCCGCCTGATCAACGGCGGCGAGACGGGGCCGATCACGGCGCAGCTGGAGCAGCTCTACTTCGACGTGATCCTCGGCAACCGCGACGCCTACGCGCATTGGCTGACGCCAATCTACGCGAACGACTGAGCGCAGGATCGCCGCCATGCCCGAGGCGGTCACGCTCGTCCTCGCCTACCTGCTCGGCTCCGTCCCGATCGCCTGGCTCGTCTTCCGCTGGCGCACCGGGCAGGATTTGCGTTCGGTCGGCGACGGCAACGTCGGCGCGGCCAACGCCGCCCGCGAGGGCGCGGGCCACCGCTTCGGCGCGCTCATCATCATCACGGACATCGGCAAGGGGCTGCTCGCCGTCTCGATTGCGCGCTGGTGGGGACTGGAACTGGGCTGGTGGATGGCGGCGGGCGGACTCGTGATGGTCGGCCATATGTGGCCCGTGTTTCTGAAGTTCAACGGCGGGCGGGCAGCGGCGACCGGACTCGGCGCGGCCGGCGCGTTTCTGCCCTGGCAGTTCGGCGTCACGTTCGTCGTCGGCGGGCTGACCTACCTGGTGACGCGCGTCGCCGAGATCGGCATCCTGCTCGTCGCCGCGCCGCTGCCGTTTCTGGCGATCGCCTTCGGCGAGCCGCTTGAATCCATCATTTTCTGCTTCGCCGCGCCGGTTGCGGCAGGACTCAAGACCGTAGTCGACAAAGGCTGGGACCGATGGCGCGGCGCTGGGACGCCATAGTCGTCGGCGCCGGTCCGGGCGGCTCGACCGCGGCCTACGAGCTCGCTACCGCGGGCGCGGACGTACTGCTGCTCGACCGCGCCGACTTCCCGCGCGACAAGCCCTGCGGCGGCGGCGTGCTGATCTCAGCCGCGCGGCTGCTCCCCTTCTCGCTCGAACCGGTCACCGAGCAGACGATTACCAGCTTCCGCGTGCGCTATCGGCGGGACTGGGAGTTCGAGCACCGCTACCCCGCGCCGCTGGCGATTATGACGCAGCGCGCGCGGCTCGACGCCTACCTCGCGGAGCAGGCCGCCAACGCGGGCGCAGACTTCCGCGACGGCGCCGCGGTGCGCGGCATTGACAGCGACGCGGTACGGGTCCGGCTGGCCAACGGCGACGTCCATGAGGCTGACGCGATTGTTGCCGCCGACGGCGCGAACGGGATCGTGCGGCGGGCGCTGGGGCTGCCGCGTCTGCGCGGCGCGGTCGCGCTCGAGGGCAATGCGCCGCGCTCGGAGACGGCCGCGGGGCGTTGGCGCGACGCCGTCGGGCTGGAACTGGGCACGATGCCGGGCGGCTACGGCTGGGTCTTCCCCAAAGGCGAGCACTGCAACGTCGGCGTGGGCGGCTATCCGGCGGCGGCGGGGAGCTTGAAGGCGGAACTCGCCGCCTATGCGCGGAGCGAGGGGTTCACCGCCGACCGCCTGACCGATCTACGCGCCCACCACCTGCCGCTGCGCGATCCTGACAGCGCGCTCGCGGCGGGGCGCGTCCTGTTCGTCGGCGACGCCGCCGGATTGGTCGATCCGCTCTCGGGCGAGGGCATCGGCCATGCGATCCGCTCGGGTCAGCTGGCCGCGGCTGCTGTGCTTGGAGACGCTCTCCCCGCCTACCGCCGAGCGGTGCTGGACGAGATCGAGCCGGAGCTGGCCGCCGCCCGCCAGCTGCAGGCGCTCTTCCAGCAGACGCCCTGGCCGTACACGCAGCTGCTCCGCCGGTCAGCCCGCTTCTGGTCCGCCTTCTGCCGCATCGTGCGCGGCGAGGCGCGGTACACGCAGTTTCAGGAGCGGCTGGGCCCGGCCCGCAGCCTCGTCAACGCCGCCGCCGCCCTGGCCGCCCGCCGCGAGTCCAGCCGCACCGGTTGGTGAGCGCAGAGCGGTCAGGCGCGTCGGACCGGTCATACTCGTCAGGCGAGGAGCAGGGGGATTTCCATCTCCTCCGCGCGGAGCCCGGCGTGGAAGCCATTGAGCGCCGAGACGCGGTTGCCCGCCTCGCCGTAGACCAGCACGTTGCGCTGGGCGGTCACGGCAATGTGACTCCCGATCCGCTCCGCCGCCAGCGCGCTCAGCGGCTCGGGGCCGAAGAGCCGCAGTTCCTCCGCCTCCGCCCGCGTGAGCAGCGCCCAGCGCCGTCCCCAGCGCGCGCGGAACGCGCCCTCAAACGCCGCCTCGCGGCCCCGTCGCACGCAGAACATCGGCACCCGCGGCTCGCCGTGCGGCGGCGTGTGCAGATCGTCCAGCAGCTCGTCGTCGGGCAGGAACAGCTCTTTCTCCGCCACCGTGACGGGCATCGCCCCGTGATCGGCGGTCACCACGATCCGTGCCCGTCCGTCGATCTGCTCGGCAATCGTCGTCAAGGCCCGATCGACCGCCTCCAGCGCCCGCTGCGCGCTGCGCGCGTCGGGGCCGTCGCGGTGCGCGGCTGAGTCGACCATCGGCAGATAGAGATAGTGAATCCCGCCCTCACGCTGCGCGGCGATGCGGGTGACGACCGTCTGCACGGCGTCGCGCAGATAGTCGAACGGATCCGTCCGCGCCGCGCCGCGCAGATAGGTGGTGAACTCGCTCTCGGCGATCTTGCGCGGATGGTAGGTGCAGAGCCGGTCGCCGAGCGCCGCCAGGCGCGACGGATGGGCAAAAGCGTCACGCGGGCGCACGCCGAATTCCTGCAGCTTGCGCTCGGAGCCGCGCTCGACGAAGGGCAAAATCGTCGCCGTGATCCCGCTGCGGTGCAGGTGCGTGTACCAGGCGGGGACGCCGTGACGCGCCGGCCATTCCGCCGTCGCAATGGTCGTCAGCGCCGCCGCGGTGGTCGAGGGGAAGACCGACCGCAGCTGCAGATGCTCCGCGCGGCCGAGCAGACCGTCCGGGCGGATGCGTCCATCGAAGACGCAGCCCAAGCCGTCAACCAGGACGAACAGCAGCGGGCGGCCACGCCCGATCCGCTCCACCAGCTCAGCGGCGCGCGTGTCCTCCGGAGCCAGTGGCAGGCCACCGATGTGGGCGATGGCGCGCGCGAGATCCACGATGGAGGGCGGCCCGCCGTCCTCGCACGGATGCAGCAGCTCGCCCTCGCGGAACCAGCGTTCGACGCGTTCAACATCGGCCGATACCACCACAGCCTCTCACTAGCGCCCTGAGCGGCGAATGCAATGCCAACGCGAGCCTCGTCCGCCCGCCGGCGGCTAGATCTGGGAGTAGCCCGAGCCCGGCGTGGTCACGCCCGTGCCGGCCGGCTCCTTGCCGCCCATGTCCCAGCCGAACTCTTTGAGGATTTCCTGGGAATAGGTGACCCGCCCCGAGACCTTGTCCAGCGGCTCAGTCGCCAGCAGCAGCGCCGCCTGCGCCATGATCTCGACCGACTCTGCATCGTTGGGGTCGCGCCCTTCCATCAACCGATGGTGAACGACGCCCGGAGTCGGCACGATCTGCGAGGGGCTGTAGCAGGTGACGGCAATGCCGTACTGGTGGACTTCCGAGGCGAGGCCCTGCGTGAAGCGCTCCAGCGCCGCCTTCTCCGCGCCGTAGAGCGTGCCGCCGCCTCCATCGCCCTCGTACGGGCCGCGGCCCGGACCGATCGCCGCCGCCGAGGAGACGTTGACGATCGCTCCCACGCCGCGCTCAATCATGCCGCCCTCGTTGAGGCAGAGCTGGCTCATGTAGAAGGGGCCGTGGAAGTTGACGGCGGTCGAGCGCAGCCAACGGCGGATGGGGAAGTCCTTGACCGGGATGAAGTAGGTCAGCGCGGCGTTGTTGACCAGCACATCAGGCTGCCCGTAGGTGTCGATGCAGGCCTGGACGATGCCCGCGCACTCTTCGTACTCGGAGACGTTGCCGGCGACCGCCGTCGCCTCGCCGCCCGCCTCGCGGATGTTCTGAATCGTCATCTCCAGCGAACCCGGCAGCGGGTGGGTGCCTTCCTGCAGGGTGCGCGCGGTCGCGATCACCTTCGCGCCCTCCGCCGCAAAGCACTCCGCAATCGCCGCGCCAATGCCGCGGCTCGCGCCGGTCACAATGGCGACCTTGCCATCCAACTTGCCCATGACATGCTCCAGTCGTGTAATCGGGGGTTCCAGCTATCCACAGGCAGCATAGCGAAGCCCGGTTCAGATTCTGCCCAGATCCCGCCCGCCGAGCGCGGCTGCCCTAGCCTCTGGATATGGAACGGATGGAACGAATCGTCATCGTCGGCGCGTCGCTGGCCGGGCTGAACGCCGCCGAGACGCTGCGCGCCGACGGCTTTGCCGGCGAGCTCATCCTGATCGGCGACGAACCGCAGCCGCCCTACGACCGGCCGCCCCTCTCCAAGCAGCTCCTGACCGGTGAGTGGGACATCGATCGGCTCCCGCTGCGACCAGCCGCCGAGTGGGACGCGCTCGGCCTGACCTTCCGCAGCGGCCGCGCCGCGGCGGGGCTGGACCTGGCCCGCCGCGTCGTCCGCCTGGCCGACGGCGAGCCGATCAGCTACGACGGGCTGATCATCGCCAACGGCGCGCGGGCGCTGCCCCTGCCGCTGGGCCAGGAACAGGAAGCGCCGCTCGCCGGCGTCCACACGCTGCGCAATCAGGCCGACGCGCTGCGCATCCGCGCCGACCTCGAGCGCGGCGGCGCGGTGGTCGTGATCGGGGCCGGCTTCATCGGCGCAGAGGTCGCCTCCTCCGCCCGCGCGCGCGGACTCGACGTGGCAATGGTCGAAGCGCTCGCCGCGCCGCTGCTCGGGCCGTTGGGCGAACAGCTGGCAAACTGGGCCGCCGATCTGCACCGCGCCGCCGGCGTACAGCTCCACTGCAACACCGCCGTCACCGACTTGCTCGGCGCGGAGCGGGTGGAGGCGGTGCAGCTCGCCAACGGCGAACGGCTGGCGGCGGATACAGTCGTCGTCGGGATCGGCGTGCGGCCCAACGTCGAGTGGCTAGCCGATTCCGGGCTGAGCATCGGCGATGGCGTGATCTGCAATCAGTACTGTCAGGCGGCGCCGCTGGTCTACGCCGCGGGCGACATCTGCCGCTGGCCGAACGGCCTGTTCGGACCCTTCGCCTACGCCGAGCCGCAGCGCACGATGCGCATCGAGCACTGGACCAACGCAGTCGAGCAGGGCATGGCGGCGGCGCACAATCTGCTGCTGGAGAGCCGCGGTGAACCGCTGGAGCCGTTCAGCCCGATTCCCTACTTCTGGTCCGACCAGCACGGCCGCAGCATCATGGCGGCCGGCATCACCGCGCCGCGCGACGCGGTGCGGCTCGTCCACGGATCGCTGGAGGCCAACCGCTTCGCCGCGATCTACGGCCTGCGCGGCTACCTGAGCGGCGTGGTCGCCGTCGGCTGGCCGCGAATGCTGCGCCGCTACCAGGCAATGATCCGCGAGCGGGCGACGTGGGAAGAGGCGCTGGCTACGGCGGAAGCGTAGCCGCGCCTCTTGACCCGGAACGCGCTAGTCGTCGAACTCCATGATCGCCCGACCGAAGATCTCGCCATGCTCGAGCGCCGTCGTCGCCTCGTTGATCTGGCCGATCTTGAAACGCTCCGTGACCATCGCGTCAAGGTCGAGCGCGCCGTCCTCTGCCCAGGCAAGGAACATGGGGAAGTCGCGGTCTGGCCGGCAGCTGCCGCCGATCGAGCCGATGTACTTCTTCTCGTTGATCAGCAGCCCGCGCATATCGACCTCGGAGAAGCTCACGCCCGACTGGGGTACGCCGACGAGCACCGCCGTCCCGCCCGTCTCCGCGCCAAGAATGCCGGGCCGCACGGCGCGCAGGATTTGCCCCATCGTCACCTCGCGGCCGATGCAGTCAAAGGCGAAATCGACGCCCGAGACCGGCTCGCCGAAGCTGGTCAGGCCGTCGCCCTGGGTGAGCGCGTGAATCTGCTCAATCGCGTCGCCGCCGGAGGCGTTGACGCCGACCGTCGCGCCGAAGCGCTTGGCGAACTCCAGCTTCTCTTCATCCAGGTCGACCGCGATGATCGGATCGGCGTTGACCACCGACGCCGCGACCACTGCCGACAACCCGACGCCGCCGACGCCGAAGATCGCGACGCTCTGACCCTCGCGCACGGCGGCGGTGTTGTAGACCGCGCCCGAGCCGGTCAGCACGGCGCAGCCGATGATCGAGGTCACGTCGCGGCGCGTGTCCTGCGGGACTTTGACGACGTACTTCTCGTCCGCGATCGTCGTGTCCGCCCAGGTGAACACGTTGCGCGTCGTCGCGGTGCGCCCGTTGGGGCGCGCGACGACGATCGGGTCCACCTCGCGCGTCGCCGTCTCGACGTTGCGCGGCACCCAGGTGACGAAGACGATGTCGCCAACCTGCACATTGGTCACCTGCGCGCCGACCTTGATCACCTCGCCGGTCGCCTCGTGTCCGAGCACCTGGTCGCCGTTGCGGGGATTGTGCATCTGGTGCAGCTGCGAGTGGCAGATACCCGAGGCGAACTGGCGGACGACGACCTGGAAGTCGGTCGGATCGGGCAGATCGACGCGCTCAATGGCCAGCGGCTCATCGACTTCAGGGAGAAAAATCACGCGGGCGGGAGTCGGCATGGTGGGTCGTCCTTACTGGCGCTGTTGTCCGTCTTTCTGCAGTGCTACAGGGATTCTAGTCTGCTCGCAGGAGAAGCACCGTGGAGCTGATCACGCAGCGCGGCGCGCGCGCCATGCACCAGGCCGAGTTTGACGCACTGCGCCGCCAGTATTCCTCGACGTTGGTTGACTTGGGCACCGGCGACGGCGCTTGGCCGCGCCGCTTCGCGCGCGAGTACGGCCACTGCCTCGCGATCGGCGTCGACACGGATCGCAGCGCCCTGCGCGAGGCGGCCAAGCGCGCCGAGCGCAAGCCCGCCCGCGGCGGCGCGCCCAACACCCTCTACGTCGCCGCGCCGATCGAGGCGCTCCCTATCGAACTGCACAGCGCCGCCGACTGGGCCACGATCTACTTTCCCTGGGCGGCGCTGCTGCGGCTGATCCTGAGCGGCGACCCGGCCCTGAGCGACATCCTGAACCAGCTCTGCGCTCCCCGCGCCCGCCTCAGCCTCGTCCTCAACGCCGAAGCCGCCCCCGAAGGCTTCCCGCCGCCCCAACCCAAAGCTGTCCGCCAACAATTGGAAGCCCCCCTCACCAAAGCCGGCTTCCGCCTCACCCAAGCCACCTGGCTAGAACCAGCCAAAGCCCCACCCACAACGTGGAGCGGACGGCTCATCAAAGGCTCCAGCAGAAGCATGATCAGCCTGGACGCCACCCGCTAGGTACCGGGCGAGTTCAACGCTGCTCCTCTTGGAGGAAGCTGCCCCGTAGGGGTTGAAGGGGGGGCGAACGCGGGGAGCCCCCTCAGTCACTTCGGGACAGCTCCCCCATAGGGGGAGCTCTTGGGATTCGCTCCGCGTTCACTGCCGCTTTGGGGGAGATCTTGAGCTAACGCGAGCGCTGACCCACATGCAGGGCAACGGCGCCCATGGAGAGGCGTTGGTAGCTCACCTGCTCCAGGCCGGCTGCCTGGAGCATTCTGGCGAGCTCGTCGGCAGGAGGATAGCCGGTCAGGGAGTGGGGGAGGTAGCGGTAGGCGGAGCGGTCGCCGGAGACGAGCCCGGCCACTCTGGTGACGCCCTGCTCGAACCCGAACCGCAGGACGCGGCCCCAGGGCGTGTCGGGCGGATGCGTGATATCGAGCCCGACCAGCCGCCCGCCGGGCTGCAGCACACGCGCCATCTCGGCCAGCGCGACGGGCAGATCGGGCAGGTTGCGCAGGACGAAGGCGGAGGCGACCGCGTCGAACGCGGCGTCGGGGAAGGGCAGCTGGAGCGCGTCGCCCTGCAGCCAGTCGATCCGCTCCGCGCCGTACTTCTCCCGCGCGCGGATCAGCATCGCGCCAGAGACGTCAAGCGAGACCACCTCGCGCGCGCCGGCGCGGCGCAGTTCCTCGCTCAGATCGCCAGTCCCGGCGCCGATGTCCAGCACCCGCGCGCCGCGCGGCTGCGCCGCGGCCACGGCGAGCCGCCGCCAGCGCCCGTCGCGGCCGGCGGTCATCAGCAGATTCATGCGGTCGTAATGCGGCACCAGACGGCTGAACATCTGCGCCACCGTCCGCGTGCGCTCCGTCGAGACGGTCGGCCGCTCGGACATCTCAGGCTGCTGCTTTCCTGCTGCTCCTGCCGATCCTGCTGATCCTGCAGGTCTTGCTGATACAGTACAGAAACCGACGCGCGAGTCGGATTTTCGTGATGAGGGAGGGCGCGATGACGACCAGCCAGCCGCGTCAGGCCCGCGCGGTCGAGCGGCGCGAGCAGCTGCTCGACGCCGCCGCGCGGGTCTTCGCGCAGCGCGGCTACGCCGAGGCGCAGATGGACGAGATCGCCGCCGCCGCCGATACCTCCAAAGGCGGACTCTACTTCCACTTCCCGACCAAGGAAGCTCTGATCGCGGCGGTGATTGGCCGCGCGGGGGAGAGTCTGCAACGGCGCGTGACCAACGCCATGGCCGCCGCCGGCGACGATCCCGTCGCGCGCGCGGAGGCGGCGCTGGCGACGCTGATTGAGACGTTCTCCGCGCACCGTTCGCTGGCCCGCGTGCTGGCCAGCGAGACGCTGGGCGGCTCCGCCGCCGCCCGCGAGCGCACGGCGGCGATCGAGGACGCGTTCGTCGAGCTGATCGCCGCCGAGCTGCGCCGCGCCCTGGAGGGCTGCCGCCTGAGCCAACTCGACCCGCCGCCCGATCCCGAACTCACGGCCCGCGCCTGGGTCGGGATGACGCAGGCGACGCTCGCCGCCTGGGCCGCCGGGCGCGTGGCGGCGCCGCTTGACCGCATCTACCCCGAGCTCCGCCGACTCCTGCTGCGCAGCGTCGGCGCGCCGCTTGACTTGCATCCGCCCGTTCGTCCAACGAAGGAGTAGCCCATGTCCCGACCGACCGTCACCGTCGAACGCAGCGCCCTGCCCGACTGGCAGCGCTCCGGCGACTACGGCGATATCTACTACGACGTCGCCGAAGGCATCGCCAAGATCACGATCGCCCGCCCGGAGGTGCGCAACGCCTTTCGGCCCAAGACGCTGTATGAACTGCTCGACGCCTTCACGCGCGCGCATGAGGATATGTCGGTTGGCGTAATCATCCTCACCGGCGAGGGCCAGGAGGCGTTCTGCTCGGGCGGCGACCAGCGCATCCGCGGCGACGGCGGTTATGTCGGCGACGACGGCGTCCCGCGCCTCAACGTGCTCGACCTGCACCGCTACATGCGCTCGATCCCCAAGCCCGTGATCGCAATGGTCGCCGGCTACGCGATCGGCGGCGGCAACGTGCTCGCCACCGTCTGCGACCTCACCTACGCCGCCGACAACGCCTGGTTCGGCCAGACCGGACCCAAGGTCGGCTCGTTCGACGCGGGCTACGGCACGATGCTGCTCGCGCGGCTGGTCGGCCACAAGAAGGCGGCGGAAATCTGGATGCAGTGCCGCCAGTACAGCGGCCAGGAAGCGGTCGACATGGGCCTTGCCTGTGAGGTCTTCCCGGTCGACGAGCTGGAACTCGAAGTCGTCAACCGCTGCCGCGAGATCCTCTGCATGTCGCCGACGGCACTGCGCTTCATCAAGCGCGCGCTGGTCGCCGACACCGACGGCCTCTCCGGGATGCAGATGTTCGCCGGCGACTCGACCCTGCTCTACTACCTCTCGGAGGAAGCCAAGGAGGGCAAGACCGCATTCCTCGAGAAGCGCAAGCCCGACTTCTCCAAGTACCCGCGCTTCCCCTGATCGTGGCCGCATCGCCTCCCGCCCCCACCAAACGCCGAGCCTGGCTGCTCGCCGTCCGACCGCCGACCCTGCCGGCAGCGGTCGCGCCGGTGCTGGCCGGCACCGGGATCGCCGCCGTGGACGGCGACTTTGACTTCGGCCGCTTCCTGCTGGCGATGGTCGGCGCGCTCTTCATTCAGATCGTCGTCAACTTCGCCAACGACCTCTCCGACTTCCGCCGCGGCGCGGACACGCCCGAGCGCCTGGGCCCGCCCCGCGCCGTCGCGCAGGGCTGGCTTTCGCAGCGCGAGATGACCGTCGGCATCGCCGTCGCCTCAGCCGCGGCGATCATCGTCGGCATCGCGCTCACCCTGATCGTCGGCTGGCCGATTCTGCTCATCGGCGCGGCCTCGCTGATCGCCGCCGTCACCTACACCGGCGGACCGCTGCCCTACGGCTACCGCGGACTCGGCGACGTCGTCTGCTTCCTCTTCTTCGGCTTCGTCGCCGTGATGGGCGCGGGATTCGTCCAGATCGAAACGCTGACCTGGGAGCTGGCCGCCGCCTCGGTGCCGGTCGGTTGCACCGTGACCGCGATTCTGGTCGTCAACAACCTGCGCGACCTCCCCACCGACCGCGCCAGCGGCAAACGCACGCTGGCCGTGATCATCGGCGAACGCGCGACGCGCCTCGAATACGCCGCGCTGACCGTCGGCGCGCTGCTCGGCGTTGTGGTGTTCGCCGCGGTCGGCCTGCTACCGCTCTGGACGCTGCTCGCGCTGCTCGCTGTGCCGCTCGTCTACCGCCTCACCCGCGCCGTCCTGGAAGGCCTCGCCGGCCCCGAGCTCAACGCCATGCTCAAGCGCACCGCCCAGCTCCATCTCCTGATCGGCGCACTGCTCGGCCTCGGCGGCGTTCTGGGTACGCTCTGATCATGCTGATCACGCTGGCCAAGGGACGCCCACATGCCGATCTTCAAGCTCGAAGCCGCCCAGACGCTGCCCATTGACCTGGATACCGCCTGGGACTTCTTCTCCGACCCGCAGAACCTCGCCCTGATTACGCCGCCCGAGATGCGCTTCCGCCTCACCGGCGAGCCGCCCGCCGCGATCTATCCCGGCCTGATCATCACCTACCGCCTGACGCCGCTGCCCGTGCTCCCGCTCAGCGTTTCCTGGGCGACCGCGATCACGCAGGTCAACGCGCCCTACCAGTTCGTGGACGAGCAGCTCGCCGGCCCCTACGCGCTCTGGCACCACGAGCACCGCTTCGAAGCGATCGAGGACGGCGTCCGCGCGAGTGACGAAGTGCACTGGTCGCTGCCGCTCGACCCGCTCTCTCTCCCGGCGGCGCAGTTCGCCGTCATCCCGCAGCTGCGCCACATCTTCACCTACCGCGCCCGCAAGCTCCGCGAACGCTTCGGCGCCAGCGACCCAAACCATCCCCAACTCAAGATCCGTCCGCTCTAACAGCAAGCCGCTGCGAACGGCTGGCCGATGCCCCCAAAGCGGGGGGCTTCACTCTCAGCTAAGCTGTCGAAGCCGTTGGATCCACTGCTCGAACTCGGGTGTCTCCGGAATCCGCACGTCGTTACCGTCCAGTTCCAAATACGACAAGGCGCTCAGGTTCAGGAACGACGCAGGTAACGAGCCGCTCAACCGATTCTCACCCAAGTACAGTTCCGTGAGTTCGGAGAGCTCCCCCAGCTCGGCCGGAATCGAGCTATCCAGTCGGTTTCCGGTCAGGTACAAGTACCTGAGTTTTGACAGCCCGCCTAACTCTGCCGGGATCGCGCCGTGCAGCCGATTCCAGTCCAGGCTCAAATGCGTGAGCTGGGAGAGCGCTTCCAATTCCCCCGGAATCGGTCCGCTCAGCTGATTCACCGACAGGTCCAGCTGTGTCACACAGCCCTGCCTATCAGTCGTGACTCCGTGCCATTCGCCCAACGGGCGATCACTGAGCCAGTTCGTCGAATTCCTCCAGTGTGGGCCATCCGTCGCGTGGTAGAGCGCCTCCAACACAGCCCGATCGCCCGCAGAGTAGTCCAGCTGGTTCTCTTCCAGGTGCAAGCCCTGGGGCTGCGGTAGATTCCTCACCTCCGGTGGAATCGACCCGCTCAGCGGATTGTCGCTCAGGTCCAGATCAAGCATCTGCTCGAGATCCTCCAACGTCGCCGGAATCGAACCGCTCAGCTGATTGCCTCTCAGGTCCATGCTCTTGAGTTGCGACAGATTCCCCAGTTCCTCGGGGATCGGACCGCTCAGGCGATTGAAGGGCAGGTGCAGGTCTTCCAGCTGTGTGAGACTCCCTAGTGCTGCCGGAATCGAGCCGCTTAGCAGATTGTTATCCAAGATCAGGAGCTTCAGCTGCGACAGTTCTCCGAGCTCCTCAGGGATCGAGCCGCTCAGCTGATTATTGTGTAGGTCTATCCTCTCTAGTTGCGCCAGATTCCCCAACGCCGCCGGGATCGCGACGCTCAGCTCGTTGTGGCACAGGTCCAGGCTCTCCAACTGCGCCAGATCCTCCAGCGCGGCCGGAATCACGCTAGTCAGCTGGTTATAGCTCAAGTCCAAAATCTCCAGCTGGCGCAGATTCCCTAGCGTCGATGGAACTGGGCCGTTCAGCTCATTCCCGGCCAGCAGGAGGCCCGTGAGTTGCGACAGATTCCCCAGCTCCTCGGGGATCGGGTCGCTCAGGTCATTGCTGCGCAGAGCCAACATTGACACACGGCCGAGTTCGTCGGTCTCGACTCCGTGCCATTCATTCAGCGGCTCTTCGCTGAGCCAGTTCGTCGAGTCGTCCCAGCGCGGGCCGTTTGTCGCCCGGTATAGCGCCTCCAGGACCGTTCGATCATCCGCGCCGTTGCGCTTCACCATCTTCCGCTCTCCTTCGTCCCGCCCTCTCTCCCCGAGGGAGAGGGGGCGGCAGTGCCGGCCGCTACTGGTCGCGGTCGAAGAGGATTTCCAGCGCGTTGTCCTGATCGTAGATCAGCGGCTCGACGCTGACGATGATTGGCGGTGAACCGGTCAGGTCGACGAAGAACGAGATCCACTGCACGAAGAAGGCGTTCGTCACCGACATGAATCCCTGCAGCGGCGCAAAGTCGAACACGTAGAAGTCGAGTTCACCCTGGGCCATTTGGGCAAACAGTCTATCGTCGCTGGCGTAGGACGCGGTCACGACGTCCAAGCCGGCCAGACCGGGAGCGAGGCCCTGGTTGAGCACCACGACCGCGCCGAATCCGCCCTCGGCCAACTTGCTGTTGATAGCAGCGGCCGAGCCCGCCAGGTCAGCCACGCCGGTGGCACTCGCATCGAACTGCTCAACCGGGCCGCCGAAGCCCTCGGCAATGCCCTCGCAGCGGTCAACCAACCCGGTGTTCTGCGCCTCATGCAGGACGCAGAGGATGCTGTCCTCGACGCCGTGCGCCGCGAGCCGCTCGCCCAGTTGCACGCCCGTCTCGCGGTCATTGATGCTCATGTGCATGACGGAGCCGACTTCGGCGGCGAAATCGGGGCCAGAGTTGAACGAGGTCACGATCGAACCCTGCGCCTGTGCGTAGGCGATGGCCTCGCGCAGCCCGTCAGGGTTGGCCAGCGTGGTGGCATCACTGCGACCCCATCGTCGGCGCACTGGCGAATCAACGCCGCCTGCTCTTCGGTGGTGGACGCGTTCATGCCCGCCAAATTCAGCCCCAGGCCGCCGGCCGTGACCTGTCCGGCCACGCCGTTGGCCGACTGCCAGAAGACGTCGTCGGGCGTGCCGTGGGAGACCCAGCACAGGCTTGACGTGGCGGCGACCGGGGGAAAGTCGGCATCCGGCGCGACCGTTGGCGCCTCCGCCGCGGCGCTGTCTGCGCTCGCGTCGTCTTCGCCCATCATGTCCATGGACGCGTGGCCGCCAACGTGACCGACGAGCTGTTCAGCCAGCCGGCGGGCGGATCGGCAGGCACGAAGCGCGCGGTCGGCCGCTGCCGCTCGCCCCAGACGCCGTCGGCGCCGCGCTGCTGCACCGATACTTCGACCCGACCGTCGTCGAGCTGCCGCGCGGACACGCGGACTTCGGTTCCGCCGTCGCCGTGTTCATCGGACTGGGCCACGCTGAGCAGCAACGCGCCCAGCGCCATGCCTGCGATCAGCAGTAAGGCCGCCGCCGTTCGATTCAGCCGGACGGTGATCTGTATGGGGCCGCTCATGGTCGCTCCTCGATCGTTCTGTCAACTGCGCGGGCAGGAAGAGGATGGCCCATCGCGCGCCCCGTGAGCAGGAGCGCCAATCAGGAGCGCCGATTGACACGGACGCCGATCCTTCAATACCTTGCCCCATGAGAGACCGCGCCGTGAGAGACCCGCGTGAACGGAGCCACCGATGAAGTTTGAGTTCTTCCACCTGATGCCCTATCGGGACCTGCCGCCCGACTTCGCCGAGCAGCACAACTCGGTCTGGGTCGACGTGCCCTCCGACCTGTTCGACCCGGCCAAGGCGCACCAGATGTACAACGACGGCCTGGACGAGCTCGAAGCCGCCGCCGCCGCCGGCTACGACGGCATCTGCATCAACGAGCACCACCAGAACGCCTACGGCCTGATGCCGTCCCCCAACCTGATGGCCGCCAACCTCTGTCGTCGCACCCAGGACGTCGCCATCGTCGTGCTCGGCAACTCGATCGCGCTCTACAACCCGCCGACGCGCGTCGCCGAAGAGTTCGCGATGCTCGACTGCATCTCCGGCGGCCGCCTCGTCGCCGGCTTCCCCGTCGGCACCCCGATGGACGACTGCTTCTGCTACGGCGCCAACCCATCGCACCTGCGCGACAAGTACTACGAGGCCGCCGACCTGATCACGCAGGCCTGGACGCGCCCGGAGATGTTCTCCTACAACGGCCGCTACAACCAGCTGCGCTACGTCAACATCTGGCCCCGCCCGATCCAGCAGCCCCACCCGCCCGTCTGGATCCCCGGCGGGGGCTCGGTCGAGACATGGGAATGGTGCGCCGAGCACAACTACGTCTACTGCTACCTCTCCTACGGCGGCTACAAGTCCGGTCAGAAGAACGTGGACGGCTTCTGGCGCACGATGCAGCAGCGGGAAAAGCCGCTCAACCCGTACCAGGCCGGCTTCCTCCAGCTCGTCGCCGTGGGCGAGACCGAGCAGGAAGTCGCCGACAAGTTCGGCCCGCACGCGGAGTACTTCTACAACAAGATGCTCCACATCGACCCGCGCTACGCCGACCCGCCCGGCTACCGCACCGTGCGCACGATCGAGCAGGGCTTCACCCGCAGCCAGGGCCTGAAGCCGATCTTCGGCGACTCGAAGAAGTTCGAGGGCGAGAAGACCGCCGAGAAGATGGTCGAGTCCAAGGCGAACTCCGAGATCACCTGGGCCGACCTGATCCGCGAAGGCAACATCGTCGCCGGCACGCCGAGCCAGGTCACCGAGCAGCTCGAGGAAGTGATCAAGACGCTCCACGTCGGCCATCTGATGATCCTCAACCAGTTCGGCTCGATTCCGAAGGAACTGGCGATCCCGAACATCGAGATGACCGCCCAGCAGGTGCTGCCTCACCTCAAGCACATCTGGGACGACGAGGGCTGGGAAGACCACTGGTGGCCGCAAGGCCTCGAGGGCGGCCAGGCCGAGCCGCGCGCGCTCGCCTTCTAGCGAGCGCTCGCTGCCGGCTCAGCCCGCGATCTTCGTACACCGCTGAGAAGGGGGCGGAGCCTGGCGCTCCGCCCTCTTTCCGTTGCCAGAGACAGACCGATGACCCGCCTCCGCCGCACACTCGCCGCCATCCTTGCGCTCTCTGCGCTGGCCGCGCTGACTGGGATGCTTGCCCTCAGCGCCGCCCACGCGCAATCTGGCGACAGCGAGTCCGTCCGCGTCATCGCCCGCGCCGCCGCCGACGGCCGCGTGGAATTCGGTCTGCGCACCGCGCAGGGTGATCAGACGCCGCGGCAGCGCTTCTTCCCCGCCAGCGTGACCCACTCGCGCTGGCTGCGCAGCAGCCCGATCACGCTCGCGGACGGCTCCGCGGTGCGCATCATCGCCCGCCGCAGCGGCGCGCGTCTGGAGTTCGGCATCCGCCTCGGCGACGACCCCGAGAACGTCCTGCCCCGCGCCCGCTTCTTCCCGCTCGACACCGCGCACCAACGCTGGCTCGTCAGCAGCGCGCTCGCGGTCCCCACAACCATGGTCAGCGACGCCGCCGACCAACCCGCGCCCGAACCCGAGCCGGAGCCCGCGGACGACCCCGACCCAGACGTCGAACGCATCTCCGGCGGACACCGCGACGGCCTGATCGTGGACCGCGGCGTAGTCGGCGATCTCGACGCGCCCGTCTTGATCGTCGAATACGGCGATCCGTTTTGAGGCTCCTGCCGACGCTTTGCGACTCAGGTTGAGCCGCAACTGATCGAGGAACTGGTCCAGACCGGCAAGGCCCGCTTCGAATTCGTCAACCTCGCCTACATCGGCCGCGCGTCCGAGCGCGTCGGCGAAGCGATGGAGTGCGCCGCCGACCAGCGCAACGCCGCCTTCTGGGACATCCACGACGAGTTCCTCGTCGAGCAATCCTCCCGCGCCTCACGAGACCAGCTGGTCAGTCTCGCCGGCGATCTCGGCCTGGACAGCGACGCGTTCGCCCAGTGCCTGGACTCTGACACGCATCTCCAGACTGTGCGCGACAAGATCAACGCCGCCCGGCGGATCGGCGTCAGCTACGGGCCGATCGTCCTGGTCAACGGCCAGAACGCCGGCACGACGCTCGCCGGCATCCGCGTGGCGGTCGCGGCCGCCGCGCAGTGATCCCGCTCTCGCCCACTGGCGCGCTCCGCTATAACGTGCATCGATGATGATCCGCGCGCTGCTTACCCTGCCGTTACTGCTCGCGTTGACGCTGCTGGCCGCTATCCCGACGACTGGCGCGCAGGCCGACGACAACGAGCAAACCGTCCAGATCATCGCGCAGCTACGCGACGACGGACGCATCGAGTTCGGCCTGCGCACCGCTGCCGGCAATCAGTTCCCACCCCGCCGAATGTTCCCGGCCGGGGACCGGGAGACCGGCTGGCTGCGCAGTTCTCCGATCCCGCTGGCCAACGGCGCGGAACTGCGGATCATCGCCCAGCGGCTGGCCGACGGCCGCGTCGAGTTCGGCTTGCGCATTGACGAGCCGCGCCAGGAGTTCTTGCCCGCGCGCCGTTACTTCCCTCCGACAGCCGCGGTCGGCGGCTGGCTGACCAGCAGCAGCATCCCGATCGCGCCGCCGCCGACCGAATCGGCGGAGCACGCTGCCGACATCGAGACGATCAGCGGCGGCCACCGCGACGGCCTGATCGTGAACCGCGGCGTCCTGGGCGATCCCGACGCGCCCGCGCTGATTGTCGAGTACGGCGATCCATTTTGAGGCTACTGCCGCAACTGGGCGGCTCAGGTTGAGCCGATCGTGATCGAAGAACTCGTACAGACTGGCTTGGCGCGGTTTGAATACCGCCATTTCCCACTGGGCGCGGTGTCGTTCCTGCCCGCGATGGCGATGGAGTGCGCCGCCGACCAGAGCGGCGCCGCCTTCTGGCAGTTCCACGACGAGTTCATGCGCCACGACACCGACATCCGCGGCTCGCGCGATCTGATCGTGGAGTTCGCCCGCCAGATCGAGCTGGACGTGGACACCTTCACGCAGTGCTTCGACGCGGGCACGCATCTGGAGCAGATCCAGCAGCGTCAACTGGACGCCTGGGATTTGGCCGTCCGGGGAACGCCCACCATCCACGTGAACGACGAGAACGCCGGCCAACATCCAGCGCTCATTCGCAGCCAGGTCGAAGCGGCAGCGCAGTAGGCCGGCGTGACTCGCATCCGGCCTGTCGTACGCTAGGCGCATGAAGCCGAAGATCAGCATCATCACCCTGGGCGTCGCCGACCTGGACGCCTCGGTGCGCTTCTACCGCAACGGCCTCGGCTGGCCCGCGCCGGGCTACAACGCCGGCGACAACATCTGCTTCCTCGAACTGGACGGAACCTGGCTCTCGCTCTACCGCCGCGACCGCTTCCCGGAGGAGGCGGACGTTGACTTCGCCGCGCCCGCCGCCGGCACGCCGACCGTCACGCTGGCCCACAACTTGCCCTCGCCCGAGGCGGTCGACGCCGCCCTGCAGGAGGCGCTCGCCGCCGGCGCCGCGCTGGTCAAAGCGCCCGAGGAGGTCTTCTGGGGCGGCTACAGCGGCTACGTCAGCGATCCCGACGGCTACCTCTGGGAGCTCGCCTACAACCCCTTCACGGACCTCACATGACTCACCTGACAGCGCGGGTGACGGCGCTCTCCGCCGTGACGCTCGTCGTCGCCGACATGGCGCGCGCGACCGCCTTCTATGAGGCGCTGGGTTTCGAGCAGCTCTACGGCGGAGCGCAGGCCGGCTTCACCTCCTACCGCGCCGGCGAGAGCTACCTCAACCTCCAGCGCGGCGCGATCGCTCAGACCGGCGCAGCCTGGGGCCGCGCGATCTTCTACGTTGAAGATGTCGACGCCGTCCACGCCCAGGCGCTGCGCGCCGGCCTGACGCCCGAGTTCGAACCCCGCGACGCGCCCTGGCGGGAACGCTACTTCCACATCCGCGACCCCGACGGCTACGAAATCTCGTTCGCCAAACCCATCAAGCGAGACCCCGCATAACCATCTCCCGCTCCCCCCTTCGGGGAAAGCTGGCCCCTTCTCTCGCTCCCCTTTCAGGGTGAGCTGCCCACTCTTCTCCTCGCTCCCCCTTCCAGGGGGAGCTGCCGCAGGCTGAGGGGGTTCCCTACTCGCCGATCTGCAGCGTCCGCCCGGAGGTCATCCCGCCGTCGATCACGAACTCCGCGCCCGTGCTGTAGGTCGCGTCGGCGGCGATGAAGAGCATCATCTTCGCCACCTCGTCCGCGCGTCCGAGACGCGGGATGGCCGACTGGAACCCAACCTCGCCGTCTGCGCGGCGCGGCGTGTCGGGGCCGACGATCATCGGCGTATCGATCGGGCCCGGATGCACCGAGTTGACGCGGATGTTGTAGCGGCCCAACTCGAGCGCCGCCACCTTTGTCAGCCCGCGCACGGCAAACTTGGAGGCGACGTAAGCGCTCGCGCCGGCGTAGCCCTCTAGCCCCGCGGTCGACGACGTATTGACGATGCAGCCCCCGCCCGCCTCGCGCATCGGCTTGATCGCCGCGCGTATGCCGAGCCAGACGCCGACCTGGTTGATCTTGATCACTTCCAGATAGTCCTGCACCGGCGTGCTCTCGATCAGCCCGCCGCGCAGGATGCCCGCGTTGTTGATCAGGATGTTCAACTTGCCAAACTGCTCCGTCGTCTGCTCGATCATCTCCGCCCAGTTCGACTGGTCGGAAACGTCGAGCTTGTGGAACAGCGCCTGACCGCCGATGTCGATGATGCTCTCAGCGACCCGCTGGCCGTCCTCCTCGAGCACGTCCCCGATTGCCACGGCCGCGCCCTCGCGCGCAAGGAGCCGCGCCTGCGCCTCGCCCTGGCCGCGCGCGCCGCCCGAGATCAGCGCGACCTGTCCATCAAGCTTGCCCATGCCTGGCCTCTCTCGTCTTCATCCGTCATTCATACGAAGCCGGAGACCTCGCCGCGTTGGCGAACCGCTAGTCCCCCACCTGGATCGCCCGACCAGCAGTCAGACCACCGTCGATCACGAACTCAGCCCCCGTGCTGTACGTCGCCTCCGCCGCGATGAACAGCATCATCTTCGCCACTTCGTCGACCCGGCCGAACCGCGGGATCGACATCCGCATCGGCACGTCGCCGTCCGGCCTGCGCGGTGTGTCCTCATTCGTGGTCATCAGCGTATCGATCGGACCGGGATGGACTGAGTTAACGCGAATGTTGTACCGCCCCAGTTCCAGCGCCGCAACCTTCGTCAGACCTCGAACCGCAAACTTGGACGAGACATAGGCGCTGGAATCAGGGTAGCCCTCAAGACCGGCCGTCGACGACGTATTGATGATGCAGCCGCCGCCGGCTTCACGCATCGACTTGATCGCCGCGCGGATCCCCAACCACACGCCAACCTGGTTGATCTTGATCACTTCCAGGTACTCCTGCACTGTCGTGTCCTCGATCGACCTGTTGCGCAGGATGCCGGCATTGTTGATCAGAATGCTCAGTTTGCCGAATTGCTCCGTCGTCGCATCGACCATCTCGGCCCAACTCGACTGATCGGAGACATCCAGCTTGCGAAACATCGCCTGGCCGCCGGTGTCGTTGATGCTCTCGGCGACCCGGTTGCCGTCTTCCTCCAGCAAATCGCCGATCGCGATCGCCGCGCCCTCGCGAGCGAAGAGCCGCGCCTGCTGTTCCCCCTGACCGCGAGCGCCGCCTGAAATCAGCGCCACCTGTCCATCGAGCTTGCCCATGTCGTTCCTCCGAAGCCAAATCCAGACGCGGCCCGAACGCGTTCAGTCCTGGGACCGCGCGATCATCGATCCGGCCGTGACGCCGCCATCGATCACAAACTCCGACCCTGTGCTGTAGGTCGCGTCGGCGGCGATGAAGAGCATCATCTTCGCCACCTCATCAACGTGGCCCACGCGCGGAATCGGCCCGGCAAACGAAATGTCGCCCTCCTCGCGCCGCGCGATCTGCGGGTCGCGGATCATCGGCGTGTCGATCGGGCCGGGATGCACCGAGTTGACGCGAATGTTGTACGGACCCAGCTCGAGCGCAGCCACCTTGGTCATGCCGCGCACGGCAAACTTGGATGAGACATACGCGCCTAGCCCGGAGTAGCCTTCGAGCCCCGCGGTCGACGACGTGTTGATGATGCAGCCGCCGCCCGCTTCCTTGAGCGCCGGAATCGCCGCCTTCATCCCCAGCCAGACGCCGAGCTGGTTGATCCGGATCACCTCCAGGTAGTCCTCGAGCGACGACTCTTCAATCAACTTGACCCTCGCGATCCCAGCGTTGTTGACCACGATGTCCAGCCGGCCGAACTGGGCCACGGTCTCTTCGATCATCGAGTTCCAGCTCGAAGCCTCGGTCACATCGAGACGCTGGAACAGCGCCTGGCCGCCGGTGTCGTTGATGCTCTCGGCGACTCGTTGGCCGTCTTCTTCGAGCACATCGCCCAGCGCGACCGCAGCGCCCTCACGGGCGAACAATCGAGCCTGCGCTTCACCCTGGCCTCGCGCCGCGCCCGAAATCAGCGCGACCTGTCCGTCGAGCTTGCCCATCTTGCTGCTCCTCTGTTGCTGGTTCCGCAGAAGCGGAACTACTTGACGCTCAGGTCCCGCCGAGTCCGCATCGCGAACGGCACAACCTCGCCCGTCTCCAGATTGAACCGATAACGCCACTGTCGCAGCAGATCGAGGCCATAGACGTGAATCGCCAGCGTCTTGCCTTCCCGAATCTCCACCGCGTGGATGTCCGCCGGCGGCTCCGCGATCACCGTCGTCGTGCCCGTCGGGACGCGGGTCGGTTCCAGCTCCTCCAGCTCGGCGTACCACGGCGTCAGGCCGTCATCGACGCGCTGGTAGTTGCGGTTGAACTCCGCACCCGAAATCACGCCCTCCATCGCCCAGCCATTGTGGTTGTGCACGGGCGCGCCGACGTCCGGCTGCCAGACCACGCACATCACGGTCAGGTTGTCGGAGCGGTGGATGACGAAGCCCTTGTCCGGATCCGCCTCGTCGTTGTCTGGCAGATCCAGCAGACAGTCCGGCCGCTGGATAATCCGCTCCAGCGGGCCGCCAATCTGCGCGATCTGCCGCTCCGCGGAGTCGCCGCGGTCAGCGATCCGCTGCGCCTCCTGGACAAAGTCCTGCAACGTCAACGTTCCGGTCGTCATCGCCGTCCCCTTCCACAAGCGCGCAAGCAGCCGTGCCAGCCGCGCGCTGCCTCCGAGTATAAGTCCGCGCGCCCGGCCTTGACCGGCACCGTGGATGTGGATCGAGCGTCGGTTAGCCTGACGGCGGAGTGAACGCGATGAGCGGAGGGCAGCGATGACGGATACCCGCGCCGAGTTCGGCCTCTTCTTCCAGCTGCCCCAGGCCGACGGCCAGGATGTCCCGCAGCGCTACCGCGACACCATCGCCCAGATTGTCCACGCCGACCGCATCGGCTGGGACGCCGCCTGGCTCGCCGAGATGCACTTCGTGCGCCAGTTCTCCGTGCTGCCTTCGCCGATGGTCGCAATGGCCGCCGCCGCCGCGCAGACCGAGCAGATTCGGCTCGGCACCGGCGTCGCGCTGCTGCCGCTCGTCGATCCAATCCGCGCCGCCGAGGACGCCGCCACGGTCGACATCATCTCCGGCGGCCGGCTGGAATACGGCGTCGGGCGCGGCAGCATCGCCGAGCACTTCGCCGGCTTCAACGTCCGCACCGCCGACCGCGCCGCGCGCTTCAACGAAGCGCTGACCGTGATTCGCCAGGCCTGGTCGGACGAGCCGGTCAACTTCGAGGGTCAACACTTCACCTACCGCGACGTGCAGGTCGTGCCCAAGCCGATCCAGCGGCCCGGCCCGCCGCTGCGGTTGGCGGCCAACAGCGACGAATCGTTCGTGCGCGCCTGCGATGAACAGTGGCGCGTCTTCGCCAGCCCGATCACCGCCTTCGCCGACGACCTCGACCGCCGCTTCTCGATGTACCACGCGGCGCGCCCCGACGCGCCCGCCACTGACGCCGGCCTGCTCCTGCCCGTCCACGTGCACGAGTCCTCCGCAGTCGCCAAGGCCGAGGCTGAAGCGAGCCTGATGAGCTACCTGAAGGTCGTCACCGACACCGGCCTACGCGGCTGGCTGCGGCGCGGCGGCACGCTTGACGATCTTCCCCCCCTGCTCGCCCGCAACCGCAACGCCAGCTACGAAGAGGCGCTCGACCTCATGTGCGCAATCGGCAACCCCGATGAGGTCACCACCAAACTCACCCAGCTCGCCGAGCGCTACGGAGTCGGCCACTTCATCACCTGGTGCAACGCCGGCGGCCTCATCCCCCACCAGCAGGTCACGCGCTCCATGAGCCTCTTCACAAAAGAATGCGCTCCCCACATCACGATCTAACCGCTTCCCCCTCTGCGGAAGACTGCCTGACTCCCCGCTGCCCTCTCTGGGCGGAAGACTACCCGGACCTCGCCTCCGCGCTTCCCCCCTCTGGGGGGAAGACTGTCCGGACCTCCCCTCCCCGCTTCCCCCCTCTGGGGGAAGCTGCCGAAGGCTGAAGGGGGCTCCCCAGCCCTCGCGCATCGAACGGGAACCCCCTTCAGTCGCTCCGCGACAGCTTCCCCCTGGCAGGGGGAAGCGAGAACATCAAGCGCGACAGCTTCCCCTTGGAAGTGGAAAACGCCTAACCCTCCGCATCCGGCAGACGCTCGCGCATGATTTGCACCGCCTCAGGATTTTCATCAATCAACAGGTAGCGCCGCCCCAGACGCGCCGCCGCTGCGCCGACTGTGCCGCTGCCGGCGAACGGGTCGAGCACCAGCTCCCCCGCATCGCTCGACGCGCGGATGATCCGCTCCGCCAGCGCGATGGGTTTCTGCGTCGGATAGCCTGTGCGCTCCTTCGCGTTGGTGCCGACGATCGTGTGCCACCAGACATCGGTCGGCAGCTTGCCCCGCTCCGCCTTCTCCGGACCGACCAGCCCCGGCGCCAGATAGGGAATCCGATCAATCTCGTCCAGATTGAACACGTGGCGCTCGCGCTCCTTGACGTAGACGAGAATGTTGTCATGCTTCGCCGGCCAGCGGCGCTTGGGCCGACCGCCGAAGTCGTACGCCCAGATGATCTCGTTGAGGAAGCAGTCCCGCCCGAAGATGCTGTCTAGCAGCACCTTCACGTAGTGCGCCTCGCGCGCGTCGAGGTGCAGGTACAACGTCCCGTCCGGTCGGAGCACGCGCCAGATTTCCGCCAGACGCGGCTGGAGGAAGTCGAGGTACGCCTCGAACGCATCCGCGTACGCATACGCTGAGCCCGGCTCCGCGCGGTAGCGGCGCCCGCCGAAGCCCACGCGGCCGCCCTGCGCGTCCTGCGTCGTGCGCAGCCGCTGATAGCTGCGCACCGTGCCCGTGTTGAAGGGCGGATCGGTGTAGACCAGCTGGACGCTCTCGCCCGGCAGCGCTTGCAGGACGGGCAGGTTGTCGCCCTCGACAATCTGACCTGTTTCCAGACCCGATGGCCGGCCCGCCGACTCCGGCATCAGGCTTCGGGCAGCTCGCGCGGGAGACTGGACGTGTCCGGCTCGAGCTCGCCGCGCCGTTCCACCGCATCGCGCCGCTCCGCCTCTTCCTCGCGCTTGATCCGCCGCTCCGCCTCCGCCTCCTCCAGCTCGCGCCCGATGCCTTCCTCCATCATCTGCTCAACCGGCCGCTGCTCGACTGTCGCGTCGAACCGATCATCGAGGATGCTGTAGCTGCGCCCGCCGAGGTACATCAGCGGCTTGTACTCATCGTCCGCCAGCGACCACATGCCCGTGTTGAAATCGAAACCCTCCGTGTCGGCCTGCGCCGAGACGACCTTGCCGATGAACAGCGTGTGGTCGCCCATCGTGTAGAAATCGTGCAGCGTGCACTCGATCCAGCCGACGCAGCCCTCGAGCAGCGGAGAATCGATCTCCTTGCCGCGGAACGTCGGCACGCGCGAGGCTTCCAGCTTGTCGCCGACCGAGTGGGAGACCATCCCCAGCCACTGCGTGTGATTGAGCAGCACCTTGGAGGGGATGTTGATCGCAAACTCCTCGCCGAACTTGATCATGTCGTGGGTGCGGCGCGAGGGATGGACAGCGACGCCGATCAGCGGCGGGTTGACCGAGACCGGCATCGCCCAGGCGATCGGCGCGGCGTTGCCCACGGCCCGCCAGCTGGTGCTGATGATCAGCACCGGCGCGCCGCCCAGCAAGCGCCGCGCGTCCTCTTCCAGCATCCGCTTCCGAACCATGCCTGAAGTCTAACTCTCAGGTGGGATACGATGAGCACACGGACGCAGACGGAGACGAACCATGGTCGACTTTCACGACAACACGGAAGAAGCAGCATTCCGCACCGAGGTGCGCTCGTTCATCCAGGACGAGTTCCTGCCCCGGCGCACCAAGATGCGCGAGGAGGCGCGCGCGTCGGCGATGTTCGACCGCCCGCCGACGCAGCGCGACTGGGAGAAGCAGCTCGCCAACCGCGGCTGGATCGCCCCCGCCTGGCCCAAGCAGTACGGCGGCGCCGGCCTCTCGGTGATGCAGCAGTTCATCTTCAACGAGGAGATGGCCGAGGCTCGCGCCCCGCGGCCCGGCGGCATCGCGATCGGCATGGCCGGCCCCACGATCATCACGATCGGCACCGAGGACCAGCAGCAGGAGCATCTCCCGCCGATCCTCAGCGGCGACGCGATCTGGTGTCAGGGCTACTCCGAACCCGGTTCCGGCTCCGACCTCGCCTCGCTCCAGACACGCGCGATCAAGGACGGCGACGACTTCGTCGTCAACGGCCAGAAAATCTGGACCTCCGGCGCGCACCGCTCGGACTGGATGATCCTCCTCGCCCGCACCGACCCCGATGCGCCCAAGCACCGCGGGATCACCTACTTCGTCCTCGACATGCACTCGCCTGGCGTCTCGACGCGGCCGCTGGTAAACATGGCCGGCACGCACGAGTTCAACGAGGTCTTCTTCGAGGACGTCCGCATCCCGCAGCGCAACGTGCTGGGCGAGGTCAACCGCGGCTGGTACGGCGCCGTCACCACGCTCGACTTCGAGCGCTCTAGCATCGGCTCCGCCGTCGGGATGCAGCAGTCGGTCGAGGACATCATCCGCTACGCCAAGGAGAACCGCGGCAGCGGCCTCTCCTCCGTCGACCAGCGCGAGACGCAGCTGGCGCTCACCGACCGCTACATCGAGACGCAGACGGCGCGGATGATCTCCTACCGCATCGTCTCGATGCAGAATCAGGGCCTGATTCCCAACCACGAGGCGTCCATGGCCAAGCTGTTCGCCATGGAGCTGAACCAGCGCATCCAGAGCACGGCGGTCAAGGTGCTCGGCCTGCACGGCCAACTGCAGGGCAAGAACGCCCCGCGCCGAGGCCGCCACGCCTACGCCTTCGTCCGCTCCATCGCCAACACCATCGAGGGCGGCACCTCCGAGATCCAAAGAAACATCATCGCCACCCGCGGTCTCGGCCTCCCCCGCGGCTAACCCGCGCCTCCCCCGTCGGGGGCGGCCATTGCGGGAACCCCCTTCAGCCTTCGGCAGCTTCCCCCCAGAGGGGGGGAAGCTGGAGAGAACCTCACTGCCCCTCTGGGGGGAAGTGTGTCAGGGCAATCTTGGGCGAAGCTGTCGCACAGCGCCGGCTCCTCGCTGCCCCCCTCTGGGGGGAAGCGGAGAGGTAAGGCTCCGCGGCAGCTCTCCCAAAAGGGGGCTAGCGATTTCTCCCTCGCTTCCCCCCGCTGGGGGGAAGCTGCCGAAGGCTGATGGGGGGTTCCCGCAATGGCCGCCGCTACCGCAACAGCCACTCCACCATAGCCGCGACCGAGCCACCGCCCGCCTCGAGCGCCAGCAGCGGCAGACCGCCGCACTCCTGCGGCGGCGCTACGCCGCCCTCCGTCAGGACAACCACGCCCGACCACGCCGCATCCAGCACATCCGCCCCACAGAGCGTGTCGAGCGACGCGCCGGCGAAGGCGGCGACATAGACCGCCCGCACCGGCGCGAGCTCGCGCGTCAGTTGGACCAACTCCGCCAGTCCCTCCGGCGGCTCGCCGCTGCCGACGGGGATCAGCGCGAAGCCGTGCTCATCAACATGATCGAGCAGCCCAAGATCGCGCAGCGCCGACCAGACGTGGCGGTCATCGTCGGGCAGGACGAAGACGAGGATCACTGCCTCGGGCGGCGTCTCGGGGACGATCAACGCCGTGGGCGGCTCATCGCGCAGATGCAGCACCGTGTGCTCGCGCGCCAGTTCGCGGGTGGCGGCGTCGTAGGTCGGTGCGGAGGTGCCGAAGGCGTAGAGGTAGACCAACGCCGCGACGAAGGCGATCAGTGGTACGCCGAGCGCCAGAATTCCCAGCTTGCGCAACATCGGCCGCTAGTTCGCGCGCGACTCGGAGAGCAGCCAGCGCAACAGATGGTCAGGCCAGTCCGCCTGGAAGTACGGGCCGTGATCGCCGTCCTCAATCGTCCACAGCTCAATCGTGATCCCGTCGCGGCAACCGTCCCGGATGCGCCGCACCGCCGTCTCCGCGCCGTCGATCACGGCGTCCAGATCGATGCGCTCTAGCTCGACGCCCGCCTCGCCCTCCGCTTCGACCTTGCAGCCGGCCCGCTCCGCCCAGCGGCGGACCAGTGCCAATGCGCCGGGATAGCCATCCTCATACTCGAGCGTGCCGGCGTAGGGGATGTCCCGGTCGGCGGTGCCGTGGATTTGCAGCACGGACACCGGCGGAGCCTCGGCGCAGCGCGCCTCGTCGCCGAAGGATGAACCGGCCAGACTGGCGATGGCGACCAGCCCCTCCAACCCGTCGCAGGCGAGCCGATAGGCCATGAACCCGCCGTTGGAGTAACCCACCGCGTAGACGCCCGCCACCTCCGCGCCGGACTCATTGATGATCGCTTTCGCCTCCGCGACCAGGCCACTGAGCCAGGCGGAGTCGTCAACGGCGCTGCCGTTGAAGTTGCAGCACGCCTCAGTCGCGTTCCAGAAGCGGTAACCGCGCGCGTCGGTGGTGCCCTGCGGCGTAATCAACGCAAACCCGTAGGCGGGAATGCGGCTGGAGAGACCGAAGTACCAATCGTGCGCATCCGCCTCGCCCTGGTAGCCGTGCAAGGACAGGATCAACGGCAGCGGTCCGCTCTCCCGCTGGTTGGGCAGCAACAGCTCCGCGCCCCGCTCGCCGCCGATGCTGACGGTCGTCACCGCCGGCTCAGCCACCGTCGCCGGTTCCCCGCGGTAGACGCCGTCCAGCCAGGTCAGAATCCCCTCCGAGAACTGCGTCTCCCAGACAAACGGAACGTGACCGCCGCCGCGGATCGTCCAGAGTTCCAGCACCTTACCGCCGGCGCAGCCCTCGTTGAAGCGGATCGCCACCGTCTCCGCGCCATCCACAAGCGTGTCCGCGTCCAGCAGTCCCAGCTCTTCCGCCGTCTCGACACTGCAACCGGCGCGCTCGACCCAGCGCAGCAGGCTCGCCTTGGCGCCGGGCACGGCGAGCCGCTCCGGATCGGGATGGTCAGGCAACCGCCCGCCCGCGTAGAGCACGACGCGGTCGCGATCGCCGTGAATCTGCAACACCGAGAGCGGCGCCGGCACGCGGCAATCGTCCGGGTCGTGCCAGTCGCCGCCCGCCAGACTGACAATCCCGCGCAGCCCCGGCATGCCCTCACAGGCCAGCCGATACGCCATGAATCCGCCGTTCGAGTGCCCGACGATGAAGACCTGATCGAAGTTGGCGATCCCCTGCGTCTCCGCAATCAGAAACTGGAGATGGCCGGCGTCGTCAACTTCCGTGCCAAAGATGTCGCAGCACTCGTCCGTCGCGTTCCAGAACTGATTGCCAATCTGGTCAACCGTCCCGTCCGGGAGCAGCAGCCCGAAATTGTGCTCCTGCACCAGCTGGGAGAACTGAAAGTAAGCATCCGCCTCGCGCGAGTTGCTGCTGTAGCCGTGCAGCAGCACAATCAACGGGCGCGGCTCCAACGTATCCACGCCGCCCGGCAGCAGCAGCCGCGCCGTGCGCGCGCCGCCCAACGTCAACTCCACCGGCGACGCCGCTTCCGCTTGCCCCGCCTGCGACTGCTTGCTCTCCGCCGACTGCGCCTCCGCTACCGCTTCCTGCTCCGCCGGTTCCTCCCCGTCCTCAGGCTCAGAGGAGTCCGGCTGCTCTGGCTGCTCTTGCCGCTGAGCTTGCTGCTGCTCTGGTTGCGGACGCGCGGCAGTCGGTTGCTCCTCAACCGCTGCCTGCTCACCCTGCCCTTGTTGCTCCTGCTCCTGAGGCTGTGCCTGCGGCTGAGCGTCCGCCTCCGACGACTCATCACCGCCGCAGGCGGCCGCGAGCAGCACGCTCAACCCGACGAACACCAACAGGGAACGAATCAGCAATTGCCGCATGGAGTCAGCCTACCGCCACTACCCAACTAGACGGACTTGCTAGACTTGCCTCACATCCGGCCCCGCCCGATCCGATTGGAGCCCCCCCAATGCGCCGCGCTGCCTGGAATGCTGACCGAACCCTGAGCGTCCACGACGACCCGCGGCGCGCGCCTGGCGCGGGCGAGGTGCGGGTGCAGGTCGTCAACGCCGGCATCTGCGGCTCCGACCTGCACTGGTACCGCGGCGACTTCGAGCCGACCGCCATGCGCACGCCGGGCCACGAGATCGGCGGCATGATCTCCGCCGTCGGCGCGGGCGTCGATCACGTCCAGGAGGGCGACGTCGTCGGCGTCGAACCGCTCCTGCGCTGCGGCGAGTGCGGACACTGCATCGCCGGCCACTACAACCAGTGCCAGGTCGCCGGCGGGCTGATCGGCATCGCCGTCGACGGCGGCCTCGCGCAGGACGTCTTCGCGCCCGCGCCGGCCGTCTTCAAAGCGCCCCCCAACGTCGACGGCGAGGTCGCGGCGCTGGCCGAGCCGCTCGCCTGCTCAGTGCACGGCTACAACATGATCACGCTGGGCCAGGGCGAGACCGTCCTCGTGATCGGAGCGGGCAGCATCGGCCTGACCGCGCAGATCGCCGCGCAGGCGGCCGGCTCCAACGTGATCGTGCTCGCGCGGCACCCGCACCAGCAGGAGGCCGCCCGCCAGCTCGGCGCGGCGGAAGTGATCGGCGAGGACGAGGCCGGCCAGCGGCGGCTCCAGGAGCTCGCCCGCGATGACGCCATCGACGTCGTCGCCGAATGCGTCGGCGGCCACGCCGACACCATCCGCCAGTCCGTCGACGCCGTGCGCCGCCTCGGCCGCGTCGTCGTGCTCGGCGTCTTCGCCATCGACAACGCTGGCTTCAACCCGCTCACCCTGCTCGGCCGCGAGATCACCATGGTCGGCGCAGTCACCTACGCCGCCCCCGGCGGCCGCCCGCCCGACTATCAGCAGGCGCTAGAGCTGCTCAACGGCTACGGAGAGGACGCCCGCACCCTCATCACCCACCGCTACAACCTCAACGAAGTCAACCAAGCCTTCGAAACCGCCCTCAACAAAACCTCCCAGTCCATCAAGGTCCACATCACCCCCAACGCCTGAGCGCTCCCCCTTCCCAAGCGCTCCCCCGCCCAAGTCTCCGTCGTTGCCGCGAAAGCGGGAACCTCGCCGTACACCAGAAGTCAGCGCCCCACAATGGGTTCCTGCTTTCGCAGGAATGACGGAGGGGGGCGCAGGAACGACGGGGAGAGCGCAGCGATCAGAGCTCCCCCGCCGGGGGAGCTGTCCCGGAGGGACTGAGGGGGGGCTCCCCGCCGAACGCCAAGATCATATCGCGCCGCGATGGGTTCCCGCCTTCGCGGGAACGACGAGGAGGGGCAGCCGCCTAGAAGATCGCCAACGGATTCGCCGGACTCCCCGTCCCGCCGATGATCCGCAGCGGACTCAGCACAAACTGGAACTCATGCCGACCAAAGCGGTCCGCCGCCGCGGCCACATCCTCGAGCTGCATATTGTCCATCAGCCACAGACCCATATGGACAATCCCCACCGCGTGGATCGGGATGCGCAGCGTCTCGTAGCCCGACGGGTTGACGTCGGTCGCCGTGTCCGAGCCGATCACCGCCGCGCCCCGCTCGTGCAGCCATGGCAGAGAGGCGACGTGCCAGCCGGGGAAGCCCGTCTCGAGCAGCGCCTCGCGGCCGACCTCGCGCTTGCGCTTGCCGTAGCCCGTGCGCAGCAGCACCGCGTCGCCCTCGCGCACGCGGACACCCTGCCGCGCCTCCGTCGCTTCCAGATCCTCCGGGAAGACGCCCTCGCCCGGCTCCATCCAGTCAACGCCCTTCGCCGCCGCGACGTCGAGCAGCACCCCGCGCGTGACGATCCCGTCGCGCAGCTCCGTAATCGGCAAACGCGTCGCGCCCGCGCCCGAGTTGACCAGGTGCGCCGGCTGCCCGTTGTACATCTGCCCGTCCCAGAAGATGTGGCAGAGACCGTCAAGGTGCGTAATCGCGTACCCGTGATAGACGAGCCCGAAGAACTCCATCGCCCCGGCCATCCGCGAGACGCCCGCGTCCGCGATCGCCTTCGCCGACTCGCCGGTGGCGACCATGTAGCGTTGCGGCGTGCCCATCGCGTGGTCCGGCTGGTGCGTGTTCTCGATATCCCAGGCGCAGGAGACCGAGACGCCTTCCGTCACCAACCCCGCCGCCGCCCGCCGAACCTCGGGCGTCACCAGATTCAGCGTCCCCAGCTGATCGTCATCGCCCCAACGCCCCCAGTTGGAGAGCGAGTCCATCATCGCCATCACTTCAGCTTCGGTCGGAATGTTCGGCATCGGTCGTTCCTCTCCAGGTGCGTTCTGCGTCGTCTGGTCGGGGACAGGCTAGCTGCTGGTCAACCTGTTAGCGTTGCCTGCGAACCAACAAGCAAGAAGAGCGAGAAGGACAGCGACATGACCGAGACGCCCATTGGCGGATGGACCGACCCCCAGTTTGACGCCGTGCGCGAGGCGTTTGCGACCAACTTTGCCGAACACGGCGAGGTCGGCGCAGCCGTCTCCGTCTACCTCAACGGCGAACCCGTCGTCGATCTCTGGGGCGGCTGGTACAGCGCCGAGCGTGAACGCGAGTGGGACCGCAACACGCTCGTCAACGTCTTCTCCACGACCAAAGGCCTGACCGCTTTCTGCGCCCACCGCCTGGCGGAAGAGGGCCGGCTCGACTTCGATGCCCCGGTCGCGGAATACTGGCCCGAGTTCGCCGCCGCCGGCAAGGCCGAGATCCCCGTGCGCTACCTGCTCTCGCACCGCGCCGGGATGGCCGCCGTCCGCCGCGACATCACCCTCGATGAGATGCTCGACTGGGAGACGATCACCGCCGCCCTCGCCGAGCAGGAGCCGTGGTGGACGCCGGGCGAGCAGCACGGCTACCACGCCCTGACCTACGGCTGGCTCGTCGGCGAGGTCGTGCGCCGCATCGACGGCCGCCCCATCGGCCAGTACTGGCGCGAGGAATTCGCCGCGCCGCTCGGCCTCGACGCGCACATCGGCACCGGACCCGAGTTCGACGGCCGCATCTCGACCCTGATGGACTCCCCCGTCGATCCGAACATGCCCACCCTGGCCGATATGTTCGGCGGCGATGACTCGGTTGGCGCGCGCGCCTTCACCAATCCGCCGACCGCCGCGCCCGACGGCACCAACATCACCGGTCTGCGCGCCTGGCGCGCCGCCGAGGTGCCCGCCGCCAACGGCCACGCCACCGCCCGCTCGCTCGCCCGCATCTACGGCGGCGCCGCCAACGGCGGCGACCTTGACGGCATCCACATCATCAATCCCGACACCCTCGACTACGCCATCATCGAGCAGTCCAACGGCCCCGACACCTGCCTGATGATCCCCACCCGCTTCGGGCTCGGCTTCATGCTCACCGGCGAGTTCCTCCCGCTCGGCCCCAACCCACGCTCCTTCGGCCACCCCGGCGCCGGCGGCTCGCTCGGCTACGCCGACCTCGACGCCAACCTCGGCTTCGGCTACACGATGAACCAGATGCAGCAAAACCTCAGCGGCGACCCCCGCGTCAACGGCCTGATCAACGCCGTCTACGCCTCGCTCTAGTTCCCGCTCTCTTTCTCCCCCCGCTCGCGGGGGGAGATGCCGCAGGCAGAGGGGGGGACTTCCCGGACAAGAAGAGCGCTGTGACGACCCCCATCCACGGTTGGACGCACCAGCAGTTCGCGGGCGTGCGCGCGGCGTTCGAGGCCAATTTCGCCGAAACGGACGAAGTCGGCGCGGCGGTCGCGGTCTACCGGCACGGCGAACCCGTCGTCGATCTCTGGGGCGGCTGGTACGCCCCCGACCGCAAGCGCGAGTGGGATCGCAACACGCTCGTCAACGTGTTCTCGTCGACCAAGGGACTCGTCGCCTTCTGCGCAAACCGGCTCGTAGAAGAGGGACGGCTCGACCTTGACGCACCGGTAGCGCAGTACTGGCCCGAGTTCGCGGCCGCAGGCAAGGAAGGCATCCCGGTGCGGATGCTGCTCAATCACCAGGCCGGCATGGCCGCCGTGCGGCGGCCGCTCGTCCTGGAGGACTACTTCAACTGGGAGACGATCACAACGGCCCTGGCCGAGCAGGAGCCCTGGTGGACGCCCGGCGAGAAGCACGGCTACCACGCGATGACCTTCGGCTGGCTCGTCGGCGAAGTCATTCGCCGCGTGGACGGCCGTACGGTCGGGCAGTACTTCCGCGAGGAGTTCGCCGCCCCGCTCGGACTCGACGCCCACATCGGCACGGGCGCGGAGTTCGACGCCCGCATCTCGCCCGTGATTGAGCCGTTGGCGGACTTTGCGACTGTCCCGAGCGCCGCGTTCGGGGAATCCGGCAGCGTCGGCTTCGCGGCGATCTACAACCCACCGCTCTTCAATCCCGGCGGCTCCGCGGTCGCGGCGCGGCGCGACTGGAAGGCGGCGGAAATTCCCGCCGCCAACGGCCACGCGACCGCGCGTTCACTGGCACGCATCTACGGCGGCGCAGCCAACGGCGGCGAGCTCGACGGGATTCGCCTCATCGGCGCGGAGGCGCTGACGCGCGGCATCTCGGAGGAATCCAACGGCGACGACGCCGTGCTCCAGATTCCCACCCGGTTCGGTCTGGGCTGGAGCCTGTTGGGCGAGGCGACGCCGTTCGGCGCCGAGCGCCGCACCTTCGGACACGGCGGCGCGGGCGGCTCGCTCGGCCTCGACGACCTGGACGGCGGGATCGGCTTCGGCTACGTGATGAACCGGATGGGCGCGGACGCCGTCGGAGACTTGCGCGCCTTCAACCTGCTCAGCGCCGTCTACGCCGCGCTCTGAGCCCGCCGCGACAGGAAGTCCCTCATGAGCGCCCCAATCCACGGCTGGAACGACCCCCAATTCGACGCCGTCCGCGCCGCCTTCGCGGAGAACTTTGAGTCCCGCAACGAGGTCGGCGCAGCCGTCTGCGTCTACCTGCACGGCGAACCCGTCGTCGATCTCTGGGGCGGCTGGTACGCCCCCGACCGCAAGCGCGAGTGGGACCGCAACACGCTCGTCAACGTCTACTCCTCCACCAAAGGCCTGACCGCCTTCTGCGCCCACCGCCTGGTCGAGGAAGGCAGGCTCGACCTCGATGCGCCCGTCGCCAAGTACTGGCCTGAGTTCGCGGCGGCGGGCAAGCAGGACATCCCCGTCCGCTGGCTGCTCTGCCACAAGGCCGGCCTGGCCGCCGTCAAGCGCCCGCTCGTCACCGAGGACATGTTCAGCTGGGAGACCATGACCGCCGCCCTCGCCGAGCAGGAGCCCTGGTGGACGCCCGGCGAGAAGCACGGCTACCACGCCATGACCTTCGGCTGGCTCGTCGGCGAGGTCGTGCGGCGCATTGACGGGCGCTCGCTCGGCACGTACTTCCGCGAGGAGTTCGCCGGCCCGCTCGGACTCGACGCCCACATCGGCACCGGGCCTGAGTTCGACGCCCGCATCTCGACGGTGATCGAACATCAGGTCGCCGCCGAGTTTCCTCCCACCAGCGACCTCTTCGGCGACCCGGACAGCGTCGGCATCGTCGCCGTGATCAATCCGCCCGTCTTCAATCCCGGCGGCCCTGCCATGGCCTCGCGCCGCGACTGGCGGGCGGCCGAAATCCCCGCCGCCAACGGCCACGCCACGGCCCGGGCGCTGGCCCGCATCTATGGCGCAGCCGCCCGCGGCGGCGCGCTCGACGGCGTCCACGTCCTCCAGCCCGAAACCATCGAGCGCGGCATTGCGGAGCAGACCAACGGCCCCGATACCTGCATCGGGATCAACACCCGCTTCGGCCTCGGCTGGGCGCTGACCGGGGAGTCGACGCCGTACGGCCCCAACCCCCGCGCCTTCGGCCACCCCGGCGCCGGCGGCTCGCTCGGCTACGCCGACCTCGACGCCCAAATCGGCTTCGGCTACACCATGAACCAGATGGGCACCGAAGTCGCCCACGACCCCCGCTCCGCCTCCTTGATCGACGCCCTCTACGAATCGCTCTAAGCCAGCTCAACCCCAGTTCACCCGAGGACCTGGCCCAGCCTCAAGGGCTGGACGAATCGCAGAAAGCGCCATCCTTATGCTCAATACCCTCCCACCACTGTTCGAGCTCCGGCGTACTGGGAACGCACACGTCGGCACCGCTCAGATACACGCGCCACAAGTTGCTCAGGTTCAGGAACGAAGGAGGCAGCGAGCCGTTCAGCTCGTTCTCGCGCAGGTCCAGCCCCGTCAACTGCGTAAGGTTCCCCAGCTCCGACGGAATCGCGCCGCTCAGCTCATTCCCGGATAGGTCCAGCAGCTCCAACTGCGTGAGATTCCCCAGCGCCGACGGAATCGCGCCACTCAGTTGATTCTCGTATAGGTGCAGGCTAATGACACACCCGATCGTCGGGGCAGCTCCGACTCCATGCCATTCCTCAAGCGGTTGATCGCTCAGCCAGTTCGTCGCGTCTTCCCAGTTGGCGCCATCCGTCGCGTGGTACAGCGCCTTCAGCACCGCTCGATCTCCCTCACAGCTGATCGAGACGATAGGCTCCAGTGCCGCTGGAACCGGGCCGCTCAACTGGTTCCCCTCCAGGAGCAGGAACCTCAGCTGCGACAGTTCACCCAGCGCCGCCGGAATCGCCCCGCTCAGCTGATTCTCGGACAGGTACAGCCACACCAACTGCGTGAGATTCCCCAGCGCCGACGGAATCGTGCCGCTCAGCTGGTTCTCGGATAGGTTCAGCCCCTCCAACTTCCCGAGATTCCCCAACTCCGACGGAATCGCGCCGCTCAGCTCATTCCCGTGCAGGTACAGATACTCCAACTGCGTGAGGTTCCCCAACTCCGACGGAATCGCGCCGCTCAGCTCATTCCCGTACAGGTACAGATACTCCAACTGCGTGAGGTTCCCCAACTCCGACGGAATCGCGCCGCTCAGCTCATTCCCGTACAGGTACAGATACTCCAACTGCGTGAGGCTCCCCAGCGCCGACGGAATCGCGCCGCTCAGCTCATTCCCGGATAGGTCCAGCCGCTCCAACCACGTGAGGTTCCCCAGCGCCGACGGAATCGCGCCGCTCAGCTCATTCCCGGCTAGGTCCAGCCGCTCCAACTGCGTGAGGTTCCCCAGCGCCGACGAAATCGCGCCACTCAGCTGATTCCAGTCCAGCCACAAGTACTGCAACTGCGTGAGATTCCTCAACTCCGACGGAATCGCCCCACTCAGCTGGTTCCCGGACAGGTACAGCCGCTCCAACTGCGTGAGATTCCCCAACTCCGACGGAATCGCGCCGCTCAGCTCATTCTCCCCCAGGTCCAGCCACGTCAACTGCGTGAGATTCCCCAGCGCCGACGGAATCGAACCGCTCAGCTGATTCCCATCCAGGGTCAGGGACTGCAACTGCGTGAGGTTTCCCAGCACCGACGGAATCGTGCCGCTCAGCTCATTCGAGGACAGGTACAGGTACTTCAACTGCGTAAGATTCCCCAGCGCCGACGGAATCGCCCCACTCAGCTCATTCGCGTACAGGGTCAGCCACGCCAACTGCGTGAGATTCCCTAGAGCCGACGGAATCGCGCCGCTCAACTGATTACCGGATAGGTTCAGCCCCGTCAACTGCGTGAGATTCCCCAGCCCCGACAGTATCGCGCCACTCAGTTGATTCCCGGACAGGTTTAGCTCCCTCAACTGCGTGAGATTCCACAGCCCCGACAGTATCGCGCCACTCAGTTGATTCCCGGACAGGTTTAGCTTCCTCAACTGCGTGAGATTCCACAGCGCCGACGGAATCGCACCGCTCAGCTCATTCGCGGACAGGTCCAGGTACTTCAACTGCGTAAGATTCCCCAGCGCCGACGGAATCGCGCCACTCAGCTGGTTCCCGGACAGGTCCAGCGCCGTCAACTGCGTGAGATTCCCCAACTCCGACGGGATCGCGCCGCTCAGCCGATTCCAGCCCAGCCACAAGTACTGCAACTGCGTGAGATTCCCCAACTCCGACGGAATCGCCCCGCTCAGCTGGTTCGCGGATAGGTTCAGGTGCGTCAACTGCGTGAGATTCCCCAACTCCACTGGAATCGTGCCAGTCAGCTGATTCCAGCCCAGGTTCAGATTCTGCAACTGCGTAAGATTCTCCAGCTCCGCCGGAATCGCACCGCGCAGCTCGTTCCTATACAGGTTCAGCATCGTCAACTGCGTCAGATTCCCCAGCTCCGCCGGGATCGCGCCGCTCAGATGGTTAACGTTCAGGCTCAGCGACATCACGCAACCGTCCTCGTCAACCTCAACCCCGCGCCACTCACCCAGTGGCCGGTCGCTGAGCCAGTTCGTCCGCCTCACCCAATTTGGACCGTTCGTCGCCTCGTAGAACGCCTCCAGCACTGCCCGATCGCCCTCACAGTTGTCCGGTGTGGGCGCCACATCCGGCGTGCTTCCCGCGTCCGGCGTGGGTGTTGGTTCGGCTGTTGGTGCACCGATTTCGACGGGGCTGCTGGTGAGCCAGCGGTTGACTGTGGCGTTGGCCGGGAAGAAGCGTTGGCGGGGGAGATGGTCTTCGCCGCCCTGGCGGACGCCGAACTCGGTGCGGCCGTCGGCCAGACGGCGGGCGATGATACGCAGGTCTTAACTCTCAACCGCAATCACGCTGCTCTGCAGCCAGCGGTCGACGGTCGCATTGGCGAGAAAGAAGCGCGAGCTGGGCAGGTAATCCTCCCCGCCGGAGCGCAGACCGAACTCGATGCGGCCATCCGCCAACAGCTGGGCGCGCACCCGGACGTCAACCGGGTCAGGCTCCGCCTGGGCGTTGGCCGGGCGGTGCAGGCTGATAACGGCGGCGGCCAGAACGGCGAGGATGGCGAGAGCCAGCAGCGGGAAGAACGAGCGTCGTGCGTAAATCTTGAGCTGGCTATGTCCGATAGGGGAGGTAGTCATGTAGGGTTCTTCACCTATCCTCGTTTCGGGCAGCTCGTCGAGTGTACTCCGGCCAGCCTGGCCGACGCCGTCTCACACCCGCGCCAACCCCTCCGCAATCACCCCCTCGTCCGCCAACCTCCCGATCTCCGCCGTGCTCATCCCCAATAGCTCGCCCAGCACGTAGTGGTTGTCCTCGCCATAGCACGGCGCGCCCCGATCAATCGGCCCGCCCATGAACGGTGGCGTCTCACTCCACTTGACCGGCACCTCCTTGGTCGGCCATGCGCCCATCTCCGAGTGCTCCACCTCCGTCAACCAGTTCAGATGCGCCAGCTGCGCGTCCGCCTCCACCCGATCCTGCGCATCCTGACACACGCCCGCCGCCACCCCCGCCGCCTGCAGCGCGTGCATCAGCGCCCAGCGATCCTGCGTCCGCGTCCACTCGCCGAGCCGCGCATCCAGCTCGTCCTGGTGCGCCAGACGCTCAGCGAGCGTCGCAAACCGCGCCGCCGACGCCCACTCCGGATCGCCCATCACCCGGCGCAGCGCCTGCCAGTCGGCGTCGTCGAAGCAGGCCAGCGCGACCCAGCGGTCGTCCGACTCCACATCCCCGCGGCAGCGGTACGCCCCATGCGGAGCCGCCGCCTTGTACAGCGAGCGATTGCCGTAGCGCTGCCAGACCGTCCCGTTCGCCGACCATTCCAGCACCGACGTGCCGTTCAGATAGATGCCTGCGTCCACCTGCGAGGAGTCGATCCACTGCCCCTTGCCGGTGCGGTCGCGGTAGTAAAACGCTGCCATCATCGCGTTGGCCAGATTGTACGCGCCGAACCAGTCGAGATAGCTGTACCCCCAGCCCGCGGGCGCATACGGCTCCGGCAGACCCGACATCTCCGAGACCGCGCCAAACGACGCCGCAATCGGCCCGACGGTGCGGTAGCGCCCATACACGCCCACCTGACCCATGCCCGACTGCGACAGATAGATAATGTCCGGCTTGATCTCCTTCATCACCTCATAGCCAAGCCCCCAGCGCTCCATCACGCCCGGCGAGAAGCCCTCCGCGACGATGTCGCTGACCGCAACCAACCGCTTCGCAATCTCCAACCCCTTCGGATCGCGCAGATTGAGCGACAGCCCGCGGTGGCCGGCGTGGAAGTCGTTGAACTGGCCTGAGCGGTTAATCGTGGAGTTGTCCGCCGGCAGCGGCCCCTCATTGATCCCCAGCGCCTGCCGCGCCGCCTTGCCGCCCTGCGGATACTGCGCCATCCCCATGCGCAAGTCCATGTTCGCGTGCCACTCGACCTTGATGTCCTCCGCGCCCAGCGCCGAGAGAAAGCGCGGCGCGCCGCCCGACGCCAGCCACCAGGTGAAGTCGAGAATCCGCACCCCGTCCAGCGGAAACGGCGTCCCCCAGCGAGACCGCGCGCCGTCATCAGCGCGATGCAGCGCCGGCGATGGCGATGGCGCGGACAACGGCGCGGACGAAGTGGAGCGCTCGGCCAGCTCCGACAGGATTTCGTCGTTATGCTCGCCCAGAAGCGGCGCGCGCGGCCCCACCCGCCAGCGCGTCTCCGACGACACCCACTTGCTCGACGTGTAGACGAACTCCGCCGGCGCGCCGTCCACCTCATGCTCCGGATGCGCGACGCGGGCGAAGCTGCCCCGCTCCCACCAGTGCGGATCGAGCGCATTCTCGTGCGGCTTGCGCAGCGGCGCCCAGAGGTGCCCCTCTTCCTGCGCCTCGCGCCAGGGCACGTCCGCAAAGCGGAACTTGCGGATCAGCCGCTGCGAGACCTCCTGCAAATGCGCCGCCGTCTCCCCGCGCGAGCGCGTTCCCGCCCCGCCCGCCTCCGGCGGCGCATCATTCAGGTCAGCCGCCATCCCGTAGCGATCAAGGAAATCGATGAACGCCTGCGACCGCCCGCGCGGCAACGCTATCACCCAGCGACCGTCCTTGGTCGGCCCAATCATCGGCAGCGGCGAGACCTGCTCCGCCGCGTGCCGACACGTCTGACGGAAGTACCGCGCCCGCCGGTAGACCCAGCTCATCAAATCAAGCTCAGTGTTCTTCGCCACCGCGTCGTGGACGGCGGTATGCAGCGTCTGCGCCCGACCCGAGCGCCCGCGGTCGATCAGGGCCGCCACCGCGTTCATGCACGTCAGCTCGCCCGCAATGTGGTACGCGTGCCACATCTGCGGCGCGATCGGCGGCGTGTCATACGTGCCGTCCGGCTGCGGATCGTAGCCGCAGTTCATCATCGGCCCGCCCAGCGCAAGATGGACAAGGTCAGAGCCGCGATAGTCCGCCCACGGCCCGGAGTCGCCAAACGGCGACATCCGCGCGATCACGATCTCCGGATTGGCCGCGCGGACGGCCGCCTCGTCAGGCCCGTGCTCGTCGATCTCCCACTTGGGACGAGCGTCAAGGAAGAGGTCGGCGGTCTGGAGCAGCGCCAGCAGCGTCGCCCGCCCCTCCACCGTCTCCAGATCAAGCGTGACCGAGCGCTTGCCCAGCGAGTAATGCCACCAGAAGAGCGAGCGCTCCGGCCCGGCTTCATCCTCATAGAAGGGGCCGATGCCCCGAGTCGGGCAACCCGCCGGAGGCTCCACCTGAATCACCTCCGCCCCCAACCCCGCCAACAGCTTCCCCGCATAAGCCGAAACCTCATCACCAATCTCAACCACCCGCACGCCGTCGAGGAGGTGGTCATCTGGAAACGTGGTATCGCCAGGCACAAGCGCTCCTTCACTAGTCAACGAATGTCGAAAGGATAACCACCACCCGCCCAACACCTCATTCCCCAGCGCTCCCCCTCTAGGGAGCTATCACGAAGTTCCCAGAGCTCCCCCGGTGGGGGAGCTGTCACAAAGTGATTGAGGGGGGCGCTCCGAGAACCGCTAACAGATCATTAGTTCTCATAAAATCAACCATCCAACACAAACGAAAGCGCCCCCAATGCCCATCGCCCTCACCTACCCAGCCGCCCTCCAGCGCCTCGCCGAACTCGCCGGCCCCGAAAACCCCGGCTACATCGCCGTCAGAGCCGCCATCGCCCTAGTCCGAGATCTCCCCCCCCACAACCCCCGCCACACCAACGTCAAACACGTCCTCAACCCAGAGCTCCCCCCGCTGGGGGGAAGCTATCGCGCAGCGACTGAAGGGGCTCCAGCGCTCCCCCACCGGGGGAGCTGTCGCACAGCGACTGAGGGGGGCGTCCCGCACCGCACCGCACCCCCCCGTCACACCCGCACGCCCCCCCGTCATACCCGCGACGACGTCGCGGGTATCTCGCCGCGTCGAGCACAGACCGCTCTGCTGCGCGGAGAAGCGGGCGGGCGCAGGACCATGGAGTAGGCTGAGCGGCGTTTCGCCAACGGAAAGTGCCTGCCTGTGATTACCCCTCCCCCCCCCCCCCATAGGACATAACCAACTCAAAGTTCACGCCCAACGTACGTTCATTCCGCTGCTGGCCCTCGCCGTACTCGCCGTTGCGGCCGCAGCCGCCATCACCAGCCTCCCTCGCCCGACCAACGCCCAGGCGGAGCCCGACCCGATTGACGTCCAGGTGCGCGCCAAACTATTGGCGGATGACCGCATCGAGTTCGGCCTCCGCTCCGGCGGAGAGGACTACCTGCCCAGCTCGCGCTTCTTCCCCGCCAACGCCACTGTCGACCGCTGGCTGCGCAGCAGCGAGGTCGACGTCGCCGGTCACCAGCTGCGCGTCATCGCCCGCCGCCTCGCCGACGGCCGCACCGAGTTCGGCGTCCGCCAGGGCGGCGAGGACCACCTCCCGCGCCAGCGTTACTTCCCCACCAACGCCACCGTCGACCGCTGGCTCACCAGCAGCCCCGTCGAAATCGGACCGCCAGCCCCCGAACCGCCAGAGACTGAGCCAGAGACCGAGCCAGAACCAGAGCCGCAGCCAAGCGCTGCCGCCTTCACCGCAATCAGCTCTGGATCCAACCACGCTTGCACACTCAAGACGAACGGCGGCATCGCTTGTTGGGGCGACAACAGCAATGGCCAAGCCGACGCGCCCACCGGCGCCTTCAACGCGGTCAGCGCCGGCGGGATCCATACCTGCGGCCTGCAGACGGACGGCAGCATCGTCTGTTGGGGCAGCAACGAGCTCGGCCAAACCGACGCGCCCGCCGGCATCTTCAGCGCGGTCAGCGCCGCCGTCTACCACACCTGCGGCCTGCAGACCGACGGCACGGTCGTCTGCTGGGGCATCAACCCCTTCGGCCAAACCGATGCGCCCGGCGGCGAGTTCAGCGCCATTAGCGCTGACGACTTCCATACCTGCGGCGTGCAGATCGACGGCAGCATCACCTGCTGGGGCAACAATATCCACGGCCAAACCGATACGCCCTATGGCGAGTTCAGCGCGGTCAGCGCCGGCAGCTCCCACACCTGCGGCCTGCGAACCAACGGCGGCATCGCTTGTTGGGGCTCGACCGGATATAGCCAAACCGACGCGCCCGCCGCCGAGTTCAACGCGGTCAGCGCCGGCCCGTTCCACACCTGCGGCCTGCAGACGAACGGCGGCATCGCTTGTTGGGGCTACAACGAACAGGGACAAACCGACGCGCCCGCCGGCGCCTTCAACGCGGTCAGCGCCGGCAACATCCACACCTGCGGCCTGCGAACCAACGGCGGCATCGTCTGTTGGGGCGACAACAGCAATGGCCAAACCGATGCGCCCGCCGGCCAGTTCAGCGCGGTCAGCGCCGGCGTCTACCACACCTGCGGCCTGCAGACCGACGGCACGGTCGTCTGCTAGGGTGCAGTGAACAACACAGAGACGCCAAGCGGAACGTTCACCTCAGTCAGCGCCGGCCATGTCTACTCTTGCGCAGTCGAGCCGAACAGACGGGTCAGCTGTTGGTGGACCGACCCATCCTGGCTCATCGTGCAAGGCACGCCCAACGCAGGCGAGAACTAACATGAACCCCGCCCCTGCCTCAGGCTCGCCGGAGCGAAAAGGAAAGCTGGACCCAACGGCAGCTTACGCCCGTGGTAGGCCCAACCCGCGGGTGGCGATCACGTTGCGCTGGACTTCGCTGGTTCCGCCTCGAATTGTCGCGGGGACCATGCCGATGTAGTTGCGTGTGAAGGTGCTGGCCGGCGGGGACCCGCCCCAGGACTGTGCGTGGAGGCCGAAGACCTTGGTCGCCGTCAGCGCCAGCCGCTGACTCAGCTCCGAGGCGAACAGCTTCGCCGTCGACGCCTCATAGTTCGGCACCAGCCCGGCGGACTGCATCGAGATAATGCGGAAGCTGAACTGGTAGAGCGTCTCCGTCTCCACCCAGCGGTCGACAATCTCCTGGCGCAGCTCGGGCGTCACCCGCTCGCGCGCGCCCTGGTCGTTCTGCTGGATATGCGCGATCAGCTGCCGCAGCTGCCGCCGCGCCGCAACCGCGCCGCCAATGTTCGAGCGCTCAAAGTCAAGCAGCGTCATCCCCACGTACCAGCCGCGGTTCAGCTCGCCAACCAGGTTGTTGGCGGGAATCCGCACATCCTCGAAGAACACCTCATTAAAGTAGTGGTCGCCATTGATGTTGATTAGCGGCCGCACGGTGATGCCCGGCGTCTTGATGTCATCAATCATTACGAACGAAATCCCGCGGTGCTTGGGCGCGTCGGGATCGGTGCGGACGAGCGCAAACATGGCGTCGGCGGTGTGCGCGGCGGAGGTCCAGATCTTCTGCCCGTTGATGATGAAGTCGTCGCCGTCGCGCACCGCGCGGGTGGTCAGCGAGGCCAGGTCGGAGCCGGAGCCGGGTTCGCTGTAGCCCTGCGCCCAGGTGACATTGCCATCCAGGATCGGCGGCAGATACTTCTCCTTCTGCTCGTCCGATCCGTGCACGATCAGCGTCGGCCCGAGCATATTGACGCCGGAGCCGCCGACGCCGGGCGCGCCCGCTTCGGCTAGCTCCTGGTTGAAGATGAACTGCTCCATCGGCGAGAGCCCGCCGCCGCCGTACTCGGACGGCCAGTGCGGCGCGACCCAGCGCCGCTCGGCGAGCGCGGCGTGCCAGTCAATCGCCGCGTTGTGTTCGACCGGGTTCGCCGACTTGCGGTCGTTCTCCCAGGCGCGTTCGGGCATCGCCCCGCGCGCGGCAAGCTCTCGGTAGCGCTGCGGCAGCCGCTCCGCGATCAGCGTGGAGACCTGACTGCGAAAGGCAGCCTGCTCGGGGGTGTCGTTCCAGTCCATCGCGGCCTCCTCGAAGACTCCTACAGGCCGGGCACCGCCAACGCGACCGCCGCCTGTATCTCGTTCAGCGTGCGGTTGACGCTCATCCCGATCAGGTCCATCCGCGCCAACTGCTCGACGCGGGACTCGACGCGCTCCAGATACTCGCGCGGCAGCAGCAGCTCCAACAGCCGGCTGGCGCGCGCCAGCCCGACCAGCGCCACCGTCTCCGGCTCGGGAATCTCGTCCGAGAGCAGCGTGTCAATCAACACGCGCTGAATGTCCCGCACCACCTGCGGGTCAGTTGGCGGGAACTTCTCCGACTTCAGCAAAATCAGCCGCCGCCCGGCCTCGCGCTGGATGATCCGCCGGTCGATCAGGTCCTCAATGATCTGCTGCCGCAGCACGAGCGAGTAGCGGGCAATCTCCGAGATCCAATAGGCAATCGGCTGGTTGGGCGGCCCGGAGTTGATCTGGTGAAGCACGCTGTCCAGCAGCGGGTTGCCTGTCGGGTCGGCGGAGATGACGAAGAGGCGGTTCGGGTCGGTGTCGATGCGATCCTGGAAGGAGAGGTCCAGCAGCGACGCGCCGGCAATGGCGTAATCAAGGCGCCCGTCGTAGGGGCGATCAAGCACGCCGTCCTCGCCCAGTCCCAACAGGACAATCTGGTCGCTAATCGAAAGTTCGGGCATCGCTGTCCCCTTTGCGGCAGTTCCAGAGGGCGCGCCGCCTCAACGGGAGCGTCGCCTGGCGCAATTCTAGCCGACACGTGGCTATGGCGGATGACGGTGCGATGGGGGGGCACGCGCCACCAGAGCCGTCATGGCCGCGCTCCGCCGCGGCCATCTCGCTGTGCGGGCGACGATCGTCGTGTGCGCGGCAAGTTACCCGCCGCAAGCGCGGGTATGACGGCGGCTCCCAGCTCCGTCATGGCCGCGCTCCGCCGCGGCCATCTCGCTGTGCGGGCGGCGATCGTCGTGTACGCGGCGAGCTACCCGCGGCAAGCGCGGATATGACGGCGGCTCCCAGCTCCGTCATGGCCGCGCTCCGCCGCAGCCATCTCGCGGCTCAGGCGACGATTGTCGTGTACGCGGCAAGTTACCCGCCGCAAGCGCGGATATAACGGCGGCTCCCAGCTCCGTCATGGCCGCGCTCCGCCGCGGCCATCTCGCGGCTCAGGCGACGATTGTCGTGTACGCGGCGAGCTACCCGCGGCAAGCGCGGGTATGACGGAGCTTGGGCGCGGGTATGACGGATCAGGAGCGGGCGCTCAGAGCCATGGCTCGATCGTGACATTCACGGCAGGCTCGCCGAGCTCGCCGGCCAGGGTGTCGATCGCCGTCGCCGCCTCCGCCAAGGGGAAGGCGTGGGAGTGCAGGCGCTCGAGCGGGAAGCGGGCGGAGCGGATCGTCTCGACCGCCTGGAGGAACGACTCGTGATCGACGCCGAACACGCCCCGCACCGTGAGGTGGCGGGTAACGATGTCGTCCGAGTTGAACTCGGGCACGCGCCGTCCGCCCTTGAGGCCGGCGAGCACGACCGTGCCGCCGCGCCGCGCCATCTTCATCGCGTCGGAGACCGGGTCGGTGGCGTAGGGCGTGACATCGATCACGACATCCGCGCCGCGCCCGTCCGTCGCTTCAAGCACGCGCTCCACGACCGGATCGCTGTCCGCGACGAGCGTGAGGTCAGCGCCAAACTCACGAGCGAGGGCGAGCTTGTGCTCATCGCGGGCGAGTCCGGTCGCAATGATCGTCCCCGCGCCCGCGGCGCGGGCGGCGATGATTGAGCAGATCCCGCGCTGTCCGGCTCCCAGCACGACAACGCTCTGGCCGACCTGCAACCCCGTTGCGTTGACCGCCCAGGCGAAGCCGGCCCCGAGCGGGTTGTAGAGCGCCGCCAGGCGCGGCGGCATGTCGTTGGGCATCTGGTGCATCACCGTCGCGCGGTTCAGATAGAGATACTCGGCGTAACCGCCCCAGAGCGCGGGCGCGCGATCGGTGAGCGTGTAGCCAATCCCCGCCCCGTCGCTGCACTGCCGACCCGCGAGGCACTGCGCGCAGCGGCCGCAGCGCACGCCCGGCTCGACCGAGACCAGATCGCCGACCTCGACGCCCCAGCGCTCCCGCGCCCGCTCGCCGAGCGCGGCAACCCGACCAACTGGCTCGTGCCCAGGAATCACAGGGAAGCGGGCGGAGAAGTGGCCGTTGAACTGCTCGTAGTCGGAGCCGCAGATGCCGCAGACCTCCATCCGCAGCAGCCCGTCATCCGGACCCAGATCGGGAAGCGGGAAGGATTGCAGCTCCAGCTGCCGCACGCCGGTCAGGACCATGGCGTGCGCAGAGTCCGGAATCGGCGGCATCTCCGTCGGTCGTGAGGTCGTCACCGGTTCGTCCTAACGCTGGTCGATCAGCGGCTGCAAGCGAGCCGTACGCTCCTGCGAGGTCAGCATGTGGCGGGCGCGCTCCTCCCCGAGCGGCGTATCGGGGTCTTCTAGCTGCCCCCCGCGCGCATTGTGGATGCCACCGTCCATGAGCAGATAGCTGCCCGTCATGAAGTCGGCGTCGGGACCGACCAGGAAGGCGATCAACCCAGCAATATCGGACGGTCGCCCGGAACGCCCCAGCGGCGTGCTCTCTTCCAACTGTGTCCGAATCGGCCCGCCTTCGTCGCCGGCCAGCGCGTGGGCGAGCGGCGTATCGATCACGCCCGGCCCGATCGCGTTGATGTTGATGCCGTGCGGGCCGAGTTCCGCCGCCCAGCCGCGCACCATCATCGCCACGCCGGCTTTGGTCGCCGAGTAACCCCACATCATCTGGCTGGTGCTGAGCGCCGCCAGCGAGGAGATGCAGACGATCCGCCCGCCGTTACCGGCGGCGACCATCCGCTGCGCTGCCGCCTGGACAGTCAGGAAGACGCCGGTCAGGTTGATGTCGATCTGGTCCTGCCAGTCCTTGAGCGGCATCTCGAGCACCGAGCCGCCGCGCCCGATGCCGGCGTTGGCGACGGCGATGTCGAGGCTGCCCAGTTCGGCAATGCACTCGTCGGCCGCGCTCTGCACCTGTTCGAGCGAGGCGACGTTGCAGCGCACGATGTGCGCGGTGCGGCCGAACTCGCGCACCATCGAGGCGGTCTCTTGCGCCCCGTCCAGGTCAATCTCGGCAATGCAGATATCCGCGCCGTCGCGGGCCAGACGCACCGCCGTCCCCTGACCAATACCGCTGCCCGCCCCCGTAATGAACGCCGCCTTGCCAGAAAGATCAGCCATCAGAGCCCTCCAACTCACTTGTCCTGCCTGTCGGAGTAGAAGGTAACGAACTGGGCCAACTCGTGGCGGAGCGGGCGTCAAACGAGCCGATAGCGGCGGTCAACGCCGTCGCCGGCACGCGTCAGTTGGCCCTCGGCCACGAGCGCCTCCAGATGCGCCACCGTCTCCGACATCGCCATCGTCAGCTGCATCCGATCGTGCGCCTGCTTGGGGAAGGTCTGCACCGCAATATCAACAATCGCGTGCTGGCCGTCCGCGACCGCGTCCAGCATCTCCTGCCGCCGCGTCTGATGATGCTCCAGAATCTCAGCGGCCCTCTCCGCGGGATGCGCAATGACCGCCTCGTGCGCAGGCAGCGCCACCGACGGGTTGAGCTGCGCGACCACGCCCAGCGACTGCTCAAAGTCAGGCAGAGGGGAGCGCGGCTGATCGGGCCACATTCCGATGTGCGGGGTGATCCGGCCCAGCAGGTGATCACCAGTGAACAGCGCATCGTGCTCAAGGTCGCGGACGCAGAGGTGTCCCTCGGTGTGGCCAGGCGTCCAGATCGCCTCCAGCCGCCGCCCGCCGATCTCGATCACCTCACCACCCGTCAGCAAGCTCGGCTGCGGCAGCGGCAGATCGATGTCCTGCATCGCCTCGCGCATTCGCGTGAACATACTGTCCCGCTGGTCCTGCGACTGCTCGCCGGCGAACTCGCGCCCGTCCAGCGACGCCGCCCAGCCGCTTGAGAACCGCCGCCGAAAGGCCTCGCCGCTCCCGTCGTCGGCCTGGCGCATCTGCTCCATCAACTGCATCCGCTGCCAGTCGGCTTCGTGGATGTAGACGTCGCAATCGAAGGCGCGTTGCAGGCGTCCCGCGAAGGCGGTGTGGTCCGGGTGGTAATGGCTGATGAACACCGCCTCAAGCCGCCGGCCATCGGTCAGCAGCGGCTCGATCTCCTGCTCCAGCCGCGCCACGCCCTGCGGCGAGGGGAACCCGGCGTCAAACATCACCCAACCGTTGCCGGTCGGGATCAGCCAGATGTGCACGTGGCTGAGCGGCGGCGGCATCGGCACGGTGAAGCGCTGAATGCCGCCCGGTAGATCGGGCAGATCAGGGGGTTGCGGAGCGGCGGCGGTCTGGGAAATCTAACGGCTGCCGCGCAGGCGCGGATCGAGGACATCGCGCAGCGCGTCGCCGAGCACATTGAAGCCGAAGACAAGCGAGGTCAGCGCCAGCCCGGCCCACAGCGACGTCCAGGGCGAGTAGACAATGAACTGGCGGCCGTCCGCGATCATCTTGCCCCAAGACACGTCCAAAGTGCCCAGGCCAAGGAAGCTGAGCGCCGCCTCGGCAAGAATGAAGGCCCCAATCGTAATCGAGAAAATGACAATCAGCGGCGCGAAGAGGTTCGGCAGGATGTGCAGGCCCATGATGCGAAAGGAGGAGGCGCCGATCGTGCGCGCCGCCTCGACGTAGGGCAGCTCCCTGATCTGGAGCACGCTGCCGCGCACAATTCGGTTGGTGGGCGCAATCGCAAGCACGGCCAGCGCAAGCGTGACCCAGAGCGCCGATGGGTCCGTAAGCGAGGCGATCAGCAGAAGAAAGACGATCGGGGGGTAAGATTGAATGGCGTCCATGATGCGGTTAACGGAGAGATCGACCGTGCCGCCCAGCGAACCGGAAACCAGCCCGATCAGGGTACCGGCCCCGACCCCGATGAGGGTGGCGAAGAACCCGATGTAGAGCGATAGCCGAGCTCCTTCGAAGACGCGCGCGAACAGGTCATGACCGGCGCGGTCGGTACCAAACCAATGCTTGCCCGACGGGTCTTGCAACGAGGCCGCGGTGAGCGGGTTGTCGGTACCAGTCGCGAGCAGGTCATCAACGTCCACGATCGTGCCGCTGCGAATCTCGATCTGCTCGACGTCAAGCAGCGTCTCGAGCAGTGCGCCTTCCTCGACCAGTTCCAGCGCGTACTCGACCATTTCCCCCGCGACGCCCTGATCAGTCGCGGCCTCGCCATAGGTTGCGGGGTCGGAGGCGATCGCGCGAAGCTCGGCGTCGGAGATGTTCTCATCAGCGCCGTCGAGCGCGTTGGCGAGCTTGTCATCGGCGTAGGTGGCGGAAGCGACCTCAAACACGTCGCGCGAGTCGTAGCGGCCGATGCCCAACCAGCCACCGCCGTCGCCGACGGTGCCGACGGCGATCACGCTCCAGAACACGACCAGCAGCAGTCCGGCGGCGCCGAGCCGCTTGGTTCGCATGAAGTCCGCGAGCCAGCGCAGCCTGCGGCGCAGCCCGCCCACTTCATCGGTCCGCAGACCCTCAGCAGCGGCGAACTGCTCGACCGATTCCGGGCTGGCGGATGGTTCGCTCATGTCAGGACCTCGACGGCGTCAGGCATAGCGGATGCGGGGGTCGATCAGCGCGTAGCTGACGTCGATCAGGATGTTGATAATGATCACGAAGAGTGCGAGGAAGAAGACAATCGTGGCGATGACCGGCGTATCGGCCTGATAGATGCGTTGCAGGAGCGCCAACCCGACGCCTGGAATGTTGAACAAGACTTCGAGGATGATGTTTCCGCCAACCAGCGCCGCTGCCTGGAGTCCGAAGACGCTGAGCACCGGCACCATGGCATTACGCAGCGCGTGGCGTCGGATGACGGCGCGCTCGCGCAGGCCTTTGGACCACGCTGTGCGGACGTAGTCCTGGCGCAATACCTCGAGCAGCTCGGAGCGAGTGATCCGCATCAGACCGGCGCCTGCCGCGAGCCCGCCCGCGACTGCCGGGATCGTATACAGCGCGAAGAAGCCCTCGACAGATGTAAAGATGCTGCGCGCCTCCTCCTCCGCGAGCGGAATCGACCACAAGCCGCCATCGAACAATGAGCCCGGCGAGACCACGAAGATCAGCATCGTCGCGGTCCAGAAGGGCGGCGCGGCCAGTGCGAGGATCGCAAAGCCGCGCAGCAGGTAGTCGGCTGCCTTGTCCTGGCGCATGGCGGAGTAGACACCCACGGGCAGAGCGACAATCACCGCCACGATCAGCGCGTACACATTGAGATGCAACGTACGCGGGAGCGTGCGCAGGAAGATGTCCATCGATGGTTCGTTGGTCTGGAACGAGGGCCGGAACTTGAGCCGAATCGTGTCCCAGATGAACTCGACGTACTGAATGCCGAGCGGCTTGTCCAGTCCCAGCCGATGCTTCACCGAACTCTCGGTGATCTCCCGAGTTGGGGCAATGATCGTGGAGCCGGGCAGCAGCGGCGTGTCGGCGGCCAGAGAGCCGTCTTCGTTGGATGGCGTGCCAACCAGATTGACGTTCAGATAATCCTGGGCCGAAACACGGTTGACCTTGGCCAGATCGTTGATCGTCGTGAACTCTCGCAGGGTCAGCGTGGCGCCGGCGGGCGCGTATGGTTGGCCCGCGAACGTCGGGAAGTCAATCTGAGGGTTGCGCTCGATCAGCAGAGCCACGCCTTGATCGGTTTCTTCCGGCAAGGCCAGCCGCTCCTGCTTCGAAATCACGGAGAGCAACTGTCCATCGATGATGATGATGTTGCTGCCTGGCCGCAGCTCGGAGTCGACGTCGTAGCGAGGGTTGAGTTCGAGGATGTGCTCCGGCCCGATCTCATAGTGGAGCGCGAGCGAGGCGATCGTGTCGCCAGCGACGATGCGGTGGAGCGTGCGATCGGCCTCGATCTCGCCGATAATCTCCGCTGGCTGGGTGGTGGCGCCCGAGGCTTCGAGGTTGGAGAGTTTGATCGTGACGTAGTCGCCAGGCAGGAGATTGACGCCCAGGAAGAGCAGCGAGATCACCAGCCAGAGCGTGGGGATCACGAGCACGATGCGGCGAATCAGATACTTCTGCATCTTGCGCTCCGGCTGCCCTCAGCGGCTTCGTCCTGCAACAACCCGGCAACGAGCGCGGGGTTCCGATCTGTGTACGGGCGGAACCACGCGTCGACGTTGACTCGAACCCGGCTGGACTAGGTCTGGAACTGCGGGTGGGTAGTGTCCATCCACGTCTCGTCGTGGTTGTGCGAGTCGTGCGCGAACTGCCAGGTGTCCTCGTCGCGGTTGACGTATGGCCACCAGATCGTCGGCACGACGCCGTTCATCACGCCGAACCAGCTGAAGATGCCATCGAGTCCGTGCTCGCTGTTGGGGTAGCCGCCGCCTTCGTCAACGCCGAGACCGATCCGCTGCACCTCGCGCGCCATGTCGCGGCGCTGCTCGGTGTCCAGCGTGACCGTCATCTTGTCGATGATGTCCTCGACCGGCTGGTAGTTGTACTGCGTCACGTTCGACGCGCCCCCACGCTTCAGTGCGAGCCCGAACTGGGCAGTCGGGTCGAGGTCCGCCGGCGGGTTCGTCCAGGTCGGCGCGCGACCGGGGAACGTCTTGTTGTCGAAGCGGTCCTGCATCACGGTGTAGGGCTGCAGGTCGAGCTCGACGTTGAAGCCCACCGCCTCGCTGTACATGTTGCGCGTCGTCTCGGAGATGCCCGGATAGGTTGTCTCCCAGATGTCCGGGATGTAGATCGTCACCGTGCGGTCGGTGTCGAAGCCGGAGGCGGCGATCAGCTCGCGACAGAGTTGAATGTCTGCTTCCCGATCGATTCGGTAGCCCGGGTATTGGCGCAGCTCGTCCGCCGGGATCGTCCAGTAAGTGCTGAACCAGGGGCAGTAGTGCGTGCCGGACGGCTTGGCCGCACCCAGGTAGACCGCGTCGATCAGCAGGTCGCGGTCAACCGCGACGTGCATCGCGTAGGCGAAACGGCGGTCAAGGTACGGGTTGCCCAGACCATCGGAGCCTTCCCAGCCAGGCTCGTACGTGCCGGTGACCGTGACGATCGTGTAGCCGAACGCGCCTTCCGCCACCGGGTGGTCGGGGAAGTCGCCCGTCAACTCTTCGACCTGTACCGACGAGAGCGGGAACCCGCCGATATCGATCTGCTGCCCGCGATAGGCGGCGTCGACCGCTGTCGGGTCAGTCAGGTTGATGAAGTCGATCGCGTCCGGGTAGGGCAGCTGCGTGCCGTCGGCACCGTTCTTCCAGTAGTTGGGGTTGCGCTCGAGATAGATGCCGATGTCTGGGTCGTAGCTTTGCGGGATGTATGGTCCCGAGCCGGACGAGAGTTCGACGTTCGCGGTCTCGTCACGCCAGCGGTCGCCGAACTCCTGGATGCCTTCCGGTGACGTGAACCACGAGAATGGCCGCAGGATCGTGCCGCCCAGATAGGTCGCGTCAGCGCCAGCCGTCCGCGCGATAAAGGTCGTGTCGTCGGGCACTTCCTTCGTCGCCGTCTTGCGGAAGGCGTCCTGACCACGGAACCGCGCGTCAGGGTTGCCTTCGTTGTCCAGAGCCGCGATCTGACGGTCGAAGTTGATGTCGATGTCCTGCGCGGTCACCATCCGGCCGCCCTCGGTCGGGTAGCGATCCCACCAACGCGCGCCGCGGTCGATGTTGAAGATGTACGTCTCTTCGTCGGGCAGCTCCGGCAACGAAGCGATGTCCGACTCCATGATCCCCTTCTCCTTGTTCCCCCAGCGGATGAGGTAGTTCATATAGAACCCCATCCAGTAGACGGTGGGGCCGAACACGCCGCGGTGCGGGTCGAAGAAGTCGTGGGTGGCGGCGGGCGTCGAGAAGCGCAGGGTGCCGCCGTACTTGTCGACGCCGGCTTGTTGCATGGCCTGTTGCTGCTGTTGCTGCTGAGCCTGCGCGACCGCCTGCTGGTCTTCCTGCTGCTCGGCCTGCATCGCCTGTTGGTCAGCATCCTGCTGCTGCATGGCCTGCTGCTGTTGCTGTTGCTGATCCTGCTGCTGCATGGCCTGCTGCTGCTGTTGCTGCTGGGCCTGCTGCTGCGCGGCGGCCGACGGCTGGGCGTCGTCGTCATCGTCGCCGCAGCCGACCAGGGCCAGACCGGCGGCGCCGACGCCGGCGCGGCCCGAGGCGCGCAAGAGCGCGCGGCGGCTCATCTGATTGCGCTTCATGCGCTGCCAATAGTTGCGTTCGCTCATCGGGTCTCACTCCTTCTCAGCGCAGGTCGAGGGCGCTGATTAGTTTCAGAGAGTGTAGCGCACCCACCGCCGTCAATGCCCGCGCGGCGCGGCGGTCGCGGCGGAGCGCGGACATGACGGCGCTGATGGCAGCTAGCGGCTGCCGCGCAGTCTGGGGTCGAAGACGTCGCGGAGGGCGTCGCCGAGGACGTTGAAGCCGAACACCAGGCTGGTCAGCGCGAGGCCGGCGAAGAGGCTCGTCCACGGGCTCTGGACGATGAACTGGCGGCCGTCGGCGATCATCTTGCCCCAGCTCACGTCGAGCGTGCCCAGTCCGAGGAAGCTGAGCGCCGCCTCGGCGAGGATGAACGCGCCGATCGTGATCGAGAAGATCACGATCAGCGGCGCGACGATGTTGGGCAGGATGTGCATCAGCATCACGCGGGCGTTGGTCGCGCCGAGCGTGCGCGCCGCCTCGACGAACGGCATCTCGCGCAGCGCGATCACTGCGCCGCGCACGATCCGCTGGTCGGGCGCGATGGCTAGCACCGAGAGCGCCAGCGTCACCCAGATCGCCGACGGCTCGGTCACCGAGCGCAGCAGCAGGAGGAGGACGATCGGCGGGAAGGAGAGCAGCGCGTCCATCAGGCGGCTGATCACGAGGTCGATATTGCCGCCCAGTCCGCCCGCGATCAGGCCCAGGATTGTGCCTGCGACCACGCCGATCAGGGTGGCGAAGAAGCCGATATAGAGCGACAGCCGGGCCGCCTCCGTCACGCGCGAGAATAGATCGTGCCCGGCGCGGTCGGTGCCGAACCAGTGCTTGCCCGACGGCCCCTGCAGCGAGGAGGTCGTCAGCGGCGTGTTCGTGCCGGTGGCGAGCAGATCGTCAACGTCAACGATCGTACCGTCCGCGATCTCAATCTGGGCCGGGTCCAGCTCTTGCAGATGCGTGAGGACCGTCCCGCTGGCGATCAGGCCTTCGACGTACTCGAGCATGTCGTCAAGGACGCCGGACTCGGCCGCCAAGGTCCCGTAGACGTCGGGATTGAGCAGAATCTCGCGCAGCTCGCCGTCCGAGATATCGGCCGGCTGGCCGTCCAAGGCGTTGGCCATCTTGTCGTCGGCGAAGTTTGCGTTGGCGATCTTGAACACTTCCTGGGAGTCGTAGCGGCCGATGCCCAGCCAGCCGCCGCCGTCGCCGACAGTGCCGATGGCGATCACCGACCAGACCACGACCAAGGTCAGCCCGGCCGCGCCGAGCGGCTTGGTGCGGAAGAAGGTGAGCAGCGCTCCGCCGATCATGCGGAGCCGGCTGCGCTCCTCAACCGTCAGACCCTGCGCCTGCGCGAACTGCTCAAGCTCTGCGGATGCCTGCCGATCGTCGCTCATGGTGAATCTCCCCGCCGCTCACTTAGTTGAAGCGAATACGCGGGTCGATGACCGCGTATGAGATGTCGATCAGGATGTTGACGATGATGATGAACAGCGCGAAGAAGAACACCATCGTCTGGACGACGGGCAGGTCGGCCTGGTTGATGCGCTGGATCAGCAGCAGGCCGATGCCGGGGATGTTGAACAGCGACTCGAGGATGATGTTGCCGCCGACCAGCGCGGCGATCTGCAGGCCGAGCACGCTCATCACGTTGACCATCGCGTTGCGCATCGCGTGGCGGCGAATCACCGTGCGCTCGCGCAGCCCCTTTGACCAGGCGGTACGGACGTAGTCCTGGCGCAGCACCTCGAGCAGCTCCGAGCGCGTAATCCGCATCAGCCCCGCGCCGGCTGCGATCCCGCCCGCGAAGGCGGGAATCGAATACAGCGCCAGCGCGCCGGTGAATGAGGTGAAGACCGACCGCGCTTCCTCAGAGGTCAGCGGGATCGACCAGATGCCTCCTTCGGAGATGCCGCCCGGTGTGACGACGAAGATCAGCATCGTCGCGATCCAGAAGGACGGCGCGGCCAGGGCGAGGATGGCGAAGCTGCGCAGACCGTAGTCGAGCGGTCGGTCCTGGCGCATCGCCGAGAGGATGCCGACCGGCAGGGCGACGACCAGCGCCACAATCAGCGAGTAGATATTCAGGTGCAGCGAGCGCGGCAGGGCGCGCAGGAAGATATCGAGCGAGTCCTCGTTCGTCTGGAAGGACGGGCGGAATTTCAACCGCACGGTCTCCCAGAGGAAGTCGACATATTGCGTGCCCAGCGGTTTATCGATCCCCAGCCGGTTGCGGATGTTGGCCTCGGTGATCTTCGTCGTCGGGGTGACGATCTTGTCCGAGGGCAGGTGAATCTGCAGGCCCGCCGCGAGCGGCTCCGCCGGGTCGATGCCGCGGTTGTCGTCCGTCATTGCTTCCAGATCGCGGCCGAAGGCCGCCGCGATCCCTTCCAGCGTGTCGCCCTCCTCGGCCAGGACCACGGCCGTGGGCAACAACTGCGTATCCGCCGAGAGCATGCCGTCGGGATTGCTGGCGCTGCCGGTCGGATTGACCGCGAGGATGTCGCTCGCCTCAATGCGATTGACGTGCGCCAGCTCCGTGAGCGTCAGCGAGTCGCGGACCACCAGGATCGTGCCGGCCTCCGCATACGGTTGGCCCCGATATAAGGGGAAATCGGCCTCCGGATTCCGGTCGATCAACGCCTGCACGCCGAGATCGACTTCTTCAGGCAGGGACACCTGTTCCGCAATCGCCACCGAGTGCAGCGTCTCCCCCGGGATGATCACCACCCGGGTGCCCGGCCGCAGATCGCCGGAGGTATCCAAATCCTCGTTCTGGGCGAGCAGCGCCTGGACGGTCGTCTCGTAGGTGAGCGCGATCGAGTCCAGCGTGTCGCCGCTGATCACGCGGTGCGTGGTGTTCTCCACCTCGATGTAGCCGACGATCTCCGACTCTCGTTGCTCGGCGCCCTGATTCTCAAGGTTGGAGAGCTTGCGCGTGACGAAGTCGCCGGGCAGCGCCCGCAGCGCCAGGAAGAGCAGCGAAATCACCAACCAGAGCGTCGGGATCACCAAGATCAGGCGTTGGATCAGATATCGCTGCATCGCTGCTCCCAAATGCTCCTAGTTTCTCCTGTTCGCCAGCATAGAGGATTTCGGTCAATCCATCGATGCGTCAGAGTCGTAGCCGATCCCGGCAGGTGCCGCAGGAGCTCCTGGGTCTCTGTGCGTTTGAAACACGCTCTGACTCACTTGCACACGGTCACCGTTAGACCGACGGCTGCTGAAACCTGTCGAGACAATATCTCTTCCTTGCTCTTGCTCTTCGCTGTACCTGATCAACTCAAGAAGTGGATGTGTCTGCCCACCTCCATTGATCATAAGGTTGTGGAGCGTGCTCCCACCGACAGAACCATTGTTCGCCGGGTGCCCTCGAGGCACTTCCCGTAGCGGATCTTGAACTAGCAGGTCGCTGCCAATGGCCTCCGCTGCTGTTTCGGTATCCTCAGAGTGCAGCAGCCCAACCACAATGAGCGCCGCGACTGCCAAAAGGACACCACTCCCGAAGGCCAGTCTTGCAGGGGACTTCATTCGATCCAGGACCCTGAAGAGGTGACTGGAGTAACGCGGTTCCACCGAGAACATCCCAAGGTCGCGGGGCTTCCTTATCTCCTCGTCACGGCGACGGGTTCGCCGAAGCCAATGCGATTGTTGAACCCGTGATTGCCGCTCCGATCTCGGTACCTCCAACGACCTGCTCTTCTCTGCTTCCGTCATGTTGCAGTCCTTTCTGCTGAACGCTCGGTGAGAAGCTCTGCTCCCTAAAGGGACTTCTCACAACGCCCTAAGGGGCGTCGCCCCCCTGACCTAGTTGTCAACAACGAAATCTTGGTCGTTCGGCACCTGCCGTCCGGAGCCAATTGGAAGCCACTGCAGTCGCGTGTTAAGCAGTCAAGGAATATCGACCGTGAACGGCGAGTGCGACGCAGCAACGGTGCTCCCCTGAGCTGCGTCGCGGCCGGCGTCGAGAAGCGCAGGTCGCCGCCGCGCACGATGCTGGACACCATCGCCTGTTGCTGCTGCTGTTGTTGCTGCTCGGCGTCGGCGACCGCCGTCTGCTCCTGCTGGTCGGCCTGCTGCGCGGTCTGGTCGGCGGTCTGCTGCTGGGCTTGCTGCTGCATCGCCTGCTGTTGCTGGGCCTGCGGCTGCGCCTGCTGTTGGGCCGCCTGCTGTTGTTGCTGCTGCGCCGCCGACGTCTGCGCGGCGGACTGCTGGCCGTCGTCGTCATCGTCGCCGCAGCCGACCAGCGCCAGCCCGGCCGCGCCCACGCCGGCGCGGCCCGAGGCGCGCAGGAGGGAGCGCCGGGTCATGCGATTGCGCTTGAGCCGTTGCCAGTAGTTGCGTTCGGTCATTTCCACCCCATCCGAATGCGCGTCGGTCTGATTTGCCAGAGTGTAAGCGAATTGACAGCGTGAGTGTCAAGCACGCGACAGCGAACAGAACGGCAGCCGGCGGCGGCGCCGATGGGAAATCGGCGCCGCCGCCGGGCGAATGGCGGCCTAGGCGGGGTAGTCCTCGTGGGCGGTGTCGAGCCAGAGCTCCTCGACGATCTTGTGCCCCTGGTGAGCGAATTGGTAGCCGTCGGGCTGCACGTGGTAGTAAGGCCACGAGGCTTCGTTCGAGACCGGGTTCATCACGCCCAGACCCGGCGAGAGCGACTCCCAGCCGTAGTCGGGGTGGATTCCCAGCTGCAGCTGCACCATCTCGCGCCCGAGCTCGCCCTTGGCTTCGAGGTCGAGGGTGATTTTCATCTCCTCGGCGATCTCGGTCACGCGCGGGTTCTCGTAGCTGTAGAAGTTGGCCGAGCCGCCCGGCACGCGGCCGTTCAGCCAGTAGCTGGTCGGGTCGAGGTCGGAAGGCGGGTTCGTCCAGCAGGGAATCTGCCCGGTCGAGGTGCCGTCCACCAGCCGCTGGAGGAGGATCGTGTAGGGATCGATGCTGATCTCGATACCGACGCCGAGCGCCGACTCGTACATGTTCTTCGCGGTCTCGACGATGCCCGGGTAGCGCTGCTCCCAGACGTCGGGCGCGAAGAGGTAGATCGAGCGGCCCGAGTCGCGGAAGCCCGAGGCGTCCATCAACTCGTTCGCTTCCTGCAGATCCTTTTCGTGGTCAGCGCGGAAGCCGGGGATCTCGGTCATCTCTTCCTGGCTCGGCGACCAGAAGGTCGAGAACCAGGGGATCTCCTCCAGCACCGACGGCTTCGCCGAGCCCAGGTAGACCGTGTCGATCATCAGGTAGCGGTCGGTCGCCAGGTGGAAGGCGGCGGCGACGCGGCGGTCGAGCCAGGGGTTGCCCTCGCCGTCCTCGCCGGGCCAGTCGGGGTTGTAGTTGGTGCGGATCATGATCGTGAAACCGCCGCCAACGGTATTGCGCTGCATCTGGGGGAAGTCGTTGAGCAGCGACTCGACGCGGCTGATGTTCAGCCAGGCGCCGTCCAGCTCCTTGGAGCGCACGGCGGTCTCAATCGCCGTCTCGTCGAACAGGTTGTAGTACTCCATGCGGTCGACGTAGGGCAGCTGCCGACCCCACTGGTCGTTCTTCCAGTAGTCCTGGTTGCGGTTGGCGATGAAGACCTCGGTCGGCTCGTAGCTCTCGGCGATGAACGGCCCGGAGCCGGCGACGCGCAGGGTAGTCGGGTCGTCGCGCCAGACGTCCGACTCGGTGCCCCACTCGCGGATGCCCTCCGGCGCCGCCATCCAGCCGAAGGGGCGGAGGAAGGTCGCCGACAGGTAGGTGGAGTCGATTCCGTCCGAGGTCGTGCGCAGGGTCAGGTCGTCAACCGCCTCGACGGAGGCAATCTTGCGCCAGCTGGAGAGGCCGAGGAAGGAGCCGTCCTCCGCACCTGTCGAGTCGACGCCGGCCGTGTTGCGGTCGACGTTGACGACGATGTCCTCGGCGGTGATGTTGCGCCCGCCCTCGGTTGGGTAGGCGTCGTGCCAGCGCGCGGCCGGGTTGATGTTGAAGATGTAGGTGGTCTCGTCCGGGTTCTCGGGCAGGGAGGCGATGTCCGCCTCCATCTCCGACTTCTCCTTGTTCTTCCAGCGGATCAGGTTGTTGTAGAGCATCGAGTGCATGAACTGGGTCGGCCCGAAGACGCCGCGGTGCGGGTCCCAGTAGTCGTGCGTCTCAATGGTCGAGGCGCGGCGCATCGTGCCGCCGTACTGGGGCGCGCTGGCCGGCGGTCCGGCCTGCACCTGCTGCTGCTGATCCTCGGCGTCCGCGACAGCCTGCTCCTGCTGCTCGGCCTGCTGCGCGGTCTGCTCGGCGGCGTCCTGCTGCTGTTGCTGCTGCATCGCCTGCTGCTGTTGCTGCAGCTGATCCTGCTGCTGCATCGCCTGCTGCTGTTGCTGGGCGACCTGCGCGACGTTGTCGTCGTCATCGTCGCCGCAGCCGACCAGCGCCAGGCCCGCCGCGCCGACGCCGGCGCGGCCCGACGCCCGCAAGAGCGCGCGCCGACTCAGCCGGTTGCGCCCCATCCGCTGCCAATAGTTTCGCTCTGCCATGCTGTGCCTCCCGTAGCACTGTCGCCCAATGGGAGATTGACACAGTGTAAGCAGGAACACCCCTTACAAGCCAACCACGAGACACAGCCAACCCCCGCCCCAGGCGGGGATCGGCTGTGAACCGCGGCCGGGCTGGAAGCGGCGCCCCGCCGCGCTCCCTGGCGGAGCGCGGCGGCGGCGGGCAGTGGGTCAGGCGGGGAACTCCTCGTGGTCGGTGTCCAGCCAGGTGCTGAAGTGGTTGTGGCCGGCGTGGGCGAACTGGTAGACGTCCGGGTTGGGGTGGTAGTAGGGCCAGCCGACGGTGTTGCTGACCGGGTTCATCACGCCGATTGAGGGCGAGATGCCCTCCCAGCCGGTGTCCGGGTGGACGCCCATCATGATCTGCACGACCTCGTCCGACATCAGCTTCTTCGCTTCGAGGTCGAGCGTCACCTTCATCGTCTCGGCCAGCTCGGTGACGCGCGGGTGCTCGTAGTTGTAGAGGTTGGACGAGCCGCCGGGCACACGGCCGTTGAGCCAGGAGCTGGTCGGGTCGAGGTCGGACGGCGGATTCGTCCAGCTCGGCCCGTCGCCCGGATACGTGCCCTCAACGAACCGCTGGAGGATGACCGTGTAGGGCTGCAGATCGATGTTGACCGTGAGCCCCAGCGCCGATTCGTACATCCCCTTGATCGTCTCGACGATGCCGGGATAGCGCTGCTCCCAGACGTCCGGCTCGATGATGTAGAGCTCGCGCGCTACCAACCTGAGAGCGATTCCTGTATTCGTTCCAATTCGTGGTATGGGTAGTAGAACGTGTAAGTCCCAACAAACTGTGAGGGGGGCTGCCCGTTTCCAACGGCGTGAGCTTGAGACGCGTCGGGGACGTAGCCCAAAAGCCCTCCGCCAGCATTTACAGCATCAGTCGGCCCGCACACCGAACCGGACCCGACACCCACACCCCTAGCGGCGTAGGTCGGTCCGAAGTTCCCAACGCACCCGACTGCCTTGTCTGGGGCGCTGAAATCGGAGGCCATGAGAGCCAGCGCAGCGATCGCCACTGCCGCCATGCATGGACTAATCAACCGAATCAGGTGACGACTTGGGGCACTGAAGCGGTTCATTTGAGCCTCCTAAGAGACCATCCTCATTTGCGTGAGTGTAGCAGCTGCAACGCCGTCATCATCGTCATCGCCGCCGCAGCCGACCAGCGCCAGGCCGGCGGCGGCGGCGATGGCGAAATCGGCGGCGCCGCCGGGCGAATGGACGGCCTAGGCGGGGTAGTCCTCGTGGGCAGTGTCGATCCAGACCTCTTCGACGACCTTGTGGCCGTTGTGGGCGAACTGGTAGCCGTCGGGGATCACGTGGTAGTACGGCCACGAGGCTTCATTCGAGACCGGGTTCATCACGCCCGGCCCCGGCGAGATGCCTTCCCAGCCGTAATCCGGGTGGATACCGAGCTGAATCTGTACGCCCTCTTTGACCAGCTCGCCCTTGACCTCAAGGTCAAGCGTGACCTTCATTTCCTGCGCGATCTCGGTCATGCGCGGGTTGTCGTAGCTGTAGAAGTTGGTCGAGCCGCCGGGGATCCGCCCCTGCAGCCAGTCGGTCGTCGGGTCCAGGTCCGACGGCGGGTTGGTCCAGCAGGGAATCTGGCCCTGGAACGTGCCCTCGACCAAGCGCTGCAACAGCACCGTGTACGGATCGATACCGATGTCGAAGGTGATCCCCATCGCCGACTCGTACATGTTCTTCGACGTCTCGACGATGCCCGGATAGCGCTGCTCCCAGACGTCGGGCGCGAACAGACCGATCGAGCGGCCGCTGTCGCGGAAGCCGGTCGCGTCGACCAGCTCGTTGACCATCTGCAGCTCCACATCGCGGTTCGGGCGGAAGCCGGGCAGCTCGGAGATCTCCTCCTGGCTGGGGGTAAAGAAGGTGGAGAACCAGGGAATCTCCGGCAGCACCGACGGCTTGGCAGAACCGAGATAGACGGTGTCGATCATCAGGTAGCGGTCGGTCGCCATGTGGAACGCCGCCCAGAGTCGGCGGTCAACCCATGGGTTTCCCTCGCCGTCCTCGCCCGGCCAGTCCGGGTTGAAGTTGCTGCGGATCATGATCGTGAAGCCGCCGCCGACGGTGTTGCGCTGCATCTGCGGGAAATCGTTGAGCAGCGACTCGACGCGGCTGATGTTGAGCCAGGCGCCGTCCAGCTCCTTCGAGCGCACGGCGGTCTCGACCGCCGTCTCGTCGAACAGGTTGTAGTACTCCATGCGGTCGACGTAGGGCAGCTGCCTACCCCACTGGTCGTTCTTCCAGTAGTCCGGGTTGCGGTTGGCGATGAAGACCTCGGTCGGCTCATAGCTCTCGGCGATGAACGGCCCGGAGCCGGCGACGCGCAGCGTGGTCGGTTCGTCGCGCCAGACGTCCGACTCCAGACCCCACTCGCGTATGCCCTCCGGCGCCGCCATCCAGCCGAACGGGCGCAGGAAGGTGGAGCCCAGGAAGGTCGAATCGATCCCGTCCGAGGTCGTATGCAGGGTGCTTTCGTCCACCGCTTCCGCGGTCGCAACCTTCTGCCAACTCGATTGGCCCAAGAACGTGCCGTCCGTCGCCCCTGTGGAGTCCACGCCAGCCTTGTTGCGCTCTACGTTCGCCACGATGTCCGCGGCCGTAATGGTTCGTCCGCCTTCGGTCGGATAGGCGTCGTGCCAGCGCGCGGCCGGGTTGAGCTGGAAGATGTAAGTGGTGGCATCGGGCGTCTCGGGCAGGGAGGCGATGTCTGCCTCCATCTCCGACTTCTCCTTGTTCTTCCAGCGGATCAGGTTGTTGTAGAGCATCGAGTGCATGAACTGGGTCGGCCCGAAGACGCCGCGGTGCGGGTCCCAGTAGTCGTGCGTCTCGATCGTCGTGGCGCGGCGCAGCGTGCCGCCGTACTGGGGCGCGCCGGCCGGCGGCCCGGCCTGCGCCTGCTGCTGCTGATCCTCGGCGTCCGCGACGGCCTGCTCCTGCTGCTCGGCCTGCTGCGCGGTCTGCTCGGCGGCGTCCTGCTGCTGTTGCTGCTGCATCGCCTGCTGCTGTTGCTGCAGCTGATCCTGCTGCTGCATCGCCTGCTGCTGTTGCTGGGCGACCTGCGCGACGTTGTCGTCGTCATCGTCGCCGCAGCCGACCAGCGCCAGGCCCGCCGCGCCGACGCCGGCGCGGCCCGACGCCCGCAACAGCGCGCGCCGACTCAGCCGCTTGCGCCGCATTCGCTGCCAGTAGTTTCGCTCTGCCATGGAATCACTCCTCAGCTCTGACTGGGGTACCGTTGATTGCGGCAGGCTAGGGCTTTGCGATCGACTTTGCCCCCCCAACCAACAGCGGCCACCGCCGACTAGGCCGGATAGTCGGGGTGATTGACGTCGATCCAGGTCTCGTCGTAGCGGTGCGAGGCGTGGGCGAACTGGAGCGTGTCCTCACTGTGATGCACAAATGGCCACCAGAGCACCGGGGAGATGCCGTTCATCACGCCGGGGATCGTCGTGATGCCGTCCAGTCCGTGGTCGGGATGGGTGCCGAGCAGGATCCGCTGCGCGTTGTGCGACATGTCGCGGCGCTTCTCGCGATCGAGCGTGACGCGCATTTCGTAGGCGATCTCCGCCATCGGCGGGTAGTCGTAGTACAGCGTGTTGACGGAGCCTTCGGGCGTGAAGAAGTCGTTGTAGGGCGCGGTCGGGTCGAGTTCGGCGGGCGGATTGCCCCACTGCGGTCCGCTGCCCGGATAGGTGCCGTCCACGAAGCGCTGGAGAATCACGGTGTAGGGCTGCACATCGAACTCGACCTCCAGGTCGAGCGCATTGCGGTACATCCCGATTTCCGTCTCCAGCACGCCGGGATAGGTCGATTCCCAGATGTCGGGCGCGATCATTCGCAGGCCGCGGCTGCGGTCGTAGCCGGAGGCGTCCAACAGCGCGCGCGCCTCAGCGATATCGGCGTCGCGATCGGGCCGATAGCCGGGCGTCTGCAGCAATTCCTCCTCCGAGATCGCCCAGTAGGAGCTGTACCAGGGCGTGTCGTGCAGGCCGGTCGGCTTGCCCGAGCCGAGATAGACCGTATCGATCATCAGGTACGGGTCGACCGCGACGTGCAGCGCCTGGGCGAAGCGCCGGTCGACCCAGGGGTTCCCAAGGCCGTCCTCGCCCGGCCAGTCGGCGTTGTAGTTAGCCAGGGTGATGATCGTGAACCCGAAGGCGATCTGCCCGTTGGGGTGGTCCGGGAAGTCCTCGAGGATGCCCTCCGCCTGCAGGGAGGACAGCGGGAAGCGGCCATTGAGGATTTCGCGGCCGCGGTAGGCGGCCTCGATCGTCGTCGCATCCTCCATGTTGGCCAGCGTCACGGTGTCGTAGTAGGGCAGCGGTTGCCCGTCGATGCCCATTTTCCAGTAGTTCGGGTTGCGCTCCAGGGTGAGGCCGAGATCGGGGTCGTAGCTCTGCGGGATGAACATCCCCGTCCCGGACGAGAGCTCCACGTTGGCGGCCTCGTCCCGCCAGCGGTCGCCGAACTCCCGGATCGCTTCCGGGCTCGTGATCCAGCTGAAGGGCCGCAGGGGCACGCCGATCCAGGTCGCGTCGGGCCCGTCGGTCCTGGCCACCCAGGTGGTGTCATCGGGCACGTCCATCGAGGCCGTGCGCCGATACGCGCCCGCACCGAGGAAAGTGCCGTCATCGGCGCCGGTCGCGTCAACGGCATCGATCTGCCGCTGGTAGTTCACGCGGATGTCCTCCGCCGTGACCAGGCGCCCGCCTTCGGTCGGGTACTGATCCCAGAACCGCGCGCCCTGATCGATGCGGAAGATGTAGGTCTCGTCGTCGGGAATCTCGGGCAGCGAGGCAATGTCCGCCTCGGCGACGTCCTGTTCCTTGTTGCGGTAGCGGATGAGGTAGTTCATGTAGAACCCCATCCAGAACTGGGTGGGGCCGAACACCCCGCGGCCCGGATCGAAGTAGTCGTGCGTGGCGGCGGGCGTCGAGAAGGTCAGATTGCCGCCGCGCACGAGGCTGGCAACTGCCGCCTGCTGCTGTTCTTCCGCGTCGGCTGCCGACTGTTCCTGTTGCTCGGCCTGTTGGGCGGTCTGGGCGGCGGCCTGTTCTTGCTGGGCTTGCCCCTGCGCGGCCTGCTGCTGGCCCTGCGCCTGCTGTTGCGCCGCCGACTGCTGTTGCTGCTGCGCCCCCGACGTCTGCGCGGCGGACTGTTGGCTGTCGTCGTCATCGTCGCCGCAGCCGACCAGCGCCAGACCCGCCGCGCCGACACCGGCACGGCCCGACGCCCGCAACAGCGCGCGCCGACTCATCCGATTGCGCCGCATCCGCTGCCAGTAGTTTCGCTCGGCCATGTCACCTGCTCCTGTCGAGAATTGGCGCGAGTATAGGGATTTTGATATGCGGCTGCACGGCATCCGCGTCGCTCATGCGAGCGGAGCGGCGCTCGCTGACCCGCGCTACCCTGCGCGCATGACACAACCACCGCCTGACCAGCAACCGCCGCCTGACCCCGACGCGATGATCGCCCAGCTGCGCCAGCAGGTGTTTGATGGCTGGGAGCGGGGCGCGGACTTCTTCGATGAGCGCTGGGGCGACCTGGGCGACGAGTTCCACCACGGCGTCTTCGCGCCGGCCGCCGAGCGGCTGCTGGGGCTGGAGCACGGCGCGCGGGTGCTCGAGTTTGCCTGCGGCAACGGCGCGTTCGCCCGGCGGCTGGGGCGGCAGGGGATGCGCGTGCTCGCCACCGACCTCTCGCCCGCGCTGATCGCCCACGCCCAGCGCCGCACCGAGACGATCGCCGATCAGTCAGTGGACGTGACGTACCAGGTGGTCGACGCGACGGTCGAGCGGGAGATCATCAACTGCGGCGGCCCGTTCGACGCGGCCGTCTGCATCATGGGCGTGATGTCGATGCCGCTGCTGCGCCCGATGTTCGGCGGCGCCTGGCGCGTGCTCAAGCCGCGCGGCCTGTTTGTCGTGGTCACGCTGCATCCCGCCTTTGCCACCTCCGGCTACAAGTTTGCCCAGTCCGAGCAGGACGACGAGCCGCACGGCCTGACGATCCAGCGCTACCTCTCGCGTTACGTCACGCACGGCGTCACCAACACCGCCCAGCAGGAGCCGCAGATCTATTTCCACCGGCCGCTCGGCGAGCTTCTGGCCGATGCCTTCGCCGCCGGGCTCGTGCTCGACGGGATGGAAGAGCTGGCCGCTCCGCAACAGGAGATGGCAGAGTCTCGGCTGATGTGGAACGTTCTGCCGGAGCTGCCGATGGCGGTCGCGCTGCGGTTTCGGCGGCCGTAAGCGGGCGGGAGGCGGTCATGTTCATCATTGCGCTCGGCGAGATTGTGGTGGTCGTCGTGCTGCGCCCGCTGCGCTTCATTCTCGGCGGACAGCGTACCGCGCCGGGGCGGATCGTTCTGCGCTTTGAGCAGTGGCTCCTGCGTCACCTGCACGTGATGGGCGCGGAGTCGCGGATGCGCTACGAACTGGAGATGCACGGCCAGGCGACCGGCTTCCTTGCTGAGTCGCTGACTGATCAATCCGTGGGGATGGCGTCCACCAGCGAGACCATTACGCGGGTGCGTGACCAGACGGGCGCGAACCTGGAGGCGTCGCAGCGTTCCGCGCAGCTGCAGGAGGGAGCGGAGCTGCGGCGCGGTCAGCGGCGGGTGGAGTCAACCGGCAACGGCCGCTCGGACGACATCCACGCAGCGATGCTCCAGGCACAGCGCGAGCGCAATCGGCAGGCGGAACGCCGGCGGCGTCAGTCGCGCCGCTCCTGAGGGTCCAGCTCGGCGATCAGCGCGTCGACCTCTTCGATCAGCAGAGGCGCCTCGACCGTCACCGTGTACCAAACCTTGTCCCAGTTGGTGTCCACATACTGGTGGACCAGGATGTTGCGTTGGCTGATGTAGCCATGGTAGTGCGTGATGCGCTCGGCGGTGGCCGGATCGCGGCGCGAGAGACGATTGAGCGACTCGCCGATCCTGGTCAGCGCCTGCGGCACGCTGCGGATCAAGTCATCGCTGTTCACGATGTCTTCGACTGACTGGCGGAAGTAGGGATTTCGGAACTCGCCGGCGGGGATCAGATCAATGTCCCACTCGAACAGCTGGCGCAGCGCTGCTTCGAGGTCTCCGTGCGTCACGAACCTTGCGGCGGCGTCGAACTTGACGATGAAGTCCAGGTCGCTGCGCTAGCCGGAGCGATCCCAGCGGAAGGTCGCGGCGGCGAGCGCGAGGCTGGCGACCACCCAGATCAGCAGCACGATCGCGACCCACTCCAGCTGCCAGGACTGGCCGGGCTCGGCGTACTTGAACTCGTCGGGGAGGAAGACGGAGCGCAGCCCCAGGGCGAGCCAGCGGAGAGGGAAAATGCTGGCCACGGTTTGCAGCCAGCCGGGCATCAGGTCGAAGTTGAGGAAGACGCCGGAGATGAATTGTAGCCCTATGTAGGGGAAGTTGACCACTGCCGGCGCGGCGCGGACGCTGGGAATGAAGGTCGTGAGCGCGATGCCCAAGCCGCAGCCCGCGGCGACGCCCAGGGCCAGCACCCAGATCAGCGTCAACCACTGCGTGCCCGAGGGCAGGTCGAGGTCGAAGGCGGCCACGCCGACGATCAGCATCACGATCACCTGGGCCAGGGTGATCAGCAGGACAGCGCCGATTTGGCCGGCGAAGAAAGCGGACTTGGGCAGCGGCGAGCCGCCCAGCCGTTTCAGCCAGCCGTCCTCGCGCTGGCCCACGATGCCGATCGAGAGATTGAGGAACGCCGTGCCGAACAGCGAGGAGGCGACGATCCCGGCGGCGAGATAGTGGCTGAGCTTAACCTGCGTGGCCTCGATTGTCCACGGGAAGACGCTGCCGAAGATGATGAACAGCATCAGCGGGAAGAGGACGAGGAAGAACAGGGCCTGCGGCTCGCGGCGAATGGCCTTGAGGGCGAGCTGCATCTGGATCCAGCTCAGCCGCAGGGTGCGCTGGAACGAGCGGTGGTGGGCGCGCGTCAGGGCTCCGGGGGAGGCGCTCACGGGCTCGCCTCAGCAGCCTCAGGCGCGGACTCCGGATCGGACTCCGCGCCGACCAGCTCGAGATACATCTCCTCCAGCGAGGGCGAGCGCACCCAGAGCTCGGGCAGCTCCTCGAGGCCGCGGCTGGCGGCCCACTGGATCAGTTCGTTGAGCAGGGCGGTGGGGCGTTCGGTTTCGAGCGTCAGGCGGCCGGAATCGGATTGGCTCCAGCGGCGGCCGGCGGCGGGCAGGGCGGCCAGGTCGAGATCGGGTTGCGGCCGCCAGGAGACGCGGGTCGCGCTGCCCAGCGCGCGGCGCAGATCCCAGATCGTGCCCTCGATGATCAGCCGGCCCTGCGCGATCACGCCGATGCGGTCGGCGAGCGCTTCCGCTTCATCCAGATAGTGGGTGGTCAGGAGGATGGTGCGGCCCTGCGCGGTCATCGAGTGCACGGTCTCCCACGCCTGGCGGCGGGCTACGGCGTCGAATCCGGTGGTCGGTTCGTCGAGGAAGAGCAGGTCCGGGTTGCCGACGACGCCCAGGGCGAGGTCGAGGCGGCGCTTCATGCCGCCGGAGAAGCGGGCGCCGCGCCGATCGGCGTGCTCGGTGAGACCGACCAGTTCGAGGGCGGCGTCCGGATCCATCGGCTCGGGATAGGCGGCGGCCCAGGCGGTGACGAGCTCGCGGGCGGTGAATTGATCGACCGAGCCCTGCGACTGGAGGACGATGCCGATCCGCGAGCGGAAGGCGATGTCCTGATCCTGCGGGTCCAGGCCCAGCACCGAGACCTCGCCCGTGTCGCGCTGGCGGTAGCCCTCGAGGATCTCGACCAGCGTGGTCTTGCCCGCGCCGTTGGGGCCGAGCAGCGCGTAGACCTGGCCCGCCTCGATCTCCAGATCGACGCCGGCCAGCGCGGTCACGGGGCCGTAGCGTTTGGTCACGTTGCGCGCTGAGATTGCCGCCGCCATGGCGTTGAGTCTACACGGCTAGACTTGGCGCAGACCAAGCGGAGCGGAGCGCGATCATGACGACGAACACGGCGATCAGGCAGGACAGGCTCGATGAGCTCTTCGACTATGTCGAGGGTATCGTCACGGAGGCGAAGGTGCCGGCCGCGCAGATCGCGATCGGCTACGACGGCGCGCTGGCCGGGATGCGCACCTTCGGCGTCGCCCAGCAGGGCGTCGCCGTGCAGCCCGCTGCCGACGACACGCTGTTCTGCATGTTCTCGGCGACCAAGGCGATCGTCGGCGTGGGTGTGTGGAAGCTGCTTGATGAGGGTCTGCTTGACCTGGAGGAGCGGGTCGTGGACATCATCCCGGGCTGGTGCGCGGAGGGCAACGGGGAGGCGTCCTACGCCGACGTGACCGTGCGCAACGTGATGCTGCACACGAGCGGGTTTCCGCACGCGCCGATGAATCCGCGTCTGTGGGAGGATCGCGAGGCGCGGTTGCGGCGGATGATGGGCTGGCGGCTCAACTGGACGCCGGACACGCAGTGGGAGTACCACGCCACGTCCGCGCACTGGGTGCTGGCCGAGATCATCCAGCAGCGGACGGGTGAGGACTTCCGCGACTGGCTGCGCGCCAACCTGCTCGATCCGCTGGGGCTGGACAACCTCAACGTCGGCCTGCCGGATGAGGAGCACGGGCGGGCGGCGTCGATTGTGTACACCGAGGATCCGCTGCCGGTGGCGGGCGGCGAGGTCTTCCCGCAGACGATCCTGCACTTCAACCTCGCCTCGCAGCGGCGGGCCGGCTGTCCGGGCGGCGGGGCGTTCGCCAATGCGGCGGATGTCGCCATATTCTACCAGCACCTGATCGGGCCCGCCGCCGACGGGCCGCTGAGCGAGGGCGCGATTGCGCTGGGCACGACCGTTGGCACCGATCCCGAACGCCACACCGACCCGCTCTCCGGCATCCACGTCAACCGCGCGTTGACGGTGGTGGTCGCGGGCGAGGACGGGCTGACGCAGGAGCGGGGATTCGGGGCGGGCGCGTCGCCGCGCGCCTTCGGCCACGCCGGCGCGGGCGGGCAGATCGCGTGGGGCGATCCGGAGACCGGCCTCTCGGTCAGCTTCCTCACCAACGGCTTCCAGCAGGACAAGAACGTCCGCGAGCGCACCGACGCGATCGGCACGATGGCCGCCGCCTGCGTGGGGTAGGCGGTCAGGCATCGAGGGGGGGGGGTTGAATGGCTTGTTGGGTTTGGCGGCGGGGGGCTCGGCGGAAGGTGGCGGGGGCGGCGAAGCGGGGGTAGTCGGGTCGCTGGCCGCTGAGGAGCTGTTCGATGGTGAGGATTTGGACTTTCGGGTAGCGGTTGCCGGGCAGGTGGGCGGGTTCGTAGAAGCCGGCGTTGGCGGCTTCCTGGAGCATGGGGTTGGTGGGCGGTTTGAGGGTGATGAAGAGGCCGATGGCGGCGTCTTCGCGCTCCATGTCGCTTTTGAACGTAGCGATTTGTGGGCGGCTGACGTTGCCGCTTTTGACCTGGACGATGATGCGCTTGGCTTTGTTGGAGTTGTCGTCGAAGAAGTTGATGTAGCCATCGACGCCGGCGTCAGCGCCTTTCTTGCCGGTGGCGGGGCGGGCGTCAACGAGGCCGAGCGCCCAGTATTCGAACTGGTAGCGGCCGTCGTGTTCGCTCTCGGTGGCGAGCGCCTGGGCGCTGGCGACGTCCTCGGGGATTCCGATGATATCGTAGTCTGACAGATCGTCTCCAAAACTATCATGGAGCCGATATTTCATCAGTGAAACTGCGATGTGCGTGATATCAATGCCAATCCAACGCCGCTTCAGACGCTCGGCGACAGCAACCGCCGTACCGCAGCCGCAGAACGGATCGAGCACGACATCGCCTTCATTGCTGCTTGCTCTAATGATGCGTTCGAGCAACGCTTCGGGTTTCTGGGTTGGATAGCCCAAGCGTTCCTGATGCCAGGAGCGCAGCGCTTCAATGTCCGTCCAGTTGTCTTGTACTGCTAGACCCTTCGCCTCATCCAAGTACCTTTTGCGCCGAGGGAATCCGTTCCTTGTGTAGTAGATGCGGCCCTCGGCCTCCAAACTCCTCATGGAATCGATTGGCAGCCTCCAAGTCCGAGTATAACCATTCCATTCATATTCATAACCGACTCCCTGCAATCCGCCAGCTCCTAAATCTCTCGACATAAAGCGGCGCCCGTCATCGTCCTTGTAGCGATAGTACTGTTCGATGTACTGTGGATCATATTCTTGGTAAGTTTGATTCTAGAGGTATTCGCTTGCCTGTGAATAGAACACCAGGACATCGTGGACCGATCCGTATCGCTTGGCGTCGCTATGTGCGCTAGTCCTTTTCCAGATGATCTCATTGCGATAGTTCTCATGTCAGAAGACGGAATCCATTAGTAGCTTAATGTAGTGGCTGGCCGTCGGGTCGCAGTGGAGGTAGATGCTGCCGGTCGGTTTGAGGACGCGGTGGAGTTCGGCGAGGCGCTGGGCCATCATGGTGAGATAGGCCATCATGTCGTTCTGGCCGAGGAAGTCGCGCATGGCCTGGAGCAGGCGGGCGAGCGGCTCGGGGCCTTCGAGCACGACATCGCGGTAAGCGGCCTCGGAGCTGAGGTCCCAGTGCCAGGTGTCGTCGAAGGCGGTGATCTGGGCGGCGGAGGCGCCGCCGGATTTCTCCTCGAAGAGGACGTTGTAGGTGGCGTTGGAGTTGAAGGGGGGGTCGAGGTAGATGAGGTCGACGGACTCGTCGGGGACGTGGTCGCGGAGGATGGTGAGGTTGTCGCCGAAGTAGAGCTGGTTGGTCCAGTTGGTCATGGGGCCTCCGTTGCCACTGTAGGGGAACCCCCCTTCAGTCCCTACGGGACAGCTTCCTCCCGGAGGGGGCAGCGGGGAGGGCGTGGTTAGCCAGGAGCGGCAGGGGTTGGGCTGCTGCTTGGGTGGGGAAGAAAAAAAAAACTGGTGGGGTTGGCGTGGGGGGATTAGGGTGGTTCTTCCTCTTCGAGGTTGGCGGGGTCTTCGTCGTCTTCGAGGTCGTCGTAGAAGTAGTCGGCGTAGATGTCGGGCATGGGGGCTTCGGGGGCGGGCGGCCCCCCTTCAGTCCCTACGGGACAGCTTCCCCCCAGAGGGGGGAAGCGGGGAGGATCTGAGGGGAGGATGCGGACGAGGGCGATGCAGGCTTTGACGGCCATGTAGCCGGGGTTTTCGGGGCCGGCTAATTCGGCTAGGCGGTTGATGACGGCTTGGCGGGTGGGGGCGATGGGCATTTGGGGGGTTGCTTTCTGTGGCTGGGGTGGATCGTCCATTTTATGCGCACTGATGGTCTGTTGGCGGTGCTCGGAGCGCCCCCCTCAGTCACTTCGTGACAGCTCCCCCGGTGGGGGAGCGCTGAGCACTTTCGTCATTGCCGCGCTCCGCCGCGGCAATCGCGCGGCTTGGGGACGAACCGCTCTGCTGTGCGCGGCGAGATACCCGCGACGTCGTCGCGGGTATGACGGAGGAGGGTGCGGGCTGGCGGAGGAGGGTGCGGGGCGGCCCGCTCAGTCGCTTTGTGACAGCTCTCCCGGTGGGGGAGCGCTGACCACCTCGCCTTCATTGCCGCGCTCCGCCGCGGCAATCTCGTCGCGTCCAGCAGAGGGGTCTGGGCTCGACGCGGCGAGATACCCGCGACGTCGTCGCGGGTATGACGGAGGAGGATGCGGGCTGGCGGAGGTGGGCGCGGGGCGCCCCCCTTCAGTCACCTCGTGACAGCTTCCCCCCAGAGGGGGGAAGCGGGGGAACCTCAAGGGGGGCAGCGGGGGGAATTATTCGGACTCGGTGCCGGGGAGGAGGGGGCCTTCGGAGATGGCGGGGAAGGCTCTGGTTATGGCTAGGGCGGCGTCGGTGTCGAAGAAGCTGAGGGGTTGGATGATGGTCCAGTGGGGGTTGGTCCAGCGTTGGCGCAGGTGGTCTCCGTCGGGGACTCGGTTGCAGACGGTGTGGATCAGGTGCTCCAGGAGTTGGTCGAGCCAGTGGAACATGCCGAGCAGGGAGTCGTCGATGGCTTCGGCGGCGGCGATGGTCTGGTTGGCGGAGGCCTTGAGCGCGGTGAGCTTTTGCTCGGGGGCGGCGCGGTCGAAGTTGGGGTGGTTGAGGATCAGGTAGATGTTGGGATCGTTGGCCAGGGGGAGGGCGGAGAAGTCGGAGTCCTGGCCGATGGCCGGGGCGGCGAGCGTCTCGGCCCAGGCGGGCAGCGCGCCGTCCGGCGCGATCAGCGCGGCCAGGGTTGGATCGACCGTGTCCAGCGGACTTTGCGCCAAGCGCCGCAGGCTGCCTCGCGCCTCAACGAGCGGTTGGCCGGCTGGTCCGTAGCAGCTGGGGACGAGGGCGGCGACGTGGTCGAGGAGTTCGGCGAGGTACTGCGCGGCGAGGTCGACGTGGAGGGGCGTGCGTTCGACCAGCTCGCGGGTCAGTTCTTCTTCGATTGCGCCGACGGTGCGGTTCTTCAGGTCTTCCAGCGGGACTTGGAGCGCTTGGAGGGCGGCGACGAGCTTGGGCCCGAGCGGACGCAGCCGCACGGCGGCGTTGCGGAAGGCGTCGTCCGCGTCGAGGTGGGGGGCCGCCTCCGAGGGCCACAGGCCGATCCCGAAGCGGATATCGGGATCGGGCATTCGGGAGACATCACGCTCGCGGCCGGCGGCGACGAAGGTGCCGCGCGCGGGCATGTAGATGCCGTGCCGCTGGGGGGCGGCGTCGATTGGGGCGTCAGTAACCGGCATGGCGATCCACTACATCGCGCAGCGGCTCGTCGTTGAGATAGCGGCGCAGGTTGTCGGCAAAGCGGTGCGCGGCCTTGCCGAAGTAGTCGGGTTGGAGGCCGCTGTTGTGCGGCGTGATGAAGAGGTTGGGGGCGCGCCAGAGGGGATGGCCGTCGGGCAGCGGTTCGGGGGCGGTCACGTCGGTGTAGGAGGCGCGCAGCTGGCCGCGTTCGAGCGCGGCGACCTGGGCGTCCCAGTCGACGACCTCGCCGCGGGCGATGTTGATCAGGGCGGCGCCGGGCTTCATCGCCTGCAATTCCTCCGCGCCGATCAGGCGGTGCGTCGCTTCGGTGAGGGGGACGGCGAGCACGACGTAGTCGGACTCCGCCAGGACATCGTAGAGACGCTCGGGGGGCCAGACCAGCTGGACGGCGGGCGGCGCGTCCGCGGGCGGCGTGCCGTCGCCGGAGGCGCGGCGTCGGATGCCGACGACGCGCGCGCCGAAGACGCCGCAGAAGCGGGCGATTTCCGCGCCGATTGCGCCGTAGCCGATGATCCCGACGGTCGCGCCTTCGAGGGTCTCGGGGTCGGAGCGGGTCCAGCGTTCGGCGCGCTGCGAATCGAGGTGGCCGATCATGCGCTTGGCGTCCATGAGCATGAAGGTCAGCACCCACTCGCCGATCACTCGCGCGGCGAGGCCGGGCATTTTCGTGATCAGGACGTCGTCTCCGAGCGGGCGGGAGAGGATCTGGTTTGCGCCGGCGGAGGCCAGCGCCATCCACTCCAGGGCCGTGGCTTCGCCGGCAAGATCGCCGCTGAAGAAGGTGAACCAGATGCGGTCGCGCTGCTGGATCTCGCGGCCTTCCTCGATTGCGGAGCCGGCGTCAACCTGGTGATGTTGCGGCTCGCGCAGGTAGCGGACCAGGTTGGGGGAGACGTTGTAGATCTCGATCCGGGGATCGACGGCGCGGATGATGTCGAGCGCGGGCTCGGGGACGGGGAGGAAATTGGCGATGTGCAGCTTGTCCATGTATTCAGAATACGCGCTCGGCGGTAAGCTGACGGCATGACGCGCTCAACCGATTCCTCGCTGCCCTCGAGATCGCCTCTGCGCCTGACCTGCGCGGACGCCGAAGCCACCCGCCGGGTCGGCGCGGCGGTCGGGGCGCTTGCGGCGGCGGGCTCGACCGTGCTGTTGCAGGGAGATCTGGGGGCGGGCAAGACGGTCTTTGCGCAGGGGGTTGGGCGCGGTCTGGAAGCGCCCAGCGTGGTTAATTCGCCGACCTTTGTGCTGGTCAACGAGCATCTTGGCGGGCGTCTGCCGCTGCGCCATGCTGACCTGTACCGGCTGGACGACGCGGCGCTGATTGCGGAGCTGGGCCTGGATCAGGCGGCGGAGGGCAGCGTCCTGCTGGTCGAGTGGCCGGAACGCGCCGTGGGCGCGCTGCCTGGCGATCATCTGCATGTCCAGCTGGAGCCGCTGGCGGACGATGTTTCGGAGGACGCGCTGGACGCCTCTCCGCGGGCGCTCACGCTCACGGCGGCGGGGGCGGAGTCGGCGGCGCTGCTGTCGGAGCTTGCGCGGCAATTCACGGCGGCGCCGGTCTGATGGAACTGTCGATTGACACGGTCAGCGAGCAGTCCAGCGTCGCGGTCAGCGAGCGGGGGCGGCTGCTCACCGAGATCACCTGGCAGTCCGGCCGCCGGCATACGCCGTCGCTGACGCCGATGATCGATTTTGTCTGCCGGCAGACGGGCAATGCGGAGATTGTCAAGCGGGAGTTGGAAGCGGTCTTTGTCAATGTTGGGCCGGGCGCGTACGGGGGGATCCGCTCGGGGATGGCGGCGGCGGCCGGGCTTGCGGTGGCGTTGGAGTTGCAGTGTGTTGGCGTGGGGCGGTTGGAGATTGAGGCGTATGCGCACAGCGCCAGCGGCCTGGCGGCGGCGGTGCACCGCGCCTCGCGGACGACCTGGGCCTGGCAGATTTTCTGGGGGCCGGCCGATCGCTGGCGCGAGCTGGCGCCGGCGCGGAGCGGGGCGACGTTTGAGCTGCTGCGGGCGCTGGCGGACGCGCGCCGGTTTGCGGGGCGGCCGGGGCTGATCTGCGGGGAACCGGAGCGGCTCGAGGAGGACGCCTCGTTGTCGGTGCGCGACGCGGGCTGGCAGTTTGCGCCGCCGGCGTTGAACGTCCGCCGCGCCGGGGTGCTTGCAGAGCTGGGATGGGAGCGTTTGCAGGACGGCTACGGCGTCCCGCCGGCGGCGTTGGAGCCGCTCTATCTGCGCGAGCCGGCGATCGGCCCGCAGCCGTCGCAGTAGACACCTGTGGGCTCGCAATGCACCAGCCGCTAACGACCGAGGGCGCGGTTCGGCATAGGCTGAAGTCGTTCATTGCCCTGCATCCCCGCCAGCCTCCCCATTCCCTTTCTGGAGCGACCCATGTCCCTTGAACGCACTCTTGTCCTGGTCAAGCCTGACGGCGTCCAGCGCGGTCTGATTGGCCCGGTGCTCGCCCGTCTGGAGCGGCGCGGGCTGAAGCTGATTGGGCTGAAGCTGATGCAGATGGATGAGGCGCTGGCCAATCAGCACTACGCGGAGCACGTGGAGAAGCCGTTTTTTCCCGGCCTGCGCCGCTTCATCACCTCGGGGCCGCTGGTCGCCGCCGCCTTTGAGGGGGCGAACGCGGTCCAGCTTGTGCGCAACACGATGGGCGCCACCAACCCGCTCGACGCGACGCCGGGCAGCATCCGCGCGGACTTTGGCGTTGACCTGGGGCGCAACGTGATCCATGGCTCCGACTCGCCGGAGTCGGGGGAGCGCGAGCTGGCGCTCTTCTTTGCGCCGGAGGAGCTGGTCAGCTGGGAGCGCGACAGTGAGGGTTGGATTTACGAGTAACGTGCAGGGGGAATCAGCGGCGCGCTTACTCGACGCGCAGCAGGGTGTCCGCGCGCGCCCAGAGTCCGTCGAGGTCGTAGTACTCGCGCGTTTCGCGGTCGAAGATATGAACCACGACCGAGCCGTAATCGCAGAGCAGCCAGCCGCCCTCAGCGCCGCCCTCGCGGCGTGGGAAGTCGGCGTCGGGGACGTGTCTCAGGGCGTCCTCGAGCGCGCCGAACTGGCGGCGCGAGGTCGCGGAGGCGATGACGAAGTAGTCGGCGAGATCGGTGTGCGGGCCGACGTCGAGGAGGACGATCGCTTCCGCCTGGCGCTCGTCCAGCTGCTCAACCACCGCGCGGGCGAGCCGTTCGGCGTCCGCCTTGGTGGCGCGGACGGGTCGGCGCGCGGGAGGGTTGAATTCCGCCGCTGGAGTAGTCACGTTGTGAATGGTAGCGCGAATGGCTGAACGGGTCGTGGTCGGGATGAGCGGGGGAGTGGATTCCTCCGTCGCGGCGGCGCTGCTGGTTGAGCAGGGCTGTGAGGTGATCGGGATCACGATGCGGCTCTGGACGGAGTCGCGGCCGGAGGAGTACACGGGGCGCGGTCAGTGCTGCGCGATTGAGGATATTGGCGACGCGCGCCGGGTCGCGCAGCGGCTCGGGATTCCCCACTACACGCTCAACCTCGAGCGGCCGTTCCGCCGGTTCGTCGTGGATCAGTTCATCGCCGAATACGCCGACGGGCGCACGCCCAATCCGTGTCTGAACTGCAACACGTTCATCAAGTTCGACGCCTTTCTCGAGCGCGCGCGGGCGTTGGGGGCGGACGCGATCGCGACCGGGCATTACGCCCGTACCGGGCGCGACGCGGACGGTCGGCCGCAGCTGTTGCGCGGTCTCAATCGGGACAAGGATCAGTCCTACTTCCTCTACACGCTGACCTCCGAGGCGCTGGCGCTGAGCCGCTTTCCCGTTGGCGGGCTGCAGAAGGCGGAGGTCCGCGCGGTGGCTCAGCGGCACGGATTGGGTGTCGCGGACAAGCCCGAGAGCGCCGACATCTGCTTCGTGCCCGGCGGCGACTACCGCGCCGTGGTGGCGCGTGAGGTTGCTGATCGGCCGGGGCTGATGCTCGATCCGGAAGGGCGGGAAGTGGGCCGTCATCGCGGCGTCCAGCACTTCACGATCGGACAGCGCAAGGGGCTGGCGATCGGCGGGGGAGGCGAGCGCCGTTTCGTCACCGCGCTTGATGCTGAAGCGAACACGGTGGTGGTCGGGAGCGCGGACGATCTGCTGGTCGAGCGGATTGAGCTGGCTGACGTGCGCTGGCTGGTGGAGCCGGCGGAGCGGGTCGCGGTCCAGCTGCGCTACCGCGCCGCGCCGCTGCCGGCGACGGTCAGCGGCGCCACGCTCGTCCTTGACCAGCCGGCGCGCGCCGTCGCGCCGGGGCAGGCGGCGGTCTTCTACGCCGGCGACCGCGTGCTCGGCGGCGGGACGGTGGCGTCGGCTGAGTCCGTCAACCGCTCGTGAACCAAGCGCCAGTGAGTCTGCCGCCATGAGCTAGGCTCAGGCTATGGCGCTGAGCACTATCACCGATATCCGCGACATTGTGATCGTGATTGCCGGTCTGCTGGGCGTGATCGCGCTGGTCGTGATGACGCTGACGACGATCGTCGTGGGCGTCCTCTCCGTCCGCCTGCTGCGCGCGGCGCGCAAGACCATTGAGGAGGGCGTGCCGCCGCTCCTGGAGAACGCGCAGGAGACGGTGCGGACAGTCAAGGGGACGGCGGAGTATCTGGGCGACTCGGCGGCGGAGCCGGTGATTCGCGCCTATGCGACGGTTTCGCGGGTTCAGCGGATGTTTGACGTGCTGAGCGGTCGGCGGGGCAGTTGAGATGGGCTTCTGGCGCGGTCTGCGGTGGGGGCTTTTGCTGGGCGTGATCGGGGCGCTGGCCGGTCGGGTCGTGAGCGGCGACGACAATCGGGCGCAGTGGGAGCAGGCGAAAATCGCCGGCGACATCGCCGCCGCCCAGGCGGAGGCGGAGCAGCGGGAGAAGTTCGAGCGCACGCGTCAGAGCAGTGAGCGTCAGAGCAGTGAGCGTGGGGGCGGTGACGACGCGTGACGGGCGATTCGCCTCGGACTCAGCCGGACACGCGCGCGGCCCGTAATCAGATGCTCGCCGCGGATCGGCCCATCCACGACTGGTACCGCTTCGTCCTCTCGTTCCCGCCGCATCTGGTACGGGAATACGTTGAGCGCTTCGGGCTCGCGTCGGACGCCGCCATCCTTGATCCCTTCTGCGGCACGGGGACGACGTTGGTCGAGGCGAAGAAGCTGGGGTTGCCGTCCATTGGCGTTGAGGCGGTGCCGCTGTCCGCCTTTGCGGCGGAGACGAAGCTCCGTTGGAGCGTCGATCCGGATCGGCTCGTGCAGACGGCGGATCGGGTCGCAGCCGATGCCATCAAACGCATGGCCAACCCCGACGAACCGCTGCGCCAGCTGCCGGCTGAGCAGGAGCGGCTCCTGCTCCGCAATTCGATCAGCCCCATGCCGCTGCATCGCGCGCTGATCCTGCGCGAGGAAATCGAGCGCGGCGCGGAGGACGGCGGCGCGTACATGGGGCATCTGCGGTTGGCGTTGGCGCGGGCGCTGCCGACGGAGATTGGCAATCTGCGCTTTGGGCCAGAGATTGGGCTGGGGACGAGCAAAGAGGACGCGCCCGTGGTCGACTTGTGGCGCGAGCGGGTGGCGCGGATGGCGGGCGATCTGGGGCAGTGGTCGCATCGCGCCTCGGTGCCGGCGCGGGTGCGGCGCGGCGACGCGCGGGCGGTCGGCGAGCAGCTGCCGCCGCGGAGCGTGGATGCGGTGATTACGTCGCCGCCCTACCCGAACGAGAAGGACTACACCCGCGCCGTGCGGCTCGAGTCGGTGCTGCTCGGCTTCCTTCGCAACCGCGAGGAGCTGCGGGCGGTGAAGCAGGGGCTGGTGCGCTCGAATACGCGCGGGGTCTATCTGGGCGATGACGACGATGTCTGGCTGGGTCAGTTTCCGGGGATCACGGCGCTGGCGGACCGGATTGAGGCGCGGCGGCTGGAGTTGGGCAAGACCTCGGGGTTCGAGCGAATGTATCACCGCGTCACGCGGCTCTACTTCGGGGGGATGGCGAGGCATCTGGAGTCGCTGCGGCCGACGCTGAAGCCGGGGGCGCAGTTGGCGTATGTGGTGGGGGATCAGGCGTCGTACTTTCGGATCATGATCCGCACGGGGGCGCTGTTGGGGGAGATCGCGGAGCGTCTGGGGTATGAGGTCACAGGCAGGGATTTCTTCCGGACTCGGGCGGCGACTGCTACTCGGGCGCAGATTAATGAGGAGGTGTTGGTTTTGCGTTGGCGGGGGTGGTGTGCAGGGTAGATAACAATGCGCAGCAGACGCTCTTGCAACAAAACCGGCACTAATAAGCTTAGAGCTTGTTAAGGATATGATTGGCACCTCTCAGCGCCAGATCTTTGCCACTCTGACTACTCACCGCGAACATGAACACGTAAAGTGGAGCATTCCGGCTGTTCCTGAGCACACGGTGGTGATTTGCGACGCCTGAAAAGGCTGAACGCAATTGGTCAACGTACGCGGTGACCAATCCATCCACTCCGGCTTCTGACTCCATCTCTGGATCGTCAGAGAACATATTGGACTGTAGCGCTTTGCGCTGAATGGTCTTCCAGCCTTCCCCGCCGTAAACACGATTGAGCCTTTGCGCGTTTCCCGGCGATACTTCTCCCTGACCGGGAATCAGGCGCCGAACCGTTCCGGCAGGGAACAATATCCACGTGTCACACTTCCGCGTTCTCGCTATTGCTGCCACAGTCTCCCAATCCACCTGTAGGCCGAAGGGGTCGAGGAAGACGACAGCACGGTCGTACGCACCCATACGTCTGCAAAATTCGCGCAGAAACTTGTTTGCGTCTCTTTCATAGACCTGAGCGCGCCTTTGCGCGTCTTGCTCGCTGAGGCGCTCTCTGAGGATTGCTGTGTTAGACGGATTCTTCTCGATGAGATGGAGGTGATCGAAGGGCTTGTTGTCGATGTCAAGTTCGACCAGCGGCGATCCATCAAGGAACTGTTTAGCTTCCCCGTCGCGGTTGACTTCGATGCCACCGGTGCCTGCGAACGCATCGACATAGTGCAACGTAAATCGTTGGTTATTCAGTGCTGTTGTATAGAAATCGAGGTAATCCCTGAGGATCTTGAGCTTTTCCTCAGTCCAGTCGCCGCCGAATCTCTGTGGGGGTTCTTGAATGCTATGAGGCATGTGCCACCTCCGGCATCTGGTTCCAGGTTGCTTGCTCGAGGGCGCGGCCGGCGCGTTTTTTTCCTACTCGGCGGCCTTGTTCGTTGTGGGCTCCCCATTGTTTGAAGAAGAAGGGCACGTCTGCTTGTTGGCATTGATCGCGGACGGCGTGGGCCCATTCGGGGCGCATTGGCCGTGCGCCGGGGCCGCTCTCGCCGCCGGCGATGACCCAACCGATTCCCTCCAGGTCGAGCTGCAACGTGCCCAGCAGCGGCTCGCAGGAGAGGAAGCGGACGGCGGCGGGCACCTGACGGAGATCGTCGATGCGGTCGGTGAAGCGTTGGTTCTCGACGGAGACGCCCATCCAGATGTTGCGCGGCCAGGGGAGCGCGTCGGCCATTGCCGCTAACCGAGCGGAGCGCTTGGTGAGCACCTGGAAGCGGTGGTGATCGGCGAGGCGCATCACCTCGAAGACTTCCTGGATGTAGTCGTCGGGCACGTCGGGGTGGAACAGGTCGCTCATGGAGTTGACGAAGATGGTGCGCGGTTTCTTCCAGCGCAGGGGTTGAGTGAGCCGCTCGGGGCGGAGCTGGAGGTCGAAGCCGCGTTCGTAGGGGTGGCCGGGCACGCCGCGGAAGCGCTCGGCGAAGGTCTTGGCGTAGCAGTGGGCGCAGCCGGGGCTGATTTGGGTGCAGCCGGTGACTGGGTTCCAGGTTGCTTCGGTCCATTCGATTGGGGAGCGCTGCATGGGGGCCTCTTCCTGTGCAGGGCACAGAATAGAACTCAAGGTCTATGTTGAGCAAGGGCGGGGCGCAGGCTGCATCCGAGCGCGCGGTTGTGCCGCGCTCGGCGAGGTGCCCGCGGTGGGGCGTGGGGACGATGGCGCATTGGGCGCGGGGTTGATGGGTTTGGTGGGGTCGGGTGGGTTGGTTGGCTGGCGGAGAGGGTGGGATTCGAACCCACGAGGGGCTTGCACCCCTACACGCTTTCCAGGCGTGCCTGATCGTCCACTCCAGCACCTCTCCGGGAGGGTGGGCCGAATGCTGCCGCTCAGGGGTGAGCTGGCGGAGAGGGTGGGATTCGAACCCACGAGGCACGTCGCCGCACCTACCGATTTTCGAGATCGGCTCCTTCGGCCACTCGGACACCTCTCCACCGCCAGTATAGGCAGCGCTCCGGCTCGGGCTGCGCAATAGGCTGTAGAGAACGTGGCAAAACCCTGCTGATTCTTTCCCGGAGCGCCTGTGACCACCGACCAATCCCCCGCCTCATCCCCCGCCCTATCCCCGACCACGTCTCCCACCACGTCTCCCGTGAAGACCCTTGCGGAACTGCTCGCGCCGCTGGACGGGGGCGCGCCGGCGCTGGGCGCGCCGGGGCGGGCGGAGTTGACGTTTGACGGCCTGCGCGCGCAGATCGCGAGGACGGGCGAGCAGCTCAACCGCTTTGGCCTCGGACGGGGGGACGGGATCGCGCTCGTGCTGCCCAATGGCGCGGAGATGGCGGCCGCGTTCCTCGGCGTGGCCAACGCGGCGACCGCCGCGCCGCTCAATCCCGGCTACCGCGCGGACGAGTTCGACTTCTACCTCACCGACCTGGACGCGCGGGCGGTGATTGTGGAGGAGGGCGTCTATTCGCCCGTGCGCGGGGTCGCGCAGCGGCTGGATATTCCCCTGATCGAGCTGCAGCCTGAGTCTGACGGTCCGGCCGGCGGCTTCAATCTGGCTGCCGGGATCAGCGGCACGGCGGCGCGGCCGGGCGCGGCGGGACCGGACGATGTCGGGCTGGTGCTGCACACGTCGGGGACGACGTCGCGGCCCAAGATTGTGCCGCTGCGGCAGCGCAACCTGACGGCGACGGCGGCCAACATCCGCAACACGCTTGGGCTGAGCGCCGCTGACCGCTGCCTGAACATCATGCCGCTGTTTCACATTCACGGGCTGATGGCGGGGATTCTGGCGAGCGTCGGCGCGGGCGGCTGCACGTGGTGCTCGCCGGGCTTCAACGCGATGCAGGTCTTTGGCTGGTTGCGCGAGTCGCGGCCGTCCTGGTATACTTCCGTGCCGACGATGCACCAGCTGATCCTGACCCGCGCCGCGCGCAACGCGGAGATCCTGGCGGAGACCGAGCTGCGGCTGATCCGCTCTTCGTCGTCGTCGCTGCCGCCGACGGTGATGGCGGAGCTGGAGGACACCTTCGGGGCGCCGGTGATTGAGTCCTACGGGATGACCGAGGCGGCGCACCAGATGAGCTCGAATCCGCTGCCGCCGCTGGAGCGGAAGCCGGGCAGCGTCGGCCTGGCGGCGGGGCCGGAGATTGCGATCATGGACGAAGACGGGGCGCTGCTGGCAATGGGTCAGCGGGGCGAGGTGGTGATCCGCGGCGCGAACGTGACCGACGGCTACCGCAACAATCCGGAGGCGAACGCCACGGCGTACACGCGCGGCTGGTTCCGCACTGGCGACCAGGGCGTGCTCGATCAGGACGCCTATCTGACGATCACGGGGCGGCTCAAGGAGATCATCAACCGCGGCGGGGAGAAGATTTCGCCGCGCGAGGTGGACGAGGCGCTGCTCCAGCATCCGGCGGTGGCGCAAGCGGTGACGTTTGCGATGCCGCATGATCGGCTGGGCGAAGAGGTGGCAGCGGCGGTCGTGCTGCGTGAGGGCGAGGAGTCGGACGAGCGGGCGATCCGCCGCTTCGTCGGGGAGCGGGTGGCGGACTTCAAGACGCCGCGGCGCGTCGTGATCCTCGACGAAATCCCCAAGGGCGCGACCGGCAAAATCCAGCGCATCGGTCTGGCCGAGAAGCTGGGGTTGGTGAAGTAAGCTGCGGCCATGTTCACCGAGTACGAACGCCTCAATCGGGTGCTGGCGATCTACCGGGACGCCATGCGGGTGCATATCAAGGCCGTCCTGGATGATGTTCCGCCGGATCTTGACCGTGGCGACGAGGGCGACTGGTTTGAGCGCAAGGTGATCGACAAGCTGCCGGAAGCGCGTCAAGCGCACGCGCGGCAGGATCGCAGCCGGGTTGATCTGGACTCCACCGAGTGGCAGGGTGAGAGCCAGCTGGACATTGCTGACTTCCTCTTCGCCGTCAAGGGGAACCCGGGCTTCCGTGGTTTGGCCGATCAGGCGTTCCTGACGCACATGGCGGAGATCAATGCCGCGCGCAATCTGTGGGCGCACCCGCCGCTCGCCGGGTTCACCCGAGCGCAGGTCGACCGGATCGCGCTGAAGTGCGCTGATGTGCTCCAGCAGTTCAACTAGGAGGCAGCGGACGAGGTGCGCAATTTGGGCGGAGCGCTCGACGCCTACGATCAGCAGGAGACCCTGGCCCAGATTCTGGAACGGCTCGATGCGCTGCAGTCCTCGAGCGTCTCGCGCACCGCCCTGGCGGAGGTGCTCGGTTCGGTCGCCAGCGCGGATCAGGCGGCGCCCGTGGAAGCGTTGGAGGCGCTGGTGCGCGCCTGGCATAGCCATGCGCAGGCGCAGACAGAAGAACGGGCGGAAATCAGGCAGGAACTGGCCGGGCTGCGCCAGGCGTTGGGGGCGTTGGAGGCGCGGGAGTTGCGGGAGGCGGAACGATCGCCGGCCGAACGCCAGCGGCCGCTCCTCGATCAGTGGTTGGGCGAGGGCGCGAGCGAGCGCTTGCGGCAGGCGCTGGATCGGCTGTTGGGCGGGCGCTGAGCCGGCGCCCTTACGTCTTCGCGTCGATGCTCTGGAGCAGGTCGCGGATTTCGCGGAGCAGCTCGTGGTCGCTGGCGACGGGCCCGGAGGCTGACGGCGCGGCGCTCGGTGAGCCGCCGCCGTCGCGGAGGATTTCGCGCTGGCGGAGGATGGCGTCGCGGAACGCGGGCGCGGCGGCGACGCCGATCAGGTTGCCTTCGGATGAGGTCGTCCCCGACTGACCGGCGGTTTCCACTTTCAGCCCCTGGATGCCGCTCATGCGCATCAGCGGATCGTCGTGCAGGCGGACATCGGTAATGCGGTCGAGCGGGATCGTGCTGTCGCTGCGGAAGTAGACGCCGCGGGTGACCTCCAGCGAGGTAGGCGTGAGGCGGGCGCTGAAGCGAGCGTAGGCGCGGGGGAGGTAGGACACGCTCCAGATCAGCCAGAACGGGATCAGGGGAATCCCGACGACCGTGATCACGAGCAGCAGGCTGACGGCGAGCCGCCCGTAGCCTTTCACGCGCGGATCAAACTCCGCTTCCAGCAGTACGGCGTCTCGGGAAGAAGTCATCTCGCGCTCCGCTAGTCCCAGTCTGGCTGCGCTGTCACCATAGGTGCACACCGTCGCGCGTGCAGACTTGGGGGGATGATATGGAATTCGGCATTCATCTGATCCAGCAGAATGTGACCATCGCCGAGTGCCGCGACCTCTGGCGCTGGGCGGACACGGCCGGTTTCAACTGGGTCGATGTCTCGGATCACTTCTACGAGTCGCCGATGACGGAGAAGCGCGGGCCGTATCTCGAGTGCCTGGCCGCCCTTGCGGCGCTTGCTGTCGATACCGAGCAGGTCCGCGTCGGCACCTGCGTGCTGGCGATGGATTACCGCCATCCAGCCGTCCTCGCCAATGCGCTGGCGACGATTGACCACCTCGCCGACGGCCGCCTCGACGCTGGGCTGGGCGCGGGCTGGAACGTGCAGGAGTACTCGGCCTACGGCATCCCCTTCGAGCGGATTGGCAAGCGGCTGGATCGGCTGGAGGAGGGGATTCAGGTGCTGCGCGCGTTGTGGGAGGAGCCGGCGGCGAACTACGCGGGCGCGTACTTTCAGCTCAACGACGCGCTCTGTGAGCCGAAGCCGTTGCAGGCGCGGGTGCCGATCTGGATCGGCGGCGTCGGCGAGCGACGCACGCTGCAGCTCGTCGCCCGCTACGCCGACGGCTGGAACGCGCCCTACCTGAACGTCGGGGACTGGCAGCGGCTCTCGGGCGTGCTTGATGAGTGGTGCGAGCGGGTCGAGCGCGATCCGGCGGAGTTGCAGCGGGATGTGAACCTCTCGTTCCATCTCGCGGCGGACGAGTCGGATCGGGCCCGCGCGGAGGCGCACTTCGCGGAGGTCTTCGGGCCAGCGGGCGACGCCTTCCGCCAGCGGGGCGCGATCCTCGGGACGCCCGCGGAGGCGGTCGAGCGGTTGGCGCCCTACGCGGAGGCGGGCGTTGATCGGATCAACCTCGCCCTGCGACCGCCGTGGGACTGGCCAGCGCTGCACGCCTTTGCGGCGGAGGTGATCCCGCTACTCTCAGAGGCGTGAGCTCCACACGCCGATCTCTGCGGCTAGGTGCAGGCTGGAATGCAGGCTGGAGCGCAGGTTGGGGCGCGGTCTGGCTGGGACTCTTGCTGCTGGGCCTCGGGCTCGTCGGCTGCGCCGACGCGATTCCGGCCGTCGCCCAACCGGCAGCTGAACGGCAGGCAGTCGAGCAGGCAGTCGAGCAGGCGGCGCCGAGCGAACGGGCGACAGCGCCGGCGACCGACCCGCCGCCCGCAGAGCCACAGCGCGCCGATCGGGAGCAGGCCGCCGCGCAGGATGCGGCGGAAGCGTCTGCGCCGTCCGAACCGGAAACGCCGGAGACGATCGATCGGCTGGTCTGGAGCGACGAGCCGCTGGCGTTGACGGGATCGCGCGGGCGCTTCCAGAGTTGGCGCGATCGGCAGGCGCAGGACGCCCGGATCAATAATGTCCTGCGCGCGGAGCAGGCCTGGTGCGAGGCGGATGCGGGCGTCGCTGAGCTGCGGGCGCTGTTGACGCTGGAAGATCCGGCCGGGTTGCTGGCGGCGGTGGAGTCGCCGGCTACCGATGAGGAGTTGGTCTGGCTGACGGAGGCGGCGGAGATTACCGCTCGGGTGCGCGGGGAGACGCTCCTTGAGCTGCCGGCGGTGCGGATTATCGACCGCTGGGACCTGCGGCGGCTGGGCTGCATCCCGGAGTTCATTTCGGACTGGTTGTCGAGTCCGACCGTGATCGAGCACACCGCTGCGCTTGATCGCTTTGCGCGGTTGCTCACGCCGCTGAGCACTGACTTCGAGGCTGGCGAGACGCTGGGCATCTGGGTGCCGCTGATCGGCGGGGCGTTTCACCCCGGGTCGCCCGGGAGCCGCCAGGTCACGCTGATTGGCAGCCGGCCGCTGTCGCAGCAGGCGCTTGAGGTGGCGGTGCATGAGTTCGCCCACGCGCTGCAGAATCAGCGCCTGGACGCCTCGCTGTGGGACGCCTTTGGTTCGGGCTCGTCCGACTCGCGCACGGCGCTCCAGTGGTTGCTGGAGGGTGAGGCGACCGCGGTCACCGACGCCGCGTTGGAGAGCGCGGAGATGCAGGCGCTGCGGGCCAGCCTGGAGTGGGGTGCGGGCACCGTGCTCCGCCGTCATGATCCGTTGTTCGCCAACGCGCTGCGTTACAACCGGCTGGCCAACAGCGGCGCGGGCGAGTCGCCCTACCGCGACGGCCAGCTCTTCATCGAGCAAGTGCGCGGCGAGGGCGGCTGGGCGGCGGTCGATGCGCTGTTCCTCGAGCCGCCGGCGACTATGGAGCAGGTGCTGCATCGCGGCAAGCTGGAAGCGCGGGAAGCGCCGATTGTCTTGCGCGACCGCCAGCGTCTGGACGAGGCGGTCGCGGCCGTCGGGGCGGTCGGGGCGGTCGCGGCCGTCGAGGCGGATTGGCAGGCGCCGGTGATCAACCGCCTGGGGGAGGCGCGGCTGCGGCGGTTTCTGCGCGAGACGCTCGGCGCGCGCAGCGAGGCGGCGGCGCTGGCCGCGGCCGGCTGGGGCAACGACGAGCTCAGCGTCTGGACGAGCGCGGCGGCGGACGGGCCCACGCTCGCGGTCTGGCAGTTGGTCTTCGACAGCGCGGCGCACCATCAGGAGGCGTGGGTGACGCTCGCGCTCTGGCTGAGCGCGCACTCCGAGGGCGAGGCGCGGGCGGCGCGCAATGCGCCTGTGCTGGGCTGGGACGGACCGGCCGGCGTCGTGCGGCTGCTCCAGCAGGGCCAGTCGCTCTGGCTGCTGGCTGCCAGCAACGCGGCCCGGGGGGACGCTCTGGCGCTGAACATTCTCGCCTTCCCGGCGCAGGACTACTGGCCCGCGGAATAGCCGCGCTGCGCGCCAGCAGGGACGCAGCGCAGCGGGCGATACACTGCCGAAGAATCAGGCTCGGACGGAGAGGCTGCTGATGCCGGTAGAACAGAATCGTGAATCGTGGAAGCCGGGTCAGGACTGGCTCGGCGCGATTGAGGAAATCAACTACATCAAGGAGCTCGCCAAGGAGATGGGCGGGGCCTACGGCGTCGAGCGCCAGCACCGCGGCGGGCGCTACACGATCCGTGAGCGGATCGACAAGTTCCTCGATCCCGATTCGTTCTTCGAGGCGGGCCCGTTGGTCGGCGCGTACGAGTACGACCACAACGGCGATCTGCGCGACTTCACGCCGGGCGCGTTCGTGATGGGCATGGGCCAGATCGGGGGGCGCAACATCGTCATCGGCGGCGATGATTACACGATCTCCGGCGGCTCGCCGCACAACGTCTCCAAGGGCGCATCACAGTTCGCCACGCCGCTGGCCGCGCAGTACGGCCTGCCCTACGTCCAGCTGATCGAGGGCGTCGGGCACTCCGCCAAGCGCGACGAGGAAGAGGGGCGCATGGCGCTGCCCGCCGGCCAGACCTGGTGGCGGCACATCAACCTGCTCAACAAGGTGCCCGTCGCCTCCGGGATCATGGGTTCCGTCGCCGGCGCGCCCGCCGCGTTCGCGCTGCTCTCGCACTTCACCGTGATGATCAAGGGGCAGTCGCAGATCTTCCCCTCCGGCCCGCCCGTCGTGCGCCGCGCGATTGGCGAGACCTTCACCAAGGAGGAGCTGGGCGGCTCCCAGGTTCACGTCTACCGGAGCGGCCAGGTCGATAACGAGGCGGAAAACGAAGAGGACGCCTTCGAGCAGATCAAGACGTTCCTCTCCTACCTGCCCGACACGACCAACGACGTCACTGAGCGCATTCCCTGCACGGACGATCCCAACCGGCGCGTCGAGGAGCTGCTGCGGATCATTCCCGAGAATCGCAAGCGCGGCTACAACCCGCGCAAGCTGGTGCGGCTGGTCGTGGATCACGGCGAGTTCTTTGAGATGCGCCCGCACTGGGGCGGCGCGATCATCACCGGCTTCGCGCGGATCGGCGGCTACGCGGTCGGAGTGGTCGCCAGCGACCCCTACGTCATGGCCGGCGCGATGAACGGCGACGCGGCCGACAAGTTCGCGCACTTTGTCGATCTCTGCGACGGCTTCAATCTGCCGATGGTGATCTTCCTCGACATGCCCGGCTTCATGCTCGGCTCGCAGGCGGAGCTCAACCAGACGATGCGGCGCGGGACGCGGGCGCTGATCGCCGCCTATGAGGCGGACGTACCCAAGGTCGAGTTCAACATCCGCAAGAGCTACGGCGTCGCCGCCGACGCGCCGAACAGCATGGGCGAGCCGATGGGCGTCAACATGCGCTTCGGCTGGCCGGCGGGCGAGTGGGGCGGGATTCCGATCGAGGGCGGCGTCGCGGCCGCGTACCGACGGGAGATCGAGGCGGCCGAGAATCCGGAGGCGCACCGCGAGATGATCGAGAATCGGCTGCTGAGGCTGCGCAGTCCGATGAAGGCGGCGCACAACTTTGACGTGATCGACCTGATCGATCCACGCGACACCCGCCGCATCGCCTACCGCTTCATCGACGCCGCGCAACCCATGCTCAAGCGCCTCGCCCAGCGTCCTAAGCGGATCATCCGCCCCTAACGGCGCGGACGTCGGAAGGCGCGGCGGGGATCATTCGTCATCCCCGTAGCCGATCCGGACGGGGTTGGCGTCGGCATCGGTGTAGCGGCGAGCGCTGTCACAGAGGGGCTCACAGTCAGCCTGGCCAACGGTGTTTCCGGAAGACTGGCTGTTGATGATGACGACGTCGGCCCGCCGCACGGGCACAGCCGGGTTGTCGCCGCCGCTGTCGAATGCGCCTCCCTGCCACAATCCCGCCAGGATGCCCACCAGGATGAGCGCCGCCACCCCGCCGCCGATCGCCAGCCGGCTCAGCAGACCAGGGATCAACCACTCGCCGCCCTGCTGGCTGCGCGTCTCCACTGGCGGCGGCGGCGGCGCGGACCGTCGCGGCGCGGGCTGTCGCACGGGCCGTTGCCGCGCAGGCTGCCGCCTCGGGGCGCCACCGTTGACCGGCTTCCTGCGTCGCTGCTCATGGTCCTGGAGATCGAGTCGCGCGTGTATCTGGCCGAGCTGCTCTACGCTATCGCGCTTGATGTTCTTCTCGGCCTGCGCGTTTTGCTGCCGGACTCCCTCAAGCATCTCCGCTACCGCCTGCTCGTTTTGCTGCCGGACTCCCTCAAGCACATCCGCTACCACCTGCTTACTTGCGGCCGCAATGCTCTCCTCCGTAGCTGCCTGGTCGCGCCGGCGGTTCTCCTCGTCCTGCTCCCCTTGCCGCTCGAGCCTCCCAACCTCTTCTCTGATCTGCGTCTTCGTGTCCTCAAGCTCCTCGATGACCACCTCTTTCACACTCTCGCCCACATCCTCAACGACATCCTCCACACGATCGCTCCGAACCAGACCAAGGAGGTTGGGCGACAAGAGGTCGCTGAGCTGATCGGCAGCGGGTGGGTCTACTTCCCTCAGGAGCACGTACAGCAACCCGACGCGCTTGCCCGCCTCCTCCTGATCCAGCTCTGCAGACTTCTCCTCCCGGAACCACACGTCGGCGTCCTTGATGAGGTCCATGGCGCGCCGATCGGTTTGCAACCGCAGGTCCTGCACCTGCAGGTTTTTCAGGTCCTGCAGTTCAGGCCTCAGGCTGACGAGGCGAACGAAGTGCTCTGGTTCCAGGACTTCGGCCGGCCAACCTTCACCAGCCTGATCCTTGCGGCGATAGTACGCTCGGGCTAGCCGATAGGCAGCGGCTAGTTTCTCATCATCGGCAAGAGTGCCGCCAAGGACCTTACGCTCGAACCAGTCTCTCCCCTGCTGATCCAGACCGGGCGCCTTGAGCTCGTCGCCAATGAATCCGCGCATGGCGTCGCGGTAGATGCCCAACGCCTTATCCAGCCGGCCGCGCTCGGTCTTCGTCCGGAATCCGTTGTCCACCATGTGCCAAACTCTCTCTCAGCCTCCCCGCAGCCGAGTCTGTGCTGTGGAGGGAGGTTGACCGCGATGTTATACAGTTCGAGAAGAAGGTGTTAGCGGGCGGCTGGGGCGCGGCGTCGGCCGGCGCGTCTGTGTGCCTGAGGCAACAGGAGGAGCCTCTCCCCCGACTGCGCGGCGGAGTTTGGCGGCGGCGTCTCCAGCGGCTCAGTCGGTGGGGCGGGGCTTGGGGGTGAGGCGTTCCAGGATTCGGGTTGTGGCCTGTTGCGCCATTTCGACTTCCGAGTAGAAGTAGCGTGGGTGGGTGTGGCGCAGGGTCGCCTCGGAGTCGGTGATGAAGAGCACCAACTCGTCCTCCGGCGGCTTGTCGATGGTGCCCACGCGCAGCGCCTCGTAGGCCGCCGCCCGGTCGTGGAACTCGCGCACGTCGGCGCGGTCCTCGTCGTTGTCGTAGGAGAGCAGGAAGTAGGGCATCAGGTCAGCCCTCCCTCGCGGGCATATTGGCCGCAGAGCGCACGGAAGCGCTCGACGGCTGCTCGCTGCTCAGAGGACTCCGTCAGTCGCACCAGGTCACGCGGCCTGAGGTCAAGGCGCGCGGCTCTCGCGTCGTGCTCCATCTGCTGGGCGTCGAGCATTCGCCCGAGCCGCGACAGCTCTTGCAGCCGCGCCTGTTCCTCCGGTGGACCGCCGCCGTACTTGACGGCGTGACCGACAACCGCCGCGCGGCGCTCGCAGAGGCCGGCCCACACGTGTTGGATCTCGGTGCGGAGTTGGAGTTCGACCGCCCGCCCGGCGTCGTCAACGAGCGTCAGATGCACCGCCCGATAGCCGTTGCGATCGTGTTGGCGGTAGTCCCGCACCCGCTTGACGTTGGCCGTCGCCAGCTGCAGCACGAGCGCGTTCACGTCAACCTCGCGCTCAACGACGGCCCGGCAGCCGGCGATGTCGTCGATCGACGAGAGGCGTGGATGCCCCCGGCGCAGCTTGGCGACGATTGAATAGAGCTGCTTGATCCGCGACGTCTGCTCGTCCAGCCTGACCCCGGCGCGTTTGGCTGCGTTGTCAATGGTGGCGAGCGTCTGATGCAGCGGGGCTTCGAAGGTTGCGCTCCACTCCACGTAGGCGGACACGTCTGCGGGCTCCGGTTGTGCGGAGTCCCGCAGACGTGTTCCGAGTCGGTCAATCGCGGCTTTACTCAGTTCGCTCATACCTCCACGGTAGTGCGAGATCGGCGCGTTGCGAGTTAGCCGCGGCCGTGGCGGAGGAGTTTGCCAGGGGTGGCTCCGGTTTCTTCTCCGTTGTCCATCGTCACTTCTCCGTTGACGAGGATCCAGCGGTAGCCGTGGGGGCGCTGGATGCGGCGCCACTCGCCGCCGGGGAAGTCGTGCACGATTTCACCCTGGAACTCGGGCTCGAGCTTGAGCTCGTCGAGGTCGTAGACGACCACGTCGGCGGGCGCGCCCTCGACCAGCGAGCCGCGGTTGTGGAACCCGGCCGCGCGGGCGGGGAGGTAGCTCAGGCGGTAGTGCGCCTCCTCGAGGCTGATCGCGCCCGTGTCGCGCACCATCCACATGAGGAAATCGGTCGGGTAGGAGCCGGCGGTCAGGAACTTGGTGTGCGCGCCGCCGTCGGAGACGCCGGGGATCGTGAACGGCGAGTCCATGATCTCGGCCATCGCCTCGGGGTTCTCGGTCGAGACTTCGGTCAGGAACTCGGCCTTGAGGTCGGTCGCCAGGGCGAGGTCGAGCATGGCGTCGATCGGGTGGACGCCCATCTGCTCGCCGACTTCCTCAAGCGTCAGGCCGACGTACTGCTCCAGCTCCGGCTTTGCTTCCAGATGCTGGATCATGACCTTCTCAATCGAGCCGCCGATCGCCTGGGTCTGGCCCAGCTTCTCGATCGCGTCGTCCATCTCGGCCTTGAGCCGCTGGCGCACGTCGGGGTCGGCGAACTTCTCCATCTTCTCCGCGATCGTGCCGGTTGTGGCGTAGTTCCAGGCCGGCGAGGAGTCGTAGAGGTTCCAGTCCTCGAGCGTGTAGGCGAAGGCGGAGCGGATCGTGAAGGCCTGGCCGAAGATGCGCTCGCCCTCGTCGTTGCGCTCGTGCAGCCACTTGAGGGTCTTGCGGTGCGAGTCGGGCCGGAAGTTGGAGGGCGCGATCACGTTATGCAAAATCGGCCGTCCGGAGACGCGCGCCAGTTCGGCCTCGAAGGCGAGGTCGGACTTGATGTCGCCGGTCGCCTGGGTGATCTGGATGAAGCCCTCGTCGCGTTCGCGGAGCACTTCGGCGAGCGCCAGGCACTCGTTGTCCGACATGATGTCCGTCACCATCGGCGTGCCGTCGTAGTCGGCCTGGACGGAGTTCTCGCCCAGCCGCTGGGTGGACCAACCGCAGGCGCCGGCGTCCATCGCTTCGTGCAGCAGGCGCTGCATCTCGGCGATCTCATCGTCCGTGGCGCGGCGGTTCTTGGCCGCCTCCAGGCCCATCACCCAGATCATCAGCGGGGCGATCGGCATATAGGACAGGCAGTTGACGCCCTTGGGGATGCGCTCGAGCGTGTCCAGCCACTCGGGGAAGGAGATCCAGTCCCAGATCATGCCTTCCTTCATCGAGTCGAACGGGATCGCTTCGGTGCGCGACATCGTCAGCATCGCGCGGTCGCGCTCTTCCGGACGGACCGGCGCGAAGCCGAAACCGCAGTTGCCGAGCACCACCGACGTGACGCCGTGCCAGCCGGAGATTGTGCAGTACGGGTCCCACTGGATCTGGGCGTCGTAGTGGGTGTGCAGATCGACAAAGCCGGGCGCGACGATCTTGCCGTCGGCGTCCAGCAGCTGCTCGGCGTCCCTCGGGTCCATGCGCCCGCCGATCTGCGCGATGCGGCCGTCCTTGATCCCGACGTCCGCGACAAAGCGCGGCACGCGGGTACCGTCCACGACCGTGCCGCCGCGGATCAGTACGTCATACTTGGCCATCTCAGTCTCCTTCTGCTGTTCGTTTCCGATTCCGTCAGCCGGCGCACCCAGTAGGGCAGCTGGTCGCTAGCCGCGCCCGTGGCGGAGGAGCTTGCCGGGCGTGCTGCCCGTCGCTTCGCCGTCCTGGAAGGTGACTTCGCCGTTGACCAGAATCCAGCGGTAGCCGTCCGGCCGCTGGACGCGGCGCCACTCGCCGCCAGGGAAGTCGTAGACAATCTCGCCGGTCCACTCGGGCGTGATGTTGAGCGCGTTAAGGTCGTAGACGACCACGTCGGCGGGCGCGCCCTCAACCAGCGTGCCGCGGTCGCGGAAGCCGGCTGCGCGGGCGGGCAGGTAGCTCAGGCGGTAGTGCGCTTCCTCGAGCGTGAGCTGGCCGGTGTCGCGGACGAGCCACATGAGGAAATCGGTCGGGTAGGAGCCGGCGGTCAGGAACTTGGTGTGCGCGCCGCCGTCGGAGACGCCGGGGATCGTGTACGGCGAAGTGATCATCTCCGCCACCCACTCGTCGTTCTGCTCGCGCATCGGGGTGAGGAACTCGGCCGCCAGATCGGTCTCGACGGCCAGGTCAAGCATCGCCTCGACCGGGTGGCAGCCGCGAATCTCGGCGACCTGGCCAACGGTCATGCCGACGAAGTCTTCGAGCTCGTCCTGGTGGGCGAGACCCTGGATCAGTAGCTCTTCAATCGGCCCGCCCAGCGCCTGGGTCTGGCCGAGCTTCTTGATCGCCTCGTCGATCTCGTCGATGATCCGCTGGCGCACGTCGGGGTCGGCCATCTTGGCCTTCTTCTCGTCGTGCGTGCCGGTCGTCGCGTAGTTCCAGGCGGGCGAGGAGTCGTAGAGGTTCCAGTCCTCGAGCGTGAAGGTGAAGGCGGCGCGAATCGTGGCGGCCTGACCGAAGATGCGCTCGCCGCGCGCGTTGGACTCTGCGAGCCACTGCAGGCGATCGCGGTGGATGGCCGCGTTCTTCGGGCTCACGGCGACCAGATTGTGCAGGATCGGCCGCTTGGCCGTCGCCGCGAGCTGCGACTGGAAGTCGAGGTCCTGCTGGAGATCGCCGGTGAACTGGGTGATTTGAATGAAGCCCTCATCGCGCTCGGCCAGCACTTCGGCGAGCGCCAGGCACTCGTTGTCCGACATGATGTCGGTCACCATCGGCGTGCCGTCGTAGTCGGCCTGGACGGAGTTCTCGCCCAGGCGCTGGGTGGACCAGCCGCAGGCGCCGGCGTCCATCGCCTCGTGCAGCAGGCGCTGCATCTCGGCGATCTCATCGTCCGTGGCGCGGCGCGACTTGGCCGCCTCGAGCCCCATCACCCACGTCATCAGCGGCGCGAGGGGCATGTACGAGAGGCAGTTGACGCCTTTGGGGATGCGGTCGAGCGTGTCCAGGAACTCGGGGAAGGTCACCCAGTCCCAGATCATGCCTTCCTTCATCGAGTCGAAGGGAATCGCCTCGGTGCGCGACATCGTCAGCATCGCGCGGTCGCGTTCCTCGACGCGGACCGGCGCGAAGCCGAAGCCGCAGTTGCCCAGGACCACCGACGTGACGCCGTGCCAACCGGAGATCGTGCAGTACGGGTCCCACTGAATCTGGGCGTCGTAGTGGGTGTGCAGATCGACGAAGCCCGGCGCGACGATCAGGCCGTCGGCGTCGAGCACCTGGTCGGCGTCAATCGGCTCCATGCGCCCGCCAATCTGGGCGATGCGCCCGTCCTTGATTCCGATATCCGCGACAAATCGGGGCACGCTGGTACCGTCCACGACGGTGCCCCCGCGGATGAGTACGTCAAACTTCGCCATCAGAGTCTCCAAGCGATCCAGAACGCGCAGGTACGCGCAACAGAGAGTTGGCCAGAGGATAGGGAATTCAACACGAGGTCGTGCGCGGACGGCGGGGGTTAGCGCTCGAACTGGGATTCGTCGACAGGCACCAGCAAATCGGCGTGCTGATCCTGCCGAATGTGCCCGCCGTGCCGCAAGCGGCCGACCACGATGGCGGGATGGATCAATTCCGCGTTGGCGAATTGGCGGATGGCCGGCTTGCTGAACCGCCCGGCAGCGACGAAATCCCGATAGCGCGCCGGCGGGATCAGGAAGTTGGCGGCGAACCGGTCGGCCTTCTGCTCGAGCTCGTCATTCTGAGAGACATCGGCGAGATCGATGAATGTCGCCTGACGGTCGCCGGAGAGCACGTGGGCGGCTTCGTGGAAGAAGCTGAACCAGAAGATGTCGGCGCGCTTGCGCAAGTTGCTCAGGACGATCCCGGGGCGCTCATCATCCGACCACATGGTTGCGCCGTTCGCGCCTGACTGCTTGAGCTGCGGAACGAACTCGAGATGCACGCCCGCGCTCGCGCAGAGCGGCTTGAGCTTCGGCCAGAACTGCGACTCTCGCGTCAGGGGGCGGATTTCGTTCAGGGTCTCCTCGAACACATCGCGGTCGAACGGCGGCATCTGTCCGGGTTCCAGGAGGGCGCGGCGTTCGATTGCCTGCCACTCGCCTTTCTGCAACCAGGCGGCGAGCGCCCAGGGGTCTGTTCTGGTACCAATAGTCACCCGAAACGCCGTGCCGTGGGCCGTCGTGACGTCGCTCAGCGAATCGACGTCGTAGAGCAGCCGCAGTTCGAGGACGCGTTCAATCTCCGTTCCCCGTTCCTCAATCCAACCCCGCTTCAGACACTCACGCCAGGGGATGTGGTCGAGCAGCGCGAGGTCCGCTGCCATTTCCGGATCCTGGCCGAAGCGGGTCAGCGTTTCCTCGTAGTCAGCCTGGAGGCCGAGCCAGAGCGTCGCGTCGATGCCGAGCACCCGCTCGAGCGCTGCGGCGAAGCGCTTGGTGATTGGCGCGCGCCCGCGCATCAGCTTCGTAACGGCTTGCTCCGAGTGCCCCGTTTTGTCAGCGAGCGCAGCCCAAGTCAGCCCGCGAGCCTCGAGCTCACCCACAAGGTGCCGCGACGGATGGATGACCCAATTCGGCTGGAACTCGGCCTCTGGTTCGCTATTCGTAGTGATCACTGACTTCCTCGATCCACAGGGTATCGGGCTCGTCGAACGTGAGGAGGAGGCGCTTGCGATAGCCAAGCCGAACCGCATACATGCCGGCCAGGTGGCCAGTCAATGAGTGGAAGCCCAAGTCCGTCTTCTGCCGAATCTGTTCCAGCGACCTTGCCTGCCTGAGCCAGTCCACTCGCATCACGTAGGTGTGACCGACATCGGGGCCAAATCGGCGAATCGCTTCCCGCTCAGATTCGGCGCACCTTCGTAGTCGCGTGGTCCGAAATCTGAGTTCCAAGGCGGTACTCTCCGCTGTTTGAGGCCGATGGGCGATCCGCCGCCTGCCCGATGCAGCGTACCTGTGCCGCGGGATTGTTGATGCGGTTACCAAGCGCGCAGCCGGCTTCCGCACCCCTGAGGCGCGGTTACCTCCTATACTGCTCGGCATGATGATGTGTGCAGTTGAGGGAGCTGATCCGCGGGCGACTCACGCCCGTGGAGCGCTCGTGGCCTGATCTGGCGCTGCCTTCCGCTGTCGGCGTTGGCGGCCTGCCCCTGTCCCCTTCCGATTTCCGCTCTGACCACTGGAGTTTCCGCTATGGCTGACCGAGTCCGAATCTTTGACACCACCCTGCGCGACGGCGAACAGGCCGCCGGGGTCTCCTTCTCCGCCGAGGAGAAGCTGCAAATCGCCAAACTGCTCGAGAAGATGGGCGTCGACTGCATCGAGGCCGGCTTCGCCGCCGCCTCGCCGGCCGACTTCGACGCCGTCAACCGCATCGCCCGCGAGGTGCGCGGCACCCAGATCGCCTCGCTCTGCCGCGCCGTCCCCAACGACGTCGACCAGGGCTGGGAAGCGATCCGCTACGGTGAGAATCCGCGCCTGCACGTCTTCCTCTCCTCGTCCGACATCCACATCGCCCACCAGCTGCGCAAGGATCGCGAGTCCGTGCTCCAGCAGGCGCGCGAGATGGTCGCCCGCGCCAAGAGCTACGTCAGCGACGTCGAGTTCTCGCCGATGGACGCGACCCGCTCCGACGTTGACTTCGTGCGCCGCATGTTGCGTGAGGTGATCGAGGCCGGGGCCACGACGATCAACATCCCCGACACCGTCGGCTACGCCATCCCGGACGAGTTCGCCCGCTTCATTCAGGGCATCCTCGAGGATGTGCCCGGCGCGGACAACGTGGTCGTCTCGGTGCACTGCCACAACGACCTGGGGCTGTCGACCGCGAACTCGCTGGCCGCCGTCCGCGCCGGCGCGCGGCAGGTGGAATGCACGATCAACGGGCTCGGCGAGCGCGCTGGCAACACCTCGCTCGAGGAGACCGTGATGGCGATCCGCACGCGCGCCGACCATCTCGGCGTCGAGATCGGCGTTGACCCGCAGTATCTCGTGCCCGCCTCGCGGATGGTCGAAGACTTCGCCGGGATGCACGTGCAGCCGAACAAGGCGATCGTCGGCCTCAACGCCTTCCGCCACCAGTCCGGCATCCACCAGGACGGCGTCGTGAAGATGCGCGAGACCTACGAGATCATGGACCCCAAGGAGGTCGGCTGGGTCGAGGGCTCGCAGTTCGTGCTCTCCAAGCTGTCCGGCCGCGCGGGGTTCCGCTCGCGCCTCGAAGACCTGGGCTTCGAACTCGAAGACGACGAATTCAACACCGCCTTCCAGCGCTTCCAGCAGCTCGCCGACCGCAAGACGGTCGTTGACGACCGCGACCTCGAAGCGATCGTGATGGATCGGCTCGGACAGGTGACCGAAGGCTGGGAGCTCGTCTCCATCGAGATCACCGCCGGCACGACCAGCACGCCGTCCGCCGCGATCACGCTGCGCTCTCCGGACGGCGAACAGCGCTCCGGCGCCAAGACGGGCACCGGGCCGGTCGACGCGATCTACCAGACGATCCACGAACTGACGGGCGTCTCCGACGAGCTGGAGGAGTACACCGTCTCCAGCGTGACGGAGGGGTTGGACGCGCAGGGCGAGGTCACGATTCGGATCAGCGTGGACGGCGCGACGCACACCGGCCGCGCCGCCGATCAGGACATCCTCGTCGCCTCCGCGCGCGCCTACCTGAGCGCGATCAACCGCCATGTCGCCGGCGCCACCGGCGCGACCGCCGCCGCGACGCTGGAACGCACCCCTTAACCACGCGCACTACACGCGCAGTCCATGCGCGGAGTTCATGCACGCAGTCAACGACTGCACCGACCGCTGAGGAGTCTGAGATGGCTGGACGCACCGTGGCCCAGAAAATCTGGGACGAGCACCTGATCCGCCGCGCCGACGGCGAGCCCGACCTGCTCTACATCGACTTGCACCTCGTGCACGAGGTCACCTCGCCGCAGGCCTTTGAGGGGCTGCGCCTCAGCGGCCGCCCGGTGCGCCGACCCGACCTGACGCTGGCCACGCAGGACCACAACGTGCCCACCGACACGCGGATCGAGCCGTTCGCCGACCCGCTCTCGCAGCAGCAGGTCGAGGCGCTGCGCGCCAATTGCGAAGAGTTCGGCGTGCCGCTCTACGACACGCTCGACCCGCGCCAGGGGATCGTCCACATCATCGGCCCCGAGCAGGGGTTGACCCAGCCGGGGCTGACGATCGTCTGCGGCGACAGCCACACCTCGACGCACGGCGCGCTGGGCGCGCTGGCCTTCGGGATTGGTACCTCCGAGGTCGAGCACGTCCTCGCCACCCAGACGCTGCCGCAAGCGCCGCTCAAGCAGATGTCGGTCGAGGTCACCGGCGCGCTGCCCGACGGCTGCTCGGCCAAGGACGTGATCCTCACGATCCTCAACACGATCGGCACCGGCGGCGGCGTGGGTCACGTGATCGAGTACCGCGGCGACGTGATCCGCAATCTGTCGATGGACGGGCGGATGACGGTCTGCAACATGACCATCGAGGGCGGCGCGCGCGCCGGCCTGGTCGCGCCCGACGAGACGACGCTCAACTACGTTCAGGGTCGTCCACACGCGCTGCAGGGCGCGGACTGGGACGCCGCCGCCGCCCGTTGGAGCGAGCTGGTCAGCGACGACGACGCGGTCTTCGACAAGGAAGTCGTGATCGACGGCGCGGAGATCGCGCCGTTCGTCACCTGGGGCACCAACCCGGCGCAGAGCGCGCCCGTGACCGGCGCGATCCCTGACCCGGCTAGCCTGGCCACGGCTTCCGCGCAGGAGTCCGCCGAGCGCGCGCTCGCCTATCAGGGGCTGACCGCCGGCACGGCGATCACCGACATCGCCATCGACCGCGTCTTCATTGGCAGCTGCACCAACGGTCGGATCGAAGACCTGCGCGCCGCCGCCGAAGCGATCGGCGGCGGCCGCGTCGCGGACGGCGTGAACGCGATGGTCGTGCCCGGCTCCGGCCTGGTCAAGGCGATCGCCGAGGCGGAAGGCCTCGCCGACCGCTTCCGCGACGCCGGCTTCGAGTGGCGCGACGCGGGCTGCTCGATGTGTCTGGGGATGAACCCGGACATCCTCAGCCCGCAGGAGCGCTGCGCCTCGACCAGCAACCGCAACTTCGAGGGTCGGCAGGGCCCCGGCGGTCGGACGCACCTGGTCAGCCCCGCGATGGCCGCCGCTGCCGCCATCGCCGGCCACTTCATCGACGTACGGGGCCTGTAGGCGTAGGTGCCTGAGGGAATCCTCGCGATCGACGGCTTGGCTACACGCCACCCAGGGGTGACGAGCGAGATTGCCGCCACACTCGCACAAGCGGCAAAGGTCTGCCTTGATCGACACCATCAGTCCCCAGTTTCGATAAGCCTGCAGGACGATGGAGAGGCATCATCCGTCTCGCTTGACTGGGATCCCGTTGATGAAGAGGCGATTCGGCTCGAAGTCTCTGGACTGGATCAGGGGACGTTTGGCGCTGTCCAGTGACGCTTGAGGGAGAAGCTGCGACAGCTCGCGGCGGGGCCGGCCAACACGCCGGGCATCGCCGCGGTAGTAGGGTTGAGCGCACAGACGATTCTTCTCCAGACCCTGGAGCAATCATGAGCTGGCTGGAGCACCATCGAGTAAGCGAGCAGCTCACCATTGAGGGCGAGCGCCACACCCGCGAGGGCAACACGATGGCAGCCGCGAAGGCGTACACACTCGCGGCTGAGGCGGAAGAGCGGGCGCTGGCCGATCTCCATCCCTCAAAGAAGCGAACGCGCGGAGTCAGCCTGGCAAGCATCGCGGCGCGGCGCTATCGGGCCGGAGAGCTTGAGCTGGCAAAGAAGCTCGCCCACCGAGCGCTGCGTGAAGCTGACGTCACGCCCTACGCCAGCCGACGCTTGCACGAACTGCTGCAATTGATTGCGAACGACGCAGGCCGGACACGCACAGGCTGAAGCTCGCTGGTGACCGCGGTCGTGGGCAGCGGGGGGCGGCTGCTGTTCCGCGACATTGAGCCGGATGCCTGACTGGCCCAGCCCCTATTCGAGCAGGTCTGAGGACCAGATGGAGCGCTCGCGTTCGCGGTCTTCGCGGATTGTCTTGACGTCCGGGCCGAGGACCATGGTGTAGCGCTGATCGGCTCGGTACTGCGGCCAGCCGGGCAGCGCCTTGGTGTTTGGGTTGCCGCTGCGGGCGAAGCTGATCCAGGCGTCCATGGCGAAGCCCGAGAGCTGATCCGTCTGCGGATCGTCGCCGATGAACGGCCGCATTGCGTCGCCGGTGCCCCAGACGAAGGGGATGTCAATCGCGTGCGGCGCGCGCAGCCGACCGTCCATCGCCGGCGACTGCTGGTTGAACAGGTAGGCGTAGGTCTGGCCGGAGCCGTCGAGCGCGCTGTGCGCGTCGAGCAGGTGGTCGGAGGGGAGGCGGAAGACGTAGTCGGTCATCACCGAGTCGAACACGGTCAGCGGGTCCGCGCCCGCGCCGCGCGCCGCGCGGGCGTCGCGGTAGTGGTCGTAGAGCCGGTTGGCCGTGTCGGCGTCGCCGGTCGTGACGGTGAGCGCGCCGCGCGCGCTGGGCTCGTCCATTTCGTTGATCCCGGTCAGTGCCGCGAGCAGCGTCCACTCGTCCTCAATCGTGCCGCAGAGCAGGTCAACGTCCTTGCTCCGACCGTTGCGCACCGCCTCAATCGGCAGCGTCTGGAGGAACCCGCCCTCGACCACCGGCGCAAACGCCATCAGATAGCGCCCGGTCAACGCCGACGTTCCCGGATCCACGGCGAGCGCGTTCTGGGCGTCAAGCATGTCCTGCGCGGGAATGCTGCGCAGCGACGCCGCGTCGTCTGGGCTGACTTCGAGAATCGCGCAGTAGCGTTGGCAGACTTCCTCCGCCACATCGATCGGCAGCGCGTGGTGGCCAGCGCCCGATTGCGGGATCGCGCGTTGGAACAGCCCTTCGGCCTCGGCCGCGCCCATCAACACGCCGACGCTCATCCCGCCGGCGGACTCGCCGAAGATCGTCACGTTGTTCGGGTCGCCGCCGAACTCGCTGATGTGATCGCGCACCCACTGCAGCGCCGCGACCTGGTCGCGCATCCCGTAGTTGCCGCTCTGCGCGTCGTCGCCGTCGGTCAGCGCCTGGTTGTAGAGGTAGCCGAGCGCGCCGAGCCGATAGTTGATCGTGACCACGACCACATCCCCGCGCCGCGCCAGGTGCTGGCCGTCGTAGATCGGCGTCGCGCCGGAGCCGCCGGAGAAGCCGCCGCCGTGAATCCAGAACATCACTGGCCGCTTGGCGTCGTCCAGCCCCGGCGTCCAGATGTTCAGCGTCAGGCAGTCCTCGTCGACGGGCATCTCCCAAGCGCCGAGCAGTTCGATGCCGGGCACGAAGGTCTGCATCGAGCCGGGGCCCGGCTCATTCGCTTCGCGGACGCCGTCCCACGCCTCGGGCGGACGCGGCGCGCGGAAGCGCAGCTCGCCGACCGGCGGCGCGGCGAAGGGCACGCCGCGGAAGACGTGCAGATCATCCTCGCTCTGCCCCTGCAGGCGGCCGTACCTGGTGTTGACGATGGAAGCCATGACTCATCCTGTTCCGGGCCTCCCGCCCGCGCGGGACGCCGTGCAGACTCGCGGTAGCCTGCGGACTGATTGACAAGGTCACAGGCATGATAGGCGGGACGTGATGGCAATCGGACAGATCGGGTTGGGGCTGGACTTCTCGCTGGGCATGTCGTTCGAGGACCAGCGCACGCTCGCGCAGGAAGCGGCCGCGCTCGGCTATCAGTCGCTCTGGACGCCGGAGGGCAACGGACTCGACTCCTTCCAGCTCTGCGCAATCCGCAATCAGGCCAGCGGCCTGGCGACCGGCATCGGCGTCTGCCCGATCGCCTACCGCTCGCCGGTTGCGTTTGCGATGTCCGCGGCGACCGTCTCGGAGCAGAGCGGCGGCGCGTTCTCGCTCGGCATCGGCTCCGGCGGCATCTACCGCGCCGACACCCGCCGCCAACTCGGCCTCCCGCGCCGCTCCACGCTCGGCGTGATGCGCGAGTACACCGCCGCGATCAAGGGATTGCTGGCGGGCGAGGCGGTCAGCATCGCCGGCGAGTCCGTGCAGTACGACGGCGTGCAGCTCGGCTTCCGCCCGCCGCCGACGCCGGTCCTGGTCGGCGCGCTCGGGCCGCAGATGATCCAGCTCGGCGCGGAGGTCGGCGACGGCGCCGTGCTCAACTGGTGCGATCCCGAGCGCGTCCAGTGGAGCCGCGAGCGGCTGAACGAGGGCACAGCCAAAGCCGGCAAACGGCCTGAGGATGTGCGGCTGGTCGAGTACATCCGCATCTGCGTCGATGAAGACGTCGAGACGGCGCGGATGTCGTACGCCAAGTCCATGCTCGGCTACGCGCTGGGCGCGCAGGTGCCGAGCGAGCGGCTGCGCAAGTTCGCTTACCGCGCCCACTTCGAGCGGATGGGCTTCACCGACGAGCTGGCTTCGCTCGATGATCTGCGCCGCCGCGGCGCATCCGCCGACGAGGTCGCCGCCGCCGCATCGGAAGAGCTGCTCACCCGGGTCGGCTACTACGGCAACGCCGCCGGCGCGCGCGAGGCGTTCCAAGCGCTCGCCGACGGCCTCGACACCGCCATCGTGAGGGTAGTCGCCGCCCGGCCAGGCCTGGAGTCAGTCAGAGCCGTCATGCGCGCCTGTGCCCCCGCCTAGGCTCCGACGCACCACAGCCATCCGTGCTGGACACCGCGAGATACCCGCGGCAAGCGCGGGTATGACGGAAGGTTGGGCGCGGATATGACGGAAGGTTGGGCGCGGGTATGATGGAAGGTTGAGTGCGGCATGGCGGTGAGGTGGGCGCGGGGGCGCGCTTTGACTCCCCTTCCCCCACCGCCTCCGTCATGGCCGCGCTCCGCCGCGGCCATCTCGCCGTTTGCAGTGCCTACATCGTGCCGGACACCGCGAGATACCGCGGCGAGCGCGGGTATGACGGAAGGTTGGGCGTGGGTGTGATAGAAGGTTGAGTGCGGGTATGACGGTGAGGTGGGCGCGGGGGCGCGCTTTGACTTCCCTTCCCCCGCCGCCTCCGTCATGGCCGCGCTCCGCCGCGGCCATCTCGCCGTTTGCAGTGCCTACATTGTGCTGGACACCGCGAGATACCCGCGGCAAGCGCGGGTATGACGATGTGTTGGCGCGGGTATGACGGAAGGTTGAGTGCGGCATGGCGGTGAGGTGGGCGCGGGGGCGCGCTTTCACTCCCCTTCCCCCGCCGCCTCCGTCATGGCCGCGCTCCGCCGCGGCCATCTCGCCGTTTGCAGTGCCTACATTGTGCTGGACACCGCGAGATACCCGCGGCAAGCGCGGGTATGACGATGTGTTGGCGCGGGTATGACGGAAGGTTGAGTGCGGCATGGCGGTGAGGTGGGCGCGGGGGCGCGCTTTCACTCCCCTTCCCCCGCCGCCTCCGTCATGGCCGCGCTCCGCCGCGGCCATCTCGCCGTTTGCAGTGCCTACATTGTGCCGGACACCCTGAGATACCCGCGGCAAGCGCGGGTATGACGATGTGTTGGCGTGGGGATGGTGATCTGTCTAGGCGCAGGCTTCGTCGTCCAGTGACCAGCGGTTGTACTCGGGATCGGGCTGATCGGCGAGGGTGGCGCGGGCGTCGAGCCACATCTGACGCCAGCGGGACGCGTCCGCGAGGACGGCGTCGGGATCGCGCTGACTGCGGGCGACGAAGCCGGGGAATGCTTCGCGGCCAGTGGGCTGGCCGGGCGGGTGGTAGCGCAGGTCGAAGCTCCAGCGGATGCGGTCGCTGAGGTTGGGCAGCGCCGCGTGGACCGTCTTGCGGTGCAGGAAGAGACAGCCGCCGGCGGGCAGCGGCACCGCGCGCGCCGCGTTCTCGCCAGGCAGGATCGTTGACGGAATCTTCAGGCCTTGCACGCTCGAGCAGTGGGTCAGCACCTCGCCGCGGTGCGAGCCGGGGATGACCTGCAGGCAGCCGTTCTCGGCGTCCGTGTCCATCAGCGGGAACCAGACCGTGAGCATGTCCGTGTCGTCGGCGGAGGCGTTGATGACGCCCGAGTCCTGGTGCCACGGCGTCGCGCCGTAGATCACGTTGCCGTCAGCGTCGCGCGGAGCGATCGACTCGGGCACCTTGACCCGCACGTGCTGGACGGGATTGGAGTAGATCTCAGGCCCGATGAAGCTCTCCACGGTGTCGAGCAGGCTCGGATTGGTCAGCGCCGCAAAGACCGCCGGGCCCGCCCAGAACGGCGTGTCGGCCGTGATCCCCCGCTGCGGCAGCGAGAAGTCAAAGTACTGCGCGTGCACGCGCTGCGACTCGACATAGACCTGGCAGACGCGCTCCGCAAACGGCAGCTCGGCGTGGAGGTCGGTGATCGCGCCGCCCGCGTACAGCTCGTTGGCCAAGGTATCCAGCACCCCGGCGTACTCATCCATCACCGGCGCGATGACCTCCACGGGGTCAAAGACCTCCTCCACGGCGAGAAAGCCAAAGGTCTCAAAGTGGTCAAGCTGTTCCGCAGTCAGGGTGGGCATCGGGGCGGATCCAATCAGACATCACGCTCGCCCGCTGGGAGAGCGAGTCGCCACTAGCTTAACGGTCGCCACACCGCCGGCGGCCTCTCCCTGGAGGGCAAGCGGCGCGCCCCCCTTCAGCCTTCGGCCGCTTCCCTCCTGTGGGAGGAAGCGAGTCCAGAGCAGCGCTCCCCTCGTTGGGGAGCGCTGGGGACAACCTATGCCCTGAGCTTCTGGATTGCGGTCAGGCTGCCTTCGCCGCGGAGCTCGGCGGGACCGACCGGCCAGTTGATGTTGGCGGCGGTGGCTGAGGCGGCCGAGACTTCCGTCAGGAAGACCCAGGAGTGGTTGTCGTAGAACGTGACGTAGAAGTCCTCCAGCAGTTGCGCCCGCTCTCCAGGGTCCAGAGCCTGGTTCTGCGCCACATACAGATCCTGAATGTCTGTATCTGGGTAGACGGAGACGGCGTAGAAGCCTTCCTCGTTGATTTCCGAGCCGATCACCGTCTCGGGTTCGGCGATGGTGTTGGTGAAGAACCAGAACAGGCCGGGCTTGGAGAAGGTGCGGACTTCGGCGAAGTACTCGCTGGAGAGGTACTCGACGATCTTTGTGCGGATGCCGACGGCCTCGAGGTCCTCCTGCACAACCAGCGCCATCGTCGGCACGATCACCTGGAAGTCGGTCACGATATGGAGGTCAACGTCGATGCCGTCAGGGTAGCCGGCCTCGGCGAGCAGCGCCTTGGCGCGCTCGGGGTCGTAGCCGTGGTAGCGCGACTCGAGCGCTTCCTTCGGGTAACCGATCGTGCCCTTGTACGGGCCGTAGTTGGGTGACTCGGTGCCAGTCAAGAGCCCTTCAATGATCGCCTCGCGGTTGATCGCGAGGTTGGCCGCCTCGCGGACGCGGATGTCCAACCACGGATTGGGCACACCGTCGACCTCTGCCACCGACTCATGCGTGTTCGGCATGAGGTGGTGGGTCGGATTTCCGGCTGGGCCGAAGAGGATCTTGAAGTCGGGATTGTCCACGTACGGAGCGACGATATCGGTGGGCAGGTTGTAGGCGACATCGACCTCGCCGGCCTCGATCCCGGCGAGCTGAGCCAGGGACTCGGGGCGGATCTTGACGTCGAGGTCCTTGTACCAGGGCAGACGCGGCAGGACGAGGCCGTCACGGCCGCGGTGGTACTGATCGTTGCGGGTCCACTTGAAGCCCACATCGGGCGTGTGCTCCTGGAAGACGAAGGGGCCGGTGCCCATCGCGTGGACCGTATCGACGTGCTCGTCGCCGTGCTCCTCGACATACGCCTTGGACATATGCCGCACGGCGCCGGACATGATCGAACCGGCCAGCGAGGCATTGGGCGCCGGCGTCTCGACGCGGAAGGTGAGGTCATCAACGACGCTGTAGGCGGCGAAGTTCTGGGTGCCGAACGTCTGCCGCGCCGAGCCCCAGCCGTTGGGATGGTCGCTGGACTCGCCGCCGTCGTGATAGGCGGCGGCGGAGGAGACCCGCTCGAAGTTGAACTCGAGATCGTGCGCCGTGTACTGCGAGCCGTCGTGGAACAGGACGCCGTCGGTGACGTTCATAATCAGGTTGGTGGGGTCGATGATCTCGATGCCCGCAACCAGGTTCGCCTCCAACGCGGCCGTCTCCGGGTGGTTGGACATCCCGGACTCGAAGGTGCTGGCGCCGTTGATGTAGTTGGTCTGGGAGCCGGAGCGCTGGGGATCCAGGCCGGCGGTGTACCGCGCGGTCGCCACGTAGAGCGTCGCCTCGGTGTCGATCTGCGGTTCTTCCGCCTGCACGTCCTGCTGGGCTTCGTCGCGCTCGATCGCCTCGACCGTGCCCTGCTGCGCCTGCTGTTCCTGCTGCTCGACCTGCTGCGCCTGCTGTTCCGCTTGCTGCTCGGCCTGCTCCTGCTGCATGGCCTGCTGCTGTTGCTGTTGCGGCTGGGGCTGCTGCGCAGGTTGCGGCTGATCCTGCTGTTGCGGCTGGGGCTGCGCCGCGACCTGCTGGTCGTCGTCGTCATCGTCGCCGCAGCCGACCAGCGCGAGGCCGGTCGCGCCGACGCCCGCGCGGGCGGAGGCGCGCAACAGCGTGCGCCGCGACAGCTGCCGGTGGGACATGCGGTTCCAATAGTTGCGGGTGGACATGGGTACTCTCCTCACTCACAGATCGGCCCTGCGACAGATTGCTTCGCATGGTAGTGAATTTTCAGCAGGGCGTATCGTCTGCCGCTGCGCGGCGGCGTTACGTCAACTGAGATTGCGCAGTCGCGGATCGAGCAGGTCGCGCAGCCAGTCGCCAACGAGATTGCCGCTCAGCGCGACGAGCATCAGCGCGAGGCCGGGCATCCACATCACCCACCACGCCTGGGTGAGGTAGTTGCGAGCCTCGGTGATCATCCGTCCCCAGGTCGCCTGCTCAACCGGCGCGCCGACGCCTAGGAAGCTGAGCGAGGCTTCGGCGACGATCACGAACGGCAGCTGCAGAGTCATGATCACGACGATCGTGTTGAATACGTTGGGCACGAGCTGCTTGCGCATGATCCACCAGCTGCTGCCGCCCGCGGCGAGGGAGGCGATCACGAACTCGCGTTCCTTGAGCGACAACACCTCGGCGCGAACCAGACGGGCGTAGCCCGTCCAGGTCCAGAACAGCAGAATGGCGATGACGTTCCAGATCGACGCGCCGATCGACGCGCCCAGCAGGATGGCGAAGAGGACGGCGGGCAAGGCCAGCTGGACATCGACGTAGCGCATCAGCAGCTGGCCCAACTTGCCTCCCCGCCAGCCGGCGATCAAGCCGATGACGCTGCCAAACGCGGCCGCGCCGGGCACTACGATCAGAACGACCATCAGCGAGACTTGCGCGCCATGGACGATCCGCGTCCAGATGTCGCGGCCGATGTGGTCGGTGCCGAGCAGGTTCGCGCTCGTCCCGCCGTCGAATGCGGGCCGGGCGAGCCGGTTCAGGACGTCGGTGTCGCCGGGATCGCCGGGCGCGATGACGTTCGCGAAGATCCCGAAGACGGCGAACACCAGCAGAATCGACAGGGGCGGGACCACTAGCAACGCGCGGCTGAGGCGGCGCGGCCGCCGCAGCCGCCAGCGGCCGCTCGGCCCGACCGCGCTCCCGATCGCCTGCTCAGTGGACATCAGAGCTCCGCCGTTCGGATGCGCGGGTCGATATAGCGGTAGGAGATATCGACCAGCAGATTGCCCATCGCAATGGAGAACGCGATCACCGCCACGCCAGCCTGCACCGTGGGGAAGTCATCCTTCAGAATCGACTCGATCATCAGCTGACCCAGCCCGGGCCAGGAGAAGATCACCTCGATGATCACGGAGCCGGCGATCAGGGTGCCCAACTCGAGGCCAAGAATCGTGACGACGGGAATCATCGCGTGGCGCAAGGCGTGGCGGACAATGACCGTGCGTTCATTCAGCCCTTTGGCGCGGGCGGTGCGGATGAAGTCGGTGTTCATCACATCGATCATGCCCGAGCGCGTCAGTCGCATGAAGCCGGCGGCGGACAACAGGCCCAGCGAGACGGCCGGCAGGACGAGGGCGCGAAAGCCCTCCGAACCGGCCGTCGGGAACCAGTCGATCCGCACCGCCAGAAAGAAAATCAGCATCAATCCCAGCCAGAAGCTGGGCGTCGCCTGGCCGAAGACGGCGATCAGCCGGGCGAGCCAGTCATACGGAGAACCGCGGGTCAGGGCGGCCAGGATGCCGAGCGGGATGCCCAGGAAAATCGCGACGACCAGCCCGGCCGCCGTGAGTTTGACCGTGCCCAGCACCTTCGACCCGACGATGTCGAGCGCAGACCCCGCCCGTACGAAGGAGTAGCCCAGATCCCCTTGCACGGCGTCGCGCAGGAAGATGCCGTACTGCACGTACATCGGCTTGTCGATGCCGAGTCGCTCACGCACCTTCTCGTAGTCGGCTTCCGTGGTGTCGAAGGGCGGCAGCAGCGCGGCTTCGGGATTGCCGAAAATCCTGGAGACGACGAAGACGATCGTCACCACGATCCAGATCACGATGATGGTCTGCAGCAAGCGAATGAGGAGCAAGCTGGCGAACTGCATCATCGACTCCAGGCGGGCCGGGCGCGTCTCCGCCGCAATTAGCGGCAGTCTAGCGATTCACCGCGCGGCAGGGAGCAGTGGTATCCCGCTTCCCCCCCGAGGGGGGAAGTGGTTGCGGAGCGACTGAAGGGGGGCGACGCGCTTACCAGCTGTCGATGTAAGGGCGGCGGCCTTCGCGGATTGGGTTGGGGTTCGGCGCCGCGTCCAGCATTCGGACGATCCACTGCCGCGTCTCGGCCGGATCGATCACGTCGTCCGACTCCAGCACGGTGGCGGCGTTGATCGCGTTGCCGCGTTCGTAGGCGTCGGCGACCAGCTGCTCGTAGACGCGGGTGCGTTCCCCCAGGTCCTCAATCTGCTCCAGCTGCGCCCGCGCGCCCAGCTTCACGCCGGCCTCGAGATTCATCCCGCCGTACTCCGCCGTCGGCCAGGCGAGATTGAACAGCCCGGCTTCGGTACTGCCGGCGATCATCGCCAGACCGCCCAGGCCGTAGCACTTGCGGATCGTGAGCGTCATCTTCGGCGTGGTCAGATTGGCGAGCGAGACAAAGACGCGGTGGCAATGGCGGACCAGCGCGGTCTTCTCGACCTCCGGCCCGACCATCATGCCCGGCGTGTCCACCAGCGTGACCACGGGGATGTTCCAGCAATCGCAAATCTGGGCGAAGCGGGCAAGTTTGTCGGAGCCGGGGCTGTCGACCGCGCCGCCAAGATGCATGTTGTTGTTGGCAATCACACCGAGCGGCCGGCCTTCGACGCGAATCAGCGCGGTCACGACGCCGATCCCGAATTCGGGCCTCAGTTCGAGCACCGAGTCGTCGTCCGCCAGCAGGTGGATCACGTTGCGCACGTCGTAGGTGCGCAGCCGATTCTCGGGGATCGCGTGGCGCAACTGGCGCTGGTCAGGGCAGCTCCATTCCGAGACCGCGCCCTGGAAGTAGGAGAGGTATTGCTTGGCGGCGGCCATCGCTTCCGCTTCGTCCTTGACGAAGATGTCGACGACGCCGTTGGGCACCTGCTGCGACATCGGGCCCAACTCTTCGGGCAGAAAGAGGCCGAGTCCGCCGCCCTCGATTACGGCCGGCCCGCCCATGGCGATGTTGGAACCTTCGGTGGCGATGATGATGTCGCACATCCCGAGCATGGAGGCGTTGCCGGCGAAGCAGCGGCCCGCGGTGATCGAGATCATCGGCACGCGGCCGGAGAGCTCGGCGAGGCGCTCGAAGGTGCGCACGTTGCGGGCGGCGACGCGCGTGTACGCCCAGTCACTGTCGCCTGAGCGTCCGCCCGCGCCTTCGGCGATGAAGATGAGCGGCGTCAGCAAGCGGTGGGCGGTCTCGATCATGCGGTCGGTCTTCTCGTGCCCGCGTCCGCCTTGCGTCCCGGCCCAGACGGTCTCGTCGTAGGAGATGATCGCGGTCGAGGCGACGGAGTTGTCGAACAGGTCGGCGTTGACGGTGCCGAGTCCGCAGATCAGGCCGTCCGCCGGAGAGACGCGGCGCAGCTCCTCCCACGATCGCTGCCGCCGCTGCGCGGCGACGGCGAGCGGCATGTACTCGTTCCAGGTGCCGCCCTCAACGAGCTGGGCAATGTTCTCGCGCGCCGTCCGCTTCCCCTTGCCGTGACGCCTGGCGACCGGCGCGGGCCGATTCTGGTCAAGCAGCGCCTCGTGCAGGTCGAGATTGTGTTGCAGGTCGGGACGGATGTAGTCGAGATCAAGGTCGCTCCCGCCGTCATCAACCGCGGCCCCGACCTCGGCCGGCTCGATGAAGACGAGCGGATGCCCTTCCCAAATGATGTCGCCGACCGACACGGTGATCTCCTGGACGATGCCGCCGAGCTCCGCCGCCAGGACGTGCTCCATCTTCATCGCGTTCATGATCACGACGTCCTGGCCAGCGGTGACTGCGTCGCCCTCCGCGACCAGGATTTCAATGATCGTCCCCTGAATCGGGGCGCGGAGCGGCTCGGTACCGGGTGGGCCGATGATCTCCGGCGCGAGCGTCCCGGCGCGGTCTTGCTCGAGGCCGCGGTTGACGTCAAGCGAGGCCGCGCCGGCTCCCTGGCGGAAGAAATCGAGCGCGGCGAGTGGGTCACTGACCTGGTTCTCGACCTTCGCACCGGCCCAGGCCGCCTGGCCCGAGGCCGCTGCGCCGTTGTCTGGCGCGGCGGCGAGTTCGCCGATGCGGTCGTCAATCCAGCGCGTATGGACAGCGCCGCTGATGAACTCGGGATGGCTGAGGATGTTGCCCAGGAAGTCGAGGTTGGAGTCGGGGCCTTCGAGCTGGAACTCGCCGAGCGCGCGCTGGGCGCGGCGCACGGCGTCGCGGAAGTCGCCGCTCGGGTGGCGGGTGATCACTTTGGCGATCAGCGAGTCGAAGTTGGGGTTGGCGGCGTAGCCGGGGTAGCCGTAGGTATCGACGCGGACGCCGGGGCCGGCCGGCGGGCGGAAGGCGCGCAAAGCGCCCGCGGCGGGGCGCACGTCGCCGTCTGCGCGCATTCGCTCGAGGTTGACGCGCGTCTGAATCGCGTAGCCGCGCAGCGGCGGCGACGCGGCCAGGCCCAACTCAGCGAGCGCCGCGCCCTCGGCGATCCGCAGCTGGCACTCGACGAGATCGAGTCCAGCCACTTCCTCGGTCACGGTATGCTCAACCTGGAGCCGCGCGTTGGCCTCGATGAAGGCGAAGTCGTCCTCGGTCTCGGCATCGACGAGGAACTCGAAGGTGCCCAGGTTCGAGTAGCCGCCGGCCGCCGCGAGTTGGACGGCGGCGTCCGTGATCCGTTCGCGCAAGTCGGCGGTCAGGGTGGGCGAGGGCGCGATCTCGATCAGCTTCTGGTAACGCCGCTGAATGGTGCACTCGCGCTCGCCGATATGCGTCACGGCGCCGTGCTGATCGCCGACGATCTGCACCTCAATGTGCCGCGCCCGGGTGATGAAGCGCTCGACGAAGAGCGCGCCGTTGCCGAAGGCAGCCTGCGCCTCGCGGGTGCAGCGCTCAAATGCGTCGGCGATCTCGTCGGCGTGATGCACCGCGCGCATCCCGCGTCCGCCGCCGCCGGCGACGGCCTTGATCACCATCGGCCGGCCATCAAGCTGCGCGAAGAAGTCCCGCGCGCCGTCGATATCGACCGCATGGTCAGCGCCGCGCAACACGGGGACGCCGCGCACCCCGGCCAGCGCGCGCGCCTGCGCCTTGTCGCCGAACAGCGCCAGGGCCGCCGGCGACGGGCCGACGAACGTGATCCCGGCCGCCTCGCAGGCGCGAGCAAAGTCCGCGTTCTCGGCGAGGAATCCGTAACCGGGATGGATCGCGTCGCAGCCCTGCTCCCGGGCGCGGGCGATGATCTGGGCGATGTCGAGGTAGGCGGCGGGGCCGACGCCGTCAAGCGCGATCACGGTCTCGGCGTGCTGGATGTGGTCGGAGGCGGAGTCGTCGGCAGAGTGCATCGCCGCCGTGCGCAACCCCCGCTCAGAGGCGGTGCGAAGGATGCGGACAGCAATTTCACCACGGTTGGCGACGAGGAGGTGTTGGATAGTCATGCTTGGGAGTCTAGGGCGCTGACGTTTCAGGGCAGCAGCATCCGGGGTTCGTCATGCTCCGGCGGTACTGGCGGCCCCGCCGGGACGATGGCAAAGTCGTTGGCCAGCCGGCAGAGCGTCTCGTCGAACGACCAGAACTCAGTTGCGCCGATCGCGACCGCGGAGGCGAGGTGAATCGCGTCTGGTGGTTTGAGCCGTCTCGAACCGAGTAACGCGCGGCGCATCAAATCTCGTGCGGCCAGCGCAATACTCAGGTCACAGTCAACGAGCAGCACAAGCGTATGGTCGCGGAACAGGTGATCGAGCGCGTCCTCTACCTGAGGGTCCAGACGCTGTCGTTCCCGCTCGTGCGCCGCGTACGCCACTTCCGTAACGGCGAGCGTCGATGTATAGATCACGAGCTGCCGGCGGCGCGCATCGGCGATCAGGGGAGCGACAATCTCCGTTCCCCGCGGCGAGCGATTGAAGTAATCGAGAAACAGACAGGAATCCCAATAGGCTACCAACGGTTACTCCCAGTCCCGCAACTCACGAATGATCATATCAGACGTCGGATAGCCATCTTGCCAACGCCCTGCCCCAAAGGCGTTCTCCATACGGTACTCTCCTGCTTCTGCCAGGACATCGATCTTGATAATCTTCCGAATCTCTCGCTTGCGGCGGGTCTGCGCTTCCTGAGTCAAGGTACCGCGCACGAGTACACGCTTGCCAAGCGAACTCGCCGCCAAATCGCGTTGTGCAGGACTGAGATAGCAACGCACTCTCTGGCCGCTGCATTGCTCGTACACGGTGACATACGGCTGACCATGCAGATTGATCGCTTCCAGCGTACCGGTTACGGAGCCAATCGATTTCGTCCATCCACGGGCCGCGCTGGGAGCCCACCGGCGCAGATCCACTATCGCCATTTGCCCGCCTGCGCCGAACCGTGCTGCCGTCCCGCTCGCCTGCGCCCGGCTGAGCAGTGTCTCCGCCGCTTCGAGCACTGCATCAGAAGACAGCGGCTGCTCACCGCGTTCATAAGCGCGCCCCAGGTCGAGATACTGCTCGGTCACGCGGCGGGCCCGCTCGCGATCAGCCTCGGTGTGCGAGCTGGCGGCGAAGGCAGTATGCAGACTGCCTCCCTCGAGGTGGCGCAGCAGCCACTTGATCTTGGCCCCGGGCGCAGCCTCCCCGCTCAGCTGCCGGAGCAGCTGATGCAGCGCATCCGTAGTGCCGGCGAGGATCTCGAGGGTGACTTCGCCGTCAATGGCGAACGAGATGGTCTCCTCAGTCATTTCCATCCACCGTCCTACTCCGTTCCACTCAACCGCTGGAGACGGCGTCGGCGATGAGGGCGCCGAGGGCTTCGGTGCCGAGTGGCTCGTCGCCTTCTCGGGCGAGGTCGGCGGAGCGGTGACCAGCGGCCAGAGTGTCGATGACCGCCGCCTCAATCGCGGCCGCCTCCGCTTCCAGACCGAGCGAGTAGCGCAGCATTAGCGCGGCGCTGAGGATCATGGCCATCGGATTGGCGATGCCCTGCCCGGCGATATCAGGTGCGGTGCCGTGGATTGGCTCGTAGAGCCCGAGCGTGGAGCCGTCCTCGGCTGCGCCCAGCGAGGCGGAGGGCAGCATTCCCATCGAGCCGGCCAGCATGGATGCCTCGTCGGTGAGGATGTCGCCGAACATGTTCTCGGTCACGATCACGTCGAAATATGACGGGTGGCGAATCAGGTCCATCGCGCAGGCGTCGACGAGGCGGTGCTCCAGCGTGACGTCGGGGTAATCCTGGGCAACTTCTTCGGTGATCTCGCGCCACATGCGCGAGGTGTCGAGGATGTTGGCCTTGTCGACGGAGGTGAGCAGCTTGCGCCGCCCGCGGGCGGTCTCGAAGCCGAGCCGGACGATGCGCTCGACCTCGTGCTCCGCGTAGGTCAGGGTGTCGACCGCCTTGCGCTGGCCGTCCTCTTCCCAGCGGCGCTGGGGTTCGCCGAAGTAGATGCCGCCGGTCAGCTCGCGCAGCACGACCATGTCGACCGCCTCGACCGTCTCGCGCTTGAGCGGCGTGGCGTCGGCGAGGATGGGCAGCATCTTCACCGGGCGGATGTTGGCGAACAGGCCCAGGCCTTTGCGCAGTCCGAGGATCGCCTGCTCGGGGCGCACCGACGCTTTCGGATCGTCCCACTTGGGCCCGCCGACGGCGCCGAAGAGGACGGCGTCCTGGGCGGTGCACATCGCCAGCGTTTCGTCGCGCAGGGCGACGCCGTGCGCGTCGATCGACGCGCCGCCGACCAGGTCTTCGGTGTACTCGAAGGAGTGGTCAAAGCGGCCGCCGACGGCGTCGAGCACGCGCACGGCCTGACCGATGACCTCGCCGCCGATGCCGTCGCCGGGCAGCAGAGCAATCCTGAAATGCGCCATAGGGGTGAATCCTCCTCGGAGTGTCGGCCTAGTGGTCTGGGGAGCGCTCATCCTGAGCGCGCTCGGCGCTGACTCAACAGCCGGGGTCGCCGTAGTTGCCGCAGCAGTCGTCGCGCTTGCGCAGCTTAATCCAGGTGTTGCCGATCATCCCGCGCACGGCGTGCAGGGGCGAGTCGGCGCTCCGCAGGTTGGCGATCACATCACCCAAAGACGGGGTCGGTTTGTCAGCCATGGCGTCCTCCAATCCTGTTCAGGATAGAGAGACGAGGCCGCGCTCAGCGCCAGATGTTGGACAGAGTGCCGGTGAGGCCGTCGGCGACATCCTCGCCGCTGAGCGTGTCCGGGCGGGCGCGCCGATCCCGAATCCCTCCTCGTCTTCGAGCATCCCGGCAAAGCGTTCGGCGCTGATCCAGGCGGCGTCGGGGGCGCGGACCGAACCGCTCTACAGGCGGAAGCCGCCGCTTGAGCTGGAGGTATGTCCGCTTTGACTCCAAGCCAGAATCTGTGCATAGATGCGGCCCGAACGATCATCACTCATCAGTCCGGCGGGCGGTGAGACTTCCAGCGCTCCTTCCGCGTTGCGCTCGAAGCGCAAGTCGTCGTTGAGCGCGCTGATGCTCAGCAGCAACTCGTCGGTCAGGAGCCCGGGCGGCAGCTGCAGCACGATTGGCTCGGACGCTTGGGCGGCGTCCGACGGCAGGGGAGGACTGGCAGGCTTGGGTCGTGCCTGGACCATGCGGGGTGCCTAGGCGGTCACAGGTTTTGTGGTGGGGCGGTTGGATTCGTATTCGGTGATGAGGGTGTCGTGTTCGAGGGTGAGGGAGATGTCGTCGAGGCCGTTGAGCAGGCAGTGCTTGACGAAGGGGGCGATCTCGAAGGAGCGCACCCAGCCGCCGGGCGCGGTGACGGTCTGCTCTGCCAGGCTGACGGCGATTGGCGTGCTCGATTCGGACTCGACCAGGCGCATCAGTTCCTCGACGTCGGGCTGGGGCAGCTGGATCGTGAGCAGGCCCATCTTGGCCGAGTTGTTGCGGAAGATGTCGGCGAAGCTGGGCGCGATCACGGCGCGCACGCCCATGCCCTGGATTGCCCAGACGGCGTGCTCGCGCGAGGAGCCGCAGCCGAAGTTAGGGCCGGCGAGCAGCACGCTCGCGCCCTGATACTGCGGCTGATTGGTGACGAAGTCGGGGTCGGCGGCCCAGGACTCGAAGGCGAACGGCCCGTAGCCAGTGCGCTCAATCCGCTTGAGGTACCTGGCGGGGATGATCTGGTCAGTGTCAACATCCGCGCGGTCAAGCGGCAGTCCAGTGCCGCTAAAGGTGGTGACGGGGTCCATCGTGATCCGGCTCGTTTCGTTCTGGCGCGCCAGGCGGAACCGCTGGCTCCGAGTCTCTAGCCTACACACGGACCCGACCGACCGGAGCGAGGAGCAGCCGACGTGCGACCATCTGTCTCGAATTCTGCGCGACGCAAGCCCTGGAGTCAGCGAATCACGCGACGGGCATTGCTTCGCGCGGGAGCCAGGGCGGGCGTCGGCGTGGCGGCATTGGGCGCGGTCGGCGCTGGGGCAAGCTCCAGCAAGATCGGACCGAGCGTCGCACGGGCGAGCCACGGCGGGGACATTAGGCGGGGCGGAGAGGCCGTCGCGCCGTTCGTCGGGCCCTACTCCGGCAACCCGCCGACGCTCGATCCCTATGAGATTCCGACCTACCGAGCGTGGATACCGTCGGGGTATCACTACTCCCGTCTGATTCGACCAGTTTCTGCGGGACCTGGAGTCTCCCCGACCAACAACGCAGAGTTCGAGGCGGATCTCGCCTCTCTTCCGGAAACACCGGACTCGACCACCTACATCTTCCGCCTCAATCCGAATGCGCGTTGGCATGACGTGGAACCGCTCAACGGACGCCCGGTCACGGCATCGGACATTGAGCAGTCACATTACCGTTTCCAGCAGGAAGCGCAAGCCGCTTCGGGGTGGAATCAGCGCATCAGCAGCCTCACGACAGCAGGCCAGACAGTCAGGATCCAGACGCATCGGCCGTACGCGCCGCTGCTGACCCTCGTTGCCTCGGGTCAGCACTTGTGGATCGTGCCTCCGGAAATCGTCTATGATGGCACGGTCGCGCGCCGCCCAGTCGGCTCGGGCGCCTGGATCTTTGAGTCCTACGAGCCGGATGTCGCACTGCGCTGGCGGCGCAACCCGGATTGGCACGGCGCGGGCAGCAACGCTGAGCCGTACCTGGACCGGGTCACGGCGACGATGGATCGCGACCCCCAAGCCATCATCTCCGGCCTGGCGGAGGGATCGCTCGACTTTTCGCAGTTGTCGCCCGCGATGTATGCGCAAGCTCGGGAAGCCGTTCCTGACGCTCAGTATTCGTTTACGTCCAACTCGGCGCTGGGTGGGTTCTTCTTCAACTTTTCGATTCCGCCGTGGAATGACGTGCGCGTCCGACAGGCGCTGTCGCTGGCGCTGGACCGTGATGCCATCCTGGAAACAACAGACCCGACAGGGCAGGGCGGCTGGCAATCGGCGATTGCGCAACTGGAACCCTGGTTCCTGGACCCGCAGGACCTTGAGAGCTTCGGGCGTTCACACCATGGGGAGCCGTCCGGAACGCTGTTTCACCGCGACCTGGCCCAGGCGCGCCAGCTGCTTGACGCGGCAGGCTATCCGAACGGCATTCGGGCTACGCTGCACGGGACAGCCGACTACGGCGCGACCTTCACCAACTTCGTCGAAGCTTGCACTTTGAGCGCCGCTGAGGCGGGATTCACGTTTGAGTTTTTCTTCAAGGAGTACAGCGCGTACATTGCCTCTATCTTTCGTGGGAATTTCCCTGACGACTGGGATGGCGAGTCCAGCCATTTGGCGATCGGCCCGCTCTATGGTGGCGCCCAGGACCCTGATGACATTCTCGCTGCTGTGTACGATCGTTCGTCGGGCAGACACAACTGGGGCGCATCCGGGCGTTGGCAACCGGGTGCCCAATCACACCTAGATACTGGCGGCTACGCGGACGCATGGAGTCATCCGCAGGCAGCCAGGGTCGGTGGACCAGAAGCGGATGAGACATTGCATATCATGATCCGACAGCAGAGAGAGATCCTCGAGCTTGACGAACGGCGCGAGTACATCAACGACATGCAACGCTATCTGGCCACGCAGATGTACATCGTTCCGTACGTATCCGCGCCCGGAGGAATTTACTCCTTCAATCCCTGGGTCCATTACCGGGACGCTGATCGCGTGCACATCAAGACGGGATACGGTTGGGGGCAAGAGTTCTTCCCTGGCTTGTGGCTCGGTCGGGGCGGCGATTCGACGGTGACTCCGGTTGAGCAGGAGCAAGTCGAAGTGCGGATCATCGCTCGGCGCGTGGCCGGTGGGCGGATCGAATTTGGCCTGCAACCGGAGGGCGCGTCTGCGATTCTCCCGCGCGGCCGATTCTTCCCGGCGCAGCCAACGACCAGCAGCTGGCTGCGTTCGACGCCGGTCGAGTTCGGCGGCATTGCGCTTGGCCGAATCCGGGCGCGGCGACTCAGCGACGGCCGCACCGAGTTCGGATTCGTTGATGCGGCCGGTACGGCGATCGAACCGTCCGCGCGATACTTCCCGACCAACGCGGGACTCAATCGGTGGCTGCGGAGCAGTCCCTTCTGGTTGGATGCGTAAGCGCTTCGCCGGGGTCAGTTGGTGAAGAAGGCTTTTAGGGCGGTTTCGGTTTCCTGGGGGAGTTCTTCGGGGAGGAAGTGGCCGCAGGGGAGGCCGGCGCCGGTGACGTTGGTCGCCCAGCGATGCCAGGTGGCCATGAAGCGGCCGCGGCGATTTGGTTGGCGGGCGGCGCCCCAGAGGACGAACAGGGGGCAGGTGATCTGCTTGCCGGCGGCGCGGTCGGCGCGGTCGAGGCGGAGGTCGAAGCGCGCGCCGGAGCGGTAGTCCTCGCACCAGGCGCGGACGGTCTCCGGGTCGTGGGCGGCGGCGAGGTATTCGGCCATGGCGGGTTCGGTGAAGACGGTTTGGTCGTCGTCGCCGGCCCAGCTGCCGAGCATTCGCTTGAGGAAGAAGTCGGGTGCGCCGTTGATCAGGGTTTCGGGGAGCGGGGCGGGTTGGGCGAGGAAGTACCAGTGGAAGCCGCCGAGTCCGCCGGCGATGCCCATCTGCTCGAACTGCTCGGCGGTGGGGACGATGTCGAGCAGGGACAACCGTTCGACGCGGTCGGGGTGGTCGAGGGCGAGGCGGTAGGAGACGCGGCCGCCGCGGTCGTGGCCGGCGAGGGCGAAGCGGTCGAAGCCGAGGTCGGCCATCAGGTCGACCATGTGCTTTGCCATTTGGCGTTTGGAGTAGGCTTCGCCGCCGCCGTCGCCAGGCGGGGTGTCGCTAGCGCCGTAGCCGAGCAGGTCGGCGACGACGACGGTGTGTTCTTCGGCGAGGCAGGAGGCGATCTTGTGCCACATCGCGCCGGTCTGCGGGTAGCCGTGGAGGAGGAGTAGGGGCGGCCCGGAGCCGCCGACGCGGGCGAAGATTGGTCCGGTGCGGTGCTCTTGGAAGTTGGGGAACAGGGTCTCGGTGTCGGGCATCGGCGTCTCCTGACTGAGTACTCACCTACACCATAACGCACCGCAGGGGTGCCTACATTCTGTGCGCGTTGTATTGCGCGTCTTCAGGGCGCTGGAACGACCCAGATAATGTCGCCTGGGTGAATCGCGGCATTGACGGCGCCGGGGGCAGGCGTTCCATTGATCTCGGCGTAGCCAAGCCAGCGATCAGTACTCTGAATGAACACGGCAGCGGCGACATCGGTGACTGCATTCAATTCGGCCCACAGCACCGAGGCGGCAGTGGGCTCGCCTTGATAGGCGACCGGCGCTTCGGTACCGAACCATTCGTGGTGAAGGTAGGGGCCGGGGGCCGGGGTATCGTGGAAGATGGTATGGGAGATCCTCGAATAGACATCCGCATCAATGTGGATTGCGATCGTGTATATTCCCGGGCCATGCTGGGCGAGCACGTCGCTGAGGTCTGCTTCAATTTGCAACCCGGCGGCGGAGACCTTCCAGATTTCAGGTCGTACGCAGGGGGCATCAACCCACTCCCACAGTTCGTCATCAGGTGTTTCGTAGAAGGCTTGGTAGGCAGCGTCGCGCAGGCGCAATGCTTCTTCATCGCTGACGTCCCGGGGCACATCGTATGGGTTTTGGTACGCCGTAAACACAGAGCCGCCGCAATCGCCATAGAGGAACGCGGGGTTGCGGATAGTTGCGACTGGCAGATCGAGCGGGGCATAGGAGAACGTCGCCGCGCGTTGCGCGCGGCTTAGCGGCACTAACGGTTGGTGCCATTGGAGGCTGATCTCAAACACTCTGCCTCGATCTTCACGATCGACAATGATCAGGCGGTCTTCGCTTGTAATGGTTGGCGCTTGCGAGAGCGGCAGCATCTGCTTTTCAAAGTCTTGGATCACAAAATGCAGACCACGCATTGAGCCGGCGATGCCCAGATTGACGTGTGTATGGCCATCTCTGATAATGTTTGCCCGATGCCCGGGGCTCTCCATGAGGCTGTCCATGAGACTGCGTAATCCCTCTCGCCAGTGCTGCGTAGCATCTGCTGACAATTCCGCGTATCGCACGAGAGGGTAGGAGCGGCGAAAATCGAAGCCTGACCCGTTTTCGGCGCTGTCTCCATACCCGCCGGCGAGCGAATAGCGCATATACGGCTTCGTTCCGTCAGGTCCCCAGTGGGAGAGGCCTCCAGCGTAGAATAGTGCTTCAGCTTGCAACTGGGCAGCGTTGTTGGTCCCGAGTTCGACCAGGGTGACGCCGGCTTCGGCGCGCGCCTCGTTGATCCACTCGAGCATGAGTTGCTTTAGTTCCAGATTTCGCTGATGCGGTGCAGGCAGCAGCGGCTGCGTCTGCGCGTCAGCAACAGCGGCCAGACCGGCCAGGGGGATTGTTACCGCGATGATGCATACAAACCAGGTTCGCAGCAGGATCACGGTGCGCTGCCTCTTGTCATTGTCAACGCTACAGGGCGATGGTGCCGGTGATGGCGGGTTGGTTGGGGTCGCAGATGTAGCGGATTTTGGGGAGGGTGATGTTGGCCGTTGTGTAGCTGGCGACGATGGGGTAGACGGGGCGGAGGTTGGGGGCGTCCCAGAAGTTGCTGTCGAAGGCGTCGATTTGGGCGTTGCCGCGGTCGGCGCGGCTGACCTCGAACTCGGGGTCGACCTGGACGAGCCAGGGTTTGGTTTCGCCGTCGCGCTCGACGGTGGCGATGTGCATTCCGGCGGTGTAGAGGAGGTCGCCGTTGCCGATGGGGACGGGGTCGATCAGCTGTGCGGAGAGGACGGTGACATTGCCGTCGTTGACTTCGATGGACTGACGGTCGTAGCGCTGGCGGAGGACGGGGTCGCCGATGGTGATGGGGAAGCCCCAGCGGTCGCTGAGCGCGGCGGCGGCGGGGCCGGGGCTGCAGACGGCGCGGGTGGGGAGGCCGCGGGGGCGGACGGTGGCGCGGCAGCCGACGCGGACGACGGCGAGGGTGAATGCGCCGAGCGGCCCGTCGTCGGCGCGGAGGCCGATGACGTGGACGGTCGGGGGGATGGTGGGGTGCAGCGCCGGCGGGAGGAGGTCGGCCATTGCGGCGTCGTCGATCTCGTAGATAACCTGGAGCACCTTGACGTCGGGGAGGGTCAGCGGCTCGGTGTCGAGGCTGGCCATGGCCGGTGCGTATTGCGTCAGTTGGGTGGGGTCGGCGTTGCCATTGATCGGCATCTGCGGTCCTTCGTTGTTGGCGTGGGCCGTGGCCGACGCGAGGGGGCTAGCCGCCGCCGGCGGCGGCGGTGGCGGCGAGCGGCTCGGAGGTGGTGGCGGGCTTGTCGTCGGCGAAGTGGGGCATGACCTCTTCGCCGAAGAGGCGGAGGCTGTCGAGGACTTCCTGCTGGGGGATGGTTTCGAGGGCGTTGAGGAGGAAGTTGATCTGGTCGACGCCGCAGGCTTCCCACTTTTTGATCTCTTCGATCAGGCGGTCGGGGTTGCCGATGCAGACGCCCTCGGGGGCGGAGGCGCCGGCGCCGGGGGTTTGCTCGGCCTGCTGGCGGCTGGCGGCGAGGAGGCCGGGGTTGGGGTAGCTGCGGGTCGGATGCACCTCGCGGACGGGGAGGAGCTGGGCGGCGAGGTAGCCGAAGGAGCCTGTGAGGCGGCTGCCGGTGCGGACGCCGGTTTCGTTGTCGGGGTGGCAGTAGAGGAAGTTGACGGTGGCGACGCGTTCGTTGACGAAGGCGCCAGCGGGTTCGCAATCGGCGATGCGGCGGCGGTAGCGGTTGACCTTTTCCTCTTGCTCGGCGAAGCCGCCGAAGGTGAGGCCGAGGGAGCCCATGCCGCGCTCGGCGGCGTCGATCTCGGTGCCGGGGGAGGAGACGGCGACCCACATGGGGGGGTGGGGCTTCTGGTAGGGCTTGGGAAGGACGGCGCGGGTGGGCATGCGGAAGGCGCGGCCTTCGTAGCCGTAGCGCTCGTTGGTCCACATCTGGGGGATGGTGCGGGTGTACTCGTCCCAGGTTTCTTTGGTTTCGTCGGGGTTGGCGTCCATGCCGCCGAGTTCGGTCCAGGTGGCGGAGCGGCCGGTGCCGAATTCGAGGCGGCCGTCGGAGAGGATGTCGAGGACGGCGGCGCGCTCGGCGGCGCGGATGGGGTGGTTGAACTGGGGGACGCAGACGACGATGCCGTGGCCGACGCGGATTTGCTTGGTCTGCATGGCGCAGGCGGTGAGGAAGAGTTCGGGGGCGGAGCAGTGGGAGTATTCCTCGAGGAAGTGGTGCTCGACGGCCCAGACGGAGTGGAAGCCAAGTTCGTCGGCGGTGCGGACCTGCTCGAGGCACCGGTGATAGACCGTGTGCTCGATGTCGTTTTCCCACGGTCGGGGGACGGAGATTTCGTAGAAGATGCCGAATTTCATGGGCGCGTCCTCGCTGAGGCTGGTTGGGGAGGATGATAGCGGAAGCACGGGCGGCGCGGGAATTCTGGCCGGATTGGGCGGAAGTGCTGGTGGGGGCGGGGAATTGGCTTGGCGGGTGTTCAGATTTGTCCAGGTTTGTCCAGGTTTGGCTGGGTTTTGGCTCGATTGGGCTCGATTGGGCGGGGGTTGGTTTGGGTGGGGGCGGGAGAGTCTGGGGGAGTTCGGGGTCATGGTGGGTTCCTTTGGGTGGTTGGTGCTTGGTTGGTGGAGGTTGATTTTATGCGGACATGGGTTCGGGGTTGATGGGGATCTGGGGATTGGGAGAGTCCCCCCTCAGTCACTTCGTGACCGCTCCCCCGGTGGGGGAGCGCTTGCTCCCTGCCGTCGTTCCCGCGAAAGCGGGAACCCATCCAGCGGTTGCGTGCGACGATGGCGCGCTCCGTCATTGCCGCGCTCAGCCGCGGCAATCTCGCGGCTGGATCGTGGGCGCGTCGAGATACCCGCGGCAAGCGCGGGTATGACGGATCTGAGGGCGCGGCATGACGGATCTGGGGATTGGGGGAGTCCCCCCTCAGTCACTTTGTGACAGCTCCCCGGGTGGGGGAGCTTATTTGGGGGGGCTTTTGTATGGGTTAGGGGCGTTGGCCGAATTCTCGGCTGGTGTCTACTACGGCTATGGCGGCTATTCCTTGTTCGGCGTTCATTACTTTGACTCCTTTGGTGGAGCGGCCGCATTGGCGGAGTTGTTGGACTTCGGTGCGGAGGATTTTTCCGCCGGTGGAGATGACGACGAGTTCTTCGTCTCCGCGGACGACGGCGAGGCCGACGAGGGGGCCGGTTTCGGGGGAGACTTTGTGGCCGATCATGCCTTTGCCGGCGCGGCCTTTGGTGGGGTATTCGGACTCGGGGGTGCGTTTGCCGAAGCCGCCAGCGGTGACGGTGAGGATTTCGGCGTTGGGGACGATGGTCTGGAGGCCGATGAGGGATTCGTCGGGGGCGTTGATGCCGCGGACGCCGCCGCTGACGCGGGAGGCTTCGCGGAGGGCGTCGATGGCGAAGCGGACGGTGCGGCCGCTGGTGGCGGTGACGATGACGTCGTCGCCGGCGTGGGCGAAGGTGGCTTCGACGAGTTCGTCGTCGCGGAGGTTGAAGGCGAGGAGTCCGCTGCGGCGGACGTTCATGAAGTGGCGGAGCTGGGTTTTTTTGACGTAGCCCTGGCGGGTGCCGAGGATGATGTAGTCGTCGTCGAAGGACTGGACGGGGATGATGGTGGTGACCTGTTCGTCGAGTTGGAGGTCGACGACGTTGCGGACGGGGAGTCCGCGCCACTCTCGGGAGCGGGCTTCGACTTCGTGGGCGGGGAGTCCGTAGACGCGGCCGCGGGAGGTGAAGAGGAGGAGGTGGTCGTGGGTGTCGCAGGCGATGAGGCGGTGGGGGGCGTCGCCGGCGGTAGCGCTGTTTTTGCGTTCGATGCCCTTGACGCCTTTGCCGCCGCGGCGTTGGGAGCGGAAGGCGTCGACGGGTTGGCGTTTGATGTAGCCGTGGCGGGTGAGGGTGACGACGGAGGATTGGTGGGGGACGAGGTCGGCGGGGGTGAAGTTGTCGACGGAGCGGTGGATGACGCGGGTGCGGCGGTCTTGGCCGTAGGTTTCGACGAGTTCGTCCATGTCGGCGCTGATCAGGCCATCGATTTTCTTTTCGTCGGCGAGGAGGCCTTCGAGGTATTCGATGGTTTCGGTGAGGTCGCGGTACTCTTCTTCGAGTTTGCTGCGTTCGAGTTGGGCGAGGCGGCGGAGCTGCATTTCGAGGACGGCCTGGGCCTGGCGCTGGGAGAGGTCGAAGGGGTCGTCCTGGAGGCGGTCGCGGGCGGCTTCGGCGGATTCGGCGGCGCGGATGGCGGCGATGATGGCGTCGATGTTGTCGATGGCCTTGAGCAGGCCTTCGACGATGTGGTGGCGGTCGCGGGCTTTGTCGAGTTCGAATTCGGTGCGGCGGGTGATGATGTCACGGCGGTGGCGGATGAATTCGCGGAGGAGCTGGAAGAGGGTGAGGGTGCGGGGGCGGTTGTCGACGAGGGCGACGAAGTTGCCGCTGTACTGGACCTGGAGGGCGGTGGCTTTGTAGAGCTGGGCGAGGATGGTCTGGACGTGTCCGTCGCGGGTGAGTTCGACGACGAGGCGCATTCCGTGGCGGTCGGATTCGTCGCGGAGGTCGCGGATGCCTTCGATCTTTTTGTCGCGGACCTGGGCGGCGATTTGTTCGATGATGCGGACTTTGTTGGTCTGGTAGGGGATTTCGGTGAAGACGATCTGGACGCGGTTGCCGGAGGAGGTTTCTTCGAGGTGTTGTTGGGCGCGGACGGTGAAGCCGCCGCGGCCGGTGCCGTACATGCGGCGGAGGTCTTCGCGGTTGTCGCCGGCGAAGATGCTGCCGGCGGTGGGGAAGTCGGGGCCCTGGATGTGTTGGAGGATGTCGTCGAGGGTGGCGTTGTCGTTGTGGAGGATGGTGTTGACGGCGGCGGCGAGTTCGGTGAGGTTGTGGGGCGGGATGTCACAGGCCATGGCGACGGCGATGCCGGCGGCGCCGTTGAGGAGGAGGTTGGGGGCGCGGCCGGGGAGGACGGTGGGTTCGTTGAGGGATTCGTCAAAGTTGGGGGTGAAGTCGACGGTATTTTTGTCGAGGTCGGCGAGCAGTTCTTCTGCGAGGCGGGAGAGGCGGGCTTCGGTGTAACGCATGGCGGCGGGGGGATCGTTATCGATCGAACCGAAGTTGCCCTGGCCGTCGATCAGGGGGTGGCGGAGGGAGAAGGGTTGGGCCATGCGTACCATGGCGTCATAGACGGGCTGGTCGGAGTGGGGATGATACTTACCGAGTACTTCGCCGACGATGCGGGCGGACTTGCGATGCGGCTGGTTGGCGCGCATACCGAGATCGTCCATTGCGTAGAGGATGCGGCGCTGGACGGGTTTGAGGCCGTCGCGGGCGTCGGGGAGGGCGCGGGAGACGATCACGCTCATCGCGTAGTCGAGGTATGAGGAGCTCATCTCTTCGACGAGGGTGCGAGTGGGCATATTCGGCGTAGTTTGTTCGGTAACCAAGCGTCAGCTCCAGCAATGTGTTCTAGGATTCAGTTTATCACAGTTTGCTCATACTTTCCTGGTCGATGGCATGATCGCCCGGCGGGCGCGGGATTTGCCGCCAGCCGGCGGGCGGCGGGTTGGGGCGGGCTCGGACATCGCTTCCGTCGAGGTCTGGAGGAGGCGTGGGCGGAGCGTGGTGGACGTCGAGCCAGGCGGGCTGGCCGTTGTGTTCGAGGATGGAGTCGAACCACCAGGCGTAGATGTGGGGCGGGCGGGGGAGGCGGGGATTGAGGCGGGTGCGGGCGGCGAGGGGCGGGCCGCCGACGAGGGCGTAGCGGGGGCCTTCGCTGGCGGCGATGAGGTCGAGTTGGGCGGGGGTCAGCCATTGGAGCCAGGTGAGGGCGATTGCGCCCGGGCGCGAGGTCAGGGTGACAGGGACGTAGCCCTTGCGCGCGCGGATGGGGCAGTAGGCGGTGTCGAGGTCGCGGATGAGGGCGGGGATGAGGGGGACGCCGTGGCGGTCGGCGTCGTGGCCGGTGAGTTTGTCGTGGAGTTGGCGGGGGTAGGCGTTGCTGCCGACGGCGAGGAGGGGGAGGCGGCCGCGGAGGTCGAGCGGGGGGCGCAGCGGCCAGGTCTTGCCGGCGCGGTAGAGGAGGGGACCGCGGTTGGCGCGGTTGCGGGCGTCGGGGTAGAGGGCGGGGAGGTCGGTCAGGCTGGGCCAGGTTGCGACTGGGGCAGGGAAGGGAGAGGTCATGCGCTTCACCGTAGCGCTGGGGATGCTGCTAGTTGGGGGCGCGGGTAATCTCAGGGCAACGTCTGTGTTTGGGCGAGAGTGAGGGTTTGGACGATGATGCGATATCGGCGGTTGGGTCGGACGGGGTTGGTGGTCTCGGAGATTGGGTTGGGCGGGGGCGGGATTGGGCAGGTCTGGGGGGGGACGACGGAGGCGGAGATTGGGGAGACGATTGCGTTGGCGATGCGGGAGGGGATCAATTTCTACGACGTTGCGCCGAGTTATGGGAACGGGGCTGCGGAGCGCAATCTGGGGCGGGCGCTGTTGGAAGCGCCGGAGCATCGGGGGGAGCAGATGCTGGTGGCGACCAAGGTGTCGTTGAGCGAGGCGGATCTTGCTGACATTCCGGGCGCGGTCGAGCGGGGGATTCAGGAATCGCTGGAGCGGCTGCGGCGGGAGCGGGTGGATGTGTTCCAGCTGCACAACACGATCACGGCGGAGCGGGGGCGGTATCGGCGGTCGGTGTCGGTGGCGGATGCGATGTTGGCGTTGGAGACGCTGCAGCGGTTGAAGCAGGACGGGTTGACGCGCTTTGTGGGGATTACGGGGATGGGAGAGGCGGGGGTGGTGCGTGAGGTCGTCCATCAGGCCGTGCGGGCGGGCGGGCTGGATACGTTGCAGGTGTACTACAACCTGCTGAACGACTCGGCGGCGCGGGCGCTGCCGGCGGGGTCGTCGTTGCATGATCACGGGCAGCTGCTGCCGCTGGCGGCGGAGTTGGGGATTGGCGTGATCGGGATTCGCAATCTGGCGGCGGGGGCGTTGTCGGCGGGGGTGGATCGGGAGGTGGCGGCGGACTCGCTGGTCGCGCACGATTATCAGCGGGCGGCGGGTCTGCGGTTTCTGGAGGCGGACGGCGCGCCGCTGTCGCAGTGGGCGGCGCGCTTTGCGTTGGCGCAGGCGGCGATCTCGACGGTGGTGCCGGGGGTCAAGAACACGGCGGAGTTGGCAGATCAGATTGCGGCGATCGAGTTACCGGGGTTGGCGGGGGAGGACGCGGCGCGGCTCGAGGCGCTGCGGGCGGACGATTTTGGCGTGCGGCAGCCGGATGATCGTGTGTTGTAAACGTCAAATGAACAGGCGGCGGCGGCGGGCGGCGCGGGCGGGTAAGGGTCAGGTCGGTTGTAGCCTGAGGCGCAAGCAGGAAGGGTGGAGAGTAGCCGCGTGACCGAGATACCGGACATTGTGATCCGCCGCCTGCCGCTCTACCTGCGTGAGCTGAGTTTGTTGGAGGGGGAGGGGCGGGAGTTCATTTCTTCGCAGGAGCTGGGTCATCGCCTGGGGGTGACGCCGGCGCAGATTCGCAAGGATCTGTCCTACTTTGGGCGGTTCGGCAAGCGTGGGCGCGGTTATGAGGTGGTCGGGCTGCGGGATCGGCTGCGCAACATTCTGGGGTTGAACGGGCGGGTCAAGGAGATGGTGTTGATTGGCGTCGGGCAGCTGGGGCGGGCGGTGTTGGGCTACAGCGGCTTTCGGCGGGGCGGATTTGAGGTGGTGCGGGTGTTTGACTCCGATCCGCAGCAGGTGGGTCGGCGGATTGAGAATCACCAGGTCGCCGACGTGGCGACGCTGCCGGCGTATCTGGCGCAGGCGCGGATTGCGATGGGGATCGTGGCGGTGCCGGCGGAGGCTGCGCCGTCGGTGATTGACGCGCTGGTGGACGGCGGGGTGCGGGCGATTCTGAGCTATGCGCCGGTCACGATGAGCGTCCCGCCGGAGGTGCGGCTGCGGCAGATTGATCCGGTGATGGAGCTGGAGAGCATGGCGTACTACCTGGAGTAGCGCCAAGGGGATGAGGCGAGTCAGAGGGGTCAGCGGGAGTCGGAGCCGCTGAGGGCGCTCTCCTGGGCGAGGAGATTGGGGCCGACGAGGTCGAGGTTGTCGAGCGCTTCGGCGGCGCCGAGGGCGACGGCGTCTTCGGCGTTGTCGGCGACGGTGACGGGGATGCCGATCTGGTCGGCGAGGTAGAGGTCGATGCCCTGCAGGCGGGCGGCGGCGCCGGTAAGCAACATGCCGCGGTCGATGATGTCGGCGGTGAGTTCGGGGGGGGTGCGTTCGAGGGTGCTGCGGGTGACCTCGATGAAGGATTGGAGGACTTGCTGGATGGCGGGGACGAGTTCGTTGGCGGTGATCGTGACTCTGCGGGGGAGGCCGCTGGACTGATCGCGGCCGCGGACTTCGGCGCGGATCGGCTCTTCGACCGGGATGGCCCAGGCGGAGGCGAACTTGAGCTCTTCGGCGGTGCGTTCGCCGATCAGCAGGCTGTGGCGGCGCTTGATGTGTTCGACGATCGCCTCGGTGATGACGTCTCCGCCGATGCGGGCGGAGTCCCAGACGACGACGCCGTACATGGAGAGGACGGCGGTTTCGGAGCGGCCGGCGCCGAGGTTGCCGACGAGCGCGCCGCGGGCGTCGCCCATGGGGACGCCGGCGCCGATGGCGGCGGCGAGTGGGTTGGCGATCAGATGGGCGGGGCGGCGGGCGCCGGCTTGTTCGACGGCGTCGCGGACGGCGCGCTGCTCGACGTTGGTGACGCCGGCGGGGGTGGCGATCATGACTTCGGGGCGGACGAGGTTGAAGCGTCCGGTGACGAGCGAAATATAGTAGCGGAGCAGGGCTTCGACGATGCGGTAGTCGTCGATCACGCCCTCGCGCATGGGGCTGATGACGCTGACGAATTCGGGGGCGCGGCCGATCATGTTGGCGGCGTCGCTGCCGGCGGCGAGGACGGCGTTTTCCTGGGCGGCGAGGGCGACGACGGTGGGTTCGTCGATGACGATGCGGCCGCCGCGTCGGGGGACGGCGATGCGGAGTCGGGCGGTGCCGAGATCGATGCCGAGCCGCTTGGTGAACATCATGGGCTTCGCTTCGCTGCGGTGGGGCGTTCAGTTGGTCAGTGTATCGAGGGCGGGGATCAACTCAATGTCTGCGCCGAGGGCGCGGAGCTGGCCGGCGAGGTCGGCGTAGCCGCGGGCGAGGTGGTGGATGCCGTAGACGCGGCTCTCGCCGTCGGCGGCGAGGGCGGCGACGACGAGCGCGGCGGTGGCGCGGATGTCGGTGCCGCGCCCGACCGTGCCGGCGAGCCGGGCGGGACCGAAGAGTTCGGGGCGGCCGTCTTCGCGGACGCGGAGGATGGAGCCGAACTGGCGCAATCCGGCGAGGTGTTGCATTCGGTCCTCGAAGACGCGTTCGTGGACGATGGAGCGGCCGGCGGCCTGGGTGAGGAGGGCGGTCATGGGCGCCTGGAGGTCGGTGGGGAAGCCGGGATAGGGGAGTGCCTGGACGTTGGCGGCGTTGAGGCGGAGGGCGGGGCCGGCGTCGAGCTCGATCTGGTCGGGGGCGCTCCAGATCTGCGCGCCGACCTCGTTGAGCTTGGCGAGCGGCAGCTCGAGCTGGTCGGGATCTGCGCCGCGCAGGAGGACGCGGCCGCGCGTGGCGGCGGCGGCGATGAGCAGCGTGCCGGTCTCGATGCGGTCGGGGATCAGCTCGTGGTCGACGCCGGCGAGGCGGTCGACGCCGTCGATTGTGATTGTGTTGTGGCCGGCGCCGGAGATGCGCGCGCCCATGCGGGTGAGGAGGTCGGCGAGGCAGACGACTTCGGGTTCCATGGCGGCGTTGACGATGCGTGTGCGGCCGCGGGCGAGGACGGCGGCAAGGAGCAGGTTCTCGGTGCCCAGGACGCTGGGATAGTCGAGCACGATGTCCGCGCCGCGGAGGCCGTCGGGGGCGCGGGCGATGGTGCGGCCGTTGATCGATTCGACGCGTGCGCCGAGGGCGCGGAAGCCGGCGAGGTGGACGTCGAGGGGTCGCGCGCCGATGTTGTCGCCGCCGGGCGCGCCGCTGGCCGCCTCGCCGCTGCGGGCGAGGAGGGGGCCCATGACGAGGAAGGAGGCGCGCAGGGCGGCGACGAGATGGTCGGGCGGCGCGCCGCGGCACGGGCCGACGGGGTGGAGCGCGACTGCGTTGTCCTGGAAGCGGGCGTCAACGCCGAGGCAGGTGAGGATTTCGAGGAGGCGGTGGACGTCCTCGATGTCGGGGACGCGGCGCAGGCGGGAGGGTTGGTCGGTGAGGAGGGCGGCGGCGAGACAGGGGAGGGCGGCGTTCTTTGCGCCGTTGACGCGGAGTTTACCGGCCAACCGCCGCCGGCCGGTGATGCGGAGAAAGGGTTCGGCGTCGGCGCTCATAGGTTGACTGTAGCCCGTTATGACGCGCTGGGCGCAGCTTGACGCTCGCGGAAGCGGTTCGCGGTAGCGCGTACCATCCGGGCGCGCACGGCGAGATGGCCGCGGCGGGGCGCGGCCATGACGGATTGGGGGGGGCTGGCTGTCATCCTCGCGTGGCAAGCTCCGTCGTACCCGCGTTTGCCGCGGGTAGCTTGCTGTGCACAGCAGCGCCTTGACGGCGGCGGATCGATCTAGGCTGGCAGGGAGCTGAGCGATGGGCGCTTTTTTTCTGGGGGCGCCGGCGGTGATCGAGAGTTTGGGGCGATGAGTGACGATGGATTGGCGGGGTTGAGCGCGCAGCTGGCGGAGTTGCGGGAGGCGGTGGATTGGTTGACTGCGCTGCTGCGTCCGAGCGCGGCCGTGCGGCAGGCTGACAGTGGGGCGCGGGATGATGAGCTGCGGGCGGCGCTGGAGCGGCTGTCCGCGTTACTGGAGCAGGCGCTCACTGAGCGGCGGGCGGGGATTGCGGCGCTGGACGCGGCGGCGCAGCAGCGGGGCATCCAGCTGCTGACGGCGTTGGAGGCGATGGAGGCTGTCCTGCAACCGCGCACCGTCCAGCTTCTGGCGGCGTTGGGAACGCTGAATGATGCGGTGCTGCGGGTCGAGGTGGAGGTGCTGGAGGAGGCGCGGCAGCAGTCCGCTGAGCCGCCGGGCTGAGCGTGCGGGGATTTCGGGGTGCTCCGGACCGCTCTGCCTACGAGGCGAGATGGCCGCGGCGGGGCGCGGGCGTGACGGTTGGGGGTGCGGGCGTGACGGTTGGGGGTGCGGGCGTGACGGTTGGGGGTGCGGGCGTGACGGATTGGGGGGGGGGCTCTTGGTCGGGCGAGCTAGGCGGTGGTGCGGGTCATTTCTCGGCCTTCGCCTCGGCGGCGGCGGTGTTCGAGGACTCGGAGTCGTTGGAGGGAGCGGGAGAGGGCGGCCTGGGCGCGGGCGCGGTCGGCGTCGCCGGCCTGCTCGAGGCGCTGCTGGGCGCGCTGGCGGGCGGCTTCGGCGCGTTCCACGTCGATCTCGGAGCCGTGTTCGGCGGCGTCGGCGAGGACGGTGACCTCGTCGGTGTGGACTTCGAGGAAACCGCCGCTGACGAAGTACTCTTCGACGTTGCCGCCCGCCTTGACGCGCAGCTCGCCGGGGGCGAGCGAGGTGATCAGGGGGGCGTGGTTGGGGAGGATGCCGAGTTCGCCGAGCGCGCCGGGGGCGATAACCTCATCGACCTCTTCCTGGCGCAGCAGGCGGCGCTCGCCGGTGATGATCTCGAGCGTGAGCGGCATGGCGGGCCTTTCCGGGGGTGGCCCCCTCTGTCCCGACGGGACATCTCCCCCCGCTTTGCGGGGGGAGGGTGAATTTAGGCGGCGGCCTCGGCGGCGATGCGAGCGCCCTTCTCGACGGCCTGTTCGATGGTGCCGACGTTGAAGAAGGCCTGCTCGGGCAGTCCGTCGTGAGCGCCTTCGAGGATTTCCTTGAAGCCGCGCACGGTGTCGCGGACGGAGACGTACTCGCCGGTGAGGCCGGTGAACTGCTCGGCGACGAAGAAGGGCTGGGTCAGGTAGCGCTGGATGCGGCGGGCGCGGGCGACGGTCTGCTTGTCTTCCTCGGAGAGTTCATCGACGCCGAGGATGGCGATGATGTCCTGGAGGTCCTTGAAGCGCTGGAGGACGCGCTGTACTTCGCGGGCGACGTCGTAGTGCTCCTGGCCGACGATCTTGGGGTCGAGGGCGCGGCTGAATGAGGTGAGCGGGTCAACGGCGGGGTAGAAGCCCTGTGAGGCGATGGCGCGTTCGAGCGCGACGACGGCGTCGAGGTGGCCGAAGGTGGTGGCGACGCCGGGGTCGGTGTAGTCGTCGGCGGGGACGTAGATCGCCTGGAAGGAGGTGATCGAGCCGCGGTTGGTGGAGGTAATGCGCTCTTCCAGTTCGCCCATCTCGGTGGAGAGGGTGGGCTGGTAGCCGACGGCGGAGGGCATTCGGCCGAGCAGCGCGGAGACTTCCTGGCCGGCGAGGGTGTAGCGGTAGATGTTGTCGATGAAGAGGAGGACGTCCTGGCCCTGCTCGTCGCGGAAGTGCTCGGCGAAGGTGAGGCCGGTGAGGGCGACGCGGAGGCGCACGCCGGGCGGTTCGTTCATCTGGCCGAAGACGAGGACGGTTTTGTCGAGCACGCCGGACTCGCGCATTTCGTGCCAGAGGTCGTTGCCCTCGCGCGAGCGCTCGCCGACGCCGGCGAAGACGGAGTAGCCGCCGTGCTCGGTGGCGATGTTGCGGATCAGTTCCTGGATGACGACGGTCTTGCCGACGCCCGCGCCGCCGTAGGCGCCGATCTTGCCGCCGCGGGTGAAGGGGCAGATGAGGTCGACGACCTTGATGCCGGTTTCGAGGATGGTGGTCTCGGCGGCCTGTTCCTCGAAGGTGGGCGGGGTGCGGTGGATGGGGGAGCGGACGCAGTCGGCGGGCATGTCGCCGAGTCCGTCGAGCGGCTCGCCGAGCACGTTGAAGAGGCGGCCGAGCGCGACTTCGCCGACGGGGACGGCGATCGGCTGGCCGAGGTCGGCGGCGTTGTCGCCGCGCTTCATGCCGTCGGTGGAGTCCATGGCGAGGCAGCGGGCGCGGTTGTTGCCGAGGTGCTGCTGGACCTCGGTCACGACCTGGGTGCCGCTGCCCATCGTGATGGTCACGCCGCTGAACAGCGAGGGCAGGCTGTCGGGCGGGAATTCGACGTCGACGACGGTACCGATTACCTGGACTACTGAGCCATCAGCCATGTGGGTCTCCCATCTGCGGCCTGCTTAGGTCGCGGTCGCGGCTGCGCCGGCCCGCTCGGTCACGGGGCCGTCCAGCCATGTGAGGTTGAATTCTGTCAGATCATCGACCTGCCAGTCGCTGGCGAGGTTGAGCTCGTTGGTGAGTGCGGTGCGGACGAGGACGACGCGCATCCCGGCGGTGCGGGCGGATTCGACGCCGGCGGGGGCGTCCTCGATGGCGATGCAGTCGGTCGGGTCGAGGCCGAGTTTGGCGGCGGCCTTGAGGTAGATCTCGGGCGAGGGTTTGCCCTCAGAGACTTCGTCGCCGGCGGTGGTGTGTTCGAAGTAGCGGCGCAGGTCTGCGCCTTCGAGGGCGGCCTCGACCCACATGCGGTGCGAGGAGCTGGCGACGGCGATGGGGACGTTGAGGTTGAGCAGCTGCTCGATCAGTTCGCGCGCGCCGGTGATCAGCGGGGCGCCGGCCTGGTACTGCTTGAGTACGTCGGCGTTGTAGCGCGTCTCGAAGTCGGCGAGCGTCATGGAAATTGGGTAGCGGGCGCAGAGGTCGTCCCAGGTGCCGGGGAGCGTGGTGCCGAGGTAGCGGGCGTAGTCGTCAAGCGGGAAGTCGATGCCCTGTTCGGCGAGAAACTGGCGGACGGCTTCGTAATGCAGCGGCTCGGAGTCGAGCAGCACGCCGTCCATGTCGAAGATGACTGCTGCCGGCATGAGCGTTAACCCTTGAGCGCCTCGACGCCGCCGGTGATGTCGAGCAGCTCGGAGGTGATCTGTTCCTGGCGGGCCTTGTTGTAGACGAGGGTGAGGTCGGCGATCATCTCGTTCGCCGCGTCGGTGGCGTTGCGCATGGCGACCATGCGGGCGGACTGCTCGGAGGCGGCGGCTTCGAGCACGGCCTGGTAGACGAGCAGATCGACGTAGCGTGGGAGCAGGTCGGCGAGCACTTCCTGGGGCGACGGCTCGAAGATGTACTGGGTCTCGCCCGAGCCGGCGTCGTCCTCGGCGACCGGCGGTTCGACGGGCAGGATGGGGACGGTGACGGGGACCTGCGAGACGGTGTTGATGAAGGAGGCGTAGACGAGCAGTACCTGGTCGACGCGGCCTTCGGTGTAGTCGTCGATGGCGATGCGGGAGATGGGCTGGGTCTCGGCAAGGCCGGGGTAGTCGCCCAGCTCCTGGAAGCTGGCGCGGAAGTTGATGCCGAAGCGCTGGAAGTAGTCGCCGCCTTTGCGGCCGACGGGGATCATCGAGAGTTCGCCAGCGCCGCCGGCCTCGGGGCCGAGCACGATCTCGCCGGTGTGGCGTTCGAGGTTGGCGATCAGGCCGCCGCAGAGGCCGCGGTCGGGGGTGATGAGGATGACGGTGGTCTCGTTGATCTCGCGCCGTTCGAGGAGCGGGTGGGCGGTGTCGGGGTCGCCGGCGACGGTGGAGAGGTGGCCGAGGACGGACTGCATCTTCTCGGCGTAGGGGCGGGCCTGGAGGGCGCGGTCCTGGGCGCGGCGCATTTTGGAGGCGGCCACGAGTTGGATCGCGTTGGTGATCTTGGCCGTGTTCTCGACCGAGCGGATGCGTCGGCGGATTTCGCGGGTGTTGGCCATCGACCCTTACTGCTCTCTGTTGCTCGCGCTCACTTGGTCACTTGATCAGGCGGTCCGGTAGTCGCCGTTGTGGGTGACCTAGAAGGGGACGGTGTCCTTGAAGGTTTGGAGGGCGGAGCTGAGTGCCGCCTCGTCGTCGCTGGACAGTAGGCCGGAATCGGCGATTCCGCCGAGCAGGTCGCGGTGCGAGGTGTTGAGGTACTCGCTGGCGCCGTTGGCGAAGTCGTTGACCTTGTTGACGGGGACGTCGTCGAGGATGCCGGCGTTGGCGGCGTAGAGCAGCGCGACCTGGGTGGAGAGGGAGAGGGGCTGCTGCTCGGGCTGGACGAGGAGCGCGGAGAGGCGCTGGCCGCGTTCGAGCTGGCGGCGGGTGGCGGCGTCAAGGTCGGAGGTGCCGAACTGGGCGAAGGCCTGGAGTTCGCGGAACTGCGCCATGTCGATGCGGAGCTGGCCGGCGACGGAGCGCATCGCGCGTTTCTGTGCGGAGCCGCCGACGCGGGAGACGGAGATGCCGGCGTTGACGGCGGGCCGCTGGCCGGCGTTGAAGAGGTCGGCCTCGAGGAAGATCTGGCCGTCGGTGATCGAGATGACGTTGGTCGGGATGTAGGCGGAGACGTCGCCGGCCTGGGTCTCGATGATCGGCAGGGCGGTGATGGAGCCGCCGCCGTTTTCGTCGGAGAGCTTGGCGGCGCGCTCGAGCAGGCGGGAGTGGAGGTAGAAGACGTCGCCGGGGTAGGCCTCGCGGCCGGGCGGGCGGCGCAGGAGGAGGGAGATCTGGCGGTAGGCCCAGGCGTGCTTGGAGAGGTCGTCGTAGATGATCAGGGCGTCCTGGCCGCGCTCCATGAAGTACTCGGCCATGGCGACGCCGGAGTAGGGGGCGAGGTATTGCTGGGCGGCGGACTCGGCGGAGGCGGCGTTGACGACGATGGTGTGGCCCATCGCGCCGTGCTCTTCGAGGGTGGCGACGACGTTGGTCACCTTGGCCTGCTTCTGGCCGATGGCGACGTAGATGCAGATCAGGTCCTGGCCCTGCTGGTTGATGATCGTGTCGATCGCGATCGAAGACTTGCCGGTCTGGCGGTCGCCGATGATCAGCTCGCGCTGGCCGCGGCCGATGGGGATCTGGGAGTCGATGGCGAGGATGCCGGTCTGGACGGGGGTGTCGACGGAGGCGCGGGTGACGACGTTGGGGGCGATGCGCTCGACGGGGCGGGTTTCGGCAGCGCTGATGGGGCCTTTGCCGTCGATGGGCTCGCCGAGGGCGTTGACGACGCGGCCGATCAGCTGCTCGCCGACGGGGACCTCGGCGACGGTGCCGGTGGAGCGGACTTCGTCGCCTTCTTCGATGACGCGGTAGTCGCCCATGATCACGGCGCCGACGATTTCCTCTTCGAGGTTCAGCGCCATACCCATGACGGGGTCGGAGCCGTCCTTGGGGCGGAATTCGAGCAGTTCGCCGGAGAGCGCGCCGGCGAGGCCGTATACGCGGGCGATGCCGTCGCCGGCTTCGACGACGGTGCCGACCTCGGCGGAGACGACCTGGCTCTCGAAGCCTTCGATCTGCTGCCGAATAAGGGCGGCGACTTCTTCGGGTCGGACAGCCATGATGCTGACTCCTTTGGTGTGACTAGCCTTGCGCGAGCGAGCGGCGCATGGTGTCCAGGCGGGTGCGCACGGATCCGTCGATGATGCGGTCGCCGATCTTGACGACGGCGCCGCCGATCAGGTCGCGGTCGACGGTGGCCACGAGTTCGACGCGCTCGGCGCCGGTGTAGCGGCGGACGGCGTCCACGACGGCGGCGCGGGCGGCGTCAGAGAGCGGGACGGCGGTGGTCACGGTGGCGTCGGCGATGCCGCGCACATCGTTGAGGCGTTCGCGGAACGCTTCGCTGATCTGCGGGGCGAGGTTGGCGCGGCGCTTGCGCACGAGCAGCTTGGCGAAGTTGCGGGCCGCGTTCTGCAGGTCGGGCAGAGCGCTGTCCAGCACCCGCTCTTTCTCCGCCTGCGAAACGCGGGTGGATGCGAGGAAGCTGTAGACGGTCGGCTCACTGAAGAGCGCGACGATGTCGGCGAGATCGTCGGCCCAGCGGTCATGCGAGGCGGCGTCCTGGGCGATGCCGAAGACGGCGTCTGCGTATCGACGGGCGGCGGGGTCGCTGAGCGCCACGATTCGCTCCTCGCGTTGCGTCTAGTTCTGCTGGCCGGCGGACTGGCCGGCGGACTGGCCGGCGGACGATTCGGCCAGCACCTCGGCGATCAGGCGCTGGTGATCGTCGGCGTCGAGCGATTGTCCGATGACGCGCTCGGCGGCGGAGATGGCCATGCCGGCGAACTCGTCGCGGAGTTGCTGGACGGCGCGGTCGCGTTCCTGCTCGATCTCGGAGCGGGCGCGTTCGATCAGCTGATCGGCCTGTTCGACGGCGCTGTCGCGCGCTTCGGATTCGATCCGCTGGGCGAGTTCCTGGGCCTGGGCGACGAGGCGCTGGGCTTCGTCGCGGCCCTGCTGGATTTCGGCGCGCGCTTCGGCGCGGGCTTCTTCGGCCGCTTCCTGGGCGCGCTCGGAGGCGGTCAGGCCTTCCTCGATCCGCTTGCGCCGTTCTTCGAGCACGCGGCCGAGGGGCCGGTAGAGCAGGACGAACAGCAGGGCGAACAGGATGCCGAAGCTGATGAAGTGGGTGATCAGTCCGGCGAGGTTGAGACCGAGAGCGTCCATACCATCCTGCCAATCAGTCTGGGCCGTTGGCCAGCGGCGTCAGCGGGGCCGCGGCAGAGGGCGCGCGGCGGTCTGCTGGCGAGTCTGGCGGGGTCAGGTTAGAAGACGAAGCCCACCATGACCGCGACGACGAGCGAGTAAATCGCGATCGCCTCGGTGAACGCGATGCCGAGGATCATGTTCGTCTGAATCACGGGGGCGGCGTCGGGGTTGCGGCCGAGCGCCTCGAGGGCGCGGCCGGCGAGCATGCCGATGCCGAGCGCCGGGCCGATGGCGCCGAGGCCCATGGCCAAGGCGGCGCCGATGTACTTCATTCCATCGTCGCCGATCTGTGCAATCAGTTCGAGCATTCTGGTTCCTCTCCGTGCGGCCCTCCGTGGCCGCGCTGCACGCTTGGTTGACCGAGGCGGGATCGATCTGACCCGCCCATGGGCGCTTAGTGACCGGCCGCCTCGTCATGATGTTCGTCGTGATCGCCGACCGCGGTGGAGGCGAAGACGAGGGTCAGCATGGCGAAGACGAACGCCTGGATGAAGCCGACGAAGACCTCGAGGCCGAAGAAGACCGTGGGCACGACGAAGGCGACCAGGAACATGGAGATGAAGAGCACGACTTCGCCGGCGAAGATGTTGCCGAAGAGACGGAAGGTGAACGAGATGACGCGGCCGACCTCGGAGACGATTTCGAGGATGCCGACGAAGACGCCCATCGGGCCCTTGACGATGGCGTGGGAGCCGACGCCGATGTACTTGCCAAAGTTGGCGCCAATCCCCACCCCGCGCATCCCGAAGTACTGCACGGCGAGGAAGGACCAGAGCGCCAGCGCCAGGGGCAGGTTCACGTCCGAGGCCAAGGCGCGGAAGATCGGGAAGATGTGGCCGACGGTCTCGCCGGCAAAGCCTTGATCCTCAAGCTCAAGCACGAAGCCGATGTGGGCGGTATTGACGGTCGTCAGGGCGGCGGCGCCCGCGCAGGACGTCTCTTCCTGGGGCAGGCAGATGTGGTCGGCGTCGCTGATGTAGATCGGTTCGGCGAAGCCGTCGTAGGAGAAGTCGCGCGGGGTGTCGAAGAGGGTGCGCGGGGGGATGATCTTGAAGCCCGCGCCGCTCAGGATCGGGCCGGTCGCGCGGACGAGTTCGGCGTCGGCGACGGCCAGCGGGAGGTTGTAGAGCATGGCGTCGTGCGCGTACTTTTCGGCGACGCCGGCGTGCTCGAGCCGCTCCTCGATGGCGTGCGCCAGCTCCGCGCCGTCAAGGTCGGCGGGCAGCGGGTTGGCGGCGAACTCGGCGCGGACGGCGAGCGCTTCGTCGCTCAGCTGGCCCTCGCGCAGCTCGTCGATGATCTCGTCGGAATGGGCGTGGGTTTCCTTGAAGCTGCCGGTTTCGTAGTCGCTGAAGTGGATCGGCTTGAAGTAGGCGCTCTGGAAGGTGTCGTTGATTCCGGCGACGGTGGCGGGGGTTAGCTCGCGCTCGCCGTATTCCAGCTCGTGCAGCACCTCTTCGACGGAGTACTCCAGCTCGTGCAGGTAGTGATAGCGGTAGTTCTCGACCGGGCCGATCACGTTGTTCCAGGGGAACAGCGCGAACCAGTTGCCGATCAGCAAGAAGATGAAGATGGTGAAGACGAAGGGGAAGAATTTCTTGCCGTTGCGCTCGCCGCCGACTTGCTGGGCGATGCCGAGGAAGGCTTCGTAGATTGCCTCGACGAGGTTCTGGAAGCCGGAGGGGACGAGGGCGGCTTCCAGGTCGCGGGTGCGGCGGTATACGATGAAGGCGGCGAGGGCGAGGAGGACGATGACGACCCAGGCGGAGAGGATCGTGTTGGTCACTTCGTAGCTGCCGATGGCGAAGACGGGTTCGGCGGCGAGGGCGATCACGGGCGCGGGGGCGCGCATCAGGAAGAACCCGATGACCGCGAACGCGAGGGTGGCGATGACGATCAGGCGTGTTCGACTCACGCGCGCTGCTCCTCGTCCGGTCCGTCGTCCGCCGGCGGGCCGCTGGGGCGGGACCGCCGCTCTGCCGCATTCTGTTTCGCCTGGGCGGCGAACAGGTCTTGCAGCATTCGATACCCGCCCCAGCCGGCCGAGGCCAGGCCGAGCGCGAGTCCGACGAGCGTGAGCGCGAAGCCCGTGCCCAGCTCGCCGTCCAGCAGGACGCCGCCGACCACACCGAAGACGATGCAGGTGGCGACGTACCAGCCGATGCCCATCAGCTGCATGGCGGGCGGCCAGCGGCTCATGGCAAGGCTCCCTGCCGGAGCACTGTGAAGATTATCACAGAGTCCGCTTGCGAACAGACCACATAATCATGTCCGGGCGCGATCTGCGGCCGGCGGCTCGATCTGTGTCACGGATTACTCGAAGTCGTCCATGTCGAGCGATTCGATGAAATCGCGGAAGGCGGACATTTTCTCGAGTTCTTCGGGCTTGACGGGATCGGGGCGGCCCTCGTCGTCGGTATCGACCAGCCCTTGATCGTCGAGCAGGACGCCGGCCTGGTCGATGACTTCGTCGGTGACGAAGATCGGCGCTTCGGCGCGGACGGCGAGCGCGATTGCGTCGGAGGGGCGGGCGTCGATTTCGAGCTGCTCGTTGTTGACGTTGAGGAAGAGGCGGGCGTGGTAGGTGTCGTTGCGCACTTCGGTGACGACGACGCGGGTGACGCTGGCGCCGAGTTCCTGCATCACGTTGGTCATCAGATCGTGGGTCATCGGGCGCTGGACGGAGACGTGCTGGAGGCGGATGGCGATTGCGTCGGCCTCGGCCGCGCCGATGTAGATCGGGAGGTAGCGGTCGGCGTCTTTCTCTTTGAGCACGACGACGCGGTTGTAGTTCATCAGGGAGACGCGCAGCGCTTCGACGGTGACTTCTTTCATGTCGCGTGGCCCTTCCCCCGATGCGTCCGCGATGTGTGCCGTCTCAGATTAGCGTAGGCGCGCCGCGGCTGACATTCAGGCGGAGTTCAGGGGGTGTTCCGGGGGCATTCTGGGGGTATTCAGGCGGAGAGCGGCGGCGGGCTGGGGCCGCGGCGGCCGAGCCAGAGTGAGGCGAGGGTGATCAGGAACAGGCCGCCGCCGAGCAGGAAGAGGCCCTGGCGGACGCCGGCGGTGTCAGCGACGCCGCCGACGAGGAGCAGGGCGAGCATCGAGACCGCGTTGGCGAGCATGATTTGGGCGGAGAAGAGCCGGCCGCGCATCTCGGGCGGGGCGCGTTCCTGGAGCAGGGTCTGGGCGGGCGCGTTGACCATCGCGTAGGCGAGGCCCAGGGGGAACGCCATGAGCAGGGTGGCGGCCAGCAGCCAGTCCTGAGACGAGCCGGAGGCGCGGAGGAAGTCGAGCACGCCGAACATGGTCACGATCACCATGATCACGGCGAGGCCGAACGAGGCCATGCTGTTGATGGGGAACCGCCGTCCGAGCCAGGGCACGAAGACGAGCGCGAGGAGCGCGCCGAAGCCGGTCGGCCAGAAGACGTAGACGGCGTCTTCCTCGGCGCGGTCGAGCACCTCGTGGACGAACTGGGGGACGAGCACGGCGAACATGAAGAGGAGCATGACGCCGGAGATCAGCTGGATCAGGGCGAGGGCGGTGAGCCGATCGCGCCAGACCAGCTCGCCGGCGGCGCGGATGTCGTGCAGGGTCGTGGCGAGGGCGGCGCGGAACTGGCCGGTGTCTGCCGCGACTCGCTGGGCGGCGGTCTGGGCGGAGGTCTGGAGCGGTCTGAGCGGCGGCAGGAGGGCGAGCAGGAAGGCGGACGCGAACAGGGCAGCGGCGCTGAGGATGTAGGAGAGGTCGAAGCCGAGGACTTTGAGCATGATCGGGGCGAGCATGACCAGGCCGATCAGTTGGGTGGAGGTGGTGGTGAACTGGAAGGCGGAGTTGGCGGAGAGCAGCTGCTGGCGGGCGACGAAGCGGGGCAGCGCGGCGGCGCCGGCGGGCACCGCGAACTGGCCCGCGGCGGCGGTGCCGAAGGCGACGGCGTAGACCGCGCCGACCGAGACGTTGTCGGCGAGCAGCAGCAAGGCGGTGAGTCCGGCGCGGACGATGACCGCCAGGATGAGCACCTTGCGCTTGTCGAGGCGGTCGAGGAGGACGCCGGCGAACGCGCCCATCAGCACGGGCGGCGCGGCCAGACAGATGACCAGCAGGGTCGAGGCGAAGGGCGAGCCGGTCTGTTCGAGCACCCAGATGAGGAGCACGAATTGCAGGGCTGAGTTGATGATCAGCTGAATGCCGGTCGCCGACCAGAGCGCGAGGAAGGGTCGGTTGCGGAACAGCGGGCCGACGGCCGGGTCCGGGCTGGTTCCCGAATCGGGCCCGGCTGCCGCGGTCACGACGACTCGCGGACGGGTTTCGCGGCGTTGGCGGCGGCGCGCAGGGACGCGGCTTCTGCGCGAATCTGGTCGGCGGCGCCCGCGTAGATCACGGAGCGCGAGGCGGAGACCAGCAGTCCGCGGCCGTCGGCGTCGACGCCGGCGGCGACGGCCGCCTCGAGGTCGCCGCCCTGCGCGCCGACGCCGGGCAGCAGGATCGGCAGTTGCGGACAGCGGGCGCGGACCTGGGCCAGCTCTGCGGGCCAGGTCGCGCCGACGACCAGGCCCAGATTCTGGTGATGCGCCGCGCTCCACTCGCGGGCGCGCGCGGCGACGGCGAGATAGAGCGGCTCGCCGTTGGCCAGGAGCAGCGACTGGAGGTCGGCGGCGCCGGGGTTGGAGGTGCGGCAGAGCGCGAACGCGCCGCGCTCGGGGCGCTCCAGGAACGGGGCGACCGAGTCGCCGCCGAGGTACGGGTTGATCGTGAGCGCGTCGGCGCCGAACCAGTCAAAGGCGCTTGCGGCGTAGGCGGCGGCGGTGTTGCCGATGTCATTGCGTTTGGCGTCGAGGATCACGATCGCGTCTGGCGCGAGCTGGCGGATGCGCGCGATCGTTTCCTTGAGCGCCCGCCAGCCGAGCTCGCCGGCGGCTTCGTAGAAAGCGGATTGGGGTTTGTAGGCGCAGACGAGGTCGGCAGTCGCTTCGATTACGCGGGTGTTGAAGGCGAGCAGCTCGTCCGGCGGCGTGCGCGCCGGCTGCGGGTCGAGGCCGACGCAGAGCAGCGAGTCGGCGCTCTGCATCGCGCGGGCGAGGCGGTCGGGGAAGGGCGGCACAGACGTCGCAGTCATGTCGTCAGGCTATCCCGATCGCGTCAGCGGGACGCGAGCGTAGGCTGCGGAGGTGGCAAATTCTCCGTCCGATGGCGAGCTCGAGGTCGAGGTCTACCTGCAACCGCCGCCGGAGGCGGCGTTGCGGGGCGCGGCAGTGGTCGTGCTCGACATCTTCCGCGCGACGACCGTGCACGCGGCGCTGTTCGCGGGCGGTGCGCGGGCGGTGTACCCGGTCGCTGACTTCGCGGGCGGCGTCGCGCTGCGCGAGCAGCTGCCGGGCAGCCGGCTGATCGGCGAGATCGGGGCGCTGCCGCCGCCAGAGGCGGATTTCGGCAACTCGCCGACCGAGTTCGCCGCTCGGGACGTGCGCGGCTGGACGGTCGTCCACGTGACCAGCAACGGGACGCGCGCGCTGGTCGGCGCGCTGGAAGCGGAGTGGGCGCTGTCGGGCTGTCTGCGCAATCTGTCGGCGAGCCTGGCGCATTTGCGAAGCAGCGGCGCGGGGCGGATTGCGATCGTCTGCAGCGGCGATCATGGCGGGACTGCGCCCTCGGTTGAGGATTCGTTTGCTGCGGGCGCGTATGTGTCGCGGCTGCGGCGGCTCGCGCCGACGGCGGCGTTGGGCGGCGGCGCGCGGCTGGCGCTGCGGCTGTATCACGCCTATGGGCGCTCGCCGGCGCGCGCCTTTGCTGACTCGCCTCACGGCGATCATCTGCGGCGGCTGGGCTTCCAGGCTGACTTCGGCTACGCCGGCGACATGGATGCGGAGACGGCGGTGATTGGTCTGCGCCGCGACGGCTCAGGACGGCCCGTCCTTGAGCGCGTCCCAGCTTTGCTGCATTGAGTTCAGTTCGGCCTGGCTGGGCGGGCGGCCGCCGTAGCGGAAGGTGCTGAAGGCGGTCGAGATCCGCTTCGGGGTCGGGCTGCGGTAGGCGCGTTCGAGGGCGTCGGCGAACTGCAATGGCGTGCGGTGGACGGCGCGGATCTGGCCCTTCGTCTCGGCGTGTTTGAGCACGTCGAAGTAGAGTTCGGCGATCGGCGCGTCGGGCGGGCGCTCGTCCTGCGTGCGGCGGAAACGAGCGCCGAGTCCGCGCAGCGCGCCGAGCAGGTCGCCGGCGACGTCGGCCTCGGCCCAGAGCGACTCGCGGACTTCCTCGGTCCGCGCCTCGCGGTTGACGAAGCGGCGGAAGAAGTAGAAGGCGGCGATGGCGAAGACGAGCACGGTGGCGATTCCGCCGAAGACGCGCGCCAGGACGATGCCCGGCGTGGGATTGGACTCGCCCTGCTCTTGCTCATCGAGTTCGAGCGGGCGGCCGACGCCCTCGCCGATCTGTTCCAGGACTGTGGTGTCGGGCGTGCCGACCCAGCCGCGGACCTGCTCGACGAGCCAGAAGAGGGGCCAGAAGATGTAGGAAATGGCGGTGATGATGGCGCGCAGGACGGTGCCGAGCGCGTCCAGGACCGGCTCGACTACGCCGGAGCCGGCGACCAGCCCGACGATCCCCGTGACGAGGAGGAGGAAGATCGCGACGCCGATCACGAGGGCGATCAGGGTGGCGGCGATCGAGGCGCCGGTCTGGGCTGCGCCCAGGCCCTGCACCTGGTCGGAGCTGGCGGCGGTCTTGAGCGCCACTGTGCCGAGTCCGATCACGACCCAGACGATGCCGAGCGCGCGGACGTGCGCGACGACGCCGGCGTTGTCGGCGAGCGCGAGGGCGAGGGCGATCAGCGCCAGGCCAGTCACGGCGTACGCGGCGAAGGGGCGCTCGGAGAGGTCGGCGGAGCCGAGATTGACGCCGCGGAACCAGATTGGGATCAGCATCAGGGCGGCGAAGAGTTGGTCGATCTCACCGGGGACGATCGTGCCGTCGGCGAGCGTGACCTGCTCGCGCCAGACAAGGCTGGAGGGGCGGCCGAGTTCGAGCAGCCAGGACATGTTCCAGATGCGGGCGGACTCGGAGAGGTCAACGGAGCCGATGATCTGGAGGGCGATCAGGGTGACCAGCAGGCCTAGCCAGAAGCGGCGGGACATGGAGAGCTCGCGGTTGCCGAGCCAGCGGGAGACGGCGAAGCCGAGCCCCAGCGTGCCGGCTACGGCCCAGATCGAGAGCGTCTCGCCGGCGTCGCCGGCGATCAGGCGGGGGACCAGTTTGGCGAGGATGATCAGCAGCACCGCCTCGCCGAGCAGGAGCGAGGCGATGTAGGCCAGCTCGACGCGGCGGCGCGAGGACGGAACCGCGGCGGCCGGGACGGCAGCGGCGGCGCTCATCCCGGTCCGCCCGAACCGCTCGAACCACCCGGTCGGGACCAGGGGCTGTCCGCCGCTCCATTCGCCGGACGGCGGGGCGCGGGCGCGGCGCCGGTGGCGGCCAACGGGGCAGGACCGGCGGGCGGGCCGCCGTTGCGTGCGGCGTCTGCTGCGTCCGCGGCGTCCACTTCATCTGTGCCGCCGCCGACGAAGGTGGGGAGGTCGACGGGCGCGCCCGGCTCGGGCGGTCGCTGCTGTGCGTAGAGGCGGTCGCTGCGCGCCCAGGGGCCGGCTTCGCCGACGCGCTCGTAGTGCAAGCCTTCGAGCGCCGAGCGGATGTCGTAGACCGGCGATTCGGCGAAGGTGGCGGGCGGATCGTCGATGCCGACGTAGATCAGGCCGATCTGCGCGCCGTGCCGCTTGATGCGGATGAGCGCGGACTCCAGCGCCGGGGTGAGCACGGCGGTGACGAGGGCGAGGGTTGAGCCGTAGGTCAGGCGCTCTTCGGCGAGCATCCGCTCGATGCGGACGAGGGTGAAGACGTCGGCCATGGCCAGCGCTTCGAGGATGCGGGTCATCTGCCCGGGCGAGCGCGAGGGGGGGACGCGGATTGCGGTGTCGTGGCCGGGCCAGGTGCAGTTGGCCAGCAGGCCGACCGGGACGCGCTCCTGCGCGAAGTCGCCGGCGAGCGAGGCGGCGACCGAGACGGCGCGCTCGAAGATGTCGCCGAAGAAGCCCTGCCAGGCGTGGGGCAGGGTCGAGACGTTGAGCGCGACGACGGCGATCAGATCGCTGGACGGGTCGTAGACGCGCGATTGCAGCGCCTGGCGGCGGGCGGTCGCTTTCCAGTCCACCTTCTTGAGCGGGTCGCCGGGGCGGTAGTCGCGGATCGTTTGCAGGCGGGTGGGGTCTTCAAACAGGCGTTGGCCGCCGCGCTGTTCGCCCTGCGGACGCAGGCGCGGCAGGCCGAGGCGCTCCAGCGCCACGACTTCGGGGTAGACCCACAGGGTGTGCTCGGCGGCGTCGGTGCGTTCGCGCCGGTAGACGCCGAAGAGGTCGCCTGACTTGAGGTCGATGCGGGCGAGCTGGAAGTGGCCGCGGGTGAGCAGGGGAATCTCGAATTGCCAGATCAGCCGCTCATACCAGCGCAGCGAGGTGGAGCGCACGACCACGCCCTCTTGCGGAGCGGACTCGTGCAGCTTGCTGAAGGGCTGATTCGAGGGTTCGAGGATTTCGGGCAGGTTGAGGCGCACCTGGAGCGCGGTGAGGGGGACGATCTTGCGGTTTTCGAGGCGCAGGGTGAGCGCCAGCGTCTCGCCGACGAAGGCGTGGGTTTGCGAGATTTCGACGTCGGTGTCGAGGCGGTGGAGGGCGTAGCGGGTCCAGGTCCAGGCGGCCCAGCCGGCGACGAGCACGGTGGCGGCGACGAGGGAGACGATGATCTCGCCCGAGGCGACGCCGAGCAGGACGACGACCACCGTGGCCGGCGCCCAGATCGCGCGGATGATGCGGTTGTCGTGGCGGAATCCCCACTGGCCGGAGACGATCTTCTGCTCGCGCTCGCCGCGGCGTGCTTCCGCCTCGAGCTCGCCCAGCATCCCGCTGTTGCCCATCATCGCCATGGCGGACTCCTTCGCCTCCCCCGGTCAGCGCTCAGCCAGCGCTCGATCAGCGCTCGGTCAGCGTGTGGGCGGGCAACCGTCTAGCGGCCGGCGGCCGCGGCGTCGATCGGGACCGGGACGCGGTTCAGCATCTGTTCCAGCAGCGATTCTGGCGTGGAGGAACGCAGCCGGGCGTCGGCGGAGAGCATCAGTCGGTGGGGGAGGACGACGCGCGCCATTTCCTGCACGTCGTCGGGCAGGACGAAGTCGCGGCCGCGAATGGCGGCCAGCGCCCGCGTCGTGCGCAGGAGCGCCAGCGAGGCGCGCGGGGACGCGCCCAGCTCGAACGCCTTCTCCTCGCGGGAGGCCTGGACGATCGCGACAATGTAGCCGCGCACGGCGTCGCTGACGCGCACCTGCTCGACGGTCTTGACCATCTGCCGCAAGGCTTCCGACTCGACCACCGGATCGAGCGCTTCCAGCGGTTGGGCGCGTTCGAAGCGCTGGAGGATGGCGTCCTCCTCGGCGGCGTCGGGGTAGCCCATGCGCAGGCGCAGGAGGAAGCGGTCGAGCTGCGCCTCGGGCAGCGGGAAGGTGCCTTCCAGCTCGACCGGGTTCTGGGTGGCGATCACGAGGAAGGGGCGGGGCATCGCCATCGTCTCGCCCTCGACCGTGAGCTGGCGCTCCTCCATCGCCTCCAGGAGCGCTGCCTGGGTGCGGGGTGAGGCGCGGTTGATCTCGTCGGCGAGTACGAGCTGGGCGAGCAGGGGGCCGGCGCGGAACTCGAACTCGCCCGATTTCTGGTTGTAGATGTTGACGCCGGTCACGTCGGAGGGGAGCAGATCGGGGGTGAACTGGATGCGGCGGAAGGAGCAGCCGATCGAGCGCGCGAACGATTTGGCGAGCATCGTCTTGCCCAGCCCGGGCACGTCGTCGAGGAGGATGTGGCCCTCGGAGAGGATGGCGGCGAGCGTGTAGTCGAGCACCTGCTCGCGGCCGACGATCACGCGGCCCACGTTCTCGCGGACGCGGGCCGCGGTGTTGGCGACGTCGGCGAGGGTGGGCGGGAGTAGGGAAGTAGTCATGCGGCAAGGCTATCAGCAGGTCGGCAGCAGGCTCGGGCGCGGACGGCGGTTAGGATCGGGGCGACGCAGGCAGCACATGCACAAAGCGAGGAGCGCGCGGTATGCGGGCGGAAATCATCAGCATCGGCACGGAAATCCTGATGGGGGAGATCCTCGATACGAACGCCAACTACATGGCGCAGCGGCTGCCCGCGATGGGCATCGATCTCTACTACATGCACCAGATTGGGGACAACAAAGACCGCCTCGTCGACCTGATCCAGGCGGCGCGGGGGCGCTCGGACGTGGTGCTCCTGACCGGCGGGCTGGGGCCGACTGAGGATGACGTGACGCGCGACGCGATCGCGGAGGCGGTCGGTGAGGAGACCTACGTCGTGCCTGAGCTGGAGGCGCATCTGCGCCACTTCTTCGAGCGCCGCGGCGGGCGGATGCCGGAGCAGAACGTCAAGCAGGCGACGATCATTCCTTCGGGCGAGTCGATCCCCAACCCGCGCGGCACCGCGCCCGGCTGGTGGGTGGAGAAAGACGGCGCGATCATCGTGGCGATGCCCGGACCGCCGGCCGAGATGACCGGGATGTGGCAGCGCGACATCGCGCCGCGCCTGCAGGCGCGCTCCGACGGCGGCGTCCTGATCTCGCGCACGCTGAAGACGACCGGGCTGGGCGAGTCGATGCTGGATGAGCTGCTCGGCGACCTGCGCCACGCGCCTGACCCGACCGTCGGCGTCTACCACAAGGCGGACGGCGTCCATGTGCGGCTCGCCTCCAAGGCGCGGTCTGAGGACATCGCGCGTGAGCGCATCGCGCCGGTTGAGCAGCAGATTCGCGCGATGCTCGGCGAGGCGATCTGGGGCGCGGACGAGGACACCTTCCAGGAGGCGGTCGGCGGGCTGCTCAAGGATCGCGGCCTGACGATTGCGGTGATGGAGTCCTGCACCGGCGGCCTGCTGGCGAGCACGATCACCGACGTGCCCGGCGCGAGCGGGTATTTCCGCGGTGGGCTGGTCTCCTATACGGCGGAGGCGAAGATTCAGTATGGCGTTGACGCGGACGTGATCGCGCAGCACGGCGTCGTCTCGAATGAGACGGCGGCGGCGATGGCGGGCGCGGTGCGGCGTCAGTTCGAGGCTGACATGGGCGTCGGGATCACGGGCGTGGCCGGCCCCGAGCCGCACGGCGGCCAGCCGGTCGGCGCGATCTGTCTGGGGATCGAGACGCAGAGCGAGAGCTACGCGACCGGCTACACCTTCGCCCAGACCCGCGCCGCGATCAAAGCGCGGGCGGTGACCTCCGCGCTGACCCTGATTCGCCGCGCCGCGCTGGGCGAGCTGATGTCCGGTTCCTCCGGCGTCTATCGGCGGTTGTAGGCAGCGGTAGGCAGCGGTAGGCAGCGGTAGGCGGTCAGGACGAGCGGATGAGCAGGCGCTCGCCGGCTTCGATCTCTTCCGCCTCGCCGCGCTCAACGAGGGCGTCGAGGTGGCCGGTGACCTCCGCCATTGCCTGCCAGAGGCGGCGGTCGGGGAGGCGCTTGAAGAGCGCGGTGAGCAGTGCGTAAGGCGTCTGCGGGCCGGCGGCGAGGAGCTCGCGGAGCTGTCCCTGGCGCTTGCGGTGATGCCGCCGCACCCGTTCAATCTCCGTCACCACCGCGGCCGACGGCTCGCGGTGGCCGGGATAGAGATAGCTGATGTCGAGCGCCTCGATGCGGTCGAGCGAGGCGGCGAAGGCGGGCAGGCTGCGGAAGCGGGCGGGCGGCTCGGCTGAGATGTCCCAGTGCCAGCCGGGATTGCTGTTCAGGCCGGGGATGATCTGGTCGCCGCTGAACAGCGCGCCGGTCTCGGGCTCGTAGAAGACGCAGTTGCCGGGCGTGTGGCCGGGCGCGGAGATGAGGCGCACGCGGCGGTCGCCGAGCCGGATTTCCGCCCCGTCGTCCAGCTCCTGATCGGCGCGGAAGGGCGTGCCGCGGATCAGGCCGGGCCAGCGTTCGCGGCGCACGCCGCCGCCGGTGTTGTCGCCCGCGCGGAAGGCGCGGCGCATCGCCTCGCGCGACTCGATGAACCCGGCGATCCGCTCCTCCGGCACCCCGACGCGGCGCATGTGGGCGAAGACGTACTGCGTCTGATAGCCGATGATGTTGCGTCCGTGCAGGAACGACTGCGCCTCGAGCCGCGAGGCGGCGACGGGCACACCTGCAGCCTGCCAGCGGAAGGCGAGGCCGCAGTGGTCAATGTGCGCGTGCGTGATCGCGACGGCGCGGACGTCGGCGATGTCCAGGCCGGCGGCGTCGAGCTGGACGGCGAGCGTCTCCCAAGCGCCGTCGTAGTCGGGCCCGGCGTCGATCAGGATGATGCCGGCGGCAGTCGGCAGGGCGTAGGCCCAGTTGTCGCCCAGCGCAATCGGCAGGACGCCGTGCTCGGTGATCATCGAGTCGGACACGGCCTCAGGCTAGCGCCCGATCCGCGTTCAACCAGATCAGGCTGTCGGCGGGTCGGGGCGCGGGGCGTCCTCGTCGTCCGCTGCGCCGCTGCGGGTGGTCGCTTCGAGGCCCGGGATGTTCTTGATGCTGCCGACGATGTCGATGCCGGTCAGGGATTCGATCACCTCGGGTACCTGGGCGACGGTGCGGGTGATGTCGCGGGTGAGCTTGCTCGCGCCCGTGCCGCCGCCGTCGCCGTCTCCGCCGCCGCCGAACATGACGATGCGGTCGGTGCGGGCGAGCGGTTGGGCAACCGCCTCGGCGACGGCCGGCAGGGTTTCGAGCACCTGCTGGATCACAGCCGCCTCGCCGTACTGCTTCCAGGCTTCGGCCTTGAGCTGCATGGCGGCCGCCTCGGCCCGGCCCTTGGCCTCAATCGCCTCCGCCTCCGCCTGACCGGTGAGGCGGATCACCTCCGCCTGCGCCTCGCCCTGCCGGCGGGTCGATTCGGCGTCGGCGGTGGCTTGGGCGACGACCGCGTTGCGGTCGCCCTCGGCGATTGTCTCGAGGCGGTAGCGCTCGGCCTCGGCCGGTTTGCGCACGGTCGCTTCGAGCTCGCGCTCGCGGCGGCGGATTTCCTGCTCCTGCAGCTCGATCTGCTTGGCGCGCTCGACGACCTCGATCTGCACCTCTTCGCCGCGGATCTGCTGCATCGTCTTGGCGCGCTGGAGTTCGTCGGCGAGCGCCGCTTCCGCCTGACGCGCGTTGACCTCCTGGTCGTAGGCCGCCTTCTGCACGTTGAAGCTGCGCTCCGACTCGGCGATCTGGGTCTGCGCCTCGTAGCGCGCCGCTTCCTGGAGGCGCAGCGCCTCCGCCGAGCGGATGCCGGCGTCGCGCTCCGCTTCCGCTTGGCCAACCGTGGCGTCGCGCCGCACCTCCGCCGTGCGGCGCACGCCCAGGGCGTCGAGGTAGCCGCCGGCGTCCTTGATGTCGCGGATCGTGAACGAGACGATCTCCAGCCCCATACCGGCCAGGTCGGGCGAGGCGACGGAGCGCACCTGGGAGGCGAACTTCTCGCGGTCGCGGTAAATCTCCTCAACGGTCAGCGTGCCGAGAATGGCGCGCTGGTGACCTTCGAGCGTCTGCAGCGGGACGTTCTCGACCTCCTGGAGCGTGCGCCCGAGGAATTGTTGCGCGGCGATGCGGATCGCCTCTTCGGAACGCGCCACCTTGACCTGCGCGACGCCGTCGACGGAAACCGCGACGCCCTCGCCGGTGTAGACGTTCTCCGTCTGCACGTGCAGGGTCATGACGCTGAGAGGGAGGCGTTGGGCGCGGTGCAGGATGGGCAGGACGAGCGTGCGGCCGCCGACGACGACCTTGGGCACGTCGCCGCCGCCGGAACGCACCAGCGCCTCGTTTGGTCCAGCAGTTCTGATCACCATGTCAAGCATCCTTTCGCGGTCGGCGCAGCAGGCGCGCCAGCGACCAGCGGTCGGCGCGCTCGCGCCATTCCGACTCACTGGCGGCGACGGGCACCTCGTCCGCGCGGACGACTTTGGCGATGCCGCCGGCGTAGACGCCGATGACCACCACCGGCTCGCCAAAGGGGATATCGCGGCCGTCGGTCATGGCGACGAGCCTCTCGTCGCCGATTGTTATATAGCCGCTGGGGTTGAGGATATCAACCACAGCGCCGGTCTGTCCGAGCAGGCGGCGCTCGTGTTCGGGTATGAAGGCCTCGGACGAGCCGCCGCCGCGGCCCATCACCCAGACGAGGGCGATGAAGGCGAGGATCAGCCCGCCGGAGACGCCGAGCGTCCAGTAGGAGACCCGCGCCGGGTCGTTGAGTCCGCCGGCGTCGCCGAAGAGCAGGAAGCCGCCGATCAGCCAACAGATGACCGCGCCGACCCCGGCCCAGCCGAAGCCGTCGAGCTGCGACTCGAGCAGCAGGAGGAGGATGCCGGCCACGATCAGGACGACGCCGGTCACGGTGACCGAGGTGAGGCCGATCCCGACGAAGCCGAGCGTCAGGCCCAGCACGCCGACGACGCCCGGGCCGAAGTTGCCGGGGTCGCGGATTTCCAGGATCACGCCGAACGCGCCGACCAGCAGGAGGATGGAGATGACGTTGGGATTGGTCAGGAAGTTGAGCAGCTGCTCGAGCAGCGAGCGGCCCAGCTCGTCGATCTGCGCGCCCGCCGTACGCAGCTGGCGCGGCCCGTCCGGCATCTCGATCACCAGGCCGTCGAGCGCGTTGAACAGGGAGTCGAGGTCGACCGCGATGTGATCGATCACGTTCAGCGTCAGCGCCTCGTTGGCGGAGTAGGCCTTGGCCCGGAGCACGGTCAGCTCGATCGCGGCGTAGTTGCGGCCGCGCGCGGCGGCGATGCTGCGGATCAGCGCGGTGATGTCTTCGTCGATCTTCTGGCGCAGGGTCGAGGGCAGGTCTTCGCCTGTGCCGCTGACCGGGGCGGCCGCGCCGATGTTGGTCGCCGGGGCCATTGCCGCGACGTGGGCGGCGATCGTGACGATCGTCCCGGCGGAGGCCGCCTGCGCGCCCGAGGGCCAGACGTAGGCGATGGTCGGCACGGGCGCGTTGAGCAGCTGCTCGGCCAGGTCGCGCATCGAGCTGATCAGTCCGCCGGGCGTGTTGATGCGGACGACGACCGCCTCCGCGCCGCGCGATTCCGCCTGCTTCAGGACGCGTTCGAGATAGCGCTCGGTGACCGTATCGATCGCGCCGTTGATGTCCATCACCAGGATCAGGGGCGGTTCATCCTCCTGCGCGGCGGCGGGCGTCGCGGGCAGCGCCAGCGCGCCGAGCAGAAGCGCGAGGGCGGCAATCAGCAGCGCGACCCTGGAGCGGCGCATGGGCCCATCCTTGCGCTAGCCCGTCTCCTTGCGGATGACGTCGTGCAGGATAGCGAGTTGCTCGACCATCGCGTCGATCGAGCGGGCGCCGGCGACGAAGACGCCGGTCACGTTGACCGCGGCCCAGTCGAAGCCGGCCTCCTGCGCGGCGGCGGCGGTTGCGGCGACGTCGGCTGGGCGCGCCCAGTATTCGCGGGTCGAGGGATCGCCGGCGCGCGGCGGCGTGGCGAGCTGGCACTGGAAGCCGAGCGCATCGGGGTCGCGGCCCGCCGCTTCCGCGGCCTGCTTGATCGTCCCGATGGCCGCGACGGCGGCGTCGCCGAGCAGCCCCGACCCCATCCAGCCGTCGCCGATCCGCCCGGCGCGGCGCAGCGCGGCCGGGGAGCCGCCGCCGATCCAGAGGGGAATGCGCCCGCCCTCGGGCGTCGATTGCGGCGGCTTCGGCTCCATCGCCATTGATTTGGAGACGAAGTGCTCTCCCGTGAAATCGATCGAGGACTCTGTCCAGCAGGCCTGCATCAGGGCGATCGCCTCATCCATTGCCGCGCCGCGCGTGTGGAAGTCCATTCCCAGCGCCTCGTACTCCGAGGCTTGCCAGCCCACGCCGACGCCGACGCGCACGCGGCCGCCGGAGAGCGTGTCGAGGGTGCTGAACTGCTTCGCGGTCAGGACCGGCTGGCGTTGGGGCAGGACGAGCACCTCCGTGCCCAGCCCGATGCGCTCGGTCACGGCGGCGATGAAGCCGAGCGTGACCAGCGCTTCCAGAATCGGCATGTTGGCCGGATAGGGTCCGGACTCGCGCTCCGGATGCGGATGGCCCATCACGACGTGGTCGAAGATGTCGATTTCGTCGTAGCCGATCGCTTCGATCGCGGTCGCCAGACGGGCAATCTCGGCCGGGCCGTTGCGGTGCACGACGGAGGGGAATTCAACGGTCAGTCGCATGCGGTCAGCTCCTGGAGCACGGGCGGGCGAGATGTGGGTGCGGCTCACGCCCGCGATTTGGGGATTATGCTAGCTGTGACTTCAGGTCATCCAGAGCAGCCTGTCCGAGCAACGGAGTCGCGCCATGCCAGAGATCACGATCAACGCCAACGGACCGATCCTCATCTCGACCGAGGAACTCACGCTGAAGGCCAACGACGGCTCGGAGATTCCGCTGCCCAAGGGCCGCGCGATCGCCCTCTGCCGCTGCGGCGAGTCGAACATGAAGCCGTTTTGCGACGGTTCGCACAAGTCCTGCGGCTTCGAGCACGACCCCTCGACGGCGTAACGCCTCCCCGCTCTTCATTGAGCCCGCGCCTCAGCGCCCCGCACCGCCCGTCACGCCGGGGCGGCTGTCCGGCTGTCCGGCTGTCCGGCGAGGCGGCTGAAGGGCGGCCAACCGGCGGCGCAATAGACTCCACCCAGAGACCTGCTGATCTGCCCATCGCTGGGGGTGGCTGTGCCGATGCCTGAGCTCGTCCTCAACTGGCTGCATGAGGCCGTGATCGGGATCGAGGTCTGGCAGTTCATCGGCCTCGGCGCGATGGCGCTGCTCATCGTCCTGCTCCGCTTCCTGATCGTCTGGGCGCTCGCGCGCGCCATCATCCACCGCACGCCGCCCGAGCGGCACGCCTTCTGGCGCTACGAGCTGCAGCGCCTCCAGCGCCCGCTGCTGCTGCTGCTCGGCGCGCTCACGCTGGCGATCGGCTTTCCGATCCTCGATTTCGACCCCGACGTCGAGCGCGTCGTCGCGATCTTCGCCCACTTCTTCTCGACCTTTGCCGGCGTGCTGCTCGGCTTCCGTTTGGTCGACGCCGCGGCTGACTATTGGGAGCACATCGCCGAAGAGACCGCCTCCAAGCTCGATGACCAGCTTGTCCCGCTGGCGCGCACGGCGGGCAAGATTTTCGTCGGCGCGATCGGCGCGATCTTTGTCCTCCAGAACCTCAACGTCAACATCACCTCACTGATCGCCGGGCTTGGTCTGGGCGGCCTCGCGATCGCGCTCGCCGCGCAGGACACGCTCAAGAACGTGCTCGGCGGCGCGACGATTCTTGCTGACCGGCCCTTCCAGGTCGGCGACTGGGTGATCGTCGGCGACATTGAGGGCACGGTCGAGCAGGTGGGTTTCCGCTCGACCCGCATCCGCACCTTTGCCGACTCGCTGATCACCGTGCCCAACGCGCGGATGAGCGATACCGCCGTCAACAACATGGGTCAGCGCAGCTGGCGGCGCTACTCGACCACGGTCGGGATCGCCTATCACACCGATCCGGACCGCATCCAGGCGTTCGTTGAGGGCATTCGCGCGATCGTGCGGGCCAACGTGAATATGCGCCACGATTACTACATCGTCGAGCTGCACAGCTTTGGCGACTTTGCGCTCAACATCATGGTCTACACGTTCATCGGCGCGTCCAGCTGGAATGAGGAGCTGCGCACGCGGCATGTGTTCAATCTGGACATCATCCGCCTGGCGCAGACGCTCGAGGTCGAGTTCGCCTTCCCCACCCAGACGCTGCACGTCGCCAGCAGCGTCGAGGGGGCGCAGGAAGTCCCCGCCCCGCGCGCCCGCAGCGACCTCGCCGCAACCGTCGACGACTTCGCGCCCGACGGTCAGGCCGGGCAACGCGCCGATGATCCGATCACGCAGGGCTACGACAACGGCTAGGGTCAGGGCACAGACTCGGAACAGACTCGACACGCACTGGACCGCACTGGGAATGGAGGCGCGCGATGGGTATCAAGATCTACGGACTGCAGCTGGGCTCCTTTCCCCTGCCGATGGCGGCGCTGTTCGATCCGGCCAGCGGGCGCGAACCGGAGCGGTTTGCGGGCGACATTGTGCAGGGCATGTATCAGTGCCCGGCGCTCTCCTACGTGATCGACCATCCGGACGCCGGGCTGATGCTCTTCGAGACCGGCGTCGCCGCCAACTGGTCGGCGGAATGGCTGCCAGAGTGGCTGCAGCTGCTCAGCCTCGACAGCGTCACGCCCGACGTCTGCCTCGAGGCCGTGCTCCAGCAGCGGGGGCTCGGGCCGGAGGATTTCTCGCACGTGATTCAGGGTCACCTGCACGCCGATCACGCGGGCGGGCTGCGGTTGTTCGAGGACGCCGGCGCGACGGTCGTCGTGCATGAGGACGAGTGGCGGCACGTCGTGACCAACGTGTTCGAGGCGAACGATTTCTTCGTCCGCGCCGACTGGAACTTCATCTCCCGCGCGCCGCAGATGCTGATGTACGGCGATCAGGAGATCGCGAAAGACCTCTGGTGCATCTCGCTGCCCGGTCACACGCCGGGCACGATGGGCGTGCTCACCCGCCTCGACCAAACCGGCTGGGTCTTCCTCACCTCCGACGCGATGTACTTCCACGACACGCTGGGCCCGCCGCCGGCCGCCTCGGCGATCAACATGGACGGGGAGACGTGGAGCCGCTCAATCGAGAAGATCGCGGGCATCGCGGCCGAGCGCGACGCCTTCCTCCTGCCCGGCCACGACCTCAGCGGCGCGCAGTTCGTTGACGGCGTGCGCAGCGCCAAACGCATCGACTACACGCCCGGCGTCGTCTACGAATGAACGGGTGCGCGTATTCTCGCGCTAGTGACCACTGTTGAGTCTGGTTGAGGAGCATCCCATGCAGAACATGCGCATCGGCGTCCACATCGCCCTGCAGAACATTCAGATGATGAGCGCGCCGTCGCTGATCGACGGCATCGTCGCGGCTGACCGCGACGGTCTGGACACGGCCTGGCTGACGGTCGGCGGGCCGGCGCCCGATCCGTTCGCCGTCTTTGTCGGCGCGGCGCTCTCGGGCGCGGAGCGGATCACCTTCGGGACCTCGATCGTGCCCACCTATCCGCGCCACCCGATCTCTATGGTGCAGGGCGCGGCCTCGGTTGACCAGCTCGCGCCCGGCCGCCTGATCCTTGGGCTGGGGCCGTCGCACAAGCCGGCGATTGAGGGCACCTGGGGGATTCCCTTCCACAAGCCGCTCTCGCACCTGCGCGAATACGTGACGATCTGCCGCGCGCTGCTGGAGCAGGGCGAGGTTAACCACGAGGGCGAGCTGATCACCGCCCGCGCGGCGCTGCCTGGCGGGCCGACCCAGGTGACGACGATGATCTCCGCCCTGCGCGAGAAGGCCTGGTCGCTGTCGGGCGAGATCACCGCCGGCGGCATCTCCTGGATGTCGCCGCTGCCCTACATCCGCGACGTTGCCCTGCCCGCCCAGCAGGCTGGCGCTGACCTCGCGGGCCGCGAGCGCCCGGCGATGGTCGTGCATACACCGATCATCCTCAGCGAGGATCAGGACGCGATCCACGCCGCCGCGCGCCGTCAGTTCGGCTTCTACCAGCGGCTGCCATACTACTCGCAGATGCTCCAGGACGCCGGCTACGACGAGGCCGCCGGGCGCGACTTCACCGACCGCATGGCCGACGCGCTGATCATCTCCGGCTCGGAGGCAGAGGTCGGCGACACCGTGCGCGGCCTGCACGGGGATTACGGCGTCGACGAGATGCTGGCCGCGATCGTCGTCCTCGAGGAGGACGGAGCGGCCCACATCGAGCGCACCCGAGCGTTCCTCGGCGAACTCGCGCAGGCGGACTGACGGCTGCCTCAGGCCGACGCGCCCGGCGGGTCGCGCGGACCGGTTTTCTGCGGCGAGGCGGTATTGGCGAGCGTGAGCGTGAGCGCTGTCTGCGGGGCGGTGTTCGGGTCTTCGGGGCACTGGGGGAACCGGCGCCAGCGGAGATAGAGCCAGAGCGCGGCGAGCACCAGCAGCCCGCCGACGATCGTGATGCCTCAGCGGGCGGACAGCCAGTCGGCCAGCGGGGCGTCCAGCTGTTGGGCCGCCAGGGCAGGCGCGTAGCCGGCGAACAACAGCACTCCGGCGAGGCGGCCGAAGGAGCCCGCCGGCGTCGATTGCAGCGTCAACGCCTGCACCGCCGCGATGACAATCGAGCCGACCGTGCCGTACGCACTGAACGTCAGGAAACATGCCAGCCCCTGCAGGCGCAGATGCGGCGCGGCGAGTGACAGGGCAATGGTGACCGCTCCGAGCGCCGCGGCGGCGGCGATGAACCGCGGCCACCGCCGGCGGTTGTGGATCAGGATGAGCAGAACGCCCACCTCGACGAAGGTCAGCAGGATTAACAGGCTGTATGATTCCGCGATGCTCAGCTCTCCGCCGCCGTCCAACGAACCCGACCTGATGTACAGCTCCACAAACCGATAATGCGTCAGAAGCAGATTGGCCAAGGCCACCGCGCCGCCGGCGATTGCGGCGTAGATCAGTAGTGTTCGCAGGCGGAGATCACGCCGTACAGCGCGAACGGCGCTGGCCAGGCCTTCAAGCGGGGCGGACAGCATCGCTGTGGGAGGATCGCTGCCCGGTACCCGCCGCGCCAGGAACGCGGCGCACAAAGACAGCCCGGCGCCCAGCGCGAAGAGCCAGATTGGGCGCTCCTCGCTGTGCGGCAGCACGCGGTACAAGGCGATGGTCAGGAAGACGAACGGAAACGCGCTCACGCTCCAGACCACGACGCCCCTGGCGAGCAGGCGGCGCGGCAGGAGGTCGCCGAGCCAGCCCAGCAGCAGCGCTATGGCGAGGCCGTAGGCGAGCCCGAGCAGCGCGGCGATGGGGATGCGAATCTCGGGAGGCGCGGCGGTCAGGTTCACGATCGCGGTACAGACTGCGATCGCCCCTAGCATCAGCGCGGCAGTCAAGAAGAGTCGCCGTTTCGAGCGGTGGTCGGCCCACAGGGCGGCGCTCAGATAGCCGCCGGCGAGGCCCAGTCCACCTGCGAGGCTGATGAGCGTTGCGACTTGGCCGTCATACGACAGCGGGTCCACGGCCCAGAAGTTGTGGAGGCTGTCGAGCGTCAGGGCTTGCCCGGCGGCCAGGACGGCGGCCGCGAGCCAGAGCAACAGATAGCCGCGCGTCCGGAACAGGCCGGGCAGTGACGCCGGCGGAGGCGGCGCGCTTGTCGCCGCTGCCGCTGCGCCGCCGGAGGGATCGCTCATCTGCGCCTGCTTCCGGCGGTCGGGGACGGATTACGGTCGGTGCGCGCCGCCGAGCTTCTGCCCCTCCATCAGCGCGACGGGCGCGAGGCGGGCGGTGAAGAGCGGCGCGGTTGCGGGGATGGGCGCGGTCGGTTCGGGGGCGGGATCTACCTCTGCTTCCTCGGCGATCGCCGCGGCGGCGGTTCCCACTTCGGGCGGTAGATGCCGCGTCCGCAGCCGTGAGAGGAACATCAGGCCGCTGCCGACGACCACGACCAGGCCGACGATGTAGAGCGTCTCGCGCCCGCCGAGGGCGTCGGCGACGATCCCCCAGACGGGCGCGAGGATGCCTTGCAGGCCGAAGGCGATGAAGACCCAGCTCATCACGCGGCCGAAGTACTCGGGCCGCGTCTGCGCCATCAGGATCGTCTGGTTGAGCAGCATCACCGCCGAGCGCGCGCCGCCGGCGACGGCGGAGACGATCAGCAGAACGGCGTAGCCGGGCGCCCAGGCGGTCATCCCGATGCCGCCGGCCAGGGCGACGGCGGAGAGGAAGAGCAGCGGCCAGGCGAAGCGGCCGGAGACGATCCCGGCCAGGGCGACGTTGATCGGCAGCGCGGTCACGCCCCAGATCAGCGCGACCACGGTCGCTTCATTCTCGGAGCGCCCGAACTCCTGGTTGAGGAGGCCCGGGATCAGCGTCTGCAGGGCGAAGCCGGTGACGACGATCAGCATGAAGAAGAACCACAGGCTGCGCAGCTGCGGGCGGCTGGTCAGGTAGCGCAGGCCCTCGGCCATCTCCACCGCCCAGGAGCCGCGTTGGTCGACCGGCTTGGCGGAGCCGCTGCCGTGGATCATTGTTGTCAGGGGGACGACCACGATGAAGAGCGCGGCGACGAGCAGGTAGAGGACGCCGGAGTTGAGGCCCATCGAGAGCACGAGGATCGAGGCCATCATCGGGCCGAGCACGGCGGCGATGTTGATCGACATGTTCTGCAGCGCCACCGCGTTGGGCAGCAGGCGCGGCGGGACGAGCTCGACCACCCACGACTGCCGCGCCGGGCCCATCAGCGAGAACGTCGCGCCCATCAGGAAGGTGGAGCCGAAGAGCAGGGGAATGGTGATGTTGTCGGTGACGATCAGCGCGCCGGTGACGACGATGATCGCGCAGGGGATGATCTGGCTGCCGAGCACCAGCGGCTTCTTGCGGTAGCGGTCGGCGATCACCCCGCCGAACGGGCCGAAGATCAGCTGCGCCACCATCCCCGACTGGGCGATCCCGGAGGCGGCGTAGGAGCCGGTGATCTCGTAGGCGACGATCGGGACGAGGATGAAGGTCGTCATGAAGGCCGTGGTCGCCAGCAGGGACCCAGACCAGAGCAGGCGGTAATCGCGCACGGCGAGGGCGGCGAACGTGACGCTGAATCGACCCATTGAGCGGAGCTTATCCCTTACTTATCCCCTACCGATGCTCGAAATACCGTTGCGCACGCTGGGTGTCCTGCACTTAATCCGCGCTGACGGCGGCGGCGCGCGGTTTCTGCCCTTCCATCAGCGCGACAGGCGCGAGGCGGGCGGCGAAGAGCGGGCTGTAGGCGGGGCTCGGCGCGGGGGTCGGCAGGGGCGCGGGCGGTTCGGAGGGTGCGGGCGGCTCAGGCGACTGGGCGGGCGGAGGCGGCCCGGACTCGAGCATGGCGGCGGCGGTGCCCGGCTCGGCCGGCAGCCGCCGCAGGCGCAGCCAGACGAGCCCCATTAGCAGCGTCGCCCCGGCGACGATCAGCGCGACCAGGTAGAGCGCGCCGCGCCCGCCGACGAGGTCGGCGGCGAATCCCCAGACCGGTCCGATCACCGACGAGAAGCCGAACGACATCAGGATGTAGGCGGTCACCCGACCGAAGTAGTCGGGGCGCGTGTTGGTCATCATCAGCGACTGATTGACAAGCAGGACGCCCGAGCGGCCGGCGCCGCCGATCGCGCAGAAGACGAGCAGCAGCAGGAATGTCGGCGCGGCCCCGACCAGTGCGTAGCCCAGGCCCAGCAGCAGCGCCATGCCGAGCAGCAGCGGCCAGGCGAGGCGGCCCGAGACGAGCCCGGCGAGCGGCACGTTGACGAGCAGCGCCGAGACGCCAAAGATCGAGTTGATCACGATCGCCTCGCTGCTGGAGCGGCCGAATTCCTGATCGAGGAGGCCGGGCATCAGCGTCTGGATCGAGAAACCGCAGGCGACGGTGAGCAGGCAGAACAGCCAGAGCGAACGCAGGCGCGGGCTGCGGCGCAGGTAGGAGAAGCCGTCCCGTAGCTCGCGCAGGGGCGCGCGTCCGCTCTGCACGGCGGGCGGCGTGCGCGGGAGGAGGAAGGTCAGCGGCAGCGCGATGATGAAGACGGTGGCGGCGGCGAGGTAGATCAGGCCGACGTTGATCTCGGAGGTCAGCACGGCGACCGAGGCGGCGGTCGGGCCCAGCACCTGGGCGACGTTGATGCCCATCTGCTGGAGGGCGACGGCGTTGGGCAGCAGGCGCTGGGGCACGAGCTCGGCGACCCACGACTGCCGCGCGGGGCCCGTCAGGGCGAACGCGGAACCGCTCGCCAGTGTGGAGAGGAAGAGCAGCGGCACGGTGATCAGATCGGTCACGATCAGCACGCCGGTGCCGGCGATGATCACGAAACTGACGATCTGCCCGATGATCACCAGCGGTTTCTTCGCCATGCGGTCGGCGAGGACGCCGCCGAAGGGGGTGAGGAAGAGCATCCCCACGCCGTTGCCCATGGCCGCCAGGCCGGAGGCGGCGAACGAGCCGGTCAGGTCGTAGCCGACCACCGGGACGAGCACGAAGGTGGTCATAAAGGCGGCCGTCGAGAGCAGCGACGCGGTCCACTGAATGCGGAAGTCGCGCACCGCCAGGGCGGCAAACGTCTCCCGCGCCCGGTTCGTCAGGTTCATGGCGAAAGGCTAATCCTCGCTCAGCGCCGACGGCCGGCGCTACTTCTGTCCACCCATCCGCGCAATCGCCGCAATCGGCGCGAGGCGCCCGCTGAACGCTGGCGGCGGAACGGCCTGCGCGGCGGCGGCCGGCGTGCCCGCCTCGAGCGGCGTTTGGCGGATCCGCAGCCAACCGACGCTGAGCAGGAGGGTCGCCGCGAGCACGATCAGGCCGATCAGGATCATCGTCTCGCGGCCGCCGATGGCGTCGGCGCTGACGCCCCAGATCGGCGCGAGCAGCGACTGCGCGGCGAAGCCGAGCACGACGAACGACATCACGCGGCCGAAGTAGTCGGGCCGCGAGTTGGTCATGATCAGCGCCTGATTGACCAGCATCACGCCGGTCGTGGAGATGCCGACGAGGATGGCGACCAGCATCAACGCGAAGAAGGACGGGGTCAGCGCGCCGAGCACGAAGACGAGCGCCATCAGCAGGCCGAACCCGATCAGCAGCGGCCAGGCGCGGCGGCCCGAGACGAGGCCGGCCATAGGCACATTGGCGATCAGCGCGACGATGCCGACGATCAGGTAGAGCAGGAAGGTATCGCTGGCGGGCACGCCGAAGTTGCGCTCGATGAAGCCCGGCAGCAGCGTCTGCGAGGCGAAGCGGCAGACGGCGATCACCATCCAGTAGCCCCAGAGCAGCCGCAGCCGCGGGCTGCTCATCAGATAGCGGAAGCCGGAGGCGAGCTCGCTGGCGGCCGAGCGGCGCGGCAGGCCGGGATGGGTGAGCCGCGCCGGCGCGTTGGGCAGCAGCGTGGTCAGGGGCAGCGCGACCAGAAAGAAGCCGGCGACGAGGAAGTAGACCTCGCCCGAGCCGAACGCGAAGGCGATCAGGAGCACCGAACCGAGCATCGGCCCCAGCACTTGGGCGGCGTTCTGCGCGACCTGCAGGAGGCCCACGCCGCTGCCCAGCAACGGGCGCGGGAGCAGCTCGCCCATCCAGGCCTGCCGCGCCGGGCCCATCAGCGCGAAGCCGACGCCCATCAGCAGGCTGGAGAGGAACAGCATCCAGATCGTGATTGCCCCTGTGACGACCAGCACGCCGGTCCCGAGAATCAGGAGCGCGGGAATGATCTGGCCGATCAGGACGAGCGGCTTCTTGGCGTAGCGGTCGGCGATCACGCCGCCGATCGGCCCGAGCAGCAGCATCGAGAAGCCGCTGCCCATCTGCGCGAAACCGGAGGCGGCGTAGGAGTCGGTGATCTCGTAGGCGACGATCGGGACCAGGAGAAAGCTGGTCATGAAGGCGGTCGTCGAGAACAGCGTCCCGCCCCAGAGCAGTCGGTAGCGGCGCGCGCCGAACGCGGCGAAGGCCGGCGGCATCAGTCGCCGCCGGACGCGAGGCTGCCAGCGGAGTTGAGCTCAGCGGCGGGCGGGGGCTTTTGTGGGTCCATCAGGACGACGGGCGCGAGTTGGGCGGTGAAGGCGGGCACGGGCCGGCGGCGCAGGCGCGGGCTCGGGATCCGTTCCTGCGGCGGCTCCGCCTCGGCGGCGGCCGTGCCGAGCTCCAGCGGCAGATGGCGCGTGCGCCGCCAGCCGACCGTCATCAGCGCCGTCGCAATCAGCGCCACTGCGCCGACTGCCATCAGCGCCTCCGGTCCGCCCAACCACTCGGCCAGTCCGCCCCAGACGGGCGCCATGATCGATTGCATTCCGTAGCCGAGCATGATGAACGACATCACGCGCCCGAAGTACTCGGCGCGCGAGTTGGTCATCATCAGCGACATGTTGATCAGCATCACGCCCGAGGTCGCCGCGCCGACCGGCAGCGCCAGCAGGATCAGCGCCAGAAACGACGGCGCGAGCGCGAACAACCAGAGGCTGACCGCGGAGGCGAGGCCGAAGATCAGCAGCAGCGGCCAGGCGAAGCGGCCGTTCATCAGCCCGGCCAGGGGAATGCTGATCAGGACGGACGAGATGCCGAAGGGCAGGAAGACGATGAACGCGTCCAGCGGGTCGCGGCCAAACTCGCGGTCCATGATCCCCGGCGTCAGCGCGTTGATCGAGAACCCGCAGACGACGATCACCATCCAGTAGAGCCAGAGCAGCCGCAGCCGGCGGTTGGCGCGCAGGTAGCCGAAGCCGTGGAGCAGATCGCCGAAGGCGGAGCGGCGGGGTTGATCGCCGTCCGCGCGGGGCGGCTGCGTCCGGGGCAGCATGGTGGTCAGCGGGACGACGATCAGGAACAGCCCCGCGACTGAGAGGTAGAGCCAGCCGGAGGGCACGCCGACGGCGACGATGATCGCGCCCAGCATCGGCCCCAGCACGCGCGCGATGTTCTGCGACATCTGCTGCAGGGCGACGCCGTTGCCCAGCAGTCGGCGCGGGATCAACTCGCCCAGCCAGGCCTGCCGCGCCGGGCCCATCAGGGCGAAGCCGAAGCCCATCAGCAAGGTCGAGGCGAAGAGCAGTCCGACGCTGATCAGCCCGGTCACGATCAGCACGCCGGTGGCGACGATCAGCAGCGCCGGGAAGATCTGGCCCGCCAGCACCAGCGGCTTCTTGGGATAGCGATCGGCGATCACCCCGCCCAACGGACCGAGAAAGAACATCGCCAGGCCGCTGCCCATCTGGGCGAGCGTCGAGAGGGCGTAGGAGCCGGTGATCTCGTACCCGACGATCGGGACAAGCAGGAAGGTGGTCATGAAGGCGGTCGTCGAGAGCAACGACCCGCCCCAGAGGAAACGGTAGTCGCGGTGGGCGAAGGAATCGAACGCGCCGCCCAGCCGGCTGGTCTGGCTGACCTGACTGGTCTGGCTGACCTGACTGGTCTGGCTGACCTGACTGGTCTGGCTGACCTGGGCGGACTGACTCATGAGCGCGGCTTCTGTGGATCCATCAGGACGACGGGCGCGAGCTGGGCGGTGAAGGCGGGCTGCGCCTGGGTGTGGGCTGGCGCTGGAGCGTCGCGGCCGTTGCTGGCGGCCGCGACGGCTGCGGGGCGCTGGACGCTCGCGCCGAGGCGGCGGCCCATGCTCGCCGCCGCCGTGCCGGGCTCGAGCGGCAGATTGCGGGTGCGCAGCCAGCCGACTGCCATCAGCACCGTGGCCAGCGCCGCGATCAGGCCGATCAGCCCCATCGTCTCGCGCCCGCCGACCGCGTCGGCGATCACACCCCAGACCGGGCCGCACAGCGCCTGGAGGCCGAACGCCATCATCGCGAACGACATCACGCGGCCGAAGTAGAGCGGGTTGGTGTTGGCCATCATCAGCGACTGGTTGACGAGCATCGTGCCCGAGCGGCCGGCGCCGATCAGCCCGCCCAGCACCAGGAACGCGCCGTAGCCCGGCGCGGCGGCGGCGAGCCAGAAGCCGACCGCCATGACTACGCCCATGCCGAGCAGCAGCGGCCAGGCGTAGCGTCCTGATACGGCTCCGGCGAGGAGCAGATTGATCGCCAGCGAGGTGACGCCGAAGATCGCGTAGGTCGGCCCGACGTCGGTGCCGGGCACGCCGAACTCTTCCTCCAGCACGCCTGGCAGCAGGGTCTGGAAGCCCCAGCCGCAGGCGACGATCAGGAGGAAGAACATCCACAGCAGGCGCAGGCGCGGGTTGCCGCGCAGGTAGCGGAAGCCCTCCGCCAGTTCGACCCGCATCGCCCGCCGCTCGGCGACCGGCGTGGCCGGTCCTTCCGTGCGGATCGAGCCCGTCATCGGCAGCACGATGGCGAAGAAGAACGCGACGAAGATGAACAGGAAGCCGGTGTTGCGCAGTTCGTCCAGGGTCAGGAAGAGGCCGAAGATTGTGATGATCGCCGGGCCTGCGACCTGGCCGGTGTTCATCGCCATCTGCTGCAGCGCGACCGCGTTGGGCAGCAGCCGGCGCGGTACCAGGTAGCCCGTCCAGGCCTGGCGGGCGGGCCCCATCAGCGAGAAGCCGGCGCCCATGATCAGCGTCGCCCCGGTGAGCAGCGGCACCGAGATCAGCCCGGTCACGATCAGCACACCGATCCCGCCGATCAGCAGACCGGGCATGAACTGCCCCGCCATGACCAGGGGTTTCTTGCGGTAGCGGTCGGCGATCACGCCGCCGATCGGCCCGAGCAGCGTCTGCGAGAGGCCCGAGCCGAGCATCGCCACGCCGGCTGCGGCGTAGCTGCCGGTCAGCTCGTAGGCGACTGAGGGGATCAGCGAAAACGACGTCATGAACGCCGTCACCGAGAGGAGGGAGCCGCCCCACATGAAGCGGAAATCGCGCACGACGAACGCCGCGAAGGTGCCTCTGAACTGTTTCATGCCACGCGCTTCGGTCGCACCGCGTCCTCGACTCCAACCGCCCTGCAGGGTACGGCGGCGGGACAGTTCGCGCTACGCGAAATAACGCCAACCGCGCGGCGCGGGCGGGGGTCTGTTGCGTAGCGCTCAGAGCGGGGACTCGCTACCCTGTGAACGGTTACGCGTGATCCGCTCCGGGAGCGGACGCGCGCGCAGAGCAATGCGAAAGAAGGAAGTGACCCATGGCCAACGTTCCGGGCGTGGAAAACGCCGAGGCAGCCGAAGCGGCTGACCCGTTCGCCGACAAGGAGTGGAGCCCCAACGAAGTCGCCTACAACGGCAAGATCGTCAACGTGCGGCTGGGCGACGGCACGATCGAACGCGAAGACGTGCCCGAGCAGATGTATAAGGACTACCTCGGCGGCTACGGCATCGGGGCGCGGCTGCTCTTCGACCGCATCCCAGCCGGTGCCGACCCGCTCGGCCCCGACAACGTGCTCGGGCTGCTGCCCGGCCTGCTCACCGGCACGCCGATCTTCGGCAACCGCTTCCAGGCGGTCTGCAAGTCGCCCTCGACCGGCGGCTGGGGCGACGCCAACTGCGGCGGCGACTTCGGCCCCTACCTGAAGTTCGCCGGCTGGGACGGCATCCTTTTCTACGGCCAGGCCGAGAACCCCGTCTACATCCTGATTGACGGTGACGAGGTCTCGATCGAGGACGCCTCCGAGTACTGGGGGCAGGGCGCGATCGAGGTTGAGAACGCGTTCAAGGAGAAGTACGGCAAGAAGACCTCGGTCGCCTGCATCGGCCCGTCCGGCGAGCAGCTCTCCTACCTCGCCGGCATCTGCAACGAGCACGGCCGTCTGGCCGCCCGCTCGGGCGTCGGCGCGGTGATGGGCTCGAAGAAGGTCAAGGCCGTCGTCGTCCGCGCCGGCGGCACGCCGCGCGAGAACATGCTCGGCCGCGACTCCGACATCCGCGACCTCGCGCGCCAGTCGCGCAACGAGTTCATCGCCCCGCTGCGCGACTTCTTCGCCGGCTTCGGCACGACCGGAATCAGCACCGGCTCGGCCCACAACGGCGACTCGCCCGTGCGCAACTGGGGCGGCGTCGGCGTCGATGTCTTCCCCGAGGTCGACTCGATGGGCGGGATGGTCTTCAACGCCACCCGCATGACCCACGCCGAACTCGAGATCAACCCCGAGACCGGCATGCCCCCGATCGACCCCAACCACTCGCCCGCGCCGCGCGCTGTTGACGTCAACGGCAAGGCCGTCCGTCACAAGAGCTATGGCTGCTGGCGCTGCCCGATGGCCTGTGGGGCCGAGTCGATCGAGTCGCCGCACGGGACCGTCGCCCCCGGCCTGACCGAGGCCGAGCACGAGAAGGGCGTCTTCAAGTACCCGGTCGACACCCACCGCGCCGAGTACGAGACCGTCGCCTCCTTCGGCACCATGAACCTCTCCGCCAACATCGACATGATGCAGGCCGCGAACCACTGGTGTAACGAGTACGGCCTCGACACCATCGGAGCGGGCACCACGATCTCGTTCGCGATCGAGTGCTTCGAGAACGGCCTGATCGACCTCGAAGACACCGGCGGCGTCGAGCTGACCTGGTCCAACGACGACGGCATCATGGAGATGCTCCACCTGATCGGCAAGCGCGAGGGCTTCGGCGACCTGCTCGCCGACGGGATGAAGGTCGCGGCTGAGAAGATCGACGCCAAGAACGGCGACAGCCGCGCGCAGGAGTTCCGCACCGACGTCGGCGGCCAGGAACTGCCGATGCACGACGCGAAGCTGCAGCCGGAGTACTGGACGACCTACAAGCTCGACCCGACCCCGGCTCGCCACACGCAGTACGAGGGCAACTCGCGCTACGGCGGTCCCGAGTACCCGACCGCCCCGCGCGACTTCAAGGACTACGCCAACCGCGGCGAGCACCACAAGGGCGCGTCCGAGTACATGCACATCTCCAACTCCACCGGGATGTGCCAGTTCATCATGATGGCCGCCCCGACCGACCGTTTCCCGCAGTGGATCAACGCGGTCACCGGCTGGGACCTGAGCGGCGACGACCTGCAGCAGGCCGGCGAGCGGATCGCCAACCTGCGCATGGCTTTCACCGTCCGCGAGGGCGACAACCCGCGCCAGCGCTTCGCGCCGCCGCGCCTCTGGGGCGGCGAAGGAACCGTCCAGACGACCGGCCCGCTGGCCGACGTCATCCTCGACATCGAGACGCTGGAGACCGATTTCCTCAAGGCCTGCGACTGGGACACCGAGACCTGTCTGCCGAGCCGCGAGAAGCTCGAGTCGATCGGCCTCGCCGACGTCGCCGACGCGCTCGCCGTTTAGCGGCGGCCGCCGCGCAACCCACACGAAGCGGGCGGACTGCGGTCCGCCCGCTTCGTGTCTGACCCGCGCCCAGATCGTCTCTAGATCAGCCCCCGATCAATCAGCAGTCGTCCAGCGAGAACCATTCGCCCGTGCGCAACCGATTCAGCGCTCCCGGCAGCCTCCGCAGTCTGGCCCCGCGCCTGCTGCTCATCCCCCTCGCGGGGCTGGTCTTTGCGGCCGCGCTGGGCGCCGGCTACCAGTGGGGCGCGCCCGAGCGCTCTGCTCCCGTGCGCGTCTATGAGAACTCCCAACAGGGCCGCGTGGGCAGCGACGGCGCGCCGGTCGGCGACCTCAACGGCTTCGTCACCGAACGCGCGGGCGACGCCTGGCGCGTCCGCGTCGGCGACACCCAGCGCAGCGTGCGCTTCGGCGGGGACGCGATCGTTGAAGCGCTCCGGCGGATCGAGCCGGACGCGGTTCAGCCCGGCGATTACGTGATCGTCGGCGGCACCGACGACAATGTGAATACCTTCATCACGACGGGCATCGTGATCATCCCGGCCGACCAGGCGCTCACCGGCGACGCCGCTGCGGACGCCATTCTCGCGGACGCTCAGCCATGAGGCGGCGGCTGGCGGGCTGGCTGATCGCGCTCGGGGCGCTTGCGGGAGCCGGACTCGGCGGGTGGTACGTCGGCTCCGACGTCGTCGCGCCGCAGCCCTCCGCCGAAGACCTGGTCATCGCCGAGTCCGTCGTCGCTGGCCGCCTGCAGGTCGATATTGATGAGGTCGCCTACCCCAACACCAACCTGGTGCTCGGCGCGAGCGGGCTCAGTCCCTTCGGTCACGCGGAAGGGCTGCAGGGACGGCAGGTGCTCAGCGGCCGGATCGTCTCGATTGACATCGAGAACCGGCAATTGACCATCGAGACGCCGACCGGCCTCGCGCAGATTTGGCTGACCGACGAGACGACCTTCCTGCTCCGCCTCGAGCGGGTCGATCCGCTCAGCATCGGCTCCGGCGCAGCGGTGACCGTCGTGCTCGACGAAGACGGGGAGACCGCGCTCACCGCGCTCGCCCTGCCCGCCGACGCGCGGCCCACGCTGAACACGCCCGACGGCCCGCCGCCAGCCGGCGGCGGTTAAGCGCGGCGGCGCTCGAACTCGGCGCGGGCCGCGTCGAGCAGCTGCTCGCGCTCGGCGATCTCGCCCTCAATCACGATGTGCTCCTCGCCCGCCCCGTCGAGGTACCAGCGGACGTTGCCCATCGTCTCGACGCGGCGCACGCTGCGCAGCTCCTCCCAGGCGATCGTCTGCTGCTCGAGGCCGGCGTGGAGCGCCGTCACGCCCTGCTCATGCACGACCACGGCGGTCGTCTGCCGCTGCCAGGTGATGAATACCACGGGCAGCATCGCGCCGGTCACGACGAGGAAGAAGATCGCCGCGCCGCCGGCCTCGGCGCTGCCCGTCACGAGCCAGACGATCGCGGCGATGATCACCGCGAGCAGGGGGAAGACGAAGGTCGCGTTGTTGTACCAGGACGCCTGATACGTGTGGGCGCTGCGCACACCGCGGTAGCGCAGGAGCGCCTCGGCGTCCTTGCGGCGCAGGTCGTCCGCGCCCGCCGGGGCGGCGTCGGCCTCCGACATCTCAGCCGTTCCCGCAGCTCGTCCAGCGCAGACGGCGGGCGGCGCTAGGCGTGCTCGAGGATCGCCGCCGCCGAGGTCAGCGCGCAGACGCCGGGATTTTCCTCAGTCTGGAACGCCTTGACGACGCCGCCGTCCACCAGCATGGCGAAGCGCGTGCAGCGGAAACCGAGGCCGAGCCCGCTCAGGTCGAGGCCGATGTCCAGCGCGCGGGTGATGTCGCCCGAGCCGTCGGCGAGCATCGTGATGTGCTCCCCGCCGTGCGCCGCGTTCCAGGCCTGGAGGACGAAGATGTCGTTGGTCGACATGCAGATCGTCTGCTCAATCCCGGCGGCGGTGAGTTGGTCGGCGGAGGCGGCGAAGGTGGGCAGGTGATCGTTGGTGCAGGTCGGCGTAAACGCGCCGGGCACGCCGAAGATCACGGTCTTCTTGTCGCCCACCAACTCGCGCAGATTGGCCGGGCCCGTCCGCCCGCCCGCCATCACGGTTCCATTCACGTCCGGCAGAGTGTCTCCAGCAGTCGGTGGCATGATGTGCTCCTCAGAATCGATCGGGGTCAACGGTGCAGGTTCACTCCCCGCAGCCTAACGCCCACGCCCCCCACGGCGGCTCCCGCCGAGCAGCGACCTGGACGGCGCGGACATGGCGCTGAAGTGACCGTCGCACTACTTGGGCGGTGGGCGGCCACGCTTGTTCAACCGGCGGCGGGACTTGGTTCATCCATCAGCGGGCCAAGCAACTCCAGCAACTCGGCCACGCCTGCCAGGTCTCGCGCGATGATCTCTGCATCGAGGTGCCGCTTGCGGCGGTAGTAGTTGCTGTGCAGTTCGTTCGCGGTGCTGCGCAGCTCCCGTAGGCGATCCACACCCGTCGCCAGCACCGCGTTGTTGAGCACCACGCTGAACTCGGCGTGGGTGTCGTAGCGCCAACCCTGCGTCAGCGCCACCGCCTTGACCATGTGCGAGGCGGCGCCCCAGCCTTTCTCCGAGGCCTGGTGCAGGTCGCCCTGCGCGAGGTACTCGCGCGCCTTGCGCAGGAACGCTCTCGCTTGCGCTTCGTAGTCAGCAACGGCGGAGGGCTCGCCCAGAACCACGTGGTCCCAGCCTTTCGTCCCAGCCAGTCGACCTATTCAGCATAGCCGCGCACACCTCACCTGGACTTCGTCGTAGACTCCGCTGCAAGAATGGAGAGGACTCACCATGGCAATCGATCGACTGGAGGGACGCGTCGCGTTGATCACCGGGGCCGGCTCCGGCATTGGCCGCGCCTCAGCGCTGCGCATGGCGGCGGAGGGCGCGGCGGTGATGTGCGCCGACATCAACGTCGAAGGCGCTCAGACCACCGCCGCGCAGATCGCCGAGCACGGCGGCCGCTCGGCGACGATGGAGCTTGACGTCACCTCGGAGGACGCTGTCAAGGACGCGCTCGCGCAGACGGTGGCGGTGTTGGGCGGGCTGGATGTGCTGTTCAACAACGCCGGCATCGGCGGCAGTCAGTACGGCTGGGATCGGACGATCTCCGTCAACATGAGCGGCGTCTATTACGGCACCTTCCACGGCGCGGCGGCGCTCGCGGCGCGGGGCGGCGGCTCGATCATCAACACCGCCTCGATCGCCGGGCTCAACGGCCTGCTCAGCGGCGCCTCGAACCGCGATCTGGACCTCGAGGTCGAGGAAGGCGCGGGCGCGTATGTCGCCGCCAAGCACGGCGTGGTCGGAATCACGCGGCAGTTCGCCGTCACCTACGGGCCCCGCGGCGTGCGCGTCAACGCCGTCTGCCCGGGCTACATCCACACGCCGATGACGGCCCAGATTCGGGAGATGGACGGGGCCGAGGAGTTCCTCGCCAGCCTCCATCCGATGGGCCGGCTGGGTCAGCCCGAGGAGATCGCGGCCGCGGCCGCCTTCCTCGCCTCCGACGACGCCAGCTTCGTCAACGGCGTCGCCCTCCCCGTCGACGGCGGCTACACCGCCCGCTAACCCCCCAAGGGGAAGGTGACACAGCCCACGAACCAAGCCTCCTTCTCTAGGGGAGGCGGCACAGCACACCAACCCAGACCTCCCCCTCTGGGGAGGTGGTACGGAGTGCCGGAGGGGGCCACCATGGCCATCGCAACCATCAACGGCGTCAACCTCTACTACGAGGACATCGGCATCGGCGACCCGATCATCTTTCAGCACGGCTACACCGCCTCGCACGACGGTTGGGCGGGCGTGATTGAGCGGCTGAGCGCGCGCTACCGCTGCATCGCCATGGACTGCCGCGGCGCGGGCGACTCCGCCCACCCCGAGGACGGCTACACGATTGAGCAGCTGGCCGCCGACGTTGTCGGCATGGCCGACTATCACGGCCTCGACCGCTTTCACTACGCCGGCCAGAGCATGGGCGGCCTGATCGGCTTCGAGCTTGGACTCTCCTACCCGGAGCGCCTGTTGAGCCTGTCGCTCTCCGCCCCCGCGCCGGCTGACGGGATCGACTTCCCGCCCGCCGCCCGCGAGACGATGCGCCAGCGCTGGGCGAACAAGGAACGAGATCTGCTGATCCGCACGACGCTGGCCGGCGTCCCGCGCGAGTCGGCGCACGATGACGTCCCGCACCAGGTTGACCGCCAGCTCTCGGTCTCGGTCGGCCATTACGACGGTTGCTGGGAGTCGATGGTCAACTACCGCAAGGGCGATCGGCTGGGCGAAATCCAGACGCCGACGCTGCTCCTCGCCGGCGCCGCTGACAGCCTGCTGACGCCCAACCTGAAGGACTTCGCTCGGCTCGGCAACGCCACCCTGCACGTCTTCAGCCGCGTCGGTCACGGCGTCCCCCGCGAGGTGCCCGCCGCTTACGCCCGAGTCGTGACCGACTTCCTCGAGCACGGCGTCGTCAACGCCCGGACCATCGCCCAAGCAGTCGCAGAGGCGGCCCGAGGTTAACGTCGACATGTCCCAGCCGATCCGCAGCGTAGTCGTCATCGGCGGCGGCAGCGCCGGCTTCCTCGCCGCGCTGACCTTTCGGCGGATGCTGCCGCAGATTCAGCTGACCCTCGTTCACTCCCCCAACATCCCGATCATTGGCTTCGGCGAATCCACCACGCCGGCCGTGCCCGTCCACCTGCACGAACACCTGGACATCGACCGCAACGAGTTCCACAAAGAAGTTCGGCCGAGCTGGAAGCTGGGGGCTGCGCTTCGAGTGGGGCGCAAAGGATGCGCCGCATTTCAACTACACCTTCGACAAGTACCTCGACCAGAAGCTCGAGGGCTTGCCGCGCTGGAACGCGTTCTACTGCCTCCACGAGATGCGGGACGCGAGCGCGTTCAACGCGATCATGGACCGCAACCGCTCGCCGGCGACGATCCGCAAGGGCCGCCTCTCCCTTGATCCGCGCGCGACGTACCACATCCCCAACGCCTCGTTCATCGACTACCTGGAGCGTAAGTCGGTGGCGTCGGGCGCCGAACTGATCGCCGACGAAGTCGTTCACGCCGAACGGAACGAAGCGGGCGGCGTCCGCTCCGTGGCACTGGCCGGCGGCCGCGTACTCGAAGCCGATCTGTTCATCGACTGCTCCGGCTTCGGCTCCCTGCTGCTGGGCCAGACGCTGAAAGAGCCCTACCGCTCCTACCGCGACACGCTCTACTGCGACTGCGCATTGGTCGGCTCCTGGTCGCGTTCAGACTTCCCCGAAGACGACACGATTCGCCCCTACACAACAATGACCACGATGAAGCACGGCTGGTGCTGGCGGATCGACTTTGAGGATCAGGTCACACGCGGCTACGTCTACTCGTCGCAGTTTTGCTCGGAGGCGGAAGCGGAGCAAGAACTGATCGCCCTGCAGCCCGAGCTGGCCGACGCCGACCTGCGTCTGCTCCGCTTCCCCAGCGGACGGCGCGAACGCTACATCGTCGAGAACGTCGCCGCCGTCGGCAACGCCTCCGGCTTCGTCGAGCCGCTCGAAGCGACCTCGCTGCATCTGATCATCGAGCAGCTCTACAACCTCGCCTGGGCGCTGATCGACTCCGACCGCGTCCTGACGGATTCGCTGCGGTACCTGCTCAACGAACGCTTCGCCTCCACCTGGTACGACGTGCGCGAGGACACCCCATTCTGGCGTCACTGCCGCGCCGAGTCGCCGCTCGGCCAAATCCAGGATATGGTCGACTGCTACGCCGAGGTCGGCCCTTCCCGGATGCTGGCCCGCTTGGCCTCGAATGCCACCATCTTCGGCTACAGCGGCTACGCATCGATGCTGCTCGGCCTGAGAGTGCCCACATCGCTCAAGCCGCAACTGACTCGACGCGAGCGAGAACGCTGGGATCAGTACCGCAAATCGAATGCCGTCGCCGCCTCCCAGACACTGCAGATGCGGCAAGCGCTGAATCGGGCGTATCGGGGCTAGCTCGACCGAAGGCCCTTCAGACCGAGTACAACAACTCGCCGTCCACATACGTTTGCTGGACGCTGATTTCGCGGATGTAGGCCGGATCGACCAGTGTGGGATCGTGGCTGAGGACGACCAGATCGGCGCGTTTGCCTAGCTCGATCGACCCCACCTCGTGCTCGCGGAACATGGCCGCGGCGGAATTGATCGTCTGTGTGCGCAGCGCCTCCAGCGGGCTGATCGTCTGCTCCGGCGAGACGACCTGGCCTTCCCGCGTCCGCCGGGCGGTGAGTCCGTACAGCCCGAGCAGCGGCTCGACCGGCGCGCAGGGGAAGTCGGAGCCGGAGGCGACGGTCACGCCCGCGTCGAGGAAGGAGCGGTAGGGCAGCGGCGGCACGCTCAGGCCGGCGTCGGCGATGAAGGACTCAAAGCCAGCCCCGACCGAGTAGAGGAACTGCGGCTGGTGCGAAATGATCACGCCCAGCGACGCCGCCCGCTCCATCTGGCCCGGGTCGGCGAAGAAGAAGTGCTCGATGCGGTAGCGCGCGTCGCTGCGCGGCAGCTCGCGCTGGACGCGCTCGTAGGTGTTGAGCGCCTGCTCGATGGCGCGGTTGCCGAGACAGTGGATCGCGGTCTGCAACCCGTGTGAGGCGGCGTTGAGGACGAGCTGGTCAACCTCGTCCTGGTTGTAGTACGGCTCGCCGACATCCTCGAACGTGCCGTCGGCGTGACACTTGCGCAGCGCGTTGCTGGGATACACCGGGTCCATGAAGAGCTTGACGATCCCGCCGCGCAGGCGGTCGGAGACGTCGTCCTGCAGGAACGCGCCGCCGGCCGCCGCCTCCGGCGAGGCGAAGAAACCGTTGCCGCCGCGCATCTGGTGAATCATGATCGGCAGCTTGCCGCGCTCATCCGCGAGCCGATACATCTCGGCGCTCTCGGGCATCACGACCGCGTCGCCGAGGCTGGTAACGCCGTGCGAGAGATGGCGCAGCGCGTTCTGCTCGACGAGATCGGCGACGATCTCCGGCCCGAGCGTGTCGATGTGCGCGCGCATCGAGGCGTGATGGACCGAGTTCATCGCCCGTTCCCAGAGCATCCCGGTCGCTTCGCCGCCGGCGTCGCGCACGATCTGGCCGCCGCGTGGATCGGGCGTGTCGCGCTCGATCGCGCCCAGCGCCAACGCGGTCGAGTTGGCGTAGCAGGCGTGGTAGGAGTAGTCCATCACGCAGACGGGATTGTGCGGCGCGGCGTCGTCCAGCTCGGCGCGGGTCAGCCAGCCGCCCTCATTCCCGCCGGTCGCGCGGGCGCTGTAGCCGAGTCCCCAGACCCACTGCCCCGGCGGACTGCCGGCCGCCGCCGCGGCGACGGCGTCGAGCACCGCCTGGCGGCCCGCCAGCGGCGGGATGCGGCAGTCCACCGAACGCGGTTCAAACGTGGTCATCGAGAAGTGGTTGTGCGGATCGCAGAAACCAGGAATCAGCGCCCGGCCGCGCAGATCCACGTGCGCGGCGTCGGGCCCGACGGTCCCGCGCACCTCTTCGCTCTCGCCGACCGCAACAATCCGTCCGTCGCGCACCGCGACGCCCGAGGCGATGCGATCCAGCGCATCCATCGTCAAGACTCGCCCGCCCGTGAAGAGCAACTCCATGTCCGCCTCCTCAACGACGCTGCCGCGGCGTCGCCGCGAGGTTAACGCCTGCGCCGATTACACCGAGTACTCCAGGTCGACGTCCACGTAGGTCTGCTGGACGACCATTTCGCGGATGGAGCTCGGATCGACCAACGTGGGATCATGGCTGAGCACCACGAGGTCAGCGCGCTTGCCGACCTCGATTGAGCCGACTTCGTGGTCGCGGAACATGGCCGTCGCCGAGTTCAGGGTGTACGTGCGCAGCGCCTCGAGCGGCGTGATCGCCTCGTCCGCAGCCACGGCACGGCCGTCCCGCGCGGTTCGCGCGACCAGGCTGTACAACCCCAGCAGCGGTTCCACCGGCGCGCAGGGGAAGTCGGAGCCGGAGGCGACGAAGACGCCCGCATCCAGCATCGAGCGGTAGGGGATCGGCACGGCATCGATGCCCGCTTCGGCGATGCGGGTCTCGAAGAACGCCCCAATCGCGTTCAGGAACGGCGGTTGATGAGACACGATCACGCCCAGCGAGCGCGCCCACTCGATCTGCTCCGTTGTGGCGAAGCTGAAGTGTTCAATGCGGTAACGCGGATCGCTGCGGGGAAACTGGCGCGCGCCCGCTCAAAGGCGTTCAGGCCCTGTTCCACGGCGCGGTTGCCGATGCAGTGGATCGCCACCTGCAGACCGTGCGAGGCGGCGTCCAGCACCAGATGATCGACCTCCTCCTGCCCGTAGTACGGATCGCCGACCGGCTCCGTCGTGCCGTCCTCGTGGCAGACCAACATCGCCGGGCTCGGCCAGACCGGGTCCATGAAGATCTTGACGATCCCGCCGCGCAGGCGATCGGACACGTCGTCCTCCATGAACGCGCCTCCGGCGGCGTCTTCGGGAGCGGCGAAGAAGCCGGGCCCGCCGCGCATCTGGTGGATCATGATCGGCAGCTGGCCGCGCGTCAGTCAGGCGGTAGATTTCGGCGCTCTCGGGCATGACCAGCGCGTCGCCGACGCTGGTGATCCCGTGCGAGAGGTGACGCCGCGCGTTCTGCTCGACCAGGCCGGCCACTACGTCCTCGCCGAAGGTGTCGATGTAGGAGCGCATCGAGGCGTGATGCACGGGATCCATCGCCCGCTCCCAGAGCACGCCGTTCGGCTCGCCGCTGTCGTCCTTGCGAATCTCCCCGCCGCCCGGGTTGGGCGTGTGCCGATCGATGCCGACCATCGCCAGCGCCGCCGAGTTGGCGTAGCAGGCGTGGTACGAGGAGTCCATCACGCAGACCGGGTTGTTCGGCGCCGCCTCGTCGAGCTCGTGGCGCAGCAGCACCTCGTCGCCGAGGCCGGTCAGCTCTCGCGCGCTGTAACCCAGTCCCCAAATCCACTGCCCGTCGGGGCTGCCGTCCGCGGCGGCGGCCAGCGCGTCGAGCACCGACGCCTTGCCCGCCAGCGGCGGCGTGCGGCAGTCGACCGAGCGCGGCTCAAACGTGGTCATCGAGAAGTGGTTGTGGGGATCGCAGAAGCCGGGGATCAGGGCGCGCCCTTGCAGATCGACCTGCACCGCGTCGGGCCCGACCGCCTGACGCGCCGCGCCGCTGTCGCCCACCGCAACAATCCGCCCATCGCGCACCGCGACGCCGGAGACAATCCGATCGAGCGCGTCCATCGTCAACACGCGCCCACCAGTGAAGAGCATTTCCATCCTCGGCCTCCTGACTGACGCGGACGCAGTCCGTCCAGCGCCGCTGTGAGGCTAGCGATCCGGGCGCGCGCTGTCAGAACTCGCGTCAGCGAGGCCGCCCGAGGACGGCGCGCTCAATCGTCGCCGTTGCGCAGGGACATGCTGGAGGCGTTGACGTGGTCGACGCCGTCCATGATTGGGATCAGCTCGCCCGCCGGACGCGGATGGTTCGCCCAGTGGCCCGTCGGCTCCTCGCCGCGGCAGATGATCGAGTTCTCGTTCCAGCCGTTGTAGGCGCGGACGTCTTTGGACAGGTAGCGCATCGCCAGACCGCAGCGGCGGCGGTTCGACTCGTTCGGATCGGAGCCGTGCAGCACCCAGTCGCTGTGCAGCGAGATCTGCCCCGCCTGCAGCTCCAGCGCGACCGGCGGATCGCCGAACTCCTCCGGCTGCTCCACCGTCTGGTTGAGCACGTTCTGCTCGTCCACATGGCTGTCGCGGAACGCCACCTGAGCGTTCAGATGCGAGCCGGGGATGACCTGCATCGCGCCGTTGCCGAGATCGGAGTCGTCGATCGCCAGCCAGGCGGAGACGACCTTGCTCGGCGTGATCGGCCAGTAGGAAGCGTCCTGGTGCCAGCTCACCCGCATCCCGTCGCCGGGCAGTTTGGCGAAGAAGTGGCTGTGCCGCAGAATCACCGTCTCGCCCAGCATGTCTTCCATGATGTCGATGATGCGGCTGTCGGTGACGATGTCCCAGACGCCCTGGCAGTGCTTGTGCCAGTTGGTCAACTCATAGCTGTTCCAGCCCGCGTCCAGCGCCTTCGGCAGCAGCTCGTCGAAGTAGCGGCGGATCGACTCGATTTCCGACGGGGAGAAGACATCGATCGGAAAGACGTAGCCCTTGTCGTTGTACTGCCGAATCTGATCGGTGGTCAGCTGGGCGGGATCATCAACGCCCAACGGGAAGAAGCGAAGGTCGCGTTCCAGCTCCGGAAACGCATCAGTGCGCTGAGTCATCGGCCACCCTTTCAGCAACGGTCAGACCTGTCTGGCCCCAAGGTAGCGCTCCCGCATGCCGCCACAGCTCGTCGTCTGATGCCTCGTTCGAAATCAGGCCCCATCGCGGGATGTCCATATCGGTCGATTCTAACCCAGCCTGGACGACAGTGGCTGTGGGGACGCGAGGGGCGAGGAGTGAGACGCTTCGAGAGCGGCGGCTTGACAAGGGGGGGGGGGGGGGGGAGCTTCGCGGCAATCGCCGATGGAGACAAGACACAGGGGGCGATCCGGGACGGAGACCCTCGATGAGCGAACGACACGATGGTGGGTATTGGCAGCGAATGCGGCGCAGCAGGATGTCGCGGCGATCGCTCTTGCGAGCCTCGGCGCGGGCCGGGGTCGCCGCCGCCGGGCTGGCCCTGGTCGGCTGCGGCGGCGACGACGATGACGACGACGATCAGCCCGCAGCAGCGCAGGCTCAGCAGCAACAACAGCAGGCGATGCAGCAGGAGCAAGCTGAGCAGCAGGCCGAACAGCAGGCGATGCAGCAGGAGCAGCAGGAACAGCAACAGGCCGCCGTTGCCGAAGCGCAACAGCAACAACAAGCTCAGGCGGTGGCCGCCGCCGGCGCGATGAAGTTGGTGGAGGAAGCGCCGGGCGAGCGTTGGACCGGGGAGCGCTGGGACGGTTACTGGGACAGCGAGAACGTCCACATTGACCGCTACGAGCTGCACGTGTTTGCCGACGAGAACACGGCGCTGAACGCCTTTCTCAATGGGGACTTGGACTTCACCCCCCCGCCCGGGGGGATCCCCGCCGACTTCAAGGCGGAGCTGGAAGCTGACGGCCGCAAGGTGATTACGGACACGCATCAGATCTGGTCGAACGGGTGGTTCAACCTGAATCCGGCTGCTGAGGCGCCATACAACGTCTTCCGCGATCCGCGCATGCGCCACGCGTACAACCGGGCGATCGACCGCGACGAGCTGAACGTTGCCGCCTTTGATGGGGCGGGCAAGCCGTCCCGGGCGCCGACGTCGACGGAGAGTTGGGCGTTGCCGGGGACAAAAGCTATTACCCGGGGCACGACAAGCAAATGGCTCACGAACTGATGGACGCCGCCGGCTACAGCGACGGGGTCACCGCCATCATGCTCAGCTACGCGGAAGAGAATCAGACCATCGTCACCGAGCCGCTCAACTCGCAGTTGCGCGAAGTCGGGATTGACCTTCAGTTCATCACGGGCAGCTTTGCGGAAATCGTCCCGCGTATCATCCCCGACTTCCAAATTGAAGGAGGGGGAAGTGGACCCTGGACGACCGCGACGCAGGGGCATATGGAAGGGTTCGAGATCATTCCCTTCTTTGGCTTGCCCAGGGGAAGTGGCTCCAAGCAAGTACGTCTGGCTCAACAACGTCTGATTGGGGGTGGCGCTGGTCCTATTGAATCCGTCATTCCCGCGCAGGCGGGAATCCATGCAGGACCAAGTTGGAGGGCGCCGCCGCGGTTAGTCGGTTCGCCTGACAGACAAGGATCCGTGACCCGCTGACATCGCTGCGGTTCGCGTGCCTCCTTCTGGATGGATTCCCGCCTGCGCGGGAATGACAAGAACTGAGGCGAGGGCCTGACCCGCCATGCTGCGCTACATCACGACGCGGATCGTCTCCTCGATCGTCATCCTCTGGGTGATCAGCGTGCTGGTCTTCTGGCTGATGAACGTGCTGCCGGGCGACCCGGCGGCGGGCGTCTTCGGCCAGTATGCGACGCCCGAACAGCTTGAGGCGTTCCGGGAGCGGACGGGCCTGAATCGCCCGTTAGTGGAGCGCTACGGCGACTGGATCTTCAACGCCCTGCAGGGCGGTCTGGGCGGGTCGCTGATCGGCGATGTCCCGATCACCGAGACCTTCGCGCGGCGCGTGCCGGCGACGATGGAGTTGGGCATCCTCAGCCTGATGGTGGTCATCGGGGTCGCGATCCCGGTGGGGGTGCTGGCCGCCTTGCGGCCGGGCTCGAAGACGGAGGTCGCCGCCAGTACGATGATGATCGTCGGCAGTTCGATTCCCGAGTTTCTCACCGGCATCGCGTTGGTGATCGTGTTGGGCCTGGAGCTCGGCTGGTTCCCGGTCGTCGGCTACGTCCCCCTCCGGGAGGATCCGGTCGACAACCTGAAGCACATGGCGCTGCCTGTCATCGCCATCTCGCTGACCGCGACGACGCTGCTGATGCGCCAGACGCGCTCGGCGATGATCAACCTGCTCAACGACGACTACATCCGCACGGCGCGGGCCAAGGGGCTGGCCGGACGGGTCGTCCTCGTCCGCCACGGACTGCGTAACGCGCTGATCCCAATCGTCACGGTATTCGGCTTCCAGGCCGGGCTGATCTTCAGCGGCGCGGTGATCACGGAGCAAGTCTTCAACATCCCCGGCATGGGTCGCCTGTTCGTCGAGTCGGTCGTTGAGACGCAGGACTACGCCATCGTGCAAAACACGACGATGTTCTTCGCCACCGCGGTCATCCGGGTCAACCTCCTGGTGGATCTCTCCTACCCGCTGATCGATCCGCGCGTCCGGCTCGGGGCGGAGGGCCGCACATGATCGCGATCGTCGAGACGCCGAGCGGCGAACCGGCGGGATGGCCGGGTCTGCTGCGTCGCCTGCGCACGTCGGGGATGGTCCGGGAGGCGGCGCCGATCGTGCGGGTCTACGTGCGCAACCGGCCCGCCGTCGCGGGCGCGCTGCTGCTGTTCGGCTTCGGCATCGTGGCGGCCTTCGCGCCGTGGATCGCGCCGGCCGATCCGCTGCAAATCGAGCTGACGCGCGAAGCGCTCTTCCAGCCGCCGAGCTGGGATCACCTCCTCGGCACCGATGCGCAGGGCCGCGATGTGCTCAGCCGTACGATTTTCGGAGCCCGCATCGCCTGGCAGATCGTGCTCGCGGCGATCGGCATCCGCGACGCCTTCGACCCGAGATTGCGGAACGTGCGCTGAACAGCCGGTCAGTGCGAGGGTGACGCGAGGAAGCTGGAGCGGAACTTGACGCCCCAGTGGCCGTCCTGGTTGGTGATGATCCAGAAGGTGTCAAATCTGTGGTAGACCGTGCCGTCGGCGCGGCAGCGATGATTGACCAGTGCGACGTGCGCCTTGTCCGGTCCCTGCTGGATCACCTCCATTGACGCGGTGTCGGTGTGATGCCAGCCCTCCTGCTCGAGCTGGGCTTGTCCGCGCCGGCTGATTTCGGCGAACTCCTCCGGTGTCTCAGTCGTCCGGAAGACGCCGCTCCAGAGGCGCACGTGCGGGTAGTTCAGCGCCGCCGCGAGCCGTTCGTGGTCTTGAGCGTTGAACGCATCCTGAAAGGCGTCCACGGCGGCTCTCGCCTGCTCGGTGATGTCGGACATCTCGGCATCCTCTCGCGCGCACGAGCCACAGGCTAGCCGACGGAAGCAGAAGGACGGCAGCGGTTGCAAAGCCAAATGCAGATTGGCATACTTGATGGTCGAATTTACCACCAAATCACCTTTCAGGGAAGGGAACACCATGAGCGACCGAAACTATTGGCTCCGGATGAAACAACGCCGCGTGAACCGCCGAAGCCTGCTCAAGGCGTCTGGCCGAGCCGGCCTCGGCGCTTCCGCCCTCGCCCTGATCGGCTGCGGAGACGATGACGACGACGGTCAGGCACAGCCCGCGGCAGCGCAGGCGCAGCCGCAACAACAGCAACAAGCGATGCAGCAGCAGGCCCAAGAGCAGCAGCAGGCCCAAGAGCAGCAGCAGGCCATGCAGCAGCAACAGGAAGAGCAGGCGGCCGTCGCCCAAGCGCAGCAGGCTGACGACGGCCCGCGGCAGGGCGGCCGGCTGATCGCCGGGGACACCACCAATTTCGAAGACGACGTCACGCTGCCGTACGCGATCGCTGAGGGCCGATTCACTCAGCCGCCGGACGCCTCGATCTGGGATTGGCTGGCGCAGCGCGGAGACACGTTGGAGCCCGAGCCGCGATTGGCGGAGTCCTGGGAGCAAAACGCTGACGCGACCAGCACGATCTTCAAGCTGCGTCCCGGCCTGGAGTTCCACAACGGCAAGCCGCTCAATGCGGAGGCGGTCAAACTCAGCTTCGAGGCAATGAACTGGGAGGACACGCCGAACAGCCAGGTGCGCGGACTGGCTGGTGTGTACCTCGAATCGATCGACGTGATCGATGACATCACGGTGCAGTTCAACCATTCGAACTGGCCGGGTCCCGTGATCTACGACCTGATCACCTTTGCGCCGATCGCCGATGCCGACAGCATCGCCGCCCTCGCCGCCATGGAGGAGATCAATGGCAGTGGCGCATTCAAGTTCGACTTCGAGCAATGGGAGCCCGGCGCCAGGTGGGTGTCGGTGCCGCACGAGAATCACTACGTCCAACCGCACCTGGACGCAATCGAATATCGCAAGATTGCGGACGAGGACACGATTGTGCTGGCCCTCGAGAGCGGTGAACTCGACATGGCCGTCATTCCCCTCCCCCAATACAACCGCATGAGCGAGTTGGAACACCTGACGACATTCGTCGGCGCGGTTGGTGGCTATTGGGTGGTCGGACCGACGCAGACAGCGCTTGGCGGCGGTCACCCGGCAAACGATGACCCGCGCTTCCGCCGTGCGTTGCAGAAGGCGATTGACCGGGAGCGGATCCACGAAGACGTCTTCTACGGCGTCATGCCGATCGTCAACCAGATGTGGCCGCCGCACTCGAGCGCCTATGATTCGATGTTCGACGCCATCCCCTACGACCCCGAAGGGGCGAGGGCGCTGCTGGAAGAAGCGGGTCTGGTGGGCACCCAGTTGGACATGCACATCTTTGAGGGCTGGCTCCCGACGGGAGCGCCCGAGATTATCCAGGCGAATTTCAACGAGATTGGCCTCGAGGTCACCATCAAGGTGATCGACCGGGCGGAGTGGATCGAGCTGTTCCTGGCCGGTCAGATGCCTGGCTTGTACATGGCCAGCACGGGCTTCTTCTGGATGGAGCCGGAGACCCTGCCAAACATGAACTATCAGTTCCGGCAGCCAGTCAACGCTGTGGCCGAAGTCTCTGACGCCTACGTCTCGATCCTTGAGGGGTTTGCTTCCAGACCGACCCAGGCCGAGCGTCAGCAGTTGTTCAACGACTGGAACGAACTCTACGCCGAAGCGCCGTGGTTGCTCCCCTACGCGGGCGCTGCCAACGTCGGAGCCTACAACCACAACCGTGTCGGGGGGGTCTACTCTCAGATCGTTTCCGGGAAGGTCTACAAGGAAGACCTCTGGCTCAAGGCGTAGCCAACCAACGGCATTGCTCCTGCCCACTGGAGCACTCGTCGGCCGCCCGTCACTCATCGGTTCGCAGCTGACGGGCGGCCGTCGCGCACTGCCGACCGCGGATCCTCCTTGAACTCCCGAGGATTCGCCCAGGTCCGCCTTCGGAGGAGCGTCGTTCATGGGTTCGTTCCTGATCCGCCGCTTCGCTCAGGGCGTGGTGACGGTATTGTTGGCCAGCATCCTGGTCTTCCTGGTGATGCGCCTGATTCCCGGCGACCCGGCCCTGCTGCTGGTGGGACAGGATGCCAGCGCCGAAGACATCGAGCAGGTGCGCGAACGGCTCGGGCTCAACGAGCCGTTGGTCAAGCAGTACATCGATTGGCTGACTGGCGCCGTGCAGGGCGATTTCGGGCCGTCCTTTACCAAGGGCGCCGAGGTCGGGTCACTGATGACGGTCGCCCTGGTGCCGAGCGCGGAACTCGCGGTGGCCGGCTACCTGTTCGTGCTCGTTGTCGGCATCCCGCTCGGGATTTTCGCCGGCCTCAGACCAGGCGGCGCGCCCGACTACGCCGCGACCGGATTCACGATGCTCACGCTCGGGATCCCGAACTTTGTGCTCGGCATCATCCTGATCTGGGTGCTTGCAGTCGAGTTGAGCCTGTTGCCGATCACGGGGCGCGTTGGCATCACTGAAGACCCGCTCGAGGCGCTCAAGTTCCTGGTCATGCCGATGATCGCAGTGGGCGCGGGCACGGCGGCGATCCTCGCCCGCTTCGTGCGCGCCTCGATTATGGAGACGTTGAACCAGGACTATGTGCGGACCGCCCGCGCCAAAGGGTTGCGGGAAGGAACGGTGGTACTGCGGCACGCGATGCGCAACGCCCTGATTCCGGTGATCACGGTTGCTGCGCTGCAGATCGGTTTTCTGATCTCCGGCGCGGTGATCGTTGAGGTGGTCTTCGCGCGGCCCGGTTTCGGTTCGCTGATCATCGACGGCGTGATCGGCAGGGACTATCAGCTCATCCAGGGCATGTTGACGGTGCTGGTCACGGTCTTCGTGGTGGTCAATACGCTTGCCGATGTCGCCTACGGGTTCGTTGATCCCCGGATTCGGGTGCAGTGATGTCTGAGGGAGAGCCAACGCAACCCGTCTTCCGAGGTGAGCCTGTTCGTGCCCGGGTGCTGCGTTGGCGGCAGCAGTCGCAGTGGTTCGATGTTGCCTATCGCGTCGCTCGGGAGCGGCGAGGCCAGATCGCCATCGTGATCCTCGGAGTCTTTCTGGTTTGCGCGGTGTTCGCCGGGCAGATCGCTCCGTACGACTACGCGGAGCAGATCCGCGGGGCTCGGCTCCTGTCGCCGTCTTGGGCGCATCCATTCGGGACCGACGAAATTAGTCGAGACCTCTTCAGCCGAGTGGTCTACGGCATCCAGATCTCGCTGTCCGTCAGCGCTGGCGCGATCGCGATCGGGATGCCAATCGGCATCGCGATCGGCTACGCGGCAGGCTATTTCGGTCGTTGGACGGACGCCGTCGCAATGCGGTTCATCGACACGATGTTGGCGTTCCCCGGAATTCTCACGGCGCTCGTCGTGTTGGCTGTGCTCGGGACCGGCACGCGGGAGGTGGCGATCACGCTGGGGATCGGGGCGATTCCAGTCTTTGCGCGACTCGCACGGGGGCAGATGCTGCAAGAGAAAGAACGAGATTACGTGATGGCGGCGCGCACGCTCGGCGCTCGGCCGATCCGGATCATCATGCGGCACATCGCGATCAACACCTTGCCGCCGCTGATGATCCAGGCGGCGCTGTACATGGCGTTCGCAGTCATCGCGGAGGCGTCGTTGAGCTTCCTTGGTCTCGGCGCGGCGCCACCAACGCCGACAATCGGACTGATTCTGAATGCCGCCAGGCCCTTCCTCACGCTTGGCGCTTGGTGGTTCCTCCTGGCTCCGATCGCAGCGCTCGCGCTGATGCTGATCGCGTTGAACTTCCTCGCCGACGCGATCCTCGAAGCGACAAGTCCCTACGTGCGCAACAAGTAGGCTGCGCCGCGCAGGGTGGAAGCCTTATACTCGACCTCCCCCGTAATTGACCGATGGGAGCGTGTGTGATGGCTGTCTCGGACTTCAATCTCCTTGACCCGGCGGTGCTGGAGTGCCCCTATCCCTTCTATGCGGCGCTGCACGCTGAGGCGCCGGTTCACCTGATCCCCGAACTGGGGATCGCCGTCGTCAGCAGCTACGACCTGCTCCAGGAGGTCGTCCATGATCCGCTGACCTACTCCTCGGCCATGCCCACTGAGGCGGGCAATCTGCCGAGCGGCCGCGGGCGGACGGACGATGAGGCGCTGATCCAGCTGCGGCGCACGGCGGGGCGGGCTAACGTGCCGACGCTGCTCGCCGCCGATCCGCCTGAGCACGCCCGCTACCGCTCGCTGGTCAACAAGGCGCTCACGCCGCGCCGCGTCGCCAAAATGGAGCCGTACGTCCGCGAAATCGTGACCGATCTGATCGACGGCTTCATCGCCGACGGCCGGGTGAACTTCACCAAGCAGTTTGCCGATGAGCTGCCGATGGCGGTGATCGCTGACCAGATCGGCGTCCCGCGCTCCGAGCTAAAGGAGTTCAAGCGCCGCGCGGACTTTGCCATCGGTGGGATTGAGCGCTCGGTGCCGCCGGAGGAAGAACGCGCCGTGCTGGAGGCCGGGATCGAGCTGCAGGAGTACTTCCTCACCCGCGCCGCGCAGCGCCGCCGCGAGCCGCAGGACGACATGCTGACCACGCTGGTGACCGCCCAGCTTGAGACCGACGACGGCCTGCGCCCGCTCAACGACAACGAGATTCTCAGCATCCTGCAACAGCTGCAGGTCGCCGGCAAGGAGACCACGGCCCACCTGATCGGCAGCGCGATGCTGCTGCTGATCGAGAATCCCGAGCAGCTCGCCGCCGTGCAGCGCGATCCGGCGCAGATCGCCAACATGGCCGAGGAAGCGCTGCGCGTCGAGTCGCCGGCGCGCGCCCTCTTCCGCACCACCACGACCGCGGTCACGCTCGGCGGTGTCGAGCTGGCGGCGGGGACGCGGATCATGCTGCTCTACGCCGCCGCCAACCGCGACGAGTGCGCGTTCGCCGACGCCGGTCAGTTCGATGTCCAGCGCGAGAACGCGCCGCGCCACGTCGCCTTCAGCGCCGGCCCGCACTACTGCATCGGCGCGGCGCTGGCCCGGCTGGAGATTCGCGTCGCCTTCGAGGAGGTCCTGGGCCGGCTGACCGACTTCCGCCTCGACCCCGACTATCCCGCGCCGACCCACGTGCCCAGCTTCATCCTGCGCGGACTGCACGATCTCCACATTCGCTTCGAGCCGGCCTAGCGATGCCCGTCAACTTCGACCTGCCCGAAATCCTGCGCGAGCCCGACGACGCGGCCTACACCGCGGCGCAGCTCGAGCCGACGCGGCGGCGCTTGGAGGCGGCCGTTGGGGATGTCAGCGCTGCGCCCATCAGCGCGCCGATGCTGATCGCCGCCTGGACGCGGATCGCCGAGCTGCGCCTGCCCCGCAAGGCGGTCAGCGGACCCGTCCTGCGCGAGATTGAAGCGCTCGTGACCGCCTGGGACGCGCATGGCGGCAGCGGGATGAGCGGCTACGCCTACTCGCTGAGCGCCGCGCAGCGCGAGCGTGAAGCGGACCGCATCCGCGCGCTGCTCGCGCTCACCGAGTCCGCCGCAGCCCACGCGCCGCCCGCGCCCCGCTACCAGACCGAGTAGCGCCCTCCGCGGCGCTCACGCCTCGCCGTCGTCGTACGCCACCCACTGATCGTAGAGGTGGTGGAAGTGACGGATCTTGCCCTCTTCGTAGGCAGCCAGGTAGATGTAGGGATTGACCTTCGCCTTGAGTCCGCGCTGGATCTTCGGCAGGTTGTAGCTGTCCTGGTTGAGGACGCGCGCCAGGCCGCCCATCTCTGGCGCTGCGGTCCAGTGCTCATCCGCGCCGAGCCAGTGGATCGGCGCCGCCGGCGGCTTCGGTTTGTCCGCCGGCCACGGGGCCAGGTACATCACTTCCATGATCGACATCTCGGGGTCGTTGCCGTAGGGGCGGAAGCGGTAGACGATGCGGCTGAACGAGCCCCACGGGTGGAAGTTGGGGAACAGGTTGTTGTACTGCCCGTCTATCAGTTCGGCGTCGCAGTAGATATCGACCCGCTCGCCGATCACCTCGCGCAGGCTCTCGCGCATCATGTCCGCCATCTGCGCCCGCGACGCGAACAGCTCCTCGCGCGGCGGATGGATGTCGCGGTGCGGGCTCGTCCGCACCGCCAGCGTGACGGCGCGCGACCAGTTGTCGAACGAGTCGTACTGATGGTTCGCGCCGTCGCCGCCGTAGATCATCAGCTGCGGATGCGTGGCGATGATGTGGTAGCCCTCCATGAAGGCTTCCTGGTTCACCTTCCAGTTCGCCCGCACGATCTTGGCCACGTGAATCTGCTTGTACTTCGTCTCGTAGTCATACTTCTCGTAGTGCGCGGGCAGCGAGCCAAGGAAATCGGCGAACGGCTCGGCGTCCGGATCCGGGTTGATGAAGACGAAGCCGCCCCACGTGGCGGTCTGCGCCTCGGGCAGCTGCCCGACGTCCTCGCGCACCTCCGGGAAGTCCCATTCTGAGGGAATTTCGCGCAGCGAACCGTCCAGCTCCCAGCACCAGCCGTGGAAGGGGCAGCGGAACTCGGTCGCCTGCTTGCCGTCAAACTCGCGCAGCTGACGGCCGCGGTGCAGACAGGCGTTGTTGTACGCCTTGAACTCGTCCGCGCCCGTGCGCACCACGATCCAGGAGAGATGCGCCACGTCATAGATGATGTAGTCGCCGATCTCCGGGATGTCGTCGACATGGCAGGCCATCTGCCAGACCCGCTTCCAGAGCCGCTCGACCTCCAGGTCGTGCCACTTCTGGCTCGTGTAGCGCTCGGTCGGCACCTTGCGCACGCCGCCCGGCAGCGAGCGCTCCAGGCGCAGCGTCTCGGGAATCCGCTCCGGGTACTGATCGCCCTCCAGCAGCTCGAGGAACGAGATACCCGACGAACGCGGGCCGGCCGGCGTCACGCGGCCCGGATCGCCCGTGTAGCGGGTGAAGCTCTCATCGATCTCGCCCGACAGCGCCGTGCCGCCGGTGTATTGCGCCTCCGCCGCGTCGGCGTCGCTCTCAATCTTCATCCGCACTGAGGCCGGCGCTTCGCTCTTGCGGCCCGCCCCGTCGCCCCGCGGCTTGCGCGGCGGCAGCTCCGGCCCGCCGACCCATTGCAGCAGATGCGGATCGGCGTGCTGCAGATCACCTTCCAGATGGCGGCCGTCCCAGTGGAACACGCCGTAGCGGGCCGCCTTCTCGACCCGCACCTTGCCCTCGCCCAGCTCGGTGTAGGTCGCGCCGCTCAGCGGATGCACTTCAGTCTTCATGTGCTCTCTCCATGCTCCATGGTCCTCATTGCCGCTCCGGACAACGGTGCGGGCGGAGGGCTAGTCGAAAGTGATTACGAAGCGGCCGCGGTGGCCGCCCTGCTTGAACAGGCGGTGGGTTTCGGAGGCCTGCTCGGCCGGGTAGGTGGAGTTGACGCGCAGCGTCACCTGCCCGGCCTCGACCTGCTGGCGCAGCGCGTCGAGCAGATCGGCGCGGCGGTCGTAGGTGAAGACCATCGTCACGTGGAAGTGGATCCCGCGCGCGCCGCCCTCGGGCCCGCGCCAGCCGCGCACGCTGGCATAGTGGCCGCCATCCCGAATCGCACCAACCGCCAGCGCGTTCTGTACTGCGCCGTCGGCCAGCCCGTCGACGCCCTCGGGCAACACCTTGCGGATCTGCTCGGAGATATCGTCGCCGCGCGGCACGACGATGTCCGCGCCCAGATCCTTGACCAGCTGGACATCCTTCTCCGCCGCGTCGCCGATCACGGTGAGGCCGTCCGCCTTGCCCAGCTCGACCATGTAGCCGCCGTAGCAGCCGGCCGCGCCGGTCACGGCGAGCGTCTGGCCCGGCTGCAAGCCCATCTGATCCAGCGACTGGCGCGCGGTTAGCGCATTCATCGGGAGCGTGGAGGCCTCGGCGTGGCTCGCGCCGGCCGGGGCGCGGGTGACCGCGTCGGCCTTGAGCACGATGCTCTCGCGGTACGCGCCGTGACTGCCGCGCGGGATCACCATCGCCATCACCGCGTCACCGATCTGGAGAGCGGTCTCAGTGTCCGGCCCGACCTCATCGATCACGCCGGCCGCGTCCATGCCGGGAATGTAGGGCGGCGGCCCGGACTGGCGCAGCGCCTCGGCGCGGGCGCCGCCGCGGATGAAGGTATCGGTCGGGTTGACGGTCGCCGCATGGACGCGCAACCGCACCTCGCCCGCTCCCGCGTGTACCTCAGGCAGTTCCACCACCTGCAACGCCTCCGGACCCCCAAATTCAATCACGCCAACGCCACGCATGTCACGCTCTCCCTTGACTAGACCTCTGTGGTCGCAGATTAGCTGATATCGCTGGCGACGCAGATCCTCATGGGGAATCAAGCCACGTCGTTCGGCTGGCAGCGCGCTGACTCTCCAGGTCCTTCGGATCGCCGGTGTTGCGCAGCGACGCGTCCAGTACAAGATGTATCTTGAACACCCGATAGCGGCGATCCAGAGAGCAGGTGCCATGAAAACGCCGAACAAGCTGACCATTCTGGGATTGATCGCGGGGGTGCTCATCGGCGTTGGCGGTCTGGTCGCGGCGCAGGCGCTGCGGACCGATGTTGAGACGCGCATTGTCGCTCGGCCGCAGGCCGACGGCGACATCGAGGTGGCGCTCCAACAGCGCGATGCCAATGGAGACTGGGACGCCGCGCTGATTCGTCCCGACGCGAGGTTCGTGCCCGCCGACGCGGCCGTCGGAGAGTGGCTGTTCAGTTCGAGCGTGACCGTCAGCGGCCCGGCCGTTGATGTCGTCAGAACCGTCGAACGCGCCGCCCGAGGCTGGGAAGTCTGGCTGTCGGATCAGGCGGACAGCGCCGGCATTGACGCCGACAATCCATCCGGGACGCATGGCGGCCGCATTCTGATTTACGAGAGCAGCGACATTCTCGCCGCGCCACCGGGGACGTACGCCGAAGACGACCCGCGCTACGGACCGACGGTCATCGAAGCGACCGACATTTTCCCGTCCGCTTTTGAAGAATTGGGCGTGAACGTCCGGCGCATTCACGGCATCTTGGTGCATCCGCCGACGCATCGCTATCTGAGCGCCAATTTCTTCGGCCCCGGGGAGGGGTTGGTCGGCATCATCGACGCGGAAGGGCAATGCACCGAGTTGGGCGACGGTCTGCGCGAGTGTCGGCGGATTTCAGGCGAACCGCAGGCAGCCGCCAAGCTGGCCAAAGCGCTCTTCCGCACCACCGGCCCTGAGGGGTCCGCGCCCTCGAATCATATGTCCTTCTTCACGGCGGACGGGACGAAGCTGATCGTCGCCAACCTCGGCGCCAAGCTGCTGGAGCGCATCGATTACGACGCCGCCACCGACAGCTTCATCTTCAACAAATCCGCCACCCTGGACCTGGTCGGCGAACGCGACCTGACCGCGCTGGAGGCGGCGGCCGATCCGACCTTGCCCGGCGGCCGCGTGAGCGGCGAGTACGCCAACTTCCAACCGACCACCACGCCCAGCGGCGCGCTCCGGGAGGCCCGGAGCGGGGCAACAACGTCGTCGTGTGTCCCATCCCCAGCAGCAACAACCAGCACGCCTACGTCACCTTCGGCGGCGGCGGGCTGTTTGTCGTGGATATCACGACCGAGCCGATGTCGATTGTGGCGGAGTACACCAATGACGTGATCAGCGTGGCCGGCTGCGGCGGCGTCGAGGCGGGCGGCTTCATGCATCTGAACGCCGGCGTCTCCGCCAGCGGCGCTGGCGCGGACGATTCCACGTTCATCCTGTACCGCCTGCCGCTCGACTACCCCGATGGCGCGAACCCGCTCACGGAGCCGAATACGCCGCCGGTGGTCACGTTCTACCACGAGAAGACGTTGAACATCACCGACGCGGCAGAACTGTCGGCGCGCCGCGATGCGCACGGCATGGCCGTCTCGACCAACGGACGCTTCCTCTATGCGTTCGACCGAGTGCAGAACAACGCGGAAGTCTTCGATGTCGGCAAGATCATCAACGATCCCGCCGCCACCCTGGAGCAGCAGGCGGCCGCCCACGTCAGCACGATTGACCTGACCGGCTCGGGCTACTGCGTGGGCGAGGGCGCGCCCTTCACCGACATCAATGGCGAGGGCTACGAACTCAACGACGATCCGGCCCCGGACCTGGTGGACATCACGCCCGACGGCCGCATGATCATGGTCTCGTTCCGAGGGTCACAGCCGATCACCGTGAAGCACGCCGCGCTGGGGAGTTGCCCCGGGTTTGGGGTGGTGACGCTCTCCGGCGACGGCGGCTCAAGCGGCGTCCTGACGCACGTGTTCCGCACCTTCCTGCCCGACTGGACCGGCGCCAAGAACCTGAGCGACATCCACGCCGCCATCGTGCGAGTCAAGTCCAAGAACTAACGCTCCGCCAAGCAGGGCCTCCGCCCCCAGCAGACTCGATCACGCCCGCTCTGTGCGGGCGCGCTGGGGCTGGATGGGCCTGAGTCCGTACGAGTGCGCGAAACACTTGAGAATCTGCGTCCAGACCGCCATACTTGCCGAAATTCGCCGCCCAGGCGCGGCAGGCAATCAGAAGGGGAAGCACATGAGCGGCAAGAACTACTGGCAGCGTCTGCGGAAACAACCCCTGAGCCGGCGGCGTCTGCTGCGCGCGGGCGGTCGAGCCGGGCTGGGCGCGGCCGGGCTGGCGCTTGTGGGCTGCGGGAGCGACGACGACCAGCAGCAGGCGGTCGCCCAGCAGCAACAGCAACAGGCCCAACCCCAGCCGCAAGCGCAGGCGCAACCGCAGCCCGCCGCGCAGCAGCAACAGCAGCAGGTGGTGCAAACCACCGCGGACGACACGCGGCGCGGCGGCGTCCTGCGGATCGGTTCCGATCTCGGCCTATCAACCTACAACGGGCCGTATCTGTCCTCCTCCGCCCATATCCCGCTCTACATCCCCTTCTGGGACACGCTGACCAAGTACTCGCCTGACGGCCTCGACCCGCAGCCGCACCTGGCCGAGAGCTGGGAGCTGAACGACGACCAGACGATGCTCCAGATCAAGCTGCGGCCGGGGCTCGAGTTCCACAACGGCAAGCCGCTCAACGCGACCGAGGTGAAGCGCAGCCTGGAAGCGATGGACGACGAGGGCGTCGCCAACAACCAGGTCAAGGGCATCATGACCAAGTACGTGTCGTCCGTTGACGTGATCGACGACGTCACCCTGCAGCTGCAGCTCGCCTGGGGCGGCACGCTGGTCTACGACGTGCTCAACTACGCCCAGATTCACGATGTCGACGACATCCCCAACCTGGACGGCTACACCGGGCTGAACGGCTCCGGACCGTTCAAGTTCGATCCGTCCTCATACCGGGTCGACCAGTACGCCTCGGGCGAACGCTTTGAGAATTTCTATGAGCCGGCGTTCCTCGACGGCATCGAGCAGTACCAGTTCCCCGACGCCACGGCAATGTCGCTGGCGCTGGGCGCGGGCGAGATCGATCTGACCAACCGTCTGCCCAAGCCGGACTACGAGCGCTTCAACTCGGATCCGGACTTCACCGTCGTGATCGCGCCGCCGACGCTCGCGATCTGGGTGCTGGGCATGGTCATTCCCAACGAGAACGGCGGTCACCCGGCCTTCGCCGACCCCAAGGTGCGCCAGGCAATCTACCGCGTCATCGATCGCAACCGCGTAGCGGACGAGACCTTTGAGGGACTGGCGCAGCCCAAGAACATCCTCTGGCCGTCGTTCTCGCCCGGCTACGACTCCGCTCGCGATCGCGATTACTTCGACCCGGAAGAAGCAGCGCGACTGCTCGAAGAGGCCGGCTACGGACCGGGCGAGCTCACGATCGAGCTGGGCCACGCCGGCGGCGAGGCGAACGAGATTGCGCAGGTGATCCAGGCTGGCGCGGCCGAGGCGGGGATCAACATCAATATCCAGCTCTACGAGCCGGCTGTCGCGCGCGACCGCTTCCTCAACGCCAAGCACGAGTCGTATCTGTCCTCCTACGCGTTCTTCGCCCTACATCCGCAGACGCTGCCGGTGATGAACTTCCAGATGCGCATCCCCAACTCCTGCGCGTACGGACCGGATTACTACCAGGCGCTGATCGACAGCTTCGGCACGGCCGACTCGGACGCGCGGCGCAATGAACTGCTGGAGGAGTTCAACACGCTGCTCGACAACGAGCCGTGGATCGCGCCGATCGTCACCCGCAGCGATATCTGGGCCTGGTCAAGCAAGTTCACCGGGATCGAGTTCGACGTGCTCAGCATCCCCTCAATGCAGCGCGTCCACATGGTCTAGGCAGCTGGATCAACCCAGCCAGCGGCCCGCGCCCGATTCTGCGCGAACAGGACTGAACCGGGAGGCGGCTCAGCGTGGGACGTTACCTGGTTCGCCGCTTCTTCGAGGGAGTGCTGGTCGTCTTTCTGGCCAGCATCCTCATCTTCCTGCTGATCCGCCTGATCCCCGGCGATCCGGCCCAGCAGCTGGCGGGGGACGACGCCACCCTCGAAGATATAGAGCGGATTCGTGAGGATCTGGGGCTCAACGATCCGATTCTGACGCAGTACGCCAACTGGATCGGCGGCGTGGTCCAGCTCGACTTTGGCAAATCGTTCACCAAGCGCGTACCCGTCCGCGACCTCATCGCCCAGAACTTCCCGCCCACGATCGAGCTCGCTGTCGCGGCTTACCTCTTCGCCCTGGTGGTCGGTGTGCCTCTGGGCGTGGCCGCCGCCGTCTGGGCCAAGAAAGCGCCCGACTACGGGGCGAGTGTGTTCAATCTGTTCACGCTCGGGATCCCGAATTTCGTGCTCGGGATCCTCCTGCTCTGGATCTTTGCCTACGAGCTGGACCTGTTCCCCGTCTCCGGGCGCGTCAGTGTGTTCGAGGACTTTACCGCTGGTGTCCATCGACTCGTCTTACCGACGATCGCCGCCGGCTCCGTGATCGCCGCCGTGCTGGCGCGCTTCGTGCGCACCTCGGTCGCTGAGGCGCTGGCCCAGGATTACGTCCGCACCGCGCACGCGAAGGGGCTGGAAGCGCGCAAGGTCGTGCTCAATCACGCCCTGCGCAATGCGCTGATCCCGATCGTGACCATCGCCGCCCTGCAGGTCGGCAACCTGCTCGCCGGCGCCATCGTGGTCGAGATCGTGTTCACCCGGCCGGGATTCGGGTTACTGATCATTAGCGGCATTCAAGGTCGCGACTACCTCCTGATCCAGGCGATGCTGGCGATTCTCGTCTTCCTGTTCGTGGCCGCGAACACGCTGGCCGACATTACCTACGGCTATCTCGATCCGCGGATCCGCGTCTCCGGCTTGGCGGGCTGAGCCATGGCCCGCACGGAGTCCCAGTACGCGCCCCTGGAACAGACCCGGCTGCGCCGCCTGCGTGACCAGTCGCTGACCGTTGACGCGCTCTACCGGACCGTGACCAATCCGCAAGGCGCGATCGGCTTTACGGTCTTGGCCGGGCTGATCTTCATCGCGATCTTCGCGGACCTCCTGGCGCCGCATGGTTACGCCGAGCAGATTCGCGGGGCGCGGCTGCTGCCGCCTTCGGGCGCTTACTGGTTCGGCACCGACGACCTGTCCCGCGACATCTTCAGCCGCATCCTGTTCGGACTCCGGATCTCGCTCTACGTGTCGGTCGCCGGCGTCTTCGGCGGGGGACTGGTGGGTACGATCATCGGCTTCGCTGCCGGCTACGCCGGCGGTTGGCTGGAGGCGATGCTGATGCGCCTGGTCGATACCTTGCTCGCCTTTCCCTTCCTGCTGCTCGGCATCGCCGTGCTGGCGATTCTCGGCACCGGCACGTCCCAGGTTGCGCTGGCGCTCGGCATTGCCAACATCCCCGTGTTCGCCCGCCTCGCCCGGGCGCAGCTCCTGACCGAGAAAGAGCGCGACTATGTCCTCGCCGCGCGCTGTCTGGGCGCGTCGCCGCCGCGCATCATCGGGCGCCACATCGCCACCAATGCGCTGCCCCCGCTGCTGGTCCAGGCGGCGCTGGCAATGGCGTTCGCCGTGATCGCCGAAGCCACACTCAGCTTCCTCGGACTCGGCGCTTCCCCGCCGACGCCGACGCTCGGCATCATCCTCAACGACGGCCGCCGCTGGTTGCTCAGCGGCTACTGGTGGTTCGTGCTCTTCCCCACGCTGGGGCTGTCGCTGATTCTGCTCTCGCTCAACTTCCTCGCCGACTCCGTCGTCGAAGCGATCGACCCGCACCGCCGCCACCGCTAGAGCGGCCCAGGGGCGAGCTGGCTGACATCACTGGCGGGCCATGGTTTGGCGTTGGCGTTCGGCGTAGGCGTGGAAGGCGGCGGCGCCCTGGAATGGGGTGACCTCGATGTCGACTGCGTGGATCTCGCCCTCGAACTCGAAGGGCGGCTCGTAGTTGTCGCCGACTGGTGAGCGGCGGTCAGCGCCGATGTCGAACTCACCGTGCGCGAAGAGGATGCGCCGCTGCAAGACGTTGACCGCGCCCGCCGCGACTTGCTCGCCGTCGATCGTCAGCGTGACCTGGGCCGGCCCCGCAACCGACTCACTCTGGAAGGACACGCCAATCGTGCAGCGCCCAACCGGGACGGCCGACTCCGAGCGGATGCGGCTCCAGTGGTCGTAGGCGTGGTAGTCGAAGTGCAGGCGGTTGTCCTTGATGTAGAGCGTGACGCCGGTGAGGATGTGGCCGCGGTTGAAGATCACGCCCTGCTGCTCGCTGGCGCTGCGGGTGACCGATGCAGTGAACGTCCAGCTGCCCAGATCGATCGCGGGCGAGGCCTCGACCGGCAGATGCGAGACGGGCGGCGTGAAGTGGTAGCGCAGACCGGCGTGCGGTGAGCCTTCCTGCTGCGACGGCTGGTTGATCTCCAGCGTGCGGTCGTCCAGCGGCGGCACGCCGTGGCGGCCCGCCTCGACCCACCAGCGATCAATCAGCGCCCGCAGCCGCTCCGGTTCCTGCTCGGCCAGGTTGTTCGTTTCGGAGAAGTCCTCGGCGACGTGGTAGAGCTCCCACTCGTCGTCGCCCCAGTCGGTGCGGTGCCGATGCCAGGTGACCGCCTTCCAACCGTCCACCCAGATGCCGCGGTGGCCGATCATCTCGAAGTACTGCGCCTCTTTGGTCGTGGGCGCATCGGCGTCGGCGAAGGCGTAGCTAAAGCTCGTGCCCGCGATCGGGATCTGGTCGAAGCCGAGATGCTGACTCGGCGCCTCGGCGCGGAGCGTCTCGAGCACCGTGGGCAGCACGTCGGTGACGTGGTGGAACTGGCGGCGCAGACCGCCGCGCTCGGCGATGCCGTCCGGCCAATGCGCGATCAGCGGCACGCGCACACCGCCGCCGTGCGTGTTCTGCTTGTACCACTTGAGCGGTGTGTTACCCGCCTGCGCCCAGCCCCACGGATAGTTGGAGGCGGAACGCGGCGTGCCGATCTCATGCAGCCGCGACTGCACCTCGTCAAGGTCGTCGAGCGGACCGAAGACGCGCGGCTCGTCCGAGACGCCCTGCGGGCCGCCCTCCTGCGACGCGCCGTTGTCCGCGGTGAGCAGGATCAGCGTGTTGTCGAGCTGACCGGACGCCTCGAGATAATCGAACAGCCGCCCGAGCTGCGCGTCGGCGTGCTCGAGAAAGCCGGCGAAGGCTTCCTGCAGCGCGAGCGCGAAGCGGCGGCCGTTCTCGGTGAGCTGCTCCCAGGGCAGGACGCCGCGGTTGCGCGGCGCGAGCTGGGTGCCCTCCGGCACGATGCCCAGCTCCTGCTGCCGCGCGAACCATTCCTCGCGGATCGCGTCCCAGCCCTGATCGAACTTGCCGCGGTAACGCTCGATGTACTCCGCCGGCGCCTGGTGCGGCGCGTGCGTCGCGCCCAGCGCCAGGTAGAGGAAAAACGGCTGGCCGGGATAGATCGACTGATGGTCGCGGAGGAAGCCGGTCGCCTCGTCGACCAGGTCCTCGGTCAGGTGATAGCCCTCCTCAGGCCGCCGCGGCGGGTCGATCAGGTGATTGTCGCGGGTCAGTTCCGGATAAAACTGATCCGTCTCGCCCGGCAGGAAGCCGTAGTAGCGGTCGAAGCCGCGCTGCAGCGGCCAGTTCTGGAACGGGCCCGCCTGGGTCATATCCTCGCCCGGACAGAGATGCCACTTGCCCACCGCGAAGGTGGCGTAGTGCTCCTCGCGCAGCAACTCGGCCATTGTCGCCGCGTGGCGGGTGATGCTGCCGCGCGTGTTCGGATAGCCCGACGCGAAGTTGGTCACCGAGCGCATCCCGACCGTGTGATGATTGCGGCCGGTCAGCAGCGCCGCGCGGGTCGGCGAGCAGAGCGGGGTGACGTGAAAATTGGTGAAGCGCAGCCCGTTCGCGGCCAGGCGGTTGATGTTCGGCGTCGCAATTGTCGATCCGTAACAGTTCAGGTGGGCGAAACCCAGATCGTCGAAGAGGACGATCAGCACGTTGGGCCGCTCCTGCGGCGCGGTCGGCAGGGGCGGCCACCACGGCTCGGAGTCGCGGAAGGTGCGGCCGATGCGGCCGGCGAAGTCCTCGTTCAGCGTCATCGCGTACCTCTTTCTGTCTACCGCGGTCAGTCGATCGGGCGCACGCAGCGGAAGCCGGTGTTGCTGGTCGCGCTGTCGGGCGTCAGCGCCAGCCGCGCCGCCGGTCGATAGCGTAGACAATAGCTCGCGTGACAGAGGAAGCTGCCGCCCTTGAGCACTTTCAGATCGCCATCCGGCGGCCCTGGCGGATCGCGCGGGGGCGCGGGCTCGTGGAAGACGTCGAACCAGTCGGCGCACCACTCCCAGACGTTGCCGGTCATGTTGTACAGGCCGAAGCCGTTGGGCGCGAAGCGGTCGACCGGGCAGGTGCCGTACCAGCCGTCGTCGAGCGCGTTCGCCGTCGGGAAGACGCCCTGCCAGACGTTCATCCGATGCTCCCCCGCGGGCGTGAGTTGATCGCCCCAAGGATACGGTTGCGACTCAAGCCCGCCTCGAGCAGCGCGCTCCCACTGCGCCTCAGAGGGCAGCGATTTCCCTGCCCACTCCGCGTAGGCGGCCGCGTCGTGCCAACTGACGTGGACGACGGGGTGATCGAGCCGCTCCGCAATGCCGCTCCGCGGACCCTCCGGCCGCCGCCAGGACGCGCCCTCCACGACGCGCCACCAGGGCGCGTCGGCGGCGGCCTGGGTGGGCGGGAAGTCGTCGGGCAGCAGTCCGGCAAAGACGAACGACCAGCCAATCCGCTCGGACTCCGTTGCGTAGCCCGTGGCGTCGACGAAAGCGGCGAAGTCCGTATTGGAGACGGCGCAGGCGTCGATCGCGAATGCCGAGAGCTCAATTTCCCGCAGCGGACCTTCGCCGTCGCCGGGATAGGCGAGGGCGTCAACGGCTCCCATCACGAACGCGCCTGCGTCGATGGAGGACATGCGCTGGGTCGGCGGATGCCCCCCTCTGCCTTCGGCCTCTCCCCCCAGAGGGGGGAGAGGGGAGGAAGGTGCTGCATCTCCCTCTGCTGGCGGGAGAGGGGAAGAAGGTGCGGGGGCGCGGGAGGCGGCGCAGCAGTTGGTCATTGCTTTTGGTTTGCGTTGGGCGACGACGGTTGCGAGGCTATTGGCGGGCCATCATTTCGCGGAAGGCGTTCTTGGCCGCCTCGTAGGCCGAGCCCGACTTTGGGTAGGGCGTCACGGCGATCTCCAGCGAGTGGATTGTGCCCGAAAACTCGAACGGAGCAGGGTAGGAATCGGTCACCGGGGACTTGCGATCCGCGCCGATGTCCGCGCCGCCGCGGCTGCCGAAGCCGCCTCGGACCAGGTAGGGCAGGCGGCCTTCGGCGACCCGCTCGCCGTTGAGGCGCATGGTCACCAGGCCAGGCGCGGACGGCGCCTCGCCGTCCAGGCTGAGGCCGATCGTGCAGCGCCCGTCCGGCAACTCGACGTCGGAGGCGATCTGGGTGACCTCGGTGAAGGCGTTGTAGTCGAAGCGCAGGCGGTTGTCCTGGATGAAGAAGCTGAGGCCGCCCATGACCGAGCCGCGCGCGAAGATCACGCCGTCGCCCCGCCCGTCGCGTTCGATCTCCGCTTCCAACGTCCAGGAGCCGAGCCCGATCGCGGGCGCGACCTCGCCCGGCAGATGCGCGATCGGCGGCGTGTAGCGGTAGCGCAGCCCGTTGTGCGGCCCGCCCGGCCGCTGGGTCGGTCCGCCGAGCTGGAAGCTGCGATCGTCGAGCGGCAGCACCCCGTAGCGGCCCGCTTCGACCCACCAGCGGTCGATCAGCTCGCGCAGCTTCTGCGGCTCTTCGGCGGCCAGGTTGTGGGACTCGGAGAAGTCCTCAGCGACGTGGTAGAGCTCCCACTCGTCGTCGCCCCACGGGTCGTTCTTCTCATGCCGCGTGACCGCCTTCCAGCCGTCCACCCAGATACCTCGGTGACCGAGCATCTCGAAGTACTGCGCCTCCTTCGCCGTTTCCGCCTGCGGATCGTCGAAGGCGTAGGCGAAGCTGACGCCGCTGACCGGCATCTGCCGATGCCCGGCGTACTCCTCGGGCGCGGTTGCCTGCACCGACTCCAGCACGGTCGGCAGGACATCGCTGACGTGGTGGAACTGACGGCGGAAGCGGCCGCGATCGGTGATCCGATCGGGCCAATGCACGATCAGCGGCACGCGGACACCGCCGCCGTGCGTGTTCTGCTTGTACCACTTGAGCGGTGTGTTGCCCACCTGCGCCCAGCCCCACGGATAGTTGGGCGAGCTTCGAGGCCCGCCGATCAGACGCAGCCGCGACTGCGCCTCATCGACATCGTCGAGCAGCGGCTGGCCGTAGCGCGCGCTGTCGGAGACGCCCTGCGGCCCGCCTTCCTGGCTGGCACCGTTGTCCGCCATCAGCATCAGGATGGTGTTGTCGAGCTGGCCTGAATCTTCGAGATATTGGAGCAGGCGGCCAATCTGCTCGTCGGTGTGGGTGAGGAACCCGGCGAACGCCTCCTGGAAGGTCGCCAGGAAGCGTTGCTGATTGGGTGAGAATTCGTCCCAGGCGCGGACTCCCTGATTGCGCGGGGCCAGCTCCGTCCCCTCCGGAATCACGCCCAGCTCGAGCTGCCGCGCGAACCACTCCTGGCGCACCTCGTCCCAGCCCTGGTCAAACTGACCGCGGTAGCGCTCGATGTACTCCGCCGGCGCCTGATGCGGCGAGTGCGTCGCGCCGAGGGCGAAGTAGAGGAAGAACGGCTGCCCCGGATAGATCGACTGGTGGTCGCGCAGGAAGCCGGTCGCCTGGTCGACGATGTCCTCCGTGAAGTGATAGCCCTCCTCCGGCGTGCGCGGCGGATCGATCAGGTGGTTGTCGTAGACCAGATCGGGATAGAACTGGTCCGTTTCGCCGGAGAGGAAGCCGTAGTAGCGGTCAAAGCCGCGTTGCAGCGGCCAATCGTGGTAGGGGCCGGCCTGCGAGTTCGTCTCCGACGGCGACAGGTGCCACTTGCCGACGGCAAAGGTGGCGTAGTGCTCATCGCGCAGGATCTCCGCCATCGTCGCCGCATGACGGCTGACCGCGCCGCGCATATTCGGATAGCCGGTGTCGTAGCTGGAGATCGAGCGCATCCCGACCGCGTGATGATTGCGCCCGGTCAGCAGCGAGGCGCGGGTCGGCGAGCAGAGCGCGGTGACGTGGAAGTTGGTGAAGCGCAGCCCGTTCGCGGCCAGCCGGTCAATGTTCGGCGTCGCAATCGTCGAGCCGTAGCAGCCCAGGTGGGAGAATCCGGTGTCGTCGAAGAGGATGATCAACACATTGGGGCGATCCTGCGGCGCGGTCGGCAGCGGAGGCCACCATGGTTCGGAATCGCGGAAGGTGCGGCCGATCACGCCGCCGAATTCTTCGCGTTGGCTCATGTCGTACACCTCACGGAATCAGGCTCGTTGTCAGTGCCCCCAAGATAGTGAAGCAACCGCGGGACGCGCCGGCGCGCGGGAACGGCTCGCTAGCATTTGTCGCAGACGGCAGGAAGAGGGTTGACCCAGATGGCTGCTTCGGTTGACGGGATCTTCTCCGGGGTGCGGGTGCTGGAGTTTGGCCTGTTTGTCGCCGGACCGTACGCCGGCGAGCTGCTCGCGCACGGCGGCGCGGACGTGATCAAGGTCGAGCCGATCACGGGCGACGCGACCCGCTTCAACAGCACCATCGTGCCCGGCGAGGGGCGCCACTACATCATCAAGGCGCGCGGCAAGCGCGGCGCGCCGATCAACCTCGCGCATCCCGACGGGCGCGCCCTGGCGCGTCAACTCGCCCTCCGCAGCGACGTGCTGATCTCCAACATGCGGCCCGGCAACCTCGAGCGGCTCGGCCTCGACTACGCCACGCTGAGCGCCGAGAACGAGCGGATCATCGTGGCCGAGATCTCCGCGCTCGGCGAGCAGGGGCCGCTGGGGATGCATCTGGGCGCTGACCCGCAGGCGGCCGCCGCCTCGGGTCTCGCGCTGTCAACGGCGGACTTCACGGGCGGCGAGCCGCGTCTCGTGGACGCCTACCTCTGTGACTTCATGTCCGGGATGACCCTCGCCTTCGGCATCGCCGGCGCGCTCTACCGACGCGAGCACAGCGGCGTCGGCCAGCGGGTCACGACGAGCCTCTACGAAGCCGGGCTCTCGCTCCAGCACGCGACCGCCAATCTGTTCGACGCCGTGGACGGCTGGAAGCGCGAGTTTGCCGCGCAGATGGAGTCGGACCCGCGCTCACCGCGCGAGGCGCAGCTGTACCGCCGCGACCAGGTGGCGTTGCTGACGATGGGGCTGTACGAAACCCGCGATCGGCGCTGGATCACGCTGGGCGCGTCGGCGGCGGCCTTTCGGCGGCTGCTCGACGTCCTGGACATCGAGGATCCGAGCGTCCACGATCCGGACTGGGAGATGCCGGACGATCCACGCGCCCACTTCGACGCGCTGCGGGAGCGGATTCGCGCGTTCGTCCGCGAGCAGAACGGGGAACCGCTGCGCACGCAGTTGCAGGCCGCGGGCGTGCCCTGCGCCCTGCTCAGCTCGCTGGAGGAAGCGCTGCTCAGCGAACACGCCCGCGCCAACGACTTCGTCCACAATTTCGATCACCCCGCCGTCGGCCCGACGCTGCTCCCCCAAGCGCCGCTGCACTTCAGCCGCGACCACTACACCGCCGCCGAGCAGACGCCCGCCTTCGGCGAGCACCTGAGCGAGGTGCTGCACGAACTCGACCTCAACGACGACGAGATTCAGCGCCTGATCGAGAGCGGCGCGGTCGCTGAGCAGCTGCCGTAGCCGCCTGGATTGTCTGATCATGGGCAACCTCGACAGCGTCCGCGCCTTGACCTTCGACCTGTTCGGGACGGTGCTCGACCTGGACGGCAGCCTCGTCCCGCCGCTCGACCGTCTCTTTGCAGAGCGCGGCCTGGCGCTCGATGCCGGGGAGTTTTGGGCGCGCTGGCGTGCGCGGCAGCGAATCGAGCAGTATCAGGACAACATCCTGATGCTCGGCCACAGCGGCTACCTGACGACCTGCCAGCGGGCGCTGCGCTACACATTGCGCCTTCATCAGATCGAGATCGAGGACGAGATCGACGACCAGATCATGGCGTTCTGGCAGGACCTGAGCCCGTACCCGGAGGTGTTCGCGTCACTGCATCGGCTCGCGGCGGAGTACCAGTTGGTCGCGCTATCCAACGGAGACCCGTCATTCCTGCGCCATCTGTGCGGCAATCAAATCGGTTGGGACTTTGATGCGGTCATTTCGGTGGCTCAGTTTGGCGCGTTCAAGCCGCACCCCGCGGTCTACCGCGGGGCAGCGTTACAACTCGGCCTGGAAGCGCACGAGTGCCTGATGGTGTCGGCCAACTCGTTCGACGTATTGGGCGCGAGGGCCTGCGGATATCGCGGCGCGTTCGTCAATCGCGGCAACTTGCCGTACGAGGACTCGCCCCTGCAACCGGACGTCACCGTGCCAACATTCACCGAGCTCGCCGACGCCCTGCTGTAGGCATCGACGGCGGCATTCAGGCAGCGCCGGCTCAGGCTCCGCGCAACCGCGGGTCGAAGATGTCGCGGATCGAGTCGCCGAGCAGATTGAAACCGAGGACGGCGATGGTCATCGCCAGCCCGGGGAAGATGCTCAGGTGCGGGTACTCCCATTTGCTGCGGGCTTCGGTCAGCATTCGCCCCCAAGACGGATCCGGGGGCGGCACGCCGAGGCCAAGAAACGACAGCGCGCCCTCGAAGAGGATCGCGCCGCCCAGGAGCGCCGTGACGTAGATCAGGAGCGGCGGCCCCATGTTGGGCAGCACGTGCCGCCAGAGGATGCGGTACGGGGAGGCGCCAATCAGCCGGGCCGCCTCAACATACGACGCGGCGAGCGTGGCGAGCGTGCTCGCGCGGACGATCCGCACCATGCTGACGGCAAAGATGATCCCCATGCCGAGCGCGACCGACTGCCAGCCACGTTCCAGCACCTGCGTAAGTAGGAGCAGGAGGACCAGTCCGGGGAACGCGAGCATCATGTCAATGATGCGCTGCGAGAGCAGATCGAACGTGCTCTGCGCGTAAGCAGAGAGCATGCCCCAGACGAGCGCGGTCCCAACCCCGATCGCCATCGCGCCCAAGGCCAGCGACATGGACAACCGCGTACCGGCAATCACCCGCGCAAGATAGTCTCGCCCGAGGCGGTCGGTGCCGAACCAGTGCTCGCCGCTGGGGCTGGCCAGAATATCGGGCGAGATAGTTGTCGCATCGCCGGCGAGGAGCGGCCCGAACACGGCGAGAAAGATCACGAAGAGCACGATCAACAGACCGAACGCCCCCAGCGGATGCTGCCGCAAGAGCTTGCGTGCGCGCGCACCCCAAGGAGGCCGTTCGAGAATCCCGAACTCGTCGAACGTAATGGTGGTCTGCTGTGCTGTGCTCACTGGAAGCGAATCCTAGGATCGAAGATGCCGTAGCTGATATCGACCGCGAGGTTGACGATGATAAATGCTGATCCAAAGATCAGCATCCAGACCTGAACCACCGGCAGATCATTCGTCAGTACCGACTGGACAAGGTAGCGTCCCATGCCTGGGATCGCGAAGATCTGCTCGACAATCACGGCTCCAGCTATCCCAGTGGCGAATACGAGGCCGATCAGCGTAATCAGGGGAATCATCGTGTTGCGCAGCGCGTGGCGGAGGATCACGACCCGGCTGGTGAGGCCCTTAGAGTACGCGGTACGAACATAGTCTTGACGCAGAACCTCAAGCATCTCGGAACGCGCGACGCGGCCTAGTACGGCGGCCCCCGCCAAGGCCGCAATCGCGGCCGGCACGATCATCTGAATCAGGTTCGTGCTGGGCTCCTCCCAGAGCTGCTGATAGGGCACGGGCGGCGCATGCCCCCAGAGCACCAGCGGGATCACGATCACCAGCGTCGCCAGCCAGAAGTTGGGAATCGCGAGGAAGAGAATCGTGATGAAGCGAATGCCGTAGTCGTCGGGCCGGTTCTGGCGCACGGCGGACCACACCCCCGTTCCAATCCCCAACGGGATGTAGATGAGCAGGGTGAGGAACAGCAGCTCGATCGTGACCGGCATCTTGCGGCCGAAGTTTTCGAGGATGTCCTCCTTCGTCAGCCAGGAGGTGCCGAAGTCGCCGGTGAAGACCTGGCCGATCCAGTTGATGTATTGCACGTGGACGGGCTTGTCCAGGCCGAAGTGGGCTTCCAGCTTGGCCCGATCGTCGGCGTTGGCGGTCCCCGGGAAGCCAGCAGAGAGGCGCGCGTCAATGACTGAGCCGGGCACCAGCCGAATCAGCCCGAAGACGAAGATCGACAACAACAGCACCGTGACCGGCAAGAGCATCAGGCGCCGGAAGATGTAGTTGCGCATCGCCCTCTGTTCCCACTGGCGGCTCGCCTGACCTACGCAGCGCAGGCCAGAGACGCTTCCCCCGGCTGCCCGCCAGGGAGAGCGGGATGTTCGTCTACGCCTGCGCGCCCTCCGGGATTTCGTCGAACCACATCCCCCAGAGGATCGCGTTCGACGCGGTCGGCCCGGGCGTCGGGCGGAAGCCCTTCAGGTACGAGCGGAAGGCGACGATGACCGTGCTCCAGGACCAGTAGAGACGTGGATTCCACTCGTTGAGCAGCCGGTCTTGCGCCTCGTCGTAGATCGCTTTGCGCTCTTCGACATCGAAGACCGAGCGGCCCTTCTCGACCAGGGCGTCGAACTCCGGGTCGGAGAAGTTGCCATAGTTCTGGCCGCCGGTGGTGTGGAGGTCGTTGTAGAGCAGGTCGGGATCGGATGCGCCCTGCTGGCCGAGCATGATCATCGAGAACTCGCGGTTCTGCCGCGCCGCGAGGGCGTCCGCGGTCGTCAGCTCGTTGATGCCAATATTGATCCCGACTTCGCGGAGGTTCTGCTGCAAGACTTGGGCGTAGTCCGACGCGTCGGGCGCCCAGATGTCCATCGGCGGGAATCCGTCGAGGTCAACGCCGGCGGCTTCGAGCAGTCGGCGCGATTCGGCGAGGTCTTCCTGGCGGAGGTCGCCCGAACGGTAACCGGGCAGCTGTCGCAGCTCATCTTCCGTGCGCCCGTACGGCGCGATCGCGACGGCAATCGGGCCGCCGATCACCAGCTCGCCCAGCGACAGCGCGATCAGCTGCTCGCGGTCAGCGGCCAGGTGGACGGCGGTGCGCACGCGGGGGTCGGTGTACGGCTCGACCTCGCAGTGGATATGGGTCGCCATCCCGTAGGTCACCGGATTGGGCACCCCGGTCACCGCGTCTTCGCCGAGCTCCCCTATAACGGAATCGAGGTCGACCGGCCGGCCGAACCACTGATAGTTGAGGAAGTCAGTCTGCCCGTTGACGAATGCCGCAATCCGGATCGCGTCGTCGCCCAGGCCAATGCCCTTGTAGCCGTCGAAGTAGGGCTGTCCCTCTTTGTAGTAATCGGGGTTGCGGACCAGATTCAGTTCCACTTCCGGCTCGCGCGAGTCGCCCATCATCGCGCCGGTGCCGATCTGGGCCTCGAAGTCGGTCGAGATCGCCTCATCGCCAAACGCATCGACCGCGTCGCGCGAGACGATCAGCATGTTGTCTTCCGCGATCGCGGTCAGGATCGGCGAGAAGACCTCGCCGGCCTTCACCGTCATCGTGAACTGGTCCGCCGCCTCAAATCTGTCGATCAGCGAGAAGCGGTCCTTGAAGACGAACTCGGGATTATCGAAGCCGAAGCGCTCCAGCCCGAAGACGGCGTCTTCCGCGGTGAATTGGCGGCCCTCCAGCGGGGGCTTGTTGTGCCAGTAGACGTTGGGCTTGATCGTGTAGATGAAGTTGAGTTCGTCAACGACTTCGGGCAGCTCGGCCATGCCGTCGGTGATCACGAAGCCCTCGTCGAGGTAGTTGATCCAGTCGTAGATCTGGTGGACGCCGGCGTAGGTGCCGCCGTGGATCGCGATGGCGGGATCGAAGATGCCGCCATCGGACATGACGATGCGGACGATGCCTCCCTGCTGGGGCGCGCCCGCCTGGGCGGCCTGCGCTTGCGCGGCGGCCTGTTGCTCCTGCTGCTCCGCGGCGTCGGCGGTTTGCGTCTGCTGTCGCTCGGCCTGTTGCTCGGCCTGCTCTTGCGGCTGCGCAACCTGCGCCACAGCCGGCTGATCGTCATCGTCGTCGCCGCAGCCAACCAGCGCCAAACCGGTCGCGCCCACCCCCGCCCGCGCGCTCGCCCGCAGCAGACCGCGCCGCGACAGATGACGACGTTTCATCCGAGACCAATAGTTCCGCTCTGCCATATCAATCTCTCCCCCATAGCTCGAAACCCTGATGGGGGTTTTCGAACCCTGCCGCTTGCGGCAGTATGACGATGCGCAATTGGCTTGTCAAGCGGGGCGGCGGCGAGCCCAGCGCCGACGCGAATGCCGACTGCCGCGCCGCTCGATGTACCATCGGGGCATGACCACTCGAACCGATTACCACACCAGCACCGCCGATGAGTTTCTCGCCCGGGCGCACCGCTATGTCGCGGAGGGCGACCTGCTGCAGGCCTCGGAGAAGGGCTGGGGCGCGACCGCGCGGATGGTCAAAGCCGTCGCCGAGACGCGCGGCTGGCGACACAGCTCGCACGGCGATCTCTACCGCACCGTCGAGCGCGTCGCCACCGAGCTCGACGACTCGCGCGTGAGCATCCTCTTTCGCTCGGCCAATGCGCTGCATCAGAATTTCTACGAGGGCTACATGCCGGAGGCGTCTGTGGCCAACGCGCTCAGCGACGTGGACGAGATCACCAGCCTGCTCGCCGCGCTGATCGCTGAGCCCGCCAGCTGATTCGGGCGCACCGCTAAATCGTCCGGCTGTTGTCGAACCAGCACGTGTTCATGACCTGGTTCGTCGGCGTGATGCCGGGCGTGGGGCGGAAGTCCTGCAGCCATGGTCGGTGGCCGACGGTCGGCAGACTCCAGTGCCACCAGAGACGCGGGGCGTGCTCATCAAGCAGCTTCTGCTGGATGTCGTCGTAGATCGCCTTGCGATTCTCCGTCCCGAAGGTGGTTCGTCCCTTGACCAGCATCTCGTCGATTTCTGGGTCGGAGAACTCGCCGTAGTTCTGGCCGCCGGTCGTGTGGAGGTCGTTGTAGAGCAGGTCGGGATCGGCGGCGGCCTGCTGGCCGAGCGTGATCATCGAGAACTCGTGATTCTGACGGGCGGCCAGTGAGTCCGCGGTGGTGAGTTCCAGGATGTCCACCTCGTAACCGATTTCCCTGAAGTTCTGCTGGAGCACCTGGCCGAAGTCGGAAGCGAAGTCTCCCCAGATTTCCATCGGCGGCACATTGTCGGGGTTGTAGCCGCTGGACTCCAGCAGCTTGCGGCCTTCGACCAGGTCTTCCTCCCGTTCATCGCCCGAGCGGTAGCCGGGCAGCTGCGAAAGTTGCTCCAGTCCCCAGCCGTAGGGCGCGATCGTCTCGGCGACCGGGCCGCCAATCACACCAGCGCCCAGCGTGATCGCATTCAAGGCGATGCGATCGGTGGCGAGGTGCAGGGCGAGCCGCACGCGCGGGTCCGTGTAGGGCTCGCGCTTGGTGTGAATGTGCGTCGCCAGGCCGAACGCGACGGGGTTGGGGACGGCGACGATCGAGTCTTCGCCGGCCTCCGCGCGCACGGTGTCGATCTCCTGCAGTTCGCCGTACCACTGCAGCCAGAGGAAGTCGGTTTTGCCGTCGATGTACTGCGCAATCCGCAGCGCGTTGTCCAGGCCCCAGATGATGTTGTAGCCGTCGAAGTACGGCAAGGTACCACCCTCGGGCGCCGCGCGGTAGTAGTTGGGGTTGCGCTTGAGCACCGTTTCGACATCCGGCTCGCGGGACTCCAGCATCATCGAGCCGGTGCCCACGACGAGGTCGGGATTGCTGGACACCTCGGCGTCGCCGAACTGCTCGACGATGTCGCGCGCCACCATCAGCGCCCCGGTCTCGGCCATGGCGACCAGCATCGGCGCGAAGGGTTCCGACACCTTGACGTGCATTGTGAGCTGGTCGACCGCCTCGAAGCGCTCCACGAGCGAGTAGCGATCCTGGTAGACGAACTCCGGATTGTCCTGACCGAAGCGCTCGTAGCCGAAGACCGCGTCTTCCGCCGTGAACTGCCGCCCGTTCAGGGGCGGGAGATCCTGCCAGTAGACGTTCGGCTTGATCTGGTAGACGAAGTTCAGTTCGTCAACGATTTCGGGCAGCTCGCCCATCGCGTCGGTGATGACGTTGCCTTCGTCCATGTAGTTGACGAAGTCGAAGCACTGGAAGATCGAGGCGTCGGTGCCGCCGTGGATGGTGGCCGCGGGATCGAAGAGGCCGCCGTCGTCACCGGCGATCTGGACCATGCCGCCGAACTTCGAGCCGCCGGCCGCCTGCGCCTGGGCCTGCGCGGCTGCCTGTTCTTGTTGCGCCTGCTGTTCGTCGGCCGTGGCGGACTGTTGCTGCTGTTGCTGCGCCTGCTGCTCGGCCTGTTGCTCGGCCTGGTCTTGCGGCTGCGCGACCTGCGCGGCGGCCGGCTGATCGTCATCGTCGTCGCCGCAGCCGACCAGCGCCAAGCCGGCTGCCCCCACTCCCGCCCGCGCCGAAGCTCGCAACAGCGACCGCCGGCTCATCTGCCTGCGCCGCATGCGCTGCCAGTAATGTCGCTCACTCATGTCGTGCTCCCTCCACGGACGCGCCGTCCTCTCAATGGATTGCGGAGAGTATGCCGAGCTCGAATTCGAATTGCAACAATTCTGACTGGATTTCTAGGGATTTCCGATCTTCACCACGCTCGCGCGGGCAACGCGCCACGCAAACGCACACCGCCACAGAGCGCGGCGAGACCGCCGAACCACACCATCGTCATACCCGCACACCGCCGCGGGTATCTCGACGCGGGCGGCACGATGGTCGCGCGGGCGGCACGCTACGCAAACGCACACTGCCGTCGCGTGCGGCGAGATTGCCGCGGCGGAGCGCGACAATGACGGAATTCTGCGTCTCCCCTACGGCGACGCGACGCGGCTGAACTGCTTGGAGGGCATGGTCCCCAGGGCGGGCGCCCAGCCGGGTTCGGGATTCGGGGGATGGGCGGCGAGCCAGTCCTCGTCAATCGCGACGCCGAGGCCAGGCGCGTCGGGGAGTTGGAGGTAGCCGTCGATCTGCTTGGGGAACTCGCCGATGCAGGCGTCCTGGAACCAGGCGCGGGAGCCGCCTTCGTGGATTTTGAAGTTGGGAATTGTGGCGTCCACGTGGAGCGCGGCGAGCACCTCCATCGGCCCGTGGATGGCGTGCGGCTGGACGCCGACGTACTGGGCCTCGGCCAGCGCGGCGATGCGCTTCATCTGGCCGATGCCGCCGGTCTGGATCATGTCGGGCTGGATCATCGCTACGATCTGACGCTGCAGGAGGTCGAAGTAGGTGAACGGGCTGTAGATTCGCTCCCCGGTCGCGATCGGAATGTTGACTCCGCGGGCGACCTGCGCCATTGCGTCGATGTTCTCGAACGGTACCGGCTCCTCGTAGACGTAAGGCCGGTACTGCTCAATCGCGTTACCGATGCGGATCGCCTCGGCCGGGGTCAGGCGGCCGTGGACTTCGACCAACAGTTCGACCTCGAAGCCGACCGCGTCGCGGACGGCGGCGAGCGTGTCGATGGCCTTCCGCTCCGCCTCGTAGGAGATGAACAGGCCGCGGTGGTCGAAGGGATCGCCCTTGAGGGCGGTGAAGCCCAGCTCGAGCTGACTGAGCGCGAACTCGGCCGCGGCCTCGGGCGACGGGCCGTCCCAGCGGCCGTAGCACCAGATCTGCTCGCGCATCTTGCCGCCGAGCAGCTCGTAGACGGGCACGCCCAGCGCCTGGCCCTTGATGTCGTAGAGCGCCATCTCGATCCCGGCCTGGGCGCTGTTCTGGATCGGCCCGCCGCGAGTGAAGTAGTGGTGATGGATCGTCTGCCACAGTTCCTCGATGCGGAACGGGTCCTGACCGACGATCAGGTTGCCGTACTCCTCAACGAGGGAGGCGACGGCCATCGGTCCGCACGTCGCGTCGCCCCAGCCGGTGATGCCCTCGTCCGTCTCGACCTTGACGAAGACGTAGTTCCAGGGGGGAAAGTTGAACATCGGATGGGCGGTCACGCCGGGCGAGGCGGGAATGGCGCTGATGCTGGTGATCTTCATGACGCTGACTTCCTGGTCGTGGTGTTGGCAACGAGGCTAGCGATCAGTGATCGCGCGGGGAGGCGGAGGTTGACTGAAGGGCTGCCTATCGGAGCGAGCCGGCGAGGGCGGCGCGCTCGATCTCGGCGGCGCTGTAGCCGAGTGTGTCGCTCAGGACCGCATAGGTGTCCTCACCGATCAGGCGGGCGCGTTGCACGCGGCGGAGAGCCGGAACGAGGCCTGCGGAGCGCGGTAGGTACCGAGCGCGGGGTGGTCAAGGCGCTGGAAGAAGCCGCGATGGCGCAGCTGCGGATCGTGCTCCAGTAGCTCCTCGCCGGTCTGGACGACGCCGGCGGGCACGCCGTGCCGCTGCAGCAGCGCCATGACTTCGTGCGGCCGTTGCGGGGCGGTCCAGTGCTCCTCGATGACGTCGAGCGCGTCCTCGTTCGCCTTACGCGCGGTGAGGGTGGCGAAGCGTGGGTCTCGGGCGAGCGCGGGCAGCTCCATGGCGGCGCAGCAGGCTTGCCACTCAGCATCCGATGTGACGGCGATCACGCACCAGCGATCGTCGGCGCAGCGGTACGCGCCGTGCGGCGCGGCGTCGGGCTGACGGTTGCCCATCCGTTCCGCGCTGCGCCCGTTGACCGTGTAGTCCAGCAGCGAAGGCGTCAGCCAGTGGACGCCCGCCTCGTACTGGGAGACATCGAAGTAGTGACCCTCGCCCGTGCGGCGGCGGTGGTCGAGCGCCGCGAGCAGCAGGGGGACGTTGAAGCGCGGGGCGATGAAGTCGGTGTAGGCGCTGAGGTAGCCGGGCTCGCCAGCGGGCCAACCGGTCAGTTGATTGAAGCCAGCAGGGGCGGCGTAGTGCCCGCCGCCGCCCTTGCCGTGCGCGTGCGGACCGGCCTGACCCTGTCCGCTGCAACTGAGCACGATCAGGGCCGGGTTCAGCTCGCGCAGCGCTTCCACGCCCAGGCCCATCCGCTGCATCGCACCGGCGGAGAAGTTGTCGAAGACGATGTCGGCCCACTGGACGAGCCGGCGCGCGATCGCCATGCCGGCTGCCGTCGACAGGTCAACGTTGATTGCGCGGCCGCCGGTGCGCACCTGGGCGTACTCGCCGCAACGTTCCGGATCCGGCGCGTCGTCCTGGAAGGGGCCGACGATCCGCATCGCGTCGAGACGCGCGGTGCTTTCGACGTGCACGACGTCTGCGCCGAAGTCGGCGAACGGCTTGATCGTCTGCGGGCCGACCATGAACCAGCCGAAGTCGGCGATCTTGACGCCCGCCAACGGCTGCGCCTCGGACGCACCTGGATCAGGGCTCGGCTTCGAGTGGGGCGCGGGGGCACGCTGGGGCGTGAGCTCGTCGTTGTGTTGTCCCAGCGTTGGCGCGGGCTGCGTCTGGGCTGGTACCTCTCGATCACCCCGAGCCAAGGCGCCGGGGCAGCGAATGCTCCGACCCAGCGCAGGATGCTCGACGTCGCGCCAGAATCCGCGCGCCTGCAGCTGTTCGTTGGCGAGGGTGTCCGCCGCCGTTGCGGAGGGGAAGAGGGCGAAGTCGTGCCGCGTGGCCGCTTCGTACAGCTCACGCTTCGTGCGACCGCTGAACACGTCCGCATACAGCTGGCGCAGACGCTCCCAGTCGTCCGCCGTCAGCTCCTCGACCTTAAGCGTGTCCCAGTCGACCGCTTGCAGCTCGCTTCCTGTGCCGATCGCGTCAAGCCAGGCGAACAGGCCGTGCAGCCGATGGTTGGCGCCGGGGCCGGCGGGCGCGAGCCAGATCACGTGGCCGTCGCGGCATTGCCAGGTCCAGGGCAGCTTGCCGTCGTCGACTGAGGGGCGGTACTCGCGCGGCAGATTACGGCGGGTCATGTCCCAGCTGCCGGTGACCTGGTACAGACCCCGCGCCGTGGCCTCCTGGATAGAGAGATCGACGTGCTGCCCGCGTCCCGTTCGGGCCCGCTGCGTCAAGGCGATCAATGCGCCGATCACTGCGTCTCCGCCGGCGTGGAGGTAGGACTCGCAGTTGTCGCTGATGTGCGCGGGCGGGCCTGCCGACTCGCCGGTGATCGACATGTTGCCGCTCATCGCCCAGCAGACGATGTCGGTCGCGTGGTAGTCGCGCCAGGGGCCGCTCTGACCGAAGGGGGAGATGGAGACCAAAATCAGTCCGGGATTGGCTTGGGCAAGCGTCTCGTAGCCGAGCCCGAGGTTGTCCAGCTGGCCGGGCGCGAACGATTCCAGGACGAAGTCGGCCGTCCCGGCGAACTGGAGCAGGCGGTCTCTGCCGGCGGCAGCGGACAGGTCGAGGGTGAGGCTGCGCTTGTTGGTGTTCCAGGCGAGCCAGCGGAGACTGCGCTCGGGGCCGGGCTGATCGTCCACGAAGGGAGCGCGGCGGCGGACGGGGTCGCCCTCTGGCGGCTCGACCTTGATCACGTCTGCGCCGAGGTCGGCCAGGAGTTTGCCCGCGAAGTGGCCGCGCTCGGTGGTCAGGTCGAGGACTCGGTAGGGGGCGAGCAGCCCTGGCTGCTTGTCCATCAGCATCCTCCGGCCCTGATTCAGCCGTCGCCAAGGTGAGGCTAGCCTGCTGACAACGCACTGGCAGAGCAGGAGAGACCTCATGCAGATCACTGAGATTGAGACGTTTGTCGTTGATGCGGGGTGGCGGCCGTGGGAGTTTGTGGCGGTGCGGACCGCTGAGGGGATTACTGGGTATGGGGAGATGTCGGACGGCCGTAATCCGTACGGCATTGTGGGGGCGATTGGGGATATGGAGCCGATCCTGATCGGCGCTGATCCGCTGGCGGTCGAGGCGCGGTATTGGGATATGTACCGGCTGGCGCGGCAGTCGCCGGGCGGGATTGCGGCGAAGGCGATTGCGGGCGTGGAGCTGGCGCTCTGGGACATCAAGGGCAAGGCGCTGGGCGTGCCGGTCTATTCGCTCTTCGGCGGCCCGACGCGCGAGCGGCAGATGGTTTACTGGTCGCACTGCGGCTCCTCGCGGGCGCGGAGCTACGACCAGATTCTCTGGGACAGCGGCGACGGGTGGGTCGTCGGCGCGCCGCCGCTGCGGAGCATGGAGGATGTCGTCCAACTCGGCGAGGAGGTGCGCGGCAAGGGCTTCCACGCGCTGAAGACGAACATTGTCTTTCCCGGCGATCCGACCGGGGTCTACGGCCCCGGCTGGGGCGGCGCGGACAACCTCGACCGCAACGTGACGCCGGCGCTGCTGCGCCATATTCCCGAGTACATCGGCGCGCTGAAGCAGGGCGCGGGGCCGGACGTGCAGATCGCGCTCGACCTGAACTTCAACTGCACGCCGTTGGCGGCGCGGCAGATCTGTCAGGCGCTGGAGCACCTGGAGATGATGTGGGTCGAGATTGATATGTACGAGCCGGAGGCGCTGGCGGATGTGCGCCGGCAGACGTCGGTGCCGATCACGTCGGGCGAGAACCTGTACACGATCCGCGACTACCGGCTGTACTTTGCGGCGCGGTCGATGGACAACGTGATGATCGACGTGCCCTGGCAGGGCTTCGCCCGCTCGCGCGACGTGGCGCTGCTGGCGGAGAGCTACGAGCTGAACTGCGCGCCGCACAACTACTACTCGCACCTGGCCACAATGCACGCGCTGCACCTCTGCGCGACGGTGCCCAACGTGCGGATTATGGAGATCGACATCGACGACGTGCCCTGGAAGGACGATCTGGGCGGGGGCGCGCTGGAGATTGTGGACGGCCATCTCGAGTTGCCGACGCAGCCGGGCTGGGGAATTGAGTTCGACGAGGAGGTCGCGCGGCAGCACGTCTGGGAGCGGGGTCGAGGGCCGGGGTTCACCGCCAATCGGCGCTGAGCGGTGGCGGGTCTGAGGATTGGTTGAGGGGCTGACGTGGGCTGCGTACCCTAGCAGGGACGCGAACGGACTATTGGGAGAACGCGCGATGGACTCGGTGACTGACCCGCTGCGCCTCACGGCTGTCATCTATTGGGAGGATGACGGGTATGTGGCGTACTGCGCGGAGCTGGATGTTGCCAGCCAGGGGGAGACGCTGGAAGAAGCGAAGGCAATGCTGACGGAGGCGCTGGAGCTATGGTTGGAAGACCCGCCGCAGGACGAACTTGAGGAGCGGCTGGGCCGCCAGACCATCATTGCGCCAATCGAGATCACCGGGTTGGCGCGGCAGTCGTCCCAGCCGCTTGCCAACGGCGGCGCATCCACGGTTGCCGTCATGGTTGGCTAGGCTCCGCCAACTCTCCGGCCGCCAGCTCCGCGGCATCCTCCGGCGGCATGGCTTCGTTGAGATCCACCAGCGCGGCAGCCACCTGAAGATGCGCGGTGTCGTTGACGGCCGCGTGACCGTCGTCTCCGTTCCGCAGCACCGGACGGCCAAAGCGGGTACGGTGCGGGCAATCATCCGCCACACCCGCCTCCCGCGCAGCGAGTTTGAGTAGGCGGCGTAGGGGTGGGGTGGGGCGGCGGCGCCTTCAGTCACTGCGGGACAGCTTCCCTCCGGAGGGGGAAGCGCTGGGAAGCCCAAGGGAGAGCTCTGGATCAAGGCTTCCCCCTGTGGGGGAATTGCCCCGTAGGGGCGATGGGGGGCCTCTCCGTGCGCCCGATCGAGCACCGCGCCCCCCTCAGTCGCTGCGCGACAGCTCCTCCCTTGGGGGCGCTCTGGGTCCCGCCTCCGTCATTGCCGCGCTCCGCCGCGGCAATCTCGCGGCGTCCAGCAGAGGGGTTCGTGCTCGACGCGGCGAGATACCCGCGACGGTAGTCGCGGGTATGACGGAATTCCTGGGCTCGGGGGAGCCCCCCCCTCAGTCGCTGCGCGACAGAGCCTCCGGCGGGGGAGCTCTGGGTCCCGCCTCCGTCATTGCCGCGCTCCGCCGCGGCAATCTCGCGGCGTCCAGCAGAGGGGTTCGTGCTCGACGCGGCGAGATACCCGCGACGGTAGTCGCGGGTATGACGGAATTCCTGGGCTCGGGGGAGCCCCCCTCAGTCGCTGCGCGACAGCTCCCCCCTTGGGGGCGCTCTGGGTCCCGCCTCCGTCATTGCCGCGCTCCGCCGCGGCAATCTCGCGGCGTCCAGCAGAGGGGTTCGTGCTCGACGCGACGAGATACCCGCGACGGTAGTCGCGGGTATGACGGAATTCCTGGGCTCGGGGGAGCCCCCCTTCAGTCGCTGCGCGACAGCTTCCCCCCAGAGGGGGGAAGCGTGGGGAGGGTGGGGGAGCTCGTGGGACTTGCTTGCCGAGTGGTGAGGCTGGGCTTTAGCCTGCCGGGGACTTTGGTCGGCACTGCACTGACAGGGGAGTTTCATGCATGACATCGTGATTCGCAATGGGCGCATTATTGATGGGACGGGGGCTCCGGAGTTTGTTGGGGACGTGGCCATTGATGGGGATCGCATTAGCGCCGTGGTTCGGGCGGGTGAGGACATCATTGGCGCGGGCCGCCGCGAGATTGACGCGGCGGGGAAGCTGGTCACGCCGGGCTGGATTGACATCCACACGCACATGGACGCGCAGGTCTCGTGGGATCCGTACATGACGCCGTCCTGCTACAACGGGGTGACGACTGTGGTGATGGGGAACTGCGGGGTCGGCTTTGCGCCGGTGCGCGAGGCGGATCGGGCGTGGTTGATGGATCTGATGGACGCGGTGGAGGACATCCCGGCGACGGCGATGTCGGCGGGGATTACGTGGGAGTGGGAGTCGTTCCCGGAGTATCTGGACGCGATCGACGGCAAGCCGCGGGTGATGGACATTGCGGCGCAGTTCCCGCACTGCGCGCTGCGCACCTACGTAATGGGGCCGCGCGGCGCGGACGACGTGCAGCCCACCGATGAGGAGTTGGCGCACATGCGCCGGCTCGTGCGGGAGGGGATTGAGGCGGGCGCGGTGGGGTTCTCGTCCAACCGGCTGCTCGCGCACCGCACGAAGGAGGGCGAGCTGATTCCGGGCACGCTGGCGCAGTATCCGGAGCTGGAGGCGGTCGCGGATGGCATCGAGCAGGGCGGCGGCGGCGTCTTCCAGCTGGTCGGCCCGTTCGAGCGCGAGTGGGTCGAGAGCATGGCGCTTGAGCATGATCTGACGATCACCTATCTCTCGGGCGAGGGCTCGGTGACCGCCGGCGCGGGTTGGAAGCAGGGGTTGGAGAGCGTTGAGGAGGCGACCGAGCGCGGCGTCCGCATTTTCCCGCAGGTGCGCGGTCGGGGGACGACGCTGCTGATGAGCCTGGAGGGCTCGATTCACCCGTACGTGCTGAACTACGCCTACCGCGAGCTGGTCGAGCAGTTGCCGCTGGCGGAGCGGTTGGAGCGGATGCGCGAGCCGGAGATCAAGGCGCAGATTCTGGCCAGCGACTGGGATTTGACCAACGACGTGCGCAAGAAGCTGGAGAACGCGGAGGATCACCCGTTCCTCGTCGACACCACGCCGGGCAACCTCATGCCGGGAATGCTGGAGCTGGTGCTGGGGTCGCCGGAGACGGTGTACGTGCTGGGCGATCCGCCGGTCTATGAGCCGGAGTACGAGCGCTCCGTCGCGGCGCACGCGGAGCGGCACGGGATGTCGGCAGAGGATGCGTTCTACGACCTGATGACGCAGGGCGACGGCTCGACGCTGCTGCTGGTCTACCTCGAGGGCTACTCGCAGGGCAACTTTGACTACATGCGCGAGCTGATGCTGCACCCGCTGACGCGCAACGGGCTGTCGGACGCGGGGGCGCATGTGGCGGCGGTCTCGGATGCGCACATGGTGTCGTGGAACCTCGCCTACTGGGGGCGCGACCGGACACGCGGGGCGCGGGTGCCGCTGGAGACGATCGTCTACAAGCAGTCGGGCGCGAACGCGGAGCTGTACAACCTGCGCGATCGCGGCGAGCTGGCGGTGGGCAAGCGGGCGGACGTCAACGTGATCGATCTGGAGCGGCTCGACACGGACGCGCCGCACATGGTCTACGACCTGCCGGAGGGCGCAAAGCGGTTCATGCAGCGGCCAAGCGGTTACGTGGCGACAATCTGCGCGGGCGAGGTGGTCCTCGAGGACGACGAGCTGACGGGCGCCCTGCCGGGCAAGCTCGTGCGCGGCGCGCAGACGGTCTGAGCTTCCGTCCGACACTCGGACCTCTCAGATCAAGGGGTTCCTTCCGCATCGGGAAGGAACCCCTTGATCGTTGCAAAGTCATTTGCTGAAAGGCATACTCGCTCTGATTTCGGACAGAGCGCCGCCCGGCGCGGCCGAGGAGGAGCCTGATCATGACCGAGCGAAACTACTGGCAGCGGATGCGCCGCGCCCGACTGAGCCGACGCGCGCTCTTGCGGGCGTCGGGGCGAGCGGGCGTGGGCGCGGCGGGCCTCGCGCTGGTCGGCTGCGGGGACGATGACGACGACTCGGCGGCGCAGGTCCAGCCGCGGGCGCAGCAAGAACAGCAAGCCGCCGCGCAGGCTCAGCAAGAGCAGCAGCAACAGACCGCGCCGGCGGAGCAGCAGCAAGCGCAACAGCAGCAACAGGCCGAGGCGCAAGCGCAGCAGGCCGAACAGCAGCAGGCGCAAGCGGAAGCGCAGCAGCAACAGCAGGAGCAGGCGGTCGCGGCGACCGATCAGCGCGTCGAGGGCGATACCGACTGGGAGCGCACGGTGCGGGTCGCGATCCCGAATGCGGTGGGCGGGCTCGATCCGATGCTGCCCGGCAACTACACGACTCGCTTCAACCCGCCGATTCACTTCGATCGGTTGATGCAGTACGACCTCGTGAGCCGTGAAATTGTGCCGAATCTGGCTCGCTATGAGTGGATCGATGACTACACCTCGATCCTGCTGCACCTCAATCCGGGCCACGCGTGGCACGACGGGACGCCGATGACGGCGAGCGATATCGCGTTCTCCATTGATCGCGCGAAGGGGATGGCCCCATACAACGAGAGCGGAACCTACGATACGGGGATTGCGTACATCGTGGAGTCGGTCAACGCCGCGGTGGAGGTGATTGATGACCTGACGGTCAAGGTGCCGGCTGAGACCGATGTGACAGCGCCCGGCAGTATCGGCACGACCTTGCAGATCGTCCCCAAGCACCGGATCGAGGAGCTGGGCGACGATGCTTACAACAACGACGGTCTGGCCAGCGGACCCTTTCAGATGGTCTCGTTTGAGCCGGACATCGAAGTGCGCAGCATCCGCAACGACAACTACCCGATCGGCTACGAGAATCTGAACCGCATCCATCGACCGTGGGTGAAGGAGCTCGTCCAAATCGTGCGGCCCGAGCCGGTTGCCCGTCTGGCCGCGATCCAGGCGGGGGAGGCGGACATCGCGTCGCCGCTGGAGTGGGAGTTGGTGCAGGGGCTGGTCGACGAGCCGGGCTTGCAGGTGTTGTTCGATCCGGGCTGTTGTCCGCACACGATCTTCCCCAACACGCGGGTACCGATGCTTGAGGACGGCTCCAATCCGTACCGCGATATCCGCGTGCGGCAGGCGATGAACCATGCCGTTGACGTCGAGACGATCTACGGCACCATCGCCACCGGCCGCGAACAGCGCGCGTATGGACTCGGAACCCGCCAACTGGGCGGGATGCAGCCGGAACAGTCAGGTCCGCTGACGATGGAGTACGACGTCGAGAAGGCGATGCAGCTGATGGACGCCGCCGGCTACGCGGACGGCTTCGACTCGGACTTCTACGGCACAGCCGGCTTCTTTGCCTGGACCGATCAGATCGCGCTGGCCGTCCAGCAATACCTCGATGTGGTCGGCATCCGCACGGACCTGCAGCTCGATCCGCTGCCCGATTTCCGCGCGCGGATGGCGCAGGGCGACGTGCCTGGTCTGCACTACTACTTCACCAACCAGTCGCCGGACCCGTTCCAGGTGATCAACGCTGAGGTCGCCGAGGGCGGCACGCTGGCAGTGGCGGAGTACCCGGAATCGGGCATTCAGGCGCTGGTGGAGGCGCAACGCAGCGAATTCGATGCGGAGAAACGTCGGCAGATTCTGAACGAGCTGGCGCAGCTGATCTACACCAACGCCTCCTGGCTGTTCCTCTTCGAGACGGTCGGCACGGGGATCATCCGCGACGACCTGGAATGGGACATGAAAGGGAACCAACGCGACTACGGCGGCTACTGGGGCATCCGCCCGCTGATCACCTAAGGACGACTACCTGCCGCAGGAAGGCTGGACATGGGCGCGCAGAGCATCGCGGCGATCCTCATTTCGCGCCTCCTGCAGGGCCTCCTGGTCGTATTCCTGGTCATCTCCATCGTCTTTCTGGTCTCGCGCATGGCGCGCAACCCGGTGGAGTATCTGACCACGGATGAGACGACCGTCGAAGAGAAGGAGCTGCTCAAGGAGCAGCTCGGCCTGAGCGGGCCGATCGGCATCCAGTACGTCAATTTTCTGATTGACGCGGTCCAGCTCGATTTGGGCAATTCATTCATCAGCGCGCGGCCGGCCCTGAACGAAGTCAGCAGCCGCGCCTCGAAGACCTTGCAACTTGGCGCCGCCGCGCTCATGTTCTCGCTGCTGCTCGGCGTCCCCCTGGGGATCATCGCCGCGCTCAGACGGGCTTCGCCCACGGATTGGATCGCGCGGCTGCTCGCCGTGCTCGGTCAGGCGACGCCCAACTTCTGGTTGGGGTTGATGCTGATCTTCTTCTTCGCTGTCCAGCTTGATCTGATGCCGACGGGCGGCAGCGGCGGCGTGGAGCACCTGGTGCTGCCGACGATCACGCTCGGCCTGTTGACCTCGGCGGTGGCGATGCGGCTGACGCGGTCGGGCATGATCGACGTGATGAACACCGACTTCGTGCGCACGGCGCGCGCGAAAGGGCTGCGCGAATCGACGATCATCTGGCGTCACGCGCTGCGCCACGCGTTGCTGCCCGTGGCCACCATCCTCGGCCTTCAGGTTGGCTATCTGATCGCGGGCACGGTGATTGTGGAGCAGGTCTTCGCCTGGCCGGGCATCGGCCGGCTGATGCTGCACACGATCCTGGTCGGCGACTTCCCCGTCCTGATCGCCGGCATTCTCGTCATCTCGAGCAGCATCGTGCTCGCCAACATCCTGGTGGATATCTCCTACCCGATCATCGATCCGCGGATCCGGGCGGGAGCGCGATGATGGCGATCCAGGAGGCGGCGTCTGCGCCCGGTCTCATCCGCGGCGGCTTGCGGCGCGGCGTGTCGTGGCAGCGCGCCTTGCTGCTGACGCCGTCGTTGATCATTCTGGCGGCGCTGCTGATCGCCGGGATGTTCGCTGATCTCCTCTCCGCCTACGACCCGGAAGAGATCGTGCTGATCGAGCGGCTGACTCCGCCGGTGATCCAGGAGGGCGGCAGTTGGGACCATCCGCTCGGCACCGACAACCTCGGCCGGGACATTCTGGCGCGGGTCATGTACGGCGCTCGGGTGTCGCTGCTGGTCGTGGTGTCCTGTATTCCCGCGTCGGCGCTGATTGGCACGCTCTGCGGGCTGCTCGCCGGCTGGCGGCTGGGCTGGTGGGACCGCTTCCTGATGCGGATCGTGGACGTGCAGTTGGCGCTGCCGGCGATCCTCTTCGCGTTGCTGATTTCCGTCGTCTTCGGGGCCAGCCTGCTGAATGTGATTCTGATCATCATCATCTTCAGCTGGTCCGGCTACGCGCGGCTGGTGCGCGCCGATGTGCTCTCGCTGCGGGAGCAGGAGTTTGTCGTCGCCGCGCGGGCGAGCGGGGCCAGCGACCGACGGATTCTCTTCCGCCACATCCTGCCCAACATCCTCAACACGATCGTGATCATGGCGACGCTCGACGTGCCGTCGGTGATTCTGATTGAGGCGGCGCTCAGCTTCCTCAACATCGGCGTCGCACCAGGCACGCCGTCGTGGGGCGCGATGATCTCGGAGGGGCGCAACTTCATGACGATCGCCTGGTGGCCGATCTGGATGCCGGGGATTGCGATCCTGCTGGTCTCGTTGACCGGCAACCTGATGGGCGACTGGCTGCGGGACGCGCTGGATCCGCGCTTGCGCAACGTCCGTTAACCGCTCGGTGAGGGTTCTCCCGTTGTGGGTTCCCGCTTTCGCGGGAGCGCCGGAGGAGGGGCGTGGGGCGGTGTGCTGGGGAGCCCCCTCAGTCGCTGCGCGACAGCGCCCCCGGAGGGGGAGCTCTGGGGGAGGGATGGCGGTGGTGGGTGCGAGGGCGTCTCCGTCGGCGTGAGAGCGGGCGGGGCGATAGGATCGGGGCGCGGGCTGATTTGTCTTGAGGAGCGCTTTGATGACCAGGATTACTGCCGTTCGTTCGTGGATGCTGCGGATTCCGCTGGACCATCCGACCTCGTTCTCGAATCGGACGGTGTATCACCGCGATCATCCGGTGGTGGAGGTCACGTGCGACGACGGGTTGGTGGGGATTGGCTTTTGCTATGCGGGGAACTCGAATGGGCAGTTGGTGACCTCGGCGGTGGACGCGCTCTTTGCGCCGCTGCTGGTGTGGGAGGATCCGTTCCGGGTGGAGGGTCTGTGGGCGGCGATGTATCAGGAGTCGCTGCTGCACGGGCGGGCGGGGGCGGCGATGCGGGCGCTCTCGGCGCTGGACATCGCGCTCTGGGATCACAACGCGAAGGCGGCGGGGCTGCCGCTCTACCAGTTGCTGGGCGGGTACTACACGGACACGGTTCCGGCCTACGCCTCGGGCGGGTACTACCTCGCGGGCAAGGGTCATGAGGGCTTGCAGCAGGAGCTGTTGGGCTACGTGGAGTTGGGGTTTGACGCGGTCAAGATTAAGGTGGGGCGGCTGTCGGTGCGCGAGGAGGCGGCGCGGATGCAGGCGGCGCGCGAGGCGGTCGGTCCGGACGTACACATCATGCTCGACGCCAACAATGCGTGGTCGAACCTGGAGGACGCGCTGCGTTACATGGCGGCGTATGAGCCGTTCAATCCGTATTGGATGGAGGAGCCGTTTAGCCCGGATGCGATCAATCTGCACGCGAAGCTGGCGCAGCGGACGGGCGTGCCGATTGCGACGGGCGAGATTGAGGTTGGGCGCTGGCGGTTCAAGGAGCTGTTGGATGCGGACGCGGCGATGATTCTGCAGCCGGACGCGGCGGTGCTCGGCGGCGTGACCGAGTTCCGCCGCATTGCGCAGACGGCTGCGTCGTACGGGGTCTCGATCTGCCCGCACTGGTTCCACGACCTGCACCGCCACCTGGTCGCGGCCTCGCCCAACGCGACCTACGTCGAGTTCTTCCCAGACGACCAGGTGCACAACTTCCGCAACGTGATCGATCGGCAGACGGAGGTGCGCGACGGGCGGCTGGTGCTGCCCGAGGCGCCGGGGTTGGGGTTCGAGTTCCTGCCCGAGGCGCTGGAGCGCTACGCGGTCGGCGGCTGACGGGCGCGGGCGTGGCGGGGCTGGCCTTTGCTCGCTGAGCGCGCGGTGGCGATGGGGGAAGAAAAAAACTGGTGGGGTTGGCGTCGGGGGATTAGGGTGGTTCTTCCTCTTCGAGGTTGGAGGGGTCTCCGTCGTCCTCGTCGTCGAAGTAATCGGCGTAGATGTCGGGCATGGGGGCTTCGGGGGTGGGGATCGGGGAGCCCCCTTCAGTCCCTACGGGACAGCTTCCCCCCAGAGGGGGGAAGCGGGGGGAGAGGGTTTGCTGGGTGTTGGCGTTTCTTGGGTTGTCGGGGCCGAGTACCTTGACGAGGGCGATGCAGGCCTTGACGGCGATGTAGCCGGGGTTTTCGGGGCCGGCTAATTCGGCTAGGCGGTTGATGACGGCTTGGCGGGTGGGGGCGATGGGCATTGGGGGGCTCCGTTCGGGGGTTGGTGTGGGTGATAGATTTTAGGCGAACGGATGGTCGGTTGGGTGTGTTGGGGTTGGCGGTGCGGGACTCCGGCGGCCCCCTCGGTCGCTTCGTGACAGCTCCCCCGGAGGGGGAGCTCTGGGAACCCAGAAGGGACACTGACTGGCTTAGTGTGGGTCAGGTTAGGAGACTGACATCTATATTGAATAACAGCTCCAGCACGAGCCCCAATAGTATGAGTAACCCTCCGAAGTATGCCTTGCGTTGTATCGAAAGCGCGTGATTGCGCCCCTCGGCTTCCAACCTAGACAGTTGAGGTGTTGGGTTATATCTCGGAACTCTGCGATCTTCGCAGATGTCGCCCCACTTAAGCTCCCAAGACATTGTTTCATTGCTCTGATAGTACTGTTCGCCGCCACGAGTCTTAACCACGACTGAAAATTCACCGTTCCGTTCGGGATCCTTATCTTTGTACTCAGGGTCGCAATCCTTGTAATCGATCATCCCCTCATAATAGGTCGCAGAGAGCAAGTCTAGATGGTAGTTCAAACATCGCACGACCCCTCTCTGCCAAACTCACTGTAATCTGCGTCGACAGCCCAAACCGACGCTGGTCAACGAACGAAATGGACGACGACGCGGACTGCTAACGATCTTCACAACTACCTCTGGGGCTTGGGCTGACCCTTCGCTTGCTTCGGGGGCGGAGGGGGAGCCGGATTTGCACTCCGGGTCCCGCCTCCTCGATCTTCCCTAGTCGGCATGGTCAGTCACCTTTCTTGTCAGTTGGCCGCTCTTTTGACAGAACAGGCTTTGGCGGTCGAGGGGCCGGCTTAGCGCTGTCCTGAAGTGTCCGCTGTGCCTGTGGTGGAACAGGGGCTGGTTTGGCGCTGTCTTCAAGTGTCCGTGGCAGAGGGGGCCTCGGTTTTTCGCTCCGGTCCCCGACCTTTCGATCTTCTCTGGGCGGCATCGTCAGTCGCCTTTCTTTTTCGCTGGCTTCTTCTTCGGCAGGACGGCCTTTGGCGGTCGCGGCGCTGCCTTGGCACTCTTCATTCCGAACAGGCGCGAGTCATCGAGGTGACCCCAGGCAACCTTGAGTACGCCGTCCTTCTCAGATGTCATCCCTGACTTCCTTCTACGCCATCCGGCCGCGCTTGGCGTTCTCCCGACGGAGACCGCTTAGCGTCACTGTATTGGATTTGATTCGGTTGCAGGGGCTGCAGAGGAGGAGGCGGTTGGTTATGTGATTTAGGCCGCCATCGGATCTGGGGGTGTTGTGGTCGAGTTCGAGGTAGAGCGGGTCGTCGAACTGGCGGTCGCAGCCCTGGCAGATCATACCGTTCTGCTCGATCAGGAAGATGACCATCTCGGCGCGGGACATTTTGGGGCCGGGCGGCTCGGCGATCTTCTGCTTTGTCTTGAGGACTGGGGCGACGGTGTCACCCTCGTCGGATCGGACCGGGGGGACGGTCGCGCAAGGCGTCGAATTCTCGTAGTGCTTCCAACAGGTCTGTCATACGCACTCCGCTCCGCGGGTGGGGTGGGCGAGCTATCGGGCATATGTTCGCATATGGGACGGCGTTTGGCAAGGGGTTGGGGGGTGTTTCGGGCTTTGGGGCTGGCCCCCTCAGTCGCTTTGGGGCAGCTCCATCGGTGGGGGGGGGTCTGGGTCTCGCCTCCGTCATTGCGGGGCTCTGCTGGGGTGAGCTGGCGGCGTTCGGCGGGGCGGTTTTGCTGGACGCGGCGAGATACCCGCGACGGTAGTCGAGGGTATGACGGAGGTGGAGGCGTGGGTGTGACGGAGTTCCTGGGCTTGGGGGAGCGTTTAGGGGTGGGCGATTACTGTTCCGTTGGCGATGGCTAGTTCGTTTTGGTGGTTGCGCATTTCGTAGTGGATGATTTGGTGGTCTCCTTTGTTTTGGACTTCGAGGGCGCTGACGGTGACTTCTTCTCCGGGGATGACCATGCCGCGGAATTGGCCGGCGAAGCGTTGGAGGCGGGTGGGATCGGCGTTGAGGCTGCGGTTGATGACTTCGCGCAGGGCGATGGTGATGGTGGCGGAGCCGTGGAGGATGATGTCGGGGAGGCCGGCGGCGAGGGCGACGCGGCGCTCGGTGTGGATCGGATTCCAGATGTCGGCGCACTCGGTGTAGACGTGCGGGGCTTGCGGATCGATGGGGATCGTCGTTGTCCAGACGGGTTCGCCGCCGTTCGATGCGCTGGTTGAGCGTTGCGGCAGGGGCGGGGTGGCGGCGAGCTCGGCGTCGCCGCCGATCAGTTCTGCGCCGCGCGTGATGCCGCCGGAGTCCATCACGGCGACGACCTCGCCCTGGCTGTCGCGCATGGTGTAGCGCTGGGCGCTGAGCACGCCGGGGCGCACCTGCTTGACGGCGATGCTCTGGCCCTGGCTGGTGATTACGTCGCCCTCGCGGATGGGGCGGTGGAAGCGCACATCGACCCAGGCGTGGACGCCGCGCCGCACCAGTTCGAGGTCGTAGGCGATGTCGGGCGTGAAGCGGCTGTTCCACTGCCAGCTGAAGACCATGCCGGGATGGGCGATCAGGCCGCCGGGGCGGTCGTCCGCGAAGTAGACGGGGTTGAAGTCACCGACGCCGCCAGCGAAGGCGGTGATGCTGCGGGCGGTGACCTCGAACGACTTGGCAATCGTGTAGCGGCCCACGTCGGCGGGCATTCGGAGGTCGGCGGTGGTCATGGCTTGATCCTTGAGGGCGAGTCGGTCTTGTCTGCGTAGCGATCCCAGTGGAGGACTTCGTCGAGCGGTCGGCGGCGGATGGGGCCGAAGTTGCCGGTCGGCCAGCCGAGCGGGATCAGGACCATCGGCACGATGTGATCGGGCAGGCCAAGGACCTGCTGCGCCTGCTCGCGGCCGCTGCCGATGAAGGCGAGGGTGGTGGGGACGCTGCCGACCTCGAGCGCGCGGGCGGCGAGGAGCAGATTCTGGACGGCGGCCCAGACCTCGGTGGCGGCGCCGGCGCCGGCGTTGAAGGTGTCCTGCGGGGCGCGCACCGTGTCGGCGCAGGCGATCACGATCGCGGGGACTTCGTGCAGGTGGTTCATCTGGTGCTCGACGGCGGCGAGGAAGCGCTCGCGCCGACCCTGGTCGACGTGCGGGTTGGCGGCCTCGCGGTTGTGTTCGAGGTAGGCCGAGACGCCGACGCGGTTGAGGTCGGCGAGCTGCTGCTTGACCTCGGGGTCGCGGACGACGACCCAATGGCGCGACTGGCGGTTGGAGCCGCTTGGTCCGAGATGGGCTGCCTCGATCAGCTGGACCAGCGTCGCTACGGGGATCGGGTCGGGCTTGTAACGGCGCATCGCGCGGGCGGTTTGGATGACGTCGAAGAATTCCATGGTCCGGCTCCTGTTCGTTCGCTGCTCTATGAGTCGTATGAGATCAGTTCGACGAGGTTGCCGTCGGGATCGCGGGTGTAGACGCTGACGCCCTCGGCGGTGCCCTGGCGGCGGCCGCCGACTCGGCCGGCGGGGCCTTCGATGACTTCGGCGCCGGCGGCGCGGATCGCCTCGGCGGCAGACTCGGGCGCGCCTTCCCAGACGAAGCAGAAGTCGCCGCAGCCGGGCTCGGCGGTGGGGCCGCGCAGATCGAATTTGGGATTCTGCCAGAGCTTGGGGTCGTGCACGTTGATTTTCTGGTCGCCGCAGGCGATGGCGAAGATCGGGAAGTCGCCCGCGCGCCACTCGGCCTCGTGGACGATGCTGAAGCCGAGCGCGCGGTAGAAGCGCAGCAGCGCTTCGGGATCGCCGGCGGGGATGGCGACATGGTCCATTCCGGTGACGGGCATTGGCAACCTCCAGGGGTGGTAGTCGAGCCTCTGGGCGGCCCTCTAGACGGCATGGTAGCCACTCGCTGGCCGGTTTCGCCGTAATGGTCGGTGGGGGGCTGATATCTTTCAGCCATTGAGCGCCAGTCAACGATTTGAGGTTGTTCCATGCCTGAGATTTCCGCCGACGATTCCTTCCCGCGCAAGCGTCTGACCATTGGCGAAACGACGATGGCCTACGTGGACGAAGGCGATCCGGACGGCGACCCGATCATTTTTCTGCACGGCAACCCGACCTCGTCGTACCTGTGGCGCAACATTATGCCGCACGTGTTTGAGTCGGCGCGCTGTCTTGCGCCCGACCTGATTGGGATGGGGGTGTCGGGGTCGTCGCCGAGCGGTTCGTACCGCTTCGTTGACCACGCCGGCTGGCTCGACGCGTGGCTGGAGGGGATGAACCTGGGCGACCGGCTCACGTTCGTGATCCACGACTGGGGCTCGGCGCTGGGCTTCCACTGGGCGAACCGCCACCGCGACCGGGTCAAGGGGCTGGTCTACATGGAGGCGATTGTCCGTCCGGTGACGTGGGACGAGTGGCCTGCGGCGGCGGCGCGGGTGTTCCAGGGGATGCGCTCGGAGGCGGGCGAGTCGATGGTGTTGGAGAAGAACGTGTTCGTCGAGCGCATCCTGCCGGGCAGCGTCCTGCGCGGGCTGACGGAGTCGGAGATGGAGGTCTACCGGCTGCCCTACCGCGAGGCGGGCGAGTCGCGCCGGCCGACGTTGACGTGGCCGCGCGAGATTCCGATCAGCGGTGAGCCGGCGGACGTGGTGGATATTGTCCAGAGCTACGCGGACTTCCTCGCCTCGGACGAGTCAGTGCAGATCGCGAAGCTGTTCGTCAACGCGGAGCCGGGGGCGATCCTGCAGGGCGCGCAGCGCGAGTTCTGCCGCAGCTGGCCGAACCAGACGGAGGTGACGGTGGCAGGCAACCACTTCGTGCAGGAAGACTCGCCGCATGAGATTGGGGCAGCGATCCGGGAGTGGTACGCCGGGATCTAGCAAGGACTGACCGTCATGGCAGAGATCACCAACACGGAGGAAGCGCGCGCGGCGCTGGAGGCGGGACGCGAGGCGTTCCGCGAGCTGGTGCTGGGACTGTCCAGCGACGAGTGGAAGCGGCAGAGCAACAATGCCGGCTGGAGCAACGGCCAGCTTTGCTGGCACATCGCGTTCGGCGCGGGGGCCGGGGGGCGCACCGTGGCCCGGCTGCGCCAGAACAAGGGGATGAACCCGCCCGGGCCGATGATGGGACTGTTCAACTTCATGAGCCTCTGGATGGTCCGCATCCGCGCGCGGAATGCGACGCCGGAGTCGGTGCTGGCCTTCTTTGATGAGGGCTACGCCAAGACGGTCGCGCTCGTGGATACCGTCGAGGACGGCGAATGGGGGAACGGCGGCGTCTTCCTTGGTGAGCCGATGACGGTCGGAGGCGCGTTTGGGTTCATGCAAGACCACGTCAACGAGCACGCCGCCGATATGCGGCGGGGGTAGGGCGACAATGGCTGAGATCACCAACGCGGACGAGGCGCGGGCGGCGCTGGAGGCGGGGCGCGAGGCGTTCCGCGAGCTGGTGCTGGGGTTGTCCAGCGAGGAGTGGACGCGCAAGAGCCGCAACGCGGGCTGGACGAACGGACAGCTTTGCTGGCACATCGCCTTTGGCGCTGGCTCCGGTGACCTGCGGGTCTCGCGGCTGCGTCAGAATCGGGGGCTGAATCCGCCTGGCCCTCTGATGGCGCTCTTGCATCTCTCGAGTCTGTGGATCGTCCGCATCCGCTCGCGCGGGGCGACGCCGGAGTCGGTGCTGGCGCTCTTTGACGAGGGCTACGCGAAGACGGCGGCGGTGGTGGACACCGTCCAGGCTGACGAGTGGGGCAAAGGCGCCGAGTTCCTGGGCGAGCCGATGACTGTGGGCAGCGCGTTCGAGTTCATTCAGGGCCACGTCGACGAGCACGCCGCGGAAATGCGGCGCGGGTAGCGCGTCCATGACGGACGATATCTTCGAGCGCTATCCGCCGCTGCGCGAGATGGAGGCGGTGGCGCTGTTCCAGGAGTTGGGCTACCGCTTCACGGACGCCGGCGAGGGCTGGTGCGAGATCACGCTGACAGCCACGCCGAAGACGCACAATCTCTACGGGATCGTGCACGGCGGCGTGTGGCTGCTGGTCGCGGACTCGGCGATGGGCGGGGCGCTGGGTACGATTCAGGCGGAGGGCGAGCGGGTGATCACGGCGCAGTCGGAGCTTCGCTGGCTGCGCGGGCTGGACGGTGACATCATCCGCGCGCGGGCGGAAGTGATCCGCCGGGGCCGCACGCTGAGCCATTGCGCGGTCGACCTGTACGACGCGCAGGATCGGCACATCGGGCACGGCAACGGCACCTACGTGATGCTTCCGCCCCAGTAACCCGTGGCTAGTGAGCAGTGACCAGTGACCCGGAGAACGCGGCGGGCGGCGCGAAGCTCTAGCCTATGGCTTCAATCACTTGAAGACTCACCGGAAGGCGTGTCCAGATGGCCGGACGACTTGAGGGACGAATCGCATTGATCACCGGCGGCTCGCGCGGGCAGGGCGCGGCGGAGGCGCAGCTGTTCGCCGAGGAGGGCGCGACCGTGGTGATCACGGACGTGCTCGACGCGGAGGGCGAAGCGACCGCGGCGGAGAGCGATCAGATTCGCTTCCTCCACCACGACGTGACCAGCGAGGAGGAATGGATCGCGGTCGTCGACGACGTGATGGAGGACTACGGCAAGATTGACGCCTTCATCAACAACGCCGGCATCTATCTCGCCCGCCCGCTGGCGGAAATGTCGGTGGAGGAGTACATGCGGGTGATCAACATCAACCAGGTCGGCGTGTTTCTGGGGCTGAAGCACGTGGGTCCGCGGATGGCGGCGGCGGGATCGGGATCGATCATCAACATCTCCTCGATTGCGGGGATGCGCGGCGGGGCGGGTTCGATCGCCTACACGGCGTCGAAGTGGGCGGTGCGCGGGATGACGAAATCGGCGATGAATGAGTTCGCGCCGTCGGGGGTGCGGGTCAACTCGATTCATCCGGGCCTGATCGAGACGCCGATGCTGCATCAGCTCCCGGCGATCGACCAGGGTCTGGCGGATCAGCTCGTGCGGCGGATTCCCTACGGCCGGATCGCCGAGGCGGTCGAGGTGGCGAAGCTCGCCCTGTTCCTCGCTTCGGACGACTCGGAGTACATGAACGGCACCGAGTTCATCATCGATGGCGGAATGATTCAGGGGATCTAGCGATCCTCAGCCAGATAGAGGCAATGACGCATGAGCGCGCCGGCAGTCCAGTACACGGTGACCGAGGACGACATCGACATCGCCTGGGTGGAGCGCGGCTCCGGCGTGCCGTTGGTTGTCTCGACCGGCCCGATGGTGCCGCTCAACGTGGGCTGGGAGCCGGGCGGCATCTGGGATCGGCTGGCGCAGTCGTTTCGGGTGATCCGCTTCGATCCGCGGGGCTGCGGGTTGTCGGAGCGGGACGGCGTGTTTGGCTCGTTCTACGACGAGGCGCTCGACCTCGCCGCGGTGGTCAACGCCGTCGGGGAGCCGCGCGTGGCGCTGTTGGGCTACTACATCGGGATGCCGGCCGCGGTGATTGCGATGCTCAACGAGCCGGAGCGCTACACGCATCTGGTTCTCCACCTGCCGATTCCCCTGTCCGGGCAGCGCGGCCTGGCCGCCGTCTCCGGGTCGGCCGATCCCCATGAGCACGGCGCCCTGGTCGAGAGCACGATTGAAAATCTGCTGCGGCTGGGTTGGCAATACCACGAAGAGCCGGCCCGCCGCGCGCTCCTGACGTTGATCGCGCCGACCGTGGGCGACGCGACGCTGCGCTCGCTCGCGGAAACGATGCACCACTATCCGTCCATGAATCGATTGTTCGGGCTGCTCCCGGAGATGAACAGCCTCAACCTAAAGGCGGAGTTGCGCGGCGTCTCGGTGCCGACCCTGATCTCGATCGCGCCCGACCGCGACGGCTCGCCGGAACATCCGGCGTCGTTCGGGCGCGAGTGGGCGCGCGCGATCCGCGGCGCGCGGCTGATTGTCGCGCCGGACGACACCGCCGTCCTCGTCAATGGAGCGCCGTCGATTAACCAGCTCGCCGAGGCGATGGAAGAGTTCATCGGCGTCGACCAGCTGGCGCAGACCGCCGGTCAGGTGACGCGGACGATGCTGTTTACCGATATCGAAGGCTCGACCTCGCTGGTGGATCGACTCGGCGACGTTGAGGCGCGGCGGATTACGCGGAGCGTTGAGCAGCTCACGCGGAGCGCGATCCGCGAGCATGAGGGCGTCCAGGTGAAGACGATGGGCGACGGGGTGCTCGCCTGGTTCAGCGCCGCTTCGGCTGCCGTTGAAGCGGCGGTCAGGATCCAGAGCGAGCTTGCCGATCACAGGCGCTACAGCGGCATCCGCGTGCGCATCGGGATCAGTGCCGGCGAGCCGATCGCGGAGGCGGACGACCTCTACGGGGCGACGGTCAATCAGGCGGCGCGGATCATGTCGCTCGCGGACGGGGGAGAGATTCTGGTCTCGGGCCTCGTCCGCGGGCTGTTGCAGGGTCACCGCTTCGAGTTCGAGGAACGCGGCGCGCACGTCCTGCGGGGGTTTAGCGACGCTGTTGATCTCCACTGCATCCACTGGCAAGCGAGCTAGTGGCTAGAAGGGAATGACTGATGAGCACGATGACTACGATGAGCAAGCGCGAGCGCGTGCAGGCCGCGATTGCGGGCGAGCCGGTTGACCATCCGCCCGCTTCCCTCTGGGGCCACGATTTCCTGCGCGAGTGGAGCAACGAGGAGCTGGTCGGCGCGACCTGCGAGCAGTATGAGGCGTACGACTGGGACTTCATCAAGATCAACCCGCGCTGGTCAATGTTCCCCGAGGCCTGGGGCGCGGTCTACGCGCCGCCGAGCGATCAGTCCAATCCGACGCTGATCAGCGCTGCTCTGGGCGAGTTGGAGGAACTGCACGACGTTGTCTCCGTACATGCCGAGCGCGGCGTGCTGGGCGAGCACATTGAGTCGACCCGGCTTGTCCTGGAGCGCACCCGGGGCGAGGTCGATGTGGTGCAGACGGTGTTCTCGCCGATGTCGGTGGTCGGGCTGATGTTCGGGCATCCGCGCGCGTTCAAGCAGGCGGCGCTGGAAGCGCCGGCGGCGGTGCACGGCGCGGTCGCGCGGGTGACGGAGACGATCATCAACTACAGCCGCGCCAACCTCAACGCGGGCGCCTCGGGCGTGTTCTACGCGCCGCTCCAGTGGGCAAGCCGCGACATCTCCACTGCCGATTTCTACCGCGAGTTCGGCCGCCCCTACGACCTCCAGGTGCTCGACGCGATCCGCGACGCGGAGTTCAACATCCTCCACGTCTGCCACACCAACAATATGCTGGCCGACCTGCTCGATTATCCGGTGCAGGCGATCAACTGGGACGACCGCCATCCCAGCAACGCCAGTCTCGCCGCGGTCTGGGCGCAGACCGACAAGGCAGTGATGGGCGGGGTCAGCCGCAGCGGTCTGGGCGAGCTCAGCGCCGCCGAGGTGCAGGCCCAAGCCAGCGAGGCGGCGGCCGTCGGCAACAGCCGGGTGTTCGTCACCGGCGGCTGCTCAATTCCCCCGCACACGCCAAGCGAGAATCGAGCGGCGGTCGGTGCGGGTGCTCGGGGAAGCTAGAGGCGTCAGCGATTGGTCGCATCTCCGTCGTTCCCGCGAACGCGGGAACCCATGCGGTGTTGCGTTTGGCTCCCCTCAGCCGGCGGCCCCCCTTCAGTCCCTGCGGGACAGCTTCCCCCCAGTGGGGGGGGGCAGCGTGAGGGATACCCCCTCAGTGGGAGAGCTTTGTCTGCGGCGCTATGCGGTTGTTGGGATCCGGTAGAGGTTGGAGGCGTTTTGTTGGAGGACGGCGGTTCGGACTTCTGGGTCGAGGTCTCCGAGCACGTTGGCGATGTGTTCCTGGCTTCGGGGGTAGAGGCAGGTTGGGTGGGGGAAGTCGGTCTCGAAGAGGACGTTCTTGACTCCGATTTGCTCGATCACCTTGCGCGGGCCGAAGTCTTCGAACCAGAAGCAGGCCCAGATGTTGCGGCGGAACTTCTCCGTCGGGCGCAGCTCGTGGTGCTTGACCTCGGTCGGCACCATCTCGTCCCACTGATACTCGCACGCCTCGAGCAGGAAGGGAATCCAGCCGATGCCGCTCTCGACGGAGACGAACTTGAGGCGGGGGAAGCGCTCGAGCACGTCGCTGTAGAGCAGGTTGGAGATCATCCGCGCATTGTCGATGTAGATGTTGGCGGCGCCGATCGCCATCTTGCGCTCGGGCCCCATCGACTCCCAGGGGGAGGAGAGGAAGGGCGAGGGCGCGCCCTTTGCGCCGCCGGAGCCGATGTGGAAGTTGAGCACGACGTCGAGATCCTGGGCCAGTTCGAAGAACGGATCCCAGTGGCTGGTGCCGTAGTCGGGGAGATCGAACTTCTCGGGCGTGTCGCAGATCGTGTAGCCGCGGCAGTCGTACTCCTCGACGGTGCGGCGCATCTCGGCGAGCGTCGCGTCGAGGTCCCAGAACGGCAGCAGCGCCTGCGGAAAGAGGCGGCCGCCCGATTCCGACTGCCACTCGCCCATGGCGTCGTTGTAGGTGGTCACGCAGGCGTTGCGCAGCTCGAGGTCGTCGATTTCAAGGAAGCGGGCGGAGGCGAAGCCGGAGATGTTGGGGTAGACGATCTGCGCGTACAGCCCCAGCCGCTCCATCAGCTCCAGCCGCGCCGGCACCTCGTATGCGGCGGCGTCGAGGCAGTCGAAGTCGTGCACGCCGAGGATGCCGAGCACCTTGTCGCCGCCGCTCTCGACGACTGACAGGCCGACCGGGCCGAGCGGCACGTCGCCGTCAACGAACCAGATGTGCTCGCCGTCAACCTTGCGCAGCTGCGGCATTCGCTCGCGCATCGTCGCCGGCGCGCGCGAGGTCCACAGGTCAGGCGGCTCGGTCACGTGCGAGTCGCAGTCGATCACGTCAATGCCCTGAATCGCGTTCAGCATCGGGTTGTCGTGGACGGTCGGATTAGCGTTGGACATGGCTTCCTCCGTTGCGTTGGCCACCGTCATCGGCCTACCAAATGGCAGGCCGTGCGGCGAGAGCTATGGAGAGGCTAGCGCCGCGCGCTTGACCCTGCTGGCCCTGCTTGGCCCTGCTTACGTGGCGGCGGGGCGGTGGGACGGCGCGGCGGCGGGCGTCATTCTTCGGCTTCTTCTTCGCCCTTTGGTAAGAACCGCGCGGAGATCGCTTCGGCGGCAATCACCGAGCCGAGGGCGAGACCGCCGATCCAGAGCAGCCAGGGCCAGTAGAGCTCTTGCCGCACCCAGACCTCAGAGGCTCCGGAGAGCGACGCCCCGTATTCCAGCCACCAGAGGAAAAAGATGAAGATCATCGGCGACAGGTTCAGCGGCGAGAGTACGTTGCCCTTGAAGCCGCGGTCGACAAACCAGCAGACGAGCAGGGCGGCGCCGGTGAGCATGATCCGCCCAGGTGAAATCGGCCTTGGGCGGCACGACGTTGCCGGCCCACATCCCGGCCTGCATCCAGAAGTTGACGAAGAGGACGCCGATCAGCCAGCGGTCGTCGGGGCGGTCGAAGTAGGGGACGATCGCGCGGCCGCCCAACAGCAATGCGGCCCGCACCAGCCAGAACGGCCAGTAGAGCGGCTCTTCCGCGAACGTCGCCGCCAGGGAGGTCCAGCGGAAGACGACCTGGGCGAGAATGAGCAAGACTAGGCCGAAGAGGAAGCTGCGGTTTTCCAGCGACGCGAGGTCGCCGCGCAGCGGGCGCAGCGTCAACGCCCGCCCGATGAAGAGCAGGGCGACGACAATCGACATGTAGCCAATGCTGGTGCCGGGGTAGACCCCCGTGATCTCCAGCAGGCTCTCGACGATGAAGATCAGCACCGACGTGATGATCGCCGTGCGCCAACCAGTGTCGTCCCAAACGCGGTGGAGCGTCTCCGGCAGCTGCATGATCCCTCTCCGATCAGCTGGCGTTCCCTGCTCGCGTATCAAGATAGGTCGGCGTGAGCGCGTCTGCGATTGCGCGTATCCTGCGGGCGTACCGCTCACATAAGCGCACAGCAGCCCAGAGTGGCGCACAGCGGTTGGGCGGCGAGAGGGGAACCCGATATGGGCGCGCTCGAGGGCAAGGTGGCGTTGATCACCGGCGCGGCGTCCGGCATTGGCCTGGCGACGGCGCAGCTGTTCGCGCGCGAAGGCGCGCAGGTGGCGATGGTCGACCGCAACGCCGACGGCGTGCACGAGGCGGCGCGGGAGCTGGGCGCGAGCGCCGCGGCGATCAGCGCCGACGTGACCGACGAGGCCTCGGTCGAGAGCATGGTGGCGGCCTGCGTGGACCGTTTCGGCCGGCTGGACATCGCCTTCAACAACGCCGGCGTGGCCGGCGTCGCGCCGATCCATGAGCATTCGCTGGCGCACTTTCAGCGCGTGATCGACGTCTGCCTGACCGGCGTGTTCCTCTGTCTGAAGCATGAGGCGCAGCAGCTGATCGCGCAGGGCGCGGGCGGGTCGATCATCAACACGGCCAGCATCAACGCGACGCAGGCAACCGCCGGTCTGGCGGCCTACTGCTCGGCCAAGAGCGGGGTGACGATGCTGACCAAGGTCTCGGCGCTGGAGCTGGGGCCGCACGGCATCCGCGTCAACGCGGTCGGTCCGGGCCACACGAAAACGCCGATGACCGAGCGCGCCCGGGACGTACCCGGTTTCGACGAGGCGATGATCGGCGCGACGCCCCTGGGTCGGCTGGGCGAGCCGAGCGACATCGCGCAGATGGTCCTCTATCTGGGCAGCGACGCGAGCCCGTGGGTGTCGGGGCAGCTGTTCTACGTGGACGGCGGGATCACCGTCAACGAGCTGCCGCCGGGCTTCAATCCGCTGCAGTCGGGCCTCAACCGCGCCCGCGACGCCTGACCGAGATCAACCAGGAAGCACGGGAGCAAGGGAGCGAGCGATGGGACAGCTGGACGGTAAGGCGGCGCTGATTACGGGCGCGGCGTCAGGGATTGGTCTGGCCGCGGCGCGGCGTTTTGTGGAGGAGGGGGCGCAGGTGGCGCTCGCCGATCGCAACGCCGACGGCGCGGCGGAGGCGGCGCGCGAGCTCGGCTCTCAGGCGATGGCGATCAGCGCCGATGTGACCGACGAGGACGACGTCGCCAACATGGTGGCATCCTGCATCGACCGCTTCGGGCGGCTGGACATCGCCTTCAACAACGCGGGCATTGGCGGCTTCTCGCCGATTCAGGACTATCCGCTGCGCGATTTCCAGCGCGTGATCGATGTCTGTCTGACGGGCGTCTTCCTCTGCATCAAGCATGAGGCGAAGCAGCTGATCGACCAGGGCGCGGGCGGCTCGATCATCAACACCGCCTCGCTGAACAGCATCCAGGCGACGGAGGGGCTGGCCGCGTACTGCTCGGCCAAGGCCGGCGTGGCGATGCTGACCAAGGTCTCGGCGCTGGAGCTGGGGCGGCACAACATCCGCGTCAACAGCATCGGTCCGGGATTGATTCGCACGCCGCTGACCGAGGGGCTGCGCGTTGTGCCGGGACTGGAGGACGCCTTCGCCCAGGAAGCGCCGCTGGGACGCATCGGCGAGCCGGAGGACGTCGCCCAGCTGGCGCTCTGGCTCGCGTCGGACGCCTCCTCGCTGATGACCGGCCAGACCGTCCAACTGAACGGCGGCGCGGACATCAACAAGTACCCGCCGCTCTTCGACTTCTTCGGCCTGAGTCCGCAGTAGCGCACTCCAGTTCCTAGACTGCCGGGAAACTGGGCTGGCGGCGGGCGCTGTTGGCCCTGGCGACAGTCTGGAGTTGACAATGCGCGAGTTCGCAGGCAAGACGGCAGTGATCACCGGCGCCGCCTCGGGGATGGGTCTGGCATTCGCCCGACGCTTCGCCGCCGAGGGCATGAACGTTGTCCTGGCCGACATTGAGGAGGACGCGCTTGCGGCGCAGGTGACGCGTCTCCAGCAGGAAGAGCGCAACGCGCTCGGCGTCGTCGTCAACACGATGCGCCGGGAGGCGCTCGAGGACCTGCGCGACCAGACCATCGCCGAGTTTGGGAACGTCCACATCCTGGTCAACAACGCCGGCGTCGCGGGCTTCGACGATGCGGGCGTCGACCTGAACGGCGACGTTCGCGGCAGTTGGGCGGTGCCCGACAGCACCTGGGAGTGGGTGCTGGGCGTGAACTTCTACGGCGTCCTCTACGGCATCCAGGTGTTTGTGCCGCACATGCTCGAGCACGGCGAGGAGGGACACATCGTCAACACCGCCTCGTTGGCCGGCCTGATGCCTGGCGGCGGGGCGTATAGCGTCTCCAAACATGCGGTCTTGACGCTCACTGAGGGCTTGTACCAGCAGTTCCAGCAGCTGGGCGCGAAGCTCAGCGCATCCGTGCTCTGCCCCGGCTTCGTCAACACCAACATCGGCGACGCCGATCGCAACCGACCTGAGGAGTTGGGCGGCGCCATGGAGCGGTCTGCGGAAGCGCAGGGCGCGATCGCGCTGATGCTCGGCGGGGGCATGGACCCAGACAACGTGGCGGCGATCGTCTTCGACTCAATCGTTGAGCAACGCTGCTACATCTTGCCCCATCCAGCCTGGGATGACGTGGTGCGCGGTCGCGTGGAGCATGTGCTCGCCCGCGGCGCGCCGATCTCCGTCGACATGGAAGAAATGCTCCGTCGCCGCGCGGCCGGCCTCGATGTCTGACGCGCGCTCGTAGACTGCGGGAACCAGACCAGACCTGATTCAAGGAAGGACGCATCATGCGCGATTTCGCAGGCAAGACGGCGGTCGTGACGGGCGCGGCGTCGGGCATGGGCCTGGCGTTCGCGCGGCGCTTTGCGGCGGAGGGCATGAACGTTGTCCTCGCCGACATTGAAGAGGACGCGCTCCAGGCGCAGGTGCAGCAGCTCCAGCAGGAGGAGCGCAACGTGCTCGGCGTCGCCGTCAACACGATGCGGCGCGAGACGCTGGAGCAGCTGCACGACGAGACGATCGCCGCGTTCGGCAACATCCACATCCTCTGCAACAACGCCGGCGTGGCCGGTCTCAACGACGCCGGCTTCGACGCGAGCGGCGAGGTGCGCGGTACGTGGGAGGTGCCGGACAGCACCTGGGACTGGGTGCTGGGCGTCAACTTCTGGGGCGTCCTCTACGGCATCCAGGTCTTTGTCCCGCACATGCTCGAACACGGCGAGGCGGGGAACATCGTCAACACCGCCTCCGTCGCCGCGCTGATTCCCGGCGGCAGCGCTTACGGCGTCTCCAAGCACGCGGTGCTCACCCTGACCGAAGGCCTCTACCAGCAGTTCCGCGAGCTGGGCGCAAACCTCAGCGCCTCGGTGCTCTGCCCCGGCATGGTCAACACGAACATCGGCCTCGCGGAGCGCAACCGACCGGCCGAGTACGGCGAGCAGATCGCCGTCTCGGACGAAACGCGGGCGGGGCTGCTGTCGATGCTCAGCGGCGGCATGGATCCCAACGATGTGGCCGATCTGGTCTTCGAGGCGATCGTGGAGCAGCGCTGTTACATCCTGCCGCATCCCGCATGGAACGACATGGTGCGCGGGCGCGTGGAGCAGATTCTCGCGGGCGGCCCGCCGATCAACCTCGACTTCGCCGAACTGATGCGCCGCCGCGCTGCGGGTGAGCAGGTCTGACCGAGAGGCAGGAACGAACCATGAAGGAGTTTGCCGGGAAGACCGCCGTCGTCACGGGCGGCGCGAGCGGCATTGGTTTGGCGATGGTCGAGCGCTTTGCCGCCGAGGGCATGAACGTGGTGCTCGCCGACATCCAGGAGGATGCGCTCAACGCCGAGGTGCAGCGGCTCGCGCAGGCAGAGCGCTCGGTGATGGGCGTCGTCGTGAACACGATGCAGCGCGAGACGCTGGAGCGTGCCCGCGACGAGATCATCGAGCGCTTCGGCAACATTCACATCGTCTGCAACAACGCCGGCGTGCTGAGCCGCGAGGACTCGCTGGGCATCGGCCCGATCGCGCCGCCGGTGTGGGAAATCCCCGATCGCGCCTGGGAGTGGGTGATCGGCGTCAACTTCTGGGGCATCCTCTACGGCGTGCAGACCTTTGTGCCGCACATGCTGGAGCACGGCGAGGGCGGACACATCGTCAACACCGCCTCGCTCGCCGGCCTCATCCCGGGCGGCGGCGCGTACGGCGTCTCCAAGCACGCCGTGCTGACGCTGACCGAGGGACTGCACCAGCAGCTGGCCGACGCCGGGGCGAACGTCAGCGCCTCCGTGCTCTGTCCCGGCACGGTGCGGACGAACCTCGTCACCGCCGACCGCAACCGCCCGGACGAACTGGGCGGCACTGGCGAGATGACGGAGGAAGAAGCCGCGCTCGCCTCGGCGACGCTGGCCGCGTCGATGGACCCGGCCAATGTCGCGGAGCAAGTGTTTGAGGCGATCGTCGAGCAGCGCTGCTACATCCTGCCGCACCCGGCCTGGGACGATTTCGTGCGCGGGCGGGTCGAACACATCCTGGCGCGGGGCGCGCCCATCCGCTTCGACCTCGAAGACATGGCGCGCCGCCAGGCGGCGGGCGAGCAGCTGTAGCCCGCGCCTAGACTGCGCCAGACACGTCAGAGGTGTCAGCCACTCGGACAAAGCGGAGAGGAACGATCATGCGCGATTTCGCCGGCAAGACTGCCGTGGTGACGGGCGGCGCGAGCGGGATGGGCTTCGCCTTCGCCGAGCGCTTCGCGGCCGAGGGCATGAACGTCGTCCTCGCCGACATCGAGACCGAGGCGATCAACGCCGCCGTGGCGACGCTCGAACAGCAGGAGCGCAACGTGATCGGCGTCGAGGTCAACACGATGCAGCGCGAGACGCTGGAGCGGCTGCGCGACCAGGTGCTGGAGCAGTACGGCAAGATTCACGTGCTCTGCAACAACGCCGGCGTCACCTCGCGCGAAGACGCCGGGCTGGGCGCCGGCAATGGTCAGCTGGCGGTCTGGGAAGTGCCCGATTCGACCTGGGACTGGGTGATGGGCGTCAACTTCTACGGCGTGCTCTACGGCCTGCAAGTCTTCGTCCCGAGCATGTTGGCGCACGGCGAGACCGGGCACATCGTCAACACCGCCTCGCTCGCCGGCCTGATTCCGGGCGGCTCCGCCTACAGCGTCTCCAAGCACGGCGTGCTCACGCTGACCGAAGGCCTCTGGCACCACCTGCGCTCCATGGAGTCGAACGTGTCGGCCTCCGTGCTCTGTCCCGGATTCGTCAACACGCAGATCGCCGAGGCGGAACGCAACCGACCGAGCGAGTTCGGCGACGCGGTCGAACCCACAGACGAAGCGCGCGCCCTGACGCAAACGTTCCTCGGCGGCGGCATGGCGCCGTCCGACGTCGCCGAGCTCGTCTGGCAGGCAATGGTCAACGACCAGCTCTACATCCTCCCGCACGACGGCTGGACCGACATCGTGCGCGGCCGCGTCGAAGCAGTGCTGGAGGGTACCCAGCCAGTCGAGATCGACTTCCTGCAAATGATGGAACGCCGCGCAAGAGGCGAGTTGATCTAGTCATCGCTGCCCCGCAGCGACCTCTCCGCTGCCCCTCTCTGGGGGGAAGCTGTCCCGGAGGGACTGAAGGGGGGCCGCCCACCGCGGGGCGTGCGCGTTACGCCCCATGGGTTCCCGCTTTCGCGGGAACGACGGATTTGGGCACAGAGCTCCCCCTTTGGGGGAGCTGTCACGAAGTGACTGAGGGGCGCGCCCGCCTCGGGGTGCGCGCGTTGCACCCTCTGGGTTCCCGCTTTCGCGGGAACGACGGATTTGGACACAGAGCTCCCCCCTTGGGGGAGCTGTCACGAAGTGACTGAGGGGGGCGCCCGCCTCGGGGTGCGCGCGTTGCGCCCTCTGGGTTCCCGCTTTCGCGGGAACGACGGAGCTGGGTATAGAGCTCCCCCTTTGGCACTGAAGGGGGCGTCCCACCGCGCCCGGGGAGCCCCCCTTCGCCCCTACGGGGCACTTCCCCCCAAGGGGGAAGTCTTGATCCAGAACTCCCCCCTTGGGGGAGCTGTCACGAAGTGACTGAGGGGCGCGCCCGCCCCGGGGGGTGTGCGGGCGTAGTGGCGCTACTCCTCGCCGGACTCCAGTTGGGCGGCGAATTGCTTGCGGCCGACTCTCTCTTTCTCCGTCTTGGCGAGGATGGTCTCCGGGATCCAGAAGGGGAGATTCTGATCGGAGCGGCTGGGGGCGAGGAGGTCGTCGAGGTCCATGACCAGCTCGCGGCGGTCGTACTTGGTCTGCTCGTGACCCTCCCACATGGGCAGCATGGCGATTGCGTCGAAGGGGCAGACCTCGACGCAGATGTTGCAGCGCATACAGCGGCCGAAGTCGATGTAGAAGTCGTCGATCACCGACTTGTGATTGCTCTTCCCGGCGGCGTGGGCGGGATTCTTGGTCAGCGTCGTGGACATGCAGTCGACCGGGCAGGCGGCGGCGCACTTGCCGCAGCCGGTGCAGTTCGGCTCTTCCAGCTGGTGATTCCAGATCAGATAGGGAAAGGTGCGCGCCCGCTTGGGCAGCTGCTTCTTCTCGTAGGGATAATGCACCGTGACCGGTCCGCGCTTGAGCACCTGCGCGCCCCGACCGATGACCTTGAACACACCGCGCATGACCCGCTCCCTCGATTTACTTCACTACTCAACAAGAATAGCGCACCCGCTCAGAGCAGCATCTCCCCGACCGCGCCCGAGGTGTCGAGTGGCGCGCCGGTCCAGGCCGCGACTTCCTCGACCGACACGCCCGGCGCTGTCTCGCGCAGCGACAGGCCGGCGGCGGTCACGTCGATCACGGCGAGATCGGTGATGATCACGTCGACGCAGCGCTTTGCCGTGAGCGGGTAGTCGCAGACCTCGACGATGCGCGGCTCGCCCTCGCGCGTGACGTGCGCCATCGCCACGATCAGCTGGCGCGCGCCGACGGCGAGGTCCATCGCGCCGCCCACACTGCCGCCGCCGCGCGCGGGGACGTACCAGTTCGCCAGATCGCCCCGCGCCGAGACCTGCAAGCCGCCCAGCACGGCGGCGTCGATGTGGCCGCCGCGGATCATGGCGAAGGAGTCGGCGGTGTCGAAGAAGCTGGCGCCGGCGACGAGATCGACGGGCTGACCGCCGGCGTTGATCAGGTCGGCGTCGAAGTCCGCATCGGACACGCCTGCGTAGCCGAGAATCCCGTTCTCGGCCTGGAAGAGGATGCTGTCCGACGGCTCGACGAAGCCCGCCACCAGAGTCGGCAGGCCGATGCCGAGATTGACGACCGAGCCGGGCCGCAGCTCGCGGGCGGCGCGCAGCGCGATCAGCTCGCGGCTCAGGCCAGCCGGCGGACGGGCGGCAGCCATGCTCAGCCCTCCCAGCGCACGGGGATCGGCTCACACTGGACGAGGCGGTCAACGTAGACCGCCGGCGTCCCGACCAGCTCCGGCGCAATCACGCCCGGCTCGACGATCTCCTCGACCTCGGCGATCACCAGGTCAGCGGCGGTCGCCATGACGGGGTTGAAGTTGCGGCCGGCGAGGCGGTACTGGAGGTTGCCGTAGCGATCGGCGCGCCAGGCTTTGAGCAGCGCCGCGTCGCCGCGCAGTGGACGCTCCAGCAGCCAGCGCTCACCGTCGAGCTCGAGAGTCTGCTTGCCCTCCGCCATCATCGTCCCCAGCCCGGTCCGGGTGAGGACACCGCCGAGGCCCGCACCGCCGGCGCGCAGCCGCTCGATCAGCGTGCCCTGCGGGACCAGCTCCAGCTCCACCAGACCCGCCCGATAGAGCGCCTCAAACCGCGATGAGCGCGTCCCTGAGGCGCGGATCGCGAACGTGGCGATTACTTTGGCCAACTGCCGATCCGCGCACAGCTCGTCCAGCAGATCGCCGAGTCCGATGTTGTTGGCGACCGCCGTCAGCCCGGTCTGGCCGCTGCGCTGGATGGCGCGGATCAGGTTCGACGGCGTGCCGGCGGAAACGAAGCCGCCGACGAGCAGCGTCGCGCCGTTGGGGATGTCGGCGACGGCCGCCTCGGGAGTGTCGAACAGCGCTGCGTCCATCTGCTGATCCTACCTGCGACCCTCATCCGATATCTTGCTCTTGACTGCGCATCCGCGCCTGAAGGAGACCTGCCATGCCCGCCCCGCTCGAAGGAATTCGCGTCGTTGACTTTACCCGCTACCAGAACGGCCCGCACGCCACCGCGATGCTGGCCGACATGGGCGCGGACGTGCTCAAGGTCGAAATGCCCGGCAACGGCGATCCTGGCCGCCAGCTCGGCGTGGGCCAGGACGGGTTCTGCTCCTACTTCGAGGCGCTCAACCGCGGCAAGCGCTCGATGACGCTCGACCTACGCGCAGAGGGCGCGATCGAGGTCGTGCACAAGCTGATCGAGGACGCGGACGTGCTCGCCGAGAACTTCCGTCCCGGCTATCTCGATTCGATCGGCCTCGGCTACGACGACCTCAAGCAGGTCAACCCGCAGCTGATCTACGCCACCAACTCGGGCTTCGGGCCGGAAGGCGAGTGGGCGCGGCGCGGCTCGTTCGACGTCGTCGCGCAGGGCATGTCGGGCGCGATGGTCGCGCTCGGCGGCGGCCCGGGCGAGCGCCCCTACACGGCGCCCTGGGGGCTGGCCGATCAGACCGGCTCACTGCTCTTCGCCTACGGCATCGTGACCGCGCTGTTCGCGCGGGCGCAGCACGGCGTGGGGCAAAAGATTGACGTCTCCCAGCTCGGGGCAATGCTGACTCTCCAGGCGCTCTCGCTGCAGGCCTATCTGCACAGCAGCTATCAACCGATCCTCAAGCCGGGCCGCTCGTTCTCGGCGACGTTCAGCTGGTACCAGGCCGGCGACGGCGAGTGGCTCACGATGGGCCTGCTCGACCCCAAGAGCTGGGTGCCGCTCTGCGAGGCGCTGGAGCGCCCGGATCTGCTCGCCGACGACCGCACCACCGATCCGTTCGCCCGCCGCGACAACGAGGAATGGCTGCGCACGGAACTGGAGAACACGTTCCAGACGCGACCGCGCGACGAGTGGCTCTCCCGCCTGATCGCCGCGCGCATCCCCTGCGGCCCGATCTACGACTACCAGCAGGTCGCCGAGGACAACCACTTCTGGCTCAACGGCTACCTCCAGGAAGTCCCGCATCCGCACTTCGAGCAGCACAAGGTGGTTGGCATCCCGGTCAGCTTCTCCGAGACCAAGACGCAGGTTCAGTCCTCCGCGCCCGAGCTGGGCCAGGACACGGAGCTCGAGCTGCTCAACCTGGGCTACGACTGGGCCGACATCGAGCGCCTCCACGACAGCGGCATCACCGCCGTCAAGCGCCAGGGCTCAGCGGCGGCCGGAGACTGAGCAGACTGGCGCGGACTGACGCGGACGCGAGCCTGTCGGTATGACGTTTCTGGCGCCCGATCCCGCCGACCACCCGATCGTCCAGCGCGCTCGGGAACTGCAACCATTGGTCGCGGCGCGGGCGGATGAGACGGAGGCCGCGGGCCGGCCGCCGCTCGACCTGATCGAAGCGCTGACCGACGCCGGCCTGTTTCGGATGTTCATCCCCGCCGCCGCGGGCGGCGAGGAAGTGCCCCCGCTGGTCGCCTTCCACGCCGTCGAGGCGGTGGCCGCCGCCGATCCGTCCACCGGCTGGGTCGTGATGCTGGCGACCGAGCTGTCGATGGTCACCGGCTCGCTGGAGCTGGAGCATCTGCGCGAAATGATCCAGCCCGATCAGCCCGGCGGACCGCGCTGCCGCCTGGCCGGCTCCGCGCGGCCGACCAACAGCGGCAAGCGCAGCGCCGGCGGCTGGATCATCAACGGCGTCGCCACCTATGCCAGCGGCGTCGATCATGCGACCCACGTCGTCGCCACCTTCCGCGACGAAGCTCAGCCCGACGACGTGTATATGTCCCTGCTGGACGCCGAGCAGGGCGAGATCGTGCGGACCTGGGACACGATGGGGCTGCGCGGCACCGGGTCGCATGACTTCCGCAGCGAGAACGTCTTCGCGCCCGACGCGCGGACGCTCAAGGTCGGCTCGCGGCCTCACGCCCAGGGCCCCAACTGGCGGATTCCCGACAGCGGGATCGCCACCTGGCTGCAGAACGGCGGTCAGGCGCTGGGCGCGGCGCAGGGCGCGATTGATGAAGTGGTGCGGCACGCCACCCGCGTCGCCAGCCGCAGCGACTCGCGCACGCTGGCCGAGCGCGAGCAGTTCCGCGTCGCGCTCGGACGCGCGCAGGCGAGAGTCGGCTCGGCGCGCTCCTACGTCCGCGAGATGGGGACGATCGCCTGGCAGTCCGTGCTCGCGGGCGAGCCGGACCGGGACGCGGTCGCGCTCTGGCGGCTGGCCAACGTCAACGCCGTGCACGCCGCGACCGAGGCGGTCGAGCTGCTCTTCCCCGCCGCTGGCACCAACGCGATCCACCGCCGCTGGACGCTCGAGCGCCGCTTCCGCGACCTCCAGGTCGCCCGGCGCCACAACGCCGGCCTCGACTTCAACTGGGACGCCGGCACACGCCGAATGCTGAACCTCCCCCCACTGACCAGAGGCCCCGCCATCCCCGACCGCGACCGCTACCAACGCGAAACAAAGTAGACAGGGAGCGTGGCGGAAAGGCGTCTCGTCCCAGTCTGATCGGCATACCGAACACCGAGCCTGGAAGAATCGGGCAATGGCCCAGAACGATTCGCACGACCAACGCGCCAGAGCATTGCGGGAAGGGCTGATCCCGCTCCCCGGCATCGACGAGGGCTATTCGCGGATCATGCTCGTGGGAACAACAGGCGCATGGATGAGGTGGAGGTTGGTGAGTTCGAATCAGAACCAGACGCCGGAGGCTGGAAACACAGCTGGTACTTTGCCGAGCCCGATCGCGGAGAGTTTCTGCGTCACCTGCGCCGCATGACCGGCAACCACTTTCAGCAGTTCGGCAATCTCCTGACCCCGCTGGTTGACGGTGTTCGCATCCGCGGACCGTTCGTCCCGGCTGAGCAGATCTCCAATGGCGACAGCTTCAAGTTGGCGTTGATCGACGGCGAGGGTCTCGGGCACACCGCACGGGGCGCAGACAGCGTCTCGACGAAGATCACCGAGCGGTTTCAGGACGTCGACCTGATTGTCCTCGTCGACAATGCCCAGCAGCCGATGCAGGCCGCGCCACTGTCGCTGTTGCGCGCTGTTGCGCAGAGCGGTCATGGAGAGAAACTCGCAGTCGCCTTCACCCATTTTGACCAGGTGCATGGGGACAACCTCTACACCGCGCGCGCGAAGCGCGAGCACGTGGCTAGCTCGGTGAACAATGCCTTGGCTGGACTGCGGGATCAACTCAGCCCGCGCGCCCATGAGATGGTCCAATCGCAGGTGACGAGTCGGATGTTCTTTCTGTCCGATTTACACCGACCTCCGAGCCGGATCGACAAGCGCTTCATTCGGGAGCTGCAGAAACTGCTCGCCGCGATGGACGAGTCCGGCGTGCAGGCGGGTGACATCGATCTGGCGCCGATCTACTCCCTGCAGCAGTTTGAGCTGGGCCTCCGCGACGCTGCAGACGCATTCAAGGAAACTTGGCGATACACGCTGGGAATAGTCCCCTCCGATCGCAAAGAGCACTGGGCGCGGCTCAAGGCCTTTTCGAGGCGCTTGATGTGGGGGCAAGAGGAATATCAGCACCTCCGCCCGATGGCGGATCTGACCCAGCAGCTGCAGTCGTCGCTCTCACTGGAACTGGAGCGACCGCACAGTTGGACGCGGCGAGGGCAGGAGGCGGATGAACAAGTGGTTATCGACCGGATTCGGCAGCACGTGTTCCGGGAGATCCACGAGCTCGCCCGCTCCCGGGTCGTGCATGACCCACAATCCAGCTGGGAAGGCGCATTCCTCGAAGCGGGGAGAAGGTCAAGTTTCAGACGGGCCGACACCATCAACCTCATCTACGACAGCGCGGCGCCCTCGCTGAGCACGGCCCGCACTCCAGATGAGATGCAGTTCCTGGAAGAGATCAAGCGCGCGCTGCAAGCTGGCATCGAGCGCGAGGGCGGCATTCTGGAGTAGGCGGAGAGCTTGGCCTAGTCGTCCAGGAGAGAAGGGAGGGCTGTGGTCCAGGCTTGGGCGGCTTCTGTTAGGGGTAGGTTGATGTGGTTGATTTTCAGGCTCTGACCTCCGACCTGGCCGATCTTTTGGCCGTGTCTGCCCAGATCGACGCCCGCTGCCGTGCTCACTATGGCCCGCGCGCCGGCTTCGCCGAAAAGGGCGGCGTCGAGGCGGCCGCTGATTGGCTCTGCCACCGTCGCGCCGATTCCTCCGGCGATGGCGGACTCCGCCACTGCCACGGCGAGGCCGCCGTCGGCGCAGTCGTGGGCTGACTTGAGCAAGCCGGCCTCGGCCAGCTCCACCAGTGCATTGACCAACGCCGCTTCCGTCTCCAGATCGACCGCAATCGGGCCAGCGGCGAGACCGTGCCGCACGGCCAGATATTCGCTGCCGCCCAGCGTTGCGGCGGGCTGCGCCAACGCGCCGCCCAGGAGCCAGATGTCGTCGCCCTCGTCCTGGAAGGCCATGCGCACGGCCTGGCGCACGTCAGCAATGATGCCGAGCATCCCGACCACCGGCGTCGGCGTGACGGGGCCGTCTTCGGACTCGTTGTAGAGGCTGGCGTTGCCGGAGACGACCGGCGTGCCGAAGGCGCGGCAGGCGTCGGCCATGCCGCGGATCGACTCGCGGAGCTGGTAGTAGATCGGCGCGCGCTCCGGGTTGGCGAAGTTGAGGCAGTCGGTCACGGCGACCGGGCGCGCGCCGGCGCAGGCGACATTGCGGGCCGCCTCCGCGACCGCCCGCGCCGCGCCCGCGTAGGGCTCCAGTTCGACCTCGCGGCCGGGGCCGTCGGTGCAGACGGCCAGCCCCTGCGTCAGCCCGCGAATGCGCAGCACGGCGGCGTCTGAGCCCGGCGTGACGACGGTGTTGGCGCCGACCATGTGGTCGTACTGGCGGTAGACCCAGCGCTTGGAGGCGATGTTCGGCGCGGCCAGCAGGCGCAGCAGCGCGTCGTTCGCCTGCGAGGGTTCGAGGTCGGGCAGCGACGCGGGGTCCCACGCCGCCCGCGCGGCGGCGTCCGCGTCCCGCTCGGCGTCGGGCGTGTAGGCGGGCGGATTGGTCAGCACCGAGACCGGCGCGGCGGCGACCTCCTCATCCCCGTCAAAGACCCGCGCAATGCCGTCGTCGGTGACATCGCCGATCACTTCCGCGTGCAAGTCCCAGTGCTCGAACCACGCTTGCACGTCGGCGACGTGCGCGGGCTTGACCGCGGCGATCATCCGCTCCTGCGACTCGGAGAGCATCACCTCATACGGCGTCATCCCCGACTCGCGGCGCGGCACGGACTGCGTCTGAATGCGGAGGCCCGCGTTGGCGCGTTCCGCCATCTCGACGGTTGACGAGGTGATCCCCGCTGCGCCGCAGTCCTGGAGGCCTTCGAGCCAGTCGCGGTGCTCGCGGACGAGGCCGACGCAAGCGTCCATCAGCGACTTCTCGAGGAACGGATTGCCAACCTGCACGGCGGGGCGGCGCTCGGCGGAGGACTCGTCCAACTCGACGGAGGCGAAGGTTGCGCCGTGCAGCCCGTCGCGCCCGGTGTCCGCGCCGACGATCATGAGCAGCGTGCCCGGCGGGCCAGCGGTCGCCGAGATCAGCGAACCGCGCGGGGCAATGCCCAGACACATCGCATTGACCAGCGGATTGCCGCTGTACGCCTCGCCCACGACCAGCTCGCCGCCCACGGTGGGAATGCCCAGACAGTTGCCGTAGCCGCCGATGCCGGCGACCACGCCCGTGCAGAGGCGGCGGTTGCGCCGATCCTCCAGCGGTCCGAAGCGCAGGGAATCGAGCAGCGCGATCGGCTGCGCGCCCATGGCGAAGATGTCGCGCACGATCCCGCCCACGCCCGTCGCCGCGCCTTCGTACGGCTCAATCGCGGAGGGGTGGTTGTGCGACTCAATCTTCATCACCGCGACCCAGCCGCCGCCGATCGCAATCGCGCCGGCATTTTCCTCGCCCAGCGCGGTGAGGATGCGTTCGTCCTCAGTCGGGAAGTGGTGGAACAGCGGGCGCGAGTGCTTGTAGCCGCAATGCTCGCTCCAGAGCGCGCCGATCATCCCCAACTCGACGTCTGCCGGCGGGCGGCCGAGCAGCTCGCAGGCGAGTTGGTACTCTTCCTGGCTGAGCGCGATCTGCGCGAGCATTTCGTCGCCCACGGCGGCCGGCGGCGCGTCGGCGGGCGGTGGAAATGTCGTCATCTCAGCCCCACCGCTCAATGATCGAGCGCCAGATGTAGTTGCCGTCCGTGCCGCCGAGCAGCGTGTCGGAGGCGCGCTCGGGGTGCGGCATCATGCCCAGCACGTTGCCCGCCGGATTGAGAATCCCGGCGATATCGCGCAGCGATCCGTTGGGATTCTCGCCCGCATAGCGGAAGAGCACGCGGCCGGCGTCCTCGAGTTCGTCGAGCACGGCGGGCGGCGCGAAGTACTGACCCTCGCCGTGCGAGATCGGCAGCTGCACGATCTGCCCCGCCGCGCAGGCGTTGGTGAACCCGGTGTCGGCGCGCTCGACCGTCAGTGTCTGCGGCTGGCAGCGGAATTGCAGCGACGCATTGCGCAGCAGGACGCCGGGCAGCAGACCCGCTTCGCAGAGAATCTGGAACCCGTTGCAGGAGCCGAAGACCGGCCGTCCGCTCGCCGCAAACCGTTCGAGCGCCGCCATCACCGGGGAGAAGCGGGCGATCGCGCCGCAGCGCAGATGGTCGCCGTAGGAGAATCCGCCCGGCAGGATGACGCCGTCGTACCCGTCCAGCGACGCCTCGCGGTGCCAGACGCGCTCCGCGGTCTGCCCCAGGTCCTGCAAGGCGTAGACGCAGTCCCAGTCGCTCCACGTACCGGGAAAGACGAGCACGGCAAATCGCATACATCGATGCTATCGGCCGCGCTGATTATGGCCAGCCGCGGAGGCGTTAGAGCGCCGGGTTGGCGGGCGATTCCTCGCGCGGCGCGGCGCGCAGCTCCGACTCGTGGGCGGGCGGATACTCGATCCGCTGATGATGCACGCCGACCAGCGTGCGCTTGAAGCTCGCCGAGACCTGGCGCAATTCGTTCAGCGTGATGTCGCAGTGATCGAGCTGCCGCTCGCGCAGGCGCTCGTCGAAGACGCTGTCCACCAGCGCCCCGATCCGCTCCGCGTCGCGCTCCCCGCTCGCGCGGACGATCGCTTCGCAGCTGTCCGCCAGCATCACGATCGCCGTCTCGCGCGTCTGCGGCGGCGGGCCGGAATAGGTGTAGTCGCGCGGATCGACGCGCGGATCGGACATCGCCGCCTTGCGGTAGAAGAAGGCGACGCGCCGCGAGCCGTGATGTTCGAGGATGAAGTCGCGGATCCGCGGCGGCAGCCGATCGCGGCGGGCGAGGCCGTCGCCGGCGGTCACGTGCTCAATGATCAGCCGCGCGCTCTCGCCCGGGGCGAGGCCGTCGTGCGGATTCGGCCCGTCCTGGTTCTCGATGAACATCGCCGGCTGTTGGAGCTTGCCGATGTCGTGGTAGTACGCCCCGACCCGCACGAGCAGCGGATCCGCGCCGATCTGCGCCGCGGCGCGCTCAGACAGCGTCGCCACCAGCAGCGAGTGATGGAACGTGCCCGGCGCTTCCTCCTGCAAGCGCCGCAGCAGCGGGCGTTGCAGCTGCGCCAGTTCGAGGAGGCGCATCGGGGTGATAATCCCGAACAATGCGCCCAACAGGGAGAACGCGCCGATCGTGATCACCGCGACCAGCGCCGCCGTGACCAGGGCGGCCAGCGCGAGCCAGCCCAGCTGATCGGTCACGCGCAGCGGGTCAAGCAGCCAGATCGCCGCGCCGGCGAGGAAGCCGCTGAGCCCCGCGGCCAACCCGGCGAGGCCGTACTGCGCCAGCGCCTGCGCCCGCGTCGCGGCGTAGACGCCGCCCAGCGAACTGGCGAGGAAGAAGGCCAACGGCCGCAGCGCCAACGCGCCCGACGGCGCAAGCCCGTAGTCGGGCAGGACAATCGCCGCCAGCCCGGCGAGGACGGAGATCAGCACGCCCGTCGTCACGCCCAGCCCGGTGCTCAGCAGCGCCGCGACCAGCACTGGCCCAGCTGCCAGCGGGACCATCAGGTCGAGCGACTCCGACGCGCCGCCGGGCAAGGCGAACTCGAACCAGGCCCGCGCCGCCGCGACCGAAAACAAAACCAACACGGCGAGCAGCAGCAGGCGGCGATCGCTGGCCGCTTCGACCGGCCGCCAGATCAGCAGATAGAGGGCAAAGATGCCCGCGGCGCTCGCGCCGAAGATCACGATCGCGCCCAGCGATTCCAGCTGGATGCCGGCCGAGCGCGGCGACAGCTGGGCGAGCGCCTCGGCCGTGAAGTCGTCCACCAACGCGCCGCGCGCGACGATCAGGTCGCCGGCGGCGATGGTCCGCGTGACGTCGTCCACCGCCTGCGCGGCGTACTCGCGCGCCTGCTCCGTGCGCGCCGCCGACTCGGTCATCGTGGGCCGCAGGTAGGCCGCCACCAGCGACTCGGTCAGGGCCGCCTCCGTCAGCGACAGGGCGTCGTCCAGGCGCTGATGGAGGTTGGCCCGAATCGCGTCCAGGTCGGCGGGCCGGATCGGTTCGGTGAGCAGCGCGCTGAGGACGGTGCGGGATTCCTGCTGAATGCTGAGGAATAGCGCGTCGGGGATGGTGATCAGAAACACCTCATCGCGCGCCGTCAGCTTCGAACCGAGAATCCGGGCCGGCAGGGGCGTCGGCTGCTCCTCCTCCTCATCCTCGGTCTGCGCCGCCTCAAACGCGGCTTGCGCCGCCGCGCGCGCCTGCCGCTCGAGCAGCACGGCGTCGAGGTACAGCCGCATCGCCTCCAACTGCGCCGGGCGGATATCGGGGCCGAACTCGAACTGCGGCTCGACCGCGTCGCGGGCGGCCGCTTCCGCCTCCGCCGTCAGCGCCGCGCTGACGAAGGTGATCTCCTCCGCCGTGACGATGTCGCGCTCGGAGACCGTGCCAGCGGTCGGAAACTGCTCGGTCCCCCGAAAGGGCGTCAGCGCCAGAACAATGCCAATCGCCAACGCGACCCCGAAGACGCCAACGCGCAACGGAGTGAAATAGGTAGGTTGGCTCATCAGCGGAATATCTGAGCCTCGCCAGAGGCCGCGCGGAGCGCGGCGGATGCGCCGCGCTTTCCACTATACAGAGCGCGTTACGTCATCTGGGATCACTTGACGCCATCTGGAGCACGGCAATTCGCGCGCGGCGGTCTATTCCGCTTCCGCCGCCGCGAGCAACTCCCCGACCACCGCGCTGACCAGCGAGCCGTCCGCCTCGCCGCGCAGCTCGCGCATCAGCGCGCCCATCACCTTGCCGCGATCACCCGGGCCCGTCGCCCCGACCCGCGCGATCATTGCGCGGGCGCGCGCCTCAACCTCGTCTCGGGAGAGCTGCTGGGGCAGATACTGTTCGATGATCGCGATCTCGACCCGATCACTCTCGGCCAGGTCCTCGCGTCCGCCCTGTGTGAACTGCTCAATCGCATCGCGGCGTTGTCGGATCTGGCGCTGCAGGATCGCCCGAATGTCCGATTCGGCCAGCTCCGCGCCGCGCTTCTCGATCTCCGCGTTCTTGAGCGCCGCCTCGAGCAGGCGGATCGTGTCGCGCCGGGGCACGTCCCGCGCCCGCATCGCCTCGCGGAGATCGGCGCGCAGCTGATCGCGAATGCCGCTCATCGGCTTCTGCCGTCCTATCGCCGGCGGTAGCGTCGGCGCGTTAGTCGGCCGAGGGCAGCACCTTCGGCTGCATCAGTTCCATCTCGCGCTCGTCGACCTTCAGGTCGCACTCGCCCGGCTTGATGCAGAGCACTTCAATGCCCGACTCTTCGTCCCGGTAGCGTTTGCCCAGTTGGACTGCCATCTTGCTGACTCTCCCACTCGCTCTGTGGTGATTTCCCGGCCGACCGCCAACGCGCTGTCGCGGCGCTGGACTCGCGCGGCGCTACTTCTTCTCTTCGAGCGGCGTGTCGCCGCACTTGAGCTCCGCCTCGCCGCCGCGCGTCACGATGAATTCCGCGCCGCAGCTCGGACAAAAGTACCGCTTGCCAGTCTGTGCTGCTGCCATCCTGATCTCTCCTGACCCCGCGCTTCGCGCCGCGGGGATGTCTACAACGCTGAGCTTGGACTACAGGTCAGCGTACCAATGCCGGGTAATTCATTCCGCTCGAGCGTCCCCGTCGTGTCCGTCCGCAGCCGCTCGGCTCCGCTGCTGGCGTTTATGACAAGTCGCCGTGCGCGCTCAGCCATTCGCCCAGCTCCGCCGAGGTCTGCCCGCAGGTATCGCTGGTCACCTGGCTCGCGGGCACCGGGACCGGCAGGCCGGCGGCGAAGCGCTCCTCCGCCGTCTCTACGTTGGACACGGCGGTCTGATAGTCGGTCGCGATCTTGAGCCAGGCGCGGTTCATGGCGACCTCCTGCTCGACGCTCGTCCCGCCGTCGAACTCCGTCTGCGCCGCCGCGAGCGCGTCGGCGTCTGCCGACGTGCGCAGCGTGATCGCCGCCAGGACGAGCTTGGTGTAGTCGCGCTCGAAGACCGCCAGCGCGTCCTCCGCCTCGTCAAGGCCTTCGCCCGACTCCTGCGCCGCGGCGACGGCCTCGCGCAGCCCGACCAGCTGCGCGTCGGCAGCCTCGCTGCGCGCGACGGCGCCGGCCGCCGCCTCGATGTCGGCGAACCAGCCGGACGTTTCGAGCGTGGCCTCAGCCGCCTTGAGCGCGACGTGGAGGTTCCCAATCGAGACTTCATCCTCGTGGATCGCGTGCTCGACCGCCTTCTCCCAGGCGTTGCCGGCGTTGGTCGTGATCAGCGTGACGAGGTTGTCGATCTTGAAGCCGTCCAGCGAGCCGCCCTGATCGATGCTCCAGGGCGGCATTGCCGTCCCGTTACGGCCGCAGGTGATGGTGTAGCGGTACTCGTTCTGCAGCGCTTCGAGCTGGCCCTGATTGTCGGTCAGGAAGGCGTAGGTGTTGTTCGGCGTGTTCAGCGCCGGGCCGACGAGGGTCGCGTTGGAGTCCGAGCCGCGCCCGTCGTTGCCGTGGCATTCGCGGCAGTTTCGGGAGAAGGTGAAGGCGGCGCGTTCGGCGTCCTTGGTCAGGATCTCCGAGCGCGCCTCCGTGCGGCGTCCGTTGTCGAACCAGGTGTAGGCGCCCAGTGAGGCCACCGCCAGCACCAACAGGATCACCATGGCGAGAATTTGCTTCTCGGTGTTCTGTCCGCTCATCGCCCTCTGTCCCCTATGTGGACGCCGCCGCCTGCGTGACTGCCAGGCTGCCGGCGCGCTGGCCGTTTAGCCGTACGAGGTGGTGCGGCGAGGGTTGTCCTGACCGCCCTTGGTGATTTTGCCGGTGTCGACGGTCAGTGAGCCGTCGCTGTTGACGGTGATCTCCATCGTGTCCATCGGCCGCGGCGCCGGGCCGAACACGCGAATCCCGCTGCGCGTGTAGGTCGAGCCGTGACAAGGGCAGCGGAACCAGCCGGTGACGCCCTCGAAGGGGAAGCCGGGCCGCCAGGGAATCGTGCAGCCCAGATGCGGACACTTCCACCAGAGCGCCAGCAGCCCCTCGTCACCCTCTTCACCGAACCCCGCGTGGGTGCCCTCGCCAGCCCGCAGGTGGGTGAGGTAGAACTTGCCGATCTGGATTGGGGCCGGGTCCGCGCCCGCGTCGGGCACGCTGGTCGCGGCGACGGCGATCTTGCCGCCGAAGCCGGTCACCCCGCGCGGCCAGAAGTTGGAGAGGAACGCGCCCAGCGCGCCGGTCAGGCTGAAGGAGAAGAAGCCCCAGAAGGAGACGCGCAGCAGCTGGCGGCGGGTGACTTGCCCCTGCCGCGCGCGCCGGCGCTGGGCGCGCGTGACCATCGCCCGCGCGCCGTCGCCCGTCTGCACGACGCCCGGGCGCGAGTCAGTGCGCAGGTGCGGCGCGCGTTGGGGGCGGGAACCGCCCGACGGCTCCGCCGGCGCCGGCACGCGGCGCTGGCGTCCGCCCTCTCCTGTTGGTTGCGTGTTGCCGTTGGCCACTGGTTACTCCTCCAGCACCACAATGTCCCAGGGCGGCTTCAGGTCCTGTCCCTGGCCGCGGAAGGCGGTCCCGACGATGGTCGTCGTCAGGTAGACGCCGATGAAGGCCGAGAAGATCAGCAGCGCGATGTCGCGCCGCGTGTGGATCCAGCCGAGCATCTTGCAGAACAGCACGAACAGCACCGGCAGACCGACCATCGTCGCCACCGGCACGATCTGCTGCGAGAGGAACGAGGGGAAGTTCAGATTGAGCAGCCAGGGATCGGTCGTCGTCCCCGGAATTCCCAGCGGAATCGCCCGCCAATCGGCAAACATGGTGAAGCCGCCGATCGTGAAGCCGAGCGAATCCCAGGGAATCCCCGTATCCAGACCGCGCAGGTTGCGGAACCAGTCCAGGCCGCCCGGCCAAGTGAAGTCACTGTTCAGGCCGAGCCCACGGATGATGTTCTCGGTCCAGACGACGTGCAGCGAGCCGTCCCAGATGATCAGCAGGCTGGTCACCATCGTCGCGGCGGTGAAGCCGAAGATCGTCAGCCGCCCGGCGAACTTGGTCCCGAACCAGATGCCCTGCCCTTCCTGATCGCGGTCCCAGTAGGGAATCGCGGCGAGCAGGACGAGCGCGATCGTGGGCACGATCACGCCGGCCCAGGCCGGCTCCATGTGGAGCAGCAGTTCCTGCAGGTTGAGGAAGTACCAGGGCGCTTTGGACGGGTTCGGCGTCGTGTCCGGGTCGGCGCGGTTGAGCAGCGGCGCGTTGACCATCGCCGAGAGCACCAGCAGCGCGATCGAGAAGATCAGCGCCGAGATGAACTCGATGAAGACGAGGTCTGGCCAGACCAGCACCTCGGCCTCGCGCTCGCGGCGCGGGCGGGTTCGGATTGCAGCGGCAGCGCGGCTGACCATCGAAACGTCCTCTCCGCTACAGCGGCCTTGCGAGGCCGCCGTCGCGGCGTACCCGCCAGAAGTGCACGGCCATGAAGATCGAAATCACCAGCGGCAAGCCGATCACGTGCAGGGTATAGAAGCGGATCAGGGCGTTCGGCCCCACCGAGAACCCGCCGAGCAGGAGGAACTTCGACTCGTCGCCGAGCACCGGCGCGGAGCCGACCATCGTCGTGCCCACCGTGATCGCCCAGAACGCGAGCTGGTCCCAGGGCAGCAGGTAGCCGGTGAAGGAGAGCAGCAGCGTGAGGATGAAGAGCACGACGCCGACGACCCAGTTGAACTCGCGCGGCGGCTTGTAGGCGCCCGTGTAGAAGACGCGCATCATGTGCAGCAGCACGAGGATGATCATCGCGTGCGCCATCCAGCGGTGCATGTTGCGCAGCAGCTGCCCGAAGCGGACGTTCGCCTCCAGCGTCTGGATGTCCTGGTAGGCGCGCTCGATCGAGGGCACGTAGTAGAACATCAGCAGCACGCCGGTCACCGTCAGCCCGAGGAACATGAAGAACGAGAGCCCGCCCAGGCAGTAGGTGTGGGTGATCTTGACGTGGGTTCGGTGGATGCGCGTCGGGTGCAGGTGGAGGAAGACGTTCGTCGCCACCGCCAGCATCTGGTTGCGCGGCGTGTTCGGGTAGCCGGTCCGGAAGATCGACTGCCAGACGTAGTTCTTGAAGATCAGGTCGTAGATCAGGTCGTTGAACGACTTGCGCGGTGCGCGCTCGAGATTGGCCATGGCCGGTTAACGCTCCCACCAACGCCCGAGGATCACGAGGGCGCCGAAGCAGAAGAGCATCGTCAGCCCCACGAGCGGCAGCTCCATGATCTCCGAACGGAACGGAATCGTCACGAGGGCGGCTGTCAGCAGGTCCACCAGCTACCTCTTCCCACGATTACCCGCGCTCACCATCGGGGCGCGCTCAAAAAATGTAAGCCCGCAGGGAATTGTGGTCAAGATCGGGCGCGGCATCCAGCGGCATTTCCGCCAGATCCGCCGCCCTGCTCGCCCGCTATCCTGCACGGTCTCTCTCCATTATCGCAACTCGATCCGCTTCAGGCGACACCTGCGCGCGCACCGCGCCGATCCGCGCCGCCTCCGGGACCTCCGCCAGCAGCGGCTCGGCGTCCTCGCCGGCGACGACGAACGCCAGGCCCAGACCCATGTTGAAGACGCGGTACATCTCCTCGGTCGAGAGGTCGCCGCGCTCCTGGAGCAGGGCGAAGATCGGGGGAATGGCCCAAGTCGAGGCGTCCAGTTCGACGCACAGGCCGGGCGGCAGCACGCGCTCGACGTTGCCCGCGATCCCGCCGCCGGTAATGTGGGCGATGCCGTTGATGCGCTCCAGCTTGCCGCGCAGGGCGGGCCAGTAGGAGAGATGCGGCCGCAACAGCGCGTCGGCCAAGGATTCGCCCAGACCCGGCTCGTCGGCCTCCAGCCGCGCCCGTCGTTCCTCCTGTGACCCGTCCTCGGGGCGCAGCCCGAACACGGCGCGGGCCAGGGAATAACCGTTGGTGTGCAGCCCATTCGAGGACAGCCCCAGAACGACATCGCCCGGCGCAATGCGCTCGCCGGTGATCTCGGCGCCCTGCTCGAGCACGCCCACGATCGTCCCAGCGAGGTCGAAGTGCGCTGGTGGATACAGATCGGGCATATCCGCGGTCTCGCCGCCGAGCAGTGCGATCCCGCTCTCGCGGCAGGCCGCCGCGACGCCCGCGACCACCGCGACCTTGTCCGCTTCTGACAACTCGTTGGCAGCCAGGTAGTCGAGGAAAAAGAGCGGCGCCGCGCCGGCGCAGAGGATGTCGTTGATGCAGTGATTGACGAGGTCGCGGCCGACGCCGTCCAGACGGCCGGCCAGGCTGGCGACCATCACCTTCGTCCCCACACCGTCGGTCGAGGCGGCGAGCACTGGATTGCGGTAGCCGGAGAGCGCGAAGAGGCCGCTGAACGCGCCCACCACGCCCAGCTGCTCGGGCCGCGACGCGGTCTGCGCCAGCTCGCGGTAGCGGGGAATCAGCCGATCGTTGGCGTCCACATCCACGCCGACCGCGGCGTAACCGGAGGCGGACGACCGCGGCGGTGGCCTCTGCGCGACGCGCTCCGTCCCGCTCATCGCTCAGACGCGCTCCGCGGGCCGGGCGGCCGCGGGCAGGACGGCCACCGGCGCGGCCAGCGGTTGAGCCGAGCGGCCAGCGCGCTGCGGTCGCACGCCGTGCCCATTGCCGTTGCCGTTCCCATTGCCGTGCTGGGGCACTGACCGGGAAATGGCCGACGACGTCCGCAGCGGCGCGGAGAGGCGGTCCACCTCGAAATCGATCTGGATCGGGACCGGGTACTCACCGTTGAAGCAGGCCAAACAGGTCGGCTTGCCCAACGCCAACGCCTGATTCAGTCCCCCCAGGCTGAGATAGCCCAGCGAATCCGCGCCCAGATGCCGGCGGATCGCTTCCACTGATTGCTGCGCGGCGATCAGCTCCTCGCGGGTCGCCATGTCGACGCCGAAGTGGCACGGATACTGAATCGGCGGCGCGGCGATGCGCATATGCACCTCCGCCGCCCCCGCTTCGCGCAGCAGCTTCACAATCCGCGGCGTCGTCGTACCGCGCACAATCGTGTCGTCCACGACGACCACCCGGCGGCCGGCCAGTACGAACGGCATCGGGTTGTATTTCAGATGCGCGCCGAGATCGCGCAGACGCTGATCGGGCGAGATGAACGTGCGCCCCACATAGCGGTTCTTGACAAAGCCCTCGGAGTAGGGAATGCCCGACTCGGACGAGTAGCCGATCGCGTGCGCCGTCGCCGAGTCTGGCACGCCGATCACGATGTCCGCCTCAACCGGATGCTCGCGCGCCAGCTGCATCCCCAGCTGCAAACGCGACTGCCAGGCCGCCTGCCCGTCGAGGATTGAATCGGGGCGGGCAAAATAGATGTGCTCAAAGACGCAGCCCGCCGGCGGGGCGGGCGGCGCGGCCTGGAAGGAGCGCAGGCCACGCTCGTCGATCGTGATCAGCTCGCCCGGCCGCACCTCGCGCACCAGCGTCGCGCCCAGCTGATCGAGCGCGCAGGTCTCCGACGCCACCACATAACGCCCGCCCACCTGACCAATGCACAACGGCCGCACGCCGTAGGGATCACGCGCGGCCATCAGCCGATCCGGCGTCAGCAGGGCGAGCGAGTAGGCAACCTCGATATGACGCATGAGCGCGCTGAAGCGCGCTTCCCAGATCGCGTCCGCGTCCGCTCCCGGATCGCCGTGCAGCAGCAGATACTTGGCCAACACTTCCGTGTCGGTCGAGGTCTCGAAACCTGCGCCCTGCTCGGTCAGCTCGACCCGCACCTGGGCGGCGTTGACGACGTTTCCGTTATGTGCAATGGCGACTTGTTCGCCGAGCAGCGGGTCATCAAGGAGAATCGGCTGCGCGTTGCGGAAGCGGCTCGCGCCCGTTGTCGAATAACGGGTATGGCCAATCGCCGCGATCCCGACCAGCTCGGCGGCGCTCTCCTCGTCGAACACCTGCGAGACCAGCCCCATGCCCGTCTTGACCAACAGCCGCCGCCCGTCCGTCGTGCAAATGCCGGCGCTCTCCTGGCCGCGGTGTTGGAGCGTGTAGATGCCGTAGAACGCCTCCACCGCCACGTCCAGCTCGGGCGCCCAGATGCCGAACACCCCGCACGCCTCGCGCGGACGTTCATCCACCTCATCAGTGGGGCCGATGGGGACAGTGGGCGACAACGGCTCTGCGTCGGGGGCGGCAATCGGCTCGTGCACGCGCTGGCCTCGCGTTAGTCGATTCCGTGCTGTGTCTGCACGTTAACGCAGATGTTCCGTCTACGCGAACCGCCGATGCTCGACCATCAGACATCTGTTCTCAATTGTTCGCAGCCCGGCCGCCCGCGCCCGCCGCAGCGTCGCCGGATTGACAATCCCCAGCTGCAGCCAGACCGTGCGCACCCCGCGTTCCCGCGCCGCCACCGCCTCGGCGATCGGCCGCTCCGTATCGACCGAGCGGCGGAAGACGTTGACCGTGTCGATCTCCACATCGGGCAGGGCCGCCTGCGCCTCAGCCAGGGAGGCGTACACCGACTCGCCGAGAATCCGTGAGCCGGCCGCGGCCGGATTGATCGGGATGATCCGGTAGCCCTGCCGCTGCATGTAGGCCGAGACGCGGTGCGAGTCGCGCTCCGCCTTCGGCGACAGGCCGATTACGGCAATCGCGGCCATGTCTCCCAGCGCCGCCTCCACGTCGGCGTCGATCTGGTCCTGCCACTCTCGTTCGTTGTCGGTCATCTCGGCCTCCTACCAGATATCTGCTACCAGATCGGTCCGCGGATCGGTGCGTCGGTGAGGGCGGAGAACGCCTCCGCCACCTCAAAGATCTGTTGCAGCCCTTCCTCCTCATGCTGGCGCGGCGCGGAGACCGAGCCCAGCACGTGCCGCGTCCCGCTCTTCTTGACCAGCACCAGCTGCCACTGTGCGATCTCCTCCGCCGGCAGCTCCCCGCCCGCGCGCGCGATCGCGCGGCCTTCGTCCTCAACCAGCAGCTCGCGAATCTTCCAGAAGGGGATCAACTCGTTCGTCCCGATCCCGAGGCCCAGGAAGCGCTGCTTCAGCGACACATTCTGCCCGCCGCGGTCGGCGACGATATTCGCGCCCATCAGCGCGTAGACCAGCGAAAGCCCCGACAGCGGCAGCAGCACCACCGCGAACAGCAGCAGCATCCCCAACAGCCAGAAGGGGAACGAGTCGACCGAGGTCGCCATCAGCGCCAACAGCCCGGCCGTCAGCCCGACCCCGAAGAGCGGCACGACCACGGCGGAGCGCGGCGGCCGGATCTCGATCCGCTCCGGCGCAATCCGGACCACGCGCCGATGCAGAAACAGCGTGCGCGGCGCGAGCGGCTCCGCGACCGCCGCCGGACGCTCGACCAGTCGTTCTTCGACCGCCTCGATCGCGTCGCCCAATGCGTCGCGCTCATCCAGCTCGGGGAGCGGTGTCGATTCGGTTGATTCAGTGGTCACGGTCGCAGGGTATCAACGACGCTATGCTCGCCCTATGGACCGCACCCGCCTCACCGGTCTGACGCTGATGCTCGCCGCCGCTTGCCAGGCGCTCTGGTTCCTGGTCGGCGTGCGCCGCCGCAGCTACGCCGCCGTCGCGATCCCCGCCGCCGCGCTCACGCTCAGCGCCGCCGTCCTCCTCTTCTGGGTTGGCTGGACGACCTACGAGCTCGAGGACGACCTCGAAGGCCTCAACTTCGCCCCCGAACCGCTCGACGACATCTAGCCCCTCTAGTCAATCCAGCTAGTCCGCCCAACCCGCACCTTCGATCTGCCGCAGATCATCCTGCGCGACCGTCGTCAACAGCTCGCCCACCAATGACCCGTCCGGCAGCGTCAGCCCAGCGGCGAGATCGGCGAGCGGGCGCAGGACGAAGCCGCGCTGGGTCAGGTAGGGATGCGGCACGCGGAGCCGCGGCGCGTCGATCACCTCGCGGCCGTACAAGAGGATGTCGATGTCGATCACCCGCGGCCCCCAACGCCGACCCCGCACCCGGCCCAGCTCGCGCTCAATCGCCTGCGTCGCGTCCAGCAGCTCCAGCGGCGGCAGGTTGGTCTGCCCGCGCGCGACCGCGTTGAGGAACGCCGGCTGATCGGTCACGCCCCAGGCCGCCGACTCGTACAGCGCCGAGACGCGCACCTCGTCCAGCACCTGGCGCAGCTCCGCGACCGCCTGACGCATGTGCGCGCGCCGCTCGCCGAGGTTGCCGCCCAGCCCGAGAAACACATTGGTCATTGGCGCACGATCTCATCTGCCACGCGCACGACTCGCGCCAGCTCCGCCACGTCGTGGACGCGCACGAGATCCGTGCCGTTGGCGATCGCCAGCGCCGTCAGCGCCGCCGAGCCCTCCAGCCGCTGCTCCACGCCCCAGCCGAACTGCTCGCCGCTCATTCGTTTGCGCGACATCCCGACCAGAATCGGACGGCCCAGCGCGCGCAGCTCGGACAGCCGCCGCAGCAGCTCCGCGTTCTCCGCCAACTGCCAACCGAAGCCGAAACCCGGATCCAGGATCAGCCGCTCCGGGTCGATCCCGTGCATCTCGGCGATCCGCAGCGAGGCGCGGAAGCCGTCGAGCGCCGCCGCCGTCGGATCGGCAGCCGGCGGACGGCCGCGCTGATTATGCATGGCGATCACCCAGACCCCGCGCGCCGCGGCCGCCTGGGCGAGGCGCGGATCGCCGCGCAGCCCCTGCACGTCGTTGAGCACTGTTGCGCCCGCCGCAAACGCCGCCTCCGCCACTGCCGCTTTGGTTGTGTCCACCGACAACGGCGTCTCCGGCAACCGCCGCGCGAGCCGCTCCAGCACCGGGAGCACGCGATGCAGTTCCACGTCCGCCGGCACGGGCTGGAAGCCGGGCCGCGTCGACTCGCCGCCGATGTCGATGAGGTCCGCCCCGTCGCGCACCATCCGCTCGGCCCGCTCGACCGCGGCCTCAACCTCGAGCAGGCCGTCGCCGCTGAATGAATCCGGGGTCACATTCAGGATGCCGACGAGCAGCGTCCGCGAACCCCAGCGAAACCGATCCAGCTCCACTACAGCGACGTCTCCCGCACCCGCGGCCGGCCGTCTACCTCGATCATCTCCAGCTGCCGCCGCTCGCCCTCGCCCTCGGCGATCACAAGCTCGATCTCGACCGCCTGGACTGTGTCCGACTGGTCGCCGTCGTCAATCCGCCAGGCGCGCACCGAGGGCGGCTCGCTCGCCAAGGAGACCAGCACCCAATAGGGCCACTCGGTCGCGCCCTTGTGCAGCCGCGCGATGTTCAGGTCGGTCGGCGAGGGCCGCGCCTCGGAGGCGACGTGCGAGTGGTAGATCACGAGCAGATGGCCGTCCGCGTCGTCGATCGCGTTGTACAGGTGCAGCAGCTGTTGCGCGGGGATGTTGAAGCGCCAGGGCGAGGCCTGGTCATTGGTCGCCCGCCAGAGGGTCAGCGTCCCATCCGCCGCGCGGCCAATCACGCCGCAGCACTCGTTGGGCAAGTCCTCCCGCGAGTGCGCGACCATCTCGTCGATCAACACTTGTGGCAACGCCAGACTGCTCATGTGCCAGCCGCCTCCTCTGCTTCCTGCCGATCCTGCCAGAAACGGCGCTCGGTCTGCGGGTGGGCAACGTCTTCGCCCCACGTATCCCAGCCGTCGAGTTCGACGTCCCGCGCGAAGAGCTCGATCTTGCGCTGCGCGGGGAACATCGCCTCGATCCTACGCCGAACCTCGGCCGGTTTGCGGGAATGCGCGGCGCGCCGCTCCGAGATCAGCTGCCGCACGTTGCGCGCGCCGCGCGGCGCCGGGATGCGACCGTGCTTGAAGACCAGACAGAGCTCGCACTGCGACATCGTGTAGAAGCCCGGATTGACCCGCTGTTTGTCCCAGACAAACGCCACCGTCGCCCAGGCAAAGCCCCACGCCTGACCCAGCGCAATCGCCTGATCCAGATGGGGAGAGGTGGCCCACAGGAAGAGCAGCGAGTCGTCCGCCGCGATCTCCGCCACGGGCAGGCCCTTGAGGTCCGCGAGCGTCACGGTCGGATAGTGCCGCGCCGCGCCGCCCGTGTCGCCGCTGCCCGGCCCGGCGTGCTGCAGCTGGCCCTTGTAGTTCCAGGGCGGGTCGGCGTAGATGATCGCGTATTGCTCATCGGCGGCGAGGATCGGCAACGGGGGGAAGATTTCCGTCATGACGCGAACTCCGCGTCGGCGGCGAATTCCGGGCGATTGGCCACGATCTGGCGCGGAGGACTGGGGATCGGGCGTTCTGGCGTTCGGAATAGTCCAGATTTGTCCAGATTTGTCCAGATTTGGGTGGTTCTGGGCGCAATTTCACTGGAGATTGCGCGGAATTCTCTGGGGTAGTCCAGGTTGGGCAGTTCAGGCTTGTTCGGTCTGGTTCGATGTTGGTCGGATTTGGTGGGATTGAGTCGGAGCCGGATAGCTGCGGTGCGGTGAGCGACGGGCGTGGTCGGATCGTGCTGCGCCGCGCCGCCCGGGTCGCCGTTGCCCGGCCCGGCGTGCTGTAGCTGGCCTTTGTGGTCCGAGGGCGGGTCGGCGTAGATGATCGCGTATTGCTGGTCAGACGCCACAGCGGGCAGCGGCGGAAACACCACGCAGCGACCAATCATGCGTCGGTGGGGAGCTCGATTAGCGGCGCCAGCTTGTCCGTCAGCAACTCGACCTGGCTGAGATAGCTCGCCACCGTGCCAGTGTCCCAGTAGTCCTCGTAGAAATTGGTGTGTAGAGACTCTGCCAGTGAGAACAGGATCTGCAGCTCACGGTCGCCGGTTTCGTCAAACAACCGATTGACAGTGCGCCACAGATCACGATGTTTTGCGTGATCGAGTGCTCGCGCCTCAGCGCAGGCTTTGACCAGAACAGCCGCAGCGCCCCAGCCCTTCTCCGACGCCTGCAGCAGGTCACCCTCGTCCAGGTGCGCGTGCGCCTTGCGCAGATCGGCATTGCTCAGATCGATGTAACGTCCCACCGCGGCGGTTACCATGCTCGCTCCCTCCAACCTGAGCTTATCGCGGCGCCCACTCGCGCAGCTCGCCGTCGTCGTGGCAGGCGCCGGGTTGGAGTGTCATCTGCAAGTAGGCGCGGCTCGCCGAGGGAGGGAGCAGATGCTCAAACCAGTGCGCCCGCTCCGCCTCCGGGAGCAGCCTGGCAAGGTCGCCGAAGCGCAGGTGAATGACGCGGTCGTCCGCAACGATGCCGAAGTCGATCACGGCCTTGCCCGGCTGGATCAGCCGGCCGACGGTGTCCGAGCGCAGAATCTTCGCGCCGCTCTCGACGTAGCGAGTGAGCACTGAGGCGCTGAAGTGGATCGGCAAGGCCGAGGCGTCGCCCGAGCCCACCGCCCGCGCAATTGTCCGCCGCCACACCTGATTCGAAGCCGAAGGCATCGCGTCTACCGTCCTCTCATTACGCCCGCGTCCGCCTCTGGGGCGAACGGGCGGATCACGAGAGTAGAGCGCCCCCCTCAGTCGCTCCGGGACAGCTTCCCCAGAGGAGGAGCTCTGGATCCTGTCGTTCCTGTGGAAGCAGGAACCCACTCAGGCGTGGCGCTCCCTCGGCGGGCGCCCCCCTTCAGTCCCTCCGGGACAGCTTCCCCCAAAGGGGGCAGCGAAGGAGAGCTCCCTCTCCTTCGTTCCTGCCATCATTCCGTCGTTCCTGCGCAAGCAGGAACCCATACGGAGGTGGGACGCGGCGAGATTCCCGCTTTCGCGGGAATGACGGAAAGGAGGGCGGGAATGACGAAGACGGGGCGCGGGGGCGACGCAGACGGGGCGCGGGGGCGACGCAGACGGGGGCGTGGGTATGGGGGTGCTGCGTGCGCCCGAGCCAGCCCCCCTCAGTCGCTCCGCGACAGCTCCCCCAGAGGGGGAGCTCTGAATCCTGTCGTTCCTGCGCAAGCAGGAACCCGCTCAGGCGTGGCTCCCTCTCAGTCGCTGCGCGAGCGCTCCCCCAGAGGGGGAGCGCTGGTGATCAGGCGCTCGGATTGTCGATTGGGACGCCGACCACCGAGCCGTACTCGGTCCAGGAGCCGTCGTAGTTGGTTGTGTTGTCGATACCGAGCAGGTAGCGGAGCGCGAACCAGCTGTGGCTGGAGCGCTCGCCGATGCGGCAATAGGCGATCACTGGCTGGTCGCCCGTGATCCCCTTTGACTGGTAGAGCTCGCTGAGCTCGTCCGCTGACTTGTAGGTGCCGTCCCCGGCTACCGCCGTGCCCCAGGGGATGTTCGACGCGCCCGGTACGTGACCCTTGCGCTGCGCCGTCTCGGGCATGCCGGGCGGGGCCATGATCACGCCGTTGAACTCGTCCGGCGAGCGCACGTCGACGAGCTGGCCGCCCGCCTCGACGTGGGCGAGGACGTCGGTCAGGCGCGCGCGCAGGGTCTCGTCGCGCTCGGCGACGGCGATGCTGCCTGCGGCCGGCGCGGGGGCGTCGGTCGTCATTGCGCGGCCTTCCGCCTCCCACTTCGCGCGGCCGCCGTTCATCAGCGCGGTGTTGGTGACGCCGTAGAGCTCGAGCATCCAGAGCGCGTAGGCGGCGAACCAGTTGTTGTTGTCGCCGAAGAGCACGAGCTGCGAGTCAGCGTTCGCGCCCGCGCCTTGCAGCAGCGCGGTGACGGCCTCGCGGGAGGCCACGTCGCGGGAGACCTGGTCCTGCAGCTGTGAGGTCCAGTTCCAGGCAACTGCGCCCGGCGGGTGGCCTTCGTCGTAGGCCGACGTGTCGACGTCAACCTCAATCAGCACGACATTCGGATTGTCCAGGTTGTCGGCGACCCAGTCGGTCGAGACCAGCTTCTCGGGGTGTGCGTACTCAGCCATGTCGGTTCCTTTCCTCTGCTGGGTGCGTGTCGGGTTCGCTGGCGGTGTTGGTCACCACCAGATTTTGCCTTCAATCTCTTCGTCGCCCGCGATCTCGTCGTACTCGCGGTTCCAGAGGCCGGTCGAAAGGTACTTCCAGCCGCCGTCGGCGAGCAGGACGACGATGTTGCCGGCGTCCAGCCGCTCCGCCGCGCGCTGCGCGGCGCGGATCGCCGCCCCGCAGGAGATGCCCGCGAAGATCCCTTCCTCCTCCAGCAGCCGCTTGACGACCGCGAACGAGGTGCGCGAATCGACCATGATCCGCCCGTCCAGGACGGACTCATCGAGGACGGGTGGGATGTAGCCCTCCTCCAGCGAGCGCAGCCCCTGCACCAGATCGCCGGGATGCGGCGCCGCCGCGACGATCTTGATCTCCGGGTTCCGCTCCTTGAGGTAGCGGCCCACCCCGGTCAGCGTGCCGCCGGTGCCGAGTCCGGCGACGAAGTGCGTGACCTCCGGGCAGTCTCGGTAGATCTCGGGGCCGGTCGTTTCGTAGTGCGCGCCGGGATTGGCGGCGTTCTCGTACTGCATTGGCATGAACACGGACGGGTCCGCCTCGTACAGCTCCTTGGCCATCCGCACCGCGCCGTTTGAGCCGGTCTCGCCGGGCGAGAGCACTACCTCCGCGCCGAAGAACGAGAGCAGGTCGCGCCGCTCGACCGAGACCGACTCCGGCATCACACAGCGCACGGGATGCCCGGTCAGGCGGCCGATCAGGGCGATCGCCAGGCCGGTGTTGCCCGAGGTCGGCTCCAGGATCGTCTGACCGGGCTGCAGCGAACCGTCCGCGTGGGCGGCGTCGATCATCGCCTTGGCGATCCGATCCTTGACCGAGCCGGTCGGATTCTGGCCTTCCAGCTTGACCCAGATCGCTACCTCCGGATTGGGCGACATCCGCTGCAGGCGGACGAGCGGCGTATCGCCGATTGTGTCCAGCAGCGACTGATAGCGGACGGGCGCGGCGGTCACCATCAGCGGGCGCCTCCGGCCAGCGCTGGGAGGATCGCGAGCACGTCGCCGTCGGCCAGCGAGGTTTCCATCCCGTCGAGGAAGCGGATGTCCTCGTCGTTCAGGTAGATGTTGACGAAGCGGCGCAGCTCGCCGTCCTCCAGGAGCTGGTGACCGATGCCGGGGTACGACGTCTCCAGGGTGGTCAGCAGTTCGCCGACGTTGGCCGATTCGATCTGCACCCGCTTTTCGCCGTCGGTGAACTTCTGCAGCATCGACGGAACCCGAACTTCAACAGCCATCTCGCGTGCCTCCAGTGTTCGTCCGACCAGGCGCGGCGGACCCTAGCCGCCCGCCGCCGCGGCCGGGCCCTCGTGGAAGGGCGAGCCGCAGAACTCTTCGTAGTCGATCAGCTCGGTCACCGACGGCGCGTCGCCGCAGAGCGGGCATGCCGGGTCGCGGCGGATCTTGACCGTGCGGAAGTCCATCGCCAGCGCGTCGTAGAGCAGCAGCCGATTCTTCAGCGGCTCGCCCTGTTCGAGCAGCACCTTGATCGCCTCGGTCGCCTGAATCGCGCCCACCGTCCCCGGCAGCACGCCGAGCACGCCCGCCTCCGAGCAGGACGGCACCATCCCCGGCGGCGGCGGCGACGGGTAGAGGCAGCGGTAGCAGCCCTGACCCGGGAAGAACGTCGTGACCTGACCCTCGAAGAGGAAGATCGAGCCGTCAACGAGGATCTTCTCGGCCAGGAAGGCGGCGTCGTTGACCAGATAGCGCGTGGCGAAGTTGTCCGCGCCGTTGATGATCACGTCGTACTCGGGGATGATCTCCATCGCGTTGTCGGAGGTCAGCGGCGAGGTGTGCGTGATCACGTTGATGTTCGGATTCATGTCCAGAATCCGATCCTTGGCCGAGTCCACCTTCAACCGCCCGATGTCGGACGTGCCGTGGATGATCTGGCGTTGGAGGTTGGAGCGGTCGACGACGTCGAAGTCGGCGATTCCGATCGTGCCGATCCCGGCTGCGGCGAGGTAGACGAGCACTGGCGATCCCAGCCCGCCCGCGCCCACGGCGAGCACTTTGCCGTCGATCAGCTTGCGCTGCCCCAGCGGGCCGACCTGATCCATGATCAGGTGGCGCGAGTAGCGCTCGACCATCTCCGGGGTCAGCGCCGCGCCGCCCGCGATCGCCGGGATCACGGCCAGCTCGTCGCCGTCGGAGACGCGCGTCTCCGGGCCTTCGAGCGACGTGATCTCGTGGTTGTTCACGTAGACGTTGACGTGCTCGAGCAGCTCCTGCTCGCCGTTGAAGACCATCTCGCCGAATCCGGGGAAGCGCTGATCGAGATCGCGCAGCACGCCGTTGACGTCGATCCCGTCGGCGTCGACAAACGTGCGGTTGCCGGTGATCTTCCGAAACGGGGTCGGAATGTAGACCTTCACGCTCATGGTTTGTCCTCTCAGCCTCTCGGCTCGTTCGCTCGTTCGTCTGTCCATCAACTCTCCGCGAGCGGCATGGACAGATACCGCTCGCCCGTGTCGCAGATCGTCGTCACGACGCGGCACTCGGGGCCGAGCCGCTGCGCGACGATGCTTGCCGCGTACACGTTCGCGCCTGAGGAAATCCCGCACAAGATGCCCTCTTCCCGCGTCAGGCGCAGCATCATCTGCTCCGCGTCCCGGTCGGAGACGCCGAGCACCTCGTCGTAGACCTCGCGGTTGAGCACGCCCGGCACGAAGGACGCCCCGATCCCCTGAATTGCGTGGACGGAGAAGCGTCCGCCCTGCAGCACCGGTGAGCGCTCCGGCTCGACCGCTGTGACCGACAGTTGCGGCTGGCGCTCACGCAAGACCTCGCCGACCCCGGTGATTGTCCCGCCCGTGCCGACGCCGGTGACGAAGGCGTGCAAGCGCGCGCCGTCGGCCAGTTCGCGGCCGGCCAGCGCTGACCAGATTTCCAGCGCTGTCGTCCGCCGGTGCACCTCCGGGTTGGAGAGATTCTGGAACTGCTGGGGCATGAAGTAGCCGTCCGCGGCGGCCAGCTCTTCCGCGGCGAAGACGGCGCCCGTCATCCCCTCGATCGCCGGCGTCAGGACGACCTCCGCGCCGAAGCGCTCCAACAGGCGGCGGCGCTCGTGCGACATATCCTCGGGCATTGTCAGAATCAGGCGGTAGCCCTTGACCGCTGCGACCAGCGCCAGCCCGACGCCGGTGTTGCCCGAGGTCGGCTCGACGATCACGTCGCCGGCGCGCAGCTGGCCGCTGCACTCCGCGTCCTCGATCATCGCCCGCGCGATCCGATCCTTGACCGAGCCGCCGGGATTCAGCGATTCCAGCTTCGCCACGATCTCCGCCCCGCCGCGCGGTCCGACCCGCTGCAGGGTGACCATCGGCGTCGCCCCGATCAGGTCGAGCACCGTCTCTGCCAGTTGCGGTCGGGTCAGGCTCAAAATAACGTTCGTCTCGTGCCGGTGGGCGGTCCGTTGTTGGTGTTGTTTGTCAGGCGGACGTCCACTGGTTGTCTGCGCTCACGCGGGATCGCGCTAGATGTGGTAGCGGCCGCCGCTCGGCGCGCCGAGCGCGGCTGATTCTGCGGCCAGGTCGGCGATCGTGCGATCGGCCAGCGTCTCCAGAATGGCGGCGCGCACATCGTCCCAGAGGCGGACTTGCGCGGCCGCCCCGGTACAGCGCTCCGAGGCGCGCCCGGCCTGCGCGCCGCGCTCCAGACAGGCGGCCAGCGTCAGCGGGCCTTCGAGCGCCTCGACCACCCGATCGAGGCGAATCTGCTCCGCCGCCAGCGCCAGCTGATGTCCGCCCTGCGCTCCGCGCGCCGAGGAGATGAAACCCGCCGCCCGCAGCCGCCCCAGCACCTGACCGGCCAGCGAGGCGGGAATCCCCTGCCGCTCGGCAATTTCCGCCGACGGAATCGGCGCGCCCGAGTCGTGCTGCGCCAGATCGATCAGCGCGCGAATGCCGTAATCGCTGGTGGATGACAGCTTCATCATCGGCGGAACCGCTCCTCAACGGGCGTTATGGATAATCTTGACCGAAATAGTAACATTTCCCCTCAATCAGCCAACCCGAACGGCGCCCAGACCAACGGAGTCCGCGCATGAGCACCCTGCACAGTGCATTCGACGCAACACAGATCGACGCCGCCGCTCAGCGGCTGGCGCGCGCTCACCCCGCCGACATCATCGCCGAGGCGCTCACCCGCTTCCCCGCGCTCTCCATCTCTTTCAGCGGCGCGGAGGATGTCGTGCTCATCGACCTCGCGGCACGCGAGGCGGATCGCCTGAACCTGGCGCGCCGCTTCCGCGTCTTCAGCCTCGACACCGGCCGCCTGCATCCAGAGACGCTGGAGTTCATCGAGCGCGTCCGCGACCACTATGGCGTCGCCATCGAGACCTACGCGCCGCAGGCGGCGGCGGTTGAGGCGTTGGTGCGGGAGAAGGGGCTGTTCAGCTTCCGCCGCGACGGGCACGCTGAGTGCTGCGGCGTCCGCAAGGTTGAACCGCTTGGCCGCGCCCTTGCTCACGTTGACGCCTACATCACCGGCCAGCGCAAGGATCAGTCGCCGGGCACCCGCGCCGAGATCCCCGTCGTCCAGCTCGATCCCGGCTTTGGCCGCGCTGATCGCCCGCTGGTCAAGTTCAATCCGCTCGCCAACTGGACCTCTGCCCAGGTCTGGCAGCACATCATGGCCTACAACGTGCCCTACAACCCGTTGCACGATCAGGGTTTCAAGTCGATCGGCTGCGCGCCCTGTACCCGCGCCACGCATCCCGGCGAGCATGAACGCGCCGGCCGCTGGTGGTGGGAGGAGGCGACCCAGAAAGAGTGCGGCCTGCACGCGATCAATCTGGAGGCTCATCTGGAGGCATAGCCGCTCGGATCGCGTCGGCCAGCGCGCCGGCGTCGAGCGGCGCTTCCGCCAGCACCGTTCCCGCCGCCGTCGCCACGACCGGCGTCAGCTCGCCTGCGTCCGCCTCTGCGACCGACCACTCGAATCGCATCGCCGCCGCCAGTGACGCCAGCAGTTCGCGGGCGTCCTCGCAGGCGTCGCAGGCGGGGCTGACCCGCAGCACGAGCCGTAGCCGCTCAGCCACGGCCGAGGCCTCCGCGCCGGCTGGCGCGGTGGGTGCGGCGCGGGAGCTCGCTCCCGGTCAGCACCGGCGCCTGGCGGTGACGGCGGAGATGGAGCGCCATCCAGACTGCTGCGGCCGCCGTCAGGATCGCCAGCAGCTGGGGCACCGAGAGCGCGCCGGCGAGCGCCGCCTCGTCGCTGCGCAGCAGCGAGAGCGAGCCGCGCACGACCGCGTAGGCGAAGACGTAGAAGGTGAAGCCCCAACCCGCGCCGACGCCCAGCCGCCGCAGCAGAAACAGTCCGCCGAGAATCATGAAGTCGAGGATTGGCTCATAGCCGCCGGCGACCGGGTGCACCGCGACGGGCGCCTCGCCCTCCAGACCGCGCGCGCCGCGAAACCAGTTCTCCACCCCCGGCGCCGACCAGGGGCCGTCGGTCAGCGGATGGGTGTAGCGAAACGCCCAGGGCAGCTCCGAGGCGCTGGCGAAGTGTTCGCCGTTGACGAAGTCGCCGAAGCGGCCCACCGCCTGACCGAGGATCATGCCCGGCGCGGCGACGTCCAGCGCGACCCACTTGGGGAAGTTCGGCTTGAACAGCGTCACGTGGATGAAGCCGCCGAGCACGCCGCCGATCATTGCCCCGTAGATGGAGATGCCGCCGTCGGTCAGCGCGAAGATGTCGCCGACCGAGCCGATCTGATCGGTGTGCTCCAAGACCCACAGCAGCCGCGCGCCGATGATCCCGGACAACACGGAGACGACGGCGATCGACATGGCGTCGTCCTCGCCGATCCGCGCCCGCCGCGCGAGGCGGACGGAGAGCCAGACGCCCAGGACAATCCCGACCGCCGTGAACAGGCCGTGCCAGGTGAGCTCGAATCCGCCGGTGTCGATCAGCACCGGATTGATGTCGATGTTGATGATCCCGACCAGCCCCAACACGTCAGTCATCGCCGCGCCTCCCGTCCTCTGGTGCAGCGTAATCGCCGCCGAACAGATCGCGGCGCGCGAACCAGCGCCGCCGTGCGGTCGGTTGCTGGGGATTCAGCAAGCGCTCCAGTTCGGACGTTAAATCGACGCCGTGGCCGGCCTGGCCGGCGAGCTGGATTCGATCCGCGGTCAGCCGCGCCCAGACGCGGCGGCGGGGGAGGAAGAAGGTTGTGATCATGCCGACCAGGCCGAGGCCGACGCCGACCCAGAATGCGATGCCGCCCGGATCGCGGCGCACGTTGAGACCTGTGAACTCGCGCGGCCCGGCGAATTGGTAGCGGTATCCCGCGTGGACGATTGCCTGACCCTCATCCAGCTGAATGCGGCCCGCCGCGCCGCCCAGGCCGAGGATCATCCGCGACGGCCGTCCGACCTGGCCGCCGGCTGAGGTCTGATTTGACGCGCCCACCGCCAACTGCACGCTCTCTCCGCCCAGGGCGTCGAAGCGCTCGGCGGTTCGCGCCTGACCGAAGCGTTCCAGCGCGATCAGCGCCTCTCCCTCCGCGCCGGGAATCTCGGGGGCGATCTCGTAGAAGACCGACTCGGCTCCGAGCCAGGTCAACTCAATCGACCCCACCGCGCGCCGCTCGCCAACTGCCAGCGCGCCCTGCAGGGACTCGTCGGGCGTGGCTCCGTGGTAGGTGAGGCTGAGTCCGCCGCCCAGCGCTGTTGTCTCGCCGACCTCGAGTCCGCCGCGCTGATCCTCCCGCTCTGGCGAGTAGTAGAAGAAGCCTTCCCCGTCCGCGCCGTCGCGGAAGCCGATCCAGAGCACTGCTTCCCCGCCGAGGGGCAGCGCGGTGAGCCGAGCCTCATTCTGGGCCTGATCGAGGGAGACCAGCCCCTCGAAGACGGTCTCCCCGTCAACCGCAAGCGTTACCTGCGGAGCGGGCGGCGGCGTTTGGCGCACGCCCAGCTCAGCGAATGTCAGGCCGGCCGGTTGCTCGGGCGTTGGCAGGACGCGGTACCAGAACTCGTAGCCCTCGGGCGTTGGGGCGAGCGTGATTGCTAGCGAGCGGGCGCTGTCCAGGGGGATCAGCGTGTAGCCGGCGACGGGGGCGGCTTCTCCCTGCCCGCTGATCAGTGGATCGAGCGGGGGGCCGGCGACTTCGTGCTCCAGGGCGATCACTTCCTCTGAGACTGCCACGCCGCCGCGCTCGACGCGGATGCGGGGGCCGACGATCTGTTGCTCGAGGAAGTGGGTCTCGGCGTAGAGGAGTTGGCCGGAGGCGTGATCGAAGATTTGCAGCTCAGCGCCGTGCTCCCAGTAGGCGGCCTGGTGGACGCGGTAGCCGGCGGCGTGCACGGGGCCGTTGACCGTGACCTCGCCGCCGCCGACCTCTGCGCCCGCCTGCGCGACGCGGACGTGGCTGCGGAAGTCGAGGGCCTGGCCGTCGTCGGCGAAGCGGGCGACGGCGTCCTCCACGATGATCTGCACCTGCGCCCGATCGTCGCCGGGGGGGAAGAGGATGTGCGACTCGCCTTCGGCGACCCAGAACTGGTACTCCTCGCCCGCGAACTTGGTGACCAGCGTCGCGCCGAGCAGGAGGATCAGGGCGAGGTGGGTGACGAAGGTGGCCAGCTGCGCCCAGCCGAAGCGGTCGGCGAAGAGTAGGGTCTCGCCGCTGTCGCCGGTGGAGGCACTGGCGGCGCTCACCTCCTCCACGCGGTAGCGCGCTGCGCGCAGCCGCGCTGTCAGTGCTTCCCGTTCCTGTGCCGCGTCCGCCCCGGCTGCCAGCGAGGCTGACGCGCGGTGGCGGGCGCGGTCGAAGTAGGCGGCGTTGACGCGCTTGGGCGGGCGCCGCACCGTGCGCCAGATGGGGGGGGCGCGGCTGACCGTGCAGACGGAGATTGCCAACGCGACCAGCGCCACCACTGCGTACCAGTAGGGCTGCTTGTAGAGGTTGAAGACGCCGCCGTTGGTTTCGTAGAACCAGGGGAACTCGGCGAGCACGTCGGTGAAGCCGCCCCAGGTGGGGCGCTGGGCCTCGATGTGCTGCTCGACCTGCTCGGGGATGTCGGCCAGCTGGGGCGGCACCTGGGGGATGAGCACGCCGACCGCCGAGAACAGGGCCGCCGCGAGGATCAGCCCGATCGCCCACTTCACCGACGTCAGCCGACGCCAGATCCACCAGGCCGGATCCGGCCAAGTCTGAGACCGAGAGGAGCGAACCGCCATGCATTCAGCGTATCGGCGGACTCTTTCAATCCCGAGCCGGTGAGTGGCTATTGACCGGCTGGCAAGTCTCGGCGGTGGGCGACGCTCCAGACGATTAGGAGCGCGAACATCGCCAGGAAGAACACGGCTGTCTGGGATATTCCCGCGAGCGGCATCAGGAGGAGGTGCGTGACGCCGCTGATCGTTGCCCAAGTGATCAGCCCAAGTGATTAGCCCAAGTGATCAGCCCAAGTGATCAGCGGGGTGGCGAGGTTCCACCTGCTCCGGGGGACTGATCTCAGGCGGCCCTTGATGGTTTGCCAACTGTGCTTGTGCATTCGATCAAGCATGGGGCGCTCAGGGGATCGGCGGGCTCTTGAGTCCTGTGCCGGTGAGGGGGATGAGGATGCGCTCGTCCTCTCCGATTTGTTGGCGCTCTAGTAGGCGGTGGAGGGCGGCTAAGGGGACGGCGGCGGTTGGCTCGAGGTAGAGGCCTCGATGGGCGATCGTTTGGTGGGCGGCGGTGATCTCTGGCTCGGAGACGACTGTTGCGCCGCCGTTGCTGTCGCGCAGGGCGGCCAGCATTTGGGCGAGGCGGGGCGGTTGGGCGACGGCGATGCCGTCGGCGGTGGTGGGCTCGGGCGGGCGTGGTTCGTGATTGCGCCAGGCGGCGGCTACGGGGCTGACGTTGAGGGCCTGGACGGCGTACAGGCGGGGGAGGCGGTCGAGCTGGTCGAGCGTGCGCAGTTCCTGGAAGCCGCGGTGCAGCCCGATCAGGAGCGAGCCGTTGCCGACGGGGAGGACGATGGCGTCGGGGAGGCCGTGGGCGGCGATCTCTTCTGCGGCCGGTTTCATGCCCTCGCTGAAGTAGGGGCTGCGGTTGTGCGAGAGGTAGGGGATGCCCTGCGTTTGGGCGTAGTGCGCGGCGGCGGTGGCGACGGCTTCGCGGTTGCCGTTGATTGGGTGCAGGGTTGCGCCTACTGCGGCAATCTGCGCCTGCTTGGCGTGCGGGGCGTGGGCGGGGACGAAGATGTGGGCGGACATTTGGGCGGCGGCGGCGTAGGCGGCGAGGGCGGCGCCGGCGTTGCCGGAGGAGTCCTCGACGAAGGCGGCGGCGCCGGTGCTCCAGGCGGCGGCGATGAGCATGGCCGCGCCGCGATCTTTGAATGAGCCGCTGGGGGAGAGGTACTCGAGCTTCAGTTCGAGCCGCAGGCGGCGGGCTTCGGGCCAGTCGAAGCTGATTGTGGGCGTGCCGCCCTGACCGAGCGGGAGCGGGGTGAGGGGGAGGCGCAGGCCGCCCTCGGGGAGGCGTGGATAGGCGATCTCGAACAGGCCGCCGCAGCGCTCGCAGGCCAACTCCAGCGAGGCGGGGGCTTCCGCCTGGCAATTGAGACAGCGGAGGTGGTGGCGGACGACTGGCATTAGCGGAAGAACTTTCGGAGGTCGTTGAGCAGTAGCGCGGGGACTTCCATTGCGGGGAAGTGGCCGCCTTCGGGGAACTCGGTCCAGTGGGTCACGTTGAAGGCGCGCTCGCACCAGGAGCGCGGGGGGAGGGGCGTTCCGCGCTGGAGCTTGGCGAAGCCGGTCGGGGGCGCGGCGCGCTCGCCCTCGGCCAGGCGTGTGCGGCCGCCGACTTCCGCTTCGACCAGCTGGGGCGGGCGCATGGTCTCGTGGTAGATGCGCATTGCGGAGGACTGGGTGCGGGTGAACCAGTAGACGGCGACGGTGGCGAGGAGTTCGTCGCGGGTGAAGCGGCGGTAGAGGTCGCCGCCGCGGGGGCGTTCGTCGTCTTGCATGATGTCGGCGAGGAGCCACCACTTGTCGACGATCCAGGCGAGGAGGCCGACGGGGGAATCTTCGAGGGGGAAGGCGAGGGTTTGGAACTTGGTGCCGTGGATGCTGCGGTGGGCGGCGTCGTTGCGGACGTAGGGGGCTTGCTCTTCGGTGAAGAAGCGGCGCTCGGCGTCGCTGTGGGGACGCGCGGCGGCACCGCCGGGGGCTAAGGCGGCGGCGGTGAGGTGGAGGCGGGGGATGCGCTCGGGGTGGCGGAGGGCGAGCTGGCCGCCGATTGCGGCGCCCCAGTCGCCGCCGTGGTAGAGGAACTGGTCGTAGCCGAGGCGGGCCATGAGGGCGACCCAGAGGTCGGCGATTGCGGCGGGACCGAGGCCGGGCTGGGTGGGGATAGTCGACCAGCCGTAGCCGGGGAGGGAGGGGGCGATGACGTGGAAGGCGGGGGCGGCGGGGTCGGGGGGTTCGGCGAGGGCGTTGATGATTTTGTGGAAGTCGTAGACGGAGGAGGGCCAGCCGTGCTGGATCAGCAGGGGCTGGGCGTCGGGGCGGGGGCTGCGGCGATGGATGAAGTGGATGTTCAGCGGCTCGCCGTTCCAGGCGGTGAGGGGGGTGCGGAACTGGGGGAAGGCGTTGAGCTGGGTCTCGATGGCGCGCCAATCGAAGGTGTCGGCCCAGTAGGTGGTGAGGGCTTGGGTGAAGGCGAGGTCGATGCCGTAGCGCCAGGCGGAGCCGGGCACTTCGGGGGGCCAGCGGGTCTGGCGCAGGCGGCGGCGGAGGTTGGCGAGGTCCGCGTCGGGGACGTGGATCTGGAATGGCTCGACTGGGGTCATTGCCCCCTCTGCCTTCGGCATCTCCCCCCGGAGGGGGGAGAGTGGATGGGTACTTGGCCTCTCCCCCCGACGGCGGGGAGAGCGTGGGTCTGCCCCCCCTCTGCCTTTGGCATCTCCCCCCCAGAGGGGGGGGAGAGGGGGTGGGTGCTTGGCCTCTCCCCCGACGGTGGGGGGAGAGGGGATGGGTGTTTCGCCTCTCCCCAGGGGGTTGGTTAGCGGAGGGGGCGGAAGAAGTCTCGGATGTCTTGGGCGAGGAGTTCGGGTTCTTCGAGGGCGGCGAAGTGGCCGCCGCGATCGTGCACCGACCACTGCTGGATGTTGTAGCCGGGTTCGCACCAGCTGCGGGGGGAGGTGATGATCTCCTTGGGGAAGATGGAGAAGCCGGTGGGGGTGTCGAGGCGGCCGGGGAGGAAGTTTTCGGCCTGGTTCTGGCGCATTTCGTAGTAGTAGCGGGTGGAGGAGTTGATGGTCTGGCCGAACCAGTAGATGGAGATGTTGGTGAGGATTTCGTCCTTGGTGAAGCGGGTTTCGATGTTGCCGTCGCAGTCGGACCAGGCGCGCCATTTTTCGGTGATCCAGGCGGCGAGGCCGGCGGGGGAGTCGGTGAGGCCGTAGGCGAGGGTCTGGGGGCGGGTGCCCTGGATGGCCTGGTAGCCGGTTTCCTGGGCTTGCCAGTGGGCGGCCTGGGCGGCGACTTCGCGCTCTTGGTCGGTCCAGGTGGCGGGGTCGGTCTGGGGGGGGCGGCCGATGGGCATGTTGATTTGGGCGCCGATGCAGTGGTCGGGGTCCTGGTAAGCGACCTGGGCGGTGACGATTGCGCCCCAGTCGCCGCCCTGGGCGCCGTAGCGTTCGTAGCCGAGGTCGGACATGAGGGCGTTCCAGAGGAGGGCGGTGCGCTTTTGGCCGAAGCCGCCGGTGGTGGGGATTTGGGAGAAGCCGTAGCCGGGGAGGGAGGGGGCGACGACGGTGAAGGCGTCGGCGGGGTCGCCCCCGTGCGCGCCCGGATCGGTCAGCAGGCCGATGATCTTCGAGACCTCATAGAAGGTGCCGGGCCAGCCGTGGGTGAAGACGAGGGGGAGGGGGTTGTCGCCGACGCCTTCCTGGTGGACGTAGTGGACGGTGTAGTCTTCGACGCCGTCGGCGGAGACTTGGGTGGTGAATTGGGGGAGGCGGTTGAGGTAGGTCTCCTGGACGCTCCAGTCGTAGGTGGTGCGCCAGTATTCGCAGAGTTCCTGCATGTAGGCGAGGTTGGAGCCGTACTGCCAGCCGGAGTCGGCGACTTCGGAGGGCCAGCGGGTCTGGGCGAGGCGGCGCTTGAGGTCGCGGATTTCGGTGTCGGGGACGGCGATGGTGAATGGTTGGGGCATGGGGGGTTCCCTTCTCGCAGGGTGGTATCTGGGTGGTACCTGGGCGGTACGCGGTCGGTCTGGTCAGTCGTCAGTATCGCACGCGACTCAGCGGGGGGGGGTCAGCGGGACCAGCGCGGCCAGCGTCCGCTGTGGTCGGGGTCGGGGTATCGGCTGGGGGAGCCGTAGCGGGTCTGTGGGGGATCATCGTCGTAGGGGTGGAGGGCGGCGGCGCTGTGGCGGCCGAGATCGGGGAGGGGGATGACGAAGCTGCGGTGGGGGCGTTTGGGGATGGGCGGGGCTTCGGGGGGATGGGGGTTGGGGAATTGGTCAGCCGAGGGTTTGGGGTTGGGGAAGACGTCTTCGGGGAGGCTCCAGTGGGGGGAATTCGGGAGGGGTGGGAGGGATTCCGCGTCAGGGGGGGAATTCGGGTTCGGGGTGTTCAGGAATGTCCAGATTTGTCCAGGTTTGTCCAGGTTCCGGGGGTGTGAGGGCCGGTGGGGAGAGGTGAGGGGCGCTGAGTTCAGGTTCGGGCAGGTTGGTTTCGGGGTCGGCGGGATCGGGGTCGTCGGATTCTTCGAGGTTGTTGAGTTCGTCGGCGTAGTCCTGGTAGATGTGGCGTTCGGGCGGGCGGGGGGCGTCGCCTTCGTAGAGTTCGGGATGGCAGCGGGGGCATTCGGGCTGACATTGGCCGGTTTGGGGGCCGAAGTACTGGCGGAGTTGGCCGTCTGACTCGGCGTGGGGGTGGCGGCTGCGGGCGAGGGCGATGGCGGGGGCGTGGCGGAGGGCGTCGAGTTGGTCGAGGTGTTGTTGTTCGATTTCCTGGAGGCCGGGCATGGCGGCGAGGAGGAGTCGGAGTTCGCGGGCGGCGGCGACGGTCTGGCGGTGTTGGGCGGCTTATTGGGCACGATCGGCGGGCTGCTGGGCGGGATCGTCTGGGGCTTGGGTGAGGAGGTGGAGGTGGTCGAGGAGTTGGTCGCTGGCGACGGTGAGGAGGATGTGGGGTCGGTGGCGTTGGAGGTCGCGGAGGTAGGCGGCGACGGTGGAGCGGGCGCAGCCGAGGTGGTCGGCGATTTGCTGGAGGGAGCGGCCTTGGCAGCGGAGGTGGTGGGCCTGGAGGATGCGTTGGCAGCGTCGGGGGGTGGGTGGGTTGGGGGTGGGGGGCATGGTGGTCTCCGGTGGGGATTTGTTACTTTTGTTCTGTTATTGTAGGTGGAGTGGGGGCTGTTTTGTGGGTTCCTGCTGTTGCGGGAACGATGTGGGGAGGGGGCGGCCCCCCTTCAGTCACTTCGTGACAGCTTCCCCCCGGAGGGGGAAGCGGGGGAGGTTTTTGGGGTGGGCGCTTGCTGGTTTGTGGGTTCCTGCTTTTGCGGGCACGATGGATTTTGGGTCTGGCTTTTGTGCTTGCTCGTCGAGATACCCGCGGCAGGCGCGGGTATGACGGAGCTTGGGGCGTGGGTATGACGGAGCTTGGGGCGTGGGTATGGCGGTGCTTGGGGGGTGGGGGTGATGGAGCTGGGGGCGGCGTTCGTGCTTGCTCGTCGAGATACCCGCGGCAGGCGCGGGTATGACGGAGCTTGGGGCTGGGTATGGTGGTGCTTGGGGGTGGGGGTTAGCCTTCTACTATGTCTCCGGCGATGGGGTCGATTCGGACTCCTTGGGCTTTTACCCAGGCCAGGGCTTGGTTGATTTCTTCTTGGGTTCCTTCTAGTTCGAGGATGACCCAGCCGAAGTCGTGTTCGACGTCGGCCATGCGGATGTTGGTGATGACGGCGAATTGTTGGCCGACTTGGTAGATGACGGGTTCCTTGACGGCGTCGCCGGCGAAGGTGAAGCGGACTCGTTGGGTGGCCATGGTTAGGCTCCTACGGGTGCGGGTTGGGGGGCGTCAGCGAAGGCGCGTTCGAAGGATTGGATGGTGCCTTCGACGGGGATGGGTTGGGTGAGGTGGGGGGCGACGGCATCGGCGGTTTTGAGGCCGCCGCCGGTGATGAAGGCGACGGTGGGTTCGTCGGGGTCGAGGAGGTCGTTGGAGAGGGCCTGGCGGAGGCCGGCGATGGTGACGCCGCCGGCGGTTTCGGCGAAGACGCCTTCGGATTGGGCGAGGAGTTGGATGCCTTCGACGACTTCGGGGTCGGAGACGGCGGTGGCGCCGCCGTGGGTGCGTTGCATGGTTTTGAGGGCGTAGTAGCCGTCGGCGGGGTTGCCGATGGCGAGAGATTTGGCGATGGTATTGGGTTTGACGGGGCGGATGTTGGTGGTGTGGTTGCGCCAGGCGGTGGTGATGGGGGCGCAGCCTTGGGCTTGTGCGCCGATCATGCGGATGGGGGTGTCGGGGATGAGACCGAGTTGCTGGAATTCCTGGAAGCCTTTGTGGATTTTGGTGAAGAGGGAGCCGGAGGCCATGGGGGCGACGACTTGGCGGGGGGCGCGCCAGCCGAGTTGCTCGGCGACTTCGAAGGCGAGGGTGCGTGAGCCTTCGGCGTAGTAGGCGCGCATGTTGATGTTGACGAAGGCCCAGTGGCGGCTGTCGGCGAGTTCGGCGCAGAGCCGGTTGACGTCGTCGTAGGAGCCGTTGACGGCGACGATGGTGGGGTTGTAGACGGCGGAGCCGAGGACTTTGCCGGCTTCGAGGTCGTGGGGGATGAAGACGATGGCGTCGAGGCCGGCGCGGGCGGCGTGAGCGGAGACGGAGTTGGCGAGGTTTCCGGTGGAGGCGCAGGCGAGGGTGTGGAAGCCGAGTTGGCGGGAGCGGGAGGCGGCGACGGCGACGACGCGGTCTTTGAAGGACCAGGAGGGGTTGCAGGTGTCGTTTTTGATCCAGAGTTCGCGCATGCCGAGGCGCTGGGCGAGGCGGTCGGCGCGGAGGAGTGGGGTGCAGCCGACGTTGAGGTCGACGATGAAGTCTTCGTCGACGGGGAGGAGGTCGCGGTAGCGCCAGATGGAGCGGGGTCCGGCTTCGATGCGTTGTCGGGAGATGCGGGTCTGGATGCGTTCGTGGTCGTAGGCGACTTCGAGGGGTCCGAAGCAGAAGTCGCAGACGTGGAGGGGTTCGAGGGGGAACTCGCGGCCGCACTCACGGCAGGTGAGGGAGGTGGCGTAGGTCATGGGAGGGCGGGGGCTTTCGCTGGAGCGGGCGGGCGGGGCAGGGTGCGGGTTTCGGTCCTCCCTCGCCGCGCGGGGCGCTAGCGAGGTTGGACCGTGGGCATCGCCATGCGGCCCAGGGGGGAGAGGTGGGGGGTTGGTGGGGTGGTCATTGGGGGCAGTCTACAGCAGTTGGTGGGGATCGAGAGTGCTGGGCGTAATTTTTGCGTCAGGTTGGGTTGCCGGCGGTGCTGGGGGCGGCGTTGGTGCTTGCTCGTCGAGATACCCGCGGCAGGCGCGGGTATGACGGATCTTGGGGTGCGGGGGTATGGCGGTGCTTGGGGGTGCGGGGGTGACGGTGCTGGGGGGTGGGCTGTGGGGGGTTAGCCGTAGCGTTCTTCTTGCCAGGGGTCTCCGTGCATGTGGTAGCCGTACATTTCCCAGAAGCCGGGGGCGTCTCGGGTGAGGAGTTCTATTCCTCCGACCCATTTGGCGGATTTCCAGAAGTAGAGGGAGGGGATGACGACCCTCACGGGGCCTCCGTGCATGGAGTCGAGGGGTCGGCCGTCGTGGGCGATGGCGAGCATGGCGTGGTCGTCGGCGCGGATGTCGGCGAGGGGGACGTTGGTGGTGTAGCCGCCGTAGCAGTGGAACATGACGTGGGTGGCGGCGGGTTTGACGTTGAGGGCGGTGAAGAGGTCGGCGAGGAGGACGCCTTGCCAGGTGTTGTCGTAGCGGGACCAGTGGGTGACGCAGTGGATGTCGTTCTGCTTTTCGGAGACGCCGAGGGCGGTGAATTGGTCGTAGGAGAGGATGCGCTCCTGCTCGACCGCGCCCCAGACCTGGAGGTTCCAGTCGCTGGGGTTGATGCGGGGGGTGCCGCCGTAGGTGAGGACGGGCCACTCGCGGACCAGGCGTTGGCCGGGGGGGAGGCGGTCGTGGCCGGTGGCCTTGCGCCGCCGCTGCAGCTCGGAGAATTGCGATCCAGTCAGAGTTTCGCTCACAGGTCTGCTCCCAATCCGCGCGTGTCGCGCTCAGATTATCGGAAATTTCGGTTGGCGCGTGTAATCTCGATGTATGGCAGATCCGTTGCCGGAGATTCAGAGCGAGCCGCCGCTGGACGCGCCGTCCCTGTCTGAGCCAGCCGGCCCGCCGGCTGGATCGGAGTCGTCCGCGCTGGCTGAGCGGGCTCAGCCGGTTGCGCGGCGGCGGTCGCATCGGCGGTTTGTCTCGCTTGCCGTGTTGATCATTGCCGCGGATCAGATCACCAAGGTGATTTTGCGGTCCACGCTTGAGCTGGGCGACCGGGAGTGGCTGGCGGAGTTTTTTGCCTTCTCGCACATTGCCAATGACGGGGGCGCGTTCGGGATTTTTGGGGGGCAGAACACGATCTTTGCCGTCTCTGCGGTGGTGGCGATTGGGGTGGTCGCGGTCTACTACTTCTTTCCGCCGCTTGATCACTGGCTGATCCGCAGCGGGCTGGCGCTGATTCTGGGCGGGGCGGTCGGGAATTTGCTGGACCGGATCTATCAGGGGCACGTGACGGACTTTATTGACTTCATCCATTTTCCCGCGTTCAACGTGGCGGATGCGGCGATCAATGTGGGGGTCGCGGCGATCGTCTTTGCGCTGCTCTTCCGTGACCTGCTGAACCGCAATCCGCGCTCGCCATGACTGATGCCGCCATGACTGATTCCGCCGTGACCGATTCCGAGGGGCCTGCGCTGGAGCTGATGGCGGACCGCGATGCGGAGCGGTTGGATCAGTTTCTGGCGCGGCGGCTAGACGGGGCGTCGCGGAGTCAGGCGCGGCAGTTGATTGATGATGGGCTGGTGCGCGTGGACGGGGCGCTGGAACGGCCGGCGTACAAGCTGCGGTTTGGCGAGTTGATTGCGGTCTATCCGCGTCAGGCGAGTCCGCGGGAGGCGGCGGCGCCGATTGCGCTCACGGTCGTGCATGAGGATGAGCATTTGGCGGTGATCGACAAGCCGGCGGCGCTGACCGTGCATCCGGCGCCGGGGGAGACGCAGCCGACGCTGATTGCGGCGCTGCTGCATCGCTGGCCGGAGCTGGCGCGGATTGCGGAGGCGGACGGGGAGGCTGATCCGCTGCGGCCGGGGCTGGTGCATCGGCTGGATCGGGATACGACCGGGCTGCTGATGGTTGCGAAGACTGCGGACGCGTTGCGCTCGCTTCGGGAGCAGCTGCGGGAGCGGACGCTGGACAAGCGGTATCTCGCGGTCACGGTGGGCGCGCCGGATCCGTCGGCTGGGCTGATTGATGCGCCGATTGGCCGTGATCCGGCGGATCCGCGGCGGATGGCGATCCGTGATCGGGCGCGGCCGTCGCAGACGGGCTATGAGACGGTTGAGCGCTTTGCGGACGCGGCGCTGCTGGAGTGCCGGCTGATAACGGGGCGCACGCATCAGATCCGGGTGCATCTGGCGGCGATTGGGCATCCGATCGCGGGGGACGCGATGTACGGGATCATGACGCCGCTGATTGAGCGTCAGGCGCTGCACGCCTGGCGGTTGACGATTCGACATCCGGCGACGGGCGCGGCGCTCTCGCTGGAGGTCGAGCCGCCGGCGGATTTCCGCGGGCTGCTTGGTCGGCTGCGGGAGGGGGAGCTGCTGCTGGGGGATCAGGCGGGCGCTCACGGGCTGCCGCGTCCGGCGCGGGGAGCGGCTGATACTGTGAAACAGCGCTCCCGCGCGAGCAAACGTCGGCGGCGGCGCACTCAGCGCATCCGCTCACGCCACCAACGATGATCCTTGTTCCGGAGAGTGACAGATGAGCGTTCGCGTTCGTTACGGGCCTTCTCCCACTGGCGAGCCGCATGTCGGGAATATCCGCACGGCGCTGTTTGACTGGCTGCTGGCGCGGCGCTTTGGGGGGCAGTTCATTGTCCGCATTGAGGACACGGATCAATCGCGGGCGGTTGCGGGGGCGGAGGAGCTGATTCTGGACGCGCTGCGCTGGTTGGGGCTGGACTGGGACGAGGGTCCGGACTGCGGGGGGGCTTTTGCGCCCTACCGTCAGTCGGAGCGTCTGCCGCTGTATGTGGGGGCGGCGCAGCGGTTGCTTGACGCGGGCTGCGCCTACCGCTGTGACTGCACGTCGGAGCGGCTTGACGCTCTGCGCAAGGCTCAGCAGCGGGCCAAGTTGCCGCCGGGCTACGACCGTCAGTGCCGCAACCGTGAGGTCTCCGCGGACGCGCCGCACGTTGTGCGGTTGGCGATGCCGGACGGGGGCGAGACGGTTGTCCGGGATTATCTGCGAGGGGCGGTCTCGTTCCAGAATGCGCTGCTGGATGATCATGTCCTGCTCAAGCGGGACGGCTTTCCGACGTATCATCTGGCCTCGGTGGTTGACGACCACGAGATGCAGATCACGCACGTGATTCGGGGCGAGGAGTGGCTCTCGTCTGCGCCGCGCCATGTCCAGACCTATGCGGCGCTGGGCTGGGCTGAGCCGGTGTGGGTGCACATTCCGATCATTCGCGGGCCGGACAAGGGGAAGCTCTCGAAGCGGCACGGGGCGACGTCGATTCGCCAGTACGCGGCTGAGGGTTATCTGCCGGAGGCGCTGCTCAACTTCCTGGCGTTGCTGGGCTGGTCGCGGGATGAGACGACGACGATTATGTCGCGTGAGGAGATCATGGCGGCGTTCGACCTGGACGGGCTGGGGCTGGCCTCGGCCATGTTCGACATTGAGCGGCTGCGCGAGATGAACGCGCGCTACATTCGGGCGTTGGCGCCGTTGGACTTTCTGGAGCGCGGGCGGCCGTATCTGGAGGCGCGGTTGGGGGTCGGCATTGATGATGCGGCGCTGGGGCGGCTGCTGTCGATCGCGCCGGCGATCCAGGAGCGGGTCAAGCTGCTGCCTGAGTTTGCGGATTACACCGACTTCTTTTTCCGCGAGGGGCCGCTGGATTACGCGAACGCGGAGCTGATGGGTCGCGCCTATCGGAACAAGCCGTGGGCGGCGCTGGAGGCGGTGGAGGCGTCGCTGCGGACGCTGCGCGGGCTGCCGGAGTCGGAGTGGACGGCGGTCGGGCTGGAGTCGGCGCTGCGGACGCTGGCGGTCGAGCGGGGGGAGAAGCCGGGGGCGCTGTTCACTCCGATTCGGGTTGCGGTGACGGGGAAGCGGATTGCGCCGCCGCTCTTTGACACGCTGGCAACACTGGGGGCGGCGCAGACCGCGGCGCGGCTGAACGCGGCGGCGGAGCGGCTGGCGCGGCCGGACGATTAGGGTGGTAGACTGAGTTTCTGTTGGGGATTGGTCTAGTGGTAGGACGACTGACTCTGGATCAGTTAGCGGGGGTTCGAATCCTCCATCCCCAGCCACCCACAGTCGTCGGACAGCGTGGGGCATTCGTCTAGCGGCCAAGGACACCGCCCTCTCAAGGCGGAGATCAGGGGTTCGAATCCCCTATGCCCTACCACCCCTTCTTCCTTTTCCGTCGCTCCTGCTCTCTTGGCGTGCTCCCTTTGGAACCGCTTCCTCTAGTGGGGCAGCGATCTCGGGGCTCCCTCTCTGGGGGAGCTGCCGTTCGGCAGGGGGCGGGCTGTGCCCGCTCTTGCGCCGCCCGTCAGTCCCTTTGGGGCAGCTTCTCCCTAGGGAGGGCAGCGACGAAGAGATTCGTCGTTCCTGCGGGAACCTTTGCAGCCGTGTGTCCACGGCCTCGCTGCCCGGCGACGCTATAGCTGCCGGGCGGCGCGCAGGAGCCACTGCATACTGAGCATGATGAGTGCCATGACGAAGCTCAGGGCGATCAGCATCAAGGGTAGAGTCACAACAGGCAGCAGGAGTGGGGTCGCAAACGCAGCGACGACGCCCAGGATGAGCCAGATATGTAGCTTGCTTGGCGCTACCTCAAGTCCCGCCCCTTCTCCGACGGCCAGCGTGAGCAACATACTGGCCACCTCGAGGCCTGCCGCGGTCAGGACGATCAGGGCGCTGGCTACCTTGATCTTGGTCGTCCCATTCCAGTCCCTGACTGCCTGCTGTCGGCGCGCCAGCTCGCGCTCACCATTCGACTGTGACCGGCGCTGCCCGCGCCACGGCCATGTATGGCTGAACGCTGCGAGCCTGAGCGCGAGCGCCAATGCTGTGATCAGCGCGAGTCGGAGCGTTGTTAGCAGTGTGAGCCCGAAGGCAAGCAACGCGAGCAGCGCGGCAATCCCCACAAACGTGAACGGGGTTGCACCAGGAAGATTGTGACCGTCACGTGGAAGAATCCAGACGGGTCGCTGAGCGCCAGCGCCAGCCCAAGACTCACTGCGGTCAGCACGATCAGCGCGCTGGCCACCTGAATTTTGGTCGTTCGATCCCACGCCGTGATTGCTTTGAGCTGTCGCATCAGGTCGATCTCACGATCCGACCGTGACTGGCGCCGCGCGTGACCGCGCCGCGGTCCGGTGCCGCTCCGCTTAGCGCTATCCAGCGCGGTACGATATGAGGAGCGCTGAACGCCCCTCAGCGCTCCGCCGGCAGACCACCGAACCCCAAGTGTTTGCAATCACACGCCCGCTGTTCGCGGTGCGATCGCGGCGGCAGTAGGCGGCGAGCCGTTCGCCGAAAAGATGGCTCGCCTGAGCTAGCAATGGCGCGCACAGCAGGCTAAGGGGGCGCGGTTCACCCTCTCCGCCGCGCCCCACCTCTGTCGTTCCCGCGAAAGCGGGAACCCATCCGGCGATCGCCTCCAGTCCGCGCCTCGAGATTGCCGCGGCGGAGCGGGGCGCGCCCTTCGCCCCTACGGGGCACTTCCCCCGCAGGGGGAAGGCTTGTTGCACAGCGCACCCCATCGGGGCTTGAGGAGAGGGAGGTGAACACGACGGCCGGATGGGTTCCTGCTTTCGCAGGAACGACGGAAGCACAAGCCACCCAGTGCGGTCAGCATCTCGCTGCTTCGCGTCAGCTCTGCAATTTCGTGCTGTTCGTAGATCCTGATCGCGGGGAGCAGATCAGCGGGGTGGAGCTCTAATAACTCCCGCTGCTGGTCGCGCACGACTGGTGGGTGAGGCACGGTGCGCTGGATTGTGTATTCGCGCTCTGTGGGGTGTGACAGGCGTAGCTGGAGGGTGAGCTTGGTCCCGCTGCCAGGACGTCTGAAACGATCCCTCGGTGGGCCGCCTGCGCCTCGCGGTCGAGTGCTTTTGCCACTAGTTAGTCCTTACTTCCAGTCTACCCAAGCGCATCCCGCACCTGTTGGCATTCTACCCTGAGCCTTCTACAGCATCCCCTGTAACCCGGGGTTCGGAGGCAAATGTCATTGCCATCACTCTTGATTCCAATCAACCGAGAGGCCTAGCTGATCGAACGCCTCGAGAATCTTATCGGTGAGTACGTCCTGAGAGATGCCGCGCTCGCTCTTTACGTGGATGGTTAACTCCAGCTCGGCGGCGGCGTCCTCTTCCTGGAGCACACGGAAGAGGTATTGCTGAAGATTGTTCGTTTTCGTAACTGGCAGACGGCCAACACCCAGCTTGACTCGAGTTAGACGCCGGGCTGGAGGCGGAATCTCCGGTAGGGGATTCCCGCCTTTCGGTTTCCCTCCAGGTGTTAGCGGCGGCTGTGGACTGCCGTCGGGCCGTAGTTCCTCACGGATGAGCTCGCGCATTTTCCCTTTGACCAGGGAGGCAGAGCCATCGAAGAGGGTGTTGACGGCGTCGAAGTCTGTGGTCGACTCGATCAGGTCTAGGTAACGGTCGGCGGCTGGATCACCAATTGCGACGGCCCAGAGGTTGCTGGCGATCCCTTCGCGGATGCAGTTCCTCAAGGTCGCCTCGCGCTCGGGCAGAATCGGTAAGTAGGTCCATTGCTGGAAATGCCGGTACGCCTCGTCAAGAGCAAGCGGTTCCGCCTCATCTTCCCATAGATTGGGGGCGATCTTGGCGTTGAAGTAGAGCGCCCCTACCGCCGGCAGTACTTTCGGATCGCCGTAGTCCTGGCTTGCGAGACGCTTGACGGCGCGCTCGGTGATCTTCTCGCCGGCTGTTGCGGGCACAGCGAGAGCGACAGTGCTCAAGTTCTTCGCGTCGGGGTAACAGGCCCAGCGGTAGGCGGTGACAACGCTCGTGGCGAGGCTCGCGCTCTTGTCTTTGGCGCGGCTCTTGAGGTCTGCCACTTCGAGCGGGCTGAGTTCCTTGGTGTCAGAGTCGACCACGGATGTGTAGGCGAGCACCTCTCGCGTCGCCGCGCCGGCTCGCTCCCAGAGTTCCTGATCGGGGGCGACCAAGATGAGGGCGTTCCGCCACTGGTGGAGGCCGCTGCCCACGCGGTCCCACAACTGCTCGATCCGCTCAACGCCCGAGAGCTCTTCGCCGTTTCCGGAACTGGCGACCGCAAAGCGAGGAGGCAGTACGGCGATGGTGGACTCGGGGTTGTCAGGAATCTGTTCGTTGCTGCCGGCCCAGGCGAGCGTCCGGAACCCTTGCGGGGCGCCGATGGCCCGCTCAACCTCTTCCCTCAGACGCTCGTCCACGGCTGAGCCTGGTACGCTGCTCGCCCGTTCCGCGATGACCCGATAGATGTTGGGCTTGGTTTGGAATCGGAGTTTGTTGCCTTCTTTGTGGACGTACCAGAGCGTCTCTTCGAGCGTGTTGAGGACCTCACTGACGTATTCGGGGCCGAGGTTCGGTGCGACTGAGCCGAGCTGGAGCTCCTGAACGGTCGCGCCGCCTCTGGTCAACCCGCCGAACGAGTGCGCGAGCAGGGTGGTCGCGACGCCCCTGGCGATCCGGAACTGCGCGTACTTGTCTCCCCGCCGGTCATCCTCGCGGTTGGCATGACCATCTCCGCCGATGATGTCAGCGGCCACGACGCCGTCGTAGCCGCCGCCGGCGCCGGCGGCGCTCACGATTCGGGTGCGGATTCGTTCGCGCTCCAGGTCGATGTGCGCCGGTTGAATGGCGTGCGCCTCGCGGCGGTGGCGCCACTCCTCGGCGACCACGCTGGCGAGTAGCTGAAGCGTCGCCCTGGTGCGGGGGAAATCTGACGCGGTCGACCACTTCTTGTAGATCACGTCCAGCAGCTCAGGGTGGAGCGGCCAGGCGTCCTCCATCCGCCGCAGATAGTCTGGGCTGGTCACGGCCGCGTCGTAGGCAGCTGGGGTTTGCTCGTAGAGCTTGCGGTAGGCTCGGGCGACTTGCTGGGCCGCGTCCTCGTTGACGTGCTCGAAGAGCCGCTGGCGGGTGAGCCGGTAGATCTCTTCATCGTTGACGGGGGTGCGCTTGGAGACGACGCGATCGGCGCGTGGTTGCAGCTCCTCGAGGATGTCGAGTTCGCGCTGCAGCTGTCCGGGATCGATCCCGCCGAACTCACGCTTGCTCTTCGGCAGCGAGAGCAGGATGCAGACGCCGTCCACATTGCCGGCGAGTTGCAGCGTCTCTTGCAGGAACTGAATCGTCTGTCGGTAGAGATTCTTTGTGCGTGTGCTGTTGGAGAAGCGCAATTTGACCAGGTAGCTGACGAGTTCGTCGAGCAGGATGAGGCAGGGCGACGCGGCCTCCAGCACTTGGCGGAACAGCTCGTTGCCGGGAGCGGTCCCGCGCCCGTCCGCGTCCTGGACGAGCGGCCAACAGCCTGCCTGGTGGCCCAACTCGCCCCAGAGCGTGGAGACGGAGGCGAAGTCCTCTTTGCTGACCGGCGTGTCCGCGCCGACTTCCTGGCCGTCGAAGACCAGCACTCGCGCGCGCTCGGGGACTTGGAAATCGCCCATCGCGGCTCGGACGGTGCTGATGGAGCCGGCCGCGGACGGGCTGTTGATGATGTGATAGAGGGTCAGCAGGGCGTGCGTTTTGCCGCCGCCGAACGGGGTCTGGACTTCGGTGACGGCTGCGCCGGGTCCGCCATTCATGCGGCTGAGCACGTCGCGCAGCATGAGGGTCAGGTTCTCGGTGAAGTATGTCTGGGACAGGAATAGCGCTGGATCGAGATACTCGTCACGCGCGGCTCCCGCGAAGACGCCGCCAAGCGTGGCGGCGAATAGTCCCTCGTCGACCTGACCCGGATCACGAAAGCCTTCGCGTGGTTCGCAGGCCTGCCACCAATAGGGAAGCGCGCTCGTCGTGACCGTTGACACCTTCGGTTGGGTCGCAGTCGGCGTCGCCAGGGTGGGCGCGTCCTCGATGTAGAGGATGCGCTTCCGGATTGCCTCAATTTCCTCCGCTTCAGGCAGTTTTGCGATTGCGAGTAGTTGCGCCATTGCGTAGAGACCATGGGCAGCGTCGTCGGCGAGAATGTCATCACTGCGTGGATGCGCCCAACTGTTGCGCGCCTCTGCGGCGGTGTCGAGGTGGGCGGCTGCCAACTGCGACTTCGGGAAGACGGTGCCGAACACGTTCTTGTTCCCGGTCACGATCGCGCGGAAATGGGTCGGTTCGAGCAGCTCAGTCAGGTGGCGATCGGGGTTGCTTTCCCGATCTCGCTTGAGGTTCGTCTGCTGCTGGCGGGAGACGACGCGCAACACGCCTTGCTCCCACCATCGGTTTGGGTAGGCGGGAGGAAGCCGCTTGCCGATCAGTTCGCGCATTGCATCGGTGTACAGCTTCAGCCCTTGGCCGAGGGCTTCGTGGTTAGTCTGTGCCATCGGTCTCCTCCACCGGGAAGAATGACTGGGTCGCCGGGGTGGGGGCGCTGCCGCGTACGGTGCTGCTTAGTAGTCCGAGGATGATGCGGCGGTCTTCGTCGCCGTCGGGGAGGCAGGCGGCGACGGCCTGGCCGAGGGTCTGGAGCGCGGCCCAGCGTGACTCGCCGCGCGCATTGCGGTACCGGCCCAGGGCGCTCTGCTGATTCTGGCCCCAGAGCCAGGCGGCGCGCTGGAGCTCGTCGATGAGGGCGGCGGGGCGGGCGCTTGCGCCCTCGCCGAGCTGCTCGTCCTCTCGCGCGCGCTCGGCGATGCTGCGCAGCTTCACGACCTTCTTGCTGCCCTGTTTCGTTGCGACCGCGATGGAGTGCTCGCGTGTGAGCTCGTCGAACGGAGCGCCGGTCGCCAGGCAGAGGGCGAGCGCCTCGCCGGCGTCCAATGGCGCCCGCGAGTAGCTCCACACCCAGGTGACGTACTGCTGGGTGAGCGGGTCGACCGCGCCCAGGTCCGTGCCTTGCAGCACCTGCTCGAGCGCTACTGCGGTGGACTCGCGTCGCACGATGTCGAGGAATTCGCGGACCGAGACCTCCGCGCCGTCCGGGCGCAGGACGCGCTGATGGCGACCAAACACCGAAAGGCCGGGGCCGATCGCGCTGATGAAGAAGTCGGCTCCGCGAATGCCCTGGCTCCAGAAGTAGAGCAAGCGCTCGCGGATGACCGGCCGCATCTCCTCGATCACATCGCCCAGGAACGCCTCGCCGGCCACAGCCGGCCGTTTGCGGCAGGCCATCCAGACGGAGGTCTTGAGACGCGCTTGCCCGACTACCTTGAGGCCGGTCTGCATCTCTGTGTCGATTGGCCACGAGACATTCGGAACCAAACCTGCATCGAGCAATCCCTCGATCAGGGTGGCCCACGCATCAGGAGAGCTGTGAGCGAAGACAACGCCGGTCAGTCCATCCGGTTCCAGGGACGCGGCCATCGCCCTGAACGCCTTCGCCATACCATCCACGTAACGTTGTCGGGCGCGCTCCTCATGATTCTCTTTGGGTCCTGCTCCGTCGGCGTACACATTCATCACGGTCTGCTCGCGCTTCGGGGTGACCGGCATCGCCAGCAGGTCCGGATGAAGGTGTCCAGCGGAACGCTTCAGCCACACGTAGAAGAAGTCGGAGAGGTTTGCATAATTGATCGCGTCGTAGTACGGCGGATCGGTCACGATGTACTTGAAGGTGGAGGCTCTGTCGCGCCCGGCGTCGTGACGCAGTGCCTTCGACAGTAAGGCAGGAAACGACTGCTGTCGGATGGCGTCGATCGTGGTTTCAAGGTTCGTCGAGAACCCGCCCGAGGGCTTCTGGAGCGGAGCACTCTCCACGAATTCCCAGACCATCGGCAGCGCCTGACGAGCGAAAAGTTGCTGTACCTTTTCGCCACCGGCGTCCCAGAACGAGTTCATCGATGTCCGTGTCGCTTGGCGATCGATAGCTAGTCCGAGATACGTGGCGGTTGCGGTTGCATAATCGGTATCGAGGTGGCGCGACAGCATTTCTGTGTACGCCACACCGGCTAGCCGAGCGAGGGTCGTCAGAGCCAATAGTTGACGTTCGTTGAACAGCTTGCCCCACTCATCGAGACTGTACTCTCGAACGTTCATGTATTGGGGATGGTAAGCTAGGGGCTCGTCCGGGATTGCGGGCAAGCCATTCAATGACTGTGAATACAACTCTTCCGCTTTAGCTGTAGCAACCCGGAAGATATCAACATCCGAGTTACTCACTGCGCGATAACTTTTACCCCCCCCCCCCCCCCCATCCGGCGCGAGGACGCCGGCGATCATCCGGGCGGACATATCGCCGGCGCGACCGATCTCGTGAACCTGTGCTGCTTTCACCACCTGACCGCAGAGTAGGCAACGTGCATCCCCCCGCGAGATTGTCCCTAGCGCAGGGTCTCCGCTCACGTCGTTCCCCTGGACGACGCGGAAGTCTACGCGCTTGGCCTCGCGGTCGATGATCGGTTCCAGGGCGACCTTCTTCTTTGGCTTGCGGGCGAGCCAGAACTGGCGGATGAGCGGCATCTCGGCGCGGCAGCTGGGGCAGGGGATCGTGCGGCTCCAGAGATAGGCGACCGGCACGCTGCCGTCGGGGTCGGGCGGGTAGTATTCGGCCAGTTCTTCGCGGGCGCGGTCCAGCACCCAGCGGCCCCAGTAGCGCACATCGGCGGCGAGTGGATTCTAGCGGTATTGGTTCGCCCAGTCGCCGTCGAGGAAGCCGGGCTGGGCGTCGGCGGCGTCCGCTTCCAGGATGTAATCGGGCACGGGACGGCTGTCCGGCTGGCCGTACCGCTGGGGGTACTCGAGCGTGCCCTTGAGGATGAGGACGGCGACGGGATTCAGGTCGCTGGCCTCGACCTCGCAGCCGAGGCGCAGGCCTTCGAGCGGAATCGCGCCGCCGCCGGCGAAGGGGTCGAGCAGGCTGGGCGGCTGGCCGCCGTTGTCGCGCAGGATTCGCTGCTGAGCGCGCTCCAACAGTTCGCTGCCCGTCAGCCCGCTGCCGCCTTCTTCCCGCGTCCGAACGACGCGCTCGGGATGGCGCACTGCGTCCCAGCTGGCGAGGTCCGCCACCTCGCGGAGGAGCGCTTGGCGCTCGGCGTCGGTGTCGGGGTCATCGACGAGGGAGGCGTAGATGAAGGCGCGGCAGGCGCGAGCGCCCGCCGCGCCCACCAGATGTGGAGCGTGGAGATGTGCCCGTGGCGCACGTTCTTCTTACGGCGCGAGTGAGCGGAGACCTCCTCCAGCGGGAACGCGACCTCGATCAGGCGCTTGCGCCGTTGGCTCATCCTGGCGCTCCGCTCAAGCGCCAGCAGCGGGCGGTTCCGCCGGGCGCGCAGGTCAGCGGCCTGAATGTGGTACTCCGTGACCCGCTCCGTCGCCCGGACGCCCTTGCCAACGGGGTCCTGGATGATGCGCAGCGCGGGCGCGGTGGTGGCGTAGTCGACTTCGTAGATGAAGAACTCCTCGCGCATCCGGTGGGCTAGCTGCCACTCGGTGTAGTAGAGCGTGACGTCCCCAGTCGCCGCGTGCCCCTTCACCTCAATGTAGCGGACGCTCCCGGCGGCGGAGGTGCTCCGGATGTCGCAGCCGACGCCAGTTCTGGAGACGTCCTCAGGTTCGCGGCCCTGAGTGCGTTCGTAGTACATCACCACCTGCATCGCCGCCAGCTCGACGGTCGTGTTGTCGCCGCCGCGGCCCGCCTCGATCACGTGCGGCACGGGCCCGGGGATCACGGCGGCCACGCCGACGACGCGGGGCGTCTGAATTGCGGTCACGCTCTGGCGTTTCAGCGATTGACGCCGCCGTTTCAGTCCCTCGGTGAGGTTGTCGATCTGCTCGTTCGTGGTGCGGATGGCGATGCCCATCTCCTTGCCGGCCGTCTGCTCTTCGTGCTGCCGGTCCAGTTGTCGTTGCAGAACGGAGATATTGTCGTGGACCGAGCGTTGGAGCGCGTCCTCAACGATGCTGACCCGCCGTTGCTGCTCGCTCGTCACCTCTGCCAGGTACTCGGCGGTGTACAGGTCGCTGGCGCTGGCAATTGCGGCGTCGCTGTCAGCAATGGCCTGCAGGCCCTCGGGGATGGTGGGCACAGCGTCAGCGGGGGACAGGTCGAGTAGGACGCCCGGGGTGATGTGCTCAAAGCGGTCGCCGCGCTGCCGCAGGGCGAGGAGTCGTCGGTGCACTTCCTCGTTCTCACCGTTGAACACCGCCGTCTCCAACAGCCACACGAGATACGGCGCTTTGGCTTCCTTGTCGAGGAACACGGTGCCGGAGGCAAGCGCAGGGCGGCCCTCTTCCAGAATGCGGGCCAGGACCGCGTCGAAGAGCGGGTGTCCCGGCGCCGCGAGCTCGGCCGGCGGCTCGCGCCGCAAGCGCTCCTTGTCGAAGGTGATGAGGCGTCCGTCAGAACCGAACTCGCCCGTGTTCGCCGCGCGCACCTCTCGTCGAATCGCTGGCGGGACAGAGTCGATGCGCCAGTCGCGATCCTTGCCGGCGGCAATGCGCCCGTTGAGGTGGCGGAGGCCGTCGACGAAGAACCGCTCAACGAACTCCGGCGTGAGCCGGCGTTCCTTGGAGTCTCGTTCCTCGAGGAGGAGCGAGCTCAGGTCGATGAAGTTGGTGGCGAGCGCGTCGCTCATCGTCTCGCGGACGGTCCGCAGCGCCGCCGGGCTCTCGATGGTGTCCAGCTCGGCCAAGATTTCATCCATCGAGCGCCGATTGGTAATCGCCTCGCGGATCAGGTGATCGAGCCGGACCTGCCCAGCCTCGAAGATGCTGGAGATGACGTCGTAGACATGGTCGGGGCCGAGCGCATCCGTCATTCGCTCCAGCTTCTCCAGGAGCCGTTCCATGACGGCGCCCTCGCGCGTGTCCCGGGCGACGAGATTGATGACGTTGACCTCGAATTCCTGCCCGTAGCGGTGAATCCGTCCCATCCGCTGTTCGAGCCGATTCGGATTCCAGGGCAAGTCCCAGTTGATCATGACCTTGCAGAACTGCAGGTTGATGCCCTCGCCGGCGGCCTCGGTTGCGACCATGAACTGGGCCGGACCGCGGAACTCCTTCTCGGCCGCGATGCGGTCGGCGAGCTTCATCCCGCCGTGGATGTTGCAGACGCGGTAGCCGCGCTCGCGGAGCATCTGCGTGAGGTAGTGGAGCGTGTCCGTGTGCTCGGTGAAGATCAGGAGCTTCTCGCTGCGGTCTGCGACCGTCTGCTCAGTGATCGCGCGTTCCAGTTCGACGAGCTTTTGCTCCGGTCCCGTGGCGCGGGTGGCGTGCGCCAAATCGATCAGCTGCGCCAGCTGCTGGATTTCTTCCTCGAGCTCCTTGGGCGTTCGCGCCGCGGACGCTCCGGAGAGCGCCGCTTCGTCTTCCGCCGAGATGTCTTCGAGGTCGTCATCGTCGGGGTCATAGCCGATTGCGGTCACTCGCCGCGCCGCTCTACCGGTGCTGCGCGCACCCTGCAGCTCCTCGGTCAGGCGATCGCGGCGCCGTTCCAGACTGCGAGTGATCGCTTGGAACGATGAGGCCAGGCGCCGCTGAAGGACGACCAACGCCAGGGTGACGTTGCGGCGCTGCCCCTCGCCAATCTGTTCCGCTTTGGCCAACCCGGTGGCGACATACTCCGTGACCGCATCGTAGAGCTGGCGTTCGTGCGGTTGCAGTTCATAGGCCATCGTCCGCACGTGCCGCGGCAGGAAGAGCGGCCGGCCGTCGAAGTGCTTCATCGCCTCTTTGGTCCGACGCAGGAAGTAAGGCGACTGGTCTTGGCCCAGCGCGCGTTCGACTCCCGCCTGCGAGGCAAAGGCCTTGTTATCCAAGAGGGAGAGCAGCAAGCGGAAGTTCTCGGAGTCGCCTTTGTGCGGCGTTGCGGTCATCAGCAGCAAGTGTTTGGTGCGGTCAGCCAACTCCTCCGCGAGCCGGTAGCGCTTCGTCTTATCGATCTTGCCGCGAGTGCCATAGCGATAGGCGGAGAGCTTGTGCGCCTCGTCGAAGATCACCATGTCCCATCGAGATTGCTCGAGACCGGGCAGAATGTGCTCCTGGATCGCCAGGTCGATAGAGGCAACCGCGCGGTCATTCTCGACCCAGACGTTCTGTCCGAAGCTGCCTGAGACCATGTCTCCCGTGACGAGCGTGAAGCGCTCGCGGAACCGTTCCCACATCTCGCGCCGCCATTGATCGGTCAGCGCTTTGGGGCAAAGCACGAGGACTCGGGCGACGTCCTCCCGCTGCATCAGCTCGCGCAGGAGGAGTCCGGCCATGATCGTCTTGCCGGCCCCGGGATCGTCGGCGAGCAGGAAGCGGATGCGCGGTAGCGGCAGCAGGTGCCGGTAGACGGTGTCGAGTTGATGGGGCAGCGGATCGACCTGGGAGACCGACACCGCGAATTGGGGATCGAACGCGTGGGCCAGATGAGTGCGGAGCGCCTCGACTGCGAGCCGGAACAGGCGAGGACTCGCGTCGAAGGAGTGTCTACCACCCGACGCTTTGCGGACTTGGCTGTCGAACTGGTCACGGGGGATGGTCCGGTCGTAGAACTTGTCGGTCTCGGTGCCGACACCTCGGATGACGAGCACGGTCCCGCGTTCGTCAAGCGTGAGGAGCCGCAGCGGTTCAGGCCAGAACGGCCCTGTGATGATGGTTCCTTCAGGGGGTTCGGCATCCGGCATCGTATGGCGATCCTAAGGCAAGTGAGGCGGCGCACCGAGGCTGGTGATGAGGAGTTTCACGTCCGCCCAGCCTGAACGACTCTGAAGCCCCAGAATAGGTCGCCGTCAACATGTGAGGGCCTGGCAAAGCAAAAGCGCAACAGGCGCACGCGCTCAACGGAGACTGACGCCCTTCACCGCCTCGCCGAGCCATTCGACGCCGGAGTCGCGGTAGTGCGGACAGGAGATCATTGCCTAGCGCCTCACGAAGTCCGCGTAGAGGTCAATCAACTCAGTCACCCAACGGCGAGCTGGCGCATAGCGCATATAGGGACCGAATCCTCTTTGCTGCTCCACCATCGCGATGATGGATTGAAGCCGCCTCATATTCTCTTCGTTCGCAAGATCGAGTGCGGCGAGTTCTGCCGAGACGTAGCTGGGCTCGTCGAGTCCTTCACCGTTCTCAAGCCGCTTCAGTTGCTGGAGCGAACATTCAGGATCATCGGCGTAGTATGCTTCGGCCTCTAGCCAGTCTGGCGTGTCTCTAATGGCAGCCGCTGCATGGTCATTCAGAGGCCGCAGAGGCCGCTGTGCTTTGAGGTGGTTGATAAGCTCTGCGCCTCGGGCGTCTCCTTGCACGAAGCGTCGGTACAGCTCGGGCTCAGTGAGCTTGGTCGCCGTAAGGAGGACGAGCAGCGCCGGGAACAGTTTCCGGCGCTTCAACGACTCCCGCGCGGCCAGCGCCACGAGCCGAACGCAGTAGTCCATGTCGCGGAGCGAAAGTCCCATTCGCCCCATGACGACAGGCAGGAGCTGGATGATCTCATCGTATGCGTCCTGGTAATATCGGTCGCGCCGTCCTCGATCTGCCTCCTCGAAGTACGCACCCATGCCGAATTGTTCCAGCAAGTGGTTGCAAAACTGCTCCGGGTTCGCGTCGGGTAGGACGAACTCCATGTCGAAGAATCGGCGGAGGTAGGTGCCAGCGTCGATCTTGCCGTAGATTGACTGTAGGGACTTGAGGAGTTCGCTGCGGTTGACGCCGAAGACGAAGACGATGTTTGGGACATCGAAGATGTGCTTGACCCGCTCCAGCAGCTCGATGGCGAACGTCGGCCGGCAGCGGTCGAGCTCGTCGATGATGAACACCAACGGCTGGCCCGTGTTCTTGCGGACATCTTTGGCCAGTGCAGCTAGGGACTCCTTTAGTTGGTCTCGTGCATCTCTCTTCTCAAGGTAGCTCGCGATGTCATTGCCCGGAGCCTGCTGTCCACCTGGAAGGTCCGTTACTGAAACTCCGGTCCTCGCGGACACAGCCGCTGATAACCCGATCCTCACCAAAGACGGAATGCAGTCGATCACCCTTTGGAGGAGCGGGGTCTTATCCAAGTGTTCCGAGAGCTGCCCGACAATCGAGAGCAGCGGATCGCCGGCGAAGTCGTCCTCCCAGGCGTTGTAGTAGAGGGCCTGCCGCCAGCGTTTGAGCAGGAATGTCTTGCCGGTGCCCCAGCGGCCGTCGACGCTGATCACGAAGGGCGCCGCCTGTCCCTGCACGATGCCGGTCAAGCGCTTTGCAATCTCCTGGCGGCCGAGCTTGTCGTCGCGCCACGGATCCTTAGGATCGATGTCCGGCTCGACCACCTTGAGCGGCGGGGGCGCGGGTGGAGTTTCGCTGGTGTCGGGTTGCTGAGTCATGGCTTCGGCGGGTGCTGAGGTTTAAGTGGTCTCGAGTTGATGGGCGGGCACGTCAACGTCGACCAGGCGGAAAGTGGTCGTGATCGTCGGCGCAGCCTCATTGTACTCGGCAGGTAACGCCTCGTCGGGCGTGGCGAGGGTGCAGTCCGGGCGCCAGAGCAGGGCGATCGGGAGGATGACCTTGGGGTACTCATTGCGCTTGTAGGGTCCGTACGGCGGATTGCAGCCGGGTGAGATCAGGGCAGGAAGCGAGTTGCGCTCAGGCGCTGCACGTTGACGCTCGTCCCGTTGCCGTCACGGTTGACTGCGCCGTGCCCGCGGACTTCGACGTACCGCCAGCCTGCCCTTCACCTATCTGTTGTCTGTTGCCGCTGACTCTGGCGCAGGGTGGATTGGGTGCTCGGCGAGCGATTAGCATCGCCTCAGCGGACAGGTGTCTGCCGTAGGGTTGGGGGAAACTGTGACCATTGTCGAGCCGCGCTTGCCGCAGGGGCCGGACACGCCCGCTGACTTCTTTGCTGCCCCCGTCCTGAATTCCCCCTACCGCTATCCCGAGCGGCACTGGCGGCTGGATGAAGCGACCCGCCAGCCCACCAATCAGATCGTCGCTCAGCGCCGCCCGGCGGCGTACATCACGGCGGTCCCCAAGCCTCGCAAGCGGCGCTCACAGGGCGCGCTGGCCCTTGATGAAGGCAAAGGACTCTCCACCGCGGCGCAGGCCTATGACCCGACCTCGACGATCAACGTGCTGCGCCGTCTCGTTGACCGCTGGCGCGCCTTGCCTGACTCCGCCGACTGGGGCGTGACGCCCGAGACGAAACGGCTCCTTCAGCACTGGCGCCGCCACCGCTTCAGCGGCGTGCGCCCCTTCTTCTGCCAGATCGAGGCGGCTGAGACGGTCATCTGGCTGACCGAATTCGCGCCGCGTCAGCGTGCCCGCGAAGTCCGCGCGGTGCTCGAGCGGCTCGATGCGGCGAGTGCTCAGGCCAACCCCGGCCTCAGCCGCCTGGCGCTCAAACTCGCCACTGGCGCGGGCAAGACCACGGTCATCGCCATGCTGATCGCCTGGCAGACGGTCAACGCCATCCGCCGGCCCAGCAGCCGCAACTTCACGCGCGGCTTCCTCGTCGTGACGCCCGGCCTGACCATCCGCGATCGCCTGCGGGTCCTCCAACCCAACGATCCCGACAGCTACTACAAGCATCGTGAACTCGTCCCGCCCGACATGCTGCCTGACCTCGAGCAGGCGCGGATCGTGATCACTAACTACCACGCCTTCAAGCAGCGCGAGACGCTGGAGCTCTCCAGCGGCGGCCGGGCTCTGCTTCAGGGCCGCGGTCCGCAGATCCAGTCTCTGGAGACGGAGGGTCAGATGCTCCAGCGGGTGATGCCTGAGCTGATGGCGATGCGCAGCATTCTCGCCTTCAACGACGAGGCGCACCATTGCTACCGCGCGCGACCGCCCGAAGACGGCGACGAGGGCGTCCTGCGCGGCGACGACCGTAAGTAGGCGGAGCGGAACCGCGAGGCGGCCCGCCTCTGGCTCTCCGGCCTCGAGGCGGTCAACCGCAAGCTCAATCTGCGCCGCGTCATTGACCTCTCCGCCACGCCCTTCTTCCTGCGCGGCTCGGGCTACGCCGAAGGCACGCTCTTCCCCTGGACGATGTGCGACTTCTCGCTGATGGACGCGATTGAGTGCGGGATCGTCAAGCTCCCCCGCGTGCCTGTCGCCGACAACATTCCCGGCGGGGACGCGCCCATCTTCCGCAACCTCTGGGACCATATCGGCGCGAAGCTGCCGAAGCAGGGCCGCGGCCGCGCCGGCGAGCTTGACCCGCTCAACCTTCCCGTCGAGCTGCAGACGGCGCTCGACGCCCTCTATGGACACTACGCCCAGACCTTCGATTTGTGGCGCGCGGCCAAGCTCAATGTCCCGCCCTGCTTCATCGTCGTCTGCAACAACACGGCCACTTCCAAACTCGTCTATGAGTACATCGCTGGCTTCCAACGCGACGACCGCCCGCTCCAGCAGGGTCGGCTGGAGCTGTTCCGCAACTTCGACGCGCATGGCAACCCGTTGGCCCGTCCGCGCACGCTGCTAATCGACAGCCGGCAGCTTGAGTCGGGCGAGGCGCTGGACAAGCAATTCCGTGCCGCGGCTGCGGAGCAGATTGAGCGCTACCGACGCGAGCAGGTGCAGCGCACCGGCGACCGCGCCGCTGCCCAGAACCTGTCCGACCAGGACATCCTCCGCGAGGTCATGAACACCGTCGGCAAACCGGGGCAGCTGGGCGAGACCATTCGCTGCGTTGTCTCCGTCTCGATGCTCACCGAGGGCTGGGACGCGAACACCGTTACCCACGTGCTCGGCCTGCGCACTTTTGGCACGCAGCTGCTCTGTGAGCAGGTCGTTGGCCGCGCCCTGCGCCGCCAGTCCTACGAACTGAATGAGCACGACCGCTTTGACGTTGAGTATGCCGATGTGCTCGGCATCCCGTTCGACTTCACCGCCCGGCCGGTCGTCTCCCCGCCTCAGCCGCCGCGCGAGACGGTGCCGGTGCACGCCGTCTCGCCTGAGCGGGAAGCGCTCGAGATTCGCTTTCCGCGCGTTGAGGGTTACCGCGTCGAGCTGCCAGACGAACGCCTTGAGGCACAGTTCAGCGCCGACTCCACCCTCTGGCTCACGCCCGATCTGGTCGGCCCCACCGAGACTCGGAACGAGGGTCTGATCGGTGAGGGTGTCGACCTCAACCTTGTGCATACTCGGACGTTGCGCCGCTCGACGCTTGCCTTCCACCTCACCCAGCGCCTGCTCGAGACTAAGTGGTGCGACGCCAACGGGGAACCGAAGCTGCACCTCTTCGGCCAACTCAAACGCATCACCGGCCGCTGGCTGGACGAGCATCTGATCTGCAAGGGCGGCGCTTATCCCGCCCAGCTGATGTACCGCGCCCTTGCCGACACTGCCTGCGAGCGGATCATGCAGGCGATCGTCAGCGGCTCCGCTGGCGCGCGTCCGGTCAAGGCGATCCTCGACCCGTACAACCCGGCCGGCTCCACGCGGCACGTGCGCTTTGCCACGTCCAAACAGACCCGTTGGCAGACCCGCGCCGACCGCTGCCACCTCAACTGGGCCGTCTGCGACAGCGATTGGGAGGCCGAGTTCTGGCGCGTCGTCGAGGCGCACCCGCGCGTCCGCGCCTACGTTAAGAATCAGGGGCTGGGTTTTGAGGTGCCGTACCTGAGCGGCGGGGAGCCGCGCCGCTACATTCCCGACTTCATCGTCCAGCTCGACGACGGACGCGGCGGCGAGCCGCTCAACCTGATCGTCGAAATCAAGGGCTACCGCGGCGAAGACGCCAAGGACAAGAAGGCGGCGATGGACACGCACTGGATCCCCGGCGTCAACCATCTCGGCGGCTACGGTCGCTGGGCCTTTGCCGAGTTCACCAACGTCTACCAGCTGCACACCGAACTCGAGCGGGCGATCGACGATATGCTCAGCGCAACAGTCGCTGGAGCGCCGCCGTGACCGAGCAACCGCCAAGCCGCGCGCAGACGCTCGCTCTCCTGCGTCAACACAAGCCGGCTCTGGCCGAGCGCTACGGCGTGCTCGACCTTGCCCTGTTCGGCTCCACCGTCCGCGACGAGGCCCGCCCCGACAGCGACATCGACATCCTCGTCCGCCTCGACGAGCGCCCCGGCTGGACGCGCTCCTTCGATCTCCAGCGCGACCTCGAAGAGCTGCTCGGCCGACCTGTCGACCTGGTGCCTGACACCACCCTCCGCCCCGAGCTCCGCCCCTACATCGGGGCTGAAGCCGTCCAGGTCTGAGCGCTGGGACATCTACATCGACGACATGCTGGCGTGCTGCCGGAAGATCGCCAGATATGTCGAGGGCTTGGACCGCGCTGCATTCCTTGCGAACGATCTCGTCTATGACGCGGTGCTCTGGATTCTCGCGGTGCTTGGCGAAGCTGCCAACAACATCCCTCAGGCCGTGCACGATGCGCACTCGGAGATTCCCTGGCACGCGATCACCGGGAGGCGCAACCGCCTCATCCACGGTTACGGCGCCATCGACGACAACACCGTCTGGGAAGTCGTCCTGACAGGCCTTCCCGAGCTGATCCCGCAGTTGCAGACGCTCCGCGCGGAGGCGGCGGAAACCACTGAGGGAAGTATCCTCTCCTGAGAGAGTGAGGTTGCGCGTTCTGATGCTAGACATCGCCGCCGTGACCGAACGACCGCTGGGCCGCGCTCTCCGTTCCGTCGTTCCCGCGAAAGCGGGAACCCACACGGTGGCCGCGCCCCGCGCCCCAAACGGGCGCCCCTCTCAGCCGCTCCGCGACAGCTCCCCCGGCGGGGGAGCTGTGCAATCTCCTCCGTCCTGGCCGCGCGCTGGCGCGGCGATCTCGCTATGCTCTGGTGCACACGTTGCGTTTGGGGGTTCCCGCTTTCGCGGGAACGATGGAGGGGCTGGGGAGGCGAGCGATGGAGCGTAGAAAGTCCACGTGGAAGTCTGGTCCCAAGCAGGTGGACACCCTGCGGCATGGGGAGGCGTCTCGGCCGAACATTCCGACGGCGGAGTACCGGGCGGTGATGGGTCCGGACGAGCGTAAGCCGATTCCGGTGACTTATGCGCGGCGCAACCGGGATTTGGACCCGCAGTTGGTCTGGCGGGGGAAGGATGAGCAGGACGCTCGGGACCTGGTCGTGCAGGCGCCGCCGCTGTACATCCAGGAGAAGATTCAGCCTCAGGCGCTGATCAACGACCTGCTCCGGCGCTCCGAGCGGCGCGTCGCCGAGGGTGTGCAGCAGGATTTCTTTGCGGACTTCAACGGCCTCCCTGAGGGCGCGGAGCGCACCGACTTCTACCAGCACGAGGGGCGCTGGTCGAACCGCCTGATCCTGGGCGACAGCCTGCAGGTGATGGCCTCGCTGGCGGCGCGCGAAGGGCTGCGCGGGCAGGTGCAGTGCATCTACCTTGACCCGCCCTACGGGATCAAGTTCAACTCCAACTTTCAGTGGTCGACGACCAGCCGCGACGTGCGCGACGGCAAGCGTGAGCACATTACGCGCGAGCCGGAGCAGGTCAAGGCGTTCCGCGACACCTGGCGCGACGGCATCCACTCCTACCTCAGCTACCTCCGCGACCGGCTCGAGGTCGCCCGCGACCTGCTCGCCGAGTCGGGGAGCATCTTCGTCCAGATCGGCGACGAGAACGTCCACCGGGTGCGGGCGTTAATGGATGAGGTGTTTGGGGAAGACTGCTTCATTAGCCAGATCGCCTTCTTGAAGACAACTGGCGCAACCTCTGCAACCTTAGCAGGGGTTGCTGACTTCATACTCTGGTATGGGCGTAACTCCAGAACCCAGGTGAAGTACAGGGGGCTCTGGCAGGAGAAAACCCAAGAGGCAGGCGGGAGTGCGTACAAACCTGTATCCAATATTCGTTCTGTCCCCTCTGGTCTTTTCAACCCGAGCCGCTTTGCGAGGCTAGATCAGATAACCTCGCAAAGCGGCTCGGGCGAAAATCCACCTCTCACGATCGAGGGTAAAACCATCGAGCTTCGCAGAGGATCGTGGAAGACCAACCCTACGGGAATGGAACGCCTAAAGAAAGCGACTCGCGTAGCGCTGTATGGTCGAACGCCTAGCTATTTGCGGTTCACGGATGATTTTCCTGTCTTCCAAGACGGGAATGTGTGGACAGACACTAGAATCGCGGGGTTTGCATCCAACAAGTGGTACATTGTTGAAACAGCTACCAAGGTCATCCAGCGCTGCATCCTCATGACCACCGACCCCGGCGACCTTGTCCTCGACCCGACCTGTGGTTCCGGGACGACGGCTTATGTGGCGGAGCAGTGGGGGCGGCGCTGGATTACGATTGATACTTCGCGCGTGGCGTTGGCGTTGGCGCGGATGCGGATTATGGGCGCGCGCTATCCTTGGTATCTGCTCGCGGACAGCGAAGACGGGGCGGCGCAAGAGGAAAAATTAAGCGCCCCCCCCCCCCCATTCCGTACAACAGTACTACAATAGCGTCCATCAGGGCTTCGTCTACCAGCGCGTCCCGCACATCACCCTCCGCGATATCGCCAACAACGCCGAGATCGACGTCATCTGGGAACGCCATCAGACGGAACTGGAGCCGCTGCGCGAAATGCTCAACGACGCGCTGGGTGAAGCATGGGAAGAGTGGGAAATCCCGCGCGAGGCTGATCCGCGCTGGTCAAACTTGGCGAAAGAGTGCCACCGCGACTGGTGGCAGCAGCGGATCGAGCGGCAGCGCGAGATCGACGCCTCCATCGCCCGCCACGCCAACTTCGAGTACCTCTACGACCAGCCCTACGAGGACAGGCGCAAGGTGCGCGTCGCCGCACCGCCTGCTCGGCCTGGACGAGGACGACGAGCTGATCGATCCGCTCGCGGGCGGCGTCGCGGAGGCGGAGGCGGCCTACGACGCGCCTCAGGACTTTGCCGCGCTGATCCTGGAGCATCTGCGCAGCGCCGGCGTCCAGCAGGCGCAGCGGGCGGATCGGCTCAGCTTCTCTGCGCTCACGCCCTGGCCCGGCGACCTCGTCTGCGCGACGGGCGAGTACGTCGAGGACGCGCAGCATTCCGGCCCCGCGAAGCGCGCGGGCGTCTTCATCGGTCCCGAGTTCGGCACCGTGACCCGTCCCGACCTGGTCGAGGCGGCCCGCGAAGCGGCCGAGGCCGGCTGCGACGTGCTCGTCGCCTGCGCTTTCAACTACGAGGCGCAGACGGCCGACTTCGACCGGCTGGGCAGCATCCCCGTGCTCAAGGCGCGGATGAACGCCGACCTGCACATGGCGAACGAGCTCAAGAACACCGGCGCGGGCAACCTCTTCGTCGTCTTCGGGGAGCCTGACATTGACATCCTGGCCGCCGATGACGATCCTGCTGCGGAGGCGGGTCAGCTCCAGGTCAGGGTCAACGGCGTGGACGTCTTCGATCCCAGCGCGGGCCAAATCCGCAGCGACGACGCGGACGGGATCGCCTGCTGGTTCATCGACACCGACTACAACGGCGAGAGCTTCTTCGTCCTCCACGCCTATTTCCTGGGCGCGGCGAATCCGTACAAGTCGCTCCAGACCACGCTCAAGGCGGAAATCGACGCAGAGGCGTGTGCCACGCTCCACAGCGACACCTCGCGCCCCTTCGACCGGCCCACCTCCGGGCGCATCGCGGTCAAGGTGATCAATCATCTGGGGGACGAGGTGATGAAAGTCTTCCGCGTCGCCTGACGGCCAGTCGCCCGCTTCCCCCCGGTGGGGGAGCTTTGGATCGAGCCTTCCCCCTGTGGGGAAGTGCCTCGGAGGGGCGATGGGGGCCTCTGCGCGGGGGCGCGGGGCGCCCCTTCAGTCACTTCGTGACAGCTCCCCCGGTGGGGTAGTGCTGGGATACGGTTGGTTATTCTGTCTTCTGGCGCTGCGGCGGCGTTTGGCTGATGGGCGGGCGTTATGCGATCGGTGAGGACGTATAGTCGGCGCGGGGTGTTGCGTGCTGCGGGGTGGGTGGGGGTTGGGGTGCTGGGGTTGGCTTTGGTGGGGTGTTCGCGTGGTGCGCCGGACGTTTCTCGGGTGCCGGAGCGTGAGCGCGTGGCGCGGCCAACTCCGCAGCCGGTATCCAGACCTGAGCCTGTGCAGGCGGATCCTCAACTTGCGCGCGCGGAGTTGACGGCGGCGCGGATTGCGGCGGAGGAGGACGCGGCGCTGGCTCCGGCGCCGGAGACGGTCGAGACGTTGACGCGCGAGCGGTGGCATGGACGCCAGCTGTCGCACGCGCCGGGACGCGCGGCCGGGCCGGTGCAGGGCGGCAGCCTGCGAATGCACGCGTATGAGCCGACACATTGGTCGCCGCTGAAAGATAATACGCGGCACTACTTCGACAGCGTCCTGCGTTGGACCAGCACGCGCTCGCTCCTGCCGCTCGTCTACAGCCAGCTGGTGACGCTCGGGGGCGACGATGAGAGCGACCCGCACCAGGATCGGATTGAGGGTGATCTGGCGGCGGCGTGGGAGTGGCCGGAGCCGAACGCGCTGGTGTTTCAGTTGCACCCGGGCGTCCGCTGGCCGGATGGGCTGCCGCTGAGCGGCGGGCTCCCGCTGACGGCTGCCGATGTGGCGGCGTCATTGGAGAGGTACCGCGGCCAGACGGAACCCAATCTGGCGCTGCGGTTGGCGTCGGCTTACGAGGCTGTCGCCAGCTTTGAAGCGCTGAACGACCTCACGCTGCGGGTGAATCTCAGGCAGGCGTCGGTTCCGTTGCTGCGGCGGATGGCGGGGCCGCAACACGTCGTCTTGCCTCCGGAAGTGCTCGACAATGTGGACGAGGTCGATGTTGATACGGTCGGCATTGGCAGCGGCCCGTTTCGGATGAGCAGTTCGCGGAACGATTTCGGGGGCGCTGGGGATTTGACCGCTGTGAGCGTCGGCCGAGAGGGTCTCCTTGGCGGCTGGACGGCGACGGCCAATCCGCAGTGCTGGAAACGCGACGCCGCCGGGCGACGTTTGCCGTATCTAGCTGAAGTCCATGCGAAGCCGGCGGACACGTGGTGGCCGGTCGAGATGAAGCGGCAGGAGTTGGCGGATTGGCGGTTTGATCGGGTTGATCTGGTCAGTCCGGAGCTGGATGCGTTGAGCGCGGCGGCGACGGCGCACAGTGATGCGGTGGCGCAGGTGACTGCGCCGCGGCCGGGCGGCGGCCCGGGGTGGCGGTTTCCGGGACTGGGGTCGAGCCCGTTTGCGGATCCTCGAGTTCGCCTGGCGTTCTCGCTGGCGCTCGACCGGCGCGGGTTCGTCGATCGGTACTATGGTGGTCAGGCGGCGCTGGATTGTGGGATGAACTGGGCGTTTGCTTATGACCAGCGCGGTCTGCGTCGGGAGTGGCCGTGGTCGGATCAGGAGTTGGGGCCGAGCTATCGCGCGGACGCGGAGGAGGCGACGGCTATGCTGCGGAGCGCTGGTTATGACGCTGCCAACCCGTTGCGGATTCGGATAGACCAGTTTCGTAATGACGGTGACGCGGGCACCACGGTCTTCAGTAACATCTTGCAGCCGGGGATTCTGAACGGCTGTCAGGCGCGGTGGAGGCAGGTGTTTGGGGAGGCGCTGGAGATGCAGCGGGTGGTGCGATCAGTGAACATCTTTGACTTTGCGGCGGGCTTTACGGACTATCTCAGTTACGGCGCTGAGGGGGTCGATCTGCACTTTGCGCCGTACTCGAGCGAGCGCGAAGTAGAGCCGGATGAACTGACTTATGTGCAACTCCACTCACAGGGCGCGGGGAATTACTCTGGCATTTCTGATCCGTTGCTTGATGAACTGTGCGAGCTGCAGCGGGCGGAGGTCGATCCGATTGCGCGGTCGGCGCTGTTGGAGGACATCCGGTGGCGGGAGCAGGAGCAGGTCTGGCGGTTGCATTTGGTGAATCCCTATGGGGCGCTGGTGCGGCGGGGGTATGTCTTTAACTACGCCGATGCCTACTTTGGGCACTCGCTGGAGATGCATCCCAAGCGTCTGGAGCGGACCTGGGTTGCGCCTCGGTCGGCGGGCTAGCGGCGGTGTTTCGGGTTTTGGGGCTGGCCCCCTCAGTCGCTTTGGGGCAGCTCCCTCGGTGGGGGCGCTCTGGGTCTCGCCTCCGTCATTGCCGCGCTCCACTGGGGCGATCTTGCGGCGTTCAGCGGGGCGGTTTTGCTGGACGCGGCGAGATACCCGCGAGGGTAGTCGCGGGTATGACGGAATTTCTAGGCCCGGAGGAGCGCCCCTTTAGTCGCTTTGGGGCAGCTTCCCCCTCGGAGGGGGAAGCGAGGGGAGTTCCCCCAAGGTGTGCTTGAGTGTGTAAGTTTATGTGCATAAGCGCAGGGTCTGGAGTGGAGGGAGCGCAGGATGACTTGGTCACAGGTAGGGTAGGTGGTTGGTTTGATTGGGCGTTGGCGCGGTCGGATGGGGCATTGGTTGCTGCTGGTGGCGGCGATGCTGGTGGCGGCGGTGGTCTTGGATCCGCCGGTGGCGGGCTCTGAGGATGAGACTGCGCCGGCGCGCTGCGCGGACTGGCCGCTGGTGACGACCAATCCGCCCGCCGCGACCTGCCCTTCGAGCTACGACGAGGCCGCCCGCAAGAGCGTGGGCAACGGCGAGACGATCACGCTCGACCTGGCGGACCACTTCAGCGGGGACGACCTGAGCTACTCGGTGTTGTTCAGCGTCACTGATGCGGACGGGGCGACGGAGAGCGGCTACCTGAACTCGATTATCGGGAGCAAGCTCAACGGCTCGGTCAGCGGCGGCACGCTGTCGCTGACGGGCGCGACGGCGGACTATGAGGCCGTCACGGTGGACATCGTCGGCGTCGACAGCGCGGACGCGAGCAACAACGCCGCGGTCTACTTCGATCTCTAGCTGGGGCTGGCCAGCGACATGATCGCGGTGAGCACGATGGAGCATCTGTCGACGATCGAGCTCGACCTGAACGGCGACGGCACGCACAACCCGTCGGAGTACTGGATGCACGATGACCCCTGGTATCTGGCCCAGATGCTGGCCAAGTACCGGGCGGTCTCCGGCGACACGCCCTGCGGCGCGGGGGCGGGGAACTGCAGCGGCTACATCATGGTCAATGACCTGACGTTCCCGCTGGAGTATGAGCTCAACCACGAGCCGCCCGGCTATTTCCCGAGGCACGGTTGGATAGCGATTGGCTGCTGGGAGACGGCCTGGACGGGCGTCTTTGACGGCGGCGGACACACGATCGCCAACCTCCAGTGGCATCAGAGCGGCGGCGGGATGCACCGCGGCCTGTTTGGCCGCGTCGGTCCGGGCGGCGTGGTCAAGAATCTGGTGATGAAGAACGCGTCCTTCAGTTCCTACATGCAGGTCGGCCCGGTGGCGGGTGAGAACAACGGCACCGTGACCAACGTGGCCGTGGTCGACAGCACGGTCAGCGGCACGGAGGACATCGGCGGCATCGTCGGGCGCAACACGGGCACGCTGACCAACAGTTTCACGCGCGGGGTGACGATCATCGCGGTCGGGGAGCCGGCGCACCGATACGGGTTCGGCGCGATTGTGGGCTTGAACTCGAGGGTGGCCGGCACGACGGGCGTGGAACTGGGTCCGGCGACCGTCCACACCGTGTACAGCCTCAACGCCTCGGTCAGCGGCCCGCACCGCGGCTCCGTGGCCGGGTTCTCCGATAGCCAGACGTCGCTGTCCGCCAGCTACGGCGTGAGCACGAACAGCATTGTCGCCAACAGCAACGCGATCACCGCGCCGGACATCTACTACGACTCAACCGTCGTGACGATCTCCGATTCGTCGCTGGGCGCAGGGAAGACGACGACCGAACTGCAAACGCCCACCGATTACACGGGCATCTACGCGACCTGGAACGTGGACGCCGCCGACCCGTGGGACTTTGGCACGAGCAGCCAGTACCGGGTGCTCAAGAACCATGTGGTGAGCGTCGCGGAGCAGCGCGGCGACAGCTCGACGCCCGCGCCTGATCCTGATCCCGACCCCGAAACTCCGACGACGCCCGATCCTGACCCGGAGCCCGCGCCCGCTCCAGCGCCGCCGACGTTGGACGCGTCCTTTGACGATGTCAGCCTCGCCCACGGGGCCACGCTGTCGCTGAATATGTCCTACCACTGCAGCGGCGACGACCTGAGCTACGCCGCCACGGTGACGACGATCAACCAACGCACCGGCCAGGAGAAGACTGGCAACCTGAATGAGGTCGGGCGCAACAAGGTGACCGGCGTCTGGAACGGCAGCATCCTCACCCTGACCGGCGGCACCGCGACGCCGCAGGAGCTGACGATTACGATCACGGCGACGGGCGCGGAGGGCGCAACGGTGAGCGACTCGTTCACGCTGTCGCTGACGGTGCCGCCGGCCGATCCACCGGCCGCAGATCCGCCCGCGCAAGACCCGCCACCCGCGGACCCGCCGCCGGTTGACGATCCGCCTCCAGCTGATCCGCCTCCGGCAGACCCTCCGCCTGCGGATCCGCCCGCCCCCGCGCCGGCCACGCTGACTGAGGCGTTTGATGACCTGACGTTGTCCGACGACCAGACCTCGGCGCTGGACATGGCCGATCACTTCAGCGGTGACGGCCTGACCTTCACGGTCGAGGTGACGACGACGCATCAGCGAACGGGTGAGTCGAAGACGGGTCTGCTGAACGAGATTGCGCGGAACAAGATCGGCGGCTCGTGGAGCGGCAGCGTGCTGACGCTTGAGGGCGGGCACGCGGCGTCGCAGACGCTCACGGTGACAATCACGGCGACGGACTCGGAAGGCGGAACGGCGAGCGACGCGTTCACGTTCACGCTGGATAACGGCTAAGGACGGGCGCTGCCCTCAGTCTAGATCCAGAGCTCCCCCGGTGGGGGAGCTCTGGATCTAGACTTCCCCCACCGGGGGAAGTGCCCCGTGAGGGGCGATGGGGGGCCTCCCCGGAGGCGCGGGACTCGGAGAGCCCCCCCCTCAGTCACTTCGTGACCGCTCCCCCGGCGGGGGAGCGCTTGCTTCCGTCATTGCTGCGCTCGGTTGCGGCAACTTCGACGCTGGGTTGCCGGTGCGGGCATCGCTTGGGTACCCCTGTTCAGGCCAGGGACAGGCTCCGCTTTCGCGGGAACGACGGGGGGTAGGAGGCTTGCCTGCTTTGGCGCGCGCCCCCTCAGTCGCTGCGCGCCAGATTCCGGGGGGGCGGTCTGAGCTTCTTGATTGTGGGCGGTAGACTGTGTCTTGTTTGGTTGGAAGAGAGCGGTTGTTGTAGTTGATCGATTTGGTATGGCGAGGAAGCTGTCTTTGGCTGCGCTCGCTCTGGGGTTTGCTGTGGGGGCGTTGATGGCGCTGGAGGATGGATTTCAATCGCGCTGGTTCCGGAGCCGCCGCCAGGTTCTCCTGAGGCTCCCGTAGTCACGAGCATCTCCACCACCGACGGCACCAGCGGTTCCGACATTGAGCTGACGCTCCAGGCGATCCCCAGCGGCACGACGCAGTTCACGATCACCTACCGGGAGAGTCCGTCGTCGAGTGCTGAGCAGACTCAGGACCTCACGCCCGCCAATCCGCTGGCGATTACGGGGCGATCGCGCGGGACGTTGTATGGGATTTACGTCAAGGCCTGCAACTCCAGCGGATGCAGCTACAACTCAAACCGCGTTGAGGCTGCGCCCGCGCCGCTGCCGGCGAGCGGTCTCACTGCCACGGCCCCGAATAACAGCAGTCTGACCGTGAGCTGGACCGTGCCGAGCAACAACGGGCTCCGATGTGGAATGGCAGGTCGGCTACAGCACCAGTTCCAGTGATACCGAACCGGCGACGGCCCTCGCTCTTGAAGATCGGAACGGCGACGACCGGCCGCCGGACGTTTCCTCGAAAACGATCACTGGCCTGTCTGCCAGTACGACGTACACGGTGTTCGTGCGCGCCGTCGTGCGGGACTCCGACTGGGTCGATGTTCTGCCCGGCGGCACGAGCGTCTGGGTGACCACCTCAGGGGCGACGCCCAGCGGCGCTCCGAGCCCGCCGGGCGGCCTCAGCGCGGAGGCTGGCAACCAGCAGGTGACGGCATCGTGGAGCGCCCCGGCCAACGACGGCGGGGCGGCCGTCACGGACGATGACGTGCAGTTCCGCGCCTCGGGCAGCGCCAGCTGGACCAACCAGCGCATGAGGGCACGGCCACGACCAGCACGATGAGCGCCGAGAACGGCAAGGCGTACCAGGTCTGCGTCCGCGCGACCAACGCGATCGACAGCAGCGCTTGGTCGGCCGCGGCGTCCACCACGCCCGGGCAGACGCCCGCGCCAGCGCCGACTCCAGCGCCGACGCTGACGAACGCGTTTGCGGGCGCGAACATTGCCGAGGGCACGACAGTGACGCTGAACATGGCAGATCACTTCAGCGGCGATGACCTGAGCTATGCGGTGTCGGTGACGATTACGGCGACGGACTCGGCAGGCGGGACGGCTAGCGACGAGTTCACGTTCACGCTGGATAACGGCTAAGGACGGGCACCCCGCTTCTCCCCTCGTGGGGGGAGCGGGGGGAGCCCCCCTCAGTCGCTGCGCGACAGCTCCCCCAGAGGGGGAGCTTGGCCACCTTTCCCCTCTCCCCCCTCTGGGGGGAGATGCCGTTAGGCAGAGGGGGGGTCCCTCGTTGTGGGGCGCGAGGCTCCGGCAGCCCCCCCCCCCCGCAGTCCCTGCGCGACAGCTCAGCTAAAAGGAGGAGCTCTGGGCTACATGTTCATGGCTAGGCTGCGGCGGGCGCGGTCGATGAGGTAGAGGAAGATGGGGGTGCCGATGAACGCGGTGAGGACGCCCAGGGGCAGCTCGGCCGGCTCGACGATCGTGCGGGCGGCGAGGTCCGCGCCGAGCACGAGGATCGCGCCGGCCAGCGCGCTGGCGGGGATCAGCCGGCGGTGATCGGGGCCAACCGCGAGGCGGACGATGTGCGGCGCGATCAGCCCGATGAAGCCGATGATGCCCGCAACGGCGACGCTCGCGCCGGTGGCCAGCGCCGCAGCGATGACGATCAGGATCTGCGTGCGCTGAACGGGCAGCCCCAGATGGCGGGCCTCAGCGTCGCCCAGTGAGAGCAGATTGAGCGCCCCAGACTGCCGAACCAGCACGAAGACGCCGATCAGAATCAGCGGTCCGGCGGAGTAGACGAACGCCCAGAGCGTGCCGCCGAGGCTGCCGAGCGTCCAGAAGACGATGTCGCGCAGCTCTTCGTCGTCGGAGAAGGCGATGATCAGGCTGATCGCCGCGCCGAGCATCGCGTTGACGGCGATCCCGACGAGCAGCATGGTCGCCATCTGCGCGCGTCCGCCGCGGCTGGCGAAGACGTAGATCAGCATGGTGAGGGCGAGGCCGCCGATGAAGGCGGCAATCGGCTGGGCGAAGAAGCCCCAGCTGGAGATGCCGAGAATGACGCAGAGCGCGACGGCGAAGGCGGCGCCGCTGGAGACGCCGATCAGCCCCGGATCGGCGAGCGGATTGCGGAAGAGGCCTTGCAGGGCGGCGCCGGAGATGCCCAGGCCCGCGCCGACCAGCGCGGCCATGATCATGCGCGGCAGGCGGATGACCCAGACGATGGCCTCCTCCTGCGCGGTGTACTCGATGCCGAGGTTGATCCCGAGCTTGGCGAAGAGCAGCCCAATGATCCGCAGGAGGTCAACGTCGAACGCGCCCAGCGCGAGGTTGAGGCAGACGAGCGCGAGCAGGCCGGCGGTGAGCGTGCCCCAGACGAGCGGCTCAAGCCGGCGCGGGAGGGGCGACTCGGCGGCTCCCGCCAGTTCGGGGCGCCGCTCCCGGAGCTGCGCCAGCGGCCCGTTCGCCATCGTGCGTCGCTGTCTGGTTTGTGCGCTGCCTGTGCCCTGACCGTGCGCGGACTACTCGCTCAGGACCTGATCCTGGACTTCGTTGATGTACTGGGAGAGATCGGAAATCGCTTCCGGCAGCCGCGGGCCGAAGCCGAGCAGGTAGAGGTCGGGCATGGAGATGATCCGCATATTGCGGCCCGCCTTCGTCAACGCGACCCCGGGAATCTGCATCATCCCCTCAATCCCGCCGATCACGCCGATGCCGCGGTCCATCACGAGGTACACGTCCGGATCGGAGGCGACCAACGCCTCCGGAGTAAGCGGTTGCCACCCCACGATACCCGCTTCGGCGGCAGCATCGACGCCGCCCGCGGCTTCGATGATCGTCTGCGCCTTGTTGCCCTCGCCGGAGACCAGCTGCAGCCCGCCGCGGCGGAAGTACAGGTGCAGCACCCGCAGCGGCTTGTTGCCCGAGGCTGCATCCATGACGGTGGCGAGCCGCTTCTCGACGTCCTGGGCGAGCGCCTCCGCCAGCTGCGGCAGACCGATCGCCTCGCCGATGATCCGAATCTTGATCTGGGGCGCATCAAGCCCGTTGAGTTCGTCCAGCACGAGCACCTCAACGCCTGCCTGGCGCAGCTGCTCCAAGACGCCCTCCGGGCCGGCCATCGGCGTAGCGATCACGAGGGTGGGCTGGAACTCAAGCATCGCTTCCGCGTTGAGCGCGCCGGCGAAGCCGAGGTTGGGCAGCTCTTCGACGACGCGGGGGTAGATCGAGCTGGTGTCGCGGGCGACGAGAAATTCCTCCGCGCCGAGGCTGAAGATGATCTCGGTGATGTCGCCGAACAGGGTGATCAGCCGGGTGCCTTCGGGGACGGCTTCTTCCACCATCATCTGCTGCTCGGCTTGCTGCTGCTCGCCCTGCTGCTGGACGGCCTGCTGCTCCTGAGCGGCAGCAGAGTCGGTCTCCTCCTGCTGGGCCGGCTGCTCCTGCGCTTCCTGCACTTCCTGTTGAGCGGCGGGCGCCGGCTGTTGCTGTTGTTGCTCCTGCTGCTGCTGTTCGGGCGGCGGGTCGGCGGCCTGGACTTGTTCGGCCTGAGCAGTCTGGCCGGATTGGTCAGCTTGTGGCTGAGGGTCGGCCGTCGCTTGCGGCTGATCCTGCTGCTCGGCCTGCTGTTGAGCTTGGGCTTGCTGCGCGGCGGATTGCTGCGCCTGATCGTCCGAGCTGCAGGCGGCGGCGACGAGCGCGAGCCCCAGCAGGACGCCGACCAATACTCCACCCAGCCGCAGCGGGCTCATCCATGTGCGCATCAGGGCCGCCTCTCGTGATTTATTTCCCAAACTCTCGGGATACCTGTATCGGTATATCACCAAACTGGCTTTGGGAGACGCTGTTAGCGCGCAGTTCGGGGAGCGGTGGCTGTTTCCGGTGTGAGCGCGGCGATCCGAGCCCCGGCGCCGGTGATGACGAGATCGTGGAGCGTCTCGATGAACGCCGGATCGTCGTTGGGCATCTCGATTCTTGAGAGTTCGAGCCCCAGCGCCGCGGCCTTCTCGCGCGCTTCGAGATCGAGGTCGTAGAGGATCTCCAGGTGATCGCAGACGAAGCCGAAAGGCGCGAGCAGCACGTGGCGGGCGCCCCCATCGGCGAGCGTGTCCAGGCAGTCGAGGATGTCGGGGCCGAGCCACGGCGTCGGCGTGCGGCCGGCACTCTGATAAGCGAAACGCCAGGCCTCGACGCCGGCGGCGCGGGCGACGGCGGCGGCGCTCTGCAGCAACTCTTCGGGATAGGGATCGCCGGAGTTGACAATGCGCGCGGGCAGGCTGTGGGCGGAGAACACCACCTCGACCTCGTCCGCGCCGACGCCGGCGTGGGTGAGCGCGTCGCGGATGCGCTGGGCGATCAGCGCGGTGTAGCGCGGACTGGCGTGCCAGCTCTGGATGAAGCGGACGGCGGGCGGCTGAGCCAGCCCCCCCAGCGCCTGCCCGACGAGCCGTTCATAGCCGGCGATGCTGAGCCGCGAGTAGTGCGGCGCAAGCGGCAGCCCGACCAACTCGCGGACGCCGTCCGCGGCGATCTGCGCCATCGTCTCGGCAATGTAGGGATGCCAGTGCTTCATCCCCACGTAGACGCGCCAGCCGCCGTCGTCGGGGTTGCTGGACTGATTGAGCCGCGCCTCCAGCCGCGCGGCGACCCGCTCCGTGATCTCCAACAGCGGCGTCCGCCCGCCGACGCGGCGGTAGCGCTCGGTCAACGCCGCGACCGCCTCCGGGCTGGGCGTCTGGCCGCCGCGGATGTCGCGGTAGTAGGGTTCGACTTCATCGAGGTTGCGCGGCGTCCCGTAGGCCATCAGCAGGACGCCGCGGCGCGGGGATGGGTCAGATTGCTCAGCCGGCGCAGAGTGGTCAGCTTGGTGGGACACGAGGGCGACCGTCCGAGAGCCGTTAGCCAAGCAGCTCGAGGACGCGCTCGGGGCTCCGGTGGACACAGGTGAAGATCGGCGTGTCGGAGAGCGTGTAGCGGCGCGCTTCGGTCGAGCGCAGGTCGGTGACGAGGTCCTGGAACTCGGCCAGTGACTCGGTCTCGTAGCCGACGATGAACTCCTGATCGCCCAGCCCGGTCGAGTAGAGCAGAATCTGCGCAATGTTCGGATAGGCGCGGCCGACGCGGATATGCTCGCCCATCATCTTGCCGCGGTCCTCGCGCGAGAACAGGTACCAGTCCACGGTCTTGGTGAAGGGATAGAGAACGAAGTAGCGCTGCTTCTCGACGATCTCCTCGGCGTGATCCTGCTCGGTCTGGGCGCGGCCGTAGGTCGAGCGGCGGAGGAGGCCGAAGTAGGAGTAGCTGACCTCGAGGTGCATGCCCAGCTCGGTGGCGAGCAGGTCGCTGAGCGACTCCTCCAGCGGCTCCAGCCCGTCCGCGCTGCGCCAGAGCATGAAGTCCGCGTCCGCGCGAATCCCCATCAGGCTGAACGAGTGGGCCGGGACGAGCGACTCTGCCCCGCGCAGGACATGCAGGAACTCGGCGCGATGATTGGCTTTGGTCTCGGTGTCCAGCCGCCGCCAGGCGGGGTCGGTCTTGAAGAAGACAAACTGAACAACCGGTTCGCTGATCGAAGTCCCATCGGCAGTCATGGACAAACACCCCTACGAGAGGTCAAACACGGAAAGCAATCGAACCCGAGCGTATGCCCACCACCAGAGAGGATCAACCAACCCACGCACCCCCCCCTCCCAGAACTCCCATCACACCCGCACACAGAGGAGGGGGCGGGGCGCGCACCCATCACACCTGTATGCCCAATTCTCCGTCATACCCGCGCTTGCCGCGGGTATCTCGACGTGTCGGGCACGAACCGCTCTGCTGGACGCGGCGAGATTGCCGCGGCGGAGCGCGGCAATGACGGCGGTGGGGCGGATGGAGAAGCCCCCTCAGGCTCAGGCGAGTGGAGCGCCCACCAGATCCGTGCGTGCAGATCCGTCGTTCCTGCGAAAGCAGGAACGACGGAAACAGGATCTCAGCTGTCCCGAAGCGACTGAGGGGGGCGCAGCGTTCCGCTAGCCTCACCGCATGACCACCCAGCCCCCCGGTACCCTGCTCGCCTTCCGCGAGCGCGACTGGGTGGTGCTGCCCGGCGACCGCCCCGACGTCCTCCGCCTCCGCCCGATCCAGAGCGCGCCGCCGATCTGGCCGGCGTCCGCCTCCTCTTCGACGCCGCCCGCCTGGCGCTGCGCAGCGGCGCGGGACCCTTCCGCTCGCTCGGCCGCCTCTCCGTCACTCCGCGCCCCTACCAGTACGTGCCCCTCCTGATGGCCCTGCGGCTCGACCCCGTGCGCCTGCTGATCGCCGATGACGTCGGCGTCGGCAAGACGATCGAGGCCGGCATGATCGCCCGCGAACTCCTCGATCGCGGCCTCGTTCAGCGCGTCGGCGTGCTCTGCGCCCCGCACCTCTGCGAGCAGTGGGCGGACGAACTCGCCCAGAAGTTCCAGATTGACGCCGCCATCGTCCAACCCTCCCGCATGGCGCGGCTCGAACGCCGCCTGCCGGCCAACGCCAACGTCTTTCAGTACAACCAGCATCTCGTCTGCTCCATCGACTACGTCAAGTCCGACCGCTACCGCCAACTCTTCATCGACTACGCCCCCGACCTGATCATCGTCGACGAAGCCCACACCTCCGCCCGCCCGCGCGGCGACCGCTCCTCCTCCCAGCACCGACGCTTCCAGCTCCTCCAGGACCTGACCCGGCGCCGACCCGAGCTCAACCTCATCCTCACGACCGCCACCCCGCATAGCGGCGTCGAGAAGTCGTTCCGCTCTCTGCTCGGCCTGCTCAATCCCGACTTCGACCCGGAGGACGAGCTTGCTCCCCGCCCACTCACCCGCCAACTTGCCCGTCACCTGATCCAGCGCCAGCGCCGAGACCTGCAGTCCTGGCTCGGCGCGGACACGCCCTTCCCGGAGCGCCAGTCGGCGGAGTACGAATACCGCCTGGACAGCGACTACGAGCAGCTGTTCGACGCCGTCCTCGACTACTGCCGCCAGTCGGTCGCGTCCGCGGATGATGCCCCGCAGCAGCGCCAGCGGGTACGCTACTGGGCCGCGATCGCCATCCTGCGCTGCCTCCTCTCCAGCCCCGCTTCCGCGGTCAAGATGCTCGAGCGGCGCCGCGAACGGCCGCGGCTCAGTAGCCGCACTTTGCCCCCCCCGCAAATCTCGACCCGGATCTGCATCAGGCCCAAATCCTCGACTCCTCCGATGACGACCAGACGCCCGACTACCTGCCGACCGCCGCGCTCGACGATCCCGCCGCCGCCCTCAGCGCCGCTGAACGCCGCCGGCTAGACGGATTCCTCCAGCGCGCCCAGGCCCTGTGCGGCTTCGAGCGCGACGCCAAGCTCCGCCGCTGCGCCGAAGTCGCCGCCCAGCTGCTGCGCGACGGCTGCTCCCCAATCATCTACTGCCGCTTCATCGACACCGCCGCGAAATCGTCACCGAACTCGCCCGCGAGCCGCGCCGCATCCTCGTCGCCACCGACTGCCTCTCCGAGGGCGTCAACCTCCAGCAGGACTGGGACGCCGTCATCCACTACGACCTGCCCTGGAACCCCAACCGCCTCGAACAGCGCGAAGGCCGCGTCGACCGCTACGGACAGCAACAGCCGGTCGTCCGCGTCGCCACCCTCGTTGGCCTCAACAACCAGATCGACCACGTCGTCATGCGCGTCCTGATCGAGAAAGCGCGCACGATCTACCAACGCCTCGGCATCGCCGTCCCCGTCCCCGTCGGCTCCGAGGACGTCCTCAGCGCCCTGATCGACAGCGTCCTCCTGCGCCGCGGCAGCGGTGCCCGCCGCACCGAACAGCTCCAGCTCGACCTCGCCGATCCCCAAATCTCCGCCTTGCACCGCCAGTGGGACGAAGCCGCCAATCAGCATCACCGCCGCCGGACGCGCTACGCCCAGTCCCAGATCGAGCCCGCCGTCGTCCAGGCCGAGCTTGACGCGCTCCAACCGATCTTCGGCAGCCCCGCCGACCTCCGCCGCTTCGCCGCCGAGGCCGCCCAGCGCTTCGTCCAGCCCGAGTGGCGCGCCCTCGCCGACCATGGCCGCAACCACCCCGACGTCGAGCGCGCCGCCCACCACATCCTCGCCGCCGCCTTCGACGGCGACTCCCGCACCGTCTCCCGCTGCGGCGCGATCGCCACCGCCGCCGTCGCCCGCCGCACCGCCGTCCTCCTCCTCCGCCTCCGCTACACGATCCGCGAGACGATCCGCGGACGCAGCGCCGACCTCTTTGCCGAAGAAATCGTCCCCGCCGCCTTCCGCCGCGAGCGCGGCGCGCTCGTCTGGCTGGACGCCGCCGAGGCCCTCCGCCTCATGGACGCCGAACCCACCCGCAACCTCGACCGCGCCCTCGACCAGGCCGCCCGCATCGACCACGTGCGCGGCATGATGCAAATCCTCGACGACCGCCCCGGCTGGGCCGACGCCCTCGTTGAGCAGCGCGCCGCCGAACTCCGCGACGCCCACCAACGCCTCCGCGACCAGATCGGCGGACGCGCACCCCGCGTCACCGCGCACGGCCCCGACCTGCTCGGCCTCTACGTATTCGTCCCCGATGGAGCGGGAGGAACCTAATGGCCTGGACGACGATCACCGTCGAAGGCGGACTCTTCCCCGCCGACCTGCTCGACGAACTCGCCGAAGGCCACGGCGACGGCCAGCGCGAGGAAGACTTCGGCCTCGCCAGCAAAGAGCGCGGCCGCCTCTCCGACGACATCCAGCGCGCCTTCTCCGACGCCCGCTCCTACTGGGACACCTACCAACGCCGCCTCGACCGCACCGCCCCCGAGCAGCGCACCCGCCTCAGCCGCGAGGCCTGGACGATCCCCTTCTTCGGCCTGCTCGGCTTCCGCGAGGGCGATCTTGTCCCGCCCGCCGAGCCGCCGACCATCGACGACGTCGCCTACCGCATCTCCCACTTCGCCGGCGCTGAGAAGCACGCCCCGCCGATCCACATCGTCGGCGCCCAATACTCCCTCAACCGACGCCCGCCCAACAGCCGCCTCTCGCCCCACGCCCTCGTCCAGCAATTCCTCAACCGCGATGACGCCCTCTGGGGCATCATCACCAACGGACGCCAACTCCGCCTCCTGCGCGACTCCCAGCGCATGACCAAACCCACCTACCTCGAATTCGACCTCGAAGGCATGATCAGCGGCTCCCAGTACGCCGAATTCGCGCTCCTCTACCGAATGCTCCACCGCACCCGCTTCCCGCGCGGCACCGACGACGCCCACACCTGCCTCCTCGAACGCTGGTTCGAGCAGGGCATCGCCCAGGGCGGATGCGTCCGCGACCAACTCCGCGACGGCGTCGAACAAGCCCTCGAACGCCTCGGCCGCGGCTTCCTCCAACACCGCGACTCCACCGCTCTCCGCCAGCAGATCGCCGCCGGCCGCCTCACCGCCGCCGACTACTACCGCCAACTCCTGCGCCTCATCTACCGCCTCCTCTTCCTCATGGTCGCCGAGGAGCGCCGCCTGCTCTTCCCCACCCAGATCGACGGCCAGTCCGACCGCCAGCCCATCTACGACCAGTACTACAGCGTCTCCCAACTCCGCGAGCGCGCCGCCCTCCCCGACGCCGCGCGCCGCGAATCCACCCGCCATACCGACCTCTGGCAAGGCCTCCTCACCACCTGCCGCATCTTCCGCAAAGACGCCCTCGCCGACCAACTCGGACTCCACGTCCTCAACGGCGAACTCTTCGGCGAACCCGCCTGCCGCCAACTCGAAGCCGCCCGCCTCAGCAACGCCGACCTCCTCTGGGCCATCGACCGCCTCGGCCGCTTCGACGCCGACGGCACCATCCGCCGCGTCAACTACGCCGGCCTCGACGTCGAAGAACTCGGCTCCGTCTACGAATCCCTGCTCGAGTTCGAACCCCGCCTTACTGTGGCTGATTCCGCCGCGCCCGCACTCTGGGACTTCCAACTCGGCGCCGGCGGCGGACGCAAGAGCACCGGCTCCTACTACACCCCCCGCGAGCTCGTCTCCGAACTGATCGACTCCGCCCTCGTCCCCGTGATCGAGCAACGCCTCCGCGACGCCGGCCCCGACTCCGCCGCGTGGGAAGCCGCCCTCCTCTCCCTCACCGTGATCGACCCCGCCGCCGGCAGCGGACACTTCCTCCTCGCCGCCGCCCGCCGCATCGCCCGCGAACTCGCCCGCCTGCGCACCGGCGAGGGCGAACCCGCTCCCCTCACCATCCGCCAAGCCCTGCGCGAGGTCGTCCCCCAGTGCATCTACGGCGTCGACAAGAACCACATGGCCGTCGACCTCTGCAAAGTCGCCCTCTGGATCGAGGGCCACGCCCCCGGCCAACCCCTCAGCTTCCTCGACCACCACATCAAACACGGCGACTCCCTGATCGGCGTCTACGACCTCGACGTGCTCGAGCAGGGCGTCCCCGACGGCGCATACAAGGCGCTCACGGGCGACGACAAGAAGCTCGCGCAGAGTGTCAAGGCGGTCAACAAGCGCCACCGCCAGGGGCTGGAATACACGCTGTTCGAGGGCGGGCCGACCGAGCGCAGCGCCCAGGCGTCCGCGCACGCGCAGTTGCGGAACATGCCCGACAACACGCCCGCGGCGGTCGCGGCCAAAGCCGATGCCTACGCGCGCCTCCGCCGCGACGGACTCTGGGAGCGCACCGCCTGCGACCTCTGGACTTATGCCTTCTTCGCGCCCCTCACCGCCGCGGACGAGCCGCTCACCCCGACCAGCGACGACGTGCGCCGCCAGCACCGCGCCCAGGTCAACGCGCAGGCCATCGCCGCCGCCCGCGCCCACCCCTACTTCCACTGGCCCCTCGAATTCCCCGACATCTTCGCCCAGGGCGGCTTCGACGTCGTGCTCGGGAATCCGCCGTGGGACAGATATCGACTCGCTGAGCGAGAGTTCTTCGCTGACCGGGAGCCGACAATTGCGGCGGCCTCAAAAGGCTCGGAACGCAAGAAGATGATCGCGGCGCTTCAAGTGGAGAGGCCAGCTCTGTACGACGAATACTCTGCTGCGCTGCGGCTAGCGGAAGGGCAGCCAAAGTATGCCAGGGAGTCGAAGCGCTTCCCCCGCGGAGCGGTTGGCCAGATCAACCTCTACCAACTCTTCGCCGAGCTTGCCCCCACGCTCCTCAATCCAGCGGGCCGGGCCGGGATGATCGCGCCCACCGGCCTGGCCACCGACAACAACACCCGCAAGCTCTTCGGCCAACTCGTCAGCCTCTTCGACTTCGAGAACCGCCAGCGGGTCTTCCCTGGCATCGACAGCCGAATCAAGTTCTGCCTGCTCACGCTCAGCGGCGAGTCCGCCGCACCTGCCGAGTTCGCCTTCTTCCTCCACCACGCCACTGACCTTGCCGACGCCGAGCGCCGCTTCACGCTCGCCGCCGACGACTTCGCCCTGCTCAACCGCAACACCGGCAACTGCCCCATCTTCCGCACCCGCCGGGATGCGGACCTGACCCGCGCCATCTACCGCCAGGTCCCAATCCTCCTGGACGGATCTGGACGGATCTGGACAAATCTGGACGAATCTGGACATATCCGCCCAAAACCCAGCCCAATCCAAGCGAATTCAGCCAGAATCTGACCGAATTCTGGAGACACCACGCGCGCAGGACAGGACAGGACAGGACAGGACAGGACAGGACAGGACAATTATACCAAATCGCCGCTGGCGGCCAACCTTCTTCACCATCTTCCACATCACGAACGACTCCGAGCTCTTCGTCGCCGGGCCTGGAGCGTCAGCTTCCGACAGGGGATCTTCAACATCACCAGCGACTCCTATCTCTTCCTCGCAGATACAGGATCCGATTCGTGAGAATTATTGACATCACCAACGACTCCGGTCTCTTTGGCGACGCACCAGCGCCGGACCATGTCCCCATGTATGAGCCAAAGCTGATGCACCAATTCGACCATCGCTGGGCGACTTATGAGAACGGTAGGACGCGCGACCTGACAGATACAGAGAAAGCGTCACCCTCTCTGTCCGTTCGCACCCGTTGGTGGGCCCCGCGATCTGAGGTTGAGGCGCGGATCGGAGATCGTTGGGCGTACGACTGGCTGCTCTGCTGGCGCGATATCACAAATTCAACGAATCAGCGCACCGTGATCGCGTCGGTCATTCCAAGAGTGGCAGTTGGATATAGTGCTCCCATCATGTTCCCTGCTGACGAAGAGCCAGCTACCGTGGCAGCGCTGTATGCGAACCTCAATTCATTCGTCCTTGACTACACAGCACGGCGGAAAGTTGGCGATACAAATTTGAACTATTTCATCCTCAAGCAACTCCCAATCCTGCCGCCCGACAAGTACGACGAAGCCGCCCCCGACCGCTCCATAACCCTGCGCGACTGAATTGCCGCGCGCGTCCTGGAACTCTCTTACACCGCCTAGGACTTGCAACCTTTTGTGCGTGATTTGGGCTATCACGGCCCGTCCTTTCGCTGGGACGTGGATCGCCGCTTTGCCCTGCGCTGCGAACTCGATGCCGCCTACTTCCACCTCTACGGCATCGCCCGCGACGATGTGGACTACATCATGTCCACCTTCCCCATCGTCGAGCGCAAGGACATCGCCGCTCACGGTCACTACCGCACCCGCGACCGCATCCTCCAGCTCTACGACGCCATGACCGACCCCAACTGGCAGACCAGCATTGATCCCCCGCCCGCCGATCCACGCGCCGCCCACGAACCGGAGGCATCACAGTTACCCTCGACCCCTTCGCCCTCAACAACCGCGCCCGCGATACGTACCGTCAGTACCTCGAAGCCGGCGTCCAAATTACCGAGCCGCGCCTCCGTCAGTTCGTCCAGCACGAACTCGAGCAGGGTCGCCTCTGGCCCGATCCCTACCTGCAAATCTCCCCCCAATTCAAACCCGCCGACACCCTCGAAGAACTCGCCGCCGCCGGCTTCATCCACCAAAACACCGCTCGCTTCTTCGGCCTCAACTTGCGTCTCCACTGGCATCAACACGAAGCCCTCGAGCACGGCCTCGCCGGCCGCAGCTTCACCGTCGCGACCGGCACCGGCTCCGGCAAATCCCTCACCTACCTCCTCCCCATCGTCGATCACATCTTCCGCGAGCACGAACAGCACGGCCGCCTCCGCTACCAGGTCACCGCCCTGCTCATCTATCCGATGAACGCGCTGATCAACAGCCAGTACGAGTCCCTCGCCGAGTACAAGCGCAACTACGAAGAACGCTACGGCGAGTGTCCCGTGCGCTTCGAGCCTACACCGGTCAGACCAGACAGGAAGTCCGTGACCAGATCATCAACGATCCCCCGCACATCCTCCTCACCAACTACATGATGTTCGACCTCATCCTCCTCCGCCCGACGGAGCAGGCCCTGGTCAAAGTCATGACAGACCACGGCAACCTCCGCACCATGGTCGTCGACGAACTGCACTTCTACCGAGGCCGCCAGGGCGCAGATGTCGCCATGCTTCTCCGCCGCCTCCGCCAACGCGCCGGCGGCAACGTGCAAATGATCGGCACCTCCGCCACCATCGCCACCACCGGCGGCCGCCAACAACGCCGTCAAGCGATCGCCGACAGCGCCAGCCTCCTGTTAGGCTCCGAAATCACCGCCGCCCGCGTCGTCGACGAAACCCTCCAACGAACCTGCAAAGTAGAACCCCCCACCGATCCCAACACCCTCCGCGCCGCCCTCGAACTACCTCCGCCCGAGACGCAAGCAGAGTTCGAACACCACCCGTTAGCTGCCTGGATCGAGTACCAGTTCGGGCTGTACGAAGAGGACGGCCTCCTCGTCCGCCGCGAACCCCTGGAACTCGCCGCCGGCGCAGAAGCGCTGGCCAGGCAAACTAACGTCGAGCCAGAGCGCGCCGAGCAGGCAATCCAAGCCATCATTAACACCCGCCTCGACGGCCAACCCCCCTTCGCCTTCCGCCTGCACCAGCGGTTCTCCTCCGGCGCCGCCGTCTACGCCACCCTCGAACCCCCCGCGCAGCGCGAATTCACCATGGCCCCCCGCTATCGCGCCGCCGCCGACCGCGTCTTCTTTCCCCTGGCCGTCTGCCGCCGCTGCGGCCAGGATTACTACCTGGTCAGTAAGATCGGCGACGACGCCCAGGGCCAACTCCAACCCCGTCCCCCGCTCGAACACTTCCGCAAGCCCGACCGCGACGATCCCGACGACCGCATCGGTTTCCTCGCCCTCAACCGCGCCGCCCCTGACGCCGATCCCATCTGGAACGGTCCAACCGAGCCTCTGCCCGATCACTGGTACATCGAACGCAAATCCGGACCTAAACTACGCCCCAACTACGAGCCCCACGTCCCCCGCCGAGTCCGCGTCTCACCGACCGGCGATCTACTTCACCCCGACGGAAGCGGAACCGACACAGCGGTCACCGGCTGGTACCAACCCGCCCCGCTCGCCCTCTGCCTCCGCTGCCGCTGGGCCCACGACCTCCGCGCCTCCGACTTCAACAAACTCGCCTCCCTCTCCCAAACCGGCCGCTCCACCGCCACCACCCTTCTCGCCTCCACCGCCGTGCAAGGTCTCAAAGACCAGAACCTGAACGCGACCGAAGCAAAGCTCCTCAGCTTCACCGACAACCGTCAGGACGCCTCGCTCCAGGCCGGCCACTTCAACGACTTCGTCCAGATCGCCCAGCTCCGCGCCGCGCTCGTCCAGGCGCTTGACCAGCACGGCGAGCTGACCACCGCCACCATCGGCCGCCACCTGTTCGACGCCCTCGACCTCCCGCCCACCGACTTCATGCGCGACCCGGTCGAGCGCGGCCCTGGCTACGAGAGCGCCCGCCGTGCTCTGGAAGACCTGCTCACCCACCGCGCGCTCATCGACCTGACCCGCGGCTGGCGCGTCAATCAACCCAACCTCGAGCAGGCCGGCCTGCTCCAGGTCACTTACGCCGGCCTCGACGAACTCGCTGCCGACGACGCGCTCTGGCAAGCCGCGCCCATGTTCAACACCGCCTCCGTCGAGCAGCGCGCCCAGGTGCTCAGCGCCGTGCTCGACCGCTGCCGCATGGAGCTGGTCGTCGAAGACCGCGTCCTCACCGACGCCGGCGCGCGCGATCTCGAGCGGGCGGTCGATTATCTCAGCGAGCAATGGCGTCCCCGCTCCGATCTGCCCCGCGCCAATCTCGCCCTCCTCCCCAACAGCGAGCCCGCCGCGCGCGAGCCGTACCGCCGCTGGCTGCGCCTCAGCCCGCGCTCCGCCATCGGCCAATACCTCCGCAATCCCCGCACCTGGAACGAGGCCGCAAGCGGCCCCAATCTCAGCCAAGACGAGGCGGCCGCGATGCTCAGCGCATTGGTCGAGGCCTTGCGCGGACATCTCTTCACCGCGGTCAACGAGCGCAGCGGAAGCGGCGTCCGCATCAACGGCAACGTCCTCCGCTGGCGCCCCGGCGGCGGCCGTCCCGCTCAGCCCGATCCGACCCGCGTCCGCGCCCGCTACCTCTGGCGCGACGACGTCGACGAGCGCCCTAATCCCTTCTTCGCCCGGCTCTACCAGTCCGATCCCGCCTCCCTGCGCGGCCTGACCAGCGGCGAACACACCGGCCAGGTCGATCCGCAGCTCCGCAACCAGCGGGAGGAGCGCTTCCGCGAGGGCCGCCTGCCCGCCCTGTTCTGCTCGCCGACGATGGAGCTGGGCATCGATATCAGCGATCTGCACGCCGTGCACCTGCGCAACGTCCCGCCCAATCCTGCCAACTACGCCCAGCGCGCCGGCCGCGCTGGACGCAACGGCCGCGCCGCCCTCGTCACCGCCTTCGCCCAGCACGGCAACGCCCACGACCAGTACTTCTTCGACGGCCGCCGCCCCGAGATGATCGCCGGCGCCGTCCAACCCGCCCGCATCGACCTCGCCAACGAGGAGCTGCTCCGCGCCCACCTCCACTTCAACTGGATGAGCCGCGTCAACCTCAAGCTGCAATCATCAATCAGCGACGTGCTCGATCTGGAGCAGGACAGCTACCCGCTGCGCGATGAGATTGAGCAGGCCGCCCGCCAACCGGCGCAGAGGGCGCTCGCAGACGCCAAAGAGTTGATCGAGCGCGAGTCTCGCTTCGCCGGCATTAACTGGCTCTCGGAGGAGTGGATCGCGGAGGCCATCGCCGAAGCCCCGCAGCGCTTCAATGAGGCATTCGACCGCTGGCGCGCGCTCTATCGACAAGCCGACGCCGCCTACGACCGCGCCGCCGCCGCGGCGAAGCGGCCGTTCGCGTCGCAGAAGAAGCGCAAAGCCGCGATCCGCCGGCGGGACGAGGCCGAGCGCGAGCTCCGCCTGCTGCGCAACGAAACCTCCTACGAGGAATCGGACTTCTACTCCTACCGCTACCTGGCCGGCGAGGGCTTTCTACCCGGCTACAACTTCCCCAAACTGCCGGTGCACGTCTTCCTCGCGCAGCGCGACCGCAGCTACTCCATCTCCTGCCCCCGCGAGATCGGACTCGCCGAGTTCGGGCCCGGCAACACGATCTACTACGAGGGCGAGAAGCACCGCGTGCGCGGCGTCTCGATCCCCGTCGGCGGCCTCGACCAGACGCTCCACCAGGCGCGGCTCTGCGACCGCTGCGGCTACCTCTTCGACGACCCGAACGCCGCGCCCGAGCGCTGCGACGAGTGCGGCGTGCGGCTCACCGCCGCCCACTCGAGCCTCCGCCAGCGCCTCTTCCCGCTCACCGTCTCCCGCACCGAACCGCGCGAAGGGATCACCTCCGAAGAAGAGCAGCGCGCCCGTAGCGGCTACGACATCTCCGTCCACTACCGCTTCGGCCCGGCCGGCCGCGAGCGGCGCCAAGCAACGACGCCGGACGGCCAACCACTCCTGGAACTGAGCTTCGCGCCGCAGGCGAGCGTCTGGCAGATCAACAACGGCTACCGCGGCGAGTCCGACGGCTTCATCCTCGACCGCGACAGCGGCCGCTGGCTCAACCCCCGGCAACTTGGCAATCCGGCCAGGCCAGACAGCGACTCCCCAGACGCCCTCGCCGACGTCCGCCCCTTCGTCACCGGCGAGCACAACATCATCGTCATCCAACCCGTCCTCGCGCCGCCGGCGGAGTCGGCGGAGCCGGAGGAGTCAGAGAGCGTCTGGCGAACCCTCTGCGAGGCGCTCCGCCGCGGCGTCGAGACGGCCTTCCAGGTTGAACCCAACGAACTGTCCACCCACCTGATCGGCGCCGGCGACGCCCGCCGCATCGTCCTCATCGAATCCTCGGACGGCGGCGCGGGCGTCTGGAAGCAGCTCCAGGAGCGGGACGGAGCCGAGTTCCGCCGCGCAATCCAGGCCGCGCAGCAAGCCTGCCACATCAATCCCGAGACCGGCGAAGACGTCGATGGCGCTTGTGCCGCCGCCTGCTACCGCTGCCTGCTGAGCTACGCCAACCAGCCCGATCACCAGCACCTCAACCGCGAAGTCATCCGCCCTCTACTCGCCGACCTGGCCAACGCCCGCCTGGTAGCAGTCGACAGCGCCAATTTCCCCGCCGACCAGTGGGCGCACCTCCTCAGAGTCTGCGACTCCGATCTCGAGCGCCAGTGCCTCCTACTCATGCAAGCCCAGGGCTGGCCCGCGCCAATCGCCCAGCACCGGGTGCCCGGCCTCTCCACCCAACCCGACTTCGCCTACCCCAACCACCGCATCGCTATCTTCATCGACGGCCCTTGCCACGACCGCCCAGAGGTCGCCGCTCACGATCAGGAAGTGCGAGAGGAACTGGAAGATCAAGGCTGGCAAGTAGCCACAATCCACCACAGCAATCCCCCCGCCCAAATCAACAAAGCCACCAAACGCCTCGGCTTTCCCTAGCCCAGCCGCCCAGTCGTCCCGCTTCCCACAGGTTGGAGAGAGGAAGCGCTTCCCCGCTTCCCCCCGCTGAGGGGGGAGCTGTCGCGCATGTTCCCCGCTTCCCCCGCTGGGGGGAAGCTGTCGCGCAGCGACTGAAGCGGGGTCGCCGCGCACCCTTGCCGCACCCACCTCCGTCATACCCGCGCCCCCACCTCCGTCATACCCGCGACTATGTCGCGGGTATCTCGCCGCGTCGAGCACGGACCTCGCTGCTGTACGCATCGAGATTGCCGCGGCGGAGCGCGGCAATGACGAAAGTGTTCAGCGCTCCCCCAAAGGGGGAAGCTGTCGCGCAGCAATGACGAAGCGACTGCAGGGGGGCTGCCGGAGTCTTGCGCTGCCGCGCAGGTGGGGCGCTGGCGCTATAGGCCCAGCCGGGGTGGGAGTTGGGGGGTCATCCCTGGGGATGGCATTGGGGTGACGGGCGACTCCTCGGGCGGGGTGGGAGTGGGTTGTTGGGTCTCGCCTTCGTTGCTGGGCGGAGTTGGGGTTGTGGGCTGCTCCGCCGCCTGGTTGCCGCCTGCATCCGGGCTCGGACTGGGGCTCGGACTGGGACTGGGACTGGGACTGGGACTGGGGCTGGGACTGGGGCTGGGACTGGGCAGCGGCGCGATCACGGGCGGCGCGGTTGGCGGACTGGGATTTGAGGGGATCCCGGGTTGCTCGTCGGGCGGACTGGGGTTGGGGGTTGGGCTGCCGCCGCCTTGGGTGGCGGGGGGGCCGTAGACGAGGGCGTTGTTTTCGAGTTGGGCGACGGCGCGGATGCTGACGGCCTGGTTGAAGACGCCGCCGGCGACGGTGAAGGAGCGGCCGACCATTGGGTGGATTTGGCTCCAGTGGACGGGGGCCTGACCGGCGGGGTGGAAGGAGATTTGGTAGCCGCCCTCGGGCCGGGCGCCGGGGACGGCGTCCCAGCTGATGCGTAGGGCGGGGCCGTTGATGAGGTCGTCGTCGGGGGGAATGCCGGGGAGATTGGGCAGCGGCGTGCCGGGGGGCAGGAGGGGCCAGCCGGGGCGGTAGAGGAGGTCGGGAGTGTAGGTGATGAGGTTTTCGACGGTGAGCGAGGTGGGGGCGGCGAGCGGCATTCCGTAGGCGACTCGCCAACCCTCCGGACGGCTGCCGGCGACGCTTGCCCAACGGTCGACGCCGAACGGATCCTCACCCAGGAATCGCTGGGCAATGACCTCGATCCGATACTCCACGCCATTCTGTAAGTCCTCGATGGTCACGCTGGGCGTGTCGACGGAGACGAAATTCGGAAAAGTATCTCCGCTCTCGTAGTACGTGATCGCCCAGCGGTCATTGAGGAGGCCGGGCGTCCAGGACGCGGTGATTGAGCCGTCGTTTGCGGTCAGCTGGATGTTGCTGACGGCGGTGGGCTCGTCGAGCTAGGTGGTTGCGGTGATTGAGGCGACCTCGCCTCCCAAATTCCCGTGGCTGCTGACGCCGCGCACCTCGACTTCATAGCTGTAGCCCGGGAACAAGTCCAGCAGCTGAATGCCGTCCACGCGTTCCACTTCATGAACGGCCGCCCAGTCGCTCCAGGTTCCCATTTGCGACTCGCGGACGGTGCGGTATCTGAGCTCGTATCCCCGCGAAGGCGATCGCGTCCCAGAAGATGGTGACGAGATCTTCGTCCCAGTAACCGCAGCAGAGGTCGCCCGGATCGTCGTGGGGATAGGAGAGGTTGCTCGGCGCAGGCAGGAGGGTGCGGATGTAGACCGTCTTGAACGCCCTTTGGTGCCGTCGCTTTCGACTCCGCGCACGTCGATGCGGTAGTTGGTGTCCACCGACAGGTTGGCGAAGGTGTGCGTGGAGGAAGTGTCGGTGGCTCCCCATTGGCGAGCGGACAATCTGACTTCATAACTGTCGGCGCCGGTCACGGCGGACCAGGTGATTGTGATCTGATCGCTGCTCCGGTCCGACGCCGTCAGGGTGGTCGGCGCGTCGAGGGCGGCGTGGGTCGGGGTCAGGCTGAGGCTGCCGCCCAGGGTCAGGAGGGCGAGCAGGAGCGCGGCGAGCAATCCTCCGCGCTCGCGGTTTCGAGTCCAGGCCATGTCTCAGCCTCCTGTGGTCGATCGCTGTTTGGGACAGGACACTCCCTCTGTGGAGGCGCGGGCTTGACTGGGGCGGCGGTGTGCGCACCCAGCACACCTGGGTGCCCGATTGTCCATCAGGGCCGCGCTTGCCGCGGGGTTCTCGACGTGTCGGGCCCGCACCGCTCTGCTGGACGCGGCGAGATTGCCGCGGTGGCGCGCGGCAATGACGGTTGTTGGTTGGCTGCCAGGAGGTCGGGCGCGGGCTTGCCTGGGGCTTTAGGGAGCCCCCCCCTCTGCCTAGCGGCATCTCCCCCCAGAGGGGGGAGAGGGGCAAGGTGGGCGTAGACGCTGCTCCGCATGGGTTCCTGCTTTCTTTGCTGTTGGTTAGGGGTGAGGTTTGTTGGGGTTGATTAGGTATTTTTCTCCGGTGGCTCGTTGGTTGTAGACCTCTATGTTTTTGGGGTCGAGGGCTTCGGGGAGGGAGATTTCTTTTGCGTATTGGCTGGCGAAGGTGGTGGTGACTTCGTTGGCGACTTTTTGGCGGAGGCGTTCGGTGGCTTCGGGGCCGATGCGTTCGAGGAAGGGGGTGAGGAGCCAGCCGCCGAGGCTCCAGGCGAGGCCGAAGTTGCGGTGGAGGATGGTGGGGGAGGTGTCGAGGCCGCCGTAGATGTAGACCTGTTTGTGGACGTTGGAGCCGTAGCGGTTGAAGCCGGGGGATTGGGCGACGGCGGCGGTTTCCATGGCGCTGAGGATTTGGCTGGCGAGGCGGCCGCCGCCGGTGGCGTCGAAGGCGATGGTGGCGCCGGTCTCGGTGAGGGCGGCGGTGAGGTCTTGGGGGAAGGTGGGGGCGCTGGTGTCGCAGACGTGGGTTGCGCCGAGTTGGCGGAGGAGGTCGATGTGGGCGGGTCGGCGGACGATGTTGACGAGGGGGATGTGTTCGTCGCGGCAGACTTTCTGGAGCATCTGGCCGAGGTTGGAGGCGGCGGCGGTGTGGACGAGGGCGGTGTGGCCTTCGAGGCGCATGGTTTCGACCATGCCGAGGACGGTGAGGGGGTTGACGAAGCAGGACGCGCCTTCGGCGGGGGTGACGCCGTCGGGGAGGAGGAGGCACTGGTCGGCGGGGACGAGGCGGTATTGGGAGTACATCTCGCGGGCGATGACGGAGACGGTTTTGCCGAGCAGGGACTGGGCGGCGTCGCTGGCGCCGGCGGCGACGACGACGCCCGCGCCCTCGTTGCCGGCGGGGAGCGGTTGGTCGAAGCGGTCGGCGAGGGCGGGGAGCAGGGCGTCCGGGATCGGCGCGGTGAGGATGGGGTTGTGGGCGGGGCCGGAGAGGAGTGCCTGGCTGATGTCGGCGGGGCCGATCAGGAGGCCGAGGTCGGAGGGGTTGATGGGAGCGGCTTCGACGCGGATGAGGACTTCGTCGGGGGCGGGTTGGGGGGTGTCGATTTCGGCGAGGGAGAGTTGGAGTTGGCCGGTGCTGGTGATGGTGGAGTGGAGCTGTTTGGGCATGGGGGTGGGTGTGTTCTGTTGTGGGAGTTGGGGGTCAGGGTATCGGAAGCGGGTTTGGGCACGGCGGGGCTGGCCTTTGCCCGTTGGGCGAGCGGTGGCGCTGGGGAAGAAAAAAACTGGCTGGGTTGGGCGTGGGGGGATTAGGGAGGTTCGTCCTCTTCGAGGTTGGAGGGGTCTTCGTCTTCGTCATCTTCGTCGTCGAAGTAGTCGGCGTAGATGTCGGGCATGGGGCTTCGGGGGTGAGGGCGGGCGGCCCCCCTTCAGTCCCTTCGGGACAGCTTCCCCCCGGAGGGGGGAAGCAGGGAGGGTCTGGGGGGAGGATGCGGAAGAGGGCGATGGCGGCTTGGACGGCGATGTAGGCGGGGTTTTCGGGGCCGGCGAGTTCGGCGAGGCGGTGGATGGCGGCTTGGCGGGTGGGGGCGATGGGCATTGGGGACGCTTTCGGCTTGCGGGTGGATGGTCGATTTTAGGCGAACTGGTGGTCTGCTGGGGGAGCGCTGACCACCTCGCCGTCATTGCCGCGCTCCGCCGCGGCAATCTCGGGGTGTCCAGCGGAGGGGTCTGTGCTCGACTCGGCGAGATACCCGCGACGTAGTCGCGGGTATGACGGAGGAGGGGGTGGGGGGGCGGGTATGACGGGGGTGGGGGTGGCTCAGGGTGCCCCCCTTCAGTCACTTTGTGACAGCTTCCCCCCAGAGGGGGGGGGCAGCGAGGGGGCAGCGAGGGGGGGTTGTTAGTTGGGGGGTTGCCAGTGGAGGTGGGGGTGGCGGGCGGCTTTGGTTTCGTCTAGGCGGCGTAGGGGGGCTTGGTGGGGGGCGGTGTGGAGCTGGTTGGGGTTGGTGGCGGCTTCGGCGGCGATGTCGATGAGGGCTTGGGCTAGGGCTTCGATGGCTTCGGGGGGTTCGGTTTCGGTGGGTTCGAGCATGAGGGCTTCATCGACGATGAGGGGGAAGTAGACGGTGGGGGGGTGGAAGCCGTGGTCGATGAGGCGTTTGGCGATGTCGTAGGTGCGGACGCCGTGCTCGCGGCGTTGGCGGGCGGCGGAGAAGACGACTTCGTGGAGGACGGGTCGGTCGTAGGGGAGGTCGTAGTGTCCCTGGAGGAGGACGCGGAGGTAGTTGGCGTTGAGGACGGCCTGGCCGGAGACGGCGCGGAGGCCGTCGAGGCCGAGGGCGCGGAGGTAGGCGTAGGCGCGGAGGAGGACGCCGACGTTGCCGTGGAACTGTTGGAGATGGCCGATGCTGTGAGCGGGCGTGGCGAGGCGGACGAGGTTGTCCTTGCTGTCCTGGTCTTGCTCGACGATGGGGGCGGGGAGGTAGGGGGCGAGTTCTTCCGTGCAGCAGACGGGTCCGGCGCCGGGGCCGCCGCCGCCGTGGGGGGTGCTGAAGCTCTTGTGGAGGTTGAGGTGGGCGACGTCGAAGCCGAGGTCGCCGTAGCGGTCGCGGCCCATGATGGCGTTGAAGTTTGCGCCGTCGGCGTAGAGGTAGGCGCCGGCGTCGTGGATGAGGTCGGCGATCTGTTCGATGCCGCGTTCCCAGAGGCCGAGGGTGTTGGGGACGGTGACCATGGCGGCGGCGACGGTGTGGTCGAGTTCGCGTTCGACGACGGCGCGGTCGAGGGAGCCGTCGGGGGCGGTGGGGATTTGGGTGACGGAGAAGCCGGCCATGGCGGCGGTGGCGGGATTGGTGCCGTGGGCGGAGTCGGGGACGAGGATGCGTCGGCGGGAGTGGAGGTCGCCGCGGGCTTCGAGGGCGGCGGTGATCATGAGGACGCCGGCGAGTTCGCCCTGGGCGCCGGCGGCGGGGGCGAGGCTGACGTGGGGGAGGCCGGTGAGTTCGGCGAGGCCGTTGCGGAGTTCGAGCAGGGTGCGGAGGGTGCCTTGCGCCTCTTCGGCGGGGGCGTGGGGGTGGGCGTCGGCGAAGCCGGGGAGGGAGGCGATCAGGTCGTTGAGCTTGGGGTTGTATTTCATCGTGCAGGAGCCGAGCGGGTAGGTGCCGGAGTCGATGCCGTAGTTGCGGGCGGAGAGGGCGGTGTAGTAGCGGACCAGCTCGCCCTGGCTGAGCTCGGGGAGGCGGACGGATTGGCGGAGGAGGCGGGCGTCGGGGAGGGGCGTGTGGGGGCCGGTCCAGGCGGGGACGTCGACGGCGCGGCGGCCGGGTTCGCCGCGGTCGAAGCTGAGGCGCGCGCCGAAGTCTTCGCGGTTGGGTTGAGGCGGGCTCATGCTTCGCGGCCGATCTGGGTGAGGGCGTCGATCAGGGTGTCGATGTGGGCGTCTGGGGTGGCTTCGGTGACGGCGAAGAGGAGGGCGTGTTGGGCGTCGGGTTCGGGGCGGTTGGAGACGTCGAGGCCGGCGGTGATGCCGCGCTCGGCGAGGCGGTGGCGCAGGTCGGCGGCGGGGAGGAGGCCGCGGAGAAGGAATTCCTGGAACCAGGGGCCGCGGTCGGGGATTTCGTAGCCGGGCAGCTGGGCGATGCGGCGGGCGGCGTCGTGGGCGCGTTGGTAGCAGAGTTCGGCTGACTCGCGGAGGCCGTGGGGGCCGAGCGCCTGGAGGGTGATGGTGAAGGCGAGGGCGATCAGGGCCTGGGCGGTGGAGACGTTGGAGGTGGCGCGTTCGCGGCGGATGAATTGCTCGCGGGCCTGGAGGGTGAGGACGTAGCCGGTGCGGGGTGCGGGGCGGTCGTCACTGCCGGTACTGTCTGCGCTGTCCGTGCTGTCAGTCCGGGGGAGTTCCTGCGTTTGGCCGACGATGCGGCCGGGCATCTGGCGCATGAATTGGGAGCGGGCGGCGAAGAGTCCGAGTGAGGGGCCGCCGAAGGCGGGGGGGCCGGCGAGGTCGCGGCCTTCGCCGGTGACGATGTCCGCGCCGGCGTCGCCGGGGGCGCGGAGGAGGCCGAGGGCGAAGGGGTCGGCGGCGGCGACGAGCAGCGCGCCGTGGGCGTGGGCGTGGGCGGCGATTGGTTCGAGGTCGCGGATCGTGCCGAGGAAGTCGGGCTGTTGGACGACGAGGCAGGCATAGTCGTCGAGGGTGTCGAGGGCGTCGAGGGTGTCAGGGGGGGCGGAGACGAGATCGACGCGGAGGCCGCTGCCGCGGGCGTAGGTGCGGACGACTTCGACAGTGCCGGGATGGAGCGGTTCGAGCAGGGCGACGGCGCGGCGTTTGGTGAAGCGGGCGGCGAGCAGGCAGGCCTCGGCGGTGGCGCTGGCGACGTCGTAGAGGCCGGTGTTGGCGACGTCGAGGCCGGTGAGTTCGCAGACGACGGACTGGAACTCGAAGCCGGACTGGAGGGTGCCCTGGCTGATTTCGGGTTGGTAGGGGGTGTAGGCGGTGGCGAACTCGGAGCGGCTGACGAGGTAGGGGACGAGGGCGGGGATGAAGCGTCGGTAGGCGCCGGCGCCGAGGAAGTGGGGTCGCGGGGGCGCGTTGGCGGCGGCGCGCTCGCTGAGGAGTGCGAGCAGTTCGGGCTCGGTGAGGGCGGGCGGGAGGGTGATGGCGGGGTCGCGGTGGGCGGCGGGGAGGTCGGCGAAGAGGGCGTCGAGGTCGGCGACGCCGATGCGCTCGAGCATTCGGGCGCGGTCGGCCGCGGTGGCGGGGATGTAGGGGTGCGGCGCGCCGCTCCGCGACGAGGTCATGGCTCGTCCTCCGGGAGCAGCTGGAGGTAGGCGTCGGGGGCGAGCAGGTTGTCCAGCTGGGCGGCGTCGGCGAGGCGGATGCGGACCAGCCAGCCGGCGTTGTAGGGCGATTCGTTGACGAGTTCGGGCTGCTCTTCGAGCGCGTCGTTGAGGGCGATCAGTTGGCCGCTGACGGGGGCGTAGAGTTCGGCGACGGTTTTGGCTGATTCGATCTCGCCGAACGGCTCGGCGGCGGTCAGGGCCGTGCCGGGCGGGGGTAGTTCGATATAGACGACATCGCCGACCTGCTCCTGGGCGAAGTCGGTGATGCCGATGGTGACTTCGTCGGGTTGGTCGGGGTCGCGGCGGAGCCATTCGTGGTCGGCGGTGTAGAGCAGGTCAGCGGGGATGTTGTAGGTCATCGTCATCAGTCCTTGGGTTTGCGGTAGAAAGGTCGGCGGACGACTTCGACGGGGAGGGCGCGGCCGCGCACGTCGACTTCGAGGCGGGTGCCGCGTTGGGCGAGGTGGGCGGGGAGATAGGCCATGCCGATGCCGAGGCGGAGGCTGGGACTGTGGCCGCCGCTGGTGAGTTGGGCGACGGGTTCGCGGTCGGGATCGCCGTCGGGGGTGCGGACGGAGAAGCCGGCGCGGGGGACGCCGCGGGCGCGGGCGGCGAGATGGGCGAGGCGGCGCGTGCGGGGCTGGGCGTGGGCTTCGACGAGCGCGTCGCGGCCGGTGAAGGGCGCGCCGTCGTTGAGGGTGACGGCGAAGCCGAGGCCGGCTTCGTAGGGGTGGGTGGTGGCGTCGATGTCGTTGCCGTGGAGGGGGAGGGCGGCTTCCAGGCGGAGGGTGTCGCGCGCGCCGAGTCCGGCGGGCGTTGCGCCGCCGGCGATGAGGGCGTCCCAGAGGGCGGCGGCGTGTTCGGCGGGGATGATGCACTCGCCGCCGTCCTCGCCGGTGTAGCCGGTGCGGGCGACGAGGACGCGGGCGCTCTGCCAGGCGAGTTCGGCGCAGGCGCGGGGGGCGAGGGCGGCGAAGGCGTCGCCGAGGACGCGGCTGAGCAGGCCGACGGCCTGGGGTCCCTGGACGGCGAGCATGACGGTTTCGGCGGTGGTCTCGGAGGCGGCGCTGCCGGCGACGGCCTGGAGGCGCTGGAAGTCGCGGTCGGCGTTGGCGGCGTTGTGGGTGATCAGCCAGCGATCGGCGGCTTGAGCGCTGGGTTGATTGCTGGGGAGGTGGTAGATGAAGACGTCGTCCTCGATGCCGCCGTTGGGGTTGCAGTAGAGGGAGTAGTGGGCCTGGCCGACGGGGAGGGTGGTGACGTCGAAGGTGGTGACGGAGCGGAGTTGGCGGGCGGCGTGGGGGCCGTGGAGCCAGGCGCGGGCGAGGTGGGAGACGTCGAAGAGGCCGACGCGCTGGCGCACGGCGTGGTGCTCGGCGACGATGCCCTCGTACTGGAGGGGCATCTCCCAGCCGGCGAAGGGCGCGAAGCGTGCGCCGTGAGCCAGATGGCGCTCGCGCAGGGTGAGCTGCGTGAGCGCTCCGCCGCGACTGTGGTCTGTCATTGTTCCTATCGTAGCCATTGGCGAGGGGGGTGGGGACGGGCGCGCCGCTATGCTGGGGGCATGAGTCAGCGTCTACAAGACCAGGTGGCGGTGATCACTGGCGGGACCAGTGGGATTGGCGCGGCGACGGCGGCGCTGTTCGTGGCGGAGGGGGCGAAGGTCGTGCTGACGGGTCGCTCGCGGGAGAAGGGGGCGGCGCTGGCGGCGCGGCTTGGTCCGCAGGCGGTGTACCACGAGGCGGACGTGATGCGGGAGGCGGAGATCAAGGCGTCGATTGACCTGGCGCTGGAGCGCTTCGGGCAGCTCAACATCCTGTTCAACAACGCGGGCGGGCCGACGCGCGGGGCATTTGAGACGATCTCCAGCGAGGACATTGACTACGGGGTGCATCTGCTGTTGCGCAGTGTGATGCTCGGGATTCGCTACGCGATCGAGCCGATGAAGGCGGCGGGCGGTGGGGCGATCATCAACAATTCCAGCATTGCGGCGCTGCGCTATCGGCAGGGCGATCCGCTGTACTCGGCGCTGAAGGCGGCGCTGACGCATTACTGCAAGCTGGCGGGGGTGGAGCTGGGGCGCTACGGGATTCGGGTGAACGTGATCTCGCCGGGGGCGATTGCGACTCCGATCTTTTACGGCGGCTCGGCGCGGGCGAACGTGCTCTCGGATGAGGAGAATGCGCGGAAGATGGCCAAGCTGAGCGCCAATCTGGCGAAGGCGACGCCGATGCCGCGGGCGGGGCTGGCGGAGGATATTGCGGAAGCGGCGCTCTACCTCGCCAGTGACGCGGGGCGCTTTGTGAACTCGCACGACCTCGTCGTGGACGGGGGGCGCACGTCGATGTTCAACGAGTGGGCGGAGGCTGATCGGCCTTAGGTGGCGGAGTCGCCCGGTGACCAGTTGTAGATTTGCTGGAGGGTGCCGCCCATGAGGGCGGCGCGTTCGTGGTCGGCGAGCTGATCGGTGAGGCGGAAGGCTTCGACGCCCTGTTCGTAGGTGAGGAGATTGACGGCGCGGGTCCAGTCGGTGCCCCACAGGCAGCGCTCGAAGCCGAAGGCGGTGAAGAGTTTGCTCAGCGGTTCCCAGATGTCGGGATAGGGGAAGGGGTCGTGGGAGAGGGTGCAAGCGCCGGAGATTTTGATGGCGACGTGGTCGAGCTCGGCGAGCGCGGCGACGCGGTCGATTTCGGCCCAGGGGTCAGCGGGCGGGGGCGGGTGGAAGGGTTGGGAGAGGCCGACGTGGTCGATCACGAGTTGGGTCTGGGGGTGGCGGCGGGCGTACTCGCGGAAGAGGTCGAGTTGGCCGGCGCAGAGGACGTTGACGGGCACGCCGGCGCGGGCGGCGGCCTCGAGGATGTGGTCAACACCGGGTTCGTCGGGGGAGAGTTGCTCGTAGCTGAGCATGATCCGCGCGCCGACGACGCCGGGTCGGGCGGTCCACTCCTCGACCTCGGCGGCGACGGTCTCGGACTGTGGGTCGAAGGGTTTGATCAGGCCGAAGCGGTCGGGGTGCTGGTCGTAGACGGAGAGGACGTAGGTGGGGTCGTAGCCGTAGATCGTGAAGGGGGAGATGAGGAGCGCGCCGTCGACGCCGACGGCGTCCATGGCCTGGACCATGTCGTCACCGGTGACTTCGTCGGGTCCGGTGAGGACGGCGCGCCAGGGGTTGTCGGGGGTGTTGCGGGCGTAGGCGTGGACCTGGCAGTCGATGATTGGGGTGTTGGTTGGCATGTTGGTTCTACCTGCGCTGGGTTGGGTGGGGCTGGGGGGCGTCCGTTTGGAGTGTAGGAGAGGGTCTGGATCTGCTCTGGGTTGGGGCGCCGCCCTTCAGTCGCTCTTCCCGAAGGGTGAGCGCTGCTTCCCCCTTCGTCATTGCCGTGCTCGACGCGGCGAGATACCCGCGGCAGGCGCGGGTATGACGGAGGTGGGCGCGGGTATGACGGAGGGGGGCGCGGGGGGGGGGATTCTCATTGGTGGGTCGGTAGGCTGGGGGTGGCTTTGGGTTGGAAGGAGCTTGGGTGATGGTTTCTGATGGGGATGTTCTTGGTTGGCGGCGGACTCCGGATGGGATTCCGATTCCTCCGCCTTCGGCGGATGATGTTCTGTATTCGGCGGCGGACGGGGTGGCGTGGATCACGTTGAACCGACCGCTGGTGCTGAATGCGATTAATCGGAATGTGATGCGGTTGTTGGATGGGGCGCTGGATCGGGCGGCGGCGGATGATGATGTGCGCGTGGTGGTGTTGACGGGGGCGGGGCGGGCGTTTTCGGCGGGTGGGGATATGTGGGCGTCGCTCTATCCGGACGACGCGCCGGCGCCGGAGGCGCTGGAGGTGCAGCTGCGGATTTGGTCGTTTGCGAAGCCGGTGATTGCGGCGGTGCGCGGTCATGCGGTGGGTCAGGGTTGCGAGTTGGCGGGGGTCTGCGACTTCACGATTGTTTCGGAGACGGCGCGGTTGGGGGAGATTCAGATTCGGCACGGCTTTGGCGTGCCGGTGCTGATTACGCCGTTCCTGGTTGGTCAGAAGCAGGCCAAGGAGGTGTTGCTGTTGGGTGAGGTGATTTCGGCGGCGGAGGCGTTGCGGATGGGGCTGGTCAACCGGGTGGTGCCCGATGATCAGTTGGAGGAGGCAGCCGCGGAGATGGCGCGGAAGCTGGCGGCGCTGCCGCCGTCGGTGGTGCGGCTGAACAAGCGGCTGGTGAACTTTGTGTATGAGCAGATGGGGCTGATCGACGCGGTGCGCTACCGCGATCAGGAGGGGCTGCGGGAGCTGTTGGAGGCGGAGGATGCGGTCGGGGCGAGCCGTCAGCGGATTCGCGCGGAGCAGGGTTGGGCGGCGTTCAAGCGGGAGCGGGATCGCGGGTATGAGTCCTCGGACTGACGCCTGATCAGAACAGCGGCTCAGAGCGGAGCGCTGACGCTGGCGTGGAGGTTGAGTAGGGCGGGGATGGTCTCGGCGGGGCGGCGGCCGAAGCCGCACTCGGTGGCGACGCCGAAGTTGGCGACGATCTCCTGCGCGGCGGCGATGCGGGCCTGGGCGCCGGCGGGGCCGTCGGTGAGGTGGACGAGGCCGAGGTAGAGCTCGGTGTCGGGTTGGAGGCGGAGCTCGCGCAGGGAGGCGTAGTAGGCGGCGTCGGCGCGATCGCGGGGGACGGGGAGGTGGAGCCAGGTGAGCGGTCGGCTCAGGCCGGCGGCGACGCCGTTGGCGACGGCGGCCAGCTTGGCGGTGTCGGCCGGCTCGATGAAGTGGCTGTGGTTGACGTCGCCGTAGCAGAGGTGATAGCCGACTTCGACGGGCGCGGGCACGGCGTGGCCGAGGCGGACGAGGCGGGCGATGATGTCCTCGAGCGGATTGGTGAGGGCGGATTCGAGGAGGCCTTCGAGGATGGCGAACTCGACGGCGGTGTCCCACTGGATGGCGAGTTGGTCGGCGGGGACGGTGGCAAGGATGAGTTCCAGTTCGCGCAGGAGCGCCTGCTCGTAGGCGTCCTCGACGACTTCCTGATCGCGGGGGATGAAGCGGAGGTGGGTGACGGCGAGCGGGGTTGGGAGGCAGACCTGGAAGCGGACGTTGGCGGGGATCAGGCCGGCCTGCTGGAGGCGGGCGTAGACGGCGTAGGAGTCGAGGGCGGCGGCGGCGTAGCCGAGTTCGGGGAAGACGGCGACGTTGGCGGCGGCGGGGCGCAGTTGGAGGCGGGGGCCGAATGGTCCGGCCGGCTCAGCGGCGGGCTCGAACTGGGGGGCGGCGGTGAGCAGGGGGAATTGCCACTGGATCCAGTTGGTGCGGATGCCGGTTTCGCCGTCGGGGAGGCGGCGGAGGCGTCCGCTGAGGGCCGCGGCGGCGGCGCGGAAGACGGCTTCGCTGTCGGCGAGGGGGACGCTGCCGACCAGGTGCGCGCCGCGCGGGCTTGTGGGCATCGCGGGGTCAGTGGGCGCAGTTGAGTCTGTCATCTCGATCTCGCTGCGGGTGGATCGGGTCGTCGGTGGATAGCGTAGCGAAGCGGGTCGAGGGAGGCAGATCGGGGGGGGCAGGGCGGCGCGGCAAGGTGGCGCGGGGGTCGGTAGCCTGCGGGTGATCGATGGGAGGGTTGCTATGAACGCTACGGTCCGAGTGTGCACGTTGGCGGAGTTGCAGCGCGACGGGGTGCGCGTGGTCTCGACGGGGCAGCGGACGGCGGCGGTCTTCTGGCACCGCGAGCAGGTGTTTGCGGTCGATAACCGCTGTCCGCATATGGGCTTTCCGCTGAGTCAGGGGACGGTGGCGGACGGGATTCTGACCTGTCACTGGCATCATGCGAAGTTTGATCTGTCGGGCGGCTGCGCGTTTGATCTGTTTGCCGATGATGTGGCGGCGTTTCGGGCGGAGGTGCGCGAGGGCGAGGTCTGGCTTGATCCGCAGCCGCAGGAAGAGGAGGCGGTCGCGCACTGTCGGCGGAAGCTGTCGGAGGGGTTGGAGCAGAATCTGCGGTTGGTGATTGCGAAGTCGGTGATTGGCCTCTGCGAGGCGGGGCGTGAGGATTTGATTCTGGCGGAGGCGGCTCGCTTTGGGGTGCGGCACCGGGCGGCGGGTTGGTCGAGCGGGCTGTCGATTCTGACGGCGATGGCGAATGTCCAGCGCTTCCTGGAGCCGGCGGATCGGCCGCGGGCGCTGTATCACGGCGTGGTGCATGTGGCGCGGAGCGTGCAGGGTCAGCCTCCGGACTTTGACATTGCGCCGCTCAATACGGACGAGGATCGGCCGGAGCAGTTCCGCACGTGGTTTCGGCGGTTTGCGGAGGTGCGCTCGCGGGATGCGGCGGAGCGCTGTCTGCGGACCGCGGCGGCGGCGGGGCTGGACGAGGCACAGCTTGCGGATCTGCTCTTTGCCGCCTCGACCGATCACACGTTCATGGACGTGGGCCACACGTTGGACTTTGCCAACAAGGCGTGCGAGCTGCTGGATGCGGTTGGTTGGGAGGAGGCGCCGGACGTGCTGAGCTCGGTGATTCCGACGATCACGGGGGCGCAGCGGATGGAGGAGACGTCGGCCTGGCAGCATCCAGTTGATCTGCCGACGCTGCTTGATGAGGCGGGGGAGGCGTTGGATGAGGCTTTGGCGGTCGGCGGGGAGCGGAATGGGGGGTGGGACGAACACCGCGCGTTGGCGGATTCGATTCTGGACGATCCGCCGGCGCGTTCGCTGCGGCGGATTGTCGAGGCGGCGCGGGTCGGCGCGCCGTTGAGCGAGTTGAGTCTGACGGTCGCCTATGCGGCGGCGCGGCGGCCGCTGCATTTCCACATCTCCAACGAGTTCGGGGACTGGAACACGGTGCATCACACGTTCACGTACACGAACGCGGTTGACCAGGCGATGCAGCGCGCGCCGTCGCGGGAGTTGGCGCGGGGGATTCTTGACGGCGCGGCGTCGGTGTATCTGGAGCGGTTCCTGAATCTGCCGCGGCAGCCGCGGCCGGAGCCGAACGGCGGCGCGGTCTCGACCGATGTGCTGCTCGATCACTTCGATCGGCAGCAGCAGGTGGACGAGACGGCGCAGGCGGTCGCCGATCTGTTGGCTGGTGGGGAGCGGGAGGCAGTCGCGCGCAGTCTGGGGACGGCGCTGCTGCGTGAGGACGCGGGCTTTCACTCGTTCCAGATTTATGACGCGGCGCTCAAGCTGGTTGAGCGCTTTGGCGAGCGGCCGGAGGCGGACGACGTGCTGATTGGGGCGAGCCGCTTCCTGACGGCGCACGCGCCGACGGTGCGCTCGATGGGTCAGACGTATGAGACGGCGGCGCGTCTGCACCGCGGGGAGGCGCTGCACGCCTAGCGGCAGGGGCGCTCTGCGCCCGGCGGCGAGGGCGCTCTGCGCCCGGCGGTGAAGGTGTGCGGGGGCATTTGCGATACTGGCGGGGACAATGGCGGGACAGGACAGGAGCAGGCATGACACTCGACGTTGCGACAGCGCGTTTCTATGAAGAGATGGTCCAGAGCGGGGGGCGTCCGATGCATGAGCTGACGCCGGCCGAGGCGCGGAGCTACCGCGCCGGGCTGGCGGCGCTGAACGGGCCTGCGCCGCGGATGGCGAGCGTTGCGGAGCACACGCTGGAACGCTCGGACGGCAGCTTCCGCGTGCGCGTGCTGCGCCCGATTGCGGAGCCGGCGGGGGTGATTGTCTACTACCACGGCGGGGGCTGGGTGGTGGGTTCGATCGACGAGTCGGACACGCTGGGGCGCAAGCTGGCGGAGCGGACTTCGTGCGCGGTGGTGCTGGTTGATTACCGGCTGGCGCCGGAGCATCCGTATCCGGTTGCGGTTGAGGACGCCTACGCGGCGCTGGAGTGGACGGACGCGCATTTGGGCGAGATTGCGGGGGCGGACGCGCCGTTGTTTGTGGCTGGCGACAGCGCGGGGGGCAATCTCTCGGCGGTGATGGCGGTCCGCGCGCGCGATCGGGGCGGGCCTGAGATTGCGATGCAGATTCTGATCTACCCGGTCACGGACGCGAATTTTGAGCGGCCGTCGTACGTGGATCCGGAGAACGCGCTGTTCCTGACGCGGGACTCGATGATCTGGTTCTTTGACCACTACATCCCGGACGCGGCGCGGCGGACGGAGCCGGAGGCCTCGCCGCTGTACACGGAGGATCTCTCGGGGTTGCCGCCGGCGGTGGTGCTGACGGCGGAGCACGACGTCCTGCGGGATGAGGGCGAGGAGTACGCGCAGAAGCTGGAGGCGGCGGGGGTGCGCGTCGATCTGCAGCGGCACGCGGGTCAGATGCACGCCTTCTTTGCGCTGCTGATGCTGCCGGGGAGCGAGCGGGGGATGCAGCAGGTCGTGAAGGCGGTCCGCGCGCACGTCGTGCGCGCGAAGCTCTAGACTCGTACTATTCGATTGTCCGAAGGAATCGCACCGCGGCCGCGCCAGATCCGCAGTGCGGGAGAGAGGGATCTGATGTCCGACCACCAAGACAACCACGCCCAGCCGGCCGACCTCGACGCCGTCGTGATCGGGGCCGGGTTCTCGGGGCTGTATATGCTGCGCAAGCTGCGCGATGAGCTGGGGATGACGACGCAGGTCTACGAGGCCGGGGACGGCGTCGGGGGGACGTGGTACTGGAACCGCTATCCGGGGGCGCGCTGCGACTCGGAGAGTTACATCTACTGCTTCTCGTTCGACGACGACCTGCTGCAGGAGTGGAACTGGAGCGGGAAGTATCCGGAGCAGCCGGAGATTCTGCGCTACCTGAACCATGTCGCTGATCGCTTCGACCTGCGCAGTGGGATTCAGTTCAACACGCGGGTGACGGCGGCGCACTTCGATGAGGGGCGGGGGCTGTGGTCGGTGGAGACCGATCAGGGCGATCGGGTCACGGCGAAGTACGTGATCACCGCGATCGGCTGCATCTCGACGGGGCAGATTCCGAAGATTGCGGGGCTGGACTCGTTCGAGGGGGACTGGTACCACACGGGGGCGTGGCCGCATGAGGGCGTGGAGTTCGCAGGCAAGCGGGTGGCGGTGATTGGGACTGGCTCGTCGGGCGTGCAGTCGATTCCGGTGATCGCGCGGGAGTCGGAGCACCTGACAGTCTTCCAGCGCACGCCGCAGTACACGATTCCGGCCCGCCATGAGACGGTTGACCAGGAGTTCCTCAAGGAGGTCAAGGCCAACTACGCCGAGATCATGCAGAAGACGAAGCACTCGGTGGCGGGGATGCCGTACGAGGCTTCGGAGGTCTCGGCGCTGGAGGTGTCGGCGGAGGAGCGGTTGGAGACCTATGAGCGGCTCTGGCAGAAGGGCGGCTTCAATTTCCTCTTTGGCTCCTACGGCGACGTCTCGATTGACCGCCGCGCCAACGACACGGCGGCGGAGTTCATCCGCAGCAAGATCCGCGAGATCGTGGAGGATCCGGAGACGGCGGAGAAGCTGCTGCCGCGCGACCATCCCTTTGCCTCGAAGCGGGCGCTGATCGACACGAACTACTTCGAGACGTACAACCGCGAGAACGTGGATTTGGTGGACATCCGCCACTTCCCGATCGAGGAGATCACGCCGACTGGTCTGCGGACGGCGGACGGGGCGGAGTACGAGGTGGACATCATCGTCTTTGCGACGGGCTACGACGCGATGACGGGGACGTTCTTCAAGATGGACATCCGCGGGCGCAACGGGCGCGAGTTGAAGGAGAAGTGGAGCGAGGGGCCGAAGACGTATCTGGGGCTCGCCACGGCTGACTTCCCGAACCTGTTCATGATCACCGGTCCGGGCTCGCCCTCGGTGTTGAGCAACATGCCGGTCTCGATTGAGCAGCACGTCGAGTGGATCGCGGACTTCGTTGAGTACCAGCGGGAGCGCGGGATCGACGTGGCCGACGTGGAGCAGCAGGCGGAGGACGAGTGGGTGCAGCATGTCAACGACATCGCCGATCAGACGATGTACATGCTGGCGGACTCGTGGTATCTGGGCGCGAACATTCCGGGGAAGCCGCGGGTGTTCATGCCCTACGCGGGCGGGGTCAATGTCTACCGCGACCGCTGCGACGAGATCGCGGCGGCGGGCTACGAGGGCTTCCAGCTGAGCGAAGCGTCGGAGCCGGTCTTGGCGGACTAGCCCGGCGCGCGCGACCGTCAATCGCGCACTGTCAGGCGGGCCACGGCGGCCTCGTTCAGCTCGATCCCGTAGCCGGGCTTGTCGTTGAGTTCGATGCGGCCGCCGCTGGGGATGACGGAATCGCCGTAGAGTTCGGCGACGTCTTCGATGGGGCCGGAGAACTCAACCGAGTACTCGTGGGGGCGCGTGGCGTTCTGGACTGTGGCGTAGACGTGCAGGGACGCCATCGAGTTGATCCCGGCCTGCGGGCTGTGGGGCATGACCGGCTTGTTCAGCACGGTGGCCAGGTCGAAGATGCGCTTGACTTCGCTGGGGCCGCCGGCATTGAGGATGTCGGGCTGGAGGATGTCGACGTTGCCGAGCAGGACCAGGTGCTCGAACCACCAGCGGTAGGCGTCCTGCTCGCCGGCGGAGACGGCCACGTCGAGCGCGTCCGCGATCTGTTTGAGACCGGGCAGATCGTAGTGGGGGATTGGCTCCTCGAAGTGGTCAAGGCCGAGTGCTTCGAAGCGGCGGCCCTGCTGAATTGCGGTGGAGACTGAGTAGCCGTTGTTGGCGTCGAAGCCCAGATACTGTCCTTGGTCCAGGTGCTCGCGGACCAGCTTGAACATCTGGAAGTCCTTTTCTGGATCGACGTCCTGACGCCAGCCGCGCCAGTCCATGCGGATTTTGAACGCTTCGTAGCCTTGCTCGCAGCCGGCCTGGACCAGCGCCAGCATCTCTTCGGGCTGCATTCGCCAGCCGGAGCCGGTGCTCCAGTACAGGGGAATGCTGGTGCGCCGGGCGCCGCCCATCAGCGTGTGGACGGGTAGCCCGGTCTCCTTGCCGAGCAAATCCCAGAGGGCCACGTCGATCACGCCGACGACCCAGCCGGGCAGCTTGTACATCCGCTCGCCGCGGCCCAAGGCCATGGTTTCCCAGTGGCGGTCGAGCAGCAGCGGATTCTGGCCGAGCAAGGCGGGCTTGATGTCGGCCTCCAGGTAGGCGTCAAACACGCGGCCTTTTGCGCTCACGTTGTAGTTCCCGCCGGGCACCTCGGCCCAGCCCTCGACGCCGGCGTTCGTGATGACCCGCAACAGGCTCTTGCCAATGGTCAGCGGCGTGCAGGTGATGTCCGTGATTTGCATCGCATCCGTCCTTTCCCGTCCGTCGAGGCTAGCGTCGCCCTATATTCTGACTCAGAGTTTCCCAGCGGAGGTTTCTGCGATGACCACTCCACTCCTTGACGGCATTCGGGTGCTTGACTTTACGCAGTTCCAGCAGGGGCCGTCGGCGACGGTGCTGATGTCTGACCTGGGCGCGGAGGTGATCAAGGTGGAGCGGCTGGCGGTGGGCGATCCGTCGCGGCACGTGGGCAAGCGCGGGGACGGGTTCTCGCAGTATTTCCATACGCACCATCGGGGCAAGCGGAGCATTGCCGTCGATCTGCGGGCGGCTCAGGGGCGCGAGCTGATTTATGAGCTGGTCGCGCGGGTCGATGTGGTGACTGAGAATTTCAAGCCGGTGGTGATGGAGCGGCTGGGGCTGGGTTGGGACGAGCTGCGCGCGCGCAATCCGCGTTTGGTCTACGCCAGCGCGAGCGGGTTTGGGCCGGAGGGGCCGCGGGCACAGGCGACGTCCTGGGCCTCGGTCGCGGGCGCGGCGGGCGGGGGGATGTGGGCCAACGGGGTGCGCGGGGAGAAGCCGTACGCCAACGTCGCCGCGCCTGATCCGGATCAGACGGGCGGGATGATCTTCGCTTTTGCGATCGCCAGCGCGCTGGTCGCGCGGGAGCGGACGGGCGAGGGGCAGCTGGTGCAGACTTCGCTCTACGGCAGCCAGATTTGGGGTCGGGCGCCGGCGATCAATGCGATTGCGAACGGGAACATCGTGCCGTCGGCGCGGAATATGCCGATCGCGAATATGTTCACGCTGCAGGCGCAGGGGGCGGACGGCGACTGGTTGTTCGTCGGCTACATCACCGACCGCTGGGCTCCGATGTGCCGGGCGCTGGAGCGGGAGGATTTGCTCAGCGATCCGCGCTTCGTCACGCTGGCGGAGCGGAACGCCAATCTGGAGGCGCTGCGGAGTGAGGTGGCGGCGACGATTGCGACGCGCCCGGCGTCGGAGTGGCCGGCGCGTTTCGATGTGGAGGAGGTGCCCAGCACCCTGATCCAGGACTACCCGATGATCGCCGCGGATGAGCAGGCGGCGGCCAATGAGTACATCATCCAGTACGAGGACGCCCGCTTCGGTCGGCTGACGACGGTGGGGTCGCCGATTCGCGCGAACGGGGTGCAGGGGCGGGTCAGCAGCCTGGGGCCGGATCTGGGTGAGGATACGGACGCGCTGTTGGGGGAGCTGGGCTGCTCGGCTGAGGCAATCTCCGAGCTGCGGGCGGCTGGGGTTGTGGGGTAGGGGCGGCCCCCCTTCAGTCGCTCCGCGACAGCTTCCCCCCAGTGGGGGGAAGCGCGAGGGTATCTCTCTCAACTATTGTCGTTCCCGCGCAAGCGGGAACCCGTGCGGTGGCGGCGTTTGCCTCTGCGGGTCGGGACCTTGCTCAGGCCAGGCTTCACGGCTAGGCGCGTGCCCCCCTCAGTCACTTCGTGACAGCTCCCCCAAGGGGGGAGCGCTGGATGCCCCTCTCTCCTCTCCCCCCTCTGGGGGAGATGCCGAAGGCAGAGGGGGCTCGCTCGGCGTTGTGCGGGACTCGGGCGGCCCCCCTTCAGTCGCTCCGCGACAGCTTCCCCCCAGTGGGGGGGAGCGTGAGGGTATCTCTCTCAACCTTTGTCGTTCCCGCGCAAGCGGGAACCCGTGCGGTGGCGGCGTTTGCCTCTGCGCATCGGGGGACCCTGTTCAAGCTGGGACAAGCTTCATGGCTCGGCGCGTGCCCCCCTCAGTCACTTCGTGACAGCTCCCCCGGTGGGGGAGCTGTGGGGGGTTACTGGCTGGCGATGGAGCGGGCGTTGGCGAGGAGGATGTCTATGTAGGTGGGTTGGTCTTCGGTGGGTTGGGACCAGATGGTGCTTCGGTTGACGCCGGCCTCGTCGGCGAGGGTGTCGATGGCGGCGGCGCTGAACTGGGGCTCGTGGAAGACCGTGCTGACGCCCTCGTGTTCGATCAGTTCGATGAGTTCGCTGATCGTCTGGGCGCTGACGCCCTGCTCCGGGCCTTCGACGACGAAGCCGACGATCTGGAGGTCGTAGATGCGGGCGAAGTAGCCGAAGGCGTCGTGGAAGGTGAAGAGCAGGCGCTGCTCGGCGGGGACGTCGGCGAGGAGGGCGCGGACTTCGGTGTCGGCCTGCTCGATGCGCTCGAGGTAGTCCGCCAGGCCGGCGTTGATCGCTTCGGCGGCGGCCGGGTTGAACTCGGTCAGGCGCTCTGCGATTGCGGTGATGGCGGCTGCGGCGAGCTCGGTGTCGAACCAGAAGTGCGGGTCTTCATCGCCGTGCGAGTGGCCGGCGTGGGCGTCGTCTTCCTCGTGTTCCTCGTCGCCGTGGTCGTGGCCTTCATCCTCGTCGTGGGCGTCGTGGTCGTCGTGGTCGTCGTCCTCTTCGATGATGCCGACGAAGGCGAGCGCGCCGGGCGCGCCGCCGACGTGCCACTCTTCGACGACCTCGAGCGAGTCGGCGTCGACCATGAGGACGTGTCCGTCGGCGGGGTCGGTGATGAAGATTTGCTCGCCGACGATGATCATTGCGGGGCGGCCGGCCTCGCTCGCGGCGACCATTTCGGCGCTGTGGAGGACGTCGCCGTCGTGGGCGTCGAGGGCGTAGAGGAGGCCGTCCGCGCCGAGCAGGAAGAGGGTTTCGCCGTGGCTGTCGATGGCGGCGGCCAGCGCGGCGTCGTCGAAGACGCGCTCCATTGAGCCGGCGACCAGGTCAATCAGCCAGATGCCGTCGCTGGCAAAGCCGTCGCCGTCGTAGTAGGAGGCGCTGCCGAAGAAGTGATCGAGGTCGTGGTGGCCGTAGACGGAGCCGATGCGGGCATCCTCGCGCATTTCGGGCGGATTGGTGATGAAATCGTGCTCGTACTCGCCGTCGTGGGCGTGCAGGAAGAGCACGCCGCCGGTGCAGCCGAAGAGCACGCCGTGGGCATTGTGGGACTCGCCGTGCATGCCGGGGCAGCTGCGGTTGCTGGCGTCGTAGACGACGTTGTCGTTCAGGTCGCGGACTTCGACGCCGACGGGCAGGCTGTCGTCGGAGTTTTCGGGGAAGTCGGGGTTCTTCGTGGTGACGATGATGTGGTCGTGGGAGATGGCGAGGGCAGCGCCGTGCTGAGGGCCGGCGTCGAGGACGAGCGGTTCGTAGTCGCCGGAGCCTTCGATCATGTCGTGTTCCTCGAAGAGGAAGACCAAGCCGCGGGCGTCGGAGAAGATTGCGGTCCAGCCATGCGAGTTGACGAAGTGGATGGGCCGTTCTTCGGCGATTTCCACGGAGAGCCGCGAGACGGGTTGGCTGATGAGGTCGTGGTGGTCGCCGTGCTCGACCAGGAAGAGGCCACCGTCGAAGACGTGGATGCGGTCGTCGTCGTCCTCCGGGCCGCGGGCGAGGACGAAGGCGTAGCGGTTGGTGGGGCTGGGGTAGACCGCGGCGCGGGGCGCGGCGACGGCGAATGCGCCGCTGTCCACTGAGTCGTCCGTCAGGTCGATCACGGAGACGTGGGCTTCGGCCTGGTCGGCGATGATCAGGCGGCCGACGGCGGCGGCGTGATCGTCATCATGGTCGTCCTCGTGCCCGTGCTCGTCCTCATCCTCGTCGTGGTCGTGCTCGTCTTCCTCGTGCGCCTGTTCGTCTTCGTCTTCGTGCGCGTGGTCGTCGTGGTCGTCATGATCGTCGTGGCTGACCATGCCGGAGAGGCCGCTGAAGGGGGCGAGTTCGTAGCCGGCGCCCTCCAGCGCCTCGGCGAGATCGAGCAGTTCGCCGGCGTTGCTGAGGATTGCGTCCTCATAGGCGGCTTCGAGGCCGGCGCCGTTGATGATGACCAGGTCGGCGGCGAGGATGTCGCGCACGTCGCCGGTGCTCAGTTCGAGCGTGTGGGCGTCGGCGCCGGCGGGGACGAGGGCGCGGACGTCGACCAGGTCGCCGCCGATCTGGCGGACCCAGTCGGCTATCACCTGGGTCGAGACGACGACGAGCAGCGGCTCGCCGGGGTCGGCCGCGGGCTGCGCCGGTTGGGATTCTTGCTGCTGGGCGGCGGCCGCGGCGCGGCTCGCTGGCTGGGACTGCGCGTCATCCTGCTGGGACTGCTGCGCTGCCTGAGTCTGCGCCGTTGCGCCGGACTGCTGCGGGGACGGTTGCTCGTCGTCCGAACAGGCAACGGCGAACAGCGCCAAGCAGATAGCGCAGGCGGCGACGAACGCGCCGAGCGCCAAGGTGAAGAACCGGGACATGGGGGACCAACATCTAGGCGGACGCTGGCTCTGTGCGCCAGTCCGCGATCTGCGCTTCATGCTATCACAGGGTCTGAGCGGCTCAGTGGCAAGCGCGGGAAGCCCCCTCAGTCACTGCGTGACAGCTCCCCCAATGGGGGAGCGCTGGGTGTCTCTCCTGCGGAGGAGCGACACTCTCCAGAGGGGGAAGCGAAAGGGTGGGCGTCCTCGCCCTCTCCCACCTCCGTCGTTCCCGCGTACGGCGCTCGTCGAGCTCGAGCTCGGCTCTTTAGCGCGCGGCGAGGCGGTCTTCGACCTGGGCGAGGAGGCGGGCGGCGTTTTGGCCGAGCCAGGCTTCTTTGACTTGATCCTTGAGGGGGAGCGCTTGCAGCTCCTGGACGGCGCGTTGATAGGGGATCATGTTGTCGGTGGCGAAGAGGACGCGGTCGCTGAGCAGGGAGGTGTTGCCGTAGTGCATTAGCGTCTCCCAGCCGGTGCCGGGCGTGCCGATGTACTGGGGTGCGACTGCGCCGATCTCGATGTAGACATTGGCGTGTTTCCAGGCGACGGCGACCAGTTCGTTGACCCAGGGCCAGCCGCCGTGGTTGGCGACGATTGTCAGGTCGGGGAAGTCGCAGGCGATTTCGTCGAGGGCGAGCGGTCGGCCGTAGGCGATTGAGCGGTCGTTGGAGAAGTTGATGGAGGAGTGAATGGTGACGGGGACGCCGAGTTCCTGGCATTTGGCGTAGAGGGGGTAGAAGCGCTTGTCGCTGGCGAGGACGCGGTAGGAGAAGGGCTGGAGGTTGACGCCTTGTGCGCCGCGCTCGCGGACTTCGTGCTCGACGACGGCGGCCATGTTGTCGCCGGCGTCGGGGTTGACGGTGACGTAGCCGGTGATCAGGTCGGGGGAGCCCGCGACGATGCGGTGGACGGCGTCGTTCATGGCGCGGTAGTCACCGGCGGCCCACTCCGCCTGGAGCACGGCGCGGTCGATGCCGGCTTCGGTGATCGCGGCGACCATCGCCGCGGCGTCGGGGCCGCCGCCGCGTTCGCGCGTGTAGATGCGGTTGTAGTTGGCGAGATAGCTGGAGTCGCCGAAGCGCTCGTCGCCGGCACCGGCGGGGTCGGCGTACTCGCGCGGCGGCAGGGTGACGCGGAAGTCGATGATCTCGGGCATGGCGGCGGTCTCTCGTTTACGGCTCGGTAGATCAGCGGCGGGCCTCAGGGGGTCAGGGGATGACGCCGTTTTGCTTCAGCTCGGCGATGGCGTCCCAGTCGTAGCCGAGCTCTTCGAGGATCAGTTCGGTGTGTTCGCCCAGCTCGGGGGCGCTGGAGTAGTTGGTCGTGGGGGGCTTGTTCGAGCTGGAAGGGGACGCCGAGGATCTTGAACTCGCCGGCGGTCTTGTGCTCCATCACGCGCACGTAGCCGTTGGCGGCGGCCTGCGGGTCGGCGGCGATCTCGACGGAGTCGGCGGCGGGCGCCCAGGGGAAGTCGTGGGCATCGAACAGCGCCGCCCAGTGATCGCGGGGCTGCTCGCCGATGCGCTGCTCGATGAGTTGGACTGCCTCGTAGGTGTGCTCCCGCCGCTGGGCGGCCTCGGCGAAGCGCACGTCCTCCGTCAGGATTGGCAGCTTGAGCACGGCGGCGAAGGGCGCCCAGAAGCGCTCTTCCTGGATCATGGCGAGCTGCATCCACTTGCCGTCGGCCGCCTGGTAGGAGTTGTAGAGCGGGTTGAAGGCGGAGTAACGGTCGCTGCGAGGGAAGTTCTCACCGGTCGCGAGCGCGCCCTGAATGGCGAATCCGTTCGTCCAGACACCGCCGCCGTAGAGGGAGCAGGTGACGAACTGTCCGCGCCCGGTCAGCTCGCGCTGGTAGAGGGCGGCGAAGATGGCGGCGGAGATGTTCATGGCGCTGGGCAGATCGCCCATTGCGCCAACGAGGCGGACGGGCTCGCTGTCGGGCGGCCCGAGCGTCTCCATGAAGCCGCCGCGCGCCCAGTAGGCGAGCTCGTCGAAGGCGGGGCGGTCGATGTCGGGGCCTTCGGTGCCGTAGCCGGTGGCGTGGGCGTAGATCAGTCTCGGGTGATCTGCTTTGAGCGAGGCGTAGTCGAGGCCGAGCCGCTCGAGCGCGCCGCGGCGGAGGTTGACGATGAAGACATCGGCGTCGGCGAGGAGCTTGCGCAGCGCTTCGATGCCCTCGGGGCTGCGGACGTTGAGGGCGGCGCTGCGCTTGTTGCGGTTGGCGAGTTCGAAGACCCAGTCGACGTTGTCGCGGACGCGGTGGATGAGGCCGCGCATGGGGTCGCCCTCGTGCGGCTCGATCTTGATTACGTCCGCGCCGAGCTCGCCGAGCACGCAGGCGCACATGGGGCCGAAGAGCCAGGTGGCCATCTCGACCACTTTGAGTCCGCGGAGCAGGGGCGGGTGATCCGCTGAGCCGTCCGCCAGGGCGTCCAGGGGGCCGTCGGGATCGGACACGGGTCTCACCTCCGCCAGGGGTCGCGCGCTCTGCGAGGGGTCGCGCGCTCTGCGAGGTTAATGGATTGGGGGCGGTCGGCAGAGCCGCGGGGCCGCTACTCGCTCAGATGTTGGCGGAGGAAATCGATCTGGGTGCGGCGGACGGCTTCGGCGTGGTTGCTGAGGGCGAGGAGGTGCCAGCCCTTGTCGACCTGCAACAGCTCTGCGCCGGGGATGCGGCTGACTGCGTGCTCGGCGTGGGCGAAGGGGACGTCGCCGTCGTGCGTGCCGTGGGCGACGAGCGTTGGACAGCGGATCTGGTCGAGCGGCAGCTGCTCGATGGCGGCAAACTGCTTCATGTCGTTCTGGAAGCCGGTGCGCAAGAGGTCGAAGGTGGGGCCGTCGAGGAGGTTGCGCAGGAGCGCGAGCTTCTGCGGGTCGGCGAGGATCGCGGTGGTGATGCGGTTGCGATCGGCCGCGCCGAGGGTGCTCTCGAACTTGACCAGTTGGCTGACCACGAGGCGCGGCGCATGACGCAGCAGGAGCTCTTGGATCCAGAAGGTGATTGGGTTCATGGTGAGCGCGACGGTCAGGTCGGAGACCTCGGGGGCGTACTGTTTGGCGATGGCGACTTCGAGGATCAGCGCCTGCGCTTTGTCCGGGTGCCGGGCGGCGAATTCGATGCTGCTTGGTCCGCCGCCGGAGATTCCGTAGACGGCGACCGGCGCGATGTCCAGCGCGTCGAGCAGCGCGGCGGCGGCGGCGGCCTGTTCGGCGGGGGTGCGGCCGGTCGTGATCGGGGTGCGGAGGTAGCCGGGGCGGGACGGGGTGAGGGTGCCGAAGCCGGCCGCTTCGAGGGGCTCGCCGATGAAACTGGCGTGGTGCCCCTGCGGCGTGCCGTGCATGATCAGAACGTAGGGCGGCGCGCCGCGGCGGGCGAACTCGACGGGGCCGCGCGCGGTCTCGACGACCTCGGCGGCGGCGTTCAGGCGGGCCACGATCCGGGCGCGGTGCTTGCCGAAGAGCGGCTCGAAGATCGGCGCGAAGATCGACATGGGGCCGCCTGATCGTGGGGGGGGCTGGCTGGCGTAGGGTAGCGTTTCCGCCGCTTGAGGGGGGCGCCCCCCTTCAGTCACTTCGTGACAGCTTCCCCCCACTGGGGGAAGCGTGGGGAGTGGGGGGCGTTATCTATGCGGGCGGCTCAGGGGGGAGCGCTGGGGGTGGGACCTCGCTACGGTGGCCATCTGCTCCAGGGGGGTTCCGTTCAGTCTGCCGTTGGGGCTGGTTCCGTTTACGCCGTTCGTCCCGTTTGAGGGGCTGGTTGCGTTGTCGGAGACCTTCATGTGCTCGGGGAGTTCGGGGAGGTCGAGTTCGCCGGTGCGCAGCCGCTTCTCGCGGATGGTGAGGACGGCGAGGAGGGCGAGCACGCCCGCGCCGGCGGAGAGCCAGAAGTTGCTGCTGATCGCCACGGCCAGCGACTCGGGCAGGACGGCGAGGATTTGGTTGAACGCGTCTACGCCGATTTCGGCGAGCAGGCCGGCGCTCGCTTCCTCATTGAGCAGCACTTCCGGCTTGGCGTGGGCGGCGAGGTCGGCGGGGAGGCGCGCGGCGAGCTCGCTGGCGACGCGGCCGGTGACGAGCGCACCGACCAGGGTGACGCCGATGATCGCGCCGATCTCTTCAAAGAAGTGCGTCGCGCCGGAAATCGTGCCGAGCATACTTTGGGGCAGCGCGTTCTGGGCCGCGACCATCAGCGAGGGATAGAGCATCCCCAGTCCGCTGCCGAAGATGATCAAGCGCCAGACGACGTCGACGGCGCCGGTGGAGGTGGTGAGCTGGGTCATCAGCCAGCCGCTGATCACGACGATCACGGCGGCGATGATCGCGATCGTCTTGTAGCGGCCGGTGCGGGCGATGATCTGGCCGGCGATGGAGGCGGTGATCACGAGGGAGATGATCTCGGCGCTGATCAGGAGGCCGGAGGCGGTCGGCGAGTAACCGAGCACGCCCTGCATGAAGTAGGCGAGGAAGAAGGTTGCGCCGAAGAGTCCGCCGCCGACGACGGCCATGACGAGCGCGGAGACGCGGACGGTGTGCTCGCGGAAGAGCGCGCCGGGGAGGATGGGCTCGACGGCGGCGCGCTCTGCGGCGATGAAGGCGAGCACGCCGAGCGCGGAGATGCCGAAGAGGACGAGCGTTTTGAGGTCGAGCCAGGCGGTGCCGGTCGAGACGAGGCCGAGGGCGAGCATGGCGGGCATCAGGGCGAGCAGCAGCGCGCCGATGCCGCGCCAGTCGAGGTGCACCTTGCGCGGGGGCGGTCGTAGCCAGGGCATGATGAAGTCGATCGAGGCGAAGGCGAGCGCCGCCAGCGGGAGCATGGACCAGAAGACCCAGCGCCAGTTGAGCGTATCGACGATGAGTCCGCCCAGCAGCGGGCCGATCAGTCCGCCGATGCCGAAGACGGCGGCGAAGACGCCCATGTACTTGGCTCGCTCGGAGGGTGGGAAGAGGTCGCCGGAGATTGAGAAGGTGTTGGCCATCAGGACGCCGCCGCCGATGCCCTGGAGGGCGCGGAAGCCGATCAGCATCTCCATGGACGTGGCGAAGCCGGCGAGCGCCGTGCCGACGGCGAAGACGACCAGTCCGGCGAGCAGGAAGGGTTTGCGTCCGTAGACATCGGAGAGCCGCCCGGAGATGGCGACGGCGGGCACGGAGGTCGCCATGAAGGCGGACTCCATGAAGGCGATCAGGTCGATCCGGCCGAGGTCGGCGGCGAGCACGGGGGTCGCGGTGGCGACCACCGAGTGCTGGACGGCGGAGAGGAACATGGCGACGACGGCGCTGCCCAAGATCAGCATCTTGGTGCGCTGCGGCAGTCGGAAGCCGACGGTGGCGGCAGTGGCTGCGGTGGGTGGGGGGGCGGTTTGGTGGCTCAACGGCGGTCCAGCGGTACGGTCGGGGCTGCGCCGCGACCGAAATCGAGGATATCACCAGCGCCGTATTCGACGCCGTCAGTGGTCACGGCTGTGAGTCACCCTGAGCAGCCTTGGCTGATGGCGGCCCTTAGCCGTTGCGGCTGAACGCCGCCCTCAGCCGTTGCGGCTGAACGCCGCCCTCAGCCGTTGCGGCTGAACGCCGCCATGTCGCGGGCGGTGGCGAGGGCGAGGTCGGTGCAGGGCAGGACCTGGTTGTCGCCGCCGTGGGTGGTGCCCATGACCTGGCGGCAGCGGGCGGACTGGCCGGCGCGTAGGAGGAGGCGATAGAACTCGATTCCCTCGTCGCGCAGGGGATCGCACTCGTTGACGCTGATCACCGTGCTCGGGAAGCCCTGCACGTGTTCCTCGTTGGCGAACAGGGGCCAAGCCTCCGGGTCTTGCGCCTCGAAGGCGTCCAGACCGTAACCGAGCGCGCCGAAGTTGCTGTGCAGGTCGAGCACGAGGCCGTTGTTCTCGGTCGAGGAGGGCAGGTCGTCGCGCGGCCAGCTGCCGGCGATGTAGGGGCACATTGAGTACAGCCCCGCGATCAGGTCGGCGTCGCCCTCGCGCGTGAGGCGCAGGCCGACGGCGAGGGTCAGATTGCCGCCGCCGCTCTCGCCGGCGACGACGATCCGACTGGCGTCGATACCGAATCCGTCTGCGTTTGCGATCAGCCACTTGAGGCCGGCGACGCAGTCGTTGAGGCCGGCGGGATACGGCTCGATCTCGGGCGCGGACGAGTGGACGACGCAGTTGCGGAAATCGACCATCGCCACGGCGACGCCCTGGTTGGCGATCATCCGCCCCCACGACTGGTAGGTCGCGTCGAAGCAGGACATCAGCGCCATTCCGCCGCCGTGGATGTAGTAGACGCAGGCCAGCAGCGCGTCCGATTGGGGCCGGATGAGGGAGACGTTGATTGTGTTGCCGTCGGGCTCGGAGACGAAGGTCTCGGTCGTGATCGTGAGGCCGGCGGAGGGCGCGACGGCTTCCGCCTCGGCCTCGCTGAAGAGTTGGAAGTTCTCGAGGGCGGCCAGGGACTCGGGCGCGTTCATGGCGGCGACGAGCTGCTCGCGCGAGTCGAAGTTGGGGAGGGGGAAGGCGGGCAGGTCGCCGAAGGCCTCCTTGATGCGCGGGTCGATGCGGGGGTCGTCGGTGAGCTGGCTCATCTGTCACTCCTCATCCGCGGTTCATACACGGTCTGCGGTTCATGGTCAGGTCGCGGTCAGGCTAGGATTTGGCGCGCGCCTCGGTCAGCAACTCCTCGAGGACGGCGTTGTAGGCGTCTGGCAGTTCCCAGTAGACCGAGTGTCCGCCGTCTGGCACCTCGATGTAGCGGGCGTGGGGGATCAGTTGGGCGGCGCGTTGGACGATGGCGGGCGGGACCAGTTCGTCGACGGCACCGGAGAGCAGGGCGACCGGCATGGTGAGATTGCGCAGTTCCTCGTTGGCGGCGGCGCCGCCGTCGATGCCGAAGCTCGCCCGCGCCAGCCGGTCAAGCGGGGGATTGAGGGCGCGGAGCTGGTTGTAGAGGAAGACGCCCTCGGGCGCACGCTCGCGGTAGGCCGGGCCGACCATCCGATTCCCCTGCAGGATCTGGGGGGCGTTGGCCGCCTGCTTCTGGAATTCGGCGACCAGCTCGGGGTCGCCGAAGCCGATGATCGTGCCGGACAGGAGCAGGGCGGTCACGCGCTCGGGGTGGCGGACGGCGTAGGGGAGGACGCTGAAGCCGCCCAGCGACTGGCCGGCCAGGGCCGCCCGCTCGATCGCCACCTGGTCCAGCAGCTCGCCGAGGTCGCGCGGGTAGGCGGCGTTGCCCTCGCGGGAGTGGTCCTCGCTGCGTCCGAAGCCGCGCACGTCGTAGGTGACGCAGCGGTAGCGATCGCTGAAGTGGGGAATCTGGTTCCACCAATTCAGATGGTTGCCGCCGCCGCCGTAGGCGAAGACGATCGCCTCCGGGCCGGCGCCGAATTCGTCGTAGCGCAGCGTGCCGCCGGTCACCTCAAGCATCTGGGGCACTGGCGTCTTCCCTTCTCGTGCTGTCCGTTACCGCGTTACCGCTAGTCGTAGGCCTCGGCCAGCAGGGCTTCGAGGATGGCGTTGAACTCGTCGGGGAGTTCCCAGTAGACCGAGTGTCCGCCCTCGGACACCTCGACGTAGCGCGCGCCCGGGACCAGCTGGGCGGCGCGTTTGATGACGGCGGCGGGGATGATTGCGTCCTCTGCGCCGGCGAGGAAGACGACTGGCATTGTCAGCGCCGCCAGTTCGGCTACGGGAATTGCGCCGTCCTCGACGCCGAAGGTGAGGGGGCGGTCGAGGTCGAGCGGGGGATTGAGGGCGCGGATCTGGTTGTAGAGGAAGACGCCCTCGGGCGCGCGTTCGAGGTAGGCGGGGCCGACCATGCGGGTCATGCCGCCGAGCCGCGCGTTCTCGGCTGCGGCGGCGGTCGCGGCGCGCATGTCGTCGAGCAGTCCCTGATCGGCGATGCCGAGCATTGTGTCGGCCATCAGTAGGGCGGTCACGCGCTCCGGGTGGCGGGCGGCGTAGGGGAGGATAGAGAAGCCGCCCATTGACTGCCCGACGAGCGCAGCCCGTTCGATTGCCAGCTGATCCATCAGTTCGCCGAGGTCGCGGGCGAAGGCGGTGCGTCCCTCGCCGGACAGGTCCTGGCTCTGACCCCAGCCGCGCACCTCGTAGGTGACGCAGCGGAAGCGGTCGCTGAAGCGGGGGATCTGGTTCCACCAGCTGAGGTGGTTGCCGCCCGCGCCGTGGACGAAGACAATCGTGTCGGGGCCGTCGCCGAATTCGTCGTAGATCAGCGTTGCGCCGCTGACCGCAAGCGTTCTGGCCATCAGAGCCTCCCCAGTCCGTGTGTGTTGCCCGCTACGGCGCAGGCTAGAGCGTGCTCATCCCCGTTCGTCGGCGACTTCCAGCCAGCCTGTGCCGGCGTCCCAGAGGACGGCCCGCCCGTCAATCCGGGCGGCTAACGCTCGCGCGGCGGCGGGATTGCGGGAGGCGTTTGAGATCAGCACTACGAACTCTGCCTGGGCGGGAACGCCCTTGCGCCCGCCCGCCGGGGACATCAGCACTCGGGCCCCGAGCTCTGGCGTGAGCGCGTCGCCGAGTTCCGCGCCGGCGAGCGCGGCGGCGCGCTCGGGGCGGTGCACTGCGCGTTCGTCCAGTGGTCGGCCCAGCGCGCCGGCGCCGATTACGGCGGCGACGATGTTGACCGGCTCAGGCAGCACTGGCTCATGCGCGGCGGGCGCTTTGAACGGTCGGCCTTTGGAACCGTCCGCCTCGACGCCGACGAGGCTCGCCGCGCCCGCTGCGACTGCCTGCTGGGGCCACTGGGGGGCGACGCCGAGCACCCGCTCGCGATCGCCGCGGCCCGCGCCGACCACGGCGGCGGCCTGGCCGCGCGCGCGGATGTCCTCCAGCGCCGCGGCGCGGAACGCTTCGTCGCGGCCGATCGCCAGTGGTAGTTGGCGGCCTTCGCGGGGGATGGTCATCTTGGTCGTCGTGGTGAGCACGGTCAGGCCGTCGCCGCCGGCTGCTTCCCACTCGGCGGCGAGCGCGAAGAGGATGGTCGTTTTGCCGCCGCCGCCGACCGTTGCGAAGACTGCCGGGCGGGTGATGCCCAACGCCTCGTGCAGGGGCAAGTCTGCTGTCGCGTTCATAGCCGCAGCCTAAACTCAAGCCATGCGCACTGGGAGCGGCACTGAAAGCAGCATTGTGAGCAGCGGCAGATTCTCGGTCATCATCCTGGCCGGCGGGTTTGGTCGGCGGCTGGGGCGCGACAAGGCGACCGCGGCGCTGGCTGGGCGGCCGCTGCTGCACTGGAGCGCGCTGGCGGCGGCGGCTGTCAGCGACGACCTCGTGGTCGCCCGCCGCCCCGATCAGCAGTTCCCGCCGCTCGCGGGCGTCGGCTGGCGCGAGTCGGTCGATCAGCGCTCCGACCGCGGGCCGCTGGCCGGGCTGGAGGCGGCGCTGCCGCTGATCCGGCATGAGCTGGCGGTCGCGGTCGCCTGCGACATGCCGCTCCTCCAACCGCCGCTGCTCCGCGCCGTGGCGGAGGCCTGCGCGGGGGTGGAGATTGCGATGCCGCGCCTGGACGGCGTCGCGCAGCCGCTGCTGGCTGCTTATCGACCGGCGATCGTGCCGCACGCCGCGCGGTTGCTGGACGCCGGCGATGGCCGTGTCCGCGCGCTGCTGCCGCTGGTGGCGCATCGGCTGCTGGAGGTCGATGAGCTGCGCGCACACGATCCGGACCTGCAATCATTCACCAACATCAACCGCTTCGACGATCTTGACCGCGTCGAGTCCCTGCTGCGCGAGAGGGAGCGCGGCGCGATTCCGGAGAGGACCAGCTGATGCCGATGTTTCGACGAGTGTTGAGCGGCCGCGTGGCGCCGGGCAAGCACGGTGAGTTCCTGCGCGCGGTGGAGGAGGCGCTGGACTATCAGGCGCAGCGCGGGATCGAGGCGCAGTTCTCGGTCTGGGACGCGATCACTGGCGGGGCGTCCATTGTGGAGATCATCGCCGAGTTTGAAGACCTGAACGAGCTGGAGCAGTTCGAGGAGCTGGCGGCGCAGGATCAGCGCTTCGCCGAGCTGCGCCGCGCCGTGCGTGAGGCGATGATCTTTGACTCGGCGGTCATCAACATCTATCGCAAGCTGGTCTGATTTTTCGAGCAACCACACTGGGGGCGGCAGCGCAATGATCCGAGTCGATCCGGAACGGCAAACCGAGTACCGCGCGGCGTGGGCGACGTGGCAGAAGCAGTTGACGCGGCTGCATGAGGTCTTCCTGGACGGGGAAGCGCTGGAGCCGCCCAAACTGAAGGGGTTGCTCAACCGCGAGGCGCGCGCCAAGCAGCGCTATGACGCCGCCCGTGAGGCGCTGCTCGGGATCGGCGCGCTTCCGGCTGCGCCCGGCCGGATTCCGGGCGGGTCGTTGGGCGGCATTGGACGCTCTCCCGCTGGCTCCATAGACTCTGAGAGAGCGGAGCCCGGCCCGCGCCAGACACCGCTTGCAGGGGTTGAGGAGCACGATGAGCGACGACTACGGCGTCGACCTCGATGAAATTCTGCGCGTGATTGATCGCGCCTCGGTGTTGATCGTGCGGTTCGACGTGCTCGAACCGCGCCTGCTTGTGGACTTCCGCACTGATCCGCCGGACATGCCGATCATCCAGCTCGTCGCCCGCGTCAACTCGGCGGAGGAGCGCTTTCGCCATCTCAAATCGCTTCGCCCGCGGCTGCCGCTGCCGGACCGGATTATGTCCTTCCCCTGGCCCCGCGCGATCCGCGCCTTTGGCGAGTCGGGCATCTGGGAGAAGATTGAGGCGCGGCTGATCAGTCTGGGCGCTGATCCTGAGCAGATTGCCGAGATTCACCAAGAGCTTCTGGACGGCGAACGCGCTGTCACCATTGCCGCGATTACGGGCGGCGAAGGCTTTCGCACCATCTGGGAACGGCAAGGACCCGCCGCGTGACCGACCACCGACCTGAGGCGGCTGAGCAGCCGTTGATTGACCTGCGCTCCGACACCATCACCAAGCCGACGCCGGCGATGCGGGAGGCGATGTTTGCGGCTGAGGTTGGGGATGACGTCTTTGGCGAAGATCCGACCATCGCGCGGCTGGAGCAGGCCGCCGCCGCGCACACGGGCAAGGCGGCGGCGCTGTTTGTCTCGAGCGGGACGATGGCGAACCTTGTCTCGCTGCTCTCGCAGACCACTGCCGGCGACGAGCTGCTGGTTGGCGACCGCGCCCACATCGTGCGCTCCGAAGCGGGGGGCGTCTCGCGGCTCGGCGGAGTGCTCGCCACGACCCTGCCGAATCAGCCTGACGGTGGTTTCGACCCGGCGCTGATTCCTGGCGCCGTGCGACCTGATGACATGCATCAGCCGCGCACCACGCTGCTGGCGTTGGAGAACACCCACAACTTCTGCGGCGGGACGGTCGTCTCGCTCGAGCGGACGCAGGCGATCGCCGACACCGCCCACGAGTTGGGGCTGCGCGTGCATCTGGACGGGGCGCGGATCTTCAACGCCGCCGCGGCCTCGGGGCAGAGCGTCGCGGCGCTCGCCGCGCCCGCCGACAGCGTTACCTTCTGCCTCTCCAAAGGGTTGGGCGCGCCGGTCGGCTCGTTGATCTGCGGCGATGAGCCGTTCATCGCCGCCGCGCGTCGCACGCGCAAGCTGGTCGGCGGCGGGATGCGCCAGGCTGGCATCGTCGCTGCGGCCGGGCTGATTGCGCTCGAGCAGATGGTTGGGCGGCTGGCGGACGATCACGCCAACGCCCGCCAGCTCGCGCGCGGGCTGGCCGAACTGGGCTTCAACATCAGTCCCGAGAGCGTGCAGACCAACATCGTCATCGTGCAGCTCGACACGGCGGACGATCCTGCGCCGTCGCCGAAATTGCAGACGGCGCTGAAGGCGCTTGGCGTCCTCGTGACCACGCCCGATCGCACCAAAATCCGCCTCGTCACCCATGCCGATGTGACCAGCGCGGACTGCGCGGAAGCGCTGCGCCGCATGGCTGAGGCTGGGATCGGCCCCCTCGGCGGCCGCGCGTGATGCGTCGCCGCGGGGCGCGGGCGCTGATTCTCGTTCTGGCGCTGACCTTGATTGCCGCGCTCGCGGTTAGCTGCGGCTCGGAGACTGACTTCGACGATCCACAGGATCCGGTTGCGCAGATCTCCTGGCCCGATTTTGAGCGGCTGCACTACGACATGCTCGACCAGACCGACGCGCGGCTGGGCACGCTCGTGCTGGAGACGCGGCGTGAGGAGGATCAGTACCGACTCTCGCTGCAATTCAACCTGGACACGGAGGACGGCGCGGTGACGGACAGGGTGACCGTCTGGGTCGACGTGGAGACGTTGCAGCCGATTCGCTATGAGCGTCACGCCGAGTCAGCGGAGGAATCGCTCACCGCTGTGGCTGATTACCGCGTCAACGCGGACGGTGAGGTCTCGGCGGAGACGGAGGTCGAGACCGAGGGCGAGGTGGAACGGGAAACGGTTGAGGCGGGGCCGCACGCGTTCGACAACGACTCCTCGGCCTGGCTCTGGCGCTCGCTGGCGTTTGCACAGGATCTGGAGTTGACCTACCGCTCGGTCAACGTCGTGCAGCAGCGCAGTCAGCTGGTGCAGGTCGCGGTGCGCGGGCAGGACACGCTGCGCGGTCCCGAGGGCGACGTTGTGGTCTGGCAGGTGGTGGCGACGCCGGGCGTGGAGATCTCCCGCGCCTGGTACGAGATCGAGCCGCCGCACCGCCTGATCCGCTGGGATCAGCAGCCGCGCCGCTTCATTCTGACCAAGATCGAGACGGAGCCGTAGCTCCTACTCCTCGCGCGGGCGCGCCCAAGTCGGCCGCTCGACGCCTGCTGGCGGGGCGAAGCTCGCTTCCTCCTCGCTGGGCGGCTCGGGCTCGGGAATCTGTGGCTGCCAGGCGCTGTCGGCGCTGTCGGTGGCGTCGGCGCTGTCCGTGCTGGCGGGAGCGTCGGTGGGGTCCGCGCTGGCGGCGCTCTCGTCTGCGCCGTTGATGCCGAAGACGCGGCGCGCCTGTGCCTCGGTCAGTTCCGGATGCGCCGCCCGCTCCGCGGCGACGCGCTCTTCCATGGTTGGCGCGAAGTCCGCGCCGTGCGCTCCGACGGCGGAGACCTCCTCCTGCACATCGGTGGGCAGATCGGCGGCGAAGCGTGAGCGCTCCTCGCGCACCGTGTAGCGGAAGAGCTCCTGCTCCTCTGGCTCGAGCAGGCGGCCGTCGCGCATTTCCTCGACGCGCGGGACCAGCTCCATCACGGTGCGGTCGTGGGTCGTGGTGATGATCGTCACGCCCTGCTCGACCACCAGATCGTGCAGGAGGCGGAAGATTGAGACGGCGGTGGTCGAGTCCAGCTCGCCGGTCGGTTCGTCGGCGAGGATCAGCGCGGGCGAGTTGGCCAGCGCGCGCGCGATCGCGACGCGCTGCTGCTCGCCGCCTGAGAGTTCGTAGGGGCGGTGGCGGGCGCGTCCGGCCAGTCCGACCGCTTCGAGCAGCTCCTCCGCGCGCCGCCGCCGATCGCGGATGCCCGCGCCGGCGATGCGCAGCGAGAGTTCGACGTTCTCATAGGCGGAGAGCAGGGGCAGCAGCCCGAAGGACTGGAAGACGAAGCCGACGCGGTGGCGGCGCAGCTGGGTGAGCTGGCGCTCGGTGTATTCGGTGATGTTCTCGCCGTCGATGGTGACATGGCCGGAGGTCGGCGCGTCGAGTCCGGCGATCAGGTTGAGCAGGGTCGTCTTGCCGGAGCCGGAGCGTCCGATCAGGGCGACGAACTCGCCCCGGGCGACCTGCAGGGAGACATCGCGGACTGCCCAGATTTCCTCGCCACCGACGAGGAAGCGGCGCGAGACGCCCTGCACGTCGACGACCAGGTCCGGCTGTCCGTCCGCGCCCATCCCGTTGGTGGTCAGATTGGTGCTCAGGTTGGTGGTCTGGGGGGTCGTCATCGTTGCTCCACCTCTTCATCGCCGGCGTCGGCCTCGTGGGCGGGCGTGATCACGATCCGTCCGTCGCGGGAATCGACATACGCGCGCCGACCGAGCGCCACCTGTTCGAGCAGCGGTTTGGGAATCTGCAGCCGCCCGGCGCCGTCGACGACAGCGTACTCCTCGTGCACCACCTCGGCGATCTCGGTGCCGGCGTTCTCCACCCGCCGCACGGTCTCGGTTGCGATCGTGCCGTCGCGGATCGCGACTACGCGGTCCACCCGCACTGCGATTGCCGGGTCGTGGGTGACGATGATGATTGTGAGGCCGAACTGATTCGAGAGGTTGCGGAAGAGGTGGAAGATCTCTTCGGAGGTGTGGGTGTCCAGCTCGCCGGTCGGCTCGTCGGCGAGGAGCAGCGGGGGATCGTTGGCGAGCGCCACGCCGATCGAGACGCGCTGCTGCTCGCCGCCGGAGAGTTGGTCCGGGCGCTGGCGGCGCTTGTCCATGAGGCCGACTGCTTCGAGCAGGCTCAGCGCGCGCTCGCGGGCGTGCTTGCGCGAGCGTCCGGCGAGGATCATTGGCACCTCGATGTTCTGCTGCGCGTTGAGGTAAGGGATCAGATTGCGCCCCGTCTGCTGCCAGACGAAGCCGACCTCTTCGCGCCGATAGTCGACCAGCGCCTGCTCGGTCAGGGCCAGGAGGTCGGCCTTGTTCACGTAGGCCTGTCCCGCCGAGGGGACGTCGAGGCCGGCCAGCACGTTGAGCAGCGTTGACTTGCCGGAGCCGGACGCGCCGACGATCGCGAGCACCTCGCCGCGTCCGACGGTCAGGTCGAGGCCGCGCAGCGCGACGACCTCGAGGTCGGCGATCTTGTAGATCTTGAACAGGTCGCGGCAGATCACGTGCTGTTCCGCCTGCATCTCGTCGAGCCGGATCGGCGGAACCGCTGCACTGGTCGTCATCGGACACCCCAAACGCCAACTGTCATCGAAGCGAACTCCCGCTCAGGATACCCCTACCCTCCGCACCGGCTGCGCGCCTAGAACGGTCCGCTGACGAAATCCCAGATTGCTTCCGCCGCCTCGAAGGCGGAGAAGCTGTCGAACCATTTGCCGGTGTGCAGCGTGTACTCGTGGAAGATCTTCAGGGCGGCGAGGAAGAGGAGCCAGCGCAGCGCCTCGGCGCCGGTGAGCGGGGCGGGCGTACCGTCGGCCGCCTGCGTCCAGCCGGGCCGCAGCCGGGCGGGCCAGTGCGGGCGCGCGGCGACGAACAGGAACCAGAACTCGAAGACGTGGGGGAAGTAGATGAGGATGTCTCGGCCCGCGCCCGCGGCGAAGGCGGCGAACCCGATCAGCCGCCAGCTGAACAGGCCCAGCGCGACCCGGCGCTCCCAGCCCGACCAGCGCAGCGCGACCACCAGGAACAGCCAGATGTAGACCTGATCGAGCCACTTGTCCCACTCTTGATAGTTGGGTAGTCCGCCCAGATCGATGGCCTGGCGCAGGAACAGGTCGGAGAGATCGACGAAGACGGCAATCAACCCGCCGACAAACGCCCAGCGCAGCACCGGCAGCGATCCGGCGACGCGGATCAGCCCAATGACCAACGCTTCCATACGGGAAGCCTAGAACGCGCGAGTCGGCGCAGTCGGCATGAGGAGTTCGCCTCAGGAATCGGCTTCAGGAGACGGCTTCAGGAGTCGGCTTGGTAGTCGGGGCCGGTGAGGCGTTCGAAGCGACCGGTGACCTGGAAGATTGTCCGCTCGCAGATGTTCAGGGCGCGGTCGCCGATTCGCTCGAGATTGTGCGAGCACCAGAGCACGTGGGTGATCGCGTCAAACGCTTCCGCGTCGCCCTCGACGCCGTCCAGCCGCGCGATGAGGCGCTCGTGGATCTCGCCGTAGAGTTCGTCCACCTCGTCATCGCGCACCACGGTGAATCGTGCCAGGCGTTGATCGCGTTCGAGGAACGAGCGCGTTGCCGATTGCAGCATCTCGCGCACCACGTCCGACATTCGCCAGAGCGCGGGCTCGGAGGCGGCGACCGGATCGTCTTCCAGAAAGATGGCGATCCGCGCGATGCCCTCGGCGTGGCCGGCGATTCGTTCGAGGTTGAGTGAGATCGGGACGATGGACATGAGCTCGCGCAGATCGCCGGCGACGGGCTGTTGCAGGGCGATGATGCTCGTCACCGCTTCTTCGATTCCGTAGCGCACCTGCTTGGCCTCGTGGTCGGCCTCGCAGACGCGGCGCGCGAGGACCAGGTCGCGGCGGAGCAGCGCCTGCATTGCGTCGACGATCGCCCGATCGGCGCGCGCCTGCTGGAGGCGGAGGCGATCGAGGACATCCGCCCGATCAGCGGTGTAGGACAGCCGGACGGTGGGCATTCATTCCTCGCGGTTGGCCGACTGCGCGCGCTTCAGCGGCAGACGGCGGACGGGCTAGCCGTACCTGCCCGTAATGTAGTCTTCCGTGCGCTGGTCCAACGGGTTGGTGAAGATCTCCTGGGTCGGGCCGAATTCGACGAGGCGGCCGACGCGCTCTTCGCCGGCGAGCAGGAACGCGGTGTAGTCCGACACGCGCCCGGCCTGCTGCATGTTGTGGGTGACGACGACGATCGTGTAGTGCTCGGCCAGCTCGCGCATCAGGTCTTCGATCTTCAGCGTCGCCACCGGGTCGAGGGCGGAGGCGGGTTCGTCCATCAGGATGATCTCCGGCTGGACGGCAATCGCGCGGGCGATGCAGAGCCGCTGCTGCTGGCCGCCGGAGAGCGCCAGACCGGACTTGCGCAGGTCGTCCTTGACCTCGTCCCAGAGCGCCGCGCGGCGCAGTGAGTCCTCGACCAGGCGATCCATGTCGCCGCTGTAGCCGTTGATTCGCGCGCCGAAGGCGACGTTTTCGTAGATCGACTTGGGGAACGGATTGGGTTTCTGGAAGACCATCCCGATCCGCCGGCGGACGTCCACGGCGTCCACGGTCGGGTCGAGCAGGTTGCGGCCGGCGAACTCGATCTCGCCTTCGATCCGCGCGCCGGGGATGAGGTCGTTCATGCGGTTCAGGCAGCGCAGCAGGGTTGACTTGCCGCAACCTGAGGGGCCGATCAGCGCGGTCACGCGGTTGCGCGGGATGGGCAGGGTGATTCCCTCGATCGCCTGGAACGAGCCGTAGGAGGCGGAGACCTTGCGCAGCTGGAGGGCGAGCTCGACCGCTTCGGTCAGCTCGTGCCGCACGGCGTCGAGCGTCGAATCGAGGTGCACGCCTGCGCCGCCGCTGCCAGCGGTAGCGGCGGCCTGCAGGTGCGGGGGCGGGGGCGGCGTCCGCTCGGGCGCCGGCGCGCTGGGCGCGCTGGGCGCGCTCGACCTCATGAACGTGAAGAAGTTCCGGGCCATGTCAGGTTCCTCGTGTTTCTGGGTGGTCCCTGGCGGCGGTGCGGCGGTCTCCGACCTCGTTGGGGGCGAATTTACCACTCGGTGCGGGTGCGCTGGCGCATGATGATTGCGGTGATGTTCATCAGCAGGAGGACGAGCATCAGCACGATGATCCCGGCGGCGGCGACCTCGTGGAATCCGGACTGGGGGCGCGTGACCCAGTTGAAGACCTGGATTGGCATCACTGTGAAGTCGTCGGTCGGCGAGTCGGCGAGGAAGGCGATGAAGGTCAACGCACCGATCGCGATCAGGGGCGCAGTCTCGCCGATTGCGCGGGACATCGCCAGGATGTTGCCGGTCAACATCCCGCCGAAGGCGTAGGGGAGGACGTGGAAGCGGATCACCTGCCAGCGCGTCGCGCCGACGGCGTAGGCGGCCTCGCGCATTGAGGGGGGGACCGTGCGCAGCGCCTCCTGGGCGGAGACGATGATGATTGGCATGACCAGCAGCGCCATCGTGCAGGCTCCGGCGAGGACGGAGCGCTCGAACTCGAGCACGCGCACGAAGACCTGGAGGCCGAGCAGTCCGTAGATGATCGAGGGCACGCCGGCAAGGTTGGAGATGTTCACCTGGATCATCCGCGAGAACCAGTTGCGGCGCGCGTATTCCTCGAGATAGATCGCCGCGCCGACGCCGAGCGGGAAGGCGATGGCGGCGGTGATCGTCATCATGTACAGGGTGCCGGTGATCGCCGAGAAGAGGCCCGCCTCGCTCGGGTTGCGGGAGGGGTAGGAGGAGAGGAAGAACGGGTCGAGGAAGAGGTAGACGATCCAAGCGCCGATCATGATCGCGGGGAAGAGCAGCGATGGTCGGCGCAGCTTGGGCGACCAGAACCAGCCGGCGGCGATGAGCGCGATGGGCAGCGCCAGGCCGAGCACGATCAGGCGGACGAACTGGAAGCCTTCCGCCTCGCCGAAGAGCTGGAAGATGTGGCCGGCAGCGCCGTCCACCCCGATCGCCTTGGCGTAATCGATGTAGTAGGCGGACTCGAAGCGGACGTAGATGAGGTGCAGGAAGAGGGCGGCGGGGAAGGTGGTGAGGAGGCCGATGGCGCGCTCGGCCAGGAGGGGGAGCGCAGGCATCAGGCTGGAGACCAGGCAGAGGGCGACGAAGGGGAGCAGCAAGGCGACCGGCAGCGCCCAGGAGAGCCAGGCCATGCCCTGGGGCGTCACGCGGTCGACGAGGGTCTCGCCGCGCACTTCCTGGGCGATGTCGCCGCCGCTGGTGAAGAGGCGGGCGGTGCCGTCGACGGCGATCTCCACGATCAACGCGCCGAGCATCAGCATCGACACCGTGATCGCGAGCAGCGCGAGCACCATGAAGCCGACCGAGAAGCCGCGGCGGAAGCGCAGGCGCGGCGCGTAGGGCATCGGGCTGGCGGCGGGCGCGGTGGCGCTCATTCGTATTCCTCCCGGAAGCGGTGCGAGATCCACTGGGCCACGATGTTCATTGCCAGGGTGAGCACGAACAGCGTCATCGCCACGGCGAAGAGGACTTTGAACTCGATCGAGGTAGTCGGCGTGTCGCCCAGGGAGAGCTGGACGATCATCGCCGTCATTGTCTGCACCGCCTCGAGCGGGCCGACACCGAACTGGGGGTTGCCGCCGCCGGCGATCGTCACCGCCATCGTCTCGCCGACGGCGCGGGAGAAGGCGAGGATGATCGAGGCGACCACGCCGGAGAAGGCGGCGGGCAGGACGACGCGCAGGGAGACTTCCATGCGCGTTGCGCCGAGCGCGTACGCGCCCTCGCGCAGCGCGCGCGGGACGGCTCGCATCGCGTCTTCGGAGAGCGAGGCGATGATCGGCACGATCATCAAGCCGACCACGATGCCGGCGGAGAGCGCGTTGTAGATGCCGACGTCCTGGCCGAAGAGGTCGCGGATTACGGGGGAGATGGACAGCAGCGCGAAGTAGCCGAAGACGACAGTCGGCACGCCGGCGAGCACTTCCAGAATCGGCTTGACCGCCGCGCGGAGACGCGGCGGGGCGTACTCGCTGAGGAAGACCGCCGCCATCAGGCCCAGCGGAATCGCGACCGCCAAACCGATCAGCGCGATCATCCCCGTGCCCCAGACCAGCGCCCAGACGCCGAACTGTTTCTCGGCGAAGAGCGCCGACCACTTGGTCGAGCCGAAGAAGTCGAGGAGGGGAACGACGCGGAAGAACTCGACGGTCTCGAAGATCAGGACGAGGACGATGCCGACGGTGACGAAGGCGGAGAGCGTCGCGGTGAGGAAGAGCGCGCCGTGAACCAGGCGGCCGGTCGGGGTTTCGCGGCCGCTGCCCGGCCGCGACGGCTGGAGGCGGTCGCGCCAGAGTTCGGCCAGCAGCGAGCGGACGGTGTCGCGCTGGTCAGGGTTGGGAACCGGCGGCGAAGCGGCCATGGGCGATCTCTACCGCTGGGAACGGATGCGGGTGGTCGGACGTATCGGCAGGCTATGCGTGGGTCAGCAGGTGACGGTTAACGCTCAGTGAGCGCGGCGGCGTTATGTGCGGCTATTCCGCGCCGAAGGTCTGCGCGAGGGTCGCGCCTTCGGGCGCGGCGGCCATTGCCGAGCCGACCACCCGCTCGTTGACGCGCTCGAGCACCGCGGCGGAGATGTTCAGCGGCAGCTGCACGTAGCCGACCTCCGGCGTGTCCACCAGCCAAGCGCCGTCCGTGAGGTAGTACTCGACGAACGCGGCGACCTCGACGCGCTCCAGCGAGGCGACCGCGACGTAGACGAACAGTGGGCGCGAGAGCGGGTTGTAGGAGCCGTCGTTGATCGTCGCGTTCGACGGGGTGACCGCTGCGCCGGCGTCGTTGATCACCGGGACCGCCTGCAGCGCGTCAGCGTTGTTCGCGTAGTAGCTGAAGCCGAAGTAGCCGATCCCGCCGCGGTCGGAGGAGACGCCCTGGACGAGCACGTTGTCGTCCTCGGAGAAGGTCGTGTTGTCCGAGCGGTGCACGCCGTTGTCGCCGTTGATCGCCTCGGTGAAGTAGTCGAAGGTGCCGCTGTCCGCGCCCGGCGCGTAGAGGGCGATCTCGAGGTCGGGGAAGCCGTCGCGGACATCGGCCCACGAGGTGGCGTAGTCCTCCGGGCGGAAGATGTGATTGAGTTCAGCCACGGTCAGGTGGTCGACCCAGTCGTTGTCCGGGTGGATCACGACGGTCAGGCCGTCGAAGGCGACGGGGACCTCGATGAACTCGATCCCCCCGTCCGCGCAGAGCTCGACTTCGGCGTCCTTGATCGGGCGGGAGGCGTTGGAGACATCGGTCTCGCCGGCGCAGAAGCGCTTGAAGCCGCCGCCGGTGCCGGAGACGCCGACGGTCACCCGCACGCCGCGGTCGGTCAGAATTCCGAACTCTTCCGCCATCGCCTCCGTGATCGGGAAGACCGTTGAGGAGCCGTCCACGGCGATCTCGCCCTCGAGGTTCGCCAACGCCTCCGCCGTTCGCGGCTGCGCCGGTTGCTCCTGTTGCACCTGCTGCTCGTCTGGTTGCGCGGCGTGCTGCGGCGCGGCTGCTGGTTGGGGCTGTTCGTCATTGTCGCCGCAGGCCGTCAACAGCATTGCGCCCGCTAAGGCCGCTAACAGGACAACGATCGCCAGCGGCGACCAGCGCGCTGACGATCTCGGTTTCGCTTTCGCCAACACGATCACGTTCCTCTCGCTCGGCGCCGGCCTGGGCCGGCTGTCAGTCTGGCGCGCCGGGTGCTCATAGCTTGTCGCGCTGCGTTGATGACGCGGCTAACGCGCGGTTAAGAGGGGGCTTTGGGTGTCAGCTCTGTTGCACCAGCGGCACGCTGAAGCTGAAGGTGGAACCTTGACCGGGGGCGCTCTCCAAGGTGACTGCGCCGCCGTGCACCTCGGCGATATGGCGTACCACGGCCAGTCCCAGCCCGGTGCCGCCGCCCGACTGCCGCGCCCGATCGATGCGGTAGAAGCGCTGGAAGATGCGCGTCTGTTCGGCGCGTTCGATGCCGATCCCGCTGTCCCGCACCCGTATCCAGACCATCGGCTCCGGATCCGCGGCGCTGCCCAGCTCCGACAACACTTCGATTGACCCGCCGGCGTCCGTGAACTTGACGGCGTTGTGGAGCAGGTTGAGCAGCGCTCGCGCGACCAGTTCTGGATCGGCCATGACCAATGTCTCGCCATTCCCTGCTTCCAGCGCTGGGCGGGGAGGGCGCGTGTGGCGCAGCGACAGCCCCTCGCGCTTGGCCTGCGGGCGGATGCTCTCCACCGCCTCTGCCAAGAGCGACTCCAGCTCGACCACGTCGATCTGCGGCTCCGTCAGCCCTGACTCGAGCCGCGCCAGCGCCAGCATCTCCTCGACCAGCTGCCCCATCCGCTCGGCTTCGGACTGGATGATTGCGCGGAACCGCGCCGCGTCTTGCGGCTGGCTGACGATTTCCAGCGTCTCGGCCGCCGCCGAGATTGAGGCGAGCGGGGTGCGCAGCTCGTGCGAGGCATTGATGAAGAAGTCGCGCCGCGCCAGCTCTGCCTCGTAGAGGTCGGAGAGATCGTGCATGGCCAGGACGACGGACCAGGGGCCGCGCTCGGCGATCGAGAAGACGGGCGCGACGACGGTGCGGAAGCGCCGCCCCGCGCGCAGCACGACCAGCACCGCCGGGGTGCCGTCGTCGACCGCCAGGCGCACGGCCTCGTACAGGTCCGGATCTTCCACCGCTTCCAGCAGCGGCGCACCGATCAACGCGCGGCTCAGGGCGCGGCCGCCCGACTGCAAGTTCCGCTGCGCGACCGGATTGACGTAGCGGATCCGCGCGTCGTGATCGAGCGCGATCACCATATCGCCGGTCGAGGCCAGCGCCCGTTCCAGCTGGTCGCGCTCCGCTGTCCGCGCTGCCAGCATGGTCTGGAGGTCGGCGATCGCTTGCGTCTGCCGCGCTGCCTCGGCGCGGCGCTGCGCCGCCGCCGCGACGATTGTCCGCAGGCCCAATCCGGCGAACCCGCTGCCGACCGCCAGCGCCGCTGCGCCGCCGGCCAGCGACGCGCCGCTGGCCAGGAGGCCAACCCCCAACAGCAACAGCGCGACCCCGACCACGGCCGTCCACACGACTAGCGCTCGAATCGATACCCCGCTCCCCGCACCGTGATCAGATGGCGCGGCGGGCTGTCCGGCTGCTCGATCTTCTTGCGCAGCCAGCGCACGTGGACGTCCACCGTGCGCGTGCCGCCGGCAAACGAGATGTCCCAGACATCGTTCAACAGCTGGTCGCGGGTGAAGGCTCGGCCGTCGCGCTGGGCGAGATAGGCGAGGAGCTCATACTCCTTGGGGCGCAGCGCGATCGGTTCGCCCTGGCGGCTGAGCAGGCGGCGGTTCAGATCGAGGGTGAACTCGCCGAACTCCAGCTGCTGTGGTTCGATCGAGAGCTCTTGCTTGCGGCGCAGATGGACGCGCACCCGCGCCTTCAGCTCGGCCAGCGAAAACGGCTTGGTGATGTAGTCGTCCGCGCCCAGATCCAGGCCCTTGACGCGGTCTGCCTCAGACGTTCGCGCGGTCAGGAGCAGGACCGGGGCCTGGGAGTGCTCGCGGATGCCGCGCAGCACTTCGAGCCCGTCCAGGCGGGGCAGCATCAGGTCCAGCAGGACCAAGTCCGGGCGCAGCGCGCTCGCCATGGAGAGCGCCTCCACGCCGTCCTCGGCGGTGCGCACCCGATAGCCCTCGCGCTCCAGATTGAAGCGCAGCGTCTCCGCGAGCGGGAGTTCGTCCTCGACAACCAACAGGGTGCGCATCATGCGGCCTCTCAACGAGCCATCGGCCAAGATCGCCCAAGACAACGTCACTGGAGGGCCATGAACGCGGCAGCCGTGACAGCCGCCCGCAATCCGCCGTCTCCATGCTATGCGCCGGGCCGCTTGGTGGGGGCGGGTCGTTCCGTTTAGTCCGCTAGCCTGCCGTCAGTTGCAGCACTTTCTGGAAAGACGAGACCATGCGCTTTGGATTCTGGCCAGCCGCCTCCAACCCCTGGGCCGAAGTCCTGACCGTCGCCCGCCACGCCGAGCGCACGGGCTGGGACCGCGTCTGGTTCGCCGACCACTTCATGCCTAACAAGCCGGTCGGCGAGGACGCCTCGGACGGCCTCGTCCACGAATCCTGGACGACGCTCGCCGCGTTTGCCTCGCGCATTCCCCGCGTCAAGCTGGGGCACATGGTCTCGGGCAACACCTATCGGCACCCGACGGTGACCGCCAAGATGGCGGCGCAGATCGACATCATCTCCGGCGGCCGCTTCATCCTCGGGCTGGGCTCCGCCTGGCAGGAGAACGAGCACCACGCCTACGGGATTCATTTCGGCACGCTCAAGGAGCGCATGGATCGGTTTGAGGAGGCTTGCCGGCTGATCACTGAGATGTTCCGCTATCAGAAGACGAACTTCACTGGCGCGCACTACCAGCTGGTTGACGCGCCGCTGGAGCCGAAGCCGATCCAGACGCCGCTGCCGCTGATGATTGGCGGCGGCGGGGAGAAGCGCACGCTGCGGATCACGGCGCAGTACGCCAACGAGTGGAACGTCTGGGGGACGCCCGAAGTGCTCGTCCACAAGCAGTCCGTGCTCGACGCGCACTGCAAGGACGTTGGCCGCGACCCGGCCGAAATCGAGCGCTCGGCCTGTCTGCTGCTGATGATGACGGACAACGAGGACGTGCTGGGCCCCGTCCGCGCGTCGGGCCGGCCCGTGCTGGGCGGCTCCAACGACGAGATCAAGCGGACGGTGCAGGCCTACATTGACGCTGGGGTTGATGAGCTGATCATCCCAGACTTCACGATGGGAGCAAACGCCTTCCAGCGCACCGAGCAGATGGATCGCTTCATCGAAGAGATCGCGCCGGAGTTCCGCTGAGCCGCGCGCCTCACTCCGCCCGCAAATCGACCGTCCGCACCCGGTCGAGGCGGCGCAGCTCGTCCCAGCCCAAACCCGACGGATGCTCGGCAATCGCTGTGATCGGCCGCTCAACCCGGACCCGGGCCGGAAAGCGATCGGCGCTGCTGTCGTACACATCGACCCGCAGCTCGGTGCCGCCCGGCTGCTCAGGGCAGCCCACCTCGTACTCGCCGACGAACCTGCCTTCGTGTTCCTCCAGGTATACCTCCGGTTTACCAGTCAAATGCAGCCTGTAGGGTGGTACACCGCCGACCGCCTCTATGCGCGTGGTCAGCACGCTGCCCGGCTCGCACCACCAGCTCTCGACCTCTGACTCACCCTGCAGCAGCCGCACCAACAGCTGCAACTCACCATGCTCGCTTGAAGAAGGCGATTGCAGTCGCTTGCTTGAGGAGAAGTTATTCTCGAATCCCACCTCTCCGTACAGAGTGCTGTAGGTCGACCACGCGTATCGCGGAGCGTAGCCAGCTGCGAAGGAATCTCTCACGCTGATCACGTGAAGGTCCTGCGGTGTGCAATCGATCAGCAGGCGCAGGAGGCCGCCGAAATAGAAATATCGGACAGGCTCGTGGTTGATTCTGACCGTGGTTGGCGTCCAGGAACCGCCCTGCTCTTCCACGAACAGGCTGGCGGTCACGCTGCCATCCAGATTCATCCGACAGCTAGGCGGATCCTCCCAGTAGCGCAGCGAGAGCGGCTCAGGATTGATTATCGCCCACGACGGCGGCTCGGGCGGGCCTTCGAACTGGGAAGCGATCAGCGAGTCCAGCAGCGCTTCCGCTTCTGCCCTAGTCTCGGCCTCGATATCAGGATCGTCAGCGAGCAGATCCCCATCGATTTCGTAATCCGTAAATCGGCCCAAATCCAGGAGCGACACGGACCAACCGTCCGCGTAGTATCTGTCGCTGCCCCGGCAACCATCAACGTCGAAGTCCCACTCAGCGAGGCAGGCACTCTGAGCGTCGCACCACCCATTCTCGTGGCAGGTCGTGATCACCGATCCCAATTCGCAGCGATCCAAGGGACCGCACATAGCCGTAGTGCCATCTACCGGCCCACAAAACCTCAATCCAGCTGGCAGTGTGACCACCCAACTAACCATACGGATCGACTTTTGTTCCAATTGCTCGGTGCAGAACGCGCCATAACCCCAGGCGTAGATCGGATACGTGTGCACCCTTGCTGTGGCAAAGCGGCCGTTGGCGTCTCGCACACATCCGAGCCGCCCGATCCAACCGGCGCGCGACGCTGCGCTTTCGCGGATGTTGCAGGGCATCTGTATCCGGCCCTCGGCCTCACCCGATTGGCGGCCGCTGAGCAGGTACACCCGATACGGCGCCGTACCGCCGCTGACCCGCCAGGACAGTTCGTACTCCGGGCCTTCGCAGTAGATCGGGGCGAACAGCTCCAGGGTCAGCGGCTTGGCGGGGGTCGCTTGCGTATCCGCTGCGGTCGGGGCCGCGCCCGTGAGCAGGGCGGCGGTGATCGCCAGCGCGATTGCTAGGCTGAGGGCAGTTGGACGCTTCAGAGCAGGGAGCAGGCTGTTCATGACCAGTGATCCTAATGCACGTCCGATTGCCCGGATCCGGCAGCGGTTCCTGGATGATGCGGCCTCCCTGTCTTGGGAGGAGATCTGGCTGCGGATGGCGCAGGCGCGGTTTGCGCTGATTGACAGCCTTGAGGGCGTCACTCAGGCGCAGGCCGACTGGACGCCGCGCGGCGCGATTGACGCTGCTGATGAGGGCAGCTGGAGCATTGCCGAGATCATGCGCCACGTGATCACGGCGTCGCCCAACATCGCCGAGATCATTGCCGCCACCGCCAACGGCCGCACCGTCGTCAAGGGGCCGCCAGGTCAGATTGCCGCACCGCCCGCCGATGTCGATGATTTGCGCGCGCAGGTCACGCGCGTCAGCGAGCGTCTGCTCAGCGTGGCCAACGCCTTTCCCGACGAGATTGACACCGAGACGACCGTCCCGCACGCCTTCTTCGGCGAGCTGCCGTCGATGGCCTGGCCGCTGTTCCAGGCGTTCCACGACGGCGATCACACTGCCCAGATTGCGGCGCTGAAGGCGCATCCGGACTATCCCGCCTGAGGCGCATCCGTCTCGCGCGGCGCGACGATGTAGCCGTGCTGGTCGCCGATCAGTTCCCAGCGCTCGGGCTCTTGCCAGAGCAGCCAGGCGGCGAGGGCGCAGGTGAGGCCGTCGAGCGTGTCGTCGAGCCGCTTGAGCGCTGCGCCTCTTGCCCGCTGCGCGGTCTCGGCGGACAGGACGCGCCGCACCTCCTCTGACTCGAGCACGCCCGGCGCTACGCGCGTGATCAGCGCGCGCAGATGGGACTGATACTCCTGCATCACTGTGCGGCGGAAGGCGGCGCTGCGGCCGCCGCGCGGCTTGTAGGGCAGCCGCTCGGCGAGTGCGAAGAGGCGCACGTGGATTGTGTGCGGATAGACCTCGACGGCGGTGCGCAAGTCGCGCTCGCCGCGCAGCAGCGGCAGGGGATCCAGCTCGAAGCCGCGCTCCGCCAACGCCGCGGCGAGGTCGATGCCGGCCGTGTAGCCCTGCCGCACGGCTCGGTGGGCCTGATGGGCGGAGGCCTTGTAGCGGGCGAAGCGGCGGGCGATTTCGCGCTCCGCCCAGCGCTGCGGCGTGTAGAGCAGCGGGGCGTCCACCGCGGCGATCAGCGGCCCGTCCGTCGCCGCCAGCGTCTCGGCCAGACGCGCGGGGTCAAGCACCGCCGCGTCCAGCCGGGTACAGCGCAAGTCGTCGGGCGTCCCCCCGCCAGCCAGCAGACGCCGCTCTCGTTCTTCCTGCCCCAGGCCAGGTCAAGACCGACGAAGATGGGCATGGCTGGTCCGCCTGTTCATTGCTCGATTCGCAGGGATTCGGTTAAGTTTCCCAGTCTTCCAACACCCAATTTTGCCGCGCCCAGCCAATGAACTCATCCCGCTTGAAAGGGAAGCGAATGCCTGTGTCCAGCAATTGGTTGGCCACTGCATTACCGCCCTTCTCAGACCACACTTGGCGTTTGACGCCTCGAATGATCAGCCAAGCGGTGCCATGAATATCAACGCCCTGGAACTTGGCTGCGTTTCTTGCGGACATATCATCCACGATCGCGGTAGCGCCATTGGACTGCGCAAGCGCCAATGTTTCGCATTCTCCGGTGTTCCGGTCACGACTGATACCGATGCGGCCGGCATACCACGCAAACAATGGGAGTTCATGGTCAGTGAGCGCACGGGCTTCGAGCCATTTCGCCTTCAATATGGCTTCGTTCTCCGGGTACTGATTGCGCCCTTTCTTGAGTTCATCTTCCACCTCTTGGGCCAGGACGCAGGGTACGCCTTCACAAATCGCTGACAATTCCGTCAGGAGTCCGGCACGCGCGAAGTGCGTCAGCGGAGTCGTGTCGAAGACGTACACTGCTAAACGCGGACGGTGGCTTAGGCATCGAACAGTTCGGCGAGGAGCGCTCCTGAGGTAATACCCTCAGGGTCTGGCAAGTCCGACAGCACCACGGCACCGTGCAGCAATGCCAGGGCGCGGGACTGGCCGAGCAGGTTCCGGCGATACCCCTGCAACACTGCTGCGCGAATGGGTTCCGGCACTCGCGATGTGCCGAAGTCGCGGTTGACGCTTGGTTCGTAACCGAGCAGTTCGTAGCCGAGCGCTTCGTATTCGGGGCGGGCTGGCTGATCTTCCTCCAGCTGACGCCATTCTTCGTCATTGATGAGGGCGATGTTCCGCAGGTGCGGGCACAGGGCGCTCCAACTGACCTGGTACTCAACCGCCAGGGCGATCCCGGCTTGCCGCTGACTGCCCTGGTCGGAGACGAGCTGGGGCCAACGCCGCTGTAGCTCGTCACGCGGGGCCAACAGATCGGCGGCAAAGGAATTGATGATCCGCTCGGCCTCACGCCCGAACGCTTCTGAGCCGTAGGCGTCCTGGAAGACGTGATGGCCAATCTCGTGGGCGACCGTGAAGCGTTGGCGAGGGTTGGGATCACTCTCCTTCACCAGCGCCACGCCGAGCTGGTCATTGACCGCAACGGAGGCGCCGGGGCTCGCCGGCTTCGGCAGCGGCAGGACATACAGGTACAAGCCCAGCTGCTCGGCGGCGGCGGCGACATCGATCCGGCCCTCCGGAAATCCGATGCGCTGTCGGACCGCGAGCGCGGCCTGCGCCGCCCCTTCGTAATCCGACGGCAGTTCCAGATGCATCCCGTTGACCTTCGGGCGCAGCAGTTCCAGCTCAAGCAGCTGTTCAACCTCGCGCTTTAGCTTGCCCACCTGGAGGTCCGTCGGCAAGGGATCGCTGCCTTCGCTGTCGTGACCGCGGCGACTGACCGCCAGCGCCGGTTGGTCAGTGACGAACCAGGCGAAGTCGAGGTCGGTGGCTTGCGCCACTCCCACCAGCTCGCGGGCGTTGAGCGGACGCGCGCCTTGTTCGACCTCGGCAATTGCGACGCCGTGCAAGCCAATCTGCTCGCCCAGAGCAGCCCGGGTCAGTCCATTCGCCTTGCGCGCCTCCTCGACTCGTTCCCCGACCTGCTGCCAGCCGCCGAATGCTTCGTGGGACGTGGGGAACCACCGCGATCCTGCACCATCGATCGATAGTGTGAATTTAGCGCATCGCGCCGTTTATCGGCACGGTAACCGGCGCGAGTAGCGCGATTTCCGCACCGCCTGACAGAAGGCGGGCACTGCTGCTCGCTGGGGTTAGCGGGGGCGGCGGGGGGCTTGGGAGTAGTCTCCGAAGGGGCCGTCTCGCCAGGCGAGGGCTCCTTTGAGGCCTTCGTCGCGCATTCGCCGCGACCACTCGTAGTGCTGGCTGGTGAACGTGCCGACCGCGTCGAGGTCGGTGGAGGAGCGCAGCGACGAGTAGATGCCCATGTTCTCGTAGAAGCGGTTCATGTGCACCTTGAGCTGGGCCAAGTGGTCGGCGGGCAGGTTGGCGACGCGCTCGGCGAGGGCGAGGGTCTTTTCCTCCAGCTCGTCGCGGGGGACGGCGTAGTTGATCAGGTTGAGCTCGGCCGCCTGCGTCGCGCGGATCGGGTCGCCGGTGTAGAATAGCTCCTTGGCTTTGCGCATGTTGGTCAGCAGGGGCAGAATCGCCGACGTGCGCGAGCCGGCGAATCGGAGGCCGGGGTGGCCGATCTGGGTGTCCTCGGCGGCCACGACGAGGTCGGCCATCATCGACAACTCGAAGCCGCCTGCGATTGCGTAGCCGTGCAGCTGGGCGATGGTCACCTTCTGCATGTTCCAGAAGTACATCCAGATGTCGGTCACGCGGGCCATGCCGCCGCGGATGCCCATGATCAGACGGTTGCCGTCGTCGTCGACGGTGCGGAAGCGGCGGTGGACGGCGTCCGCGCCGTAGCCGCCGGCGGGGGTCAGGTCGTAGCCCGCGGAAAAGGTGCGTCCCGCGCCCTTGACGATCAGCACGCGCACGTCGTCGTCCGCTTCGAAGTATTCGAGCGCGTCGCGGAAGTCGTAGATCAGTTCCTGCGAGAGCGCGTTCATCTTCTCCGGCCGGTTCAGCGTGATCACGCCGATGCGGTCGTCGGTACCGGTGCGCTCGAGCAGCACATTCTCAAAGGCGGGCAGGGTCATCGGGAGTCTCCTCGTCCCCTCAACGGGCGTTTCGGCACATGGTACCCGCCCGTCGCCTCGTCCGCTGCCTCGTCTGCCGCCTTGTCCGTCTGGAGATCAGTCCCTTGCACATTCGCGCGCGACTCGATAGCTTGCGCTTTACACATATTTCCCCGCGCAACCTCTGGAGCACGATGATGGTGACCGCCGACAAATTGGACGAACTGCGACTGGAGCCGGAGGTGCCCGAACTGGACCTGTCCTGGCTGAACCTCGACACCGAGTGGGGTGTCGCGGCCGCGCCGGGCCGCAAGGGGCTGACTCTGCAGCAGATCAACAAGACGCTCTACGGCGACGTGCCGGCGAGCAGCGAAGACAGCTCCGCGCGGCCGCGCGGCGCGGCGCCGCCGGCGGGCGCCACTCCGCGCATGACTCCCTGGGTGCTCGGCGACGCGACGGAGACGTTCAGCGACTCCGCCGCGCTGCTCTACGACGAGGCCGTCTCGCGGCAGTGGTCGTCGGCGACCGACATCCCCTGGGACACGATGGACGAGCTGCCTGAGGACATTGAGCGCGCGATGGCGCAGCTTTGCACCTCGCTGACCGAGGTTGAGTTCATCGCGGGCGACGTGCCGGGCAAGTGGCTGCCGCGGATCGCCGCTGACCACTACGAATCGGGCCTCTTCCTGATGTCGCAGGTGATGGACGAGGCGCGCCACACCGACGTCTTCCGCAAGCGCGCGCTGGCCAACGGCGGCGGGCTGCTGCTGCAGGGCGGCGGCGGCGGGCTGCGCCAGATTCTCGAGGCGGAGGACTTCACGCAGATGTCCTCGATGCTGCACATTCTCGGCGAGGGTTTCGTCCAGTCGCTCTTCCGCCTGGGCGAGCTGATCGCGCACAACGAGGCCGAGAAGCGCATCTTCCGCCTGGCGGCGCAGGACGAGTCGCGCCACGTCGCCTTCGGCGTCACGCATCTCAAGTACACGCTCGAGCACGAGCCCGAGAAGGCCGAGGAAGTCCACTGGACGCTCGACATGTTCGAGAACACGCTGGTCGACCCGGACCAGCAGAACCCGGGCCTGGCCGGGGCGCTGGTCTACCTGCTGGGCGACGGCGATGTCGATGAGGGCTGGCGGCTCTTCTGGCACGTGCGCCGTAAGCAGGTGCTGGAGTACCTGCACCGTCTCGACGTGGCCGGATTGGGCGGGCGCCTGGAGAGTGGGCGGCTGCATCCGTCGCTGGCCGGGGCGCTGGACAACTAGCGCTGCGCGCCGGGACGCGTCCAGATTGGCGTGCCAGGAACTCTAGATTGCTCCCCCGTACATGGGGGAGCAATTGTCTCCGCTTCTAGTCTGTTGGATCTCACCGAGGAGGAAGACCATGCCAGACAGTGATGTCGTCGCCACGGCCAAGGCGCGGCTGGAGCAATCGGGGCTGCCCTCCGATTGGTTGGACATTCCCGTCCACTGGGGCGTCAAGGCGAAGGAGCAGGCGACGCCGGAGAACGGCGGGCTGCGCTTTGAGTACCTCAACGTTGACGTCTACGGCGAGGTGCCGGAGCACTGGGACAACAACACGGAGATTCCGCGCGGGGCGATTCCCGATACGCGCACCGAGCAGATGGGCTACTCGATCTTCGAGAAGGCCGAGGTCTGGTCTGACCTGTGCGCCGGGCTCTATGAGGACGCCATCGCCGAGCGCTGGAACTCGTCCGCTGACATTCCCTGGGACACTCTTGCGCCGATCGGCGCTGACCTTGAGCGGGCGGTCTGTCAGGTTGCCACCTTGATGTCGGAGTACGGCTGGACCAAGGCGCAGACGACTGGCCGCTGGCTGCAGGAGATTTCCTACGGCTACATCGAGGTCAAGCTGTTCCTGGGGACGGTCGTCTTTGACGCGGCGCGGTTGTACGAGGTCTGGCGTAAGCGGGCGCTGGCCAACGGCGGGGGACTGGGTCGCGGGGGGCGCAACTGGAAGTTCCTGCCGCTCACCCAGAGCTACACGTTCTCCGAGTTCACGGTCGCCTCGATTATGCACGACGCGATGCTGCTGGCGCTGCTGCGGCACGGCGAGCAGCTGGCGCAGACGGAGGCGGAGCGCACGATCTACGCGCTGTGCATGAAGGACATTGAGCGTCACCTGGCGTACTTTGTGGACCACATGCGCTACCTGCTGCTCAAGGAGCCGGTGCGCCGTGAGGAGATTCACCGCTATCTGAACAAGGCGGAGTGGTATCTGGCCAAGGACGGCGACGACACGCTCTACAGCGCGTTGGCGGTGGTCATGGGCGACGGCCGCGAGGGCGCGGAGGAGGCGATGGCGGACGTTGCCGCGCTGCGCCGCGAGCAGGTCGAGACCTATCTCGGCTTTTTGCGCCAGTGCCACCTCGCCGACCGCGAAGGCCGCCTCAATGAGGATCTGCGCAAGTGGGCCGGCATCGCCCCCGCGGTCGAGGAGGAGAAGATCCCTGTTTAGGGTCAGGCGAGGCAGCGGAGGGGTTGGTTTCCGTTGTAGGTGAGCATTTGGGTGAAGGCGGTGGTTGTGTCGATCTCGGCTCCCAGGGGGGCTCCGCTGAGTTCGCTGTAGGCGCGGTGGAGGTTGCCGACGATTCGCTCGGTGTCCGTCCATTCGCTGAAGCGGCCGAGGTCGAGGTCTTGGGCGGCTTCGAGGGGATCGGCTCCGGCGTTGGAGGCGGTCTTGGCGGTGGTTTGGACGAACTCCAGGTAGGCGTCTACGTCGTCCAGGACGGCGGCGTCGGTGACGGGGCCGTGGCCGGGGATGATGGTCTCGATCGGGAGTTCGCGGAGGCGATCGAGGGCGCTGCGCCAGCCGGCGATCGAGCCCATCAAGGAGAAGGGGGTGCCCTGGTTAAAAATGATGTCGCCGGCGATCAGGATGCGGCGTTCGGGGATCCAGACTACCGCGTCGGTGTTGGTGTGGGCGGGAGAGACGTAGATGAGTTGCAGTTCCAGGTCGCCGGCGTGGAGGGTGAGGGTGTCGTCGAAGGTGACGTTGGGGGCGACGACCTCGATTGCGCCCCAGTCGACGGAGGGGAACATCAGCTTGGCGCGGTCGGGGAGGCCGGGGGCGTCGCGGATGATTTCGTCGCGGCAGTTGCGGTGGCCGACGATCACGGCGTCTTCGGCGAACAGGTAGTTGCCGAAGGTGTGGTCGAGATGGGCGTGGGTGTTGACGAGCGTGCGGACGGGATGGGGGGAGAGTTGGGCGATGGCCTCGCGGAAGAGCCGGGTGCGGCGCTCGGTGGCGCAGGCGTCGATGGCGATGACCTGGCCGCCGGCGTCGATGAAGGCGGGATTGTTGAGGCACCAGGAGCCGTCGTGCTGGATATAGGCGAAGACGCCGGCGGAGACCTCGACGATTTCGGGGTCGGGGAGGACGTCGCTGGGGGCGATCTGTTCGGTGCTCATGTCAGTCCTCCTGGGCGGCTTGCTCGGCTTGAGCCAGCTGGGCGAAGAATTCGAAGTCGTCCATGATGCGCTGATAGCGCTGCTCGACGTGGGCGCGCAGTTCGGGGTGGGAGAAGATCAGCCAGCGGTTGGCCTTGACGCCGTGGAGGACGATGCGGCCGACTGCTTCCGGGTCCATCTGGGTGGACATTGCGCCGGGGCGGAAGCCGCGGGCGGGTTGGTCGCTGGGGCCGCCGTACTGGTCGGGGCGGTTGCGGCCGGCTTCGCCGATGAGGGTGTTGACGCCGCCGGGGCAGAGGGCGGAGACGCCGATGTCTTCGGCCGCGAGTTCATCGCGCAGGGACTCGGTGTAGGCGAAGGCGGCGTGTTTGCTGCTGCTGTAGACGCCGAGGGGGATGACCTCGTTGAGGCGCAGGCCGGCCATGGAGACGGTGTTGACGATGTGCGCCTCGCCGTCCTGGGTTCTCATGCGGGGCAGGAAGGTCTGGACGCCGTTGACGATGCCGTAGAGGTTGACGGCGAAGGTCCAGTCCCAGTCGGCGCGGTCGGCCTGGCTGATGGGTCCGGCGGTGAGGACGCCGGCGTTGTTGACGAGCAGGTGGAGTTCGCCGAACTCGGCGTAGACCTGCTCGGCCAGCCATTCGTAGCCGACGGCGTCGGTGACGTCGAGGTCGACGGCGAGGGCGCGCACCTCCTTGGCCTCGACCTCGACGGCGACGGCCTGGGCGGTGCCGGGCTGGACGTCGGCGAGGATGACGTCCATGCCCTCATCGGCGCAGGCGAGGGCGATGCCGCGTCCGATCCCGCTGCCTGCGCCGGTGACCAGGGCTACCTTGCCGCTCAGCTCTTCCATCGCCGACCTCCGTTCCGCTTGGTCTGCCGCAGTTGGCCGCAGACGTGTGTTCGCCTGTAGAGGCTAGCGCGATTCGCTAGTCTCCAGCTGATTGGGGGCCGCTGCTGGCGAGATCGCCGAGCGGAGGGCAGTCATGGTCGATACTCCACGCCCGTCGCGGTGGTATCTGGGGTTTTGGTCCGTGTGGTTGATCATGATCGCGGTGTTGATCTATGTCGGTCTCGCGATCGTGGACGAGCCCTTGGGGGCGGCCATTCTGCTGGTGATCACTGGCCCGGCGACGCTGTTGCGTCTGTATTGCGGCCTGAATACGGCATATATTTTCGGGGATACGACATTGCGGGTCAGGTACGGTCCCTTTAGCGCAGAAGTTGCGTACCGCAACATCAGCAGTGTTGAGGTGCAAGCGCGCCTGATGCCTTGGGGCGGATGGGGCGCGAACCGCTACCAGCACGTGCTGAAGATCAGCGTGGCGGGCGGGCGGCGATCGCGCATCTTTATGACTCCCAGTGATATGCAGGCCTGTCGGCTCGCCATTCAGGAAGGTCGGCAGCAACAACGGCAGGGGGCGGACAGGCGCCGGCGCTGAGGAGCGGAAGCGCTGGCGCTGGGGAGCGGAAGCGCTGGCGCTGGGGATGGTCTGGGGGTTGAGGCTGGCGTTACCCTCACGGGCATGGTGACTGACTTGCCGTTGGCGCTGGAGGGGCTGACTGTCCTGGAGGACGGTGGGGGGATTGCGGCGGCGTATGCGGGGAAGCTGCTGGCTGATTTGGGTGCGGAGGTGATCAAGGTGGAGGCGCCGGGCGGGGACGCGGTGCGGCGGCAGCCGCCGTTTCCGGGGGATGATCCGCAGCGCGAGCGGAGCGGGCTGCATCTCTTTCTGGACACGAACAAGCGGAGCCTGACGCTGGACGTGGAATCCGCTGTTGGACGGCGGCTGTATCGGCGGCTGGCGGAGTGGTGCGGGACGGTGATTACGGCTCGGCCGATTGTCGAGCAGCGGCGGCTGGGGTTGGACTGGGCGCGGTTGTCGGCGGATGCGCCGACTCTGAATCAGGTGAGCATTACGACGTTTGGCGTTGATACGCAGCGGGCGGGTTGGCGGTCGGAGTCGCTGATTGCTTCGCTGGCGAGTGGGATTTCTTACCGCATTGGCGATCCGGATCGAGCGCCGCTGGGGTTGCCTTATGACGCGCCGCAGTTTCAGGGGGGCATCCATGCGGCGATTGCGGCGCTGTTGGCGCGGCGGGCGACTCGCGTGGACGGGTTGGGGCAGCACGCCTGGCTTTCAATTGTGGACATCATCAGCAATGTGATGGCGGGGGCGGGGGTGGCGGCGTATGTCTTTACCGGCCAGTCGCGGGGGCGGGCGGGGACGCATATGAATGCGTTTTATCCGTGGCAGGTGACGCCGGTCAAGGATGGGTACTACGAAGTGATCACGATGGTTGACCGGCAGTGGAACCGCTTTATTGAGTTGATGGGCGATCCGGCGTGGCAGCATGATGAGCGGTTGCAGAATCGTTGGCTGGCCTTTCAGTATGTGGACGAGTTGGACGCTTACTGGCATCCGTGGATGGCGGAGCGGACGAAGGCGGAGTTGATGGAGCTGTTTGGCGAGAACCATATCTCGTTCCAGCCGGTGCATACGATTGGGGAGGTGGCGGAGTCGGAGCACCTCCAGGCGCGGGGCTTTTGGGCGGCGGTTGGGCATCCGGCTTTCTCGGAGCCGGTGCGGCTGCCGGGCGCGCCCTACCAGCTGAGCGAGAGTCCCTGGTCGATCCGCCGTCCGGCTCCGTTGCTGGGTGAGCATACGGTTGAGATTCTGGCCCAGGTTTGCGAGCTGAGCGCGGCGGAGATTGCGCGTTTGCGGCGGGCGGGGGCGGTGTAGCGTCTGCCACTGTCGGCTGCGTCAATCGAGCAGGGCGCGGACGATTTGTTCGACGGCGTTGCTGTGGCGCTGGAGGAGGTCGGGATCGACGCAGCGGTCGTAGGTGTCGCTGGGGGAGTGGAAGTAGGGGTGGCCGCCGAGGAGGGAGACGAAGCGGCCGCCGAGTTCGCCGATGTTGCGGGCTTCGCCGTAGCCGGTTGCGCCGACGGGGAAGGGTTCGCGCTCGATGGCTTGCGCGTTGAGGGCGTCGGTGGCGAGGGCGTGGAGCGTGGCGTCGGAGGCGGCGTAGCGGGGGGAGCCGTTGCGAGCGCCGATTGATGCGCCGAGGTGCATCCAGGCGTGGACGCGGTCGGCGTCCGGGCCGAGCTGGTTGAGGTAGTGATCGAGGCCGAGGTGGTGGAGTTCATGGCCGCTGGAGGCGACGAGTTGGAGGGGTCGGCGGCCGGGGCGGGCGGCGAGGCGGCCGGCGACTTCGAGCCAGACGGCGATGCCGCCGCCGCGCTCGGCGGCGCAGGCGTACCAGCCGGACTTGGGGGTCATGAGCACGACGGGCGCGGCGGCTGGGTCAGCGTTGGGGGCAGCATCGGGGTCGCGGCCAGGGAGCGCGGCGATGACGTTGTCTGCGGTGGCGGGGTGGCGCGCGCCCTGGATGCGCAGCTCGGCGGGGAGGCCTTGCTCCAGGGCTTCCAGGAGCGGGGGGGCGTCGTTGGGGGCGACCTGGAGGACGGGGAGGGCGATTGGTTCGAGGGGGCGCTCGGCGTTGCGGAGGACGGGGCCGCCGTCGGGGTCGCCCATGACGAGCACGACGGCGCGCGCGCCGGACTCGGCGAGCGAGTCGAGGTAGGGGTACATGGCGGGGTTGAAGGTGGTCTGATCGCCGGCGGGGAGTTGGGCGACGGCGATCTCGGAGCCGAGCAGGCCGGACGCGCCGCGCAATGCGCCGTCGAAGAGGGGGACGCCTTCGACGACCGCGCCGCCGGCGGCGATGGAGGCTTCCGACCAGTCGACCTGGGGGAAGGTCCATTGCTGGGGCTCGGCGGTCACGCCGAGGGCGGCCAGTTCGGCGATCAGCCAGTCGGTCGCGGCGTTGTCGGCGGCGCGGCCGCTGCGGTGGTCGCCGAGTGCCTCATAGGCGCGGATGCGGCGTTCGGCAGGGTTCATCGGTAGCCTCCTCCGAACTTAGATTGTAGCCAGACTGGGAGAGTGGGAGACCAGGAGAGCGGGAGGCGTGATGCGGGATCAGCCGAAGCCGGGAGTGGGTTTGCTGGCGCTCCTTTGTCTGAGCGAGTTGACGACGATCGGGGCGCTGATCGCGGTCGGGTTCGGGCTGGGCGAGGAGAGCGCGTTGACGCAGGCGTTGATGATTGGCCTGTTTTGCGTGCCGATGGCGGCACTGCCGCTGATTCTGGTGCACGCTCTGCGGCGCACGGTCTATGTCTTCGAGGACGATGTCCTGCGTCTGCGGGCGGGGATCATCATCCGGGCGGAGCTGCGCTATGGGGAGATTGTCTCGGTGGAGGCGCAGCCGTTCATTTCCAATGTGATCGGCTGGGGTCGGCGGGCGCGGGCGTTGGCGAATCGGATGTCCAACGGGTTGGTGATTACGATGCAGTCGGGGATGCGTTACTACGTTACGCCGAGTGATCCGGGGGCGTTTGCGGCTGAGGTTCGGGCGCGGATGGCCGGTCGGTAGCGGGGGTTTGGGCGGCCCCCCTTCAGTCCCTTCGGGACAGCTTCCCCCCAGAGGGGGGAAGCGGGGGAGAGATCCTCCAGAGGGGGCAACGGAGAGTTCCATTCCCTTCTCCCCCCTCTGGGGGGGACATGCCGCAGGCAGAGGGGGGGGTCCTTCGCCGTGCGGGGATTGGTTGATCAGTCTCCGATTACGGCGACTGGCTCTGACTCTCGGGCGGTTTGGGCGTCTCGGCGGGCGACTTCGGCTTTGACGAGGGGGATGAGTTCGTGGCCGTAGTCGATGGCGTCGGGGAGGGGGTCGAAGCCGCGGATGAGGATGGTGGTGACGCCGAGGTCGATGTATTTGAGGAGGACTTCGGCGACCTGTTCGGGGGTGCCGACGAGGGCGGTGCTGTTGCCGGCGGCGCCGGTCGCTTCGGCGATGGGCATCCAGAGGCGTTCGTCGTGGATTTCGCCTTTGGCGGCGAATTCGAGGAGGCGCTGGGAACCGCGGGACTGGGGGCGGAAGTCGAGGGTCTGTTTGCGGAGTTTCTGGACGGCGGCGAGGTAGTTGTGGGCTTTCTCCCAGGCCTGGTCTTCGGTGGGGGCGATGATGGGGCGGAAGGAGACGGAGAGGCGGGGTTGGCGGCCGTGTTGGGCGGCGCCGTGCTGGACGCGCTCGATGGTGGAGGCGATGGAGGCGCGGGGTTCGCCCCACATCATGTAGACGTCGGCGTGTTTGACGCCGATCTCGAAGGCGATGTCGGACGCGCCGCCGAAGTAGAGGGGGATGCCGCCGGGCTGGGAGGGGAGGACTTCGGGGTTCTGGCCGACGAGTTGGTAGAACTCGCCGTCGAAGTCGAAGGGTTCGCGGTTGTGGGCGGCGTGTTCCCAGGTGCGGCGGAGGATGGAGAGGTACTCGTCGGTGCGGCGGTAGCGTTCGTCGTGGGTTTGCCAGTCGCCGTCGCGGCGCTGCTCGACGTCGTGTCCGCCGGTGATGATGTGGACGGAGACGCGGCCGTTGGTGAAATAGTCGAGGGTGGCGAATTTGCGGGCGGCGAGGGTGGGGGTGACGAAGCCGGGGCGGTGGGCGATGAGGAATTTGATGCGTTCGGAGCAGGCGGCGGCGGCCTGGGCGACGTGGAGGCCGTCGGCGGAGCCGGAGGTGTAGCCGACGAGGACGCCGTCGAAGTCGGAGTGTTCGTGGGCCTGGGTGAAGCGGCAGAGGTAGTCGTGGTCGATGCCGCCGCCGATGATGTGCATGGCGGCGTTGGATTCGGACGGCTTGACGCCGATCATGCCAAGGAATTCGACGGGCATTTGGTCACCTCACCTCACTGTGCTCAGAAGAGCAGGATAGGGGAGCGGGCGCGGACAGGGCAGGGCGACGGGTCGGGGACTCGGTGGGAAGAAAAAAATCTGTGGGGTGCGGCGGGGGTGATTAGGGTGGTTCGTCGTCCTCTGGGGGTGGTTCTTCCTCCGGCTGGGAGTGGGCCGGGGTGGGTTCGGGGGTGAGGGGTTCGGGGCGGTCGTAGAGGTCGCGGAGCTTGTGTTGGGCGAGGGCGAAGGGGTTGGCCTCCTGGAGGAGGCGTTGGACGAGGGCGCGGCGGGGGTTGGCGGGGGAGAGCTCGATGGCGAGGGTGATGGCGGCGCGGACGCGGACGTGGCCGGGGTGGTCAGGGTCGGAGAGGCGGGCGAGTCGGTAGAGGGTGTTGGCGTAGTGGAAGGGGTTGGGCATGGGAGCGGCTTTCTGGTGGATCTGGTACTTTTGTTCTGATAGTAGGGGAGATTGGGCCGGGATGTAGAATGGGGATCGGCAGAGTGAAGCTGGAGGGCGTCGTGGGTGAGATTGTGGTGGCGGTGGAGTTGGAGAATGGGGATGATCGCTCGGATGCGCGGCGGGGGCGGTTTGCGGAGGCGGCGGTCAGGCGGGAAGTGATTTCGGGGGTGGTCGATACGGGCGCGCGGATGCTGGCGCTGCCGCAGGATGTGGTGGATCGGTTGGGGTTGGCGGAGCTGGAGCGGGTGGCGACGTCCTACGCGGACGGTCGCCGGGGGGAGCTGTCGGTGGCGGGGCCGCTCATTCTGCGGATTGGGGGGCGGCGGATGCAGACAGAGTGCCTGGTCGTGCCGACGGGGGCGGCGGCGTTGGTGGGGCAGATTGTGTTGGAGCGGCTGGACTTGATTGCGGATTGTGCGAATCAGACGTTGGGGCCGCGGCCGGAGTCGCCGGATCGGCCGTTGTTGCGGGTGTAGAATTCGGCTTTCTGCTCATTGGCCCGCTTGTTCTGATGGCAGGTCGGGGAGCGACAGGATATCATCCCAAGCTATCGGTGCCTCGTGGCCGTCTATCTGTATCGAGATTTTATTGGACCAGGAGTCTTCATCCAGAACAGTTGTAACTGTGCGATCCTGATTGAAGTAGGTGGTAGTACTACAGTAAAAATCGTAATGCCCGTGGATGCCGTATTGCAGTCCGGAAACCACTCCCTCGTCGAGGAGCACTCTCGCAGCTTTCTCCAGCCCGCGTATCTGATCAAGGTTCACGAGTATCGATAGCGCATTCTGAAGGGCGTCAGGCTCGAAGTACCGCCATTTACCGAATGTGTGACTGTACTCTTTCATGATATTGGATATTTCGGGGAAGTCTCCTTGCAACCGTTCCTGGCAATCTCCCGGCAGCGACTCATAGAGCTCCCACAGATCATGCGACTTGTCCGCCTCGTCAAGGCGGGTCAATAGAATGGCCTTCATAGCGACCTCGCAGGCGAAAGCCGCTCCAAAGCCGGTAATCATCGCAGTACCCATTCGGCTGATCAAGCGGTCGCTGTCTAACTGTTTGGACGGCGCAGAGCTCGCCATGTGAAAACGCTTCCCTGTGTCATCTATCTGAACTTCGACGTTTCTCTCTAGTCGTTCGTAGTCGATATCAGCGAGTGAGAATGCGGAGATCTCGCGAGGCAGGGCATTCAGGCCCGATACCAGCACAGATGCCTGAAGGAACAAGAACCCGGGGGTTCCAGCTTCTTGGAAATCGCGACGGGAGAGCTTACCTCCTGCCTTCCGATTCTTTGATGCTCCTTCCTTAGCCTTCGCAATACGCCTATCGACATCCGGTTTGCTCCTGTCCATATCGGGGAGGAGCTTTAGCACAAAGCGTGCGTTCTCGTCGTACTTGGCCTCTTGACCGACGCGCACTGCGGGCAGATTGCTATCTGCTTCGGTTACCATCCTCTCCAGCTCGCGTTCCACATTCGCTTCATCAACACTCTGATCGCAGACACGACAAGCCAAGCCGACGTAGCGTTGGTCTCGGCCCACTATCGCAAGACACTGACCCCAGCAACTTGCGCAGCGCCCGGCAATGTCCACCCTGCGTTCTGGCCCAGGCTTCAGATCATCTGCCTCACGATCCGGGAAATCCTTCTGCCAATTGAAAGCAACTGTTTGCTTCCCATCTTTGTCACTCTCTTCGGTTGTCATTGCTCCTCTTTCAACGCTTCAGGACGGAACGTTCCCACGGTAGCAGGCGTCACGCGTTATGGGGGATTTTGGGTGGGGTGATGGCGCTGGTGGTGGGGTTATGGGGTGGTTGGCTTCCAGGGGTCGAAGGGTGGGGGGAGGATGCGGAGGAGCTGCTCGACGGTCATGCCGTGCACGTCGTAGGTGCGTTCCAGCTGCTCCAATACGCGGACCAGGTGGCGGAGGCCGCCGGGGCGGCGGCCGAATCCACTGCGGGTCTCAGTGCCTCGTGTGTAGAGGAGGCAGATCAGTTCCACGATGCCGCGTGAGTTGAAGATCCACTGGTAGGAGAACACGCGATCGGCGATATCGCTTTGATTGACGAGCGGCGCATCCAGCAGGTAGTCAGCGGTCGGGTGCTGCTCATACAATTGCCAGGCGGACCAGAGGTAGTGCAGATAGCGCCGACGTTGGGCGTGCTCGCCTTCTCTGTGCAATACGTAGGACTCGTTGCGCCTCAGCAAAGAGACCGCTGCGTTGCGGATGCGCGTGTTGTCGGCGAGGTAGAACATGCCGAGCCATGACCAGAAGTCAGAGCGTTCCAGGAGCTGCGCGGTGTACGGCTGGAACAGGGGCGAGAGATACTCCGCCGCTGCCCGTCTGGACTGGAAACGCCGCGGTTCGACCTCCAGCGGGAACGGGAGCGGTTTGCTGTAACGGATGCTATCGAGTAGATCGCTCGGGATCACCAGGTGGCGCGGCTGTGTTTCGCGCACGTTGTCGAGGAGGGCGAGCGCTCTTTCTACGCCTTGCGGAGTCAGTTCACGCGCCTGAGTCATAGCGATACCTGCGACTGGGCATAGCTGTCAGCCGCCTGCACCTTGTCGGCCGCGAACGCGCCGACTACATCCTCGATCCACTGCAGCGCGGCCTCTCGCGCGTCGTCGTCTTCGGGACCGGTGAGCGGTGGAACCGCTTCGCTGATCAAGGTCTGGGCGAGTCGAAGCCAGCCCATGTGCCATCCGTCGGAATCATCGTCCAGACCGGCGCGTTCGACGAACAGGATGTGACTGAGCACGCTGCGCAAGACTTGGGGCATGACGAGCGCGCGGAAGCCGGGATCGGTGCGGACCAGCTCGCTGATTCCGCTGATTCGGCTGTTGACCAACAGCTCGGGCGGTTCGCCTTCGGCAAACTCGATTCTCCATACTTCCTGCTTCAGATCAGAGCTTTCTGTGAGCGGGATCAGCGACTCTCGCGGGAGCTTCGGTCTGAGCGGGCTGCTGGCGCCTAACAGCTTTCCCGAGTCGTCTCCAGCGACGACAACCACCTTGAACTGAGCCGAGATTGGCACGCGTCGCAGTCGGCGCTGACGCTCGGCGGGAACCTGCATTGCGCCGACGGTTCCGAACTGCCAGTACTCGACAGCGTGCCGGCGCCAGGCCTTGACGTGGACCAACGCGTCGGCGGGGAACTGGTAACTCTGCAAGTCCAACTGAGCGTCAAAGTAATGTTCGCCCGGAGCGTCCCCTGAGCGGATCGCCAGCTCGAGATGCTGTTGTTGAATCTTCTTGCGGTTGGTCGCGTTGGTGTGGCGAATCATGAGTGCGGCGCGGCCTGTTCGAGCTCGACGACGAGATCGCGGTCGTCAAAGCCTTGTACCGTGAGCGCGCAATCCGGTTGATGGACCGTGAGGGTCAACTGGTTGTGCTTGTCGTTCTCGAGGCGAATGACGCAGCCTTTCGCTTCATAGAACAGCCCGCGGTGGAGGGAAAAGTCGGGCTGCCCTTCTCTCGCGCCGGATTCGAACTGGGTAAACGCTTTGTTCTTGCCGCCCCGCTCCAGCGCGTAGGCCATCTGCAGGCTCCAGCGTGAACCGACTTCGATCCGTTCAGGATTTGCGCGCACTCGGAATCCCCCTGACACTTCTGAAACTTGCATCATCCCGGTTCGCGCGGTCGGCGGCGTTGGCTCGGTGATCCGGCCGCCGTTGCCGTTGACCGGTGGCGTCGGTTTGCACGGCGCGCGCGGCAGCGCCAGATCAGCTGGGAACAGGTCGGTCAGGGCGTCCATCTGGCGTTCCTTGGGGCGTTCGACCAAGGCTTGAATGATGCGGAGGGGAGCGCGACGGACGTCGTCGACGCGGGCGCCGGCGCCGCGCGCCCACTTCTCCTTGACCCGGGCGGCGTTGCGATCCCACTCTGCGTGCGCGGGGCCTTCCGAGTCGCGCAGGAGGTGGCCAAGCGCAGCGTGACCGTCGACCAGGAGCAGCGAGCGAGCGCGCTGCGAGCGGAGGTGGTCGATCTTGGGGATGTGTAAGTTTCCGCGCACGAAGTAATCGTGGCCTTGTTTGAGGTCGTCGTCGCGCTGCAGGTAGACGCGGCATGACGTTTCTGTTGGGGCGTACGCGTTGGTCTGCTGGATTTCCGTATGGAGTTCGAAAGCAAGTTTGTCTCCGCGTTGGTACTGTTCCTGGAGTGCTGGCAGATTCAGTTCTGCATGTTCGTCGCGGAGGGGGTTGGATCTGGCGGAAGGGAGTCGGAGATGGATATGGGCTCGGTCCTGTGCTTCGGCCCACGCCGCCAGTTCAAGCAGGCCGCGCAGTGACTGCTCGGATTCTTCGTCCCGGTCCGACTCGCCGATCCACTCCAGTTCTTCGATGATGTGATCTGCGTCGATGATGCGATCGTCCTCTTCGGGGTGTTGGATCACGACGGCCAGGCGGCGGCGCAAGATTGGGAGAAAGTACTGGACGATGACGGCGCGGGCGATGGCGCTTGGGGTGAGTTCGTCCTTGGGCCAGGGGATGATGACTGAGGTTCCGGCGTGCACTGTGCGGCGCAGCTGGAAATCGTTGGCGGTGTCGAGTAGGAATTGGGGCGCGCGCTGACCAGATACGGGCATGGGGAACCAGTTGGTGTCAGGCGCTTCGTCGGCGGCGGCGAAGTGTCCGTAGGCGGGAAAGCGTTGGCCGTTCAGGGTGTGCGTCTTGAGGATGGAGAGGCCCATCAGGAGGACATCTTCTTCGCCGGCGCGGCGGGAGACGGCGAGCAGGGCGTTGATCCCAGAGGCGTCCGGGAAGACCCATTTGCCTAACCCCCAGGAGCCGGCGGCGTCATTGGACTTTGTACTGATGCCGATCTGACGGAAGAAGCCCCAGAAGTTGTTGCCTGGTTCGTTGGCGCCGTTGGCTTGGACATCGCCGGTCAGTCCATGGGTGCCGAAGTCCTCGACTACCAAGTACTCGAGCGGCTGCTTCAGTCGTTCGTGCGCCTGGCAGACAGCGCGGGCTTCGTCGTTGGCTGCCGGGCCGCTGGCGGTCGTGGTCTGGGCGGTTGCGACGGCAGCCAGGTGGGGGCGGAGGCCATCCAGATATTGGCCGGCGCGCTGTGGGTTCAGGGCGTGGGCTTTGCCTCTGAAGGTGAAGCGGACACGGACGACCTCGTCGTCGAGCGCGGCGCCGAGCGAGTTCTGTAGGGCTTCCCGGACCAGCCGCTCGGGCATATCGGCGGCGGCGGTGAAGAACTCGCCCTGGACGGGGTTCTCGGCGATCTGGGCAGGTGTCATTTCGGCGAAGCGCCAGTGGGGGGGGTTGGCTGTCCATGGGGGCATTATCCGGGTATCGACCGGATGTGCCAAGAAATGGTGGGGGAGGGGGGGGCTTGATCGGGTTGCGGACTGTGGTGATCAGACGGGCGGAGTCGCCGGAGTGGGTGTTGTTGGGGGTGTAGGATATATTATCATGTAAGCGAGGAAAGAGAGCGAAGAATGTACGTCCACAGGATCCAACTGGTGAATTACGGGCCTATCCCACAACTAGACATCTGTTTTCCGTTCGCCGCTGAGACGCCCAAGCCAGTGGTGCTCGTAGGGGAAAACGGTACAGGAAAGAGCATGGTTCTCTCACATATTGTCAACGGCCTCATATCTGCGAAAAGTTCCGCTTTTCCGGACTCTCCCGAAGTTGAGGGCGGGAAGGTATGCAAGCTTCGATCCGACTCCTACATCACAACGGGTCAAACATACTATCTTGCTCACGTCCTATTCGGTCATGACCTGTTCACCAAAGAGGCCAGGAGGACGAACAATGCTCGACAGGACCCAGACCTCCCTAGCGAAGAATGGAGCGATGTATTGCAAGATTTATGGCGAAGCATACCTGCCGACAACAACGATCACTTCGACTCAACATTTCCCCAACCTGGCCCGTTCGCAGACGAAGATTTGATGCAGAAGGTCCGGGATGCACTTTCGGCCGGCTGTACCCTCTACTTCCCGTCCGACCGTTTCGAGGACCCAGCATGGCTCAATGAAGAAGACCTTAAGGTCCATGTCCGCCGCGTGCATATCTCCCAACTCACTGGACGCACAAACCGGAAGATCATCGCGACGTCTCCACTTCACGAGAATTGCGATTGGCTGTTCGACGTCACATACGATGTGCTAGTCAGTGAGAATGAGCTCCGACGGCTACAAGAACAGGTAGCGCAGGGAAACGCAACAAACCCTATGCTTCGTGAAAGGATGGCCTACCACATGCAAGTGACAGCAAGCTGGAATACGGCTTTAAATGTACTAAGGGAAATCATCGGCAAGTCGGATGCGACCTTCGCCGTGGGCAACCGCCGCAGTAGGACGCTTTCTGTCCATGCTGGCGGCGAGCAATACGTATCGAGTGTTTTCCAACTCTCGAGTGGCGAATGCGCGTTGCTAAACTTGTTCTTGAGCATCTTGAGGGATGCTGACCTGAGTGGCGCCGCAGTGTCGGGGCCTGGCGAATTGCAGGGTATCGTTCTGGTCGATGAGATTGACCTTCATCTTCATGTTGCCCATCAACGACGGGTGCTACCGAAGTTAATTCGTATGTTCCCGAAAGTGCAGTTTATTGTCACCAGCCACTCACCGCTGTTTCTGCTTGGGATGCGCGAGACTTTTGGGGAAACCGGCTTTGAGACCTATCAGCTTCCATAAGGCAGACGGATAGATGCCGAGGAGTTTGCTGAGTTCGGGAGCGCATATGAGGCTTTCCAGGAGAGTCAACGCGCTAGGGATGATGTGAAGCGGGCAGTCGATGCAGCAACGGGTCCGATTGTCTATGTCGAGGGATCTACAGATGTGAAGTATGTGCAAAAGGCTGCGGAGCTGTTGGGGAGGAATGACCTGATGCAAAGAGTTACGTTGCGTGCTGCAGGCAATGACACCAAGCTGGACTCGATTTGGAAAGCACTCGTCAATGTCATGAGGGGAGAGGTAGCACACAGGATTGTCCTTGCGTATGATTGTGACGCTTTAGTGAAATCGCGCGGTGGAGAGGCTAATCAGTATAACGTTCGCCGCCGCTTCTTCCCAGAGCAGGTTGATCACCCGGTCCGAAAAGGGATCGAGAATCTGTTCTCGCGAGAGACGTTACAGCGGGCAAGAGAGACGGATCCTGAGGGGTTCGTGGTCACATGCGCGCATATAAAGGACCCTGGCTCGGGTCCGCAGAACGTGCCTGAGAAGTGGGAAGTTAAAGATGGACATAAACAGAAATTGTGTGTCTACCTCTGTTCGACGGGTAACGCGGACGACTTCGCTGCATTCGCGGGCGTTCTCAACATGATCGCCGAGGCAGTGGGGGAAATCGTTACAGCCGGTGAGACCACGCTGCCGGCTTCGAGGCCAGAAACCAACGCAATACCACGCGATCAGAGAGAGTGAGGAGCTCTGACAGTGAGTGGCTCTCCAACCCGTCCGTGTTGACCGGAGCGCCTTGGACGCTAACCTGGGGCGCGGGTGAGGCGGAGCAGTGCTATTCGGCAACAGGCCATTGCGGGTCTAGAAGGAGTCGTAAGGTGAACGTATCCAGATGGCTCGGACTTTGCGTCGTGATCGTTGCTCTGCCTGTTTCCTTGGCCTGCTCAGTTGGGCCGGATCCGCAAGAACAAGCTGAAGAGCGCGAGTGGGGGCACCACTGCCTCAACCCGTGGGATGGCAATCACGACGGCTTTGAGGCTCAGATTCGGGCACTTCTCAATGATCCAGGCTCGATGGAGACCCATTCGACCACGACTACACGGCTGCTGCCAGATTCTGGGATGCACAACACCAACTTGGACTACAGCGCCAAGAACGCTTTTGGTGGCAGAGTGAGAACTATCGCGACGGGACTCCTTGACCCAGACACGTGCGAGGTAACAGTGGTCGACTACGGCTTCAACTAGAGCTACTGTGTTCGGCAGCTCTTTCTCGCTCGGGATTCCCGCTTACGCGGGAATGACGGGGTGAGTGGGTTGTCACGCTCCGCGGAAGGCCGGCCTTCGTTTTTGCATGAAGGCTTGGCGGCCTTCTTGGTAGTCTTGGCTTTGGAAGCAGGCTTGGACTATGGTTTCTATCTGGTCGAGGTCTCTGTTTTGGGGGTCTTTGGGGATTTCCTGGATGGCTTGGCGGATGGCTTTGATGGTGAGGGGGGCGTTTTGGGCGATGGTGGCGGCGAGGGCCTGGACGGTGGGTTGGAGTTGGTCGCGGGTGGTGAGGCGGTTGACGAGGCCCCAGCGGGCGGCGTCGGCGGCGGGGAAGCGTTTGCCGGTGAGGAGGATTTCCTGGGCGGCGGCGAGGCCGACGAGGTCGGCGAGGGCTTTGACGCCGCTGTAGCCGTAGCCGAGGCCGAGGCGGGCGGCGGGGACGCCGAATTGGCTGTCGTCGGAGGCGATGCGGAGGTCGGCGCGGAGGGCGGTGAGGAGTCCGCCGCCCATGCAGAAGCCCTGGATCATGGCGATGATGGGTTTGTCGAGTTCGCCGTAGGCGCGGCCGGCGGCGGCGGCGATGGCGTCGTATTGTTTGATGGTTTCGGGGTCGGAGCGGCGGGCTTCGAATTCGGAGATATCGGCTCCGGAGACGAAGGCGCGGTCGCCGGCGCCGGCCATGACGACGACGCGGACGTGGGGGTCGTCGCGGAAGGTGTGGAGGATGGTGGGGATGGCAGCGTTCATGGCGACGCCCATGGCGTTGAGTTTGGCGGGGTTGTTGAAGATCATCCAGCCGATGCCGTCTTCGGACCAGGCGAGCATTTTGTCGGTGTCGAGGGTGAGGTGGCGCTTCATGGTTGTGCTCCTGTGGGGGTTCAGATGACGCCGCGTGCGCGGAGGTCGGTGATGGCGTTGGGGGGGTAGCCGAGCTCGGTGAGGACGGAGTCGGTGTGCTCGCCGAGCTGGGGGGTGGGGAGGCGCATCCGTTCGGGTTGGGGGGTGCGGGTGAGGTTGATGGGTTGGCCGACGACGGTGATTTCGCCGCGCTCAGGATGGGGGGCGGGGCGGGCGATGCCGAGGTGCTGGACTTGTTCGTCGGCGAAGGCGCCGGGGATGTCGTAGATCGGTCCGCAGGGGACGCCGGCTTCGTTGAGGCGTTGGATCCAGTGGGCGGATGGGTTGGTGCGGGTGCGCTGGTTGATGGCCTCGTTGAGGGCGGCGCGGTTTTGGGAGCGGCGGGTGGAGGTGGCGTAGTCGGGGTGGTCGATGAGGTGGTCGGCGTCGAGGGCGCGGCAGAGGCGGGTGAACATGGCGCCGCCGGAGGCGGCGATGTTGATGTGTCCGTCGGCGGTTTCGTAGACGCCGGTGGGCATGAGGGTGGGGTGGTCGTTGCCGGCCTGGGGGGGGACTTCGGCGTCGATGGTCCAGCGGGTGGCCTGGAGGTCGAGCATGGCGATCTGGGCTTCGAGGAGGGAGGTGTGGACCCATTGGCCTTCGCCGGAGCGTTCGCGTTCGAGGAGGGCGATGAGGATGGCCTGGGCGAGGAAGTTGCCGGCGGTGAGGTCGGCGATGGGGATGCCGACGCGGACGGGGCCGTGGCCGGGGAGTCCGTTGACGGACATGATGCCGCCGAGGCCCTGGGCGATCTGGTCGACGCCGGCGCGCCAGGCGTAGGGGCCGTCCTGGCCGAAGCCGGAGATGCTGCCGTAGACGATGCGGGGGTTGCGGGCGCGGCAGGCGGGGTAGTCGATGCCGAGGCGGCGTTTGACGTCGGCGCGGTAGTTCTCGACGACGACGTCGGCGCGCTCGACGAGGGTGAGGAAGATGTCGACGGCCTCGGGCTCCTTGAGGTTGAGGGTGAGGGAGCGCTTGTTGCGGTGGAGGTTGAGGAAGTCGGAGGACTCGCGGGAGCCGGTGACGCCTTCGGGGGCGCCGGGCGGGGCGGGTTGCTCGACCTTGAGGACGTCGGCGCCCCAGTCGCCGAGTTGGCGGGTGGCGGTGGGGCCGGCGCGGGCGCGGGTGAGGTCGAGGACGAAGAGGTGGTCGAGGGGGAGGTAGGTCATGGGGTCAGGATAGGGGGCGCGGTCAGGGAGGCGGCATAGACTGGCAGGGGAGCCAGGTGAATCGAGCGTCCGATGGCAGCCTCAGTCAGCGTGAACGATGCGGGAGATTTGGTCTATGTGCGGCTCGTCCGCGCCGCGATTGCGGAGACGCGGGCGTTCGGCGAGCAGCTGCTGGTCGACTTTGACGCTGACGGTGGTGTGATTGGGGCAGAGTGCATCGGCGTGGAGCGGGCAAGCGACCTGCGGGGATTGCCGGAGGGTCAGCGGTTGGGGGAGGCGCTGCGGTCGGACGAGTTGGGCGACTGGGAGATTGTTCTGGGGCCTGAAGCCGGGCCGCGCTGCGCGGCACCTCGTTGAGGCGTTCTGGCGGTCCATTCCGGGAGAGGGGGACGTTGTGGGTGGGAAGGCGTTGCCTCTGCTGACTGTTGTCCTGATCGTTGTTGCTGCGTTGCTGTTGGTTGCGGGATGCAGCGGCAGCCCTGCAGCTGATCGAATTGCCTTTATCTCCGACCGCGACGAGGAGACTCGCGAAATCTACGTGGTAAACGCTGACGGCACAGGCCTCATCAGACTCACCAGCCTCAACAATGACTTTCACTTTTGGGATGGGACCTTCGTGTGGTCGCCCGACGGCAAGAGAATCGCTTTTGTGGCCGTGCACGACGATAATCGGGACATCTTCGTGGTGAATACCGACGGGACGGACTTCATCAACCTCACCAACCATCCTTCCTCTGACGTTGACCCCGCGTGGTCGCCCGACGGCAAGAGAATCGCCTTTACGTCATTCCGCGACGGGCGTGGCTGGAACGGGGACATCTTCGTAGTGAACACCGATGGCACAGAGCTCACCAACCTCACCAATCATCCTGACCATGACAATGATCCAGCGTGGTTGCCGAACGGCCGCCAGATTGCCTTTGAGTCTCGTAAGGGAATCCAGGTGATGAACGCCGATGGCACGGGCCGCACCAACCTCCTCATTGAACCTGGTGAGCTCTGGGGTTACGCGTGGTCGCCTGACGGCAGCCGGGTTGTCTTTGGGTCAGATCCTGACGGAAACTCGGAAATCTACATGGCGAACGCTGACGGCTCGGGGCTCACCAACCTCACCAACCATCCCGGCGAGGACTGGTTTCTCGGTTGGTCACCCGATAGTACCAAGATCGCATTGCGGTCCACGCGCGACGGTCACCGGGACCTCTACGTGATGAACGCCGATGGTACGGGCCTCACCAGCCTCACCAACCTCACCAACTCTGTCGACGATTGGTCCTATGGGCATTGGTACTCTGTGTGGTCGCCGGACGGCGACAAGCTCGCCCTTCGAGCCAGGCACAACGAGAACTGGGACGTCTATACGGTCAATGCCGACGGTACGGGGCTAACCAACATCTCCAATCATCCTGATCCTGATATGAACCCCGCGTGGTCGCCCGACGGCAGTCGGATCGCCTTTGTGTCCAAGCGCAGCGGGAACTGGGATATCTACGTAGTGAATGCCGACGGCTCGGGTCTGATCAACGTCAGCAATCACCCTGCCGCTGACATGGGGTTCCCTGCATGGGCGCCCGCCGGTGATTGACATTTTGCGGGGTGTGCCGGCGTTTGCGCGGCGGTGCGCGGTGGCGTCGGCTAACCTGCAGTCCGGCAGCGGTTAGCGAGAGAATCGGGAGAGGGGGACGCTGTGGGTGGGAAGGTGTTGCCGCTTCTGACTGTTGCCTTGGCAGTCATTGCTGTGTTGCTGTTGGTTGCGGGATGCAGCGGCTCCTCTGGCCCGGCCGCTGGTCGGATTGCATTTCAGTCCGACCGCGACGAGAGCTCAGTCTACGTGATCAATGCTGACGGCACGGGCCTCGCCCACGTCAGCAATCATCCTGCCGCTGACGTGGGGTTCCCCGCCTGGGCGCCCGCCGCGGCTGTGCGCGGACGGTAGACTGCGTTGGATTGAACTCGGTTGGATGAGGAGACGATCCGATGACTACGCCTGCTCTTGAGATTGACGCATACCTGGACGCTGAACACCGGGCGGCGCTCGCCGCGATGCCGTCGTTGAACCTGGCGGACATCCCGGCCGCGCGCGCGGCGATGGAGGGGCTGCGGGACCTGTTGCTTGCCGCGCCGATTCCGGACGGGGTGTCGACCGAAGATCACATGGCGCCCGGTCCCGAGGGCGCGCCGGACGTGATGGTCCGCACGTATCGCCCGGCGTCATTGCCCGCGAATGCTCCGGCGTTCTACTACGTCCACGGCGGCGGGATGGTGCTGGGCGAGGTGGCCACCAGCGACGCGTACTGCGCGGGCATTGCCGGCGATCTGAACGTGTTGGTGGCGTCGGTCGAGTATCGGCTCGCCCCCGAGCACCCGTTCCCGGCGCCGATCGAGGACTGTTACGCGGGGCTGCGTTGGTTCGCGTCGTCCGCCGACGAGTTCGGCATCGACCGCAGTCGGATCGCGATCGGCGGGGGCAGCGCTGGCGGGGGCTTGGCGGCCGGGCTGGCGCTGGTGGCCCGTGACCGCGGCGAGGTTGAGGTGTGCTTCCAGCTGTTGACCTTTCCGATGCTCGATGATCGCAACATCACCCGCAGCAGCCAGGCGATCGTTGACCCTCGCGTCTGGAGCCGGGCCTCGAACCTGGCGGGTTGGAACGCGTACCTCGAGGGCAATGCCGGCGGCGAGGATGTTTCTCCGTACGCGGCGCCGGCGCGCGCCACAGACCTGGCCGGGCTGCCGCCCGCTTACATCAATGTGGGCACGCTCGATCTGTTCCTGGACGAGAACATCGCCTACGCGCAGGCCCTGTTGGCGGCGAACGTGCCGGTGGAACTGCACGTCTACCCAGGCGCGCTTCACGGCTCGAACCTGATTGTGGCGGAATCGGAGATTTCGCGCCGCTGGAACAGCGACGAGCTCGCGGCGTTGGACCGCGCGCTCAACGGTTCGAGTTAGGCGGTCAGCGGGATCGGTGCGGGCAGTGCGGCGTTGGCTTGTCTTTGTGTCCTAGCGGGACGTGAGCGCTGAGGTCTATGTGGTGAACGTTGATGGCGCGGGGCTCACGAGACTCACCAGCCATCCTCGTCATGACGGATTGTTCGGCATTGAGTGGTTGCCGGCGGGCGATTGAGGTTGTGTGGGTCAGTCGTCGTCGGGGTCGCGAGCGCGGCTGCGGGCACCCTAGACGAAGGTGCCGGCGAGGCCGACGATAGTGGCGCAGATCACGGTACCACCGACTTCGGCCTCGCCGAGAAAGGCCATGTATGCGCCGCCTGCCAGGATCAAGATCGCGAGCAATGCGCCCAGAAGCATCCCGCGGGTCAGGCTGGTGGAGGCGGCGCGCAAGTCAAAGTCGCTCAACTCAAACGCGCGGCGTTCCATCTCTTGGCGGTGCGCAGTGCGCTGTTCCGCCATCGTGACGATCCGATCTGCGAGGCCAGGCAGCACATGCTCGTAGTGCTCAAGAATGCGGGGGTGGGGCAGCGGCCCCTGGAAGGATTCGATGGTCTGCTCAGCCGAGAGCGTGAGTTCAACGTGCGCATCGCGATCAGGGCCCTGATCGGTGGTTTCCTGTAGCTCTTGGTCGTTGGTCACGGGTGGGGCGGCTTGTTGTTGTTGAACTCTTCTGGGTTGGGGAGGGCGGCCCACATGTCTTGGCCGACTGCTTCCCAGTCTTTGGCTAGGGATTCGGTCGTTGATCTGGTCAAGATTTCGGGGTTCAGACGGACGCGCGTAGGACGCCGGTGAAGTCCCAGAGGCTGGCGATTCCGGTCAGCAGGGTCGGGGGCGGCGCGTCGATGGTGAGGTAATCGCGCAGTAGATGGTCAACTGAAAGTCGGTCGGGGATGTGGCGGTGCGCTTGCGGGCGGGGCTTGCGTGCCATCTTGGCCTCCAGCTGTGCATTGCCGTTCAGCATACGTCGGCGCTCAGGCGGGGATTGGGGTGGGGGTGGTGAGTTCGGTTTGGTAGCGGGTTTCGGCTTCTTCACTGAGGAGGCCGGCGGTGGTACAGGCTTCCAGGCGCTCGGCGATTCTTGTGTTGGCTTCGAGGCGGACTTGGGCGGCGTGGAGTTTGAGGTCCTGGGACTCGGGGAGGGGTTGGTCGAGGCCTTGCTGGGCGCGTTCGTGGCGGGTGCGGTGGTCGTTGATGACGTCGAGCGGGCGGAAGGGGTCGCCGTTGGCGGCGGTGGTCGTCCACTGGGTGTAGAGGGCGTTAGCGTTCCAGCCGCAGGCTTCGCAGCGCCAGTCTTCGAAGCGGTTGAAGGCGCGGTGAGCGCCATTCTGGACAGCGGGTTGGGCGGCGCGTTCGATGGGGAGGGCGAGATCGACGAGCTCGCTGGCGAAGGGGTCGTGCTCGCCGGAGCCGCTGCAGCCCTGCGATTTCCAGACCAGTCCGTGGCCGGTGTAGAGCAGGGCCATGACGCGGTGGAGGCGGTCGAGGTCGGGGCGCGGGGCGCGCCACTGATCCTCGACTTCTTCCTCGAGGCGGCGGAGGTATCGGAGTTCGTTGAGGGATTCCTGGCTGCGCACGGTGGGGTTCTATTCGCCTTTGAATTCGGGTTGGCGGCCTTGGGCGAAGGCGCGGGGGCCTTCTTTGGAGTCGGCGGTTTGGCCGACGATCCAGCGGAGGCTGGCGCCGAAGCGGTTGGCCTGGTCGAGGGTCATGTCGGTCTGGGCGTTGATCAGTTCTTTCATGGCGCGGACGGCGATGGGGGCGTAGCCGGCGACCTGGGCGGCCATGGTCTGGGCGGTGGGGAGGAGTTCGTCCTGGGGGACGAGGCGGGAGATGACGCCCCACTGGAGGGCTTCGGACATGGAGAGGCGGCGGCCGAGGTAGAGCATTTCGTTGGCGTAGGCCTGGGGGATGGCGCGGGGGAGGCGCATGGGGCCGCCGGCGAGGGGGAAGAAGCCGAGCGTGATTTCGGGGAGGCCGAGGCGGGCGCGGGCGTTGTCTGCGCCGATGCGGAGGTCGCAGATGAGGGCGATCTCGAAGCCGCCGCCGAGGGCGTGGCCGTTGATGGCGGCGATGAGAGGCTTTTTCGCGTCGAATTCGTCGAAGCGGGGGCCGGGGTTGGTGGGGAAGTGGCCGGCGGGTCCGGCGGAGGCGGCGGGGCCGTCGCCCTGGGTGAGGTCCGCGCCGGCGCAGAAGGCGCGGTCGCCGGCGCCGGTGATGACGGCGCTGCGGATGTTGTCGTTGTTGCGGACTTCGACGAGCGCGTCGATCAGTTGGGCGCCGAGGGCGCGGTTGATGGTGTTCATCTTGTCGGGGCGGTTGAGGGTGATGGTGGCGACGCGTTCGGAGACGTCAAGCAGGACTTCATCGGCCATGTTGGGAGATCCTCTCGGTGGTTCTTGCGGATGGTTTGGGAGGCGGTCGTTGGCGTCAGGATAGGGGTGAGCGTCCTATAATCGCGCCCAAATCGGGATCAGCCTGGTCGGGGGACTGGCTTTGGCGAGAGGAGCGCGGGATGGCGGAGACACCGTTGGAGGCGTTGGGGGCGTTTGCGGCGTCGCTGGGGGCCTCGGCGTCGGCGGCGGAGCTGGAGCGGGCGTTGCCGCTGGTCACGCGGACGCTGCAGCAGGCGCTGCGCCGCGAGCCGCTGCCGGAGTTGGGCGAGACGGAGCCGGCCTTTGGGCTGCGCTTTGATGTTGGTGGCAAGCTGAGCGGGGAAGGAGCGGAGTCTGATGGAACATCGTGAACCGTATGAGCTGTCGATTGTGGAGGCGGGGGCGGCGCTGCGCGACGGGTCGCTGACGGCGGTGGCGCTGACGGAGTCGGTGTTGGCGCGGTTGGCGGCGACGGAGCCGCTGCTCAACGCGTACATCACCGTGACGGCCGAGCTGGCGCGGGAGCAGGCGGCGGGGGCGGATGATCTGCTGCGCGACGGGCGTGATTTAGGTCCGCTGCACGGGATTCCGATTGCGCTGAAGGATTTGGTGGATACGGCCGGGATTGCGACGACGGGCGGCTCGGGCTTTCTGCGTGATCGGGTGCCGGCGGAGGATGCGGTGGTCTACACGAAGCTCCAGGCGGCGGGCGCGGTGATGCCGGGCAAGCTGAATCTGCATGAGTTTGCGTTCGGGACGACGAGCCGCAATCCGCATTACGGGGCGGTCTGCAATCCGTGGGACGCGCGCAAGTCGCCGGGCGGGAGCAGCGGCGGATCGGGCGCGTCGGTGGCGGTGGGCTCGTCCTTGGGGGCGCTGGGCTCGGACACGGGCGGGAGCATCCGCATTCCGGCGAGTCTGTGCGGCGTGACGGGGTTGATGGGCACATACGGGCGAGTCTCGCGGCGGGGAGTGCTGCCGCTGTCGTGGACGCTCGACCACGTCGGTCCGCTGACGAAGACGGTGGAGGACGCGGGGCTGGTGCTGAACGCGATCGCGGGATATGACGCTGAGGATCCGGGCAGCGCCGATGTGCCGGTCGGGGACTGTACGGCGACGTTGGTGGAGGGCGTGGACGGGGTGCGGATTGGGATTCCGCGGCGGATGCTCTGGCAGGGGTGTGAGGAGGATGTGATTGAGCACTGTGAGATCGCGGTGGATCATCTGCGGAGTATGGGGGCGACGGTGGCGGAGGTTGAATTGCCGCTGCAGACGGATCGTCCGCGGGGGCTGACGATCATTGCGGAGGCGGCGGCGTACCACGCAAAGTGGCTGCGCGAGCGGCCGGATGAGTACGGGGATATGCGGGAGCGGGTGGAGGCGGGGCTGGCGGTCTCGGCGGTGGATTACATCAACGATCAGCGGCTGCGGCGGAAGTTTATTGCGGAGACGGCGGCGGTGTTGGAGGAGGTGGACGTGCTGGTCTCGCCGACCTGCTCGCGCACTGCGCCGTTGATCGCGGACGGCGATCCGACGGCGGAGTTGGCGCGGCTGACTGCGCCCTACGACGTAACGGGGATTCCAGCGATCTCAATTCCGTGCGGGTATGACCGGCACGGGATGCCGATCGGGCTGATGATCGGCGGGCGGCACTTTGATGAGGCGATGGTCTGTCAGGTGGCGCACGCTTATGAGCAGTCGACGGACTGGATCCTGCAGCGTCCGGAACTGGCGCTTTAGGCCTGCTGATGACGGAGTGGAGCGAGATTGTCGGCGTGCCGGTGCGCGTGCTCTGGGAGAGGGAATCTGGGCCAGAGCTTTCGCTCAATCGCAGGATGATTGAATGGGGATTCGTCTACTGGAATCCAAGCGACGACGCGCTGCCCTGGAATCTCGGAGCAGCCCAGCGAGAGGCTCAGATGCAGGCTGATGGGCTATGGGGGCTGGCAGAGGAACACAAGCCGGCCAGAGTGCGCGACTACCCGATCGAGATCGTGCGTGTGGCAAATGGTGAGTCGCTGATCGCAAGGGAAACCACTGCCGGCGCCTCGTCTGCGCTGCGCCAGGTGTTTCTGCATGGGGTTGAAGCGCCTTGGCGCGGGCGGTTTGGCACGCAGGCTGATTGAGCAGGAGCTGGAACGCGCGGAGACTAGTTGGCGGCTCTACGAAGTTGGGATTGACCTAGGCGGTCGATCCGTTGGCGTGGTGTATCACGAAGATGACGGGGCGTCTCGCTCGCTCAATCGCGCGTTGATTGCGGCGGGTGGAGCGTATGACCGGGAGGAGTTTGCCAGTGTTCGTTGGGGGTTTGCGCAAGCAGAGACGGAAGCGCGCCGGCGGCGGCGCGGATTCTGGGATCCCACCGCAGCGTCGCGCTCAGGTCCGCCGACAAGAGCGGCGAGCGCCAGGCGGGCGCGGCTTTGGGTTCCTGCTCCGGAACATCTGCGGACTCCTGCGAAACAATCGGGTGGCGGTTGCCTCACGGCCCTTGCAGCCGCCGCAAGCATCGCTGCAATCGTCGGATTTGCGGTGTCCAGGCTTGTTGGCTAGGGGTCTGCGGGTGGGTTGAGGGGGAAGAGGAGGGTGTTGGCTCTGGTGAGGGCGATTGGGGTGGGGTAGGTTCCTTCGCCTTCGTAGTGGACCTGGTTGATGCCGAAGCAGGGCATGACGGTGGTGGGGAAGGTCCAGCCGTGGGCTTCGGTGTCTCGGTAGAGGTCGACGTGCTGGGGGAGCTTGCCGTAGATCAGGGCGTCAATGGAGACGCCGTGGCGGGCGAGCCAGGAGAGCTCTGCCTCGCCGTCGGCGAATAGTAAGGCTCGCGCCCGTTTGCGGACTGCGTCGCGGCTGGCGCTGCCCCCATCCAAACTGGTGCTGGGCGGCAGCGCATCGAGCTGGGCGTCGAAGTACTCGTCGAGGGTCATGCCGTAGCGCTCGGCGAGGTGGTCGGCGTCGTTCCAGGTGCCGTTCCAGGCGACGAGGCCGTGGTTGCGGATGATCTTGCGCGGGGCGGCGGGGAAGACGTAGTTGGCGCACTGCGCGTAGCAGATCTCTTCGACGACGACTGTGATCTGGTGCTCGGCGACCCAGTCGCCGAGGCGTTGGGCGTGCTCGGGGGTGCCGGAGATTGAGGCGATTTCGAGGGTGTCGAGCTGGGCGTCGTGGGTTTCGATGGTGCGGAAGAAGTGGTCAACGCCGGCGCGTCCGAGCGGGCCGACGTAGCGGGCAGTGGCGTCCTGGAAGGTGACAGCCGCGCGCTGGACGTCCACGTCGGGGGCGCCCAGCGCCGCGGCGGCGAATGCCGGGAGCGGCTGCGGCGTTGGATCGGCGGGGTCGGCGGGGTCTGGCGCCGGGCAGAGGTTGCGGAGCGGGGCGGCGGGCTGTTGGTCGGGGCCGCGGCAGCCGAGCAGGGTGAAGGCGGTCAGGGTGAGGGCGGTCAAGGCGAGGGTGGCTCGATGGGTAGGGGTCATGGGTTGGGGAGGTTGGCGAGGAAGTTGCTGATGGCGGTGGTGGCGGCAAGGGATTGTTCGACGACGAGGGCGTGGCCGGCGTTGGGAATGATCTGGAGTTCGGCGCGGGCGGCGTCGGCGAGGAGTTGGGCGTGTTCGGGGAGGACGAGGACGTCTTCCTCGCCGTGCAGGATGAGGACGGGGATGCTGAGCGTCTGGAGGCGTTCGAGGGGGTCGAAGACGAGGGCGGACTGGAGGGGGCCGAGTGTGGCGATCATGGGCGCGCCCTGGCTGCGCTTGTCGACGGCGTCGTCGAGCATGTCGGGGTGTTCGTCGATGAAGTCGGTGGCGAAGAGGATGTCCATCATGGCGGCGGCGGCCTGGGGGACGGGGAGGGACGCGCCGCGCATCATGTACTGCATGGTCTCGGGCGGGGTCGGGGGGCCGCTGGGGCCGGCGGCGGCGGCGCAGACGACGAGTCCGCGGACGAGTTCGGGGGCGGCGAAGGCGGCGGCCATGGCGACGGTGCCGCCGAGCGAGTTGCCGACCAGGACGGCGGGGCCGGCATCGAGGGCGCGGATGAGGTGGACGGCATCCTCGGCGAATTGGTCAACGGTGTAGCCCGTGGTGGGCTGGTCGGATGCGCCGATGCCGCGCTGGTCGTAGCGGACGATGCGGTAGCTCTCGGGGAGGGCGTCGGCGACGAGCGCCCACTGGGCCATGTCCATGAAGCCGCCGGCGATCATGAGGACGAGGGGGCCGTCGCCCTGCTCGGCGGCGTCGAGGGCGAGGTCGGGAGAGATTTGGATGCGTGTCATGGGAGGGATGGTAACGCAGCTATGCTTGGGGCATGGCGGAGGACTATCCGGTTCGGGTGCTGCGGGTGATCGACGGGGATTCGGTCAAGGTGCGGCTGCCCGACGGGGAAGAGTACTCGGTGCGGATGTACGGGATTGACGCGCCGGAGCTGGCGCAGGAGCGGGGCGGGGAGGCGCAGCGCTATCTGGAGCGGGTGGTCGATTCGGAGCGGAAGTGGCGGTTGGCGGTGGTCGATACGGATCGTTACCATAGGCTGGTCGGGATTCTCTATCCGGAGGGCGGGTCGCCGCACGCCTCGGCCAACCATGAGGTGGTGGAGCGCGGGTTGGCGTACTGGTATCGGGACTACGGCGGGGCGGAGTACGGGTTCGACCGGGCGGAGCGTCAGGCGCAGCGGGAGCGCGCGGGGGTGTGGTCGGACGCCGGGGCCGAGCGCCCGTGGGACTTCCGCAAGGCGCGCCGCGGTCGGAGCGGGGCGGGCAAGTCGGGGCCGTCAAGCTGGGACGTGCTGGTGGGTATCTTCCGGCTGATGGCCAAGATCATGAAAGCGTTTTCGGCAAGGGCGTCGGCGGGATCGAGTTCAAGGTCACGGTCGCGTTCGTCCACCGCAATCACAGCGCGTTCGGTGGAGCGGGCGCTCAGCGGCGGCCGTCGGCGGAGTAGTAATCCGTTTAAGCCTAGGCGCCGGCGTCGGAAGAAGTTATTTTAGGGGTGGTTGGGCTTAGCACGAAGATGCAGTCCGCAACGAATTCTGTTTGGAGTCATCAAAGTCTGAATTCACGCGAGTGGAGAGCACGCGGCCTCTTGGCTTATCGATCAGTCGCTTGTTCTTGAAATCGTTCTGGAGCGCAACATCATTCGTATACAGCAACCGAGCGCCGCTCACTGAAGCCAATGCGAGAATGTGCGGATCGTTGGACTCTCGCTCGGGGTGGTTGGCGTATCGGGAGACATCATCTTTCAGGACACCCTCAGCAATGATCCGCAACTGTGCGGCACTTTGCGCAGCGACTGCTCACTGTCGAAATTGACTGGACGCCTGCATTAACTCTTTGTGTAGTTTTCCGCCGGAAATCAAGCGCCCGTGGCCGTTGCTGATCCAACGGCGGACACCGGTACCTGTGGGGTTCGGCGCCTCGCCGAACACTTCTGCCGCCACATTCGCATCGATGATGACGCAACCTAGTTAGGAGGCCATATTGACCTGTCAACTTCTTCCATGAAGAACCGGCGGTAGCCGTCAGGCACATTCTCCAGATTTCCGTGTTCGTCCCACCAGATCTCGTGAATTTTCACATCCAGCTCATTGCGCTCGAAGTAAAGGATCCGTACGTCGTTCGACGTGAGCTTGGTCTTGACGTCGCGGACGTCCATGCGGACGCGGTCGATGAGGTGGTCGCTGTGGGTTTCGACTACCAGCCGCCGGTCAACGTCGGCGACGTTGCAGAGGAAGCTGCCCAATGCCGCCTGCGCGCTTGGATGTAGATGCACCTCCGGCTGCTGCAGGAGCACTTGGGCAGCCTGATTGTCGCTCAATAGCTCTGTGATGATGGGCAGCGACTGGCTGACGCCGTAGCCGACATCGATGAGGTTGCGAAACGGCCCTTTCACCCGTTTGCCGGCCTTGCGCACCTGGATTTGGAACGGGTCGCCGTCGGTCTTGCCCAGCAGGCGGACTTGTACTTCGTCGAACAGGCCGGCGCTTCGTCCGAAATCCTCGAGCGCCTCTTTCTTGCTGTTCCAGGCGGGTTCGTCGCGGCGCGCCAAGTTGGCCAGATACATCGGGATGTAGTCCCCCTGCGGGTCGGGATCGAATCGGGCAGGCTCGTACGAACGTCGTGGGCGAGACCTGACTGGGGCGCTGGCAAAGGTATCATGAGTTCTCGACAGTTCTCTTGACTCGAATGCTAGTCGTCGCAGTCGTTCTTGATCGTTCGCATCCATGGTGGGGGATCCGTCACAGGGATCAAGCCTGAGGTCGAACTCACCATCATCATTGAGCAACAAGAGGAGCCGCAGAGCTACTGGCACTCTTATCGGAGTCGAAACTTGAAGTGTTACGACCCAGGTTCCTCGATTCGTTCCCATTCGCACTGAGTACGCATTGTCCGCGCCGATCCGCTCTTCTATCCAGACATCGTCGGCGCTGTATGTTCTTCTGGTCAAAGAGGGGACTCCGTCGTCGCTGCGGAACTCGAAGGATGATTGGAGCGGCGAATCGAATGCTTCGGAGCTAGTTTGATAGCCGACGACGAAGCTGTCGGCGCGGCCGGCGCGGCCTCCGCGGAAGTGGGCGATGTCGTCGAAGCTGCCCAGATCGAACGGTTCTTCTTTGAAATCCACGATCGGCGCGCCCTGCTGGAGCGTATCCAGGATGCGCAGCAGGGCGAGGAAGGAGGTTTTGCCGGTGCTGTTTTCTCCGACGAGCAGCGTGAGTGGGGCGAGGCGGACGGTCTGCTTTTCTCGGAAGCAGCGGAAGTTTTCGAGGGTGACGCTGTCCATGGCAGGCATGGGTTCAGCCTAGCGCCACTCGCGGCGGCGCAGGGGTTGGCTCGTGACAGGGGCGCGTTCGGTGGGGCGGGCGCTGAGCGCCCCCCTCAGTCGCTTTGCGACGGCTCCCGCGGTGGGGGAGCGCTTTGGGGTTAGCTGGTGACGGCTCCTTTTTCGGCTCCGGAGACTAGGGTGGCGTATTTGGCGAAGACTCCGTTTTGGTAGTTGTCGGCTGGTCTTTGCCAGGCGGCTCGGCGGCGGTTTAGTTCGGCTGCTTCGACGTCCAGGTTGAGCTGGCGGTTGGCGATATCTAGGGTGATTTGGTCGCCTTCCTGTACGAGGGCGATGGGGCCGCCGACGTAGGCTTCGGGGGCGACGTGGCCGGCCATCAGGCCGCGGGTGGCACCGGAGAAGCGGCCGTCGGTGAGGAGGGCGACGGACTCGCCGAGGCCGGCACCGACGATGGCGGCGGTGACGCCGAGCATCTCGCGCATTCCGGGGCCGCCTTTGGGGCCTTCGTAGCGGATGACGACGATGTCGCCGGCGTTGATTTGGTTGCGGGTGACGGCGTCCATGGCGTCTTCCTCGCGCTCGAAGACGCGGGCGGGGCCGGTCTGGAGTTGGCGCTCGTAGCCGGCGACCTTGACGACGCAGCCGTCGGGGGCGAGGGAGCCTTTGAGGATGACAAGGCCGCCGGTGTCCTTGAGCGCCTGGTCGACGGGGAGGATGACGTCCTGGCCGGGGGTTTCCTGGGCGTTTTCGGCGAGTTCGGCGATGGTCTGGCCGGTGACGGTCTGGGCGCCGCCGTGGAGCTTGCCGCCTTCGAGCAGGCGGCGGGCGAGGAGCGGGGTGCCGCCGGCGCGGTCCATGTCGAGCGCGACGTAGCGGCCGCCGGGGCGGAGGTCGCCGATCAGCGGGGTCTGCTCGGAGACGCGGTCGAAGTCGTCGATGGTGAGTTCGACGCCGGCCTCGCGGGCGAGGGCGAGGAGGTGGAGGACGACGTTGGTGGAGCCGCCGGTGGAGGCGGCGCAGACGATGCCGTTCTCGAAGGCTTCTTTGGTGAGGAGGTCGCGCGGGCGGACGCCGCGGCGGAGGACGTCCATGACGAGTTGGCCGGCGGCTTCGCCGACGTTGTGTTTGCGCGGGTCGGTCGCGCCGACGGTGGCGGAGCCCATGGGGGAGAGGCCGAGGAATTCGAGGGTGGTGGCCATCGTGTTGGCGGTGTACTGCGCGCCGCAGGCGCCGGCGCCGGGGCAGGCGTTGAGGGCGACCTGGTGCAGTTCGTCGTCGTCGATGGCGCCGGCGGAGTGCTGGCCGACGGCTTCGAAGACGTCCTGGATGGTGAGGTCGCGGCCGTCGTGGTGGCGGCCGGGGGCGATGGAGCCGCTGTAGAGGGCGACGGCGGGGATGTTGATGCGGGCCATGGCCATGGCGGCGGCGGGGATGGTTTTGTCGCAGCCGCAGATGATGACGGCGGCGTCGAAGGCGTAGCCAACGGCGCAGAGTTCGATGGAGTCGGTGATGATCTCACGGGAGACGAGGGAGGCCTTCATGCCCTCGGTGCCCATGGTGATGCCGTCGGAGATGGAGACGGTGTTGACCTCCATAGGGGTGCCGCCGGCCTCGCGGATGCCGCGCATGACGTCCTGGGCGAGTTCGCGGTGGGAGAAGTTGCAGGGCATCGTCCCGATCCAGGAGTGGGCGACCATGACGAGGGGTTTGGCGAGGGCCTCGTCGTCGTAGCCGACGGAGTAGAGCTGGGAGCGGGCGGCGGCGCGGTTGGGACCGTCGACGAGGACGCTGGAGCGTTGGCGGAGGGGGTCGGTGGTGGTCATGAGACTTGCCTGCTCTGGCTGGGCTTGCGGGGCTTGCTGGGCTGGGGGATTGAGGTTTGCCGACAGGGTACCTGCAGGGGTATCAGGAACGTCCGCGAGGTCGTACTATGCGGGGCATGAGCGGTACAGGCGGTTGCCGATGAGTCAGCGTGTTGCGGTGGGAACGGAACAGCCGGGTCGGCCGAGTCGGCTGCGGCGGATGTTCCCGGCGATGGAGTACATCGAGTACCGCAAGCTGTTCTACGCGGCGGGGCTGTCGGCGATATCGCTGTGGGCGATGATCACGGCGCGCGGGTGGTTGGCGTATGAGCTGACGGGCAGTCCCTCGGGGACGGGGATCGTCACGTTTGCGGCGATTGGGCCCTGGATGCTGGCGCCGATCGGGGGGACGCTGGCAGACCGCTTCGATCGGGCGCGGATCGTGATCGTCTGTCGGGCTGGGGCGTGCGTCTGCGCGATTGCGCTGGCGATTCTTGCGTTCTCGGGCGAGATCGCGATGTTTAATCTGGTTCTGATTACCGCGTTCTCGGGCATCATCCGCTCGGGGGAGATGCCGGCGCAGCAGGCGCTGCTGCCGAACACGGTGAAGATGGCGGCGCTGCTCTCGGCGATCACGATGGCGTCGATGATGCAGTTCGGCTCCAAGGTGATTGGCCCGGTGGCGGGGCCGATTCTGAAGGAGTTCGGCCCGGAGTGGGTGTTCCTCGCGGCGGCGATCTTCCTGGTCCTGTCGATCGTGCAGATGACGCGGATGAAGACGCGCTCGACGGGCGGCATTCAGGGAAGTACGCGCGGTCTGATGCGCGACACCGGGCGCCACGTGCGGGACGGGCTGGGGTATCTGGGGAAGGCGCCGGATGTGCGGCTGATGATTGTGATGGTGTCCCTGCACTGCATCTTCACGATGGCCTTTGACTTCTCGTTGCTGCCCGCCTATGCGGACCGGATTCTGGGCGGGGGGCAGTCGGAGTTCGGGTACATGCTGATGGCGATTGGGGGCGGCGCGTTGGCTTCGACGGTGGCGCTCTCGATGCTGCCGATGGGGGCGGTCCGGGGGCGGGTCTTCCTCGTGGTGGGGTTGTTCTCGGGGCTCTCGCTGGTCTGGCTGGGGTTCACGAACAGCCTGATCGTGGCGCTGATTGGGGGCGTGCTCGCGGGGGCGAGCCAGGCGATGTTCATGGCGTTGACCAGCGCGATGATCCAGGCAGTCGTGCCGGACGCGCTGCGGGGACGGGTGATGGCGCTCTATGCGATGTTCGCCGGGGGGACGATGGCGCTGATGATTCTGGCGAACGGTCTGGCGGCGGATTACATCAGCATTCGCATTCTGCTGATCGGTCCGGGGTTCATCTTCGCGGCGATCATGATTGGGGCGCTGGTGCTGCCGCGGATTCGGTCGGTGATTCAGCACGGGGAGCTGGTTCAGGAGACGCGGCGGATGGCAGAGGAGGTCGTGCGGCAAGCGGCGGCGACGGCGCGGGCGGCGTTGGGCCCGATGCCGGTGGGGGCCAGGTCGGCGCCGCAGCATGGCGTCGTGGAAGAGCGTCTGGGCAGCGGCGGTGGAGGTGGCGGCGGGGGTGGGTAGGATCTGGTAGCTGGCGGCGCCCCCCCTTCAGTCGTTCCGCGACAGCTTCCCCCCAGTGGGGGGAAGCGAGGTGGACGGGCGCACCCTTCCGGCGCTCTGCGACAGCTTCCCTCCAGAGCGGGGCAGCGTTTTTCTTTTCCCCTCTCCCCCCTCTGGGGGGAGATGCCGAAGGCGGAGAGGGGCGACCGGCGCTCGGAGGAATCCCCTTCAGTCGCTCTGCGACAGCTTCCCCCCAGAGGGGGGAAGCGGGGAGGTGGGGGTAGGGTGCGGGTGTGCGTGCGTGGGGATCGGTGCGGGGGTTGCTGCCGGCTTTGGGGTCGGTGGAGTATCGGCGGCTGTTCTATTCGGGGGGGGGGGGTGGCGACTTGCGCGTTGTGGGCGTTGTTGGTGGCGCGGGGGTGGATGGCGGCGGAGCTGACGGATGCTGGCTGGGCGGTGGGGTTGGTGTATTTCGCCGGGGTCGGGCCGCAGCTGCTTGCGCCGATTGGCGGGGCGTTGGCGGATCGCTTTGACCGTGCGCGGATTGTGGCGTGGAGCCGGCTGGGGACGGCGGCGCTGGCGGCGTTGCTGGCCGTGCTGTGGTTTGGCGATCTGCTGAACTTCCCGATTCTGCTGGCGGTGACGGCGGTGGCGGGCGTCGTGGGGTCGGCGGAGGGGCCGGCGCAGGCGTCGCTGCTGCCGAATACAGTGCCGTTTCCAGCGCTGCTGTCGGCGTTGACGCTGGCCTCGGTGCTGGAGTACGGGTCGCGGGTGGTGGGGCCGATCGCGGGGCCGCTGATGGGGTTTCTGGGTCCGGGCTGGGTGTTTGCGGGAGCGGCGATCATGCTGGGTCTGGCGGCCTGGCAGATGTCGCGGATGACGGTGCGTTCGAGCGGCGGGATTCACGGCGTGGGCGGCGGGCTGTGGGTGGAGGCGCGCTGGATCATGCTCGATGCGGCGCGTTATGTGCGGGGCGGGCTGCGCTATCTGGGGAATGCGCCGGGTCTGCGGATGCTGACCGGTCTAGCGGCGGCGCACTGCATGTTGGCGATGTCGTTTGAGGCGCTGCTGATCGTCTTCGTGCGCGGGCCGCTGGACGGGGGCGCGGAGCAGTTCGGCTATCTGATGATCGGGATCGGCGCGGGGGCGTTGATTGCGACATTCCTGCTGCCAACGGTGCGGAGCGCGGCGGCGCGGGGTTGGCTGTTGTTCTGGTCGGGGTTGGCGAGCGGGTTGACGATGGCGATCGTCGGGCTGGCGCCGAATCTGGCGGTGGCGCTGGTCGGGGCAGTGCTGATCGGGGCGAGTCAGGCGTTGTTCATGGCGCTGGCGACGTTGATGTTGCAGGCGGTCGTGCCGGACGCGGTGCGGGGGCGGGTAATCGCGCTCTACGAGATGACGGTGGGGGTAATCATGTCCACGTCGATTCTGGCGATGGGGCTGGCGTCGGACTTCATCGACGTGCGGATTCTGCTGGTTGCGCCGGGCATGGTCTCGGCGGTGGCAATCGGGTTCGCCTGGCTGCGCTTCCGCGAGGTGCGGTCACTGGTGGCGAACGGCGGACTGCTGGAGGAGGCAAAGCACCTGGTCTGGCTGCGGATCCGGGAGCGGGCGTCGGCGTAGGGGGTGGTGGGGCTTGGGGAGCCCCCCTTCAGTCGCTCCGCGACAGCTTCCCCCCAGAGGGGGAAGCGGGGAGGCTGCCTGCGGGGGCAGCGGGGGTTACTTATTCGGCGCCGATTCGGAGGATTTGGCCGATGGTCATTCTCATGTAGAGGGCGACGATTATGGCTATGGCTCCCAGGAAGACGAGGCCGAGGACTCCGTAGGCTCCGCCGATGGTGGCCCAGTCGGTGACGGTGACGAAGGGCGGGAGGACGGTTTCGCCGGTTTCGACGAAGCCGACGAATTCGAGCATCATGGTGCCGAGTTGGAGGCCGACGGCGGTGCCGAGCGCCATGGAGACGGCGATGATCAGGATTTTCTCGATCCCGACGACGAGCAGGACCTGGGGGAGGGAGAAGCCCATGGTGCGGAGGACGGCGAATTCGCCCTGTTGCTGTTGGGCGACGAGGACGGAGGCGACGAGGAAGCCGAGCGCGGCGAGGAGGACGATGGCGATGAAGGTGAGGAAGAGCAGGCCTTCCCAGCCGGCGGCGACGAGCGGGTCTTCGTCCTGGAGGTTGCGGATGGCGTCGACGTCGTAGACGTCGTGGTTCCAGGGCGGGGTGACTTCGAGAAAGGTGCGGAGCTGGCGGAGGCCGTCTTCGTCGGTGGGTTGGATCCAGACTTCGTTGGGGGCGATGGCGCCGGTGGTGACGGGGTTGCGGTTGACGCGGTAGTAGAGGTAGTCGCGGTTGGCGATGATCAGGGAGCGGGCGTCCTGGGGGTCCCAGGTGGGGAAGAGATCGAAGCTGCCGACGATCTTGATGGGGACGTAGACGCTGGACATGCCGAGCAGGATCTCTGCGCCTTCGTCGAGCGAGGCCTCGGTGAGGAAGGTGCGGCTGACGACGACGGGCAGGGGGTCGTCGGGGCCGACGAGGCGGACGCCGCGGGGGACGCCGCTGCGCGTGTCGCGGTTCCAGATGTAGCGCATTCCGTACTCGCCGTCGCGGGCCTGGGCGCGGGTGAGGCGGGCGTCGTCGGGGGAGCGGGCGGCGCGGGTGGTGTCGGTGAGCACGGTCCAGCGGCCGCGCTCCTCGAAGTTCTCGACAATGACGCCGTCCTCGAAGCCAACTTCGAGGATGTCGTCCGGGAGACTGGTTTGGCGCGAGTACTGGACGGCGTCGTAGCCGGCGATGCCGCTGAAGTTGGCGGTGCCGCCGGTGCGGATGGAGATGCCCTGGAGGGACCAGGGTCCGATGTGCGGCGCGCCGGCTCCCTCGGAGAGATCGGCGTAGACAAAGCGCCAGCCTTCTTCGATTTCGGCGCCGAAGAATCCGCGTCCTCTGGGGAGGCCTTGCAGGGGCACGTCGCGGTAGCGTCCGGTGGTATCGAGGAGGCGCAGGTTGGGGGCGATGCTGCCGCTGGTTTCGGGAACCCAGAACCACATACCGACGTAGGTGGCGTCGGCGGGAATCATGATCTGTTCGACCTCGAACTCGGGGCCGCTGGCGCGGTTGACGAGTTCGCGGATGTCGTGGAGGGCGAAGTCGTCGCGGTACCAGAGGATGTCGTTGAAGGATTCGGGTTCGACGCCGAGCACGGTGGCGTCGGTGACGTCGAGCGCGCCGCGGGAGAAGGAGGCGTTCTGGCGGACGACGTAGGTGGCGTCGGCGATGCCGGGGGCTTCGGCGAGGTCTTCCTGGAGCATGGCGACGGATGCGCCGCTGCTGCGCAGGTCGGCGAGGCGGAGGGGGGCGCCGGACTGGTAGGCGGCGCGGTCGTCGAATGATTTGTCGAGGGTGGCGCCAAAGGTGCCGCCGAACATGCCGAGCGAGGTGGCCATGATCAGGAGGAGGGCGAGGCGGCCGGGTTGGACGGGGGCGCGGGTGAGGTGCCAGAGGACCATCTGCATGGATGCGCCGCCGAGCACTCGGGCGAGGCCGCCGAAGAGGGCGAGCAGCAAGGGGAAGAGGCGGAGGAAGAGGACGGCGACGGTGACGACGAAGACGGCGGGGGCGATCAGGAGGAGCGGGTCTTGCTGGAGGCCGCCGAAGAGGTCTTCGGTGACGAGCGAGCCGGATTCCTGGAGTTGGAAGAAGAGCAGCGCGCCGACGCCGACGACGACGAGGTCGAGGTAGTAGCGCTGGAAGACGGGCTTGTCCTCGGGTCGGGAGGTGGAGCGGGCGTAGTGGACGACGGTGGCGCGGTTGGAACGCCAGGCGGGCCAGAGCAGGGCGATGAAGCTGAGCGCCGCGCCGACGGCGGCCCAGATGTAGACCTCGCCGGTCAGTTCGACGCTGAGGCGCGCGCCGCCGGTGAGGCCCTCGAAGGCGGGCGAGTAACCGAGGAAGGCGATCGCTTCACGGGCGACGAGCGGGCCGAGGCCCATGGCGAGGGCGACGAGCAGCAGTCCCTCGAGGGTGGAGATGGACATGATGTGGCCCAGGCCGGCGCCGCGTGATTTGAGCAGGGAGACTTCTCCAGACTGGCGCTCGACGACCATCGTGGAGACGAGGACGAGATAGAAGAGGACGATGCCGACGATCTGCAGGGTGAGCACGAGCAGGGGGATGGAGGAGAAGAATTCTTTGGTTTCGTAGTCGTTGAGGACGCTGACGATTTTGGTTTCGACGCGGGCGCGTTCGATCTCTTTGGCGATCGCCTCGAAGGAGGCGCGGAAGCGGATGGCGGCGAGGCCGGCTTCGTCGGCGACGAAGGCGGCGCGGTCGACCTGGGCGTAGACCTCGAGGCGCGCGCGGAGCTCGGGCATGTAGCCGGCCATAGCGTCGATCAGGGTGGCCCGGGGGGCGAAGAAGGCGAAGGCGTCGGTCTTTTCGACGGGTACCAGGAAGTGGTCGCGGCGGACGCCCCAGTAGCGGGCGGTGTAGTCGATGGGGCGGACGAGGCCGACGACGCGGAGCTGGATCGGTGCGGCGTCGTCGCGCCAGGAGGCGTGGATGTCGCGCGCTTCGCCGAGCTGGAAGCCGCCGGCGGCGGCCGCGTCGACGCCGAGGGCGACGTCGATGATGGGCGGCGCGTCGGGCGTGGCGGCCGGCGCGGGATCGGGCCATTGGCCGTCGACCAGTTCGATCTGGTCACGCACCCCTTCAAACCAGAGGACGCGGGCGCGGTCGCGCGGGTCTTCGTCGGGGGGGATGCCGCCGACCTCGGTCATGAAGAAGGTGGCGGAGGTGAGGGATTTCTTGGTGTCGGCGATGTAGTCGCGGGGGATGCGGAGGCGGCGGTCGATGGTGTCGAAGGATTCCTGGGCAAGACCGCCGGAGAGGCCGTGGGCGGCGTTGAGGATGCGGACGTCGAGGTCGGCGTCGGAGACGCGGCGGAGGTCGGTCTGGAGGCCGAGGTCCTGGAGGGCGTTGCGGTAGATGGAGGTGGAGGCCATCAGGGCGACGGCGAGGATGACGCCTATGGAGATGGCGGCCATGAGGCGGCGGTTGCCGTTGAGGCGCCGCACGGCGATGCGGAAGGCGGTCGGGAGAGAACTGAAGATGCTGCCCATACTGCCCGTCGTGCCCGTGCTACCCATACCACGCTGCGCCGATTGCCGCGCCACGTGGCTTGCGGGCGGCTTTGGGGCGGCTTCGGGGTATGTTCGACCGCGATGTCTTCGTAGACTACAAGGCGTTGCCGAATTTTCCGCGTCCCGCGCCAGAGGAGCACGGCGGCGCAGAGTGAGTCGAGGGGAATCGGGTGGAGTCTTTCGGGGCGATTCTGGGCTTTGTCCTGCGCCGGATGCGGGACAGCTGGCGGCTGCAGTTGGTGATCGGGATCGGCATCCTGGTCGCGGCTGTGTTGATGTCGTCGACGACGATCTACACGCGGGCGGTCTCCGACCTCTCGCTGACGGTCAGTCTGCGTGAGGATCTGGCCGAGCGGCGGCAGATGTTCACCAGGCTGGACGGGTTGCCGCTGGCCGGGGGGCCGAACGAGTCGGCGCGGGGTTATGCGGAGGAATCGATCGACGAGCGCTTCGGCCAGCTGGAAACGCAGCGGCTGCGCTTCCAGGAGACGGTGCCGACGGGGATCAATCTGCCGTTGCGGCCGGGTCAGGTGATCCCGACGTCGGCGTATTTCGGGGCGCTCGATCAGGCGGAGGAGCACGTCACCCTGCATCGGGGCCGCTTCCCGACTGCGCCGACGCTGAATGCGGCGGGCGAGCTGGAGGGTCCGATTGAGGTGGCGATGCCGCTGCGGACGGCGAACGCCTACGGCGTGGACGTGGGCTCGCAGTGGCAGCTGGAAGACGGTTGGGACGAGTGCGACCGGGAGCCGGATCCGCCGCCGGGTGGACCGCCGCCGCCGCCGCGCCCGCCCTGTGAGCCGACGATGAGCATCGTGCGGCTCATTCCGATCGAGATCACGGGGATCATCACGCCCGATCAGTGGGACAGCGACTACTGGCAGCGGGTGCCGCGCGAGGTGCGGGACGTCGTCTACACCGGGCCGCTGCAGCCGCAGACGGTGCCGCTGGTCGTGCCGGCTGAGACCTTTGACACGGCGCTGCCGCGGGTGTTGAGCGGCTACCTCGTCCACACGGAGTGGATCTCCGAGATCGACACCGACCAGCTCAATGTCGCGGTGCTTGACGAGACGCGCGATTCGTTTGATCTGCTGCGCGAGGATTTGCGTTCGGTCGGCGGGAGCGTGCGCTCGCCGATTGAGCCGCGGCTGGAGGCGTTCGTCAAGGATCTCAGCTTTACGCAGGTGCCGATCCTGATGCTGCTCGCGCAGGTGGTGGGGATCGCGCTGTTCTATGTGGTGATCGTCTCGGGCGTGCAGGTGACGCAGCGGCGGGAGGAGCTGTTCTCGATGCGTTCGCGGGGCGCGTCGATCCTGCAGGTGATCTCGCATACGGCGATTGAGGGGATTCTGCTGGCGGTTGCGGCGGCGGCGGTGGCGCCGTTCATTGCGATTGGCGTGATCGGGCTGCTCGGCTACACGCCGGTCTTCGAGCCGCTGACCGGCGGCGAGCCGATTCCGACGACGCTGACCGACATGGCGTTCCTGCTCTCGGCGGCGGGGGCGATCGTGGCGGTGCTGTTTACGCTTGCGCCGCTGGTGATCGCGAGCCGCACGCGGGTGCTGTCGGAGCGGCTGCGCAATGTCTCGCGGCCGGCGGGGCCAAATGCGTTGCAGCGCTACTACCTCGACGTGGCGCTGGTGCTGGTTGCGGCGGGGCTGATCTTTGAGGCGGACCTGAAGGGGACGGTGTTTGAGCGCAACAGCGTCGGCGGGCTGTCCGCCGATCCGCTGCTGCTGAGCACGCCGATTCTCTTCGCGCTGGCGGCGGCGTTGGTGATTCTGCGCTTCCTGCCTTACTTCTACCGCTTCTTCGCGTGGCTGACCTACGATCGCTTCCCGCTGTCGATTGCCTCGACGCTGCGCTACGTGAGCCGCACGGTCGGGCCGGCGGCGCGATTGACGATTCTACTGATGCTGGGCGCGGCGCTGGGCACGTTCGCGGCGTCGTACGCGGATACGGTCGAGCTGTCGCTGGCGGAGCGGATCGAGTACGACAACGGGGTGGAGTTCCGCGTCGGGCTAGGCGAGAGCGGATATTCGTCGGCGAACGGCGTCCGCGCGCGGCTCGGTCCGCTGGAGGGGGTGGAGGAGCTGGCGGTGGTGCACCGCAGCAAGGCGTCGGCGGGGCGCAGCGTGGGCACGACGACGAGCGTGACGCTGCTGGGGCTGGAGCCGCGGGCGGCGGTGGAGATGATGTGGTTCCGTGAGGATCTCTCGCTGCTGGCGTTCGAGGAGTTGATTGAGACGATCGACGTGCCGCCGGTCGGGCGCGGGGTGGGCATCCCGGCGGAGACGGAGACGCTGCGGCTCTGGGTGCGGATGGGACCGGGCGAGACGGATCAGTCGCTCTGGTTCCGCGTGCGGGACGGGGACGGCCGCTACTTCACCGCCGGCGGCCTGGAGATGCCGCGCGCGAGCACGCCGTGGACGGCGATGGAGATCGATTTCCAGCGCGAGATTGTGGGCGCAGGCGCGGCGGCGCCGTACTCGCTGCATTCGATCGTGATGAGCGAGCCGTTCGGGCTGTTCGCGTCGGAGCCGGCGACGGTCTACTACGACGCGCTGACGGCGATTCAGCCGGACGGGCGGGAGCTGATCATCGAGGACTTCGAGAACCGCGGCTGGTTGGAGTTCATGCAGCGGCGCGGCACGGGCGATGAGATCGAATTCGAAGCGGACGACGATCCGATCTCGGGCGAGCACGTGATGGCGTTCTATCCGGGCGTGGGGCAGTCGCCGGGGCTGCGGGCGGCGCACTTCGCCGATCCGGCATTCTGCAGCAACGTGCGCTGTACGGTGCCGACGATCGTCAGCGCTGACTTCGCGGAGCGGCAGCGGTTGGAGGTAGGCGACCGCTATCCGCTGCGGCTGGAGACGCTGGTCGTGACGGCGCGGGTGGTGAGCATCGTCGAGCTCTTCCCGACGTTGCGGCCGGACGAGCTGTCGTTCATCGTGGCCGACTATGACGCGCTGTTCCATATGGGTTCGGTCACGGGGCTACGTCCGGGCGTGACGCCAACGGAGGTCTGGATGGACCTCGTGGATGAGCCGGAGGCGCGGGCGGCGATCAAGGCGGAGCTGGATCGGCCGCGCTACTCGCTGGGGCGGTTCTTCGACCGCAACGAGCGGCTGGACGACAGCGGCCGCGATCCGCTGACGACGGCAGGCGGGTCCGGGATTCTGCTGGTGGCGTTCATCGCGATCTCGGTGCTGTTGGCACTGGCGTTTCTGGTCTCGATGGCGGTCTCGGCGCGTCAACGCCGGCTGGAGATGGCGCTGCTGCGCACGGTGGGCGTGGGCAACGCGAGCATCCTGATCCAGCTGTTCCTGGAGTACGCGATCATCGTCGGCACCGGCTTGGTGTTGGGCGTGCTGTTGGGCAATCGGATTTCGCTGCTGCTGCTGGCGTATTTGGAGATCGACGAGACCGGCCGCACGGTGCTGCCGCCGTTCCAGGTGGAGACAGACTGGCAGATCCTGGGGATCGCGTTTGCGGTGCTGATCGGGGTGCTGGTGATCGGCGTGCTGGCGACGTGGCGGTGGTTCCTGCGGCTGGAGTTGAACCGGGAGTTGCGGTTGACGAATTAGCCGCGGGCGCGCCTCCGTCGCTGTGTGACGCATCCCCGGTTGGGGAGGTCTGCTACGAGCGGGCCAGGAGCGCGATCAGTAGACCGATGATGGGACCGCCCAAGCCGACCGCCAGCATGTACGTGCGCAGCTGGAAGGTGCGCAGCAAAGCCACGTACTGTGCATGCATCGTCTCCATGCGAGTCTGGAAACGTCTGTCGAGTTCCTCGATTTGGGAATCGATGTAGCGGAGTATCCGCTGCTCCAGCAGTTCCCGTTCTCTCCGCTCCTCTTCGCGAAATTCACGAAACTCCACTCGGAGTTGAGCGATGTCAGTGCGCATATGATCCACGTCGGAGCGCATATGATCCACGTCGGAGCGCAAGTGATCCACGTCAGTGCGCAAGTGATCCACGTCAGTGCGCAAGTGATCCACGTCAGTGCGCAAGTGATCCACGTCAGTGCGCAAGTGATCCAGGTCGGAGCGCACTTGCTCGCCGTCCGAGCGGACTTGATTGAGTTCGGCGCGCACTTGATCGAGCTCGGCGCGGAGGAGGGCGATGTCATCCTTTGTTGCGAGGTGTTCGGTTGGGGTCTCGAGGACGTCGAGGAAGGCGCGCGCGTCTTCTTCTGACCAGCCGAGCCGCTCGACCAGGACATCTCGCATTGGGAGTCTGTCGAAGGTGACCATGGGCTCAGACTAGCTGCTCAGACGCGCTTGAGGGGGCGTTTGCGGTTGAGCCAGGCGCGGAGGTCGGGGGCGGCGAGGGTGGCGGCGGCGGCGGGCGCGCCCCAGGCGATGCAGGCGACGCCGCAGCTTGCGCCGGAGGCGGCGACGCCGAGCAGGGCGACGACGATGGCCATCGGCGCGAGCGCGTAGCGCGGGAGGGACGGGTCTTGCCGGCGGCGGACGACGAGCAGGAGCATCAGGGCGAGGCCGGCGGCGGCGAGGACGGCGCAGACGATGTAGAGGCTGGTCGAGTGGTGGTCGAGCAGGGTGGCGGCGAAGGCGGCGGCGATCGCGCCGATGGTCAGGGTGGCAGCGGTGAAGGTCATGGGATTGCTCCAGGCGCCCCCCTCCGTCACTGCGTGACACATCCCCCGGTGGGGGAGGTCTATGGCTCCTTAGCCGGTGAGGCGGCGGTAGAGGGCGGGGAGGCGGCGGGGGAGGGATTCGATGTCGGCGACCACCTCGTAGGCCATGTCCTGGCACATTTGCTTGAGGTAGTCGTGGCCGGCGCGGTCGACGGTGAGGGCGAAGGGGACCATGCCCTCGCGGCGCGCCTCAGTGAGGGCCATCTTGGTGTCGTGGATGGCGTATTCCTTCTCCGTGCGGTCGCGGCCGTAGCCGTGATCCTGCGGCCGGCCGTCAGAGAGCAGGATCAGGATCTTGACCTTGGCGTCGGTGTTCTGGAGCTTCCAGATGCAGTGCCGGATCGCGGGGCCCATGCGCGTGGAGCGGACGGGGGCGATCTTGTCGATGCGCTCCTTGATACGGTCGCCGAACGGTTCGTCCATGTCTTTGTAGACGAAGAACTCGACGTTGTCGCGGCCGTAGCCGGAGAATCCGTAGACGCCGTACTTGTCGCCGATTGTTTCCAGCGCCTCGATCAGGAGGACGACGGCCTCTTTCTCGAGGTCGATGATGCGCTTGCCGGGATGGCGGGCGGCCTCGGCGCGGCGCTGGGCCCACCAGCTGAGGTACTTGCGCGGGTCGTCGTCGAACTGGTCGTCCTGCCGCTGGTCGTGGTGTTTCTGGATTTCCTCGTCGGTGGAGGCGGAGACGTCGAGCAGGAAGGCGACGGCGACGTCGCGCTCGACCTTGTTGCGGCGGTAGAAGAGCTTGGTCTCGGAGGTCGCGCCGGCGATTTTCTCGGTGTACCACTCGATCACGGCGTCGAGGTCGTAGTCCTCGCCGTCGGTGAGGCGCTTCATTTTGCGGAAGAGTTCGGGGCGCAGCATCTCGAACTGCTTGCGCGTCTCCTGGACGAGCTGGGTGTGCTCGTGCAGGGTTTCGGTGTAGTAGTTGGTCGTGCCCGACTCGCCGCGCTGTTCCTGGACGCGGCACCAGCGCGGCTTGTAGTCGGCGGCGCGGAAGTCCCACTCGTCGTAGTAGAAGGACTGCGCCTCGAAGGGCAGTTCGTCGCCGTCCTCGGCGCCGGTCGAGTCGTCGCCCAGGGCCTGCTGGCCTTCCTGACGCTCGCCCTGGATCTGGTTGACTTCCTTGAGCAGGTTGTCGAGGAACATGCCCGAGGACTCGGCGAGGTCCATGTCCATCAGTTCGTTGATCGAGATCTCGACTGACTTCTCCAGCAGCTCCTGCAGCTGTTCTTTGGTCAGCGGGATCGGCGGGGCGTCGCCGGAGCCGGTTTCGCCCTTGAGCTTCATCAGCAGCTGGACGAGTTCGGGCTTGAAGTCGCCGCGGAAGTCGACCGGGTCGGGGCTGTCGTAGGGGCGCTCTTCCGAGCCGGGCATAAAGGGCATGAACGACTCTTCGAGGCCGGAGGAGCCGGAGCCGGGCATCATGTCGGAGTCGTCGCCGCCGTCGGGGTCGCCGGACATTTCCTGCTCGAAGTCGGACCAGTCCTCGGTGTCGAGTTCGATGTTGGGGATCTGCGAGAGCCACTCGTAGAGCAGCGCGGTGGCGGCGGCGCTGTCCTGGACGGTCGCGCCTTCCTGGCGGATGCGGTTGAGGATGCGCAGGGGCGTGCGCAGCTCTTCGGCGAGCTCGTTGGGCCAGCGGATGCGGCCGATTTCATCGAGCGAGGCGCGGAGCAGGTTCTCGACCATCGCCTGGCGGGCGGGCATGTCCTCGACCGGGCGGCGGCGGTCAATGGCGGCCTGCTGGAGGCGGGTGAAAGCGCGGCGGACGCCGGCGTACTCGCGCTTGACGATCGTGTCGATGCGCGTGTCCTCGACGATCGTGAAGAGGTCGTGGGCGAGGCGGCGGTCTTCGAACTGGTCGAAGAAGCGCTCCATGTCGGTGTGGATTTCCTGCACCTCTGCATCGCTGGCGGGCGAGTCGGCGGCAGGGTCGGCGGCGGGAACAGCACCGTTGCCGCGGCCGTTGCCCGCGCCGTTCTGGGGGGCGGGGAAGAGGATGGGTTCGAGCGCGGCCTGGTACTCGAAGGAGCCGAACTCGAGGCGGCCGGCCTGATGCGTGGCGAAAACCTTGTAGACGGCGAAGTTCTCTTCTTTGGTCGGGTAGCGTTCCACGTTCTCGGGCAGGTAGATGGTCGTGCCTTCGGTCGTGGGGCTGCTTTCGTCGACCCAGCCAACGCCCTTGGCGGTGAGCTCTTCGGAGGCTTTGACGCCGACGTCGACGCCGGTCAGCGCCTTGCAGTACATGCGGATCAGTTCGGAGACGCGGTCGAGGTCGACGCGGCTGCTGAGCGCCTCCATGACCTCTTCGCCGCGCGCGGATTCGAGGCGGAAGAAGGCTTCGCCGCCGTCGCGCGACTGCTGGAGGATGTTGAGGCCGAACTCCTGCCAGCGGGCGATGTCGTCGATGCCGAGCCGCTGGGCGACGCGGGGCGAGGACTTGATGAACTCCATGGCGGCGTCGCCGGAGTGGCTGGCGAGCTGTTCGGAGAGTTCGAGCAGGCCTTCGTGGATGTCTTTGTCGACTTCGGAGAGCGCCTGGGCGGCCTCGATGAAGTAGGGGTGGCCGAGCCGGCCGACCTGGAGGGCGACCTGGCCGGCGAGGGAGAGGTAGCGGGGGCGCTGATCCTCGGCGACCTGGCGCAGGGCGCCGGGGCCGCGCTCGAAGTAGACGCGCGCGTCAACCCAGGCGGTGTGGGCAACGATGCCGCCGAACTCGAGGAAGGGGGCGCGGTCGGAGCGGTCGAGCTGGGAGAGGACGCCGGGCGCCATGCCGAGGCAGGCGGAGGCGAGCTCGTAGGAGTGCGAGGCGAGGGAGTCGATCAGTTCGACGAGCAGGCGCATCTGGGAGAGCGGCAGGTTGGGCAAAATCTGGGGGGAGACGTCGAAATACTGCGCGGAGAGCGAGCCGGATTTCCAGGTGCCCTTGTAGAGCGACTGGCCCTGCGCGGCCCAGTCTTTGACCTGGGGCACGGAGAGGTGGGGCAGAACCGCGGGGGAGGCGCGGAAGAGGGCGCCGGAGAGGGCGGGGGAGGTCTCCATCAGCTCGAGGCCGACGGCGCACCAGTCGCGCATCCGGTCGTAGGTGATCTGCTCGAGGATCGGGCCGGAGGCGCGGAAGTACTCGGAGGAGGCTTCCCAGCTGCGCAGGGAATGGCGGGCGATCTCGAGGCCGTCGTGCAGCCACTGGTCGAGCTCGTCCGGTTCGAGGATGGGGGTGACAGCCTCGAGCGACGCCTCGAATTCCTGCGCGAGGGCGGGCGGGAACTGGCGCAGGCCCTCGCGGGTCTCATCGATCTGTTGCGCGGTCATGGGCATCTCGTTTCGTGCGGGCGCGCTGCGGGCGGAGCCCCCCTCTGCCTTCGGCCTCTCCCCCCGCAAGCGGGAGGAGAGTGAGAATTGAAATCTCGGGTCTCTCCTTCTCCGCTGGGCGTGGGGGAGAGCGATCAGCTGGTGAGGCGGATCTCGTGAATTTCGGCGTGGTCGGCGGCGGTGTCCAGCACAGCATAGGTCAGGACTTGCTCGGTTCCGCGCATCTCGCCGGCGGAGCCGGGATTGATGATCAGGGCGCGGCCGATCCGCTTGACCAGCGGGGCGTGGGTGTGGCCGTAGATGATGAAGTCCGCTTCCTCTTCGGCGAGGCGCTGGAGTTTCGGGTCGTGGGGGAAGAGGTAGTCGCGGTAGGGCGCCCACGGGGTGGCGTGGAACATGAGCAGCTGCTTGGCGCCGATGGCGGTGCGGATCAGCTGGGGCTGATCGCGCGTCCACTCGAGCAGGGATTGATCCACGCTGGGCGAGGCCTGGGCGCGGGCGCCGGCGGCGGAAAGCAGGATCTCTTCGTGGTTGCCGAGCACGTAGCGGCCGCCGTACTGCTGGAGCAGCGCGGCGACCTCGTTGGAGAAGCGGTACTGATAGCAGGCATCGCCGGCGCAGAGCAGTTCGTCGATGTCGCCCATCTGCTCAACGGCGCGCTCGAGCGCGGCCGCGTTGCAGTGGATATCCGAGACGATGCCGATCCGCACGGGCGACTCTGTTCGGTCTAGTCCTCGAAGATCGAGGAGACGACTTCCTCGATCGAGCGCTGGACCTCGCCGTCGTCGGTCAGCGGCCAGACGATCGAGACCTGGCAGGCGCGGCGCGGTGAGACGCCCTGGGCGATCATGCGGCCGGCGTAGATCAGCAGGCGGGTGGACGCGCCTTCGGCGAGGCCGTGCTCGCGGAGGTTGCGAATCTTCTCCGCCATTTTGGCGAGGTTGAGGGCGATGTCCCAGGCGCAGCCGGCCTCGTGCTGGACGATCTCGGCCTCAGTCTCGCGCGGCGGGTAGTCAAACTCGACGGCGACGAAGCGCTGGCGGGTGGACTGCTTGAGGTCCTTGAGCGCCGACTGGTAGCCGGGGTTGAAGGAGATGACGAGGAGGAAGCCGTCGCGCGCCTGGAGGAGCTGCGACTTCTTCTCGACCGGGAGGATGCGGCGGTGGTCGGTGAGCGGGTGGATGAGGACGGTGGTGTCCTTGCGCGCCTCGACGACCTCGTCGAGGTAGCAGATCGCGCCCGCCTTGACGGCGCGGGTCAGGGGGCCGTCGATCCAGACGGTCTCGTTGCCTTCGAGCAGGTAGCGGCCGACGAGGTCGGAGGCGGTCAGGTCCTCGTGGCAGGCGACGGTCACGAGGGGCAGGTTGGTCTCGTCCTCGATCTCGGTCTTGCCGTCGCGGACGACGGCGAGGGGTCGGTTGAGGTGGTAGGCCATGTACTCGACGAACCGGGTCTTGCCGCAGCCGGTCGGGCCCTTGAGGAGGACGGGGATTTTGTTCTTCCAGGCGGCCTCGAAGACTTCGACCTCATCCGCGACGGGCACGTAATAGGGTTCTTCTTCGAGGCGGAATTCCTCGACCGCCCAGCTGCGGTATTCGGTGATCGGTTCGCTGGCAGTGGTCATCAAACGCTCTCCCGCTGTGCCGCATCGTCCGCGGCGGGTCTGGCTCTCGGTGCTCTCGCTGGTGTGTTACGCCGCTAGGCTGTGTGCCGGCGGGCGGTGGGTTGGTGTACTCAGTCGGGTTCGGCTTGCATCCCGGCCCAGGCGCGGGCAACGCGCCGTGCAGCGGTCTCCAGATCGCAGTCGTTGGAGATCAGCACGTCGGCGTGCTTGAGCCGCTCATCGTTGGTGATCTGCGAGTCGATGCGCTTGTCCGCCTCTTCGGCGGAGAAGTTGTTGCGCGCCATGAGGCGCTCGCGCGCGGTGTCGCGGCTGACCGCGACGACCCAGACCTCATCGACCAGGTCTTGCCAGCCGGCCTCGATCATGACGGCCGCCTCGAGCACGGCGACTGCGGTGCCGGCGGCGGCGAGCCGGGCCAGCTCCGCCTCGGCTAGGGCGCGGATGCCGGGCCAGACGATGTCGGTCAGGCGCTTCATCCCGTCGGGATGGCCGAAGACTTTGGGGCCGAGCTTGCGGCGGTCGATGGCGCCATCCTCGGCGACCAGGTCTTCGCCGAAGGCGGCGACGACCTGGGCGAAAGTCTCGGTGCCGGGTTCGTAGGTCTGGTGGCCGAGCAGGTCGGCGTCGATCGTGGCCGCGCCGAGTTCTCGCAGCTGGTTGACGACGGTCGATTTGCCCGAGGCAATCCCGCCGGTGAGTCCAATCGAGCGCATGATGGGTCAGCGTCCCCGCAGGTGTGGCGTCGTCCAAGCGTCTCTAACCGGCTGTCTCAGTGCAGGGCTGGGACAACCGGTCACGCGGACGCGCGCTAGATGCTCAGGCTATTAGCGGGGTAGTAAGTGGTCAACCGAACGTCGATCCGCGCCGCCGGGCGGCCGCGGCGGGCGGCGCGCCTCTGTGTTCCAGTCAGCAGGACGCGGGGGGCTGAATTGCTATGGTTAACACCCAGTTGACCCCGTTCGTGAACCTCGCTGCGGCGTGCGGCAGGATTCGCCTAGCCAAATTCGCGGAGCCGTCGCCGCGCCAGCGGCGTCTGCGCAACCACCGCGCACTCCGAACGACACAGTTCCCTGCGCCTGCGAGGAGCATTCGATGGTTGCTGAGATCAAATCGGATACGAGTGATTGCCGGGACGGTCGCACCTGTCTGCTGGAAGCGGTTGAGGGGCTGGGGGTGGAGGCGTTCGACGTTCCCAATGTGATCGGCGAGTGGAGCGTGCGCGACTGCCTGGCCCATATGGTCGGGTGGGACAGTTGGCTGCTCAACGCGTTTGATCGCTGCGCGGCCGGGCTGCCTTGCGAGCCGACGCCAAGCGAGCACGAGATCAACGACGCCGCGCCCCAGGAGTGGACAAGCCGTCCGATCCACGACCTGCTGGAGATGCTCCGCACGGTCCGCGAATCCCTGGCCGAGCGCGCGAGCCAGCTCACCGATGCGGAGCGCGACGAGAAGACGCTGGAGCTCGACGGGATGCGCATCTCAGTGAACGATCTGCTCGACGGGCTGATCGAGCACGATCTGGAGCACGCCGGTCAAATCCGCACTTGGCGGAAGACGCAGGGCGTCTAGGCGCAAGACGCAGGGCGTCTAGGCGCAAGACGCGCCCTCCCCCCTCAGCCTTCGGCAGCTCCTCCCAGAGGGGGGAGCGGTTCTTGTTGGGGTGGTCGCTCCCCCTTCGGAGCCCCCCCCCTCAGCCGCTGCGCGGCAGCTCCCCCAGTGGGGGAGCGCTTGGTCGCGGCGGCGAATCCCCCGAGCGGGCTTTAGTCGAGGGCGGCGGTGAAGGCGGTTTCGAGGGCGGGGAGGACCTTTTTGTAGTCGTCGACGATGCCGAAGCGGGAGAAGCTGAAGATCGGCGCGTCGGGGTCCTTGTTGATCGCGACGATGTTCTTGGAGCCGCCGCAGCCGGCCATGTGCTGGCTGGCGCCGGAGATGGCGATCGCCACGTAGAGCGTCGGCGAGACGACGGTGCCGGTCAGGCCGACCTGCTGGGAGGGCGGGTACCAGCCGAGATCGCAGGCGGCGCGTGAGGAGCCGACCGCGGCGGTGAGCACGCCGGCGAGGCGTTCGAGGTCGGCGAAGGCCTCGGGGCCGCCCAGGCCGCGACCGCCGGAGACGACGATCTCGGCGTCTTCGAGGCGGATGCCCTCGGACTCGGCCTGCTCTTTGCCCGTGGTGCGGGCGCGGAGGGTCGGTTCGGCGACGTCGACAGCGATCACTTCCGCCGCGCGGGAGGCGTCCGCTTCGAGCGGGTCCTGCGACTTGGGGCGGACGGTGATCACCTGCGGGTCGGTCTGGACGGTGACGACCTGGCGGGCGTTGCCGCCGTAGCAGCTGCGCGTCGCCTTGACGCGGTCGCCGTCGGCTTCGAGGCCGAGCGCGTCCATGATCGCGGCGCTGCCGAGCCGCGTGGCGAGCCGCGGCGCGAGGTCGCGGCCCATACTGGACTGCGCCAGCAGGACGACGGCGGGCGCGTCCTGCTCGACGATGCCCTGCGCGATGGGGAGGTAGCTGTCGGTCTGGTAGGCGGCCAGGGAGTCGGCGGCGGCAGTGTAGACGGTGTCCGCGCCGGCGGGGCCGGCGGCGGTCGCCGCGCCGCTGAGGTCAGCGCCGATCAGGGCCAGGGCGACGCTGCCGCCGAGCGCGCTGCTGAGGCGCGAGGCCGCGCCGAGCAGTTCCAGGGTCGGCGCGGTCAGGCCGGCGGTGTCGGTTTCGCCAAAGACGAGGATGCTTGACATGTTGGGGGTTCCTGTTCGCTGACTGAGCGCTAGAGGATTTTCGCTTCGCGGAGGGCGTTGACGAGGCCGGCGGCCTTCTCTTCGGGGCTGTCGCCCTCGATGATCTCGACCTCCACGTCGCTGCTGGGCTGGAAGAGGGCGTGCATCTGCACGCGCGCGCCGGCCGCGCCGACTTCGGCGGCGTCGAGGCCAAGGTCGGCGGCTGTCAGTTCGGTGACCTGCTTGCGGGCGGCTAGCATGATCTGGCGCAGCTGCGGGTAGCGGGGATCGCCGAACTCGTTGGAGATCGTGAGCACGCAGGGGGTGGGCAGCTCGACGGTCTCGAAGCCGTCGGCGACGACGCGGGAGACGCTGATCCGGTCGCCGCTCAGCTCGATGGCGCTCAGGACGGTGGCGGAGGGCAGATCGAGCAGCTCGGCGACGATGCTGCCGACGGTACCCTGGTCCCAGTCCGCCGCCTGGCGGCCGAAGATCAGCACGTCGGGCACGCCGATGTGCTGGATCGCCTTGGACAGCGCGAGCGCGGTGGTCCAGGCGTCGCCGCCGTCAAAGGCGTCGTCCTTGAGGTGGTAGCCCTCGTCCGCGCCCATCGCCAGGGAGTGCTTGATCGCGTCGCGGGCGGAGTCGGGGCCGAGCGAGATGATGTTGACTGCGCCGTCGCCGGAGGCGTCCTTGATGCTCAGGGCGGCTTCCACGGCCTGGGCGTCGAAGGGCGAGATGACGGGCGAGATGCCCTGGGCGGGCAGGACGCGCATGGCGGCCTCGTCAACCTTGAAGGCGGCGGCGGGCGTTTCCGGATCGGGGATCTGCTTCACGCAGACGATGACATCCATCGGTTCCTCACTGTCTGGGTCGGGTGTCTTGCAAGTCCAATATCAGATTGTGTCGCGCCCGGCGCAATGGGGCAATCAGATCGGCTACAGAGAGGGGGATTTTAAGGCTGAAACGGGCGTGAACGGGCGGCGTTTCCGGAGCTGACGACGCAGCCAGCCGGTCTGACATACCATAGATCCCGAGCGAGCCGAACGGACACGAGGGAGCACAATGACGCAGCGAACCGAGGCCGAGAGCAAGAAGCAGGTCGGCAAGCAGGCGTCGCGCGGTTCGAAGAAGACCCAGGCGAAGCGAGCGCGCCGAGAGCAGATCATGCGCGAGGTGATCAATCGCCGCCAAAATCTCTATCGGGAGCTGGCGAAGCACTAGCGCGTCCACTGGGCGCTTGGCTGCGAGGCAGCCCCCTCAGCCGCTGTGCGGCAGCTCCCTTTCCCCTCCGTCGTTCCCGCGAAAGCGGGAACCCATGCGGCGTAACGCTTACGCGCCCTCGGCGGGATTCCTGCTTTCGCAGGAATGACGGAGGGGGCGGCGCGGGGTTGATGGAGGGGGCGCAGCGGGGGGATGGCGCTTCTGCGAGGCAAGCGCCTGCGGGACTGCTTCCCCCAGGGGAAGCGCAGCGCCCCCCTCAGCCGCTGCGCGGCAGCTCCCCCAGTGGGGGAGCTCTGTTGCCCTTGCAGGGGCCGCTTAGTCGGACTCGGCGACGGCGGCGGCCTGTAACAGTTCGGCGACGTCGAGGACTTTGAGCTTGTCTTTGTCTTCGATGTCTAGCTGGACGGTGCCGATGCCGGAGTCGAACATCTGGATGCAGAAGGGGCAGGCGGTGCAGGCGGAGTCGGCGCCGGTGGCGACGGCTTCTTCGACGCGGACCTCGTTGACGCGGCTCTTGCCCTGCTCTTCCATCCACATGTTGCCGCCGCCGGCGCCGCAGCAGAGGCCCTGCTCGCGGTTGCGCGGCATTTCGATCAGGGTCACGTTGGGCACCTGCTCGAGGATGCGGCGCGGCGCTTCGAAGATGTCGTTGTGGCGGCCCAGGTAGCAGCTGTCGTGGTAGGTGATGGTCTGCTCGGGACCGTCGCCGCGCGGGACGAGGCGGCCGGCGTCGACGAGCTGCTCGAGCAGCTGGGTGTGGTGGATGACCTGGAACTTCGCGCCCATGTCGGGGTACTCGTTGAGGAACGTGTTAAAGCAGTGCGGACAGTGCGTGATCACCGTCTTCCGCTCATCGTTGACGCCGGTCTCGTTGAATAGCTCGATCAGGCCCTCGGCGAGAATCTGGTAGAGATACTCGTGGCCGAGCCGACGGGCGGGGTCGCCGTTGCAGGATTCCATCCCGGCCATGACGCCGAAGGAGACGTTGGCCTCGCGCAGGAGTGAGACGACGGAGCGCGTGATCTCCTGGGCGCGGTCGACGAACGCGCCGGTGCAGCCGACGAAGTAGAGGTAGTCCTGCTCGCCCGTCCACTCGGGCACCTCGAGGCCGGCCATCCAGGACTCGCGCGTGTAGGGCGTGCCGCGCCAGGGGTGGCCCTGCCGTTCGAGCGTCTCCAGCGTGCCCTGCACGGTGTCGGGCATCCGCGCCTCTTCCATGACAAGGGAGCGGCGCATGTCGACGATCGTGGGGACGTGCTCGATGAACACCGGGCAGGCCTCGACGCAGGCGCCGCAGGTGCGGCAGGCCCAGAGCGATTCGTCGCGGATCACGCCGCCGACCATGGGCGCTTCCTCGCCGAGTCCGAAGTTAAGGTCGTTGCCTTGCATGAGGTTGGCGACCTTGCGCTCGCCGACGGCGGTGGCGTAGGACTTGAGGTCCTGGATGATGTGCATCGGGGAGAGCGGCTGGCCGGCGATGTCGGCGGGGCAGTTGTCGGTGCAGCGGCCGCAGCGCACGCAGACATCAAGCTCGAAGAGCTGCTTCTGGGTGAAGTGTTCGAGCTGGGAGACGCCGAAGTGCTCCTGCTCTTCGATGTTCTCGATCATGTCCAGCTTGCCGGGCGCGGAGGTGCGCTTGAGGAAGGCGTTGGCGGGCGCGAGGAGCAGGTGGTTGAGCTTGGAGTAGCCGAGCAGCGCGATCCAGGAGAGGGCGCCGATCATGTGAATCCACCAGAAGGCCTGATGGAGGTCGAGGGCGGCGGAGACGCGCACGCCAGAGAACATCAGCGCGACCACGTAGCCGACCGGCGACCAGTAGGACCACTCGGGGTTGACGTCGATCTCGGAGGTGTGGATGCGCAGCCCTTCGACGAGGAAGCCGGTGATCAGCAGTGCGCCGAGGCCGCCGAGGATCAGCCAGTCCTCCCAGGTCGGCAGCCAGGCGGTGCGCGGGCGCACCCAGCGGTGCGCGAACGCCATCGCCACGCCGATGATGCCGACGAGGCCGAAGAGGTCGGCGACGAGCGAGTAGCCGAGATAGCGCGGGCCGACGAGGATTTCGACGGGGACGTAGTCGTCAATCGCGAGCAGCGCGGTGACGAGGAAGAGGACGATCATCGACGACATGATGCAGAGGTGCATGACGCCGGAGTAAGGGTCCTGGAGGACGCGCTCGGTGCCAGCGCCGCCGCGCAGGACGCGGGTGAGGCGCAGGGGCAGGTTGTCGAAGGCGCTGCGGACGGTCTCGCGGGTGATAATCGGTTTGCCCAGCCGCCAGACGCGGGAGCGGCGGGCGAGGCCATAGATGATGATCCCGATCACGAAGGGGAGCAGCATGTAGAGCACCCAGAAGTGATCGATGTTGAAGAAGAGTTCGCGGTGCGCGCCGGTGACGCGGACGGTCTCCGCCCCGGAGACGAGGAGGATGCCGCCCAGAGGGAGCCAGGCGGGGATCGCGAGCGCGGAGACGCGTTTGGTCGTGGAGGTCGGGCTGCCGCGACGCGACACCGGCTGCCGAGATTCCGATCGGTGTGCCACAACGCCTCCCATCCATCCAACAAGTCGTGCGCAGCATTATCGCACGTGGAGCGGAGCGAGGCTGGCAGTGGGGTCAGACCATGGCCGGTGGTCGCGCCAACGAAGCAGGTAGGGTTGTCCACACTGCCCACACTTGAGTGACTGCCTGTGGGTACTGGCGCGAACTCGGAATTGTTCAGGGGAGTGAGCCAGTAATCTGAATGAATGCCATTGACATCCCCTGATGATGACCCGGCGGCTGGCTGGCTTGCATTGCGCCGGATTCGCCGCATTGCGGAGGCCGCTCGATGCAGCGAGCTGCTGCAGAGCCTGATTCGGCGAGCCGGCCTCGCGGAAGAAGTCGACATCGCGCCTGTTGTGTCTCGGCTCAGCGACCTCGAGCGCTCTCACCTCATGCGCGAGTATGGGCCGATTCCGCCGAGGAGCCGGTTTCGTCGGCCGGCGGGGTCAGGGAACCCGATGCGTGATGAGCGCCCGGTGCGGGAGCTCTATGCCGACGAATCTGGGGTACCCAAAGTGACGTCGGCTGACGATGCGTTTGCTTGCTTCGCCATCGGCGCTGTGGCGATCAGCGCAGACGAGGCAGACCGCTATCGGCAGCGAGCGGATCGGCTGAAGCAGGATTTCGGCCTAGTCGGGCGCGTGTTCCATGAGCCGAAGATGAGTCGTCATGAGGACAGCTTTTACTTCGGGGGCGACCGCCAACGGCAGCGCGAGTTCGACCTGGCGGTTGACCAGCTCATTGCCGAAACGGATTGCACGGCTTTTGCGGTTGGAGTGCGGAAGCGGGCCTATGAACGTGATTATGTGGAGCCGGGAACCGATCCATTTCTGCCCTTGGAACTCTATGAGCTGGCGGTGCATCTCCTGATCGAGCGGATCGTCGACTATCTCGCCAACGACAACGGCTATCCGCTCGGCAAGATGACGTTCGAGGCTCGCGGGCCGCGAGAGGACGCCGAGCTGCAGCGAGCCGTCGCAGAGGTACTGGTTGATGGCACGCGATGGGTGTCGAATCGGGGCTTTCAGCGTTACCTGCGTCCTGGAGTTGACTTCACGCCGAAACGCGGCTCCAGTCCGCTGGAGATCAGCGACACGGTCGCCCGGTCGGTGTATGACTGGGTGACCTCGGGCTGTGAGCGTGAGCCGCGTCGTTGGCCGTTGCTTGGCGAAAAGTGGTATCGGCACGGCGATCTGAAGATGGGCAAGTTCGGTCTGAAGGTCTTCCCGGATTCGGACCTGACCACACAGATCGAAGCCCATCGAGATCAGTTCAGAGCAAAGTGAAGCGCCGCCCTCCGTTGGAGGGCGGCGCCGGCGGCGGAACCGCCGCCCATTCTGGGCAGAGCTGATGACCGTCTTGCGCGCTTGCCGCGATCGCCGGCTGAGCGCTGGGCGCTTCACCCTGCCTTTCTGGAGACAGTATAGCGGAGTGCCACACGACGTTTCCACATACCTGGGGGCGGGATGAATTCCGGGACTCTGAGGGAACGAGAGCCGCCGAGTTAGCGGCGGGCGCAGTAGATGAGGTTGGCTTGGACGGGGGTCTCGAAGAGGGATTGGAGGGGGAAGTGGAACTCTGTTTCCGCGATCCTCAGCCAGAGGCTGTCCGCCTGGAGCAGGCTGTTGAACAGGGTTGTCGCGCGGGGTGACTCGGTGACGTTGGCGGTTGTCGTCCAGCGATCCCGTTGCAGCGGCCCGGCGTCGATGCGCCAGTAGACGATGACGGGGCCGTCGGGGCGTTCGATTCCGTGTACGTAGAGGCGCAGCGCCTCGTCGATGCAGGCGGCGACCAGCAGGGTGTCCGCCGCTTGCGCCTCCAGGATCGCGGCGGCGCTGTTGATTGTGCCTCGCTCGTGATCGCGGATCGTGCCGTAGAACGCGCCCTCGCTGGTCAGACCGGGGCCGGTTTCGATTGCGATCTGCTCTGCCTCAGCCGGTTCCGCCCGCGTCGCCAGTGAGTCGGCGGGAATGGTCAGCCACTGGCCGACGGTGAGCAGGCGCTGGCGCTCCAGCCCGTTTGCGACGCGGAGCGCTTCGAGCGCGACGCCGAAGCGGAGCGCAATCGCGGAGAGGGTGTCGCCCTTGACGATTCGGTAGCGCTCCGCAGGCGGGAGCGCGGGCCGCGGCCGCTCGACGTCAAGCGCGCGGATGATGACGGCGGCGGGGTCGGCAGCAGGGTCGGCAGCAGGTTCGGCGGGCGGCAGCGCCGCCGTGTCGTCCTCGTCAACCGCCGCGGGCGGGGCTGACTCCTCCGACTCTGCTGGCGCTGCCTGCGCCGCCGAGTCATCAGCGGCTTCGCTCAGCGGCGCGGCCGCCTCCGCCGACGGCTCCGACTGCTCCTGCCCGGCTTGCGGTTCAGGCTGCGGTTCGACTGTCGGTTCTGCCTGTGGCGCGGTCTGTTGCTGGGCGTCCTCGACGGCGTCTGTCTGCTCGCTCTGCTCGCTCTGTTCGACCGGCTGCGCCTGATCGTCCTCGGGCGATTGCGCGACGGCGACCCAGACCGCCGCCGCGGCGACGGCGATGAACAGGACGATCACAGCAGCGGCGCGGCGCATGACGACAGGGTACGCGGACGGTTATGTCCGACTGGCGTCGGGCATTGCATCGGGCATGACGCCGGAGATTACGCCGCGGGTTGCGGTGGCGTAGGCGGCGCTTAGCGGTTGTTGGCTTCGCCGTGGGTTTTGCGGAGGTCGTTCTTGAGCACTTTGCCCATGTGGTTGCGGGGGAGGCTGTCGACGACCGCGAGGTAGCTGGGCGCTTTGTAGCTGGCCAGCTGACTCTTGGTGTGCGCGACCGCGTCGTCGAGGCTGAAGCTCTCACCCTCGTGCAGGATCACGACCGCCTTGACGACCTCGCCCCACTCCAGGTCGGGCGCGCCGATCACGGCCGCCTCGGCGACCGCCGGGTGGCCTTCCAGGACCTGCTCGATCTCGCCGGGGGCGATGTTCTCGCCGCCGCGGATGATCAGGTCCTTGGTGCGGCCGGTGATGAAGAGGTAGCCCTCGTCGTCGAGGTAGCCGACGTCGCCGGTGTGGAGGACGCCGTCGCGGATGGCGGAGGCGGTGGCTTCTTCCTGCTTGAGGTAGCCGCTCATGATGCGGTCGCCGCGGACGCAGATTTCGCCCTCTTCGCCGGTGCCGACGACTTCATCGGCGGGGTCCATGATCAGGACTTCGATGTCGGGCATGACGCGGCCGACGGAGCGCAGGCGATGTTCCTTGACAGCGATCTCTTCGGCGGAGCCGTCGAGGCGGTGGTCGTCGGGGCCGAGGAAGGAGATCGTGCTGGTCGACTCGGTCTGGCCGTAGGCGTTCATGAAGCCGACGTTCTGGGGGAAGACATCGACGGCGGCGCGGATCACGTCGTAGGGCATGGGGGCGGCGCCGTAGGTGAGGACTTCGAGGGTGTCGCCCTTGAACTCGGGGAATTTGGGGTCTTCCATGGTGCGCTTGAGCATGGTCGGGACGACCATGGAGTGGGTGATGCTGTGCGTGTCGACAGCGTCGATCCAGGCGCTGGGCGAGAATTGGGGGAGGATGACCAGGGTGCGGCCGCCCCAGACGGAGGAGATCATGGTGGTCGCGCCGGCGATGTGGAAGAGCGGGACGGAGAGCAGGGTCTTGTTGTGGATGCCGGTCGGGTCGGCCATCTCGATCGTGTTCATGGCGTAGCTGCTGAGGTCGCCGTAGGTGACCTGGACGCCCTTGGGCATCGCCGTGGTGCCGGAGGTGTAGATGATCACGGTCGGGTCGCGGTCTTCGACGGGGGCGTAGAGGAAGTCGTCGGAGCCGGCGGCGATCAGGTCGCGGTAGTGCTGCTGGCCGAGCGGGACGTCGTTTTCGAGCGCGATGTAGTGCTGGACGCTGGGGCAATCGTCGCGGATGGCGCGGACGAGGTCCTGGTAGCGGTCGGAGACGAAGATGGCTTTGGCTTCGACGGTGTTGATCATGTAGGTCAGCTCTTCGCGCTTGGCGCGGTAGTTGAGCGGGACGAAGGTGACGCCGAGCTTGGCGCAGGCGTAGTAGATGATCACGTACTCGGCGGAGTTGACGGACATGACGCCGAGGTGGTCGCCGTGGCTGAGGCCGAGTCCCTGCAGGGCGTTGGCGAGGACGGTGACGTCGGCGGCGAGTTCGGCGAAGGTTTTGCTGGTCTCTCCGCAGAGCAGGGCGACGCGGTCGGGCACGTTGACGGCGGCGATGTCGAGCATGTCGGCGGTGTTCATGGTTGGCTCCTTGGCGCTGTGTGGGACTGGGCGGGCCTGGTCTGGGGCGGGCGCGAGTGAATGCGGTTAACGATCATTCAGTCTATGACCCAATCGTCGTGCAGTCAGCGTGTCCTGCTGGATCGCGGCGGCGAGCGGCAGATCGAGTCCGCGCCGCAGGCTGCGCTTGAGCGCGGCGGTCAGCGCCGGATCGGCCGCGGCGAGGCGCTGGGCGGCCTGGTTGACGGTCGACTCCAGCTCCGCCAGCGGGGTCACGCGGTGGACGATGCCCCAGGCGAGCGCGCGGGACGCGTCGATCGGCTCGCCGCTCAGGATCATCCCCCGCGCCGCGCCGGGCGGGGCGAGGCGGGGCAGCAACTGGGTGCCGCCGGCGGAGGGGATGTAGCCCAAGGTGACCTCGGGCAGGCCGATGCGGACGTTCGCGGCGGCGATCCGCAGGTCGCAGTAGAGCGGCAGCTCAATCCCCGCGCCGAAGCAGTAGCCGTGCAGCGCGGCGATGGTCGGGAGCGGCAGGTCATCCAGCAGCGCCCACAGATCGCGCAGGCGGCGCGCCTCGCGCGACTGATGCAAGGACGGCGCGGTGCCGAACTCGGAGATATCCGCGCCGGCCGAGAACCCGCGCGGGCCCGCGCCGCGGAAGATCAGGACGCGCACGTCCGGGTCGAGCTGCGCCGCCTGGACGTAGGTCCAGAGATCATCGCGCATGGCGAGATTGATCGCGTTGAGCGCCTCGGGCCGTTGCAGGGTGATCCGCGCCGCGCCGGCGAACGGCTTGTCGTAGGCGACCCACTCGGCGGACGGCATCGCTCGGGTCAGCGCCAGTCGGGCTTGCGGATTTCGCTCTTGCGGCGGACGTTCCAGAGGCGCTCGATGTCGTCGTTCATCTTCTCGTGGAGGGCGTCCATCTCCTCGCGGCCGGGACGCATCTCGCTGGACTTCCAGCGGCGGATCGCGGCGCGGTCGGATTTGTGCAGCTCCACCTCGTCCAGCATCTGGTTGACGACCTGGCTGAAAACAGCCCAGGCCTCTTCGATGTCGAGTTCTACTTTGACCATGATTCGGCTCCCGTCCCTGCTGCTTCCTGGGGCTTCCTGTGACTAGCGCACCGTGCGGTAGTAGTCGCGGCGGCGGATCGTGCGCGTGAGCTCCGCGTCGATGGTGTTGCCCAGCGCCTCGTTGACGCCGTTGGCGACCGCCTCCATCGCCGCGTTGCCCTCGACGATGCCCGCCCGCCAGTCGCGGATCGCCTTGACCGCTTCGTCGGACAGTTCCACCTGGTCAAGCACCTGCGCGGTGATCAGGGTCATCAACGACCAGGTCTCTTCCTCATCCAGGATCAGTCGCATCGCTCCGGCCTCTCTGTGCTGTGCGCGGGCTCAGCGCCCGCTGAATGTGGCTGTGCGTTTGTGAACGAAGGCGTCGACGCCTTCGGCGCGGTCGGCGGTGTCTTGCAGGAGGATCGTCAGTTCGGTCTCGTAGTGCAGCGCCTGCGCAAGCGGCATCTCCAGCCCGTGGCGGACGGCGTCCTTGGCGTAACGCGCGGCGATCGGCCCGCGCGAGGCGATCGTCTGCGCCGCCTCCCGCGCCGCTGCGAACGGATCGTCGGCGAGCGCGTTGACCAAGCCCCAGTCGAGCGCCGCGCGGGCGTCGATCGCGGATTCCAGAAAAAGCAGCTGCGTCGCGCGCGAGCGCCCGACGGCGCGGGTCAGCCGCTGCAGCCCGCCAGCGCGGGGGAACTCCTGCGTGAGCGCGCTGAAACTGATTTCGCAGGCGGCGTGAGCGATGCGCAGATCGGCGGTCAGCGCCAGTTCCAGGCCGCCGCCGCGCAGCGGGCCTTCGAGGACGGCGAGCGTCGGCTGGGGAAGCTCGGCGACGGCGGCGAAGAGATCGCCGGCGGCGGTCGCGCCCGCGAACCCGAGCCAGACCGCCGGGTCGGGGCGCAGCAGCACCGCGCGGACGTCGTCGGGCACAGCGGCGCAGGCGTCGGCGAGCTGCTCCACGAAGGCCGCGTCGAGCTGGCCGCCGCCGCGGATCAGGGCGATGTGCTCGGTGTGCTCAATGCGCTCGAGGCGCAGCGTCGCGCGGGCGGGCATCCAGGTGGTCGTTTCGGTCAAGGTCGGCGCGGTCTCAGAGGATCAGTGTACCGAAGGCTGGGGCAGGAGCCGCAGGCGTTGGACGCGCCGCGCGGGCGAGGCGGACGCGGCCGCCTCAACCGCCTCGCGGTCGCGCAGCAGGGGCAGATAACGGTCGCGCCGCCAGGCGTCGGTCAGCGGTCCGTTGGCGTGCAGCGGATCGTGGATCTGCTCGCCGGCGAGCGCGAACTGCGCCTCTGGCGGATCGCTCAGCTTGACGATCAGGCGCAGCGCCGGCACCGCCGTGGCGGGCGCGAAGTGGCGCAGCCCGAGGACGCCCGATTGCGAGACGGTATCCGCCTCGCCGCCGTGGGAGAACGGCCCGGGCGAGAGCAGGCGGCCGATCACGGGCGCGTCGGCGAGGCCGTGCCGCAGGATCAGCGGCCGGCAGCGCCCCCACGTCCAGCCCGAGCGGTCGGGACCGAACTTGCGCCGCAGCGCCGTCAGGGCGCGGGCGTGGGCATCCGCGAGGCGCGGCGCAGCCGCGTCGGGATCGGCGTCAATCCGCGTGAGCGCCCAGGAGGTCGCGTGCGCGGCGAAGATGTCCAGCGTCGGGATTGCCAGCAGCGGCGCCATCCGCTGCGCTCCGTCCGCGCCCAGCAGCGCCGTCAGCTCGCCGCGCCGATATTCAATCAGGGTCGCCGCGACAATCGCGGCGCTGACCGAGTCGGCGCGCATCTCGCCGTCCCAGTCGGCGAGCGCCGCGTCGGGGAGGCGGCGGGCAAACTCGCGCAGCGGCAGCGAGCGGCGGTCGGTCTGGATCGCGGCGAAGGTCTCGGGCGTGTGCGCGGCGGACTCGCGCAGCCGCTCGCGGATCCGCGCGGCGCGGCCCGGATCGAGATACTCCGCGCCAAACGCACTCTCGGCGAAGGGCGCGAGCGGGGCGTTGGCGCTGATGACCACGCCGCCGGGCGGATCGACGATATGCGGCAGTGCGTCGCCGCTGAGCGCGGTCGTCGGCGCGCCGCCCTGCTCGCGCGGCGACCAGCCGGCGGCGGGAAAGCGCAGCGCCGCCATCGCCCCGCGCGGCACGTCGCCGCTGACGCGCAGGCCGACGCGCTCGCGGTCGGCGTAGGCGAAGCAGAGGTTGAAGTCGGCCATGTCCGCGGCGGCGGCGCTGAATTCGTCCCAGTTGCGGGCGGACAACATATCGGCAATCCCGCCCCCGCCGTGGCGCGGCGCCAGAATCCGCGAGTGCAGAGCGATTGCGCGGCTGCCGTCCTCGCGTCCGCTGACGTCTTCGGGCAGGATCTCGCTGACCAGCGGCCCGTTGACCGTCTCCCGCACGGTGATCCGCTCGCTCGGATAGCCGCGCACCTTGATCGTTTCCGCGCGCGCCGTCGTCTCCGCCCAGCCGTCGGGGGTGAGCGATCGCGCGCCATCCTCAGAGAGCTGCTCGACGACGGCGATGTTCATCGACATCAGGGCAGCGGTCGGGCCCCAGGCGAGGTGATCGTTGCAGCCCCAGACGATGCCCGGCAGGCCGGGCACGCTGGCGCCGGCGGCGTTGAACTCGGGGCAGTGCAGGTGGACGAAGTAGGCATAGGCCGGGGAGACGGGGTTGAGGTGCGGATCGCAGGCGAAGAGCGGCGCGCCGTCGGCGCTGTGGCGGCCATCGACCGCCCAGTTGTTGGATGCGCCCTGCTGCAGCCCCAGAAGATGAACCGCCGCCCGCGAGGCGGCGTGCAGCGGCTCGGCGAGCTCGCCGTAGGGCGCGTCGGGCGGGACGGCGGCGGCGGCCGCGGGCGCGAGCGGCGGATCGAGCGCGTGCAGCGCCTCGAGGCCGGCCGTCTCCACAATCCGCGCGCGGATCAGCTGCTGCTCCCAGGCTGGGGCAAGCAGGCAGGAGAGCAGTTTGCCCCAGGCAATGCTGTCGGACGCCTGCCAGGGGCCGATCCAGTCGTCCAGCATCTGCGCCTCGAAGGGACGCGGAGCGCGGGCGATGGCGGCGTTGATCCCGGCGATGAAGGGCGTCAGCTGCGCCTGCTGCGCCGCCGGCGTCGCGCTCCAGGCCGCCTCGGACACCCGACCGAAGCCGAGCGTGCGGGTGAAACGATCGACCGCCAGCGCGGCCGGCCCGGTGATCTCGGCGAGCCGCCCCAGCGCCGCGCGGCGGCTCCACTGCATCTGCCAGAGCCGATCCTGCGCCTGGACGTAGCCGAGCGCGAAGAGCGCGTCATTGGCCGACTCGGCGAAGCAGTGGGCGATGTCGTAGCGGTCGCGGATGATCTCGACGGGCGCGTCCAGGCCGGCGACGCTGGTCTTGCCGCGCCGCTTGTGAGTCTGGGGCGACTGCAGGGCGTTGGCCAGCGTCGTGCCGGCAAGCGCGCGCAGCAGCGCGCCACCCTGCCGCGCGGAGAGCGAGAGCGCGCGCCAGTCAATGCCGAGCGACGGCGTAGATGATGAATCAGTCATGCTCTGAGCGTACGCGGTCATAGAATGTGTGCCGTTGACAACTGGACGAATTGGGCAAGTGCATTGGGGAGGCGGCTATGGATCTGGGTCTGTACGGAAAGCGGGCGCTGATCACCGGCGCGTCGGAGGGCATCGGCCTGTACTGCGCGCTCGCGCTGGCGGCGGAGGGGGCGAACGTCTCCATCTGTTCGCGGCGGCCAGACGCGCTCACCGCGGCGGCGGCGCAGATCGACGCGGCGGGTCCGGGCCGCGCGCACTGGACGGCGGTCGATCTGGGCGACGCGGAGGCCGGCGATCGCGCGGTGGCGGCGGCGGTCGAGACCTTCGGCGGCCTCGACATCCTGATCAACAATATGGGCGTCTCACTGCGCGGCGAGGCGGACAGCGTCTGGCAGGAGATGTTCGACCTCAATCTGATGGCCGCCGTGCGCACAACCCGCGCGGCGCTGCCGCATCTGGCGGCGGCGGCCGGCGAGGGCGCGGACAGCGCGTCGATCATCCACATCGGCTCGATCTTCGGTCGGGAAGCAGGCGGCTCGGCGCAGTACAACGCGATGAAGGCGGCGATGCACAGCCACGCGAAGTCGCTGGCGCTCGAGCTCGCGCCACGCAACATCCGCGCCAACGCGGTCGCGCCCGGCTCGATCGCCTGGCCTCACTCACGCTGGCAGACGCGCTACGAGTCCGACCCGGAGGGCATCCAGCGCAGCGTGCTCGACACGATCGCCTTCAACCGCTTCGGCCGACCCGAGGAGGTCGCCGATGTGGTCGCCTTTCTCGCCTCGCCCAGAGCGAGTTGGGTGACTGGCGCCTGCCTCAACGTCGACGGCGGCCAGACCCGCTCCAACATTTAGCAACATCTAGACTGCGGGCAAGGCAGCATGGACCGAGCAGGGTGAACCAGGCAGCACGGTCGGGAGCCAACGATGGATGAACACCGTTACGAACACAGCCGCACCCGGCTGGGCGCGCTGCCCTCGCGGGCCTGGGACGTGATGGGCCCGCGGATGCTGCGTCCGCTGATCGGGGGCGCGGTGGGGGCATCGATCGTGGTGCTCTTCCTCGCCATCCGCGGCGGCACGGCGGTCGAGCTGAACGAGTTAACCGGCACCGCCTGGGGCGGCTGGAGCCGCCACGCCGACGTGCATCTGCTGATCGTGGTCAACGCCGCCGTCGCAGTTGCGATCGCGGTCAACTTCGCCGCCGAATGGGTGCACAACTGGATCTACATCGCGATCAGCGTAATCTGCGCCGGCACCCTGATCGCGCTGCGGCAGCTGGCCGACATCGACGGCGCGGGCGGCAACATCATGCTCGGCCTGATCGCGCTGTTCCTCTTCGCCGCCGTCGCGATCGCGGCCTGGGACGTTCGCTCAATCGGCCGCCGCAGCGGGTACTAGAGCGTCAACGCCCGGCTTAATCTCCGAGTACACCGCCGCCGCTTCGCCGATCTCCCGCTGCTCGGGATGTTCGATGCCCTCGTAAGCGTCGGCGCGCCGGCGGATGCGCTTGATCTGGACGTGGCGGCCTGGTCCCACATAGAAGATCACCCGCCAGCCCCGGCCGGCCCGCGTGCTCCACAAGTCATCGGCGTCCTCAAGTAGTTTGTCAACCCGCAAGTCCGGTCCGCGGCGCAGGCGTCTCAACACCTTGTTGACCTCGCGCCTGGTATGCGGGCTGAGTCCGCGGAGGTCTTCCTCCGCCTCTGCGTCGAAGCCAAGTGTGTAGTTCATAGCCCGCTGAGCAGTTCGTCCGCCTCTTCCGGAAACTCCTCAGCAAGCCGGCGCATCACCTCTTCATAGGTGTAGGAGACGCCATTGGCTCTGGCCGCGCGTTCCCGACAGATGCGGATGTCTTCCTCGTCCTCCTCGGGCGTAGTCAGGTCGATCGTCGCCTCGCGGAGGATCGCCTGCATCTCCGGATCACCCTCCGCCTTCGCCAGCCAGCGCTGCCGCCAGAGCGCTTCCTCTTCCGCCATCGTCTTGGCCTGGAGGATGACTTCCAGAATCTCGGGATAATCCTTGAAGACCCGCGCGCGGCGCTCGCGCCAGTACCGCTCGTACTCCTCCGTCGTCTGAAGCTCTTCCTCGAGCACCATGTTCGCCCCCTGACCTACCGACTCGTCAGTCCTCCGCGACCTCTTGCTCAACCGGCCGCCACAGATACCAGAACGTCAACGGCCGGCTCAACCTCAGCGTAATCGGCCGCCGCTTCGCCGATCCCGCGATGCTCGGGATGTTCGATGCCCTCGTAGGCGTCGGTCCGTCGGCGGATGCGCCTGACTTCGATCTGGCGACCTGGTCCCACATAGAAAAGCACACGCCAGCCCCGACCGGCGCGGGTGCTCCAGAGGCCCCCGGCATCCTGGAGGCGTTTATCCACCCGCAGGTCCGGCCCGTTACGCAGGCGTCTCAACACCCGGTTGACCTCGCGCTTGGTATGCGGGCTCAGCTGATGCAGCTCCGCCTGCGCCTCCGGAGCGAGCTCAACCTCATAGTTCATAGCCCTTCCAGAATTTCTTCGGCTTCGTCAGGAAACTCTTCCGCGAGCTCGCGCAGTACCTGATCCAACGGGATGGACGGCCGACCGCTGGCAGCGCGTTCCCGACAGATGCGGATGTCCTCCTCGTCCTCCTCGGGCATGGTCAGGTCGATCGTCACCTCGCGGAGGATCGCCTGCATCTCCGGATCGCCCTCGGCCTCCTTCAGGTAGCGCTGTCGCCAGAGGTCTTCCTCTTCCGCCATTGTCTTGGCCTGGAGGATGACTTCCAGAATCTCGGGATAATCCTTGAAGACCCGCGCCCGACGCTCGCGCCAGTACCGTTCGTACTCCTCCGTCGTCTGAAGCTCTTCCTCGAGCACCATGTTCGCCCCCTGACCTGCCGACTCGTCAGTCCTCCGTGACCTCGGTGACCGAATCGCGGCGGGTGATGGCGAGGTGGGACATTGGCGAGCCGGTGTCGGCGGCGCCGTGGAAGTGATCCTCGCCGGCGGGGATGATCGCGAAGTCGCCGACCGAGATTGTGTGCTCCTCGTCGGCGGTGCCGACCTTGCCGATGCCCGCGACCACGTACAGGATCTGCTCGGAGCTGTGAGTGTGCATCTTCGTCCGCGCGCCGGCGCCGAACTGCACGACGGCGAGGTTGAAGTCCGCGTCGTCCGCCGCGTTCTGGCCGCCGATCGAGCCCGCCAGGGCGCGCACCCAGACGTCGCCGCCGGTGAAAATCGGCGCGTTCGCCTGGTTGGTGTTACCGTCGGATGATTTTGTCACGCGCATGTCAGTCCGCCTCTCTGCTGTGGTTGGGGTGTCGGTGGGTATCTAGCTGTTGGCCGTGATGAACGCCTGAATCCGCTGCCAGGCGTCGTCGCAGGCTTCCACGTGTTCATCGTAGGAGCGGTCGAAGAAGCTGTGGGGCGCGCCGTCGTAGGTGATCAGCTCGTGCGCGACGCCCTGCTCGGCGAGGCCGGCGTCCCACTTGGCGACCTCGTCGGCGGGAATGCCCTCGTCCGCGCCGCCCATCAGGCCGAGAATTGGGCAGGCGACCTCCGCCACGCGGTCAAGCGGTGACGGGCCGCCGTTCAGCCCCTGGCGGGTCGGATGCCCGTAGAAGCCGACCGCGCCGGCCAGGCCGTGCCCCGAGGCGGCCTGCATCCAGCTATTGCTGCCGCCGAAGCAGAAGCCGACGCTGAATACCTTGCGCTCTGCGTCGCCGGCGCGCAGCACGGCGACCGCCGCGGCGGTGTCGGCCGCGATCCCCTCCGGCGAGGTTGCGCGCACGTGCGGCCAGAAATCGAACTCGGCGTCGCGCTTGCCGACGCCCGCGGTGCGGCCGAAGTAGTCGATCGCGACGGCGTCGACGCCGATCTCGGCGAAGCGGATGGCCAGCTCCTCGTAGAAGCGGAAGAGGCCGCGCACGTCGGGCAGGATCACCATGCTGGGCCCCGAGCCGTCGCTGCCCTCGGCGCGGGCGTGGAAGGCGGCAAACTCCGTGCCGTCGGCGGCGGTCAGGGTCAGATCCTCAACATCAACGGCGGCGCCGGCAATCGGCGTGATCGCAGGCAGCGCTTCGTAGCGGTGGCACATCGTCCAGGTCCTTCCTCGCGGCGAGGCCGCGTTGCGTCTGTGTTCCTCAGCACACTGAGGATAGCTGGCAGCGGCGCTCAGTTCGTGTCTAGTTGACACAAATTGATAATTTAGATAGTGTCTATCTAACACTAAGTCGCAGGCCCGCTCTCCCGCGCGGCTGCCAGACCGAGAGGAACCTCGCCATGACCGACGCCAACGACCACCAGACCGACGCGCAGACCGCCCCGCTCAAGCTGTGGGTCCTGCTCGACCGCAGCGGCTCGATGCGGGGCCTGCGGCAGGCGGTGATCGACGGGACGAATCTGTTTCTCGACGAACAGCGGGACGGCGCGGGCGAGTGCCGACTCACGCTGGCGCTGTTCGACTCGTCCGAGCCGTTCAAGCTCGTCGTCGACGACGCGCCCATCGCGGAGACGCCGGCGCTCGACCACCGCGTTTATCAACCGCGCGGCGGCACGCCGCTCTACGACGCGCTGGGCGCGCTGATCACCCGCGCCGAGCGGCGGATCCTGCGCCGCCGCGAGGCTGGCTGGCCGGCGGAGGAGCAGATGGTCGTGGTCTACACGGACGGTCTGGAGAACGCGAGCACGGACTTCACCCGCCAGGAGATCTTCGAGATGATCAGCGAACGGCAGGAGGCCGACTGGACATTCGTCTTCCTGGGCGCGAACCAGGACGCCTATGCCACCGGTCGCGGGTTGGGCATTCCCCGGGGCAACATCTCCAACTGGGAATCCTCTGCCGAGGGCGCGCGGCTCGCGCAGCGTTCCACCAGCCGGGCGATCTCCGAGCGCCGCGCGATGTCGGCCGCGGACCGCGCCACCACCCGAGACGAATTCTTCGGCGGCGTCCGCGAAGCGGAAGGGCAACCAGAGTCGCGCGGACGGCGGCGCGGCAAGCGGAGCGAACGTACTGACCGATGATTCAGACGCAAGCAGAAGCGCTGGAGGCGCAGCGGCAGCTGCGGCGCAGCCTCGACGGAGTGGAGATCAGCCCGCCGCAAGCGCACGCCGGGCTGACCGTTTGGTTCCTGCTCGGCGGCGCGGAGCGCGCGGACTACGACCGGCTCGACGAGGCGCTCGCCAACGGTCGCGCCCGCATTCGCGAGACGGACGTCGGCAGCGTCCCCGAGTTGACGTTCAGCAACGACGGCGACCGCCCCGTGCTGCTCGCCGACGGCGAAGAGCTGCTCGGCGGCCTCCAGAACCGCAGCCTCAACCTCAGCATCCTCGCCCCGGCGCGTGCGACGATCACGATCCCTGTGTCCTGCATGGAGGCCGGCCGCTGGGGCTACACCGACCAGCCCTCGCAGCACGCACGGCACTCGCAACCCCGCGGCGATCTGGGCGGCTCCGGCCACATCATGAACGCCCGCCTGCGGATGCAGCGCACGGCGGCGGTCAGCGACTCCTTGCGCCGGGCGGCGGGCAGCCGGCGCTCCGATCAGGCCGCGCTCTGGGCGGAGATTGACGAGTTCGCCGCCGCCCTGGACGCGCCCTCCAGTACGGGCGCGCTCAACCGCGCGTTCGAGCAGTACGGCTCGGCGCTTGGCGAGTACGAACGGGCGCTGCAGCCGCGTGGGAGCGCGGCGCGGCGCGCCTGTGGGGCGATCTTCGCCATCGACGGCGCGGAGCACGGACTCGATCTGTTCGATGCGCGACCCACGTTCCAGGGACTCTTCCCGAAGCTGATTCGCAGCTGGTCGCTGGACGCCATCGTGGCGCGACGCCGCGGTCGGACGCCGGCGCCGGCCGCGTTCAACCCGCGCATCCTGCTCGACCGCCTGGCGCGGCTGGGCTGCCGCGTCTACCCCGCGGTCGGACGGGGCGCGGACGCGCGGCTGACGCAGCGCGGCTCGCGGCTGCACGGCGCGGCGCTGCTCGCCGACGGACGCGCGGTGCACGTGTCCGCCTTCCACCGCGAGTTCGCCTCATAGCGGGTATGCCGTCGGCCGGGCGCCGGTGCGCGGCTAGACGGCGCGCGGCTAGATGATGCCCGCCTCGCGCAGCTCGGCGCGCGCTGCCTCGTCCAGGCCGAGCAGCCCGCCGAAGACCTCGTCGTCGTGCTCGCCGCGATTGGCAATCGGGCCGCGGAGCGCGGCGGGCGTGCGCTCCAGCTTCCAGGGGACGCCGGTGTAGAGCGCGCCCCCGCGCACCGGCGCGGCGGCCTCGGCGCTGAGGTCGAGGGCGGCGTTGGCGAGCGCGCTGTAATCCTCGTCCACCAGCAGCGCGATCGGATCCATCAGCGGAAACGCCGGCACGCCGACGCCCTGCAGCTGGATGCTCAGTTCCATCGCCTCGTAGTTGCGGGTCCAGACCGAGACGGCGGCGTCGAGCGCGTCCTGGTCGCTGAGACGGGCATGAGCGGTCTGCCACTCGGGCCGATCCAGCGCTGGCGCGAGCGCGCAGAGCGCTGTCCACTCCGCGTCCGTGCGCACGACGATCGCCAGCCACTGGTCGTCGCCGGCGGCGGGGTAAACGCCGTGCGGGGCGAGCGCCGCGCCGCGGTTGCCGCGCGGGCCGGCGGCGCGCCCGTTGAGCAGCCAGTCCATCAGCGGCGCAGCCGCCCGCTGCAGCGTCGCCTCGCCCTGCGCGAGGTCGATGAACTGTCCGCGCCCCGTGCGCTCGCGGTACTCCAACGCCGCCAGCAGCGCGACGAAGGCGTGGCCGGCGGCGGTCGGGTCGAGGTCGGCGGTGTCCTCGCGCGGCTGCGGATCGTCGGGATAGCCGAGCAGCGACTTGAGTCCGTAGAGCGCCGCCAGCGACGGGCCGTAGGTGACCAGGTTGCGCCAGGGACCGGCGCTTGCGCCGGCGGCGGAGAGGGCGATCATGATCAGGCGCGGATTGACCTCGCGGAGCGCGTCCCAGGACAGCCCCAGCGAGGGCATCACGCGCGGCGAGAAGTTCTCCAGGATGACGTCCGACTGCTCGACCAGGCGCAGATAGAGCTCGCGCCCGCGCGGGTCGGCGAGGTGGATGGCGACCGATTTCTTGCCGCGGTCGAGGCCATGAAAGGCGCGCGGATCGTCGGGCGCGGTCGCGCCGCGGTCGCCGCCGATCGAGCCGACTGGCGCCTGCCGTCCGCCAATCGACACGCCCGAGCGTCGGTGCGGCGCGCCGACCTTGATCACCTCCGCCCCCAAATCAGCCAGGAACAGCCCCAACAACGGCCCCGCCCACACATGGCCATGATCCAGCACCCGCAACCCAGACAGAGGAGGCATCGTGTCCGCTATTCGTTTGCCGCCGCCGCTTCGGCGCCGTCCAGCAGCTCCCAGATCGCGGCGAAGTCGACGCGCAGGCCGTCGAGCACCGCGCCGCCGTCCACCTGCGCCGGCCGGTGCAGCTGTTGCGGTTCCTGATCGGGGCGGTAGATCCAGACATCGCGGCGCGGCGGATCGACCAGCCAGCCGAGCTGCGCGCCGAAGCGCAGCCAGTCGGCCAGGCGGCCGCGTTGATTGCGCAGGGAATCGCCGGGCGAGCGGACCTCAACGACGAAGGCAGGACAGACGGGCCAGAAGCCGCGCAGCGGCGGGAAGCCGCCCATCGCCTCCATCTGCTCGGGGCTGACCCAGGAGACGTCGGGATTGCGCATCGGCTCGCCGCCCAGCGGGTCAACGACGTTGAAGCTGGCGTCTGCACCGAATGCGTATCCGCGCACCGCCTTTGCCCAAGCGAACACCACGGCGAGTATCTCCGCCGTGATCATGAAGCTGGGGCCACCCGATCCCATGCGCACCACCAATTCACCGTCATGCCCGCGTTCCAGCCGCCACTCGGGGTTGAGCCGCCCAAGCTGCTCCAACAGCTCATCGGTCAGCGGGACATCGTCAGGCAAGCGCAAAGCCAGCAGCCCGCGGTGCCAAGCGCCGAGAGAGGCCGGCACCGCCATCGGAGGGCGAGCAGTAGTCGTCATCCCAAATCTCCCCAAAAAAAGGCCCGCTCCCCAACAAGATACCCAGCGAGAGCCACCGAGTCACCCGCCAACGCCCGCATGGCCACGGTCACGCTCGGAATCCAGACGGGCGACCCGACTGGAAGCCTAACGCGGCGCAGGATTCTCGGAGTCTGCTTCAAACGTGACTTCGCCATTCTCGATTCGAAGAACCAGGGCAGCGTGCTCATCCACCCATCGGAATGAGACACTCTTGAGGAACCGTTGCTGTCCAGGCTCCGAATATGGCTTTTCTGATTCCCACTCATCAACAAATGAGGCCAGCTCCCCACTAGGGACGACCCTCACTTCGACAAAGGCCAAGTCGTCACGATGCGAGATGAAGATATGGCCGGCTTCGCGATCTGCCGACATCTTCCTTTGCCACGAATTTCTATGATACTGATACTCAAATGAATAACCGTGCTTAGCTGACTTCACTTCGTATCCATCCAGATCTGGGCCGCTTGGGCTAGAACGCCCCGGGTCGCGGAACAGGATGGCAGCGAACACCTCCCAATCTTCGGGCATAACTACTCGGGGCTTGAGGCCGCGTCGGCGAAAGAGACGCGCACGGCTCTGCAGCGGTCCGTACATGAACGCATCGAAATAGACGATCGCCGCTTCGATATCTAAAGGGATAGGCATTATGACGCTCGATACAATTCGATGCCCGGTGGAGGATACAACTCAAATCGCCCTTCTGCAGCGTCTTCAACGAAGTCCGTGATCGCCGCAACATCACTGTTCACTGCCCGATCAGTTACTCGAATCACAGTCCAGCCTAGAGCGCACAGTCGGCTCGTAACGTCGCGATCTCGCTCTACGTTGCGTCGAATTTTGCGCTGCCAATACTCAGACATCTCACTTAAGCGCTCTTCGCTCAGCTTCTTGCCATGCCAGAACTCCCCATCAACGAAAATCGCGAGCTTCCGCCCGACCATAGCAATGTCTGGCCGACCCGGTGCTTTGGCATAGTCAACGCGATAGCGGAAACCGCTTTGGTAGAGCTCTTTGCGCAGCGTGAGCTCAGGAACGGTATTGACGCTGCGTACGCGACGCATCGTTTCTGAGCGCGCTTCGGGAGACAGAGGATCGCGCCGGGTTTCCATGGCGTTCAGCTTCCCGCCACCAGCGCCAGCGCACCTTCGGCAAATCGGGTTTGGACTGCCGCAAGGGGCGGGTGCTCGGCTGAGAGGAACCCGAATGCGTGGCAGACAAGCCAGCGCACCGCCGGCACGCAGACAGCGTCACCGAACGCGATCTGCGCCTGGCGTCGGCCGACGGTGATGGGGAAGTGGTCTGCCCCCTGCAGGCGCGCGTACTCGCGTCCATTGAGCGGCCTGATTCTGGTCGCGCCAGCGCGGCAATCGACCAGGAACTGGACGCTGCTCCCGCCGACGGCGGTTCTGAGGCAGCCGGCGATGTCGTCGCTGCGGATCTCGCCAACCGTGCTCCCGTTGCGAACCCGCCGGTACATCGTGCCGACGCCGTCCCGGTGTCCGTCAAGCAATTCCGCAACGCGAGCGCGGTGCCGCTGATGCATCGCGCTCAGCAATGCGCTCACCTGCTCTTGGGGCCACCACGAATCGTCAGCGCCAGGGACTTCATCAAGCACATCGATCAGACGCGCTGTCGATCGACGTGGCGGCTCGGGTAGCGAGCACTCGATCAAGGGCAGGTTCCGATGCCTGCTTTGGAATCACCGAATTGCCGTGTTCCTCAGTCGGGTGACGTCGCCGGTCGGCGGCAGGTGATGCGCGCCCAGGTCGTTGCGCAGCGCGATCACGAAGAGGCGCGGCCTGCTCTGCGGCGTGAACCACTTGGCGTCGACTACCACGAGATCAATCGAATATCCCAGCTCGCCGATCCGCTGGCAGACATCAGCCAAGTCCTGGCCACCGCGCGAGGTCAGAAATCCGGTCACGTTCTCCAGCAGCAGCGCCTGGGGCGGGACTCTCTCGCGGACCAACCCCTCGAGCAAATCGAGAAACGGCCAAATGGCTCCCGAGTGCTCTCCCGCGAGACCACGCCTGTTTCCCGCCAGAGACAGGTCGATACAGGGAAAGGATGCGGTCAGCAGCTCCAACCCCAGGGGCAGGTCAACCAGCGTCAGATCGTGGATGTCGCCGACATTCAGGTGCGGGTCGCCGAAACGATCGCGGTACATCGTCGCCTTGTCCGGGGCGATGTCGTTGGCAAACGCGCAATCCCAGCCCAGAGGCTCGATCGCCTCGCGGACAAGACCGATTCCGGAGAAAAATTCTGCGAAACTCGGCATGTTCTTCCTCATCTGCACGTAAACGCTACCTCACCATCATAGAACTAACATTCACTTTACGAAAATCGGCTAGCCTGAGCGAGATAAAGGACGGCTTATGCGGATTACGTTTTGCGGATCAGGGGCCGGGGCCGCTGTCAATCCTCGGCGGGGGGCTTCTTCGGTCCATTTGGCTCATCGAGAGGCTCGCCTGCTGCTGGACGCGGGGCCTGGCTTTATGGAGCGGATGGCGGACGCCTCGCTCAGCCCCGACGCCGTCGCCAGCGTGGTCTTCTCGCACCTGCACTTTGACCATGCGCTGGGCGTGATTGAGCTGTTCACCCGCCTGATCGCGCGGCGCGGGGAGCCGGTCACCGTCTTCGGCCCGCGCGACACCGACGCCTACATCGAGGCGGCGCTCGCCTTTGCGCGGCTCAACGCGACCAACGACCGCACGCGCGAGTGGCTGGACGGGGTCTCGGTCGAGCTGACCCGGCCTGGCGACGAGCGCGAGCTGGGCGGACTGCAGGTGCGCTCCGTCGAGGTGCCGCACGCGCCGTATCTGGAGTGTCTGGCGCGGCGCTTCGAGGCTGACGGGCGGACGCTGGTCTACTCGGGCGACACGACCTACGCGCCCGAGGCGATGGTCCCCCTGGCCGACGGCGCGGACGTGCTGATCCACGAGGCGTTCACCGAGTCGGCGCTGGAGCGGCTGGCGGCGCGACTGCCAGAGGTGAACCGCGACGGGCTGTTCGCGGGGATGCGCGGTTCGCACTGCCCGGCGGTCGATGCTGGCCGGATCGCCCAGGCGGCCGGCGTGCGCACACTGGTCCTGACGCATCTGACCCCGGATGAGCGCGATGCGGAGCTGGTCGCCGAAGCGCGGAGCACGTTCGCGGGCACGATCATCGTCGCCACCAACGGCCTCTCGCTGGAGGTCTGAGCGCTGAGGCAGGCGGGGAGAGGAACGCGCCAATGGACGTGCGCGAGTTCACGCTCATGGTCGGCACCGATCAGCCCGACGCGCTTGCGCGCTTCTACGGCGAGACGCTGGGGCTGGCGCGCGTGACCAAGTTCCGCGATCCGGTCTTCGCCGCCGCGGGCGGCTTCATCCGCCTCCTCGATCACTCCGCGATCAGCGGCCCCACAGCGGAGCCGGCGCGGATGCAGATCAACCTGTTCGTCGCCGATGTCTCGGCCGAGTACCAGCGCATCCGCGCTGCCGATCCATCCGTCCGCGTCCAGCGCGAGCCGGAACGCGAATCGTGGGGCGGCGAGGTCGCCACGCTGCTCGATCCGGACGGCAACTTCGTGCAGCTGCTGGAACTGGTGGGGGGCTAGCGAATGGAGATCGGCGCTTCGTCATTGTCGGCGGCGATGATCGCCATGTCATCCGCGTCGAGGTCGTCCAGCTCGCCATTGCGGTAGGCGTCGTAGAGATTGAAGAGTTCGGTTTTGTGGGGTCGCTTGCGGCCCAGCGGACAGGCGGCCCAGGCCTCGTAGTCCTCATCGCAGTAGCCGAGCCGGCGCTCGCCGCACTTGGGTTGCAGCTGGCGTCCGAGCTCGGGCGCGACCTTGACCACTTCCGCGCGCATCAGCGAGACGACCTTGCGGAACTCCCACTGCGCGCGGGTGCAGAGGCGCAGGTCGGAGATGTGCAGCAGCGAGGCGAAGTTGACGGTGATCTTGAAGTTGGTGTTCGTCGCGTTGGGCAGGAGGAAGCGGGCGTCCTCAGCCGGCACGCCGGCCGCGACCATCTTCTCGTAGAGCGCCCCGGCCTGGGCGAAGAGCGCCGTCATGTCATCGCCCAGCCCAGCCCGCTCAACGGTCTTGGGCACGGTGTAGGGGAACTCGCCGCCCTGATAGGTGACGTAGCGCTGGCTCTGCTGCTCAAAGCTGATCCCGATGCGGTGGCGCACAAACTGGTGCGAGAACGCCCGCGAGACGCCGGCGATGCCAAACTCGAAGTGCACCTGCTCCAGCGGAGACATATGCCCGGTCAGCAGCCGCGCCTCGACAAATTCGAGCATCTTCGCGTGCGAGATGCGTTCATCGGCAATCCGGTCCAGCACCTGCTGCGGCGTCAGCGCCGAGTAGCAGACGCGGTAGGCCATGTAGAGGGCGCGGATCGGATCGGGGGTGTAGTCGATGAGCGTGACGGAGAGGGTCATGTCTCCACTGTTAGCCCAACAGCCGCGACATACATCATCAGAGCGTCAACTCCTCGGTTCCGCGCCACGCTGCCCCCCTTCAGTCGCTCCGCGACAGCTTCCCCCCAACGGGGGGAAGCGGGGGGAGCCGCTCCCGCTCGGCGGGGAAGATGCCGTCTTCCCATTCCCCTCTCCCCCCTCTGGGGGGAGATGCCAAAGGCAGAGGGGGGGCGCGCCCAAGTCTGCGCGCGTGCGGGGAGCCCCCCTTCAGTCGCTCCGCGACAGCTTCCCCCCAGCGGGGGGAAGCGAGGGACTATCCGTGACATCCCCCAGCGGAGGGAAGCGGGATCAGGCGAAGGTGGTTTCGATCTCGGAGGAGGCGTCGAAGAAGTCCTGGAGCGTCTGGTTGAAGCGGTAGAAGAGGTCGCGGCGGGTGTAGTCCTCGCCTTTGGCGAGCTCCTCCGGGCTCTCCAGATCGATCGTGTTCAGGGTGTGGTGGAGGTCGGCGTGGCCGTTGGTCTGGATGTTCTCGATCATCTCCTGCCAGCGCTCCTCCGGCATGACCAGGGTGAAGTCCAGGTCTTCCTCGCCGGCCGACGTGGAGATGTCGGCGATCTCGGGGATCTCGTAGCCGTCGAAGACGAGCTTGATCGTGGTCTCGCCGACGTTGACGCCCATGGCGCAGTCCATCATCCCGAAGTCGCGCCAGTGTGGATCGTCGATCACGGTACTGCGAAGCTCTTCAAACCACTCAACGGACGGGAACTGCGGCATGGGTCGGTCTCCGATGCTCTGGACGGACGGATACGGGTGATTATGGAAATCTTAGCAATCAACCGCCCAACGGCTTAGTCGTCCCACTGGGGTTCTTCCGCGCGCGGCGGCGGACGGAAGAGATTGCCGATCGCGGACACGCCGGCCGCGGTCAGCGCGAGCAGGCCCAGCGCCTTGAGATGCAGGCGGCGGGCGCGGCTCAGATCGTCGAGGTCGGGCGCGGGCCGGTGCCAGCCGACGGCGCGCCCGTTCCACGAGCTGCGCCGATCGAGCGCCACCGACATTGCGGTCACGGGAATCGGCGTCTCCGAGCCGAGCGCCAACTCTTCCAGCTCGAGCGCCTGCAGGTCGGAGCGGCCCCGCGCGGCCAGCGTCGCGGCGGCGGCGATCGCGTCACGGCCACGCCGCACCGAAACGAGTCGGCGGCCCGGATCGAGCAGCCCGGTCAGCGGCCCCTCGCTGCCCGGCCCCGCCATCGGTCCGCCGAGAGATTCGACCGCGGCGTAGGTGAGCGCGCCGGACAGATCGAACATCGCGTAGGCGGCCCAGGGGCCGACCACGCTCTCGCTGGGCGCATTGGCCAGGCGGCCGATCTCGGCTTCGATCCGCTCGCTGTCGAGCGCCGCGGCGGGGCGGCCGGCGCTGTCGACCGGCGCGTCGGCCAGTTGGCGTTGGACGGCGCCGCCGGCGCGCAGACCGCGCCAGAGATCGAAGCTGGCCGCCAGCAGCGCGGCCTGGATCAGGAGCGAGATCGCGCGGCCGCCGCCGGCGGGCCGGCTGCGCTCCAGCAGCGCCGCGCCGCGGACGATGGCCAGCGCGACCGCGAACGGCGCGAAGACGCGCAGGCGCGGCGGCAGCGCGACCAGCTGGCGCGTCTTGGCCAACGCCCAGGCGAGCCACGTCGTCCGGCCGTCGGGCGGCGCCCCCAGCACATAATGGACTGCGGAGTGCAGGATCAGGGCAAGGGCGAAGACGGAGAGGCGGTCGGCGCTGCGCTGCATTGGCGCAGCATATCTGGTACCGCGCTTCCGTCGCCGCACCGCCAATACGCGCTCAACGCGCTGGCCACACGCCGGCAACGCGCGGCCTTTCTGTGTCATAGTTGACACTCGGCGCAGCAATCACGGACATCGCCGCCGGATTGGACGGTCGATCAGGCGTTTTTTTCCACAACATGCCGGTGGCCGGGCGCGCAAACGGGACCCAAACAGGACGCCAACAGGATACAGGGCCGCGCGAGTTCGTGAAAAATTTGACAAAGTCCGCTCCGCAGACCCATAATGTGCATCGTTTCACAAACTCCCCGCGCGCATCATCACCACATCCCCGTGCGCGCCTGGGCGAGGGGAAAGCGAGTTGGACCGATGCCTGTGACGCCTCCGTCGAAGTGCCCGCGCTGCTCCGGCATGATGCTGGTCGAATCCGACGCCCATAGCGTCTACTCGAGTTGCCTGTCCTGCGGGTACGTCTACGAGAGCAACATCATTTCGGTCTTCGAGCTCGAGCGCGAGCAGGCCGTCGAAGAGGGCCGCCAACGCCGCCGCCAGCCGTCCCACGGCAAGCTCCGCCTCTAACCACCTCCACTGCGCACCGGCGCACTCTGCAGTGCCCCGACGACCGCCCGGCGCGGACCGTCCTTCGGTAGCCTGACCGCGTCGCCCGACCGGATCGGGCGGGCTCCGGCGGCGCGGAGGCGAGGTTCGGCGTGGAGATCCGCGAGTACTACAAGGCGACTCGCTGCGACCACCGCCGCCGGCTCCGGCGCTGCCCGGGCGCGCTGATCGGTCAGTGCCAGTACTGCGCCAAGGGCTTCTGCGCCCGCCATGGCCGCGTCCAGGACGACGGTCAGGAGATCTGCGTCGAAGATCGCTGCCAGCGCCTCTACCTGGACGTCGAACGGCACCTGATCTTCAAGGACGCCGCCCGCCAGCGCAACCAGGACGCCCGCTGCGGCGAGCCGGACTGTCCGCAGGCGCACGCGCTGCTCTGCGACCGCTGCAAATGCCGCTATTGCGAAGCTCACATCCGCCAGGTGATCATGACCGTCCCGCGCGGCGGCGAGCTGCAGACCGAGGCGAACCTGATCTGCGACCACTGCCGCGCGCGGCTACCGCTCTGGAGCGAGGAATGAGGCGCGGTAGGCGCTGAGGATCGCGGCGTCGTGCGCAAAGACGGGCAGCGGCCGCCGCGCCGCCGGCTCCAGCGGGATCCAGGCCGCCGCCAGCGCCTCCACGCCCGGCCGCAGCGCGCCGCCGATGGCGCGCGCCCGATAGCCGATCACCACCACCTGCTCGCCCGCCGCCGACCAGACGCCCAGCAGCGCCTCGACCACTGCCTCGATCCCCGTCTCCTCGCGCACCTCGCGCGCCGCCGCGTCCTCGACCCGCTCGCCGGCGTCAACGAAGCCCGAGGGCCAGCTCCACTGGTACATCGCCGGCTCATGGTTGCGGCGGATGTAGAGCAGCCGTCCGTGCGCGTCGCGGACCAGGACGACGACCGCCAGCTTCGGATCACGGTAGTGAATCCAGCCGCAGACGCCGCAGCCGTCCACTGACGCCAGCGGCGCCGCGCATTGCGGGCAGAATCGCGGCGGAGGCGGCATCGCTGAGCAGCCGGGCAGCCCGTCTAGCCGTCAAGTCGAACGGCGGGTCAGAAGACCGGCAGCGAGACGCGCTCGAAGTGCTCGTAGAAGCGCCCGTCCGCCGCGCTCCAGCGCTTCTCGACGTTGGCGATGAAGTCCTCTCCCCGATCGCCGAACTGCGAGACGTGCCGCGTCAACGCGCGAATCTTGGTCTGGATCACGTCCGTGACGTCGATGTCGTAGTTCGCCTGCTGGCTGCCCCAGATGAACAGCTCCGCCACCTTATGACACTCAAGCCCCTCCTCCAGGTGCTCGGGGAAGTTGAGCCGATCGCGGGCCGTCGGATAGACCGCGTCGAGCGTCAGCTCGCCGGTGCAGCGGTGATCGCGGTGATTGATGAACCCGCGCCACTCGGAGAGCGGATCGGACGGATCCGCCTCCAGCGCGCGGCGGTGGATGTAGTCGGTGGAGTGCGTGAACACGGCGTGCGGCTTGAGCGTGCGAATCGCTTTCACGATCCCGCCCAGATACTCGCGCGTGTACTCGAGCTCGCCGTCCTCGCCGCCGAGGAAGGTGCAGCTGACCACGCCCAGCTCTTCCGCCGCGTTGCGCTGCTCCTGCTCGCGCATCGGCACCAGCCGCGCAGAGGTCATCTCCGGGTCAGCCGAGCCTTTGGCCCCGTTGGTGACGACGAGATAGTGCATCTCCCAGCCGAGCGTCGTCCACAGCGCCGCGGTGCCGCCCGCCCCGAAGTCCGGGTCATCAGGATGCGCGGCGACCACCAGGCCGACCTTGTTGTCAGTCTCGGGGGGCATGGTCATGGGTTGATCTTTCCAGAGCGGAGGGAAACGGCGCAAGCAGCTGCCGGGCGGCCCGCGGGCGGCGGAGAGGGTTGACAGGATCAGCGTATACGTGGACAATAAACCAGGCAGCGCAGAACGAACGTTCCGCCCACGTGTGCGGAGCGCTGCCGTACTCCCGATGCCGCGCCGCGGTGGACGGAAACGAGCAGGGAGCGCCCTCATGTCCGAACAGAACACAACCACGACCCGGAACGGCGGCGACCCGCCGCGGCGCGGCAAACGCGGACCGCGCTCCGACAAACCCGAGCGCATCCTCGCCTTCCTCCAGGACTATTTCTCCCGTTACCACTATCCGCCCTCCGTGCGCGACATCGTTGAGGGTTGCCAGCTCTCTTCCACCTCGGTGGCTGACTACAACCTCAAGATTCTCGAGCGCGAAGGCCGCATCCGCCGCGACCGCGAGCGCGCCCGCACGATCTCCCTGACCCAGCCGCTCGAACCGACGCCGATCGAGTCGAGCGCCGCCCCGCTCTCGATCCCGCTGCTCGGCTCGATCGCCGCCGGCACCCGCTCGCTGGTGCCCGAGGGCGTGGACGTCGCCCACGCCGAGAGCACCATCGCGGTCACCCCCGACATGCTCGCCGGCCGCGCGCCGGAGCGCGTCTTCGCCCTCACCGTGCGCGGCGACTCGATGATCGACGCGTTGATCGCCGATCGCGACACGGTCATCCTCGAAGAGGCCGCGCACGTCGCCAACGGCCAGATGGCCGCCGTCTGGCTGCGCGACGAGAACATCTGCACCCTCAAGCGGCTCTACTACGAACAGGGCCAGGTCCGCCTCCAGCCCGAGAACCCGACCATGGAGCCAATCTTCACCGACGAGTCGAACATGCTGATCCAGGGCCGCGTCGTCTCGATCATCCGTCACCCCCACTAAGCGCGTCGATCACGGGGCGTGCTGGCCGGGGTAGGAGCGTACGGATCAGCTGCGTACACTGCACCTGATGCCGCCTGTGCTGACCATCAACGACGTGAGCATCGAGTACCGCACCCGCGAGGGCGTGGTCAGCGCCGTGCGCGGCGCGTCGCTGACGCTGGAGCGCGGCGAGATTGTCGCGCTGGTCGGCGAAAGCGGCTCCGGCAAGACCACGCTCGGACTCGCCGTGCTGCGCATCCTGCCCCGCAACGCCGACCAGACCAGCGGCGCGATCCACTACGAGCGCCGCGACCTCAGCGCGATGAACCGCCAGGAACTGCAGCGCCTGCGCGGCGACCAGATCTCGATGATCTTCCAGGACCCGATCGCCGGCCTCAACCCGATCATCACCGTCGGCCAGCAGGTCGAGGAGGTCATCACCTCGCACCGCGAGGTGCAGAAGGGCGAAGCGCGCGAACGCGCCCTCGAAGCGCTCAACGCGATGCAGCTGCCCGACCCCGTGCGCATCGCCAAGTCGTACCCCGGCGAACTCTCGGGCGGCATGTGCCAGCGCGTCATGATCGCGATCGCGACCGCGCTCGATCCGCAAATCCTGATCGCCGACGAACCGACCGCCTCACTCGACGTCACCGTCCAGGCGCAGATTCTCTATGAACTGGAAAAGCTGCGCGACGAACGCGGTACCGCGATCCTCCTCATCACCCACGACATGGGCGTCGTCGCCCAGATCGCGGAGCGCGTCGCGATCATCTACGCCGGGCGGATGATGGAGGTCGACGACGTCATCCCGCTCTACCGTCAGCCGCGCCACCCGTACACCTGGGCGCTGCTCGACACGCTGCCGCGTCTCGATCGGCGGCGGCGCGCACGGCTGCGCCAGATTCCCGGCGGCCTGCCCGATCTCGCGGCCGAGGAGATCGGCGAGCACTGCGCCTATCTCAGCCGCTGCCCCAAAGCGCTCACCCAGTGCCGCACCGACCCCGAGCCCAGCCTCACGGAAGTGATCGGCGGCCGCATCGGCCAGCGCGTCGCCTGTTACAACCCGGTGCTCGAGACTTAGCCCCGGGACCTAGCCCCGCCCGGCGCCCGCCAGTTCCGCCACCAACAGATCGACCGCGACATCCTCCGGCAGCCCGCCCTCGTTGCGGCGGTAATCGATGATCGCGACCTCCGCCTCGAAAATCCGCGCCAGCGCCGCGTCGGCGGAGGCCTGCGTGTAGGCCTGCGCCTGCCGCCGCAGCCGCCGCGCCAGCCAGGCGAAGTTGGTCTTCACCGCCGCCTGCAGATCCTCGTTCGAGCCGCCCTGATCGATCACCTCCCGCGCCGCCGCAATCTGCCGATAGGTGCGTGCCAGCATCTGGATGATCCGCGTCTCTGGCTCGCCGTCGGCCCGCACCCCGTCCAGCGCCCGCATCGCGTCCGCCAGCCGGCGCTCGGCGACCGCGTCGACCAGATTGAAGATCGTCACCGAGCGCGCCGCCGGCACCAGCGCCTCGACGATCGCCTCGTCCACGTTGGCGTCGCCGGCGTAGAGCGAGAGCTTCTCGACCGCCTGGGTCAACGCGCCGCGGTCGCCGCCGGCGCGCTCGACCAGCGTCTGCGCCGCGCGTTGATTCATGTGCAGCCCGCGCCGCCGCACCTCGCCGCGCAGCCACTCAAGCGCTTCCTCCGGCTTGAGCCGCGCAAACTCGCGCACCTCCGCAAGCGGCTCGATCAGCCGCAGCATCGGATTCGTGCGCCGCAGCTCATCCTCAACGAAGACCAGCACGGTCGTCGGCGGCACCTGGGGCAGCAGCTCGGCCAGCCCGTCCCAGTCGCCCAGCTGCCGCGCCCCTCGCCGCGCCGTCCCAAAGCGCCCGCAGAGACCGTCCACCCGCACCCAGCGCACCCCACCCAGAAACGGAGCCGCCGAGACCGCCGCGCCCAGCGCACTCAGCGAAACCCGCGCCCCATCAAACGCCACCGAGTTGTTCGCCAAAGCCCCGTCCAAGTCATGCGCCCGCCGAAGCGCCGCCACCGCCTCCAACCGAGCAAACCGATCCTCACCATGAAACAAAAACACCGCCATACCCCCAGCCTATCGAGAACCCCAGAGTTCCCCCGCCGGGGGAGCAGTCGCACAGCGACTGGGGGGTACCCCACGCCCACACCTCCGTCATACCCGCGCCCACACCTCCGTCATACCCGCGCCTGCCGCGGGTATCTCGACGCGCCGGGCACAAACCGCTCTGCCGGGCGCAGCGAGATTGCCGCGACAGCGCGCGGCAATGACGGAGCGCGGTTCCCAGAGCTCCCCCGCCGGGGGAGCTGTCGCGCAGCGACTGAGGGGGGGACCCCACGCCCACACCTCCGTCATACCCGCGCTTGCCGCGGGTATCTCGACGCGTCGGGCACAAACCACTCTGCTGGACGCGGCGAGATTGCCGCGCCAGCGCGCGGCAATGACGGAGTGGTGCTCCCTCCCTGGCTCACTCCCCAGATTGAGCCGCCAACAATTCCCGCACCTCACCGACCGCTTGCGCCAGCTCAGGAATCTCCCGCGCTTCGTCGGGTTCGAGGAAGAACAGGACGCAGCGCTCCACCTCGCGCTGTAGTGACTCCTCCAGAATCAGCGCGTAGGAGGCCGCCTGCAGGCGGTAGCGCTCCACGGCCGCGTCGACCGCCTCGCCGGGGCGCAGCGCGTCGGTCTTGTAATCGACGACGACCAACTTGCCGTTGGGCTGCTCGTAGAGCAGGTCGATGAAGCCGTCCAGCAGGACGCCCTCGATCTCCACCGCGGCGTACAGCTCCCGCCAGTAGCGATCCGCCCTGACCGCCTCGCGGACGATCGCGCTGTCGACCGCGCGGCGGGCGAGCCGCTCGACCGTCGCCGCCGCCGGGCCCGTGAGCGACTCCGCGGCCGCCTGCGCCCGCGCCGTATCGCGGATTTCCACCTCGTCCGGACGCTGCAGCTCGATCACCTGGAGGACGCCGTGCGTCGCGCGGCCGATCGCCGTGCCGGCGCGGCCGCGCCGCCAGGGCGGCAGTTCGTCGTCCGGCTCGTAGTTCGGCGTCGCACCCGGCTCCGGCGGCTCGCGGACGGCGCGTTTGGCGACGCCCGTCGCCGACTCGCGCGGCAGCGCGCCCAGCCGCCGACTCGCCGCCTCCCGCTCCGCGATCCAGTGTTCACGATCCGCCCACGTCTGGTTCGCCACCTCCTCGCCCACCGCTTGCGGCGGTGGAGGCGGATCGGGGAGCTCCGCGTCCGTCAGCCGGCGGTAGGGCGCGGTCACGTCGAGCAGGACCTCGTCAATCAGCCCCGCGTCGCTCCGGCCCCGGACCGGGCGGTAGAGGCTGAGGATCAGGTGATCGCGCGCGCGCGTCGCGCCGACGTAGTTGCGGCGCACGTACTCGTCCTGCTGGAGCTTCCGCTCCCACTCCCAGAGCTCCGCGAAGCCGGGCGTCTCCAGATCCTTACGCAACCGCAGCTGCGCCGCGCCGTCCTCGTCCCAGAGCAGACGCGGCGCCAGGTTTCGCCTCGACACGTTCAGCCCCGTGAAGACCACAATCGGGAACTCCAGCCCCTTGGCCGCGTGGATCGTCATGATCCGCACGGCGTCGTGGTCTTCCTCCGGCACGACCGACTCGATCACGCTCGTCTCCGCCGCCGCCTGCTGCGCGGCCCACTCGATGAAGCCGTTTAGCGTCGCGCCGCCGCCGTCACAATAGGCGCGCGCCTGATCGTGCAGGAAGCGGTAGCGCCCCCAATGCACGCGCGGCTGCCGCTCAACGACCGCCAGCTCCAGCAACCGCCGCTCGCGGATCATCAGCCCGACCAACGCGCTGACCGACAGCTCCCAGCGCCGCGCCGCCGTCTCCCGCAGCCACGCCAACGCCTCCGCCACCGGATCGTCCGACGGGACGCCGCGCGGCGGCGGCGCGCGGTAGTCCCAACGCCCGCCCGCCTGCCGCCAACGGTAGAGATCGTCATCGGCGCAGGCGAACGCCGGCGAACGCAGCGCCGCGACCAACGCGATCTGGTGCGTCGGATCATCGATCGCCTCCAGCAGCTTGAGCAGGTCGCGCACCTCGCGCGTGTCGTAGACCAGCGAGCGGCTCTCCAGCCGATAGGGAATGTCACGCGCCTCCAGCGCCGGCAATAGTTGCCGCAGACCGGTGCGCGTCGGCACCAGCACCGCCGTATCGGCGAAACGCGCGTCCCGGTAGCGCTCCTGCGGCTTGTCGTACACCTGCCAACGCGAGGCGGTGACATCCGCGATCATCCGCGCCAGCGCCTCCGCCTCCGTGACGCGCACCGCGGCCGCCGCGCCCGCGCGCTGCCCGCCGATCACCGTCACCGCGTACTCGCCCTCGGCCGGCGCCGTGCGGTGGGCGTGCAGATCGTCCCATTCCGCCTGATCCGCGCCGCCTGCCTGCATCAGCGGCTGGAAGACCGCGTTGACGAACTCGGTCACGCCCGGCGTCGAGCGGAAGTTCTGGGTCAACCGCGTCAACCCCGCCCGCTGCGCCTGCTTGACCGCGTTGAACTGCTGAATGTCCGCGCGCCGGAAGCGGTAGATCGACTGCTTCGGATCACCGACAAAGAACGCCCGCCCCGGCTGCCCCCGCGTAATCGCGTCAATGATCCGCGTCTGCAGCGGATCGTTGTCCTGAAACTCATCGATCAACAGACGCGGGAACCGCTCCCCCAGCGCCGCGGCCACGGACTCATTCGCTTCCAGCAAGCGGCTGGCGCGGATCAGCAGATCATGGAACTCCAACGCGCCGCTCCGCCGACGCTCGTCGGCGTAGCGCAGGACGAAGCGCCGCAGCGCATTGAAGATCGGCGCGGCGCAGTTGAGCACGATCTGCGCCCTCAGCTCCGTGCGCTGCTCGTCCAACGTCCTCAGCGCCTCGCGGATCGCCCCCATCTCGCCGGGCGGCCAGGCCGCCGGACGGCCAATCCGGGTCGCCTTGAGCGACGTCGCCGCACTGTACAGCAGCAGCTGGGCGAGCACGCCCGGCTCGTCCCGGTACGCCTGCAACTGCTCGAGGAACGGTTCCAGATTACGGAGCCGCTGGTAGAGCTTGTCGCTCTCGTCGAGGCAGCGATGCCGCTGCCCAATCACGCTGCGCAACTCGGCGATGAACGGCGCGATCGCGGCGGGCGCGCCCGGATCCATCTCCGCCTCCGGGCGCTCCGCCCGATCCCAGTCCTCATGCAGCGCCCGCGCCAACTCCTCCAGGTCGGCAAGCTGGGCGCCGGCGTCAAACACGGTCAACAGCGGCTCAGCCAGCTGCGCATCGCCCAACATCTCATCCAACGCCTCCGCCCAGCGCTCCGTGAACCGCAGCGAGGCCTCCGACTCATCGGCAATCTGAAAACCCGGCGGCAGGCCCGCCGCAATCGGATTCAGCCGCAAAATCCGCCCCGCGAATGCGTGCAGCGTCTCGATCGCGGCGTGATCGAGCTGCTCCACCGCCTCGGCGAACAACTCCGGCTGCCCGCCGGCGGCGCGCTGTTGATCCAGCTCTTCCAGAACGCGGTCATAGAGCTCCGCCGCCGCCTTCTCCGTGAACGTGATCGCGGCGATCTGGCTCGCCTGGACCGCGCCGCTGGCGATCAGGTTGACGATCCGCTGCACCAGCTGATGCGTCTTCCCCGTGCCCGCGCCCGCCTCCACGAACAGCGTCTCATCCAGACTCCGCTCAATCCGATCCCGGGCGGCCTGATCAGCGAGCGTCATCCGGACGATGCTCCCTCAACCTCACCCTCAGTCAGCCCCACGTAGTCGGCCAGCTGCGGATCCAGCTGGATCTGCTCCCAGCGACGACGCCGATCGACCGGGCAGATCGCATCGAAACTGCAGAACGCGCAGTGCTCGCCCCGCGCGTCGCGGTGTTCTCCGCCTGGATTCGCGGGAAAGCGTCCCGCCCGCACATGGTTGACGATCAGGTTGATCGCCCGCTCAAACCGGTCCGTGTTCTCCCGATTCCACTCGACCGCGTTGTACTGAAACTTGCCGCGCTCGGTGATGTACCAGTAGGCCGACTGCACCGCCGCGTCCGCTTCCAGCCCGTACACCTGCCGCGCCGCGTGCGCGTAGATCGGCAGCTGCAGCGAGCGCCCGCCGACCAACGGATCCGCGGCCAGCTCTTTGGCCTTCGGATACTCGCCGCCCGTCTTGTAATCGATCACAAGCGGCTGTCCGCCAGCCTCTGCGACGGCGCGGTCCACCCGATCGATTATCCCCCGCAGCGGCAGGACGCTGCCATCATCAAGCCGCAGCCCGACCCGCACCACGCCGTCGGGCAGCACCCCAAAGACCAGCTCGCTCGCCGCCTGCCGCACCGAGTGCCGCGCTCGATGGTCATTGTCCTCATCAAGCAGCCTCTCCAGATCGTCGAGGATGCGCCGCCGGTCGCGCTGCCAGAGCAGCTCGCGCCCGGTCAGACCCTGCGCCTGCGCCGTCTCGAGCCGCGCCGCGGCGATCGCCGCCAACCGCTCCCGCTCGCCCGCCGACCAGCGCTCCCCCGGGCGCGGCTGCTCCGCCTGCTGGAAGAACTGATCGAGAATCTCGTGCACCAACGCGCCCTTGTCCAGCGCCGTGATCTGCAGGTCGTCGCGCGGCTCGTCGTGTTCCTCAATCCGCAGCACGCGGCCGAGGAAGTAGCGGTAGGGACAGGTCGCCCAGTCCTGCAACGCGCTGGCCGAGTGCGGCTGCGCCGCCGCCCGCGCCGCGCCCTCGACGATCAGCCCGTCCCAACGGGTCTGCCAACCACGGCGGCGCTCGGCGTGCAGCGCGTAGCCGCGCCCCAGCGCCGCGTCGGCCGCGGCCAGATAATGCTCGCGCGGACGCCGGCTCGCGCGGACGCTCTGCAGATCGAACTCCTGCAAGTCAGCCGGCGTCGGCGCGGCGCGCACGGCGCCCTCGAAGGACGGCGTCGCCTGCACGACCTCGCGCGGCGCTTGCTCGATCTTCGAGGCGTAGATCCGCTCACCGCCGTTCAGCGCGGACGCCGACTCGATCAGCCAGCGGCCGGGCAGCCGCGCCCACTGCGCGCGCAGATCGGCGCGCGGATAGCTCAGCACCCGCTGCTCCGCCGCGTGCAGCGCCGTCAGATAGTCGCGCCGTTCACGGCGCAGATGATCAGCCGCGCCCGGCAGCGACGCCCGCGCCCGCAGCTGATCGGAGAGCAGCGGCTCCTCCGACCGCGTCTGGGGCAGCGAGCGCTCCGCCGCGCCGACGATGTAGACGACCTCCCAGCGCAGCCCGACCGCCGAGTGCAGCGGCCCGACGTAGACGCCGTCGCCGAAGCCCCCGCGCCGGCCGACTGCCCGCTCCAACCCGCGCCGCGCCGCCGCGACGAAACGCTCGGGCGTGGCCGCTTCCAAATCGTCCAGCCAGGACAGCTCGGTGAGCAGCGCCTGCACATCGTCCCAGCGCGCCAACTCCGCGTCCGCCTCCGCCGTCAGCTGCGCGGCGAAGGCGCTGCGTCCGCCGAGCAGCCGCTCCAGCTCGCCGCGCAGCCGCTCCGCGTACGCCGACCAGCGCCCCGCCGCGGGCGTCTCCTGTGCGAACGCGATCAGCTGCGCCGTAAATTCCAGCAGCTCCTCGACCTGCCCAAGTTCCGCCTCGACCCACGGCAGCCGACCGGGCCGCTCCTCATCCACGCTGCGCTGGAGCCGTGCCAGATCGCTCTGGCAGACGGCGCGGTAGCGCTCCAGCCGCTCCACCCACTCGCGCCCGCCCTGCCGCAGGTTGGCGCGGCGCAGATTGGCGCGCCGCGCCAGCTGATTCCAGCGCGCCGTCGGCGCGGGCGACCCATCCGCGCCGCGAATCGGCGCCGCCGACAGCCACGGCGCGGCGGCGTTCGCCCAGCTCACCGCCGAATCCGCCAGCAGCCCCAGCAACCCGTCCAGCGTGCGCCCGGCAACCGTCTGCCGCAGCGTCTGCGCGCTGCGCCCGTTCCAGACCAGTCCGGCCGCATCAAGCTGCTCAGCGCAGATCCGCGCGTAAGGCTCCGCCTCCCGATAGAGAATCGCCGTGCGGTGCAGCGGCGTCGGCTCCGCCGCCGCCAGCCCCGCCGCAATCGCCCGGATCGCCGCCCGCACCTCCTCCTCCGCATCCGGCGACTGCACAATCTGCTGCGCCGTCGGGACCGGCATCGCTGTGGTCGGGGCGGGAAGCCCCCAGCTTTGCAGCGTCTGCTGATCGACCGCCTCGACATCGCCCGTCAGACCCAGCAGCACCTCGACCTCTGTCTGCGCCGCGAGCGCTCGCAGGAAATCACGCTGCGCCGCGCTCAGTTCACTCGGCAGATAGACGATCACCGCCCCGATGTCGCGCAGCGCGGCCGACCGCTGCGCGAGCGCCGCCGTCGCCGAACGCGCCAGATCGCGCACCGTGTAGAACCCGCCGATCCGCTCCAGATACGCCTCGTACCGCCCCACCAGATATTGCGCCAACCCGCCCGCCGCGGCGATCGCGGCCAGTTGCGCCGCATCGCAATCGTCAAACTCCACGAAACGCTGGCGCAGGCTGTGCAGCACCGGCCCCTCAATCGGGACATCGCCGAAGACGGGCGCGCCCGCTTCCGCCACCGCGCGGATCGTCTCCGCCCGATAGGCGTCGGGCAGCGGCCGCCGACCCGCATTGGTCAGCGCCGCCGAGCCGATCAGCTCCAACAGCGCCTGCAGCGGCTTGACCTGGACATTGACAATCCCGCCCGCCCGCCGTCCCAGCGAGCGGCGGATGTGGTAGCCGCTCAACGGCGACGGCGCGACAATCGTGACCGGCGCCAGCGGATCCTGCCGCGCCGCCTTCTGCCGCGCCACCGCCGCGGCCAGCGCCTGCTCCGCCTCCGCGCCGTACGGATGCGCGCTCAGCCTGAACGCCATCGTCGCCCGCCTACTCTCGTCTAGCAGCGCGGCAGCTGCGGCAGCAGATCGTCCCCGGCGGCCGGATCCGTGCGCACCATCTTGCCCTGCGCCTCGACCGTGACCACCACCGCCACCCGCTGACCCTGCGCACCGCTCACGTAGTAGCGGAAGCGACCGCCCTCAATGTCATCAACCACGTCCGAAATCCAGACCCGCCACGCATATGGCTCCGCGCCGCAGTAGGCCAGTATGTTACCAGCCGGGTCACGCGCGACCGCCTGAATTTCGAGCTCAGTCATCCGCCCGCGCCGCCTCAGGCGTCTTCCCACTGTACGAACATCGGCATCAGGACGTGGACATAGTTGGTCCGCCCGACCACGCGGAAGACGCCCGGACTGCTCGGCCCGCTGGTCTCCATCGCGATCTCCGCCGCCGAGGCCCCGCTGGCGATCTGCAACACATCCTGCAGATAGCGCACGTTGTAGGCGATCCGCGAGGCCTCGCCCTCGATCACGGCATCGACGCGCCCGCGGTGATTGCCCAACTCCTCCGCCCGCGCCGTGAGCGTGATGTTCTGGTCCTCACCCTCGCCGCTGAAAATCAGCCGAATGATCCCGCTCGACTCCCGCGCGAACACCGCCGCCGAGCGCACCCCGCCCTGCAGCACCGCGCCGGGCAAGATTGCCCGCGTCTGGTACTCCGAGGGAATCAGCTGGTCATAGCTCGGATAGTTGCCCTGGATCAGCTGCGCCGTCATCTGCACCGCCCGCACGTGGAAGCGCACGTAGGTGCGATCCGCGTGGATGTACATCTCGACCGCCGAGTCATCGTCCGTCAGCAACCGCTCCAGCTCCGTCAACGCCCGCGCCGGCACCGTGATCTCGAGCCGCTCCGCCAGCTCCGAGGCGACGTTCATCTCATACACCGCGAGACGGAAACCGTCCGCCGCCGCCAGCGTCATCTGCTCGTCCTCGAAACGGAAATGCACACCCGTCAACACCGGCCGACCGTCATCCGTCGCCGCCGCGAACACCACATGACGCAGCGCCTCACGCAGATCGCGGGCGACGATCTTGATCCAGTCACCCTCGCCGACGCCCGGGATGTTCGGATAGGTGCTCGACGACATCCCGTGAATCGAGGACTCGTTCGCGTCCGAGGCGCGAATCTGCGCGACCATCGAACTCTCCGCCACATCGATCGTGATCTCGGCCGCCGCCAGCGCGGAGACGAGATCGTTGATGAAGCGGTGCGGAATCGTGATCGCGCCCGGCTCCGCGATCACCGCGTCGATGCTGCAAATCATCGCGATCTCGGTGTCCGTCGCGGTCAGACGGACGCCCTCGTCGCCCGCCTCGAGGTGGACATGCCGCAGCTGATCGAGGGAATGCCGGGCCGCTACCGCCCGCGAGACGACACTGAGTCCATGCTGCAACGCCGCCTGAGAAGTCTGAATGCGCATCGCGCCGCTCCCGTTTCGAATCTCTGCACGTCCCAAGTATTGATCACTTTGGTTATCAATATCGCAATTCTATCCAGCCCACTGCCCTATCTGGTAGGCATAACAACGCGCTCCTCAGGGCTCGTGGAAAAGCTACGGGAAGTCTGTGGATAACCTGTGGAGAGCGTATAGAACAACGCGCTCAGCCGCCGCTGCCGGACTACTCAGACTGGGGCGCGCGACTCGGCAGCGCGTCGAGGATGCCGGTCAGATCGGGGCCGCTCCAGGTCGGCTCCGAGCGCATCATCCGCTCCCGCTCCGGATCGGGGTAGCGCGACACCCAGTAGACCGGCAGCCCGGCATGGTTCGCCCCCGTGACGTCGGCCCACGGGCTGTCACCCACGTACAGCACCTCGAGCGGATCCAGGCGCAGCCGCTCGCAGAGCTGCGCGAAGAACGGCTGGCGCGGCTTGTACGACCGCGCCTCCTCCGACGACAGCACCAGCTCCACCGCAATCCCCGCCCGCGCCAGCGCATGGTCCAGATGGTCGTCATCGGCGTTGCTGCCAATCGCGATCCGATAGCCGCGCGCCTCCAGCTGCGCGAACACCGCCGCCACTTCGGGATAGGCCGGCGCGACCGAGAGCTCATCCCAGAGATGCTGAAACGCCGTCGCCGGCGGAATCGTCTCGACTGCGTGATGCTTGAACGCCTCCGTGAAAAAGTAGGGCCACGTCTCGGAGAACGGCCGGAAGACCGGCTCCGGGCCGTCCAGCGGCCGCTCCGGATTGCGCCCCTCGCGCCGCGACATCTCGCGTGACGCCTCCAGCCAGGCGTCCCAGACCTGCTCGCCCGTCGCGTGATCGACGCCGTGCTGGTGCAGCATCTCCTGGATCAGCGAGGCAAACTGCCGCTCCTCCAGCTCCAACAGCGTGCCGTAACAGTCAAACGCCACCGCCTTGACGCTCTGCGCGGCCTCCTCCGCGCCGACCGTCGGCGGCTCAGGACTCGCTTCGCTCATACCGCCTCCTCGCGTTCCCGATCATTCACGTTGTCTGTCGGCGTCCACGCCGCCGTCGCCAGTCAGTCTAGGCGCGGCCCGCGGCGGCGCCCGCGTGTTGTCCGGCGCAGTGCATCCCCAGCCGTCGGCCCCGCGCGTTGGCGGCGGACAACGCGTCCACACGCAGCGCGTTGGCGGCAGACAGCGCGTGGCGGCTGAAACCTCTTACGTTATGGCCCGCAGTGCGTTACAGAATCGATAACATTCAAATTCTCGATGTCCGTCCAAACAAATACGAAATTGCAATGGTATCCGCCATTTCCCAGCATCTCGATTGCTGCGCCCCCAACGCTAGAGTCACTCAAACCTGGCAACGGAACAAACTGCCACGATCCTGTGGTCATGGCTGCATTTGTAGGGCCGCCGCTAAAAGCCACTCAGGTTTCTAGATGCGAGTAGATGAGCTCCTCAAACTCGCAGCGCCGGCGCGAGCGGGAAGCTCCGGCCTACCCCGACCTCGCGTTAACCTCCAGACACAACAGCGCCTCCGAGCGCGGCTGGGGACGCTGAAGCAACTGGCCGATTGGTCAGTTGACGCGAAGCTGAACAGCAGCTCCAGCGCGGCCGCCAGCCACATCAATCCGCGCGCCGCGCCAGCCAGCGCGCGGCCTCTTTCGCGTGGTACGTCAAGATCAACTCCGCGCCCGCGCGGCGGATGCCGGTCAGCGTCTCCAGCACGACCCGCTCCTCATCAATCCAGCCGTTCGCCGCCGCCGCCTTGACCATCGCATACTCGCCGCTCACGTTGTAGGCCGCCAGCGGCGCGTCGAACCGCGCCCGCGCCTCGCGCACAAGATCGAGGTAGGCCAACGCCGGCTTGACCATGACCATGTCCGCGCCCTCCGCCAGATCGCGCGCAATCGCCCGCATCGCCTCGCGCCCGTTGCCCGGATCCATCTGGTACGCGCGGCGGTCGCCAAACTGCGGCGCGGAGTCCGCCGCCTCGCGGAAGGGACCGTAGTAGGCCGAGGCGAACTTGGCCGCGTAGGACAGCAGGACGCGATCCGCGAATCCGCCCGCGTCAAGCGCCCGACGGATCACGCCGATCCGACCGTCCATCATGTCCGACGGCGCAATCACGTCCGCTCCCGCCTCCGCCTGGCTCAGCGCCGTCCGCGCGAGCAGTTCCACCGACGCATCGTTGACCACCGATCCATCATCCGCCAACACGCCGCAATGTCCGTGCTCCGTGTACTCGCAGAGACAGACATCGGTCACCACGATCAACTCCGGCTGCGCCTCCTTCAACACCCGCACCGCCTGCTGGATGATCCCGTCCGCCACCCAGGCGCCGCTGCCGACCGCGTCCTTCGTCTCGGGAATCCCGAACAGCAGCACCGCCGGAATCCCCAGCGAGCGCAGCTCCGCCGCCTCCTGCGGCAGCTGATCGAGCGACAGCCGCGCCTGACCCGGCATCGAGCCAATCGGCTCGCGCACCCCGCGGCCGCCGGTCACGAAGACCGGATAGATGAAATCGCTCGGCGCAAGCCGCGTCTCCCGCACCATCCGCCGCAGACCCTCCGCGCGGCGCAGCCGCCGCATCCGATGCGCCGTCGGAATCCCGCCCCGCTCAACATCTCGCTCAACCCCCACCTCAACGCCCACCAGAGGCTGCTCTGCGCTGGTCATGTCGATTCCGTTTCCAGATCATCCTCGCCCGGCGGACCCAGACTGGCGATATACCGCCCGACGGCCTGCGCCAACCCCTCAATCGTGTGCCGCTCCGCGACCGCGGCGACGGGGAAGCCCAACGCGCGCGCCGCCGCCGCCGTCACCGGACCGATGCAGACCGCCTGCAGCGAGTCTACGCCGACGCGCCCGTCGACCAACTGCGCCAAGCCCCGCGCGGTCGAGGGCGAGGTCAGGGTGACCAGATCGACGCCGCGCTCCAGCTCTGCCAACGCCGCCAACATCGCCTCGTCCGCCGACGGCGTGACGACGTCGTAGAGCGCCAGATCTTCCACCAGCGCGCCCGCCGCCCGCAAGCGCTCGGCGAGCAGCGGACTGCCCTGCGCCGAACGCGCCAGCAGCACCCGCCGACCGACCAATCCCTCCGCCCCCAGCGCTTCAGTCAACGCCCCAGCCAGCGCTTCGGTCGTGAACTCGGACGGCACCAGATCGACGGCGATCCCGCGCTGCGCCAACGCCGCCGCCGTCTCGCTGCCGACGGCCGCGATCTGCGTCCGCCCCAACGCCCGCGCGTCCAACCCCTGCCGCAGCAGCGCGTCCCATAGCTGATGCACACCGTTGACGCTGGTCAGCGCGATATACGCATAGCGCCCGTCGGCCAGCTGCCGGATCGCTGCGTCCACCGACGCCGGTTCCGCCGGCTGAATCGCAATCGTCGGCAGCTCGATCACATCCGCGTTGAGCGCCTGCAGCCGCTGCGTCAGCGCGCCCGCCTGGGCCGCCGCGCGGGTCACCACAATCCGCCGACCCATAATGCTCCACGACACCTCCGGCGTCGCCAACGCCGCCACCTCGCCGATCACCACCGTGACCGGCGGCGACATCCCCGCCGCCCGCTCGCGCAGCTCGCCCAGCGGCGCAAAGACCACCCGCTGCGACGACGTCCAGGCCTGCTCAATCGCCGCTGCCGGCGTCTCTGCCGCCAACCCCGCCGCCTGCAGCCGCGCGACGATCTCATCCAGCTTGCGCCAGCCCATCAGGATCACGATCGTCCCCCCCACCCGCGCCAGCGCCGCCCAATCAAGCGGCGGCGCGTCGCCGCTTTCCGTGCCCGTCACCACCGTCACCGCCGACGCCGCGCGGCGATCCGTCACCGGAATCCCGAACGCCGCCCCCGCCGCGAACGCGCTAGAGACGCCCGGCACCAGCTGCAGCGGAATCCCTGCCTGCGCCAGCGCCGACGCCTCCTCCCCCCCGCGCCCGAACACAAACGGATCGCCCCCCTTCAACCGCACCACGCGCTTCCCTGCGCGCGAGAGGTCGATCATCAGCTGGATGATCTCCGCCTGCGTGATCGACGGCTCGCCCGGCGTCTTGCCGACTGCGATCAGCTCCGCGTCATTGCCGTGCTCGCCGAGCATCGGCAGCAGCGGCGAGACCAGGCGGTCGTAGAGGATCACGTCAGCCTCCTGCAGCGCCCGCGCGCCGGCCAGCGTGATCAGATTGTGATCGCCCGGCCCCGCCCCGACCAGATATACGGCGCGCACGCCTCCCGCCGCCCCCCTTGCTCCCGCGGACTCGGTCACAGCTCCGCCTCCTCCGCCATCAAGCGCGCGCCGCCCCGCTCGAGCAGCGTCTCGGCGACCTCCGCGCCGACCGCCTCAGGCTCGCCGCCCGCGCGCTGAATCTCAATCCGCTCCGCCCCGTCCGCGCTCAGCAGCCGCCCCGCGAGGATCACTTCCCCGCCCCGCACCCCGCCCAACGCCCCCAGCGGCAGCGAACAACCCGCGCCCAGCGCCCGCAGCAGCGCCCGTTCCGCGCTGACCGCCCGCGACGTTGCCCCGTGATCGACCGGCGCAAGCCGCTCGACATCCTCGGCGCGGCACTGAATCAAGAGCGCCCCCTGCCCGGGCGGCGGCAGCATCAGATCGATCGGCAGCAGCTGGGTCGGCTTCAGCCCCAGACGCTGCAACCCGACGGCGGCCACGACCACCGCATCGAACTGCCCCGCCTGCATCTGTTGCAGCCGCGAGTCCACGTTGCCGCGAATGTCCCGCACACTCAGATCGGGCCGCAGCCACAGCAGCTGCACCGCGCGGCGCCGCGAGCCTGTCCCCACCCGCGCCCCCGCCGGCAGCTCCGCGAGTCCCTGGCCCGTTCGACTGACCAGCGCATCGCGCACATCGCCGCGCGGCAGGTAGGCGGCGATCGCCGTACCCGCGGCGATCGCGGGCGGCACATCCTTCGCCGAGTGCACCGCGCAATCGATCGCCCCAGCCAGCAACGCCGACTCCACCGCCCGCACAAACACGCCCTGCCCGCCAATCACGCGCAGACTGGACGTACGATCGCGGTCGCCCTGCGTCGTAATCGGGACGAACTCCGTTGGCATCCCCATCGCCGCCAGCGCCGCCGCCGCCTGCTCGGCCTGGACCAGCGACAGCTTGCTCGCCCGGCCGCCCAGCCGCATGACCCGTGTCGCGCTCATGCGCCCGCTGCCGCAATTGGCGCTCCCAGCCGCGCCAGCAGCAACCGCTTCGCCTGACCGCGCCGCCGCTGCGCCAGCAAAATCCGCAGCTGCCCATCCATCGCCCGCTGCCACGCCTCCGCCTCAATCGACCGAAACACCCCGAGCCGCCGCAGATCGGCCCGCACCTCCGCGACCAACTCCGCCAGACTCGCCGTCTCCGCGTCGAGGTAATCGCTCAACTCCTCGCGCACTCGGCGCGCGACCGCCGGACTGCCGCCGCCGGTCGAGATCGCCAGCATCAGCGGCGGCTGCCGCACCACCGCCGGCAGGATGAAATCGCAGTGCGCCGGATCATCCGCCGCGTTCAGCGGCACCCCAATCGCCCGCGCCGCCGCCTGCAGCGCCGCATTCTCCGCTCGCTCCTCATCCGCCGCCAGCACCAGCACCCGCCCCCGCAGGTCGTCCGCCTGCCAACGCCGCGCCAGATGCGCAATCCGCCCCGCCTCGCGCAGCGCCGCTAACTCAGCGCTCAGCGTCGGCGCAACAACCGTCACGCAAGCCTCCGCCGCGAGCAGCCCGTTGACCTTCTCCAACGCCAACCGTCCCCCGCCGATCACCAACACCGAGCGGCCACTCAGATCGAAAAAAACGGGGTAATATGCGCGCGCCACGTCTATTCTGCAACCTCGCCTAGTCCACGTCCAGCTGGGCAATGCCGATCCCGCGCTCGCCCTGCACCGTGTACAACAGGTACGCCGCGCCGTCCTCCTCGAAGATCGCCGGATCGCGCAGCTCGTGCACCGGCTCGGGCGCGAAACCGCGCACGCTGGGCGCAATCGGCAGCGCCGCCCCCTCCCAGTCATAGACCGGCCGCAGCACCTCGCGCCGCTCGCCCGCCGTCCACGCCCGCCAGTCCCCGCGCAGCGCGATCGGCGACGCATAGATCCGCTCCGGCGCGTCGCCGACGTTCGTCCAGAACACCCACAGCGTCCCGCCCCGCCGCAGCAGCGCGCAATGGCGCATCGTCTCGGCAAACAGCTGCGTACCCTGCGCAAAGCCCCCCAGCCCGTCCACCGAGCGGTAGAGAATGCCCGGCATCGACATCCCGTACCAGCCCGGTTCATCGACCTCGTCCAGCCGAATCATGCGCAGATAGCTGGTCGAGAGAATCTCTTCACCCGCGGCAAAGTCAATCCCGTCCTCCGAGGTCGCCACCCGCGAGACCTGGCGGCCGTCGGCTAGCTGCCCATGGAAATACAGCCGAATCCGCCGCGCCGCCTCGTCTACCACCGCGTCCGGCGAGGCGATGTGCGGATAGACCCACCCCTGCCGCTGCGCCGCCGCCAACTCGGGCGCAAAGTCGTCCGCGCGAGCCGGAAACGCCGTCTGCGACAGCTGCAGCGCGCCCGGCTCATACATCCGCCACGGACCGATCAGCTCATCGGCCGCCGCCAGGCGGATGTAGGAACCCTTGTGATCGGCGAAATAGAGGTAGTACTCGCCCAGCCGATTGGGCAGCCACTGCGGCGCGCGGATCAGCGCGGGCCCGTTGATGTTGTCACCCATCCGCGCATCCATCTCAGGCCGGATGATCGGCCCCACCGTCGACAACCGCACTGCTCGCATTGCAAACTCTCCAGACCCACGCAACCGCGTCGCGCTGCGCCTCATGGTAGGGCGGGATAAGCTCGACGGTATGCGACTCCAGTCCGGACCCCTACGCGAGATCATCGAAACCGCCATCCTCGGCCTCATCGTCTTCCTCCTCGCCCGCGAGTCCGTCCAGAACTTCCAGGTCGAGGGCCGCTCCATGCAACCCACCCTGGCCAGCTCCGAGCTCGTCCTCGTCAACAAGATCGGCTACTGGGAAATCGACCTCGGCCCCTTCGACGCCCTCCTCCCCGGCCGCAGCAACGGCGACTTCCTCATCTCCGGCCCCCACCGCGGCTCCGTGATCATCTTCCGCCCGCCCTACACCTCCTTCGGCGGCGCCCACGACTACGTCAAGCGCGTGATCGGCCTGCCCGGCGACACCATCGAGATCACCCGCGGCCGCGTCTTCGTCAACGGCGTCGAACTCTACGAACACCGCTACATCTTCCAACCGCCCAACTATCAATGGGGCCCCGCGACAATCCCACCCGAGTACTACTTCGTGCTCGGCGACAACCGCAACAGCAGCCAGGACTCGCACGCCTTCGGCCCCATCCATGAAGATCAGATCGTCGGCGAGGTCATGTTCCGCTGGTTCCCCTTCGACAAAATCTCCAGCCGCATCTCCCTGGACACCGTCGATTACGAAGGCAACATCCTGCCATGACCGAGCGCCCCCCACCGACCGACCCGACCGACCCGATGACCCTCCTCCAGGACGCCGGCGCGGTGCTGCGCGGACACTTCCAGTACGCCTCCGGCCGTCATGGCGACACCTACATCGAGAAGTTCCGCCTGCTCGAAAAACCGCGCGTCACCGAGGCGCTCTGCCGCCAGCTCGCCGACCATTTCCGTCCGCTCCAACCCGAGCTCGTCGTTGGCCCCACCACCGGCGGCATCCTCCTCGCTCACGAGACCGCCAAACAGCTGGGCGAATCCGTCCCCGCCTACTTCGCCGAGCGCCGCGCCGACAGCGGCCGCTACCTCGGCCGCGGCTTCCGCGTCGCGCCCGGCCAGACCGTCCTCGTCGTCGACGACGTGCTCACCACCGGCGGCTCCGTGCGCGACACCCTGGACGCCGTCACCGACGCCGGCGGCGTCCCCATCGGCGTCGGCCTGGTCGTCGACCGCACCAACGGCGCAACCAGTTTCGGCAGCCTCGACACGTTCACCTGTCTCGCCATCGACGTCGCCAGCTACGACCCCGCCGACTGCCCCCTCTGCGCCGAGGGCGTCCCCCTCACCATCACCTGAGGCGTCGCAACGCCGGCAGCCGGACTAGCTCAGCGCGTGGACGAAGAAGCCAACCCCGACCCCGGTCAGGTTAGCCAGCAGGCTAAGCATCAGCGCGTAGACGCCGAAGCCGATCCCGACGCTGATCAGCACCGCCCGATCATCCGCCGCCGGCGCCGCCGTCTGCACCGCGAGCACCGTCAGCAGCACGCTCGCCAGCGTCGCCAGCAACCCAACCGCGAAACTCGCCGGCCCCGCCAGCAGGAAAAACTGCCACGCCGCGAATCCGCCGACCACCGCCATCGACCGCACCAGCCGCTGCAGATTGACCTGCACCAGAAAAATCGAACTCAGCGCGTGCCAGGTCAGCCCCACCCACAGACTCCACACCACGAGCGAGGCGATCGTGCCCAGCAGCAGCATCCGCAGCGCCGGCCCGCCGATCTCCTGCCCCTGCGTGCCAATCACCACCCAGAGCCACGCGCCCACGCTCGCCGCCAACGCGCCGAGCAGCAGCACCACCAGCGCCGGGTTCGTATCCGACTCGTTCCGCGAGACCTCGCCAATCACGCCCAACTCGCCCGCCAACAAGCGCCGTTGCAGCGTGAGCGCGCGACGCCACTGGAGCGCCGCCCCAAAGGCGGACAGCTGACGCGCAGCGGGCATCCGGAGACTGACCTTGCGGCCCGATGCTCTGGGCACCGCGCCGACCGCCGGGCGGGTTCGTATTTGCATCGTGAGGCCAATCCTGGACAGCGCGCCGCCGTTCCTCCACTATGTCCCAATGCCCCCGCCCAGCGATCCTCAAGATCGTAAATTCGGTCTCGACCAGATCAACCAGCTTGCCATTGACCAACTGGATGGAGCCGTCGCCGACTGCCGGCGCTGTCCGCGCCTCGTCGCCTGGCGCGAGCAGGCGGCCCGCGAGAAACGCGCCGCCTTCCGCGACGCGGAGTACTGGGGCCGCGCCGTGCCCTCCTTCGGCCCCGCTGACGCCCGCATCCTGATCGTCGGCCTCGCCCCCGCCGCGCACGGCGCAAACCGCACCGGCCGCATGTTCACCGGCGACCGCTCCGGCGACTGGCTCTACCGCGCCCTCTGGCAAGCGGGACTCGCCAACCAACCCGAATCCACCGCCCGCGACGACGGCCTCCGCCTGCGGGACGCGCGGATCACCGCCATCGTCCGCTGCGCCCCGCCCGCCAACAAGCCCAGCGTCGCCGAGCGCGATCAATGTCTGCCGTTCTTCCGCCGCGAACTGGCGCTGCTCCCGCAGCTCCGCGTGATCGTCTGTCTGGGCGCGTTCGCCTGGCAGAACTGCGCCCGCGAACTCGGCGTCCGCCCGCGCCCCAGGTTCACCCACGGCCTCGAGCACCAGGCAGGACGCCTGACCGTCCTCTGCTCCTACCACCCCAGCCAGCGCAACACCTTCACCGGCCTGCTCACCGAGCCAATGCTGGCCGCCGTCTGCCAACGCGCGGCGACCCTGGCGCAAGCGGATCCCTAGCTAGGCGCAAGCGGCTCCCGAGCTAGACGTCTAGCCGACGCAGAGCCCGCCGTCCGCGCAGCAATCCTCGAGCCCCTCCGACCCGGCCGACCCAGCCGACACGTCCGTCAACGCAATCAGGTTCGCCGCCCGCGACGCGTAGGACGCCGCCGGCTGGTCATCCGTGAGCTGGTCGTCCGTGATCGTGTAGACCTCCCAGCGCGTGCCCGACGGATCCGCCACCCATACCTTGTCCTGCTCCGCGTGGCAGCAGACGACGCTGTCCTCGATCTCCAGATCCAGCCCCAGCGACCCGAAGCGCTGCGTCTCGGCGTGCACCTCCGCCGTCGTCGTCACCTCGACGCCCAGATGATTGAGCGGTGCCGCTGCCGACGCATTCTCGATCAACACCAGCTTCAGCGGCGGATCCGCCACCTCAAAGTTCGAGTAGCCCGGCCGCACCTTGTGCGGCTCGGTCTGGAACATCTGCGTGTAGAAATCAATCGCCGAGTCAAGCTCGGCCACGTTCAAAGCCAGTTGGACGCGTGACATCTCTCAGCTCCTCGCCTGTCTCCCGAGTGCTCCCCGGGTGCTCCAGCGGTTCTCCCGCAGTCTCAATCAGCGACGACCAACACCGGCGCGTCGCCCGCCGCCTTCATCCTATTGCACTCCGCCATGATCGGCATCACCCAGTCCCCGAAGCGTTTCGCCTCATCGTCGTGCGGATAACCGGAGAGACAGAACTCCGTGCAGCCGATCTCGACGAACTCCTGCAGCGTGTCCGCGACCTGCTGCGGATTCCCCACCACCGCCAGCCCGGCCCCGCCGCGCACCGTGCTCAGCCCGCTCCACAGATGCGGCGCAATCCGATAGTCGTTGTCCCGCGACTCGTCCGCCAGCTGCCACATCCGGCTGTCCGCCTGCGAGTCCCCGCGCCAATTCTTGCGCACCCGCCGCTGCGCGTCCGACGTCCCCGCAATCAACCGCTGCGCCGCCGCCCAGGCCTCCGCCTCCGTCTCCCGCACGCAGACCTGCAAGCGCATCCCGAACGTGATCTCGGGCCGCCCGAACGCCGCCGCGCGCCGCCGCACATCAACGACCTTCGCCGCCGTCCGCTCCGGCGTATCGCCCCAGAAGAAGTAGCAGTCCGCGTGCTTCGCCCCCACGTCCCGCGCCGCGTCCGACTCGCCGCCGATGTAGAAGCGCGGCCACGGCTCCTGCAACGGCTTCGGATAGACGTGCGCGCCCTGCAGCTGATAGTGCTTCCCCGACCAGTCAATCCGCCCCTTCGCGCTCCACAGCGCCTTCATCACCTGCACCGACTCATCCATCACCTCATAGCGCTCGTCGTGGCTGTAGGTAATCCCGTCGCCCGCCAACTCGCGCGGATTGCCGCCCGCGATCAGGTTGATGTAGACCCGCCCCTCCGACAGCCGATCAAACGCCCCGATCATCCGCGCCATCTGCGTCGGCAGGATGTAGCCCGGCCGCGCCGCGACGAGCATCTTCAGCTTCGTCGTCCGCGCCGACATCATCGCCGTCGAAATCCACGCCTCCCAACACGTCGGCGTGACCGGCACCAGCGCATACTCAAACCCCGCCGCCTCCGCCGACAGCGCGACGCGCTCAAACATCTCCATCGACGCCGGGATGAACTCGTCCGGGTCAGCAAAGCTGGTCAAATCCCCATGCGTAGGGATGTACCAACCAAACCGCAGCAGGCCACCAAGGGAATCAGACATACCACCATCCAAACCGATACAGCTACCCAAATCCTACGCCAACGCCAATCTCCCCGCGCCCCCTCCCAGAGAAACCCGCCAACCGCACCCCCGCTCCCTCTCCCAGGAGGAGCTACCAACGCCGATCTCCCCGCTCCCTCTCCCAGGAGGAGCTGCCAACAGCGATCCTCCCTGCTCCCCCTGGAAGGGGGAGCTGCCAACGGCGCTCTCCCCCGCTCCCCCTTCCAGGGGGAGCTGCCGAAGGCTGAGGGGGTTCCCCCGCGCCCATACGCTAGCTTCAGCGCAAAGCTAGACAACAACAGGAGACATCCATGACCGGCAAACTCGACGGCAAAGTCGCCGTGATCACCGGCGGCAACAGCGGCATCGGCGCGGAGACTGGCCGCCGCTTCGCCGCCGAAGGCGCGCGCGTCATCCTCATGGCCCGCCGCGTCCCCGAAGGCGAGGCAATCGTCCAGGAGATCCACGACGCCGGCGGCGAAGCGACCTTCATCGCCTGCGATGTCGGCGACCACGACTCCGTCGTCGCGGCCGTCGACCAGGCCGCCCAGACCTACGGCCGCATCGACGTCCTCTTCAACAACGCCGGCGGCGGCGCAGGCGCGCATTTCCCCAACGAACCCAACGAGATGTGGCTGCGCGTGATCAACGTCAACCTGACCGGCACCTTCTACGTCAGCCAGGCCGTCTGGCCGCATCTCGTCGCCGCCGGCGGCGGCGCAGTCGTCAATATGTCCTCCCTCGCCGCCCAGCGCGGATTCTCCTCCCGCATGCAGGACGAATTCGGCGCGACCTCCGCCTCCTACTACGCCGCCAAGGCCGGCGTTGACGCCCTCACCCGCTACATGGCCGGCGTCGGCGGACGCGACCACATCCGCGTCAACTGCGTGCGGCCCGGCCAGATCATCACCCCCGGCGCCACCGCCGGCACCTTCAACGACCCCGACGGCGGCCACCACGTCTTCGAGAAGATGTTCAACTTCGCCCAGATCGTGCAAGGACCCGGCTACCCGATCGACGTCGCCAACCTGGTCCTCTTCCTCTCCTGCGAGGACTCCCGCTTCATCTCCGGCGAGATCATCAACATCGACGGCGGCGTCGCCGCCAAAATCTAGGACGCCGCCTCGCCGGACGCGCTGGCCTGCGTGTCCGCCGTCACGCCGCGGTGCGTTTCCGAGTCGATCCAGTCCGTGATGATCTTGCGGTGCGCGATCTTCCAGACGCCCTCGACCTTGCGCAAGCGATCCTCGTAGCGTCCCTGAAAGACAATCCGCGCCGGATCGCCGAACGGATTGTGCCGACCCGACGCCCGCACCACCGTCACATACGACGCCATCGTCGCCTCATCACCGTCGCCGTCGATCACAAACGTCGATGGCTGGTGCCGACCCACCGGCGCTTCGGGATCGTCGCCCACGGCCAACGCCCACAGCGCCTCACCAGCGATCCAGCGCTCCTGCAACTCCATCTCCATCACGCCGTCATCGGTCCACACGGCCCGCCAGGCGTCGGCGTTCCGCAGATCCAGCGACTGGCTATAGCGCCCGGCCAAGTTGATGATCTCCGAGCGGTCTTCAGCAGTGAGCGGCATCGTTCGTTCCTTTCGTTGCCTGACTCAGCCCTCGTTCAGCCTTGGTACCGCGGCTCGCGCCGCTCCGCGAACGCGCGCGTCCCTTCGCGCGCGTCCGCCGAGCTGAACGCCAACCGCTGATACTCCTGATACAGCCGCAGCCCGTCCGCCAACGACATGTCCCGCCCGCGCCGCGCCAACTCCTTCGTCAACCGAATCGCCTGCGGACTGTTGACCGCAATCTGCTCCGCGATCCGCGTCGCCGTCGGCAGCAGCTGCTCCGCCGCCACCACCTCGCTCACCAACCCGATCCGCAACGCCTCCGCCGCGTCAATGAACTCCCCCGTCAGCAGCAGCCGCATCGCGTCCGACCCGCCGACCAGACCCGGCGTGCGCAGCGCCCCGTAGCCGTGCAGAATCCCCCAGCGCGGCTCCGGACAGCCGAACTGCGCCGACTCGTCGCAGATGCGGATGTCGCAGAACAGCGCCAGCTCCAGACCGCCCGCCAGACAGTACCCCGTAATCGCCGCGATCACCGGCTTCGCCGTCTCCAGTCCCGTATCGAAGCGCGCCGCCGACCACGGCATCCACCCGCCCCGCTCCCCAAACTCGCCCATGTCGTGCCCCGACGAGAACGCCCGCCCGCCGCCGCTGACAATCACGCAGCGCACCTGCGGATCGCCGTCCGCCTCCCGCAGCGCCCCGCCGATCGCGCGGTACATCTCATCCGTCATCGCGTTCAGCTTCTCCGGCCGCCGCAGCTGGATGGAGGCGATGTGACCGTCCACCGAGTACCCAATCTCGTCCATCTCCCGACTCCCTCCACAACGCGCGGGCCGTCACCCGCTCGGCTACGCCCCAAGATACGCGCCTGAATCCGCGTCCGCCGTCGGCCGCCAACCGGGGGAAGGCCGGCGGCCAACCGGCAGCAAGCCGGCGGACGGCATAGAATGCCTGTATCCGCACCACTCACCAAAGGAGAGACCGATGAAAGTTCGAGAACTCGGTCACGCCGTGATCAAGGTCCGCAACCGCGAGCGCTCCGAAGCGTTCTACGGCGACGTGCTCGGGATGCAGCTCGCCGCCCGCCACGAGTCCATGCCGATGACCTTCTACACGCTCGGCAACCACCACGACCTCGCCCTGCTCGAAGTCGGCGAGGACGGCCCCGAGACCGCCGACCCCAAAGCCCCCGGCCTCTACCACCTCGCCTTCTGCATCGGCGACTCCCTCGACGAACTCCGCGCCGCCCGCGACGAACTCGAAGCCGCCGGCGTCACGGTCTACGCCACCATCGACCACACCGTCTCCCAGTCGCTCTACCTCAACGATCCCGACGGCAACGGCGTCGAACTCTACGTCGACGGCTCCGACATCTGGAAGACCGATCCCCAACAGGTCGCCCAGGGCGCGCCGCTGACGCTCTAACCGCCTGCGCCCTGCGCCCTGCGTCCCGTGCCCCCTTACGGCGCGACCGCCGACGAACGCGCCGCCCTCCTCGCCGCGGCGCGGCGGATCGCGCCCGCCATCCGCGACGCCGCCGACGCGATCGAGGCCGCCCGCCAGCTGCCCGAGCCCGTCGTCCAACTGCTCAAAAGCGTCGGCGCGTTCCGCTTAATCCAGCCCCGCTGGCTCGGCGGACACGACGCCGACCCCGTCACCCAAATCCTCTTCATCGCCGAAATCGCCAAAGCCGACGCCTCCGCCGCCTGGTGCGTCATGATCGGCTGCGACAGCGGCTTCGTCACCCGCGAGCTGGAGCCCGACCTCGCCCGCGCGATGTACGCCGACATCGACGCCGCCACCTGCGGCGCCGCTTTCCCGCCCGGTACCGCCCGCCGCGTTGCCGGCGGCTATCTCGCCCGCGGCCGCTGGCCCTACCTCAGCGGCGTCACCCACGCCGCCTGGGTCCAGTTCAGCTGTCGGATCACCGACAGCGACGCCGACCGCGATGCCGACCGCGCCGAGCCGGAACCGCGCCCCCAATTCGTCCGCTTCGTCGTCCCCCGCGCCGACGTCACCATCCTCGACACCTGGCAGACCACCGGAATGCGCGGCACCGGCAGCCACGATGTCGAAGTCCACGACCTCTTCATCCCCGACGAGCGCAGCCTCCCGCCCCGACCCTCGCGCCGCTCCGTACTCGGCGATCCCCTGCGCCATCCCGCCTGGCTCCTGCCCAAACACCTCGGCGTCCCGCTCGGACTGATCCAGGCCGCCCACGACGAAGTGCTCGACCTCGCCCAACACCGCGTCGCCGTGCGCGGCGCGTTACGCGACGACGCCCTCACCCAATCAACCCTCGGCGAGACCGCCGCCCGCATCGCCGCCTGCCGCGCCTACGCCCTCGACGCCGCCGACACCGCCTGGCAGGAAGTCTGCGAAACCGGCGAACTCTCCGATCACAGCCGCGCCCACCTGCGCCTCGCGATCACCTTCGTCCACCGTGAATCCGTCCAGATCATCGAGCAGCTCTACGCCGTCGCCGGCTCCGCCGCCCTCTACACCGAGCGCTCCACCCTCGACCGCCGCCTCCGCGACATGCACGCCATGAACCAGCACGTCGTCCTCGGCGCAGCCAACTACGCCGCCGCCGGCCGCGTCCTCCTCGGCCAAGACCCCCAAGCCCCATTCTGGTAACCGCTTCCACCCTCCGTCATTGCCGCGCTCCGCCGCGGCAATCTCGATGCGTTCCTGCAAACACCGAACCGCTGTCGCTCCCTGCATTCGCAGGCATGACGGGCCAGTGCGGCAGGCGCGCTGCGCCGCAATGACCAAGCCGTGGCCGCCAGCAACCCCTGTCCGGCCTCGCTACCAAGTATCGATGTTCGGCCGCCGACCGCGTCGGATCGGCTCCGGATTCTCACACGCCATCAACCCCCGCACGAGCCAGCGGCGCGTCTCCGCCGGATCAATCACCCCATCGTTCTCGTGCACCGAGGCGGAATTGATCGCGTTGCCCCGCCAGTACGCCCGCGCGACCAGCTCCTCATAGCGCGCCGCCCGCTCCTCGATGTCCTCAATCGCCGCCAACTCCGCCCGCTCGCCGAGCCGCACCGCCGCCTCCAGATTCATCCCGCCCAGCTCCGCCGTCGGCCAGGCCAACGCAAACAGCGGCGCGCGCGAGCTGCCCGTCATCATCGCCTGCGCCGCCAACCCGTACGACTTCCGCAGAATCACCGTAAAGCGCGGCGACTGCGCATTCGCCAGCGTGACAAACACGTTGTTGCACTTCCGCGCCAGACCCGTGCGCTCGACATCGGGACCGACCATCATCCCCGTCGTATCGACCAACACCAGAATCGGAATGTTGAAGCAATCGCACAGCTGCGCAAAGCGGCAGAGCTTGTCCGCGCCCGGACTGTCAACCGCGCCGCCCAGGTGCTCATTGTTGTTCGCAATCACCCCAATCGGATGCCCCTCGATCCGAATCAGCGAGGTGATGATCCCCACCCCGAACTCCGCCCGCAACTCCAGCACCGAATCAATGTCCGCCAGCTGCTCAATCACCTTGCGCACACTGAACGGACGCTTCCGATTCTCCGGAATCGCGTGCCGCAGCACCCGCTGATCGACGCAGTCCCAACTCGCAATCGAGCCCTGGAAGTAGGACAGGTATTGCTTCGCCGCCGCGATCGCCTCCTGCTCGTCCTCGACCAGAATGTCCACGCTGCCCGCCGGACCCAGATCGGACATCGGCCCAATCTCCTCCGGCGTGAACAGCCCCAACCCGCCCCCCTCGATCGTCGCCGGCCCGCCCATCCCGATGTTGGCGTCGCGCGTCGCAATGATGCAGTCCGTGATCCCCAGAATCGACGCATTCCCCGCAAACGTCCGCCCCGCCGTAATCCCAATCATCGGCACCGTGCCGCTGATCCGCGCCATCATGTCGTAGGTCGGCACCCACTGCCCCGCAGCGGAGATGTCACTGAAATCCGTATCGCCCGAGCGCCCGCCCGCGCCCTCCGCCCAGACGATCAACGGCGTCGCCTGTTCATCCGCAAACTTGATAATCCGATCCGTCTTCTGGTGCCCCATCATCCCCTGCGTCCCCGCCCAGACCGTCTCGTCATACATCGCCACCAACGTCGTCGCCCGGTGTTCATCGAACAGCTCGCTATTCACCGTCCCAATTCCCGTAATCATCCCGTCCGCCGGCGCGCGCACCCGCATCTCCTCCCGCGACATGATCCGATGCCGCGCCGGCAGCACCAACTCGCCCATTTCGACCCAACTGCCCGGATCAACCAACTCCGCCAGACTCTCCCGCTGCGTCCGCTTCCCCTTCGCGTGCCGCCGCGCGACCCACGCCGCCCGATTCTCGTCCTTGCCCGCCGCCAGCTGATCAAACAGCTTCTGCAGATCGGGACGGATGTAATCGAGATCAATCTCCGCCGCCGCCTCGCTGATCGCCGACCCGACGTCCGCCTCCTCAACAAACCCCAGCGGATGCCCCTCGTAGACCACGTCACCCACCGCCACGGTCAGCTGCCGCAGGTAGCCGCCGATCTCCGCATTAATCACGTGCTCCATCTTCATCGAGTCCATCACGAACAGCGGCTGCCCGACCCGCACCGCGTCGCCAGCCTCCGCCAGAATCTGGATAATCGTCCCCTGCAACGGCGAGCGAATCGGCTCCGTGCCCGGCGGCCCGACGATCTGCGGCGCCGGCTGCGCCCCGGGCTGCGTCGCCGCGACCGCCTGCTGCGCCCGCGTGCCTCCACCTTCGCGGAAGTAATTCAGCCCCGCCAGCGGATCCCGCGTATCCAGCTGCGCCCCAGCCAGCCCAGCCAACCCAGCCTCCGCCGACTGCGCCGACGCGACGCCATTGCCGCTGACCGGCTCCGTCCCCGCGCCCGCCGCAAGCTCCGCCGCATGATCATCTACCCAGCTCGTGTAGATCGCCCCCCTCGAAAAGTCCGCGTGCGCCAGCGAACGCTCCAGGAAGTCCAGATTTGCCTCCACCCCCTCGATCCGAAACTCCGAGAGCGCCCGCCGCGCGCGGCGCACCGCGTCCGCAAAGTCAGCCGAGGCGGAAGCCGCGATCACCTTCGCCAGCAGCGAGTCAAAGTTCGGATTGGTCGTGTAGCCCGGATAGCCGTACGTATCGACGCGCACGCCCGGCCCGGACGGCGGCTCAAACGCGGTCAGCATCCCGCCCGAGGGCCGCACTTCGCCGCTCGGCTCCATCCGCTCCATGTTCACCCGCGCCTGGATCGCATAGCCCCGCGCCGCCGGCGCATCGCTCTGCGTCAACCCCAGCTCGCCCAGACGCGACCCGCCCGCGATCCGCAGCTGGGCACGCACGAGATCAACGCCCGTCACCTCCTCCGTCACCGTGTGCTCGACCTGCAGGCGCGGATTGGCCTCGATGAAGGCGAAGTCATCCTCGTCGTCCAGATTGACCAGGAACTCGAACGTCCCCAGACTCCGATAGTCTGCCGCCTCCGCCATCCGCACCGCGGCCGCGGTCAGGCGTTCCCGCGCCGGCGCGCTCAGCGACGGACTCGGCGCCCACTCCACCACCTTCTGATGCCGCCGCTGCAGGCTGCACTCGCGCTCCCCGAGCTGCGCCACCGCGCCCGCGCCGTCGCCGACAATCTGCACCTCCACATGCCGCGCCCGCGGCATCAGCCGCTCCACCAGCAGATCGCCGTTGCCAAAGGCGGCCGCCGCTTCGGATTGACACCGCGCAAACGCCTCCGCAATCTGCTCCGCCGCCGTCACCACCCGCATCCCCCGCCCGCCGCCGCCCGCCAGCGCCTTGATCATCATCCCCTCGCCCGCCCCGAGCGACTCAAAGAAGGCTGCCGCCCCCGCAAGGTCGACCGCGCCCTCGGAGCCGCGCAGCACCGCCACCCCCAGCCCCGCCGCCAGATTCCGCGCCCGCGCCTTGTCGCCAAACAGCTCCAGCGACTCCGCCGTCGGGCCAACGAACACGATCCCCGCCTCCGCACAGCGCCGCGCCAGCGCCGCGCTCTCCGAGAGGAACCCATAGCCGGGATGCACCGCGTCACAACCGCGCGACTGCGCCGCCGCGACCACCGCCTCCACATCGAGATACGCCCGCGCCCCGACCCCATCAAGTGCGTGCGCCTCATCCGCCCGCCGCACGTGCAGCGAGTTCGCGTCGTCCTGAGAGTGCACCGCAACCGAGACAATCCCCAACTCACGCGCCGCCCGCATGATGCGGATCGCAATCTCCCCGCGATTGGCGACCAACAGTTTCTCAATCGGCATATCATCCCCCTGCCAGACCCTGAGGCTAGCCGCTCGCCGCCGCCGCCACCGACCCGCAGCTACCAGCCAAACGCCTCCACCCGCCGACAGGCGTCCTCCACGTAACCCTCCAGACCCTCGCGCCGACCCAACTCCGGCCGCTACCACTGCCAGCCAATCAGCACCAGCCGGCGAATCAGCAGAAACAGCGGCAGCAGCGACGCCGCCTCCGCGCTCCAACTCCGCACCTCCCGATAACCCTCCACCATCGCCGCGCCGATCGCCCCAAAGTACGGCTGCTCCTCCAGCCCAAACAACGCCGTCGCAAAGTCATACTGATGCCAGCCAAAACCCGCATCATCGAAATCAATCACATACAGCTCGCCCCCCGACCCGACCAGCACATTATGCACGTGCAGATCAGCGTGGATCATCGAGTACGTCTGCCGCTCCGTGCCGTAATCGTCAAGAATCGCGCCGATGCGTTCCCGCGCCTGAGCCAACACCGCGCGCTGACTCGCCGTCAGAATCGGAATGTCCCAGAACCGACCCCAGAACGGCGCCTCCCCGACATAGCCGGGCCGATCAAACGCGTGCCGCGTGAATCCGGCCGGCGGCGTCCAGGCCGACGCCTGATTGTGCATCGCCGCCGCAATCGCCCCCAGCCGCCGAAAGCGGGCGACGATCCCCTCCTCGTCCCGCTCCGCCGCCATCGACTCCCCCAGAATCTCGCCCGCAATCCACTCGACCAACCCCACCGCGCGGCTGGACGCGCCGTCCGGCGTCGCGATCGTCGCATAGCCCGGCCCCGCCAACGTCCGCACCCCGACCGGCACACTGATCCCCGCCGCGTGCAACGCCTGCGTCCAGCGCAGCTCCGCCTCCAACTCCGCCAGCGTGTGATACCCCGGCCGATGAATCCGCAGCGCATACCGCCGACCATCCGCCAAATCCACCCGAAACACCGTGTTCTCGCTGCGCGAGATGATCTCCACCGCCTCGGGCTGCAGATCCCAATAGGGCAGCGCCTCTTCCGCGATCGCGTACAGCTCACCGTCGCTCAGATTCGTCGGGAGCGGCATCGGCTCAGACCGGTTCCGCGATCGCGCTCGTAAACGCCTCCAGAAATAGATCAGCGTGCTCCCGCTGGAAAACCAGCGGCGGCCGCACCTTGAGCACGTTCCCATGCTCCCCCGCCCGACCCATCAGGAAGCCCGCCTCTCGCAGGCGGTTGACAATCACCTCCGCCCCCTCCGGATCCGGCTCCTTGCTCTCCCGATCGGTCACCCACTCCATCCCGATGAACAGCCCGTGCCCGCGCACGTCCGCCAGCGCCTCGCAACCGCCCTGCAACGCCCGCAGCTCCTCGCGCAGATACGCCCCCGCCGACGCCGAGTTCTCGACCAACCCCTCATCCTCAATCACCTCCAACACCGCCTGCCCAACCGCCGCCTGCAGCGGACTCGAGGCGAACGTATTGAAGTAGCGCGTCTGCTGGCGGAACGTCTCCACCAGCGCCCGCGGCGCGACCACGCCCGCCAGCGGCAACCCGTTCCCCATCGGCTTGCCCATGCTCACAATGTCCGGCGTCACGCCCGTCGCCTCATATCCCCACCAGCGACCACTGCGCCCAAACCCGGCCTGCACCTCATCGCAGATAAACAGCCCACCCGCCTCGCGGACGATCTCCGCCGCGCGCGGCATGAAGCCCAGCGGGATGTCGGGCAACCCCTCGTTCGCCAGAATCGAGCACACCAACATCCCCGCAAACGGCACCCCGTCCGCCGCAAACCCCGCAATCTCCGCCCGCACCCGCTCCAGATACGCCTCCGTCAGCGCCTCCCCTTCCAGCCCTTCCTCAATCGGCCGATACCGCTGCGGCACCGGCATCGCGCGAAACTCCGGCTCGCCTCCACCCCGCAGCCGCGACAGCTTGCGCACCTCCGCCGAGTTCCCGTGATACGCCGCCTGCGTATAGATCAACCCCCGCCTGCCCGTCGCCGCCCGCGCCATCATGATCGCGACCTCGTTCGCCTCCGTCCCGCTGCAGGTAAAGACCGCCGTCGTCAACGCCTCCGCGTGCAGCCCCGTCAGATGCTCCGCGTAGTCCAGAATCCCCTCATGCAGATAGCGCGAGTGCACATTCAGCGTCTCCGTCTGCCGCTGCATCGCCGCCACCACCCGCGGATGCGCATGACCCACGCAAGGCACGTTGTTGTAGAGATCGAGGTAGCGTCGGCCCTCCGGGTCGGAGAGCCACACCCCCTCACCGCGCACAATGTGAACCGGGTTCGAATAAAAGGTCGCAATGCCTGCCCCCAGCAGCCGTTCCCGACGCGCAAGCAGGTCTTCAGTGGCAGGTGTCGTCATACGCCGATTATCAGCAATCCGCACAGCGGACGCAACCGCATCCGCCTAGACTCCAACCAGGCCGCGACGCGCGCCGCTTCGGGGAAGGACGTCACCGTGACAGATGCCATCAGCACGACCGGCGGCGCAAAGATGATGTACCTCATCCGCCGCCACGCCGACACCTCGCGCGAGGAACTGGTCACCCTCACCGCCGGAAACACAGACGCCCACATCCTCCTCCTCACCCTAAGCGGCAACACTGCGGAGACTCAGGAGAGAGGAAGGGGAGTAATTCCCCCGCTCCCCGGGGGAAGCTGTCCCGAAGGGACTAAAGGGGGCCGCCCAAGCCGCCAACGGCTAGCCTGCCCCCCGACCACAGCCGACAGGATTCACCAATGCCCACCAACCCCGCCGAACTGGCCTACGCCACCATCGAAACGCTCGCCCCGCTCATTGCCGCCGGCGACCTCTCGCCCGTCGACCTGACCCAGGCCCAACTCGACCGCATCGCCGCCGCCGACGCCCGCCTCAAGAGCTACGCCACCGTCATGGCCGACTCCGCCCTCGCCGAAGCCCGGCAGGCGCACGACGAAATCGCCGCCGGCCGCTACCGCGGCCCCCTGCACGGCATCCCCATCGCCGTCAAAGACCTCTGCTACACCACCGGCGTCCCCACCATGGGCGGTACCAAAGTGCTCGAGGACTTCGTCCCCGACTTCGACGCCACCGTCGTCGCCCGCTTCCGCGAGGCCGGCGCCGTCCTGCTCGGCAAGCTCAACCTCACCGAAGGCGCAATGGCCGGCTACAACCGCGCCCGCCAGGTGCCCGTCAACCCCTGGGCCGCCGACCGCTGGACCGGCGTCTCCTCCAGCGGCTCCGGCGTCGCCACCGCCGCCGGCCTCTGCTACGCCTCGCTCGGCAGCGACACCGGCGGCTCCATCCGCACCCCCTCCGCCTCCTGCGGCATCGTCGGACTCAAACCCACCTGGGGCCGCGTCAGCCGCTACGGCGTCCTCGACCTCGCCCAATCCCTCGACCACGTCGGCCCCATGTGCCGCTCCACCTGGGACTGCGCCGTCACCCTCCAGGCCATCGCCGGCGACGACCCCAACGATCCCACCACCCTGCCCGAACCCGCCCCCGACCTGCTCGCTCACATCGACGCCGGCGTCCAGGGAATGCGCATCGGCTACGACGAACGCTACGCCACCGCCGACGTCATCCCGCCCATCGCCGAAGCCGTCGCCGCCTCCGTCGAGACCCTCGCCGCGCTCGGCGCGGAGATCGTCCCCGTCCAACTCCCCGACTTCGCCCCCTACATGGCCGACTGGCCCACCCTCTGCGCGGTCGAAGCCCTGCACGCCCACCGCGCCCACTATCCCAGCCGCGCCGCCGACTACGGCCCCTGGTTCGGCGCTTGGATCGAACTCGGCGCATCGATCAGCGCCACCGACTACGCCGACGCCTGCATCCGCCGCGAGGAACTGCGCGGCCGCCTCGCCCGCGCCTTCGCCGACCTCGACCTCCTCGCCTGCCCCGCCCAGGGCACGCTCCCCCACCAGGTCACCGAAAACATGATGTACGACGACACCCCCGGCGAGTTCCAGTGGTCCAGGCTCCAATACACCGCCCCCTGGGACATGAACCGCGCCCCAACATTAACCCTCCCCAACGGCTGGAGCGATCAAGGCCTCCCCATCGCCCTCCAACTAGTCGCCCCCCTGGGGGGAGAAGCCACCCTCTGCCAAGCCGGCCAAGCCTACGAAAAAACCACCAACCACACCCGCCACCCCAACCTCTAGCCCCTAGCCCCGACCTCAGGCCCCACCCCCACCCACCGTCATACCCGCGCCCCCCATCACCCCCCCCTCCATCGTTCCCGCCCCCCGCTCCTCCGTCGTTCCTGCGAAAGCAGGAACCCAAACGATGCCCGCAACCACCACCCAAGCATCGAAACCACCACAGCGGAGCGCAGCAGAGCGCCCCCACCGGGGGAGCTCTCACGAAGTGACTGAGGGGGATCCCCGCGCCACCCCATCACCCCCACCCCTCCGTCATACCCGCGCCCCCTCCTCCGTCATACCCGCGACTACGTCGCGGGTATCTCGCCGCGTCGACCACGGACCCCTCTGCTGGACGCCGCGAGATTGCCGCGGCGGCGCGCGGCAATGACGGAGCGGTTGAGCGCGCCCCCACCGGGAGAGCTGTCACAAAGCCACTGAGCGGGCCGCCCCAAACTCCACCAACAGACCATCCGTTCGCCTAAAATAGACCATCCACCCGCAAGCCGAAAGCGCCCCCAATGCCCATCGCCCCCACCCGCCAAGCCGCCATCCACCGCCTCGCCGAACTCGCCGGCCCCGAAAACCCCGCCTACATCGCCGTCCAAGCCGCCATCGCCCTCGTCCGCATCCTCCCCCCAGATCCTCCCCGCTTCCCCCCAGCGGGGGGAAGCTGTCCCAAAGGGACTGAAGGGGGGCCGCCCGCCATCACCCCCGAAGCCCCCATGCCCGACATCTACGCCGACTACTTCGACGACGACCTCGAAGAGGACGAAGACCCCTCCAACCTCGAAGAGGACGAACCTCCCTAATCTCCCCACGCCCAACCCAGCCAGTTTTTTTCTTCCCCCCACCAAGCGGCAGCCCAACCCCGACCGCCTCTAGCGCCCCACGCCCCAATCCCCTCAGACCCGCGCCCCCACCTCCGTCATACCCGCGCTTGCCGCGGGTATCTCGACGCGCCGAGCACAAACCTCCCTGCCCGCCCTTGACCCGCCCACCGAGGAGTAACCCCCCGACCGCCTAGCCATTCACGCCAGTCCCCCAGTCGATCGCGTTCCGCAGCAGCTGCTCGTACGCCTCCGTCTCCCACGGCCCGCGGAAGCGCAGCGGCGGAACCCGATCAGGCGAGACGCTCTCGTGCACCGACGACTGCGCATTCGTCAGCGGCGTATGGCAGTGCCCCGGCGCGATGTACGCCACCTCGCCCTCGCCCACGCGCCGGGCAAACCCCAGCGCGTGCGACTTCCCATCCGGCAGCAGCGACAGATCGCCCCCGTAAATCTCCTCCACATACGGCGGCGACTCAATGTCCGCCGTCGTCAGCAGCACCTGCGTATCGGGATGAATCACCTCGACCATGTACGGCTCATCCTGCACCGGGAACGAGGCGGGCAAGTTCCAGGTCAGCGGATGGTTGTGATCGGAAACCGTCACCTCCATCTCGCGGATCGGCGGATGGGTCATGAAGAACCCGCCCAGCGCCTCGTGATAGTCCATCTTCACCAACCGCCGCCGTCCGTCCTCGCGGCCCATCCGCTCCGCCTTGCCGCCCGTCGAGCCGTGCAGCGCCAACCAGCGTCCGCCCTCGCCCAGCCAGTCGTGGATCACCCCCGTCTGGTACTCATCCGCAAACGGCCCCGCCACGTAACAAATCAGCAACTGCGCGTCACGAATCCACTTGTGACAGTCCGCAAAGTCGCTGCTCACGGTAGTATGGACATCCTCGTTGGCCTGCAACGCCATCAGGATGCGCATCCGCGCATAGTCAATGTCATGCCCCGCGTGTTTGCCCGGCGGAAACCCGCCGGCGACGACGTGAACGCGAATCGGGGTACCCATGGCGGCGCTCCTTCACTCTGCCTGCTGCCTGACCAAGTGGCGGGCTTGCCGCGATACTAACGCGTACCCACACCAACCTGGAGGCACGACATGGAACCCCTGCAGCCAATGGCCCAAGCCATCGCCGATCTGCTCTTCGAACGCGGCGAAACCGTCGCCATCTGCGAGACCACCGCCGGCGGACTGGTCTCCGCCGCGCTGCTCTCCGTCCCCGGCGCCTCGCGCTACTACCGCGGCGCGGCGGTCACCTACACCGGCGTCGCCCGCGCCGTCTTCACCGACATCGATCTCGCCAACCACCCCGGCGTCCGCTCCAGCAGCGAGCCCTACGCCCAGCTGATCGCCGAAACCATCCGCGAGCGGCTCGGCGCAACCTGGGGCATCGGCGAGACCGGCGCCGCCGGCCCCAGCGGCAATCCCTACGGAGACGCCGCCGGCCACACCTGCATCGCCATCGCCGGCCCCCGCAACCACGTCGAAACCCTGGAAACCGGAGACGAAGACCGAGAAGCCAACATGTGGCGCTTCACCAAACGCACCCTCGAAGCCTTCGAGCAAACCCTCCGCAACGCCTGACGAAGCCCGCTGGTAGAGCCCCCCCTCTGGGGGAATCCTTGATTCAGAGCTCCCCCTCTGGGGGAGCTGTCGCGCAGCGACTGAGGGGCGACCGCGGCGCTCGATCGAGCCCTCGGAGCACCCCCCTTCGCCCCTCCAGGGCACTTCCCCCAGAGGGGGAAGCCTTGGGCCTCCGCGATCCCTACCGCGACCCCGGCGCCAGACCCCGCACCGCCGTCGCAATGCTGTACAGACTCGTCCCCGACGTCATGAACAGCGTGGCGAAGTCGTCGCCGCCGAAGGTCAGGTTGGCGGCGTGCTCGTCCAGCTCAAACACTCCCAGATACTTACCCGCCGCCGAGTGCGCCGAGACCCCGCCCGCGCCCGTCGTCCACAGCCGACCATCCGCATCAACCTTCATCCCGTCCGGATTGCCCAGCCGCTGGTCGCCAGACTGATCGACAAACAGCACACGCTCACCAAGCGTCAGGTCGCCGTTGACCGCGTAGCGCCAGATCAGCCCCTCCTGCGAGTCGCCGATGTAGAGCTGCGACTCGTCCGGACTGAACGCCAGCCCGTTGGGCTGCGAGAAGCCCCTCGCCACGACCAGGCTCAGCCCGCCGTCCGGGTCGATCCGATACACGCCCTGGAAATCGAGCTCCTGCCGCTGTCCCTCCTGACCGAAGCGTGGCGTGCGGCCCGTGTCGGAGCCGTAGGCCGGATCGGTGAAGAAGATCGCCCCCGAGGAGTGGACGACGAGGTCGTTGGGGCTGTTCAGCTGCTTGCCGTCCCAGCCGTCCGCGATCGCCTCCTCAGCGCCCGGCGACCCATAGGGCGCGCGCGACACCCGCCGCCCGCCGTGCTCGCAGGCGACCAGATTGCCCGCCGCGTCCAGCGTCAGCCCGTTCGACCACCCGCTCGGCTCGCGGTAGACCTCCGCCTCCGACCACCCCGGCCGCCAGCGGTGCTGCCGATTACCGGGAATGTCACTAAAGACCAACGCCTGATCATCCGCAATCCAGACCGGCCCCTCAATAAAGCCAAAGCCCCCGCAGAGGCGCGACTCCTCGCCGACCAACAAGTCCGAAATGCCGTTGTCGTCTTCGATTCTCATCCAGTGTCCCTAGTAGACGCGCAGTGAACAGCAAGCGCGTTGCAGAGATGCTAACAACTCACTCCCAACGCCCCCGCACCCCCAAGCTCCGTCGTTCCCGCTTTCGCAGGAACGACGGAGCTCTCGCTGCCCCCCTCTGGGGGGAAGCTGTCGCGCAGCGACTGAAGGGGGGCTCCCCGCGCCACCCTGGCCGCCAGCTCACCCCCCAACCCCGATTGCGCGGGCGGATCCTGGCGGTTATGATCGGCACAACCCGGCCTGTGGATGGGAGTGTTGTGATGCATGCTCGACTGGCTCAGTCTTTCCTGACCGCGAACATTGTGGGGAGAGGGGGGAAGGCGATGAGGCCCGCGGCGGGGACGACGTCTCCGCCCAGGCCCTGATTGCGCCGCCGCTGCCGCCGCCCGCTCTGCTGCGCGTCGAGCCGCAGGCCAACGGCAACGTGCGCTACATCATCGCCGAAGCCGACGACGGCGCCGGCGGCTCCCACTATTCGCTGCTCTGGTACAAAGCGGGCGTCTCCGATCCGTGGGCGCAACGCCATCTGCCCGTGAGTACTTCACCCGAGAACCTGGTCGCGACACCGCCCAGTAGTCGGCGCGGTGAAATTTGGTCCTTCGCCGTGCGCACCTGCTGGAAGAGTAGCCATCTCGACTCCGACTGCGGCCAGCCTTCCAACCGCATCACCCACGCCAACCGGCCCCACAACCCGAGCGGCCTCGTCGCCGACTGGGCCAGCCTCACCTCCGTCGAACTGCACCATCGCCCGGCCCCCAACAGTCCTACCAGGTCGGCTGGAGCGACGACCTGACCGCGACCGCCCCCGACAACTTCCTCGCCACCGACCCCACCACCGGCGGAGTCACGGTCACCGACCTGGCGAGCGCGACCTCCCACAAATTCTTCGTCCGCGCCGTCGTCCGCCACCCGGACACGGGCGAGATTTTTCCGGCACGGAAACCGCCTGGCTCACCGCCACCGCCGTGGCACCGACGACCACGACGACGACGCCAACCCTCTCCGCCCAGCTCGACAGCGCCTCCGGCTCCCTCGCGCTGAACTGGTCCCTGTCGGCCGCCGACTCCACGATCACCAAGTGGCAGTATCGACACCAGGCGGGCCCCGCCGCCTGGATCGCCTGGACGGACATCGCCAGCAGCGCCGCCGCCACCCGCAGCCACGCCCTCACCGACCTCGACCCCAACCTGCCCCACCAGTTCCAGGTCCGCCCCGCCTACACCGGCGACGCCGGCGGCTACCCCTCCGCCGTCGTTGCCGCCGCCCGCTACCAGTTCATCCAGGAGAACCGAGGCATCTGGATCTCCGAGCGCCGCGCCTCCCCGCCCGACACCGAAGACAAGCTGGCCAACAAGACCTTCACCTACGACGGCACCGAGTACACCATTAAGCGCTTCGACTACAAACAAACCCAGTTCGTGGACGGCAGCGGGAAAGGGATCGAGGACCGCTACCGCTACAAAATGGAGCTGGAACTGCTGACTGGCGAGACGGCAACAAAACTGCCAGATTCGGCCAACGCCGGCCTGACGCTGCGCGTGACGAACCAGGCCGACGGCCGCGTTCTCACCTACGCCCTCACCCCCTGGCCGGATGACCAGGGCTGCCTGGACGTGAACCGCTACTGCTCCGAACCAGAGCTCTACGATAACCAGTACACGGGCCCGTTCTGGACGTGGCCCCTCTCGACGCCCATCGAGAGCGGCACCGCGCAAGACGTCTTCGTCGAGCTCTACAACAGCGCCTCCCAGAACTCGACCGACTGGTTCTCGACCCTGACGGCGGGGGTCTTCAGCAGCAATTATGAGGGCTACGACAACCTGAGCACCAACAAAGTCGGCAGCATGTCGGACACCACCTTCACCTACTACGGCGAGGAATACGAGATCGCGCGGCTGGCCTATGATCATTCATTCCTGGAAAACATCATCCTCGAGTTCAAGGACAACAAGCGCTTGCCGACCTCCGTGGAAGACGGCCTGACGCTGCACATCGACAACGACGTGTATTCGCTGGTCTGGTATACGTATATCGACGGCTATCGGTCCACCCGCCTGGTCGACTTCGACACCCGGCCCTTGAGAGACGGCTCCACCAGCACCATCAAGCTCTCCATCGCCGGCCCGCCGCCGGCCCCGATCAATCTGCGCGCCGCGCCGATCCACGAGTCGGGGGCCGTCCACGTCCACTGGGAGCTGCCCGACGACTCGAGCGTCTCGCAGTGGCAGTACCGCTACCGCCCGCTCGGCGGCGACTGAGTCTACACGACCTCCACCTACAGCGTCTGGCGCGACGCCAAGGTCCACTACGTGTGCGACCAGGCGGTCGAAGTCCAATGCCAGAACCTGCATCCCCTCCCCTCCCCCTCCGTCCCCGGGACGCGCCTGCTGTACCAGGACTTCCTCCAGCACCATCCCATCTGGATCTTCGAGGTCCGCGCCGTCGGCCCGGGCGGCTTCGGCCCCGCCGCCAGCATCGACTTCAGCATAGGCGCTCACCCGCTCCTCAGCGGCACGATGCAGGCGGGCCGCAATACGAGCGCCAATTGCACCGGCTTCGCCGCCACCAACCACTGCAAAACGATCGGCAGCCTCGACAACCGCAACTTCACGGTCGGCCACACCCGCCTCGGTTACCGCATCAACAACATCGTCTACGAAGGCTCCGACGGCGTCGCCGATAAAGGCGCCATCATGTTCCAACGCGACGGCAGCACCCACCGGCCTGACTTCCAGTTGCCCGCCCTGTCGACGGGCGAACAGTACATCCTGGTAATCAACGGTAAGAAGTACTTCCTCTCCTACTCCGGCGCCACCCACTCGGACGGCGCTGTCTACACGATTGAGGGGCTGGAAGCCAACTTCACCGATGGCCACTAATACGACGTGCGCCTCCTCGCGCCGTTCGCCCCGGCACCCCGGCCCGTCAGAAACGTGCAGCTCCGCGAGCAGACCCACGACTCGCTCCTGATCGCCTGGACCGCGCCGCCGACGGTCGGCGACCGCAAAGTGGCCCGCTACCGCGTCCAGTGGCGCAAGCTGGACAGTCACGCGCCGCCGCAGAGCGCCATCACCACCAGTACCACCTACCGCATCTCCGGCCTCGAGGGCGGCCAGTACGACGTCCGCGTCTACGCGCAGAGCAGCAGCGGCGCAGACAGCCTCTCCAGCGGCGTCGGCAACGCCTGGACCGCCCCTGAGCCCCACGTCACCGCCACCATCCCCGACGGCTACCTGACGAAGGGCTACCTGACCCCCGGCTCGGGCAACGGCCGCGTCGGCTTCTCCCAGTACCCGGGCAAGTTCGGCAAGGTGGACCGGCAACTGTTGAGCCCCACCGCCAACTCGAGGCACGGGCCGCTGATCCAGCTGAACCGCGACGACGAGTACCTCTACCTGGAGGCGGATATACCCCAATCCTACCTCAACAGCCTGCGCATCGTGATCGCCGGCACCGAGTTCCACGGCGGCTGGGAAGACACCAACCAGTATTGGCCGGGCTCGTCGCTGCGCCGGTACGTCTACCGCCAGCTCCACAAGGGCGTGCCTCTCCAGGACGGCGTGCCGGTCCAGGTCATCTTCCTGCCGGACGACGAAGACGCCATCATGCGCGTCAGCTTCGAGGAAGAGGGCCTCCGCTATCACATCCACGACAACCAGTACAAGTGGTACCGCCCCGCCGACGCCTCCGTCAACCACCGCATCCAGCTCTGCTCGGGCGGGGGCTGCGACTCGACCAGCGGCAACTGGGTGACCGTCGCCGAAGAGGGCAGCGAATTCCAGTTCGCCAGCTTCAACGGCCGCGCCGTGCACTACCTCAGCGGCATCGACCCGGCCAAGGACTGGCACGTCCGCATCGGCTACGACAGCAAAATCTACAACTTCAGCTCCACGACCTGCACCACCGCCGATCCCATTCATGGATGGCCGGTGTATAGCCCCAGCAGCAATAATGCGCTCAAGGGGCAGACGCCGCCCTGCGGTACCGACTCCGGCCGGGCGCCGGCTGGAGCTACTCCCAGGCGCACGAGGTTGACCAAGGCCGCTACCTGCCGCCGCATCCGACCACCGAGGAGCTCTGGTCGGCAGAGATTCATACGGACGACGACAGCGCCGGAACCAGTATCGGCTTCAGTCCGGCCTGGACGGGAGACGACTGGGACGGGGCGCTTTCCGCCTCGACGAATTGTGGAAGGACGCCGACCGGTCCTGGTTCCAGCTGACCGATACCCACGCCGACACCCGTCCGTTCCGGCTGCCCAAGGGCATTGAAAAGAGCGCCATCCTGGTCGTCAACGACGACGAGTTCAAGTTCGACGACGCCACCTGGGACTACAACGACTTCGGCAAGTACACCTGGTCGACCCGCTTCGACATCGTCACCGACAAGGACTACGACGCGCGCATCTACATCCCGGTGAGCGCCATCACCACGCCGGCGGATGTGGTGTTCGAGGCGGAGATCACGGCGGGGGAGGGTGTCCTCACTTTCGGCTACTGGGTGCAAGGCCACGGACAATCAGACACCGGTTCGATTGACAAGGACACCTTCATCCTCAACGGGAAGTATTACAAACTTACCCGGGTGACCTACCACCCAGCGGAAGACAATATCACGATCGAAACCGTACCCTGGCTGACGGCGAGTGAAGTCGCCGGGCTCAAGATCACGATTGGCGATACGGTGTATCGGAGCGGGTGGACTACTTCCAGCTCGCGCCAGACGGTAGATGCCAATGGGCAGACTATCGCCACCGGTGACAAGGTGCGCTTCATCATCGAGGACGCCGGCGACAACGACGACGCACCCGGCGACCTGCCCGCGGGCGCGGACACGCTGAGCGCCGTCGCCTCCCCCGGCGAGATTGCCCTCCTCTGGGCCGCCCCCGACGACGACGAAACGGACAAATGGCAGTACCGCGTCAATCCCCCCGACAGCGCCGACTTCGGCTCCTGGAAGGACATCGCCAGCAGCGACCAGGACACCCGCACCGCCACCGTGGACGGCCTGGACGTCGGCTACAACCAATTCCAGGTGCGCCCGTACAACACCCAGAACGGCGGCGGCGAACCCTCGCCCACGGCCACCGCCGTCGTCCCCGAACTCGTCTGGAAAGGCACCGTCGAAGTCGGCTCCGACGCCAACAACAACTGGTACGGCTGGCATTATGACATCCACTCCTCTCTGATCCAGCGTCCCGTGGGCCGGGTGACCACCACGTCGCGCCAATTCACCCTCGACGGGGACACCTACCGGATCTCGCTGCTCGCCATGCAGCGTCACGGGGGCAAGTGGTACATCGCCTGGCGCGTCGCGGATACGAACAACAACCCCAGGACGATGTCGGCGGACGTGCGCAACGCCCTCGTCTTCAGCATCGACGGCGTGGAGATCACAGGCGGCTGGGCCCAGTGGGGCAGCGCCTACACCTACCACCAAACGCCGCCCACCGGCATCAACTTCCACCTCAACCAGCGCGACGGCGACCTCAACGGCGACGGCTTCCGCGACGACGTCGGCGACTCCGCCGGCGACAAGATTGAGGTGGTCATCAGCAAGGCGATACCAGATGCGCTGAAACGGCAGCCGGAGGCGCTGGAGTTCCACTCGACCACCATCACGGTGGGCGACGGTGGTGGTGGCTTTTACGGCTACTGGTCCGGGAACGCTGGCTCCATGGCCGACACTTCGATCACGTACGGTGGCGCCACATATGCACCCATCGTGAGGCTCGTCTAGGACGCCGACGATATAGTGATCCGAGGTGCAAGTAACTTCGTTAGGAACCACCTGAACCACGTCATCGTCACCATCAAGGACCAGACCTTCGAGGGCGGTTGGGACATTCACGGTGATCGTACGGGAGCCACGGGATTGAGCGCCGCCGTGGGCGAGACGGTCGCCTTCACGATCGCGGAAAAGCGCACGATCAACAGATTCACCGCCTCGCCTCGCGCCGACACGATCGAACTTAACTGGTCGACCGCGGAGGACCCGGCTATTGTGCAGTGGCAGTACCGTTACAAGTCCATCCCCAGCGAATGGGGCGACTGGAGCGATATCCCCGGCGGCGGGGATGCGCGCTACCACCGTGTAACAGGGCTCAGCAATGGCCAGCGGTACGCATTCCAACTGCGCTACCTATCGCCCAGCGGCGGCAGCGCCTCGGCATCGGTCGAGGCCACGCCGAACTGGCAGTACGAGCTGATGAGCGCCGCCAGGACTTTACCGCGCACATCCGGCAGCTTCACGGGCTACCTGCGCGGTTCCCACGGCAGTTTCGAAGACCCGCGTCAGGCGCAGTTCAACCTCTACGGAACCTACTACACCGTCACCGAGATCCGTGTGGACGGCTCAAAGTTCTACTTCGACACCGATCCGCAACTGACCCTGGAACAGGTCAACAGTCTCTGTATTGAAGCGGCCGACAGTGGCCGCACTACCGTCCGCGCCTATCACGGCGGCTGGACGCTGGTCAGCGGCAAGTTTGAGCAGGCGCGCAAAGCGGCGTTCAACAACGACGTGATGGTATTCACGATCCGACACGGCGTCGAAAACCTCAGCGCTACACCCGTCGACACGGGCATGATCCTCAACTGGGACGGCCCGGACAGCGACGGCGTGATCACCAAGTGGCAGTCCCGCTACAAGGAAGGCAGCGGCGCCTACAACAGCTGGACGGACGTCACCGGCAGCGACGACGAAACGCGCCGCGTCAAGGTGACGGGCCTGACCAACGGCACCGAGTACACCTTCCAGGTCCGCTACTTCGTGGGCAGCACGGCCGGCCCCGAGTCCGTCGAGGTCACCGCCACCGCCAACCAGTACCTCCTCGACACCACGATGACGGTGGGCGCGGAGCATTTCTTCACCGGTTACTACCTGGAGGGCAGCAATGGCTTTGGTTCGCTGGGTGACACCACGTTCACCTACATGGGGGTCAACTACACTATCAGCTCCCTGTACCAGACCAGCGTCGATTCAGACATCATCTTTGCGACCAGCGCATTGATCCCGGTGGCCGACCTGAACGAGTTGAAGCTGACCTTCAAGGACAAGACCTACGCCGGCGGATGGACTGGAGGTAGCAGTAGCCACGCTGCCGATGACCAGTCGATCAGCATCGCCGACGGCGACACCGGCGTTATCGTCCGCATCGAAGTCGGCACGGCCGGCGGCGCGGCCGGCTTTGGGCCGGACTCGGTCAACGCCGAGGCGGGCAATCAGCAGGTGACCGTCGACTGGCAGATGCCCGACGACGGCGCTGGCGGCCAGGGCGCCGGCGGCGCATCCGGTCAGGTTGGCCCCACCTACGAGGTCTCCTGGACGCCCGAGGGTTCCGACTGGAGCGCCGGCGGCGTCGAGACCGCGAACACCATGGAGGCAACCGTCACCGGCCTCGAAAACGGCCAGTCCTACGCCTTCCGCGTCCGCGCCCTCCAGGGCGGCGATCCCAGCGCCTGGTCGGAAACCGTCCACGCCACCCCCGCGAACGCCCCCGACGCCCCGGCCGAGGGTCCCGCGCTCACCACCCCGTTCGCCGACGCCAGCATCGCCGAGGGCACGACCGTCACCCTCGACATGGCCGACCACTTCAGCGGCGACGACCTGAGCTACAAGGTGGATGTCACGACCACCCACCAACGCACCGGCGAGCAGAAGACCGGGCTGCTCAACGAAATCGCCCGCAACAAGGTCAGCGGAACCTGGGACGGAACCACCCTCACCCTCACCGGAGGCAACGCCGCCGCCCAGGACCTGACGATCACCATCACCGCCAGCACCGCCGACGAGTCGGTCAGCGACGCCTTCACCCTCTCGCTGGTAGACGAACTCCCCACCCCAGATCCCGATCCCCAGCCAGATCCCGATCCTCAGCCGGATCCCGATCCGCAACCCGATCCGGATCCCGATCCCGCCCCAACGCCAACCCCGCCCTCACTGATCGAGGAGTTCGACGACGAGTACATCGCCGAGGACACCACGGTCGAGCTCGACATGGCCGACCACTTCAGCGGCGACGACCTCACCTACAAGGTCGAGGTCACGACGACCCACCAGCGCACCGGCGAGCAGCGCACCGGCCTGCTCAACGAAATCGCCCTCAACAAGGTCACCGGCGCGTGGGACGGTACCGTCCTCACCCTGACCGGCGGCAGCGCCGCGGCGCAAGACCTGACCATCACGATCACCGCCAGCGGCGCGGACGACGCCTCCGTCAACGACGCGTTCACGCTCTCCCTGGTCGACGAACTGCCCGAGCCCGCGCCGCCCCCGCTGGCGCTGATCCAGGAGTTCCCCGACCTCACCCTGGCCGACGACCAGACCAGCGACCTGGACATGGCCGACCACTTCAGCGGAGAGGGACTGACCTTCACGGTCGAGGTGACGACCACGCATCAGCGCACCGGAGAGCAAAAGACCGGTCTCCTCAACGAGATCGCCCAAAACAAAGTCACCGGCGCCTGGAGCGGAACCGTGCTAACGCTCGAGGGCGGCCACGCCGCGTCGCAGACGCTAACGATCAAGATCACCGCCACCAACCCCGAAGGAGAAACCATCAGCGACGAATTCACCTTCACGCTGAATAACGGCTAGGGGGAAGCGGGGAAGCCCACAACCGCTCCGTCATTGCTGCGCTCCGCTGCGGCGGTCTTGTCGCGCACTGCAGAGCGGTCCGTGCTCGACGCGGCGAGATACCCGCGACGACGTCGCGGGTATGACGGTGGGGGGGGGGGTGCGGGTATGACGGTGGAGGGTGCGGGCTGGTGGAGGGGGGCGCGGGTATGACGGAGGGGGGATGCGGGTATGACGGTGGAGGGTGCGGGGTGGGGGCGGGGTGGTTGGGTTTCGTTATGCTTTGTGGTGGTGGCGCTTTTGGGTTGGCGTCTGCTGTTGGCTGGGGGAGAGGAATTTGTTATGACTGGGATTCTTGGGGGGGGTTGGCGTTCTGGGTTTCCTCTCGCGGGGTGGGCAGATGAGGGCCCGGTCGCGGCTCCTGCGGTGGCTGGCCTCGGGGTTGGCCGTGGGGCTGGCGGTGGGGGTGCTGGCGGGGCTGGTTGGCTTGAGCCCGACGGCGCAGGCGCAGTCGGCGCCGGATGCGCCGGCGTTGTCCCTGACGTTGTCGAACACTTACGGGCAGATGTACGCCTGGTGGGGGACGCCGGCGGACAACGGGGGGACGATCACGGGCTATCGGGTGGAATACAAAGGGGGTTCGATTGCGTCGTGGACGCACTGGGCGAACTACGAGACCCAAGCGGGCGGCGCCTACCACTGGGCGAAGATCAATGGGCTGAGCGCGGGTCAGACCTACGAGGTGCGGGTGCGAGCGACGAACTCGGCGGGGAACAGCGCCTGGTCCGACGTCGAGTCGCAGACGATCCCGTGGCCGCCGGTGCCGGACAAGCCCGTGCTGGAGGTCGATTCCCAGATTCACCTGAACCACGGGAAGATCTTCGCGAGCATGACCCCGGCGAACGGCGACGGGCTCTCCTATTACGAGGTGCAGTACCGGGGCGGTTCGACGCCGTCGTGGACCACCTCGAGCGACGCGGTCATCAACAGCGGCAGGCTGCGGTACACGACGGTTACGGGGCTGGACGACGGCACGGAGTATGAGCTGCGGGCGCGCGGCGTGAACCCCGCCGACGTCGGCGGCCCGTGGTCGGACGTGCAGACGGGTCGGACGCGGGCGGCGCTGCAGCAGCTGATTGTCCGCGATCGGGCGGCGGAGGAGGCGGACGGGCGGAAGACGGATCTGAAGTTCTACACCCAGCACACCACCCGCGGACAAATCCAGGTGGATTGGATCAATCGGGACTCGAAGCCGTGCGTGACCTTCGAGGTGCAGTATCGGGAGGCCGGGGTGACGTCATGGACGGACCAGTCAGTCTCCCACCTCGACCACAGTGGCTCGATCGATGTGCCGGGTGATGTGTGGATTAGCGGACTGACGGACGGCACGACGTATGAGATCCGGGTGCGGCCGGTGACCTTCAGCCACGGGGTCTGCGAGGGGGGCACGGAGGGTCCGTGGTCCGAGGTGCAATCGGTGCGGGCGCCGTGGTTCGACAAGCCCGCGCTCTGGTTCCTGGTCAATGAGGAGCGCGAGATCGAGGTGCGGTGGCACCATCAGCGCCTCTACAGCTTCTACGACACTCCTTATCATAACCAAACCGCTTCCGTTGCGTACCAGCTGGAGTACCGGGCGGCGGGGACGACGTCGTGGACCAATGTCTTCGCCAAAGGGACGGGGGCAGCCTGGACGTTCGACAGCCTGAGCGACAACAGCGCCCTGAGCGACAACACTACGTATGAGTTTCAGCTCAGGGCTCGCACTAATGAAAGTGTTGGTACTCCCTGGTACGGACCGTGGTCCGATGTGGCGTCGGCGACGACCTGCAAGCCCTGCGCGCCGGAGGTCGGGGGGGATGGGGACGATGGGTCAGGGGGCGCAGGTGGTGGTGCAGTGGGAGCAGCCGGCGGTGCACGGGGCGAGCGTGACCAGCTATGACGTGGAGTACCGGGAGGCGGGGGCGAGTGAGTGGAGTTCGGCGTCGCATGATCGGCGGATTGGCATGGGTTCTGCGCCGCTGTGCGGGGCGAATCTGGGTCGGTGCGCGGTGATCACGGGTCTGGCGACGAGCGGCGGGACGTATGAGACGCGGGTGCGCAGCGTCATCGGGGACAGCACGGGGGCGTGGTCGGAGGTGGCCACGGCGACGACGCGGGCGGTGCCGGACAGTCCGGTGCTTGAGGCGGTCACTGCGGTTGCGGGCGGGCTGAGCGTGTCGTGGTCGGCTCCGGCGGATTATGGATCGGCGGTGAGCGATTATGACGTGCGCTATCGGGCGTTGCCGAACGGGGAGTGGGTGTTGCACAGCGAGGACGGGGACGACAGCGCGTCGCCGGACACGGCGACGACGTGGGCGATCGGCGGCTTGTCCAACGGCACGATGTACGCGGTCCAGGCGCGGGCGCAGAACACGGTTGGGGAGAGCAGCTGGTCGCTGGCGGTGGTTGGGAGTCCGTCGTCGGCGGCGGGCGGTCAGGCGCAGGCGGCTGATCCGCCGGCGCTGATTGGGGTGTTCAATGATGCGGCGATTGCGAATGGAACGACGGTGGCGCTGGATATGGCCGAGCACTTTAGCGGTGCTGATCTGGTGTACACGGTCGAGGTGACGACGACGCATCAGCGGACGGGAGAGTCGCGGACGGGGCGGCTGAATGCGATTGCGCGGAACAAGGTGCGGGGCGGCTGGGACGACACGGTGTCGGTGCTGATGCTCAGCGGGGGGAGCGCGGCGTCGCAGGAGCTGACGATTACGGTGACGGCGAGCGCCGGGGGCGCGTCGGTGAGCGACAGCTTCACGCTCTCGCTGGTCGGGGAAGTACCCGATCCCGATCTGAGTCCGCCGGTCGATCCGAATCCGCCCGCGGAGGATCCGCCTCCCGCTGATCCACCGGCTGACGATCCGCCTCCAGCTGATCCGCCGCCCTCGGGTCCGCCGCCGGCTGATCCGCCGCCCGCGGACCCGCCGCACAATCCGGCGACTTTGATTGAGGCGTTTGCTGATCTGACGTTGTCCGATGACCAGACCTCGGCGTTGGATATGGCCGATCACTTTAGCGGTGATGGGTTGACGTTTGTCGTGGAGGTGACGACGACGCATCAGCGGACGGGTGAGTCTCGGACGGGGCTGCTGGGGGAGATTGCGCGGAACAAGATTGGTGGGTCTTGGGACGGTAGCGTGCTCACGCTTGAGGGTGGTCATGCGGCGTCTCAGACGTTGACGGTGACGATCACGGCGACGGACTCGGAGGGGGAACGGCGAGCGGGGCGTTTACGTTTACGCTGGATAACGGCTAGGGGGAAGCGGTGGCGCCCCCCCCCTCAGTTCAGTCCCTTCGTGACAGCTCCCCCAGTGGGGAAGCTTGTCTCCGTCGTTCCGTGAGCACGGCGCAGATCATTGGCGGCTAGTATGTCGCCGAAGCGCCGCGCGGTTCGCGGCAGAATCGGGAGATGAACGAGATGACTGACCACCACGCCCGCGTCGACGCTGGCGCGATTCGCTTTGCCATGCGCTACCGTGACGATATTGCCGGGGATGAAGGGCTTTGCATTGAAGTCCGCGCGGAGGTTGAGGGCAGCGATACGGAACTGCTGCGCTTTGACTGTTTCCGCGTTGCGCCGCACTACCACTATGGCCCGGAAGCGGACGATGAGCGCCTGATGCTCGACCTGACCGCCGCCGGTGACTCGCTGGAGTGGACGTTGGGCTGCTTTGAGCGGGGTCGGCTGGGGCCGATGATCGAGCGGGCGGGCTACCAGACGGTGGCCAGCGCCCTCGATGAGGCCGAAGTCGCCGTCGCGCTCAAGCAAGTCGTCAGCACGGCCCGGGCAATCGTCCAGTCGCGCCAAGGCTAACGGCAGGCCCGCGCCCCACCGTCGTTCCTGCGAAAACTCGGGCGTTGCGCTCACTCGCCCCTTGGCGACCTTGCGGGTTCCCGCCTTCGCGGGAACGACGGTGGGGGGTGCCTTGTTTGCGGGGGGGGGACTGGGCCAAGTTTGGTCAGGCTTGGTGAGAAAGGGCAGTCTCCATGGTTGTTCAACGCAAGCTGGTTAGGCAACTGTCGCTGGCGGTGGTTGCTTTGGGTCTTGTGGCGGGCGCTTGGCTGGCTTTGGCGGGGTCGGTGGGGGCGGAGGATGAGACGCCGGTCCCCGGTTCGCCGGCGGCTCCCAGTGAGCTTTGGGTGACCAATGGGGATGGGGCGGTGACGCTGGAGTGGGAGTTGGCGACGGCGGACAGCTCGATTCTCAAGTGGCAGTTCCAGGAGCAGGTGGGCGATGAAGACTGGGGCTGGTGGCTGAATATCCCGGGCAGCAATGCGGACACGCGCAGCTACACGGTGTCGAACCTGACGAACGGCACGGAGTACTTCTACCGGGTGCGGGCGGTGAACGGGGTCGGCAACGGCGCGGCGAGCTGGGGGGTACCGGGCAATCCGGGGCCGGTGCCGGCGAAGCCCAGCCACTTCACCGCGACGGGCAATGGTGACAACGAAGGCAGTGTGGATCTGGCCTGGTTCCACGGGTTCGACAGCAGCATCACCAGATGGGAGGCCCGCTACAGGGAGGGCGACGGCCCGTATAACAACTGGCTCTCCATCCCCAACAACAACCCCGGCACGCGCAGCGTCCACTTGGCCGGCCTCACCGTCAACAGGAGTACACCTTCCAGGTGCGGGCGGTGAACGCGAACGGCAACGGAGCGGCGTCGGACGAGGCGTCGGCAAGGCCGGGCTTGGCCCTCGACACGACGATGACCGTGGGCAGCGAAGCCAGCAGCCACCGCCGCGGTTACGGGGACAGCGGCGGCTACGGCTCGCTCGGCGACAACACGTTCTCCCTGTACGGAACCAGCTACACGGTGACCGATCTGTACACGGTCTCGAGCTCGCTCTGTTTCCGCAGCAACCCCACAATCCCGTGGACGACCGTCAATAACCTGTCGGTGACCATCGGCAGCCAGACTTGGGAGGGCGGCTGGCAATCCTGGCTCTGCCGCAACCGGGGCAGCTTCCAACTGACCGTTGGGACGACGGTGGCGGTGAAGATTCAGTTGACCGCCGCGTCGGAGAATCCCTACGTCTCGCCAAACTACTGCGGCACCGCGCCGATCATCCAAACCGTCAGTGCGGGCAACGCGCAGGCGCTGCTGGGCTGGCAGTCGGACGCCTCGGCGGAGACGGCCCCGAGCTACGAAGTGGGCTGGACGCAGGAGGGCGCCGACTGGAGCGCGGGCGGCAGCCAGTCGGTGGCGGCCACGGCGGCGACGGTGACGGGGCTGACGAACGGGCAGACCTACGCCTTCCGCGTGCGCTCCACGCAGGGCGAGGAGAGCGGGGCGTGGTCGGCGACGGTGCTTGCCACGCCGTCGGAGATGCTGGGGACGCCCTTGGCCGACGCCAGCATCGCCGAGGGGACGACGCTGGCGCTGGATCTGTCCGACCACTTCAGCGGGGACAACCTGAGCTACGCGGTAGATGTCACGACCATCAACCAGCGGTCGGGGAAGATGAATAGCGGGGCGCTGAACAGCATCGCCCGCAACAAGGTCACGGGCGCGTGGAGCGGGTCGGTACTGACGCTGACCGGCGGCAAGGCGAGTCCGCAGGATCTGATGCTCACGATCACGGCAAGCGGCGGGGGCGCGTCGGTGAGCGGCAGCTTCACGCTCTCGCTGGTGGACGAACTGCCCGCGCCCGATCCCGATCCGCCAGCGCAGGATCCGCCGCCCGCGGACCCACCAGCGGCGGACCCACCGCCCGCGGATCCTCCGCCATCAGACCCACCTCCGCCGGCAGACCCGCCGGAGCCGGATCCGGCGACGTTGATTGAGGCGTTTGATGACCTGACGTTGGCTGATGGTCAGACCTCGGCGCTGGATATGGCCGATCACTTCAGCGGTGACGGCCTGACCTTCACGGTCGAGGTGACGACGACGCATCAGCGGAGGGGTGAGTCGAAGACGGGTCTGCTGAACGAGATTGCGCGGAACAAGATCGGCGGCTCGTGGAGCGGCAGCGTGCTGACGCTTGAGGGCGAGCACGCGGCGTCGCAGACGTTGGCGATCAAGATCACGGCGACGGACTCCGAAGGCGGCACCGCCAGCGACGAATTCACGTTCACGCTGGATAACGGCTAGGGACGGGCTCCCTGCTTTCTCCTAGTGGGGGAAAGCGGGGAGCCCCCCTCAGTCGCTCCGCGACAGTTCCCCCGGTGGGGGAGCTCTGTCGCGCTCCGCTGTGGTGGTCTCGATGCTTGGGTGGTGGTTGCGGGCATCGTGTGGGTTTCCCTGTTCAGGCCAGGGACAGGCTCTGCTTTCGCAGGAACGACGGGGGGTCGGGGATGATGGGAGGGCTTGCCTGCTTTGGGGAGCGCCCCCCCCAGTCACTTCGTGACAGCTCCCCCGGTGGGGGAGCTCTCTCCCTCGTCGTTCCTGCGGAAGCAGGAACCCATACGGCGTAGCGCTCACACATGCACAGCGCGCGGTCCGCTCGGTCGCCTGGTCGTTGCTGCGCCCGGTTGGGGGAACCTCGACGATTGGTTGACGGTTGCAAGCATCGCTTGGGTTCCTGCTTTCGCGGGAACGACGGAGCTTGGGGCGCGGGGAGTGACTGCGCAGCCGTCTAGCCCAATGCGCGGCGCAGCTCGGTGAGGGCCTGGCGCAGCTCTTAGCCGTGCTGCTCGATCTCGGCCAGCAGCTCGGTTGGGGTGCGCGTGTCCGCCGTCTCGGGACGATTGGGGTTGACCGCTTTGAGGTCGTAGTCCCGCGCCCGAATCTCCTCAATCGAAACCGTCCAGGAGTACTCCGAATCGGCGCGGCTATCGCGCAACTCGAAGAAGTGGGTGAAGTGTTCCAGCGTCAGCGGTGAGGTCTTGGTGAACCGATCGCGGCCCTCGGGAACAAGCTCGTAGTACCATACCGACTCCGTTGGCTCACCCCGGTCGAAGAAGAGGATATTGCTCTTGACCCCGGAGCCGGCGCTGGTGAAGACGTCTGGTGCGAGGCTGACGATGGTATGCAGGTTGCACTCGTCCAGCAACTTCTGTTTCGTCTGCACGAACGCATTCTCAGTGGTACGGAACAGCAATCCTTCGTCGACCACGAAGCCGGCCCGGCCGCCGACCTTCAAACTGTCGATCACCTCCTGCAGGAACAGGGCCTGGGTAGAGCCGCTCTTGTAGTCGTAGCGGTTTTGCGCATCGGCGCCCTCTTTGCCGCCGAACGGCGGATTGGTGAGGATCACATCGAAGCGCTCCGGCGCGCCCTCGAACAGACCGTCATACTCCGCGAGACGGGTGAGCGTGTTGCCGTGCCAGATATTGGGCTGCTCGATGCCGTGCAGGACCAGATTGCCGAGCGCAATGGCGTACACGAGATCGGCCTTCTCGCGCCCGTAGAACGTCTCTCTGCCCAGCCGCCACGCCCATAGTGGAGTAACTCAGGCGGCGCAGCCCCAGCAGGCGTCCTCGCCGTTGATCTGCTATAAGCAACGGCGAGGCTGAAGGACGAAAGCATTAGTCCTCGCCTGCCTTGGGTACGCCCTGCACTATTAGCCAAGATGGGTCATTCCACCAACAGCTGACGAGTCCGTTCGGGTCGACTGCGCAAGAGTGGACATGGCTGCCGCTGACTGAGGTGAACGTTCCGCTCGGCGCCTCCGTGTTGTTCACCGCACCCCAGCAGACGACCGTGCCGTCGGTCTGCAGGCCGCAGGTATGAGAGTTGCCGGCGCTGACCGCGCTGTCTCCGAGGCGCGGGCCGGGCAGCGCGTGCGCGTCGCCGGCTGGTCGATTGCGCGGCAGCATCCGCGCGGGCCGGAGGGGACGGTCTTCGTCACAATCGAGGATGAGACGGGCGACGTGCAGGCAATCATCCCGCCGCCGGTCTTCGCCCGCTATCGGCGGGCGCTGTCCCACTCCCTGATCCTCATCCGCGGCCGCATCGACCGCGGGGACGGCGCCACCAACCTCGTCGCCGAGCAGATCGAGGCGGTCGGCCAGCATCTGCCCCTACCCAAGTCCCACGACTGGCACTGAGGGTCGATCTGGAGGTGGGGCCGGCTCACTCCTGAGTGCCCCTGGCCAGACTGCAGAGGAACTCTTTCAGCGGCTCCAGGATCGGTGCATCGGCATTCCAGTGCGCGGCATTGCCGTAGTCCTTGTTCAGTCCGGTCACGGCGCCTACGGCTTCGCAGTATGCAAAGATCCGCGCCTTGCGGTTCGGGGTTACGTATAGGTGATCATGGCCGCGTAAACACGCCTCGTACTCGTCGAAGCAGCGGTAGGTCTCTTGATGGGCCTTCGACGTCGCCGTCCGCATCCAGCAGCATCGCTATGTCTCTGCCACTGGCCTGGGTCGCGTCAATAACATTCCGGACGCTCTCTAGCGCCGAGACGCCGCCTCCAATTATCCCGACTTCAACACCCTCGACTGCCAAATGACTCAACAGCCACTCGACGAACGCTTGGTCCGACTTCCCTTCGACGAACAGCGCCCACATCATCGGATTTCGATGCCGTGACGCACGCAGTGCTCGAACTGCGGATACTCGTACCGGTAGGGGCGCACGCGCCCTTCACGGTCGCGCTGCAGCGAGAAGCAGCGCGTCGTCGCGAGATGCTCGACATAGGCCTCTTCGTCCAACACTTTCAGGAGGCTCTCCAACACGCCCAGGCTGTGGGTGAGGCAAAGATCTGGACATCCCCTTCGTGCGACAGTGCCAGCAGCGCCCGGAGAAACGAATCGACTGCTGTGTGATACAGTCCGTTCTCCAATTCATCGAGCAAGAGGATCCCCTCATCTCCGGACAAGACGTGAGACAGGACGCTTACGGCGCGGATCATGCCGCTGCCAAAGACGTTCAGCGGCACCATCTGAGCGAGGCCGACATCCACGTATGCTAAGTCACCGCCCGTGTTGACGTCGGTGATGTGCGGGTTAATGTTCTTCATGAAAGATACAAGTCGATCCACCTGCTTGTGGACGACGAGGGTGCTGATTGCAGTTGCGTCATACCCCAGCCTTGGATTTATGTAGCGGGCAGGGAGTATCAGATTCTGCGTCGAGTTAACGGAGCTGTCGATGCTGAATGTGTCCTCGTCTCCACGCAGTGTCCCTGAGAAGGACTGGAGTTCTCCTTGACGGGGCTGGACTTCTCCCTCATACTGCAGCACCCGCGGACCGCGCGGACCAAGGGAGGATGCCTGATCTCCGCCCGACTCAAAGTGTTCCGGCAACTGCGAACGGGCGTTCCCGCCGTTTGTTCTTGACTGCGGCTGTCCGATGAGCTCAGGCTGCGCGCGGGGGGTAGAAATCCTGAGTTTGCGGCACGCAATGGGGCCTGAGGAATGGCCTGCCAGTTCGATGGATTGATCGGGATCGAGGTTGTGGAAGATGGTCCTCAGGTCATCGACCGTCTCCGTGGGGAGCCCCCTCCGATTCTGAACCACGCGGGGCAATCGCAGGTTGGCGGTGCCGGACAGCAGGAAGATGGCCTCGATCACTGACGTTTTGCCGACGTCGTTTGGGCCGAGTAGGAGGTTGAAGCTGCCGAGCTTGTCGAGGTTGAGATCGGACAGGCCCCGAAACCGCCGGATCTCCACCCGATCCAGGTGCTGGCCCCTTGTCATGATCACCCTCGATTTCAGCGCGTCCGAGCGAGAGAGTGGGCCCGCCTCGCCTGCGCGGCTGTTGAGAGCCAAGATATTCGCGGACGGGCAGGCGGGGCAAGCGCGGAGTCAACCGCGCGCTTCCGGAGCGGCCGCTGCCGCAACAGACTGCGCCGCCGCCGATGTTAGTCGGCCGCCTCAGCCTCGTCGCGGTATTGGTTGTAGCCGAGGCCGCTGACGTGCAGCTCCTGGTGGAGGAGGCGGCGGAGACGGGACAGCTCCTCGACGTCCTAGCCCATGGCCTGCGCGACCGCCTCGTCCCAGAGACGGCGGACTTCGCACTCGCCGTCGCGGAACTGGGGCACGGTCATGTCCTTGGTGCGCTCCCAGCAGTCCGCCAAGATACGGCGGATGCGGTCGTCTTGGACGTCGGGGGTACGGATGTTGCCAGCCTCAGCGGCGCTGTAGGTGGGAAAACTGATCTTCCGGCCCGGATGCCGCATCATCTGCAAGCGACCAGCCGTGGAGTTGATGAATACGGCCAGCGCTTTAGCTTCTTCTGCTGGCAACCCGGCGACGGGCATCCAACCGTTGTCTATGTAGCGCTCATCAGCTGCAGTAGCCGTGAGGCGGCCAGTTTTGCTGTCCTGACCAGCTGTAATCAATAGATGCCCGGCCTTTTGTAGAATCTGGCTCGCTTCCGGGTACGTTCCGCCGTTGCCAAGACGGGTGGATTCATCCCGCTGTTTCGGAATCCAGTGCTCGTCGGGCTGGCTTTGGATGCACAGTTGAGCGTCCGCGCCCTTGGATTTCAGGATGGGAAAGCTGCCCGGAGCGCCGGCTGCTGCGCGCTCGAAAGAGCCGCGCAGCAGCTGGCCTGTCGCCGCTGGCGACAGGCCAGCTGCGATTAACGTTTTCATGCTGGCGTCGCTGGCAAATCGGGCCGCCGCGACGGCGAGCGCTGAGGAGCGCCAGATTGCCGGCGTCCAGTCGCCCGCCGCGATCCGCTCGGCCGGCCAATAGGACACGGCGCCCCAACCATTCACCATTTCACCTTCCGCACACTCCTGCAAACAGCGGTGGAAGTCGTCCACTTCGACTTCGTCGGCTGGCATCTTGTCCAGTTGAATGAAGCGAGTTTGAGGAGCCCAGTTGCGGGAGAAGGGATGACGTTGCAGGACAATGATACTCTCGTTGATGTTAGTGTTCTGGCTCAGGTTCACCTGTCCTGGTTGGTGACAGGTAAACACAGTATGGATGTGGTAGCGTCGAGCCAGGACTCTTCGCTCATTCAGTCCTGAGGGTGCGGACAGGGCAATGGTCGGATTGATCATCGTTAGCCCTCCTGTATTTCTAGGCAAGCAGCGGTCTGCCAGCGTCACGAAATACGTCCGGGCCGTATTTCGTGACGCGAAATTTTTTAACTCAGGATCAACTTTACTTAACTGTTCGTCTAAGCTATCTGTTCGCTTGCGTAATGCTTGCTGGACGGGCTCAGGGAACTTCTCGCCCATCTTGGAACGATTGGTGAAGGGCGGATTCATAATAATGATGCGGGCGTCTTTGGCGGCCTCGACGGCGTCTTCCAACTCGGCGTCGTCGGCTGCCGCCCAGACGCTTTGGGAGCCGATTTGGTCGTCCTCAAAGCCCAGTTCGCCAGGCCGCTCGACGATGGCGCGCTGGCCGAGCAGCTCGAGGCTGCCCGTGGCGACGCGGCTCGGGTCATCGGGATGCGGGCCGTAGGGCATCTGGTGCAGCCCCATGCGCCGGTAGCTGATCTGCTGGTTGCCGGCGGTCAACTGGGAAGCGGCCAGCTGCAGCGAGACGGGGTTGATGTCGAGCCCCTTGATCGTCTCCTCAACAGCCAGCTTCTGCAGCCCAGCGATGGCGGCTTCGCTCGCGCCCTGCGCGCGGGCGCGGCGTTTCATCTCGGTGAGCATGGCGGCGAGCAGCGTGCCGCTGCCGCAGGCGAGGTCGACGGTCTTGTGTTGACGCCAGACGGCGGCGTCGGTCCAGTCCAGGTCGCCGCAGGCGTCGAGGGTCAGGCGCGCGGCAATGGCGGCCGCCACCGGACGGGTGAAGTAAGCGCCGTCGGAGGCCTGGTTGCCCATCACGCGGTTGAAGAGCGGGCCGGCGTGGTCAGCGCCCATGTCCGCGTAGATCTCAGCGATCCGCTCCGCCTCGGCGGTGATGTGGCGCAGGGCGCGTTCGAGGCCGGCGGTCCTGCCGCTGCGTTCGACGGCGTAGATCGCTTCCAGGGCGGGCTCCAGCACGGGGCGGAAGTCGTGGCGCATGATCCGCTCCCACTCGCGCGAGAGCTGGCGGAGCACGTTGACGTCGTTCTTGACGGCGGCCAGGTCGTTGATACCGCTCAGCCAGCGGCCGTTGCTGATGCGCTGGTGGAGCATGGCCGCGTTCATCATCAGCAGGGCGGCGATGGTGCAGCCGTCCGCTTGCTTGGCGAGGCTGGCCTGCTTGAGGTTGTCGAGGCCGAAGTGGGTATTCAGGTCGGGCTGGAGTTGGTCGGCGCGCAGGTGGTGGGCGGCCTCGCGGATGCTGCCCTCAAGGATGTTCAGGTCGCGGGCGACGCGGTTGTCCATCAGGCCGGACTTGGCGAGCAGGTTCATCTTGATCGCGTTGCCGTGCTCCTCCATGCCGCTCAGGAGCAGCATCCCCTGGGCGGACGCTTCGGCTTTGGCTTTCGGGGTGCGCCGCGGCTTGGGCGTGACGCGGACGCCTTCGCCCTTGTTGATCATGTTCCGGGCGCGGTCTTTGGACTTGCGGAAGTCGATTGGGCCGCGGATCTCGTCCTTCTTCGGTTTGGTACGGACGACGCTGTGCTGGCGCAGCTCGACGCTGCCGTCGGCGTTGCGTTTGCCGGTGATGATTTGGGTGGGCTCAATGGCGCTCGTGCCGTCCTCATACTCCGGAGGAGCGGATTCGCCGACGGCGGGCGGCGGTTGTTCGTCGATGCGCTCAAACTGCTGGGCCAGCGTGCTCTGACCCGCGGCGACGCGCTCGACGGCGGCCTCGGCGCTGCCGGGCGGGCCTTGGTGTTCGCGGAACTGAATGCGGCCGGGCTCGCCGTCCGCGCCGCGGGCGACCGCGACGATGGAGCGGACAGTCTCCGGTGGCTTGGGGATGTAGAGCTGGAGCAGGTCGGCGAGCTCGTCTTCGATGCGCTGGTCGTGGGCGCGGAGGGCGAGCAGGATCTGGCCCAGTTCCTGCCAGCCCTCGTCCATGCTGCTGACGCTGAGCCACTGCTCGGGGTCGGCGTGGGGCGGGATCAGGATGGGGCAGATGATGTAGCCGATATCCTTGCCGGGCGCGGTGCGCATGGCGCGGCCAACGGCCTGGATGACGTCGATGGGGCTGCGGCGCGGCTCGAGGAAGGCGACGGCGCTGAGGCTGGGCGAGTCGGTCCCCTCGCCAAAGATGCCGACGTTGACGACGCCGTGAGGCTGCGCGGCGCTCGCCGCCGCGAGGCGCTGTTTGGCATTGTCGCGGGCCGTCACGTTGCTGGAGGCGTCCAGGTGCTCCAGCGTGTAAGGCGCGAGCGCCTGATCGGGGTTGTTCTCGGTCAGCCAGCGCTGGACCCAGCCTTTGACGCTGTCGGTCTGGAGATCCTGGGCCATGCGTTTGGACTTGTTCACCGTGTTCATGAAGGCGATGCAGGACTGCACGGCCACCGTCCCGCGCTCGCCGCTCTGGGTCGCGCCGCCCATGGCAAGGGCGAAAGCCAGCCCGCGCAGGTAGTCGCTGGTGGACAGCGCGTTGCGGCCCTTGCTCTCGTTGTTGCTGGCGAGGAGATTGGCCTGCTCGTAGGCGTCAGGATCGTTAATGCCCAGCGCGATGATGCGGTAGTCAGCTAGCCACTGGTTGCGGACCACTTCGGCGTAGCTCTTGCGGTATAGCTCCACGCCAAAGACGGTTTCGTCGTCCATGCTGCGGACGATCCAATCGCTGGCAGCCTCCCGCGCAACCTTGCGTACGTCGTAGACCCGCGGCGTCGCCGTCTGATAAACGCGGTAGACGGCGGGGAAGGCGTCGTTGTCGTGGCAGAGGGTGAAGTCGCGGATGCGCTGCTCGGCAGCGGAGACGGCGCCGTTCTTCGCTTTGCCGCCGCCTTTGCGGCGCAGGCCGGCGGTGCGGTGCGCTTCGTCGGCGATCAGGACGCGGGCGGTCACGTCGGTGCTCTGGAGCGCCTCCGCCACGCGGCTGCCGCTCTGGTAAGTGCCAAAGATGACGCTGATCTGCGCCGCCCCCTGGCCAGCGCGAATCCAGCGGGCAATCTCCGCCGGGTCGGTAGTGACCTTGCCCTTGACCTCGCTGGCGCTGACGTTGCTGTTGTCCAGCGTGGGATCGTTGGCGGTGTTGCGGGAGCCTTCTTTCCTGGGGTCGTAGCCGGCAGTTTCGTCGGAGCAAACGGCCAGGGCGCGCAGGTCCACATCGGTGTGCTGCAGGTACTCGCGCCGAATCTGCGCGACCAGAGCGATGGAGGGGCAGAGCACGATCGACAGCTCACCGGGCGCAGTCAGCGCCTCGACGATGCGCAGCGAGATGCGGGCCTTGCCGGTGCCGCAGGGCAGGATGATCTTGCCCCGCGCCTGACCGGCAGGCAGGCCGCCGCTGGCTGACTGTTCGTGTTCGGTGAGGCGGCGCACGCTGGCCTCGACCGCCTCGTCCTGCATACAGGACTTGGTCTGGAGGCGGTCTTCGCCGTCGGGGTTGGCTGCGCAGTGCGGGCAATCCTCGCGGGCTGTCCCGCCCTGCTGCAGCCGCAGGTCATTGACGATGTTGACCATCTTGATCGGCTTCGCCTTGGGCACCGCCGCCATCGCGTTTGCGCCCAGGGGGTTGTCGCCGTTGGTGACGATCCAGCGTTCAGCCCAGAAGTCGTCAGACGACGCGCTGGCGAAGCTGTCAATCTCCGCTTTGTGGATCGGATCGCCGCGGCCGCGCTCATCCAGCCGGCGGGCTTTGCACTGGATGGCGATGTGCTCACCGTCGCTGCGGCGCAGGGCCACCGCGTCAATACCGATGTCCTTGCTGGAGGCGTGCGGGAAGCGCCGGTCGCGCTCGGGCCAATCGGCCCACGGCCAGCACGCTTCAAGGTCACAATCGCGGACGAACGGCGCGACCTGAGTGGTCAATCGTTCCAGCCACTGGCCGCGCGTCGGGCGCCGCGCGGCATCGGCCGCCAGCTCCAGCGCCGCCTCGATGACTGGTGCTGAGGCGCTCATCGATCCCCTCCGCTCGGTCGCGCCGGGGCGGCACCCGGCGCGGTGTCACGATATCAGCAGAGCCAGCGGCGCTCGCGCTGGACAGATCGAGGCGGTCGGCCAACACCTGCCCCTACCCAAATCCCACGACTGGCACTGAGGGCCGCTCGCCGACCGTTCATCGCACTCCCTCCCTACCAGGCGCTCGCTTGTCTTCGGTTGTCGTGGCTCGCCGTTTCTGAGGGCGCGCAACCTCCTCCTCTCCACTCGGGAGCGGCGCGCTCCCGCACTGGAATAAATAATGAACATATGTTCATAACAAGCTAAACTATCAAGGCGCTGGCCGAGGAATCAAGGGCGTCCACGCCGGCCGCGCCGGCTGTTGGGCTGGAATGTTCAGCGCGCTCCAGTCCCGGTCAGCGCTACGGTGATTGCGGCCACAGCTGCCTGAGCGAAACGGAGCGGAGAGCGGGCGCGTCGCCGACCGGCCTCAGTTCCGCCGAATGCTCGATGAAGCGCGCGGCGCAGGCTCCGTTTCAGGAGATTCTCGTCTGGAAGTTCTCCCGCTTCACGCGCAAGCGGGAACACCCGTCGCGTTCAAGTCAATGCTGCGCCGGCGCTGGATCCGGGTCACGTCGATCACGGAACACGCCGACGACTCCCCGACCGGCACGCTGGTCTGGGGCCTGACCGCCAAGGGGGCGCCGCCGGTGCGAGTCGAGGACGCGTTTCCGGCGATCGTCTTCCGCGCGGAGTTCGAGCGGGTCAATGCATCGCTGCAAGCCCGCGCCCCCGAACAGGTGCATCCGCGTCAGGCGGCCAGCCGGTACCTGCTGAGCGGGTTGGTGCGCTGCGGGCTGTGCCGCCGGGCATTGACGACGGCCGAGGCCAAGAGCGGGCAGTACAGCTACTACGTCTGCCAGTCGATCCTGAACGGCGGCAGCGGGAGCTGCGAGACGCCCCGGCTCAGCGCCGGTCGCTTCGAGCGCTTGATCATTGCGCAGCTCCAGGACCACATTCTCACCGAGCGCAATGTCCGCGAGCTGGTGCAGCTCCTCGATGAGGAGCTGGACGGGGTCGCGCGGGAGGAGCGGGAGCGGCTGGAGCTGATTGAGGCGGAGCGCGCAGCGGTGCGGCGGAAAATCGATCGGCTGTGGCACGTCGTCGAGACCGCGGACCTGGAAGTCAACGACATTCTGCCGCGCCTGCGGGTGCACCAAGAGCGTCAGGCCCAGCTCGATGAGTCAGCGGAACAGGTGAGGGGTCGTCTTGGCCGAGCGCCGGGCGTTGCTCGACAGCGCCGAGGTGATCGCAACGTTCGCCGCGGAGATGAGTGAGTTCCTGCGCACGAGCGAGGTCACGGAGACGAAGTCGTTCATCCGCTCGTGCGTGAAGCGCATCACCGTGCGTCCGGGCCGGGCCGTGATCCGCTACACGATTCCCACGCCACCGGACAGCCCGATCGGCAGGACGGAGGCGCGTCTCCTGCCGTGCGAGGCTCTGTGAGAGTGTGGTGGGCCCTCTGGGACTCGAACCCAGGACCTTCGGATTAAAAGTCCGCTGCTCTGGCCAACTGAGCTAAGGGCCCAGCGCCAGTCTATCCGCGATCGGGCGGGGCGTGGTAATGTGCCCCCGCCTCAGCTGGTGTGCTCGAGGATGGCGGGGATCACGGTGTCCCACGTGCCTCTCGGAATTTCGTGGCCGACGCCGTCGAGGGTGAGCATGGTCGCGCCGGGGATCGCGGCGTGGAGCGCCTGGCCGTGGTCGTAAGGGAGGATCGGGTCGTCGTTGCCATGGATGACGAGGGTGGGAACGCTGAGCTCGCTGAGGCGGTCGTGCCAGGGCTCGGACTGCGCGATAGCGGGACCGTGGTTGAAGCTGCTGGCATAGTTGATCGCGCGGTCGAAGTCGCGCCCGTAGAACTCCTCGTCGAGCGCGCCGTCAACGGGATAACCAGAGCCGGCGAGGGCGCGGGTCATCTCCACCTGGACGGCGACCACGGCGTCGCGGTCGTTCCAGTCGATCCCGGCCATCGCGCCGATCGCGGCGAGGATCTCGTCACTCGGCGGCGACAACGCCCCCTCGTGGCCGCCGCTGTCGAAGGCGTCGGAGGCGGCCAGCGTCGCGCCGGGATTGGGCGTGGACATGATCGGCGTGAGCGTCAGCACGCGCTCGGGGTGATTGAGGCCGATCAGCTGGGTGATCATCCCGCCCATGGAAGCGCCGGCGATGTGCGCCTGCTCAACGCCGTAGGCGTCCAGCACGGCGATGCCGTCCGCCGCCATGTCAGCGAGCGTGTAGTTGGGCGCGCCCGGCGGGCAGGAGGTGGTGCGGCCGGTGTCGCGGTTGTCGTAGCGGATCACAAAGCGGCCGCCGTCCGCAAGCGCGCCGCAGAGGTCCTCCTCCCAACGCAGCATCGACGCGCCCGCGCCCATGACCAGCAGGATGCACGGGTCGCCAGGCTCGCCAAAGGCGTCGGTGCAGATCTCGATGCCGTTGCCCTGGATGATGCGTTCGGGGTGGTAAGTGGCCATGGCTGGAGTCCTGATCTGGGCTGGATGGCGGGGTAGATCGGTTCGCGTTGAAGTTACCAGTTTGGCGAAAGCGGATCGCAAAGCGCCCCCCTCCGGGAAAGCGGTCGCGCAGCGCCTGAGGGGGCTGCCCCCGCTGCCCCTGCAGCCCCCGCTGCTCCCGCTACCCCGTTACCCCGTTACCCCCGCTCAAACCTCCGTCATACCCGCGCTTGCCGCGGGTATCTCGTCGTGAGCGGACGCGAACGCAACGGCCGTCCGGGTTCCCGCGTTCGCGGGAACGATGGCACGTTCCTCTGTCAACCTGTTTCGCCGCGCGCGTCGCCCCTACAACATAAGTCGATCGTCAACGTTATCTGAGCGATCATTTCGCCCAATCCCTGTTAAGTTGGAAAGGCTAGGAAGTTGAGAGTGTTGATGTACCCCTCCCCCCATCAAATCAGAAAGAGTGTTCAGCTCGCCAGAGAGCGCTTGAGTTGAGTGACCGCGCCATGCCTGTTCGCATCCTCTCGCTGAGCGCCGCCGTCCTTGCGCTGCTCCTCCTCGCCCTCTTCCTCCCGCCCGCCGCCGATATCCAGGCCCAATCAACGCCGGGCGTGCCGAGAGACCCCGAGCTTCGCAAGTACGGCGGCACCAACCTGATCTTCGACTGGTTCTCCTGGGAGGGCACGTCCCGGGCCGGCAATCAGTATGGTGAGGTGCGCTGGAAGAAAACCGCCGACAGCGACTGGATTTGCTGCGCCACCAACCGCCATGCCGCTTCAACGGGCAGGTCATCTTCTACGACCTCGCACCCGGCACCTCCTACACCGCCCAAGCCCGCAGCGTCCTGGCCCACGGCGGCGGCACGGAAGTGCGCAGCGCCTGGACCGCGCAGCTGACGCAGACCACCAGCGCTCAGTACAACCTGCTCCCGATCGACTCCGCCGGCAAGCTGAACGCCATGCGCTATGACTGGGACGGCAACGGCGTGCCCGAACGCTCGGCCGCGGACTACCAAGCACTCTTCGGCGACAACCCCTGCCCGGGCGGCAATTGCACGGGCTACAAGCTGACCGCCGATATCGACCTGTCCAGCTGCCTCAGTTGGGTTCCCATCGAACTGAAACCCTACAGCAAGTTCATCTTCGACGGACAGGGACATACCATCGAGAACCTCAGAGCAGATGCGGATGCCTGGGAGGACAGGAAGAATTTCGGTCTGTTCCTGCGGACCTATTGGGGCGACATCATCAAGCGGGTCCACTTCACAAACGCCTATATGTCGGGACGGTACGGAGGCATTGTCGCCCAGAGCATCAACGGCCTCATCAGCCAAGTCTCGGCGGAGGGGACCGTCCACTGCGGCAGTACGTGCGGCGGACTGGCGTACCGCACGAATAATGGCGGCTTGATTGTCCGCAGTTCCTTCACAGGCGACGTCACGTCGTATGAGGTGCGCACCAAGATCGGCGGATTGGTCGGCTGGAACACCGGCGGAATCTACTTCAGCTACGCTCAGGGCAACCTGCAGACGCTGTGGCGCGGGAGCAAAGGCGGGTTAGCCGGGTCGGGCAGTACCGACGGCTTCATCGTTGCCAGCTACGCCGCCAATAACAACCACGGCCTGATCGGCTCTGGGTTCAGCCCGAGGAGCATCGACTCCTTCTGGGACTCGGATTTGGGCCCCAACTCGGACTCGCACGGCGGGAGGCCGGCGACCACGTCGCAGCTGCAAAGCCCCACGACCTACACCGGCCCCTATGCCGTCTGGGACAATCCCGAGGTCGTGAACCTGCTGCCGATGGAACTGGGCTCCACCGAGCTCTGGCATTTCGGCGCCAGCAGCGACTATCCGACGCTGAGACGGTTCACGCGCCCGCAGGGCGTGGCGCTGGCAAAGCGCAACCAAGCCCTCGAGGTCACCTGGCAGGACGAGCCCGGCGTCACCTTCGACATCCACTGGCGCAACATCCTGTCCACCTCCTACCAGAAAGTCGACAACGCCAGCACACCCTACGCCCTGACCGGCCTGAACAATTCCCGCACCTACGAAGTCGTGGTCTGTTACGACGAGAAGTTCCCGAGCGACTGTTCCAGCCCCCTGACTGAATCGCCCGCGCTGCCGCCTTCGCCGGACGGCCTCGAGATCGATGGCATCCGCGTCGGCTTGAAGGCCATCTGGAACCCCGTGCCCGAGGCCATCGGTTACGAATACCAGTACGGACTCTTCGACCAACCCGGTTTGTCAACGCCAGTGCGCGTCACCACCAACAGCGCCACTGCCACCGGGCTGACCGCAGAGGAGCAGTACGTCTTCAGAGTGTATGCGGTCTTCCACGGCGATCTGAGCGGCAACCACGACTTTGGTACCGCCACCCCACTGCACGCCGACGCACCCGGCCCGCCCGATGCGCCCACGTTCCGCTCTGTCGACAGCAGCAGCACCGAGGGCCGGCTCCACGTCAAGTGGCAGACGCCCTCCGAAACCGGCACAACCGCCATCATCAACTACATTCTCGAATACAGCCTGAGCAACACCTACGCGACCAGAAGCACCATCGACATGTCGCAGCTGTCATCAGACCCCGACAGTACGGCCTACATCAAGGATGGCGACAATCACACCCACGTCACCGTGCCTTTCAACGTCGGCTCCGACGTGCACTACCGAATCCGCGCCGTGAACGGCTCCGGGAACGGAGAGTGGTCCGATTGGGCGACCGGCGCCGTCGCGCCCAACCGCCAGATCAAATCCCTGACCCTGACGCAGAACCCGGACGCCACCATCACCCTCAGCTGGTCCCAGCTCAGCGGCGACACCGGTTGGCGGCTGGAACGCCAGATCAGAGACGCCAACAACGACTTCGTTGGCGACCCCGCAGTAGGCGCTAACGGCGTGGTCACCTGCATCACTGGCGACGACCCCGACAACATCGGCAACTCACCAGACTGCGCGCTGGGCTCGTACACCACGCCCGCGGGTAGCGAACTGCAGCGGGCAACAACGTACCGCTGGTCGGTGCGCGTGCGCGACGCGAACAACGAATTTCGAGAGTCGACTTACAGGCAACTGCTGGTCCCTGAGGTCGATCCCGCGAACAGCCTCGAGGTCTCCCTCACCGACCGCAGCAAGATCACCCTCTCCTGGACGCACGGCACGAATCCTGCGGAGACCAGGTATGAGATCGCGAACAAGACGGGCGCAACCACCGATACCTTTGAGCACAACTGCCCAACCGATTCCGTCTCGGCGGCAAATCCCTGCACCTACGAGATCGACCCGTTAACGCCAGGCACCTACGACGTGTCGATCACGGCGCTGCACCAGTACGGCTACCGCAGCACGCCCTATCCCTCCGCGCTGGGCATGAGATACATCACGGGCGCATTAACGTCAGACCCCGTGAAGCCAAGCGTCACCGCCACGGGCCGCGCCATAGACAACAACCGCGCGGCGATCGATTTCACCTGGACGAAACCAGCGACCGGCTTCCCCTCCAGCTTCGACCACTGGGACGCCGTGCGCGTGCAGAAACGCGAGCGCGACAGCGACGGGAATTGGGAAGCCTGGGACCAGGCCTACCCGCACGTCGAGAACAAAGACAACCCCACCGCGACGACGTGGACCAATCTCACCCGCAACCAGGAATACAGCTTCCGCCTGCAACTCCGCGCCAAGATCGGCCGCTGGTGGGGTCCCTGGTCCGACGCCGTCGAGTTGACCACCCCGGCGCAGGGCATGTCGTTGAGCCTGCCCAACGGCGGCACGGAGACGATCCAGCTGAACGACGGCGCCCAGAGTCAGGGGGCGTCGGGCGCAAGCGGCAACGCGGCCTGGTCGGCCAGCGTGCTCACCTGGCACATCCCCACCGGCACGTGCCGCAGCGGAGCGCTCAACGAACGCGCCCGCAACAAGCTCACCGGCACCTTCGACGGCAACACGCTGACCGTGACCGCCGGCGACGACGGCGCCCACATCCTGATGCTCACCGTGACCGCCGAGGTCGGCGGAGAGACGGTCTCGCACAGCTTCAAGGTCGAAGTCGGCGACGTCGACGAGCACACCATAGATGTCAGCGCAGCCTGCGACCCCAGCGAGGAACCACCCGTGGAGGAACCACCGGCTGAAGAGCCACCGAACGAAGATCCGCCGGCCGAGGATCCACTCGCCGACCCGCCATCATTCGACTACGAACTGGCGCACGGCGAGAGCGCGACCATCGATCTGGCCGCCGATCTCGGCGAGGGCGCGGACTGGTCAACGCACATCCTCACCTGGCACATCCCCAGCGGAACCTGCCGCGACGGAGCGCTGAACGAACGCGCCCGCAACAAACTCACCGGCGCCTTCGAAGGAGACACCCTGACGGTGACCGCCGGCGACACCGGCGCGCACATCCTCCTCCTCACCCTCAGCGGCAACATCGACGGAGAGACCACCACCCGCACCTACAAAATCGCCGTCGGCGAGGTCAACGGAGACACGCCAGATCCCAGCAAGGACTGCGAGAGCAGCTGACGCTCCGGCAGCATGGGTCCAATCCTTCCCCCTCCGGGGGAAGTGCCCTAGAGGGGCGATGGGGGGGCTCTCCGAAGACCCAGGCAAACTTCGGGAGCCCCCTTAGTCGCTTCGCGACAGCTCCCCCAGAGAGGGGAGAGAGAGGAACGGCGGCTACTGCAGTGCGCCCGATGCGACCAACTCGACGATCCGCTCGTCGCTGTAGCCAAGCAACTCACGCAGAACCGGGTCGTTGTCGGCGCCCATGGTGGGGGCGACGGTTGGGGCTTGGGCCGGAGTGCGGCTGAGGACGATTCGCGCGCCCTCAACGACCGACTGACCCTGGGTGGGATGTTGCAGCGGGACGAAGTGGCGGCGGTGTTGCAGTTGCGGATCGGCAGCGCAGTCAGCGGAGTTTTGCACCGCGTGCGACGGCACACCGACGGCTTGCAGAGCTTCTGTGGCTTCCTCGGCGGAACGCCCTGCGGTCCACGCTTCCAGCGGCTGGCCGTCAAGCACGGCGGCGAGCGCCGCGCGCTCGGCGTCGGTGCGGCAGGCGATGGCGACCCAGCGATCATCGCCGGCGGCGGGGAAGACGCCGTGCGGCGAGAGGTGCGGGTCATCGTTGCCGTTGGGCTGCCACTTTTCGCCGGTGATGTGGTACTGAAGCAGCGCGGGGGTGAGGAAGTGGATCGCGGCCTCCATCTGGGAGACGTCAATGTACTGTCCGCGTCCACTGCGGTCGCGTTCGTCGAGCGCGGCGAGCAGGGCAGCGGAGGCGAAGCGCGGCGCGACGTAGTCGGTGTAGGCCCCGAAGGGGCCGGCCGGCGAGCGGTCGGGCCAACCGCAGAGCGGCGTGAAGCCGGCAAACGCGGCGGCGAGATTGCCGAAGCCGGCAAACTCCGACAGCGGCCCGCTCTGCCCCATCAGGCAGGAAGACAGCATGATCGCGCGGGGATTGACAGCGTGGATCGTTTCCCAGCTCAGGTCCCAGCCGCGCATGGCGCGGGGCGTGAAGGACTCCGTGATCACGTCCGCCCAGCGGATTAGATCAAGGAGCAGGGCGCGGCCCTGAGGATTGGCGGGATCGACCGTGATCATGCGCTTGCCGGCGTTCATGTTGTGGAACATCGACGAGCCCTCGGGCTGGGTCGGATCGTCGTCAATAAACGGCTGCAAGGTCCGCGCGGTGTCGATGCGGACGCTGGACTCCACGCGCACCGTCTGGACGCCAAAATCGGCCAGCGCGCGCGTCCCGGCGGGGCCGGCCATGACCCACATGAGGTCAAGCATCTTCAGATCCGACAGGGGCGGATCGGCAGGGGCAGCCCCGTTGGCAGCGTGCAGGCTGGACGCAACGGGCGGCGCGGAACGCGGCTCGGCCAGCACCTCGGCGGTGTGTTCGCCCAGCATCGGGGCGGAGCGGCGGTACTCGATCGGCGTCTCCGACAGGCGCGCGAAGGGACCGGGAAACCTGAGCGTCTGGCCGCCGCGCTCGACCTCACGCCAGTAGGCGCGGGCCGCGAGCTGGGCGTTCTGGTCGAGGTCGTCAACGGTCGAGACGGGCACCAGCAGCAGGCGCCGCTCCTGCGCCGCGGCGAACAGCTCGGCCTTGGTCTTGTCGGCGCAGAGCGCGCCGACGACCGCGCAGCAGCGCAGATACTCGGTGATCGGCTCCTGCCCGCTGAGCAGCAGGTTGGTGTAGTTGAGCCAGTCCTTGTCACGCGTCGCCTGGTCGCAGTAGCCCTCCTCAAGCGCGTACTGCATGAGCCGATCGGTGAAGGGCCCGATCGCCGCGCCGAACAGGTAGGTGATCGCCACGTGGCCGTCTTTGCAAGGCCAGAAGAGCTGCACCTCGAGCGGACCAAGTTTGATCCCTTTGGCGGAGCGCTCAAACATCGCCGCCTGGTTGGGAGCGCAGAGAATGCCCGACTGCGTCGCCTGGGCGTAGGCGGCCTGAGCGGAGACGTCAATGAACTGTCCCAGTCCCGAGCGTTTGCGCTCGTGCAGGGCCATGAGAACGCCAAGCGCCGCCTCCGCGCCAGCGTGCAACCCAGTCTGGGGCAGGCCGACGCGCAGCGGCGCGCGATCCGCGTCACCGCTCTGCGTCATCGGGCCGGCGGACGCCGCGACGGTCAGGTCGGTCGCCGCCCAGCCCGCTTTGGGACCGCTCGAGCCGAATGGGGTGATGGCGGCGTAGATCAAGGCCGGATTGATCGCCGCCAGCGCCGCGGAGCCAAGCCCAAGCGCATCCATCGCGCCGACGGGGGCGGACTCGATCACAACGTCGGCGGCGCGGGCAAGCTCGGTGAACTGCGCCCGACCCGCCGGCGATTCCAGGTCGATCACCACCGAGCGCTTGCCCCGCGCGTAGGCCTGCCAGAAGAGCGAGTCCTCCAGGCCGCCCGCGGCGGAGCCGTCCGGGAACGGCCCGCGCCGCCGCGCAGAGCTGCCCCCAGGCGGCTCAACGGCAATCACGTCAGCGCCCAGATCAGCAAGGATCATGCCAGCAATCTGGCCGTGTTCATCAGTCAGGTCGAGGACGCGGATGTGTTCCAGCATGGCGATCTCCGCTGGCGTGCTGTGTGCGGGGTGCAATCAGGAATATAGGCAATCCATAGTCGGCCTTCCGCCTCGCTGCCCCCCTTTGAGGGGAACGACGAAAGTAAGCGCTCCCCCCTTGGAGGAGCTGTCGCACAGCGACTGAGGGGGGCTGCCTCCCCTAGGACGGTGAGCGCGATGCCGCATGGGTTCCCGCTTTCGCGGGAACGACGGAGGGAAGCGCTCCCCCCTTGGGGGAGCTGTCGCGCAGCGACTGAGGGGGCGAGAGCGATAGTGGAGGAGGGGCGATCTAGGTAGGAGCGGAGTAGGCCCAGGGTGCAGTGAGGAGGGTGTGGGTTGCCGCTACGACATGCTCTTCTGATTGGGTGAGGGCCTGGCGGAGATTGTTGGGGTGGGTGTGGAGCGACTCGCGCAGGCCTCTGGCGGCGGCCTGGTGGAGCGCGGTGCCGACGTTGATCTTGGCGACTCCCAGACTGACGGCGGCTTCCAGCTCGGCCTCTGACAGCCCGCTCGCTCCGTGCAGGACGAGCGGGACGGAAACTGCTTCGCGGATAGCGCGGAGGCGCTCGACCTGAAGGCCGCCAACGGCGGGGCCGCCGTGCGTATTGCCGACCGCGACGGCGAGCCAGTCAACGCCGGTAGCGCGGATGAAACGGGCGGCTTCGTCGGGATCGGTCCAGGAGGCCTCGCCGATGGTGATGCCCGCCTCGTCGCCAGCGACGTGGCCAAGCTCCGCCTCGAGCGGCAGCCGTGACCAGCTGGTCAGGCCGTTGGCGGATCGAGCGAGGGTGAGATGCTGGTCGAAGGGGAGCGTGGAGCCGTCGATCATGACGGGGTGGAAGCCGGCGTTGATTGCCAGGGTGAGCTCGTCCAGCGTGTCGGCGTGGTCGAGGTGGAGGGCGATGAGGGCGGGGGAGTCAGCGGCGATCGTGCGGACGATCAGCACGGCGACCTCAACGCCGCCGATCAGGTCCAGACCGGAGCGGTTGAACTGGATCAACAGAGGGCGCTGGGCGGACTCGGCGGCGCGGACGACGGCGCGAACCATCGGGATGGTGGAGACGTTTGCGCCAATCACGGCGCTGCCCTGCTGCTGCGCTTGTGCGACAATTGAACGCGGATCGACGAGCGGCATGTCCGCAGTGTCCCACAGGCGGCGCTTCCGCACGCGCGCGGCCTGTGTCCGTCCGGCAGGCGTGTGGTGGGGGTGCGCTGTGGCGAACCGTCCAGGCGGATCAGGCAGCCTCGAGGAGCTGGACGACGACGCGCTGGTCACGCTCGCACCCGACCGACTGGACGTCTTCAACGTGCTCGCCCGGCGCTACGAGGGGCGGGTGCGCACGATCTGCCGGGGGATCGTCGGCATGGACGACGCCGACGACATGGTGCAGGAGACGTTCATCAAGGCTTGGAAGGGGCTCGGCACCTATCGGCAGCGGAACGAGTTCGCAGCCTGGCTGAGCACGATCGCGCGGAACACCTGCCGAGACTACCTGCGCAAGCGCAAACGCCGGCCGTCCATCTCACTCGATGCGCTCACCGAAGAGCACGGCGATCAGTTTGCGCCAGTGTCGGGCGAGCGGTCGCCGGACGATCACGTGCTCAATCTCGAACTCAAAGACGAAGTGACGGCGGCGCTGAACTCACTCTCTGAGGAACAGCGCCGGGCCGTGGTCTACCACTATTTCGACGGCTTGAAGTACCCCGAGATCGCCAAGGAGATGCGCACGTCAATCGGGACAGTCAAGTCACGCCTCAGTCGGGCGCGCGCGTCGCTGCGGGACGATCCGGCGATATTGGAATATCTCCAGCGCCGCCGAGCGGAGGAGTAGGCAAATGCGCAACGCTGACGGCGGCGCGCCGCCAGGGTGCGGCCATGAGTACCGCGATCCGCACGATTATGTTGTGAATGTATCCGCGTGGACCACGGCGGCAGGCGCGGGAACCCTCCCCGCCCGGAGAGCGTCTAAAATTTGTAGGCACACGGGGTGGAGCGATGCAGCGTCAGCAGCAAGCCAACGGATCGTCGGCGGGGTCGTGCCGGATGGGGATGAGCTGAGATGACGCGCTATCTGAATCTCTCGCGCTTGCTGCGCCGGGGCGACTGGCGCGAGGACGTGTCGGCGTACATGGACGGCGAGCTGTCGCCGGCGGAGGCGGCGCGGGTGGAGGCGCGGCTGGCGGAGTCGGCGGAGATGCGGGAGTATCTGGCCGATCTCGAGGAGCTGAGCACGGTGCTGCACCGCTTCGCCGCCGCCTCGAACGCCGCCTCGAACGCCGCGCCCTTCCAGCTCACTCCCGAGATGCTGGAGGGCCGGTCGCGCCTGCTGACGCCGCCCTCGGGCGCGGCGCGGGCGCTGCGGCTGTCGATGTCGACGGCCGCAATCGGGGCGGCGACGTTCGCAGCGGTCGTGGTCTTCGACGCGCTCGATTCTCCCACCGTGCGCTTCACCAGCACCGACGCACAGGTAACGGTTGTTCCGAGGACGGTCATCAGCTCCGAGAGCGCGGAGTCCGCGGCCCAACCACAATCGGGCGGCTCCATGGCGGCGGAAGCGGGAGAGGAGCAGGCAGCGCAAGACACGGCGGTCGCAGCGGTCGCCGAGCAGTCGGAGGCGGAACAGGTCGAAGCGGAGGAAGCGGCGGCGCAGGCGGTCATGGAACAAGAAGCGGAGCAGGAGGCGACGGCACAAGCCGAGCAAGCGGAAATGGCGGCGGTGGAGCAGGCTCAGGCGGACGCAGTAGATGCGGCGGACACGGCCGACCCAGCGGACGTGGAGCAGGCGGCGTCGGATCCGTCTCGGGCGGCGCTGACGGCGGGACGGCAGAGAGGGTCAGACGGAGATCAGGAGGCGCAGGCGGTAACCGCCGCGGATGTCGTTGCGGCAGAGCAGTCCGAACAGTCCGAACCGGCAGCAGCGCCAGCGTCTGACGACGCAGCCGCCGCCGAGGCGAGCGCGGCCAGCCCGGAACAGACCGCCTCCACACCGTCCGAGGCGCAGTCCAGCAGCGAGTCGGCAGCCGCGCAATCGGTGGCGACTGAATCGCAATCCAGTCCGGACAGTCAGGCGGAAACGGCGGAGGCGGCGGCGGAACCGGACGGGCAATCGGAGGCGCGGGTGGTCCCGGTCAGCCTGGGAGAGGCGGACTGGCCGCTGGAGCAGCGGCCGCGCTCGAGCGCCGTGCAGCTGGCCACCGATCCCGCCTGGGAGCAGCCGCTCAAGATCGTGCTCGCGGCGATCGCGATCAGCGCCGGCGTCGCCTGGCTGACGCTGACGATGGTTGAGCGCCGCCGGATATGACCACCGCTGAGGGCTGCTCCCGCCTGATGGCGCGCGCCTTCGAGCTGGCCCGCGCCGTGCGCGGCACGACCAGTCCGAACCCGGCCGTCGGCGCGGTGGTGGCGCAGGGCGAGCAGATCGTCGGCGAGGGCGCAACGCAGCCGCCGGGCGGGCCTCATGCCGAAGCCGTGGCGCTGCGCGAGGCGGGCAGCCGCGCGCGCGGCGCGGCGCTCTACGTCACGCTCGAACCCTGCGCCCACTTCGGCCGCACGCCGCCCTGCACGGCGGCGATTCTGGGGACGGGGATTGCCCGCGTCGTGGTCGCGGTCGGCGATCCCGACTCCCGCGTCGCGGGACGCGGCCTCGATCAGCTGCGCGAGGCGGGCGTCACGGTGGAGCTGGGCGACGGCGCGGCGCTCGGCGCGGCGCACTACGAGGCCTACGCCCACCATCGGCGCAGCGGACGACCCTTCGTGACAGCCAAGTTCGCGGCCTCGCTCGACGGCCGCATCGCCGCGACGAGCGGTGACTCACGCTGGATTTCCGGTCCCGAGACCCTGCGCTGGGCGCATCAGAACCGCCCGCTATTCGACGCGATGCTGGTCGGCGTGGAGACGATCATCGTCGACAACCCACAGCTCACGGCCCGCCCCGAACGCTGGCGCGGCCCGATCCCGCAGCCGCTCCGCGTCGTGCTGGACAGCCGCGGACGCACGCCGCCGAACAGCCGCGTGCTGGAGGGCGTCGCTTCCTCCCCGACCCTGATCGCGGCCACCGACGCCGCCCCGTCGCCGTGGCGAGCCGCGGTGCAGGCGCGCGGCGCGGAGCTGGCGCTCCTGCCCGCCGGCGCAGACGGCCGCGTGTCGCTCCCGGCGCTGCTCGATCTGCTCGGGGGCGAGCGCGGCGTGGTCAGCCTCCTGGTCGAGGGCGGCGGCGAGGTGTTGGGGTCGTTTTTCGATCAGCGGCTGATCGACAAGGTGACGGCGGTCGTCGCGCCCATGATCATCGGCGGCGCAGCCCAGACCGCCGTGCGCGGGCGCGGCGCGGAGCGAATGCGCGACGCCCTGCGCCTCAACCGCCTGCGCGTCGAACAGCTGGGCGCGGATCTGCTGCTCAGCGGCTATCCCAGCCATCCCGAGCGCGAGCTGGAGCTGCGCATCCGCCCGGCCGGCCGCGCGGACGCGGACATGATTGATCAGCTGCTGGCAATCCAGGGGGTCGAGGGCGCGCCGTCGGGAACGGCGCTATTGAACGCCGCCCGCCGCGGCCGCGTGGTCGTCTGGCTGGCCGCCGTGCCCACGGCGCAATCGGGCCGGAGGCAATCGGGCGGGGCGCAGGACATCCTCGGTGTGGCGGCGGTCGATTGCCGCGCGACGCCGGCGGCAGTGCTCTGTCTCGCCGTCCGTTCCGACGCGCCCGCCAGCGCCGCCGAGCGGCTGCGCACCGCCGGCGAGGCCTCCGCCGCCGGTCGCGGCGCAGCCTGGCTGACGCTCCCGCTCGACGCCGCGCCCGGCCTGACCGAGGCGCAATATCGAGCAGCGGGCTACCGCTACTATCGGCGCGGCGCGGGCGGATCGGCAGTCCTGATCAAGCGGCTGACGCCCTAGCGGCTCAGGCAGTCCCGGCGGGGCGTTATGCCCGATTTGCCCCGCCTCAGGCTAGGATTGAGCTAAAAGCGGCGACCGCGCCGCCGAGGCGGAAATCAGACGCGATGTTCACGGGCATCATCGAAGAGGTCGGCGAGGTGACCGAGGCAGCGGACGGGCTGCTGCGCATCGCCGCGCCGATGATCCTCGCCGACGCCCAGCTCGGCGACAGCATCGCAATCAACGGCGTCGACCTGACCGTCACTCTGATCGAGTCCGGCGAGTTCTTCGCCAACCTGATGCCCGAGACGTACCGCCGCTCAAATCTGGGCGACCTCCAGGTCGGCGACCGCGTCAACCTGGAACGCTCGGTGCGGCCGCTGGATCGGCTCTCCGGGCACATCGTGCGCGGCGTGGTGGAGGGGCGCGGAGCATTCCGCGGCACGCGGCCCGAGGCGGACGCAATCGTGGTCAGCTACGACGCGCCCGCCGAGCTGCTGCGCCACATGATCGTCAAGGGGCCCATCTGCATCGACGGCGTCTCGCTGACGATCATCGAGAAAGACGCCAACGGCTTTGCCGTCTCGCTGGTTCAGTACACTCAGCAGCACACCAATCTGCTGGATCGCCAGCCGGGCGACGCCGTCAACCTCGAGACCGACATCCTCGCCCGCTACGTGGACGAGTTGCTGGAGACGAAGATCGATCAGCTGTTGGACGAACGGCTCGCCGCACGCGGGTCGAGTGGAAGCGGGACGCGATGACCGACGCCGAGACCTCCGCCGCCCCAGACTCCGCAGAGGCGCCGAAGCGCAAGCCCACGCGGCGCGCGCGCCGGACAATGGGCGGCGGGCGGCGCAAGTCGCCCTTCTGCACGGTCGAAGAGGCGATCGAGGCGTTCGCGCGGGGCGAGCCGCTGATCATCACCGACGACGAGGACCGCGAGAACGAGGGCGATCTGGCGCTGCCGGCGCAGTTCGTCACGCCCGAGACCATCAACTTCATGGCCACACACGGACGCGGCCTGATCTGCGTGGCGATGGACGGCACGAGCCTCGATCGGCTGGGGCTGCGGCTGATGGTCGATCAGGGCGCGAACACGGCGCCGCTGGGCACCGCGTTCACCGTCTCGGTCGAAGCGCGCTCCGGCGTGACCACGGGCATCTCCGCAGCCGACCGCGCGCGCACCGTACAGGTGCTGATGGACCCGAACTCAACCGCCGACGACCTCGTGCGGCCCGGCCATATGTTCCCCCTGCGCGCCCGCGACGGCGGCGTCCTCGTCCGCGCCGGCCAGACCGAGGCGTCGGTTGACCTCTGCCGACTCGCCGGGCTCCAGCCAGGCGCGGTGATCTGCGAGATCATGAAGCGCAACGGCGAAATGGCGCGGCTGCCGGAACTCGTCCGCTTCTCCAAGCGCCACCAACTCAAGATCGTCTCGGTCGAGCAGATCATCCAGTACCGCCTGCGCACCGAGCAGCTGATCGATCGAGTCTCGGAGGCCAAGCTGCCCACGCCGATGGGTACCTGGCGGCTGATCGGCTACCGCACGCGCGACCAATCGGAGGAGCACGTCGCGCTGGTGATGGGCAAGGTTGACGGCGCGGAGCCGACCCTCGTGCGCGTCCATTCGCAGTGCCTGACCGGCGATGTCTTCGCCTCGCAACGCTGCGACTGCGGCGAGCAGCTGGAGATCGCCATGCGCCGCGTCGCCGAGGACCGGCGCGGCGTGATCGTCTACATGGCGCAGGAGGGGCGCGGGATCGGCCTGCACAACAAGATCGCCGCCTATGCGCTACAGGATCAGGGGATGGACACTGTCGAGGCAAATCTCGCGCTCGGCTTCGCCGCCGACCGCCGCGACTACGGGATCGGGATGCAGATTCTGCGCGACCTCGGCGTGCAGCGCATCCGCCTGATGACCAACAACCCGGCCAAGCGGCACGGCCTGGCCGGCTACGGCCTGGAGATCGTCGAGCGCGTCCCGGTGATCGCGCCGCCCAACCCGCACAACGTCCGCTATCTGTCGGTCAAGCAGGAGAAGATGGGCCACCTGCTGGACAGCAGCGCCGACGGAAGCGACGACAGTCCGCCGCCGACCCGCCGCGCGGTGATCGGCTAGGCCGCGAGGGTCAGCCATGCCCCGAGTCCACGACGGCGCCGCCCATCCCGATCCAGAGCACGGCCCGGCCAGCGGCCTGCGCTTCGCGGTGGTCGTCAGCCGCTTCAACGACTTCGTCACCAGCAAACTGCTCGACGGCTGCATCGACCACCTCGAAGCAAACGGCGCGGACACCGAGCAGATCGACATCTACTGGGTACCCGGCGCGTTCGAGATCCCGCTCGCGGCGCAAAAGTGCGCGCAGACCGGGCGCTTCGACGCGGTGATCTGTCTGGGCGCGGTGATCGAGGGCGAGACGGATCACTATCGGCTGGTGGTGGACGGGGCGATGCAGGGGATCGCGCGGGTCGGTCTGGATACGGGCGTGCCGGTGATCTTCGAGGTCCTGGCAACCCAAACAGTCGCCCTGGCAATGGCCCGAGCCGGCGGCAGCGCCGGCAACAAGGGCGAGGAAGCAGCCCAAGCCGCCATCGAAATCGCCCGCCTCCTCCGAACGATCGAGTAAGCCCCTACCTGCGGCGTTTCCGACATCATTCGGGCGACCCAGCCGTTGAGCGCCACGTCGACTCGGGGGAGCGCGTCACTACCCGCCAATAGGGAGTCCGTTAGGCGGATTCCGAAGGGCGGGATTGGGACTAGCTTCCCTGGGCGAGGCCCGTCGGAAAGGCGCCGAAGGGCTGGGTACACGCACCGTACCCCGCATCAGTAGTCCTCACAAGCTCCCTCAGCTGAAGGTGTTGACGCGGCTGCGGTATTGGTTGACGCCGATCGTGTCTCGCCACTCCTCGCTGGAGTCTTGGGTGACCGTGTCCAGCGGGATGCCGCAGCCGTCGGCGATGCGGACCATGCGCTGATAGTTGGCGATCGTCGCCGCCGCGTCGATCGCGGCGGCCGCGCCCAGCGCGTCGCGCACCGCGGCGCGGCGCTCGGCGAGCTCCGGGCTGCGCCCGACCGCGGCGTCGCAGTAGCCCAGCAGGAGCTCGGCCTGAGGGACGCCGCTGTCGATCGCGTTGTCGACCGCGCCGCTGAGCGCGTACTCGGTCTCAATCTCGGACCCGCTCCGCCGGAGCAGGTTGACGTGCGAGACCGTTCAATAGAAGCACTCGTTGAGCGCCGAGACGCGGGAGGCCATCAACTCCAGCTGCGGGCGGGAGAGCGCGCGCACGCGGGTGTCCAGGTCGCGCATCTCCGCCCAGCTGAGGTAGTGAGCCTCGAACAGGTCGTTGAGCCAGCGCACGCTGTCCGGATGCAGGCTCATGGCCGCAAGCACGTTGGCGGCGCGGGGCAGACCGACGTAGATATCCGCCTCCGACGCAGCCAGCGCGTCCGCGGCGAGGGTGGGCGGCCAGCTGCCGCGCTCGGCGAGCCCCTCAGGACGGCGGCGCGTCGGCGGACCGGGGCTTGGCTCGGGCAGCGGTTCCAGCGCGAGGCCGAGGGCGCGGTGAAACTCGTCCACCGACCAGACATGGACGAGGACGCCCAGCAGCTCGATGTACCGCGCGTCGGACATACCTTCGGCGTGGATCGTCTCCTCGTACCACTCGCGGGTCACGTTGGGCAGGTCGCCGATCAGCTTGTGGACGGCAAAGACCGCCGCCTCCGGCAGCGCGGCCGGGCCAGAGCCCGGGGCGGGGAGACCGTCAACAAGCGCGGACGCGCGGCGGCATTCAGCGGCGATGCTGACCCGCTCCGCGCCAGTCCACCACTCACCGGCGGCGGCGAGCCGCGCCCAGCTGCGGATATGCGCGGCGCGGATGCGCTCGGGAATCGCCCAGTCGATGTCGGCGTAGGCGAAGGGAGCGGCGATCGTGGTCATCTCGAACTCCGATGGCTAGCTGGCTAGCTGGCTAAGTGGCTAGATAGTCAGGCAGTGTTGGCGGCAGAGGCGAACTCGTGCAGGCCGAGATCTTCGCGCCAGTCTTCGCTGGCCGCTTTGGTGAAATCGTCCAGCGGGATGCCGCAGCCGTCGGCGATGCGGACCATCCGCTGGAAGTTGGCGACGACGCCGGCCGCGTCGACCAGCTGCTGTGCGCCCAGCTCGGACGCGATCCGCTCGCGCAGGCCGGGCAGCGCCTCGGTCTGCTGGACGGCGGCGGTGGCGAACGCGGTCAGCAGATCGTCGTCCGGGACGCCGCTGTCGGAGTCGTCCACCGCGCCGTAGAGGTTGAGGCGGGCGAGCGTCCCGCTGCGTTGGCTGCTCTCACGGAGCATCCGCACGTGCGAGGTCGTTCAATAGAAGCACTCATTGAGCACCGAGACGCGGGCCGCGATCAGCTCGATCTGCTCGCGCGAGATGGAGCGCAGCGGGTCGGGCATCCGCATCTCGGCGAAGGACAGGTAATGCCCCTCCGAGAGGTCGTGCAGCCAGCGCACGTTCTCCGGAATCAGGGACAGGGCGGAGATCACGTTTGCGCCCCACTCCAGCGGCCCGTAGAGCATCGCGTCGGCGGGCGGCAGGCCGCTGCGCGGGACGAGCGGCGGCCACGACTCGCGCTGCTCAGCCTCGGGCGGCCGCTCGCGCGAGGGCGCGCCGGACAGCGGCGCGGGCAGCGGCTCCAGCGCCAGACCGAGCGCCCGGTGGAACTCGTCAATCGAGAGCGCGTGCACGGTGACAGCGACCAGCTCGACGTAGCGATCTTCCGACATACCCTCAGCGGCGATCATGTCGTCGTAGAAATCGCGGTTCAGGTTGGCGTTGTCGACGACCAGCTTCTGGATCGCGTAGACCGCCGACTCGGGCAGCAATTCGCTGCCCAGCGCCTCAAAGTCGCGGGCGGCCCGTCCGACGCGGGCGATCTCAACGCGTTCCGCGCCCGTCCACCAGCGGCCGGGACTCGCGATGATCTCCCAGCTGCGCTGTTGGGAAGCAATCGTCTTGGGTCGGATGGGCAGATCAGTGTCCGTGTATGCAAAGGCCATGGCGGCTCCCTCTCCCAATCTGAGCCAAGCGTAACCGCTCCGCCAATTGCACTGGGCGCTGCTAGCCTCCGCCTGATACTGCTGTTGAGCGCGGAGTCGAGAGGGAAGCTGCCGATGACCTATCACGAAGTGATCTACGAGCCCGGGCCGGTCGCCCGCGTGATCATGAACCGGCCCGAGTATCGCAACGCGCAGTCGCGCGTCCTGCTGGAGGAGATCGACGCTGCGTTCCAGGAAGCGGTTGAGGATCCGAAGGTGCTGGTAATCGTCCTCTCCGGCAACGGCCCAGACTTCTCCGCGGGGCACGATCTGGGCTCGCCGCCGGAGTTGGCCGACCGCGAGATTCGTGGCTGGGCGGACGATTTCGTCGGCGTCTACGACCGCCAGCGCGACACGCGGATCACCAACACGATGCGCTGGCGCAACCTGCCCAAACCGACGATCGCAATGGTGCAGGGCAAGTGCATCTTCGGCGGCTGGATGGTGGCCGCGTCGATGGATCTGATCTTCGCGTCGGACGACGCGCTCTTCCTGCCCTCGCACACCCAATACTTCTCCGCGCCCTGGGACCTGGGCGTGCGCAAGGCGAAGGAGATCCTCTTCCAGAACCGCTTCATCCCCGCCCGCGAGGCGATGGAGCTGGGCTTCGTCAACCAGGTCTGGCCGGCGGAGGCGTTGGAGCGGCAGACGCTCGCCTACGCCCGCGAGGTAGCGGAGCGCACGCCAATGGCGCTGCGCCAGATTAAGCACTCAATCAACAACATGCAGGACGGCCAGGGCTTCACCACGCACATCAACGCCAGCTTCATGACCTACGCCGTGGGCGCCCAGTTTGGCCGCCCCGATCCGCGCCTGGTCGCGGGCAAGCGCCAGCTCTCACCGGTCGCGCAGGCGCTGGCGAAGCTCAAGACACTGCGCGGCAAGTAACCGCTGACGCTTGACGCTTGACGACTGACGACTGGAGGACTCGAATGCCTGACCCGCAAGTGATCTATGCACCCGGCGTTGTCGCGCGGGTGATCATGAACCGCCCCGAATACCGCAACGCGCAGTCGCGCGTCCTGCTGGAGGAGCTGGACGCGGCCTTCGCCGAGGCAGCGGCCGATCCGCGCGTGCAGGTCGTCGTGCTCTCCGGCAACGGGCCCGATTTCTCAGGCGGACATGATCTGGGCTCGCCGCCCGAGCTCGCCGATCGCGAGCAGCGCGGCTACGCGACCGACTTCCTCGGCATCTTCGATCGCGAGCGCGACAACAAGGTCGCGTTCACGCTGCGCTGGCGGAATCTGCCCAAACCGACGATCGCAATGGTGCAGGGCAAGTGCATCTTCGGCGGCTACAAGGTGGCGGCGGCCATGGACCTCGTCTTCGCCGCCGACGACGCGCTCTTCCTCCCCTCGCATTTGCAGTACTTCTCCGCGCCCTGGGACCTGGGCGCGCGCAAGGCGAAGGAGATCATCTTCCAGAACCGCTTCATCCCCGCGCAGGAGGCGTTGGCGTTGGGCTTCGTCAATCAGATCTGGCCGCGTGAAGAACTCGAGCGCCGCACGCTGGAGTACGCGGAAGAGGTCGCCGAGCAATCGCCCATGGCGCTGCGCCGAATTAAGCACTCCGTCAACAACATGCAGGACGCCCAGGGCTTCACCACGCACATCCAGGCGAGCTTCATGGCTTACGTCGCCGGCAACAAGCTGGACGAGCCCGACCCCCGCCGACGCGCCAACCGACGGCAACTCTCACCAGTGGCAGACGCGCTCGCCAAGCTCCAGAAGCCGCCGAAGTAGCAGACAGTGACGAGCAGCGGCGCGATGAGCGACGGGAACCTGCTCAGCGGTCTGCGGGTGGTCGAGCACAGCCGCGACGTCCCGGCTGCCGCCTGCGCCCGCGAGTTCGCCCGCTGGGGCGCGCGGGTGGACGCCTTCGAACCGGCGGATTCCCGCCTCCGCAACGCGCCGCCGACCATCGAGCGCGGCGGCCAGACGGTCTCGCTGCTGCGCGAGTCGCTGCTGCGCGGCAAGACGCTGCACCCGCCAACGGACAGCTGGCGCACGGCGCTGGGTCAAGCGCTGGGTCAGGCGCTGGCCGAGGCGGACGCCCTCGTCAGCGACGCGCCGCTCGCGGAGTTGGAGAGCGTCGCGGACGAGTTTCCCCAGCTGGTGATCGTCCACTGCTCCCCGTTTGGCACGGACGGGCCCTATGCGGACTACCAAGCCGACGACCTGATCATCCAGGCGCTGGCCGGCTTCGCCGGGACGAACGGGCTGACCGAGCGCGAGCCGCTGGCCGCGCCGGCAGCGATCATTCCCCGCGCGATCGGCGTCCTCGGCGCGGTCGCAGCCCTGGCGGCGCTGCTCGAACGCCTGCACTCCGGGCGCGGCGAGTGGATTGAACTGTCGTCGCAGGAGGCCTGTTCGACGCTGATCATGTCGCTCCGCTCAGAGTTCTTAGGAGAAGCCCTGCCGCGCGTCGGCGGGACGCCGGGCTGGGCCGAGGTGCTGGAGACCACCGACGGCTACATCACGCTCTCGCCCTGGTCGAAAGAGACTCTGCGCAATGCGCCAATCGCGTTTGGCTGCGAACCGCCCCCGCCGGAGCTATTGGCCGGCGAGGAACGCTTCGCCGAGCGCGAGCCGTCGCTAGCCTACGTGCGGCCGATCGTCGAGCAGCGGGATGCGGAAACGATCTGGACAAAGCTCTCCGAGCTCGGCTGCGTCATGGCGCTGCACCGCTCGGCGGAGCAACTGCTCACCGATCCACAGCTCCAGGCAATGGACTACTTCCAAACCGCGCACGGCCTGACCGGCGCCGGCCGCGCGATGCGCGCAACCGAATCCACCGCCGCCGAGCAGGCTGATCGCGCCGAGCGCGCCGAGCGCGCCGAGCGCACCGAGCAGGTTGAGCGCTTCGCGCAGCGGCCGCCGCCAGCGCGATCGAGCGGCCCGCTCGACGGTCTGCGGGTGGTCGATTTCACCCACGCCTGGCTGGGGCCATACGCCTCCGGCCTGCTCTCCGATCTGGGCGCGGAGGTGATCAAGGTCGAGGGCCCGCGCCGCCCCGATCTGTGGCGCTATGACGCCGGCGGCCCAATGCGCGTCGCGGCGCTCGATGCGCATCCGCTCAACGTGCGCCCGAACTTCAACATGGCCAATCGGGGCAAGCGCACCATCTCGCTGGCGCTCGATACCGAGGCCGGGCGGCAGCTGGCGCTCGACCTGATCGCGCGGGCGGATGTGGTGCTGGAGAACTTCCGTCCGCGCGTGCTGCAGAATCTGCAGCTGACGCACGCGCACATGCGCGCGGTCAACCCGCACATCGCGCTGGTCTCGTTCTCCGGTTTCGGCACAGGCGGCCCGTACGACAACTTCCGCGCCAACGGCGGCACGACCGAGGGCAACGCCGGCTGGGATCTGCTCTTCGGCTACGCCGACGAAGCGCCGCTGATGCTGGGCACAATGCAGGCAGACCCAATCGTGGGCGCGCAAATGGCGGCCGCGGCGCTGGCCGCCGTCTGGCGCGCGCAGGAGCGCCAGACCGCCGTCCACGTCGAAGGCTCGATGTTTGAGTCAGCGGTCGCCTACATCGACGAATACCTGCTCGCCGCCTCCGCCGGCCAGGAGCCGCCGCCGCGCAACGGCAATCGGCGGCCCGACGCCGCGCCGCGCGAGTGCTTCCGCTGCGCCGACGGAGTCGACGGCGGCGACGAGTGGATCGCCATCTCGGTGCTCGACGACGCGACGTGGCAGCGTCTGGCGGAGGCGGCGAACCTCGACCGTCCCGAGTGGCGCACGACTGCCGGTCGCAAGAGGGATGAAGCCAAGCTGGAAGCAGCGCTCAGCGTCTGGACGCGCGAGTGGAACGCGCAGACGCTACAGCACCGCCTGCAAGCAATCGGCGTGCCCGCCGCGGCAGTGCATTCCACGCTCAGCCACCTACGCGACCCACACCTGGCGGCGCGGGCGTGGTGGCTGCACCTGACCCATCCCGACACCGGCACGCGCCAGTATCAGGGCTTCCCCTGGCGTCTGCGCCGCCGGCCGGCCTCATGCCACCGTCCCTCGCCCCGCCTGGGCGAGCACACGGTCGAGCTCCTCCAAGAGGCATTAGGGCTGGACGAGGCAGCCATCGAAGCGTTCATCAAGCAGGGAGCAGCCGCCGGCCTCACCGCAAGACGCGCCCCAGACGAGCCCCCGCCCACACCAATCAGCCCGCGCTGACCGCGCGTCAGGGCAACGCCCAGGAGATCAGGGCCTCCGCTGCGCCCGCGCCGAGTCCAGCGATAAACGCCGCGAAAAGACGAGGATGATCTCGCGCCTGGGCCAACGGATCGCCCGACCGGCACGCTCTTGGAAACTGGCGGCGAAGCTGTTGATCAGGCGCGAACGAGACGTACTGCGCTGCGGCGGTCCCAGCCGCCCCTGCGGCCCGACGCTACTCCGGCGCGTCATCCAAAACGGTCCAGGCCAGTTCCCAGTCTCCGGTTTCCCAGCCGCCCCTGGCAATCGATCGGCGGAACTCCACGGCGCCATCAACGATGGGGAGCGTGAACACACGGCGATCGAACAGGCGCATCAGATTCTGAAGATTGAAGACCACAGCCTGTACGGCAACGTCTTCGGTGTCGTTCGCCTTGGCCGACAGATACTCGATCAGCGCCACCGCGGCGTAATGCAGCGCGCGATCTTCGAGTTCCTCGGGCGCAACGTCTTGCGGCAGTGGCAGCGAGGCCGTCGGGACGGCTTGCTTGGCGACCATCGAACCGCTCCGTTCTTCAGATGCACAGGGTAGGACCGGTGGCGCAGCGCCCGCTCAGTCGCCGGCGAGGCCGAAGGCGTTGAGGTAGAGCCTGCGGGCGTCCTGGGAGGTGAGGTTCTGGCCGAGCCAGCCGTTGCCGATCCGGATTTCGAAGTGCAGATGAATGTCGGTGCCGGGGGCGGCGTATACCTCTCGCTGGCCAGACTCGCCCGGATACCCAATCACCTGTCCCTGCTCGACCCAGACGCCCTCCGCGATCCCGACGGCGATGGCGGAGAGGTGCGCGTAGCGGGTGACAATCCCGCGCCCGTGATCGATCCAGACCTGGCGTCCGCGCAGCTCATCAAGAATCGCCTCGCCTGCCCAGTTGGCGTCCGCAAAGCGCTGCCAGTCGTCGGCGGTGATATCGACGTAGTCAAGATCAGCGCGCATCACGAGCCCCGCTTTGGCGGCCAGGACTTCGGTGACGTAGTTGATCGGCACCTCCGCTGCCCACTCGTAGAAATCGAGACCCTCGTGGGTGCCGTCGTTGCGATAGGCGCGCTCCGCGTTCGGCAGGTGACCCTCGTACTCCGTGATCACCGCGCCAGCAATGGGCACGATGAAGCCGCTGAGCGGGCTGTGCGCCTCGTCAGCGGTGGACTGCTGCACAGGAGCAGCGGCCGGCTCAGACGGGGCAGCGGCCTGAGCGTCGGTCTGGGCCGGGGGCGGGACCGAGTTCGCGGGCGGAGCGACGGTTTGGCTGGGCGGCGGGGTCTGCGTGGACTGGCTGGACTGACTGATCGAGCTAGGCTCAGCGGTCTGGGCAGGCGCTTGCGTCTGACCCTCGTTGGCGGGGAGCGCCACTGTCTGCGTCGGCTGGGTGAGCGGGGCTGGCTGAGCCGCCTGCGCCGGGCTGGGCGAGTCGCCGCCACTGACCGCTTGCGCCACCGCCACAGCGACAGCGGCAACGAACACGACGACCGCGGCGGCAATGTACACCCAACTCGGACCAAGCAGCCAGCCGCCAGACTGCTTCGGCGGCGGCCGGCGCAGAACCACGCCGCGCGAGTCGGCGGGCCGCTGACCCCAGGGACTATCGGAGCGGGGGATAGCCTTCCTCCTCGAGCGCCGCGTCGATCTGCTCCGCCGACGCGGAGGCGGCGTCGTACTCGACATCCACCCGCTTGCCGTCCACATCGACGCGGACGGCGGTGACGCCGTCAAGCGCGCCGAGCGCGCCCGTGATGGCGTTGGCGCAGTGTTCGCACGAGATATCCGGCGCGGTGCGGGTCAGCGTTGCGGTTGCAGCCATGGCGATTCCTCCTCCAGCTCGCACTGAGTTGACTGTACGTTATGCAGATTCCGCCCGTGATGCAAAACGCCGCCCGAGCGCCGATTCCTTGCCTGCCAGGGCGGTGTGCAGCGCCTCGGCGTGAGCGCGGAGCGCGGCGCGATCGTCAAGCGGAGCAAGCACGCCCGCGGCCGGACCGTAGCGGCGGGCCAGCGCAAGGCCGATCAGGCGATCGGCCAGGCGCGGATTCTTGGGCAGCACCGCCCCGTGCAGGTAGGTACCGAACGCGTTCTCGACACGCGCGCCCTCAAGCCCGTCGCCGCCGTTGTTCCCGAACCCGCTGACCACCTCGGCAAACGCCGCCTGGCCCTCGTTCAGATAGGTGCGGCCGCCATGATTCTCGAAGCCAACAACAGTCTCACCCTCCCAGAGCGCGACCACGTTCCCGATGCAGCGGGCAATCTGCGGGCCGGGATGGGTGGCGACCGCGTCGAAGACGTTGATCCCCTCCATGATCTCGCCGTCCCCGCCGCGGTAGTGACGGCCAAAGAGCTGGAAGCCGGCGCAGACAGCGAGCGCCACGCCGCCGCCGGCCACGTACTCGCGCAGCGCCTCGCCGCGGCGCTGGAGATCTGCCTGGACGCGGCGCTGCTCGCGATCTTGGCCGCCCCCGATCAGGATGAGGTCCGCCGCTTGCGGCGACCACTGATCGCCGATCTGGACGCCGGTGATCGTCGTCTCGACATCCCGCGCGGCGCAGCGCCGCTCGATCGCGCGGGCGTTGCCGCGATCGCCGTAGAGGTTGAGCAGGTCGGGGTAGAGCACCGCGACGTTGAGCGCGAACGAGGTCATCCGGCCACATCCCAGAGTCGGGCCGCGCCCAGTTGGCCGAGCCGCTGGCGGGCGTCAAGCATGGCGGTGTACGTAGGCAGAATGACGAGCGGCTCAGAGGGGGGGGCGGCGTCAAGCGCGGCGCGCAGGGCGCGGCCGATATCGTGCTCAAGCGGCCCGCAGGGCGCGGGCAGGCCGGCGTATTCGAGCCGCAGCGCCATGTCGGCGGCGCGCCGCCCGCCGACGCTCAGCGAGGCGCAGTGCGGCGCTTGCGACTCCCAGTCAACATCCCAAATCCAGGAGACGTCGGTGCCGTCGGCGACGCCGTCGTTGAGCAGGACGAGCAGATGATGCCGCGCGCCCGGCCGCTGCAGGGTGCGCAGCGCCTGATTCAGGCCAGACGGGTTCTTGCCCAGCAGGATGCGCACCGGGCGGCCCGCCACGACCAGCTCCTCCTGCCGCCCAAAGGCCGCCTCGTGCGATTCCAGCGCGCGCTGAATCGTCTCCGTGGAGACGCCCAGCGCGGTCGCCGCCGCCGCCGCCGCCAGCGCGTTGTAGACGCTGTACAGACCGTCGGCAGGCAACGCAATCTCGGCTGCGCCCGCCGGCGTCCGCAGCGTGAAGCGGATTGCGCCGTCGCGCTCGCGGATGCGGTCGGCGGCGATCTCCGGCGTCGGCCGCCGCGCGCCGGAGTCGGTGTGCCAACGCCCCAGCTGGGCGAAGTAGCGGCGCGAGTAGCGGAAGTCGTCCTGCGTCTCCGGATCCCAGATCGCGTCCATGATCTCGCCCGCGGGAGCGGGCGGCACGTCGGGATCCTCAATCCCGAAGCGCAGACAGGGGCCGCGCCAGTGCGCGGCCAGAGAAGCGATCAGCGGATCGTCAACGTTGAGCGCGATCGTCGCGCGTTCGGGGAAGCGGGGCAGCGCCTCCGCCCAGCGCCGGGCGATCGATTCGATCTCGCCGTAGCGGTCGAGTTGATCGCGCATCAGGTTGGTGAAGACCACGACGTCGGGCGGCGCGGCGCGGGCGACGGCGGGCAGCGCCGCCTCGTCCGCCTCCAGCACGGCGCTGCAACCGGCGGGCAGCGCGCCCAGCGGCGAGGCCGCCTCAACCAGCGCCGCCGTCACCCCGCGCAACAGGTTGGAGCCGGAGCGGTTGTGCACGACCGTCCGCCCGTCGGCGCGGAGGATGCGGGCAAGCATCGCGGCGGTCGTCGTTTTGCCGTTCGTGCCCGTGATCAGCGCCGTTGTGTTCAGACCTTGCGCCAACTGCGCGGCGGCGTCGGCCTGGAGCCGCTCCACGACCAGGCCGGGCAGCGCCGTCCCGCCCGAACCCAGCGTCCGCATTCCCAGCCGCACAGCCTTGCCCGCCCACACGGAAGCCGCTAACCGCGCACGAGAACCACTCACATCATCGACTCTACCGCCATCCTCGCCTCCCCGCGCAAGCCATCCGCTGTCCGTTGACGGGCGAATTACGTCAGGCGCGGGAGGAGGGATCCGGACTCGGCGGCGGCGTCTGGCCGAGCGCTCTCAGAATCTGTTCGAGGCCGATCACGCCCAGCAGCCGGCCGCGCTCGACGACGGGCAGGACGAAGGTGCGCTCCTGCTGGAGGCGGCGCAGCGCTTCGTCAGCGCCGGTCTCCGGTTCCAGCGGCTGCACCGCGCCCGCCTCGAGCATGATGTCGCGCAGCCGATCGTTGAGATACCGATCCTCGTCCAGCAGCAATATCTGCACGGCGGAGGCGATCCCCACCGCCGTGCCCGACTCGGAGGCGATGAAAACGTCCTGCTGATCGAGCTGCGCGCGCGAGGGCGCGAGCACGCGCACCGGCAGATCCGCCTCCGCCGTCCGCGCGAGCGGCGGCCTGAGCATCAGCTCGCCCACCCGCAGACGCTCCAGATCCCGTTCCAAATCCGCCGCCTTGACCCCTTGCGCCGCCTGCATCAGGAGGAGGAACCCAACCAGCGCAATCCAGACCGGGCTGAGACCGACATTGAAGATCGCGACATCGGTCAGGAATCCGCCGAGGCCGTAGAGGATCATCACCACGCCAAGCGTCTGGCCGGAACGCGCCGAGGCGCGCGTCGCGCGGTGGCGCGAGCCGGTCGCCCGCCAGATCAGCGCGCGCATCACGCGCCCCCCATCAAGCGGGAAGCCGGGCAGCATATTGAAGACGGCCAGGAAGCCGTTGAGCAGGCCGAGCGCAAAGACGACATTGGTCAGCGTCGTCTCCGCCGGCAAGGCGAAAAAGGCGATCAGGAGAAAGCCAACGCCCAACAGGGCAGAGGCGAGCGGCCCGACCACCGCGATCCAGAACTCCTGCCCCGGCCGCTGCGAGTCCTCCCGAATCAGCGAGACGCCGCCGAAGAAAAAGAGGGTGATCGACGAGACTTCCATGCCGTAGCGCCGCGCCGTCAGCGAGTGGGCGAGCTCGTGGATCAACAGCGAAAGAAAGTAGACCGCGCCACCCGCAACGCCGTAGACCCAGCGCTCCGCGCCGCCCCAGCCGTCCACCGAGTCGGGCAGCAGCTGCGTCGCGATCAGAAACACCAGCAGGGCGAAGACAAAGAAAAAAGACAGATCAAGGCGGATCGGAATCCCCAGAATCCGACCAACCCGCAGTCCACCGCCGCCAACCATTCCAAATCTCATGGGTTCAGCATATGTATCTAGCGCCGCGCGTGTCGGTCGTGTGTCTGGCGGGTGGCTCAGGCGACGAGGAAGCCGGCCTCGGCCAACGCGGCGGTCAGACCGGAGAGCGAGGGCAGCGCGAGATCGGGCGGGATCGCCGCGTCACCCTTGTCGCCGACCAGCACCGAGACCGCGAAGCCCGCCTGCTGCGAGCCGAGGATGTCAGCCTCCGGCGTATCGCCGACGAACGCCGTCTCGCCCGCCTCCGTCCCGAGCGCCGCCAGCGCCGCCTCAAAGATCGCCTGACCCGGCTTCCAGCTCAACACCTCGTCCGACCAGATCCAGTGGTCAATCCAGCGATCAAAGCCCCGCGCGAGCAGGGCGCGCTCCACATACGGGCCGGGCGCGAGGCCCGTGTTCGAGACCACCGCCAGGCGCAGCCCGCGCGCCTTGAGCGCGTCCAGCTCCGCCGCGACCCCGGCGATCAGGTTCGGCGGCTCCCAGCTGGCGCTCTCGCAGACCGCGTCGATCACGGCGGCCCGCAAGGCGGCGTCCTCAACCGTGTCCGGACACTGCGCCAGCATGGCGCGGCGCACCGCGTCCACGCGCTCGTCGCCCGAGAGGTCAATGTTCGACTGGTGCGCCACGACCAGCGCGTCGATCGCGCTGCGGATCGCCCGCGGCACCGCCGCCGCCGCGCCGGGACCAGCGCCCGCGCGTTCGTAGGCGGCGGTCAATCGCGCCTCGCGCCGGCGCATCCGCCGCCGCCCGCCGCCGGAAGCGTCAACGATCAGCGTGCCCCAGAGATCGAGGGCAACCGCTCGGACCGGGCGCAACGGGCGCAGTGGGGACAATGGCGCGGGATCAGCGGCGCTGCGTCAGCTGGATGCGGACGGCTTCTGGTCGTCGTCCGACGCGGTGGACGAGACAGCGACCTCGTCCCCGTCATCGCCGTCCGTCTGCTCCGGATCGGAGGTGCGCGCTTCCTCGCGGAACTCGCGCAGACCGGTGCCGAGCGCCTTGCCCACCCCGGCCAGGCGGCCAGCGCCAAAGACGACCAACACGACGATCACGACGACAATCGCCTCGACAGGACCAAACCCAATCAGTGCCATACCGAACTCCTGCTGCGCCGCCGGCGCTCAGCGCGCGCCGCGACCTGCGTGCGGCGCGTCGCCTCGGACTACCTTCCCGACCTGACAATGCACAATGCCGGCAAGGCCCGGTACAGGCGGCTCTCTCCTAGCTTACCAGTGTTCCGCCCTGGCAGTGACCCGCCGCGCTGCCCAGTTGGGCGGGACGGGCGCTTATGCTTCCAGACGCTCCACGAAGATGCGCATCACCCCGCCGCAGATCTTGTCCTCGCCGTCCACAGGCTCGGTCAGGTCAACGGTGACCATCCGCGCCGCGCCGTCGTCGAGCGCGTCCATCGCCTCCTGCCAGACCTCCGCCTCGCCGCAGCCCCCGCCGATCGTGCCGACGAAGCTGCCGTCCGCGCGGACGAGCATCTTGGCGCCGGTCTTGCGCGGCGTCGAGCCGAGCGTCTGGGCGACGGTCGCCAGGGCGACCGGCGCGCCGCGCTCGAAGGCGTGGGACATTGCTTCATAGACCTCGTCGTGCGCCATCGGCGACCCTCCCGTTCCGCAACTTGCCGCTTTGCCGGCTGTTGCCCGTTGTTGCTTGCAGCTTAGCCGCGCCCGCCCGCGATTACGCGGCCGTGCTCCGACATCGGCTGCGCCCCGCCGCCGCGCCGCACAAGGATGATCTCGCCCAGCACCGAGACCGCGATCTCCTCCGGCGTCTCCGCCCCGATATCGAGGCCGATCGGAGTAAAGACGCGCGCCAGCGCCTGCCGATCAACGCCGTCCTCGGCAAGGTGCTGAAGCACCGTCCGCGTGCGGCGTTTGGAGCCGATCATGCCGACGTAGCCCGCCCCGCGCTCCGCGACCGCGCGCAGGGCCAGTTCATCAACTTTGTGCCCGCGCGAGACGAGCACGATGTAGGTATTGGCCGTGATCGGGAAACGCTCCAGCTCCTCGCCGAAATCGCCGCAGATCACGTTCGCCTCGTAGGGAAAGCGCTCAGCGTTGGCATAGTCCTCGCGGTCGTCAATGATCGCCACTTCCATCCCCAGCAGCGCCCCGAGCTGGCCGACAGCCAACCCCACGTGCCCGCCGCCGACAACCAGCAAGGCCGCCGCCGGCTCAACGACTTCAACCAGGATTTCCACGATCGCGTCAGCCGCCTCAATCGCGCGGCGCCCCTCGATCAGCTCGCCCTCGGGCGTGAAGGCGCAGGTCTGGATCAGGTGCCGCGGGATCGCGGCGCGAGCAAACTCGCGCACGGCGTCCTCCAGCGGGCCGCCGCCAATCCCGCCCAGCGTCCGCTCCGCATAAACCAGCAGCTTCGCGCCCAGCGGCGCGTCAACGCCGGCGCTCGCGCCCATCACCGTGCACGAAGCCAGCGCCGGCCCCTCGCGGGCGGCGGTCAGCAGAGCGCGGGCAATCTCGGCGGAACTGGCCATGGCTAGAGGATACGCGCAGCCGCAAATTCAGACGTTGCGGAACTCAGACGTTGAAGAGGATGTGCAGGACATCGCCGTCCTGGACTTCGTAATCCTTGCCCTCGGTGCGCGAGAGGGCGCGCTTCTTCGCTTCCGCCTCCGCCCCCGACGCGCCCACCGCCGCGCCGCAGACCAGCAGATCGTCCCAGCGCACGACCTCCGCGCGGATAAAGCCGCGTTCCAGGTCGCTGTGAATCTTGCCGGCCGCCTGCGGCGCGGTGTCGCCGGCGCGGACCGTCCAGGCGCGGCACTCGTCCGGGCCGACAGTGAAGAACGTGCGCAGCCCGAGCAGGCGGAAAGTCTCCTGCAAGGCCGTCTCCACCGCGCCCGCGCCGACGCCCAGCTCCTCGCGGTAGGCAGCCGCCTCAGCGTCGTCGAAGTCGCGCAGTTCCTCCTCCAGCCGCGCAGAGAGCGCGACGCGCTCCCCCGCGCCAGCCGCCGCCTCATCAACGTTGAAGATCGTCAGCATCGGCCGCTCCGTGAGGAAGCGGTAATGGCGCAGGCTGTCCCGTTCCAGGTCCGAGAGCGGCGCATCGCGCAGCGTCCCGCCCTCGCCCAGATGCGCCTGCAGGCGGCGCAGCAAATCCGTCTCGCGATCGACCGCCACCCGCTCCGCCGCCTTCATCGACTTCGTCTCCTCCGCGATCCGCTGGAGCCGCTTCTCAATCAGCGCCAGATCGGCAAAGGCCAGCTCCAGCTGCATCGCCTCCAGGTCGCCGTCCGGATCGATCCGCTCCGCCGGATGGGGCACGGCGTCGTTGTCGAAGACGCGCACCACGTGAACGAGCGCGTCCAGCCGGGAGAGCTGATCCAGCAGCCGCGTCGAGGGCGGCGCAGCGCTCCCCCCCAGGGCGCTCGCAAAGCCAGCCCCAGGGAAATCCAGCACATCAAGCACAGCGGGCGTTGTCTTCTTCGGCTGGTACAGCGCCGCCAGCCGGCTCAGACGCGCGTCCACCGCCGCCACCACCCCCTCATGCGGCTCCTGGTGAGCAGAAAACCCCGTCCCCCGCCCCGCCCCCGTCAAGGCATTAAAGAGAGTCGTCTTCCCCGAACGCTCAAACCCAATCAGCCCAATGGAGCTCATCAGCCGCCCAACACATTCCACAAGAGCGCCGCCAGGGAACCAACCAGAACCACGGAGCTGGTCGGCCAGAGCGCGATGAAGCGCCGGTACATTCGGTTCTGCCCCTGCTCTATCCAGAGGAGGACTTCGGTGCGCGTGGGCCGCTCCTGCAGCTGGACGGTCAATTCCGCCGCTGCGTGTTGGCCGAGGCCAAAGGCGGTCAGGCGGGTGATTTGGTCGCTCTCCCGCAGGAACTCTTCGCCGTCAGGCACGCTCACTTCCCGCCCCGCGCAGCACCTGGTTGACCAGCTCCAGAACGCCGGCGATCCGTTGCTCCGTGACTTCGTCGATCAGCACGGTGGTGATCAGCGCCTTGTACCCGGAGACGGATTCCGGCGCTGCCAGGTTGTACGTCGAGACCATGGCGGGCAGCTCGTCCGGGGGGAGCTCGGACGCCCAACGCTTCAGCGTCTCCAGGTACTTCTCCATCACCTCGTCGTGCAGACTGAGCAGCTCTTCCTCCTGCTGCGAGTGAACGTGCAGCGTGGACACTCCGCACCCCTTTCCTACGCCCGACTGCGTGACTCCAAGTCTATGCGCGGGCGCGCCGCAACGCTGCGCCGGAGGATTCAGGAAGCGCTCAGCTGTCGGGGGTTGAACTCGGTGACGCCCAGTGCGGGGCGGGACGGATCGGCCAAGGCCTCGCCGACCAGTTGGATCGAGTCGCGCATGGCCGCCCAATCGACGCTCGCCGCCGCCTCGGCGGGCGTCACCCAGCGCCAGGTCTGATGCTCGGCGGAGAGCGTCGGCTCCGCCCCCGCCGCGACCAGCGCGGCGAACGCGGGGACGAAGTAGAGCGTGTCGTTCTCGGGGTTGTAGAAGCTCTCCGGGCGGTCAAGGCGGAACCAACGCGCGACCGCGAGCCCCGTTTCCTCATCCAGCTCGCGGAGCGCCGCCTGCCAGGCGGTTTCGCCCTCCCGCTCCTCGATGTGCCCGCCTACCGTCTGCCAGGCGCCGGCGAAGCGGTGCTCGGCGGGACGCTGGAGCAGCAGCAGCTCAATCCCCGCCGCCGCCTCGAGATCCGCGGCGGGGCGGACGATGTAGACGGCGATCAGGTTGCTGCGCAGACGCGGCACGTACTACTCCGCCCACTTGGGAATTTCAGCGTCGAAGGAGTCGTAGAAGGTCACATAGGGCTTCACGTCCAGCACCGGCGTGCCGTTCACCAGATCGAGGCCGATCACCTTGGCGATGCTGCCGCTGACCGACTCCAGCGGACAGATCGAGATGGAGATCGGATTCGGGCGGTGCGCCGTGCGGGTGGCGAAGACCCCGACCTCCGGCGTGTCCGCGCCGCCAGAGGGATGCAGACGGAGAAGCGCGCGGCCCTCGTCGGTGACCTCCCCCATCCAGCCGATCACGAACACGTGCGAAAAGCCGCCCAACCCGTCCAGCGCCGGCGCGAACTCGGGGCGAAACACGAGCTCCGAGCGCACCTGCGCCCAGACGCGGCCAGAGGTGTCGTTGATCCCGTTGCGGACGACAGCAACGGGCGCGAGATCGTCGATCCGATCAGGCAGCGAGCGCAGCGCCGCATCCCGCGCCGCGCCCGGCCGGGCCAGCCGCAACCGTTCCCGCCAGCTGCTCATTCCGCGCGCCTCCAGCCTGCTGTCGGTGGTATCGTGGGTAGAGTCAGAGTACCGCGCCCGTGCGCGGCCCCAGACGCGGCCGACACCCCGCGGCGCACTCTGGTCAGGACTCGCAACCTTGCCCCCACAGGACCCGCAACAAACTGCCTTCCGGTTCGACGGCGCACCGCCCGCCCCCACCTCCCCGGCAGCGCCAGTGGAGCCGACTGCGCCGCGCAGTCAGCCTCCGACCCCGCCCGACAACGGCGCGGACAGCTACGACGCCTCCGACATCGACGTGCTCGAAGGGATCGAAGCCGTCCGCCGCCGACCGGGGATGTACATCGGCTCGACCGGACAGGCCGGCCTCCATCATCTCGTCTACGAGATCGTGGACAACGCCGTTGATGAGGCGATGGCCGGGCACGCGGCCCGCATCGACATCGCGCTGCAGCCCGGCGGTTGGGTGCAGGTCCGCGACGACGGCCGCGGCATCCCCACCGATCAGCACGCGAAGACGGGCAAGTCAGCGCTCGAGACCGTGCTCACCGTGCTCCACGCGGGCGGCAAATTCGGCGGCGGCGGCTACAAGGTCTCGGGCGGCCTCCACGGCGTCGGCGCGTCCGTCGTCAACGCCCTGGCCGCGCAACTCGAGGTCGAGGTGCGGCGCGACGGCCAGGCGCACCGCCAGCGCTACACCCGCGGCGTCGCCAGCGGCCCGGTCGAGCGCAGCCCCCTGCCCCGCGGCGCAGCGCCAACAACCGGTACCATGGTCCGCTGGATCGCCGACGACCAGGTGATCGACCACCTGGAGTACGACTTCCAAACCCTCACCCAGCGCTTCCGCGAGATCGCCTACCTCAACAAAGGCCTCTGGATCTGCTTCCGCGACGAACGCAACTTCCCGCCCGACGCGGACGGGACAGACCCGGAACCGGCAGACGAGAAGAACTTCTACTTCGAGGGCGGCATCCAGTCCTACGTGCGCTACCTCAACCGCGACCGCGAGGTCTTGCAGACGCTGCCCTTCCACCTCGACCGCGAGGTGACGAGCAGCAGCGGCAACGGCGCGCCCGTCGCCGTGGAGGTCGCAATCCAGTACAACGGCGACTTCCAGGACTCCGTCTACGCCTTCGCCAACACGATCAACACGCACGAGGGCGGCTCCCATCTGACCGGTTTCCGCTCCGCGCTGACGCGGGCGATCAACGACTTCGCCCGGCGCAGCAAACAGCTCGGCGACAAGGACCCCAACATCACCGGCGAGGACACCCGCGAGGGCCTGACCGCCGTGATCTCGGTCAAGCTGGGCGAGCCCCAGTTCGAGGGCCAGACCAAGACCAAGCTAGGCAACCCGGAAATCAAGGGTCTGGTCGAATCCGCCACCGCGGAAGCGCTCGCGGAATACCTCGACGGCCAGCCGCGCGAGGGGCGGCGGATCGTCGAGAAATGCCTGACCACCGCGCGGGCGCGAGAGGCGGCCCGCAAGGCGCGCGCGATCGTCCAGCGCAAGGGCGCACTTGAAGGCGCAGCGCTGCCCGGCAAGCTCGCCGACTGCTCGGAGCGCGACCCCGAACTCTCCGAACTGTTCATCGTCGAGGGCGATTCCGCCGGCGGCTCGGCCAAGCAGGGCCGCGACCGCCGCACCCAGGCGATCCTGCCGCTGCGCGGCAAGGTGCTCAACGTCGAACGCGCGCGGCTCGACAAGCTGCTCGGCCACGAAGCTTTCCGCACCCTGATCACGGCGCTCGGCACCGGCATCGGCGAGGACTTCGACCTCTCCCGGCTGCGCTACCACAAGGTCGTGATCATGACCGACGCCGACTCCGACGGCGCGCACATCCGCACCCTCCTGCTGACTTTTTTCTTCCGCCACATGCGCGAACTGATCGACGACCGCAAGCTCTACATCGCCCAGCCGCCGCTCTACCGCGTCCAGGCCGGCCGTCAGAAAGCGGAGTGGCTCTACTCCGACGCCGACCTCGAAGCCTTCATGGACAAGCAGAGCGAGGGACAGCGCAAGGTCTCCGTGCAGCGCTACAAGGGGCTGGGCGAGATGAACGCCGACCAGCTCTGGGAAACGACCATGGACCCCCAGGCGCGCATCCTCTGGTCGGTCGACATCGCCGACGAACGCGCCGCCGACGACCTCTTCGTCAAACTCATGGGCGACGACCCGGCCAAGCGCCGCCACTTCATCGAGCAGCACGCCGACCTGGCCAGAATCGACGTCTGAACCCGTGCCCGACCCGCCGCGCAACGCGGAGTGGGCGCTGATCCCGCCAGCGGAGGCGCGGCTGCTCTTGCCGCCCGCCCTGCGCCGCTGGTGGCGGGGACAGCCCCGCCTCGCGCTCGAGGACTCGCCCGCCGCCCAACTCGCCCACCTGACCGCCCTGGCGCCCGTCGAGCGGCTGCTCGTGCTCGGCCCCGACGCGCCCGCCCTCGCCGCCCTGATCGCCGACAGCGCCGACCTCCAGCCCGTCCCGCTCGCCGTGCTCCCCGACGCCCGCCCGCCCGCCGACGCGCCCGGCGTCCACATCCTCCGCGCGCAACCCCACCGCCTGCCCCTCGCCGACGCGCAGGTCGATGTCGCCGTCGTGCCCCACCAACTGCGCCGCTGGGACGACGCCGCAGCGCTGCGCGTGCTCCAGGAGCTCTGGCGCGTGCTCGACCACAACGGCGTCGCCGTGCTCTGGGAGGTCGCGCCCTCCCGCTCCGCCGCGGTCAACGCGGTCTGGGCGGCGCTGCTCAGCGGAAACAGCGGAAACGGCCGCCCGCCGCGCCTGCGGACGTTCGGCCAACTCGGCCAGCTCGCCTACGACGCCGGCTTCGCCTGGGTCCAGACGCTGCCCCTGCGCCCCTTCCTCCTCCCGCCCGGCCCGCGCCTCACCGTGCTCCTGCGCAAGGAGCACTACCAACCGCAGCACCTCGCCCGCGCCTAAGCCCCCGCCTCCCCATCCGCCTCATACAGCCGATGCGCCTGCGCGTAGGCGAGCGCCGCCGCCGGCACGTCCGCCGAGACATCCTCGCCCGCCCGCAGCCGCGCGCGCAGCTCGGACGCGGAGAGCGCAATCGCCTCCATCGGCACCCAGTCCAGCCAGCGCCCCAGCCCGGGAATGATCCGATCCAGCCGCCGCCGATCCAACTCCGCGCCCGGCCGCACCGCCGCGGCGATCCGCGCGCAGCTGAGAATCTCGTTCGCCCGATGCCAGCGGGGCAAATCCAACACCGCGTCCGCGCCCATAATCCACCAGAGCTGCTGCGCGCCCAGCTCGCGCAGCTCGCGCACCGTGTCGAGCGTGTACGTCGGCCCGCTGCGCCGCACCTCGAGATCCGCCACCTCCAGCCCACCGCGCCGCGCATTGACGACGGCGGCGGTCATCGCCAGCCGATGCCGCGCCGGCGTCACGGCGCGATCGCGCTTGCGCCACGGATCGCCAGCCGGGATCAGCACCAGCCGATCCAGCTCCAGCGCCTGCGCCGCCGCGTCCGCGAGATGCAGATGCGCGCGGTGCAGCGGATCGAACGTCCCGCCCAGCGCCCCCACCCGCTCGTGCGGCGCAAACCAGAGCTCCCCGTTTGCCGTCGCTGCCATCGTCTCTGTCGTCTCCATCCGCGCCGCCGCCTCCCCTGGCAGCGAGACCGACGCTAGCGCTCCCACTCCCAACGGAGGCGCGCCTGACCGATCCGCACCACGTCGCCCGGCTGACAGCCCGCCCGCTGCAGCGCCGCCGCGACGCCCCGCCGCTCGAGCCAGCGGTAGGTCTCCGCCACGGCCTCATCTTCGTCCAGCTCCATCATTGAGACAAACCGCTCCACCGACGCCCCGTTCACCCGAAACACGCCGGCGGCCAGCGCCTCGACCTCGAACCGCCGCCCATCCGGCCGCGGCCGCAGCACCGGCGGGCGGCGGGCCGCCTGCTCAGTCTGCGCCGTCTGGATGGCCTGCTCGCGCAGCTCAGCGAGCGCCGCGGCGCAGGCCTGCACGACCGCATCCGCCCCCTCACCCGTCGCCGCCGAGCAGAACAGCGGCGGCTGCGCCAGCCCCGCGAACTGCGCCGCGATCTCCTCACGGAACAGATCGACCTCCTCCAGGTCCACCTTGTTGATCACCACCACCTGCGGCCGCGCCGCCAGCTCCGCCGAGTAGCCGGCCAACTCGCGGTCGACCAGCGCCTTGGCCGCCTGCGGATCATCCTGCGAGCCGTCGATCAGATGCACCAGCAACCGCGTCCGCGAGGTGTGGCGGAGAAAATCATGCCCCAGCCCCGCGCCCGCGGCTGCGCCCTCGATCAGGCCGGGCAGATCAGCCATCACGAACTCGTCCCAGCCCACCGAGACCACGCCCAGATGCGGCTCCAGCGTCGTGAACGGATAATCGGCGACGCGCGGCCGGGCCGCGCTCAGATGCCGCAGCAGCGATGACTTCCCCGCGTTGGGCAGCCCCACGATGCCGACATCGGCGAGCACGCGCAGCTCCAGCCGCAGCCGGCGGCGCTCGCCCGCCTCGCCCCGTTGGGCGACGCGCGGCGTCTGGTTCGTCGCGCTGCGGAAGTACATATTGCCCTGCCCGCCGCGCCCGCCCCAGGCGACGACCAGCGACTGCCCGTCCTCCGCCAGATCGACGAGCTGCTCGACTGGCGGCCCCGACTCATCGCCCCCGACCCGCGAGACGATCGTGCCCACGGGCAGCTCCAGGAGCAGCGCCGCGCCCGCCCGCCCGCGCTTCTGGTTCGTCCTGCCGTTCGCGCCCGACTCGGCGCGGAAGCGGCGCTGCCGCCGATAACGGCGCAGCGTGTTCAGCTGACCGTTGGCGACGACGATCACATCGCCCCCCCGTCCGCCGCGCCCGCCGTCCGGCCCGCCGCGCGGGACAAACTTCTCGCGCCGGAACGAGACCGCCCCGCGCCCGCCCGCGCCGCCTTCGACTTCGATCTCGACGGAATCAATCATGCCGCGAGTTTATCCACGTCCTCGACACCCTCTCCGGATCTAAGAGGAAATCAAGTGATTTTCGTTAATTCCCTCTTGTTGTTGTCGTTATTGGTGCGTTGGGCAACGTGGATAACGCTCAGTTAACACAGCCAGAGCAAGAGTCCAGCCCAAATCGCCCGTGCATGACCGGTGGAAGGGTCGCCCTGTCGCGCTGGATGGAGCGTGAACGGATTGTGGAGCGTCCGCGACGCCCGGAGCGCCGGCGCGCGTCCGGGCGCGTTTCTGCACCGCTGTCCACACAGCGTCCGCGGGCGCGGCCGGCCTTAGAGGAACAGGCGGCCGCGGACCTCGGCGATCTGCTGGACCCAGCTCTGCGCCTCCGCGTCCGAGTCGCCGCTGCGGCTCGCCGCCTCCGCGCGGTCGACCAGCTGCTGCACCTTGTTGCGGCCGTGCAGCACGGTCGAGTGATCGCGCCCCCCCAGCTGCTCGCCGATCTCGCTCAGCGAGTGCTCGGTGTGTTGGGAGGCGAGATACATGATCAACTGCCGCGCCCGCGCCGTGCGCCGATCTTTGCGCGTCGACCGGATCTGATCCGGCCCGATCCCGGTGATGTCTGACACCTCCCGGATCAGCACGGGGATCGTCGGCTTGGGCCGGTGCGCCTCCTTGGTCGCGCGGTTGGCCAACGCCCGGGACGCAATCTCCGGCGTCACCAGCCCGCCGCCCGCGCTGATCTGCGCCGTGAACAGCGAGCCGAGCAGCGTGCGCACGTCGTCGCCGCCGCGCTCCGCGATCACCATCAGCGCCGCCTCGCTGATCCCGATCCGCTCCACGCGCGCCTGGCGCTGCAGGATCGCCAGCCGCAGTTCCAGGTCGGGCGGGCTGATCTCGGCGACCAAGCCGCCCGCAAAGCGCGTCACCAGGCGCTCGTTCATCCCCGGCAGCCGGGCCGGCGGCTGGTCAGCGGTGAGCACGATCTGGCTGCCGCGCTGATGCAGCACGTTGAAGGCGTTGAACAGCTCTTCCTGCGTCTGCATCCGCGTGCCCAGTCCCTGCACGTCGTCGATGATCAGCACCTCCGCCGACTCATACTTCTCCTGAAACTTCGCCCGCTCGCCGTCGCGGACGGCCTGCACGAACTGGCGGATGTAGATCTCGCAGTCAACCACCATCGTGTAGCGCTTCGCCATCGTCACCTGGGCGATGGCGTGCGCCAGGTGCGTCTTGCCCAGCCCCGAGTGCGAGTAGATCAGCAGCGGGCTGTTTCCCTCGCCGGGATAAAAGGCGACCCGCTGCGCCGCCGCCAACGCGATCTGGTTCGACGGCCCCTCGACGAAGCTCTCAAACGTGTAGTTGGGATTGAGGACCGGCCGGCTGCGCGCGGTCTGGATCGGCAGGCTGCACCCGTCGCTCTCCGGCAGGGACAGCGCCGGCGCGGACGGCTCCGCCCGCTGGGCGATCCGCCACTCCACCGCCATCGCGCGCCCCGCCGCCTGCCGCACCGCCGCGTCGATCTGCAGGGCATAGCTCCCGCGCAGCGTCTGCGCTTTGATCGATGACGTCGTGCTCAGGTGCAGCACCCCGCCCCGAACCTCTACCGCGCCCGTATCCGCAAACCAGGTGTCATAGACATCCAGAGCCAGAGCGTCTCGCAGCAGCTCCCGGGCGCGCTGCCAAATCGCCTGCGGATCAGAACGCGAGCTGTTGAATGAAGGCTGCTGGTTCACCATACTGTGAGACCTTTCAAGAACGTGCTCGAACTAAGCGAGCGTGGTGCGCCGACTGGCTGTTTGGAGGCGGAACGGGCGTGGTGGAGAGCGATTCCGGAGCGCGGCCACGCCCTGGAATCACGCCCCTGCCCACACCTTCCACGCCTATCCTACCAGATACAGATTGCCGCCTGCGGCCAGATTTTTCCACCCCTAACCCAAAGTAACATCAAGTCACCCACCGCGCCGCGCCAGAGGACCGGATCCCACCCCGCCCGACCCGCGTAGAATGCCTGTGAACTCGCCTGCGCCGCCGATCGGGCCGCTCGGGAAGGACGGCGAACCATGCTGATCGCCATCGATATCGGCAACACGACCCTCCAGATCGGCGTATTTGCCGATCGTAAAATTGTCCATACCTGGCGGCTCGCCACCCAGCACGACCGCCTCTCGGACGAATACGGCATCTTCGTCGCCTCGCTGCTGCGCTACGAGGGCCTCCACATCGAGCAGATCGACGGCGCCATCATCTCCTCCGTCGTCCCCGCCCTCGCGCCCGTCTTCCAGGACGTCTGCCGCAAATTCCTCCGCACCGAGCCAATCCTCGTCTCCCCGCACATGCGCAAGCCGGTGCGGATCGGGATCGAACACACCGAGGAGCTGGGCGCGGACCGCATCGTTGACGCCGTCGCCGCGCTCTCCCGCTACGGCCCGCCCCCGCTGATCGTCGTCGACTTCGGCACCGCCACCGTCTTCGACGCGATCAACGAGCACGGCGTCTACATCGGCGGCGCAATCGCGCCCGGCATCGGGATCGCGACCGAAGCCCTGTTCCAGCGCGCCGCCCGCCTGGCGCGGATCGATCTCGACCGCCCGCCCGCCGCAATCGGCACGCGCACCGAGACGGCGCTGCAGAGCGGCATCCTCTTCGGCTACGTCGGCCTCGTCGAAGGCATCATCGCCCGCTTCCACCAGGAGCTCGGCGAGTCCCGGGTCGTGGCCACCGGCGGCTGGGCGCCGCGCATCGCCGAGGAGACCACGATCCTCGACGTCGTCGACGACGACCTCATCCTCTGGGGCCTGCGCGAGCTCTACTACTACAACGCCGAAGGCACGCCATGAGCACGGAAACCCCAGCGCCGGCCTCAACTCCGACCCCGCAGCCGCTGCGCGGGCGGCGCGTCACGCTCGGCGTGACCGGCTCAATCTCGGCCTACAAGAGCGTCGAGGCCGCCCGCCGCCTCGAAGACGCCGGCGCAATCGTCGACGTCGCGCTGACGCCGTCCGCAGCCCGCTTCATCCCGCCCTTGACCTTCCGCTCGCTCGTCCAGGGCGAGGTCGCCGCCGATCTCTGGGATCCGGCCGCCCCCGCCGAGCAGCACGTCGCCATGGGCCGCCGCGCCGACGCGATGCTCGTCGCCCCCGCCTCCGCCACCACCATCGCCAAGCTGGCCCAAGGCATCGGCGACAACCCGGTCACGCTCACCGCCCTCGCCACCAGCGCCCCCCTCGTCGTCGCGCCAGCCATGGACTCCGTCATGTACGGCCAACCCGCAGTGCAGGCCAACCTCGAACTGCTCAAGGCGCGCGGCGTCTTCATCTCCGGCCCCGCGATCGGCCGCCTCGCCTCCGGCGGGCGCGGGCTGGGACGGCTCCTCGAGCCGATCGAACTGGCCGCCGCCGTCCGCTCCGCCATCGGCCGCACCGTCGGCGCGCTGCGCGGACGCCACATCATCGTCACCGCCGGCGGCACCCGCGAGCCGATCGACCCCGTCCGCTACGTCGGCAATCACTCCAGCGGCAAGATGGGCGTCGCCGTCGCCGAGGCGGCCCGCGACCAGGGCGCCGCCGTCACCCTGATCACGACCCAGCCGCCCCCCGCCGGCCGCTACGGGATCGTCGTCCGCGCGGTCGAGACCGCGCTCGAAATGCAGCAGGAAATCCAGCAGGCCGCCCGCGGCGCGCACGCCCTCGTCATGGCCGCCGCCGTCGCCGACTACCGCCCCGCCGAGACCGCCGCCTCCAAGCTCAAGAAACAGGACGCCCAGACGGACGGCCAGGCGGACGGCCTGACCCTCGCGCTGGTCGAAAACCCCGACGTCATCGCCTCCATCGAAGCCCCGCGCCTGCTCAAAGTCGGCTTCGCCGCCGAAACCGACGACCTGATCGCCAACGCCCAAGCCAAGATCGCCAAAAAGGGATTAGCCTTCATCGCCGCCAACGACGTCAGCCAGCCCGACGCCGGCTTCCAGGTCGACACCAACCGAGTCGTCCTCCTCGATCCAGACGGAGGAGTAGAACGCCTCCCCCTCCTCCACAAATACGAAGTCGCCCAAGCCCTCCTCGAACGCCTCAAAACCCACACAGCCTGGCCCCCCCGCACAGACTGACCACCCAAAGCACCCCCACCACCGTCATTGCCGCGCCCCGCCGCGGCAATCTCGATGCGCACCGCAGAGAGCTTGGCGCGCGACCCAGCGAGCTACCCGCGGCCAGCCCGGGGATGACGGACGCGAGGGCGCGGACAACGGCGACCGGCTACTTCAGCTTGACCGCAGTCCCGTACATATAGACCTCAGCCATATTCTGACCCACGTCCGAGGACATCATCCGCATCCCCACGATTGCGTCCGCGCCCGCCTCCATCGCCGCCGCCTCGAGCCGCCCCAGGACCTGTTCGCGCGTCTCGGTCATCAGCTTGGTGTAGGCGTGAATCTCGCCCCCCGCCAGACTCTTGAGCCCCGCCATGATGTCGCGCCCCACGTTGCGCGAGCGCACGCTGTTGGCCCGCACGAGCCCCAGCACCTCGGTGATCTCGCGGTTCGGCACCGTGGGCGTGGTCACGATGATGATCATCATCAACCCCTCTCGAACTGGATTGGCATCCTGAAGCGCAGCCTATTGAGCAGGAGCACGAGCGTCCACGCGACGGCGCACACAGCAAGCCCGGCGAACGCGTCCAGCGTCCAGTGGTTCGCCGTCGCCACGACCGCCCAGGCCTGCGACAGCGGAATCGACACGGCAAACAGCCGCGCCAGCGGGTGACGGGACGCCTGCCACACCGCCAGCCCCGCCAGCAGCGCCCAGCCGACGTGCAGCGAGGGCAGCGCCGCGTAGGGATTGACGAACAGCCCCACCTCCTGCGCCTGATACGCCGGCGCCGCGCGCAGCGCCAGCGTGTCGACGTAGCCCAGCTCCGGCATCAGCCGCGGCGGCGCGGTCGGAAAGAGGAAGTACGACACCATCCCCGTCGCCGCCGAGATCAGCAGCGCATTCCGAAACGTCCGCCAGACCCCGCGGTGGGCGCGCCAGAGCCAGACCGCCAGCACAATCAGCAGCGGCATATGCCCCCAGAAATACGTCCCGTTCGCCAGGTCAATCAGCGCGTTCGAGCCCAGAATCGCCTCGTGAATCGCCGTCTCCCAGTCAAGCTGCCACTCCTGCTCGAGACGCAGAATGTCACGGGCGCGCTGGAACGCCTCCGCTGCCCGATCCGACACCGCGCCGCGCACCAGGTAATAGATCAGCGCCGCCACCGCGACCGCCGCCAGCTCGCGTAGGAACTCCCGCATTCCGTCACCGTATTCCCCCCGTTCGTTAGAATGATCGGCAGCATCAGACCGCGCTGCGCCGCCTGTCCCGAAGCGCCCTCCCGCACTGCCCAGCGCCTGGAAAGACTCCCATGGACATCTCCGCCAGCGGCCAGCCCGCGCTCGACGCGGCCGTTGACCACCTGCTGATCTTCGCCACCAAAGACGACGACATCCTCGACGGCGGCGCGCTGCGCCAGCTCAACGACGCGCTCGACGGCGGCCTCGCCCCGCTCGTCCAGTCAGGCGAACTCTCCGGCGCGCTCAACCAGACCGTCGTCGTCCACACCTTCGGCCGCACCGCCGCGCCGCGCGTGATCATCGCCGGCCTCGGACCCGCCGAGCGCATGGGCCTCGACGAGATCCGCCACGCCGCCGCCAACGGCGCCCGCCGCGCTCGCGCCCTCGCCTCCGGCTCCCTCGCGGTCGCCGTTGATGGCGAGTCCTGCGGCTTCAGCACCGAGGAAATCGCCGGCGCGATCACCGAAGGCCTCGCCCTCGGCCTCTACCGCTTCAACCGCCACCAGACGCCCAGGCAGACGCCCAACACGCTCGAGCGCGCCTCGCTGCACTCCGAGCACGCCGCCGCCGTCGAGGCCGGCATCGCGCACGGCCGCTCCCTCGCCGACGCCGCCAACTTCGCCCGCGACCTCGCCAACGAGCCGTCCAACCTGCTCACCCCGACCGAGCTCGCCCACCGCGCCGAGGCCTGGGCCGCCGACCACCGCGTCGCGATCGAAATCCTCGACGAAGCCGCCGCCGCCGAGCTGGGCATGGGCTCCTTCCTCGGCGTCGCCAAAGGCTCGCACCAACCCGCCAAGTTCCTGATCCTCCGCCACCGCGGCGGCGGCGCGGAGCCCGGCCTCGGCTACTGCGGCAAAGGCGTCACCTTCGACACCGGCGGCATCTCGATCAAGCCCGCCATGAACATGGAGGCGATGAAGCAGGACATGTCCGGCGCCGCCGCCGTCGTCGCCGCGATGGGCGCAATCGCCGACCTCCAGCTCCCCATCAACGTCACCGCGCTCGCCCCCTGCACCGAAAACATGCCCGGCGGCAACGCGATCAAGCCCGGCGACCTCCTCACCGCCATGAACGGCGCGACGATTGAGGTGATCAACACCGACGCCGAAGGCCGCCTGATCCTCGCCGACGCCCTCTCCTACGCCAACCACCTCGGCCTCTCGCCCCTGATCGACGTCGCCACCCTCACCGGCGCCTGCGCCATCGCGCTCGGCGCCGTCGCCACCGGCGTCATGGCCAACGACGACGACCTCGCCGCCGAGGTCATCGCCGCCGGCAAGCGCGCGGGCGAGAAATTCTGGCAGCTGCCCATGTTCCCCGAGTACGACGAGCAGATTCGCAGCCAGGTCGCCGACGTCAAGAACACCGGCGGCCGCCTGGCGGGCGCAATCACCGCGGCCAAGTTCCTCGCCCGCTTCGCCGGCGACACCCCCTGGGCGCACCTCGACATGGCCGGCACCGACGACGCCGCCAAGACGCGCGGCACCCAGGTCAAGGGCGCGACCGGCGTCCCCGTCCGCTCCCTCGTCCGCTTCGCCGCCGCCCGCGCCGAAGCATCCACCCGGTCCGCCTAGACTGAACCTCGCAGGAAAGCAGCGCATCATGGCCGAATTCGAACGCCTCACCGACCTCCCCGAAGCCGAAGAACGCGCCCTGCGCGACCAGTACCGCGCCGAGATGACCGAGCTCGCCGACCAATTCTGCGAAGAGCGCGGCTACATCCTGATGAACGCCGACCAGACGATCGAAGACTTCGTCAACATGAGAATGCGCTTCGGCAAGTTCTACTGCCCCTGCCAACCCGCCAACAACGACGACACCATCTGCGTCTGCGAACCCGTCCTCAACGGCCTCGTCGACTTCGAAGGCACCTGCTTCTGCAACTTCTTCACCCTCCCCGAAGGCAAAACCCCGATCAAAGAAGAAATCGACCTCGACCTCTAAACAAACTCCCCACTGCCCCTCCCTCCATTCCCTCATACCCGCGCGCTCCGTCATACCCGCGCTTGCCGCGGGTATCTCGTCGCGCCCAGCACGAACCTCTCTACTGGACACGGCGAGATTGCCGCGGCGGAGCGCGGCAATGACGGTGCTTGGGATGCTCCCCCAAAGGGGGAGCGCTTGAGGAACCGGCCCTAGTTGTGGTGCTGGAAGATCGGCAGCGGAGCCAGGGGCGCGTAGATCTCCACCGACAGCTCGTACGCCTGATCCACCCAGTCATCCCAGTCCCGCCGCGCCTGCTGCGCCTCCTCCGACGACAGCGCCGACTGCACCACCGTCTCGTCCTCGAACGTGTAGCCCATCAGGTGCGCCCCCGCGATCGGCTCCGCCGCCCGCACCCGGAACGCCGACACGATCCCGGGAATCTCCAGCACGTGCGGCAGATGCGTCTGCCGATGCCAGACCTCGAACGCCTCCAGAACGCTCGGATCGAGCCGCGCCCGCACAATCATGATCGGATGCCGCATCAACACTGCCATGCGCCCAGTGTCGCATACGCCACCCTCTCCGCGCTCCCCCACGCTCCCCCGCGCTTGTCCGACCCCGTCTCCGCGCCGTTCCCGCGCCACCCCCGCGCCGCAGTCTGATAACGTCTAGGCAGTCACACACGAAGACGACGCCACCGAACTCGGGCTGCAGCGGGGCCGCGGAAGACTTGGACAGCCGCCAACTCAGCCCACGGAGATTGACCCACGCATGTTGACGAAGGAAGAAAAAGCCGCCATCGCCGAGCGGTTCGGGCACCATGACCAGGACACCGGCTCGCCCGAAGTCCAGATCGCCCAGCTCACCGAGCGCATCTCCCGGCTCACCGACCACCTCAGCGAGCACCGCCACGACTACCACACCCGCCGCGCCCTGATGATGCTCGTCGGCCAGCGGCGGCGGCTGTTGCGCTATCTCAACCGCGAGGACGTCGGCCGCTACCGCACACTCGTCGCCGATCTCGGCCTGCGCCGCTAACCGGCCCGCCCGACCGCGACGCGCCCCCTCCCGCGATCGCCGCTGACCCCCACCGCGCCTGCCGCCGAGGCAACGGCGGCAGCCAGGCAGCAGCCAGAAGCAGCCAGAAGCACGAAGCACAGGAACCCACCCGCACATGGAAATCACCACCCGCACCGTCCAGCACGAAATCGCCGGACGCACCCTCACCATCGAGACCGGCAAGCTCGCCCACCAGGCCGGCGGCGCCGTCACCGTGCGCTACGGCGACACGATGATGCTCGGCACCGCCACCGCCTCCAAGCCCCGCCCCGGCATCGACTTCTTCCCCCTCTCCGTCGAATTCGAGGAGCGCCTCTACGCCGCCGGCCGCATCCCCGGCTCCTTCTTCCGCCGCGAAGGCCGACCCACGACCGCCGCCGTCCTCTCCGCCCGCCTCACCGACCGACCAATCCGCCCGCTCTTCCCCAAGGGCTACAACGACGACACCCAGCTGATCATCACCATCTTCTCCGTCGACATGGAGAACCCGCCCGACACCCTCGGCACGATCGCCGCCTCCGCCGCGCTCTGCGTCTCCGACATCCCCTTCGACGGCCCCGTCGCCTCCGTCCGTATCGGCCACGTTGACGGCGAACTCGTCCTCCAACCCACCTTCGCCCAGCTCGAGGACTCCGACCTCAACCTCGTCGTCGCCGGCACCAAAGACGCGATCACCATGGTCGAAGCCGAAGCCGGCGAAGTCCCCGAGACGCTGCTCGTCGAAGCCCTCGCCCTCGGCCAGGAAGCAATCACCGTCATCTGCCAGATGCAGGAAGCGCTCGCCGCCGAGGTCGCCCCGGCCAAGCGCGCGTACACCCCGCAAGCGATCGACGCCGACATCCTCGCCGACGTCGAGGCCCGCTGCGGCGATGTCCTCCGCTTCGCCCTGCGCGACGCCACGGACAAGGCCGACCGCGACAACCGCCGCGCCGCTGTCAAAGCCGCCCTCCTCGAACAGCTCGACGAAGACGCCGACGCCGACGCCTACCGCGACGCCTTCGACGCCGTCGAGAAGCAGATCGTGCGCCGCAGCATCCTCGATGACGGCGTCCGCGCCGACGGCCGCGGCCACGCCGAGCTGCGCCCGCTCTCGGCCGAGACCGACCTCGTCCCCCGCACGCACGGCTCCGGCCTCTTCCAGCGCGGCGAGACCCAGGTGCTCAGCTTCACCACCCTCGCCGGCTCCGGCATGGCCCAGCGCCTCGACGACCTCACCCCCGAGGACTCGAAGCGCTTCATGCACCACTACAACTTCCCCCCCTTCTCCACCGGCGAGACCGGCCGCGTCGGCAACCCCTCCCGACGCAGCATCGGCCACGGAATGCTCGGCGAGCGCGCCATGGCCGCCATCCTCCCCCCCTTCGAGGACTTCCCCTACACCATCCGCATCGTCTCCGAGGTCCTCGCCTCCAACGGCTCCACCTCCATGGCCTCCGTCTGCGCCGCCGTCCTCTCCATGATGGACGCCGGCGTCCCCATCAAAACCCCCATCGCCGGCATCGCCATGGGCCTGATCAAGGAAGCTGACGACGTCGCCATCCTCACCGACATCGTCGGCATGGAAGACCACCTCGGCGACATGGACTTCAAGGTCGCCGGCTCCCGCGACGGCGTCACCGCCCTCCAGATGGACATGAAGGTCAAGGGCATCGACCTCGACATCCTCGCCCGCGCCCTCGACCAGGCGCGCGCCGCCCGTCTGCAAATCATGGACGTGATGACCGAGTGCATCGACGCCCCGCGCGAGCAGATGTCGCCGCACGCCCCGCGCATCCTGCGGATCGACGTCCCCCAAGACAAGATCGGCCTCCTGATCGGCCCCGGCGGACGCAACATCCGCGCCCTCCAGGAAGACACCGGCGCAGAAATCTCCGTCGAGGACGACGGCGCAGTCTTCATCACCGCCGTCGACCAGAAGTCCGGCGAGGCCGCCTACGACCGCATCTCCGCCATGACCCGCGAGATCGAACCCGGCCAGATCTACACCGGCAAAGTCGTCCGCATCCTGCCCTTCGGCGCATTCGTCGAAATGGTCCCCGGCAAGGACGCCCTCGTCCACATCTCCGAACTCGCCGACTACCGCGTCGACAAGGTCGAGGACATCGTCAGCGTCGGCGACGAGATGCAGATCATCGTGATCGAGGTCGACAACCTCGGCCGCGTCAACGCCTCCCGCAAGGCCCTGCTCAACGGCGACTCCGGCGGCTCGCCCCGGGAACCCCGCGAGCGCCGCAGCCGCGACGATCGTACCCCGCGCCGCGAACCGCGCCAGCGCGCCCCCCGCGCCCCGCGCGACTCCGAACCTCGCGCCCCGCGCGACTCTGAGCCAGCCCCCGCCAGCGCCGCGACCCTCGAACCCGCCCCGGCCCAGCCTGCGCCGCCCGTTCCGGCCGAGCCCGAGCCGGCGCAACCGGTGGCTGCTGCTGACGCGCCCGTCGCTGTCGAGCCCGCGGCTGTCGAACCCGCCGCCGTCAGCGACGACGCCAACGCCGCCGTCGCCCCGCCGCGCGACGGTCAGCCGCGCCGCCGCCGTCGCCGCCGCCGCCGCGGCGCTGCCCAACAGCAGTCCGCCGACCCGAACCAGGCGACCCCGGAGTCCAGCCCAGAATCCAGCCCCGCGCCCGCGCCCGACGCCGAACGTCAGGCCGAACCCGAGCGCAACCAGCGCCCCCCACAGGAGCAGCAGGAACGGCAGGAGCCGGAGGAGCGCGAGGAGCGCCAGCCCGACACCAACGTCGCCCCCCGCCGCCGCGGCGGCATCCTCTCCCGCGTCAACCTCCGCCGCGGACAGCAGAACGAGGACGGCCCCCCGCCCCCGCCTCCGCCCCCGCGAAGCGATTTCGGCGCGCCCAGCCGCTAAGCCACCGAGTGCGCCGCGCGGCGCACTTGGCGCACCGCGGCCGCAACTGTGGAATTAGGTAAGCCATGATCCGCATCGTGATGAGCGGCGCCGGCAACATGGGCCGCCAGATCATGGCCGCCGTCGAAGCCGCGGACGACCTCGAACTGGTCGGCGCGCTCGACGGACTCTCCGCCGAGCCAGCGGTGGAGATCAACGGACGCTCCGTCCCCCTCCGCAATTCCCTCGACGCGCTCGCCGAGTGGAACCCCGACGTCGTGATCGACTTCTCCAACGCCGAGTGGACCGTCCCCCTCATCGCCGCCGCCGTCAACGCCGGCGTCCGCCCCGTGATCGGCACCAGCGGACTCTCCGATGAGGCCATCGCCGAGGCCGAGCAGCAGGTCAACGGCGCGGGACTGGGCGGCGTCCTCGCCGCCAACTTCGCCTTGGGCGCGGTCCTGATGATGCACCTCGCCAACATCGCCGCGCCGCTCTTCGACTCCGTCGAAATCATCGAGCAGCACCACGACGGCAAGGTGGACGCGCCCTCCGGCACCGCCGTCGCCACCGCGCAGTCCATGCGCGCCGCGCGCGACCGCGACTTCACCCGCCGCGACGCCGAGCGGCACAACATCGCCGGCCACGACTCGCGCGGCGCAGCGCTCGGCGGCGCATCGCTGCACTCGGTCCGCCTGCCCGGTCTGGTCGCGCATCAGGTCGTGATCTTCGGTGGCCACGACGAGACCCTCACCCTCCGCCACGATTCGATGAGCCGCGCCTCGTTCATTCCCGAAATCCTCCGCGCCGCCCGCGCCGCGCCCGCGCTCGACCACCTCGTGATCGGCCTCGACCGCCTGCTCGGGCTGCGCCCCGACTGAGCCCAACCAAACGCCGCCCCCCAACCACCCCCAACCAAACTGAACAGGGAGCATCACCGTGGGACGTGAACTGACCGTTGCCCTCGTCGGAGCCACCGGCGTCGTCGGAGCCGAATTCCTCAAGTGCATGGAGGAACGCGACTTGCCGGTCAAGGAACTGCGCCTGCTCGCCACCAAGCGCTCCGCAGGACGCGAACTCCACTTCCGCGACCAGCCCCACATCGTCCATGAGACCACGCCCGACGCCTTCGACGGCGCCGACGTCGCCTTCATCTCCGCCTCCACCGCCGCCTCGCGCGAATACTGCCCCGCCGCCGCCGCCCGCGGCGCGGTCGCCTTCGACGACTCCTCCGCCTTCCGCCAGCAGGAAGGCGTCCCCCTCGTCGTGCCCGAGGTCAACCCCGAGGACCTGCGCCAGCACAACGGGATCATCGCCACCCCCAACTGCACCACCGTGCCGCTCGTGCTCTCCCTCCATCCCCTGATCCAGGATCGCGCCGTCACCCGCATCATCGCCGACACCTACCAAGCCACCTCCGGCTCCGGCGGCGCGGCCGTCGTCGAGCTGCAGCAGCAGAACGCCGCCCTCGCCAACGGCCAGCCCGTCGCCGCTGACCAGATCAGCGAATACCCCAAACAAATCGCCCGCAACGCCCTGCCTCAGGTCGACGTCTTCCTCGACGACGGCTACACCAAAGAAGAATGGAAAATGCTGGTCGAGTCGCGCAAGATTCTGCACCAGCCCGAGCTGCCGCTCTCCGCGACCTGCGTCCGCATCCCCACCGAGCGCGCCCACGCGATCGCCGTCCACGCCGACTTCGACCGCCCCATCACGCCCGCCGAAGCCCACGCCCGCTGGGCCGCCCAGCCCGGCCTCACCGTGATCGACGGCCGCGCCGCCGGCGAATGGCCCACCCCGCTCGACGCCGACGGCATCGACGACACCCTCGTCGGCCGCGCCCGCGTCGACGTGACCAACCCCAACGGCCTCGCCTGGTGGGTCGTCGCCGACAACCTCCGCAAAGGCGCCGCCCTCAACATCATCCAAATGGTCGAATGGATGCTCACCGACGGCTGCCTCTAACGCAGCCACCGTCAGGCGCTCGCCGCCCGTCCCAATTCCACGGCGACCCGGAGAGCGGTAGAATCTACCCACATTCGGACGCCTGCCACGTCCGTGGAGATGAAGACGACGTGTCAATTGCGCACGCGCACCCGTCACCAGGAGAACAGCTGAAACCGGCCGACACCCCGCGCGCCCGCTTCCAGCGGCCATCATTCGTGTCCGGCCTTGGCAGCCTGCTCGACCTGAGCGGACAGGCAATGGCGAAGCAGAACGCCATTCGACCCGCGCCCATCCGCACCCCAGAGCGCGCAATCGCCGATGCCTGGCTGTTCGTTGGCCACTCCTTCCACGCAGTGCTCCCGCCCGATCGCCGCCCGGTCGGGGATGACGAGAACGGGGCGAGAAGCGTTGAGTGAGAGCGAGGAGCTTGCCCTTCCCGAAGAAACCGAAGCGCAAGCTGATGCCGCGCCGCTCAGCCTGTCCGTTCGGCAAGAGTCCTTCAGCGGCCCACTCCCGCACCCGTCAATCCTCAAGGAGTATGAGGAGATCGAACCCGGTTCGGCCAGGCGAATTATCGACATGGCCGAACGGGCGCTGATTCATCACCAGGAGATGGAAGCAGAGCAAGTCCGCAGCGAGGTGGCTTCGAATCGCGAAGCGTGGGCCCGCTCACGGCTCGGCGCAATCATCGGCGGAGTGGTCGCCCTGGCGTTCGCCGGCATCACCCTCGGCATCGTGCTTGCCGGATACCCAACCGCCGGCGCAGTCTTGGGCGGCCTGGAAGTTGGCGCATTGGTCGCCGCATTCATGTACGGCACCCGTCGGCAGTAGGGAATCGCGCAGCGCCGACGCCTCCCGTGCCCGCGGGACCAAAACTCCGCCCCCAACCTAGTAGCCTTGATCGCCAGAACCGCACCGACGGAAAGCCCGAATCATGACCGACCCCAGCGCCGCTCCCCCCTGGGGACGCCTCTACACCGCCATGGTCACCCCGATGACCGAAGCCGGCGCCATTGACGTCGAACAGGCCCAACACCTCGCCACCGCCCTCCTCAAGTCCGGCTCCGACGGCGTCGTCGTCGCCGGCACCACCGGCGAATCCCCCACCCTGACCCACGAGGAAGAACGCGTCCTCTTCCGCGAGCTCCTGCCCGTCGTCCACGACGCCGGCGGCACCCTGATCGCCGGCACCGGCTCCAACAGCACCGAGACCGCCGTCGACGCCTCCGAACAGGCCGCGGCAATCGGCATCGACGGCCTGCTCCAGGTCGTCCCCTACTACAACAAACCCTCCCAGGAAGGCCTCTACCAGCACTTCAAGGCCGTCGCCGAGGCCGTCCCCGAGACGCCGATCATGCTCTACAACGTCCCCGGCCGCACCGGACTGAACATGACCGCCCAGACCACCGTCCGCCTTGCCCAGGACTGCCCCAACATCGCCGGCGTCAAGGAAGCCTCCGGCGACCTCGAACAAATCGCCGAGATCATCCGCACCGCCCCGCCCGCCTTCCGCGTCTGGAGCGGCAACGACGGCGACAACCTCGCCCTCCTCGCCATGGGCGGCTACGGCGCCGTCTCCGTCCTCTCCCACCTCGTCGGCGGCCAAATCAAGGCCATGTACGACGCCTGGGAGCGCGGCGACACCGCCGAAGCCGGCCGCCTCCAGGTCAAAATCGCGCCACTCGTCAAAGCCCTCTTCCTGATCGGCAACCCCGCTCCCGTCAAATGGGCGCTCAACGACATCGGCTTCCCCGCCGGCCCCCTCCGCGCGCCGCTCGTCGACCCCGACGAGACCGTCCAGGAACAGATCCGCGCCGCCCTCGAAATCGCCGGCGGCCAGGACCTGATCTGACCCGCCGCCGAAGATGAAGTCCGACGCCGCCGAGGCCTGGGGCTACGCCCTCCTGCTCACCCGCCGCGTGCTCACCACGGCGCTCGCCGGCGCGACGCCCGCGCAGCTCCACCAGCCCACGCCAATCGGCGCGCTCGCCGACTGCGCCCTCAACGCCTGCACCGCCGAAGCCCACCTGCTCTGGTCCGAAGACCTCCCCCCCACCCAGCTCGACCCACCCGAGACGCCCGTCCAAATCCTCTACGCCCTCGTCCGCCACCGCGCCGTCACCGAGGAAATCCTCATGCAAGCCACCGACGACACCATGCAGTCCGAGTGGTGGACCCGAGCCAAACGCCTCGCCCAAGACCCACCCCAAACCCTCAGCCAATCCCTCCAGCAACTAGCGCTAGAAGAATTCGCCACCGCCACCAAAGCCCAAAACATCCGAGCCCAAATCGACCCCCAGTGGCAACCCCAACCCGAACTGGCACAACGCGCCCAACAAGCCATCGCCGCCGCCCCTCTTCCCACACTTCCTCCCAGCGGAGTGTGAAGGGGCTTTCCCCGCTTCCCCCACTGGGGGAAAGCTGTCCCGGAGGGGCTGAAGGGGCTCCCTGCTTCGCTAGCTCGACAGCCACACCAGGCTGTACTGCGACAACTGGAACTCCGCCGAGCCCGGCAGCGGGCGCCCGTCGACCAAGAGCGCGTAGCGCTGCCAGCCCGACTCGGCGTCCCAGTAGAGCAACGCGCTGACGTCGTGCTCTGACAGCGCCTCATACAGCTCTACCGCGCCGATCTCGCCCTCACAGGTCCAGACCATGAACGTGTCCAGCTTCCACTCCCGCGCCGCCAGACAGTCCAGATCTGCCTCCAGCGTCAACTCCGCCGAGGCCGTAATCAGATCGCCGCCGTCGCCCACTGTGGCGGTGATCGTCGCCGAACCACTCCCGCCGATGACCTCGAAGCGGATGGTGACTTCACCATTCTCTGACTCGACGCCGCCTTCGAGATCGACGTCCAGCACGTGCAGCTCCAGATCGCCGCTCACATCAATCGTGACTGTGTCATCGATGGCCGCGCCCGTGTTGGTGCGCAGCGAGATGGTAGCGGTCACGACCTCGCGCAGTAGAGTCGTCGCGGAACTCAGGCTCAGATCGATCTCCGCCGCCGTCGGCGGCGGGGGAATGTAGACGAACACCGGCGCGCTCCCGCCCGCGTTGTTGTTGCCGCTGTCAGCCGGCCGGCAGGACGCTGCATTCGAGTTCAACCCGCAGTATGTTTGCAGCGTCCAGGTCACCCACTCGCCTGAGACGTTGAAGGGGTCGCCGTTGCTGCGCGTGCCGCTGACTTGCAGCAATACTTGATAGTCGCGCGGCGTCCAGCCGCCGGCCAGGGCGGGCAGCGTCGCCGTCGGGTCCGCGCCGGGCGAGATGGTCACGCTCCAGGCGTCCGTCTCATGCTGGTAGTTAATGTTGTACACGACGACCAGCGCATTCGGGTCCTGCTCGAGGAACGGCATCGGCACCGTGACCGTGACCACCGGCTTCGCATTCGGGCCGTCCGTATAGTCAGCACTGATCTCGAACGTAGGCTCTGGCAGCGCGCACCATGCCGCGTCCGGCACAAGCAAGCAATAGCCCGGCATCCTCACTGTTACCCAGCCCGACCAATCGCCCCAGCCGACGCTGTTCCGTGCGCGCAGCCGCACTTCGTACTGTTCGCCGTTGACCAGCCCCTCGATAGTATAACTCTGATCAGTAGTCGGAAGATTGAATCGCGTCCCGTCGCCCGTTCCCCCGGCGACGCGCCAGTGCGCGCGGTACTGGGTGATCGCCGCGCCGTTGTCCGCCACCGACCAGGTCAACGCAATCGACGCGTTACCCGGCGTCGCCGTCAGGTTCGGCGGATCGGGCACGGTTTGCGCCTGCGCCGCGCCCGTCAGGAGCAGGGTCGCTGTCAGGCTGAGCAATACGGACAGAGCAAGCAGGGGCAATCTAGCTACTCCCCCCCCTCCGCAAATTCGCAAGGCAGAGAGTGGTTGAAGAGGTTCCGCATCCCAGTCATAGCAAATCTTCCCAGTCAAGCTGCCAACTAGCGGCGAAAGGGGCTTCCCCCCGCTTCCCCCAGCGGGGGGGAGCGGGCACGAAGTGACTGAAGGGGGGCGGTCTCCCTCAGCCGTTGTCTAGCGTGAAGGTGAACTCGTCGCTGGCGGTGCCGCCCTGCGAGTCCGTGGCGGTGATCTTCACCGTCAGCGTCTGCGACCCGGCGTGGCCGCCCTCAAACGTCAGCACGCTTCCGCTCCAGGAACCGCTCAGCTTGTTGCGGGCGATGTCGTTCAGCAGACCGGTCTTCGACTGGCCGCTGCGCTGGTTGGTGGTCGTTACTTCCACGACGAAGGTCAACCCGTCACCACTGAAATGGTCAGCCATGTCCAACGCCGAGGTCTGACCATCGGACAACGTCAGCCCCGCAAACGCCTCAATCAGCGTCGCCGGCGCCGGAGCGGGCGGTTCCGCAGGTGGCGGCGGGTCTGCCGGCGGATCTGCCGGCGGGGGAGCCGTAGGCGGAGGATCCGCAGGTGGCGGGTCTGCCGGCGGCGGAACTTGCACGGGCGGCGGTTCATCGGTCAGCGAGAGCGTGAACACGTCGCTGGCCGTGTCCGCGGCCGGACCGGTCGCTGTGACTGTGAGCGTCAAGTCCTGCAGCGCCGCGCTGCCGCCCGTCAGCGCTAACACCTCGCCGTTCCACGATCCAGTCACCTTGTTCCGCGCGACGCTATTGAGCGCCCCCGTCTTCGATGCGCCCGTGCGCTGGTTGGTGGTCGTCACCTCAACGGCATAGCTCAGCTCGTCACCGCTGAAGTGGTCGGCCATGTCCAGCGTCAGCGTCGCGCCGTCCGCGATGCTCGCGTCTGCGAACGCTGCGGTCAGCACCGGCGCAAGTCTCACCCGAGTCGTCGTTGACTTCGTCTCCGACCACTCGCTCACGCCCACCAAGCTCCTTGCGCGAATGCGCACTTCGTACTCCGTGTGCAGCTCCAGCCCGGTGATGTGGCGGATCGTCTCCGTGCCGCTGTGATCGTCGTTCACCCACTGACTGTCCGGCTCGCGGTACTGCACGGTGTAGCCCGTGATCGGGCTGCCGTACGACTCCGGTTCCTCCCACGCCACCTGGATGCGCAGCGTGCCCGGCGTCAGGGTGATCACTGGTTGGTCTGGCGCACGCGGGGCCGGGATTGCCGAGACCAGTTCCGACCAGCCGCCGGGTCCCGTGTTGCCGAATGCGCCCACCCGGACGTTGTACTCAATGCCGTTCCACAGCCCGGTAATCGTGGCGCTTGTCGCCGTGCCCGAGTGCGGGACCGGGACCCAAGTGTTCCACCCAACCGCCTGGTAGTGCACGACATAGCCCGTGATGGTGGTTCCGTTGGAATCGACAGTCCATGACACGGCGATTTGGTTATTGCCCGGCGTCAGCGTGACCACCGGCGGCTCCGGCCACGTCAAATTCCCCGTCGTCACCGACACCTCGTCCGACCAGCCGCTGTGCGGCCCCGCGTCTTGCCAGGCGAGGACGCGGAAGTGGTACTCCGTGTTCGGGTTCAGCCCGGTGACCGTCGCGCTGGTCGAGGTGTCCGGATGATTGATGTCGATCCAACTGGGTACGCCACCATCCTCCGGGGGCGTCTGGTCCTCGTACTGCACCGAGTAGGCCGTGATGTTGGTGCCGTTATCCGCCACCGTCCACGACGCCGTGACTTGCAGACCAGACGTCGTCAGCGTGACCACCGGCGCGTCCGGCAGCGTCAGCTCTCCCGTCGTCACCGACACCTCGTCCGACCAGTCACCGGCGCCCTGAGCATTCTGGGCCAGGACCCGGAACTTGTACTCCGTATTGTTCGCCAACCCCGTGACCGTGGTGCTGGTCGAGGTATCCGGGTGATTGGCGTTGATCCAGTTCGGCAACCGGCGAGCCAACCGGTACTGCACGACGTAGCCCGTGATCGTCGTGCCGTTGTCCGCCACCGTCCACGACGCGGTGACTTCCTGGGCGATCGTCGTCAGGCTGACCACCGGGGCGTCCGGCAACGTCGGCGCTTGCCCCTGCGCCGCTGCCGGCCACCCCAGGAACGCCAACATCGCTCCTCCAATAGCGACCATCGCCAGCAGTCCAACCAACCGTCCAACGGCGCGTTGCATCAACATGGTACCTACTCCCAACGCCGCGCCGACCCACCAAGGCGCGACTCCCAAGTGCCCTAACACCTCCCCAAGCCCACCCCCTCCGTCATACCCGCACCCACCCCCTCACGCCCGCACCCACCCCCTCCGTCATACCCGCGCCTGCCGCGGGTATCTCGCCGCGTCGAGCACGGACCCCTCTGCTGTCCTCGGAGCTCGCCCCTCCGGGGCACTTCCCCCACAGGGAAAAGCCCTGATCCAAAACTCCCCCCTACCCTTCGAGCAGACCATCTCAATCCGAGGAGCGCCGCCATGACCTGGGAACCAGAAATCGCCGAAATCGCCAAACGCAAAGCACTCGCCCAGGCCCGCGGCGGACCCGAGGGCGTCGCCCGCCAACGGCGACGCGGCAAGCTCCTCGTCAACGAACGCGTCGACGCCCTCCTCGACCCCGACTCCCTCCAAGAGTTCATGTCCCTCGTCGGCCGACCCGCCTACGACGACGCCGGCGACCTCGTCGGCTTCACGCCCAAGGGCGCAATCGAGGGCTTCGGCAAAATCCACGGCCGCCGCGTCGTCGTCTCCGCCGGCGACTTCACCGTCCGCGGCGGCTCCGGCGGCGGCGACGGCTCCGACGGACTCGGCTCCGAAAAACGCTCCAACCAGCGCGCCCTCGAATGGCGCGTCCCCTACATCCGCCTCCTCGACGCCGCCGGCGGCTCCGTCCGCGGCTTCGAGACCCTCGGCCGCACCTACCTGCCCGACGGCAATATGTGGTCCACCATCGACATGGACCTCCTCCGCACCGCGCCCGTCGTCTCCGCCGTCATGGGCTCCGTCGCCGGCCTGCCCGCCGTCAACGCCTGCATGGCCCACTTCACGATCATGGTCAAAGGCATCTCCCAGCTCTTCCCCGGCGGCCCGCCCGTCGTCAAGGCCGCGCTCGGCTACGACGTGACCAAAGAAGAACTCGGCGACGAACGCATCCACGTCTACCAGTCCGGCTCCGTCGACAACCTGGCCGAGGACGAGGAAGACGCCTTCCGCCAAATCCGCCAGTTCCTCAGCTACCTCCCCCAGAGCGTCTACGACCTGCCCCCGCGCACCGAGCCGACCGACGATCCCAACCGCCGCGAGCCCCGCCTCCGCCGCCTCGTCCCCCGCGACCGCCGCCGCGCCTACGACGGCCACCGCGCCATCAACTGGGTCGTCGATCAAGGCTCCTTCTTCGAGATCGCCCCCTTCTACGGACGCTCCCGGATCACCGGCCTCGCGCGGATCAACGGCTACCCCGTCGGCGTCATGGCCAACAACCCCATGCACGAAGGCGGCTCCACCGACGTCAAAGGCGGCAGCAAGGTCATCCGCCTGATCCAGCTCTGCGACATGTTCCACCTCCCCCTCATCTCCTTCGCCGACGAACCCGGCTTCATGGTCGGCCTCGAGTCCGAGCGCCTGGGCATCGAACGCGCCGGCGCGCGCCTGGTGATCGCCACCTGTCAGTCGCGGATGCCCTGGGCCACCGTCGTCATGGGCCGCGTCTTCGGGGTCGCCGGCCAGTGCCAGCACCGCCCCACGGGCATGTTCCAACGCTGGGCCTGGCCCTCCGGCCGCTGGGGCTCCATGCACATCGAGGGCGGCGCCCTCGCCGCCTACCGCCGCGAGATCGACACCGCCGACGACCCCGAAGCCAAGCGCGAAGAAATCGAAAACCGCCTCCGCGATTTAGCCTCCCCCTTCCGCACCGCCGAAGCCACCGGCCAGGACATCATCGACCCCGCCGACACCCGCCCCCTCCTGGCCGACTTCGTCGAAGCCGCCCAACCAATCCTCCAAACCCAACAAGGCCCCTGCCCCCACCCCTACATGCCCTAGCCCCCGCTCCCGTTCGCTTCCCCCCCCCCCCCACTGGGGGGGGAAGCTGTCCCAAAGGGACTGAAGAAGGCCGCCCTGCGCACACAGCCCCCCACCCCCCCCCGTCATACCCACTCCCTCCGTGTCATACCCACGCCCCTCCGCCTCCGTCGTTCCCGCGAAAGCGGGAACCCACACGATGGCCGAAAGCACCGCCCAAGCCTCGAGAGCGCCGCAATGACGAAGTGACCGAGTGATCGGGGCGTCAACGCTCTTCCGTATGGGTTCCTGCTTTCGCAGGAACGACGGAAAGGGCTTCAGCGCTATCCCCCTTTGGAGGGAAGCTGTCACGCAGTGACTGAGGGGGCTCCACCGAACCCGCGCCCAAACGCCTACCCTGACCCCGCACAGATCAGGAGCCGCATATGTCAGACCATTTCACCATCCACGTCGGCACAATTGGACAAGGCCTGTGGCGCTCGCCCGACGGCGGCGGCGTCTGGCAGAAGGGACGCGCCGTCGGCGAGGCCTCCGTCCGCTCCCTCGCCGGCTTCCCCGACGACCCTCACCGCCTGCTCGCCGGCGCCGACGACGCCCTCCTCCGCTCCGACGACAACGGCTCCACCTGGAACGTGGTCGACAGCTACACCCCCGACCGTCAGACCTGGTCGCTCGCCGTCGATCCCACCGACGCCAACACCATCTTCGCCGGCGGCCGCCCCGGCCTCCGCCGCTCACAGGACGGCGGACACTCCTGGGCCGACCTGCCCGTGCAAATCGTCGAGGAATGCCCGATCGGCGTCCCCCGCACCACCGTCGTCGTCATCGACCCGCTCAACTCCCAGCGCGTCTACGCCGGCGTCGAGGTTGACGGCGTCCACAAGTCGCTCGACGGCGGCGACTCCTGGGTGCGCGGCAACCCCCTCGGCCCCGAGACCTTCCAGGCCGACATCCACTGCATGGGCCGCGCCACCTCGCCCGACGGCGCAGCCACCTACGCCACCAGCCCCTTCGGCATCGCCCGCTCCGACGACGAGGGCGAGTCCTGGGCGCAGCACGAGTTCGCCCCCTTGACCGCGCGCACCCAGCGCAGCTACTGCCGCGCGATGCTCGTCAAGCCCGACGACCCGTGCACCCTCTTCGTCGCCAGCGGCGACGGCATCCCCGGCACTACCGGCGCAATCCAGCGCTCCCTCGACGGCGGCGCAAGCTGGACCCCCTGCGCCCTGCCCGAGCCGCCCAACTCCGTCATCTACTGGCTCGCCGCCCACCCCGCCGCGCCCGACGTCATCGCCGCCGCCAGCCTCTACGGCTACCTCTACCTCAGCGAGGACGGCGGCGACACCTGGCGCAAGCTCGACCGCGAGTTCGGAGAGGTCCGCGCCCTCGCCCTCACCCCCGTCTGACCAGCGGCGCTCACGGATGAGGAGCGCCAATGCGAAGCGTGCTCCCAGCCCTGCTCGCCGCCGCCGCCCTCCTCCTCACCGCCTGCACCGGCAGCGACAGCCAATCCCAACCCCAGACCTCCTCGCCTGCCCCAGTCCAGCAGGCAGTCCAACAGGCCGAGCAGCAGCAACAAACCCAGCCCGCAGACCAGCCGCAACCAACCGCAGCCACCGCCAATCAGCCCGAGACGGAATCAAACGAGCAGACCGAGCAGACCGCGCCAGCAGCGGCCGAACCCCAACCAGCCGCGCAGCGCGCCGAGACCGACCAGACCCAACAGGGAGCCCAGCAGGCAGCGCAACAGGCAGCACAGCCCCAACCTGCCGCGCAGCAAGCCAACAACGTGCTGGCGCTCTGGGGGGAGGCCCAGGCCGCCCTCGCAGCCTGGGCGGACGACCTCCGCTCCGTCAAACTCGCTGTCGACCTCGACCTCAACCCCCTTCAACGGCAGACCAGCGCAACCGTCGCCCTCCAATTCTGGCCGTTCCAGCTCTACACCACCGTCGACCTCAACGCCCGGCTGGCTGACGAGCTGAGCCTGCGCATCACCCGAGGCGCTCCGCTCGGAGTGGGAACGCTGCGCCTCCTGCTGCTCGAGGACGCCGCCTGGCTGGGCTGGCCGGCGGTGCCGATTGGGAGGACATCACCGACCAGCCGACCTACGCCCTCGAGGACGCGCTCAATCAACTCGTCGGCGCCCGCCCGCAGGACCTGGCCGACCTCACCGTCTTCGACCGCCACCTGCTGTGTGTGCGGCTCGGTCTGTCCAACCAACACATCAGCGGCACGATCGTGGAACAGCAACACGAAGGCGAGCCGGTCTGGATCATCGAGTGCCGCATCGACTACGAGCAGCTCGATCCAAACTTCGGAGAACTGCTGACCGACCTCGGCCTCCCCGGGAGCGGGGACGACGTGCTGTCCATGAATCTCCACATGACGCTCAGCCAGACCAGCGGCGCCCCGCTGCTCACGGAGTGGAGAGCCGTGCTCGCCCCCGGTTGGTACGGCAATGGCAATGGCGCAGACGACGATCAGGACGCCGAGTTGTACGCCGCCAGCCACACCCGCCTGCTCAGTTGGAACGAACCGCTCGAATTCCCCGACCCCCAAGCGCTGCTGATCGAATCCGCCGATCGCGACTCGCCGACGGCAACCCCTGTGACCGCCAAAGCGTTGCTCGAACACGTGACCGCATGGCTGAAGCGAATCGACGCGCTGCAGGTCGAATTGGGCGTCGTGGCCGACGTTGACGGCGAAGAACGCTGGGCCCGGTTCAACTCACAGTTCTCGCGCAGCCAAGGTATCTTCGAAGACCAGATCCGCATCTCCGAGCTGGTTGACAACTACCGGCTGCTCTGGAATCGGGACGGCCTCTGGATCAGCGACCAGTCCAGCCGCCGCCAGCCCGTGTGGACCCCCTCCAGCCCCGCGCAGGAAGGCTTCACCGCTCGGACTGTCGACGAGTTTCTCGCTGCTCCGTACCTGATCGATCTGAGCAGCCTGGCCCCCCTGCTCCCGCTCGCATCAGTGAGCGAGCAGACTGAAGACGATCTGCCGGTCCACGTACTGGTCATCGAGACCGGAGGACTCGACCCCGATCACCAGATGTTTGAGGCAGTCGCCGCGGTCCTGATCCAGCAAGGCGCTGGATCTCTGCTAGACAGCGTCGAGTTCGAATTCATCGACCAGTTCTTCACGAAGCTGGAACTCTATCCCGGCTCCAGAGGCGCCGTATTCCAAGAAACCAGCGCCGCGTTCCAGACCGACACCGGTCCCGTCTCCCTCAGAGCGCTGACGCGTTTCCTCGGCAACCCCTCTGGCGGGTGGTCGCGGCCTCCCGAAGCGGAGCCAGCGGAGCCAGCCGCGCCAGCCGAACCCGATGAGCCCGCCCCCGCGGAGTGACAGAAATCTCTCTAGAGAGGTGTCCAATGCGCACGCGCCTCCCAGCCCTGCTCGCCGCCGCCCTCCTGCTCACCTCCTGCACCGGCAGCGACAGCCAACCCCAACCCCAGACCTCCCCACCTACCCCAGCCCAGCCCGCAGTCCAGCAGATTGAGCAGAACCAACAAACCCAGCCCGCAGACCAGCCGCAACCAACCGCAGCCACCGCCAATCAGCCCGAGACGGAGTCAAACGAGCAGACCGAGCAGGCCGACCAGAGCGAGCAGACCGCGCCAGCAGCGGCCGAGCCGCAATCAACCCCGCCAGCCCAGGACGATGCGTCTCTGCTTGCCGAGGCGCTGGCCGCCTACCAAGCCTGGAGCCGCACGCTCGAGTCGTTCGAACTCGTCGTCGACAACACGATCAACGCGGAAGGAATGCGGCTCGAATTCAGCTCCCGCCTCCTGCTCCAACTCGAACCGTTCACGCTCTACACCACCTTCGAAATCGACGAGGAGCTCGGCGACGCGCTCGGCATCGACGCGAACACCGATCCGTTCGAGTTGTCCGAGTTCCGCCTCCTCCTGCTCGAAGACGCCGCCTACATGGCAATGCCTCAGCAGAACTCCTGGCGCGACGTCAGCTACCTGCTGGACAGCGGCTACAACCGCTACAGCGACATCGATCGGCTGATGAACGACCTCTTCGGCGTGTTCCCGGAGGACCTGGCCGACCTCGACCAGTTCGGCCGCACCCTGCCCTGCGTCGACCTCATCGGCGGCAGCGTCGTGGAACAGCGCTACAACGGCCAGCCGGCCTGGGTCATCGAGTGCCGCGTCGAACTCGACCAGCTCGACGCCGACAGCGCCCCGGCGCTGGCCAATCTCGTCCTCCCCCTGAACGAAAGCGGCCTGCAATCCATGACGCTGCGGTTGACCACCAGCCAGGCCAGCGGCGCGCCGCTGCTCATGGAGTGGAGCGCCGCCGGCAGCGCCGCGGACGACGACCAGCAAGGCAACCTGGCGATCTCCAGCCGCACCCACCTGCTCAGTTGGAACGAACCGCTCGAACTCCCCGACCCAGAAGCGCCGTTGGTCAATCTGGTCGCCCCGGAAGTGATCATCGACCTGTTCAACGCCCGGCTGGAGGAACAGCTTGGTGATCTGCAGATCTCGGTTTCTGCGGATGCCGAGATTGACGATGAATGGCGCCGCAGCGGACTCCAGACGCAAGTCTGGAGGAACCAGGGCATCTTCGAACGGCTGACGCTGACAGACTCCCCCCCGCCCACATACTCGCTCCTGTCCTGGAACCGCGACGGCCTCTGGATCAGCGACGACTACACCTACGGCAGCGAACCGCAGTGGGAACCGGCGAATCCCGCGCAGCAAGGCTTCGGCAACGCAACCGTTGACGAGTACATCGCCGACCTGGACAAGCCCGATCTGCAAGCGCTGCGCCCGCTGCTCCCTCTGGCCACGGTGGGAAACCGCGGACACGAAATGATCATCGAAGCAGAAGCACTCGACGCCGATCACCCATTCTTCGAGCCCGTCGTCGCGCAGTTGCGCGCGTACGCCGCCGACGTGCTGCCCGCGGGCCTCGAATTCCAGTCGATCGACCGCTACGCAATGACGCTCAGGCTGGGCTTCAGCGTCACCGATCCAGAACCCGAGTCTGTCGGATACATCCTGGAGATCAACGCCGAGTGCCAGACCAACGAGGGCCCCGTCACGCTCTACATCCAGACGCTCCTGAATGCGTTCCCCCCCGCCGGCGAACTCCCAATTGAGCCCCGGAGACCCAACTAACCCGCGCTCTCGCCCGGCCGGCAGCCAAGCGGGGCGGGTGCGCATAGAGTGAATCTCGGAGGAGAGAAGCTCCCATGCGCATCAACTTGTTATCCCTGCTCGCCGCCGCGGCGCTGCTGCTCGCCGCCTGCAGCGGCGACGATCCCCCGCCGCAAACCGAGCAGCCGCAACCGTCCCCGCCAGCCGCCGCCCAACAGTCCCAGGCGGCGCAAACCCAGCCGGCCGCAACCCCAACCGACCAGCAGCCCCAACCCACCGCTCAGCCCCAGCAACCGGCCGACCCGCTCTTCGCCCAAGCCTGGGCCGCCTACGAGGCCTGGGCGGAATCGCTGGAGACCATGGAGTTGGCCGTCGCCGTCGACATGCAGCTGGCCGGCGAAGCGCTCCAGCTGGAACTGACCGTCCTCGCCCAACTCCAACCCTTCACCGTCCTCGCCGCCATCGACAGCGCCCTCTTCCCCGCCGCCGACCCGCTCAGCGACGAACCTGGCCTCACCATGCTCCTTTCCGACGACGCCATCTACCTCACCATGCCCGGCCTCGGCGGCTGGATCGACCAGAGCGCCGACGCCGAGGCGGCGCTCGATTCCCTCTCCGGGATGCTCTCCGTTGACCCCAGCGAACTGGCCGACCTCGAGCAATACGACCAGGCCCTCAGCTGCTACCAGATCGTCGGCGGCGCGATCACGGAAGGCCAGCACAACGGCCAACCCGTCTGGTTCATCGACTGCCTGATCGACCTCGACACCCTGGATCACGCCGCCCGCCATCAGCTCAGCGAGCAGGGCGTCGACCTGGCCGCCGCCGGACTCGGCTTCGAGTCCATGACCCTCCGCCTGGCAATCAGCCAGACCTCCGGCGCGCCCCTGCTCTCCCTGGTCGACGTCGCCATCCGCGACCCCTTCGGCCTCGCCAGCAGCAGCACCGACAGCGACCCGAGCGACGAACAGGCCGACGCCCCGACCATCACCGTCGCCCTCGTCTCCCACCTGCTCAGCTGGAACGAACCACTCGCCTTCCCCATCCCCGAACCGCTCGTTGACGCCAGCCTCCTCGAAGCCGCCGCCCGGGACGGCGCGTACACCGCGCCGCCCCCGCCGTCCGCTGAGCCGTCGTCCGCTGAGCCGCCGCCCGAGATGCTCAGCATTCCGGCGCTGATCGAACTCGCCTCCCGCTGGGAAGCCGCGCAGCAGGAGCTGCACCTCGAAATGACCGTGGACGCCACAATCGACGGCCTGCCGCATCAGGCCGCCACGATCGTCCGCGGCTCCCGCAGTCAGGGCGCGTTCGAGACCATCGTCACGCTCGACAACGCCGGCCGCTTCCGCCTCCTCTGGAACCGCGACGGCATCTGGATCAGCGACGCCGAAACCGCCGCCGGACCCGTCTGGGAGCGCTCCAATCCCGCCCTGCTCGGCTTCGCCGGCCAGACCGTCGACGAATTCCTCGCCGCCCCCGACCGCCTCAACCTGCAACCCCTCTACGCCCTCAGCAGCCGCGCCTGGATCGCCCGCACCATCGAGGGCGGCAATCCCGCCGTCTACGAACTCGGCATCGACACCGGCCCCCGCGAGCCCGGCATGGAATTCTTCGACGAAGTCGTCCAGATCCTCCGACACGACCTCGCCGAACTGCTCGCCGAGAGCGTCGAAATCCAGTTCATCGACCACTTCGAAACCATCATCACCTTCGCGGGCGAGGACGGCCAGTTCCGCAGCCGCCAAACCACCGCCACCCTCGACACCAGCGCCGGCCCCATCGAATTCACCGCCGCCACCACCCTCCACAGCACCACCCCACCCGAATTCTCCAACCCCGATCAGTAGCCCCAGAACGACAGCCCAGACGACCCCACAGGCCGCTCGCACCTGTATGCGCTAGCCTGCATCCCAACTCGCCAATAAGTCGGTGCGCAGAGCGATGGCCCCCGGCCAGCGCCCGACGGAAAGGACAGACCCCCCATGACCACCCGCAACTACTGGACGCGAATGCGCCGCAACAAGATGTCGCGGCGCTCCCTGCTGCGCGCTTCCGCCCGCGCCGGCGTCGGTGCCGCCGGGCTGGCCCTGGTCGGCTGCGGCGACGATGACGACGCCCAGCCCGCCGCCGCTCAGGCGCAGCCGCAACAACAGCAGCAAGAACCCGCCGCCGAGCAGCAGGCGCAGCAGCAGGAGCAGCAGGAAGCCCCGGCGGAACAGCAGGAGCAACAGCAGCAGGCCGCCGTCGCCCAGACCTCCAGCGGCGGCCCCGCCATCGCCCCCATGTGGAACGCCGGCATCCACCTCAACACCACCTCCCTTGATCCGCACAAAGGCTCGTCCGGCACTGACGCCTACTTCTTCCAGCCCTTCCATGACTACCTCGTCATGCACGACACGGAGAACAACCAGCGCGGCGACATCTCGCTGGCTGAGTCGTGGGAGTTCCCCGACAACACGACCATCATCTTCTCCCTGCGCGACGGCGTGAACTTCCACAACGGCGACCCCTTCACTTCCGAAGATGTCCGTCTCAACCTTGAACGAGTTGTCACAGATTCAACTCCGAAACCAAATTTCGAAGTCGTGCACACCGTTGAAACCCCTGACGATCGCACCGCCACCTATTTGATGGACAAACCGTCCGCCGGCATTATGCATCTGCTCGGCGACCGTGGCGGTGCCATGATTCACGTCCCCACCGCCGATGAGCTGGGTGACCAATCAGGCCTGAATCCTGTTGGCACCGGCCCCTACTCATTCGTCGAATGGGTTGACCAGTCCCACGTGCTCGGCAAGCGCAACCCCAACCACTGGATGCGCGGCCCCGTGCCCGGTGCCGCGACCGGCGCGCAGGTCCCCTACTTCGACGAGATGCGCTACGACATCATCACCGAGAACTCCACCCTGATCGCCACCGGCCTCGCCGGCGACCTCGACACGATGTTCATTCCCGAGCCCCAGTTCATTCCTCAAGTCGAAGAGGATCCCGACTGGGGTATTGTCAAGATGGAGGGCGCGTTCGTCTCCGAGATCCTTGTCTTCAACGCCAAGAAGGCACCCCTGGAGGACATGAACCTGCGCCTCGCCATCATGCACGCCGTCCACCCCGAGGCCGTCAACCAGGCCGTCCACGACAACCTGATGATCCAGGCGCTCGGCGGCCAGTGGCCCAACGGCACCCTCGCCTACAGCGAAGTGCCTGGCAACCCGCAGGTCGCCTACCCCAACATCGCCGACCGCCGCGAGCGCGCCAACGAGCTGCTCGCCATGTCCGGCGTCGACGTCGAACAGATCAACGCCGACGGCGGCCTCAAGCTGACCACCTACGTCAACCAGGTGAAGATTGATGCCTGCCAAATCTACGCCCAGCAGATCAAGGAAGTGCTCGGCATCGACGTCGTCTTCGAGCCGCTCGAGCTGGTCCAGTTCATCCCCGCCTTCATGGACAACAACGAGTACCACATGACGGTGACTGGCTGGAGCCGCTACCCGGAGCCTGACTGGATCGCCTCTCTCGCCTACACCGAAGGCGCCCGATATAACCCGGCCGATGCCAACGGCGTCAAGGGCCCGATCCACCCCGACCTTGACCAACTCGTCTCTGACGCCCGTGAGACGTTCGACGTCGAAGAGCGGCGCGAGTTCTACGCGCGCATCAACGACATCATCGTCGGCGAGGGCCACTTCTACACGATGCTCTACGGCGTCAACTTCACCGGCGTCCGCAACGTCATCCAGAACGCCGAAGAAACCCTCTTCAACGGCGAAGGCAAATGGCAGAGCCGCTGGCTGTCAAGCAACGAAGCCTAGCCCCTGCGGCGAACGCTGGGGCTGTGGAGGTGACCGCTTCCCCCCAGGGGGGAAGCGGTCACGCAGTGACGGAAGGCGGGCGCACAACGCTGCCTCACCGCGCCCGCCCCCACCCCTCTCCGTGATACCCACACCAGCAAGATCGTCATCCCCGCACCAACAAGATCGTCATACCCGCGCTTGCCGCGGGTATCTCGTCGCGTCGAGCACGAACCGCTCTGCTGTACGCGTCGAGATTGCCGCGGCGGAGCGCGGCAATGACGGAGAGGTTCAGCGCGCCCTCTTTGGGGGCGCGATCCCGAAGTGACTGAGGATGCGCCTTTGCGCATCCCATTGCCGTCATCCCCGCGCCAACAAGATCGTCATACCCGCGCTTGCCGCGGGTATCTCGACGCGCCGAGCACGAACCGCTCTGCTGTACGCGTCGAGATTGCCGCAGCCGAGCGCGGCAATGACGGAGAGGTTCAGCGCTCCCGCTTTGGGGGCGCGATCCCGAAGTGACTGAGGGTGCGCCTTTGCCGCCTCCCATTGCCGTCATCCCCGCACCAGCAAGATCGTCATACCCGCGCTTGCCGCGGGTATCTCGACGCGTCGAGCACGGACCCGGCTCTGCTGTACGCGGCGAGATTGCCGCGGCGGAGCGCGGCAATGACGGCCATGGATGCACCCCGTTGAAATCTACGCCAGCAGCCAGGTTGTCCTGTTCCTGAATCTGACCTAGCCTGCATCGCACACAACGAGCTCGAGCGGAAGCGGTCAGCCGTCGTATGTGGACATACATCTCCGTCCGCGTGCTCCAGTCGATGGTCGTGATCTTCCTCGTCGCGATCGCTTCCTTCGCCATCTTCCGCATCCTCCCTGGCGATCCGACAGCCGCGCTTTCCGGTGAGGGCGAAGCGATCTCCGAGACTCGCCGGCAGGAAATCGAGGAGCGGCTCGGTCTGAACAAATCTGTACCTGAGCAGTTGCTCGATTGGCTTAGTGGCATCCTCTCCTCAGGCGACTTCGGCCAATCCACCCTGACCGATCGCGCCATTGGGCCAGAGCTGCTCGAACGCTTGCAGAACACCTTGCACATCGGCGTCGCTACCATCCTCGTCGGCATGTTGATCGGCATTCCCGCCGGCGTCCTCTCCGCGATCAAGCCCAACTCGCTCGCGGACCGCCTCGTGACGATGCTCTCCGTCGGCGGCGTCGCCATTCCCGACTACCTCACCGGCCTGATCCTGATCCTCCTCCTCGTCGTCACCTGGGACGTGCTGCCGGCGTCGGGATTTGAGCGTGTCTGGGTAGATCCCGTCGCCTCGATCAAGTCGCTGATCATGCCCACCCTGGTCGTCGGCTGGGTGCTCTCCGCGATCGTCGCGCGACAGACGCGCTCCTCGATGCTGGAGGTGATGCGCCAGGACTACGTCCGCACCGCGCGCGCCAAAGGCCTGCGCGAGCGCCGCGTGATCGCCCTCCACGCCCTGCGCAACGGCCTGCTGCCGGTCGTCACCATCGTCGGCCTGCTGCTCGCCCGCGTCTTCGCCGGCGCGGTAATCGTCGAGCAGATCTTCAACATCCCCGGCATGGGCCGCTGGCTCGTCCAGGCGGCGCTCCAGCGCGACCTGCTCATCGTCCAGGCGATGATCCTCGTGATCGCCATCGCGATCGTCGTCGCAAACCTCCTCACCGACATCTCCTACGGCGTGCTCGATCCGAGGATCCGCTATGGCTGAGCGGACGGCAACCGAGACGACGGCGGGCGGCTATCCCGTCCCGGAGCAGTCGGGGCGGTTCGAGCCGTTCCGCATCTTCATGCGCCGCTTCCTGCGCGTGCGCCTGGTGCGGCCAGCGGTCGTCATCCTCCTCGTCTTCGCGCTGATCGCGATCTTCGTCGACGTCTTCCCGATTCCCGGCTTCGAGGAGCAGGCCACCGACGAGAACGGCCTCTACGTCTCCTGGCAGTCACCCAACGCCGATCACCTCTTCGGCACCGACAAGATTGGCCGCGACACCTTCTCGCGCGTGATGCACGCGACGCGGGCCGCGCTGGCGGTCGGCTTCGGCGCATCGCTCTTCGGCGCCATCTTCGGGCTGCCCATCGGGATTGCGGCGGGCTACGCGCGGGGCGTTGTTGACGAGGCGTTGATGCGCCTCATGGACGCCGTGCTCGCCTTCCCCGGTCTGATCCTCGCGCTCGCGCTCGTCTCCGTGCTCGGCCGCGACATCATCAACATCATCGTCGCCGTCGGGATCGCCAACATCCCCTGGGTCGCCCGGATTGCGAGGTCAATGGCGCTCTCTGTCCGCGAGCAGGATTACGTCCTCGCCGGACGCACGGTCGGCGCGTCCAACCTGCGGATCATGATGCGCTACGTCCTGCCCAACAGCTTCCAGCCGGTCATCGTCCAGGTCTCACTCGGCGCGGGCTTCGCGATCATCGCCGAGGCCGGGCTCTCCTTCCTCGGACTCGGCATCCGCCCGCCCGAGCCGACCTGGGGCGGGATGGTCTCGGAGGGCCGCCAGGTGATCATCACCGGCAGCGGCTGGTGGCTGTGGGTCTTCCCCGGCTCTTGTATTGCGCTGCTGGTCTGGAGCCTCAACATTATTGGCGATGGGTTGCGGGATGTTCTCGATCCGCGTCTGCGCGGGGCGCTAGAGGGTGACTAGATCCCTGTGATTGCGAGCATCCGCCAGACTCCGTCCCGCTGGCCGACCAGCGCCAGCGCGTCCTGCGCTGCGCCGTCTCGCTGCACCTGGAACGTCACGTTCGCGCCGCTCGCGCCGCAGTTGATCACCCTCGCTGACCCCGCGGGCGCGTCCAGCTGATCATCGCCGACCGCGCTCATCGCGGCGGCCATTTCCGCCGCTGATCCGATTTCGATCACCACCTCTGGCGGCCCGATCAGCGTGAACGGATACGCCAGCGCCGCTGCGTAGGCGTCGATGTCGCGAGCGTCCAGCAGCGCCAGCGCTGACTCCACCGCCGCGCGCGCCGCCTCCGCCTCCGCGCCGAAGTCGCGGTCGGCGCTGAAGCTGTCCGTCTTCAGCTGCGCCTGGATGACCCAGCCCGCCACCGTCTTGGTCATCACGTAGACGATCCGGTTAGCCGCCTGCGCGTTGCCGTCTGCGTCGAAGCGCGTCCAGCCGCCGGCGACGTGCGCCTTGGTCGGTGACGACTGCACCACCTCAGGCATGAGCGGCTGCGTCCGCGCCCAGCCCGTCGCGGCCAGCTCAGCCCAGATCGGCGCGGCGACGTACTCCTCCGCGCTGGCGAAGATCCGCGTCGGCGGACGAGACCCGCGCGTGCGGGTACGTGTTCACGCCCGCCCAGCCGGCCAGGTCCCGGGCGTTGAAACTCTCGAAGAACGCCCAATAGGCGGCCTCGGGAGACTCGCTGGCGCCCATGTCCACCCTTTCCGCTGCTGCTGGGTCACTCTCCGGGTCGTACTGCGGACACGGCTGAGGCGGCCCAGACGCCGTCTCGCTCGACGATCAGGAAGACCTGCTCGAAGGAAAAACCGCCGTGCGTGATGGACTGTTCCACTAACGCCGCGGTCGGCGCGGCGGCGATCACCGACGCCTGGTACGAAACCGGCAGCGCCGCGCCCGCCCACTCGCCGTAGGCCTCGCGCGTCGCGGCTCTGGTTTCGTAGAGCTCCAGCTGACCGGCGCCCATGACGAGCACCACCGGATAGTGAAAGCAGTCCAACCAGGCCTCAACGTCGCCCGCCTCCAACGCGGTCATCGTCCGCGCCAATGCGGCCAACGCCTGCGCCTCAGACTCTTGCGCCGCCTTTCCGCGCAGATCGCCCTCGATTCCGAAGCCCGCCTGGATGCCCCAGCCGTCCGCCAGCTTCGTGGCGATGTAGAGCAGCCGATTGCGGCTGATCACCGAGTCGTCCGCCCGATAGCGCGTCCAGCCGCCGGCGAAATGGACCTTGTCTGACATGGTCTGGACCACGCGCGGCGTGAGCGGCTGGGTCCGCGCCCAGCCGGCGCGCAGGACCGGCTCCCACGAGGCTGAGGCTTCGAACTCTGCCGCCGTCTCCTGCAGCGACGGCTCCACCTGCCCCGCCCGGACCCGCACGTGCGGATACGACATCACCCCCGCCCGACCGGCCGCCGACTGCGCGTTGAACGTCTCGAAGAACGCCCAGTAGGCCGCCTCCGCGCTTTCGTAGTGACCCATCATGACCTCCTTACGGCCTCACGGGCTCACGTCATCGCTGACGCTGCGGCCAGCCTCCACTCGCCGTCGCGCTGGATGAGGAAGAGGATCTCTTCCCGCTCGACGCCGCGCTCGACCAGCGTCCAGGCGACGTTGACGCCGCGCCGTCCGGCGCTCACGACCCGCGCGCTGCCTGGAACTGCGCCCAGCTCTCGGCCGGCGGCGTCGGCGACCTGCGCCTCGGGGGAGTCGATGCGGCGCACATCGCCAACCTCGACGACGGTGAACGGATACATCATCCGCGCCGCCAGCTGCGCGTAGTCGCGGGCGTTGACCAGCACGCCCAACGCTTCCGCGGCGCGCACCGCTGCTTCGCCCTCCGCGCTGAAGTCGGCGTCCGCGGACCAGCCGTCCACGCCGAACCGCGCCTGGATGCCCCAGCCGTCATCTGTCCGCGTCAGCACGTAGAGCACACGGTTGGAGATGATCGCCGAGCCGTCCGCCCGATACCGCGTCCAGCCGCCGGCGAGATGCGCCTTCGTGGCCGAGCGATGCACGACGCGCGGCGTCACGCCCTGCGTGCGCACCCAGCCGGTGGCCTTGAAGCGCTCCCAGCCAGCCGCGCTCACGCCCGAGACGTAGTCGTCCGGCGTCGGGTAGAGAAACGACGGCGTACGCGGGTCGTACGAGCCGCCCTGCGCGGGCGGCAGCGCCGCCGAGACGCGCACGTGCGGGTAGGACATCGCCCCGCTCCAGCCGACCGCGTCCTGGCGGTTAAACGTCTCAAAGAACGACCAATACGCCGCCGTCGGCGTGGCGTGAGCTCCCATAGCGCCTCCTCCTGCGTCCACTCTAATGGGCGCAGTGCGCTTCGCCTTTGGGGGAGCTGTCCAAGGGGGACTGGGGGGGGCTTCCCTACGCTTCCCCCGCTGGGGGGAAGCTGTCCCGGAGGGACTGAAGGGGGGCGTCTTTGCTGCATCCCAATGCCGTCATACCCGCGCTTGCCGCGGGGATCTCGACGCGCCGAGCACGGACTGCTCTGCTGGACGCGGCGAGATTGCCGCGACGGAGCGCGGCAATGACGGAGAGGTTCAGCGCTCCCCCTCCGGGGGAGCTGTCGCGCAGCGACTGAGGGGGGCGCTCGCCGAAGGTAGCTTTGCGTGGACTACTGCGCCCACTGACCGTAGTTCTCGTGGCCCAGGGCGTCGTTGTTGGGGTCGATCAGAGGATCGACTGCCGGCAGGGTTTGCAGCCAGGACCAGATGTCTGCGATGGTCTCGACGGGCACCTGCTCGGCGTCGAACTCCTGCATGATCCCGCGCGGCTGGCGGTACTGCACGATCACGCCCTGGATGTCGAGGCCGGTCTGGGCGATCGTGGGGCCGACCAGGCCCTCGCCGTTGTCGCCGTGGCAGACCTGGCAGCCGTTGGCGACGTAGAGCTCCGCCCCGCGCAGCGCGCTTGCCTCGGCGCGGACGGCCTCCTCGTCGATGATCTCGATCGGCAGCGGCTCCGCCTCGGCGCAGGTCTCGGGCGGGCGCTCGGTCAGGGAGAGGGAGGGGTGATCTTCCTTGCCGTCCTCGATGCAGAACAGCCCGGTTTCCCAGCCCTCAACGCCGGCCGCTTCGGAGAGCGCCTTGGCCTCGATCACGTTGCGATCCGCGCCCTTGTGAATGGCGAAGCCGACCAGCGCGAAGATCCCGGCGGCGAGCAGGGCGAACACGATGATGATTCCGAAGGACTGCGGCACCCCGGTGCGACTGGGCATAAATCCCTACTTCAGTTCACTGCAGAACGGCTTCACAAATCGTAGCGCAGCAATCCACTAGGCGGAATTCCCCAGCGCGCCCGATCGGGAGCTCCGCCATTGCCAGCTGGCGGCCGGCTGACGGCAAGCTGACGGCGGGCTGCGCCGCCGAGTCTAGCGCTTCGGCGCGGACGGCCGCGGCTTGGCCGCGCCGTAGTCCTGGAAGGGGCCGTCGCGCCAGTCGAGGGCGGCCTTGAGGCCCTTTTCCTGGGCAATCCGACCGAACTCGCCCGCCGACTTGCGGAACGTTGAGAGGGCCTGGATGTCCGCGCCGACCTGGAGCGCCGTGCGGAAGCCCATCACCTCATAGGCGCGGTTCAGGCCGCGCTTTGACATCATCACCATGTCCGGGGCGATGTTTGCGATCCGCTCGCCCATCCGCTCCGTCTCCTCCGCGAGCTGCTCGACGGGGAAGGCGCGGTTTGCCCAGCCCAGTTCCACCGCTTCCAGCCCGGTCACCGAGTCGCCCGTGTAACACAGCTCCCGCGCTTTGCGCATTCCCATGTGCCACGGGTGGTAGAGGATGTCCACCGTCGTCATCGCCCGCACCGGCGGATAGCCGATGATGGCGTCCTCCGCGACGTACATCAGGTCGCACATCGAGGCGAGTTCGGAGCCGCCGGCGAGGGCGTAGCCGTGCACCTGGGCGATCACCGGCTTGGCCAGCTCCCAAATCTGCCAGTAGCCGGAGAGCAGATGCTGCGGCCACTGACCCTGACCGGGATGGATCGGGCCGACGGACGGCAAGCCGGAGCGGTAATCGAGGTAGTCCGACTCCGACAGGTTGGGCACCGGCGTGATGTCGTAGCCGGCGGAGAACGTTCGGCCGGCGCCGCGGATGATGACGACGTGGACGCCGTCGTCCGCCTCCGCCACCTTCAGGGCGTCGAACAGCTCCGCCCGCAGCCGATGGCTCAGGGCGTTCATCTTCTCCGGGCGGTTCAGCGTGACGATTGCCAGCCGACCCTTTGTCTCGTACAGGATGTCCTCGTACTCGCGCATTGCCAAACTCCTCAATCGCGCTCGCGCGCCTGCTGTCCCCCGCAGACTATCCGACTTGCTGCCCGCAGCTGAGCCCCTGCCTATTCCTCCGCGTATCCCGCCGCCTCGTCCACGGCGTCGATCACGGCCAGCAGCTCCCGCGTCGGGACGGGGCCCTGGATCGTCTCTCGGTAGATTCCCGCCGAGTCCAGCACGATCAGCTCCGGCACTCCGTCGACTCGGTAGTGCTGCGCGACTGCGCCCTCCGTGTCCAGCAGATGCGTCAGACCGTCGTGTTGCTGGGCCATCGCCTTGGCCGTCGCGGCGGACTCCTCGTAGATGTTGACTGCGATCACCTGGACCTTGTCCAGCGCCGCCAATGCCGCCAGGGTCTCCGCTGCTCGCGGCGCCCAGGATGACCAGAAGACGATCACTGTTACCTCGTCGGCGTCGCCGCGCGCCGCCGAGAGCGAGACCAGCTCATCCGCCGCGCCGCCCAACTCGGGTAGGGCGAACGCGGGCGCTGCTTTGCCCGCCTCCAGGCGGCCCGCGCCTGGCGCGATCCACATCGCCGGCGGCCACAATTCTGGATGCGGCGCGACTGGCAGGGTGAGCGCGGTCGCGCTCGTTTGCGTCCAGCGCTCCGCCTCCGCTGCTTCCCAGTCCAGGTGCCACGTGCCCCGGCGGACGCTCCGCGCCTGGCCTTCCGAGATGACGCCCAGGCCTACATCGAGCCGCGTTCCCACGCGCCGCGCCCGCACCCAGACCGAGACCTCGGGCGCGATGTAGACCGACTGGGAGCGCAGCCAGCGGCCCTCCGGCGCTCGCGCGGGGGAGAGCGTCCGCCGCGGTGGACAGACCCGCGTCTCGCCGGCCGCGGCGTCGCGCAGGTCGAAGCAAAGCTCGACGGTACCGTCCGCCGCCGTCCAGACCGCGACGCGCGTCGTCAGCGACGCCTCCTGCGCCCTGGCTGGCGTGCCGACGGGCGCGCCGAACGCGAGCAGCGCCATTCCCATCAAACCGATCACCGCGCCAGCCAGCGCGAGTGCTGCTGTTCGTTGTTTGCTTTGCATTCGTAACCGCCGCATCACGAGGGCAACATCGAGAAGTTGTGGTTGCCGAGGAACGCGCCTGCGCCGGCGACCAGGAGGGTGAGCAGCAGGCCGGCGATCGAGAGCATGATTGTCAGCCGCCGCACCCGCTGCAGCTCGGGCGTGTCCTCATCCGCCGCCACCGACTGCCGCGCCAGCTCCAGCTGGCGCGGGCCGAACACAAACTGGTGGAGGCCAATCAGCACGATCATCACCGCCCACAGTGCCATCTTGATCACGAAGATATACCCCCAGCGGGCATCGTAGATTTCGGGGCCGAAATTCTCCGCCTGATCGAGGCGCGGATCGACCATTGCGCCACCCGTCACGACGATCACCACCATGGCCGCGATCCCGACGCGGCCGAAGCGCTTTGTGAATCCCTCCAGCGCGTTCAGCCAGAGCGTCCGATCGCCGACTGCGCGCAGCGCTGGAACGACGCACGCCGCCGTCACGATCTGCCCGCCCAGCCAGATTGCCACGCCGATCACGTGCAGCGTGACCAGAATCGAGATGACCGTCTCTGACATCGCCTCTGCATCCCCCAAGTCAGCCCAGGTCAGCCCAGGTCAGCGCCGCCTCACGCACTCTAGCCCAGCCTGCGCCGTCTGGTCAGCGCCCAGACCGCGCTCCGCCCGGATGCTAGAGAATCGGATCGACGATGATTGCCTGATCCCGCTCCGGGCCGACGCTGACCAGGGCGGCCGGCGCGCCGATCAGCTCCTCGATCCGCCGCACGTAGCGCTGGGCGTTCTCCGGGAGATCGTCGAAGCGGCGGCAGTCGCTGGTGTTTGCTTCCCAGCCGGGCAGCTCTTCGTAGATCGGCTCCGCCGCCTCCAGCGCGAGGCGTGAGCTGGGGAACGACTCCACCCGCTGTCCGTTGATGCGGTAGGCGACACAGACCTTGAGCATCTCGAACGCGTCCAGCACGTCCAGCCGCGTGAGCGAGATGCTGTGGCAACCGTTCAGCCGAATCGTGTAGCGCCCGGCGACGGAGTCGAACCAGCCGCAGCGCCGCGGCCGTCCCGTCGTGGTGCCGTATTCCTGCCCCGCGTCGCGCAGGCGGTCGCCCTCCGCGCCGTGCAGCTCGGTCGGCATCGGCCCGTTGCCGACGCGCGTCTGATAGGCCTTGTAGACGCCGATCACGCGGTCGATGTCGCGCGGCGCAATGCCCGCGCCGACCGCCGCGCCGCCGGCCATCGAGGTCGGCGCAGACGAGGCCACGTAGTCATAGGTGCCCGCGTCGAGGTCGAGCAGCGAGCCCTGCGCGCCTTCGAGCAGGATGCGCTCGCCGCGGCGCAGCGCCGCGTGGCAAATCTGGGACGTGTCGGTCACGTACGGCGCGATTCGCGCCCAGTGCTCGCGGTAGGTCTCGTAGACCTGGTCGAAGTCCAGCGGTTCGACGCCGTAGAGCTTGGTCAGCAGCGCGTTCTTGTAGTCGAGCACCAGCCGCAGACGCGTGCTGAACCCGTCAGCGTCGGCCAATTCCGACATCCGAATCCCCCAGCGCGCGACCTTGTCCGAAAACGCGGGGCCGACGCCCTTGCCGGTCGTCCCGACCGCCGCTGCGCCGCGGAACTGTTCTTCCTGTTGGTCAATGATCGGGTGCCAGGGCATGACCAGGTGAGCGCGATCGGAAACCTTGAGCCGCTCGGTGCTCACCCCGCGCGTTTCCAGCATCGTGATCTCGTCGATCAGCGCCTGCGGATCGATCACCAGTCCGTTGCCGATGATCGCGGTCTTGTCCGCGTAGAAGATGCCGGCCGGGATCAGATGGAGGGCGAACTTGCCCTTGTCGTTGACGATCGTGTGGCCGGCGTTGTTGCCGGCGGAATAGCGCACCACGATCGACGCGTGCCGCGCCAGGAGATCCACGACCCGGCCCTTGCCTTCGTCGCCCCACTGACCGCCGATCGCCACCACTGCCGGCATATTCGCGCACTCCGACTCAGGCGCTCGCCCGGGAGCGGCGAGCGCCGCGACTGATTTCGACCGTGATGAACACGAGAGCGAAGTTCTGAGCCACCGCGATCCGCAGGCAAGCGTACCACGAGCTCGGCTGCCCGCTGCCGCCCGCCGGCTCTAGCTGGCGGGCGATACCCTACCCGCATGAGCGACTCCGCCGACGCTTCCGCGCTGCCGCCCGCGCCGACGGCGCAGCTGATCGAGCGCAAAGTCAGGCTGGACGGGCGGGTGCTGGAGTTTCCGCTCGAGCGCTGGCTCTGCACGCCGGAGCTGGTCGTCGGGCGCTGGGTCGCGGACCAGGATCCACGCGCGATCAGCCGCTATCCTAACGCCGCCGGCTTCACCAGCTGGGGCGTCTGGTGGCCGCAGCGCCCCTACAGCGCCTACCGCCTGCACAACCCCGACGGGGCGCTGCGCGGCTACCGCCTCGACACGGTGGACCGCGTCCTCTGCGACGGCCAGACCGTCGAGTTTCACGACCTGCTCCTCGACGCCCTGATCCGCCCCGACGGCTCGGTCAAGATCGAGGATGAGGGCGAGGTCGAGCGGGCGCTCGCCGAGAACCAGCTCAGCCTCGATCAGCGCTGGCGCATCGACTGGACGCGCAGCCTCTACGCGGCTCGGGCGGAGCTGCTCATCCAGCGCATCGACGCCGCCGTCCAGCAGGCCGTCGAGGCCGTCCGCAGCGGCGCTTGAGATGGCCCGCCCGTTCCTCAAGTGGGCCGGCGGCAAGACCGCGCTCCTGCCCCAACTGCTCGCCGCCGCGCCGGCGGAGATTGAGATGTACTACGAGCCGTTCCTCGGCGGCGGCGCGCTCTTCTTCGCGCTCCAGACCGAGAGCCGCTTCCAACGCGCCGTCCTCTCCGACAGTAACAAGGAGCTGATCAACGCCTACGAACAAGTCCGCGACAACGTTGATGGCTTGATTCGGGCGTTGTCCGTGCACCAGCGCAAGTATCTCGCCGCTCCTGACCGGGCTGAGTACTACTACACGATCCGCGCCAAGCGGCTGACCTGCAGTCTGGGCGGCGCGGCCAACCTGATCTTCCTCAACAAGACCTGCTACAACGGCCTCTACCGAGTGAACAGCAAGGGTAAGTTCAACGTCCCGCATGGGCGCTACCAGAATCCGACGATCTGCGACGAAGCCAATCTACGCGCCGCGTCGCAGGCGCTCCAGGGCGTCGAGCTCAGGGTCGGGGATTTCGCCGCCGCCCCCAGCCGCGCCGGGCGGGGTGACTTTGTTTACTGCGATCCTCCTTACGCGCCGCTCAGCGAGACGGCCAACTTTACCAGCTATACAGCGGCGGGCTTTGGCTTGGAGGAGCAGCAGCGTCTGGCGCGGATGGCGTCGGAGTGGGCGTCGGGCGGAGCGGCGGTCGCGCTGTCCAACTCGGCTCATCCTGAGGTTGCAACGTTGTATTCGGAGACGGACTTTCGCCGCCTCGAAGTCCGCGCTCCGCGCGCGATCAACGCTAACGCCGAGGGTCGCGGCCTCGTTCGAGAGTATCTGATCCGGTCAGCCTGAAGCGTCGCCGTTGAGGATCATTTCGGCTTGCCGGGCGCGCTCTCGGGGGAGGCGGAAGTAGAAGCGGAGCCATTCGGCGAGGCGCTTGAACTCGACGATGCGGCCGCGTCCCTTGAGGAAGGGGATGAAGTCCCGAGAGAAGCCCTCGCCGTGCAGGACGACGATGCCGCGGATGGGCCAGTCCTCCATGTCTTCGACGGTGAGCGGGATTTTCTCCTCGACGGTGCCGCGGTTGCGCTGGTACTTGCACTCGATCCCGAGCATCCGCTCGGAGCCGGGCTTGCTGACCACGACGTCCACGTGCCGTCTGGTGCCCCAGATGCGGTCGCCCATGACGACCTGGCGCTCGACCTCCAGCCCAAGCGCCTCGCCGACCATGGCGACGGCGCGTTCCAGATCCGCGCCCGACCGAATGTCGATTGGCTCCATGGCTTCAGCCTACACTTCAGACCGGTTCCGACCCGCTCAGGCTGACTCGGGGCGTTTGGGGATCATGACGGCGCGGTGGAAGGAGAGGACCTGGACTCCGTCCTGGTTGGCGGCGGTGGTGTGGACGGTGACGATGCCGCGGTCGGGCTGGCTGCGGCTTTCCCGGACCTCCAGGACTTCGGTTTGCGCTTGCAATGTGTCGCCGTGGAAGACGGGGGCGGTGTGGCGGAGATCGGTGGTGGCCAGGTTGGCGATTGCTTTGCCGGACACGGTCGGCACCGTCATGCCGAAGACCAGGGAGTAGACGAACGGCCCGGAGACGATGCGCTGGCCGAACTGCGTATCTTCCGCGTACTGCTTGTTGGTATGCAGCGGATGATGATTCATCGTCAACATGCAGAACAGCAGGTCGTCGGCTTCCGTGACCGTCCGCGTGGGCCAGTGTTCAATGATCTCGCCCACGGCGAACTCGTCCAGGTAGCGTCCGAACAGTTCTTTGGTTGGCATGGGAGTCCTCCGCTTTCGGTTGCTCTGCTGGGCGCGGGAATCTGTACTATTCGACCGCGTACAGTTCCAGCAGGCGCCGGGCGATGACGATGCGCTGGATTTCGTTTGTGCCCTCGGCCACCGCCATCAGCGGGGCGTCGCGGTAGAAGCGTTCGACGGGCAGCTCTTTCGTGTAGCCGACGCCGCCGTGCACGCGCATTGACTCGAGGCTGCACTCCAACGCGACTTCAGTGGCGAAGAGCTTGGCCATGCCGACGTCCAGGTCGGAGCGCTGGCCGCTGTCCTTCTTGCGGGCGGCGTCGCGGGTGAGGAGGCGGGCGGCGCGGATTTTGGTGGCCATCTCGGCGAGCTTCAGCTGGATCGCCTGATGCTGGGCGATCGGCCGGCCCATCGTCTCGCGGCGCTGGGCGTAGATGATCGCCTCGTCGAACGCGGCCTGGGCGACGCCCGTCGCGCGCGAGGCGACGTTGATTCGCCCGATCTCGAGGCCTGAGATCATCTGCTGAAAGCCGCGTCCCTCGCGTCCGCCGAGCAGGTTCTCGGCCGGCACCCGCGCGTCTTCGAGGAAGAGTTCGGCGGTCTCCGGGCCTTTGTAGCCGAGCTTGTCGATTGTCCGCGCGATCGAGAAGCCGGGGGTGTCCTTCTCGACGAGGAAGGCGGAGATGCCGCGGTGGCGGGGTTGGGCGGAGGGGTCCGTCTTGGTCATGGCGAGGTAGACGTCGCCGCGGTCGCCGTTGGTGACGAAGAGCTTGTTGCCGTTGAGGAGGTAGTCGTCGCCGTCGCGGGCGGCGGTGGTGCGGATGGCCTGGGCGTCGGAGCCGGCGTTGGGTTCGGTGATCGTGAAGCAGCCCTGTTTCTCCCCGCTGGCGAGGCCGGGCAGGAAGCGGTCTTTCTGGTCGGCGGTGCCGTGCTCGTCGATGATCCAGCCGTCGATCACGTTGGTGTTGATGATGCCCGCCAGCCCCATCCAGCCGCGCGAGATCTCCTCAATCACGGCGGAGTAGGTCTCGAAGGAGAGGCCCAGTCCGCCGTGCGACTCGGGGAAGGTGATGCCGAAGATGCCCATCTCGCACATGTCGGCGTGGATCTTCGCCGGGAACTGGCCGGCGTGCTCCAGCTCGACCGCGTTGGGGATGACCTGCTCATCGACCCAGCGCCGCACATTGCGGGTGATTTCGACCCCAGTCTCCCCATCGCCCGCAATGATCTCGCGCACATCGCTCACGCTGGCCATGGCCGCCTCCTCGCTTGGCTCGTTGCCGGTCAGTCTACGGGCGGCTCTGGGGATCCGTCATTGCCGCGCTCCGCTGCGGCAATCTCGACGCTTGGTTGACCGCTTCCGGCTCCGCATGGGTTCCCGCTTTCGCGGGAACGACGGTGGGGGAGGGGCTGATGGGGTGCTCGCCTGCTTTGGGATGCCCCCCTCAGTCACTGCGTGACAGGTCTCCCAGAGGGGGATAGCGCTGAAGCCCTTTCCGTCGTTCCTGCGAAAGCAGGAACCCATACGGAAGAGCGCTTCCGCCCCGATCTCTCGGTCACGTCGTCAGGGCGGCGCTCTCGAGGCTTTGGGGATGGTTTCGGCCATTGTTTGGGTTCCCGCTTTCGCGGGAACGACGGTGGGGGAGGGGCTGATGGGGTGCTCGTCTGCTTTGGGACGCCCCCCCTCAGTCGCTGCGCGACAGCTCCCCCCGTGGGGGGAGCTCTACCCTTTGGGGGAGGAGGCGGTACTGATGACTGATACGTTGACGGGTCAGCGGGTGGTTTGGGGGGAGCGGGTGGAGTCGATTGGGGAGGCGTTGCGGGCGGCGTCGCCGCGGAATGAGGCGTTGCGGCAGCTGTCGGGAGAGACGGAGGCGGCGCTGCGCTCGATTGATGTGTTTGGGCTGTGCTCGCCGGCGGAGTTGGGCGGGGAGGACGCGCATCCGATCGCGCAGACGCAGGCGATTGCGGCGATTACCGCGCACGACACGTCGGCGGGCTGGTGCGCGTTGATTGGGGCGCATGAATCGGCGTGGCTGGCGAGCCGGCTGCCGGACGAGGCGGTCGGGCGCGTGTTTGCGGACGCGGCGCAGCGCTGGCCGGTGACGGCCGGCTCGATTGCGCCGGAGGGCGAGGCGGAGGTGGTGGAGGGCGGCTTGCGCGTCAAGGGGCGTTGGGGCTGGGCGTCGGGGATTCACCACTCGGACTATGTGTTGGCGACCTGCCGCATTGTCGGCGTTGAGCGGGAGCCGGGGCAGCCGCCGCCGATGGCGACGGTGGCCGCGCCCAAGGCCGAGGTGGCGGTAGAAGACACGTGGCACACGCTGGGGATGCGGGGGACGGGGAGCACGCACTATCGGTTGGAGGATGTGTTCATTCCGGCGGAGATGCAGTTGGCCGGCTTCGAGCGGCCGCCGCTGCGCGGCGGGGCCTGGCTGCAGCGGCCGGTACCGACCTTCCTGACCGCGGCCGGCTACGGCTTCCCGCTGGGCGTGGCGCGGCGGGCGCTGGAGGAGATTGTTGGGCTGGCCGCGAATCGGGTGCGCACGGGGCAGCGGGAGTCGGTGGCGATGCAGCAGCACGCGCAGTACGAGATCGGCGAGTGCGCGGCGCTGCTGGATGTGATGGAGGGCTACGGCGAGCAGCTGTTCCGCGATCTGCTGGCGGCGCCGGTCACGTCGTTGGCGGACGCGGTGCGGATGGATGATCGGGCGCGGGCGGCGCTGCGCTGGGCGCATCGGACGGCGGAGCAGATCGTGCGCAGCGCGCACGCGCACGCGGGCGGCGCGGCGATCTACGACGACAATCCGCTGCCGCGTTTGCTGCGCGATATCCAGACGGCGAGTCAGCATGTGATCCAGGTCGAGTCCGCCTATATTCGGCGCGGGCAGCAGGCGCTCGGCCTTGAGGTGCGGCCCGGTCTCTAGCGGTCTCTAGCGCCCGCGCCGATGGGAGGGGAGTACGTCATGAGCCGGACCAGCACTGCGCGGCAGCGCGAGCGCGCGGACTGGATTGGGCGCGCGGAGTCTGTGCGGGGCGTGCTCAGCGAGCACGCGGGCGCGTCGACGGAGGCGCGGACGCTCGCGCCCGCCTCGGTGGCGGCGCTTGAGGACGCGGGCTTCTTCCGCATGGCCTCGCCCCAAGAGGTCGGCGGGCACGACGTGCATCCCGCGACGCAGGTGGAGGCGTTTGAGCAGCTGGCCGTCGCTGATGTCTCCAGCGGCTGGGTGGCGATGATCCAGGCGGAGACGCCGGGTCTGGCGGGCTCGCATCTGCGCGACGGCGCGGGGCTGGACGCGGTCTTTGGCGGCGGCTTTCCGCGCATTGCGGGGACGGCCAATCCGGAGGGTCGGGCGACGGCGCTGCACGACGGCCGCTTCCGCTTCGATGGGCGCTGGTCGTTTGCGAGCGGGATTCGGCATTGCGGTTGGGTGCTGGCGAATGCGGTGGTGGTCAAGGCGGACGGCTCGCGTCCGACGCGTGAGGACGGTCTGCCGCCGGTGATTGGCGCGGTGATTGCGCAGTCGCGGCTGGTCGTGGAGGACAGCTGGCAGGTGATGGGGCTGGAGGGCACGGGGAGCTGCCACTATCAGGCGCACGGTGTGGTTGTGGAGCCGGAGTTCACGACTCCGTTTGGCGGCGTCCATAGCGAGCGCGGCGGGCCCTGGTTTGAGCTGCCGACGATTACCTTTCTCAGCCCGGGCCATACGGGAATTGCGCTGGGCTCCGCGCGGCGGGCGCTCGATCTGCTTGGCGGCGAGCTGACCAGCCGCGTCCGTTTTGGCGCGAGCGGCGCGATTGCCGATCGCGGGGCGTTCCAGCGTGATTACGGGGAGATGTGCTGCCGCTATGAGGCAGCTCGCGCCTATGCGTTGAGCACGCTGGATGAGGCGATGGCGCTGCGCGAGTCGGGTGAGGCGATTACTCCGGCCCGCGACGCTCGGATCCGGGCGATGGTCACCTGGGTGACTGATGTGTGCGTCGAGGTCGTGCGCTTTGCCCATCACGTCGGCGGGGGCGCGGCGGCGTTTACAGATAGTCCGTTGCAGCAGCTGTTGCGCGACATCCTGGTCGCCAGCCAGCACATCTATGTTGCCGATAGCGCTTACGAACGCAGCGGCGCGTTTCGGCTGGGGCGCGCCCCGTCCAGTGCGCTCTAGGCGCGCTCGCGCGTCTTGAGCGGCTAACGCGCAGCTTCCATGGCGGCGATCTGCTCTGACCAGGCGAGGACGTTCTCGGCCTGTTCGAGGACGGGCTTGTCAATCATCTGGCCGTCCAGCGCGACTGCGCCCAGATTCTGTTCGACGCCGTCCTGATAGGCCTCGACGACGCGGCGGGCCCAGTTGACGTCGTCTGGCGGCGGGCTGAAGACGCGGTTGGCGGGGGCGAGTTGATCGGGGTGGATGCAGAACTTGCCCTGGAAGCCGATCTCTTTCATTCGCCGGAGCTCGTCCTCGTAGCCCTCGGGGTCGCGGATGTCCGTCCAAGGGGTGTCCAGCGGGGCGATGCCGGCGGCGTGGGCGGCGTTGACGGAGGCGCGGCGGGCCAGCTCCAACTCTGCGCCGCCCTTGGTGCGGCGGACGCCGATGCTGACGGCGTAATCCTCGCCGCCGACGCAGATGCCGACCAGCCGCGCCGAGGCGGCGCAGATCTCGTAGGCGTTTGCGACCGCGTGCGCGTTTTCGATCCAGGCGGCGATCTTCACCTGGCCGTCGGCGAGGCCGCGGGCGCGTTCGATCAGGGTGAGGTAGTCGTCAATGCGCTGGACGTCGCGGGCGGACTCGATCTTGGAGACGCTGACGCCGTCCAGCCAGGGCTGGACGATGGCGTGGAGTTCCTGCTCGATCAGGCCGGTGTCGTAGCCGTTGGTGCGGACGAAGAGCTGGCGGCCGCGCTTGGGGAAATCGGGGAGGACTCGGCAGAGCAGGTCGCGGGCGGTGGGCTTGTCGTCCCAGGCGACGGAGTCTTCGAGGTCGAAGCAGAGCACGTCGGCTTGAGCGTCGCGGGCTTTCTCGATGAAGCGTTCCCGAATGCCGGGCACGGACAACATTGATCGCATCACGGTGGCGGCCACTACGAATCCTCCTGCTCGTCATCGACTGCTGCTGCGGGTCTCGTGAAGATTGTTCGCAAGCGTTCCAGATCGTCCGGGTTGTCGGTGGCGCAGCCGCGGAAGCCGAGCGCGGCGGCGGACTCGGCGTCGTCCGGGGAGCCGGAGACGACCGGGAGGTCGAAGGCGGCGGCGGTGAGGATGACCTGGGCGCGGGCGGCGGTGACGGTGTCGCTCTCGGGCGGCACGCCCAGGGACTCGGCCAGGGCGGGCTGATCGAAGGCGATCCAGGTCATGCGCTCGGCTGAATCGCGCATGGTCTGGAGCGCGGCGGACATGAGGTTGAGCGCACGCGGGTCGTGGAAGCCGACCGCCATCGCGGTCAGTCCGGGACGAATGTTGGCGCGCAGCTCCAACTCCTCCAGGACGCCTTCGAGGTAGCGCAGCTGATCGACGCTGGCGATGGTCTGGACGCCGACGCCGTAGACGCCGGGCTGGAGGGTGTGTTGGAGGTAGGGACGCGCCAGGCCGCTGTCGATGGGGGGGATGATCAGGTAGACCGGCGGTCCGAGTTGGAGGGCGGCGTCCGTGCGCTCGGCGGCGGCGGGGTATTGGCTTTGCTCAGGCGGGTGGACCAGGATCAGGGCGTCAGCGTGCTCGACGTCGGCGGCGGCGGGCAGCGGTGTATCGGGCAGCAGGACCAACAGGGCGCGGACATTATCCATCGCGGCGCTTGCCTCCCGCTTGTCGCTTGTCAGTTTCGCTCGTCAGTTGGGGTGGAAATCCGCGACCCGCTCGCGCAGCGCGTCTTGCTGCGAGAACGGTCCGACGACGGCGGCGGCGAGGTTGTCCTCGCGCACGATCCGTTGGGCGACGCGCTGGATCTCGGCGGCGGTCACGGACTCGTAGCCCGCGATTGTTTCCTCGACCTGCTCGATCGTCCCGTTGGCGAGCAGCATCCCGCCGGCGCGGTGGCACCAGCTGGCGGCCGCGTCCAGACCCAGCCGGAAGGAGCCGATCGCGTGTTCCCGCACGCGCTCCAGTTCTTCCGCCGCGACCGGCTTCGCCGCCATCCGCTGCAACTCCTCGAGCGCGACGTCGACCGTTTCCAGGATGTGCTCGGCGGTGACGCCCGCCATGATGGTCAGATGCCCGGCGTCGGCGAATGCGGACGGATGCGAGCCGACCGAGTAGGCGAGTCCGCGCTTCTCGCGGATCTCGGTGAAGAGGCGCGAGCTCATACCGCCGCCGAGCACCTCGTTCATCAGCGCCAGCGCGTAGCGATCCGGGTCGAGGCGCGAGATCGCGCGGAGCGCCAGCGCCAGATTGCACTGTTCCAGATCGCGCGGTTCGACCTGCGTGAGTTCAGATGACATCGCGTCGGCGGCGCGCAGCCGCGCGGGGATGGAGGCGAGCGCCCCCGCCGGCCAGCCGTCGGCCCAGTGCCGCTCCGCCAGCTCCAATACCTGCTCGCGGCCGACGTTGCCGGCGACCGAGAGCACGATGTTGGCGGGGCGGTACCAGGTCTCGATGTGGGCGGCGAGGTGGTCGCGGGTGATCGCGTCGACCGAGTCGAGGTCGCCGGCGATCTCCCAGCCCAGCGGCTGCTCGCCGTAGGCGGCCTGGGTGAGCAGCTGGCCGACGCGCTGGCCGGGCTGATCGTGGGCGCGGCGGATTTCGGAGCAGATCACCGTGCGCTCGCGCTCGATCTCCGCCTCCGCCAAGAGCGAGTGGCGGACGGAGTCGGCGAGCACGTCCATCGCCAGCGGGAGCCGATCGAAGGGCACCCGATTCCAGTAGCAGGTCAGCTCGCGCGAGGTGAAGGCGTTGAGCGAGCCGCCGGCGCCCTCAATCGCGGCCGAGATCGCGGTCGGCTCCGGGCGCGAGGCCGTGCCTTTGAAGAGCATGTGCTCGAGGTAGTGGGAGAGGCCCAGCGTCGCGCGCGCCTCATCGCGCGAGCCGACGCCGACGTAGGCCGCGAGGACGGCCGCCTGCGAGTGGGGAATGGCGGTGACCACAACGCGCAGGCCGTTGGCCAGAACATCAATTGTCGGTTCGACGGAGGCGGCGGGGGTGGAGGCGTGAGGCATAGCAGGTTCAGCATAGACCGCGCCTCGATATGCTCGCTTCAGTATCAGGTCAGCCAAACGGGTCAGCGGGACAAGTCAGCGGGACAAGTCAGCGGGACAAGGCCGCGGGACGGGGCAGTCGATGCAGGCCTTCGTCTCGGCGCGCTATCAGTATCACTGGGCTCCGCTGACCGGCTGCCTCACGGCGCAGTTGGCGCAGATCGAGGCGGAGTTCCCGAGCCACATCATTGGCGCGGTCACCGGGATCGCCTATCAGCCGCCGCAGGACGCGGAGCTGCCCGCTCCGCTGGCGGACGGTCTGCGGGCGCTGGGCGTTGCGGCGAAGGTGAGCGTGGTGTCACTGCCCAACCGTTGGCAGCGGTTTCGTCAGCGCCGGCGCATCCGTCGGGAGCTGCTCGCCGACCGCGCCGTGACCGCTTACGGCGTCGGCGTCTCCGCGTTTGGTCCGGCCTGGGGGCTGATCGTCGGCTTCGACGACGAGCGCCGCGCCTGGCGCCGCGACGGGCCGATGACGGAGCAGGTGTCGCCCTGGTTGGCGGAGGTGGAGTTCGACGCGGCTGCAGTCCAGGCAGTCCAGATCGTGATCACGGCGCGGCGCGTCGGCGCGGCCGACGACGGGCAGGTCGAGCGCGTCGCGCAGGCGGCGTTTGCGGGAGCGCTTGCGCGGGCGCGGAGCGATCTGCGCGGACGGATTGAGCAATTGGAGAGCGCCGTCGAGCTCGAGCCGCAGCGCCATGCGCACGAGATGCAGACGCTCGCCGCCAACTGGGGCGAGGCAGCGGCCTTCTGGCGCGCGGTGCCGCATTTCGAGTACACGCCCGCTGCGCAGCAGATCGCGGTGACGCTCTCCCGCTGCGCCACGCTGTTTCCCTATCCGATGGGCGGGCAGCCCAATCATCCCGGCGTCCGCACGACCGCTGTCCACATTCTCCAGCGGGCTGCCGACGCTCTGCCGCCTGCCCATTGATACACTCCCTACGAACCAAGCCCCGGAGACCTGCATGGCTATCAGCGTCAAACTGTTCATGACCCTTGTCCCGCTCTCGAAGTCGAAGCAGGGCACCCTTGCCGTCGACTGGTTCGACGGCATCACCGCTCAGCACATCCTGGAGGCGGAGGAATTTTCGCCCCAGGATCAGGAGGCGATCGCGGTGGTGATCAACTCCGTCCAGGCGCAGCCCGACGATCCGCTCAAGGATGGCGACCAGGTTGATCTGCTGGTCAACCTGCAGGGTGGACACGATGGCGAGGGCGGACAGGGGACAGCGGGGATGGATTGCGGGGCTCGTGAGTAGCGACGATTCGACTCCGAAGTACATCTTCATCACCGGCGGGGTGATCTCCTCCGTCGGCAAGGGCATCACCACCGCCGCGCTGGGCCGACTGCTCCAGTCGCGCGGCCTTTCCGTCACCGTCCAGAAGCTGGATCCTTATCTCAATGTCGATCCGGGCACGATGTCGCCCTACCAGCACGGCGAGGTCTACGTCACCGACGACGGCGCGGAGACTGACCTTGACCTCGGGCATTATGAGCGCTTCCTCGATCAGAACCTGACCGCCGCCTCGTCCGTGACGATGGGGCAGATTTCGGCGGAGGTGATCGAGCGGGAGCGGCGCGGCGACTATCTCGGCGGCACGATCCAGACCGTTCCCCACGTCACCGATTTGATCAAGGAGCGCGTGCGCGGGCTGGCGCGGCGGGAAGGCGTGGACGTGCTGATTGTTGAGGTCGGCGGGACGGTGGGCGACATTGAGGGGCAGGCGTTTCTGGAGGCGATCCGCCAGATGCGCTACGAGGAGCCGCGCGACGGGACGCTGGCGATCCACGTCACGCCGCTCTTTCATCTCAAGGCGACCGACGAGTTGAAGACCAAGCCGACGCAGCACTCGGTGCGCACCCTGCGCAGCATGGGCATCCAGCCGGACATCATCATCTCGCGCACGGATATTCCCGCCGACTACTCGATCACCAAGAAGCTGGCGCTCTTCTGCGACGTCCCGGCGGACGCAGTGATGACGCTGGAGACGGCGGCCTCGATCTACCACGTGCCGGCGATGCTGGAGCAGGCGGGGTTGACGGATCTGACCCTTGAGCGGCTCGGGCTGAGCCCCAAACCGTGCTCGCCGGAGCGCTCCTTTGATCACTGGCTCGACTGGACTGATCGTCTGGCCCGGACTGACCGCGTCTGCCGGGTGGCGATTGTGGGCAAGTATGTGGAGCTGCGCGATGCGTATCTGTCGGTCAAGGAGGCGCTGATCCACGCTGCGGCGCAGCGTGGGGCCAGCGTGGATCTCACCTGGATTCAGTCGGATCAGCTTGATCAGGCGGATCAGCCGGAGATCGCCGCGGCGTTGGCCGACGTGGACGGGGTGATCGTGCCGGGCGGCTTTGGCGAGCGGGGGATTGAGGGTGAGGTCGGCGTCGCCTGCTTTGCGCTGGAGCAGGGCATTCCCTATCTCGGTCTCTGTCGGGGGATGCAGAACATGGTCATCGCCTTTGCACGCCAGCGGCTCGATCTGCCCCGCGCGAACACGACCGAGGCGGACGCGGAGACGGACGCTCCGGTGATCGCGCTGCTCGACGAGCAGCGCGAGCTGACCCAGCTGGGCGGGACCATGCGGTTGGGCAAGTACGCCTGCCAGCTGCGGCCCGAATCCCGCGCCCGGGCGCTCTATCAGGCGGACTCTACTTCCGAGCGGCACCGTCACCGCTGGGAGTTCAATCCCCGCTACCGCGACCGCTTCGAGCGCGCGGGTTTGCTCGCCAGCGGCGCCTCGCGCGATGGGGCGCTGGTGGAGATTGCGGAAGTCTGCGATCACCCCTTCATGCTTGGCTCCCAATTTCACCCCGAGCTCAAGTCCCGCCCGGAGCGTTCCCACCCGCTCTTCCTCGGCTTTATTGACGCTGCCCTGGCCGAGTCCGAGACGGCGCTGCGCCATCCCGTGGGCGCGACCGACCCAGCCAGCTGATCCGCCGCCGACGATGAGCGCATGACCATGAGCGAGACCGAACTGTTCCGCTTCCTGACGACGCTGGCGGCGCTGGTCTACGGCGGCGGGGTTGCTGCGCTGACCCTTGCGCTGACCCGCGCCTGGCAAACTGATGACGCGGTTGAGCGCGACGTGCTCTTCCGCTCCGCCGATCGGGCGCACACGCGCTTGCTGCTGCCCGGGATTATCGCCACCGGCGTGTTGGGCGCGCTCTGGGGGATTCGCGCGGAGGGAGTTGATCCGATCAACACGGGCTGGCTGCTGGCGGTTGAGGTTCTCTACCTGGTCTCGCTCTTTGTGCTCGTGCCGGGGATGTTTGCCGGCGTGCGGCGGGTGCGGCTGCTCTCGCTGCAGGCGCGGAAGACCGGGCAGCTCTCGGCGGAACTGACCGACGCGCTCAATGACCGCGGCCCGCTCGTCTTTGCGATCTTTATGTCCGTGCTTCTGCCCGTCCAGGCGGCGCTCGTTACAGTGCAGCCGTAGCCCTCTGCCGAAAGACCCGACCACTCATGAAGATCTTCCTCGACACCGCCCGCCTCGACGAAATCCAGCAGGCCGTTGACTGGGGCGTCTGCGACGGCGTCACCACGAATCCGTCCCTGCACGCGCGCGCGGTCGCGCATGAGGGCGCGGACGCGATTTCCTACTACGAACGCATCCGCCGCATCGCCGCGATCGTAGACGGCCCGATCTCGGCGGAGTGCGTCTCGCGGACGACCGATGAGTTGATCGGGGAGGCGCGTGAGCTGGCCGGCTGGCATCCGCGCGTTGTCGTCAAGATTCCCATTGACGGGCCCGGCCTGGCCGCGATCAAGGCGCTCTCGCAGGAGGGAATCCAGATCAACACCACCCTGATCTTCTCGCTCAACCAGGCGCTGCTCGCGGCGCGGGCGGGAGCTGCCTACGTGTCGCCGTTTGTGGGCCGCCTGGACGACATCGGCGAGGACGGCATCCAGCTGGTCGCCGACACTGTCGACCTGCTCGACCGCTACATTCTTCCCGCGCAGGTGATTGCGGCCTCGCTGCGCCACACCGATCACACCGCCGCCGCGGCCCGTGTCGGGGCGCACATCGCCACGATCCCCTTCCCCGTGCTCGAACAGATGCAGCGCCATCCGCTCACCGACAAGGGCATCCAGGCCTTCCTCGATGACTGGCATCAGGCGGAAACGCAGCTGCGGGCGCAGCCGGTGAGCTAGGCGATTGAGGCAGTTGACCGATTACGGGTCTGGGCGCGGCGATGACGCCGAGCGTTAAATTGCTGACGATCGCGCTTGCCCATCCGCGAACCGCAGGGCTAGGATTGGATCTGTCCGACTTGAGTTTGGCTGCCGCGCCCCGCGCCCGCGCAATTGACCGGCGCCGTCGAGCGCAGCAACCCTAACCCTGAGCGAGTACCCCGTTCCGCGCCGCGCACCCGGCGGCGCGTCCATGATGACTGCCGTCTCACCCCGCCCGATCCATGTGTATCCCTGACCGAGGTAGCCCATGCCGAGCCTGAATATCCCCGAACTGGAAACCTCCACCCGCGAGCAGCTGCTCGCCAAAGGCCGCGAAATGAATGTCAGCGGCCTCTCCGGACTGAAAAAGCAGGACATTGTCCTGCGCCTGTTGCAGGCGCAGTCCGAGGCCGAGGGGAACATCCTCTCGGGCGGCGTCCTCGAAGTCGTGGACGACTCCTACGGCTTCCTGCGCGGCGAGTCCCTGCTGCCCGCGCCGACCGATGTCTACGTCTCCCAGGGGCTCGTCCGCCGCTCCGGTCTGCGCACCGGCGACTACGTGATCGGCTCCGTCCGCCCGCCCAAGCAGGGCGAGAAGTATTACGGCCTCTCGCGCGTCGATCTCGTCAACGGCGTCAGCGCCGCCGAGGCCGCCGCCCGCCCCAACTTCGAGAACCTCACCGCCGTCTTCCCCCATCAACGCTTCGACCTCGAAACCGACGACCCCGCCGAACTCTCGGGCCGCGTGATCGACCTCGTCGCGCCGATGGGGCGCGGGCAGCGCGGGCTGATCGTCTCGCCGCCCAAAGCGGGCAAGACGATGCTGCTCCAGTCGCTCGCCAACGGCGTCACCTCCAACCATACCGAAGTCCACCTGATGGTCGTGCTGATCGGCGAGCGGCCTGAAGAGGTCACCGAGATGAAGCGCTCGGTGCGCGGCGAGGTGATCGCCTCCACCTTCGATGAGCCGGTTGAAGAGCACACGCGCGTCGCCGAACTCGGCCTCGAACGCGCCAAGCGGCTGATGGAGATGGGCCGCGACGTGGTCATCCTGCTCGACTCGATCACGCGCCTGACGCGCGCCTACAACCTCGAGATGCCATCGACGGGGCGCACACTCTCCGGCGGCATCGACCCGGTCGCGCTCTACCCGCCCAAGCGCTTCTTCGGCTCCGCCCGCAAGGCGGAGGAGGGCGGCTCGCTGACGATCATCGCCACCTGCCTCGTCGATACCGGCTCGCGCCTGGACGATGTGGTCTTCGAGGAGTTCAAGGGCACGGGCAACTGGGAGGTGCGGCTCGACCGCAAGCTGGCCGAGCGCCGCATCTACCCGGCGATCGACATCGCCGGCTCCTCGACGCGGCGCGAGGAGCTGCTGCTCTCGGGCGAGGAGCTGCAGCGCGTCTGGCTGCTGCGGCGGATGATGTCCGTGCTGGCGGGCTCCGGGGGCGGCGCGACCGAGCCGACGGAGCGGCTCCTGGACCGCCTCGCGCGGACGAAGTCGAACACGGAGTTCCTCGAGAATCTCACGGCGGCCGAGGCCTAGACTGCCTGGACGACGTGGGGAGCCTTGCGCGGCTCCCCCCCTTAGTCCCTTCGGGACAGCTGCCCTAAAGGGGGAGCTCTGGGATGGCCGCGGCGAGAGTTTTTTGCGGAGTGCGATCATGGCCTCAGTTGAAACTGTGCTTGGACCGATTGCGGCTGGCGATCTGGGTTTCACGCTGTCGCATGAGCATGTGGCGATTACGCCCAGCGTGATTACGCAGCACTATCCGTGGCTGATCGACAAGGATGCGGTTCTGGCGCGGGCGATTGAGGAGTTGACGGAGGCGAAGCAGGGGGGCGTTGACTCGTTGATTGAGCTTTCCACCCCGGATCTCAACCGCGACGTTGAGGCGATGCGCACCGCCTCCGAAGCGTCGGGCGTCAACATTGTCTGCGCGACGGGCATCTGGCGCGATCCTCCGCGTTGGCTGTGGGACAAGCATCCGGACGCGATCGCTGACATCTTTGTCCGCGAGATCGAGGTCGGGATTGCCGATACGGGGATCAAGGCCGGCGTGATCAAGGTCGCCAACGACGCGGAGGGCGTGACGCCGCAGGGCGAACTGATCCTCCGCGCCGCGGCGCGGACGTGCAAGCGCACCGGCACGCCGATCTCGACGCACCACTGGGCGCCGCTGGAGGTCGGCCGTCGGCAGGCCGAGATTTTCCAGGAGGAATCCGCGCCGATGGATCGCATCTGCATTGGGCACACCGCCGACACGGTCAACGCGGACTACATCGAAGACCTGCTCAAGACTGGCGTCTACATCTCGATGGATCGCTATCCCGGGCCGGAGGACGGCGCGGAGCGCCCGAACTGGGTGGCGCGCAACGAGACGGTCAAGGAGCTGATCCGGCGCGGCTGGGCGGACAAGCTGATGCTCGGCCACGACTACGCGGCCTTCCCGGGGTCGCCGCGCGACTATCCCACGCGCTACCTCTTCCTGACGACGACCGCAATCCCGGCGCTGCTCGCCGACGGCGTGCCGCCGGAGACGATTGACCAGATGATGCGGGAGGTCCCGCGCGAGTTCCTCAGCGGCGAATCGAACTGAGCAGATTGGGCAAGGCGATCCCATGAACCGCGATGACGTCGCCGATCTCTGCGAGTCGCTGGCCGGAGCCTGGCCCGACTCGCCCTGGGGCGAGGACGATCTGGTCTACAAGCTGGGCAATCGCAACGCCGAGGGCAAGGGTGGGAAGATCTTCTGCTTCCTCGGCGGGGGCACGACCGAAGGCGCGCCGCAGGCGATCTCGCTCAAGGCCGACCCCGCGATCGTCCCCGCCCTGCACCAGCGCTACCAGGCGGTCTCGTCCCCGCGCTACCTGAACAAGTCGCACTGGGTGATGATCACGCTCGAAGCCGACCTCCCCGACGACGAGCTCGAAGAACTGATCCTCGACTCCTACGACCGAATCCTGAGCGCATTCAGCAAGCGCCAACAACGCCTCATCCGCGGCGAGGCGTAGGCGGAGCGGCGCTAGGCGGGGACGACTGAGAGTTCTACCCGGGAGGCTCGCTCGGTGTTGTGGTGGATGGTGTTGCGGGCGGCTTGGGTGTGGGTTTGTTGGCCGATTGGCTCGCCGGTGTTGGGGTTGATGTCGAAGCGGGGGTAGTTGGAAGAGGAGATTTCCAGGCCGATGCGGTGGCCCGCTTGGAAGGTGTTGGCGGTCGGGTACAGCTCAATCGAGACCTCCACCACCTCGCCTGGCGCGACCAGCTCCTCGCGGTCGAAGCCGTTGCGGAAGCGCAGGCGCTTGATGCTGTCGCTGATCCGCAGGCTGTAGCCCTCGGGATAGTCCGCGTTGGGCGGATAGCAATCGAGCAGCGTGGCCGTGAAATCGGTGTCCGGCGCGTCCGTCGAGACGTAGAGGCGCACCGTGAGCGGGCCGCTCACCACGACATCCGCCGCGAGCGGCGCGGTGCGGAAGGAGAGCACGTCCGCGCGCGACGCCGTCGGCAGATAGGGCGGCTCCGCGCCCATCACGTCGGGGCGCGTGCGCTGATCAGCGCCGCCGGGCAGGATCAGCTCGCGCGAGCGCTGGGTCGGCGGCCAGATCTGCGCCTTGAGGGTGGGATCTTCAGGCGCGAACTCGCGCAGCGACGAGACGTTTGCGGAGATCGAGGGCACGGGATTGGCCGGATCGAACAGATAGCTCGACGCGCCGCCGTCCTCGCCCGCCGGCTCCGCCGCCAGTCCGCCGCCGGGCTGGAGGAACCAGTCGACGGTTTGCGCGGACTCGGGCGGCCACTGCGCCTCCTCGCGCCACGCGCCGCCGTGATCCATGCGCCCGGACGGGATCCGCCGCCCGCTGCCGCCGCCCATCACGAACATCGTCACCGGCGGCATCTCCGCCCAGCCGCTGTCCATCCCCTTGAGCGTCTGGTCGAAGAAGCGCAGCTGCAGGTCGGGGACGCTCGCCGCCAGGTTGCCGGAGGTGGGCGCGGTTGGGCCGAAGTCCACATCGCCCGACCAGCTGCGGTCGAGCGTGACCTCGCCGTGCGTCCACGGGCCCATCAGCAGATACTGCGGCGCGGTCTTGGCGGCGCGGAACGCCTGGAACGACTCGGTGGTGGCGCGGGTGTAGCTGTCGTACCAGCCGCCCGAGTAGACGCTCGGCACATCCGCCGTCTGCTCGAGGAACTTCTCGAAGTTCATTGAGGGCAGCTGCCAGAGCCAGTCGTCCTCGCGCGCCTGGGTGAGCAGATCGATTGCCCAGCGCTCGTAATCCTGGGTCAGCGCGAGCGGCGTGTCACCGGGCTGCCAGGGCAGGCGGTTGAGGTAGCCGCGCAGATCGACCGCCGCCTGATCGAGCGCCGCGTAGAGCGCGGCGTCGCCGACCGCCTCGGGGCTGACCGGGGCGTTCCAGAAGGCCCACGCCAACCAGCGCAGCTCCAACGCTCCGCCTTGCCGCAGGGACGAGGTGAGTCCGTTGAACGCGCCCTGATTGACCCACATCGCGGCCAGATGCGGGGGATTCTGGGTCGCCGCCGCCGACTGCACCCAGCCCATGTAGGAGGTGCCGACCGTGCCCACTTTGCCGGTTGACCAGGGATGCTCGGCCAGCCACTCGATCGTGTCGTAGCCGTCCTCCGCCTCGTTCTTGAGCAGGTAGAAGTCGCCTTCGGAGGCGAACCGGCCGCGCACGTCCTGGACGACACGGGCGTAGCCGCGCCGCGCCCACCACTCCGCGCCGGCGGCGAAGCCGAGTTTGTCGTAGGGCGTGCGCGTCAACAGCGTCGGCCAGGGACCGGGCAGGGCGACGCCGTCGCGGGCGGGCAGATAGACATCCGTCGCCAGCGATACGCCGTCCCGCATCGGCGTCCGCCGATTGCGCTGGATTACCACCTCATACGCAGGCTGCGAGTGCTCGTCGCTCATCTCATGCTCCTCTGGCCAGCAGCGGCGCCACCGTGGGCGCGCTGGGGATCGATGACCGGGTCACGTTCACATGGTTGTCCGAGGGCGGGGCGACGCTCACGCCCAGCTCGCGCAGTAATGCCGCGAGCGGTTCCAGGCCGGTTTCGACGCTGCCCGCCTCGGGCTGGTAGAGCATCGGAATCACGAGCGGCGCGGCGATTGCGCCTGCGATCCCGGCGGCGGCCTGGGGCGACAGATGCGCGCCGCCGCCGCAGGGCAGGAGCAGCACATCGGCCCGTTGCAGCTCTTCCAACGCGGCCCGCTCCGGCATTCCTTGCAGATCGCCCAGGTGGGCCACGATCACCTCATCGATCGTGACCACGAAGGAGATGTTGCGCGCGCCGTTCGGTCCGGGCGTGCGGACGCCGGTGGCGAGCACCCGTTTGATCTCGTACTCGCCGGGCGCGTCCAGCCAGCGCTGCGGCCCGGCTGCGTCCAGCGTTACCCCGTCCAGCCAGCTGTGGGCCGCGTCCTGGCCGCGCGACACCGTGACGATGTCCGCCGTCGGCCGGTGCATGCGGAAGCCCGTCTCTGGCGCGCACGGGTCCATCACCACCGCCGCCTCCCGGCCGCGCAAGCGGAACGCCGCATGTCCGTACCAGGCAATATCCATACCGACAGCCTACGCCCAGCAGCGCGAAGCGCCGCCAAACGCCTGCCAGCGGTTCAGCCGGCGAGGATGGGGAGCTCGTCGCCGGCCGCTGCCTGGTGGGGCATCAGGACGAGCGCCGCGTTCTGGCCGTGCGCTCCGTAGGCGGCGGCCGCCGCGCCCACGATCCGATCCTCGCGCAGCCGCTCGCTGAAGCCCAGACCGCAGGCGATGTCCGGCTCGCGGAACGTGGCGTGCGGGGGAATCTGGCGCTGCTCGACGATCTTGGCCCCGGCCAGCGCCGACAACGCGCCCGCCGCGCCGACCGTGTAGCCCACGTTCGGCGAGACCGTGACCGCGTACATATCCAGCGTCCGCCGCCCGAAGGCGCGCTCGATGATGTCCGTCTCGCGCTCGTCGCCCTGCTTCGAGCCCAGCCCGGCGGTCACGACGACGTCAATGTCGGCGGGCGCGATCTCGCCGCCCAGCAGCGCCTCGCCCGTCGCCCGCCGCGCGACCTCGACATCGGTCGGCGCGTGGCCGTCGCCCATTGGTCCGGCGGTCAGCGCCTCGCCGCCGATCTCCGCGTAGATGTGCACGCCGCGCTGGACGGCCAGCTGGCGATCTTCCAGCATCAGCGCCGCCGCGCCCTCGCCCAGCACCATGCCCTGGCGCGTGGCGTCGAACGGCCGCTGGGCGCTCGGATCGGCGGAGCGATCGAGCAGCCCCGCTGATTCGTAGGCCTCCCAGATGTCCGGGCGCAGCGGCGCTTCCGCGCCGATCGCGAGCGCCGCCCGCATGGTTCCCGCGCGGATCAGCTGCGCCGCCAGCACGACCGCGGCAAGCCCCGACGCGCCGCCCATTGACACCGTGAAGACCGGCCCGGCGATGTTCAGCCCCAGCGACGCGCCCGACAAGCCCGAGCCCAGCCGCGCCCAACCGGCGTCCGCGTCCGTGTCTGCGCCCGCGCCGGCGCCAGGATGGGCGATGCCGCTGACCGCTCCGACCACGAACGCGTTCTGCTGGTTGAACTCGATTCGCGCATCGGTCTGCGCCTGAATGGCCGCGTCCAGGGCCAGCTGCGAGGCGCGATCCATCCGCGCCAGGAGCCAGTCTGGCGCGCCCGACGGGCCGCGCCACGACTCGTCCACCTGGCCCGCCGCCGCCGCCCGCGGCGCGGTGAAGGCGCGCAGCGTGGATGCGCACACCCGCCCCTCGCAGAGCGCCGCCCAGAAATCCGCCGCCGTCTGCCCGGCCGCTGTGACCGCGCCGATCCCGGTGATCACCACCCGCCGGCGCTCCTCCGGGCTCGATTGGCCGACGCCTCGATGCACGCCTCCGCTGACCATCGCTCAACCCCAATCCTCATCGCGCGGACCGCTGCCAACTGCTGTTTGGCGTGTCCTGTGACACCCCGCGGGCGCGGAGATTGCTTTGCCGATTCTCCCGAACGCTGCTACGATCACGGCGTTAGCACTCTCTGCGCGAGAGTGCCAACTGCATCTTACGACAGCCTCAGCGCCAGAAACCGACAGCGTCCGCACGATGCCCTCTGACCGTTCCTCTGACCGCTCCAGCGATCGTCCGAGCGATCGCCTGAGCGATCGCCGCGCCGGCATCTTGCAGCTGGTCATCCAGGACTACATCGAAACCGCGACGCCGGTCGCCTCGCGCCATGTCGTGGAAAAATACGCCCTGCCCGCCTCGCCCGCCACGATCCGCCACGAAATGCACGCGCTCGAGCAGGAGGGCTACCTGGCCCATCCGCACACCTCCGCGGGCCGCGTGCCCTCCAACCGCGGCTACCGCCACTTTGTCCAGTCGCTCATGGGCCACGCCGAGCTTGGCCTGGCCGAGCAGGCCTCCGTGCGCCACCAGTTTTTTCAGGCCGCGCCTGCGGTTGATGAGTGGGTCGAGCTGGCCGCCACCGTCCTGGCGCGCTCGCTCGGGTTGCTGGTGATCGTTGCGCCGCCCCATCCCGAGCGCCTGCGCGTGCGCCAACTGGAGCTGATCTCGCTCAACGAGCTGCTCGTCCTGATGATCGTCGTCGTCCAGGAAGCGCGGATGATTCGCCAGCTGATGCCGCTGCCTCAGCCGATCGAGGTGGACGAACTCGACGAGCTCGCCGCCAAGCTCTCCTGGATGCTGCGCGGCCGCTCCGCGCCGGACGTGCGCGAGGCGGCCCGCCTTGCCCTCGACGCGCCCGGTACCCACCCGGTCGAGCACTTTGTCCTCGATACGCTCGCCCAGGTGCTCGACCGTGACGCGCAGCGCGCCGGCGTGCCCGCCATCGCCGGCCTCGGCGGGATGATGGCGCAGCCTGAGTTCCAGCACGAGCCGCTGCGCTCGCTGGAACTGATTGAACTGGTTGACCAGCACGCCGCGGAAGACCTGATCCCCAGCGCCGTGATCGACGATCTCACCCAGCGCAGCGACATCCGCGGCGCCATGCACGTCCTGATCGGCGACGACCATCCGACGGAGCTGCTCCAGGAGTGCTCGCTCGTCCTTGCGCCCTACCGTTCGACCGCCGCCGCCGACGCTGACGCGCCCGAGATTCCCGGTTACGTCGGGATTATCGGGCCGACACGGATGAACTACCCGCGCAGCATCGCCGCCGCGCGCTTCTACTCGCAACTGCTCCAGGAAATGATCGACGCCGTCTACGGAGCCAATCGATGAGCCCAGACCACCAGTCCGCCGATCAGCTTGATGAGGTTCTGCCCGCCGCCGAGGACTCGCCCGACGGATCGTTCGGCGACCTCGAAGCGCTGCGCGCGGAAGCGGCCCGCAACTATGCGGGCTGGCAGCGCGCGCAGGCTGACTACGAGAACCTGAAGCGCCGCTCGGCGCAGGATGTCCGCGATCGGGTGCAGCAGTCGCAACGCGCGATCCTGCTCGACCTGCTCGATCTCGCCGACGACTTCGAGCGCGCCCACCGCGAAGCGCCGACCGACGAGTGGCAGGCCGACGATCCCTGGCGGCAGGGCGTTGAGCTGATCTCCCAGAAACTCCACGCGCTCCTGCTGCGCCAGCAGGTCCAGCCGATCGAGACCATCGAGCAGCCCTTCGATCCCGATTTCCACGAGGCCGTCGGCCAGCTGCCCGGCCAGCACAACGAGATTGTCGCCGTCCTGCGCACCGGCTACACGGTCGGGACGCGCGTCCTGCGCGCTACCCAGGTGATGGTCGGCGACGGCTCGCTCGGCTCCCCTGATTTCCCCGACTTCCCTGACCGCTCAGACGAAACACACCACGAACCCACCGAGTAGGAGATTCCCCCCATGCCCGGACGAGTCATCGGCATCGATCTCGGCACCACCAACTCCGCCGTCGGCGTGATGGAGGGCGGCGAGCCGACCGTCATCCCCAACGCCGAAGGCAACCGCACTACCCCCTCCGTCGTCGCCCTGACCAAGACCGGCGAGCGGATCGTCGGCACCGCCGCCAAGCGCCAGGCGGTCACCAACCCGACCGACACCCTGTTCTCCGTCAAGCGGCTCATGGGCCGCCGCTTTGACGATCCCAACGTGCGCAACGCCGTCGGCCGCCTGCCCTACACCGTCGAGCCCGCGGAAAACCGCGACGCCCGCGTGACGATGGGCGGCAACCCCTACTCGCCGCCCGAAATTGCCGCGATGATCCTGCAGAAGCTCAAGGCCGACGCGGAAGCGTACCTCGGCGAAACCGTCACCGAGGCCGTGATTACGGTGCCCGCCTACTTCGACGACTCTCAGCGCAACGCGACCAAGGACGCCGGGCGCATCGCCGGCCTCAACGTCCTGCGGATCATCAACGAACCGACCGCCGCATCGCTCGCCTACGGCCTGGAGAAAGAGGATGACCACTACATCGCCGTCTACGACCTCGGCGGCGGCACCTTTGACATCTCCATCCTCGAACTGGGCGAGGGCACCTTTCAGGTCCGCTCGACCAACGGCAACACCTTCCTCGGCGGCGACGACTTTGATCAGCGGCTAATGGACTACCTCGTTGACGCCTTCCGCCGCGAGCAGGCGATTGACCTCTCTCAGGATCGGATGGCCCTGCAGCGCCTCAAGGAGGCCGCCGAGCGCGCCAAGGTCGAACTCTCCACCACCCAGTCGACCGAAATCAACCTCCCCTACATCACCGCCGACGCCTCCGGCCCCAAGCACTTCACCCACACCCTCAGCCGCGCCCAGCTGGAGCAGCTGGTCCTCGATCTCGTCGAGAGCACGCTCGAGCCCTGCCGCAACGCGCTGGACGACGCTGGCATCGCCCGCGACCAGGTCGACGAAGTCGTCCTCGTCGGCGGCCAGACGCGGATGCCGCTCGTCCAGCAAAAGGTCCAACAGTTCTTCAACAAGGAGCCGCACCGCGGCGTCAACCCGGACGAGGTCGTCGCGCTGGGCGCGGCGATCCAGGCCGGCGTCCTGCGCGGCGAGGTGAAGGACGTGCTGCTGCTCGACGTCACCCCGCTGACGCTCGGCATCGAGACGCTGGGCGGCGTCTCGACCCCGCTGATCCCGCGCAACACCACGATCCCCACCTCCAAGTCGCAGGTCTTCTCGACCGCCGCCGACAACCAGTCGCAGGTCGAAATCCACGTCCTCCAGGGCGAGCGCGAAATGGCCGGCGGCAACAAGTCGCTGGGCCGCTTCATCCTCGACGGCATCCTCCCCGCGCCGCGCGGGATGCCCCAGATTGAGGTCACCTTCGACATCGACGCGAACGGCATCCTCAACGTCGGGGCGCAGGACAAGGGCACGGGCAAGGAGCAGCGGATCACGATTCAGGGTTCGTCCGGCCTCTCCGACGACGAAATCGCGGCGATGCAGCGCGACGCCGAGGAGCACGCCGAGGAAGACCAGCGCCTGCGCGAGCTCGCCGAAGTCCGCAACCGCGCCGAAACTACCGCCTACGAGGCCGAGAAAGTCCTCCGCGACCAGGAGGACAAGCTAGACGACGAGCTCAAGATCGAGCTGCAGGGCAAGATCGACGCGCTCCGCGCCACGCTCGAGGCAGACGCCGCCGCGCCCATCCAGACCGCCCTGGACGACCTCAACACCACCCTGATGAAGGTCGGCGAGCGGGTCTACGGCCAACAGCAGGCCGCCGACTCCCAGCCCGGCACCGCCCCGCCGGACGACGACACGGTCGAAGGCGAATTCCGCGAGGTCTGATCAGCGCGCGCCCGCGCTCAATCCTCCAGCTCGGCCTCCGCCTCCGCCAACAGGAGGATCAGCCGCTGGGCCAGCGCAGGGACGTGCGCTTGGATGATCTCCCAGAGCTGCTCCGGCTCGATCTGGTAGTAGGCGTGGACAATCCGATGGCGCAGGCCGATCGTCTCGCGCCACGCAATCTCCGGATGCGCGTCCCGCACCCGGCGGGGGATCTTCCCCGCCTGCTCGCCGAGCTGCAGCAGGTGGAAACTCACCAGGTCGAACCGATCCTCGTCGGCCAAGAATTCCTCGTAGTTGATCCCGGTCGTGCTGCCGATGACCCGCGCGCAGCGCTGCTGCATCTCCCGCACGTAGACGTCCCAGCGCTTGGGGCGTGATTCGTCGGGCATATGCGGCCTCGGATTCAGGGGATCGACTGCTTCGGCCTCGACCCAGGGCAGATACTCGCGGCGCATGTGCCGCTGCTCGACCAGATCAACCTTGCGCCCGAACAGCGCTTCGAGGTAAACCTCCGCCTCGGAGCGGCCCCAGGACCATTCGCAGTCGAGGGAGCCTACGAGGATATCGACGTCGCTCTCGGCGGTCGCCTCATCGCGCGCGGTGGAGCCGAACAAGCGCAGGTCGCGCACGCCAAAACGCTCGCGCAGCACCGGCAGATGCGCGCGCAGCAGCGCCAACGCCTCGTCCCTGCTGATCGCCTGATTGCTCATCACCGCGCCTGCGCGTCCAGATTACCGCCCCGCGCTGCCTGCCTGTCCGGCGGCAACCGCGCCGCGCCCGCGCTGTCCTCAATCCTCCAGCTCGGCCTCCGCCTCCGCCTCCGCCAACAGCGGCTCCAGCTGTTCCGCCAACGCGGGGACGTGGTGCTGGATGATCTCCCAGAGCTTCGCCGGCTCGATCTGGTAGTAGGCGTGGGCGATCCGGTTGCGTAGGCCGATCGTCTCGCGCCACGCGATCTCAGGATGCGCCTCGCGCACCGACGGCGGCGCCTTGCCTGCCAACTCGCCGATCTGGAGCAGATTGAAACTGACCGCCCGCAGCGTCCGCTCGTCGGCCAGATAGGCGTCGTAGTCCATCCCCGCCGTGAAGGCGGTGACCTCGCGGCAGTACTTGAGCATGTCGCGGATGTAGACGTCCCAGCGCTTGGGGCGTGATTCGTTGGGCATGTGGGGCCTCGGATTCAGGGGATCGACCGCCTCGGCCTCGACCCAGGGCAGATACTCGCGGCGCATGTGCCGCTGCTCGACCAGATCAACCTTGCGGCCGAACAGCGCTTCGAGGTAAACCTCCGCCTCGGAGCGGCCCCAGGACCATTCGCAGTCGAGGGAGCCGACGAGGATATCGACGTCGCTCTCGGCGGTCGCCTCATCGCGCGCCGTGGAGCCGAACAAGCGCAGGTCGCGCACGCCGAAGCGCTCGCGGAGCACCGGCAGATGCGCGCGCAGCAGCGCCAACGCCTCGTCCCGCCCCGTCACCGGCCTCGTCATGCCCGCTCACTCCCCGCTCAGATTAGCGATCCGTCCCCAATGGCTGCGGAGCCGTCCGCTCCCGCTCGGCGCGCAGAAACGCCAACGCCCCGCTCAGCCGAGCGGGGCGTTGGGCACATCGGCAGCAACGGCTCAGAGGGAAGATTCGTCAGACCTGAACTACCGGCCGAGCTTCTACGGACGAATGCGCAGGAGCGGCGGGAAGTAGGCTGACTCGGCCCGGGCGAACTCGATCCGGGGGAGGGCCGCGCCGATTGCGGGGGGCGCGATATCCTGTCTGGTATGGCTCAATCTGACGACTTCTACGACATCCTTGGCCTCGCCCGCGACGCCTCCTCCGACGACATCCGCCGCTCGTTCCGCAAGCTGGCGATGGAGCACCATCCTGATCGGGTCACCGACCCGGCCCAGAAAGAGGCTTCGGAGGCCAAGTTCAAACGCATTGCCGCCGCCTATGAGGTGCTCTCCGACCCGGAGAAGCGGGCCAAGTACGACCAGTTCGGCTCGAGCGGCGCGTTCGCCCAGGGCGCGGGCTTCGAGGGCTTTGACTTTGGCGGCTTCGGCGACATCTTCGACGCCTTCTTTGGCGGTCGGCGGCAGGCCGGGCCGATCCGCGGGGGCGACCTGCGCATCCAGATCGAGCTGGACTTTGAGGACGCCGTCTTCGGCTGTGAGGAAGAGCTGCGCGCCTCGCGGCTTGAACACTGCACGGTCTGCGGCGGCTCCGGCGGCGAGCCGGGCACGCAGCGCGTGGCCTGCACGGTCTGCGGCGGCTCGGGCGAGATCCGTCGCACTCAGTCGAACGTCTTCGGCCGCTTCGTCAACGTCGCGCCCTGCGAGCCCTGCGAGGGCGAGGGCGCGGTGATCGAGCATCCCTGCAAGGCCTGCGGCGGCATCGGACGCGAGCAGCGCAATCGGCGGCTCAAGCTCAAGATTCCCGCCGGCGTGACCGACGGCGCGCAGATGCGGCTCTCGGGCGAGGGCGACGCCGGACTGCGCGGCGGTCCCGCCGGCAACCTCTATGTCGATGTCGCCATCCGCCCGCACGCACTCTTCCTGCGCGACGGCAACGACCTGATCCTGCCCCTGCGCCTCAACGTCGCCCAGGCGGCGCTCGGCGCGACCGTCCAGATTCCCGGCATCAACGGCCACGAACAGCCGCTCAACGTGCCCGCCGCCACCCAGCACGGCCACGAGTTCCGCCTGCACGGGGAAGGCGTGCCCCATCTGCGCGGACTCGGGCGCGGCGATCTGCGCGTCCAGGTCAACGTCGAGATTCCGACCAAGCTGACCAGCGAGCAGCGCGCCGCCTTTGAGCAGCTCGCCGAGCTGCTGGACGAGCCCGCCAACCGCTCCGGCGGCAGCGACGACGGCGTCTTCTCCCGCATTCGCGGAGCGTTCTCCAATTAGCCGCGCGCCCGCCCTGCTCCGCGTCGCGATCGCCGTTGAGGCCGCGCAGATCGAGCGCGCCGTCGCCGCCTGGTCGCTGGCGGGCGTGACGACCTCCAGCGTCGAGTATCAGTTCGACGCGCACGCCGAACCGGTCGAGGAACCCTGGCCCGGGCATGACAACCGCACGGAGCGGGCGGAGGTGGCCGCCTATCTGTCGGCGGCGCAGTGGCGTGAGCTGGAGTCCGCCGCCCGCGCCGCCGCGGCGCGGCTGTTGGACGGAGCGCCGACGTTTCACGTGAAACAATTGCCCGACCGCGACTGGCGCACCGCCTGGCATGACCACTTCGACATCGTCCGCATCCCTGCGCCGCGCCCGATCATCATCCGCCCGCCGCACCGCCCCGTGAGCGCCGCCGACCGCGAGCGCGGCGCGCTCGTCATCGACCTCGTACCGGGCCTCGCCTTCGGGACGGGCCAGCACCAGTCCACCCGCCTCTGCCTGCGCCTGCTCGCCGAGCACGTGCAGGGCGCCGAGCATGTGCAGGGCGGCGAGCGCGTGCTTGATGTCGGCACGGGCAGCGGCGTCCTCGCCGCCGCCGCGGCCCGGCTGGGCGCAGCGTCCGTCCTGGCGACGGACATCGACCCGCTCGCCGTCGACGCCGCCCGCCAGACGATCCGCCAGAATCAGCTTGAGGATCGGGTCGAAGTGCGGGAAGGCTCCATCCCCGCCGGCGAGACGTTCGATCTCATCACCGCCAACCTGACCGCCGACATCATCCAGTACCTCGCCAGAGACCTGGCGAACGCGCTCAAGCCCGGCGGTCGGCTGATTGCCAGCGGCTTCATCCACGCGCGCCGCGCCGAGATCGCCGCCGCCCTCGAAGCGGTCGGCTGCAGCCTCATCCAGTCCGCGAGCGAAGACCAGTGGGTCGCCCACTTCGCTCAGCGTGCCGACGCTGGCCCGCAGATGGATCCGTAAGCACCTCAGCTCAGCTCAACCGCGACAGCTTCTCCACCAAACGCCGCGCATCGCCGAGCGCCAGTTCGCGGTCGGCCTGCTCGAGCAGTGTCCAGCCTGCCTGTTGGTAAGTCTGGGTAGTCATGTCTGAGAGCTTATGCTCACCACGCTGGCGATGCGCCGCCGTCGATGTTGATGGCGCAGCCGGAGATGAAGCTGGCCGCGTCGGAGGCGAGGAAGACGATCATGTTCGCCGCCTCCTCCGAGGTGCCGATCCGCTTCACCGGGATGCCCTGGCCGACGTTCTCGAGGAACTCCTCGTAGGTCGCGTCGGGCATCCGCGCCTGGTGGAAGCCGTGCCACTGGGCGGAGTCGACCGAGCCGATGCAGGCCGCGTTGACCAGAATCTGGTCGGCGGCGACCTCCTTGCTCAGCGCCTTGGTCATCGCCAGGCCGGCGGCGCGGGAGGCGGCGGTCGGCATCGAGCCCGCGCCCGGCGTCTTGGAGCCGATGTTGAGCAGATTGACGATCCGCCCGCCGCCGCGTTCGCGCATCAAGGGGATGCAGAGCTTCGCCAGGCGCAGCGCGGCGTAGAGCTTTAGATCCATATCGACCGCCCAGGTCTCGATGGCATGGCTCTCGATCCGCCCGGACGACGACTGCCCCGCGTTGTTGATCAGGATGTCGATGCCGCCGAAGCGCTCGACCGCCGCTGTGACGAGGCGCTCGCAGTCGGCGTCGACGGTGACGTCCATCGAGAGCGCCAGACACTCGCCGCCGACCGCCTCGACCGCCGCCCGCGCCTCGTCCAGCGGCCCCTGGCGGCGCGCGCCGATCACGACCGCCGCGCCTTCCTGCGCGAGCAGGATCGCCGTCGCGCGGCCGATGCCCTCTGAACCGCCGGTCACAATCGCTACCTTGCCGCCGAGTCCGAGCTCCATGAGTGCCGCCGTCCGTTCCAGTAGAGTGTGTACCCAGCGGAGTCTACCGCCCACTCGCTGGAGGGCTCAGCCGGATGCCCCAACAGTGCGACGCTGAACTCGCGGCCGAGCAGAGCGCGTCCGGCCTCATGCCCCGCTATCTCCTGGACGACGCGGCCCGCGTCGAGGGCGACGCCGTGATCATCACGGGCGCTCAGGCGAGCCGGCTGCGGCGGGTGCTGCGCGTCCGCCGCGGCGATCCGCTCGCGCTGCTCCATCCCGCCGCCGACCAGTGCTACCAGGCCGTCGTCGAGCGGGTCGGGCGGGAGGCGGTTCGCTGCCGCATCATCGACCGTCGTCCGCGCCGTCCGCTGCCGCCGCCGCGGATCATCCTCGCGGCGGCGCTGCTCCGTCCGCAGCGCTACGACTTCCTGATCGAGAAGGCGACCGAGCTGGGCGCGGCGGCGATCCGCCCGGTCTGGTCGGAGCGGACGCGGAGCCGCGCCGCCGCCGGCGAGGCGCAATTGTCGCAGCCGTCGCGGCGGTCGCGCTGGCGCCGCCTGGCGCTCGAGGCCGCCGAGCAGTCGCGGCGCGAGTACCCGCCCGAGATTGATCCGCCGGTTGCGCTCAGCGACCTGCTGGCGGAGCCAATCCCGCCCCGCGCCCTGCGCCTGATCGCCTCGCCGGCTGAGCCTGAGCAGCGCATAGCCGACGTCTTCCAGCAGCAGCCCGCTCCCGACGCAGTGCATCTGCTGATCGGTCCCGAAGGCGGCTTCACCGCAGCCGAGTCCAGCCAGGCGCACAGCAACGGTTGGCAACCAGTCTCATTAGGCAACCGCCCCCTCCGAGCCGAAACCGCCGCCCTGGTCGCCCTCACCCACACCCTCGAAGCCGCCCGCTCCTAGCCAATCCGCCGTTCCCACCCCTCCCTCTTCCGTCATTCCTGCGCCTCCTTCCGTCATTCCTGCGAAAGCAGGAACCCATCCGCTACCGTTACTTCCGCTTCTCCACCCCCACTCTCTGTGCGTCGTTTCCGCGAAAGCGGGAACCTCGTCGCTGGGACGCGGCGGCGAGCATCGCTGGATTCCTGCTTTCGCAGGAATGACGGAGGGGAGCGCAGAAACGGCGAAGGGGAGCGCAGAAACGACGGAGGGGAGCGCAGGAATGACGGAGGGGAGCGCAGGAACGACGGAGGTCAGCGCTCCCCCTTTGGGGGAGCTGTCGCGCAGCGACTGAGGGGGGCTTCTCCGAAGCAACGGGACAGCGCTGGGTGTAGTCACCCTAGGGGTTCCCGCTTGCGCGGGAATGACGGAGAGGGGAGCGGGAACGATGGGTGCGCGAACTGCGTCACGACCTTTGGGCGAGGTTGGTGCTGCTGAGCGCGTTGGCGGTGTTGAGCTCTTGGTGAGGGTCGGGGAATTCGAGGCGGCGCAGCCAGGGGAGAGGGTTGACGGTGACCCCGCGCACCACGATCTCCCAGTGCAGGTGGGGGCCGGTCGCCAGCCCGGTCGCGCCGATTCGCGCGATCAGATTGCCCTGCTCGACGACCGCGCCGGCGCGCTGCAGGACCTCTGAGAGGTGGTAGTAGCCGCTGAAGACGCCGGCTCCGTGATCGATGATCAGCCCGTTCCCCCGCCGCCGCGTGCGGCCGACCCAGCTGACGATCCCGCTGTTTGCCGCAGTCACGCCCGAGCCGGTCTGACCGCCGAAGTCGAGGCCGGTGTGGTACTCCGCGATCGGCCCGCCGTTGAAGGAGCGCTGCTCTCCGTAGAGCGCCGTGATTGTCCCCTGCGCCGGTGGATCGAAGACGCCCAGCCAGTGCAGCTGGGTCGTCAACTGGCTCTGGAACGGGAGCCGCAGCGCCTGATCCTCGGCGCGCACCGCCGGCGTGAGCAGCAGCTGGTTGGGCCCGTCGATGCGGATGTCGTCCACCGTCCACTCGACCGCCTCGATCTCGATCACCGTCTCCTGCCAGAGCAGCTGCTCGCCGTTCGGCGCCCAGACGGCGACGGCCAGCGACTGGGGCCCGACCGCCGCGTTGGCGTCGATGCCGAGGAAGCCGAGGAAGCGATCGCCGTTGCGCAGCAGCGAGAACGTCTGGCCCTGCCAGGCCATCGCCGCCGTGCCCGCGCCCGGCGCGTCGATCAGCAGCAGCACCGTCTGCCCCTGCCCGACCGGACTGGGGATGATGTAGACCAAGGGTTCCGTCAGCGGCCCGGCCGGACCAACCGTCCCCGCTGGCTCGGTCTCGACCTCCGCCTCCGCCGCTGCTTGGGCTTGGGACGGGGCGTCGGTCTGCGCCGCCGGCGCGTCATCATCACCCGCCGGGGAGGGCGTCGGCGGGGGCGCGGCGGCGAATGGATCGAGATCGTCGCCGCCGCAGGCCGTGAGCAGCACCCCCGCGCCCGCGCCGACCAGCGCGCGCAGCAGCGTCCGCCGACTCAGGCGCAGCGGTCCGCGGACGATCCGTTCGAGGCCAGGTGATTGGGGCAGCGATTGCGTCGGGGGCTCGATCATGGCGACGAAACTACTTTACACATATCAGTTACGCTCTCAATACGTGCCCTTTCCAGCAGACGCCTGTAAGCGGAGAACTTCCCGATGGACGATCCCCGAACCGTGCTCCTCAGCGTTGTCGCCAATGTCGAGCGCGTCATCCTGGGCAAGACCCGAGAAGTGCGACAGGCGGTGATCGCGCTCGTCGCGGACGGGCATCTGCTGATCGAGGATGTGCCCGGCACCGGCAAGACGATGCTCGCCCGCGCCCTCGCCGTCTCCACCGGCTGCACCTTCAACCGCATCCAGTTCACGCCCGACCTGCTGCCCTCCGACGTCACCGGCGTCTCCGTCTACAACCAGAAGACGCAGGACTTTGAGTGGCGGCAGGGGCCGATCTACTCGCAGATCGTGCTGGCCGACGAGATCAACCGGGCCACGCCGAAGACGCAGTCGGCGCTGCTCGAGGCGATGGAGGAGCGTCAGGTCACCGCCGACGGCGTCACCCGTCAGCTGCCGCCGCCGTTCATGGTCATGGCGACCCAGAACCCGGTCGAATATGAAGGGACGTTCCCGCTGCCCGAGGCCCAGCTCGACCGCTTCCTCCTGCGCATCCACCTCGGCTATCCCGACGCCAATGACGAGGTCGCGGTGCTCGAAGGCCAGCAGCAGCAGCATCCGATCGAGGCGCTCGCGCCGGTCACCTCGCCCGAGGAGGTGCGCGAAATCCACCGCACCGCGCGCGACATCTGGGTCGATCCGCAGCTCAAGCAGTACGCCGTCCAGCTCGTCGCCGCGACGCGCTCGCACGAAGCGGTCTATCTGGGCGCGTCGCCGCGCGGCTCGCTGGCGCTTTTCCGCTGCGCCCAGGCCTCGGCGCTGCTCGCCGGGCGCGACTACGTGATTCCCGACGACATCAAAGCGCTCGCCCACTCCGCGCTCGGCCACCGGATCATCCTCAGCCCCTCGGCCCAGGTTCGCAACCAGGACGCGCGCACGGTGATCGACGACGTGCTCGAGCGCGTCGCCGTGCCCGGCGCCCGCGCGGCGTCATGAGCGCGCGGCGCGTCGGCCCGTGCTGTGAAACGGGCTAGATCGTGCGCGGCCTCGGCAGAGTCCTGAGCAGCCCCTTCCGCCGCGCCTGGCGGGCGACCTTCGGCACGCGCCGCTCGCTCAGCATCGTCGTCACCCTGACGATCGTCGCCTTCGCCGTCGGCTTCGCCTCCAACTACTGGCTCCCCCAGCGGCTCGGCTACACGCTGCTCTTCGGCATCGCCCTGGCCGCGTTCTGGACCTGGTCCTCGGGCCAGGGCGTGCGCGTGCGGATGTCGCGCTCGCGCGACCGCGTCCAGGCGGGCGAGTCGATCATCGAGCGCTTTGAAGTGATCAACGACTCCGCCTTCCCCAAGCTCTGGCTGGAGGTCGAAGAGACCTCCGACCTGCCCGGCCACACCGCCCAGTTCGTCACCTCGCTGGGCCGCGCCAGCCACCGCAACTGGCGCGTCCAGACCGCCTGCCAACGGCGCGGGCTGTACAACCTGGGCCCGATCACCGTGCGCAGCTCCGATCCGTTCGACATCTTCCACCGCGAAATGCGCTTCGGGCATCGGCGCGGCCTGGTTGTCTATCCGCGCGCGCTCGAGCTGCCGCGCTACTCCGCGCCGCCCGCCAACCTGCCAGGTGAAGGCCGCTTCCGCCGCCGCACCCATTACGTCACGCCCAACGCCTCCGGCATCCGCGACTACGAGGCCGGCGACTCCGTCAACCGCATCCACTGGAAGAGCAGCCTGCGCACGGGCTCGCTCAAGGTCAAGACCTTCGAGCTTGACCCCGCCTCGCATCTCTGGGTGATCCTCGACCTCTCCAGTCAGGATCACATCGGCAGCGGCGACGACGCCTCGATCGAGACCGCCGTGACCGTCGCCGCCTCAGTCGTGCGGCTGTTCATCAATCAGAACCGCTCCGTCGGGCTGATGATGTTCGGCGAGCGGCTTGACGTGATCGAGCCCGACCGCGGCTCCCAGCACTTCGGGCGGATGCTCGAAGCGCTGGCCGTCGCGCAGCCCGTCGGGACCGTGCCGGTCGCCTCGATCCTCTACCAGCAGTCGCGCCGCTGGGGTCGGCATACGACCGTGATCGTGATCACCGCCTCGACCGATCCGCGCTGGCAGGGCGCGATCCGCACGCTCACCCAACGCGGCGTCAAGGCGGCGGTGGCGATGCTTGACCTCGAATCGTGGGGCGGGCGCGGCGGGGCGGCGGCGACCGCCGTCGAGCTGCGCGCGCTGGGCGTACAGGTCAACCTGATCCGCAAGGGTGACCACATCCCCGCCGTGATGGTCGGCCAGATTCCCGGCGGCGGCCGCGCCGCCGGCGCGAGCGCCAACGGAGCCGGCGGCTCCGCGCCAGCCGCCCCGACTGGACCAGCCACCGCGCAAGCCAACCTGGAACTCGAAGATGCGCTCGCGGAAGCCGACTGGCGGGCGGCTGAGAGCAGCGGCGCGGCGGAAGAAACGAGCGTCCGATGAGCGCTCAACCGCCCGCCCACGACGGCGCTACCGAACCGACGACGCTCGCCGCCCAGGCCGAGCGCCGCTTCTTCGCCCGCCGCGCGAATGCGGAGACGCTCGTCGTCTCCGGACAGCAGGAGGCGCTCTCGCGCAGCCGCCGCGCGCTGGAGACGACGATCACCTTCGGCATCCTGCTGCTGGTCGCGCTCTCCGCGGCGAACAGCATCTACATCGCCGGCTGGGTCGAGCAGATGCCCGATCTGCGCATCACCGCCGCGGCCGCGGTGTTGCTCGCGCTCGGCCTGGGCCGCGTCGCCTGGCTGCGCTGGCCGCTGGCGATGCTGCTCGGGATCGTCGTCGGCGGGCTGATCATCATGGCGCAGGTCACCCAGCTCGAGACGCTCGGCGGCCAGCCGCTCTTCTGGGATCGCTTCACCGACTTCGGCTTCCGCTTCCAGGACTGGTTCCGGCAAGCGTTCAGCGCCGGCCTGACGACCGACAACCTGCCCTTCGTCTTCTTCACCGACGTGTTCGTCTTCATCGCCTCGTTCCTGGGCGCCTACGCGGTCGCCCGCTGGCGCAACGCCTGGGTGGCGATGATCCTGCTCGGCGCGCTGCTGGCCGTCAACGTCTCCTACCTCTCCGACCGCCAGTGGAACCTCTCCTACGGTTTTTTCCTGACCGGCTCGATGCTGCTCCTGATGCGCGCCTCGCTGCTGCGCCGCATGGATCGCTGGCGCGTGCAGGGCTCCGCCTATCCCGACTGGATCTCGCTCTCCTTCCTCGGCGCGACGATGCTCGCCATCATCCTCCTGCTCAGCCTCTCCCGCGCACTCCCGCGCCCCGATGAGTCGCAGGAGCTGGAAGACGCCTGGGCCGCGATCGCCGAGCCGTTCGAGGGGCTCAACGACGACTTCCGCCGCCTGTTTAGCGGGATCGACTCGCGCCGCGGTGTGCCCGTCCACTCGTTCGACGACTTCCTCGTCCTGCAGGGCGACGTTGATCCGGGCGACGCGATCATCATGCGCGCCGCCGCGACCGAATCCGGCCTGCTGCGCGGCGCGGCCTACGACGAGTACACCGGCCGCGGCTGGCGGCAGTCGCCCTCCGTCGCGCGGCGGGTGGAGGAGCTGGAACCGATCAGCGGAACCGCCGCGACCGATGAGACCTCCGTCGGCAACGACGGCGGAATCCTGACCAGCGAGTACCTCGACCGCCGCCCCGTCGCCGCGCAGATCTCGGTCGAGAAGTCGCCCGCCGTGCTGTTCTCCTTCGGCGCGCCGCTGATCGCGAACAAGGACACGCGCGTCGACACGCTCGCGTCGGTCGATTTCAGCGTCGACTTCGATGCGCCCGAGCGCTTCACCGGTACCGATCTGGAGCTCGCGCTCTCGGCGATCAGCGACCGCATCGCCGCCGGCCGCGCCGATCCGGAGGATGACGTCGAGCTGCCCTCGCCGGACGAGGTCGCCTCCTACGTGCCCGCGCAGTACACGCTGGTTGACGTCGAGATCGATTCCCGCAGCGGCGCGCCGGTCGGGCTGCAGCTGCGCTCGATCCCTGAGGAGACCGACGTGCTCTCGCTGCGTCCCGCGCAACGCCGCGTGCGGGCCGGCTACACCTACCAGATCACCGGCACCGTCTCTGGCGCCAACGAGGAGGCGCTGGCCGCCGCGGGTCACGACTATTCGCTCTGGGTCACCGAGACCTTCCTCCAACTGCCCGATTACGACGATGAGCAGCGCGGCAACCTCGAGCGGATGGTGAGCACGATCGCGGGCAGCTTCGGGCTCGCGCCCGACCCGGCGCGGGAGGACGGTGGCTACAACCCCTACGCCATCGCCTCGGCGGTGGAAATCTATCTGCGCTCCGCCCCCGCCGTGGACGAGAACGGGCGCATCGTCCGCGACGACGACGGCGAGCCGATCCCGCTCTACCCGCTGACCACCGACATCGAGCTGCCGCCGGCCAAGGCGGACGCGGTCTACTGGTTCCTCTTCGAGAACCTTGAGGACGGCCGGCCGATCGGCGGCTACTACGACTACCACGCCTCCGCGATGGCGGTGCTGCTGCGCGTCGCAGGCGTGCCGGCGCGGATCGCGACCGGCTTCGTGCTCAGCGGCAACAACTTCGACGACCGCACCCAGAACTACATCGTGCGCGGTCACGACGCCTACGCCTGGGTCGAGGTCTATTTCCCCGACTACGGCTGGGTCGACTTCGACCCGACGCCCAGCTCCTCAGCGGACGAGGCGCTCGCCTCGATCGCCGGCGGCGGAGTCGGCGTCGGCCCGCGCATCGCCGCCCAACGCCTGGCCACGCCGCGCTTCGATCTGCGCCCCGGCCTCGGCGGTCAGAGCCTGGCCGATGTCGTGCTGGACGACATCCTCCAGTACCTGGCCGCCGGCACGCTGCCCGGCGACAACCTGGAGCTCCAGCGGGGACCGAGCCAGTGGCTCTGGCTGGGGCCGACGATCGCCGTGGCCGCCGTGGCCGGCGTGCTGCTGCTCTTCTGGCTGGTCTGGCGCTTCTCCCTGCGCGGCCTCGAGCCGACCGCGCGGCTTTGGGTCTCGACGACCCACCTCGCCCGCTGGACAGGGATCGGAGCCGACGCTTCGACCACGCCGCAGGAACACGCGCGGCGGATCGACGAACGGCTCGGACTCGGCCAGCCGGCGCTCGACCTCGCCGATCACTACACCGCCACCCGCTTCGGCCGCAAAACGCTCAGCGACGACGAGCGCGAGGCGGCGGCGCAGCTCTGGAAGCTGCTCAGGGTCCGCCTGCTCCGCCAGGCGCTCCGAATCCCCGCCAAACCCGAGCCTGCGGAAGAACCCGAGATCGAACCAACCGCCCCCGCCCCCGCGGGCGACTAGCCAGCCCCCTTGAGAGAGCACTACTCGCCGTCGTTCCTGCGAAAGCAGGAACCCACGCGGAGGTCGCGCTCGTCTCCCTGAGTTGAGCGATCACGGTTCAGACCAGGTGCGGGGACCGCGGCATTTTTGGCACTTGGGCGACGGTTTCGGCCATGGTCTGGGTTCCTGCTTTCGCGGGAACGACGGAGCCTGTGTGCGGGGTGGTGCTCTGACCTTCGTTGTTACCAGTCCAGGGCACGGCCTGCCAGGTCGAGGCGGCCGGCGGCGAGGCGCTCGCCGGGGACTGCCCGTAAGGCGTCGAGGACGGCTAGGGCCTGCTCGAGGCTGGCGTTCTCGAGCGGTAGATCGTCGAGCGCGGCTTGCAGTTCCTGCATTGCCGCCTGGCGGCGCTCGAGGAGTGACGCTTCCTCGGCGAAGGTCGGCGCGGTGGGGATGGCTCCCTGACCCGGCGTCTCTCCCTGAGCCTCGCCCAGTGGGGCCTGCGCGGCCTGTGCGTCTGCGCCGGGCGACTCCGCCTGGCCCGATGCGGGACCGCCCGCATCGTCCAGATTGGCGTCGCCTGCACCGGCATTGTCCGCCTGGCCGGACTGCCCCGGCTGACCCGGCTGACCCGGTTGACCGGGTTGACCGGATTGCGCCGACTGGCCCGCCTGGGCGTCCGCCTGCGGCTCGGCGTCCTCGGCGAGCGCGTCCAGGAGTGCGTTAATGAGTTCCAGATTCTGTTTGGCGTCGCGCAGCGCCGGGGTTTCGCGCAGCGCCTCGATGTACGCCTGCCGCGCGCCGAGCAGGTCGCCGTTTGCCCAGCGGTGATTGCCCGTGTGGAACCAGGCGCGGGCGCGGAGCGCGGCGTCGTCGGCGCGCAGCGCGGAGAGCGTCTCGGTCTCCGCGCGTTCATATTCGCCCAGCTGATGCAGCGCGCGGCCGGCGTTGAGCGCCAGGCGCGGATCGACGCCGCCGCCCGCGGCGGCGTCGATCCGCTGCGCCTCGCGCCAGGCGTCCAGCGCCTCGGTGTACGTGCCCGCTTCGTAGTGGGCGATGCCGTCGCGGTTGAGCTGGGCCGCGCTCGGGCCGCCGCAACCGTTGACGACCAGCAGCGAGGTCGCCAACGCGCCGACTGCGGTCGGACCGAAGCGGCCGTCTCTCGACAGCCCGAAGACTCGCGCCGCCACTGATCCGAGGAGCAGGATCGCCGCCGCGCCGACGAACCACTGGAACTGCTCGGCCAGCGCCGTGTCCTCGACCACGACCGCGCGCACCTGATCGAGCGCCGCGAGGTCGGCGTTCAGGTCCGCCAACGCGCCGGGCTGGTCGAGCTCGAGGTAGCGGCCGCCGCCCGCAGCGGCGATTTGCTCCAGCTGCGCGGCGTCGAGGCTGGTGATGATCGGGCGGTTGGTGCGGACATCGAGCTTTGGCTCTCCGTCCCTGCCCTGCGGAATGGTCGCGCCGTCGGCGCTGCCGACGCCGATCGTGAACACCTGCACGCCCTGCGCGCGCGCCGCCGCGGCGGCGGCGGGGGCGTCGCCGCGATGCGCCTCGCCGTCGCTGACCACGGCGATGACGCCGTTGACCCGGCCGGCGCTGTCTCCCCCGCCATCCACGTTGTCATCCACCTCGGCAGCGCGGACGATGGTGGCGGCGGCGAGATCGATGGCGTGGGCGAGGTTTGAGCCGGGTTCGACCAGCGCCTCGCCGGGCTGGAGCGCTTCCAGTACCTGCAAGGCGGCTTCGTGATCGCGGGTCAGGGGGAAGCGGAGGAAGGCGCTGCCGGCGAAGATGACCAGCCCCACGCGGTCGCCGCGCCGACCGTCGATCAGGCGGCGAAGCTCCGCCTGCGCCGCCGTGAAGCGGCTCACCGTCGCCTCGCCGCCGACGTCCACCGCCGCCATGCTCTGGGAGACGTCGAGGGCGATCACGAGGGAGAAATCGGACAGGCCCAGCGTCTGCTCGCCCTCATGCCACTGGGGACGCGCGGCGGCGACGGCGAGCAGCGCCAGCGCCAGCAGCAGCAGGACGCGGGAGGCGGTTACGCCGCGTCGAACGCCGGCCACCGGCGCGCCGACGGCGGCGCGGTGCAGCCGCCGCGCCCGCCAGAGCCACCACCAACCGATCCCGGCGGCAGGCAGCAGCGCCAAGAGCGCTAACAGCGCGGGTTCACCCCAGGCCATCAGGGCGCCCGCCGCCACCAGCTGGCGCGGAGCGCGAGCTCCAGCACGATTATGATCCCCGCGCTGAGCAGCAGCCAGGGCGCGAGCTCCTCTGTGGCGAGGAAGATCTCCTCACCGACGCGCTCGCGCTCCAGCGCCGAGATCGATTCGTAGGCCTCGGCCAACTCCCGCGCGTCGGCGGCGCGGAAGTAGACGCCGCCGGTTTCGTCGGCCATGTAGATCAGCGTGATCTCGTTGAAGCCCACGCCGACCTGGCGGATCTGGGACGGCAGGCCGATCGTGTAGAGGCGCACGCCGGTCGCGCGGGCGACGGCGGCGGCCTGGTTGGGCGTGATGTCGGGCACGTTGTTCTCGCCGTCGGTCAGGACGACGACGATCCGCGAGGCGGCGTCGGAGCCGCGCAGCAGGTCGATCGCCTCCATCGTCGCCACGCCGAGCGCCGTGCCGTCCGGGAGCAGACCGCTGCGCACGGAGACCTCCACCATCTCGTCGATCGCGTCGAGGTCGAGCGTGAGCGGGCTGAGCACCAACGCGCGGCGCTGGAACATGACCAGGCCGATCCGGTCGCTGCCGCTGGCCTCGCGCTCGGCGACGAAGTCGCGGGCCACGCGCCGCGCCGCCTGCATCCGCGTTTCGTCGCCGCTCAGCCGCGCCGTCGCCATCGAGGAGGAGGCGTCGATCACGAGCACGATGTCGATGCCCTCGGCCGGCTGGACCGCCTCGACGGTCGTCGCCTGGGGCCGCGCGGCGGCGATGATGATCAGGATCAGCGCGAGCGCGCGCAGGCCGCCGAGCAACGGCAGGACGCGCAGCCGGCGGCCCGGGCGGTCGCGCAGCGGCGGCGCGCCGTGCAGTTGGGGCAGCAGATAGCGCGGGCGCGTCAACCGCGCCTCGCGGCGCAGCAGCCAGAGATAGGGGAGCAGCAGCGCGAACAGCGCGAACAGGGCCGGATCGTCAAATCTCACGACGCCTCTCCGTCCGCCCAGATCGCCTCCGCCAGCTGCAGGTAGCCGCGCAGCCGTTCGGGCGTCGGTTGCTCGCCGCCGTACTGGACGCGGTCGCAGGCTTCGAGCAGCCGCGTGGCGCGCAGCGCGATCACGCCCGGCGCGCCCGCGGCGGCCAGCGCCGGGCCGATCTCGGAGGCGGTCAGCGCGGCGGCGGGCAGCGTCCAGTCGGCGGCCAGCCGCGCGCGGACGGCGCTCGCCAGTTGACGGCACTGCTCCGCCGCGCCCAGCGTCGGATCCAGCTCGAACTGGACCGGAGCCGCCGCCTCTGCCTGAGTAGCGGCACGGGCGGGCGCGGCGCGTTGGCCGCGCCGCACGCGGCGGCGGACGACGCGGGCGAGCACGAAACCGAGACCGATCCCGATGAACGCGACGATCCATGGCGCAAAGGTGCGGCGCTCGTCCTCAAGCGCGTCGGGGGCGGTGAGCGGCCGCGCCTCCGCGCTCTCGCCGAGCACGGAGAGGACGGCAATCGAGACGGACGGGAGCGTGAGCTCGCTCCCTGAGCCGTCGGCGCGCTGGACGGCAATGCTCGGCAGGGCGGCCGCGAAGACGCCTGTGGCGAAGGCGCGGGTCGGGAAGGTGATCAGCGTTTCCGTCTCGCTGACCGCCGTGATCACCGGCGCGGACGGTTCCAGCTCGCCCAGCTGGACGACGACGCCGTCGAACTGGACTTGCTCGTCCGCAGCGTGCTGGATGCGGACGCGAATCTCGACGGGGTCGCCAATCGTCAGACCGCCGTCGGGGACGACCGTCACGGTGGCGGTCGGCGCTTGCGCCAGCGCCGCGCTGAGCAGGATGACCGCCGCAACGGCTGCGCAGCTGACGGTTCCGCAGATGACCGCCGCCGCGCGGATCACGGACGACTCCGGCGTTGACGGAAGAGGCTGACGAGCGGCGGGACCCAGTCCTCGGTGCTGTCGAGGAGCATAGCGTCGCAGCCGCACTGGCGCAGGCGCGTCAGGATGCTGCTGCGCTCCGCTTCCAGCGCGCGCTGCTGGGTTTGGGCGCTGCGTTCGTCGGCGAGGAGCAGGTCTCCACGCTCCGCGCCGCCCCAGTGCACGAGCGTCCGCCGCGCCGGATCCGCCAGCGCCGTTTCCCGCGCGTCGCGGAGGCAGACGGCGACCACGTCGTGGCGGCGGCTGAGTTGCGCCAGCGCTGGTTCCCAGACGTGGTCGGGATGAGTGGCGACGAAGTCGGAGATCACGATCACGACGCCGCGCTTGCGCATCACGCGGCCGGCGTAGCGCAAGGCGCGGGCGAGCTCGGTCCGCCCGCCGGCTTTCAGGGTCAACAGATCGCGCAGGATGCGCAGGACGTGGCTCGCGCCCTTGGCCGGCGGCACGGCGAGCACGACGTCGTCGGTGAACGCGGCCAGACCGACCAGATCGTTGGCCGCCGCCGCCGCCAGCCCCAGTCCGCCGGCGATCTCCACGGCGCGGTCGCGCACTGACGGCCCGGAGGCGGCAAAGCCCATCGAGGCGGAGACGTCGACCAGAATCAGGACGGTCTGCTCGCGCTCCTCAACGTAGCGGCGCACGACCGGGGCGCGACGGCGGGCGGTCGCCTTCCAGTCGATGCTGCGGACGTCGTCGCCGGCGTGGTAGGGCTGCAGCTCGGCGAATTCGAGTCCGCGCCCGCGGAAGGCGGTGCGGTACTCGCCGGCCAGCGCCTCGCGCAGGGCGCGACGCGCGCGCACCTCGATCTGCCGCACCTGGCGGCGCACGTCGTCGAGCGTCGGCGCGGTCGCGGCCGCCGCCGGGACGGGCGGCGCGATCCATTCACGAATCCGTTGCAGGCGGGGCATGGCCAGACCTAGGGCATCGGCAGCGTCGTCAGCAACCGCGCGATCAGGTCGTCGGCGCTGACCGCGTCGGCCTCCGCCTCATAGCTCAGGACGAGGCGGTGGCGGAGCGCGTCGAGTGCCATCGCCTTGACGTCGTCGGGCGTGGCGTAGTCGCGGCCTCCGAGCCAGGCGAGGGCGCGGGCGCTCATCGCCAGAGCGGTCGTCGCGCGGGGGGAGGCACCGAATTCGACGTACGCGGCCAGCTCCCGCACCGCGCGGCCCGGCGCGCGGGTCGCGCGGACGAGCTGCACGATGTAATCGCGCAGACGCGGCTCCATCCGCACCCCGCTCACCGCCCGGCGGGCGGCTAGCACCTCGCCCAGGCTGAGCACAGGGTCAACCGCGACCTGCTCGCCGGCGAGCGTGCGGTCGAGCACCTCGCGCTCATCCAACTCGCCCGGATAGTCGACGCGCACGTTGAGCAGGAAGCGGTCAAGCTGCGCCTCGGGCAGGGGATAGGTGCCTTCCTGTTCGATCGGGTTCTGGGTCGCCAGGACGAGGAACGGCGCGGGCAGGGGAAAGGTCTCGCCGCCGATCGAGACCTGGCGCTCCTGCATCGCCTCGAGCAGCGCCGACTGGACTTTGGCCGGGGCGCGGTTGATCTCGTCGGCGAGCAGGACATTGGTGAAGATCGGCCCGCGGCGCACCTCGAAGCGCGATTCGACGGCGTTGTAGATCTCAGAGCCGGTCAGGTCGGCGGGCAGCAGGTCCGGAGTGAACTGGAGCCGCGCGTAGCCGGCGTCGAGGCAGCGGGCGAGCGTCGAAACGGTCAACGACTTGGCCAGGCCGGGCACGCCCTCGACCAAGCAGTGGCCGTCGCAGAGCAGCGCGACCAGCAGGCGCGTCACAAGCGCGTCCTGGCCGACGATCACGCGGCCAATTTCGCGGCGCAGCGCGGCAAACGGAGAATCGTCCGGCAGCGCGGCCAGCGTCGGCGTCGGCAGCGTTGACAGGGGAGCGGGTTCGGCGGCGGACTCCGCAGCGGACGCGCGCGGCGGGGCGCTGGCAGCTGCGGTTGGCTGCGGTCGATCGCCTCTGGCCCACTCCGACACGTCGCGCCTGCCCTTCCTGCCCAGAGTTCTGCCCGCGGCCCGCCGCCCGGCAGCGCTGGAGCGGCCCGCCGCCCGGCAGCGCGGCGCTGCCCGCCGCCCGGCAGCGCTGGCGCTGCCTCGCCGTTCAGTGTATCCACGAACGCCTACCATTCACGCACGCCCCGTTGTCCCGGTCACGACAGGGGCAGGGGCGAGAAAGTGAACGGTGATCATCATGCGCTTCGGGATCGGCGTGGGCAATATGAACGGGTTCAACGACGAGTCGGGGCCCAACGCCTGCATCGACGTCGCCCAGGCGGCGGAGGATCTGGGCTTCGATTCCGTCTGGACCAACGATCACATCGTCGTCCCGACCCAGATCGAATCGCGCTATCCCTACAACGATCTGGGAGAGTTCCCCGCGCCCTCAACGATTCAGTGCTTCGATCCGCTGACCGTGATGTGCGCGTTGGCGGAGGCGACGCAGGCGGTTGAGATCGGCTGCTCGGTGCTGGTCATTCCCTATCGTCACCCGGCGGTGGTGGCGAAGATGCTCGCCGCCGCCGACCAGATTTCCGGCGGGCGGATCGTGCTCGGCGCGGGCGTCGGATGGATGCGCGAGGAGTTCGAGGCGCTCGGCCTGCCCGATCTGCACTACCGCCGGCGCGGCGCGGTGACGAACGAGTATCTGCGCGCGATGCGGGAAATGTGGAACAATCCCGGCCCGTCGTCGTTCCACGGTCAGTTCGTCCAGTTCGAGAACGTCGGCGCGTATCCGAAGCCGGTGCGGAGCGAGGACGGCGGCGTGATTCCGATCATGATCGGCGGCAACGGGATCAACGCCTGGCGCCGCGCCTCGCGCTACGGCGACGGCTTCCACGCGGCGTTCCAGACGGTCGAGAACCTGGCCGTCGAGGTGGAGGGCGTGCGCCGCGCCTGCGAGCGCGACCGCCGCGATCCGGACGAACTGGAAATCCAGATGCTCCAGGCGCTGCGCCCCGCAACGACGGCGCTGGACGAGGACGAACGCCCCCTGCTGCACGGCTCGCCCGACCAAATCGCCGCCGACCTGCTCGCCTTCGGCCGGGCCGGCCTGGAGCACCTGATCGCGACGCCGATGATGATCAACCCCGAAGGCGCGACCACCGTGGAGCGGGTGATCAACAGTATGCAGTTCATCAGCGATGAAATCCTGCCAGCGTTCTCCTAGCGCTGGGGAGATCGGCTCAATGCGCAACTCCCATTTCCTCTCTCCCCCCGCTTTGCGGGGGGAGATGCCGAAGGCAGAGGGGGGAGAGCGGGGAACCCCCCTTCAGTCGCTCCGCGACAGCTTCCCCCCAGAGGGGGGAAGCAAGACTCACGCGAAGGTCTGCCGGCGGCGTAACGACGCACCAGGAGGAAGACAATGAAATTCGGCATCCCGATTGGCAACTTTGGCACGGCGGGGAAGTACGGCGGCGTCAATGAGGTGATCGACATCGCCGAGCGGGCGGAGCTGCTGGGCTTTGACTCGGTCTGGGTGCATGACCACATCTTCATGCCCGCCAGCATCAAGTCGCGCTATCCCTACAACGACTCCGGCGTGGCTGGCTTTGCCTACCACCAGGACATCATGGATCCGCTGGCCGTGATGTCGGCGGTGGCGGTGCGCACGTCCGAGATTCAGATCGGCACCTCGGTGCTGATCGTGCCCTACCGCGACCCGCTCTTCCAGGCGCAGAGCATTGCGACCATTGACCAGCTCTCGGAGGGCCGCGTGCTGCTCGGCATCGGCGTGGGCTGGATGGAAGAGGAGTTCGCCGCGCTGGGGCTGGAAGGCGAGCCGTTCACGCGGCGCGGCGCGCTGACGGATGAGTGGATGGCGATCGCGATCAGCGCCTGGACGCACGGCGTCAACCGCGAGCCGATCACGCATGAGGGGCACTTCCGCGAGTTCGAGAATCTGGGCGGGCTGTGCGGCTGCTACCAGCAACCGCACGTGCCGATCTGGGTCGGCGGCAAGGGCCGCATCGCCGCCCGCCGCGTCGCCCGTTACGGCACGGGCTATCACACGATCACCTCGACGCCTGAGCAGATTCGGGCAGAGCTGGCGATCGTCGAGGAAGAGATGGACAACGCCGGGCGCGAGCTGGCGGAGCTGGAGATCTCCATGCTCGGGCCAATGGTGCTGCTCGACGGCGACCCGGACAGCGTGCGCGGTTTCCCGGCGGTGGTCGGCGGCTCGCGGGACGAGATCGTCGACACGCTCGGGCAGTACGAGGAGGCGGGTCTGGAGCACGCCCTGACGATCCCCGCCTACCAAACACCCAACTGGGACGTCCCCCCCGACCAGCAAATGCAGGCCATGGCGGAGCTGGCGGAGATCGCAGAGGAACTGCGCTAGTCCCGCACCGCTCTCCCGCCCCTCCCGCCGCGGCAATCTCGCCGCGCCCTGCAGAGCGGTTCGTGCTGGACGCGGCGAGATACCCGCGACGGAGTCGCGGGTATGACGGAGTGGTCGACGTCGCGGGTTATGACGGTGCGGGGGTGCGGGTATGACGGGGGTTGAGCGTCGCGCCCATGTTCCTGGGGCGGGCGCTCCCCTTCAGTCCTTCCGGGACAGCTTCCCCCCAGAGGGGGAGGCGAGCTCCTCCCGCCGTCATTGCCGCGCCCCGCCGCGGCAATCTCGCCGCGCCCTGCAGAGTGGTTCGTGCTGGACGCGGCGAGATACCCGCGACTCCGTCGCGGGTATGACGGAGTGGTCGACGTCGCGGGTATGACGGAGTAGAGGCGCGGGTATGACGGGGGTTGCGCGTCGCGCCCATTTTCCTGGGGCGGACGCCCCCTCAGTCGCTCCGCGACAGCTCCCCCGGAGGGGGAGCGCTGAAAGCCTTGCCTTTGTTCCTGCGTGGACGCCTAGACTGCGCGCTGGGATGGAGGGTTTGTTATGTCCAAGCCGGTCGTGATTGAGGCGGCGATTAATGGGGCGACGCCGCAGGCTCGGAATCCGCACTCGCCGCGGTCGGTGGCGGAGATTGCGGCCGATGCGGTGCGGGCGCTCGATGCGGGGGCGGCGATTGTGCACAACCACAACGATGACGCGGTTGTCCACAGCCAGCCGCGGACGACGGCGGGTTGGCACGATCCGCAGCCCTACATCGACGCCTGGCGCGAGGTGCTGGCGCAGCGGTCGGACGCGATTCTCTATCCGACGATGGGCTCGGGCGGGCGCGACTCCGAGATTGCGGTGCGCTACTCCCATCTGCCCGCCCTGAACGAGGCTGGCGTGCTGGGGCAGGGACTGATCGATCCGGGCTGCGTGGGCCTCGGTCCCGCCGACGAGCACGGCCTGCCGGCCCCGACCGACAACGTGTACATCAACACTTACCGCGACGCCCGCTACATGTTCGAGACCTGCCAGCGGATGGGTCGCGGCGCGTCGATCTCGATCTTCGAGCCGGGCTTCCTCCGCGTCGTGCTCGCCTATCACGCGCGGGGGCTGGTGCCGCAAGGATCGCTGGTCAAGCTCTACTTCGGGGGGATGGAACGCGGGCCGCTGGGCTTTGGCATGTTCCCCACGGAGCCGTGTCTGGACGCGTATCTCTCGATGCTTGAGGGCACGGGGCTGGAGTGGTCGGTGGCGATCCTCGGCGGCGACTGCGTGGGCAGCGGCTTCGCGCGGCTGGCGCTGGAGCGGGGCGGACATCTCCGCGTCGGGCTGGAGGATTTCTACCAGGGCGCGCGGACGCCGACGAACACCGAGCTGCTCGAGGAGGCGGTCAGCCTCTGCGACGAGGTCGGGCGGCCGGTGGCGACGCCGTCGGAGGCGCGGGCGCTGCTGGGTCTGCCGGCGAGCCAGTAGCCCCCATTTGCAAAGGAGCGAACGATGTATGAGATGCAATCCGAGACCTTGCGCGACTTCCTCGAACGGCCGCTGCCCGCCATCCTGGCGACGCTGCGGCGGGACGGCAGCCCGTACACGATCCCGCTCTGGTACCTGTGGGAGGGCGACGTACCGGACGACGTGCATCCGCTCCACAATCCGCCGCGCGGCTGCGCCTGGTTCCTCGGCGGCGAGACGAGCACCTGGGTCCGCCACCTCCAGCGCGACCCGCGTATGTCGCTCTGCATCGACGTGGAGGGCCCGCCGGCGATGCACGTCGGGATCGACGGCACGGCGGAGCTCCTGACTGCAGCAGAGACCGACCCCTGGCCGTTGATGCGCCAGCTGGTGGAGAAGTATGTGGGGCGCGGCGATCCGGCGAACGCCGAGGCGGTCGAGGGTTACTTGGAGTCAACGCGTTCAATGTCACCGATCCTGTTCAAGGCGACGCCGACCAGGTGGCGGACGATTGATCTGTCCAGGTTCGAGCCGGGCCAGGACGCCTAGGGCGGCGGGCGGCCCCCCTTCAGTCGCTCCGCGACAGCTTCCCCCCGGAGGGGGGAAGCGAGTTCCTCCCGCCGTCATTGCCGCACAGAGCAGAGCGGTTCGTGCTGGGCGCGGCGAGATACCCGCAACGAAGTCGCGGGTATGACGGAGAGGGATGGCGCGGATCTGACGGTGTGGATGGCGTGGCCGGTGTGACGGAGGTTGAGGGGGGCGCCGTCGTCGGAGCGTTGGGGTTTGGGTGGGTAGAATGCGCTGATGTGAGAGGGAGGGCGGCGTTATGGCTCGGATGCGTGCGGATGTTTTGCGGGAGTTTCTGGAGCAGCCCCATACGGGCGTGCTGGCGACGCTGCGGCAGGACGGGCGGCCGTACACGATCCCGCTCTGGTTCCTCTGGGACGGCGAGGTGGCGGACGACGCGCATCCCTCGCGCAACCCGCCGACCGGTCACCTCTGGCTGACCGGCACGCTGAGCCGCGTCTGGTGCCGACAGCTGATGCGCGATGGTCGGATGTCGTTCTGCATCGAGGACTCCGGCCCGCCCTCGCGCCATGTGGAGGTGGACGGGACGGCGGAGGCGCTGACGCTGCCCGAGTTTGACATCTGGCCGATCTCGCGCCTGCTGGCGGAGAAGTACGTCGGGCGCGGCGATCCGGCCAACGCGGCGGCAGTAGACGCCTTCTTCGCGAATATGCAGACGGAGCCGCGGATGCTGTTCCGGGTCACGCCGGAGGTGTGGCGGGCGATTGATCTGACGGTCTATCGGGGCAAGCGCGCGGATCGGGAGTTCCAGGCGGGGCAGTGAGCCTGCGCACCGGATCGGGCCGCCGGGCAGGGGGCGGGCTGCTCGCCAATCCCGGATTCCGCCGCGTCTGGGCGGCCGGCGCGGTCACGGGCATGGTGCGCTGGCTCGACATGCTGGTGCTCACGCTCTATGCCCGCGACCTCGCCGAGGCGGCCGGCTTCGTCGCGCTCGCGTTTCTCGTGCGGATGGCGCCGCGCCTGCTCTTCGGGATGTTCGTCGGCGCGCTCGCCGACCGCTTCAACCGCAAGAAGATCTGGATCGGCTCGCTGCTGATCCTCTCGGTCATGTACTTCGCCCTGACCGTCTTCGTGATGCTGGTCGGGATCGACTTCTGGCTGCTGCTCATCTTCGTGTTTGTCGCGGGAACGGTCTGGTCGGTGGAGTTTCCCACGCGGCGGGCGATGATCGCCGACGTGGTCGCGCCCCACCAGGTCGGCCGCGCGGTCGGGCTGGACTGGTCGACGGACTCGATTGTGCGGATTCCCGGCCCGCTGATCGGCGCGGGGCTGCTGCAGGAGCTGGGCGCGGAGTGGGCGTATCTGTTCACCGCCTGCGCGTTCATCATCTCCGCCGCGATCGCCTCGACGCTCGACTACCGCAAGCCGCTGCGGTCCGCCTCCGCCAGCGGCTTCGGCGCGGTCGCGCGCGAGACCTGGCGCGACATCCGCGAAGGGTTCAGCTTCATCCGCCGCAGCGAGCTGCTGGTCGGCACGCTGATGGTGACGCTCGCCTTTAACCTGCTTTTCCCCGCCTACAACGCGGCGCTGCCCGACATCGGGCAGGAGCTGCTGCAGGTCGACAAGCTGCGGATCGGCGTGCTCGAGGCGCTGGTTGGCGCAGGCTCGTTCGTCAGCGCGCTGGTGATCGCCGGCTGGAGCAGCTGGGGGCAGTCGGGCCGGATTTACTACGCGGGGACGGCCTGGTTCATTCTCTGCGTGACGGGCATGGTGCTGTCGCCGTGGTACGAGCTCTCGATGATCGTGGCGTTCTGCATGGGCTTCGGCTTCTCCGCGTTCGCGATCATGCAGACGGCGCTGCTGGTCACGCGGACGCCGGCGGAGATGCGCGGGCGGGTGATGGGCGTGCTCTCGATGGTGATCGGGATGGGTCCGGTGACCGGCATGCAGGTCTTCTTCATGTTCGAGTGGTTCGGCATCCAGGGCGGCGTGATCTCCGTCGTGATCGAGGCGACCGGGCTGATGCTGTTGGCGATCCTGATCTGGCCGATCATCGTCCGCCGGCTGCCTGGCTCCGATCCGCGCGTCGCCGCTACCTTCGCGCCCCAGCGCTCCCAGCGCGCGCTGACCACCCGTTAAGTAGGCTGAGCGTGAGGGGAGCGCGGCCATGACGACGATGCGCCGGCGACAGCAATTCAACGCCGAGCTGCTGACTGCGCGCGGCTCGCTGCTGACCGAGTGTTTTGCGATCATCGACGTCGAGACGACGCGCGTCGGCGGCGTCCGCGAACGCAGCTGGCGGGGCAAGCTCTCGTCGCTCTCCAATCCGGAGCACAGCCTGGGCGGGTCATACCGGTTGCGCCCGCGCGGGGAAGACAGCGCGGGTGCGCGGATCGAGATCATTGACGGCTTCGAGGAGCGTCTGGGCGTGACCTCCGATGAATACCGCTTTATCGGATCGGGCGAGCCGCCCAAAGCGCCGCCGCGGCGGCGACGGCGTTGAAGGGACGTGAAGACATGGACGAAACGCAACCTGGTCCGGCTGCAGAGCCAACTACCGAAGCTCTGATTCACCACAGCGGCAGTGGTCAGGACGTATTCACACTGACGCTCGAGGAGGGCGTCTATTACTGCCGCTTCACGATCAAGGGAAACTGCAACAACGACATTGAAGACGAGGTCTACGACAAGAGTCTGTTCAGTGTCCGGTTCGGAGATCGCGAGGGTGGTTCTCGACTCCTGGCGAGTGCTATCGCAAGCCAGTGGACAGGGCGTGCGAAGGTCGTGGTTGGTGGACGGCACGGTCTGAAGGGCGTGATCGACGTGGAGGTTGAGGCTGAGCAGACAGCGAAATGGGAACTCGCTTGCGAACGGCAATAGCGCTGTCCGCCGTAAGATGAGCGCAGTGGTCTAGCACACGGGAACGGATGAGCACGATGGCGACAGCGCAGGCGGTGGACGCGTCGGCGGAGTTGAGAGCGCAGGTGGCGGCGGCCAAGGCGGCGTCCCCGGCGCTGGGCTGGGCGACGCGCGAGCGGAAGGACGCCGTGCTGCACACGGCTGCCGCGCTGCTGCGCGAGCGCTCGGCCGACGTCGTCGCGGCCAACGCGGAGGACGTGTCGGAGGCGAGCGGCCATCTGAGCGAGGCGATGATCGACCGGCTCCAGCTGACGCCGGAGCGCGTCTCGGCGCTGGCCGCGTCGCTGGAGGACCTGGCTCTGCTCGATGATCCGGTCGGCGAGACGATTGACGCGACGACCACCGACTCGGGCCTGGAGATTGAGCGCGTGCGCGTGCCACTGGGCGTGATCGCCTCGATCTACGAGTCGCGGCCCAATGTGACGATTGACATCGGTGCGATCTGCCTGAAGTCGGGCAACGCGTCGGTGCTGCGCGGCGGCCGCGAGGCGCTGCGCTCCAACCGCCTCCTCGCCGAGGTCCTGCGCGACGCGCTGGCCGCCAACGAGCTGCCCGCCGACGCGGTGCAGCTGGTGCGCAGCACCGACCGCGCACTGGTCGGCGAGCTGCTGGCGATGAACGACCTGATCGACCTGATGGTCCCGCGCGGTGGGCAGGCGCTGATCAACCGCGTGCGGCGCGAGGCCTCAATGGCGGTCGTCGCCGGCGGCGTCGGCATCTGTCACACCTACATCGACGCCGCCGCCGACCTGGAGATGGCGCTTACGGTCGTCGACAACGCCAAGCGGCGGCGGGTGAGCATCTGCAACGCGCTCGACGTGATGCTGGTGCACGAAGCGGTCGCCGAGCCGTTCCTCGCCGCGCTGGGTCGGCGCTGGGCGGGCGCGGGCCCGACGCCGGTCGAGCTGCGCGCCGACGCTCGCGCCCAGGCGCTGTTGTCCGACACGGGCGCGAACGTGCAGGCGGCCGGCCCGGACGATTTCGATACCGAGTTTCTCTCGCTGACCGCCGCGGTCGGCGTGGTTGCCGATGCGGACGCGGCGCTGGCGCACATCGCCGCGCACGGCAGCGGGCACTCGGAGGCGGTGATTACCGCCGACGAGGCGCTGGGCCGCCGCTTCCTGCGCGAGGTTGACGCGGCGGCGGTCTACGTCAACGCCTCGACCCAGTTCACCGACGGCGGCCAGTTCGGATTGGGCGCAGAGGTCGGGATTTCGACCGGCAAGCTGCACGCGCGCGGGCCGATGGGGCTGCGCGAGCTGACCTCGTACAAATGGGTGATCCGCGGCGACGGGCACATCCGCCCCGTCTGAGCGGCGAGCGGAAAGCGACAGAATTATGCCAGAGCGACCAAGCGCGACGCTCGCCGGCGGCGCGATGCGCGCGGCGGCGGTCGAGTTTGTCAACAGCCTCGACGCCGACCAGCGCGCGCGGACCGTCTATGAGTACATGGACGGCGAACGCATCTTCTGGTACTACCCGCCGACCAACCGTCACGGCTTGCCGCTGCGCGACATGACGGAGGCGCAGCGCTCCCTGGCGCTGGCCTTGATGGATGCCGGCCTGAGCGAGCGCGCCTACGCGCAGGCGCGGGGGATCATTGATCTGGAAGTGATCCTCGGGGAGCTCGAAGCCGAGGCCGGGCGGCGCGCGTTTCGGCGCGATCCGGAGCTGTACTACTGGACGATCTTCGGCGATCCGACAGACGACGCGTCGCCCTGGGGCTGGCGCGTGGAGGGGCACCACATCTCGCTCAACTTCTCGCTCTGGGGCGACGGCCTGCTCTCGCTGACGCCGTTTTTCTTCGGCACGAACCCGGCCGAGGTGCGGCGCGGTCCGCAGGCCGGGCTGCGGATTCTCGATCAACGCGAAGACCTGGCCTTCGAGCTGATGGCCGCGCTCGACGCCGAGCAGGTGGAGCGGGCGGTGATCTATCCCGAAGCGCCGTGGGACATCCTGACCTTCAACGCCTCGCGCGCGATCATGCCCGCCTATGAGGGGCTGGCGGCGGCGGCGCTGGACGATGATCAGCGGGCGCTGCTGGAGCGGCTGGTCAGCGTCTACGTCGATCAGGCGCCGGCGGAGCTCGCGGCCGAGCGGCGGGCGCGGATTGCGGCGGCGGATCGCGCGGGGATGCACTTCGCCTGGGCCGGGCCCGTGCAGAACGGCGCGCCGCATTACTATCGCATTCACGGCGGCAACTTCCTCGTCGAGTTCGACAACCGCCAGAACGGGGCCAACCACATCCATTCCGTGTGGCGCGACGTCGAGAACGACTTCGCCAACGACGTGCTGGGCGAGCATCTGATTCTCTATCACGTGCTCTGAGCCGTCCACACTGCCCCACTGCCCACACTGCGCGGTTGGCGCGCGGTGGGGCAGCCGGACGAATCACCTGGGCGAATCAGCTGCGCGGATCAGCTGGGGGGCGCGAGCCGATGTTTTATTACGAGCGGGAGAGTCGGACGGGGCACTCCGAGTGCTACGTCGTGGAGAATGAGGCGGGCTCGCGCGCCCGCGTCGATCTGCATTTCGCCGCGCCATTGGTCTACGCCACGCTCTGCGTGCCGGAGTCGTGGGCGGAGGAGGACATCCAGGACGTGATCGCCGATCTCGATGATCGCTGGGCGCTGACCGCCGATCCGCTGCGCGACGATCTGATCGTGACCGTCTGGCGCGGTCAGGAGGTCGGCGTCTACTCACAGGAGGACGGAGGCGGCGATGACTGACGGCGACGCGGCGCTGGACACCCAGAACGCGCAGGACGATCCGCAGGCGGAGGCGGAGGCGGCGGACGCGCTCCAGCAGCTGTTCGAGGGGCACGTCGATGTGATGCTGCCGCCCGAGGAGATCGAGGAGTTTCACGATTTCATCCGCGAAGAGGCGCTGATGCGCCGCCGCTTCGCGGTCTCGTTCCGGCTCGAGTGCCGCTGCCTCGCCTGGATCGGCTACTCGCTCGCCAACGTCGTCACGCACGAGGACGGCATCGAGTTCGCCGCCCGCCCCATGCAGACCTACGTGCCCGACCATGAACCGGACGTGGAGCATCCCGAAGGCGCGACGGAGGATCCGCCGGAGCAATTTCTCGACTGGCCGATCTGGCCGCTGGAAATCTACCAGGACGAACTTGAAGAGGACGCTCTGTTCGCCGCCGACTCAGCTGACGATGCAGATGGGAATGCCGAGTGAGCGGCGCGAACGGCCGGTTTGCGGCGGTCTTCTTTGATTTGGACGGGACGCTGGTCAGCGAGCGGACGGGCGTGCGCGAGGCGCGGACGGCGGTGGGGACGCGGCTGATCGAGCTGGGCGTCTGGCACAGGCCGGCGACCGCCTTTGCCGACACCATCGAGATGGTGATCGGCGGGATCATGGAGGACAACAACTGGCAGTGGCCGCTCTGGCTGCACGCCGAGGAGTGGCTGCGGCGCAGCCTGGCCGTCGCCGAGGTCGAGGTCAGCGCTGACGAGTTCCAGGAACTGGCCGGCGTCTACCGCGACGAACGCTCGGATCGGGCGACGGCGATCGCGGGCTGGCCGGAGGCGCTCGCCGCCGCCCGCGCGCACGGGCCGATCGGGCTGATCACCAACTTCAACGACGGCCCGATGCAGCGGGAGAAAATCCGCGGAGCCGGCCTCGAGGGACAGTTCGACGGCGTCTACATCTCGGGCGAGATCGGCGTCTGGAAGCCGGAGCCGGGCATCTTCGCGCACGCGGCGCAGGATCTGGGCGTGGACCCGGGCGCTTGCGTCCACATCGGCAACAACATCGAGTCCGACGTGATGGGCGCCCTGAGCGCCGGGCTGAGCGCCGTGCTGGTCGAGGAAGACGACCGCGAGCGTCCGCCGAGTCTCGATCCGCGGGTGGTCTGGTGCGAGAATCTCAACGCAGTGGCGGCTTGGCTCCGCGAGCGCTGAGCTACTTGCGGGCGATGGCCCGCTGAGCTACTTGCGGGCGATGGCCCGCTGAGCGGCCGCAACTACTGACTCCGCGGTCAAGCCGTAGTGTTCCAGCAGCTGTGTCCAGGGGCCGGACTGGCCGAAGGTGTCGTTGATCCCGACCTCCTCCATTGGCGTGGGTTGGTGCAGGGCGAGGGTGCGGGCGACGGCGGAGCCGAGCCCGCCGATGACGTTGTGCTCCTCCGCGCAGACGATCGTGCCCGTCTCCGCCGCCGCGCGGATGATTGCCGCCTCGTCAAGCGGCTTCAGCGTGGCCAGATTCAGCACACGGGCGGAGACGCCCGCGGCAGCCAAAGCGTCGGCGGCGCGCAGCGTCGGTTCGAGCATCAGCCCGCAGGCGATCAGCGTGACGTCCGCGCCGTCGCGGAGCTGGTCGGCGCGGCCCAGCTGGAAGGCGGGGCCGTCGATGTAGACGATCGGCAGCTTGGGCCGGCCGAGGCGGATGTACCAAGGCTGGTCGTCCTCCGCCGCCTGGCGGATCGCGGCGTCGGCCTCAACCGCATCGCTGGGGACGACGACGTTCATACCCGGCAGGGCGGTCATCAGCGCCAGGTCTTCAATCGCCTGCGCGGACGCGCCGTCCTCGCCGACGGAGACGCCGCCGTGCGAGGCGATCAGTTTGACGTTCATCCGCTGCTGGGCGATGTGGACGCGGATCTGGTCGAAGCAGTGGCCGGGCATGAAGACGGCGAAGGAGGCGGCGAAGACGGTCTTGCCGGTCGCGGCGAGGCCGGCGGCGATGCTGATCATGTTCGCCTCGGCCGCGCCGACGGTGAACCAGCGCTCGGGGAAGGCGGCGGCGAGCTTGTTGCCGCCGGTGGACGCGGCGAGATCCGCGTCGAGCGCGACGATGTCATGGCCCGCCTCGGCCAGCTTGACCAAAGCGGGTCCGTAGGCCTCGCGGGTGGCGGCGGGCGGTGGGGCAGCGGTGGTGGTCATCAGAGTCCCGCCTCAATTTCCTCCAGCGCCTGCGCGAGCTGCGCGTCGGACGGCCCCTTGCCGTGCCAGCCGGCGGGATTGTCCGCCATGAACGAGACCCCGCGCCCCTTGACCGTCTCACAGATCACGACCTGCGGCGCGTCGCGCCGGGCGCGGGCCGCCAGCAGCGCGTCGCGGACGGCGGCGACGTCGTGGCCGTCAACGTGCTGCACGCCCCAGCCGAAGGCGGCCCATTTGTCGCCGACTGGATCAATGCGCATGATCTCGTCGCCGGGGCCGTCATTCTGGAAGTGGTTGCGGTCGAGGATCGCGGTGATGCGGTGCAAGCCGAAGTGGGCGGCGGACATGATCGCCTCCCAGTTCTGCCCCTCATTCAGCTCGCCGTCGCCGACGACGACGAAGATTTGCCCCTCGTCGTCGGGCAGGCCGTCAAGGTCGTGGCCCAGCGCGACGCCGACGGCGAAGGAGAGGCCCATACCGAGCGCCCCGCCGGACATCTCGACGCCGGGCGGTTTGTTGCGGATCACGTGCCCTTGCAGCTCGGTCCCGAAGGCGCGGAACGAGGGGATCTGCGCGGGATCGAAGTAGCCGGCCTCGGCCAGCGCGCCGTAGACGACGGGGGTGGCGTGCCCCTTGCTCAGAATTATGCGGTCGCGGCGCGCCCACTGAGGGTCGGCCGGATTGTGCCGCGCGACGCCGCCGAAATAGAGCGCGGCAAAGATCTCGGTCGCCGAGAGCGAGCCGCCTGGATGGCCGGACTGCGCGGCGTGGGTCATGCCGACGATGTGGCGTCGAATCCGCTTGCAGACCTCGAGCAGAGCGTCGGTGTCGGCGGCGGGCGCGGTCGAAGTGGTCATAGGGCTCTGGATTTCGCTGACAAAGAGGCGCGCCACAGGAGCAATTCCATGCTAGTAGCGCAGCGAGTTAGAGATAGCAAGGAAGCATAACCGCCGCACCCCGGAACTGCCGACCGCCGGCGGCGCTCTAGGCTGAGGCGGTGCGGTTGTTCATCGAGGCGGTCCCGGAACCCGCGGCGCGGGACGCAGTCTGGACGGCGGGCGAGCGTCTGCGCGCCGAGCCGTCAATGCCCGCCGAGGCGGTGCGCTGGGTCCAGCGGGACGCGATCCACCTGACGCTGCGCTTTCTGGGCGAGGTGGAAGCGTCGCGGCTGGACGCTGTGTCCGATGCGCTGGCCACGTTGGAGCAGAGCGGCGGATTCGACTTGCAGATCAGTGAGTTGGGCGTGTTCGGCGGCCGCCGCCCGCGCGTTGTCTGGGCAGGTCTGGCGGAGGATGACGGGTTCGCGCGCCTGCAGCGGCTGCGCGGCCAGCTCGACGAGGCGCTGGCGGAGGCCGGTTTCGCCCGCGAGGCCGCGGCGTTCCGGCCGCATCTGACGCTGGGCCGCGTGCGGCGGCAGGCGTCGCGTCCGGGCGCCGCGGCGATTGGGGCGGCGATTCGGACGGCGGCAGCGGCGGCGCCGCGGCTGGCGATCGCGGCGACCGTGACGCAGGCGGCATTGGTGGAGTCAACGCTGTTGCCGAGTGGGCCCCGCTATCGTCGGTTGGCGAGCGCAGCGTTGTAACATCGTTAACAGAAATGTGGTTACCCGCCCAGCGCGGCGGTACTGAGGGAGTGACTCGATGCAGAGCAGCCTGATCTCGAAGATCGAGAAGGCGCGAATTTACGCAGAAGATCTGAGTCGGTTCGAATTTCGGTCGCTGCGCTGCGAGGTGCGCGGCGACTCGACGACGCACACGGCGGAGCTCGGCCCGGACGGCTGGAGCTGCGACTGCTTTTTCTTCCAGGACGCGAAGACCTGCTCGCACACGATGGCGCTCGAGCGCGTGCTCGGCCAGATGCTGCCGGAGGCTTACCGCCCGGCTTGGTCCAGCGTCTAGCGCGAGCCCGCTGGTCAGCCGAGCGTCTCCGCCTGGTCAGCCGAGCGTCTCCGCCTGGTTCAGCGGGCGGCGTTCCAAAGTTGCGCTCGCTCGAGGAAGATGGTCGGCTGCGCGGACCATTCCGGGTAGCCGATTGCGCCGTCGTCGGTGAGCCAGCCGATCAGCTCGTTCAGACAATCGCGCAGCGCGGTTTCCGCGCGGGGCAGGGCGAAGCCGCCGCGCTCCATCTGCGGATCGAGCGCGGTGACGACGAAGCGTCCGGCGCTGGCGCGGGCCGCGTCCGTGTTGCCGATCTCGCCCCGCGCGAAGCCGGAGATCTGCCCCGCCTCCAGCGCCTCGAGGTAGGCGGCATCATCGTCGCCGAGATGGACGACCACGGGCCGCTCACCGGGCGGCGTCAGACGGGTGCGTCCCTCAAGCTCCGGCGAGTGCGCCGCCGACGAAATCTGGAAGCGCGCCGTGCCGTCGGCGGTCACGGCGCCCAGCGGCGTCTCGATCACCGTGCCGGCCAGGAGGGTACCGTCCGCGTCGGCGATGCCGCTGAGCTGGAGGAACCGCGCCTCGCCGGTCGTGGCCGCGACCGCGCCGACGACGTCCGCGGCGGTCAGGTCGGCGTGGCTGGCGATCCGGCCGGCGTCGGCGGCGCGGATCAGCAGCGACTGGCGAAAGTTGATGTGGCCGTCGGTGAAGGCGATCACTGCCTCGCCGCTGGCGTCGCGGGTGCGTGACTCCAGGATCGTGATCCCGCCGCCGACCAGGTCGAGGTAGGGGCCGGTCGGGGTCAGCCAGATGTCGGACCAGTCCGCGATGGGGATGCGCTGGAAGCGCAGGTTGGCGTCGTCCAGGGCGGCGATTGCGCTGAGCAGATCCGCCTCATAGCCGCGCTGGAGAGCGAAGCCGGGCGAGGCGGGATCGGGGTCGGCGCTGTAGCTGACGGGCGGGAACGAGGCGAAGAAGCCAACGTTGAGCAGGCGCGGCGCGGCCGGGCAGGAGGCGGCGCGCGCCACGGTCGGGCGAGGCAAGAGGCGGAAGAGAGAAGAATGACGCCAAACGCCGGCCGGCGCGTCGGCGGGCAGGAACCGAGCGTTGGGCAATGGGTGGAATTCCCAGCTGGCCACACTGTCAACCGGGCCAACCGGGCCAACTGGGCGCTGTTGTAGCGCGACCTCGACGCGGCCGTCGGCCAGCCGTCGGGCGCTGATCCGCAGCTCTTCGTCGGCGCGCTGGTCGTTGCCGCGGGTAATCATGAGCACGGCGGCGCTGAGCGTCAGGAGCCCGCCGAGCAGCATGCCGAGTCGGTACCTGCTCATGGCGTGCGTGTCCTAACCGATGCGGCGGAAGACGAGACAGGCATTCTGTCCGCCGAAGCCGAAGGAGTTCTTGAGCACGGCGTTGACCTCCACCGCGCGCGCCTGGTTGGGCACGTAGTCGAGGTCGCAGTCGGGATCGGGCGTGGTGTAGTTGATCGTCGGGTGGATGCGGCCGTCGGTGATGGACTTGATCGCGGCGATCGATTCCAGTCCGCCCGCGCCGCCGAAGAGGTGGCCGATCATCGATTTGGTGGAGGAGATCGGAATCGCGCGCGCCGCCTCGCCGAGCGCGACCTTGAGCGCGTTGGTCTCGGAGGCGTCGTTGAGCGGGGTCGAGGTACCGTGCGCGTTGACGTAGTCGAGCTCGTCCGGTGTGATTCCGGCGTCCGCCAGCGCCCAGTTGATCGCGCGGATCGGGCCCGCCCCGTCGGCGTCGGGCATGACCAGGTGGTGGGCGTCGGCGGAGGAGCCGAAGCCGGCCAGTTCGACCTGATAATCGACGCCCCGCCGGCGGGCGGATGCCTCCGATTCAAGCACGATGATGCCGGCGCCCTCGCCGGGCACGAAGCCGTCGCGCTCGGCGTCGAAGGGGCGCGAGGCGCCGGTCGGATCGTCGTTGCGCGAGCTGAGCGCGCGCATCACCGCGAAGCCGCCCAGTCCCAGCTGGCAGAAGCCGGCCTCGGTGCCGCCGGAGATGACGATGTCGGCGAGGCCGTTGCGGATCACGTTGGCGGCGTCGCCGAGCGCCTGGGTGCCGGCCGCGCAAGCGGTGACGACGGTCGTGTTGTAGCCCAGCAAGCCGAACTGCATCGCAATGTTGGCGGCCGCCATGTTGGGCAGCACCTTGGGCAGGAAGAGCGGATCGAGCCGCATCCCGCCGCGCGCGAAGAGCGTGCTCGCCGTGGCCTGGATTTCGGGATAGCCGCCCGCGCCGTTGCCGAGCACGACGCCGATGCGGCTGCGATCGAGCGCGTCAAGGTCGAGCTGCGCGTCGGCGACCGCTTCGCGCGCGGCGGCGACGGCCAGCTGCGTGAAGCGGGCCATCCGCCGCGCTGACTTGCGCTCGATGAAGTCGCGCGCGTCGAAGCCGCGAATCTCGCCGCCGATCGTGCAGCTGAATCCGGAGACGTCGAAGTTCTCGATCGGTTTGATCGCGCTCTCGCCCTCCAGCAGCTGCGTCCACAGCGGATCGACGCCGGGGCCGTAGGGCGAGACCGCGCCCAGGCCGGTGACGACCACTCGGGTGCGTTCGGGTCGGTCGGGGGCGGTCTCGGATTCGGTCATAGGGTCGGATCCTCAGCGCGGCGGGCGATGGTGGTTGGAGGTGGCGTTTGCAGCAGGCGGCGGGCGTCGGCGGCGAGCGAGAGCGAGCCGAGCACCAGAATCAGATCCCCACCGCGCGCCTCCTGAGCGGCGGCGGCGAGCGCGCTGCCCACGTCGGCGTGGACGGTGACCGCGCCCTGCCAGTCCGGATCAGCGAAGGCGTCCGCGACCGGCTGCGGCGGACGGGCGCGGGGATGATCGGAGGTGGTGGCGTAGACGCGCGCGGCGCGGGTCTGGATGATGCGGGCCATGTCCTGCAGCGCCTTGTCACCGAGCACGCCGAAGATCACGTGCAGCTGCTCGTGCGGGAAGTAGTCGCGGCAGGCGTCGAGCGCGCGCTGCACCGACTCCGCGTTGTGCGCGCCGTCGATCACGACGGTCGGCGGGCCTTCCAGCTCACTGGCGGCGAACGCGCGGGGCAGCGGGAACGATTCGAGCCGCGCCGGCCAGCGCACGGTGGCGAGTCCGCGGTGCAGCGCCGCCGACGGCACCGCGACCGCGCCGGCGGCGTTGAGCGCGTCGATGGCGGCGATCGCGGTGACCGCGTTGTCGATCTGGTGGCGGCCCAGCAGGGGCAGCAGATGCAGCGCGCGGGACGGCTCGCCGGGGCGCGGCTGGCGGCGCTCGACGCGGAACCACTGCCCCCACGGCTCGACGCCGGCCGGTTCGCTGCGGTAGTCCGCGCCGACGTCGACGAGCGGCGCGGGCACGTCGTCGGCGGCGTTGCGGACGACGTCGGCGGCCTCGGCAAAGCGCTGCGGCGCGAGCACCGCCGTGCGGCAGGCGGCGCTGATGATGCCCGCTTTCTCGGCGGCGATCTGGGTGATCTTGTCGCCCAGAATGTCGGTGTGTTCGTGCGAGAGCGAGGTGATCACGGCGGCGTCGGTGCGGTGGAAGACGTTGGTGCTGTCCAGCCGACCGCCGAGCCCGACCTCGACGATCTGCACGTCCACGTCCTGCGCGTGGAAGGCGTGAAAGCTGAGCGCGGTGAGGATTTCAAAGGTGCTGATGTGGCCCGGATCGGCGGCCAGCTCGGCCTCGATCACCTGGCGCAGCTGCTCGCAGAGGCGGGCGAACTCGGGCTCGGGCAGGGGCGCACCGTCGATCTGGATGCGCTCGGTGAACTCGTGCAGATGGGGGCTCGTGAAGAGGCCGGTGCGGAAGCTGGCGGCGCGGAGGATCGATTCGAGGATCGCAGCGGTCGAGCCTTTGCCCTTGCTGCCCGCGATATGAATCGTGACGCGGCCGTGTTGCGGATCGCCGAGCCGGCGCAGCAGCGCGCGGATGCGGTCCAGGGCGAAGTCCGGCTTCGCCCGCCGCGGCCCGGAGCCGCGCTCGAAGTCGGCGAACGACATCAGCCAATCGACTGCCTCCCGATAGCCGCTGATCGGCATCCACCCGCTCCTTGCTGCGCTCGTTGCTGCGCTGTTCCGGCGGTTTTGACGGCTCGTTTCATCGTACGCCACTTGATCAGGCGGTTTCAGGCTGCGACGATCCGCACGATGGCACAATGTATGGCGGCGCAATTGCGGTGCAGCGCCGCAGCACGAGCGGAACTCTAGATGGCAGACGCGGACAATTTACCCAAGACCCTGGCCGATGTGCTCGCCGAGACTGCGCCGGCCGAATTCGTCGCCGACGGCTTCCTGACCGTCGTGAGCGCAATCGCGGAGGGCGCGAAGCGGGTGGACGGCCTCACCCGCCGCGCGGCGCTCGCGGGCGTGCTGGGCGACACCGGCGAGCTCAACGTGCAGGGCGAGATTGTGCAGGTGCTTGACGCCGCCGGCACCGACGCCTTCGTCTCCGCGCTGCGCGATTGCGGCGCGGTCGCGGCGCTCGCCTGCGAGGAGCTGGAGGAGGCCGTCTTCGTCTCCGACGCGCCCGACCATCCCTATCTGGTGATGTTTGACCCGGTCGACGGTTCCTCGAACATTGACGTCGCCGTCACGATCGGCTCGATCTTCGCGATCTACCGCCGCGCGGACGCTGCGCCGGTGACCGACGCGACGCTGCTGCGGCCCGGCCGCGAGCAGTGCGGCGCGGTCTATGTGGTCTACGGCTCATCGACCGTGCTGGTCACCGCGACGGAGGGCCGGGTGGACGGCTTCACGCTGGACCCAGCCTCGGGCGAGTTTCTGCACAGCCATGAGCGGATTCAGATTCCGGCGAAGTGCGCGGCCTACTCGGTCAACGAGGGCAATCAGGGCGCTTGGCATCCGCCGATGCAGGCGGCGGTCGCCGAGCTGCGCGCCGATTACGGTCTGCGCTACGTCGGCTCGCTGGTCGCGGACTTCCACCGTGACCTGCTCAAGGGCGGCATTTTTCTCTATCCCGGCGACGTGAAATCGCCGGCCGGTAAGCTGCGCCTGGGCTATGAGGCGAATCCGCTCTGTTATGTGGCGGAGCAGGCCGGCGGCGCGGGCAGCACGGGGACGGAGCGCATCCTCGATGTCCAGCCCGAGCTGCTCCACCAGCGCACGCCGCTGATCGTCGGCAATGCCGACGTAGTCGAGCGCGTGGTCGCCAGACTCGCTGAATAATTTCCCCAACCGGCTAACCAGACGAACAGATCCACAGACGAGCCACACGTCCCGAGAGGTGTAATCCAATGACGAATGAACTCCACGAGACCGCGCGCGCGTTGGTCGCGCCTGGGCGCGGCATCCTCGCCGCCGACGAATCGAGCCCGACGATCAAGCGGCGCTTCGACACCATCGGCCTCGAATCGACCGAGACCAACCGCCGCGACTGGCGTCAGCTGCTGTTTACAGCGGAGGGCATCGGCGACTGGATTTCCGGCGTGATCCTGTTCGAGGAGACGCTGGCCCAGAACGCGTCGGACGGGCGCTCGCTGGTCGAGGTGCTGACCGCGAACGGCGTGATCCCCGGCGTCAAGGTGGACAAGGGCGCGAAGAATCTGGCCGGCTCCCCGGACGAGAAGGTGACCGAGGGGCTGGACGGGCTGCGCGAGCGGCTTGACGTCTACCGCGAGCAGGGCGCGCGCTTCACCAAGTGGCGCGCGGTGATCGATATCGCTGAGGATCGCCCGACCGCCTACTGCCTCGACGTCAACGCGCACGCGCTGGGACGCTTCGCGGCGCTCTCGCAGGAGGCCGGGCTGGTGCCGATCGTCGAGCCGGAAGTGCTGATGGACGGCGCGCACGACATCGCCGCCTGCGCCGCCGCGACTGAAGCGGCGCTGCGCGCGACCTTCGCCGCGCTCGCGGTGCAGAACGTGGACCTCGCCAGCACGCTGCTCAAGCCGAACATGGTGCTCTCCGGCAAGAGCGCCGCCGAGCGCGCCCCGGCCGAGACGGTGGCAGCGGAGACGCTGCGCGTCTTCGCCAACGCCGTGCCCGCCTCGGTGCCCGGCTGCGTCTTCCTCTCCGGCGGCCAGTCGGACGAGGAGGCGACGGTCAACCTGAACGCGATCAACCAGGCCGCCGCGGGCTCTGCCGCCGCGCCGTGGGAGCTGAGCTTCTCCTACGGCCGCGGCCTCCAGGCGACGCCGCTCTCGGTCTGGGGCGGCAAGCCGGAGAATGTCGGCGCGGCCCAGCAGGCCTTCCAGGATCGCGCGCGCATGACCTCGGCAGCGCGGCGCGGCGAGTACGTCGGCTAGACGCCGGAACCGCCGGTGCCGCACCGCCTGCTGATCGCAACCGGGAATCCGGGCAAGCTGCGCGAGTTTCGGCAGCTGTTCGACGCGCACGTCGCGTCCGCGTGGGCGCTGGTCGCGCCGGCGGAGGTGGGGCTGGGCGAATTCACGGTCGTCGAGGACGGCGAGACCTACGCCGAGAACGCGGGCCGTAAGGCGCGTTCCTACGCCAACGCCTGCGGTCTGCCGGCGCTGGCCGACGATTCCGGTCTGGAGGTTGACGCGCTCGACGGCGCGCCCGGTCTGTACAGCGCTCGATATGCTGGAGAGGCGGCGGACGACGCCGCCAATCGGGAGAAGCTGCTGCGCGAACTGGCGAATGTCCCCAGCGAGCAGCGGGCGGCGCGCTTTCGCTGCGTGATCGCCCTTGCCTTTCCCTACACGACCAACGTGCGGCTCGGCGAGGGCGTGGTGGAAGGATCGATCGCGATGGACGAACGCGGCGATCGGGGCTTCGGCTACGACCCCGTCTTCGCGCTGCCCGACGGCCGCCGCTTCGCGGAGCTGACCGTGGCCGAGAAGAACCAGCGCTCGCACCGCGCCCGCGCGCTGGCCAACGCCTCGTGGGCGCTCAACGTGATGGCGCAGACCCTGGATCAGTCCTCGTGAACCCCGCCAACGCCGCGCCAATCGATCGTCTGGTTGACCGCCTGGGCCGCCGCTTCGCCGACCTGCGCGTCTCCGTCACCGATCGCTGCAACTTTCGTTGTCCTTACTGTATGCCCAAGGAGATTTTCGGGCCGGGCTACGAATTCCTCCCGCGCAGCGCGATTCTGACCTTTGAGGAGATCGTCCGCGTCGTCAACGTGTTTGGTCGGCTGGGGCTGCGCAAGCTGCGCCTGACCGGCGGCGAGCCGACGGTGCGGGCGGAACTGCCGACCCTGATCGCCATGCTGCGCGAGTCGCTGCCCGACGTCGATATCGCGCTGACCACAAACGGCTCGCGCCTGGTCACGCTGGCCCCGGCGCTGAAGGCGGCCGGGCTCGATCGGGTGACGGTCAGCCTGGACTCGGTCGATCCCGAAATCTGCCGCGCAATGAACGGCGTCGACTTCCCGCCCGAGCGCGTCCTCGCCGGGATCGACGCGTCCGCGACGGCCGGCCTGGGGCCGATCAAGATCAACGCGGTCGTCAAGCGCGGCGTCAACGACGGCGGGATCGTCGACATGGCCCGCCACTTCCGCGGCACGGGCCACATCGTCCGCTTTATCGAGTACATGGACGTCGGCGCGACCAATGGCTGGAAGCTGGACGAGGTCGTGCCGGCGCGGGAGATCATTCAGCGGCTGGAGCAGGTTGAGGGTCTGGAGCCGGTCGCGGCGGCCTATTCGGGCGAGGTGGCGAAGCGCTGGCGCTGGAGCGACGGCAGAGGCGAGGTCGGCGTGATCACGTCGGTCACGGAGCCGTTCTGCGGCGACTGCACGCGGGCGCGGCTCTCGGCGGAGGGCTCGCTCTACACCTGCCTGTTCGCCTCGGTCGGCCACGATCTGCGCGCGCCGCTGCGCGCTGGCGCCTCGGATGAGGAGCTCTTCCAGCGCATTACCGGCATCTGGACGGCGCGCGAAGACCGCTACTCGGAGTTGCGCGCGGCGCTGACTGACGACCTGCCCCGTCTGGGGCGAGTGGAGATGTCGCACATTGGCGGCTGACGAACGCTCAGCAGCAGAACCGGCGCAGACGGAGCTGAGCCACATCGACGCGCAGGGGCGGGCGCGGATGGTGGACGTCGGCGGCAAAGCGGTCACCGAGCGCCACGCGGTCGCCGAAGGCCGCGTCCTGATGCAGCCCGAGACATTGGCCTTGATTCGCGCTTCCGCCCTGAAGAAGGGCGATGTGCTGACCACCGCCGAGCTCGCGGGCGTGATGGCGGCCAAGCGGACGCACGAGCTGATCCCGCTCTGCCATCCGCTGCTGCTGAACAAGATCGCGGTCGAGCTGCGCCTCGTTGACGAGCCGCCGTCCGTCGCGATCCGCGCGGAAGTGCGCTGCTCCGGTCAGACGGGCGTCGAGATGGAGGCGCTGACCGCCGTCTCCGTCGCCGGCCTGACGGTCTACGACATGGCCAAAGCGGTTGACCGCGGGATGCGGATCGACGCGATCCGCCTGCGCGAGAAGGATGGCGGTCGCTCCGGCGCGGTGCGGCTCGACTGAGCGCCGTTAGCCGCCGGGGTTGACCAGCGACTCAAATCCCGGGTTGCCGCGCAGGCTGTCGAAGTGGTCGTCGGTGCGGGCGGCCTCGGCGTAGCGCGGATTGAGCGTCGTCGCCTGGCGCAGCGCCGCGACCGCCGCATCCGCCTGGCCCAGCTTGGCGGCGGCGGAGGCGAGTCCGTAGTGCGCGCCGGGCTGATCGGGCTCGAGCCGCACCGCTTCCTGGAACGACTGCAACGCTTCCTGGGCGCGCTCCTCGTAGAGCAGCGTGAGGCCAAGGTTGGTGTGCGCCGCGCCGTCGTCGGGGCGCAGCCGCAGGGCGTGGCGGAAGTCCGCCTCGGCGGTGTCGAAGTCGCGGCCAAAGAGCCGCAGCAGCCCGCGGTTGACGTAGATGTCCGGATCGTCGGGCGCAAGCTCGATCGCGCGCTCATAATCGCTCGCCGCTTCCTCGGTGCGGTCCAGGCGGACGAGCGCGTTGGCGCGGTTGTAGTAGGCGGCGGCGGAGTTGGCGTCGAGTTCAATCGCGCGCGCGTACTGGTTGACGGCGGCGTCATAGTTGCCGGCCCCGAAGTAGGCGTTGCCCTCGTCCAGGTGCGAGGCGGCGCTGCGCGCGGCGGGAATGGCCGGCGCGTCGCTGACTGGCGGTCCCGTCGGCGCGGACGGCGCGGGTGGGGCGGCCGGCATCGCCCCCGCCGCCGGCGCCGGGGGCGCGGGCGGAGCAGGCGGCGGCGTGGGTGCCGCAGCGGGCGGCGGGGAGGGCATCGGCGGCGGAGCCGGCGGCGCGGCGGGCTGCGCCGCCGCCGGCGGAGCGGGTGGCGCAGGTGGCGCGGGCGGAGCAGGTGGCGGCTGCGGCGTGCGCGCGGCGGGCGCCGGGGGCGGTGACGGACGCGGCGGGACCGGGCGGGACGGCCACCCGGCGGCCGTCGGTGGCGGCGGAGCGGGCGTCGCTGTCGGCCTGGACGTGGACGTGGACGGCGGCATCGACGCGCCGCCGTCCCGGCCGCTGGCCTGGGCGATCTGACGGGCCATCAGCTCCGCCTGTTCGCGGCGCGAGCGTTCGTTGCTGAGCTGCAGCTCGAGATGGTCAATCCGCTCTTCGGTCAGTTCACGCTCCAGCCGCTGCTGGGATTGCAGGGCGCGGTAAATCCAGACAATCGCGGCCCAGGGCAACAGGACGCGCAAGACAGTGGCGATGAACTTCAAGAGGTGCTCCTCTGCTCTCCTGCGGCGTCCCGCCGACGGGACTTAGTCGGGCTGTTGCTCCAGTTGCGCGCTGACGGCCTCGAGGCCGTTGAGCGCCAGCGTCAGGCGGTCCTGGGCGGAGACGCCTTCCAGGGCGACGAGCGTCTCGTCGCGCATCGAGACGGGATCGTTGGCGCCCAGGAAGGCGGCCGGGCCCTCGTCGTCGAAGGACAGCTGCAGTTCGCGCAGCGCGCCCTCCTCGGTCACGATCACGCAGCCGATGTTCTTGTCGCGCACCCCGTCCGGCTCGACCTCCACGCCCATCGTAAAGAAGGCGCCGGGGAAAGGCGGAAAGGGGCGCAGTTCGAGCGCCGCCTCGCGCAGCAGCGCCTCGACCTGCTCGGCCGCCGCCGCCAACGCTTCCTCCGCCAGCCGGCGGCGCAGCTGGTTGCGGACGGTGCGTTGCGTCGTCTGCCGCGCGGCGGCGGGATCGGATTCGGACATCGGTCAGGTTCGCGCTCTCGCTGCGCCCCAGTATTTCCTGGGGCTGAATTATGAGTATACGCAGGGGCGCGAAACTGGAGCCCCCATCGGCGATGGGTCGGCTATGGGCTGGCTGCGCGTCGGCGACGGACCCAGACAAAGCGGGGGAAGCGAATCGGTACGATAGATGGAGACCGCCCGCCGCTATCAGGTAGTGGTAGCAGGTAGCCGGTTGGCGGTCGCGCCGCGGGAGCACGGGATGAGTGGATGACCCCAGCACACGAGCAAGCATCCGGGCAAGCGTCCGAGGTCTGGACGTCGCAGCTGCGGATCGTGGCCGGCCGCGCGGTGGAAGAGGCTCCCCAGGTGGGCTTCATCGAGCGGCTCGACCGACGCGGGCGGCTGGTGCGCCTCAGCATCCTCGCCGAGCCCGCCTCGCCGGGCGCGGAGGCCTTCGTCGATCAGTTCGTCCGCCGCCTGAGCATATTGTTCGATCCCGCCGCGCGCTCGCTGACCGGCGCGGTCAAGTTCGCGCTCGAAACGACCCACACCGAACTGCGCGCCTGGAACCGCGAGCGGCTGGTCAACGAGCAGGTGATGTACGGCGTCTCCTGCGTAGTCGAACGTGTCGGTCAGCCGGCTCTGCTCGGACAGGCGGGCCCGACGCTCGGGCTGTTGGCCGGCGACGCCGGCCTGGCCGACCTGCGCCCGCTCACGCTCTACGCGCATCCGCGCCGCTATGACGATCCGGTCTCGGTCCCGATCGGCGGCAGCGACCCGCTCAACCTGGAATTCGCCGCCGCGCCCGAGGCGGCGGACGGCTGGGCGCTGCTGCTGACCTCGAACGCCGCCCCGCTGTTCCACGCCGAGCGCCGCGTCATGCTCAGCCGCCTCGCAGTCGATGAAGTCCTGCGGTATCTTTACCCCGATCTGCTCAGCCTGCGCGACGCCGCCGGCCTCGTCGTCAGCCTCGGCGCCGGCGTCCCGCTGGAGCCGCTCGAGCCGCCCGATCCCGACGCGGAAGCCGCGCCCGCCGCCGAGCTGGACCACGAGCTGGACCACGAGGCGGACCCCGAAGCCGCCGACGAGTGGGAGGCAGCGGAGGCGCAGGAGGAACCGGAAGCGCCCGCCGAACCACCGACCGAGCCGCCGCCCGCCGCCGCACCCGCGCCGCCGCTTGCGGCGGCGGTTACGGATCCCGAGGCGCAGGAGCCGGCCGTCGCGGAGTGGCCGGTCAATCCCTTCGCGGCCTCCGGCCAGGAGCAGGTGCCGATCGTCTCGCCGCCCGTCGCCGCGTCCGGGCCGCCGCCGTCCGAACCGATCATGACGCTGGCGCGGATGCTGCCCTCGCTGCGCGAGAGTCGGCGCGAGCCAGCTGTCGAACGCCCCCAAGTCCGCACCCGCAATCCGCGCGCCCGGACCGCCTCCGCGCGTCGCGCCGGCCTGGTGCTCATCGCCATGCTGCTCATTCTCGCCAGCGTCGGTGCGGTGCTCCTGGGACCCTCGCTGCTCCAGTCCGATGAAGATCAGTTCCGCTCGCGCGTTGAGCAGGCGCGCAACGGCCTCGCCGCCTCGCGGCTGGCGGTCGAGACCGAGGCGGCGCGGCTCGTGCTGCAAGACGCGCTCGGCGACGTCGAGCTGGCGCTCGAGATCAATCCACTGGCGGCGGACGCGCTGCAGCTGCGCGAGGAGATCGAGGCGGTGTTGGCTGAGCTCAATCTCGTCCAGCCGCCGGGCGAGCTGACGCTGCTCGTCGATCTCTCGCCCTATGGCCCAGCGCTCGCGCTGGGCGCGATCCGCTTCGGCTCAGGCAACGCCTACGTCCTCGACGACGCCGGCGGCCGCGTGTTCAGCGTCAGCGCCGAGGGCGCGGCGGCGGTGATCTTTCAGGAGGGCGAGCTGCTCGGGCTCGGCGATCAGCAGCGCGCCGGCCGCCCGCTCTCGATCGCCTGGCAGACCGCGCAGCCCGACGCCGGCGCGAGCGGCACCGCGCTGGAGGACGCGCTCTGGATTCTCGACTCGTTTGCGCGCCTCTACCGCTGGACGCCCTCGGGCGTGCTCCTCGTGCCGATCCCCGAGATCGCCCGGCTCGGCTCGGTCGACGCGGTGGCGGCGACGGCGGGCAGCATCTACCTGCTCGATCAGGCTGGCGGCGCGGTCTGGCGCTTCGCGGTCGAGCGCTCGGAGTTGAGCCCGCCGGCGCGCGCCATCGGCCGCTCCGACCTGCTCAACGCCAACGAACTGCTGGCCACCGTCACGGCCAGCGGCGTGGTCGAATTTCTGATCGCCTCCAGCGACGGCCGTCTGCGCCGCTTCAACGCCGGCGAAGAGCTGCCCCTGGCGCTGAATCTGGAACGCAGCCTGCTCAGCCCCGCCTCGCTCTCTCTGGGCGCGCAATCCGGCCTCGTCTACGTGGTTGACCGCGGCGAGGGCCGCTTGATCGCGATCGGCGCGGACGGCAGCGTGGTCGGCCAGATTCAGTCGCCCGAGCTGGCCGAGCTGCGCGGCGCCTGGGTCAACGAGCCGACCGGCCAAATCATCTACGCCCTCCCCACCACCATCCTCAGCGGCCGCCTCCCAGCGCGGCAGGAGTAGGCCGCGCCCAACCATTGGGCCCGGCGACCCACTCGGAGCCAGCGCGCGCGCAGTGGATCCGCGGGATCACTGGAGTTCACACGCAATCGACCAGATCGCGGAGCGCTCCGCCGTGACATCGAGGTAGACGTCACCGGCAGGGATGTCGAACAGACCGTGCCCGATGCTGAGGCCGAATGTACTGTCCCAGCTATCCGCGATCTCATTGATGTGCAGATGGCCGCGCCCAGTGCCCTTGCCAATTGTGCCGACGATCCAGTTGCCCGGCCCATCCTGACTGGAGTTGCCCGTCATCAGCACCGAGCAGATATACAGCCCCTCGTTGAGGCTCCTCAGCTTGGAGATGCTCGACCCGGCGCTCGACACAGACGCCTTGACGGTGGTGACGGTGGTGACGGTGGTGACAGTGGTGACGGTGGTGACGGTGGTCCCGCCAGCGGCAGGCTGACTGGGAGCGGCGGTGCGACTCATCGCGTCGGTGCTCCTGCCCTCGACGCTGACGGTCACTGGTGTCGAGCTGAGCCAGCGGTTGTGGCCCGGCCCGCCGTCGGGGAAGAAGCAGGCGCTCGGCAGGATGTGGTCAGACCAGCCGCTGCCCTCCCGCTGTTGGAGCGCGAACTCGACCCGCCCGTCGTCGTGCTGACGCGCCGTGATACGCACCGCCGCTTCCCCGCCGGGTTGGGCCAGTGCCGAGCGATTGCGCGGTTGATTGCCGGGAACGCCGGCTGCCCCTCCGTGCTCAACGCTTAACCCCTGAGCCTGTTCAAGTGACGAGCTCGCTCTTCCGCATCCTCGCCGCCGCTCCCGATCGACTCGGTATGGTTGTGCCGGCAGGAATGGGTCGGGTGACCCAGGCGACTGGGTAGGGGCGCTGCCTCGCGTACTATTTCGGATGAAGAACGCCGCCGCTCTCTGGCGGCGGCGAGCGGTGCGATCAGCGGTTGAGCGCAGCATGGAGCAGCATGGAGAGGTGACGCGCGCGATGACGTTTCGAGTTTTGGCGTTGGAATCGTCCTGCGATGAGTTTGCCGGCGCGGTGATTGCGGACGGGGTCGACGTGCTGGCCTCGGTCGTTGCCTCGCAGGCGGGCATTCACGCCCGCTACGGCGGCGTCGTGCCTGAGGTCGCGGGCCGCGAGCACCTGCGCAACCTCGCCCCGGTGATGCAGGCGACGCTGGAGTCCGCCGGGCTGGGCTGGGACGAGCTGGACGCGATCGCCGTGACCCAGGGACCTGGACTGGGCGGCTCGCTGCTGGTCGGCGTGAATGCGGCCAAGACCGCCGCCTGGGCGCGCGGCCTGCCGCTGATCCCCGTGCATCACATCGCCGGCCACCTCTACGCCAACTGGCTGCAGCCCGCGCGCGACGAGTGGGACGACGCCCCGCCGCCCTTCCCGCTGGTCGCGCTGGTCGTCTCCGGCGGGCACACCGAGCTCTTCTGGATGGAGGATCACGAGCGCGTCGAGCGCATCGGCCAGACCCGCGACGACGCCGCCGGCGAAGCCTTCGACAAGGTCGGCCGGCTGCTCGGCCTGCCCTTCCCCGGCGGCCCCGAGATCGAGCGGGCGGCCCGGACAGCGACGCCGGAACGGATCGCCGCGCTCGCGCCCCTGCCCCGCGCCTGGCTGCCGGGCACGCACGATTTTTCTTTCTCCGGCCTCAAGACCGCCGTGCTCAACCGCGTGCGCAAGCTCGAAGCCGCCGGCGAGCCGCTGGACGTGCCCGCCATGGCCGCCCGCTTCCAGGAATCTGTCACCCACGTGCTCTCCGAGAAGACGGCGCGCGTGGCGGAGGCGCGCGGCGCGACCTGCGTGATCGTGGCGGGCGGCGTGGCCGCCAACAGCGCCCTGCGCGAGGCGCTGCGCGTCCGCTGCGCGGAGATCAACGTGCCCGTCCGCGTCCCGCCGCCGCGCCTCTGCACCGACAACGCCGCCATGATCGGCGCGGCCGCCTGCTACCGCCGCGAGCACGCCCCGCTCGACATCGACGTCTTCTCCACCTCCGGCGCCGCCGTCTTCTCGCCGGGCGTCTGAGGACGCCCTACCTGGAGCGTCTGAGGACGCCCTACCTGGAGCGTCTGAGGACGCCCTACCTGGAGCGTCTGAGGACGCCCTACCTGGAGCGTCTGAGGACGCCCTACCTGGAGCGTCTGACCTAGCGCCCGTCCCCCGCGGCGAGCGCGGCCAGCGGACAGATGCGGCAGGCCGCCGCGCGGCAGCGCGTCTGCTCCAGCTCGAGCAGCGCCTGGGTGTGCGGATGCCGCCAGCGGAAGCCGGCCTCCGCCTCGAGCCGGACGCGGAGCGCGTCGGTACGTTGATAGCGGACGCCCGGCAGCCGCCGCCACTGCGGCCAGGCGTTGGTCAGCGGATAGACGGCGTCGGCCAGCAGTTGAACGGCGCGGGCGCGGCCGAAGCGTTTGCGGATCTGCAGCGCGCCCGCCGCCTCGCGCAGGGGCAGCGGCGCGAGCCGCTCGAATTCGCCCCAGGGCGTCACCCCGCCGCGCGTCCAGCGCTGGAGCAGCGTCGTCAGGATCAGGCTCAGTCCGTCCGGCGAGCCCAACGCGCCGCGACCGCGCCGCCAGCCCTCAGCCCCGATCGTCGGCGCGACCGCCGCCCAGGAATCCGCGCCCTGCAACGCGCGCCGCGCGGCCTGCTCGCTGAGCGCCGCGTTGTGCGGCTGCCCCAGCGCCCGCGCCGCCGCGACCACAGCGCGGCGGTCGGCCTCCGAGCCGGGGCCGTCGGGCGGCGGCAGGGCGCGCAGCGCCGCCGCCTTGCGCAGAAAGCGCCGCCGCCCGATCGCCAGCAACCGCGCCTCAACCGCCGCCGCGCCCGCCCGCGCGACAATCGTCGCGCAGGGCAGTTCCGTCGGCACGGACAAGCCAGGCGCGCAGTCTGAGGGCGGCAGCGGCGTGTCCGGCGGGACGCGCGGATCGGGCGGCGCGGTGGACGCGGGCGCGCGCTCGACGAGGTGGAGGAGCAGATTGGCGTAGGCGGGATCGGCGGCGTGGCCGTGCTGCAGCCAGGCGCGCGGCTCGAGGTGCAGCTCGACATCGCCGCGCCGCGCCCGCCCGTCAGCGTCGAGAATCTGCGCGTCGCGGAAATCGGGCCCTGGTCCGTGATTCCAGCGCCCGGGCGAGATCACGCGGATCACGCCGCCCGGCCCGCTGACCCCGTCCGGGCCCGTCGCCAGGAACGGGACCGGCCAGCGCCCCTGCGCCCAGCGGCGCTGCAGCTCGCGCTCACTCGGGCGCCCACTGGGGCGCTGAGGGGGACGCTCAGGCATCGGCGTGCTCATCCGGGTCGGCGACGATGTCAGCGTCGGTGTCAGTGGCGAGCTCGGCGGCGGCGCTGGTCTGGAAGGGAAACTAGACGTCCTCCGCGACGCGGGTCAGGAGCCGCGCCGCGGTGCCGCGCGGCGCGTACGCGCCGCGCTCCCACTCCGAGATCGTCTGCTGCCGCGCGTTTAGCTCCGCCGCCAATTCCCGCTGGCTCAACCCGGCGTGGCGGCGCAGCCGACGGATCGACGCCGCGTCCCACTGCTCGTCCCGCCGGCGTCTGTCATCCGCGATACCCATGCGCGCCGCTCGGCCTCCTCGGACTACACGGTACCGTGTAGTCCGTAGGGTACCAGCCCGGCATAATCTGTTGGCGACTGGGAAATTGACTCGATTGCAGGGGAAGTGGATTGACGCCGCCCGCGTGGGGACATACGATGAGGTTTCAACCTATGCCCCAGATCGTCACTGCACCCGCATCTCGCGCGTTGGTCGATCAGGGAGCGTCCGCCGCCATCCGCTCGCGGCCCGCTTCCTGGCCGGTCCCGTTGCGCGTTCCCGCGGTGGACTGTGGCTGACTGTCCGCGGCCGCGGCCGCCGCTTCGACAGTCCGCCGCGGCCGCGCGGGTAGCCGTACCGATCACACGGCTCCTGTTCCGCCCCGTCGCGGCGGAGCGGGACGGGCGAATGGATACAGAGGAGGTTCGCTGATGGTGTTGGCGCCAATCGGAGACCAGTCCCCCGAGGTCGCAGACGCGGGCGCGGACCGCGAGGTCGATTACTCGCGGCTGCCGGATACCTACCCGCTGCCCAACCTGATCAAGTTGCTGCGCGATTCCTACGACTGGTTCCTCGACGAGGGGCTCAAGGATCTGCTCGAGGAGATGTCGCCGATCGAGGACTTCACCAGCAAGCGGATGGACTTGCACTTCGTGACCGACGGCGACCGCACGAGCTGCGTCGAGGACCTCGAGAACTGGGGCAACACCACCCTGAAGTGCGCCGGCGACGGGCATGAGCTCAACTGCTGCGAGGGCCGTCCCGGCTGTAAGGAGCGCTGCCGCGGCTATCACTACGGTCTCCCGCCGGAGACGGCGCTCGAGTGCCGCCAGAAGGACAAGATCTACCAGGGCGAGCTGCGCGTGCGGATCAACCTGCTCAACAAGAAGACCGGGCAGCCCGCCTATCAGTGGATCTACTTCGGCCATCTGCCCTACATGACCGAGACCGGCACCTTCATCATCAACGGCGCGGAGCGCGTCGTCGTCTCCCAGCTGGTGCGCTCGCCCGGCGTCTACTTCGCCGCCGCGACTGACTCCGCCTCCGGGCGCACGCTCTGCTCGGCCAAGCTGATCCCCTCGCGCGGCGCCTGGCTCGAGTTCGAGTCCTCCAACCGCGACGTGCTCACCGTCAAGGTCGACCGCAAGCGCAAGATCGCCGTTACCACCCTGCTCCGCGCCCTGGATGACTCCAACGACCCGGAGTTCTACGAAAACGGCGACGTTGAGAACGGCAAGAAGCTCGAGCACAAGCTCGGCACCGACGAGCGCGTCCGGCAGATGCTGGAGGGGATCGATCCGGATGACGCCCAGCACCAGTTCCTCCAGACCACCCTCGAGAAGGAAGTGCCCGGCACGCCGCCCGCGGAGCTGAACAAGGAATGGGCGATGCTGGAGGTCTACAAGCGCCTCCGCCCCGGAGACCCGCCGACGGTCGAGGCCGCCCGCAGCATGCTCGAGGGCCAGTTCTTCAACTCGCGCCGCTACGACCTCGGCCGCGTCGGCCGCTACAAGGTCGACACCCGCCTGCACGCCGCGCACGGCGAGGTCGTCGAGCGCTGCGAGCAGCTCGGCCTCGACAGCGAGTACGAGGCGGCGGACGAGGCCCGCGCCCAGGCGCTCTGGATGCGCGACCTGCTCGCGATCATCCGCACCCAGGTCGCGATCAACAACGGCATCCAGAGCGATGACGACATCGACCACCTCGGCAACCGCCGCATCCGCGCCGTTGGTGAGCAGCTCCAGAACCAGTTCCGCATCGGCATGGTGCGGATGGAGCGCGTGATCCGCGAGCGGATGACGATCATCGATCCGGACAACGCCGCGCCCTCCGCCCTCGTCAACATCCGCCCCGTCCAGGCCGCGGTCAAGGAGTTCTTCGGCGGCCACCAGCTCTCCCAGTTCATGGACCAGACCAATCCGCTGGCTGAGCTCACCCACAAGCGCCGCCTCTCGGCGCTCGGCCCCGGCGGCCTCAGCCGCGACCGCGCCGGTTTCGACGTGCGCGACGTGCACTACTCCCACTACGGCCGCATCTGCCCGATCGAGACCCCCGAAGGTCCCAACATCGGTCTGATCGGCTCGCTCGCCACCTACGGCGTGCTCAACGACTACGGCTTCATCAAGACGCCCTACCGGATCGTCGTCTCGAGCCTGCCGCCCGACCATCCCGACCTGATCGGCCGCGTCCTGGCCGAGCCGATCGAGGGCGACGAGGGCGTGCTGATCGCCGACGCAGGCGACGAGGTCACGGTCGATCTCGCCGAACGGATCCACGCCGCCAACGACGCGCCCGTCAAGATTCGCCCCTACGTCTCCGACGACGTGGTCGAACTGACCGCCGATGACGAGGCCAACGCGGTGATCGCCCAGGCCAACGCGCGGCTCGACGCGCGCGGTTACTTCCTCGACGACCGCGTCGAGGGCCGGCTCGGCCGCCGTTTCGAGGAGTTCGCCCGCGAGGACTTCCAGTACATGGACGTCTCGCCCCGCCAGATCGTCTCGGTCGCCGCCTCGCTGATCCCCTTTCTCGAGCACGACGACGCGAACCGCGCCCTGATGGGCGCCAACATGCAGCGTCAGGCCGTCCCGCTGGTGCGCCCCGAAGCGCCCCTGGTCGGGACCGGTATGGAGACGCCCGCCGCCCGCGACTCGGGCCAGGTGCTCTCCGCCGAGGCCGACGGCGAGATCCGCCACGTGACGGCCGAGGCGATCGTCGTGCGCTACGACGAACCTGTCCGCGGCGAGCTGCTGCACAGCTACTCGCTGCTCAAGTTCCTGCGCTCCAACCAGGGCACCTGCATCAACCAGCGCGCGATCGTCTCCACCGGCGACCGCGTCCGCCGCGGCCAGCCGCTGGCCGACTCCTCCTCCACCGATCAGGGCCGCCTGGCGCTCGGCCAGAACGTGCTCTGCGCCTTCATGTCCTGGGAGGGGTACAACTTCGAGGACGCGGTGATCGTCTCCGAGCGCCTCGTCCAGGACCACAAGTTCACCTCGATCCACATGTCCAAGCACGAGGTCGGCGCGCGCGAGACCAAACTCGGCAACGAGGAGATCACCCGCGACATCCCCAACGTCGCCGACGAATCGCTTGCCCACCTCGACGCCGAGGGAATCGTCCTGATCGGCGCGGAAGTGGGGCCCGGCGACATCCTCGTTGGCAAGATCACGCCCAAGGGCGAGACCGAGCTGACCGCCGAGGAGAAGCTGCTGCGCGCGATCTTCGGCGAGAAAGCGCGTGAGGTGAAGGACACCTCGCTGCGCGTTTCGCACGGCGTGCGCGGCGTCGTCGTTGATGTGCGCGTCTTCAACCGCGACGCCGAGGACGAGCTCCCCGCCGGGATGCAGCAGCTCGTCCGCGTCACGATCGCCGAGCGGCGCAAGCTCCAGGTCGGCGACAAGATGGCCGGGCGGCACGGCAACAAGGGCGTGATCTCCACCATCCTGCCGGTCGAGGACATGCCCCACCTCGAGGACGGCACGCCGATCGACGTCGTGCTCTCCCCGATCGGCGTGCCCTCGCGCATGAACCTCGGCCAGATCCTCGAGACCCAGCTCGGCTGGGCCGCCAGCGAGCTCGGCTTCCGCGCGATTACGCCCGTCTTCGACGGCGCGTCCGAGGAGGAGCTGCAGGACGCCCTCGCCCGCGCCTGGCTCGTCCGCGCCGCGCGCGCCGCGCGCGGCCTCCAGCTGCCCGCCCGCAGGAATGGGGCGAACGGTGCGAATGGTGCGCATGGCGGGAACGGGACGGCTGAGGCCGACCGCGCCGCCGAAGCCTCCGTGCTCGGCACCGGCGTTGACCCGCGCACCGCCGCCTGGCTGGCGGAGCGCGACTACGACGCGGAAACGGTCCGCGTCGCCTTCGACCGCCGCGACCGCGACTCGATCGGCGCCGCCAGCCGCATCGCCCTCGCCGAGTGGTTGATCGAGCACGGCGAGACCCGCGCCGTCCGCCACTGGAACGATGACACCCTCGTTGAGCGCGCGACCCGCGTCGAGCGCCAGCAGCGCGTCTCGCGCCCTGTCTTCGGCAAGCAGCGCCTCGTGGACGGCCGCTCCGGCGAGCTGATCGACCAGCCCGTCACCGTCGGCTACATCTACCTGCTCAAGCTCTCGCACATGGTCGAGGACAAGATCCACGCCCGCTCGACCGGCCCCTACTCGCTGATCACCCAGCAGCCGCTCGGCGGCAAGGCGCAGTTCGGCGGCCAGCGCTTCGGCGAGATGGAGGTCTGGGCGCTCGAAGCCTACGGCGCCGCCCACATCCTCCAGGAGCTGCTCACCGTCAAGTCCGACGACATCGTCGGCCGCGTCAAGGCCTTCGAGGCGATCGTCAAGGGCGAGCCGGTGATCGACGCGGCGATGCCCGAATCGTTCCGCGTACTGCTGCGCGAGCTGCAGAGCCTCGGCCTCCACGTTGAGATGCGCAACCAGGAGGACGAAGCGATGGTGCTTGAAGTGCCCAGCCGCGACGACATGCCGCAGCTGGGTGTGAACCTGTCCGGATTCGAAGGAGAGGATGTGACCAGTGCTTGAGACGCGCAGTTCGGAGACCATGCAGATCACTCTGGCCTCGCCAGAGAAAATCCGCGACTGGTCTTACGGCGAAGTCCTGAAGCCGGAGACGATCAACTACCGCACCCTGAAGCCGGAGAAGGACGGCCTCTTCTGCGAGAAGATCTTCGGCCCGCAGAAGGACTTCGAGTGCGCCTGCGGCAAGTTCAAGCGGGTCCGCTACAAGGGCGTGATCTGCGACAAGTGCGGCGTCGAGGTGACCCGCTCCAAGGTTCGCCGCGAGCGCATGGGCCACGTCGAGCTCGCCGCCCCCGTTTCCCACATCTGGTACGTCAAGGGCACCCCGGGCCGCATCGCCCTGCTCCTTGACCTCTCCCCGCGCAAGCTCGAGAAGGTCATCTACTTCGCCCAGTACATCATCACCCACGTCAACGAGGAGGAGAAGGTCAAGGCGATCGAGTACCTGCGCATGGACGCGGAGGACGCGATCGAGGACTTCCGCGAGAAGTCGACCGAGACCCAGCAGAAGCTGAGCCAGGCGCGCGCGCGCCTGTTCGCCGAGATCGACCTGCGCACCGAGGCCGACACGGCGGAGGTCAAGGAACGCATCCGCGCCATCGTCAAGGGGCTGCGCGACGACGCCGCCGCGCTGCGCGAGGCGATCAGCGAATTCGACGGCAAGAAGGCGCGCCGCAACCTCAAGCTCGGCGAACTCGTCTTCGCCAAGCGCGGCGACCCGATCATCGCCGAAGTGATGAACCCCGACCTCGACGTCCAGCTCGCCGCCGCCGTCGCCCGCTTCCAGGCCCAGGGCGACGAAGAGATCGTCCAGATCAACGCCCTCGCCGAGGCCGAGCGCAAGGAAGTCGAACAGAACGTCGCCGAGCAGGAAGAGCGCCTGCGCGAGCAGCTCAACAACGTCGAGCAGCGCGCCGAGGAAGAGCTCGAGGCGCGCATCCGCGAAGACCTCGAACCGCTCCTCGACCCGGTCACGACCGGCAACTTCGACGAAGCCATCCTCCCCGAGCAGCGCGCCGAGGAGCTGATGGAACGCTACCCCGGCGTCGTCCGCTGCGAGATGGGCGCGGAGGCGATCCTCTCCCTCGTCTCGCGCCTGGACCTCGACGCCATCGCTGAAGCGCTCAAGGTCGAAGTGCAAACCAAGGCCGGCCAGCGCCGCAAGAAGGCGCTGAAGCGCCTCAAGGTCGTCGACGGCCTGAGCAAGTCGACCAACTCTCCCCAGTGGATGTTCTTCCGCGCCCTGCCCGTGCTCCCGCCCGACCTGCGCCCCATGGTCCAGCTCGACGGCGGCCGCTTCGCCACCTCCGACCTCAACGACCTCTACCGCCGCGTGATCAACCGCAACAACCGCCTCAAGCGGCTGATCGAGCTCGGTGCGCCCGAGATCATCATCCGCAACGAAAAGCGCATGTTGCAGGAGGCCGTTGACTCGCTGATCGACAACGGCCGCCGTGGCCGCCCCGTGACCGGCTCCGGCAGCCACCGCCTCAAGTCGCTCTCCGACATGCTCAAGGGCAAGCAGGGCCGCTTCCGCCAGAACCTGCTCGGCAAGCGCGTTGACTACGCCGGCCGCTCCGTGATCGTCGTCGGCCCCGAACTCAAGCTGCACCAGTGCGGCCTCCCCCGCCGCATGGCGCTGGAGCTGTTTAAGCCCTTCCTCATGTACGCCCTCGTCAAGGAGGAAAAGGCGACCAACATCAAGGCCGCCAAGCGTATGGTCGAGCGCGGCCATGAGGAGGTCTGGGAAGTGCTCGAGAGTATCGTCCGGCAGCGCCCCGTCCTGCTCAACCGCGCCCCGACCCTGCACCGCCTCGGCATCCAGGCCTTCGAGCCGGTCCTCGTGGACGGCTCCGCGATCCAGATTCACCCGCTCGTCTGCTCCGCCTTCAACGCCGACTTCGACGGCGACCAGATGGCTGTCCATGTCCCCCTCAGTCACGAGTCGGTGACCGAGGCGCGCCAGGTCATGCTCTCGACCAAGAACCTGCTCCTCCCCTCCAACGGCGAGCCGGTCGTCGCGCCGACTCTGGACATGGTGATCGGCTGCTACTACCTCACCCTCGAACCCGAGGCCGTCCCCGGCGCTGCCAGTGCGCCCAGCTCCTCCGGCGCGGCGGACCAAGGCGCCAACGGCGCGGAGCCTGATGCCAACGGCGCGGCGGACCAAGGCGCCAACGGCACGGAGCCTGATGGCAACGGCGCGGAGCCTGATGGCAACGGCGCTGAACACGAGGCGCTCCGCACCTTCCCCTCCTTCGCCGACGTCCGCCTGCACTACGATCTCCAGTCCGTTGGCCTGCACGAGCGCATCCGCGTCCGCGACGCGAAGCGCACCAACGGTGAACTCGTCGAGACGACCGCCGGCCGCGTGATCTTCGACACGGTCATCCCCGACGCGATCCCGTTCGCCGAGATCAACCATGAGCTGGCCAAGAAGTCGCTCAAGGAACTGATCACCATGTGCTACCGCCTGCTGGGGCCTGAGGAAACCGCGCTGATGGCTGACCGCATCAAGTCGATCGGCTTCCGCTACGCCACCCAGTCCGGCACCACCATGGCGATTGACGAGCTGCGCGCGCCCGACGCCAAGGTCGGCTTCATCCAGGACGCCGAGAAGAAGGTCGAAGAAATCCGCGACGACTACGGGCTCGGCCTGATGACCGAAAAGGAGCGCTACGACGCGACCGTCAACGTCTGGAAGAACGTCACCGACAAGGTCAGGGACGAGATCAACGAACAGCTCAACGAGCCCGGCTCGCTGCGCCTCATGGTCACCTCCGGGGCCAAGGGCAACCTCGCCCAGGTCACCCAGATGGCCGGCCTGCGCGGCCTCATGTCCGACCCCTCCGGCCGCATCATCGAGCTGCCCATCCGCTCCTCCTTCCGCGAGGGGCTCTCCGTGCTCGAGTACTTCATCTCGACCCACGGCGCGCGCAAGGGGCTGGCCGACACCGCCCTCCGCACCGCCGACTCCGGCTACCTCACTCGCCGCCTGATCGACGTTTCCCAGGATGTCATCATCCGCACCCCCGACTGCGTCGCGGATGGCGAGATCCTGCCCGGGATCACGATCGAGGACCTCGACAAAGACAACGAGCGCGTGATCACCAAGTTCCGCGAGAGCGTCATGGGCCGCTACACCGCCGCCCCCGTCTACAACCCGGCCGATCCCGGCGTCGAACTGCTGGGCGCCAACGAACTGCTGAACGAACTGACCGTCGAAGACCTCGTCATGAACCATGGCGTGCAGTCGTTTCGCGTTCGCTCGCCGATGGTCTGCCGCGAACAGAGCGGCCTGTGCCAGCGCTGCTACGGCCAGTCCCTCGCCACTGGCGACCTGGTCGAGCTCGGCGCGGCGGTCGGCATCATCGCCGCCCAGAGCATCGGCGAGCCGGGCACCCAGCTGACGATGCGCACCTTCCACACCGGCGGGATCGCCGGCGTCTCCGACATCACCTCCGGTCTGCCCCGCGTCGTCGAGCTGTTCGAGGCGCGCTCACCCAAGGGTCAGGCGGTAATCGCCGAGATCGACGGCCGCGTCAACATCCTCACCGACGGCGAGCTGCGCCGCCTGCGCCTGACCGCCGAGGAGACCCACCGCGACGAGTACCAGCTGACGGTCAAGACCCGCGTCCTCGTCAAGGACGGCGAAGAGGTCGAGGCCGGCCATCTCCTCGCCCGCCTGCCTCGCTCCGGCGACGAGGATGAAGAGCCCGAAGCGCGCCAGCTCCGCGCCCGCGTCGGCGGGCGCGTCAGCCGCCGCCGCGGCTCGCGCCTGCTCACCATCTCCTACGAGACCAGCGACACGCGTGAGTACCCATTGCCGGCTACCGCCCGCCTGGAGGACGAGATCACCGACGGCGCCACGGTCGATGCCGGCCAAGCGCTGACGAAAGGCTCGCTCGACCCGCAGGACATGCTCCGCATCCTCGGCGAAGACGCCGTCCACCGCTACCTCGTCACCGAGGTCCAGGATGTCTACCGCTCCCAGGGCGTCGACATCCACGACAAGCACATCGAGGTGATCGTCCGCCAGATGCTGCGCAAGGTGGAGATCGACGATCCGGGCGGCTCCGAGGAATGGATCGCCGGCGAGCTGGTTGACCGCTACACCTACGACCAGCGCAACCGCGCTCTCGCCGCCGAGGGCAAGGCGCAGGCCTCCGCCAAGCCCGTCCTGCTGGGCGTGACCAAAGCCTCGCTCTCGCAGGACAGCTGGCTCTCCGCCGCCTCCTTCCAGGAGACCACCCGCGTCCTCACCGAGGCCGCGCTCACCGGCCAGATCGACCAGCTCCAGGGCCTCAAGGAGAACGTGATCATCGGCAAGATGATCCCCGCCCGCGCCCAGATCGAGCTGCCCCCGCTGCCCGAGCCGGAACCGCTGCCCCTCGCGGCCGGGCTGCCCACCGTCTCCCACGCCGGCGTCGCCTTCAACGGCGACGACGAGGAACTGCGCGACCTGGGCTTCGGCTTCGACGACGAGGACGAGAGCGAACTCAGCCCCTCCGCCAGCGGCTACGACGAGGAGGGCGGCTACGTCGCCCTCCCCGACGCCTAGTCCAACGCGGTCCAACGCGCTGATCGGACCTGGTCCGCCGCCGCGGACACGAAACCGCCCCCGACGCTCAGCGTCGGGGGCGGTTGATTGCTCGGACTGCGTCGCCGAGCGGGCGGCTGGAGCCGCCCTAGTAGTCCATGCCCATGTCGGGCATCCCGGCCGGCATCCCCGGTGCTTCGGGGATTTCCGCGACCAGGCTCTCGGTGGTCAGCACCATGCCCGCGATCGAGACCGCGTTCTCGAGCGCCGAGCGCGTCACCTTGACCGGGTCCACGATCCCGTACTCGAGCAGGTTGCCGTAGCGGTCGAGCTTCGCGTCGTAGCCGTGCGTGTCCTCGTCGACCTTGCGGATGCGGCCGATCACGACCGAGCCTTCCTGGCCGGCGTTGAACGCGATCTGGCGGAGCGGCGATTCGAGCGCCGTGCGCAGCAGGCGGACCGCCGTCCGCTGGTCGCCGGTTGACGCCTCGTCCATCTCGGCGAGCGCGCGGTCGGCGCGCAGCAGCGCGCAGCCGCCGCCCACGACGATGCCCTCTTCAACGGCCGCGCGGGTCGCCGAGAGCGCGTCTTCGAGCTTCGCCTTCTTCTCTTTGAGCTCGACCTCGGTCGGCGCGCCGACCTTGATCACCGCCACCCCGCCGGCCAGCTTGGCCATGCGTTCCTGCAGCTTCTCGCGGTCGAAGTCCGACGCCGTGACGTCGATCTGCGCCTTGATTTCCTTGATCCGATCCTGGATCGCCTCGTCCGCCCCGGAGCCCTCGACGATCGTAGTGTCGTCCTTGGAGGAAACCACGCGGCGGGCGCGGCCCAGGTCGGCGACCTGCGTCTGCTCCAGCGTGCGGCCCAGCTCTTCGGTGATCAGCGTGCCGCCGGTCAGCACTGCGATGTCTTCGAGCATCGCCTTGCGCCGCTCGCCGAAGCCCGGCGCCTTGACCGCCAGCACGTTGATCGTGCCGCGCATCTTGTTCACGACCAGCGTCGCCAGCGCCTCGCCGTCCACGTCGTCGGCGATGATCACGAAGTTCTTCGTGATCTGCAGCAGCTTCTCCATCAGCGGCACGACGTCCTGAATCGCCGAGATCTTGCGATCCGTGATCAGGATGTACGGGTCGTCAATCGCCGCTTCCATGCGCTCGTTGTTGGAGACGAAGTAAGGCGAGACGTAGCCGCGGTCGAGCTGCATCCCGTCGGTGAACTCGGTCTCCATCCGGATCCCTTGTCCCTCTTCGACGGTGATCACGCCGTCCTTGCCGACCTTCTCCATCACGTCGGCGATGATCTCGCCGATCTCCTCGTTGTCCCCGGAGATCGTCGCGACGGCCGCGATCTCTTCCTTCTTCTCGACCGGCTCGGCCATGTCGCGGAGTTCGTCCACGACCGCCCGCAGCCCCTGGTCGAGGCCGCGCTTGAGCGCCATCGGGTCCGCCCCGGCGGCGACGTTGCGCAGGCCCTCGGTGACGATCGCCTGGGCCAGCACGGTGGCCGTCGTCGTCCCGTCGCCGGCGACGTCGTTGGTGCGGATCGAGACCTCTTTGGCGAGCTGCGCGCCCATGTTGCGGAACGGCTCCTCGAGCTCGATCTCGCGGGCGATCGTGACGCCGTCGTTGATGATCAGCGGCGCCCCGAACTTCTTGTCCAGCACCACGTTGCGGCCGCGCGGGCCGAGCGTGACTTTGACGGTATTGGCGAGCGCGTCCACGCCCTCGCGCAAGGCCTTGCGCGCGTCCATGTCGAACGCCAGTTGCTTACCGGCCATCTCTGCTCCTCATTCTGCTCAGCTGGTCTCCGCCCAGCTCGCGTTGCTGCCCAGCTGACTGTTGCTCAGCTGGTGGGCCAAACTAGACGATCAGCTTGGCCAGCACCTCGCGCTCCTCGAGCACGATCAGATCCTCGTTGTCGATCTGGATCTCCTGGCCGGTGTACTTCTTGTAGAGGATGCGGTCGCCCAGCTCGATGTCGAGCGGGACGCGTTCGCCGCTCTCGTCGCGCTTGCCCGGACCGACGGCGACGACCTCGCCCTGCTGCGGCTTCTCTTTCGCCGAGTCGGGAATCACGATGCCCGAGGAGAGCACCTGCTCCTGCTGCAGCGGCTTGATCACGAGTCGGTCGTTGAGCGGCTTGAGCTCAGTGGCCATAATGCGGGAATCCATTCTCTGCTGTGCGCGGTGTCGCGGAGTGCCTGTAGGTGGACGTTAGCACTCGCAGCCTGTGAGTGCTAACGCACTGCATCGTAGGCAACGCTCCGCCCGCTCGCAAGCCGCCCCGCCCCGTTGCGTCACCTACGCCACTCACTGGCCCCTCGCCCAGTTGCCCAGTTGCCCGCCAAGCTGTCATCAGGCTGGCGCCAGGCTGGCGCCAGACTGTCACCAAGTTGTCCACCGCCGTCCGTGCAAATGATGGACATGCGGTCGTAATCGGTCGCCTCAGTCTGCGCCCAACCTGCGCTCAGCCTGCGCTCAGCCTGGCCGTCAGCTAGCTTGCGCAGGTGACAGGGGCGGCAGTCTCCAGCGCTCGACGCGGGGCGCGCACTGCGAGAGCGAGCGATGCCATGAGTCGATTTATCGGCGATCCAGTGATCTTCACGGGCAATGCCCACCGGACGCTCGCGCGCGATGTCTGCGCCGCGCTTGGCGTTGAGCTCGGCTGCGCCAACGTCTTCGACTTCGCCAACGGCAACACCTTCGTTCAATTCCTCGAGAACATCCGCGAGCGCGACGTCTTCCTCATCCAGCCCGGCGCCCGGCCCGTCAACCAGCACCTGGTCGAGCTGCTGATCATGATCGACGCCGCCCGCCGCGCCTCCGCCGGGCGGATCACCGCCGTCGCGCCCTTCTTCGCCTACGGCCGCTCGGACAAGAAAGACCAGCCCCGCGTCCCGATCACCGCGCGCCTCTTTGCCGACCTGATCCAGACCGCCGGCGCTGACCGCATGTTGACCATCGATCTGCACGCCGGCCAGATCCAGGGATTTTTTCACATCCCCACCGATGAACTGACCGGCCAGGGTCTGCTCGTTGAGCACTTCCGCAAACAGGGCTTTGACGGCGTCGTCGTCTCGCCCGACCTCGGCTCCGCCAAGCGCGCCCGCGCCGCCGCCGACCGCCTCCGCCTGCCCCTCGCGATCACCGAAAAACGCCGCACCGGCAACGAAGACCGCGCCGAGGTCATGCAGCTGATCGGCTCCGTCGCCGGCCGCGACGTGCTGATCATTGACGACGAGATCGACACTGCCGGCACGCTTGTCCATGTCGCCGAGCTGCTCCGCGCCGAGGGCGCCAAAACAATCTACGGCGCCGCCACGCACGGCGTGCTCTCCGATCCCGCCCTCGACCGCCTGGCCGCCAGCCCGATCTGCAGTGTCGCCGTGACCGATACCCTGCCCCCGCCCCGCGCCCGCGCCGCCTGCGGCCTCGAGATCGTCTCCATCGCCCCGCTGCTCGGCGAGGCCATCCGCCGCATCCACGAAGGCGACTCCGTCGGCGCCCTCTTCCACTAGCCGCTCCTCAGGAACAACGAGAGACGCCACGCGGAACTCACCGCCCTCCGCCAACGTCTCATAGTCATGCGCCTACGCCAAACCGCCGCCGCGCTGTTGCTTGTCGTATTCGTGCTGTCTGCCTGCGCTGACGCTCGCCTCGCCTCACACTCGGCGGCGGCCGGCCGAACGCAGGAATCAGCCCGTTCCGCACCGACCGCACCGACCGCGCCGACCGCGCTGACCGCGCTGATCTCGATTGTCCCGCAACCCGAACCGCCAACACCCGTCGTGGCCACCTTGCATTGGTTTCACGAACCGATCTATTCCTCGCCGGGCGGCGCGCCCAGCGGGTTGTATCTGCGCCGCTCGAGCGGCCCGTTTCCCGTGCTGGGGCGTTCGCGGGACAGCGAGTGGCTGGCGCTTCGCGTGGATTGGCTCGAACCGCCGATTGTCTGGCTGTCGAGCGCGCGGGCGCAGCTGGATCTACCCCTGGAGCAGTTGCCGATCATGGTCGGTCCCTCACTGGAAGTCGTCACCGCCGATGGCTCGGATGCCTGGCAGTGGGTCGGCGAGGCGCTGACCTGGTCGCACGGCGATTACTCAGAGTGGCTCTGGTCGCCGACCGGCCAGCTGCTCTTCGAATCCCGAGCCGGCGCCTGGCGCTGGAATCCGCTGAACGGCGAACGGATCCCAGTGCATTGGGCGGCGGTGGGCCGCGTCTCCCCGGACGGCCGCTGGTCGACCCGCGCCGATTGGGCGGTGTATCCCGAACTGAGCGCGGTCGAGATCGTCTCGCTGGAGACCGGTGCACGACACCGCTTTGCGGGCGTCCACCGGCATTTGCGCACGCACCAGCCGCCGGAGGCGTTCCCGCCGCGTTGGCAGCCGGACTCGTCCGCCGTGGTGACCTGGGCCCAGGCGGTCAGCGCGGAAGAGCCGACGCGGGTCTACGAGCTCAGCACCGACGGCTCGATCCGCGAGCTCGCCGACATCCCGCCGCGGACTACCGAACTGCCGCCCCGGAACTGGTCGCCCGACGGCCGCTACCGCCTCGATCAGGCGAATGGCGCGCTGAGCGTCTGGGACGCGGTGGACGAAGTGTCCCGCCTGGTCTCGACGGCCGCCCGCCTCAACGCCTCGGATCCCTACCTGCTCTCGGGCTGGTGGTGGTCGCCCGACAGCAACCGCGTTGCCGTGAGCCTCCGCGGCGCGGGCGCCTGGCTGATCGAAGCGTCAAGCGGCGCTGCCCGCCCACTCCTGGAAGCGAATGCGCGGGCGATCTGCGGAGTGGATTGGGTCTGGTCGCCGGATGGCATGCGGCTGGCCGCAGCCGTGCAGATCGATGCCGGCGCGGACGGAGTGGACGCCAACGGCGTCGCCGCCCTGCCCGCCTTAGGCGCTGGATACGGCCCCGCCTCCGGCTGGGAGCTGTCCGAAATTCGGGTGTACCGATCGGACGGACGCTTACAGGATGTCTACTGCACGCTCGCCGGCCGCACCGGGGGAGAGATGCGGGCCGCCTGGTCGCCCGATAGCCGCTGGTTGGCGATCGGCCCCAATGCCGCCCCCGAATGCAACTGAAGATCTGGCACAGTCAGGACGCTGACGCGCTTATGATGGGTACAGTATGTCCGCGCGCGGCGCGGTCGGATTGGAATCGTTGCATGGGACTGCTGGATCGGGCTAAGAAGCGGGCGGGATCGTTGCTGGGCGACGCGAACGCGCGGGAAGTGAAGCGGCTCTCGGGCGCGATCACCGCCGTCGCCGACTGGGAAGCCGAGATTGAGCGCCTCCGCGACGACGAGCTGCTCGCCAAGACGGACGAATTCATTGCCCGCCTCGAGGATGGCGCGTCGCTCAACGACATCCTGCCCGAAGCCTTCGCCGTCGTCCGCGAAGTCGCCCGCCGCCAGGTCCAGATGCGCCATTATGACGTGCAAATCATCGGCGGCATCGTCCTCCACCAAGGCAAAGTCGCTGAAATGCGCACTGGCGAGGGCAAAACCCTCGTCGCCACCCTCGCCCTCTACCTCAACGCCCTCGAGGGCGACGGCGCTCACCTGATCACCGTCAACGACTACCTCGCCAAGCGCGACGCCCAGTGGATGGCCCCCATCTACCACGCCCTCGGCCTCAGCGTCGGCGTCCTCCAGCACCGCGCCGCCTTCCTCTTCGACCCCGAGGCCGACTCCACCGTTGACATCGAGAACCCCGACGCGCTTGACGCCGAGGAGCTCCAGCGCCGCCGCGAACTCGGCGACCTCAAGATGCTCCGCCCGGTCGCCCGCCAGGAGGCCTACCGCGCCGACATCACCTACGGGACCAACAACGAATTCGGCTTCGATTACCTGCGCGACAACATGGTCATGCACGACGCCGAGAAGGTTCAGCGCCCGCTCGCCTACGCCATCGTGGACGAAGTTGACAACGTTCTCATCGACGAAGCCCGCACCCCGCTGATCATCTCCGGCCAGGCCGAGGAATCGCTCGACACCTACCGCGTCTTCGCCAACCTCGTGCGCGGCCTGCAGCCCGAGGTCCATTTCACCCCCGACCTCAAATCCCGCACCGTCGCCCTGACCGAAGACGGGATCGCCAGGATCGAGGACGCGCTCAGCATCGATAACCTCTTCGAGGGCGAGAACGCCCGCCTCACCCGCTTCCTCGACGCCGCGCTCAAGGCGCAGTTCATGTACCAGCGCGACCGCGACTACGTCGTGCGCGGCGGCAAGGTCGTGATCGTGGACGAATTCACCGGCCGCATGATGGACGGCCGCCGCTACTCCGAAGGCCTCCACCAGGCAATCGAGGCCAAGGAGGGCGTCTCCGTCGAGCGCGAGACCGTCACCCTCGCCACGATCACCTACCAAAACTACTTCCGCATGTACAACAAGCTCGCCGGCATGACCGGCACGGCCGCCACCGAGGCCGAAGAGCTGCACAAGATTTACCAACTCGACGTCGTCGTCGTCCCCACCAACCGCGACATGATCCGCGACGACCAGGCCGACCTCGTCTTCCGCACCGAACAGGCGAAGTTCAACGCCGCGATTGACGCGATCGCCGACCTCGCCGCCGCCGGCCGCCCGGTGCTCGTCGGTACTGCCTCGGTCGAGACCTCCGAGCGCCTCGCCGGAATGCTCAAGCGGCGGCGCATCGCGCACGAAGTGCTCAACGCCAAACAGCACGAGCGCGAGGCGCACATCATCGCCAACGCCGGCGAGCCCGGCACCGTCACGATCGCCACCAACATGGCCGGCCGCGGCACCGACATCAAGCTGGGCGAGGACGTCAGCCGCCGCGGCGGCCTCGCCGTGATCGGCACCGAGCGCCACGAGTCGCGCCGCATCGACAACCAGCTGCGCGGCCGCGCCGGCCGTCAGGGCGACCCCGGCTCCTCGCGCTTCTACGTCTCCTTCGAAGACGGCATCATGAAGCGCTTCACCCCTGACTGGCTGCCCGGAATGCTCGAGAAGGCCGGCCTCGAGGACGGCTCGCCGCTCGAATCCGGCATGGTCGGCAAAGCCCTCGAACAAGCCCAGCAGAAGGTCGAAACCTACCACTTCGACATCCGCAAACACCTCGTCGACTACGACGACGTGATCAACCGCCAGCGCGAGGTGATCTACCGCGAACGCGACAAGGTGCTCAACGCGGAGACGGAACTCACCCAGATCATCGAGGACATGCTCCTGCGCACGATCGACGACCTCGAGGCCGCCTTCGCCGAAGAGCTCTGGGACGAAACCACCGCCGACGAATTCTGGCAGGAAGCGGCGCAGGTGCTGCCCCTCACCGGCCTCGATCGCGACGCCCTCTACGGCGCGGAGCTGGACGAATGCGTCGAAGCGCTGCGCGAGCACGCCGCCGCCAAACTCCAACGCCTCGCCGAGCGGATCGACGCCGCCACCGACGGCGCGTCCGTCCTGCTGCTCCGCCAACTCGTCCTCCGCACCATGGACCGACTCTGGATCCGCCACCTGACCGAAGTCGACGGCCTCCGCCAGGGCGTCGGCCTCCAGGCCTACGGGCAGCAAGACCCGCTGGTCACCTACAAGCGCGAAGCGTTCGATATGTTCGATCAGCTCATCGGCGCGCTGCGCCGCGAGGTTTCCGCCTCCGTGATGCACGCTTCCCTGCGCGTCGAGCAGAGCGAGCCCGCCGCCCTGCGCCGCCGCCCGCGCGGCGTCAGCCCGCCTCAGGCCGGCGACCCCGTCCGCGTCAGCAACGTGCGCGAGTCTGGTGGCGGCGTCGCCGTCGCCGCCCGACCAGTTGCCCGCCCGACCGCCCGCTCTGCCGCGTCGGGCGCCGTCGGCGGCCGCAAAGTCGGCCGCAACGCGCCCTGCCCCTGCGGCAGCGGCCGCAAGTACAAGCGCTGCTGCGGCAAGGCCGCCTAACCCACCCAGCCAATCCAGCCAACCGCGACCACCAGACAGCATCGGAAGAGCTGACGAGAGCGAACTGAGCGATGGCCGCCTCCCCGTCCCGACAGGCAGACGACACCCCCTTCCCGCATCTCGCCGGGCGCGACGGCCCGGTCGAGACCGGCTTCGCCCCCGATCACGCCGCCGACGATGAGCAGCTGCTCATCGGCGCGCTCGTGGAGCCCGACGCCGGCGGCCTGCTCGCGATCTTCCACACCCAGCTGCGCGCCGGCCGACCCTGGTTCGACGCCCTGCTCGACTGCATCCGCGACTGGGAAATGCCCCGCGAGACGCTCAACGGACGCGAGTTCGTCTACCTGATCGAACAGGAAGCCTTCGACTGGCTGCTGCTCGCCGAGCGCATCTGCGACTCCGCCCCGCCCGGCCTGCTCCCGCCCGCTGAGGTGGACGCCCTGCTCGTCGACGAAGCGCCCCCGGTCACGCTCAGCGAGACCGCGTTCCAGGAGCGGCTGGGCACGGCCAAGTACTGGGCGCACCTCAACTTCCTCTATGGCGTCCGCGTCGAACAGGCGCTGCAGCTGGCCGTGGAGCGCGTCCTCCTCAAGGAGCGCAACAGCTTCGCCTTCTCCCACGCCCGCCAGGACCTCGACGCCGATGTCTTCGGCCGCATCTACGGCGCGCGCCAGCCCGACCTCCTGCGCGAGTACCGCACCGCCGTCCACCGCCCCGACGCCGATCCCGAACGCCTCGAACACGCCGAGTGGCAGGCCTTCACCTACTGGCTCTTCCGCCGCCGGCTCCAGCGTCAGGATCCCGCCCGCGTCGCCAGCGACACCCGCCAGGGACTGGACATGCTCTACGAGCTCGAAGCCGCCAAGCAGCGCCGCAATCGGCGCGCCGCGGCGTGCAACCAGCCGCCCGTCAACGAAGCCGACGTGATTGACGGCGTCCTGGTCGCCGTAGGCTAGGTTCGGCGCGCCGTGGCCCAATCTTGCCCAGCCCGCCGGACCGGAACCCCCTGAACCCCTCTCCCGACCGCTCAACGGATCATCGGAGTGCAGCCGTGCGCACCAGCCCCTTCGACCTCTCCCTCCTCAGCCGCCTGACGGGCGCCTACGACGCCTCGCTCGTCGAAGACCCGATCTACGCCTTCTGGGAAGAACACGGCTGGTTCCGACCCGCCGAACCGACCCCCGACGGCCCCGAGCCCTTCATCATCATCATGCCCCCGCCCAACGTCACCGGCGTGCTCCACCTCGGCCACGCCGTCACCCTCACCATCGAGGACGCCCTGATCCGCTGGCAGCGGATGCGCGGCGCGCCCGCCCTCTGGCTGCCCGGCCTTGACCATGCCGGAATCGCCACCCAGAGCGTCGTCGAACAGCAGCTCGCCCGCGAGGGCATGACCCGCCACGACCTCGGCCGCGACGCCTTCGAGGAGCGCGTCTGGGACTGGGTCGGCGTCACCCGCCCGCGGATCACCGCCCAGGCCCGACGGATGGGCGCCTCCTGCGACTGGGAACGCACCGCCTTCACGCTCGACCCCACGCCCCGCGACGCCGTCCGCAAGACCTTCGTCGATCTCTTCCAGGACGGCAAAATCTACCGCGGCGCGCGGATCATCAACTGGGACCCGCAGATGCTCACCGCCCTCTCCGATGTTGAGGTCGAGTACCAGGAGGAAGAGGGCAAGCTCTGGCACGTGCGCTACCCCTTCGTCGACGAACGCGGCCACGCACTCGACGACGGCGTCACGATCGCCACCACCCGCCCCGAGACGATCCCCGCCGACGTCGCCATCGCCGTCCACCCCGATTCCGAGCGCTGGCGACCGCACATCGGCAAACACGTCCGCCTGCCCCTGCGCGGCTTCAGCCGACTCATCCCGATCATCGCCGACGACGCCGTGGAGCTGGAGTTCGGCACCGGCGCGCTCAAGATCACGCCCGGCCACGACCAGCTCGACTTCGAGATCGGCGAACGCCACGGCCTCGAACCGATCCGCGTCGTCGACTGGGACGGCACGCTCACGCCGGAGGCCGGCCTCTACGCCGGCATGGATCGCGACGAAGCCCGCCTGCTCGTCGCCCAACATCTTGAGGAAGACGGCTACCTGCTCAAGGCCGAGACTCACATCCACAATGTCGGCCACTCGCAGCGCTCCGGCGTCGTCGTCGAGCCGCTTGTTTCCAACCAGTGGTTTGTCGACACCGACGACCTCGCCGCCGAAGCCGCCCGCGTCGTCCGCGACGGCGAGGTGCGGATCGTGCCCGAGCGCTCCACCGGCGTCTACCTCCAGTGGATGGACAACATCCGCCCCTGGTGCATCTCCCGCCAGCTCTGGTGGGGCCACCGCATCCCCGCCTGGTACTGCGCCGTCTGCGACGCCGACGCCATCATCCGCGCCGAAGACGGCCAAATCACGATCGACGAAGGCGCTCAGCCGATCGTCGCGCTGTCCGATCCCGAAGCGTGTCCCCACTGCGGCAGCCCCGACCTCGTCCAGGACCCCGACGTGCTCGATACCTGGTTCTCCTCCGGCCTCTGGACGCACTCCACGCTCGGCTGGCCCCAGACCACCGACGACCTCTCGCGCTTCTACCCCTCGTCGGTCATGGAGACCGGCTACGACATCCTTTTTTTCTGGGTCGCGCGGATGATCATGCTCGGCTGCTACAACCTCGGCCGGCCGCCCTTCCGCACCGTCTACCTGCACGGCCTCGTCCGCGACGCCCAGGGCCGCAAGATGTCCAAGTCGCTCGACAACGTCATCGACCCGCTCGAAAAAGCCGACCAGTACGGCATGGACGCCCTGCGCTTCACCCTCGCCACCGGTTCCACGCCCGGTAACGACATGCGCCTCACCGACGAGCGCCTCGAAGGCTCCCGCAACTTCGCCAACAAACTCTGGAACGGAGCCAAGTTCGTCCTCGGCGAACTCGACCAATCCTCCGACTCAACCACCGCGCCCCCCCTCAGTCACTCCGTGACAGCTCCCCCAGCGGGGGAGCGCTTGGCGCAACGCCCCCTCGAAGACCGCTGGATCCTCTCCCGCCTCCAGGCCGTCATCGACTCCGTCGACGATCTCCTCCAACATTTCCAGCTCGGCGAGGCTGGCCGCCAGATTCAGGACTTCCTCTGGGGCGAATTCTTCGACTGGTACGTCGAGGCCAGCAAAGTCCGCCTGCGCGCCGGCGACCGCACCCCGCTGCCCGTCCTGACCGAGGTCCTCGACCGCGGCCTGCGCCTGCTCCACCCCTGGATGCCCTTCGTCACCGAAGCGATCTGGCAGCAGCTGCGCCCCCACCTCGGCGCTGCCGCCGACACCGACGCCCTGATCGGCGCGCGTTACCCCCAACCCGGCGACCTCGCGCGGGACGCCGCGGCTGAGGCGCAGTTCGCGGCTGTCCAGGAAGTCGTTACCGCCGTCCGCCAGCTGCGCGCCGACCACCGCGTGCATGCCGGCCAGTGGGCCGAGGCTTACGTGCTGCCCCGCGGCGACGCCCACGCCGCCGTGACCGAGGCCTCCTCGATCATCGAAGTGCTCGCCCGCGCCCGCCCGCTGATCATCGCCGCCGACCGCGCCGCCGCGCCCGCCGAACAGATCGCCTCCGCCGTGCTGCCCGCCGGCGAGATCATCCTGCCCCTGGGCGGCCTCGTCGACGTCGAGCAGGAGCGCATCCGCCTTAACAAGGACCTGGAGAGCGTGCGCAAGCGGCTCCGGGGCGCCGAAGGAAAGCTCGCCAACGCGGGCTTCCGCCAGAAAGCGCCGCCCGCCGTCGTCCAGCAGGCCCAGGACCTCGCCGCCGAACTCCAGCGCCAGCAGGCCGACCTCGAATCCCGCCTCGGCGCGCTGCGCTGATGGCGACCGGGCAGCCCGGGCGGCCGCGCTGCCCGATTGCCCGCCGCCGGAGCCAGCCGCCTGCTGCGCCAACGGCAACCGCGAAGGCGGCGGCGAGCGTGTTGAACAGGATGTCTTCGAGATCGAACACCCGGTTGGGCGCAACGAGTTGGCAGAGCTCGTCGGCGACGCCGATCAACACCGCGGCCACGAACGCGATGCAGGCGGGCGCGGGCACGCGCCGGCCGTGACGGGCGCGCTCGATCAGGGCGGCGTACACGAATGCGGCAAGCACGCCGTACTCGATCAGATGGGTGCGTTCGGCGAGCGTCAGCCGGAGCAGGACCATCAGACCAACCGCCGCGAGACCCAGGCCGACGCCGAGCTCGATCCCGCGCGGTCTCGATTGCAGCCCCTGCGTGACGACGGTCAGGGCCACCAGGATCAGGGCAAGGCCAAAGCCAACCGCCGCAACAGTGTCGTCGGCCAACGCGTCAATGAGGGCGCCGCTCAGCCCCAGACTGGCGAAGATCGCCGCGACCACGGTCAATGAGCAGAGCCAGAGATTCCGCTCGCGGCGCGAACTGAAGCGCGGCACAGCGGCTATGCTCCAGCGCTTCCGCCGTCAGGCCGCGGGCGCATCGCGTGCGCAGGGTCGGCGGCGGTGCTGCGACCGCTCAGAGCGACAGCTGCGACAGCGCCGCCCGAAACTCGGGCACGTCGGTGCGGAAGTCGTCCGCGTTGACGCCTCCGTTGGCCGCCAGATGGCCGGCCAACAGCTGCGCATGCACGACCGCGGGAATGGGCAGCAGCTCGGGCGACAGCACCGGCAGCGGCAAGAGCCGCGCCGCCGCCGGGCCGCTCACGCTCAGCGGCGCGACCCAGGCCGCCGCGCAGCCCGCGTCGATTGCCAACTGCGTAATCGCGCGGCTGCGCTCCGCCGCGGCGTCGTCCGCCGCAAACGTCAGGATGCGGTCCGACGCCACAATCTGCACGACCGGGCCATGCAGAAACGACTCCGGCTCCTGATGCCGCACCGCCCGACGCGAGGCCTCGGCGATCTTGATGTGCGCCTCCTCCGCCGCGCTCAGCATTTGCCCGCCGCCCAACGCGATCAGCGCGCCCGCCGACCACTCCGCCGCCAGCGCCGCGACCTCGTCCTCCATCGCCAACACCAACGCCAGCGCGAAGGGAATCTTCCCGATGTCGCCCAGCGCGCCCGGCGACGCTGCATCCGCAATCATCGCCGCCGCCGTCATCGCCGCCGTGTGCGAGACCGTGTACATCGCCGAGGGATCCTGCGTCGTCGTGTGCAGGACGAGCACGCTCTCGGGCAGCGAGGCGAGGTCGAACTCCGTCTCCACCTTGGTAATCAGCACCACCGGCACGCCGCGCTCGATGCAGACCGCGAGCGCCCGCCCGCTGTACGTCTTGCGCCCCGTGTGCGCGAACAGCAGCACCGCGTCGCCGTCCCCCAGCGGCGGCCAGACGGCGAACTCAAAGCTGGTCAGCGGCCGCGCCTCCAGACCCGCCGCGCGCAGCATCCAACTGGCCGCGTTCGCCGCGTTGTACGAGGTGCCAATGCCCACCGTCCAGACCCGCGCCGCGCCCGCCAGCACAGCGGCCGCCTCCGAGAAGGGCTGCGCGCTGCTCAGCAGCTTGGCGCACTCAGAGGGCTGCGCCTGGATCGCCGGATAGAGGCGGTAGTCAGTAATCGAAACCATCGTCGTCAAACCTCCGCTCCCCCCGCTCAGCGGGGGAGCTGTCCCGGAGGGACTGAGGGGGGTTGCCCGCACGCCCCCCCTCTGCCTTCGGCATCTCCCCCCGCTCACACGGGGAGAGAGAAAAAAAAAGTCCACGCACAGCCGCTCAGGCGACCGCGCCCGCCGTTTTCAGTTCCTCGCCCTGCGAGCCGTTCAGGCCGATCTCCGCCAGAATCTCGTCCGTGTGCTGACCCGGGTAGGCCGGCGGTCCCTGGATCTCCGACTGGGTCCGGCTGAAGCGCGGCGCCGGGGCTGGCTGCACGACTCCGGCGACCTCCTCGAACGCTCCGCGCGCCTTCGCGTGCGGGTGATTCGGCGCTTCCCACGGCTCCAGCACCGGCCCGAAGCAGACGTCCGAACCCTCGAACACCGCCTCCCACTCGGCCCGCGTCCTCGTGCGGAAGATCGCCGTGACCCGCTCCTTCAGCTCCGGCCAGCGCGTGTTGTCCATCTGCTGGGGCAGCGTTTCGTTCTCCAGTCCGAGCAGATGCAGGAGCTCCGCGTAGAACTGCGGCTCAATCGAGCCGATCGACACGTACTTCCCGTCCAGCGTCTCGTAGGCGTCGTAGAAGTGCGCCCCCGTGTCGAGCACGTTGGCCGCCCGTCCGCGCCGCCAGCCGCCCGTCGCCAGCCCCGCGTGCACGGACGTGATCAGCGACGACGCGCCGTCCACCATCGCCGCATCGACGACCTGCCCCTTGCCCGACCGCTGCGCCTCGATCAGCGCCCCCAGCATCCCCACCGCGAGGTACATCCCGCCGCCGCCGAAGTCGCCGACCAGATTCAGCGGCGGCACCGGCGCTTGACCCTTGCGCGCGATCGGCGCCAGCGCTCCGGCCAGCGAGATGTAGTTGATGTCGTGCCCCGCCATCTGCGCGTACGGACCTTCCTGCCCCCAGCCCGTCATCCGTCCGTAGACCAACTTCGGATTGCGTTCCAGGCAGACATCCGGACCCAGCCCCAGACGCTCCATCACGCCCGGCCGAAAGCCCTCGAACAGCGCGTCCGCGCCCTCGATCAGCTTCAGCGCCACCTCGACGCCCTCCGGATTCTTCAGATCCAGCGCAATCGAGCGCCGCCCCCGCGCGAGCAGATCGCCCGGCGGCCGCCCCGGCGCCTCGGCCGGCGCATTCGAGGCGCGGTCGATGCGCACGATGTCCGCGCCCATGTCGGACAGGATCATCCCGCAGAACGGCCCCGGGCCGATTCCCTGAAACTCAACAATCCGAATCCCGCTCAGCGGTCCCATATCGTGCTCCTCAGTTGCGTACCGTGGACCGTGTCCACTTTCCCAGCAGAGTAACGCGCCGTGACCTTCCCGATCGCACCCGCACACTACCCAGACGCGCCCGCCGTGATCGAGCTGATCCACCGCGTCTTCGACGAATACGGCTTTACTTGGGAGCCCGAGGAAGAATTCTGGGACCTGCTCGCCAGCGAGGCCGCCTTCCCCTACCGCGAACCGCGCGGCGCGCTCTGGGTCATGCGCGACCCGGCTGACCCCGCCGACCCGGCTGACCCCGCCGGACGCGTCGTCGGCTCGGTCGCCGCCGAACGTCTGGACGGCCCCACTGTCGAGCTCCACCGCCTCTACCTCGACGCGCACCTGCGCGGCCGGGGCCTCGGCCGCCGCCTCGTCGAGACCGCCGTCCAGTGGGCGCTCGAGCAGGGCGCCTGGCGGATCGAACTCTGGTCCGACACCCGCTTCACCGACGCGCACCGCCTCTACGAGCGGCTCGGCTACCGCCAGACGGGCACGCGCGCGCTGGACGACGTAAACGCCACCATCGAGTTCCAATACGCGCGTGATCTCCGCTGCGCCGCCCCAGACATTGACCCTGCTTAGTCGGCGCGGGTACGATCTGTTCGCACCGCTTAATCGGTGCGCATCAACAGAGCGGTGATGGCAGGTAGACGTGTCCGAACTGTTCGAGAACTACGGCGCTGTCCTGGTTGCGATTCCGGTCGGGATCATGCTCGTCCTGACCGCCCTCCTGGCGACCAAATTGCTCGCCCCCCAGCGCCGCACCGCGCTCAAGGGGCAGGTCTACGAATGCGGCATGTTGCCGATCGGCCGCAACTGGGCCCAGGTCCACGTCCGCTACTACACCTACGCCCTGCTCTTCCTCGTCTTCGACGTCGAAGTCGTCTTCCTCCTCCCTTGGGCCGTCTCCTTCCTCGGGCTGATCGACGCCGACTTCGGCAAAGTCATCCTCTGGCAGATGGTGCTCTTCATCGGCACGCTGCTCATCGCCCTGGCCTACGCCTGGCGTAAAGGCGTGTTCGACTGGCAACGGAACTAAACAGAGCTGAGGCGCGGCGCATGACCACCTCCCAACCACCACACATGGGCGACCCCACCCCCGTGATCATCTCGCCAGAGTCGCTCCGGCTCCAGGCCATTGAGGACGCGCCGCCCACCGTCCCCTACAAAGTCGTCCTGCCCGGCGTCATGCAGGCCCCGGCCGAGGCGCTGATCTCCGCCGCCCGCAAATCCTCCCTCTGGCCGATGACCTTCGGTCTCGCCTGCTGCGCGATCGAGATGATCGCCACCTACATGGCCAACCACGACCTCGACCGCTTCGGGATCGTCCCCTGGCCCTCCCCCCGCCAGTCCGACGTGATGATCGTCGCCGGCACCGTGACCAAGAAAATGGCGCCCGCGGTCAAGCTGCTCTACGAGCAGATGCCCCATCCCAAATGGGTCATCTCCATGGGCGCCTGCGCCACCAATGGCGGCCCTTACACCCAGTACGACCGCGTCGTCCAGGGCGTCGACAACATCGTCCCCGTCGATGTCTACGTGCCCGGCTGCCCGCCCCGCCCCGAAGCCCTGATCGACGGCCTGCTCGCCCTGCAGGAGAAGATCGTCGAGGAACGCGCCCGCGGATACTGATCAGCCATGACCTCCCGCCGCACCCCCGCCGCCCCGCCTGAACCGGCCAGCACCGAGCCGCCGCCCGGCTCGATCGCCGACCGCTACCGCGAGGCCATGCCCCTGATCCGCTTCGACGCCGCCCTCACCAAAGGCGGCGACGTTGCCCTTACGATCCCCGCCGAGGCGATCCACGAAGTGCTCGAGCGCGGCCGCGACGACGAGCGCCTGCAGATGAACCTGCTGCGCAACCAGACCGCCGTCGACTGGGAAGAGCGCGGCCTGGAAATCGTCTACCACCTCTACTCCATTCCCCTGCGCCAGGCCGTCACGATCAAGGCCTGGCTGCCGTCGGCGGGCGCAGTGGTCGAGTCCGTCAGCGACGTGTACGAGATGGCCAACTGGGCCGAGCGCGAATGCCGCGAAATGTTCGGCATCGAATTCCTCGGCCACCCCGACCCGCGTAACCTGCTGCTCGACGAAGACCTCGACATCCATCCCCTGCGCAAGAGCCACCCGCTCGCCCCGATCGAGATGGAACAGGGCGTTGACGTCGCCTTCTTCACCAAGCAGCACCCGCCGCCCGCGCCGGAGGAAACGCAGGAGGACGCGCCTACCGCCGCCGCTGCGCCGACTCGCAAGCGGGTCGAGGACATGACTGAGGAAGAGCGCGCCGCGCGCAAGGCGGAACAGGCTGAGCGCGTCGCCCGCGCCCGCGAGATCGCCGCCAAGCGCCGCGCCGAGCGGCTCGCCGGCGCGCCGCCCGCGGGCGGCCCGCGCCAGGACGGCGCGCCGCCTCCGCCGCGGCCCGCCGCGCCGGCGACGCCCGCTGCGGAGGTGCCCAAGGCCGCCGCGCCCGCTGACGACCGTCCGCCGGCTCCGCCGCCGCCCGAACTGCCGAGCATTCCTGACGCCGAGGAAGACCCCGAAGGCCGCGCCGCCGCCCAGGCCGAACGCGTCCGCCTGGGCCGCGAACTCGCCGCCGCCCGCCGCATCCAGTTGCGCGGCGGATAACCAGCCCCGCCGAACCGCGAACCGGACGAGGAGCAGGGAGGAGCCCGCATGGTCCAGCAAACCTTCGAAGGCGAAGTCCTCACCGAACCCGTCGTCGTCGAGCGCGAGTTCGAAACCGTCGACATGAACATCAACATCGGCCCCCAGCACCCCGCCACCCACGGCGTCTTCCGCATGGTGCTCACCGTCGACGGCGAAATCGTCAAGGACGCCATCCCCTACATCGGCTACATGCACCGCGGCGGCGAGAAACTCTCCGAAAACCTCGACTACCGCGGCGCGCTCGGCTACCAGGACCGCACCGACTACCTCGCCGCCTTCAACTCCGAATGGGTCTACGTCAACGCCGTCGAACGCCTCGCCGGCATCGAAATCCCCGAACGCGCCGAGTACGTCCGCCTGATCCTCGCCGAATTCAACCGCATCCTCTCCCACTTCATGTTCATGGGCGCGTTCGGCACCGACGTCGGCTACTTCGGCACCGCCTTCACCTGGACCTTCAAAGAGCGCGAACGCATCCAGGACCTCTTCGAGGCCGTCTGCGGCGACCGCATCATGTACAACTACTTCCGCGTCGGCGGCCTCGCCTGGGACCCGCACGAGACCTTCATCGAAGACTCCCACTGGGTCCTCGACCAGGTCGAAACCGGGATCGCCGACGTGGACGAGCTGATGACCAACAATGAAGTCTTCGTCGCCCGCTGCCGCGACGTGGGCGTGATGACCGCTGACGAAGCAATCTCCTACGGCGTCACCGGCCCCATGCTCCGCGCCTCCGGCGTCCCCTTCGACCTGCGCGTGGACGAGCCCTACTCGATCTACGACCGCTTCCACTGGGAAATCCCCGTCGGCGAGCGCGGCGATGTCTACGACCGCTACCTCGTCCGCCTTGAGGAAATGCGCCAGTCCGTCACCATCCTCCGCCAGGCCCTTGACCAGATGCCGACCGACGGCCCGATCATGCCCGAGCGAATGCCCGCCCGCCTGCGCCCCGAACCGGGCGAAATCTACATGCGCCAGGAGAACCCGCGCGGCGAATACGGCATCTACATGGTCTCCGACGGCACCGACCAACCCTGGCGCGTGAAAATGCGCTCGCCCTGCTTCCACAACCTCTCCTCGCTCAAGCCCCAGGTGATCAACAGCTACCTCGCCGACGCCGTCGTCGCGCTCGGCTCCATCGACATCGTCCTCTGCGAGGTGGACCGCTAATGCCCCGCCCGCGCGCCGCTTGGCGCTCCGACTGGGTGGGTCTAAGCCGTACTGCGTGTACCCTGCGTGAGCAGCCGCCACAGCCAGCGGGGAGATCAGGGATCCGCTAAATGGTCTTGAGCGAGTTCGCCGGCGTCAGTATGCCCGACTGGATCGATGCGCTCCTGCGCGTCGTCTTCATCGTCGCGCTGATGACGATCAACGCCTTCGCCCTGATCTACCTCGAGCGCAAAATCCTCGCCCGCCTCCAGGCCCGCGTCGGCCCCACCCGCACCGGCCCGATCGGCACTCTCCAGTCGATCGCTGACGCCCTCAAACTCGTCACCAAAGAAGACGTTCGCCCGATCACCGCAGACCGCTGGGCCTTCGAACTCGCCCCGTACATGGCCTTCGTCCCCGTGTTCCTCGTCTTCGTCCCCATGCCCTTCACCGAGACCTGGTTCATCCGCGACCTCAACCTCGGCCTCCTCTACGTCTTCGGCGTGCTCGGCCTCAACATCGTCGGCGTCGTCATGGCCGCCTGGGGCTCCGACAACAAGTACGCCCTGCTCGGCGGCGTCCGCGCCGCCGCCCAGGCGATCTCCTACGAAATCCCCATGCTCCTGATCATCGTCGCCGTTGTCATGGTCGCCGCCGGCCGCATCGCCGTCGACGGCGACGCCTCGCTCGCCGGCTCGATCAACGCCATCGTCGGTGACCAGACCACCACTCCCTACATCCTCCTCCAGCCGCTCGGCTTCGTCATCTTCCTGATCGGCGCGCTCGCCGAGCTCCACCGCCCGCCCTTCGACATGCCGATCGCCGAGTCGGAAGTCGTCGGCGGCTACTTCGTCGAGTACTCCGGGATGCGCTGGGGGATGTTCTTCCTCGCCGAGTACACCGCCCTCTTCCTCATGGTCATGCTCGCCTCCTCGCTCTTCCTCGGCGGCTGGAACTGGCCCTTCGGCGCGGACGTCGGCCTCGGCCTCCAGATCGTCCTCACGCTCGTCAAAACCTCCGTCCTGATCGTCCTCGTGATCGGCTCGCGCGCGCTCTTCCCGCGCCTGCGCATTGACCAGCTCATGGCGTTCTCCTGGAAAGTCCTGCTTCCCTTCGCCATCGTCCAGGTCATCGCCAACGGCATCATCCTCGCCTACGGCGGCGCGGACTGGGTCGTCGGCCTCGTCTCCTTTGCCCTCCTCGCCGCCCTCTTCGGGCTGATCTACTACCTCATGCGCCGCAAGCAGGGTGAGGGCACGCGCACCGTGCAGACCACCCCCGCCACCCCGCGCGTGATTACCGCGCCCGAGGTCACCCCGCTCGAAGCGACCGGCGACTGAGCCGCGCCCAGAGAGTACAGAGAGACAGGAAGAGGAGCAGCCACGTGGAGGACGGCGTCACCGCAACTCAGGTGGTGTTCTGGATCCTGGCCATGGTCATGCTGATCTCCGCGATCGGCGTGGTCACCGCCGGCAACATCGTCTATGCCGCGCTCTTCTTCATCGCCGCCCTCGCCGGCGTCTCCGGCATCTACCTGATCCTCACCGTCGAGTTCATCGCGCTCGTCCAACTCCTGGTCTACGGCTCCGCCGTCGTCATCCTGATCCTCTTCGCGCTCATGCTCACCCGCGCCCGCGAGCGGCCCCAGGCGCTCTTCGGACGCTCTCGGCCGCTCGGCATCGCCGCCTCGCTCGGCCTCCTCGCCGCCCTCATCGGCGGCATCGTCGCCACCACTTGGACGACTCCCGAATCCTCCGCCGCGATCCAGCCCGTCGGCCTCCAGGCGATCGGCGACGCCATCTTCACCATCTGGATCGTCCCCTTCATCATCGTCGGCGTCCTGCTCTCGATCGCCCTTGACGGCGCGATCATGCTCGCCTCACCAGACGAGGACGACAACTGATGCCGCCTCTCGAGCACATCCTGATCGTCAACGCCATCCTCTTCGCGATCGGCACGATGGGTGTCCTCACCCGCCGCAACGCCGTGCTGATCCTGCTCTCCGTCGAGCTGATGCTCAACGCCGTCTCGCTCAACATGGTCGCCTTCGCCGTCTACGGACACGTCGACTTCGGCAACATCACCGGCATCATCTTCGCCTTCTTCATCATCGTGATCGCCGCCGCCGAGGTCGCCCTCGCGCTCGGCATTGTCGTCCGCACCTTCCGCAACCGCGCCACCGCCAACGTCGACGAAGTCAACCTCCTCAAGTGGTAACCAGGAGCACAAGCCGATGATCTGGGCCGACCACGCATGGATTCTGCCGGCAATCCCGGCCATCTCCTTCGTCGTCCTCTTCCTCTTCGGCCGCAAGCTGCCGCGCGGCGGCGACTTCATCTCCGTCGGCGCCGCGCTCGCCGTCTTCGTCCTCTTCTTCTTCGTCCTCGAATCCCACCTCGACTGGCTCGGCGCCGGCCTCGGCGGCATCCGCAACGTCGGCACCGACTGGATCAACTTCGACCAATTCGTCGTCCGGCTCGGCTTCACCGTCGACTCGATCGCCATCGTCATGATCTTCGTCGTCTCCACCGTCGCCCTGATGGTCAACCTCTACTCGACCAACTACCTGCGCCACCACGGCAAACCCGAGCCCCGCTACTGGTGGTACTTCGCCGTTCTCTCCCTGTTCGTCTCGGCGATGCTCACCCTCGTCCTCGCCGACAACCTGCTGCTCATGTTCGTCGCCTGGGAAGGCGTCGGCCTCTGCTCGTTCCTCCTGATCGGCTTCTACTACGAGCGCCGCTCCGCCGTCGAAGCGGCGAAGAAAGCCTTCGTCACCACCCGCCTCGGCGACGTCGGCCTGTTCATCGGCATCATCCTCTTCTGGCGCGCCACCGGCTCGTTCCAGATTTCCGACATCATCGCCGCCGCCGAGGCTGGCCGCGTCAACGACCTCCCCCAGGTCATGGGCGACGGTTACCTCACGCTCTCCACCCTCATGCTCTTCCTCGGCGCCGCCGGCAAGTCGGCGCAGGTTCCCTTCCACGTCTGGCTGCCCGACGCCATGGAAGGCCCCACCCCCGTCTCCGCGCTGATCCACGCCGCCACCATGGTCGTCGCCGGCGTCTACCTCGTCGCCCGCCTGCTGCCCGTCTTCGAGGTCACCCCCGGCGCTTCCAACGTCGTCCTCGCCGTCGGTCTGACCACCGCCCTGCTGGCCGGGATCATGGCCCTCGCCCAAAACGACATCAAACGCGTCCTCGCCTACTCCACCGTCTCCCAGCTCGGATTCATGTTCGTCGCCCTGGGGGTCGGCGCGGTCGGCATTGCCATGTTCCACCTGTTAACGCACGCCTTCTTCAAGGCCTGCCTCTTCCTCGGCTCCGGCTCCGTGATCCACATGACCGAGGAACAGGACGCCCGCAAGCTCGGCGGACTCTGGTGGCGGATGCCCGTGACCGCCTCCACGTTCATCATCTCCTCCGTTGCCCTCGCCGGCATCCCGCCGCTCTCCGGCTTCTTCTCCAAGGATGAAATCTTCGTCGCCACGCTCGGCGGCGCCAACACCGCCGTCGCCATCCTGCTCGGCGTCGCCGCCTTCCTCTCCGCCCTCTACATGGCTCGGCTCGTGATCATCACCTTCTTCGGCCCGCCCAAAGACCTCGCCGTGATCAGACGCGCCCGCGAAGCCGACCCCACCATCCTCATCCCGCTCGTCTTCCTCACCGTGCTCACCTTCCTCATCGGCTTTGTCTCCTTCGACCAGGTCGGCGACGCGCTCGGCTTCCCCGGTGGGATCAACAACTACATCTACTTCCCCGAACCGCATGACTTCCACTTCTCCAACTCCGTCGCCGCCGTCACCGGCACCGTCTCCCTGCTCGGTTTCCTCACCGCCTGGTGGTTCTTCTGGGGCCGCAACGCCCGCCGCGCCCGGGCCGTGCGCGAGTTCCAGCCCCGCCTCGCCGCGGTCGTCGAGAACAAGTTCTACTTCGACGAGGCCTACCAGTGGGGCATCGACCGCGCCATGCTCCCGCTGGCCCGCATCGTCTCCTGGTTCGACCGCATGATCGTCAACGACACCGGCATCAACGCGCCAGCCGACGCCACCCGCTACGCCGCCTACTGGCTGCGCTACCACGTCACCGGACGCATCCCCGACTACGCCCTGCTGATGGTCGTCGGCGTCGCCCTGGCCGGCGGCCTCGCCTTCCTCCTGCGCGGCTAACGGACACTGACGGAATAGAGAGAGGCACACAGCGTGGACGCAGGCGAAGCTCTCCTCCTGCTCTTGCTGATCCCCGGCGGCGCCATGCTGCTGACCCTGTTCGTGCCCTCGCGGCACGCCAACCTCGTGCGCTGGATCGCCCTGATCACCACCACCGCCACCCTGATCGACTCGATCTGGGTCTTCGCCGTCTACGACTTCACCCAAGGCGGCTATCAGTTTGACCTCCAGTACCCGTGGATCGAGAACATCGCCTTCCTCGGCGAGAACGGCATCTCCCTCCATCTCGCCGTTGACGGCATCGCCGCCCCGATGGTCCTGCTCAACGGCCTGGTCGGTTTCGCCGGCGTGCTCGTCTCCTGGAAGATCACCCACCGCGTCAAAGACTTCTTCATCCTCTTCCTCGCCCTCTTCACCGGCGTCTACGGCGTCTACATCGGCCAGGACCTCTTCTTCTGGTTCTTCGCCTACGAACTCGCCGTCCTCCCCATGTACCTCCTGATCGTGATCTGGGGCTCGACGAACAAGGAATACGGGGCGATGAAGCTGACCATGGTCCTGGTCGGCGGCTCTGTCCTGATCTTCATCGGCATCTTCGCGGTCTTCGCCGAGGCCGGCGCGGGCACCTTCGACATGGCCGTCCTGCGCGAGGTCAACTTCGGCCGCAGCTTCGCCAACACGTTCTTCCCCCTCTTCATGATCGGCTGCGGCATCCTCGCCGGTCTCTTCCCGTTCCACAGCTGGTCGCCCGACGGACACGTCGCCGCCCCCACCGCCGTCTCCATGCTCCACGCCGGCGTCCTGATGAAGCTCGGCGCGTTCGGCGTGATTCGGCTGGGCATGGAAATCCTCCCTGCTGGCACCGACTTCTGGATGCCCGTCCTGCTCGTCCTCGGCGGCGTCGCCGCCGTCTACGGCGCGATCTCCGCCATCCACCAGACCGACCTCAAATTCGTGATCGGCTATTCCTCCGTCTCCCATATGGGCTTTGTCCTGATGGGGTTAGGCACGATGAACAACATCGGCGTCAACGGGGCCGTGCTCCAGATGTTCTCGCACGGCGTCATGACCGCCCTCTTCTTCGCCATGGTCGGCGGACTCTACGACCAGGCGCACACGCGCGATATCCGCGTCTTCGGCGGACTCGTGCGCAAGATGCCGCTCTTCGTGATCTTCTTCGGCATCGCCGGCCTGACCTCGCTCGGCTTACCCGGATTGTCCGGATTCGTCGCCGAGTTCCACATCTTCGTCGGCGCCGTTGACGCCTTCCCGCTGTTCGCCGCGCTTGGCATCCTCTCCGCCGCGCTCACCGCGATCTACGTCCTGCGGCTGATGGGCCGCGCCGCGCTCGGTCCCTTCAACCCCCGCTGGGAGAGCCTCAAGGAAATCTCCCGCTGGGAAATCGCCGCGGCCATCGTGCTGATCGCCCCGATCATCGCCATGGGCGTCTGGCCCGACCCGTTCATCGACCGCATATCCCAGTCCGTCGCCGACCTCCCCCAGGTCGACCAGATCGGCGGCCTGTTCACGCTCAGTTCGCTGACCGGACGGTGACCTGATGGATCTCGAATATCAACTGATCATTCCCGAATTCGTCCTCGCCGGCCTCGCCGTCGTCATCATTGCCGCGGCCCTCGCGTTCCGCAATGTTGACCAGAAATGGTTCGGCTACGCCACCGCCGCCGCGCTCGCGATCATCGCCGTCGCCACCGCCGTCGCCTACTGGAACACCAACGACGACTTCGGCAACGTCCTCGCCGTAGACCACTTCACCGTCCTCTTCCGCGTCTTCTTCCTCGGCATCGCCTTCTTCACCGTCATGGCCGCCGTCCAGTTCGCCGGCGACCGCCTCAAGAACCACGCCGAGTTCTACGGGCTGATCGTCTTTGCCACGCTGGGGATGATGCTGCTCGCCGCCTCGCGTGAGCTGCTCACCGCCTACCTCTCGCTCGAGCTGCTCTCTTTCAGCTTCTACATCCTCGTCGGCTTCAACAAGCTCAACCCCTTCTCCAATGAGGGCTCGCTCAAGTACATGCTGCTGGGCGCGTTCTCCTCCGCCCTGATGCTCTACGGCATCTCGCTGATCTACGGCGTCACCGGTACCACGCTCTACTCCGGCATCGAGCCCGACGCCACCGCCGCCGGCCGCAACATCGCCGACCAGCTCGCCTCCTACGCCGGGCTCGGCGGCGGCGTCGATCCCGACGCCACTCGTCCCGGCCTGCTCATCGGCCTCGTCCTGATCACCGCCGGCCTCGGCTTCAAGGTCTCCGCCGTGCCCTTCCACCAGTGGACGCCCGACGCCTACCAGGGCGCGCCGCTGCCGATCACCGCCTTCCTCAGCGCCGGCGGCAAGGCCGCCGCCTTTGCTTTCTTCCTCCGCCTCTTCTCCGAGGCCTTCCTGCCCGCCGCCGCCGAGTGGGTCTGGTTCGTCGGCATCCTCGCTGCCGTGACGATGATCGTCGGCAACCTGATGGCCCTCCAGCAGACCAACTTCAAGCGCCTGATGGCGTATTCCTCGATCTCTCAAGTCGGCTATCTGCTCGTCGGGATCGTCGCGCTCAACGCCGCCAACATCAGTCAATCGCAGGACGCCGCCTCCGCCCTCGTTTTACATCTGATCGGCTATGTGACCACCAACATCGCCGTCTTTGCCGCGATCATCGCCTTCTACAACCGCACCGGCCGCGACGACATCATCGACCTGCGCGGCCTCGCCGAACGCCAGCCGTTCCTGGCGTTTTCGATCGCCGCCGCCCTGTTCTCGTTAGCCGGGATGCCCCTGTTCGCCGGCTTCGCGACCAAGTTCATCATCTTCCAGGCCGCTTTCAACAACGGCTTCCTCTGGCTCGGCGCAATCGGCGTGACCGCCTCCTTCGTCTCCCTCTACTACTACCTGATGGTGATCAAGCAGATGTACCTGTACGAGCCGGAAGGCGCCGACCGCGCCCGCTTCCACGTCTCCCGGCCGCTCGCCGGCGCGCTCCTCGTCCTCGTCGCCGGCGTCCTCTTCATCGGCCTCTACCCCACTCCCCTCTTCGACGTGATCGACAGCTCCACCGAAGGCCTCTTCGAACAAGCCGCCGCCCTGGCGGCCTCAGCAGTCGGCGGTTCCTAGACCCGCACCTTCTCCCTCGGACGATCTCTGGCGCTGTGTATCGTGCGCAGAGCGGGCTAAGAGATGGTCGCCACATATGTCCACATGGAGTGCGCGGTTGATCGCGGCAGCTGTTGCGATCGCCGCCCTCGCCGCTGCCTGTCAGGGCAGTAGCACAGAGACTGTTGAGCAAGCGTCTGCGATGCAGGACAGTCAGTCCGAGGCTGCGTCGGAAGCTGGCGCGCAAGCTGGGCATGCTGAAGCGGTGGAAGCCGGCAGCACAATCTTCGCGGCCAATTGCGCCCTCTGCCACGGTTCCGATCTCCGCGGCAGCAGCACGGGACCCTCGTTGCTGCACGAGTACTACGTCCCCAGTCACCACTCCAACGCGAGTTTCGTGATCGCCGTCCTGCGCGGGGTGCGCCAGCACCACTGGGACTTCGGCAATATGCCGGCCGTCGAGGGGCTCGAAATCGAGCAGGTGCACCAGGTGATCTGCTTCATCCGCCAGACTCAACTGGACGAGGGCGTGATCGAAGCAGTGCCCACCTCAACGCCGTGCTGAGCGCCCGCCAAGATTCCGCGCTCCCCCACCGGGGGAGCTGTCGCGCAGCGACTGAGGGGGGAACACGGCTGTGCCTCACTCGACGAGATACCCGCGGCAAGCGCGGGTATGATGGATCCGGGCGCGCCTGCACCGTCGTTCCGGCGAAAGCAGGAACCCATCCCCCGGCAAGCGCGGGTATGACGGAGTGGGGCGCGCCTTCCCCATCGTTCCGGCGAAAGCAGGAACTTGTTCCCCGGCAAGCGCGGGTATGACGGAGTGGGGACGCCTTACAACACCGCCAGATACCGGCGCAGCTCGTAATCCGTCACCTGTGAGCGGTACTCGTCCCACTCCAGACGCTTGTTGCGCAGCACCGTTGACCAGACGTACTCGCCCAGCACTCCTCGCATGAGCTCCGACGATGCGAACGCCTCGATCGCGCGCCCCTGCGTTGTCGGCATCTCCTCGATACCCCGCGCCGCCCGCTGCGCCGCGCTGAGCGCGAATACGTTGTCCTCCGCCGCCGGCGGCGGACTCAGCCCCTCGTCGATGCCCTGCAAGCCGGCCGCCAGAAACACCGAGAACGCTAGATATGGATTTGTCGCCGAGTCCGCGCCGCGGTACTCCAGGCGCGTCGCCTCCGCGTCGCCCGGCTCGTACTCCGGAATCCGCACCAGATCGGACTGATTCGCGTGCGACCAGGTCAGGTAGACCGGCGCCTCCGTGCCTGGCGCGAGGCGCTTGTAGCTGTTCGACCACTGATTCGTGACCAGCGTGAACTGCGGCGTGTAGGCGAGCAGCCCGGCCAGGAACGAGCGCGCCAGCGGCGACAGCCCGCCCGCCTCCGCGTGAAACAGATTCTGCTCGTGGTCCCACAGCGAGAGATACACGTGCATCCCCGAGCCGTTTACCCCGTTCAGCGGCTTCGGCATGAAGGTCGCGTGGACGCCCTGACCGATCGCCACCTCCTTGACCACCAGCCGCGTCGTCATCACCTGATCGGCCATCGTCAGCGCGTCGGTGTAGCGCAGATCAATCTCGTGCTGCGACGGCGCCGCCTCGTGGTGCGACGACGCCACGCCAATCCCCATCTCCTCCAGCGTCAGCACCGTCTCGCGGCGCAGGTCCGTGGCCGTGTCCAGCGGCGAGAGGTCGAAGTACCCGCCCGCGTCCAGCGGCGCCGGATCATCGGGCGCGCGGAAGTAGAAATACTCGATCTGCGGCGCTACGTAGAAGGTGTAGCCGCGCTCCTGCGCCGACTCCAGCTGCCGCCGCAGCACCCGCCGCGGATCGCCCTCGAACGGCTCCCCATTGCGTCGGTAGATGTCGCAGATCATCCGCGCCACGCGGTGTTGCTGCGGTCGCCAGGGCAGCACCACGAACGTGTCCGGATCGGGCCGCGCGACCATGTCCGACTCGTCGTGGCGGGCAAAGCCCTCAATCGACGCCCCGTCGAACTCGACGCCCTGCTCGAGCGCGGTCGGCAACTCGTCGATCGTGATCGCGACCGACTTCAGCTGCCCCAGCAGGTCCGTAAACCAGAGCCGCACGAAGCGCACATCGTGCTCACGGCAGGCGTTCAGCAGATGTTGATGCTCGCTCGACGGGGCGCTGTTGCCAGTGAGGCTGGTCATGGCTCTCGCCCTTGCCAAGACTGGCTCGGGTGCGGGGACGGCGCTCCCTCGCCCGAGGGAGCGCCGCAACCGGCTAGATGTGGTAGTAGTGGAAGAACTCGGCTGCGACCGGGTGCATGAAGATGTCCCGCGACTCGGTCAGCTTGAAGTCCTGGTACTGGTCGATCAGGTCCTGCGTGAACACGCCGCCGGCCATCAGGAAGTCGTGATCGTCCGCCAGCGCCCGCAGCGAACCCTCCAGCGAATGCGGCACCGAGGGAATGTTGGCCGCTTCCTCCGCCGACAGCTCGTAGATGTCCGTGTCGACCGGGTCGCCGGGCTCGATCTGGTTCCGGATCCCGTCCAGGCCGGCCATCAGCATCGCCGAGAAGGCGAGGTAGGTGTTCGCGGAGGGGTCCGGCGGGCGGAACTCGATGCGCTTGCTCTTGGGCGAGGTCTCGTAGGTCGGAATCCGCACCGCGGCGGAGCGGTTGCGCTGCGAGTAGGCGAGGTAGATCGGTGCTTCAAAGCCCGGCACCAGCCGCTTGTAGGAGTTGGTCGTCGGCGCGCAGAAGGCGAGCAGCGCCGAGCCGTGCGCCAACAGACCGCCGATGTAGTGCCGCGCCGTGTCGGACAGCTCGGCGTAGCGGCCCGCCTCGTAGAAGAGCGGCTCGCCGTCTTTCCACAGCGACTGGTGGCAGTGCATCCCCGTACCGTTGTCGCCGTAGAGCGGCTTCGGCATGAAGGTCGCCGACTTGCCGTGCGCCTGGGCGACGTTGCGCACGATGTGCTTGTACCACTGCGTCTCGTCCGCCTTGCTGCGCAGCGTGCCGAAGCGCGTCGCGATCTCGCCCTGCCCACCGGTCGCTACCTCGTGGTGGTGGACTTCCATCTCTATCCCGACCGCGTTCATCGCGTCCGACATCTCCCAGCGGATGTCGCTCAGCGTGTCGAACGGCGCCGTCGGCGAGTAGCCCTGCTTGGGCGGAATCTTGTAGCCGAGGTTGTTCTCGTCCTCGTCGCGCCCGCTGTTCCAGTCCGCCTCGTCCGACTCCACCACGTAGAACGCCTGGTTGATCGACATCGAGAACTGCACATGGTCGAAGAGGAAAAACTCCAGCTCCGGCCCGAAGAACGCCTGATCGGCGATCCCCGAGTCGATCATGTACTGCTCCGCCTTGGTCGCCACATAGCGCGGGTCGCGGCTGTAGCGGTCGCCGGTCATCGGGTCGTGCACGTCGCAGATGAACTTCAGCGTCGGCACGCTCTCGGTCGGGTCGATCCGCGCCGTGTCCAGGTCGGGGCGGATCAGCATGTCCGACTCGTCAATGCTCTGGAAGCCGCGCAGCGACGAACCGTCAAAGCCCTGGCCGCGCTCGACCAAGGACGCATCCACCCTCGACGCGGGAATGCTGAAGTGCTGCCAGCGGCCGATCAGATCGGTCACCAACAGGTCGACGCGGCGAATGCCCTGATCCGCAATCAGCGCCTGAATCTCCTCAAGGGTTGCCATCGGCTCATGCCTCTCTCTGGTCTGCGCGGTCCCGGGAGCGGTTGGCGTCGTCCGCGGACGCGCCGCCGCGCAGGGTCAACTGCTTCTCAGCCATTATGGTATGCCCGCCTTCCGCTCCAACCGCCCCGATTCGGTTACGCCTGAGTTACGCCTGAGTGATGCACTGCCCGCTCCGCTCACCGCCGCCGTCCGCGCCGCTCCTTGTGTATCCGATTTATCGCAACGGCAGGGCGAAGCGGTAGCCCACGTTGCGCACCGTCTCCACGTAGCGCTGCCCGCCGGCCTCCAACTTCGAGCGCAGCCGCCGAATGTGCACATCGACCGTCCGCGAGCCCCCGTAGTAGTTGTAGCCCCAGACCCGGTTGAGCAAGATCTCCCGCGTGAACACCTGCTGGTTGTGCGTCATCAGAAAGCGCAGCAGCTCGAACTCCTTGAACGTCAGCCCGATCGACCGCCCGCCCTCGAACACCTGATAGTTCGACGTGTCCACCACCAGATCGCCCGCCTCCAGCGTGTTGCGCGTCAACGCCCGCCCGTGCCGCCAGAGCACCAACTGCACCCGCGCCGCGAGCTCCGCCGCCTGCACCGGCGCGAGGATGAAGTCGTCCAGCTCCTGCGTCGGCCCCAGCCGCCGCAGGCTGTCGACGCTCAGCGCCGCCAACCGCATCGCCTCGGGCCAGGCCTGCACCTCAAGCGGCCGCGACGTCGGCGCCGCCCGCCGCCAGTCCAGCAGCAGCACGTCCGGGGCCGCCGCCGGATCCGGCGGCTGGCCCCCGGCCGGGACATAGCGCACCACCTGCAGACCCGTCCGCTCCAGCGCCGGCTGGATCGTCGGTGTCAGCGCATCGTCCTGCGTCGATACGGTCAGGCGGAACATGGAGTCACGATAGGACAGGCGCAAGCGCCCCCGCTGGCACTCTGCTGGCGTCCTCCTGACGCCCTACTGACTCATAGTGCGGTACGCTCAAGCACGTGGCCTGTGCGACCGGGCCGGCGTAGCTCAGTGGTAGAGCAACGGTTTCGTAAACCGTAGGCCGAGGGTTCGAATCCCCCCGCCGGCTCCAGCGCATCCCTCACCGACCGCCAGACGGCTCAACCGCCCCGCTGCGCTAGCTGGTCTGCCGACGTTGACCGGGCAGCGGCTCCGCCGTCTCCGTCGAGTCCGCGCCGCCGCCCCGTTCCTCCAGATGCGAGAGCGGTACTGCCGGCATCGTCGTGATCTCGCCCCGGATCCGCGCCGCGAAGGCGATCGACCAACGCGCCGCCGCGTCGTTGTCGGGCGCATCGATGATCGCCGTAAAATCGTACGGCCCCAGCACCGCGTAAATCCCCAGCGCGCTCACGCCGGGCACGTGGACGCTTTGTTCGGCCAGCAGCGGCGCGCGCGGATTCTCGAGCGTTGCGTCAATCCCCTCCGGCGACAACCGCACGAGCAGGATGTATTGCACCGCGCTGCTCCTCTCCCGCTGACTCCAGTATCGCGGTTCCAGAACCCGCTCGTCAGGCGCGTCAACGGCGGGAGCGCAGGGGCTGCAAGGGTCATCGCGCTTGTGGGATACACTCCGATCACGAGCTATCTGCTCACTGCAGGTCGAGGCGCGGTCGCGTGCCGCCTCACCAAGCTGTGACGGGCCGGAACAACCCGTGACAGGCCGTGACAGCGACGGGAGCTGAGATGAACGTATCCACGCTGACGAACCGTCTGCGGCAAGGCGGTTTGCGACAGGGCGGTTTGAGACGGGGCAGCTTACGGTTGTTCGCGCTGGCCGCCGCTGCCGCTTTGATCTTCAGCGCCTGCGACCTCGTTGGCAATGACACCGAGGACGAGCAGCAGCAACAGCAGGGTCAGGCGGAGCAGCAGGAAGCCCAGCAGCAGGCCGCGCCGGCTCCCGCCGCCGCGCCCGCGGCCCGCCCCGCCGCGACGCCGCCTGCGCCGACCGGTCCGCCGCCGCCGCCCGAGGCCGCCGGCGGCGGTGACGGCGCGACCGCCTACAGCATCATCTTCCCCAGCCTCGTCTTCGTCATCGCCGGCGACGCCGTGGCGACCGGCCTGGTGACGAGCGACGGCTACGTCCTCGTTGACGAGCGCCTGCTGGGCGGCGCGCCCGCCGCCGATGTGCACTTCTACAACGGCGACGTCCTGGAAGCGCTGCCGATTGTCGGGCGCGACCCGCTCACCGGCCTCGCCTACCTCGGCCCGCTCGAGAACAGCCTCGTCCGCGTCCTGCCCGGCGCGCGGCTTGGCGACGGCGAGAGCATCCGCTTCGGCTCTTCCGTCTTCACCATCGGCTACAGCCAGACCGCTATGCCCGGCGCGCAGCCGGGCGTCTACTCCGGCGTGCTCAGCGGCGTCGAAGAGTGGGAACCGGGCGCGCGCACGCTGCTCCGCACCGACGCCCGCCCCGATGGTCAGACCGCCGGCATGATCCTCGTCGACAACGCCGGCGCCGTGATCGGCGTCGCGCCGGCCGCGATGGTCGGGCAGGGCTGGTACATCTCCACCGGCGACCTCGCCCGCAGCCTGCCGCCGGCACCGCTCGCCGCGACCCGCGCGCTGGACCCCGCCAGCGCCTCCACCGAGCACGTCGTCCGCGTCGAACCCGGCCAGCGCGCCGCCGAACTTTCCCTCAGCGACGAAGCCAGCGGCGAGAGCGTCTCACTGTCGATCCTGACCGAAACGCCGGCCAAGCTGCAGCTGATCGACGCCAACGGCGACGTGCTGCAGGAATCCTCCGTGATTGCCGGCTCGACCATCATCAGTCTCGCGCTCAGCACGACCGGCCCCTACACGCTGATGATTCTGCCCGATGCGCTGCTGATGGCCGCCGAGGGCGCGGACGACGCCATGGATGCCATGGACGCCGGCGCGACCTACACGATCAGCGCCAGCGCTCCGCTGATGGCGATGGCCGAAGCGGACGCGATGACGGGGCCCGAGATCAACACCCCGTTCGTCGGCGCAATCGACCGGCCCGGCGACACCGACAGCTTCAACCTGCCGATCCGCGGCGGCGCGATCTACGAAATTCGCGCCCAAAGCCTGCTCCTTGACGCCGTCCTCACGGTCGAAGGCAACGACCTGGACGCGGCGGACGACGACGCCGGCGGCGGACCGCTCGGCCGCGACGCGGCGCTCACCCTGGCCCCCGAAGAGAACAGCATGATCCGCGTGACGGTCAAGGACTACGGCGATGAGGCGGTCGGTCCCTACATCCTCACCATCACCCAGATCGGCGGCGAGCCGCCGGCGGAGGCGATGGAGGAAGAGGAGCGCGAGGAGCAGATGATGGCCGTCGTCGAGGCCGCGCTGCCGCCGCCCATGGGCGACCTGAGCCTGCGCGGCACGATCACCGAGGCCGGGCTAGTGCCCACCCTGAGCGGGATCGGCACCGAAGTCGACGCCAGCGGCGCATTGCTGATTTCCGACCGCGACGGCATCTTCGAAATCATCGTCTCGATGATCGGCCGCGACGGCAGCACCGCCCGCGTCCTCGTGCTGGACGAGGAAGATCGCACGGTGATCTCGGGACGGGTGATCATCACCTGCGCCAGCGCCGAGCCCTGCCTCGCCAGCGCCGTCTTCATCACTCCCGAGGACACTCCCAGCCCCGCCGGCCGCTGGCGCGCTCTGATCGAGCCTGAAGGTGCGGCCGCCGGAATCAGCGAGTGGCAGATCGAGGCCCAGCTCTACGACTATCGCTGAGACTGCTGCCCGCCACGGTCGCGGCCCGCTACCTACGAACGGCGAGATTGCCGCGGCGGAGCGCGGCAATGACGGTGGGGCGCAGCCTGCTGCGCTCATGTTTTCCCTTGTCCGTCATACCCGCGCTTGCCGCGGGTATCTCGTCGAGTCGGGCTCAGCGGTGCTACTGCGGACGGCGAGATTGCCGCGGCGGAGCGTGGCTATGGCGGTGGAGCGCAGCCTGCTGCGCTCATGTTTTCCCTTGTCCGTCATACCCGCGCTTGCCGCGGGTATCTCGTCGAGTCGGGCTCAGCGGTGCTACTGCGGACGGCGAGATTGCCGCGGCGGAGCGTGGCTATGGCGGGCTGAGCTAGTTCGACTTCTGCGGCCGGGCCAGCACCAGGTCCAGCGCGACGTCCACGACGCGGCGGGCTAGCGCCCGCACGGGGAGCGGTGGGTCGATCGTCAGGCGGGGCAGCGCGCGATCCAGCCACTGGGGTTGGTACCAGTTGGCCGGCCCGGCGATCTGCATGAAGGCCGGCACCAGCACCAGCCGCACGAGCGTCGCGTCGACGAAGATTGCGAACGCCATTCCGGTGCCGAAGATCTTCACCGTTCGCTCGTCGCCGAACACCGCAAAGCTGGCGAACACCGCGATCAGAATCGCCGCCGCTGCCGTAATCACCCGCGCCGAGACGCCGATCCCGAACGCTACCGACTCGCCCGAATCGTTCGTCTCCAGCCAGCGCTCCCGAATCCGCGAGAGCAGGAAGACCTCGTAGTCCATCGACAGGCCGAAGAGGATCGCGAACATGAACATCGGCAGGAACGACTCGACCGGGCCGGTCTTGTCCAGCCCGATCAGCGACAGGCCCCAGCCCCACTGGAAGCAGGCGACGACGAAGCCGAGCGCGGAGCCGATCGCCAGCATGTTCATCAGCGCCGCCTTGAGCGGCACCAGAATCGAGCGGAACGCCATCATCAACAGCAGGATCGAGACGCCGATCACGAGCAGGAAGAAGTAGGGCAGCCGCGAGGCCATCTTGGCGGTGATTTCCTCAAAGGCGGCGGTCGAGCCACCGATCAGGACGCGCGTCTCCGCCGCCGCGCCGCTCAGCGCCTGGGGCACGGCTACCTCCCGCAGGCGGCTGACCAGCGCCCGGGTCCCGGCCTCCTGCGGCGCGGTCGCAGGGATCACCGCGATCAGCGCTGTCTCGCCGTTGGCGGATGGATCGGGTGGTAAGACCGCGACCACGCCCTCGTCCTGCGCCAGCGCGCGGCGGATGCTTTCCAGCTCGCTGCCGCTGAGCCGCTGCGACGGGTTGTCGACGACCGCGAACAGCACCCCGTTGACGCCCGGCCCGAACCCGCTGGCGACCAGGTCGTAGGCGCGCCGTGAGGTGTAGCTGGTCGGGCGGTTGCCGTCGTCCGAGACGCCCATCTCCATGTCGAGGATGGGCAGCGTCAGCGCGATCAGCACGCTGCCGCTGAGCACGAGGTAGAGCCAGGGCCGCCGCTCGATGCGGCGCGAGAAGCGGTACCAGCGCCCGCGCTCGCCGCCGGCCGTGTAGCGCAGACCGGGAATCGAGAACCGGTCGATCCGCCGTCCGATCAGCGCCAGCATCGCCGGCAGCAGCGAGACGGCGACCAGCATCTCCAGCAGCACGACCAGCGCCGCTGCCAGTCCCAGATTCGCAATCAACGGAATCCCGATCGCGAACAGCCCGACCAGCGCCGCGACGACGATCGACCCGGCAAACGCGACCGCGCGGCCGGCGGTGGTCACCGCGATGCGCACCGCTTCGCGCGGCTCCGCGCCCGCAGCGAGCTGCTCGCGGAAGCGTGCGATCACGAACAGCGCGTAGTCGATCCCAACGCCGATCCCGAGCATCGCGCCAAACGTCGGCGCGACGGTCGAGATGTCGAAGAACGCGGCGGCGAGCAGAATTCCGACCGTCCCCGTGGCGAGGCCGACGAGCGCCGAGATGATCGGCATCCCGGCGGCGAGGATCGAGCCGAAGCCGAGGATCAGGATCAGCAGCGCCGCGCCCAGCCCGACGATCTCCGCTGAGCCGGGCGGTTCGGTTTCATACTCGCGCACAGGCTGACCGCCGAATTCGACCTGCAGCGTCTCGGATCGGTAGTGCGGGCCGAGCTCGATCACCGCGCCGATGTTCTCGACGTTGAGGTCGTTGGTCAGCTTGTCGAAGGCGACGCGGACCAGCGCCGTGCGGCCGTCGGCGGAGAGATTGCCGGGCCGCTCGCCCGGCAGCGCCACGCCCACGACCTCGTCAACCGCCGCCGCGCGGCGGGCGAAGTCCGCCATGGCGGCCTGCACGGACGGCGCTTGGACCGTGCCGTCGGGCGTGTGAAAGACGGCCAGCAGCTCGGAGCCGGAGCGGGCGGGAAAGCGCTCGGCAAGCAGGTCAGCGGCGGCCTGTGACTCGGAGCCGGGGACGTGGAAGGAGTCGGTCAGTGAGCCGCCCCAGGTGCGGGCGGCGAAGGCGGTCAGCAGGACGGCGGCGAGCCAGAGTAGGATCACGCGCCACGGGTGCGCGGAGACGAAGACCGACCAACGCTCCATGCCTCGCAACCCCTACCGCTTCACGCGCCGCTGCCAGCGTATCGCGGTCGCCTGTTAGACGCTGCGCGAGGTGCGAGCGGCGGACGGGCGCTCAGGTCAGGAGCGAGTCAATCGAGGCCGGGCCGGCGCCCATCAGGATCAGCGCGATGCAGGCGAAGACCAGCAGCACGTCCAGCTCGTAGCCCTGCTTGTCCGACGAGCCCTGGAAGGGCAGACCCTCTTTGAACTTGTTGACGGAGGTCGCCACCATCATGTTGATCGCCAGCGGGATCGCGATCCAGGGGACGAGCAGCCCGGCCAGCAAGAGCAGGCCGCCGCCCAGCTCGATGCTGGCGACCGCCGGCCCGGCCAGCCTGGGGAACGGCACGCCCAGATACTCGAGCCAGCCGGAGAAGCCGCTGATCCCGCGGCGGAATTTGCCCAGTCCGGCGTCGATGAAGATGATCCCCAGCGCGATGCGCAGCGGGATCGGGGCCCATTCCAGCACCTCGCTGCCGAATGGCGCTGCCAGCCAGTCGCCCACGTCCATGTTCCGCTCCCCCTCCGCAGTTCGCGTGAGAACCTGAATTAAGCTGGATTCTAGTTGAGTCGAGAATCCAGCTCAGCGGACAGTTTGGGGGCGCAGCGATGGGCAAGTTGGCAGATGCTATTCGGGAGCGGCGCAAGATCCGCCAGCGGCGGCTGGGCTTCGGCGCGGCGGCAGCGGAGCGGCAGCCGTCGCTCCTGGTCGGCACGATCGGCGTGGTGGCGGGCGCGGATTTCTGTCTGGCGCTGAGCGAGGCGGACCGGGAAGCGGCGGCGGCCGAAGCGCCGCTGTGGGGCGCGCGGCTAGACGCGCTGACGCCGGACAGCGTCGCCGCGGCGAAGGAGCAAGGCGCGGCGTTCGTTTCCTTCCTGATCGAGGACGCCCGCGCCGACGCGCTGCTCGACGAGGATCTGGATTATGTCGTTCGCCTCGAAGATCTGCGGATCGCCGAAGCCGACGCGCGCGCGCTGGGCAGTCTGCGTCCGGCCGAGCTGGCGGTCACCGTCGAATTTCCGCTCAGCCTGAGCGCCGCGATCAGCCTCCGCCGCCTGGCGCTGCTCGCCTCCGTGCCGCTGGGCGTGAAGTGTCCTGCCGACATCTCGGCCGGCGATGTGGAGGCGCTGCGCGACGCCGGCGTCGCTGTCCTGGCCCTGGACGCGAGCGCGTCCGCCGATGACGTGGCGGCGCTCAAGCAGCGCATTCTCGATCTGCCCGAGCGTAAGGCGAAGCGGGACGAGGGCGCGCAACCGCTGATCCCGACCATGCGCGCCGGTACCGGCGAGGGCGCAGACGACGACTAGGCGCTCTGCGCCGCGGCTCCGGTCAGGGTCGGGTCGACAGGTTGGCGGGTCAGTCGCGGAAGACGCTGCGGTTGGTTGGTTCGAGCGAGCTGCGCGAGTTGCCGGTCGCCATGCGCAGGAAGTAGACCAGCGCGCCAGCGGCGGCGATCCCGATCAGGATGACAATCGTCCAGAGCACGAGCGCCTGGCTCGACTTGGCGGTCGCGGGCGCTTCGACCGCCTCGCCCTCACCCGGGCCCGCGGCATGGTCAACGCTGAACTGGTAGGACGAATTGACCTCCAGATGCTCCCCGTCGCCGATCAGCAGGACGCGGTAATGCACGTCGAGCGTCCCGTCGTCCTCGGCGTGGAGCGGCACGATCAGCGTGCGCTGGCTGTAGGTGGCGATGTCGGCGTGGCCGTCGTCGACGCGGTAGCCGGCGGCGTCGGTGACCTCGACGTGGTGCGCGTTCTTGATCTGGGCGAGCGGCCGGTCGAAGGTGAGGACCAGCTGGTGCACTTCAGCGACCGTCGTCCCGTGTTCCGGCTCGGCCTGGATTAAGTAGTCGCTCGCGCCGGACGGGCTGAACAGCGCCAACGCGGCGGCGCTCGCCAGCGCGCCGATGAGGGTGAGTAGAACGCCGAAGCGGCGGATGCGAGTGGTCATGGGCATGTCTCCGACCCTGATCCTACGAATGGATCGCTTTGCCGACAAGGTGCGGACGGCAGGATGACGCCAGCTCAGTCCGATTCAGCGACGATGAGGCGCGGCACGCGGGCGGCGATGCCGGTGCAGATCTCATAGGGAATGGTGTCCAGCTGCCGCGCCAGGTCCCAGGCGCTGATCGCTGCCTCGCCGTCACGGCCGATGATCGTGACCGGGTCGCCGACCGCCGCCTGGGGGATCTCGCTGAGGTCGATCATTGTGGTGTCCATGCAGATCGCGCCGCGGATCGGAGCGCGCCGGCCGCGGATCAGCAGCTCGCCGCCCGGCGACAGGGTGTGCGACAGGGTGTGCGACAGGGTGTGCGACAGGGCGCGCGGGAGGCCGTCGGCGTAGCCCGCGCCGATCACGCCAATCCGCGTCTCGCGCGGCGCCGTCCACAGCCCGCCGTAGGAGACGGATTCGCCTGCTGCCAAGTCGCGGATCGCGAGCAGGGTCGTCTTCCAGGCGAGCACAGGCCGCAGCCGCTGCGCCTCGGGGAGCGCCAGCGCGGGGGCGGGGTCGAGGCCGTAGAGGGCAATCCCGGCGCGGACGAAATCGAGCGCCGCCTCGGGCAGATTGAAGACGGCGGCCGAGGCGGCGGCGTGGCGAAGCGGCGCGCCGATCTGGTCGGCGGTCTGCTGGAACCGCTGGAAGGCGGCGCGGGAGGCGGCGCGATCGCGGTTGCCGGCGTCGGGGAAGTGGGTGAAAACCGCCTCCAGCTCCAGCCCGCCGCGCCCGTCGTATCCGTCGTACTGGCGCACTGTGTCAGCCAGCGCGAGCGCGCGGGCGTGCGCCAGACCGTAGCGCTGCATCCCGCTGTCGATGTTGATCTGCACGCGGACGCGCCGTCCAGCCGCGCGCGCCGCCGCCGCCAGCTGCTCGGCGGTCTCGGGCGTGTCGACGACCGCGGCGATGTCGCGGCGGGCGATCAGCGGTGGATCATCGGGCAAGAGCGGGCCGAGGCAGAGGGTTGGAGCGTCGAGGCCGGCCTCGCGCAGCTCGATCGCTTCTGGCACGGTGAAGACGCAGAGCGGCGCAGCGCCGGCCTCGAGCGCGGCCTGCGCGATGGCGACCGCGCCGTGTCCGTAGGCGTCGGCCTTGACCACGGCGGCGACGCCCGCCGGCGCGGCCTGGCGGCGCAGGACGCCGACGTTATGGCGCAGCGCGTCGAGGTCGAGCTCGGCCCAGCTGGTGGCGGAACGGGCAGGCATCGGTCAGTCCAGAGCATGGCCTGCCACCAGGTCACGGGGCGGTCTGGCAGCGGAGCGGCGGGCGGGATGGCGGTAGAGTAGGAGGCAGGCGCTGGCGGGGTGGAATCCGGAATTGTTGTGATGGTACCTGCAGCGGCGGACGCTGTCTGTGTGCGCTCCCGTGGATTGCGTCGAATCCGCCGCTTGTCCCGATTGTTGGGGCGGGCCGGGCTGGCGATCGCGGTCTGCGCCGCGGCATTCGCGCTGGCCTGCGCGGACGAGGCGGAGCCGGTTCCGGAACAGGCCCAGACCCAGCGCGTCCCGCCGCCGCAAACCCAGAGAGAACCCGCGCAGCAGTCCGCCGCGCAGCAGGCGGCACAGCCGGCCCAGGCGAGCGCCCCGGCGCGGTCGCCCGGCGATCCGATCGCGCTGCTGCTCGCGGAGGCGGCGGCGCTGGAGCGCAACGGCTACTGGGCGCAGGCGCTGGGCGTGCGCGACGCAGCCATCGCCCGCGCGGCGGTGGGAACGCTCGACGAAACCGCCGTGAACGCGCTGCGTCTCGATCAGGTGCGGCTGCTGCTGCGGCTGGATCAGCCGGCGGACGCGGTCTCGATGCTGGCGGCGCTCACGGAGCCGCTGACGGACGACGACACCCGCCGCCGCGCGCTGCTGACCGCGCAGACGGCGCTGCGGCTCAATCAGCCCGACGCGGCGGTCGCGTCGCTGATCGAGTACGTGAATTCCGACAGCCCGGCCTGGGCGGTGGTTGCGCTGGAGGCGGCGAAGGCGCTGCAGAGCGCGGGACGCGGTGAGGAAGCGATCGACTGGGCCGAGCGCGCGCTCGGCGGCACGCTCCCGTTCGCCGATCAGCTGCGGGCGATCCACATCGCCGCGACCGAGCTGGACATCGCCGGCGAGTCGGAGCGGGCGCTGGCGCATTACGAGGAGCTGCTGCAGCGCTCGCCCTGGCGCGATGATCAGGCGGCCGCGCTGAGCCGCACGGGCGCGCTGCAGCGTCAGGCCGGCGATTTCGCGGCGGCGCAGGAGGCGTGGCGCAGGCTGGTTGAGGATTACTCCGAGTACAGCGAAAGCGTCGAGGCGCTGGCGCTGCTCCAGGAAACGGGCGCAGCGGTTGACCGGCTCACGGTCGGGCTGATCCGCTACCGCGAGGGACTCTGGGTCGAGGCGCGGGCGGCGCTGCTTGACGTGCTCGCCAGCGGCTCGAGCGATCTGGCGGCGCGGGTCGCGGGGGAGTTCTACATCGCCGCGATCCACGAGGGGAACGGCGTACTGGGCAGCGCAGCGCCGGGCTACCGCGTGGTGATCGGCCGCGACCCTACAGATCCGCTGGCGGCGGAGGCGTCGATGCGGCTGGCCGAGTTTGCCGTTGCCGAGGGCGACCTGGGCGAGGCGGAAGATCAGTGGCGGCGGGTGATGCTGGAGCATCCGCAGCACGCGCGCGCACCGGAGGCGGCGCGGCGCTGGGCGGCCGCGGCGGCGGCGCGCGGCGAGTGGGCGGAGGCGGCCCAGCGGTTCCGCGACGCCGCCAACGACGGCGCGGACGACTGGGGTCGAAACGTGCGTCAGGAGTTCCTGCTCTGGGCAGCGCTGATGAACCGCGAGGCGGGCGATCGGGATGCGTTCCAGGATCTGGCCGAGAAAGTGATTGCGGTAGATCCACTGAGCTACTACGGCCTCCGCGCCGCCTGGTTGCTGGAGCAAGCGCCGCCCGGCGTGCTCGAGCTTGCCCTGGCGGACTGGCTCGAGCGGCTGACCGGCGAGCGGGAGCCGGCCGCCGTCAACCTGGAACGCGACAACCACTGGCGGGCGGCGCAGGATCTGCGTCGGGGCGGATTCGACGCGGCGGCCGATCGGGTGCTGTCGGCCTGGGTTGAGGCGCTGAGCGACGATCCCTGGGCGTTGGTCGAGGCGGCGCGGGTGCTCGCCGAGGCGGGCGAGTACACCGGCTCGGCGCGGGCGGCGGCGCGGGTCTTGCTGATCTTCGATGTCGAGTGGGCGGAAGCGCCGCCGGAGCTGCTGCGGCTCGCGTATCCGCAGCCCTGGCCCGAGGTGATGGCGCTGCACGCCGCCGGCGAGGGTGTCAATCCGCTGCTGCTCTGGTCGCTGATTCGGCGCGAGAGCTTCTATGACCCGAATGCGGAGGGGCTGGCGGGAGAGGTCGGGTTGACGCAGGTGATTCCGCTGACCGGCTCAGACATCGCGGCGGGGCTGGGGATCACCTACGCGCACGCCGATCTGGCGCGTCCGCAGTTGGCGATTCACTTCGGCGCGTGGTACCTGGCGCGGCAGTTGGCGGGCTTCTCGAACGAGCCGGTGATGGCGCTGGCGGCCTACAACGCCGGGCCGGGCAACGCGGCGCGTTGGGAGACGGAGGCCGTCCTGGCGGGGATCGACGGTTTCCTGGCGGCGCTCGACTTCCCCTCGACTAGAATATATGTTCAGTATGTGATCGAGTCGCTGGCGGTCTACGAGGCGCTGGAGCGGGCCGCGGCGCTCAGCGCGGAGCAGTGAGGCTCGTGCGCTCTGTGTGCGGTGCGCTGTGCAGACGACACGGGCGCGGGCGAGGCTGGCGTATACTGCGAGGTACTTGCCCTACATTCTTCGTCGATCGGGCTGTGTGTCCCGTGATGTGTTGAGGGATTTGATGCCGAAACGCACGTACCAACCGAAACGCATTCCGCGCAAGCGGGAGCATGGGTTTCTGAAGCGCATGTCCAGCCGCGGCGGCCGCGCGGTGCTCAAGCGGCGCCGCGCCCGCGGGCGGCGGCGATTGACGGTTGTCTGAGCGGCGGCCACTGCGTGCCGTCCACCGGTCTCAGCGCGCCGGGCTGCGGGCGCGACGCGCTCCGAACGTTGACTCGCAATGCCCCCTGACCAGCGCCTGCGCCGCAAGTCGGACTTCGACGCCGTGCTCCGCGAGGGCGTCCACGCGGCGGGCGGACCGTTGTTCCTGCGCGTGCGGCGGCGGGATCTGGCGCACGCCGACGCTCCCTGCCGCTTCGGCTTCGCCGTGAGCTCGCGGCTCGGGGGCGCGGTGCGGCGCAATCGGATTCGCCGGCGGCTGCGCGAGTCGGCGCGGCGGCTGAATCTGGACGGCGAGCAGACGGGCTGCCGCGGCCTGGACGTGGTCGTGAGCGCCCGGCCGAGCGCGGCGGCGGCCGAGTTCGCGGAGCTCGACGCGGCGCTGCGGCGCTTGCTGCGCCGCTCGCAACGGCAGCTCGCCAAGCGGAGCGCCCCATGAGCAGCCCAGTGAACCGCTCGTCTACCGCGCCGAGCGTTGGCGCGCGGCTGCTGCTGATCCTCTTGCGCGGCTATCAGCGGGTGTTGTCGCCGCTGTTTGCGGGGTTGGGGGCGCAGTGCCGATTTGCGCCGTCCTGCTCGCAGTACATGATCGACGCAGTGCAGGCGCGCGGCGCGTGGCTGGGGTTGGGGCTGGGCGTGTGGCGGCTGCTGCGCTGCAATCCACTGAACCGCGGGGGCTATGATCCCGCGCCGGTCCACGCGAATGGGTCCCGCCTGAATCCAACCGGTCAGCCGAATCAGGATGTTTCACGTGAAACAATTTGAGCGGCTGTTGCGGCTGGTTGGCGGACTGCGCCTCATCGGACGCGTTGGGTCCGCGTCGAAATTGTTTCACGTGAAACAATTTCTGAATGCGCGAGGGAAATCGCGGAGTGTCGGCCTGTTTGTGGCCCTGCTCTTGGCTGTGCCGTTGATTGCCGCCTGCGACGTCGCCGACCAGCCCGACGGGTGGGCCGCGCCGACGCTGGATCCGGTTGAGCCCGAGACGCGGCTGATCGCGCCGACGGGTGAGGAGCAGGTGGTCGCCCTGGAGCTGTTCGACGGCAACCTCGGCGCGCCCACCTGGCAGTTCCCCGACGACGACGGCAACTTCCCCGGCCTCGATGCGGAGATTGAGCCGGTCGCCTTCTACGCCGACCCGGTCTGGGTGGAAGCGACCGATGAGTGGCTGCTGGCCGGCTACGCGGACGGCGTGCTCTACGCCGTGCGGCGCGACGGCGAGTCGGCGCGGGTGGTGTTCGACAGCGAGAATCGGCTGGTCGCCGATCTGGTCGTGGCGGGCACGCGCGTCTATCTGGCCGACACGGCGTACCGCGTCTACTCAATCGACATCGAGCAGCCCGGCGAGCCGGTCTGGACCTGGGACGGCGGCTCCGATCTGCAGATCTGGAGCGGGCCGGCGCTGGTCGAGACGGAGCGCGGGCCGCTGTTGATCGTGGCCGGGCTCGACGGTCGAGTGACGGCGCTCGCGGTCGAGGGCGAGGCGGCGGGCGAGCCGGCCTGGCAGCTGGCGATCGAGAGCGGGATCGCGGGCACGATCGGCGCCGCGGACGGGTTGATCTACATCGGCGGGCTGGATCGCATCCTCTACGGGCTGGACGCGGCGACGGGCGGTGAGGTGTGGACCAGCGAGGCGTCGCATTGGCTCTGGGGCACGCCGTTGGTTCACGACGGCGTGATCTACACCACCGATCTGCGCGGCAACGTCTACGCCTTCGACGCGCGGACCGGCGCGCCGCGCTGGCTGCAGCCGTACGCCGCCGATGATCGGATTCGCGCGCAGCCGCTCTACGTCCCGCTCCCGGCGGAGCGCGGCGACGCAGGCGGGACGCTGGTGATCGTGGCGCGGGGCGGGATGATTCATCAACTCAACGCCGCCGACGGCTCGCTGCTGCGGCAGTTCCAGCTGGAGGGCGCGAAGGATCTGATGGCGAACGCGATCCTGCGCGAGGATCGGATCCTGGTGAGCGATGAGGACGGGTCGCTGTACGCCGTGCTCTTGGGCGCCAATCAGGCGGTCAAGCTGTATCCGCAGAGCAACTGACGATGGACGTAATCGACTTCATCTGGAATGACATCCTGATCGGCCCGATCATGAACGGGCTGATCGTGATCGCCCACGCGGTCGACGACAACTACGGCGTGGCGATCATCCTCTTCACGCTGCTGGTGCGGGTGCTCACCTATCCGTTGACGCTGCGCCAGCTGCGGACGACGCGGTCGATGCAGGAGATGCAGCCGCGGATGCAGGAGATCCAGAAGAAGTACAAGGATCCGAAGCGGCGCCAGGAAGAGTTGATGAAGGTCTACCGCGAGGCGGGCTTCAATCCGCTCGGCTGCCTCTGGCCGCTGCTCGTGCAGATGCCGATCTGGATCGCGCTCTACCAGGTCCTGCGGCGAACGCTGGGCGATACGCCGGAGCAGCTGCTGCGGCTCTCCAGCGACCTCTACGACTGGTCGTACATCACCTCCGCGATTCCGATTAACCGCGACTTCCTCTTCTTCGACCTCGGCTCGTCGTCGCTGGAGCAGGCGCTGCCGCTGGCCATTCTGGTCGGGGTAACGGCCTACATCCAGCAGAAGGTCTCGACCGCGCGAATGGGGCCCCGCGATGAGCGGTCGGAGTCGATGAACCGCACGATGCTGTGGATGATGCCGTTCATGTTCGGCTTCTTCACGCTGCAGGTGCCGGCCGGGCTGGGCCTCTACTGGCTGGTCACGTCGATCTTCACGATCATCACGTCCTGGTACTACTACTTCTACCGCCAGGGGCTGACGTGGTCGTGGAAGTGGCTGCTGTCCTCGGAGCCGCTGCCGACGCCGGCCGCGGCGGCCAGCGCCGCTGGCGGAGCGGTCGCGGCGGCCAGTGCTGAGGCCGAGCCGGCGGACGACGCAGACAACGCGGATGGGGAGTCGGCGGAGCCGGCGGAGCGCCCGGCGCGGCGGACGACCAGCGCGGCGCGGCGGCGTCGGCAGCGCCGGCGGCGGGCGAATCGGGCGCGTTGAGGGGACAGGCAAGATCATCGTCCGGCCGCCGCGGCGCGGATCCGCGCCGCCCGCTGGTGCGGGACGCGATGGAAGTTGGAGAGACGGGGCTATGGCGAATCAGGAAGCGATCGAGCAGACCGGGCGGACGGTGGACGACGCCATCCAGACGGCGCTGCGCCGGCTGGGGCTCTCGCGGGCGCAAGTGGAGGTGGAGGTCCTGGAGGAGGGCCGTACGGGTGTGTTCGGGATCGGCCACGCGCGGTCGCTGGTGCGGGTGACGCCCCGCGCCGGCGCGGCGGGGCGCGGCCAGCCGGAAGCCGCGGCGTCGCTGCCCAAGATTGATGACTATGCCGACCTGACGGAATTGGAGCCGGGGCAGCGCGCCGGGCAGCAGCGCCCTGAGGGCCGCGCGGGCGGCGGCCGGCGGCCGGCCAATCGGCGGCCGGTCGCGCCGCCCGCGGCGGACGAATCGGCGGAGGTCGAGGCGGGCGGCAGTCAGCGCGAGGTGCAGCCCGACCACCGTTCCCGCTCGCGTCCGCGCGCGGCAGGAGCGGCGGAGGGACGCCGCGATCGCGGACGCGGTCGGCAAGGTGCTCGCCAAGGTACGCGACAGGGTGATCGACAGGGTGATCGACAGGGCGATCGGCAGGGCGGGCGGCCGCGGACGCGCGAGCGTGAGGCGTCGGCGGAACGGCAACCGGCGCGCGCGCCGATTGCGCCCTTTGAGCTGCTTGCCGATCCGGACTACGAACCGAACGAGGATCCCCGACAGTTCGCCGTCGAGGTGCTCACCGATGTCGTGCATATGCTCGGCTTCAATGTCGAGGTGACGGCGCGGGAGCCGCAGACGCCGCTAGACGGCCTGGGCCGGGTCGTGACGGTGCTCGATGTGCATCCGGTGGGCGGTGAAGACCTGGGCTTGCTCATTGGTCGGCACGGCGCCCATGTGGCGGCGCTGCAGTACCTGGTCAACGTGATCGTTAGCCGCGCGCTGGAGGGTAACCATCCGGTCACGGTCGATGTCGACCGCTACCGGCGGCGGCGCGAGACGGCGTTGGTGGAGATGGCGCAGCGCGCGGCGGCGGAGGTGCGCGAGCGCGGGCAGCCGGTCACGCTGGGCGAGATGCCGGCCTCGGAGCGGCGGATTATCCACCTGCAGCTGCAGGAGGATCCGGAGCTGAAGACGGAATCGTTCGGCGAAGGCGCGGCGCGTCGGGTGCGAATTCTGTACCGTGACGACTAGGGTTCGGCGCGGTCCGACCAGATAAGAAATCGGGACCGCCGATGCCCGCTGAGGTGCAGCGGCGAGTGGTACAGTCGGAGCGCGGAAGCGGCGGCAGGAGGCGCGCTGAGGTGAGTGTGGTCGCGGTGGCGAACCAGAAGGGCGGCGTCGGAAAGACGACGACGAGCGTCAATCTGGCGGCGGCGGCTGCGGCGGCGGGTCGGCGGACGCTGCTGATCGACGCCGACGCGCAGGCGAACGCGACCTCGGCGCTGGGCGCGCAGTCGACGGGGTTGTATCTCTACGACGCGCTGCTGGGCTTGGCGGAGCTGCGGAGCTGCATCGTGGCGTCTGCCTGGCCCGGGCTCGACGTGGCGCCCTCGTCGATGGATCTGGTCGCGGCGGAGATGGAGTTGGCGTCGCGGGAGCAGCGGGAGTATGTCCTGCGCGCGGCGCTGGAAGACGTGGCGGGGGCGTACGACCTGGTGCTGATCGACTGCGGGCCGTCGTTGGGCCTGATGACGCTGAACGCGCTGACGGCGTCCGACGGGGCGGTGGCGCCGGTGCAGTGTGAGTATCTGGCGCTGGAGGGGCTGTCGGCGTTGCTGGAGACGATTCGCCGCGTGCAGATGCACTTGCATCCAGGATTACAACTGCTGGGCGTCGTGGCGACGATGTACGACGGCCGGACGCGGCTGTCGCAGGACGTGGCGGCGCAGCTGAAAGAGCATATCAGTTCTACGTTTGATGCGATTATCCCGCGCTCGATTCGCCTCTCGGAGGCGCCGAGCCATCAGCGCCCGATCATCGACTACGCGCCGCGCTCGCGGGGGGCGGAGGCGTATCGGGAGCTGGCGGAGGAGTTGTTTGGCCGCCTGGCAGCGCTTCCGCCGTCCCGGTTGTATCACGGCGGCGCGGTGGAGGGAGTCTTGCGATGAGCGACGTCCAGCCGGCGGAGCGCCCGTCAAGCCCGGCGAACCCAGTGAACACGTTCGGCAGGCGGCCGCTGCCCGGCACGGGCGGGCGCCCGAGCCGTCTGGGGCGCGGTCTGGACTCGCTGATTCCGGCCGCGGGGGGGCGCGTTCCGCAGCAGGTTCCGCTGGAGCAGATCGGCCCGAATCCGTCGCAGCCGCGGCGAGCGTTTGATGAGGAGGAGTTGCAGGCGCTGGCGGCCAGCATCACCGCGCACGGGATGCTGCAACCGCTGGTGGTGCGCCCACTGAAGCGGGGGCGGTATCAGCTGATCGCGGGCGAACGCCGTTGGCGGGCGGCGAAGCTGGCCTGGCAGGAGACGGCGCCGATCGTGGTCCAGGAGAAGGGCGGTACCGACGCGGAGGAGCAGCTGGCGCTGGCGCTGGTGGAGAATCTGCAGCGCGTCGATCTGAATCCGATCGAGCTGGCGACAGCGTTCGAGCAACTCTCGGCGTCGGGCTGGACGCAGAAAGGGATCGCGAGAGGGGTCTCGAAGAGCCGCGCGGCGGTGGCCAATCTGCTGCGGCTGCGGCGCTTGCCGGACGCGGTTCAGGATTTGATCGCGGCGGGCGCGCTGAGCGAGGGGCACGGGCGGGCGCTGTTGGGCGCGCCGGCCGCGGAGCAGGCGGCGCTGGCCGAACGGGCGGTAGCGTCCGGCTGGACCGTACGGCGCTTGGAGGAGGCGGCCCAGGCGCTGGCCTCAGCCTCGACGGCGGCGGAGTCGCCGCGCCGCCGACCGGCGGTGCGGCCGGCCGTCGTGCTGGACGCGGTGCAGCGCCTGGAGTCGGCGCTGGGTACGCGCGTCGAGGTACGGGCGCGGAGCAGCGCGGCGGGCGGCGGGCGGATCGTGGTGCACTGGCAGGACGAGGCGCAGCTGGCGGCGCTGGCGGCGCAGATCAGCGGCGGCGCGCCCCGCTCGGACGCATTGGACGCGGTGGAGTCCGGGGATTAGTCCGCCGAGTCGGGCGGCGGGCCGGGTGCGGCGTCGGGCTGGTTGACGGCTTGCCGTTCGCGGCGCGGGCGGCGGTGCCGGCGCGGGCGCTTGCCGCCCTCGGCCGGCTGCAGCGGCGCGCCCCCGGTCGAGGCCGCGGTCTCCGGTTGAGCGGCCTCCCGGTTGCCTGCTGGCGGGTTGGCTGACTGTTCGTTGACGACCTTCTTCGGGCGGCGGTTTCGGCGGCGGGGGGAGCGGGAGGCCGCGGCGTTGTCGGCTCCGCTCTCTGCCGATTGTGTCTGTTTGGCCGGACGCGGTCCGCGGGTTGACTGTTCGGACTGGACGGGCTGGGCGGGTTGGGCGGGCTGGCCGTCCCGGGCGGGCTGGCCGTCCCGGGCGGGCTGGTTGCGCGATTGCTCGGCCTGCGACTTGCGGGAGCGCCGCCGCCGGCGCCGCGCGGGGCGCTCGGCCGCGGTGTCCGAGTCGGCGGAATCAGCGGAGTCAGCGGCGGGGGCAGGGGCCGCGGCCTGGCGCAGAGCGGCGCGCTGGCCGGCCTCGCGGCGAGTGCGCTCGGCCTCGACCAGCGCCTGGTTGGGGGCGTCCTCGGTGCGCACGGCGAGGCCGATCTCGTCGGCGGGGACGTCGACGCGCTGGTGGTGATCGTCGAGCGCGATCGTGACTTTCTGTTGGAGGATGTTGAGCTTGATCACCTTACCCATGCCGGCGGGGGTGCTGACGCGCTTGCCGACGCGGGGCAGGGAGCCGCGCATTTCGCGGTAGACCTCGTGCTCGAAGGTGAGGCAGCAGAGCAGGCGTCCGCAGACGCCGGAGATGCTGTCGGGGTTGAGCGGGAGGCCCTGATCCTTGGCGACGCGGATGCCGACCTGGGGGAATTCGGTCATCCAGCTGGAGCAGCAGAGGCGCAGGCCGCAGACGTCGTAGCCGTCAACGAGGCGGGCGCGTTGGCGGTGGTTGGCCTGCTGCATGGTCAGTTGGAGGCCGTGTCGTTCCTGGATCTCGTCCAGCAGGGGGCGGAAGTCGACGTGGTCGGGCGCCTGGAACCAGGCGGCGCCCTGGTCGCCGTCGAGGTTAAGTTCGAGGGCGACGGGGTAGAGGCCGAGATCGTCGCGGACGGCGGCGGAGCGCATCTCTTGCAAAATCTGATCGGCGCGCTCGGCCTGCGCGGTGGCGCGGCGGCGGTCGTCCTCGTCGGCGAGGCGGACGATGGGACGGACATCACGGGGAACGGAGCGGGCGGGCGCGTCCGCGTCGGGCACGGTGACGACGCGGGCGAGCTGGTTGCCGCGCGCGCGGTTGACGACGACGTAATCGCCGGGGAAGACGCGTCCGCGCGGGGCGGCGAAGTGATAGACGCGGGCCGCTTCGCGGATGCGGATGCCGATCACCACGTCATCGCCCGGCTCCGCCGGCGGCTCGACGGGCTGTTCGGGGCGCAGATCAGCGGGCGCGTCGGCCGCTGCGTCGATCGCCAGAGCGGCTGGAGAGTCGGTCGATTCGTCAGCTGGCGGGTCGGTATGGGCGGGTTCGTCGGTGGCGGTGTCGGTGAGGGTGTCGGCGTTGGGCTGGTCGTTCATGGCGTCTCTCTGGGGGTGGGAAGTTGGAGGAGAAGCACGTCAAGCGCGAGGCGGGCGTTGAGGCCGTGCGAAACGCCCTGCTGGATGAGCGCGCGAGTGCGTTGGATGTGCTCCAGAAACTGGCTCAGCTGCTTCTGATCGTACAGGGGCGCGAGTTGCGCGATGCGTTCGCGCTGGGAGAGGTGGATCAGCGCGTCGGACTGGTCGGTCTGGCTGAGCCAGAGGTCGCGCCACCAGTCGGTCCAGGCGTCGAGGATCAGTTCGAGGTTGGCGACGGTCTGGGGCGAGCTGGCGCGGCCGGCGATCTGCTCGGACCACGCAAACCGTTCGCCGCGGGCGGCGTGGGCGAGGCGGACGGCGTCGTCGATCTGGGAGGCGCGCAGGGCGACGGGGTCGCCGTCGCGGAGGGCGGTCTGGAGCCAGCCGGGCCGACCGCGGGCGAGGCGGCTCAGTTCGGCGCGGCGCTGGGGCTCGTCGGGCAGGGAAACGCCGGCGTCAGCGGCCCAGCGTTCGAGCCAGGCGTCCAGCTGGTCGGCGGGCAGGGGGGCGAGGGTGAGGGTGCGGCAGCGGGAGCGGATGGTCTCGGAGAGTTGGGCGGCGCGGGCGGTAAGGAGGATGAAGTGGACGCGCGCGGGCGGTTCTTCGAGGGTTTTGAGGAAGGCGTCGGCGGCGTCGTTGGTGAGGGTGTCGGCAGGATCGATGATGATGATCCGCTGGTCGGCCTCGAAGGGGGCGAGGGTGGCAGTGTGTTCGAGGCGGCGGATGACGCAGATGCCGATCGTGCGGGTGTTGCGGTGGTCGTGGTCGGACTCGGCGCAGAGCGAACCGGGCGCGACGATTTCGACGTCGGTGTGCTGGGGATCGCGGTCGGGCTGGGCAGGGTCGTGCAAGCGAAGGCAGGCGCGGCAGCGGCGGCAGGGGCCGGCGGCCAGCGCGTCGGGCGTTTCGCAGTGCAGGGTCTGGGCGAGGCGGAGGGCGAGGTCGCGCTTGCCGACGCCGACGGGCCCGGCGATCAGCAGGGCGTGGGGCAGCCGCTGCGCCGCGAACATGGCGAGCAGGGTGCGGCCGGCGAGGGTGTCCGCGTGCGGCCCCCAGCGGTCGGTGGTGGCGGTGGACATCAGAGTTCCAGCTGGAGGAGGTCGTCAAGGGTCTGGCGGCGGCGGACGAGCTGCGCCTGACCGTCGCGGACGAGGACGACGGCGGGTCGGAGAGCGAGGTTGTAATTGCTTTCCATGGCGATCTGGTACGCGCCGCTGGCGGGCACAGCGATCAGTTCGCCCGGCTGCAGGGGCGGCAGTTGGGCGTCGCGGACGAGGACGTCGCCGGATTCGCAGAACTTGCCGGCGACGGTGACGGTTTGGGAGGGCGCGGCGCGCATCTGCTCGGCGGCGGCGGCTTCGTACTTCGAGTCGTACATGGCGGGTCGGATGTTGTCGGCCATGCCGCCGTCCACGGTCACATAATCGCGGGTGTCGGGGATGTGTTTGCGGCTGACGACGGAGTAGAGGGCGACCCCGGCGCGGCCGACGACGGAGCGGCCGGGCTCGATGTGGACGGCGGGGAGCGGGAGGCCGTGCGTGTCGCAGGCGGTGTGGACGGCGTTGGCGATCACGGCGGCGTAGCGGTCGGTCTCGGGGGCGAGCTGGTCGGGGATGTAGGTCAGCGCCATGCCGCCGCCGGGCGAGAACTCGCGCCATTCGTAGCTGTGCCGCTGCTGCATCTCGGCAGCGAATTGGCCGATGGTGGCGATGCCGTCGGCGTAGGGCTGAATGTTGAAGAGCGGCGAGCCGAGGTGGATGTGGAAGCCGGTGACGTCGAGGAACGGCGCGGCGAGGGCGCGGACGAGCGCGGCCTCGGCCTGGCCGGAGGGGAGGGGGAAGCCGAATTTGCTGTCGCGCAGGCCGGTGGTGGTTTTGACGTGGGTCTGGGCGTCAACGCCGGGGGTGATGCGCAGCATGATCGGCTGGGTGGCGGCGCGGGTCTGGGTGAGTTGGTCGAGGAGGTCGAGTTCGTCGTCGTTGTCGACGATGATGCGGCCGACGCCGGCGTCGAGGGCGTATTCGAGCTCGGCGCGGGTTTTGCCGTTGCCGTGGAAGCCGATGTGTTGGGGATCCATGCCGCCGGCGAGGGCGACGTGGAGTTCGCCGGCGGAGACGACGTCCAGGCCGAAGCCCTCTTCGACGAGGATGCGGGTGAGGGCAGGGCTGAGCCAGGCTTTGGCGGCGTAGTGGGCGCGCGCGCCGGGCAGGTGCGCCTGGTAGCGGCGCAGGTAGTCGCGGCAGACGGCGCGGATGGTGTGTTCGTCGTAGATGTAGAGCGGGGTGCCGAACTGGTCGGCGAGGTCGCGGACGCGGCAGCCGCCGATCTCGAGGACGCCGTCGGCGTCGGCGCGGGCGGTGAGGGGCAGGACGTCGCGCAGGACGTTGATGGGCAGGGCGTCAATGGGCAGGGTGGAGGTCATGGCGCATCCTGGGGGCTGGCTAGACTGGGGGGAGGTTGCTGGAGGTATGTCATGAGCCTGGAACTACATGCGGAGTCACGGCTGCTGCGAGTGTATTCGCGGGTGGTGGTGATGCAGATGTCATGGGGGCCGTTCGAGAACAATGCGTTCGTGCTGGTGGACAAGGGCACGGGTGAGGCGGCGATCATCGACGCGGTGGCGCAGCATGAGCTGGTCATGGCGGGCGTCGAGGCGTCGGGGGCGACCCCGAAGATGGTGCTGTTCACGCATTCGCATCCCGATCACATCAAGTCGTACCACGAGTTGCGCGAGCGGCTGGGGCCGAATGTGCCGTACTACATGCACACGTCGGACACGGTGGCGGACGCGCAGCACCCCTGGCTGGAGACGGACTTGGACGTCGAGATCCACCTGCAGGGCGGGGAGACGATTTTGCTGGGCGGGTCGGAGTTTGAGGTGCTGCACACGCCGGGCCACACGACCGGGTCGGTCTCGTACTACATCCCCGACGCGGATGATCCCTACTGCGTGGTCGGCGACACGCTGTTTCCGGGCGGGCCAGGCAATACGCGCGGGATGCCGCAGGTGACGCAGGAGGTGCGCTCGATCGTGACCAGGCTGTACGGGCTGCCGGAGGAGACGTTGACGTTCAACGGGCACGGGGATGACACGACGATCGGGGCGTCGATTGATGAGTTCGTGCAGGGGGCGATGGGGCACACGATCGTGCGCGACGACACCTCGGGCGACGCGACGTGGGGCGTGGCGTAGTGGCCCGGGCGGCTGAGGACGCGCCGCAGATCACGGTTCTGGAGAACGGCCTGCGGGTGCTCTGCGCGCCGATGGCGTCGGCGCGCTCGGCGGCGGTCTCGCTGTACGTGGGCGCAGGGGCGCAGTACGAGCGGGACGCGCTGGCGGGCGTCTCGCATCTGGTCGAGCATTGCGTGTTCAAGGGCTCGGCGCGGTATCCGTCGGCGGCGGAGATCGCGATGGCGGTGGAGGGCGCGGGCGGGTACATCAACGCGGGGACGGATCGGGAGATGACGGTCTATTACGCGAAGGTGCCGGGGGCGGAGTGGGAGACGGCGGTCGACGTGGTGGTGGATATGGTCTCGCAGCCGCGCTTCCAGCGGGAGGAGCTGGAGAAGGAGCGGTCGGTGATTCTGGAGGAGCTGGCGCAGGTGGAGGACTCGCCCTACCAGCTGGTCGGGGAACTGCTGGCGGAGGTGATGTGGCGGGGGACGCCGCTGGGCCGGGACATCGCCGGGACGCCGGAGTCGGTGCAGTCGATTGCCTATGACGACGCGGTGGCGTACTGGCGGGCGCAGTACTCGCCGGGCAATGCGCTGGTCTCGGCGGCGGGGGAGATTGATCCGCAGGCGGTGGTGGCGCGGGTGGCGGAGTTGACCTCGGGCTGGGAGCCGTCGGCGGCCGGGGAGCGGTTGCGCGCCCCGTTGAGCAGCGACGGGGCGCGGGTGGCGGTGCGGATCAAGGAGACGGAGCAGACGCAGATCTGCATCGGGCTGCCGGGCGTGACGCTGCGGCATCCGGATCAGTACGGGCTGTCGCTGTTGACGGCGATGCTGGGGGAGGGGATGAGTTCCCGGCTGTTTCTGAAGGTGCGGGAGGAGTTGGGGTTGGTGTACGACATTCACGCGGCGCTCTCGGCGGTGCGCGATTCGGGGATGCTGCAGGTGTCGATGGGGGTCGATCCGGAGAATGTGGAACAAGCGCTGGCGGCGGCGCTGGGCGAGTTGGCGCGGATGCGGGACGGGGTGTCAGCGGAGGAGCTGGCGCGGACGCAGCGGTTGGGGGCGGGGCGGATGTTGATGGGAATGGAGGACACGCGCGCGGTCTCGGCGTGGAACGGGAGTCAGGAGTTGCTGCACGGCGAGGTGCGGTCGGTGGATGAGGTGAACGAGCGGTTCCAGGCGGTGACGACGGCGGAGATTGAGCGGTTGGCGAACGAGTATCTGCGCGAGGACGAGCTGCGGCTGGCGGTGGTCGGTCCGGCCGGAGAGGCGGAGCAGCTGCAGGAGCGGCTGCGCTTCTAGCAAACTGCTAGCGGGCGGATTCGATCTGGACGCGGTGTTCTTCGCGGTGAGGCCAGCGGTCGAGTAGGTGGGCGAAGCCGGCGTCGCGGACGGCGTCGCGCTGGGCGGCGCTGAGGCGGCCGATCTCCGTGTCCAGAGCGGCGGCGGCCTGAAGGGCGAGCGCGCCGATGGTCGGGGTGGCGCAGACCTCGATGAGCGCTTCGAGGCCGGGGTTGGCGAAGCGGTCCTCGGCGGGGAGCAGCCCGGATCGGTGAAAGCGGTCAAGAGCGGCGGCGTGGCGGGCGTCCCAGAAGGCGAGGTGGGCGAGGGCGAAGCCGACCGTCCAGCCGCCGCCGAGGTCGAGGCGGTAGTCGGCGGGTTGGAGCTGGGCAATCAGGTCGCGCAGGCGGGCGGTCGACTGGGTGTTTTGGGGTTGGGCGTCGGCCGAGTTGGGCATCGGTGGTTACTGCACTTACTTGACCTGGTGGAGGAGGGCGCGGAGGTGGTTGATTTCGCCGGCGTGGTAGACGTCGTGGATGGCGATGGCGTCGATGATGCGGCGGGTCTCCCACTGCGCGCCCCAGTAGGTGGGGCGGAGGGCGCGGAGTTCGTCGTCATCGCGGAGTTTGGTGACGGAGGCGATGACGTTGACCTGGGCCAGTTCGAGCCATTCGAGCAGTTCGGCGAAGGGTGCTTCGCTGATCGGTTCGTCGTGCGGCCAGGTCGTCCAGAAGTTGTAAGAGGCGTCGCCGAAGGCGTGATTGGCGTGCATGAGCTTGACGGCGCCGCAGTGGACGATGAGGTCGCGCATTGTGCGTCCGCCGCCGGGGACGACGGTGTCGAGGTCGTCGTTGGTGACGGAGGAGAGGTTGGCGATCAGGGAGTGTTCAGGTTTGTCGCGGAAGGATTGGTCGAGGCTCCAGATGAGATGTTCGAGGACGTCTCGGGGCATGGCGGCGGCGCTGCTTTCAGCTGGATGCGTTCGCCTAGAGGACGCTGATCAGTTGGTCGGCGGGGGCGCGGCTCTGGGCGATGAGGTCGCCGAGTTTGAGTTCGCAGAGTTGGGCGGCGTGCTCCATGCCGCAGACGTTGCAGCCGGCGCGGCAGTCGGCGGTGGTGAGTTCTTTCCAGGTGCGCTGCCATTCTTTGCGGAGGAAGGCTTCGGAGACGCCGGAGGCGATATGCATCCAGGGGAAGCGTTCCCAGAGGCCGCGCTCGCGGTGGCAGTAGAAGGCGGGGTCGAGGCCGTGCTGGGCCATGGCGTTCCACCAGAGGTCTTCGCGGAGGTGTTCGCTCCAGGCGTCGAAACGGGCGCCGTTGCGCCAGGCGGATTCGATGACGGGGGCGAGCCGGCGGTCGCCGCGGGAGAGGACGCCTTCGAGGATGGATTCTTGGGGATCGTTCCAGCTGAGGTCGAGGCGGGCCTTGCGCGTGAGTTGTTTGAGGAGTTGGTGTTTGGGTTCGAGCTCGGCGGGGGTTTCCTGGCGCGCCCACTGGAAGGGGGCGTGGGCTTTGGGAACATGGTTGGAGGTGGAGACGCGGACGCGGGCGCGGTTGCCGACGATCTGGCGGCCGATCTGTTTGACCTGGGCGGCCCAGTCGACGATGCCCCGGACGTCGGCCATCGTTTCCGTCGGGAGGCCGATCATGAAGTAGAGCTTGATTGAGGTCCAGCCCTGTTCGAAGGCGTTGCGGGCGGCGTCGAGCAGGTCCTGTTCGTCCACGACCTTGCTGACGGCGTTGCGGAGGCGCTGGGAGCCGGCCTCGGGCGCGAAGGTCATGGAGTGTTTTTTGCGCGGAGAGCAGAGCAGGGCGACGTCAACGCTGAAGCTGTCGACGCGAGTGGAGGGCAGGGAGATGCCGATCTGGTCGCCGAATTCGGCGCGCAGGGCGCGGACGATGGCTTTGATTTGGGAGTGGTCGGTGGAGGAGAGGGAGACGAGGGAGAGGTCGTCGAAGCCGGTGTTGCGGAAGAGTTCGCGGGCGCCGGCGACGACTTCTTCGGGGGTGCGTTCGCGGAGCGGTCGGTAGATCATCCCCGCCTGGCAGAAGCGGCAACCCTGGGTGCAGCCGCGTTGGATTTCGATGCCGGCGCGGTCGTGGACGGTCTGCAGGTAGGGGACGATCGGCTTGGTCAGGATCGGCGGGAGACCCTGGAGGAAGCGTTTGACGATGGGGACGGAGGCGGCGACGTCGGTGGGGAAGACCTCGGCGGGGGTGCCGTCCTCGGCGTAGCGCCACTCGTAGAAGCGGGGGACGTAGACGCCGGGGGTGCGGGCGAGGGCGCGGAGCAGATCGAGGCGGGACGCGCCCTGGGACTTGGCGTCGTGGAGGAGTTGGTTGATTTCGAGGATGACGTCTTCGGCTTCGCCGAGGACGAAGGCGTCGATGAAGGGGGCGAGCGGTTCGGGGACGAGCGCGCCGGAGCCGCCAGCGAGGATGACGGGGTCGGCTTCGCTGCGGTCGAGGCTGCGGATGGGGATGCCGGCCAGGTCGAGCATCTCGAGGATGTTGGTGTAGGTGAGTTCGTAGGAGAGGGAGAAGCCGAGCGCGTCGAAGTCGCGCAGTCCGCGGCGGTTTTCGAGGGAGAAGAGGGGCTGGCGGTGTCGGCGGAGGCTGTCGGCGAGGTCGGGCCAGGGGGTGTAGCAGCGCTCGGCGAGGGTGTCGGGGGTGTGGTTGAGGAGGTCGTAGAGGATGGCGAGGCCGCCGTTGGACTGGCCGATGTCGTAGAGGTCGGGGTAGATGAGGACCCAGCGGACGGAGCGTTCGTCCCAGTGATGGGTGATCGCGTTCCACTCGCCGCCGACGTAGCGGGCGGGCTTGGAGACTCCCGGGAGCAGTGGGTCGAGGTTGACGGTTGGCATAAGCTCACGCTACCAGAGCAGCGGGAAGGGAGCGCCGGCGGCTCTCGGCGGCTGTCGTTCCGGAAGTGCGGTATGTTGGGCGCGTCATGTCCGCGTCCGTGTCCTCCCAGCGAGACTTTCCGGCGGCCTTCCAGCCGCTGCCTGCGGTCAGCCCGGACGCGCCGCATTGGGGGGCGCGTTTTGTTCGGGAGATGCCGGCCATGGAGCCGCCGTTCTACGGGGTGAATCTGGCGGATGTGCGGCGGGAAGACTACGACGCGATCTACCGGAACATCGAACTGCAGGTGCAGGGCGCGGCCGCGCTGTTCGGCGGCCGCCTGCACTTGTTCTCCGTGACGGACTACGGAGAGATTCGCCGCGTGACCTTCATCTTCTACTTCGAGTCCTTCCCCGATTCACTGGCGGGGATTGTCCCCGATCAGGACGACGGCGCGGGTCAGTTTCCCGACATCTGGACGGGGTCCGAGCTCTGGACGGAGTTCGTGCGGCTGGCGGAGGGCTACACGTGGTGGGTCATGCCGGCGTTGCCGGAGAGTGAGATTCCGCAGTAGCCGCCCCCTCTGGGCGCTCTCCAGTGGCTTCGCTGCGGCGCCCCACAACTGTCCCTCCGGGACATCTCCCCCCGCGAAGGTGGGGAGGATCGGGCGCTGCGCACGGGACGGTGGGAATCCTGTATGCTTGGCGGTGCGCAGAGATGCGCCCGGAGTTATTGGGCGGTTGACCGCTCTGGACTGATTGGCGGCCGCATGGCCGCCATTTCCATTTGTGGGATTTGTCGTGATGGAGGTCGTGCGACGGGTGTGGGACTGGTCGCTGTGGCCGGTGTGGTGGCTGCGGCGGGGGATTCTGCGTTCGATCTCGACGCTGGAGATTTTGCTGGGCGGGTTCGGGTTGGTGGCGGCGCTGGTCACGGCGGCGCTGCTGTCGCCGGTGTTGGGCGCGCTGCCGGGCGCGGCGGGGGACTTTGCGCCGATTGGGATGGCGATTCTGCTGGCGCCGATCGGGGTGGGGGTGGCGTTGGGGCGGCGGCTGGAGGTGGAGCGGTTCGTGAATACGGTGCGGGGGCGGGCGGACGAGGTCGCGGAGTCGGTGGTGCTGGCGCGTCCGGCGGCGCCGTCGGAGGTGATTCTGGATACGTCGGCAATTATTGACGGGCGGATCGCGGAGGTGGCGGACAGCGGGTTTTTGCTGGCCGACGTGGTGGTGCCGCGGTTCGTGTTGGATGAGCTGCGGCGGGTGGCGGACAGTTCGGACGCGTTGAAGCGGGGCCGCGGACGGGCAGGGTTGGAGCTGCTCGCGCGGCTGCAGGGGAGCGAGCGGATGTCGGCGGCGATTGTGGAGGATGCATCGACGGAGGCGGACGGCGATGTGGATGCGCGGCTGGTGCGGATGGCGCGGGAGCGGGGGGCGGCGTTGGTGTTGACGGATTCGAATCTGGCGCGGGTAGCCGAGTTGGAGGGGGTGCGGACGCTGAATCTGCACGTGCTGGCGAATGCGGTGAAGACGCGGGTGCTGCCGGGCGAGGGTTTGCGGGTGGAGTTGATTGAGCCGGGTCGGGGCGCGGATCAGGCTGTGGGGTATCTGGCGGACGGGACGATGGTGGTGGTGGAGCAGGGCGCAGGGGCGGTGGGTGAGGTGCGGGATGTGGTGGTCAAGCGGGTGTTGCAGACGCAGGCTGGACGAATGGTGTTCGCGCAGCTGGCGGAGACGCAGGACGCGGCGTGAGAGTCGGAGCGATCGTGCTGGCGGCGGGGAGCAGCCGGCGGATGGGCGGGGGCGACAAGCTGTTGGCGGAGTTGGCGGGTCGGCCGGTGCTGGGTTGGACGCTGGCGGCGTTTGAGGCGTGCGAGGCGGTGGACGATGTGGTGGTCGTGACCTCGCGGGCGAATCGGGCGGCGGTGGCGGAGTTGAGCCGAGGACTAGGCAAGGTGCGGGCGCTGGTGCTGGGCGGGCGAGAACGGCAGGACTCGGTCTGGGCGGGTCTGACGGCGCTGGGGCGGGTCAAGCTGGTGGCGGTGCATGACGGGGCGCGGCCATTGATTACGGCGGCGGGGATCGCGGGCTGCATTGCGCGCGCGGCAGAGGGCGTGGGGGTGATTGCGGGCGGGCCGACGGTGGACACAATCAAGGTGGTGGACGAGGCGGAGACGGTGGTCTCGACGCCGGAGCGGGCGCGGCTGCGGGCCGCGGGGACGCCGCAGGTGTTCGCGGCGGCGACGCTGCGGCGGGCGCATGAGTCGGCGCGGCGGGATGGAGCGGCGGCGACGGATGACGCAGGCCTGGTCGAGCGGCTGGGCGAGCCGGTGGTGGTCCACGACGTCGGCGGGCCGAATCTGAAGATCACGTCGCCGGCTGATCTGGTGATGGCGGAGGCGCTGTTGGGAGCGGGCGCGGAGGTGCGCACGGGGATCGGGATCGATTCGCATCGGTTTGCGGCCGGTCGGCGGTTGGTGTTGGGCGGGGTAGAGATTCCGGGCGCGGAGGGTCTGGCAGGGCACTCGGACGCGGATGTGTTGACCCATGCGATCATGGACGCGCTGTTGGGCGGCGCGGGGTTGGGCGATCTGGGAGCGCACTTCGGGACGTCGGATCCGGCCTGGGCGGGTGCGGATTCGGTGGCGATGCTGGAGGTGGTGGTGGCGAAGCTGGCGGCGGTCGGAGCGGCGGTGCAGGCGGTAGACGCGACGGTGATTGCGGAGCGTCCGCGCCTGCGTCCGTATGTGGAGTCGATGCGGACGCGGCTGGCGGCGGTGTTGGGTCTGGAACGGTCGGCGGTGAACGTGGCGGCGACGACGGCGGAGGGGATGGGGGCGTTGGGGCGCGCCGAGGGGATGGCGGCGCACGCGGTCGCCACGCTCCGCGTGCGGCGGGCACAGGGCGAAAATATGCAGGGCGCGGATGTATGGGGCAGGGACGTATAGGCTGCGCGTATGGATGTCCTGCGGCAGATCGGTGAGCGCTTCGACGGGTTCGTGGACAGCGTGTGGGCGGATGTCCAGTTCACGCTGGAGCGGGATCCGGCGGCGATGTCGTGGGTCGAGGTGCTGCTGGCGTATCCGGGCGTCCACGCGTTGTTGCTGCATCGGCTGTCGGGCGGGTTGCTGCGCCTGGGGGTGCCGGTGCTGCCGCGCTGGCTGTCGCATCTGGGGCGTTGGCTGACGGGGATTGAGATTCATCCGGGCGCGCAGATTGCCTCGCCGTGTCTGATCGATCACGGGATGGGCGTGGTGATTGGCGAGACGGCGCGGATTGGGCGGCGGTGTCATCTGCATCAGGGGGTGACGCTGGGCGGGACGTCAACGCGGCGGATGCAGCGGCATCCAATGTTTGGCGATGACGTGCTGGTGGGGGCGGGGGCGTCGATCATCGGCGCGGTGACGATTGGCGCGGGGGCGCGGATTGGCGCAGGGGCGGTGGTGGTCTCGAACGTGCCGCCGTATTCGACGGTGGTGGGGGTGCCGGGGCATGTGGTGGCGTATTACGACCCGGGCGACGACACGGTGCTGCGACTGCCGGATCCAGAGCATGATCGGATTGAGTCGCTGGAGGTGGCGGTGTCGGATTTGCGGCTGGAGCTGCGCCGGGTGCGGGATCAACTGGAAGACGCGGAGGCTGGGTCGCGGCCGGGGGAGTCGGCGGCGGGCTAGAGGCAGGCGCACGGCGAGTGCGCGGCGGGGTTGATTAGGCTTTGCTTGAGGATTGCGGCAGGACCGCTGAAGGGGGTAGGCCTGTGGAGCTGTACAACACGCTGACGCGGCGCAAGGAGGCGTTTGCGCCGCAGGACGATCCGATCTCGATGTATGTCTGCGGGATTACGCCGTACGACGACGCGCATCTGGGTCATGCGATGTCGATCATCATTTTCGACACGCTGCGGCGCTATCTGGAGTGGCGCGGGCGGCGGGTGCGGTTGGTGTACAACTTCACGGATGTGGACGACAAGCTGATCGTGCGGGCGGCGCAGGAGGGGGTGACGGTGTCGGAGTTGGCGGAGCGGCAGATTGCCTCGTTCATGGGCGAGTGGCGGGAGCTGGGGATCGCGCCGGCGGACGTGCATCCGCGGGCGACGGAGGAGATTCCGCAGATGCTGGAGCTGATCGGCGGGTTGATCGACAAGGGCATGGCCTATGCGGCGGGCGGGGACGTGTATTTCCGGGTGCGGGAGATGGCGGGCTACGGGAAGTTGTCGGGGCGCTCGCTGGTGGACATGATCTCGGCGGAGCCGACGGACATCGGGGTGGAGAAAGAGCACGCGATGGACTTCACGCTCTGGAAGGGGGCGAAGCCGGGCGAGCCGCAGTGGGAGAGTCCGTGGGGGCCGGGTCGGCCGGGTTGGCACATTGAGTGCTCGGCGATGTCGATTCGCTATCTGAGCGAGCAGATTGATCTGCACGGCGGGGGGATGGATCTGATCTTTCCGCACCATGAGAACGAGATTGCGCAGTCGGAGGGGTACTCGGGTCGGGAACCGTTTGTGCGTCACTGGATGCACAACGCGATGATGCAGGTGGGCGGGGAGAAGATGTCGAAGTCGACGGGGAAGATCGTGCGGTTGCGGGAGGGTCTGGATCGGTATGGGGCGGACGGGTTGCGGATGTTTGTGCTGGGCGGGCACTATCGGTCGCCGTTGACCTATTCGGAGGAGTCACTGGCGGCGGCGGCGCGGGGGGCGGAGCGGCTGCGGACGGCGGCGACGCTGCCGTTGGTGGAAGGCGCCGGGGAGCTCGATCCGACCGCGGCGCGGGAGCAGTTCATTGCGGCGCTGGAGGACGATCTGAATACGCCCCAGGCGCTGGCAGCGTTGTTTGAGCTGGCGCGGGAGATCAATCGGGCGCGGGCGGAGGAGCGCGCGGCCGGCGCGGCGCGCGAGGCGCTGGTGGAGCTGGGCGGGGTGTTGGGCCTAGGCTTCGCCGGCGTGTCGGCGGGAGCGGAGTCGGACGCGGGGCCGTTCATCGAGCTGTTGGTGTCGATCCGGCAGGAGCTGCGCGGGGCGAAGCAGTACGCCTTGGCGGACTCGGTGCGGGAGCGGCTGACGGAGTTGGGCGTGGCGCTGGAGGATACGCGCGAGGGTACGCGCTGGCGCCGGGTCCTGCCCGAGGCGGAAGCGGTCGGGGAGGAGTCCGGCGCCGAGGCGGTGGATCCGTTGGTCGAGAGCGTGCTGCGGTTCTAGTGCTTCTAGTTCCTAGTCGCAGCGCGCTCGTCGCGGGCTGCCTTACTTATTCGCGGCTGCGGACGGCGAGGCGTCGGCGGCTGACAGCGGCGGTCAGGGCGAGCGCGAAGGCGGCAAGCGCGGCGAGGCTTGACCAGAGGGCGGTGCTGGAAGCGGAGGCGCTGTCGGTGAGGCCGCCGCTGCCGGTGACGGGGTAGCCGCCGTCCATCATGGAGTCGTCATCTTCCATCATGCCGCTGTCGTCTTCCATGGAGTCGTCTTCCATGCTGTCGTCGTGGCTATGGCAAGGGACGATCTTCATGCCCTCGGGCATGGCGACGCCGAAGCCTTCGAGGAGCTCGAGCGCTGCCGTGGCGGAGTAGGTCTGGCCGCGGATGCTCACGCCGAGGATTTCGTGGTCGTCGCTGACTTCGACGACGATGTCGTAGCTGCGTCCGCCGCCGCTGACGGTGCCTTCGTGGGAGCCGGGGCCGAGGTTGATGCAGGTCGCGCCGTCCATGGCGTCGGCCTCCTCCATGGCGTCGTTTTCCATCATGGTGTCCGCGCCGCATTCGATGAGGCCGACGCCTTCGGGGAGTTCGTAGGCGTCGGGGCCAGCGAAGAGCTCGAGCAGGGTGGCGGGCGGGACGCTCTGTCCGCCGGGCTCGGTGAAGGCGGTGACGAGGCCGCCTTCGGCGACGGTGAGCTGGAAGACGACGACGCCGTCGCGGTCTTTGGCGGGGGCTTCGATGCGGTGTTCGCCGGGGGCGAGGGAGACGCAGACGGGGGGTTGGGCGCTGGCCGTGGAGGCAGCGGCGGCCAGGGCCGCAGCGAGGGCGGCGAAGATGATGGCGAGCGCGGGAAGCGCCAGGAGGAAACGGGTCACGGCAATCCATGTCCCAGGGTCTGTTTGGAGGGGCGGACGCAGATTAGGATACGCGCGGGCGGGGCTGCGTCAAACAGCTGACATAACAGGCGCGCGGGCAGGCTCGGCCGGGCAGGGCGGGGACGGATTAGGATTGAGGAGTGCCCAGGTGGCGCAATTGGCAGCGCAGCCGATTTGTAATCGGCAGGTTGGGGGTTCGAGTCCCCCCTTGGGCTCCAGATTTGGTGGTGGGGCGGACGCGGGTGTGCGTGCTGGTGAACAGAGCGGGCGGCGGGTTGGAGGCGGCCGATGATGTGCGAGCGGCGGGATGGGGCTAAGATGGAATGTGTGTCGGGGTGGGTGAGTGGCTAATACCACCGGTCTGTAAAACCGGCGCCGAAAGGCTTCGCAGGTTCGAATCCTGCCCCCGGCACCAGCAGTGACAATCGGCCGCGGCGGCGCGATTCGCGCCGTCAGCGGCTTTGGCGTCGCATGAGGCTGGTCGAGCGGAGCGCGGAGCTGGCCCGCATAGCTCAGTCGGTAGAGCGCGTTCTTGGTAAGAACGAGGTCTCCAGTTCAAATCTGGATGCGGGCTCCATCCGCGGTGTCGCTCGACTGCCGATTGCGGATATGTTGGGTCGGTGACCGGGCCGGCCAGCGGCGATCCAGGCAACCAGGGAGAGGTCCATCCGATGGCGCGACAGGTGTATGAGCGGACGAAGCCGCATGTGAACGTGGGGACGATTGGGCATGTGGATCACGGGAAGACGACGCTGACGGCGGCGATCACGAAGGTGCTGGCGCTGGGCAGCGAGAAGGTGTCGTTTTCGAGTTTCGACTCGATTGACAACGCGCCGGAGGAGCGGGCGCGGGGGATCACGATTGCGATTGCGCACGTGGAGTACGAGACGGAGGCGCGGCACTACGCGCACATCGACGCGCCGGGGCACGCGGACTACATCAAGAACATGATTACGGGAGCGGCGCAGATGGACGGGGCGATTCTGGTGGTGGCGGCGCCGGACGGGCCGATGCCGCAGACGCGGGAGCACATTTTGCTGGCGCGTCAGGTGGGGGTGCCGCGGATGGTGGTGTATCTGAACAAGGTGGATCAGATGGACGACGAGGAGCTGCTGGACCTGGTGGAGCTGGAGGTGCGGGAGCTGTTGAGCGACTACGAGTTTCCGGGGGATGACATTCCGGTGATTCGGGGTGCGGCGCTACACGCGCTGGAGTCGGGTTCGGAGGACTTGGGGGCGCCGGAGTACGCGTCGATTCGGGAGTTGATGGCGGCGGTGGACGAGTACGTGCCGACGCCGCCGCGGCCGGTGGAGCAGCCGTTCCTGATGCCGATCGAGGACGTGTTCGGGATCAAGGGACGGGGGACGGTGGCGACGGGGCGGATCGAGCGGGGGGTGGTGAACAGCGGGGAGACGGTGGAGATTGTGGGGATCAAGGACACGCGTTCGACGGTGGTGACGGGGGTGGAGATGTTCAAGAAGACGCTGCCGACGGGGGAGGCGGGGGACAACGTGGGTTGTCTGTTGCGGGGGATTGACCGGGACGAGATTGCGCGGGGGCAGGTGCTGTCGGCGCCGGGGTCGATCACGCCGCACACGGCGTTCGAGGCGGAGGTGTACATTCTGTCGCGGGCGGAGGGGGGGCGGCACAGTCCGTTCTTCCCGGGGTATCGGCCGCAGTTCTACATTCGGACGACGGACGTGACGGGGGAGATCGGGTTGCCGGAGGGGGTGGAGATGGCGATGCCGGGGGACAACGTGCAGATGTCGGTGCGGCTGATTTCGCCGATTGCGCTGGAGGAGGGGTTGCGGTTCGCGATTCGGGAGGGCGGTCGGACGGTCGGCGCGGGCGCGGTGACCCGCATCCTCGAATAGCGCAGCGGCGCGGATTCGTGCGATGATGATTACGTGCAAGGTCGTCCGGCTCGCGGAGGCGGTCTGGATGGCGAGGAAGGGGGCTGCTGATGGCGAAGGGTGATCGGATCTTCATCACGCTGCGCTGCCGTGAGTGCCAGACGCACACGTATCACACGACGAAGAATCGGCGGAACGATGCGGATCGGCTGGAGTTGACGAAGTACTGCCCGAAGTGTCGGGTGCGGCGGGCGTATCGGGAGACGCGGTGATTCGTGGCGCGATCGCGAGATAATCGGCGGCGGCGGGGTCGACGGAGCGGGCAGCCGCGGGCGGCGGGATCGACGCCGCGTCCGCGACGGTCAAGTGAAGGGCGCGCGGCGGAGCCGGCTGAGGTTGGGGCAGCGATGGATGGGGGCGCGGAGGCGGCAGCGCTGCCCGCGCGTCCGCGTCGGGAGATTGGGGCCTCTCGGCCGACGACGGCGGATGCGCCGCGGGTGCGGAGCTGGCTCTATCGGCTGACGCATCCGCGGGCGATTCTGGCGATCATTGATGAGCTGCGGAAGGTGGTCTGGCCGTCGCGGCAGGAGACGGCGAATTTGACGGTGGTAGTGCTGGTGGTGTCGATTGCGGTAGGGATTTTTCTGGGCGTGATCGACTTTGGGTTGAATCGGGTAGTTGAGGAAACGTTGCTGCCCTGATGACGACTTCACGAGACGTACCGGAGCGGACGGCGGCGGAAGGCGGCTTCGGCCGCCGCGAGCTGAGCGCCGCGGAGCGCGAGTTGCAGGAGGTCCTGGCGGCGGCGCGGGCGCTGGGGATCGAGACGGAGGAGCAATCGGGGGAGTCGGCGCAGGACGCGGAGGCGGCGGAGGCGTTGGTCGAGTTGGGGTTGGATCGGCCGGTGGAGCCGGAGGCGACGCCGATTGCGTCGTTCTTGCAGGGTGAGGAGGCGGAGGAAGCAGAGCCGGAGCCGGAGATTTCGCTGGAGGAGATTCAGGAAGCGAATGCGGCGTGGTTCGCGATCAATACGTACACGGGGCATGAGAATCGGGTGCAGGACGCGTTGGATCGGCGGATTCTGGGGATGGACGCGGAGGAGCAGTTTGTGGAGTTGAGCGCGGAGCAGGCGGGGCCGCGCAAGCGCGGGGGACCGCCGAAGCGGTTCGTGCTGGTGCCGACGCAGCAAGAGGTGGAGATTCGCGGCGGCAAGCGGCGAGAGGTGGAGCGGAAGCTGCTGCCGGGCTATGTGCTGCTGCAGATTCGGTTGGATGAGCGGACGGGGGAGTTGTCGGATGAGTCGTGGCACGTAGTCAACGGGACCGTGGGGGTGACGGGGTTTGTGGGGACGCGGGAGGAGGAGCTGCGGGATCGGGCGCGGCCGCTGCCGGCGGCGCAGGTGGCGCGGATCATTGGACAGACGCAGGTGGAGGAACCGCGGGTGCGGGTGGGATTTGCGGTGAACGATTCGGTGCGGCTGACGGACGGGCCGTTCCTCGACATGGTGGCGGAGGTGGAGGAGATCAACGTGGAGAAGGGGAAGGTGCGGGTGCGGATCTCGATGTTTGGTCGGGAGACGCCGCTAGAGCTGGACTTCGATCAGGTGGAGAAGCAGTAAGCTGGGTGCTTGGCTTGCAGCGCCGCCGGCGGCTGGTCGGGGGCGGAACAGGGAGATGGCTGGATGGCGAAGCGTGTACGAGCAGTGTTGACGCTGCAGTTGGTGGCGGGCAAGGCGAGCCCGGCGCCGCCGGTGGGCCCGGCGTTGGGTCAGCACGGCGTGGGCATCATGGAGTTCGTGAAGAGCTACAACGAGCGCACGGCGGCGAATGCGGGCGAGCTGATTCCGGCGCAGATTACGGTGTACGAGGATCGCTCGTTCACGTTTGAGCTGCGGACGCCGCCGGCGTCGGATCTGATTCGGCGGGCGGCGGGTCTGGAGAAGGGGGCGTCGGAGCCGCGCCGCGAGGTGGCGGGGACGATTAGCTCGGCGCAAGTGCGGGCGATCGCGGAACAGAAGATGCAGGACCTGAATGCGAACGACGTGGAAGCGGCCATGCGGATGGTGGCCGGGACGGCGCGTTCGATGGGCGTGGAAGTCGAGGGTTAGCGATGGCGAAGCGAGGCAAGCGGTACCGGCAGTTGACGGCGGCGTACAGCAAGGACGCGCATTATCCGCCGGCGGAGGCGGTGACGCTGGTGAAGCAGCTGGCGACGGCGAAGTTCGATGAGACGGTCGAGTTGCATATCCGCACGGGTCTGGATGTGCGGCACGCGGATCAGCAGCTGCGGGGCACGGCGCGGCTGCCGCATGGGTTGGGCAAGGTAGTGCGGGTGGCGGTGTTCGCCGAGGGCGACGCGGCGGCGGTGGCGAGTGAGGCGGGGGCGGAGATTATCGGGTCGGATGATCTGATTCAGCAGGTGCAGGGCGGGTTCACGGATTTCGACGTGGCCGTGGCGCAGCGCGAGTTGATGGGCAAGGTGGGGCGGCTGGGGCGGATTCTGGGTCCGCGCGGGCTGATGCCGAATCCACGCGCGGGAACGGTGGTCGATCGGAGCGATGTGGGCAAGGCGGTGCTCGAGGCGAAGGCGGGGCGGGTGGAGTTCCGCACGGACCGGGAAGCGTCGGTGCATGTGCCCCTGGGCAAGGCGAGTTTCGGGGAAGCGCAGCTGCTGGACAATCTGGCGATGATGGTGTCGGAGATTGTGAAGGCGAAGCCGTCGGGGTCAAAGGGGAGCTACATTCGCTCGATGCACATCGCGCCGTCGATGGGCCCGGGGGTGAAGTTGGAACAGCAGTCAACCCTGGCGTTGAGGGTGGACTGAGAATTGGACTAGGCTGAGGAACGAAGAACGGAAACACAGAGCCGCCCGAGACCGCTGGCGGACGCGCCCCTGGCGGGTCCAGAAACGTCCAGCGCAGGCAGCGACCGGTGGGAGTGCCCGCGTAGAGGCGGGCGCTGGTGCGGTTGCGAGTCTGGTGGTCGAAGCGGGTTGGGGCGGTGGAGCGAAGCAGCTCGCAATTGAGGGCGGGGGACGGTATGGCGACGGAACGCAAACGGGAGCAGGTAGCGCTGCTGGAGGATCGCTTGGGCCGCGCGTCGATCACGATTGGGTTCGACTACCGCGGGCTGAGCGTGCAGGACATGCAGCGGATGCGGCGGGGGATTCGGGCAGACGCGCCGGAGACCGAGCTGCGGGTGATCAAGAACACGCTGTGGCGGCGGGCGTCGGAGGGCGCGGGCGAGGCGGAGGCGGCGGGTCTGGCGCAGGAGGCGACGGCGCTGCTGTTCGGGTTCGGCGATCTGACGGAAGCGCCGAAGGCGCTGCAGAAGTACACGCGGGAGAATCGGCTGGAGCTGCCGATTCACGGGGTGTACGTGGAAGGCGCGCTCGAAGCAGGCGAGCAGGTGGCGGCCCTGGCGGATGTGCCCAGTCGGCCGGAGCTGATGGCGAAGGTGGCGGGCGGTCTGAACAGTCCGGTCGCCGGCCTGGCGGGTGTGCTGAGCGCCGTCTTCCGCGATGTGGCGGCGATCGTCGAGGCGCGGGCGGAGCAGTTGGAGTCGGCGGAGTCTGCGCCGGCGGCGTCCGTGCCGGAGGGCGAGTAACGAGCAACGGCCCCGGGCTGTGCGGCCTGGGGGTGAAGCAGAGTCGAGACGGTCTGCGGACCGCTACGAACGGGAGACTGAGATGTCGAAGGTAGACGAGGCGTTTGAGCTGATCAGCGCGATGACGATTCTCGAGGCGCGCGACCTGGTCAAGCGGATCGAGGATGAGTTCGGTGTGACGGCGGCGGCGCCGGTGGCTGCGGTGGCGGTCGCGGGCAACGGCGCGGCGGCGGTCGAAGAGGTCGAAGAGCAGACCGAGTTCGACGTGGTGCTGCAGGCCTACGGGGAGAAGAAGATCAACGTGATCAAGGCGGTGCGCGCGGTCACGACTCTGGGCCTGCGGGAGGCGAGGGATTTCGTCGAGTCAGCGCCGCAGACGGTGAAAGAGGCGGTGTCGAAGGAGGAGGCGGAGGCGGTCAAGGCCTCGCTGGAGGAAGCGGGCGCGACGGTCGAACTGAAGTAGCCGGCGGTCTGCGGTTGCTTCTGGGTCGGCGGGCCGCGCGGGTCTGACGCGGCGCGGTTTGCCGCAGGTTTGGGCGCGCGAGCGTCCGCGCAAGGTGCTCGTGCGCTATGTTTGAGGCTGTGTGCCGCGCCGACCGTCGGCGCGGGCGCAGGCTCGGGAGCGGCGATGGCGCTCAGCAACCTGGTGGCGGGTGCGGCCCACGGTCAGTCCGAGGGCGGCTGGCGGCGCAATGCGCGCGCGGTCGAGGTGGCGCTGGTGGCGGCGTTGACGGTGACGGTCGCGGTGGCGGCGGCGCTGTGGGGTGGGCCGCGGGAGTCGTCGGAGGGGTCAGTATCGGTGAGTTCGCTGGAGGCGCCGATTGTGTTGGAGTCGGAGCCGGCGGTAGTGCGGCCGATGGCGGGGGAGTCGGAGGCGGCAAGCGGGCCAGCGGTTGAGGCGTCGGGCGCGGCGGTGGATGTGGAGGCGGTGTTGGCGGCGGCGGAGCCGCGGCGACGGGCGTTGCCCAGTCAGAGCGGCATCGTGCCGGGGCGGCCGGATCCGAGCGGCCCGGCGCGGCCGGATTCGTTTGAGCGCTACCAGGTGCAGCGGGGTGAGTCGTTGTCGCTGATTGCGGGCGCGCGGGGGGTGACGGTGGCGGAGTTGGTGCGCTGGAATTGGCATCTGGAGGAGGACTCGCAGTTGCTGCGCGGGGAGTGGATCTGGATTCCGCAGAGGTCGGCGGTGGCGGGTGAGGCGGGCGCGGAGGAGAGGAGGAGCGGTCGTGGCGGCGGGTAGGTTCGAGGAGCTGCGGGGGACGCAAGCGCCGGATGCGGAGCGGGCGCGGCGGGCGATTCTGCGCTCGATGGCGATTTGGACGCCGGCGTTCGGGTTGTTGACGGCGGGCGCGGTCTACATGATGGTGGACGCGCTGGGGGGGAACGGCGGGTCGTGGTTCGGGTTCTCGCTGTTTGCGCTGATTGGGCTGCTCTCGGGGTTTTCGGCGCTGGCGGCGTTTCGGGACTGGTTTACGGAGCCAATCGACACGACGGGTCAGGTGGCGCGGAAGTGGCGCAAGTTTGATCTGCTGATTTTCTTTCGGGCGCACTATGTGTTGGTCTCGCGGCGGGTGTTTCGGGTGCCGCGGCTGATGTACGAGGAGATGCCGGAGTCGGGCGGGTGGGTCTATCTGAATCACTATCCGCATACGAATGCGGTGGTGTCGTGGCGTCCGTTGGGGGAGGATGAGCGTCCGCTGAGCGAGGAGGAGCGGGAGGCGGAACGCGAGGCGCGGAGCAGCGAGGCGGCGTGGGAGCAGCGGCGGCGAGAGCGGGAACGGGAGGCGGAGCAGGGTCGGGAGCGGGTCGATTTGCCGACGTTCGGCGAGAGCCGCGACGAGTAGCCGGGTGCGGGATCCGCTGGCGGAACTCGAGGCGGCGTGGGCGCAGGAGGACGCGGCGCGGGCACAGGCGGAGCGGGCGGAGGCGGCGCTCAGTGAGGCGCAGGATGGAACGCGGGGTCGGGATATGGATCCGGGTGATCGGCCGCGCGAGCGGTTGCTGCGGGTGGGCGCGGCGGCGCTGTCGAATGCGGAGTTGCTGGCGATTCTGCTGGGCTCGGGTCGGAGCGGGGAGAACGCGCTGGAGATCGCGCGGCGGTTGTTGGAGGACCGCGGGCTGGTGGGGTTGCTGCGCGCGGATGTGCATGAGTTGATGCGGGAGCGGGGCCTGGGCGGGGCGAATGTGACGCGGGTGAAGGCGGCGGTGGAGTTGGCCGCGCGGGGGCTGGCGGATGATGCGTGGCCGGCGCGGGAGCCGCTGCGCTCGTCGCAGCAGGTGTACGAGCGGTACCGGCCGCTGTTGGGGGACTTGGTGCATGAGGAGGTGTGGGTGTTGGTGCTGGATCAGCAGCATTGTCTGATTCGGGAGGAGCGGTTGTACAAGGGGATGGTGCACGGAGCGTTGGTGCGGGTGGCGGAGCTGTTGCGGCCGGTGATTGTGCATCAGGGTCCGGCGATGATTGTGGTGCATAATCATCCGTCGGGATCGGTGGCGCCGTCGCGGGCGGATCGGGAGATGACGGTGGACTTGCAGGCGGCGGCGGTGACGATGGGGATTGAGCTGCTGGATCACGTGATCGTGGGGCGCGCGGCCTTCGGGTCGATGGCGCAGCTGGGACTGTTGGGCGGGACGGCGCAGCGGGCGCTGGTGGCAGGGGACGGGGGAAGCGCTCGGCGCTCGAAGCGGAGCGCGGCGGAGGGTGGGCGTGACTGATTCGGGTCTGGTGCTGGGGCTGAGTTGGATCGATCTGGTGATCCTGGCGGCGGCGCTGGGGCTGGGCGTGTGGGGTTGGCGGCTGGGAGTGTTGCGCGCGGCGGTGGCGTTGGCGGCGATTGTCGTGGGGGTCGTGCTGGCGGGGGTGTATCACGAGCGGGTGTTTGTCGATCTGGCGATTGCCGAGGAGCCGTCAGGGACAATGCGGGCGTCGAGCTTTCTGGTGATTCTGGCGTTGGTGACGGTGGGCGGCTATGTGCTGGGGACGCTGCTGCGGGGAGTGGCGTCAGTGTTGCTGTTGGGCTGGGCGGATCGCTCGGCGGGGGCGCTGTTTGGGGTGTTGTTCGGTCTCTTGCTGGCGCAGGCGGTGGTGGCGGTGTTGGTGGTGGCCGGTCTGGATGACGCGGCAGGCGAGCTGGGCGGTTCGGTGCTCGGTTGGGTGATGCTGGACAACGTCCCGATTGTGCGGGCGCTGCTGCCGTCGGAGTTTGACGCGGCAATTCAGGAGTTCGTGGCGGAGGTGGGGGCGCTGCGCGCGGCGGTCGGCGGGACAGTCGATGGGGCGGCGGGGCCGCTGGGTGGCAGATAGCGGCAGTGCCGCTGGGTGGGTGGATAGCGGTCGGGATCGGTGTAGGATCGAGGCGGTGCGATGTCGGTTCTGAACAAATCGGTCCTGGTGCTGAATCAGAATTACGATCCGTTGCACGTGTGCAACGTGCGGCGGGCGGTGGTGTTGGTGGAGCGGGGCAAGGCGGAGGTGATTGATCGGCTGGATCGGGCGAAGGCGCGGCTGCGGACGGTGAGCGGGGAGCGGGAGGTGCCGTCGGTGATTCGGATGGTGTACTTCATTCGGCGTCCGCGGCCGGTGATGCGGTTGTCGCGGCGTGAGGTGTTTGTGCGGGATCGGTATCGCTGTCAGTACTGCGGTCAACGGGCGGCGCTGAAGGAGTTGACGCTGGATCACGTAGTGCCGCGTTTCCGCGGGGGCGGGCATACCTGGGAGAATCTGGTGACGGCGTGCCGGCGGTGTAACCACCGCAAGGCGGGGCGGACGCCGCGCGAGGCGCGGATGACGCTGCGGACGAAGCCGCGGCGACCGGCGGTGACGCCGGCGAGCCTGTTCGGTCACTATCTGGAGAGTCAGCCGGGCTGGGTGCCGTTCATTCCCGGCGCGGAGCGAGTGTGGTCCGGGGACTGACGGGGCGGTTGGTTACAGCGGTTGACAGGCGCGGCAGAATGAGGTGATGCGGCGGTTGGGGGCGATTTCGGAGATCGGGGCGGCGCAGCGGGGGCAGGGTTGGCCGCCCTGGCGGTGGACGCGGAGGAAGTGGCGCGGTTTGCGGTCGATCTGGAGGCCGATCGCTTCGGCGGCGAGCGGGATGGCCCAGTTGAGGGTCTCGTGGAGGGCCTGGTAGAGCTGGCTCCGGCGGTCGGCGGGGAGCGTGGAGATTTTGGCGAGGGGGTGGATGCCGGCGGTGAAGAGGATTTCGTCGGCGTAGGCGTTGCCGATGCCGGCGATGAATTTGTGGTTGGTGAGGGTGTTCTTGACCTGCCCGCGGTAGCGTTTGAGGCGCTGGAGGAAGGCGTCCTGGTCGAGCGTGGGGTCGAGGGCGTCGTGGCCGTGTTCGTTGAGGACGGGGACGCGGTCGAGGGCGTCGGCGGGGACGAGATAGATTTTGCCGAGGTAGCGTTCGTCGATGTAGCGGAGGCCGAGCGGGTCGGGTCGGTCGAAGTGGAGGGTGAGGCAGGTGCGGGCGTGCGGTTTGGTCGTGCCGTGCGGAGGCGCGGTCCACTGGAAGCGGCCGTTGAGCATGGGGTTGACGGCGAGCGTAGTCTCGCGGTCGGTGTGGAAGAGGAGGAATTTGCCGCGGCGCTGGACGGTCTGGAAGCGTGCGCCGAGCAGGCCGGCTTCGAAGTCGGGGCGGGGGAGGCGGACGACGATCGGTTTGGGCAGGTCGATGGCGGTGATCGGGCGGTCGGCGAGCTGTTCGCTGAGGACGCGGGCGACGTGTTGGAGTTCGGGAAGTTCGGGCATAAGCGGTTGGGCAGTCAGGGGCGGGGGGCGGCGGGGTAGCTGCCGATGATGCGGAGGCGATCGGTTTCAGCTTCAAGCTGCTGGAGGGCGCGGGCGAGGGCGGGGTCGCGGCGGTGGCTGTCGCAGTCGATGAGGAAGAGGTAGGTACCGAGTTGTTGGCGTGAGGGTCGGGATTCGATGCGGGTGAGGTTGATACCGGCGTCAGCGAAGGCGCGCAGGGCGCGGAGGAGGGCGCCGGGGCGGTTGGCGGTGGCGAAGAGGATGGTGGTGCGATCGTCGCCGGTCGGTTCGTGGTCGTGGTGGGCGAGGACGACGAAGCGGGTGGCGTTGCGGTGGTCGTCTTCGATCCCGATTTCGAGGATGCGGGCGTGGTGGAGCGCGGCGGCGCGGCGGGGGGCGATGGCGGCGACGTGGTCGCCGAGTTCGACGGCGCGGGCAACGGCCTGGGCGGTAGAGAGGGTGGCTTCCGTGCGGGCGCGAGGGAAGCGGCGGTTGAGGTAGCGCTGGCATTGGCCGAGCGCCTGGGGGTGGGAGTAGATGACGTGGATGTCGGTGGTGTCGGCCTGGGGCGCGGCGATCAGGCAGTGTTCGATGGGGATGATCAGTTCGTTGCGGATGCGGAGGTCGAGTTGGTGGATGATCAGGTCGTGGGTCTCGCCGACGGCGCCGGCGAGGGAATTTTCGAAGGGGAGGACGGCGGCGTCGGCGCGGTCCTGGGCGACGGCTTCGGCGGAGGCGGTGATGCTGGGGCAGGGGATGAGGTCGGCGGCGTCGGCGTTGGAGCCGGCGAGCTGTTCGGCGAAGAGGCGGACGGCCTGTTCGGTGAAGGTGCCGGGCGGACCGAGGTAGGCGATGCGGGTTGGCTCGGGCAGGGGTTCAGACAGAGGCTCAGACATGGGGTTGCGTCCTGAATTCAGGATTCTCCGGTGAGGGCGGTGCGGAGGGCGGGTTCGTGCTGCGGTTGGGTGACGGCGATGATGATGTCGGCGGTGTGGATGGTGGTGTTGGGGCCGGGGATTTCGGGTTCGTCGTCGGTGCGGATGATGAGGGCGAGGACGGTGTGGGGAGGGAGCGCGAGTTCGCGGACGGTGCAGCCGATGGCGGGAGAGTGAGGAGGGATGACGAGTTCGGCGAGGCTGAAGGCGCTGGAGCGGAGTTGGGTGAGGCGGGTGAGGCCGGCGCTGAGTTCCTGCTCGATGGCGTTGACGATGGCGGTGGTGGCGGAGATCGTGAAGGTGAAGCCGAGGGCAGGGAAGATGCGTTCGTTGCGCGGGTCGTTGACGCGGGCGATGACTTTGGCGACGTTGAAGCGCGTCTGGGCGGTCTGGGCGACGGCGAGGTTGACCTGGTCGCGGCCGGTGCAGGCGACGACGACGTCGGCGCGGCTCATGCCGGCGGCGCGTTGGACGTGGATTTCGGCACCGTCGCCGAGCAGGGCGATTTCGCCGAGTTCGTTGATGATCGCCCAGGCGGTGTTGGCGTCGCGTTCGACGACGCAGACTTCGTGGCCCATGTGGAGGAGGTCGCGGGCGGCGCCGCGGCCGACTTTGCCGCCGCCGACGATGATGATGTACATGGTTAGCGGTTGGTTTCGGGTGTGGTGGGGGGATCCTGGTTGAAGGCGGCGGAGCGGACCATTTGGTCGAGGATGGTGGTGGGGTTGACGACGTGGATGCCGAGTTGGCGGTAGATGTCGGCGCGTTCGGGGTCGTAGATGCGGGCGACGACGCGGAGGGCGTGGTGGATGTGTTTGGCGACCTGGGCGGCCATGGCGTTGCGGTTGTCGCCGTTGGCGAGGGCGAGGAAGACGTCGGACTGGGGGACGCCGGCGGCGTGTTGGACTTCGAGGTCTTCGCCAGCGCCGAGGATGGTGTCGCCGCGGAAGTCGTCATCGAGCCAGTTGAAGGCGGCGGCGTCAATGTCGATGACGGTGACGTGGTGGCCTTCGTGATCGAGTTCGCGGGCGAGGGTGGAGCCGAGTCGTCCGCAGCCCATGATCACGACGCGCATTGAGGTGGGCCTGTTCCTGGTCTGTCCGTGGCTAGTCGGCCAGGACGCTGTGGTTGCGGTGGGTGCGGTCGAGGTGTTGGATCGGTTCGCGGACGACGATGACTTCGCAGGGGGCGTGGGAGAGGATGTAGTCGGCGGTGTGGCCGAGGTCGATGGCGGCGGCGCTGCGGCGGACGAGGGGGGTTTGTTCACCGCTGCCGTGGACGGTGTGGGCGTGGGAGACGCCGAGCACGAGGAGGTCGACGGAGCGGGTGACGGCGAGGTCGATGACGGCGGGGCCGGCGCTGCGGGACTGGAGGAGGACGGCTTCGCAGGAGACGCGGGCCTGTTTGGCGGCGGCTTCGGCCTCGGCGAGGCAGGCTTCGCCGTGGGCGGTGGCCTGAGGCTGGTCGGAGTCGACGGGGAAGGCGCGTTCGACTTCGACGACGTAGGTGGGGAAGATGCGGGACTTGCGGCGGTCGACGCGGGCAAGCTGGAGGGCAAGGTCGAGGGCGCGCCGGGCTTCCGGAGAGCGGTCGAAGGGGACGAGGACGGAGATGCCTGCCATGTACGTAGGGTATTGGCTGCCGCGGTTGGTCGGGGTGGGTTGGCGGTCAGTAGACGTATTTGGGTTGTTCGCGGATGACGTGGGAGCCGTGTTCGTCGAGTTGTTCGAGCCAGGCGTGGAGGCGGCCGTTGTGGATCTCGATGAAACCGAGCGTGCCGAGGCGGGTGTCGAGGTTGCGGGGGTACATGGGGCTGCCGGGGTTGATGAGGAGGACGCCGCGGATGGTTTCGATGGAGGCGACGTGGGTGTCGCCGTGGACTACGACGTGGTGAGGGCGGCCGAAGTAGTGCTGCATCATCGATTCGACGGTGCGGTACGGGGGCCATTCAGGGAGCGCCATGTCGTGGGTAAGGCCGATCGTGAAGCCTTCGAACTCGAGCGACCAGGCTTCGCGGAGGCGGGGGTCTTCGGGCTGGACGGGGCGGCCGCCGGAGCCGTCGTCGCCGTTGCCGCGGGCGACGTAGATGGGGGCGACCTGTTCGAGTTTGTCGATCAGGGCGAGGTCGTGGATGTCGCCGCCGTGGAGGAGGACGTCGGCGGTGCGGATGCGGTCCCAGAGTTGGGGCCAGAGTTCCGTGCCGGCTTCGGGGACGTGGGTGTCGGAGATGAGGCCGATGCGCATAGTTGGTAGCCTAGCGTGAGCGAGTGGGCGCGATACTGTTTGGGATCGTACTCGCGCGTTTGGGTTGGTTGCCGAAAGGGGGGCGTCGGGGCGTGCAGATGCTGCGCAGGATCGAGCTGCTGACGAGCGAGGGTTGGCTGCGTTGGGTGATCATGGCGGCGCTGATCGTGCTGGCCATGGTGGGGGCGTATGTGTGCCGGGTGGATCATGAGATTTCGCTGCAGGCGGGAACGGGAGTGCTGCCGCCGACGGACATTCGCGTGGCGATGGTGACGCACGGGGGCATTGGCGATCCGTTCTGGGACGAGGTGGCGGCGGGCGCGTTTGCGGCGCAGGCGGAGTTTGGGATTGAGCTGTTCTACGACGGGGACGGACAGGTCGCGGAGCAGGTGCGGCTGGTGGACAACGCGGTGGCGCTGGGCTACGACGTGTTGATTGTCTCGCTGGCGGACCCGGACGCGCTGGAGGATTCGATTCGGTCAGCAGTCGCGGCGGGCTTGCTGGTGATGACGATCAACTCGGGCGAGGAGCGGGGGCGGGAGTTTGGCGCGGTGACGCACTTTGGCCAGCCGGACGGCGTGGCCGGGCTGGGCGCGGGGGAGCGGTTGGCGTCGGCAGGGGTGACGAAGCTGTTGTGCGTGATTCACGAGGCGGGCAATGTGGGGTTGGAGGCGCGCTGCGACAATGCGGGGGTGGCGTTGGAGGCGGCGGGCGGGTCGATGCAGCGGCTGAACGTGACGGGCACGGCGGATCGGGTGTCGACGACGGGGGAGATCACGGCGGTGCTGCAGGCGGATCCGAGCATTGACGGGATTCTGGCGCTGAACTCGAGCATTGCGGAGTTGGCGCTGGACGCGATTGGGGCCTCGGGATCGGCGGCGCGGCTGGCGACGTTTGACGTGTCGCCGGCGATTCTGGAGCGGATTGAGGCGGGGGAGGTCCTGTTCGCGGTGGATCAGCAGGCGTATCTGCAGGGATTCCTGCCGATTGCGTTCGCGTATCTCCGCTCGCTGGAACCGGAGCAGGAGACGTACGGGATTCTGGCGGGGATGGAGCGCTGGGCGGCGACGGGGCGGTTGGTGACGGGGCCGGGGTTTGTCGATCAGTCGAATGCGCGGCGTTTTCCGCAGTTGGGTAAGGATTGATGATGGCGCGGTTGAAGACGCTTGGCGGGCTGTTTGGAGTGTTGCTGCTGGCCGCGGCGGGCGTGTCGGCGGCGGGCTGCGCGGACGCGGCGCGGGAGCGGTTGGGGTTGGCGGACCTGGAGCCGATGTCGGTGGCGTTTGTGGTGCATGGGGCGGAGGGGGATCCGTTCTGGGAAGAGGTGCGGGTGGGGGCGGAGGACGCGGCGCGGGGATTTGACGTCAACCTGTACTGGCGCTCGACGCCGGACGCGGAGGAGCGGGTGCGGCTGCTCGATGAGCTGATGCAGCAGGGTTTCCAAGTGTTGGTGGTGACGCTGTCGGATCCGGAGGCGATGTCGGAGGTGGTGACCGAGGCGGTGGTGCTGGGCGTGACGGTCTATGTGATCAATGTGGGCGCGGACGTGGGGGCGCAGCTGGGGGTGGACTCCTACTTCGGGCAGGTGGAGACGGTGGCCGGTCTGGCGGTGGGCGATCGGCTGGCGGAGGCGGGGGCGACGCATCTGCTCTGCGTGCAGCACGAGGCGACGAATGTGGCGTTGGAGACGCGCTGCACGCGGGCGGGCTCGCGGCTCGATGAGTTGACGACGCTGAAGGTGATACCGGGGGAGGAAGTGCGGGAGGAGATTTTGCGGGCGTTGGTGGATGATCAGACGATTGATGCGGTGCTGACGATGAACACGGCGGTGATGACGGACGCGGCGCACGCGATCAGCACGGCGCGGACGACGGTGGGGCACGAGCGGGAGCTGGTCCATGCGGTGTTCGAGTTGAACGGGGAGGTGCTGGACGCGATTGAGGACGGGCGGGTGGAGTTTGCCGTGGATCAGCAGCCGTATCTGCAGGGGTTCCTGCCGGTGGCGTACGCGCGGCTGGTGCAGTATTCGCGGTTCACGCAAGGCGATGAGCTGGCGGATGCGTTGTTGCAGTGGATCGCGGGCCGCGGGATTCTGCTGGGGCCGGGATTTGTCGATCCGGACAACGTGTCCCGGGTGCGCGAGGCGATCGAGCGATCAAGCGGTCCGGGCGCCGCGGCGTCCGGCGGTTCCCAGGAGTGACCAAGTACAGCGACCAAGTACGGCGACCAAGTACGGCGACCAAGTACATTGCGGCTGAGGCCGTGGACCGGTGAAGGGGAGGGAGTCGGTGTCACTGTTGCAGATGCCCGCTTTCGGCAAGGAGCGGCCGTGGGTGCGGACGGCGATCTTGCGTCCGGAGCTGGGGTCGTTGGTGGCGGCGGCGCTGTTGTTTATTTTCTTCAGCATTGCGAGTTCAGGGGCGATGTTGGAGATTCCGACGATCGCGCGGGTGTTGGATACGGCCTGGCCGTACGGGATCATCGCGGTGGCGGTCGGGTTGTTGATGATCAGCGGGGAGTTCGATCTGTCGGCAGGGGTGATGGTGGGGACGGCGGGGGCGCTGTTGGGGGTGATGGCGACGGAGTGGGGGATGAATATCTGGCTGGCGTTGGTGCTGTCGCTGGGGGTGTGTCTGGCGTTGGGTCTGTGGAACGGGGTGCTGGTGGTCTGGACGGGGCTGCCCTCGTTCGTGGTGACGCTGGGCACGTTCTTCGGTCTGCGCGGGGCGAATGTGGCGCTGTCGAAGTACTTCACCGGTGACGCGCTGATCGAGAACATCGACGAGGCGGCGGGCTATGACGCGCTGCACGCGATTGTGGCGACGGTGTTCGGGGCAGCGCCCGAGGATTTCCGGGTGTCGCTGCTGTGGTGGGGAGCATTCATTCTGATCGCCACGTGGATTCTGTGGCGGACGAAGATTGGGAACTGGATTTTCGCGTCGGGCGGCGATCCGGAGGCGGCGCGGGCGGTGGGCGTGCCGGTGAACGCGACGAAGATTGGCCTGTTCATGCTGGTCGCGGGGTCGGCGTGGTTTGTGGGGGTGAGCAACGCGGTGCGCTACACGTCGGTGCAGGCGGGACAGGGCGTGGGCGCGGAGTTCTTCTACATCATCGCCGCCGTGGTCGGTGGTTGTCGGATGGCGGGCGGCTACGGTTCCGCGATTGGCCCGGCGATCGGCGCGCTGATCTGGGGGATCGCGTTCATCGGGATTCCGCACGCGGGTTGGAACTCCGACTGGCGCTGGGCGTTCCTGGGGGTGTTGTTGTTGGTGGCGACGTTGATCAACCACATTGTTGGTGAGCGGGTGCGGTCGGCGCGCTCGGCTTGACGGGGGATTAGCTCTGAGTTGGAGGGGGACATGACGACCGAGCAAGTGGCTGAGGCAGGCGTGTCTGAGGCAGGCGGCGGCGCGGCGCAAGCGGCGGACGTGCCGGTGATGGAAACGCGGCAGCTGGTGAAGCGGTTCGGGCCGGTGACGGCGTTGGCCGACGTTGACGTGCAGCTGCGCGCCGGCGAGGTGACCTGCGTGGTCGGCGACAACGGGGCCGGCAAGTCGGTGTTTATCAAGCTGTTGTGCGGATTGATGCGGCCCAGCGGTGGTGATCTGCTGCTGGACGGGGAGCCGATCGAGTTCGCGTCCCCGCGTCAGGCGCGGTCGCTGGGGATTATTGCGGTGTATCAGGATCTGGCGCTGGCGCCGTTGATGTCGTTGTGGCGCAACTTCTTCATGGGCGGAGAGCCGGTCAAGGGTTGGGGGCCGTTCCAGCGGTTTGACGTGGAGTACGCCAAAGAGGCGATGCAGGCGGAGCTGGAGAAGTTGGGGGTAAATTTGGGTGATCTGGATCGGGCGGCGCATACGCTGTCGGGCGGGGAGCGGCAGGGGTTGGCGATCGCGCGGGCGATGTACTACGGGGCGCGGGTGTTGATTCTGGATGAGCCCACGTCGGCGTTGGGGGTGCGGCAGTCGGGCGCGGTGCTGCGTCTGATTCGACGGGCGGCGCAGCGGGGGACGGCGGTGGTGCTGGTGACGCCGAAGCCGCAACATGCGTTTTGGGTGGGGGATCGGTTCCTGGTGTTCCAGCTCGGTCGGTTGGTGGAGGATCGGCGGAGCGAGACGCTGACGCTGGAGAGTCTGTCGTATCTGATGGCGGGCGGAGGCGAGGTGGACGAGTTGGAGCAGGCGATCGCGCAGGGGTAGCGGGAAGGTCGGCGTGATGGTTGAGGCGGCGGGCGCATCGCGGGCGGATGATCTGGAGGCGCTGTTGTCGACGCTGCCGGCGGCAATTCGGCGGGCGGTGGGAGAGCGCGGTGATGAGGCGGGGCTGTTGGAGATCGTGCTGGACTTGGGTCGGCTGCCGTATGCGCGGTATCTGGAGGGAGAGGTAGTGCTGCGCGAGACGGAGGTGACGAACGCGGAGTTGCAGCTGGTGGTGGCGGGGCTGGGGGAGTTTGGCGCGGATAACCGGGCGGGGATTCCGCGGACGCTGCATCGGGTGGCGTGCATTCGCAATCGGCAGCGGGCGGTGGTGGGGCTGACGATGCGGGTGGGGCGGGCGGTGACCGGGTCGGTGGCGGTGATTGAGGATTTCGTCAAGGCGGGGGCGTCGATTTTGCTGTTGGGTCGGCCGGGGGTGGGGAAGACGACGCTGTTGCGCGAGGCGGCGCGGGTGCTGGCGGAGCAGGGTCAGCGGGTGGTGATTGTCGATACGTCGAACGAGATTGGCGGGGACGGAGATATTCCGCACGCGGGGATTGGCCGGGCGCGGCGGATGCAGGTGGAGCGTCCGGAGCTGCAACATGCGGTGATGGTGGAGGCGGTGGAGAACCATATGCCGGAGGTGATCGTGATCGATGAGATCGGGACGGAGCTCGAGGCGCAGGCGGCGCGGACGATTGCGGAGCGGGGGGTGCAGTTGGTGGCGACGGCGCACGGGAACACGCTGGCGAATTTGATGCTGAATCCGACGCTGGTGGATTTGATCGGCGGGATTCAGACGGTGACGCTGTCGGACGAGGAGGCGCGCCGACGGGGGACGCGGAAGTCGGTGTTGGAGCGCAAAGCGCCGCCGACGTTTGAGGCGTTGGTGGAGATTCAGTCGTTCACGCGGGTGGCGGTGCATTCCGATCTGGACAACACGGTGGACGCGCTGCTGCGGGGAGAGTCGGTGGCGGCGGAGATTCGGGAGATGGATGACGAGGGGGCGGTGCATACGTCGAGCGCGGCGGTGGACTCGGCGGTCGCGGAGGGTCCGCTGTCGGGGTTGACGACTCCGTTGAGCGAGCTGTTCGGGCCGCGGGCGGCGGCGGGCGGCGGGGCGAGTTTCGGGAACGGCTCGGCGCAGGAGGCGGGTCTGCGCCGACGGACGGGCGCGCGGCCGCGGGCGGGTTCGGCCGGTTCGACCGGTTCGACGGGGCCGCACCAGAAGGTGTATCCGCTGGGGGTGTCGCTGTCGAGGCTGCGGGAGGCGATTCGGGAGACGGGGGCGAATGTGTCGATTGCGGAGCGGGTGGAGGAGGCGGATGTGCTCCTGACGCTGCGGGCGGGATTTCGGCGGCGTCCGCCGGAGCTGCGGCTGGCGGAGGCGAAGCGGTTGCCGGTGGTGGTGCTGAAGCACAATACGGTGCTGCAGATGGAGAAGAGTCTGCGCGCGCTGGCGAAGGGGTCAGCGCCGAACGACGCGGTGACGGCGGCGCTGTCGGAGGCGGAGGAGGCGATCGCGCAGATTCATGCGGGTCGGCAGTCGGCGGTGGACTTGACGCCGCAGAATCCGTACATCCGCAAGCTGCAGCATCAGCTGGCGAGCGATCAGGCGTTGGCGTCGGTGAGCACGGGGCGGGAGCCGAATCGGCGGGTACGCATCCATGGCGGCTGAGGACGCGGCCGGCACTCATCTGGGTGTGGAGCGGGGCGCGTTTATCACGGTCGAAGGCGGGGACGGGGCGGGGAAGACGACGCTGGCGCGGGCGCTCGTGGAGTGTTTGGAGGTAGAGGGCTGGCCGGTGCGGTTGACGTCGGAGCCGGGCGGCTCGCGGTTGGGTCGGCGGCTGCGGTCGCTGGTGCTGGATCCTGAACTGGAGTTAGGCGACTGGGACGAGACCTGGCTGTTCCTGGCGGCGCGGGCGTCGCACGTGGAGGCGGTGCTGCGCCCGGCGCTGGCGGCGGGCGAGGTGGTGTTCAGCGATCGCTACAGCGATTCGATGCTGGCCTATCAGGGGTACGGGCGCGGGCTGGAGCGGGAGCGGCTGCGGCGGTTGAATGCGGAGGCGACGCGGGGGTTGACGCCGGATTTGACCCTGTTGCTGGATGTGCCGGCGGAGTTGGGGCTGGCGCGGACGCGGGCGCGGGACTCGGGGGCGGATCGGATTGGGGATGAGGATTTGGCGTTTCACGAGCGGGTGAACGCGGGCTTTCGGGCGTTGGCGGCGGAGAATGAGCGGATCGCGCGGCTGGACGCGTCGCGGTCCGCGGCCGTGGTGCGGGCGGAGGCCTTGGCGATTGTGCAGAGCTGGTTGACGGGTCGGTTGGGCGGGCGATTGGATGGAGGAGCGGGAGGCTCATAGAATGGTTGTTGACGGCTGCGTTATTGGTTGGGTCCGATCAGGCTGAATTCGGGTAGGGGGCGGCGATGGCACGGTTGGGGCCGATTACGGTTCGGGTACCGGCGACCTCGGCGAATTTAGGAACGGGGTTCGATGCCGTCGGCGTGGCGCTGGAGCGCTATGTGACGGTCACCGTGACGGTCGGCTCGGGGCGCGAGGGCGAGCGCTCGCCGATGTCGCGGCATGTGCGCAAGGCGGTGCGCGAGGTCTACCGCGAACTGGGCGAGGAGCGGCCGGAGACGGAGGAGATTGAGGTCTCGGTGGCGGCGGAGTTTCCGTTGGGGCGCGGTTTGGGAGCGAGCGCGGCCTGCCGCGGAGCGGGTCTGACGGCGGCGAACGGGCTGCTGGGCGAGCCGTTGTCGGCGCATCGGGTGTTGGAGATTGGCGCAGAGCTCGAAGGCCACGCGGACAACATGGCGCCGGCGCTGTTTGGGGGCTGTCAGATTGTGGCGATGGACGGGGCGCGGGTGACGCGGGTGGCGCTGCCGGTCGCGGACGGGCTGCGCTTTGCCGGGTTCACGCCGAGCTTCAACATGTCGACGAAGAAGGGGCGGGCGCTGCTGCCGGCGCAGTTGACGCGCGCCGACGCGGTGCACAACTCCTGCCGCTCGGCGCTGTTGACCGCGGCGCTGGCGACCGGCTCGTGGGACGCCTTACGGACGGCGGTGGATGATCGGTTGCACCAGCGGCCGCGCTCGAAGCTGTTTCCGACGATGTACGAGCTGTTTGGCGCGGCGGAGGCGGCGGGGGCGTTTGCGGCGTATCTGTCGGGCGGAGGCTCGACCTTGATGGCATTGACCGACGCGGCCCGGGCGGACGCGGTGCGGGACGCCTTCGTGCGCGCGGCGGGCGAGCGCGGGATTACCGGTGAGGGCTTTGTCAGCGGAATCGACGCGGGCGGAGCGCGGGTGCTGTGACGGTCGTCCAGAAGTACGGCGGCACGTCGGTCGGATCGGTGGAGCTCCTGCGCAAGGTGGCGCGGCGGGTGGCGGCGCGCGCGGCGGAGGGCGAGCGCGTCGCCGTGGTGGTCTCGGCGATGGGCAAGACCACCGACGAGCTGCTCGCGCTGGCCCGCGAGGTGCATCCGCGACCGCCGCGCCGCGAGACCGACCTGCTGATGGCGACCGGCGAGATGGTCTCGAGCGCCTTGCTGACGATGGCGCTGGACGAACTCGGCTGTCCGGCGGCGGCGCTGACCGGGGCGCAGGCGGGCGTCTTCACCGACGATACGTTCGGGCGGGCGCGGATTCGGCAGATTGACACGGCGCGGATTGAGGCGGAGTTTGCAGCCGGGCGCGTGGTCGTGATGGCCGGCTTTCAGGGCCAGAGCCCGCAGGGGGATTACACGACGCTGGGGCGCGGCGGATCGGACACCTCGGCGGTCGCGCTGGGCGCGGCGCTGAGCGCGGAGCGGGTCGAAATCTACACCGACGTGGCGGGCATCTACACGACCGATCCGCGCATCGAGCCGCGCGCCCGGTGTCTGCGCGAGATCGGCTCCGAAGAGATGCTGGAGGCGGCGCAGCAGGGCGCGGGGGTGATGCATCCGCGCGCCGTCGAGCTGGGGCTGCTCTATGACATTCCGATTCTGGTGGCGTCCTCGCAGGCCGAGTTTGGCTCGGGCGGCGGGACGCTGATTCGGGGGAAGATCGCGATGGAGCCTGAAAACCGCGTGCGTACGATTGCCTTGGACCGCGATGTGGCGTCGCTGACGCTGCGCAATGTGCCCGACCGGCCAGGCATTGCCTGGCAGCTGTTCGGACCGCTGGCGGAGGCGGGAATCTCCGTGGACACGATTGTCCAGAACGCCTCCGAGCTAAACCTGACCGACCTCACGTTCACGGTGACGGCCGAGGACGGAGAGCGGACGCGGGAACTCAGCCGCGGACTGGCCGCCGAGCTGGGCGCGGCGGACGTGCTCTTCAACGCCGACCTGGTCAAGGTCTCGCTGATTGGCACCGGGATGCAGTCGGGGCCGGGCTATGCGGCGACGATGTTTGGCGCGCTGTCGGCGGCGGGAATCAATATCGAGCTGATCACGACCTCCGAAATTCGGATCACCTGCCTGGTGCGCGCCGCCCAGGGCGAGGCGGCCGTCCGCGCCCTACACGCCGCCTTTGCCCTCGACGAAGACCAGTTCAGCCGCTGACCGACCGCGCGCGCGGACGCGGGGGACGGGCTGGGGATTATTGCGCGGGTGTAATCTCGGCGGAATTTGGGTGCGCTCGGCGCTTGCGAGGCGGCGCGGGTTGGGGGAAGCTAACGGCGTGGATACTGGACAGCAATGGCGAACCATGCGCGGGCGGGGCCTGTGCCGGTCCGCGCAAGGAGAAGGAGGCGCGATTCACCATTCCGCACAGGCAGAATGCGCCCGGCGACAGGAGCCGGACGCGTGCAGCAGCCCACAGAAAGGGCAGGAAATGATTGGAACACTTGCGCGCAAGCGCACGAACTTGGTGGCGGTGGCGGCCCTGCTCGCCCTCCTCGCCGCCGGCCTCTGGGCCGCTCTGGGGGCCCAGCCCGCCTCGGCGCAGTCATCGCAGATGACGGCGACACCAGGCGACATGGAGATCACCGTCACCTTCGCTGATGCGGAGGACGCCGAAGGAGACCTGCTCGCTGGGGAGAAGACCCTCCGCATTCGCCCCACCGGTGGCGAATTTTCGACAGCGCCCATTACGTTGACTGGCGGGAATGGTACCCACACCTTTGAAGGTCTGACGAATGGCGTGGCGTACAGGATTGTCCTGGTTGGACACGGCGCGGCGGACAACTGTGGCAACGACGGGGTCGTTGTGGGTGGCTCCACCATCAACGGTTGTTCGCTGGACGGTGTCACCCCGGTCGCGCCCAACGACTCCTCCACCAGCGATGCTGTCGCACTCGAAGTGTTCCTCAGCGACGGTGATGGAATCGTCGCGGCTCCGGCGGTGGTCGAAGTGACGATCTTGCCTCTTGACATTGACGGCAACAGGTACCGGAACAGCGACAACTCTGATGCCCGATCGCCTGGCGCGTCTTTGTGGATTACCGGCGGGGGAACTGGTCTCTCTTTCGATAGGGGCATTGCGGGTGTCATCCGAGCTGAAGCGGACGGCAGTGGCCAGGCAACAGTCTATGTCGCGCCTAACACGCTAGCGGGTGTCTACACGATCACCGCTGTGTCCGGAAGCCTGAGGGGCGAGGCGACGATTACCGTTGGCAGTCCTGGTAGAGCCGTTGGCACGGCGAATCTGACCTTCGCCAAGGTGGACCCAAATGGCGCGTACGCCCCAAGAGACGATACGGCGACTGAGGACTCGCCGCTTGCTCGCGCAGCAGCCGCAGGCGATGCCGGCAAGGTCTTCCTGCGTGTCACCGCGCTGAACAGCCTCGGCAATCTCGCCGACAACCACGGCGTCGCCCAGGTGACGATCATCGCGCCTAACGCCCACCTGCAAGCCGCTGGCAACACTAACCCCAGCAATGTCAGCCGAAACAGCATCGAATGGCGAGGCACCGACTCCAAGGCGGTCATGGACATCGCCGTGTCGGCCGGTGCGCCCGGTCAATACGATGTCTACGCGATTGTCATCGGCACCACCGGTGCGGCGACCTCGGAGAGCGTCACGCTGACCTTCGCTGGTCCGCCACACACGCTGACCGTGGGCGCCCCCTCCGGCTCGCTCCACCACAAGGCGACCGACGGCCCGGGTGACAACCGAGATGTGATCACGCTCTCGGTGTCGGCGGTTGACAAGGCCGGTAACCCCGCTGCTATCAGCAGCTCGGGTGTGAGGGTCAAGGCCCCGAACGGCGCCACTGTTCCTACTTCCACGATCGACGCCGGAGGTGGTGTCATCAACGCCAAGGGCAAGCTGACGCTGACGAACATGGGCACTCTGGCGCTGGGCGAGTACACGATCGACATCACGGAGAACACGAATGCTCGGTCGAGCAGCACGTTCATGGTCGCCGGTGACGCAGCGGCGATCTCGCTGGCGGTCGACGACGCCGCGCCGGACACGGTCGGCGGCATGGTCACTGCGACGGCGACGGTGACCGACTCAGAGGGCACACCGGTGGCCAACGGCACACAGGTGTCCTTCCGCGGCAGCGACTTGGCCGGCGACGCTGACGCCGTCATGGTTGCGACCACGCAGTACACGGACGGCGTCAACAACATCCGCCCGACGGCGGGTGGCGCAGCGACGAACAACTACGTGGTGGTCGGTCCGGGCCGTTCGGTGTTGACCGCCTCGGTCAATCGCTACGTGGACGTCACGGTGGTCACCAGCACGGCCGGTGCCGAGAGCGTGGTGCCCGACGAGGCCGGCCTCGACTGTCTGAGCAACGCGAGCGGGTTCTCGACCTGGACCTGCGGCGTGGAAGCCAGCGCGTCTGAGCTCTTCGGGATGGTCTCGGCGCGCGGCGCGTCTGCGGTCCACCTGTGGAACGGCGACGCGTGGGTGCGCTACGCGATCGTTGACGGGGCGATGGTGCCGGGGTCGAGTGACTTCACGATCACCGACAACGACATCCTCTACGTCAGCAACTAGGAAGGCCTGACGGGGCAAGCAACGCCTCCCCCTGCGGGGGGAGGCGGCTCCCCCAGCCGCCGCAGTAAGGGAAGCGCGGCTGGAGGAGCGCCTCAGAGGGCGCCAGCGACCATTGAAAGGACGCTGAAATGACACGATTCGGGATGATGTCGCGACTCGCAGCCACCGTGCTCGGGATCGCGATCGCAATCAGCGCGCTGGCCTCGGTCTCGGCGCAACCGGAACCGCCACACCGATTCTACGGCACGGAGGCCAATCCTGGCGACACGATCACGGCGATGGACGCGATGGGCGAGATCGGCTCGGCCATGGTCTCCGCGGACGGCAGCTGGTTCATCGACGTGGAGACCGACCGCATGGACGACGTGTCGTTCATGCTCAACGGCGCCGCCGCGGACGCGGAAGTCACGCCGCGCGGTAGTCAGTCCGAGGTCAGCCTCACCGTCGCGATGATGGACGAGGGCGACAGCATGATGGGCGAAGACGACACCCTGCTGGACGAAGAGGGCAGCATGATGGGTGAAGACGACGAATCCATGATGGGCGAAGACGACTCCATGATGGGCGAAGACGACCACATGATGAGCGACTACCCGGCCACCGGCAGCGGCGGTCTGGTGGACGCCAGCGGTGGCATCTCCGCCGGCCTCGCCGGCCTGCTCGTCGCCTTGGCGACGGCCGCCGTCATCGGTCTGGGCCTGCGCCGCCTGCGCAGCCGCGCCTAGCGCTCCAGTCTCCCCGGACCACTCGTCCAACCAGAGGGCGGGGTCGCCAGACCCCGCCCTCTCCGTTTTTTTCTCCCCCACGTTTTTTTCTTCGGGGGAGCTGATCAAAACGTTCCACTTGTCAACGCCAACCTGTGCAAAGAAAGTGACATCACCGCAGCCGTCGGCAATCCTGCGCAAGAAGCGCCAGCCAAACGAAACGCCGACCAATGTTCGCGCACTTGCATACGCACACGGAGTACTCGGAGCTGGACGGGCTGGCGAAGATTGGGGCGCTGACGGCGCGGGCGCGGGGGTTGGGTCAGGAAGCGCTGGCGATCACCGATCACGGCAATCTGTACGGCGCCATCGAGTTCTACCGCGCCTGTCTGAGCGAGGGTCTGCGGCCCCTGTTGGGGATGGAAACCTACGTCGCGCCGGGCGCGCGGCAGGATCGCTCGGTCGGCCGAGAGGCCGCCGCAAACGCCTTCCACCTGGTCCTGCTGGCGCAGAACGAGCAGGGCTGGCGAAACCTGATCCAGCTCTCAACGCGGGCGCATCTGGAGGGCTTCTACTACCGGCCGCGGGTCGATCGGGAGTTGTTGGCGGAGTACTCGGAGGGGTTGATCGCGCTGTCGGGGTGTCCGTCGTCGGAGTTGCAGCGGGCGTTGCGGCGGAACGATGAGGCGGAGGCGCGGCGGGTCGCGCGCTGGTATCGGGAGGTCTTCGACGATCGCTACTACTTCGAGGTTCAGCGGCATCAGGAGCTGCCCCAGTTCGAGCCGCAGCTGCGGCAGACGGTGGCGCTGGCGCGCGAGTTCGGGGCGCCCCTGGTGGCGACGCAGGATGCGCACTACTGCGAGCCAGGCGATCACGACGCGCACGACGTGCTGCTCTGCATCGGGACAAATGCCGTGCGCTCGGACGAAAAGCGGTTCCGCTTCGACGGGGAGGACTTCTACCTGACCTCGGAGCAGTACATGCTGGAGCAGTTCGCGGATCTGCCGGAGGCGGTGACGAATACGCAGACATTGGCGGAGCGCTGCGAGGTGAAGTTGGAGTTCGGGCGGCTGCGGCTGCCGCAGCCGGATCTGCCGGCGGGCAAGTCAGCGCTGGAGCACTTGCAGGAGATCGCGTACGCGGGTCTGGACCAGCGCTACACGAATCCACCGGCGGGGCATCGGGATCGGTTGGCGTACGAGCTGCAGGTGATCGAGGAGACGGGGTTCGCGGAGTACTTCCTGATCGTGATGGATTTCGCGCATTTCGCGCGCGATCGGGGGATCGCGAGAGCGGTGCGGGGCTCGGCGGCGGCAAGTCTGGTGCTCTACTGCCTGGAGATCACGGATATCGATCCGATGGCGTACGACCTGGTGTTCGAGCGGTTCCTGAACCTCGAGCGGCGGGAGATGCCGGATATCGATATGGACTTCGCGGATAACCGGCGGGACGAGGTGATCCGCTACGTGGCGGAGAAGTACGGTCGGGATCGAGTGGCGCAGATCATCACATTCGGGACGTTGGGGGCAAAGGCGGCGATTCGGGACACTGGGCGGGCGTTGGGGGTGCCGTTGGGAGAGACGGATCGGGTGGCGCGGATGGTGCCGAATCAGTTGAACATCTCGGTGGCGGACGCGGTCGCGCAGTCGCAGGAGCTGCAGGCGGCGGAGCAGGGCGAGGCGGTGGTGGCGGAGCTGCTGTCGTACGCGCGGCGGCTGAACGGGGTGGTGCGGAACACGTCAACGCACGCGGCGGGGGTGGTGATCGCGCAAGAGCCGTTGGCAGAGAACGTGCCGCTGCGGCGGCCGGCCAGCGAGGCGTCGGGGGAGGACTGGATTCCGATGACGCAGTGGGGGATGGATGAGGTGGCGTCGGTGGGGCTGTTGAAGATGGACTTCCTGGGGCTGACGAATCTGACGATCCTGGAGGAGGCGGTGGCGTTGTGCGCGGAGCACGAGGGGGTGGAGATCGACTACGTGAATCTGCCGGACGGAGATGAGCGGACGTTCGAGATGCTGAGTCGGGGGGACACGTTCGGAGTGTTCCAGCTGGAGTCGGGGGGGATGCGGCGGGTGGTGGAGGATTTGCGGCCGACGTCGGTGCGGGACCTGGCGGCGTTGTTGGCGCTGTACCGGCCGGGGCCGATGGAGCACATTCCGCGCTTTATCGAGAGCAAGCACGGGCGGGCGTCGGTGTCGTATCCGCATGAGGATCTGGGCGAGATTCTGGACGACACGTACGGGGTGATTGTCTACCAGGATCAGGTGCTGCACATCGCGCGGAAGTTTGCCGGGTACACGCTGGGCCAGGCGGACATCATGCGCAAGGCGATGGGCAAGAAGATCGCTGCGGTGATGATGGGGGAGCGGGACAATTTCCTGAGCGGGGCGCTGGCGAAGGGGTATACGCAGGGGGATGCGGAGACGATTTTCGAGTTGATTGAGCCGTTTGCGGGATATGCGTTCAACAAGGCGCACGCGGTGTCGTATGCGGCGATTGCGTACCAGACGGCGTGGTTCAAGGCGAATCATCCGGGTCCGTACATGGCGGCGGTGCTGCGGGCGGCGGCGGGGAACGGGGATCGGGTGCGGGCGGCGGCGGCGGAGTGCGGACGGCTGGGAATTCCGCTGCTGCTGCCGGACGTGAACCGCTCGGCGGCGACGTTCACATTGGAGCAGATGGCGGACGGACGCAAGGCGGTGCGGTTTGGGCTGGGCACGATCAAGGGAGTGGGGCGGGCGGCGGTGGAGCCGTTGATCGCGGAGCGGGAGGCGAACGGGCCGATCGAGAGCGTGAACGATCTGGCGGAGCGGTTGGATGCAAAGTCGATGAATCGGCGGGCCTTGGAGGCGTTGGCCAAGGCGGGGGCGTTTGACGGGTTGGAGTCGCGCGGGATGGTGGCCGCGGCGGCGGAGGACATCCTGAAGCGGGCGCGGCGGGCGCAGGAGCTGCGGGACAGCGGCCAGCGGTCGATGTTTGATCTGTTCGGGATGGAAGTCGAGACGCCGACGCCGGCGGTGACGTTGGTGGAGGGTCTGGATGCGACGTCGCACGAGCAGTTGAACTGGGAGCGGGAGCTGTTGGGGGCGTATGTGTCGGAGCATCCGCTGCAGGCGGCGACGCGGGCGCTGCAGGGTCGGGTAGACGCGCCGCTGGCGGAGTTGACGGAAGAGATGGCGGGCAGCACGCAGACAGTGGCGGGGCTGGTGAGCGGCGTGCGGCAGCTGACGACGAAGAAGGGCGATCCGTTTGCGGCAGTGATGCTGGAAGACTTGTCGGGGACGGCGGAGGTGACGGTCTGGCCGGATCAGTGGGCGGTGACGAAGGAGTTGTGGCAGCCAAACCAGATCGTGGTGGCGACGGTGACGGTGCGGACGCGGATGGATCGGCTGACGCTGGCGGTGCAGTCGGTGGAGGCCTGGGATGAGCAGTCGGCGGCGGCCGCGTCGGAGGCGTTGATGGACCTGGATGAGCCGGCGGCGGGCGGAGAGCCCGCGGTGGCGGTCCCACCGATCCGCCCAGCGCCGGCGCCGCCGTGGATGGAGAAGCCGCGCGTGTCGTTGGTGGAGGCGGGTACGGCCGCCGAGGCGATGGCGTCTGGCGGTCTGTCCGCGGAGACGGCGAAGACGGCGGAGGCGACGCCGCCGGTTGAGCAACCGGTGCGGCCGATTCCGGCGGTGCCATCCGCGCCGCCAGTCGCGGCGGTGGCGCCAGTGGTGGAGGTGGAGTCGGCGTTGTGGATCACGATTGATGAGTCGGGCGATGAGGAGGCGGATGTGTTGCTGATGGAGCGGTTGGAGAACGGGCTGAAGGCGATGAAGATGATGAACGCTGGCGGAGACGCGGTGTATCTGCGGATTCGCTCGGGCGAGCGGGTGGCGGTGCTGGTCTGTTCCGATGAGTGGCGGCTGCGGGCGAATGAGCAGGTGGCGCAGATGATTGCGGGGACGTTGGGGGAGCGGGGCAGCGTGCGGATCGCGCCGCCGCCGGAGCGGGCGGCGCAGGCCGGCGACAGCGCCGCGGGGTAGACGATGCAGTGCAGATGTTCTAGGATGAACGTAAGTTCGTTTGTAGCGCGCTTGGTTTGGCGGTACGCGATGGGTCGGTATGGTGTTGGGGAATGGGCGCAGGATCGAGCGGAGCGAACAGATGAAGGTCGTGTTTTTCGAAGAGGTCGAGGGGACGGCGTTGGTGGGGGAGATCAAAGAGGTGAAGAACGGGTTCGCGCGGAACTATCTGTTGCCGCGCGGGCTGGCCGGGCCGACGACGCGGAACAACCTGGTGCGGGCGGAGCGGCTGGCCCAGGCGGACGCGATCCGGCAGGAGAAGCTGGACGGCGAGGCGAATCCGGTGGCGCGGGCGATCGCCGGGGCGGAGCTGACGTTCGAGGCGCGGGTCGGCGAGCAGGGGCGGCTGTTCGGTTCGATCACGGCGCGCGATATCGCGGAGCGGTTGACGGAGATCGCCTCAGCGGCGGTGCCGGAGGCGGTGATCGAGCATCGACAGGTGCTGTTGGCGCAGTCGCTGCGGACGTTGGGCGCGGAGGATGTGCGGGTGCGGTTGACGCGCAACGTGTCGGCGGAGGTGCGGGTGATCGTGGAGCCGGATGCGGACAGCGCCGAGTTGAGCTTCGACGAGTTGGCGGCCGAGGAAGACGAGCAGGAGGCGGCCGCGGTCGAGGAGGCCGACGAGGCGGCGGTCGAAGTCTAGGGGCGGCGGTCGAGGCCGCGCTCCGCGAGGAGGGCGGCCATGGTTTCTAGCGAGCCAACCTACGACGAGCAGACCGAGGAGTACGGCCCGCCCGGGCGGAACGGGCAGGGTGGGCAGGGCGGCCGGGGCCGCACGCCGCGGCGGACGGTGCCGCAGGATCAGGCGGCGGAGGAGTCGGTGCTGGGCGCGATCCTGGCGGAGGCCGGGGTCTATGAGCGCCTGGCGGGGATGCTGGAGCCGGGCGATTTCCTGGATCCTCGGCATCAGGCGATCTTCGCGGCGGTCTTGGCGGTGTTTGATCGCTATGAGGCGATTGACCAGATCACGGTCGCGGCGGAGCTGTCAACGCAGGGTCGGCTGCAGGAGGCGGGCGGCCAGGCGTACCTGAATCAGTTGGTCTATGAGCTGCCGGCGACGGTGGGGGCGGAGCATTACGCGCGCCTGGTGCAGCGGGCGGCGACGTATCGGGACATGATTCGGGCGGCGGGCGAGATCGGGGAGCTGGCGTATCAGGCGGATCCGAATGTGGGGGAGTCGCTGACGCGGGCGGTGGAGTTGCTGTACGGAATTCGAGGGGCGGATCGGCGGCAGGACTTCCGCTTGCTGCAGGATTTGCTGAGCGATGTGCTGAGCGACGGGAGCGAGGCGGCGTCGGGCGCGGCGGGGCCGACGCGGACGGGGTTCCAGGATTTGGACGCGCTGCTGAACGAAGGGATGCACGGGTCGGATCTGGTGGTGCTGGCGGCGCGGCCGTCGGTGGGGAAGTCGGCGCTGGCGTTGACGATTGCGCGGAATGCGGCGCTCGGTCAGGACTTGGCGGTGGCGATTTTTTCGCTGGAGATGTCGGCGGAGCAGGTGGCGTCGCGGTTGGTCTCGGCGGAGTCCGGGGTGGAACATGCGCGGCTGCGGGTCGGTCGGCATACGGAGGAGCAGGAGGGTCGGATCTCGCGGGCGATTGGGTTGTTGAGTCGGGCGGAGATTCACATCGATGACACGGCGGGGCAGTCGCTGGCGGAGATTCGGGCGAAGTCGCGCAATCTGCATACGCGGCTGCAGGAGCAGGCGCAGCGGCGCGGGTCCGGACAGGGCGGGCCGGGCCGGAGCGGGTTGGGGTTGATCATTGTCGATCACATTCAGCTGGTGCACGGCTGGTCGCGGGCGCCGGCGGATACGAATCGGGTGAATGAGATTTCGCTGATCTCGCGGACGTTGAAGGAGATTGCGCGGGAGCTGCAGATTCCGATTCTGGCGTTGTCGCAGCTGTCGCGGGCGGTGGAGCGGCGGCATCCGCCGGTGCCGCAGCTGTCGGATTTGCGGGAGAGCGGCTCGATTGAGCAGGATGCGGATGTGGTGGTGTTCATCTATCGGGAGGACATGTACGAGCGGGATGATTATCAGGATGATTTAGTGGCGGATGCGTCGCGCGGGGATCAGCATGAGGTGGCGCAGCTGTTGGTGGCGAAGCATCGGCATGGGGCGGTGGGGCGGGTGGATGTGCGGTTTGTGTCGTCGGTGGCGCGGTTCGAGGATTTCTACGCGCAGCCGGAGCCGGGAGTGGATGAGTTCTGATGACGTTTGCGGGGTTTCCCTCGGGCGGGCCGTTGACGCCGCTGCCGCAGGCGCTGCTGCGCGATCTGGCGCCGACGATGGCGGACGCGGCGGAGTTGCTGGTGACGCTGTACGCCGTGGAGGCGATTGCGCGGCTGCGGCGCTATCCGCGCCGGGTGTTGGTGGCTGACTTGCGGGAGTCGCGGGCGTTGCTGGAGGCGTTGGCGGGAATCTGCGCGGAGCGCGAGGCCGGGGCGGCATTTGAGGACGGGTTGCGGGCGGCGGTGGAGCGCGGCTCGCTGCTGCGCGGGCGGATGGCGCGGGACGGAGCGTGGTCGGAGTGGGTGGCGCTGAACGATGCGGACGGTCGGCGGGCGTTGGCCTCGGCGGTGATGCTGCCGCCGGTGGCGCGGAGTCCAGGTCGGACGGCGGCGGAGAGCGCGGGGCCGGCGCTGTGGGCGAGCGCGTTCGGGACGGCGCTGCCGCCGATTCTGGCGGCGGAGGTGCAGGCCGCGGAGGCGCGGTACGGAACCGATTGGCTGGAAGATGCGTTTGCGGAGTCGGCGGCGCACGGGGTGCGTCGGTGGCGGTATGTCCGGGCGATTCTGGAGCGTTGGGAAACGGAGGGACGCGATGCGGGAGATGCAACGGCTGGGTCCGCTGCTGGCGGGCTGGAGTCCTCGCGCTACCGACATCTCTTCCGTGAGTGAGGGGAGGGCGGCGGAGTTGGAGCGCGACGCGTCGCTGTGGTTGGCGGAGGGCGCGGCGCAATGCGAGCTGTGCGGCGGCGCCGGCTACGTGCGCGCGCCGCGGCCGGTCGGCGATCCGGAGTTTGGCCGGGTGCGGCCGTGCGCGTGTCGGCGCGCGGAGCAGGCGGCGCGGGAGGCGGCCCGGTTGCAGCGGTTGAGCAATCTGGGGCCGTTGGCGGCGGCGCGGTTGGCGGCGGAAGAGGCGGCGTTGGGATTGGCGGCGGCGGCGTGCGCGTTTGCGGATGCGGCGGATGGGGAGCCGGGCTGGTTGCTGCTGACGGGATCGGCGGGGTCGGGGCGGACGCGGTTGGCGGCGGAGTTGGCGAATCGGCGGATTGCGGCGGGGCGGGCGGCGCTGTACTTCGTGGCGGCGGATTTGCTGGATCGGCTGCGAGGCGCGATGAATGCGCCGAGCGGCGGGGATTTTTCCTATGCGCTGCTGTTTGAGCACGTGCGGGACGCGCCGTTCCTGATCCTGGACGATCTGGACTGCGTCTCGCCGACGGATTGGGCGCGGGAGAAGTTGTTCCAGCTGCTGAATCATCGGCGCAACAGCGGTCGGCGGACGGTGTTGGTGGCGGAGCGGGCGGAGCTGTCGGCGGTGGGCTTGCAGTCGTTTCTGAGCGGCGCGGCGGAGCTGGAGTTGGGCGGCGGGGGCGAGTCGAGCAGTTCAGGCGCGGGCGGACGGTACCGGGAGTTTGGCGGAATGGGAGAGGCGGTGCTGGCGGGGTACACGTTTGCGGGTTTCCGCGAGGAGGGTCTGGGCGGACTGGGGGAGGCGGAGAATCTGGCGTATGTGAAGGCGTCGGTAGCGGAGTGGGCGGGCCAGCCCGGCGGTTGGTTGACGCTGTTCGGAGGCACCGGGGTGGGCAAGACCCATCTGGCGGCGGCGGCGGCGAACCTCCGGTTGGCGGCCGGGGACAGCGTCTGTTTCGCGGTGGTGCCGGAGTTGCTGGACGCGCTGCGGGCGTCGTATCGGGATGAGGGAGAGGCGTCGTTTGAGGCGGTGTTCGGATCGTTGAAGGGGGTAGATCTGTTGGTGCTGGACGATTTGGGGGCGCACCAGTCGACGGAGTGGGCGAGTGAGAAGCTGTATCAGCTGTGCGCGGCGCGGTATCTGCGCAGCGCGCCGACGCTGATCACGATGAACGTGCTGCCGGATGATTTGGATCCGCGGCTGGCGTCGCGGTTGTTGGACAGCCAGCGGGGGCTGGCGCTGCACGTGAAGGCGAAGGATTACCGAACGGATCAGCCGGCGCGGGAGATCAGGCGGGGTCGGCGTCGAGCTCCGCGGCGGGGGTGAGGGAGCCTTCGATCCAGGCCTCGCCGTCGGCCCAGACCTCTTTTTTCCAGATCGGGACGATGGCTTTGAGGCGGTCGATGCCGTAGTGGCAGGCGGCGATGCCCTCGGCGCGGTGGGCGGAGGCGACAGCGACGGCGACGGAGGCTTCGCCGATCTCGAGACGGCCGACGCGGTGGTGCATGGCGATGTCGAGGACATCCCAGCGGTCGCGGATTTCGGCGGCGATCTGGCGCATGATGCGGGTAGCCATGGCGGGGTAGGCGTCGTATTCGAGGTAGTGGACGTCGCGACCGAGGTTGTTGTCGCGGACGACGCCGACGAAGAGGGAGACGGCGCCGGCCTGGGGAGAGAGGACGAGATTGTGGAGGGCGGTGGGATCGAGCACGTCCGGGGTGATCTGGAAGAATGCGTCCGCGCTGGGGTGATCGGCCTGGGAGTCGTCCGCGCCGCCGCTGACGGGAGGGATGAGGGCGACGTCGTCGGTAGGAGAGACGGGGTGGTCAGGGGAGACGTACTCGGCGTTGACGGCGAACATGATGGAGTCGCGCATGGGTTGGAGGTGGGGGAAGCGGGCGAGGAAGGCGTCGAGGACGAGCGCGGCGGTGAGCGGTTGGGGGAGGTCGGCGAGCTCGACCTGGCGGGCGCCGCAGGTCTCGGCGAGGTTGGCGAAGAGTTGTACGGTGAGGCGCATGAGTGCAGTGTATCGGCCGTCAGGTTGGGCGCGGGAGGCGGCGGTCGGGTTGGTGGAGGCGCTGCTGCCGCCGCATTGCGCGTCGTGCGGGGTGGCGGGGGAGGTGCTCTGCCGCGCCTGCCGGGCGCGGCTGGAGCGAGCCGAGGGGCAGCTCTGCCGGCATTGCTGGCTGCGCTCAGCGGAGCCGGTCTGCAAGGAGTGTCTGTCGATGCCGCTGGCGGTGCGGGAGCTGCGGTCGGGGTTTGTCTACGACGGTCCGGCGCGGGCGGCGGTGTTGGCGCTGAAGCATCGGGGGGTGTGGGAGTTGGGTCAGGTGTTGGTGGAGCTGGCGGGCGAGATTCGGCCGGCGGGGGATATCGAGGTGGTGGCGCCGATTCCGATTCCGCTGTTGCGGCGGCGTCGGCGCGGGGGCAACCAGGCGGAGCATCTGGCGCGGGCGGTGGCGGCGCAGACGGGGTTGGCGCTGGACCTGCAGGCGCTGCGGCGGCGAGGGTGGTGGGGTCCGCGGCAAGCGCAGGCGCGCTCGCGGGCGGAGCGGCGGCGGATCGTGCGCGGAGCGTTTGCCGCGTCGGAGGCGCGGGTGAAGGGTCGGGGGGTGCTGTTGGTGGACGACGTGTCGACGACGATGGCGACGTTGTCGGAGGCGGCGCGGACGCTGCTGGCAGCGGGGGCGGAGGCGGTCGATGCGTGGACGGCGGCGCGGGCGGATTGAGATGCGGTCGGAGTTCTGGCTGTGCTATCGAGCGTTCGGCGAGGACGCGGCGGCGGTGCGGATGGTCGATGCGGCGCGGGCGGCGGTGGTGCGGGATACGGCAGAGCGGGCGCGGTTGGCGGGGTTTGCGTCGGTGCGGGTGTTCGCGGCGCAGCCGCTGGCGGGGTTAACGGTGGAGCGGACGCGAGCGGAGCAGCGGATTGGGGAGATCGTCGCGGCCGCCGCGGAGGCGATGCCAAGTGAGGCAGCAGTCTGTTACGCGGGCGGAGGGATGCCGGCGATGGCGGTGGAGGATTGGGCGCAAGTGTTGGCGCGGCTGGAGGCGAGGGAGGCGGTCTCGAATCGGATGTTCTCGTGCGACTGGCTGGGGGCGCCGGACGGTCGGCTGCTGGGAGTGACAGCGGGTGAGGCGGTGGACAACCGCTTTGCGCTCCTGGTGCGGGATCTGGGAGCGGCACCGGTGGCGCAGTACGAGCGTTCGGCGCGGTCGTTGTTGGATGTCGATACGCCGGCCGATCTGGCGGTGCTGGCGGCGTGCGCGGAGGTGGGGTCGCTGGAGCTCGGCGCGCAGCTGTCGGCGGCGCTGGCGGACTGGCGCGAGCTGCTCGCGCCGAGCGTCGCGCGGGCGGCGGCGGTGTTTGCGGTGATGACGGAGCGGGAGGCGGAGTTGTTGATCGCGGGCCGAGTGAGCGGGTCGGACTGGGCGGTGGTGGATCGGGATACGGCGTGTCGGGTGCGCGTGTTGTCCGAGGAGCGGGGGCTGCGGACGCGGGTTGATCGGGTACGCGGCGGTCGGGCGCGGTCGCTGTTGGGGATGCTGTATGAGTCGGTGGGCGGCGCGGGGTTGGCGGCGCGACTGGGGGAGCAGGCGGACGCGACGCTCTGGGATACGCGGCCGCTGTACGCGCATCTGGGCTGGGGCGCGTCGCGGGCGGATCGGTTTTGGGCGGATCTGGGGCGCGGGGAGGCGATCGCGGAGGCCGGATTGGCCGAGTTGGTCTCGGCGTTGGCGGATCGGCGGGTGTTGACGGGCGGGCACTCGCTGGTGGCGGGGGGGATGTTGGCGGGGGTGGATCAGGCGTGGACACGGCGTGAGTTGTCTGCTTGACGGGCGGGGGGCCTGTGGTGGCGCGGGTGCGTGTAGGCTGAATGAGATTGTTGTTCGTGTGCTGTCGGGCGGGACCTGGAGGCGGCCTGATTGTCAGGTCTCCAGAACGCGAATGGGTGAGCTATGGCGTTGACGTTGGCAGGGGCCGCGCTGGACGCGGCGGACGCGGAGATCGCGGCGGCGATTGAGCTGGAGGCGGGGCGGCAGCGGGATGGTCTGGAGCTGATCGCGTCGGAGAATTACCCGTCGGAGCCGGTCCTGGCGGCGATGGGTTCGGTGCTGACGAACAAGTACGCGGAAGGCTACCCGGGGCGGCGCTACTACGGCGGCTGCGAGTTTGTGGATGTGGTCGAGGAACTGGCGATCGCGCGGGCGAAGGCGTTGTTTGGCGCGGAGCACGCGAACGTGCAGGCGCACTCGGGGACGCAGGCGAACATCGCGGCGTACTTCGCGCTGCTCTCGCCGGGCGATACGGCGATGGGGCTGGAGCTGAATCACGGCGGGCATCTGACGCACGGGCTGCCGGTGAACATTTCGGGGCGCTGGTTTGAGTTTGTCTCGTACGGGGTGGATGAGGAGACCGAGCAGATCGACTACGCGGCGATGGCGGCGACGGCGCGAGCGCATCGGCCGAAGGTGATCGTGGTGGGGGCGACGGCGTATCCGCGGGTGTACGACTTTGCCGAGGCGGCGGAGATTGCGGAGTCGGTGGGGGCGGTGTTGATGGTCGATATGGCGCACGTGGCGGGGCTGGTGGCGGGCGGGGTGCATCCCTCGCCGGTGCCGTACGCGCCGGTGGTGACGACGACGACGCACAAAACGCTGCGCGGGCCGCGCTCGGCGTTGATGCTGACGAACGGGGAGCTGGCGCGGGCGATTGATCGGGCGATTTTTCCGGGCACGTCGGGCGGTCCGCACATGCACACGATTGCGGCGAAGGCGGTGGCGCTGAAGGAGGCGTCAACGCCGGAGTTTGCTGCGTATGCGGCGCAGATTGTGGCGAATGCGCGGGCGTTGGCGGCAGGCTTGCAGGCGGAGGGTTGGCGGCTGGTCTCGGGCGGGACGGACAATCATCTGCTGCTGCTGGACGTGGGCGTGAAGGGCTTGACCGGCAAGGCGGCGGAGGCGGCGCTGGATGCGGCCGGGATTACGGTGAACAAGAACACGATTCCCTACGACACGCAGCGTCCGACGGTGACGTCGGGCGTGCGGATCGGGACGCCGGCGCTGACGACGCGGGGGATGGGCGAGGCGGAGATGGGGCAGGTGGCGGGGTTGATTAGCCGGGTGCTGGACAATATCGATGATGCGGCGGAGCAGGCGCGCGTCCGCGCGGAGGTGCGCGAGTTGGCGTCGGGGTTCCCGATTCCGGGGATTGGCGGCTAGCGCGCCGGTCGGCAGAACACGAGTTTGAGGGACTTGCGGGTCCGAGCAGAGGAGCGATACGTGGCGACGGAATACGAGATCATGGTGGTGCTGCACCCGGACATTCAGGGTGAGTTGGTGGAAGAGCGGATGGCGCGGCTGCGCGGGACGCTGACGGATTACGGGAACGATGTGACCGACGTGATCGACTGGGGTCGGCGGCGGTTGGCGTATCCGATCAAGCAGGCGTATGAGGGGCATTACCTGATCGCGCACTACGCGAGCGGGGCGGAGGCGCAGCGGGACGAATTGGAGCAGTCGTTGCTGATCGACGAGCAGGTGCTGCGGCATCTGATCGTGCGGCGCGACCATTAGCCGACCAGTAGCCTGCGGGCGAGCAGCGCGGAGGTGTTCTGATGGCGGGACTGAACAAGGTGATGCTGATCGGCAATCTGGGTTCCGATCCGGAGATGCGCTTCACGGCGAGCGGCTCGGCGGTGGCGAATTTCTCGATTGCGTGTTCCCGCTCGTACACGGATCGGGAAGGTCAGCGGCAGGAAGTGACCGAGTGGGTGCGGATTGTCGCCTGGCAGCGGTTGGCGGAGTTGGCGGGGCAGTACCTGCAGAAGGGTCGGTCGGTGTATGTGGAGGGGCGGTTGCAGACGCGGCAGTGGCAGGATCGGGAGGGCAACAACCGCTACACCACGGAGGTGGTGGCGAACGACATCCAGTTCCTGGGCGGTCGCGGCGGCGGCGACTTTGGCGGCGGCGGCGGTGGTGGCGGTTGGCAGGACGGACCGGACAACTTCGGCGGCGGGCCCGATGCGAGCGACTTGCCGTTTGAGTAGCGGCTGCACCGGCTGAGCAAGCAGGACAGACAGAGCAGGCAGAACAGGCGGAACAAACCGAGCAGCGCCTGGCGGGCTCGGAGAGTTGTGGAGAGCGATTGATGACGACTGAATCGATACCCAGCAGCGAGGCGGCGCCGGCTCCCGCGCCCGCGCCGACGCCGGTGACAGCGCCGCGGATTACGCCGGCGCCGGAGTCGGGCGATCGGCTGCCGCAGATGATTGAGCGGACGCGGCGGCGAGGTCGGCGGCGGCGGGCGCCGGTGTTCACACCGCAGGAGGTGGCGACGATTGACTACAAGGATGTGGATCGGCTGCGGAAGCTGATCTCGGATCGGGGTCGGATTGAACCGCGGCGGAAGACGGGGTTGACGGCGAAGGATCAGCGCAAGATTGCGCGGGAGATCAAGCGGGCGCGGCAGGTGGCGCTGCTGCCGTACACGGCGGAGCACATGCGGCAGACATCGCGCTTCCGGATGGTGACGCGGATGGCGCAGCGGGCGATGCGGGCGGAGCTGGACGACGCGCCGCCGTCGGCGCCAGCGGCGGGCGGAGCGGAGCCGGAGCGGGCGGAGCCAGCGTCGAGCGAGGAATCCAGCGCCTGATGGTTGAGTCGTTGGGGGTTGGCCTGCTCGGTCTGGGCGTCGTGGGCGGCGGCGTCCTACAGGCGTTGCAGTGCAATGTCGAGGCGTATGCGTCGCGCTGCGGACGGCGGCTCGAGGTGCGGGCCGCGGCGGTGCGGAACCTGGCGGCGCGGGCGGAGCTGGCGGCGGCGGGGTTGCCGTTGTCCGATGATCCGTTGGAGGTCGCGCAACGCGGGGATGTCGACATCGTGGTGGAGTTGATGGGCGGCGTGCAGCCGGCGGCGGCCTGTATCGAGGCGGCGCTGGTGGCGGGGAAGTCGGTGGTGACGGCGAACAAGGAGGTGATGGCGAAGCGCGGGCCGGCGCTGCTGGCGCTGGCGGAGCGGCACGGCGGGGAGCTGCGCTACGAGGCGAGCGTGGGCGGCGGGATTCCGATCATTGGCGTGCTGCAGCGGGATTTGCAGGCGAATGCGGTGTCGTCGGTGCGGGCGATCATCAACGGCACGACGAATTACATGATCACGGCGATGTCGCGCGACGGGATGAGCTACGCGGACGCGCTGGCGGAGGCGCAGCGGTTGGGTTATGCGGAGGCGGATCCGACGAACGATGTGGACGGGATCGACGCGGCGTACAAGCTGGCGATTCTGGCGTCGTTGGCGTTTCACGCGCGGGTCGGTCCGGAGGATGTGTCGCGCGAGGGGATTCGGGCGTTGGCGGCGCGGGACTTTGTCCACGCGCGGGATTTGGGTTACGGGATTCGGATGCTGGCGATAGCGCGGCGGACGGAGCGGGGTCTGGATCTGCGCGTCCACCCGGCGTTGGCGCCGACGGCGGATCCGATGGCGGGGGTGGAGGGGGTGCTGAACGCGGTCTCGGTGTCGGGGGATTTGATTGGCTCGGTGATGCTGGAGGGGCCGGGCGCGGGCGCGGGGCCGACGACGAGCGCGGTAGTGGCGGACCTGCTGGAGGTGGGCGGACGGTTGGCGGCGGGTCAGGCGCCGCGGCCGCTGCGGCCGTTGGCGGAAGCGCCGCCGCTGGCGGCGTTGGCGGATCTCTGCGGACGGACGTATCTGCGCCTGGAGGTGCCGGATCGGACGGGGGTGCTGGCGGAGTTGGGGGCGGCGTTTGCCGCGGAAGAGGTGAGCATCGCCTCGGTGCGGCAGGTGCCGCATCCGCAGCGGAGCCAGTCAGCGGATTTGATTGTGACGACGCATGAGTGCACGAACGGGGCGGTCGATCGGGTGCTGAAGGAACTGAAGAAGTCCAACTCGGAGATCGAGCTGGGCGTGCGGCTGCGGATTGAGGACGGCCATGGCGATGACTGATCCGCGCGAGGGCGCGGAGAACCGTTGGCTGCGGCTCGATGAGTCGGTGTCGGGGCTGCGCAATCGGACGGCGGAGCTGGCGCAGTCGCAGACGCGGGAAGAGCGGGAGCTGAACACGCTGGATCAGCGGCTGCGCGATCTGGAGGGGAAGACGATCACGTTGGCGGCGGAGATTGGCTCGGCGCTGCGGCAGTTGGAGGAGCTGCCGACGGTGCGGGAGCGGATCAGTCGGATCAACTCGGGGCTGGACGAGAATCGGGACCTGGCGGAGGCGTCGCTGCGGCAGTTGCGCCAGGAGGTGGACGTGCAGCGCGAGTCGGGCAATGAGCACGTGCGGCGGCTGCAGGCGGTGGAGAAGACGTTGACCGATCAGCGCGAGCGGATGGGGGTGTTCGACGAGGCGCTGCGGCGGATCAATGCGGAGGGCGGGGAGGTGACGCACCGGCTGGCCCAGTTTGAGAATAGCCAGGTGGCGTTGGGCGCGCGGGTGTCGGCGAATGCGGACGGTCTGCGGCGGGCCTCGAGCGAGGAGAATGCGCTCGAGACGCGGGTGGAGTCGCTGGAGCGGCAGATCTTCGGGTTGACGGAGCGGATTGAGATGTCGTACCAGAATCTGCGCCGGGTAGAGGAGACGGCGGAGCAGTGGGATGGTCTGCGCGAAGCGGTGGAGGCGCTGCGAGGCCGGGTGGAGGAGACCTTGAAGGCGGCGGATGCGTCGAAGGCGGTGATCACGAGCGTGCAGCGGGGGTTTGAGTCGCTGGATGAGCGGATTGGGGGGATTGAGCGGATGGGGGAGCAGCTGCGGGTGCGCGACGCGCGGCGGGAGCGGTCGGTGACGTCGCTGGGGGACAAGATTGAGAGCGTGTCGACGCAGGCGGCGCAGGAACAGGATCGCTTCGTGGTCCTACAGGAGCAGATTCGGCGGCGGCAGATTGAGGAGTTGGAGCAGGAGATTCGCGAGTTGAAGTCGTACCTGCGGGTGCGCAGCGATGGGTAGCGCGGGCGCGGCGGCGGGCTGGTCGGCGGCAGAGGCCGGCGGGGGAGTGCTGGAGCGCTATGCGGAGTGGCTGCCGATTACGGAGGCGACGCCGCGGATCAGTTTGGGCGAGGGGAGTACGCCGCTGGTGCGGGCGCCGAGTCTGGAGCGGGCGACGGGCGCGGCGGAGGTGTGGCTGAAGCTGGAGTTGTGCAATCCGACGGGGTCGTTCAAGGATCGGGGGATGGTGGTGGCGGTGGCGAAGGCGGTGGAGCGGGAGGCGTCAGCGGTGCTCTGCGCGTCAACGGGGAATACGAGCGCCTCGGCGGCGGCGTATGCGGCGCGCTGCGGGTTGCGGGCGTTCGTCCTGGTACCGGGCGGGCGGATCGCGCAGGGGAAGCTGGCCCAGGCCGCGGCGCACGGGGCGCGGGTGCTGATGGTGGAGGGCAATTTCGACGAGGCGCTGCAAGTGGCGCAGGAGTTGACGGAGCGGCTGCCGGTGGTGTTGGTCAATTCGCTCAATCCGGATCGGATTGAGGGTCAGAAGACGGCGGCGATGGAGATTGTGGACGCGTTGGGGGATGCGCCGGATCTGCATTGCATTCCGGTCGGCAATGCGGGGAATATCACGGCGTACTGGCAGGGCTACAGCGAGTATTTTCGGGCCGAGCGGACGTCGCGGCGGCCGCGGATGCTGGGCGTGCAGGCGGCGGGGGCGGCGCCGTTGGTGCTGGGGCATCGGGTGGAGCGGCCAGAGACGATTGCGACGGCGATCCGGATCGGAGCGCCGGCGTCGTGGGCGGGGGCGGTAGCGGCGCGGGATGAGTCGGCGGGCGCGATTATCGCAGTGACGGATGAGGAGATTCTGGAGGCGTATCGGCTGCTGGCCGCGTCGGCGGGGGTGTTCTGCGAGCCGGCCTCGGCGGCGTCGGTGGCGGGGTTGCTGGCGCGGCACGGGGACGGTTCGCTGGCGGGTCAGCGGGTGGTCTGTACGCTGACGGGGCACGGGCTGAAGGATCCGGAGTGGGCGGCGGAGTCGATGGCGGCGGATGTGGTGGAGATCGGCGCGGGCTACGCGGAAGCGGCGGCGGCGATTGCGGAGGCGTTGTGATGAGCGAACTGATTGATCGCGCGCGGGCGGAGGCGGCGGTGCGCGAGTTGCTGTTGGCGTTGGGCGAGGATCCGGAGCGGGAGGGTCTGCGAGAGACGCCGCGGCGGGTGACGGCGGCATATATGGAGACCTTCGGGGGGCGGGAGGTTGATCTGGCGGCGTTGCTGGCGGTGGGCTTTGAGGAGGGTCACGATGAGATGGTGATCCTGCGCGATATTCCGTTTTTTTCGACGTGCGAGCATCATCTGATGCCGTTCCACGGGGTGGCGCACGTGGGATATGTGCCGAATGGGCGGGTGGTGGGATTGTCGAAGCTGGCGCGGCTGGTAGACGCGGTGGCGCGGCGGCCGCAGCTGCAGGAGCGGCTGACGGCGCAGATTGCCGACATTCTGATGGAGACGCTGCAACCGCAGGGAGCCGGCGTGGCAGTGGAGTCGGAGCATATGTGTATGCAGATGCGGGGGATCAAGAAGCCCGGGTCGCGGATGTTGACGTCGGCGATGCGCGGCAGTTTCCGCGACCAGGAGGCGACGCGGGCGGAATTTCTCTCGCTGGTGGGGAAGGAGCGGTTGTGAGCGCGCGGGTCGTGCGGGGCGGCTTCGCCGAGCTGGGCGAGCGCTGGGGCGCATTGTGCCGCGCGGAGCAGGCGATGCCGTTCCTGACGCCGCAGTTTGGCGAGGCGTGGTGGTCGGTGTTCGGCGCGTCCGATACGTCAGGCGAGACGGAGTTGGAGCTGCTGGGGCTGGAGAACGGAACGGGAGAGCTGGTGGGGTTGGCGCCGCTGCAGCGGGGCGGGTCGCACTGGTCGTTTGCGGGCGATCATGAGGTCTCGGACTATCTCGGGCCGGTGGCGAAGCGGGGCGAGGAGGAGCGGCTGGTCGGGGCGGTGCTGGATCGGCTGGAGTCGGCGGAGGCGGAGTCGGCGGAGTTTCGCGGGCTGGAGCCGGGCTCGGACTGGGCGGGGCTCCTCAGCGCGGCGGCGGCGGCTCGGGGCTGGCGCGTGGCGGCGGCGGATGAGGCGGTCTGTCCGACGGTGACGCTTCAGGGCGGTTGGGAGGCGTATCTGGGATCGCTGCGGTCGCGGGATCGGCGCGAGGTGCGGCGCAAGCTGCGGCCGCTGCGGCAGCTGGGCGGGGCGGTGACGTTTGAGGCGTTGGAGTCGCCGGCGGCGGTGGCGGCGCGGATGCCGGAATTCATGGCGATGATGGCGGAATCGCGGGGCGACAAGGCGGTGTTTCTGACCGCGGAGATGCGGCGGTTTTTCGAGCGCTTGAGCGCGTCGTTGTCAGAGGCGGGCTGGTTGCGGCTCTATGTCATGTCGGTGTCGGGCGAGGCGGCGGCGATGGTGTTGTGCTTCGTCGCGCGGAACCAGTTGCTGCTGTACAACAGTGGATACGATCCGAAGTACCGCGAGCTGTCGGCGGGGCTGGGATCGAAGGTATTTTGCATCCGCGACGCGGTGGAGCGGGGGATGGCGAGCGTGAATTTCCTGCGCGGTGATGAGGGCTACAAGTATGAGCTGGGCGGCCGCGACGCGGTCGTGCGGTTGCTGCGGCTGACGCGGGAGGGTGCGTGATGGGTCGGCGGCTGGCGGTGATGTCGACGCATACGTCACCGCTGGCGCGGGCGGGGACGACGAAGGCGGGGGGGATGAACGTGTATGTCGCGGATTTGTCGCGGCAGCTGGCGGAGATCGGGTGGGAGGTGGACATCTTCACGCGGCGCGATCGGGCGGATGCGCCCGCGGTGGAGGAGCTGGCGCCGGGGGCGCGGCTGTTCCACGTGGACGCGGGTCCGCCGATCGGGCTGCCGCCGATTGAGGTGGCGGCGCATGTGTCGGAGTTCACGGCGGGGGTGGAGCGGATCGCCGAGCAGAGCATGGGGCAGACGGCGGCGTATGACCTGATTCATTCGCACTATTGGGTGGCGGGGCTGAGCGGGATCGAGCTGTCGCGGCGCTGGGAGTGTCCGCACGCGGTGATGTTCCATACGTTGGGGGCGGTCAAGGAGGTGTTTCAGCAACCGGAGCCGGCGTTCCGGGTGGCGGGAGAGCGGCGGGTGGTGGCGTGCGCGGATCTGGTGATTGCGGCGACGGCGCATGAGCGGGCGTTTTTGATTGGCCAGTACGGGGCGGACGCGGCGCGGGTGCAGGTGGCGCCCTGCGGGATTGATCTGGAGGTCTTCCATCCGGCGGGAGCGGAAGCGTCGCGCCGGCGCTTGGCGACGGCGCTGCCGGAGTTGGGGGTGGAGGACGGTCCGGGCATCCTGTTCGTCGGTCGGCTGGAGCAGGCGAAGGGCGCGGATCTGTTGGCGCAGGCGCTGCCGCTGATCGAGAGCGAGCGGGCGGCGTCGCTGTGGATCGTGGGCGGCGACGAGCGGGACGAGGCGGAGCGGGCGCGGCTGCGAGCGCTGGCGGCGGCGGGCGGAGTGGCGGAGCGGGTGCGCTTCGTCAACGCGGTGGGCCGCGACCTGCTGCCCGATCTGTACCGCGCGGCGGCGGTCTGCGCGGTGCCGTCGGCGTATGAGTCGTTCGGGCTGGTGGCGGTGGAGGCGATGGCGTCGGGCACGCCGACGGTGGCGACGCGGGTCGGCGGGTTGGCGAGCACGGTGGCGCACGGGAAGACCGGATTTCTGGTGAGCGATCGGCAACCCTCGGCGTTTGCGGCGGCGATCGGGCAGTTGTTGGGCGATGAGGCGCGGCGGCAGCGGATGGGCGCGGCGGCGGCGGCGGCGATGGAGGTGTATTCCTGGCGAAACGTGGCGCGGAGTATTCTCAACCTGTACGAGGAGCTGCTGAGTCACGGAACGATTGCGGGCGCGCGCCGCGAGCCGTGTTGTCCGGATTCAGTGGATTCGTTACTGGTGACGGCGAGTTAGCAGTTAGCGCGCGTCGGACGGCGCGTCAGCCGGCAGGACGCGACGGGACGGGGGCGAGATGGCGGACGCTGAGGCTCCGGCCGCGCCGCGTCGGGCGTTGGTGGTGATGGCGCACCCGGACGATATCGAGTTCACCTGCGGGGGGACGGTGGCGCAGCTGTCGGACGACGGCTGGGAGGTGACGTTCTGTCTGGTGACGAGCGGGGACAAGGGGACGAAGGATCCGATACTGGGGCCGGCTGATCTGGGGGCGCTGCGAGAGGCGGAGCAGGAGGCGGCGGCGGCCGAGCTGGGGATTGCGCGCTGCGTCTTTCTGCGGGTGCCGGACGGGCATGTGGAGGACGGGTCGGAGTTTCGCGGTCAGTTGGTGCGGGTGCTGCGCGAGGTGCGGCCGGAGCTGATGATCACGTGGGACGGCTACCGCGGGTTTAATCACCGCGATCATCGGACAGTCGGAATTGCGGCGCTGGACGCGGTGTTCCCGCTGTCGCGCAATGCGAATTCGTATGCCGAGCAGGTAGCGGGGGGCGCGGAGCCGGTGCGGGTGAACACGGTGCTGCTGGCGGGCAGTCATGAGCCGAACTATTTCGTCGATGTCTCGGCGCAGTTGGAGCGGCGGATCGATGCGCTGCTGCGTCATGCGTCGCAGGTGCAGGCGGCGAATCGGGAGGAGATGGTGAAGCGGATGCGGCAGCGGTCGGAGCAGGCGGCTCGGGCCGGTCGGGTGCCGTGGGCGGAGGTGTTTCGGCGGCTGACGTTCGGCGGCGCGAGCGCGCCGCGGCGGTCGGCCGCATTGCAAGCAGCGGCGCAGGCAGCGGCGCAGGCGGCAGCGAAGGCGCAAGCGGAGGCGGAGCAGGCCGACGAAGCCGACAAGTCCGACAAGTCCGACGGGGCGGAGGACGGGGATGGCTGACGGGGCGCTGTTTCTGCTCTGGGCGAGTTTTGTGGCGGCGGGCTGCGCGGCGCTGACGGCGGTGCTGTATGCGTTGCAGCCGCGCTTCCGCCTGGTCTGGTCGGGCCGGCGGGTGGTGGCGACGGAGCCGGCGCTGCCTGCGCCGGAGCCGCGCCCGGCGCGCTCGCCGACGCTGGGCGGGATTGCGACGCTGAGCGTCTGGACGGCGGCGGCGTTGGGGGTGGCGGGGCTGGCGATGCGCTCGATTGCGCTGAATCATGCGCCGTACAGCAATCTGTTTGAGTTTTCGATGGCGTTCGGGATCGCGATCGTGCTGCTGTACGGGATTTTCGAGCTGCGTTCGGGGACGCGGCTGGCGGGGGCGTTCGTGCTGCCGGTGGCGTGCGGGCTGTACGGGTCGGCGTTGGCGTTTCCCAGCCAGGGCCAGGAGGTGCTGGTGCCGGCGCTGCAAAGTCCGACGCTGCTGACGATCCATGTGGCGCTGATGATCTTGTCCTACGCGGTGCTGGCGGTCGCGTTTGGCGGAGCGGTGATGCATCTGTTGCAAGGGTTTCCGCAGCGGGTGGCGGCGCAGGGCGGTCGGTATGAGTGGCTGCCGTCGGCGGAGCGCTGCGATGAGCTGACCTATCGGGCGGTGCTGGTCGGGTTTCCGCTACTGGCGGCGGGGGTGGCGCTGGGAGCGTTCTGGGCGAACGACGCCTGGGGCCGCTACTGGGGCTGGGATCCGAAAGAGACGGCGGCACTGGTGACGTGGCTGATCTTCGCGGTGTACATCCACGGTCGGGGTCTGCGGCAGCTGCGCGGGGCGCGGAAGTCGTGGATTGTGGTGCTGGGGTTTTTCGCGGTGCTGTTCACGTATCTGGGGGTGAATCTGTGGATCTCGGGCCTGCATTCGTACGCCGGGGTCTGAGGGGGATGTGACAGCCGGGCAACAGAGGCGGAGACGGGGCAGGAGCGGGGTGGAGTTGCCAGTGGAGCTGAAATTACGGTAACGTGAAGTCTCACGTGCTTGATGCCGTCGGTATTCGGTGCGGGAGAGGGTCGAGGTTGACCTACGGTTGAAGACGGTCGGCGTCAGGCCGGCTCGTTCAGCCCGCGGCCTTGACCCTGTATTCGTGCAAACCGCATGGTCGATGCGGTTGGCTCGAGCGAGCAGAGAGAGCAGGAATCGTGCCGACGACGAATCAGCTGGCCCGCAAGGGCCGCAAAAAGTCGCAGAAGAAGGCGAAGGCGCCGGCGCTGCGGTTCCGCTTCAACGCGCTGACCAGCCGCACGACGCAGGACACGGGCTCGCCGCAGAAGCGGGGAGTCTGCACGGCGGTGCGGACGGTGACGCCGAAGAAGCCGAATTCGGCGTTGCGCAAGGTCTGCCGCGTGCGCCTGACGAACGGGATTGAGGTCACGGCCTACATCCCGGGCGAGGGCCACACGCTGCAGGAGCACTCGATCGTGCTGGTGCGCGGCGGGCGGGTGCGCGATTTGCCGGGCGTGCGCTATCAGGTTGTGCGGGGCGCGCTGGACGCGCTCGGCGTCGCCGATCGGAAGCGCGGCCGTTCCAAGTACGGAACGCGCAAGACGGCGGGATTGTCCACGGCGGCCACCCACTAGCGGGTGGTCGCTTTCATGTTGCGGGCCGCGCCGGCCGAGTCCGGGGCGCGTCCGCGCGAGAGATGGGTAGAGCAACGTGCCGCGACGACGACGGCCCGACCGACACGAGATTCGCCCGGACGCGGTCTACGGATCGCAGCGGGTGCAGATGGTGATCAACCGGCTGATGCAGAACGGGAAAAAGGGCACGGCGGAGAAGATCGTGTACCGGGCGCTGGACATCCTCGAGGAGCGGGTGCGTCAGGATCCGCTGGAGGTGTTCGAGCAGGCGTTGAACAACATCACGCCGGAGATGGAAGTGCGTCCGCGCCGGGTCGGCGGGGCGACTTACCAGGTGCCGGTGGAGATTCGCTATGACCGGCGGACGTCGCTGGGGATTCGCTGGTTGGTGCGGGAGTCGCAGTCGCGCAAGGGTCGGCCGGCGTATCTGTCGTTGGCGGATGAGTTGCTCGACGCGTACAACAACAGCGGGGCGGCGGTGCGGCGCCGGGAAGAGACGCACCGGATGGCGGAGGCGAACCGCGCGTTCGCCCACTACCGCTGGTAAGCTGCGAGCTTCGAGCGAGAGCGCAACCGCGGCGCGCAGGGGTCTGACGCGCGGCTGAGGATTCCGAGAGCGCGAACAGAGAGACCGGCAACAGAGCTGAGCAGAGGACACCGAGAATATGCCCGCTGACCCGCCCATCTCTTCGCTGCGCAACATTGGCGTGATTGCGCATATCGACGCCGGCAAGACGACGGTGACCGAGCGCATCCTGTACTTCACGGGGCGCACGTACAAGATCGGCGAGGTGCACGACGGCACGGCGGTGATGGATTTCATGGAGCAGGAGCGCGAGCGCGGGATCACGATCATGGCCGCGGCGACGTCCTGTGAGTGGAACAAGCACCGGATCAACATCATCGATACGCCGGGCCACGTGGATTTCACGGTCGAGGTGGAGCGTTCGCTGCGGGTGTTGGACGGCGGGGTGGTGGTGTTCGACGCGGTCGCGGGGGTGGAGCCGCAGTCGGAGACGGTCTGGCGGCAGGCGGACAAGTACGAGGTGCCGCGCATCTGCTTCGTCAACAAGATGGATCGACGCGGGGCGGATCACTGGCGGACGATGGAGATGATCCGGGACCGGCTGGGGATGATGCCGGTGCCGCTGCAGATTCCGATCGGCTCGGAGGACAAGTTCCGGGGCGTGATCGATCTGATTCGGGAGCGGGCCTGGTTCTTCAGCGCGGACCGCGACGCGCCGCCGGTGGAGGGGGAGATTCCGGAGGAGTGCAAGGCGGACGCGGGGCGCTGGCGGGAGACGATGATCGAGCGCATTGCGGAGTATGACGAGCAGGTGATGATCTCGTACGTCGAGGGGCATGAGCTGTCGGTGGACGAGATTGTGAAGGCGGTGCGCCGCGGGACGATTGGCAATCAGTTCACGCCGGTGTTGTGCGGTTCGGCACTCAAGAATGTCGGCGTGCAGCGTCTGCTGGACGCGATTGTCGACTATCTGCCGGCGCCGGACGAGGTGCCGCCGGTGACGGGCGTGACCCACACGGGGGTGGAGACGCGGCGGGCGGATCCGGCGGAGCCGCTGACGGCGCTGGCGTTCAAGATCGTGACGGATCCGTACGTCGGTCGGATCGCCTATGTGCGGATCTACTCGGGGACGCTGCAGGCGGGGGCGAGCGTGTACAACTCGTCGCGCGATGAGAACGAGCGGGTCGGGCGGCTGCTGCGGGTCCACGCGGATGATCGGGAGGACATCGGGCAGGTCTCGGCCGGGGACATCGCGGCGATTGTCGGTCCGAAGCAGACGTTTACGGGCGACACGCTCTGCGCGCGGGAGGCGCCGCTGCTGCTCGACCAGATCGCGTTCCCGGAGCCGGTAGTCTCGATCGCGATTGAGGCGAAGAGCAAGGACGATCAGAAGCGGTTGGGGACGGCGCTGCGGAAGTTGGCGGAGGAGGATCCGACGTTCAATGTGGAGTACAACGAGGAGACGGCGCAGACGGTGATTTCGGGGATGGGGGAGCTGCATCTGGAGGTGATTGCCGATCGGCTGCGGCGTGAGTTCAACGTGATGTGCAACGTGGGGCGGCCGCAGGTGTCGTACCGCGAGACGATTCGGCGTTCGGCGGTGGCGGAGGGCCGCTTCGTGCGGCAGACGGGCGGTCGGGGCCAGTTCGGTCATGTGGTGCTGCGGGTGGAGCCGAACGCGCCGGGCGAGGGCTTCGAGTTCGAGGACGAGACGGTCGGCGGGGTAGTGCCGCAGCAGTACATCAGCTCGGTGCGCAAGGGGATCGTGAATGCGATGCTCTCGGGCGTGGTCGGCGGGTTCCCGGTGGTGGATGTGAAGGTGGCGTTGACGGACGGGTCGTACCACCAGGTGGACTCGAGCGAGATGGCGTTTGCGACGGCGGCCTCAATCGGGTTCCGGGAGGCGCTGCGCAAGGCGGCGCCGGTGCAGCTGGAGCCGGTGATGAAGGTCGAGATCTCGACGCCGCTGGGGTACTTCGGCGAGGTGACGGGCGATCTGTCGAGTCGGCGCGGGTCGGTGCTGGGTACCGAGGAGCGCGGCGCAGCGCAGATTATCCAGGCGCAGATGCCGTTGGCGAATCTGTTTGGATACACGACGGCGCTGCGTTCGATGACGCAGGGTCGGGCGACGGCGAGTCTGGAGTTCGACCACTACGAGGAAGTCCCGCAGAGCGTGCTGGCGGCCGCCCGCTAGCCGCGGGACGGACGAACCGGCGCAATCGGAACACAGCAAACACAGCGGAAGCCACAGGGCACAGAAGGAGACACGAAGATGGCGCGACAGGTGTATGAGCGGACGAAGCCGCATGTGAACGTGGGGACGATTGGGCATGTGGATCACGGGAAGACGACGCTGACGGCGGCGATCACGAAGGTGCTGGCGCTGGGCAGCGAGAAGGTGTCGTTTTCGAGTTTCGACTCGATTGACAACGCGCCGGAGGAGCGGGCGCGGGGGATCACGATTGCGATTGCGCACGTGGAGTACGAGACGGAGGCGCGGCACTACGCGCACATCGACGCGCCGGGGCACGCGGACTACATCAAGAACATGATTACGGGAGCGGCGCAGATGGACGGGGCGATTCTGGTGGTGGCGGCGCCGGACGGGCCGATGCCGCAGACGCGGGAGCACATTTTGCTGGCGCGTCAGGTGGGGGTGCCGCGGATGGTGGTGTATCTGAACAAGGTGGATCAGATGGACGACGAGGAGCTGCTGGACCTGGTGGAGCTGGAGGTGCGGGAGCTGTTGAGCGACTACGAGTTTCCGGGGGATGACATTCCGGTGATTCGGGGTGCGGCGCTACACGCGCTGGAGTCGGGTTCGGAGGACTTGGGGGCGCCGGAGTACGCGTCGATTCGGGAGTTGATGGCGGCGGTGGACGAGTACGTGCCGACGCCGCCGCGGCCGGTGGAGCAGCCGTTCCTGATGCCGATCGAGGACGTGTTCGGGATCAAGGGACGGGGGACGGTGGCGACGGGGCGGATCGAGCGGGGGGTGGTGAACAGCGGGGAGACGGTGGAGATTGTGGGGATCAAGGACACGCGTTCGACGGTGGTGACGGGGGTGGAGATGTTCAAGAAGACGCTGCCGACGGGGGAGGCGGGGGACAACGTGGGTTGTCTGTTGCGGGGGATTGACCGGGACGAGATTGCGCGGGGGCAGGTGCTGTCGGCGCCGGGGTCGATCACGCCGCACACGGCGTTCGAGGCGGAGGTGTACATTCTGTCGCGGGCGGAGGGGGGGCGGCACAGTCCGTTCTTCCCGGGGTATCGGCCGCAGTTCTACATTCGGACGACGGACGTGACGGGGGAGATCGGGTTGCCGGAGGGGGTGGAGATGGCGATGCCGGGGGACAACGTGCAGATGTCGGTGCGGCTGATTTCGCCGATTGCGCTGGAGGAGGGGTTGCGGTTCGCGATTCGGGAGGGCGGTCGGACGGTCGGCGCGGGCGCGGTGACCCGCATCCTCGAATAGCGCAGCGGCGCGGAGACTCGCTGACACGCAGGGCAGAGAGACGGCAATATGGCTCGGCAGAAGATTCGCATTCGACTGAAGGCGTACGACCATCGGATTATCGATGAGTCGGCGGCGCAGATTCTCGACACGGCCGAGAAGACGGGTGCAGGTGTGGCTGGGCCGATTCCGCTGCCGACGGAAATCCGCAAGTACACGGTGATTCGCTCGCCGTTCGTCCACAAGGACGGGCGCGAGCAGTTCGAGATTCGCACGCACAAGCGGATCATCGACATCATTGAACCCACTGGCCGGACCGTCGATTCCCTGATGCGGCTGCAGCTGTCGTCGGGTGTGGACGTTGAGATCAAGCTCTAATCATGGCGATACCCGGACTCCTCGGTAAGAAGTTGGGCATGGTTCAGGTGATCAGCGAGGACGGGGCGGTCGTGGGCTGCACCGTGCTCGAGGTGGGACCGTGTCCGGTGACGCAGATCATGACCGAGTCGCGCGACGGCTACTCGGGCGTGCAGCTGGGCTACGGTGAAGCGCCGGCCTGGCGGATCAACAAGGCGGAGCGGGGACACACGGGCGCGAACGGACCGCTGCGGCATATGACAGTCTTCCGCGCGGCGGCGGATGAGTTGGCCGATGTGGAAGTGGGAACGGTGGTCAATGCGACCGAGGTGTTCGCGGCCGGCGATCGGGTGGACATTCAGGGCGTGTCGAAGGGTAAGGGCTTTGCCGGGGTGGTGAAGCGGCACGGCTTCCGCGGCGGACCGCGCACGCACGGACAGAGCGATCGGCATCGGGCGCCAGGTTCGGTGGGCGCAGGGACGACGCCGGGCCGGGTGCTGAAGGGCACGCGGATGTCCGGTCGGATGGGCGGCAAGAAGACGACGTCGATGAATTTGCAGGTCGTGGACATTAATGCGGATCGGCACCTGGTCTTTGTCAAGGGCGCGGTGCCGGGCGCGACGAACGATCTGGTGCGAATCCGCCAGACGAAGCGGCGAGGCGGCAAGCGATGAAACTTCCGCTGATTGACGGCCAGGGCAACGCGGCCGGCGAGATCGGGGCCGACGATTCGGTCTTCGGGATCGAGCCGAATTTGGCGGTCGTGCACCAGGCGGTGACGGCGCAGCGCGCGAATGCGCGGCAGGGGACGGCCTCGACGCTGGACCGGTCGGGCGTGCGCCAGGCGGCGCAGAAGACGGGCCGCCAGAAGGGCGGCGGCCGGGCGCGGATGGGGACGCCGTCGTCGCCGACGCGGATCGGCGGGGCGGTCGCGCACGGTCCGCATCCACGTTCGTACCGGCAGCGGCTGCCGAAGCGGATGCGGCGGCTGGCGATTCGCTCGATGCTCTCGCAGCGCGCGGCCGAGGGCGGGGTGCTGGTGGCGGGCGCGGACGTCTCGTTCGAGCCGCGCGCGGCGGCGATGGCGAGTCTGTGCCGGGCGTTCGGGGTGGAGCGGAGCGCGCTGGTGATCTCGGACGGGGTAGATGAGGAGCTGGTGCGGGGCACGCGGAATCTGCCCAACATCCAGGCGATGCCGGCGCAGACGCTGAACAGCTACCTAATTCTGACGCACGATCAGCTGATCATGACGGAGGCGGCGGTGCGCCGCTGCGAGGCGTTGTGGGCGGTCGAGTCGGGTGAGGAGTGGGACGATGCCTAAGGACATTCATCCGTTTGCGGTGCTCCGCCAGCCGATCATCACGGAGAAGTCGACGGAGCTGGCGGAGCAGGGCAAGTACGTGTTCGAGGTCGATCCGCGGGCGAACAAGCTGCAGATTCGGGAGGCGATCGAGATCGCGTTCTCGGTGCAGGTGCGCAAGGTGAACGTGATCAACGTGCGCGGCGCGACGCGGCGGATCGGGCGCGGTCGCCCGGGCCGCGAGCGCGACTGGAAGAAGGCGATCATCACGCTGGCCGACGGCTACGAGATTCGCCTGTTCGAGGGGGTCTGAGATGCCGCTGAAGAATTTCAAGCCAACCTCGCCCGGCCGCCGCAACTCCTCGGGGCATACGTTTGAGGAGATCACGAAGAAGAAGCCGGAGAAGAGCCTGCTCGCGCCGCTGAAGAAGAAGTCGGGGCGGAACAACAAGGGTCGGGTGACGGTGCGCCACCGCGGCGGCGGACACAAGCGGCGTTACCGGATCATCGACTGGAAGCGGCGCGACCGGATCGGGATCGAAGGCCGGGTGGCGGCGATTGAGTACGACCCGAACCGGACGGCGCGGATTGCGCTGATCTTCTACACGGACGGGGTGAAGCGCTACATCGTCGCGCCGAACGGGCTGCAAGTGGATGATCGGGTGATGTCGGGTCCGGAGGCGCCGATTCGGGTGGGCAATGCGCTGCCGATGTCGGCGATTCCGAACGGGACGCAGGTGCACAACGTGGAGCTGACCGAGGGGCGCGGGGCGCAGATGGTGCGGTCGGCGGGCGCGTCGGCGCAGATCATGGCGAAGGAAGGCTCCTACGCGCTGCTGCGCTTGCCGTCCGGGGAGATGCGGCGGGTGCGCGCGGTTTGTTACGCGACGATCGGGCAGGTGGGGAATGTCGAGCATTCCAACATCAAGCTGGGCAAGGCGGGGCGCAACCGGCATCGGGGTCGGCGGCCGCAGGTGCGCGGCTCGGTGATGAATCCGGTCGATCACCCGCACGGGGGCGGCGAGGGCAAAGCGCCGATTGGCTTGCCCGGGCCGAAGTCGCCGTGGGGCTGGTATACGCTGGGGCGCCGGACGCGGGGCAAGAAGCAGTCCGACAAGTACATCGTTCGCCGTCGCGGGCGACGGCGCTAGGGCAGAGAGCGAGGGCTGGCGATGTCACGATCGACGAAGAAGGGTCCGTACGTGGACCACAAGTTGATGCGGAAAGTGCAGCGCGTGCGGGCGTCGGGCGCGCGCACGGTGATTCAGACGTGGGCGCGGGCGTCGACGATCGTGCCGGAGATGGTCGGGCTGACGGTGGCGGTGCACGACGGTCGGCGGCACGTGCCGGTGTTCCTGACGGAGAACATGGTGGGGCACAAGCTGGGTGAGTTTGCGCCGACGCGGACGTTCCGCGGTCACGTGGGGCGCTCTGATCGTGGAACGCGGGTGCGCTGATGGAGGTTCAGGCTTCAGCCAAGTTTGTGCGCACGTCGCCGCGCAAGGTGCGGTTGGTGATGCAGGGTCTGCGGGGCTTGCCGGTCGAAGAAGCGCGGTTGCAGCTGCGGTTCACGCCGAAGCCGATCGCGCGGGCGGTGGCCAAGGTGCTGGGCTCGGCGGTGGCGAACGCGGAGAACAATCACGGGCTCGACCCGCGCGATCTGCGGGTGAAGGAGATTCACGCCGGCGACGGGCGGACGCTGCGCCGCTTCCGGGCGAAGGCGCGCGGTCGGGTCGGTCGGATTCTGAAGCGCACGGCGCACATTACCGTCGTCGTGTCCGACGGCAACGAGAGCTAAGGGACACAGAGGACGGGTTCAGGCCATGGGACAAAAAGTTAACCCCACGAGTTTCCGCATCGGGACGATATACGAGTGGCGCTCGCAGTGGTACTCGGACAAGGGCTACGCGGATCTGCTGGCCCAGGATCGGGAGATTCGGGACTTCATCAATGCGCGGTTGGACGAGGCGATGATCTCGAGGATCGACATTGAGCGCAACGCGAATCAGCTGAGCGTGAAGCTGCACACGGCGAAGCCGGGAATCGTGATCGGGCGGGGCGGGCAGCACGTGGAGGAGCTGCGGCGCGATCTGGAGGCGTTGGCGGCGCGGCCGGAGCGGCCGCTGCGGGTGCGCGTGGATGTGGCGGAGATTCGCGTGCCAGAGCTGGACGCGCAGTTGGTGGCGCGCAATGTGGCGGATCAGATGGAGCGGCGGATCGCGTTCCGGCGGGCGATCAAGCAGGCGGTGCAGCGGACGATGCAGCGTGGCGCGGAGGGCGCGAAGATCATCATTTCCGGTCGGTTGGGCGGGGCAGAGATGTCGCGCAAGGCGCAGGAGATGTCGGGTCGGGTGCCGCTGCACACGCTGCGGGCGGACATTGACTACGGGTTTGCGGAGGCGAAGACGGTGTTTGGGCGGATTGGCGTGAAGGTGTGGATTTACAAAGGCGAGATTCTGCCCTTTGGGGCGGAGCCAGAGACATCCGGCGGGCCGGCGCAGGCGATTGAGCCGGCGGCCGCTGGCAGGCGGGGAGGCCGCTGATGCTGCAGCCGAGACGAGTCAAGTGGCGCAAGCATCACCGCGGCCGGCGGCGGGGGATGGCGCAGTCGGGCAACTCGATCGCGTTTGGCGAGATCGGCTTGCAGTCGCTGGAGGCGGCCTGGATTGACGGGCGCCAGATCGAGGCGGCGCGGCGGGCGATTACGCACTACGTCAAGCGCGGCGGGAAGGTGTGGATCCGGGTGTTCCCGGACAAGTCAGTGACGCAGAAGCCGGCGGAGACGCGGATGGGCAAGGGCAAGGGTGCGCCGGAGAAGTGGGTGGCCGTGGTCAAGCCGGGCCGGGTGATCTTTGAGTTGGCGGGGGTACCGGAGGCGGACGCGCGCGAGGCGCTGCGCCGCGCGAGTCACAAGCTGCCGGTCAAGACGCGTGTCGTGGTGCGTGAGGCGGAGGTGGTCTAGCGATGGCGAATCCACTGGCCGACGAAGCCCGGGCGATGACGGACGCCGAGCTGGGCGAGGCGATCAACGAGGCGTACCGCGAGGTGTTCAACCTGCAGTTCCAGCGGGGGACCCGGCAGCTGCAGAATCCGATGGCGATGCGCTCGGCGCAGCGTCAGGTAGCGCGGCTGCGCACGATTCTGCGCGAGCGGCAGCTGGCGGAGGCGGCCGGCGCGCCGCTCGCGCCACTGACCCGCGTCGCGGACGCAGAGGACGAAGCACAGAGCAGCGAGCCGGACGGCGGGTCGGCCGGCGGCTCGGACAACAGGGAAGAGTAGCTGATGGCCCGCAAACGACGTGTCGGGTTCGCCGTCGGGGATGCGCGCCACAAGACTGTGTCGGTGCGCGTGGAGCGGACGGTGCGTCACCCGCTGTACAAGAAGGTGATGCGCCGGCGCAAGCGCTATCTGGCGCACGACGAGCAGAACGATTGCAAGATCGGCGATCGGGTGGTGATCGAGGAGTGTCGGCCGCTGTCGAAGCGCAAGTCGTGGCGCGTGGTCGAGATTCTGGCGCGGCGCGAGGTCGCGGAGATTCAGCCGCAGGAGATCGGCGCGCCGTCGCTGGCGGAAGCCGCGGCGGACGGCGCGGGGAGTGAGGATTCGGCGTGATTCAGCAGGAATCTTCGCTCCGCGTGGCCGACAACTCCGGGGCGCGGGTGATCAAGTGCATCCGCGTGCTGGGCGGGACGAAGCGGCGCTACGCCTCGGTCGGAGATACGATCGTGGCGACGGTGAAGCAGGCGGACCCAAACCGCGACGTGCGGTCGGGCCAGGTGGTGCGCGCGGTGATCGTGCGGGTGGCCAAGCAATACCGGCGGGTGGACGGCTCGTACATCAGCTTCGACGACAACGCGGCGGTGATCCTGGCGGCGGACGGACAGAATCCGACGGGCACGCGGATTCTCGGCCCGGTCGCGCGGGAGCTGCGCGAGCGGAACTTCATGCGGATCGTGTCGCTGGCTCCGGAGGTGGTCTAGATGCGGCGAGTGCAGCGCGACGATTTGGTGGAGGTGCGCTCGGGCAAGGATCGCGGGCGGCGCGGTCAGGTGCGGCAGGTGCTGCCCAAGCAGGGCCGCCTGATCGTGACCGGGGTGAACATGGTCAAGCGGCACATGCGTCCGACGCAGATGGGCGCGCCGGCGGGGATCATCGAGCGCGAAGCGGCGCTGCACGAGTCGAACGTGGCCGTGGTCTGTCCGAGCTGTGATCGGCCGGCGCGGGTCGGGTTCCGGGTCCGCGCGGACGGTGTGAAGATTCGGGTGTGCCGCAAGTGTGACGGGGACATTGACTGATGACGACGAATGGAACAACGGCGTCGGCGCCGCGCCTCAAGCAGCGCTTCAACGAGGAGATTGCTCCGCGTCTGTTCGAGGAGTTCAACTACGAGAACGTGATGCAGGTGCCGCGGGTGTCGAAGGTGGTGGTGAACTCGGGGGTGGGCGAGGCGCTGGGGCCGGGCGGCGCGGCGATCCTGGAGAACTGCGTGGCGGACTTGACCGCGATCTGCGGGCAGAAGCCGGTGGTGAACAAGGCGAAGAAGTCGATTGCGAACTTCAAGCTGCGCGAGGGCAACAACGTGGGCGTCTCGTGCACACTGCGGGGAGCGCGGATGTGGGAGTTTCTGGATCGCACGATCAACGCGGCGCTGCCGCGTATCCGCGATTTCCAGGGAGTGTCGCGGACGGCGTTCGACGGGCGGGGCAACTACTCGTTGGGGATTCGCGAGCAGATCGTGTATCCGGAGATTGATTACGGCACTGTGGACAAGGTGCGCGGGCTGCAGGTGAACATCATCACCACGGCGCGCACGGACGCGGAGGGTCGGCGGCTTTTGGAACTGCTCGGCTTTCCCTTCGAGCGGACTCAGTGAGGGCGCGCATGAATCGTTTCAGTCGTCAGTCCGGCCGCGGCCGGAGCGGTGCTCAGAACTGGGCGGACAGGCAGGATTCGTAATGCCAGTGACTGATCCCGTCGCGGATATGCTGACCCGCATTCGCAACGCCATTCACGCGGGGCATCCGCGCGTGGAGATTCCGGCCTCGAAGATGAAAATCTCGATCGCCAATGTGTTGGCGGAGGAGGGCTTCATCCGTTCCTACCAGGTCCGCGATCGCGAGGGCCGCGCGGGCCGGGATATCGATGTCGAGCTGCTCTACGACGAGGAGGGGACATCGGTGGTGACGGGGTTGAAGCGGGTTTCGCGGCCGGGCTTGCGGGTGTACGTGCAGAAGCGCGAGATTCCGCGTCCGTACGGAGGTCTGGGCGTAGCGATTCTGACGACGCCGCGCGGCGTGATGACCGGCGCGCAGGCGCGGCGGGAGAACGTCGGCGGCGAAGTGTTGTGCTTCGTCTGGTAGCGGCTCGGCAGAGCCGGAGGGGAGCGGGTCGATGAGTCGAGTAGGGCGATTGCCGGTGCCGCTGCCGGCGGGCGTGAGCGTCGCGGTGGCGCCGGGTCACGTATCGGTGACGGGGCCGCGGGGCGGGCTGGAGCAGCATGTGCATCCGGACCTGCACATTGTCGTGGATGAGAACGCGGTGATCGTGACGCGGCCGAGCGATCGGCGCGAGCACCGCGCGCAGCACGGGCTGGCGCGGGCGCTGATTCAGAACATGGTGACGGGCGTCTCGGAGGGTTGGTCGAAGACGCTGGAGATTCAGGGGACGGGGTATCGGGCGGAGATGGACGGCGGGACGCTGGTCCTGCGGGTGGGCTATTCGCACCTGGTGCGCAAGGAGCCGCCGGACGGGATCGAGTTTGCCGTTGAGGGGCAGCTGGTTTACGTGCGGGGGGCAAACAAGCAGATCGTCGGCCAGCAGGCGGCAGAGATTCGCGCGGTGCGACCGCCGGAGCCGTACAAGGGCAAGGGCATTCGCTACCGCGGCGAGTGGGTTCGCCGCAAGCAGGGCAAGAGCGCGATTGGCTAAGCTCGGCGGGCGCGGAGTGCAGCGCCTGATGAGGGGGAGCAGCTGAGATGACGATTCGCCGCAAGCGGCGCACCACGCGGGCCGCGCGTCAGCGTCGGCATTTGCGGGTGCGCAAGCGGGTGCACGGGACAGCGCAGCGGCCGCGGCTCTGCGTGTTTCGTTCCGCGAAGCACATTTACGGACAAGTGATTGACGACGACGCCGGGGTGACGCTGGCGAGCGCCTCCGATTTGGGGGCGAGCGCGGCGCTGGCGGGCGAGGAGGACGGCGCGGGCAAGCAGGCGAACGCGCGGGCGGTCGGCCGGCAGCTGGCGCAGGCGGCGCAGGCGGCGGGGGTGTCGGCGGTCGTGTTTGATCGCGCGGGGTATCAGTATCACGGACGTGTTCGCGCTTTGGCGGAGGCCGCGCGCGAGGCGGGGCTGGTCTTCTAGCGCCGCTGGGCACGCTGGACGGGAAGCAGGAGCAGGACATGGTGCAGCAACGGAACGGCGGGCGCGGTCGGGGACGGCGCCGCGACCGCGATGAGCCGCAGGACGATTTCATCGAGAAGGTGGTCTCGGTCTCGCGCGTGGCCAAGGTGGTCAAGGGCGGGCGGCGATTTTCCTTCACCTCGGTGGTAGTCGTGGGCGACGGCAACGGCCAGGTGGGGATCGGGATCGGGCGCGCGAACGAGGTGCCGGACGCGATTCGCAAGGGCTCGACGATTGCGCGGCGGGACATGATTACGGTGCCGATTCGGAACGGGACGATTCCGCATCCGATTACGGCGCGGTTCTGCGCGTCGCAGGTGCTGCTCAAGCCGGCGGCGCCGGGGACCGGGGTTATCGCGGGCGGCGGGGTGCGGGCGGTGCTGGAGGCGGTGGGGCTGCGCAACGTGCTGACGAAGTCGCTGGGCTCGAACAATGTGGTCAACGTCGTCCAGGCGACACGGCGGGCGCTGATGGAGCTGCGCGATCCGGTCCAGGTGCGGCGCGAGCGGCTGCGGCTGGCCGGTCTGCTGCCTGCGACGCCGGCGAGCGAGCCGGCGGCCGAGACGGAGCTGGCCGCGGCGGGAACGGGTGAGTAGGGCGATGGCATTGCTCAAGGTCACGTACACGAAGTCGGCGATTGGATACCGCTCCGATCAGGGGCATACGATCCGTTCGCTGGGTTTGCGCAAGCTCGGTCAGAGTACGATCAAAGACGACACGCCAGATGTGCGTGGGATGCTGCACAAGGTGTCGCACCTGGTCAGCGTGACGGAAATCGAGGACGCCTGATGGTCCTGCGGTTGAACGATTTGAGTCCGGCGCCGGGTTCGCGGCGGCGGCGCAAGCGGGTCGGTCGGGGCAACGCCTCGGGCAAGGGCACGTACTCGGGGCGCGGCCTGAAGGGGCAGCGGTCGCGGGCGGGCCGTGACTACAACTCGGTGTTCGAGGGCGGGGCGATGTCGATGATGCGCACGCTGCCGCGGCGGAAGGGCTTCAAAGCGCCGTTCCGCGTCGAGGCGCAGCCGATCAACGTGGTCGACATCGGGCGCCGCTTTGCGGACGGCGAGCGCGTGGATGCGGATGCGCTGGTAGCGGCGGGTCTGCTGAAACGGTCGCGGCAGCGGTTCAAGGTGTTGGCGGGCGGGGAGATCGCCAGCGCCGTGCATGTGGTCGTGGAACGGATCTCTCCGGCAGCAGAAGCGAAGATCGTTGCCGCCGGCGGCAGCGTTGAGGTCATTAATGCAGAGAACGCAGACAGCGGCGGGTCCGACGCGGCCTAAGCTGCTGCAGGCGTTGGTCGACGCCTGGCGTCAGCCGGACGTCCGCCAGAAGATCGCCTTCACGCTGGCCATGCTGGTCGTGTTCCGGCTGGTGGCGCACGTCCCGATTCCGGACATCAACCGCGACCAGCTGCAGAACGCGCTGGACAACAATCCGGTGCTGGGCTACCTCAACCTGTTCTCGGGCGGCGGGCTGGACAACCTGTCGATCGTGGCGCTGGGCGTGTTCCCGTACATCACGGCGTCGATCGTGATGAACCTGATGCAGCCGATGATTCCGCGGCTGCAGGCCTTGGCGCAGGAGGGGGAGTCGGGGCGCAATCGGATTCAGCTCTACACCTACTGGCTGTCGGTGCCGATGGCGCTCGTGCAGGGCTACGGTCAGCTGCTGCTGCTGGAGAACGCGCGCGTCATCACCGGGATCGGCTTTGGCGCGGAGGAGTGGCTGCCGACGCTCTCGGCGCTGATCACGATGACGGCGGGGTCGATGTTCCTGATCTGGCTGGGCGAGTTGATCACGGAGAAGGGCGTGGGCAACGGGATTTCGCTGATCATCTTCGCGGGGATCGTGGCGGCGTTCCCGACGCTGTTCCGCTCGGTGCAGTTGTCGGATATCGGCTGGTCGGGGATTGTGGTGGTGATCGCGATTGCGATTGTCCTGGTGGCGCTGATTGTCTTCTTCCAGGAGGCGCAGCGGAGGATACCTGTTCAATATGCCCGGTCGGTGTTCCGGGGCGGGCGGATGTACCGCCAGAGCGGGCAGTCGTATGTGCCGCTGCGGGTCAATTCGGCGGGGATGATCCCGCTGATCTTTGCGTTTTCGATCATCCTGTTTCCGTCGGTGGTGGCGAGTTGGGTGACGGGCGCGGCGGGCGAGGAGGCGCAGACACAGGTCGCGGTCGAGCTGCCGTTCGCGCGCGAGGACGCGGACGAGTCGCTGGCGACGCTGCTGCCCGATCTGGACGAGGCGGGCGAGTTTGTGGTGAACGAGGGAGTGATTGAGTGGGATCGGGAAGCGGACACGTTCCAGGACGTTCTGGACCGGATCAACTCGAATTCGGACTCGAATGTGTTGACCCAGGTGGAGACGACGGCGGACCCGGTGTCGGGGGAGACGTTGTACGCGTGGCGGATTGACGCGAACGAGATTTCGGAGGAGCCGATTGTGCTGGAGGATCGGGCGGGGAATTTCATCGCGGTCTCGGAGATCAAGACGCATGAGGATCCGGTGGACAATCCGCTGACGCCGGATATCGCGGAGGGCCAGACGCTGGGCGAGCGTCCGGGCTGGGTGATCCGGGTGGCGGACTGGGTGCAGCTGAACATGTCGCCCGAGCGGCCGCTGTACTGGGCGCTGTTGTTCGTGCTGGTGGTGGGGTTCACGTTCTTCTACACGTTCGTGACGTTCCAGCAGCAGAATCTGGCGGAGAATCTGCAGAAACAGGGCGGGTTCATTCCGGGGATTCGGCCGGGGCGGCCGACGCAGGACTACATCAATCGGGTGTTGGCGCGGATCACCTGGGCGGGGGCGTTATTCCTGGGCTTTGTCGCGGTGGTGCCGTTCCTGGCGACGGAGTTCATTCCGGATGCGACGGCGCTGCAGATTTCTTCGACGGGGCTGCTGATCCTCGTCGGCGTGGCGCTGGATACGATGAGGCAGATTGAGGCGCAGCTGTTGATGCGCAACTACGAAGGGTTCATTCGCTAGCCATGCCCGATCAGACTGACCAGACCGCTCGGACCCACCAGACCATGTACGTGATTCTGCTGGGCCCGCCGGGCGCGGGCAAGGGGACGCAGGCGGTGCAGACGGCGGAGCGCACGGGGCTGCTGCATCTCTCGACGGGCGATATGTTCCGCGAGAATCTGCGCAACGGCACGGAGCTGGGGACGCTGGCGAAGACGTACATGGACAACGGCGAGCTGGTGCCGGACGCGGTCACGATTCGGATGCTGCTGGAACGGATCGGCCGGGCGGACGCGCAGGCGGGTTGTCTGTTCGACGGGTTCCCGCGCACGGTGGAGCAGGCGCGGGCATTGGACGAGGCGTTGACGGCGCAGGGCAACGAGATCGCGGTGACGGTGCTGATCGACGTCTCGAACGAGGAGATTACGCGACGGCTGGGCGGGCGCGTGAGCTGCGCGTCGTGCGGGAGTGTGTTCCACGAAGTATTCAATCCGCCGGACGCGGCGCAGCCGTGCTGCGCCAACGTGCAGATGATCCAGCGCGACGACGACAAGCCGGAGGCGATTGCCAATCGACTGCAGGTCTATGCCGAGCAGACGCAGCCGCTGGTGGCGTACTACACGGAGGCGGGCAAGCTGTCGACCGTGAACGGCGAGCAGGCCCCGGACGCGGTGGGCGCCGAGCTGCTGGCGGCGTTGCAGGCAGCCGGCGGCGAGGGCTAGATTCGGAACCGGTGATGTCCACTTCACAGCGTCCGCGGCAGGTGATTCTGAAATCGGCGGCGGAGATTGAGCAGATGCGGCCAGCGGGGCGGATGGTGGGCGAGACGCTCGCGGAGCTGCGCGAGTTGGCGACGCCGGGCCGCAAGCTCTCGGAGCTGGACGGGTACGTGCTCGACAAGTTCGCGCGGCTAGGCGTGACGCCGACGTTTCTGGGCTATCAGGGATTCCCGCACACGATCTGCGCGTCGGTCAATGAGGAGATCGTGCACGGCTTTGCGACGGAGCGGCGGTTGGCGGAGGGCGACATCCTCTCGATCGATTTGGGGGCGACGATTGACGGCTGGGTGGGGGACTCAGCGGTGACGTTCGGGATCGGGTCGATTTCGGCGGAAGCGGAGCGGTTGTTGGCGGTGACGGCGGAGTCGTTGGCGGCGGGGATTGCGGCGGCGCGGATCGGCGTGCGTAAAGGAGATATCGGAGCGGCGATCCAGGAAGTGATAGAATCAGCAGGCTACGGAGTCGTCCGTGGCTACGTGGGGCATGGCGTCGGGCGTGACATGCACGAACCGCCGAGTATGCCCAACTACGGTCGGCGCGGTTCCGGGATGACGATGCGCCGAGGGATGGTGTTGGCCCTCGAACCGATGGCGACGGTCGGCGATCCGGCGACCGCGGTGTTGGACGACGGCTGGACCGTGGTGACTGCGGACGGCAGTCTGTCGGCGCATTTCGAGCACACTGTCGCGCTCCGTGAGGGGCAGCCGGCGGAGATTTTGACTCAGGCTTGAGTCGGCAAGCAACGGAGGCTTGGTGGCGAGGAATCGAAACACTGGGGGGCGACGACGAACGCGGAGGACGCCGTCGCCGTCGCCGTCGCCCAAGCAGGATAAGATCGAGGTCGAGGGCGTCGTCCGAGAGCTGTTGCCCAATGCCACGTTCCGGGTGGAGCTGCCCAACGGTCATGAGGTGCTGGCGCACCTGGCCGGGAAGATGCGGCAGCACCACATCCGCGTCCTGCGCGGCGATCGGGTGCTCGTGGAGCTCTCGGAGTACGACCTGACCCGCGGGCGGGTCGTGTACCGGTTCAAGAGTTGAGTCAGAGCAGCGGCTGAGCATCGCGCGGCGCGCCGCAGGCCGCGGGCGAGAGGAAGAGGGCATGGCAAGAATCTCGGGGGTGGATGTTCCCGATCACAAGAAAGCGCCGTACGCGCTGCGCTACATCTACGGGATCGGGGCGACGCGGGCCAAGGAGATCGTGGAGAAGGCGAACATCGATCCAGACCAGCGGATCCGCGAGCTGTCGGACGCGGAGCTGGGACGGATTCGGGAGATCGTGGACCGCGACTACCTGGTCGAGGGCGACCTGCGGCGGGTGGTGCGGGGCAACATTCAGCGGTTGATTGACATCAACTGCTACCGCGGACAGCGGCATCGACGGAATCTGCCGATGCACGGTCAGCGGACGCGGACGAACGCGCGCACGCGGCGCGGGGCGAAGAAGACGGTCGCCGGCCGGCGCCGCGCGGTCAAGCGCTAAGGGAAGGGGACAGGATGAGCAGCAACCAGCGACGAGAGCGGAGCCGGCGGCGGCGCGAGCGTAAGAACGTGCCGCACGGCCGGGCGTACATCCAGTCGACCTACAACAACACGATCATCACGATGACCGACCTGGCCGGCAACACGGTGGCGTGGGCGTCGGCGGGGAGCACGGCGTCAACCCGGGGCTCGCGCAAGGGAACGCCGTTTGCGGCGCAGCTGGCGGCGGAGGAAGCGGCGCAGAAGGCGATGGGGCACGGGATGCGCCAGGTCGATGTCTACGTGAAGGGGCCGGGTCAGGGCCGCGAGTCGGCGGTGCGGGCGTTGCAGGCGCAGGGGTTGACGCTGCTGTCGATCCGCGACGTGACGCCGATTCCGCATAACGGCTGTCGGCCGCGCAAGCGGCGGCGCGTCTAGCGGGCTCCGCGCGCACAGGCCAGAGACCAGGCCAGACCAGCTCAGACCACGAGAACGATTCCCACACTGCACACCGCAGCAGGAGACAGAGGATTCCGCCAATGGCTCGATACACCGGACCGGTCTGCCGCATTTGCCGTCGCGCCGGGGAGAAGCTGATGCTCAAGGGCGAGCGCTGCGCCACCCCGAAGTGCGCGATTGAGCGCCGCAATCAGCCGCCGGGCCAGCGCTCGCCGCGGCGGCGCAAGGTCTCCGACTACGGCCAGCAGGTCAAGGAGAAGCAGAAGGTGCGCAAGACCTACGGCGTGCTAGAGCGGCAGTTCCGGCGGATGTTCGCCGAGGCGAACCGGCGGCCGGGAGCGACGGGGGAGAACCTGCTGCAGATGCTGGAGCTGCGGTTCGACAACGTGGTCTACCGGCTGGGGATTGCGGAGTCGCGGGCGCAGGCGCGGCAGCTGGTGCGGCACGGACACATCACGCTGAACGGGAAGAAGGCGGATATCCCGTCGATCGAGATGCGGATCGGCGACAAGGTGGGCTGGACGGATCGGGGGCGGAAGAGCAAGTTCTACGAGATGGCGCGGACCTGGCAGGGTTCGCGCGAGGTCCCGGGCTGGCTGCGGATCGATCCGATTCAGTTGGAGGGCGAATTGACGGCGGCGCCGGCGCGGGAGGACATCGACATGCGAGTCGACGAGAACGCCATCGTCGAGTACTACTCGCGCTAACGGCGGCGGGCGACAACGACACCTAGTCCCAGGGAGGGACGCGACACGTGATCCTGGCAACCGAAACCCCCAAACTCGCGATCGAGGAAGAGCGCGGCGACTACGCGCGCATCGCGGTCGAGCCGCTGTCGCGCGGATTCGCGCACACCGAGGGGAATGCGCTGCGGCGCGTGCTGCTCAGCGGGATCCGCGGGGCGGCGATCACGTCCGTGCAGATCAATCAGGTGCAGCACGAGTTCTCGACGATTCCGGAGATGAAGGAAGACACGACCGAGTTCCTGTTGAATCTGCGCGAGATTCGGATTCACGCGATTGCCGATCGGCCGGCGGAGATGCACCTGAACGTGAGCGGCGCGGGCCGGATCACGGCGGGCGACATCGAGGTGCCGGGCGATTACAGGATCGTCAATCCGGAGCACTATCTGGCGACGCTGGACAGCGAGGCGGGTCGGCTGGATGTGGTGATGGCAGTGGAGACGGGCTTCGGGTTCCAGCCGTCGGAGCAGAACCGCAACGGGGAGCAGCAGCTGGGCGTGATTCCGCTGGACGCGGTGTTCACGCCGGTGCGGAAGGTCAAGTATGAGGTACTGCCGGCCTCGGGCGGCCGCGGCAGCGAGTATGAGCAGCTGCTGATCGAGGTCTGGACGGACGGGACGATCTCGGGGACTGACGCGCTGCAGTCGGCGGCGCGATCGCTGCGCACGGAGCTGGAGCTGTTCGAGACGATGGGTCAGCCGATTACGGCGCGGCAGCTGCCGGCCCACACGCGGGTTGGCCTCTCGGCGGAGCAGTACGACAGCCCGATTGAGGAGTTGCAGCTCTCGGTGCGGGCGCACAACTGCCTCAAGCGCAGCGGGCTGATGCTGGTCGGTCAGATTCTGGAGAAGACCGACGACGAGCTGTTGACGCTGCGCAACTTCGGGGAGAAGTCGTACATCGAGCTGATCGACAAACTGCTCGACATGCAGCTGATCGATGAGAGCGATCCGCGCGTGCGGCGGGCGCGGGACGGGGTGTTTGCGCCGAGCAGCGAGGAGCTGCTGACGACGCTGCCGCCGGTGAGCGCGGCGCCGGCGGAATCGACGACGCTGCCGCCGGTGAGCGCGGCGCCGGCGGAGTCGGAAGCCGAGTCGGTGGGCGGCGGCGATGAGGATCCGGAGATCACCGGTTCGCTGGGCGCGGCCTTGCTGGAGGCGCTGCGCGAGGCGGGCAGCGGCGTTGATGAATAGCGGCGCGGGCCGGCGGCGGACGCCGCGGACCCGTGCGGATCGGCTTCGGGCCGAACAGAGTTGGAGGAGCGGGCGATGAGGCATCGAAAGGGCGGGCGGGCGCTGAGCCGCAGCCGGGCGCACCGTACGGCGTTGGTGCGCAATCAGGTGACGGAGTTGCTGCGTCACGAGGCGATTGTGACGACGGAGGCGAAGGCGAAGACGATCCGACCGGTGGCGGAGAAGATGATCACGCTGGGCAAGCGGGGCGATCTGCACGCGCGCCGGCAGGCGGGAGCGGTGTTGACGGATCGCAAGGTGCTGCGCACGTTGTTCGATGAGATCGCGCCGCGCTTCGCGGAGCGTCAGGGCGGGTACACGCGGATCATCAAGCTGGGTCCGCGGCTCGGCGATGGGGCGCTGATGGCGCATATCGAACTCGTCGAGCGCGCCGCGCCAACGGCCGCGGCGAGCGCCGCCGACGAGGCGGCGGAGGAATAGGCGCAGAGGCGATGCAGCGGTGGCGAGAGACGGTCAGCGTTCGTGAGTCAGCGTTGGGCGCTGTTGCTGCAGTACGACGGGACGGAGTTCGCGGGGTCGCAATGGCAACCGAATCTGCCCACGGTGCAGGGCGCGCTGCAGGCGGCGTTGGCCGCGCTGTGCGGGACGCCGACCGCGGTGTCCTTCGCAGGCCGAACCGACGCCGGGGTGCACGCGGTCGGTCAGGTCGCGTCGTTCGTGACGGAGAAGCCGGTCGCGTCAATGCCGGCTGGGCTCTGGGTACGGGGGCTGAATCACTTTCTGCCGAGGTCGGTGGCGGTGCAGGCGGCGGCGGCGGTCGGGGACGAGTTCGATCCGCGCCGGGCGGCGGTCGCGCGGGGGTACGACTACGAGCTGCGGCTGTCGCGCCAGCGGCAGCCGCTGTGGGAGCGGCGGGCGTGGATCGTCGCGCCGCCGTTCGATCGGGAGGCAGCGCGGGAGGCGCTGGCGGCGTTGGTCGGGGAGCACGATTTCGCCGCGTTTACGCCGCCGCTCAAGCCCCGCTCGCCAGCGCGATCAACGCGGCGGGTGATGCGGGCGGCGTCGCTGGAGGTGTTGGACGGCGGAGCGGGGCTGCGGCTGCGGTTTCGCGCCGATTCGTTCTTGCAGCATCAGGTGCGGCGGATGGCGGGGGCGGTGGTCGAGACGGCGCGGGGGCGCTGCTCGGCGGCGGAGTTCATTCACGGATTCGAGCGGGCCGCGCCAGGCTCGATGGGCCCGACGGCGCCGGCCGGCGGGCTGACGCTGGTCCAGGTCGAGTATGCCTGGCCGCTCTTCGACACACACGACTGTCATTGGGATCGTGAGGGAGTTTGACGATGCCGACTACCGTTCTGGGATCGCATCAGGTACCGCGTCAGTGGCATCTGATCGATGTCGCCAATCGGCCGTTGGGCCGGGTGGCGACGGAGATCGCGACGCTGCTGCGGGGCAAGCACAAGCCGGCGTTTCATCCGTCGCAGGACATTGGCGACTACGTCGTGGTCGTGAATGCGAGCAAGGTGGCGGTGACCGGGCGCAAGCTCGAGCAGAAGATGTACTACCGCCACTCCGGCCATCTGGGCCGGCTGAAGGAGACGACGCTCAAGGACATGCTGGCCAAGCGTCCGGAGCGGGTGATCGAACATGCGGTGCGGGGGATGCTGCCGAAGAATCGGTTGGGCCGCACGCAGTATCGGCACCTGCGGGTCTACGCGGGCGCGGAGCATCCCCACGCGGGTCAGCTGGCGGGCGCCGAGTCGACGGCGGAAGCGGAGTAAACGATGACGACAGCGGGACATTACTACTACGGGCTGGGGCGGCGGAAGACGGCGATTGCGCGGGTGCGGTTGTATCCGGGCAACGGCCAGATCACGGTCAACGGCAAGGACGCGAGCGACCTCTTTCGGCGGCCGGAGCAGCGGCGGCTGATTGAGGAGCCGCTGCGGCATACGGGGATGCAGAACAGCTTCTCGGCGGTGGTGCGCTGCAGCGGCGGCGGGGTGAATGGCTGGGCGGGCGCGATTCGCCTGGGGATCGCCCGCGCGCTGTTGGCGAGCGACGAGACGCTGCGCCGTCCGCTGCGCCAGGCGGGAATGCTGACGCGCGATCCGCGGGCGAAGGAGCGCAAGAAGCCGGGTCTGAAGCGGGCCCGCAAAGCGCCGCAGTACACGAAGCGCTAGGACGCGCGGGCGCTCTGTCCGTTCACGGTCCAGTCAGGCGTCCAGCTGCATTCGGCTGGGCGCTTAGCCGTGTCCGGCTGGGCGCTTAGCCGTGTCCGGCTGGGTGTCGAGGCCGGCGGCGGTGCGGAGTGCGGCGGCGTGGTGGTTCTGTTCCCAGGGGAGGTTGAGGTCGCGGCGGCCGAAGTGGCCGTAGGCGGCGGTGGGTTCGTAGATTGGCCGCTTGAGCTCGAGGTGGTCGATGATTGCGGCGGGGCGCAGATCGAAGGTTTCGGAGACGAGGGCGGTCAGCGCGGCGTCGGAGAGGCGGCCGGTACCGAATGAGTGGACGGCGAGGCTGGTCGGCTCGGGTTTGCCGATGGCGTAGCTGATTTGCAGCTCGACGCGCTCGGCGAGTCCGGCGGCGACGATGTTGCGGGCGGCGTGGCGGGCGGCGTAGGCGGCGCTGCGGTCGACTTTGGACGGGTCTTTGCCGGAGAACGCGCCGCCGCCGTGGCGGGCCATGCCGCCGTAGGTGTCGACGATGATCTTGCGGCCGGTGAGGCCGGCGTCGGCGAGCGGGCCGCCGGTGATGAACTGGCCGGAGGGGTTGACGTATATGTGGGTGCGGTCGTCGATCAGGTGGGCGGGGATGACGGGATTGATGACGTGTTGGCGGATGGCGCGGGCGATTTCGTCCTGGCCGATCTGCTCGCTGTGCTGGGTGCTGACGACGATGGTATCGATGCGGCTGGGTTGGCCGTGCGCGTATTCGATGGTGACCTGGGATTTGCCGTCGGGCCGCAGCCAGTCGAGCGTCCCGGCGCGGCGGACGCGGCTGAGTCGGCGGGTGAGCGCGTGCGCCAGTTCGATGGGCAGGGGCATGAGGCTGTTGGTCTCGGCAGTGGCGTAGCCGAACATCATGCCCTGATCGCCGGCGCCCTGGCGGTCGAAGGGGTCGTCGCCGCCGTGCGCGGCTTCGCCCGATTGGCCGCTCACGCCGCCGGCGATATCGGGCGATTGGCGGTTGATCGAGAGCAGCACTTTGCAGGTGTCGGCGTCGATGCCCCAGGCGCGGTTGGTGTAACCGATGCGACGCAAGGTGCTGCGGACGATCTGTTCGACGGCGAGCGGGGTTGCGGTGGTGATTTCGCCGAAGACGATGACGAGGTCGGAGGAGACGGCGGTTTCGCAGGCGACGCGGGATTCGGGATCGCCTGTGAGGCAGGCGTCAAGGACGGCGTCGGAGATTTGGTCGCAGACCTTGTCGGGGTGACCTTCGGTAACGGACTCGGAGGTCCAGAGGCCGTTGATGCTTGGGACCGATACGTGTTGGCTCATGTGCCTTCATTCCACGAGCTGAGATAGCGCTGCTGTTCGGCGGAGAGGGTGTCGAGCTGGACGCCCATGCTGGCCAGCTTGAGTGTGGCGACGTGCTGGTCGATCGCGTCGGGGACGTCGTGGACGCCGGGCGGGAGCGGCGGGTCGGCGCAGAGCAGATGCTCAACGGCGAGCGCCTGATTGGCGAAGGACATATCCATGACGCTGGCGGGATGGCCTTCGGCGGCGGCGAGGTTGACGAGGCGGCCCTCGGCAAGGACGAGCAGTTCGCGTCCGTCCTGCGTTGTGTAGGCCGAGACGTAAGGCTTGAGTTCGCGTTGGTGTTCGCTGAGCTGTTCGAGCGCGTCGAGGTTGATTTCGTGGTTGAAGTGGCCGGCGTTGGCGAGGATGGCGCCGGATTTCAGCTCGGCGAAGTGGGGTTCGTCGATCACGTGGATGTCGCCGGTGGTGGTGATGAAGATGTCGCCCTGTTGGGCGGCGGCGGCCATGGGCATCACGCGGAAGCCGTCCATGACGGCTTCGAGGGCTCGGAGGGGATCGACTTCGGTGACGATCACGTGAGCGCCGAGGCCGTCGGCGCGGGCGGCGACGCCGCGTCCGCACCAGCCGTAGCCGGCGACGACGAGCGTCTTGCCGGCGAGGAGGACGTTGGTGGCGCGGATGAGGCCGTCGAGGGCGCTCTGGCCGGTGCCGTATCGGTTGTCGAACAAGTGTTTGGTGGCGGCGTCGTTGACGGCCATGATGGGGTAGGTGAGGGCGCCGTCGGCGGCCATGGCGCGGAGGCGGATGACGCCGGTGGTGGTTTCCTCGCAGCCGCCGCGGACGTGGGGGAGCGCGTCGCGGCGGTCGCTGTGCAGGGTGGAGACGAGGTCAGCGCCGTCGTCGATGGTGATCTGCGGGGCGGCGTCGATGGCGCGGTGGATGTGTTGGTAGTAGGTCTCGTTGGACTCGCCTTTGATCGCGAAGACGCTGATCCCGACGCGCTCGACGAGGGCGGCGGCGACGTCGTCCTGGGTGGAAAGCGGATTGCTGGCGCAGAGGACGACCTCCGCGCCGCCGGCCTGGAGGGCGAGGGCGAGGTTGGCGGTCTCGGAGGTGATGTGCAGACAGCCGGCGATGCGCAGGCCGGCGAAGGGGCGTTCGGCGGCGAAGCGGTCGCGGATTTGGGCGGTGACGGGCATCTCGCGGGCGGCCCAGTCGATCCGCTGTTCGCCGGCGGCGGCGAGTCGGGGGTTGGCGATGTCGCTGGCTGGTGGTCTGGGTGCGCTCACGTGTGGACGACCTCCCGCACGCCGTCGGGGCCGCGTCTTCGCGCAGCCCAGCGACGCACAGCGGTAATCAGCGTACCTGTATGTCGGGTTGCGGAGGCCTCGATGATCTCGCCGACGGGCAGGTAGCCGAGTTTGCGGTAGGCGTGGAGGGCGGGCGTGTTCTGGGGATCGACGGAGAGCACGACCTCATCGACCTGTTCGAGGAGGGCGGCGGTGACGGCGGCGGTGGCGGTGGTGGCGTGGCCGCGGCCGCGGTAGCGGGGGTGGGTGAAGACGTTGCCGAGGATGGCGATGCCGTGGCTGCGGCCGATGGCGTGGGTGCCGGCGATGGCGACGAGCCGTTCTTCGTCGACGACGCCCCAGTAGCAGCCCTCGGCGATGTGTTCGCGGCGGTAGTGGACGGGGTCACCCTCGGCGTTGTAGAGGCGGTTGATCAGGTCCACATGCGCGCCAAGCAGCGGTTGCGCTTCGCGGTGGTTGGGACGGAAGCGGTCGCGGGTGACGAGCATCCGCATCATGCGGTTGAGCTGGCGGAAGTCGTAGACGGTTTCGAGCGCTTCGACGTGGCGGGGATCGGAGATGGCGAAGGTGCTGGGGAAGCCGGGGTGCAGCTGGAGGATGGCGGCCGCGCCGTCGGCGGGGCCGGCGAGCGTGGTGGCGTAGCCCAGTCCGCTGCGCGAGTGGCAGACGATGGCTTCGCCGTTGGCGGTGACGCAGCGGAAGAATTCGGCCTGAGGCCAGGCGTCGTCATCGAGTTGGGCGAGGGCGTAGGCGGCGTTGTAGCGGTTGGTCTGGAGGCGGCGGGCGAGCGAGTCGCGGTCTGGGTCGCGGACAATTTCGACTGCCGCGCGGGTGTCGCCGAGACGGAGCGAGAGGGTCATGAGGGCAACGCTAACGGGTCGGAGGGAGATACGCCGCCGTGGGGCGGCCGTTGACGGTGATGAGCGCGGTGCGCTCGGCGACGGCGTCGGGGGTGGCGGTGAGGAGTCCCTGGACGCCGAATTGTTCGATCGCGAAGGAGGCGACGGCGCAGGCCCAGACGGCGGCCTGGGTCAGGTCAGCGCCGCGCGCGAGGGCGCTGAGCAGGGCGCCGATGAAGGAGTCGCCGGCGCCGGTCGGATCGGTGGGCTGGACGCCGGGCACGGCGCTGACGGCGGTGCGGTGCTCGGCGGCGAAGATTTGCACGCCTTGCGAGGCTTGCTTGAGGATGAAGACGCTGGGTCCCAGCGCGCGGATTTCGCGCCAGGCGGCGAGCGGGAGATCAGGGTCGCGGTCGTCGCCGGGTCACTGGATCAGGTGCGCGGCTTCGATCGTGTTGATGCAGACGAGGTCGGTGTCGCGCAGCTGGGCGCTGACGGCGAGGCGGCGCTCGGCGACTTCGCGCTCGATAGTGTCGAGCGCGACGAGTTCGGGCGCGAGCATCTGCGCGAGCGCGCGTTGATTCTGTTCCGGGTTGCCGGCGGTGAGCAGGAGCCGGCGGGCGCGGCGGATTGGTTCGGCGACGGTGAGGGGATGGCTGTCGTAGACGCCGGCGCGGGTTTAGAGCGTCTCGCGGGCGTCGCCGTCGGCGGAGTAGCGGCAGCCCCAGCGGAAGGTCGCGCCGGTGGTGCGCTCGATGCCGTTGAGGGCGACGCCGCGAGCGGCCAGGGGTTGGAGCAGGGCGGGGTCGAAGTCGTCGCCGATGACGGAGATCGGGGCGGCGCGGGCGAAGAGCGAGGCGGCGAGGCTGGCGTAGACGGCGGAGCCGCCGAGCAGCTGGTCGACGACGCCGGCCTGGCTGTGGATTTCGTCCAGGGCGACCGCGCCGACGATCGCCAGCTCGATCGCGGGATCGTTCTCCCGGTCGCTGTCCTGGTCGCTCTCTGGGTCGGTGGTCACGGGAGGCGGCCTTCGAGCAGGAGGGCGTAGCGCTCGCGGGTTGCGCTGGGGATGCGGCGGGGATCGGTCATGATTGCGCCGAAGAGCGCGCCGTTGGCGGTGGAGGTCCAGTCGTCGGGGAGGTGGTTGGCGAGGTCGGCGATAATGCGCTGGGCGGACTGGACGTTCTGGGCGACGATTTGGGCGACGGCGGCGGCGGTGACGTCGGCTTCGGATTCGTGCCAGACGTCATAATCGGTGGCGGTGGCGAGCATGGTGTAGGCGATTTCGGCTTCGCGGGCGAGTTTGGCTTCGGGGATGGCGGTCATGCCGATGATTGACGCGCCCCAGGAGCGGTAGAGGTGGGACTCGGCGCGGGTGCTGAAGAGGGGGCCTTCCATGGCGATGTAGGTTCCGCCGGCGTGGACGGTCTGGCCGACGCGGGCGGCGCTTTGCTGGAGGCGGGCGCTGAGGTCGGCGCAGAAGGGGTCGGCGAAGCCGACGTGGACGACGAGGCCGTCGCCGAAGAAGGTGGTCGGTCGAGCGCCGCGGGTGCGGTCGATGATCTGGTCGGGGATGACCATGTGGCCGGGGACGATTTCCTGTTGCAGGGAGCCGACGGCGGAGACGGCGAGGATGCCCTGGACGCCGAGCGCCTTGAGCGCCCAGAGGTTGGCGCGGACGGGGATTTCGTGGGGCATCAGCCGGTGGCCGACGCCGTGGCGGGGGAGGAAGGCGACGCGTTTGCCGTGCAGGGAGCCGATGATGAGCTCGTCGGACGGGTCGCCGAAGGGGGTAGTGGGGCGCCAGCGCTCGATGTCGGTGAGGCCGGGCATGTTGTAGAAGCCGGAGCCGCCGATCACGGCGAGCTGGGCGGTGGGAGTCGGTTGGGAGGTAGTCATGGCGGCGGTCGCTTTCGGGGTCAGTAGACCAGCATCGCGTCGGCGGGGTGGGGGCGGAGGCGTTCGCGTCCGTTGAGGGCGGCGAGTTCGATCAGGAAGAGGACGGCGGCGAGTTCGGCGCCGGTCTGGAGGAGGAGTTGGACGGAGGCCTCGGCGGTGCCGCCGGTGGCGAGCAGGTCGTCGACGAGGGCGACGCGCTGGCCGGGGCGCAGGGCGTCGGTGTGGATTTCGATGGTGGCGGAGCCGTATTCGAGGTCGTAGGAGCGGGCGATGGTGTCGGCGGGGAGTTTGCCGGCTTTGCGGATGGGGATGAAGGGGAGGTTGAGGCGTTGGGCGATCGGCGCGCCGAGGATGAAGCCGCGCGATTCGATGCCGACGATGGTGTCGGCGTCGGCGCAGCGTTCGCTGAACCAGTCGAGGGCGCGGGCGAAGGCGGCGGGCTCGGCGAGCAGGGGGGTGATGTCGCGGAAGAGGATGCCGGGTTGGGGGAAGTCGGGCACGGCGCGGATGTACTGGGCGACGAGGTCGGAGGCGGTGGGTGTGTCAGTCATAGGTGCAGGGTACTTACTAGCCGCGCGGGGGTGGAGCGGAGCGGTGTAGTCGTCGCTGGTAGGCTGCGTTCAGCGGCGCAGCGGGTGAGCGGAGGCCGCGTGGACGATCCACTGAGCTGGTCGGCGGACGATCAGGAGCGGGCGCTGCGGGCGATCGCGCCCTGGTACGAGCTGGACTTTGGGCCGCTGCGCGATGATGTCGAGATGCTCCGGGAGCTGACGGGAGCGGGCCAGCGGGTGCTCGAGCTGGGCGCGGGCAGCGGGCGGATCGCGGTCCCGCTGGCGCAGGCCGGCTGTGAGGTGACGGCGGTGGACTCATCGGCGGCGATGCTCGCGGTCGGTGAGCGGCGGATGGCGGCGGCGGGGGTGCGCGTGGCGCGCGGAGATATGCGCTGTCTGCGACTGCGGGAGGCGTTTGATGTGGTTGTGCTGGGGCTGTCGACGGTGCAGCATCTGCTGCGGCGGGGAGACCAGTTGGCGGCGCTGGCGGCGGCGCGGCGGCATCTGGCGGATGGGGGGCAGTTGATCATTGACTGGACGGCGCCGCGTCCGGATGACGTGGAGGCGTCGCCGCAGATGATGCAGCTGGAGTGGGTGCGGGAGTCGGCGGCGGGCGAGCTGGTGACGAAGAGCGCGGCGCAGGAGTTGGCGTTGGAGCGGTCTTGCGGCGGAGCGCTGGATCGGGCGCTGCCGATCGCCTGGTTGACGTACCAGTATGACGCGGTCGAGGCGAGCGGGCGGGTGCGGCGGTCGCTGGCGCGGTTCCCGTTGCGCGTGAATCTGAACGCGGGCGAGATGGCGGGTCTGCTGGCGGAGTGCGGTCTGCGCGCAGTGGACTGGTTCGGGTCGTGGGACTTTGCGCCGGCGGGCGAGGGGGAGCGGCTGATTGTGGTTGCGGAGGCGGGATCGTGAGCGGCGGCGTGACGCGGGTCCTGACGAGGATCGCGGCGGTTGGGGTGGTGCTGATCGGCGCGCTCGCGGCGTTGGCCTGCGGCGCGAGTCCGAACGAGCATGTGGAGTCGAACGAGTTTTTCCGTCCCTCGGCGGCGACCGCCGAGCCGTCGGCCGCGGCTGACTCGGCGGAGCAGTCTGGGCAGTCCCCGCAGTCTGAGCAGGCGGGAGCGCAGGAGCAGGAGTCCGCGCCGGGGGCGGGGTCTGAGGCGGCAGAGCAGTCCGGGCAGTCCGGGCAGTCCGAGCAGGCGCAGGAGTCGGAGCAGGCGGCGGACGCGGAGGAGGACGAGCCGGGGCAGCAGGAGGAGGCGGACGCGCAGGAGGCGGACGAACAGGAGCAGCAAGCATCTGATGATGCGCCGTTGGAGACGTCGGACGATGTGGTGCGCCGCTACAGCAGTCCGGCATACGGGTACTCGCTTGAGTTGGTTTGCTCGCCGTTCTGTGAGACGGATCGGGGGGACGGGGTGGATCGGGTGTCGTTCCTGTCGGAGACGGGGCGGGCGCTGATTGGCGTTGATGTGTTTCTGGACGATGGATCGGAGGCGGGGGCGTTTCTGCGCTCGGTGCTGGCGCTGAGTGAGAATCAGGAGTTTGCGTCGCGTGAGGCGGCGACGATTGTCACGGGGGAGGCGGCGGAGCGGTTCAACTGGGAGGAGGATCGGCGGGCGACCGGCGGGTTCCAGGTGCGCTGGTCGGCGCTCTTTGTGCGGGTGCAGGAGTTGGTGATCGTCGTGCGGGCGGGCGCGGTGTTGGATGATTATGAGGCGGTCTCGCCGGCGTTGGAGCGGGCGTTGGGCTCGTTCATTCTGCCGCTGGAGATTACGGCGCGGCCGGGTCGCTATGCGCGGTTCGACTTTGTGATCGACTATGACCCGGCTGACTTTGCCCAGGAGTACGGACAGCCGGCCGGCAGTCCGGTCAGCGCGGATGCGGGGATTCTGGTGTTGTCGCAGGCGACGGCGCTGAAGGCGGTGTTGACCTGGCAGGTGCTGGGCGAGGCGTTCTACGACGGTGACGCCGCGATTGGGCAGTCGCTGCGGGATTCGCTGGGCGAGGAAGTCGCGGGGCAGCTGAGCGGGTTGCGCGACTGGAACGCGGTGGACGGCCGGCCGGCGCGCACCGGGGAGTCGGAGACGCCGTTCGGGGAAGGGGTGCTGAAGATTCAGTCGTTTGCCTGGTACTGCCAGGCGAGCGGGCGGGAGTTTGCGCTTCATGTGCTGGACGCCGACGACCCGGAAGCGGTGGCGCTACCGTTGATTGAGAGTTTCCGTTGCAGCGTTGAGGAGTAGGCGCGGCGGCGGGGTCGGAATTGGGTCGGGAACGAGACGGGCAGACAGGGAGGGCGGCGATGCGGCGAGCGGCGGAGCGGCGGAGCGGTGAGCGGCCGATTACGGTGGCGCTCGATGCGATGGGCGGCGACAATGCGCCAGCGGCGATTGTGCGCGGGGCGTTGAGCGCGGCGCGCGAGCTCGAGGTGGACATCATTCTGGTGGGGCGGGGGCGGGAGATTCGCAGCGTGCTGCCGGCAGCGCAGCGGAATCTGCGGATTCAGGAGGCGTCGGAGGCGATTGCGATGGACGCGCCGCCGACGGCGGTGCGGCGGATGCGGGATTCGTCGGTGATGGTCGGGCTGGGGTTGTTGGCCGACGGCGAGGCGGACGCGTTTCTCTCGTTCGGGAATACGGGCGCGGTGATGGCGGGGTCGCTGTTCAGTCTGGGGCGGGTCCCCGGCGTGGCGCGGCCGGCGCTGGGGGCGTTGTTCCGCAATGGCCGGGGGACGACGTCGCTGTTGTTGGATGTGGGCGCGAATGTGGAGGCGCGGCCGCAGCATCTGGCGCAGTTTGCGACGATGGGGCGGGCCTATGTGGAGCGCGTGCTGCGGCATCGCAATCCCAGCGTGGGGCTGCTCAATGTCGGCGAGGAGGCGGTCAAGGGGACGCAGCTGCATCAGGAGGCGTACCGGCTGCTCGAGCGGCAGGAGCCGAACTTTGTCGGCAACATTGAGGGGAATCAGTTGGTGGCGGGGGCGGCGGATGTGATTGTCGCGGACGGGTTTACGGGCAATGTGGCGGTGAAGCTGACGGAGGGTCTGGCGGAGCAGCTGTTCGGGGAGTTGAAGCAGAGCATCCAGGCGCACATGGTGCACATGGCGGGGGCGTGGCTGATGCGGGGGGCGTTCCGCAGTCTGCGGGCGCATTGGGACTATGCGAAGGTGGGTTCGGCGCCGCTGTTCGGGATTGACGGGGCGGTGCTGGTCGGTCACGGGCGGGCGAATGCGGAGGCGGTGACGAGCGGGATTCGCTCGGCGCGCAGCGTGGTGGAGGCGGGGGTGGTGGACGCGATCCGCGATGCGGTGGCGGGGACGGCGCTGGAGGAGGACGAGGAGGAGGAAGCGCCGCGCCGGGCGCAGCGGGACAGTGAGGTGAGCGACACTTGGCGTTACGAGCGGCGTTGAATTTCGCAGAAAATGGGGAAATGCGATACATTTGAAGTGTGCCGCTGCGCACATTCTGTACATTCGTAACGCTCCCGGAGGATTGAGATGGCCAAGCCGCAGGAAGTGACCGACGCGAGTTTCCAGTCGGACGTCAAGGAGAGCGATCTGCCGGTGCTGGTGGATTTCTGGGCGCCGTGGTGCGGCCCGTGCCGCATGGTCGCGCCGATCGTGGACGAGCTGTCGGACGAGTACGACGGGCGGGTCGCGTTCTACAAGCTGAACACGGACGAGAACCCGGGGATCGCCACGGAGTACGGGATTCGCAGCATTCCCACGCTGCTGGTCTTCAAGGGCGGCGAGGTGGCCGGCCAGATCGTCGGGTTCCGCCCGAAGAGCGACCTGGCGAAGCGGCTGGACGAAGTCCTCGCCTAGGTCCGGTTGTCCGGGCCGCCCCGGCTGCCCCGTCGTAGGCCAGGCGTCGGCTCGCCCCACACCATTTTCCCGCCTTGCAGGCATTGCCGGTAGTGCAGCCCTGATCGGGCCGACGGCGTCAGGCTGACGCTGTCGGTTCCGCTCGCGTATCCTGTGCGGGTCACGACTTGAGCAGAGGAGCAGGACATGAAGGTCGGCGTTCACTTCAACTTCCAGAACTACACCGATTGGGATCGGTTTGAGGCGCACGCGGTGTCCGAGTCGATGCCGGTGAGCGACCAGCAGGTCTATGAGGAGGATCTGCACCTGGGCGGGCTGGTGGAGCCGCTGGGGTTTGACTCGTACTGGTGCATTGACCACCACTTTTCGCCGTACATCATGACCTCGGGGGCGCTGCAGAATCTGACGTACTTCGCGGGCAAGACGGAGCGGATTGACTTCGGCACGATGGTGATCGTGCTGCCCTGGTACGACCCGGTGGCGATTACCGAGCAGATCACGGTGCTCGACAACATGCTGCAGGGGCGGAAGCTGACGCTGGGTCTGGGGCGCGGGGCGGCGAAGCGGGAGTTTGAGGCGTTCCGCTCGCCGATGGGGGAGTCGCGGGATCGATTCATGGAGTCGCTGGAGGTGGTGCGGAAGGGGTTGACGCAGGAGTACTTCTCGCACGAGGGGGATTTCTACACGATTCCGGAGACGACGATTCGGCCGCGGCCGCGCAATCCGCAGCAGTTGCTGGATTCGATGCGGGTGGCGTGGATTTCGCCGGAGACGCTGGAGATTGCGGCGAATGCGGGTCTGGGGATGCTGTTCACGAACTCGAAGAAGTGGGAGGAGTACCAGGACGACGTGAAGCGCTTCAACGAGATTCGGGTGGGGAACGGCTGGGAGCCGCGGCAGCCGACGGTGGTGGCGAACGTGGCCTGCTTCGACACGGAGGCAGAGGCGTGGGACGTGATGCTGCAGGGCACGGGGGAGTTCCAGGAGAGCGTGGAGCGGCATTACCTGTTCTCGGAGTCGGCGCGCTTTGCGGCGACGAAGGGGTACAAGTACTACGCCGAGTTCGGTAAGACGAACGAGCGGACGACGGCGGAGCAGCGGGCGCGGTTTGCGGCGACGCCGCAGGCGTGGGGGACGCCGGATCAGGTGATCGAGAAGCTGAAGCACATCCAGCAGATGACGGGCGCGGAGGAACTGATTACGAACTTCCGCATCTCCGGGGGCGTTTCGGCGGCGACGGCGGAGCGCAGTATGCGGCTGTTCGCGTCGGAGGTGCTGCCGGCGATCCATGAGCTGGAGGGGGCGATGCCGGAGGAGCTCTCGGGCCGGCCGACGGCGGAGCCGGTTTCGGCGGACTAGCCGATGAGCGCGGTGGAACTTCAGGGCGAGTGCGCGCCGCGCTTTGGCGCGGTGCGCGACGCCTTCGCTGCGAACTGGTCCGAGCGTGGGGAGGTCGGGGCGTCGCTTTGCGTGATCGTCGGCGGGGAGACCGTCGTCGATCTGTGGGGCGGGCACGCTGACGCTGAGGGCTCCCGCGCCTGGGAGCGGGACACGATCGCCAACGTGTATTCCTCGACCAAGGGGATTGCGGCGGTAGCGGCGGCGATGTTGGTGGATCGGGGGCAGCTTGAGGTCGAGCGGCCGGTGGTGGAGTATTGGCCGGAGTTTGGTCAGGCGGGCAAGGGGGAGATTCCGGTGCGTCAGCTGTTGACGCATGAGGCGGGTCTGGCGGGGGTGGATGAGGAGTTGCCGGACGGGGCGGCGCTGGACTGGGAGCGGATGGTGGGGGCGCTGGAGCGTCAAGCGCCGATGTGGGCGCCGGGCGCGGGTATGGGGTATCACGCGATCACATACGGCTGGTTGGTGGGGGAGGTGATTCGGCGGATTGACGGGCGGACGTGCGGGGAGTTTGTGCGGGATGAGATTGCTGGTCCGCTGGGGGTGGATTTCTTGATCGGGTTGCCGGCGGCGGAGGATGGGCGGACGGCGGAGCTGCTGGCAGCGCCGGGGGCGGGTCCGATTGGGGTGAGTACGGAGGACAATCTGGCGGCGCGGGCGTTGGGGTTGGCGGTGCCGCGGTTGGCGGGGACGGTGAATTCTCGGGCGTGGCGGGCGGCGGAGTTGCCGGCGGCGAATGGGCATGGCAATGGGCGGTCGCTGGCGACGATCTACTCGGCGCTGGCGCAGGGTGGCGGGGGACTGTTGTCCCGTGAGGCGGTGGAGGCCTGTGGGGTGACGGAGCGCGTGGCGCGGGAGGATTTGGTGCTTGGTTTTCATGTGCGGCGCTCGTTGGGGTTCATCTTGAGCACGGCGGGTGGGCGTTATGCGTGGGGGCCGAATCCGCGGACGTTTGGGCACTCGGGGGCGGGCGGTTCGCTTGGGTTTGCTGATCCGGATGCGGGGATTGGGTTTGGCTATGTGATGAATCAGATGTCGGGTGGGTTGGGGGCGGATCCGCGTTGGCAGCCGATGATTGATGCGGTGTACGCGAGTCTGTAGCGGGTTGCTCTGCTGGCTTGATCAGGGTTTGTCACGCGGCGACGGCTTGTCCGGCGCGGCGGAGGTGGGCGCTTAGCTCGCGGCGGGCGAGTTTGCGGCGGGCCTCGGTCCAGCCGAGTTCTTTGGCGATCTGGAGCGCGGGTTGGCGGGTGCCGGAGGCGAAGGGGCCTCTGGTCTCGTGGAATGCGCCGATGTGGACTCGGGAGGCGCCGGTCTCGGTGAGGCGCTGGGCGAATTGGGCGGGATCGTTCAAGGGGAGGAGGGGGGCGACGTTGATGGCGGTGCGGAAGCCGGCGTCGGAGAGTTGGCGGATGGCGTCGAGACGGCGTTCGATGCTGGCGCATTGGGGTTCGAAGCGCTGGCGGACGGCGTCGGAGTCGGTGGTGATGCTGAGGGTGATGTTGAGGTGGTCGAACTGGTGGAAGAGGTCGAGGTCGCGGGTGACGAGGGGGCTGCGGGAGAGGACGGAGAGGCGCGCGCCGCGCTGGGCGAGGATGGGGAGCAGGGAGCGGGTCAGTTCGAGCTTTGCTTCGAGCGGCTGGTAGGGGTCGGTGGCGCTGCTCATCAGGACGGTCTTGCCGCGCAGGTCGTGGCGGGAGTGGCGGAGTTTGGCGAGGGCGTTGGTCTTGACGCGCACCCATTGGCCCCAACGCTCGCGCTGCTCTTCTTCGGGGACGAAGAAGGCGGCGTAGCAGTAGGTGCAGGCGAAGGTGCAGCCCTGGTAGGGGTTAAGGGTGAAGTCGAGTCCCGAAAGACGGCCGGTGGGTCGGGCGAGGATGGCGGAGGCGTCGGCGTAGGAAACGTCGGCAGGGCCGATGGTGGCGGGTCGCTGGAGGAGGGGGTTGGGATCGAAGAGGGCGAGCTGCGTCATGCCGATGATGGTACAGATGTTCTGTATTATTGGCAAGCGGCGAACTCTGGGGACACAGCGGGCCACAGCGGGTGGGCGCGTCCGCTGCGGCGGGGTGAGCGAGTTAGCGAGCGCCGCGGATGAGTTGGCCGGGGCGGGCGCCGGTTTCTTCGCCGTTGCGGCTGATGACTTCGCCGCTGACGATGGTGGCGAGGTAGCCGCGGCTCTTTTGAATCAGGCGCATGGCGTCGGTGGGGAGGTCGTGGACGGCCTGGGGCGGTTCGAGCTGGAGGGCGTCGTAGTCGATGACGTTGACGTCGCCCTTCTTGCCGACCTCGAGGGTGCCGCGGTCGCCGAGTCCGTAGAGTTCGGCGGTGTCGTGGGTCATGCGCTTGACGACCCACTCGAGGGGGAGTTTCTCGCCGCGGCTGCGGTCGCGGGTCCAGTGGGTGAGCATGAAGGTGGGCATGGAGGCGTCGCAGATGACGCCGCAGTGCGCGCCGCCGTCGGAGAGGCCCATGGCGACGCGGGGGTGGAGCATCATCTCGCGGGTGGCGTCGAGGTTGCCGTGGGCGTAGTTGAAGAGGGGGGCGAAGAGGACGTGCTGGCCGTCGTTCTGGGTGAGGAAGTCGTAGGCGAACTCGAGCGGGGTCTGACCGGCGGCATCGGCCTGGGCGTGGACGGACTGGTCGGGGGTGGGCTCGTAGTTGGGCGGGTCGGTCATGGGGTAGAGCTTGTCCCACATGATGAAGCCGAGGGCGGCGTCGGGGGCGGCGACTTCGCTGAGGATGCGCTCGCGGCGCTGGGGGTCGCGCATGGCGGCGGCGCGCTCGGCCCAGTCGAGGGCGTCGAGTTCGCGGTAGGAGTCGGAGAAGATGAAGGGGTGGCGTCCGCGCAGGGTGAGGAGGATGGAGATGCCGCGCGCGGCGACCTGGGGGTAGAGCTGCGCGCCGTCTTCGAGGGCGTCGAGAGAGTGGTCGAGGGCGTCGCGCCAGGCGTCGGGTTCGTTGTCGTGCTGGACCATGGCGAAGCTGACGGGGCGGTCGATTTCGGCGGAGAGCTTGCGCATCCAGGCGATTTCGAGGGCGGGGGCGTTGGCGTCGTCGCCGGTGACGCCGGCGGGGGCGACTTCGTAGATGCCGGTGCCGAGTTCCTTGAGGGCCTGGCCGATGCCGAAGAGTTCGTCTTCGGCGGCGAAGGTACCGGGGACGGGTTCGCCGTCGATGGCGCGGTGGGCGAGGGTGCGGGAGGTGGAGAAGCCGAGCGCGCCGGCCTGGAGGCCTTCCTTGACGATGGCAGCCATCTCCTGGATGTCCTCAGGGTTGGCGTCCTCGTTGCGGGCGCCGCGGTCGCCCATGACGTAGGCGCGGACAGCACCGTGGGGGACCTGTGCGCCGATGTCGATGGCTTTGGGCAGGCGGTCGAGGAAGTCGAGGTATTCGGGGAAGGATTCCCAGCCCCATTCCATGCCCTCGGCGAGGGCGGAGCCGGGGATGTCTTCGACGCCTTCCATGAGACCGATGAGCCAGTCGCGGCGGTTGGGGGCGGCGGGGGCGAAGCCGACGCCGCAGTTGCCCATGACGACGGTGGTGACGCCGTGCCAGAAGGAGGGGGTGAGGAGGGGGTCCCAGGTGATTTGGCCGTCGAAGTGGGTGTGGATGTCGACGAAGCCGGGGGTGACGAGTTTGCCGTGGGCGTCGATTTCTTCGCGGCCGCGGTCGTTGACTTCGCCGAGAGCGGAGACGCGGCCGTTGTCGATGGCGAGGTCGGCGCGGCGGGCGGGGGCGCCGGTGCCGTCGACGACGAGTCCGTTGCGGATGACGAGATCGTGCATGGGGGGTTCCTTTGGGCTGGTGGTTGCGGTAGGGGCAGTATGGCAGATGGAAGGGAACGGGGGCTACTGGTCGGCGGCGGTGGGGGTTGATGGGCACGGCGAAGCCGCGGTGGGGGGTGCGCCGCGGAGGAAAAAAAGAGAGCGAAACGGCCGGGGCCGTTGGGGGCAGGAGTGGCCGTTCATTACAAGGGGTCGTCGTCCTCGGCGATGGCTTCTTCTTCTTCGAGGAGGGTGAGGGTGTCTTCGGGCAGGACGAGGAGGTCGAGGAGGTCGGGCGCGTCGGGTTGGGGGGAGTGGTCGTAGAGTTCGCGGAGGGTGTGGCGGGCGTACTCGTAGGGGTGGGCGTATTCGAGCAGCTGGCGGACGAGTTCGCGGCGGGGGTTGTGGGGGGAGAGTTCGTCGGCGAGGACGATGGCGGCCTGGACGGCGATTTCGGGTGGGTAGTCGTCGCCGGCGAAGCGGGCGAGTTGCAGGATGGCGCGGCGGTAGTAGAAGGGTGAGGGCATGGTGGTCTCCTTTGGGGTTGATGGTATTGGGACGGGTGTTCTTGGTTTGGTGTTGGGGTTGGCACAGCAGTGGGGGGCGATGCTTTGGGGGACCCCCCTTCAGTCCCTTCGGGACAGCTTCCCCCCAGAGGGGGGAAGCGGGGAGGTTGGGCTTTCTCCGGAAGGGGAAGCGAGGTTTACCGCTTGGAGCGCTCGGGGGCGACGGCGAGGAAGGGGAAGAGGGCGATGAAGGTGAGGAGGCTGGCGAGTCCCCAGCGGATGGGGTTGCGGCCTTTGATGGCGGCGAGCCAGGCGGCGAGGACGGCGTAGCCGATCCAGAGGACGCCCCAGGTCCAGCCGACGGTTTCGGCGAAGTCGTCGGGTTCGTCTTCGGACTCGACCTGTGCGGCGGTTTGCGGCTCCGAGTTGTTGTCGCCGACGTAGTTGATGAGGACGACGATGAAGGGGATCCAGATGGCGTAGAGGAGGAGGGCGACGGCGAGTCGGTTGCGGGGCCAGAGGCGGTGGCGCATGTCGGGTTTTCTCGGGTGCGGGGTAAGGTGCTGGTCGCGGCGAGATACCCGCGGCAAGCGCGGGTATGACGATCTATTTTCGCGCGGGTATGACGATCTGTCTTCGCGCGGGTGTGACGATCTATTTTCGCGTGGATGTGACGGTTTGTCTTCGCGTGGGTATGACGGGGGGGCTTTGGTTAGCGCTGGTGGATGAGGGGTTCGCCGGGGATGGGGGAGCGGGTGTGGACTACGTAGTCGCTGCGGATGGAGCCGATGTAGAGGTCGCGCAGGTCGTCGCCTCCCCAGCTGACGTTGGTGGGGGCTTGCATGATGTCGCCTTCGAGGTCTTCGATCATGGTGACGACTTCGAATTGGGGGGTGATGGCGACGACTTTGTTGGACATGGGGAGGGTGACCCAGAGGTTGCCTTCCTGGTCGAAGCCGCAGCCGTCGGTGAGGCCGAGTTGGCCGCGTAGTGCGGCGCTGAGGGGGCGCAGGTTGGCGAGGTCGGCGACGGTTTTGCCGAGTTGGGGGCCGTAGACTTCGCGTTCGCCGAGGGTGCCGTCGGGGTGGATGGGGAAGCGGAGGACGTGGCAGCCGGTGGTGGAGCAGACGTAGGCGTTTTCTTCGCGGGGGTCGAGGGTGATGCCGTTGGCGAATTCGATTTCGGTGGCGAGCATGGTGAGGGAGCCGTCGGTCTCGATGCGGAAGAGGAAGCCGTCGGGGTCGTCGGCGGCGAAGGCGTCGGGGCCGGAGCGGGAGGTGGAGTGGGTGACCCAGATGCGGCCCTGGGAGTCGATGTGGGGGTAGTTGGAGGCGAGCAGAGGGATGCCGTCGATCTGGTCGGCGAGGATTTCGATCTCGCCGGTATCCACGTCGAGGCGTTGGACGGGTCCGCTGGTTCCGCCGCCGTCGAGGCCGCCGACGTTGGCGATGATGATGCGGCCCTGGGCGTCCATGTTGTTGCCGTTGGGCGCGCCGCCGGCGTTGCCGACGCGGTTGAGGGTGCCGTCGGGTCGGGCTTCGGCGGCGGCGGAGGCCTGGTCGGACATCCAGATGCGGCCGTCGCGGGAGACGACGACGTCTTCGGGGCGTTGGACGCCGAGGCCGACTTTGGTGAGTTGGGACTTGTCGATGGGGGTGAGGGGCATGGTGGGTTCCTTGCGCTAGGTTCTGTGAGGCGCGGGCAGCGTCAGGTGATGACTGCGTCCCAGACGCTGAGTTCGGGGCCGCGCCAGTCGTGTTCGATGCGGGGGTTGTCGCCGAGGACGAGGATGGGTTTGGTGTCAGCGTCCCAGCTGGGGGAATCGGTGGCGGCGGTGGCGGGGTTGCCGGTTTTGGCGAAGGCGAGCCAGGTGTCCATGGTGAGTTCGGCGAAGGCGTCGGCGTCGGGGCCGCTGCCGGCGAATTCGGGGACGACGGCGTGGGTGCCGAAGACGAAGGGGAGTTCGAGGGCGTGGCAGGAGCCGAGCGCATCGTCCAGGCCGGGGGATTTCCAGTCGAAGAGGTAGGCGTAGGTGGGGGCGCGGGAGGTCTGGGCGTCGGCGAGGCGGAGGCCGGGGACGCGGAGCATGAGGTCGCCGATGACGGCGATGAAGATTTCGTCGGGGGAGTCGTCTTCGCCGCGTTCGCGGCGGGCGGCGCGGTAGGCGGCGTAGGCGGCGTCGGGGTCGGGGTGGACCATGCCGAGCATGGCGGTCACGGCTGCCTCGCTCATGGGTTCCGCTGGTCCGGCGGCGGCGAGGAGTTTCATTTCTTCGTCGAGGGAGCCGACGAGGGTGGCGACGCCGTCGGCGGAGCCGTTGCGGATGTGTTCGATGGGCAGCTGGGAGAGGAACGCGCCGTCGATCACGGGTTGGAAGGGCATTTGGGGGGTGGGGGACGCGCCGACCTGGGACATCTGGGCGGCGGACTCGGCGTTGGCGATGGGGTCAACGGCGAGGGAGGCGGCGAGGATGGCGGCACTGTCGGCGTTGCGGAGGGCGTCGACGTCCTCGGGGTCGGCGCCGAGATGTTGGCAGAAGCGGAGGGCGGTGGCGTTGGTTTCCTCGACGCTGAGGGCGTTGTGGGCTGCGCCGCTCTGGGGGATGGCTTTCTGGAAGAGGCCGGCGGCTTCGGGGGAGGCCATGAGGGAGCCGACGCTCATGCCGCCGGCGGATTCGCCGAAGATGGTGACGTTGTTGGGGTCGCCGCCGAAGTGGGCGATGTTGGCCTGGACCCACTGGAGGGCGGCGACCTGGTCGCGCATTCCGAAGTTGGTTTCGCCGAGGGCGGGGAGGTTGAGGAAGCCGAGCGCGCCGAGGCGGTAGTTGATGGTGACGACGACGACCTCGCCGCGGGCGGCGAGGTGGGCGCCGTTGTAGTACTCCTCGCTGCCGGAGCCGATGGTGAACGCGCCGCCGTGGATCCAGACCATGACGGGGCGGGCGGCGTTGTCGAGGGCGGGCGTCCAGACGTTGAGGTAGAGGCAGTCCTCGCTCTGGGGTTGGCTGGAGGAGGGGAGCAGCGATTCGAGCATCTCGTTGGGCGCTTGCAGCGAGATGGGGCTGAAGGCTTTGGCCTCGCGGACGCCGTCCCAGGGGGTGACGGGTTGGGGGGCGCGGAAGCGGAGAGCGCCAACCGGGGGGGCGGCGTAGGGGACGCCGCGGAAGACGCAGAGGCCGTTCTCTTGCGTGCCCGCGATCGTGCCGGCGGTGGTCTCGGCGATGGCGCTCATGGTGTTGTCCTTCCTGTACCCGCTGCTGACTCGCTACTGACCCGCTGCGAGGCTACAGGTTCTGCCAGGGGTTCGGCGGGAGCGGGGCGCTCAGAGGAGGGAATCGGGATCGAGGAGGGTGCGGGCGCGGGGGTCGTCGTCGGTGGTGACGGCGACGACGGCTTCGCCCTCGTGGCGGTGGACGATGTGGATTGTGCGGACGTTGATCTGGTGGTCGGCGAAGCGGCGGGTGACGGCGGCGAGCGCGCCGGGCTGGTCGTGGAGGTGGAAGATGATCTGTTCGGAGCTGACGGCGCGGAGGTTGGCGTCGAGGAGGGCGTGGAGGGCGGCGTCGTCGTCGTTGGTGCGGAGGACGATGACGCCGAGGGCGCCGATCAGGCGGCCGTCGATCTGTTCGATGTTGAGGCCGGCTTCGGCGAGGGAGCCGGCGACCTCGGCGAGGACGCCGGGTTGATTCTGGGCGAGGACGACGATGTGCGCACTGGGGTCTTCGGCTCGGTCCTGGGCTTGGTCCTGGGCTGGGCCTTCGGCGGGGGTGGTGTTCATCTCGTCAGATCGTCTCGACGCAATCGCGGATGACTTCGTCAATCATCTCGCGGGTGACGTGGGGCATGGTGATCAGGTGGGCGAATTCGTCGAGGGGGGCGAGTTGCCACTGGAAGAGGACGTGGGGCGCGGGTCGGGGGAAGACGACGGTGGCGCTGTTTTTGGCGCGCCAGGCGGGGATGCCCTGGGCGTTGAATTGTTGGACGGCGTACTCGGCGTTGGCGAGGACGTCGGCGACCATGCGGCGGAATCCGTGGCGGCCTTTCTGGGCGAGGGAGTACCACATAATCACGGGGGTGAAGGCGTTGCGGGAGCCGAGCAGGGTGGTGTCGAGGGCGCCGATGTACTCGATGGCGCGGCCGATTTGGGCGGTGTATTTGCGGCGGGTGACGACGACGCCGCAGGGGATGGGGGAGCCGATCATCTTGTGTCCGGAGATGGCGGCGCTGTCGATGCCGCGGTCGAAGCCGAAGGGTTGGGGATCATCGACGAAGGGGAGGATCATGCCGCTGAGGGCGGCGTCGGCGTGGATGTAGCGGCGGGGGATGGCGAGTTCGTCGAGGATTTGGCGGATGCGGTCGAGGTTGTCGACGGCGCCCTTCATGGTGGTGCCGATGTTGGCGACGATGAGGGGGGCGTGTCGCGGTTGGTGCGGATTGATTCGCGGAGGTCTTCGTAGTCGAGTTCGCCGTTGTCCTGGCTGCGGATCATGATGTTGCGGATGTTGAGGACGTGGAGGATCTTGCGGACGGAGTAGTGGGTGTCCTGGGAGAAGTAGGCGATGGGGTTGCGCAGCATCTCGCGGCCGACGTAGATGCCGTACATGTTGCCCTCGGTGCCGCCGGCGGTGACGTAGCCCCAGGCGTCGTCGACGGGGAGGCGGAAGAGTTCGGCGACGGTGCGGACGACCTCGCGCTCGGTTTCGTGGGTGTTGGAGAGGTAGCGGGAGAGCGCGAAGGGGTCGCCGACGTTGTTGGCGCAGAAGCTGAGCAGGGGGTAGAGGGCGGAGTAGTCGAAGCTCTGATTGACGGGATAGCCGGCGGAGAACGGGCCGAGCAGCTGGAATTCGGAGAGCACCTGGTGGAGGCGGTGGTCGATGTCGGATTGATTCAGGTTGAGTAGATCCATGCGATCTCTACCGCTGAGGCGTCCGGTGCTGAGGCGTTCCCGGTGCAGATTAGCGGACGCCGCTGGGGCAGCGGTCGTAGAGGACGCAGGCGTTGCAGCGGGGGCGCTGCTTGTGGCAGACGCGGCGGCCGTGGCGGATCAGGGAGACGTGGAAGGCGTAGAAGCGGTCGGCGGGCATTTGGGCTTCGAGCAGGTCGTGGGCGGCGAGGGCGCTGGCCGTTGCGCTGATCAGGCCGAGGCGTTGGGCGACGCGGTGGACGTGGGTGTCGACGGGCAGGGCGGGTCGGCCGAGCGAGAAGAGGAGGACGCAGGCGGCGGTCTTGGGGCCGACGCCGGGCAGCGCGGTGAGCCAGCGCTTGGCTTCGTCAATGGGCATTTCGGCGAGGCGGGAGGCGTCCCAGTCGGGGCCGAGGCGCTCGCGCAGCTGGGTGAGCAGGGCCTGCATCCGGGGCGCTTTGCTGCGGGCCAGGCCGCCGGGGCGGATGGTCGCTTCCAGCTCCTCGACGGGGGCGTCGAGGACGGCGTCCCAGTTGGGGTAGCGCTTGAGCAGCTGTTGGAAGGCGCGGCCGGAGTTGGTGTCGGAGGTGTTTTGGGAGAGCAGGGTGAGGACGAGTTCGGTGACGGGGTCGTGGGTCGGCCGCCAGGGGGTGCGCGGGGATTCGCGGGTGAGGCGGTTGATGATTGCGGTGGGTCGGAGGGGAGCGGGGGTGCGGCGTGGGCGGGGCATGGCGATGGCTGGCGATGGCTGGCGATGGATGGCGGTGACGCGCGCGGGCGAGCGGCGCTAGGTGGGGGATTTCGGGTCGCGGCGGCGTTGGAGTTCGGCTTCGAGTGCTTGCACTCGGCGCTCGGCGGCGAGGCGGGCTTCGCGTTCGGTCATGAGGGCGTTGCGTTCGGCGATGAGCGCGGCGTGCTCGGCGAGGCGGGCTTCGCGCTCGCTGAGGAAGTTGGGGATGTGTTTGCCGGTGGCGGGGTCGTGCCAGCCGAGGAGGAGGTTGTCCTGTTCCCAGCGGAGCCAGAGGCCGAGGACGTCGCTCTGGCCCTGGAGGACGCCGGGGGCGAGTTCGGTGATCTCGATTGGTTCGTAGCGGCCGTCGACGAGGCGGTCGCCGGCGAGGCTGGTGCCGTAGTACTCGCCGGTGAAGTCGTAGCGCCAGTACTCGGTGACGCCGAAGGCGGCGTAGTCGTCGCGCTTTTCGTTGAGATCTCTTTTGGCGGTGCTCTTGGAGGCGACTTCGAGGATGAAGTCGGGCGGTTTGCCCTGGTCGGAGATGACGTAGCCGTTCTGCTCGTAGTAGAGGTCGGGGTCGACGTCGAAGGCGATGAGGAGGTCGGGTTGGCGCAGGGGGCGAACGCCGGGGGCGGCGATGATCCAGTATTCGGCGGAGATGAGGGTGGTCTCGGGATTGCCGAGGTGTTGGGCGAGGAAGTGGGGGTTGCCGGAGAGGTGGACGTGGCGGTAGGAGGTCACGTCGTCCAACTCACGCGGGGGTGGTTCCGGCAGGCGGAAGCGGACGAGGGTGGGGGTGGTCGAGTGGGCATCGAGAGTGGACATGGCGCTCCGCGGGGCGAGTTCCAGTTTAGGGCCTCTGGACGGCGTATCGGGCCAGTTGGTGGGCGGGTAGGCGGCGCAGTTCGGTGGCGTAGGTGCTGTCGCCGCGCATGACGCGGAAGAAGGCGCGCCAGAGGTAGTTGACGTGCTTGGAGGTGGTGAGCGCGAGCCAGGGCCAGGTGGTGACGCACCAGTAGTAGAGGCGGGAGATGGTGCGGGCGGCATCGAGCTCGGGCTGGAGCTCGCGGTTGATTGCGGTGGTGTAGGTGCTGGCCGGATCGGCGCTGGTGAGGACGGCGTCGGCGGCGAGGTTGGCGGAGTGGACGGCGTAGGCGATGCCTTCGGCGGTGAATTCGTCGGCGAGGCCGGCGGCGTCGCCGAGCAGGAGGGCGCGGCCGCCGGCGACCGGCTCGCGGGGGGAGCGGCGGTAGCGGATGGGGTGTCCCTGCACGTGGAGGACTTCCGCGTCGGCGAGGCCGAGGCGGGCGAGGTAGCGGGCGGTCTGTTTGCGGATGGCGCGTCCGCGTTGGGGCGCGGTGACGACGCCGACGGAGAGCGCGCCGGCTTTGGGGAAGACCCAGCCGTAGCCCCAGGGTTGGTAGCCGACATCGACGTTGGCGGCGCGCTGCCAGTGGTCGAGGGCGGCCGGGGGAGCGGCGACTTCGACCTCGTAGGCGGCGCTGCGGGTGGGGGCGGCGGGCAGGTTGAGCCAGCGGGCGGTGGGGCCGGTTGCGCCGTCGGCGGCGAGGAGATGGCGGGCGCGGAGGCGCCCGCGCTCGGTTTCCAGTTCGTAGCAGCCGTTCGCGGTGGTGATCGACTGGGCGGGCGCGCGGTCGCGGAGGGTGGCGCCGGCGTCCTGGGCGGCGGTGGTGAGGAAGTGGTCGAAGCGGTCGCGCATGACCATCCAGGCGAGCGGGCGCGGGGAGGTCTTGCGGAATTGGGGTTGGCCGAAGCGGGAGACGTCGATGGTGTCGACGGCGCCTTCGCTGACGGGGGAGAGGTCGAGCTGGTCGAGGAGTTGGAGGGTGCGGGCGGGGACGCCGCCGCCGCAGGCTTTGTAGCGGGGCAGGGGCTGTTTTTCGAGGAGGAGGGTGGCGCCGCCGGCGGCGCTGAGGCGGCGGGCGGCGGTTGCGCCGGCGGGTCCGGCGCCGATCACGACGGCGTCCCAGATGGTCATGCGGTCAGCGTAGTGCGCACCCTCTATACTCGGTGCACTTGAAGCGCTTGCTGAGGAGTTGAACGTGGACTACCAATTCACCGAGTCGGACGAGACCTTCCGCACGGAGGTCGTGGACTTCATCGACAACAACTGGGTGCCGGCGACGGGGCCGAACGAGCCGGGCGACGACTCGCACTACGAGGCGGAGCGGGCGTTCGAGAAGCGGGCGGCGTCCAAGGGCTGGTTGACGATGGCGTGGCCGGAGGAGTACGGCGGTCGCGGGGCGTCGCACATTCAGCAGATGATCTACCGCGAGGAGGCGGCCTATCGCGGCGCGCCGGGTTCGGGCGGTCAGGGGATCTCGATGGTCGGCCCGTGTCTGATGCTGCACGGCACGGAGGCGCAGCGGCGCGAGCATCTGCCGCGCATTGCGAATGCGGAGTCGTACTGGGCGCAGGGCTTCTCGGAGCCGGGCAACGGCTCGGACCTGGCGGGTCTGCAGACGCGCGCGGTGCGGGACGGCGACGACTTCGTGATCAACGGTCAGAAGATCTGGACGTCGGGGGCGCATCACGCGGACTGGATTCACGTGCTGACGCGGACCGATCCGGAAGCGCCGAAGCATCGGGGGATTTCCTACTTCCTGCTGGACATGAACACGCCGGGGATTGAGGTGCGGCCGCTGATCAATATGTTGGGCGAGCACGGCTTCAACGAGGTCTACTTCACGGACGTGCGGGTGCCGGCGTCGAACATGATGGGCGAGTACAACCGCGGCTGGTACGTGGCGGCGACGCTGCTCGACTTTGAGCGTTCGGGCGTGCAGTGGTCGGCGACGTCGCGGAAGAGCGTGGAGCTGATGTCGGAGTACGCGGCGGAGCAGCCGGGGCGGCGCGGCGGGGGGAAGCTGATTGACGATCCGGGCGTGCGCAACAGCTTGGCGAACCTGATGATTGAGTCGGAGATTTCGCGGCTGATTTCGTACCGCGTGGTCTGGATGCAGTCGCAGGAGCTGGTGCCGAACCATGAGGCGTCGATGTCGAAGATGTTCGGCTCGGAGCTGGGTCAGCGGGTGTCGCGCTTCGGGGTGAACATGATGGGTCTGCACAGTCAGCGGATCGATCCGGAGGATGCGGGCGCGCCGCTGGCGGCGCGGATTGGTCGGGCGTACATGTCGACGGTGCCGAGCACGATCGCGGCGGGGACGTCGGAGATTCAGCGGAACATCATTGCGACGCGGGGTCTGCAGCTGCCGCGTCAGTAGGGAGCGGCGCGGCCCCGCGCATCCGCTGGGGCTGGCAAAATGAAGGGGACGCACGCAACGGGCTGGAGCAAGCCGTGAGCAAGGAAGAACAGACGGTGACAGACTCGAATCGAGCTGTGGCCGACGCGCTCTCTCGGCAGATGGAGAACGTGCGGATCGCTCGTGAGAACGGCGCGAAGGCTCGCAGAGGGCGTCGCCTGATTGTGCCGTACCGCGACACGATTCCGCAGAAGAAAGTGGAGCGGTGACGGACGCTGACGCGGAGACTGGGGCAGGAGGAGGGCCGAGGCGGACTCCTCTGTTTCGAGTCCAGCACGCTGCTCGATACGATCGGCAGCGTTGCATCGCGGAGTATCAACAACGATTTGACTGTCGGCTGGTGGTCTTGAGCGACACGCTGATGCCATACAGTATTCCGTTGTTTGAGGAGACGCTTTACGGGGCGGATCCGGAGCGCGACTTGCACGTATTGTTACGCACTCGGGGAGGGGATGGCGATACGGCATTGCGACTTGTTCGCCAGGCCCAATCGCGATGCCGCAGATTGACGGTGGTGCTTCCCGATCAGGCGAAGAGCGCAGGCACGATCTTTGCGCTTGGGGCGCACCAGATTGCCATGGGGCCGACGAGTGATATGGGACCGATCGACCCTCAGTTCATTGGTTCTGATGGTGGCCTGGTGCCGGAAAAGACCATTATCGCCGCGGTTGAACATGCGCTCACCGCGATAGTTGGACGACCGGAGACGCTCGCGCTCCATGCTTCGCTACTCGCTGACACGACGGCGATTGATGTGCAAGAGGCCAGGAATGCGCTGCGGCATACCGATGCTCAGCTGCGCGCGGCGCTTGCTTGTCATCCAGAGCGCACCGAAGACGAGGTTAATGAACTGGCGTCCGAACTGGCTCCTTCGCTGATCGGTGATCCGGCCAGCCATGGGGCGACGATCTCAGTGGAGTTGGCTCGAGCGCTGGGGCTTCCGGTTGAGGAGTTAGACCCTCGCGGCGAGCAATGGCGCATGATCTGGGAATTGTGGATTCAGTATTTCAATATGGGATCGGTGTCGGTGTATGAAGGTGAGCAAGCCTCGCAAGTGTTTGCGCAGGAATAGTCACGCTGGATGACTTCGGATCAGAGGGTTGGGGGAGCCCCCCTCAGTCCCTTTGGGACAGCTCCCCCAGCGGGGGAGCTCTAGGTTGCGGCGCCTTTGAGTAGATCGTCGGCGTGTTCGCGGACGTGGCCGATGGCGACGCCTTCGAGGACCTCTAGGAGGGTGCCTTCGACTCCTCCGGCGGAGCGGGTGGGTTGGTTCAATAAGTCTTCGTTGGTGGCTCGGAGGGCGTCTATGGTGGCGGCTCGGTTGCGTTGGAATTCGGTGAGGAGTTGGGTCACGGGTTGGTCGTTTCGGCGGGCGACCTGTTTGGCGTTGTAGGCGTCCATGTCGAAGCCCTCGCCGCCGCCTTGGGGGACGTTGGCGCCGGCGGCGCGTTGTTCGGCGCGTTCGAGGAGGCGGGGATAGGTCCACTCGATGGCGGCGATGTGGGCGAGCAGCTGGCGGGCGTTCCAGCCCTGCTCGTAGACGCCGCGCTCGAAGGCCTCGGCGGGGAGCTGGCGGACGGCTTCGACGAAGGCGTCGCGGTCCTGTTCGAGGGTGGCGATGAGGTCAGCGAGGGTCTGGATGGTCATGGCGCGGGCCATTCTGCCTGGGTGAGTTCGTTGGAGATGTCCCAGAGGCGGGCGGCGGCCTGGAGGTCGCTGGCGTGCTGGTTGAGCGCGGCGGCCTCGTGGCGGTTGAAGTAGGCGCCGGCGAGGGGGCGTTTGTCTTCGTCGTGGACGAGTTCGAAGATGGGGGCGGCGCCTTGCTCGGCGCTGAGGAGGAAGGGCTGGACGAGTCGCCAGAGGACGGAGAGGGGGCCGCTGCGGTCGCCGTCTGCGCCGAGCTGGGTGCGGACGCCGCCGGGGTGGACGGCGAAGGCGGCGAGGCCGTGTTCGTAGTAGCGGCGGTGGAGGGAGCGGGTGAAGAGGATGTTGGCGAGCTTGGAGATGCAGTAGGGGCGGAAGCCGCGCCATTGATGCTCGAGTTGGAGGTCGTCGAAGGGCATGGCACCGGCGCGCTGGTAGAGCATGGAGGAGACGTTGACCGCGCGCGGGTCGGGGGATTGGAGGAGGCGGGGGAGGAGCAGGGAGGTGAGCAGGACGTGGCCGAAGTGGTTGACTTGCATGGTGGTTTCGAGGCCGTCCTCGGTGAGGGTGCGCTCGCCGAGGTTGACGCCGGCGTTGTTGACGAGGGCGTCGAGGTGGTCGGTGCGTTCGAGGACGGTCTCGGCGGCGCGGCGGACGGAGGCGAGCGAGGCGAGGTCGAGTGGGATGAGTTCGACGTTGGTGGAGCCGCTGTCGTTCTGGATTTGGTGGACGGCGGTCTGTCCGCGCTGGGGAGAGCGGGCGGCGGCGAGGACGCGCCAGCCGCGGCGGGCGAGGGCGGTGGCGGCGGCCTGGCCGATGCCGCTGTTCGCGCCGGTGATGAGGGCGACGGGGGGAGCGGGTTGATCAGTCATGGGGATAGTGTACGAAACCAGGCGGCGGCTTCGTGGAAGGCGTGGGTGAGGTCGGTTTGGGGGAGTTGGAGTTCGGTGATTGCTTTCTGGGGGGTGAAGAATTGGCGCTGGCGGGCGAGGCGGACGCCGGCGATGGTGGCGCGCGGGGGCTGGTGGGCGAGTCGGCTGAGCAGGTATTCGTCGCCGATGGCGGCGAGGTAGGCGACGGCGGTGGGGAGGGCGAGGCGCGGGCGGCGGGCCTGACCCGCGGCGGCGTGGGCGATGATCTGTTGGAGGCTGAGGTTGCCGTCGCGGTGGCCGAGGATGTAGCGCTCGCCGAGGCGGCCGAGGCGGGCGGCGTTGAGGTGTCCGGCGGCGACGTCGGCGACGGAGACGATATTGAGTCCGGCGGAGCGGATGTAGGCAGGCATGGCGCCGGCGGCGGCGTCGCGGATGAGGACGCCGGTGGGCGTGGGTTTGCGGTCGAGCGGGCCGATGGGAGCGGTCGGGAGGACGCAGACGGCGGGCAGGGACTCGGTGCGGACGAGGTCGTGGACGAGGCGTTCGCTGAGGATTTTGCTGGCTTCGTAGGGGCCGGGGGCGCGCTCGAGGGATGCCCATTGGGTTTCGTCGGAGGGTTGGCGCGGGTCGGCGGGCGGACCGACGGCGGCGACGGAGGAGGTGTGGACGATGCGCTCGACGTGGGCGCGGAGCGCGGCGTACATCAGGTGGCGGGTGCCGTCGACGTTGACGCGCTCGGCGTCGGCGCGGGCGCGGCGGCTGAGGTCATAGCGGGCGGCGGCGTGGAAGAGGGTGTCGACGCCGTGGAGGGCGGGGGGCAGGGAGTCGGGCTCGGCGAGGTCGCCGTAGGCGAGTTCGAGGGGGAGACCGTCGAGGTTGCGGAGGTCGCTGCGGGGTCGGACGAGGGCGCGGACTTCCGCGCCAGTCTGGAGGGCGGCGCGGACGATGTGGGCACCGATGAAGCCATTGGCGCCGGTCACGAGGACGCGGTTCACAGGACGTGGTTCACAGGGACCGGCGGGCGGGCTCAGTCGATCTGGGCCGTGGTGCGGCCGGAGGTCTGCTCAGCGGCCGATTTGGAGGCGTTGTCCGGCGCGTTGTCCGGGGCTTTGTCGGGGGCAAGGGCGGGGATGATGACGGTCATTGCGCGTTCGAGTTCCTGGATGGCGGCCTGGCGTTGAAGGCCGAGGGAGACGAGCTCGCGGAGGAGGCGGGGTCGGCGGAACGCGCCGACGGCGATGTCGAGGGCGGAGGGTTGGCCGCGCCACTGGACGACTTCGGTGGGGATGTCGTCGTCGAGGGCGTCCATGACGACGCGGACGCAGGCGAAGGGGATGCCGGCCTGGGCGCAGACTTCGGCCCATTCGGCGTCTTCCATCTGGACGATCTCCGCGCCGCTGTCGGCGGCGGCGCGCTTTTCGGGCTTGGTGAAGAGGATTTCCGGGGTGGTGATGCTGGTCACGGACTGCCAGAAGATGTCGGCGCGGTTGAGCAGGCGGATGGTCTGTTTGCGCAGCTGCTCGTCGGGCTGGAAGACAGCGCCGTCGGTCTGGCGGATGATGCTGGTGGGCAGGGTGATGGAGGGTCGGCGGAGGGTGTTGGTGAGGCCGCCGGCGACGCCGATGCTGATGACGTGGGAGGGGGTGTAGCGTTCGAGGGTTTCTTCGGCGGCGTCGCGGGCGCGATCGGGGCCGACGCCGCTGGTGAGGAGGCGCACGCGGCCGCGTCCGGCGATGGCTTGCCCGGCGCGCGCGGCCTGCGCTTCCCACGACAAGGCGGCGGTGATGGTGAGCATGACAGTCATTCTACGTCCTGCCCGCTCCGTTGCGGCGGGGGCGTTGTCGTTATGCCACGCGGGGCGGTCGGTAGACTGCGCGGGTAGGCCTGCGGGGCACTGCCGAGAACTGCTCAGAGATGGGGGAGCTTGATGTACGAGACGCTGCTCTACGACGTGGAGGATGGGATCTGCACGATTACGTTGAATCGGCCGGAGTCGTTGAACGCGCTGAACGGGACGATGCTGACGGAGTTGCCGTTGGCGTGTGAGGCGGCGGCGGCGGATCCGGAGGTGCGGGTGGTGATTCTGACCGGGGCGGGTCGGCTGTTCTGTGCGGGCGGCGATCTGAAGGACACGGATCGCGGTGAGATTCGCAATCTGGAGCAGAGCATCTATTCGCTGACGCACTCGGAGCGGACGTCGGTGCTGCTGCACCAGATGCCGAAGCCGACGATTGCGGCGCTGAACGGCGGCGCGGCGGGGGCGGGCTGCTCGATCACGTTGGCCTGCGATCTGCGGTATATGTCGACGACGGCGTATCTGTATACCGCGTTCCTGCGGGTCGGGTTCTCGGGAGATTTCGGCGGGACCTGGACGCTGCCGCGGTTGGTGGGGATGGGCAAGGCGCGGGAGATGTATCTGCTGCCGGATCGGGTGCCGGCGGAGCAGGCGTTGGCGCTGGGTCTGACGAACGGGGTGTTCGATCCCGAGGAGTTGATGCCGAACGTGCTGCAGATTGCGGCGCAGCTGCGGGACTCGCATCCGGGGGCGATTGCGCAGATCAAGAACAATCTGAACGACGCGTTCACGATTCCGCTGTCGGAGGCGGTGCGGCGGGAGGCGGATCGGATGCGGCGGGTGGGCGAGAGCGAGGACTCGATCGAGGCGCGGCGGGCGTTTGTGGAGAAGCGGCGGCCGGTGTTCAAGGGTCGTTGAGTTGATCGTCGGAGAGGGGCGCGTCATGTTGCGAATGCGGCAGATTTGTTTGGTGGCGGGTGATCTGGAGCTGATCGAGGGGCAGCTGCGCGAGGTGTTCGGGCTGGAGGTGTGTCACCGCGATCCGGGGGTGGGGCGCTTCGGTCTGCATAACTTCCTGATGCCGGTGGGGAATGCGTTTCTGGAGGTGGTCTCGCCGCTGGAGCCGGGTCTGGGGACGGCGGGGGGGCGCTATCTGGAGCGGCGCGGCGGGGACGGCGGGTACATGGTGATCATGCAGTGCGCGGACATGGCGGCGCGGCGCGCCCACACCGCGGCGCTGGGGATTCGGTTGATCACCGATGGGGGGAACGAGCAGACGGACGGGATTCAGCTGCATCCGAAGGATTTGCCGGGGGCGATTGCGGAGTTGCGCTGGAATGTCGGCGCTGAGCGGTTGGACGGGCCGTGGAATCCGGCGGGCGAGGACTGGTGGCCGGCCAAGCGGGAGCAGGTGATTACGGCAATGACGGCGGCGGAGTTGCAGAGCGATGATCCGGCGGGGATGGCGGCGCGTTGGTCGGCGGTGCTGGAGCGTCCGCTGGGCGCGGATGGGGACGGTCAGCCGACGCTCGCGCTGGATGACGCGACGCTGCGCTTCGTCGAGGCGAGCGACGGGCGCGGCGATGGTCTGGGCGGGCTGGATGTGTCGGTGGTGGATCGCGCGCACGTGCTCGCGGGGGCGCGGCGGCTGGGGTTGGCAGTTTCGGCGGACGAGTCGGTGATCGACCTCGGCGGGGTGCGGTTTCGGTTGGTCTCGCTCTAGGGGCAGTGCGCTGTCAGGGCTGCGTTGTCCGGGTCGCGTCGAGATACCCGCGGCAGGCGCGGGTATGACGATCTATTTTCGCGCGGGTATGGCGATCTGTCTTCGTGCGGGTGTGGCGAACTGTTTTCGCGCGGTGGTGATGCTCGGCGGGTTGCTCAGACGATCAGGTTGATGGCGGCCTGGGCGATGCCGAGGAAGAGGAGGAAGCCGAAGACGTCGGTGAAGGTGGTGACGATGACGGCGGAGGCGACGGCGGGGTCGATGCCGAGGCGGCGCATGAGCAGGGGGATGCAAGCGCCGACGGTGCCAGCGATGATCATGTTGCCGAGCATGGCGATGCCGAGGACGAGCGCGAGTCCGTAGTTGTCTTGCCAGACGATGGCGATGACGGCGACCAGCAGGCCGAGCCAGATTCCGTGCAGCAGGCCGAGGAGCGCCTCGCGGATCAGTAATCTTCTGGCGTTCATGCCGACGAGTTCGCCGAGGGCGATGGCGCGGACGATGAGGGTGAGGGTTTGGGTGCCGCCGATTCCGCCCTGGCCGGCGACGACCGGGAGGAAGGCGGCCAGGACGACGAGCTGAGACAGCGTCGATTCGAACAGGGAGATGACGGCGGCGGCGAGGAAGGTGGTGGCCAGGTTGATTGTCAGCCAGGGCAGGCGGGTGCGGATCGCGGCGCTGAGCGGGCCGTCGGCGCGCTCACCGGCGACGCTGGCGACTTGCAGCATTTGGCGGGTGTCTTCCTCGACGGTTGCGCCGAGGAGGGAATCGGGCAGGATGACGCCGATCAGCGCGCCGTCTTCGACGACAGGCAGCTGGTTGATGCTGTAGTGGCGGCGAAGCCGCGCGCACTCGGCGGCCTGGGTGTCGGGGGAGACGACCGCCATCGGCGGTGCGGCAAGCTCGGCGACGCTGGCGTCGGCCGGCGCCAGGGCGAGGTCGACCATGGAGATTTGGCCGGTGAGCTGGCCGTCGGCGTTGAGGACGTAGACGAAGGTGAGGCGGTTGCGGTCTTCGTGGAGCGCTTCGAGGCTGGCTTTCAGATCGGCGGGGCTGGCGCCGGGGCGGACGGCGGCGAAGCGGTTGGTCATGAGGGCGCCGGCGGTGTCGGGGGCTTGACTGAGGAGCTCGCTTTCGGCGATTGGTTCGGCGGTTGACTGGGGCAGCTGCTCGGCGACCGCCTGGGCGCGGTGCAGGGGGAGGCGCTGGAGGGCGTTCAGCGCGTGGCGGGGATTGACTGCGCCGAGCACGAGGGAGAGGGTCTGGATGCTGAGCCGCGCGCCGAGGCGGCCGGCCTCGACGGGGTTCATGTGCTGGAGCATCCAGGTCACGGTCTGGGGGGACATGATTTCGAGGAGCGCCTCGGCGCTGGAGCGGGGGAGGCCGGCGAGGATCAGGCCGATGTCGGCGGGGTGCAGGCCGCGCAGCCGTTGCCAGGCGGCGTGGGGGTCGCCGGCGGCGAGGAGTTCGCGGACGGTGTGGGCGATCTGGGCGACTTCCTCAACCGGGATCGCGGTGGCGAGCGGGGTGGCGGGTTGGTCGTCGGGGGTGTGGTTGGGCACTGTCCGGGCTCCTGGGTTGAGGATTGCTGTGTGGACGTTGCTGCGCTTTCGTTGTGCGCAGCCATTCTGCTGGTCGCGTCGAGATACCCGCGGCAAGCGCGGGGATGACGATCTATTTTCGTGCCGGTATGACGATCTATTTTCGCGCGGGTGTGGTGAGCTGTTTTCGCGCGGGCGGTTTCGGCGGTGTTGCGGGCGCCCCCCTCAGTCACTTCGTGACAGCTCCCCCAAAGGGGGAGCACTGAAGTGTGGGCGTGACAGCGCCCCCGGTGGGGGAGTGCTGAGGTGCTGGGGGCGCTTTGGGTGGTTAGCGGATAGTGGCGACGAAGCTGCGGAGGCCGGCTTTGAGGTTGGTGGTGGCGTCGATGACGGCGGAGGCTTCGTAGCCGGAGTGGACCATGCAGTCGACGCACTTGGGGTTGCCGGAGGCGACTCCGTAGTTGTCCCAGTCTGTCTCGGCGATCAGCTCCTGGAAGCTGTCGGCGTAGCCTTCGTCCATCAGGTAGCAGGGGCGTTGCCAGCCGAAGACGGTGTAGGTGGGGTTGCCCCAGGGGGTGCAGTCGTATTCGATTTCGCCTTTAAGGAAGTCGAGGAAGAGTTGGGAGTGGTTGAAGTTCCAGTGCTTGGGCGGGTCGTTGAGGATGTCGCGGAAGAGTTCTTTGGTCTGGTTGCGGGCGAGGAAGTGTTCCTGGTCGGGGGCTTTTTCGTAGGGGTAGCCGGGGGAGATCATGAGTCCGTCGACGCCGATGTCCATGAGTTTGTCGAACATGAGGCGGATGCGGTCGGGCTGAGCGCCGAGGAAGAAGGTGCTGTTGGTGGTGACGCGGAAGCCGCGGGCCTTGGCGGCTTCGATGGCGCGGATGGCGACGTCCCAGACGCCGTCGCGGCAGACGGAGTCGTCGTGGTCCTGCTCGAAGCCGTCAACGTGGACGGAGAAGGTGAGGTAGGGGTTGGGCTCGAAGTCCTGGAGTTTGCGTTCGAGGAGGATGGCGTTGGTGCAGAGGTAGACGAATTTCTTGCGGTCAGTGAAGCCGTTGGCGATTTCGACGATGTCTTTGTGGATCAGGGGTTCGCCGCCGGCGATGGCGACGACGGGCGCGCCGCATTCCTCGATGGCGTCCCAGCACTGTTGGGGGCTGAGGCGGCGGCGGAGGATGTCGGTGGGGTGCTGGATTTTGCCGCAGCCGGCGCATTCGAGGTTGCACTGGAGGAGCGGCTCGAGCATGAGCACGAGCGGGTAGCGTTCGGTGCGGCGCAGGCGTTGGCCGACGACGTACTTGCCTACCTGAATGGTCTGTCGCAGCGGGGTGGCCATGTGTTGTCCACTCTATCGGTTGAGTGCGGTACGGCGTAGCGGCGGGCGTGCGCGCCGCGCATTTTTTGCATATCTTGCAGTTTAGCGTCTACGGACTCCAGGATGCACGCCAGGATGCATGCAGCGCGAGCGCCTGTTGGTAGGCCGCGGGCGTGTTCAGGTTGAGCGTCACGAGCGGCTCGTTCATGTCCAGGAAGATAGTGCGATCCGCGTGTCGTCGTCTCACGGCGCGGAGGCCTTCGTGTCGTTCTGTCACTGATCGGAGCTCGTCCAGGAGAGCGGCGCGGAAGATTGGCGGGTGGCCGTTGCGGCCGTCGTAGCGGGGTACGGCGATGAGGGCGTCGGGGGCGGCATGGAGGGTGGCGGCGAGTTGGTGGATGACGGCGGGCGCGGTTGGTTGGTCGACGGAGGCGACGATGACTGCGTCGGCGTCAGCGTTGATGGTGGAGGGGACGGCGCGGGCGCCGGCGCGGATGGAGGCGGCGCGGCCGGCGCGCCAGTGGCGGTTGGTGGTGATTTGGACGTCGGCGCGGGTCGGGACAGCGGAGCGGACGCGGTGGGCGTGCGCGCCGAGGACGACGGCGACGGGTCGGCAGCCGGCGTTGAGGAGGGCGTGGGTCTGGGCGGCGATGAGCGGCTGGCCGCCCCAGTCGAGTAGCGGCTTGGGCAGCCCCAGCGGGGCCATGCGGGTGCCTTCACCGGCGGTGAGGAGGACGGCGGCGAGCATGGGGTTGGGCGTCATCGAGGCGGTCGCGGAGGCGGCGGAGGAGGCGGCGGACGGCGTCCTCGACCTGGTCAATGGCGGCGGGGTCGGTGAGGTCGCCGACGCCGTAGGGCTGGGCCTCGGCGCGGGCGGTCTGGGCGGCGAGGTCGATGATGCGGTCGTCAAGGGTGCGGCCGCGGACGGCGGATTCGATCTGGCGGGCGCGGATCGGGTGGGGGGCGACGCCGACGAGGAGGACGGCGGCGTCGCCGTTGAGGGAGAGGCGGGCGGCGGCGCTGATGCGGGGGTTGCCGTGGGCGGCGGCGAGGGCGGTCTGCGCGCCGCGGGGGAGGCGGGGGATGCAGAGCTGCGCGGCGGGGCGGGAGCCGTCGCGGCCGTCGATGTCGACGCCGCCGTCGGCGAGCAGGCGCTCGTCGAGTCGGGCGCGGCTGCCGTCGGCGAGGTCGAGCCAGGCGTCGAGGACGATGAGGGCGGCGGCGAGGGCGTTGTGCTGGGGGTCTTCGAGGCAGATGCGGAGGGTGGAGACGGAGCCGTCGATGCGGAACCAGTCGTTGAGGGTGTTGTCGCCCTTGGTCTGGAGGTCGAGGACGGTCTGGTGCAAGGGGAGGCGGCGCACGTTCACATGGCTGGGCACGTCGGTTGGCACGTCGGTTAGCGGGCGGCGCGCTGGTGGTAGTCGGCGAGCGCTTTCTGGAGCGCGGCGGCGGCGAGGACGGAGCAGTGGATTTTGGCTTTGGGGAGTCCGCCGACGGCGTCGACGAAGTCCTGGCGCTTGAGTTGGGCGGCGGCGGCGATGGGCAGGTCGGTGAGGACGACGGTGGCCATGCTGCTGGTGGCGATGGCGGCGGGGCAGCCGCGCGTCTGGAAGCGGGCTTCTGCGATGGCGTCGGCTTCGATGCGGAGCATCAGTTTCATGTGGTCGCCGCAGACGGGGTTGCGGTCTTCGCCGACGGCGTTGGCGTCCTCTAGCGGGCCGGCGTTGCGCGGGTGTTGGAAGTGGTCGATGACGATGTCGCTGTAGGCGCGGAGGTCTTCGCTGGGCATGGCTTCAGTCTAGTCAGGTTCCGTTTGGGCCAGATCGAGCAGGAGGCGGGTGATGACGCGGAGGGAACGGCTGCGGTCGGTGGGGTCGAACCATTCGCGGATGCTGTGCTGGTTGTCGGAGCGGCCGCCCCAGCTGAGCGCGATGGCGGGGATGCCGGCGGCGATGGCGGCGTTGGCGTCGGTGGAGGCGGCGATCAAGCGGGGTGGGCGGCCTTCGGCTTCGATGGCGCGTTGGGCGGCCTGGACGAGCGCGGAGTCGGGTGGGGTGAGGCCGGCGGGTCGGTCGCCGATCGGGGTGATGAGCGGCGGTCGGGCGGCGGCGGGGCGGCGGCGCTCTTCGCGTTCGTGTCCGGCGTGGATGATCGCGTGCAGTTCGCGGTCGAGTTGCTCGAGCTGATCGGGGGACTCGCTGCGCAGGTCGATGTCCATGTGGGCGAGTTCGGGGATGGCGTTGACGGTCTCGCCGCCCTGCAGGACGCCGATGTTGTAGGTGGTGCGGGGACTGCGGGGGACGCGGAGGTCGGCGAGTCGGTTGGCGGCGGCGGCGAGGGCGAAGGCGGGGTTGTAGCGGCCAAAGTGTCCCCAGCTGTGTCCGCCGCGGCTGCGGTACTGGACGTTGTAGCGGCGGGAGCCGATGGCGGCGTTGACGATGGCGGCGTCGTCGGAGTGGTCGATGGTGATGAAGGCGCGGGCGGCGCGGCCGAGGGGGGACTGGAAGAAGTGGCGCGCGCCGCGCAGGTCGCCGCGGCCTTCCTCGCCGACGCTGGCCAGGTAGGTGAGCCGGGATTCCGCGGGGGAATGCTGGAAGGCGCGGGCGATGGCGAGCAGGGCGGCGAGTCCGGCGGCGGCGTCGGAGATGCCGGGCGCGTGGTATTCGCCGTCGGGGACCGGTGCCCCGTCGCGGTAGGGGTTGGCCTGGCCGGGGCGGGCGACGGTCGCGGGCTGGTCGGCGGTGAAGACGGTATCGAGGTGGGAACTGAGGACGATGGGCTGGGCGGCGGCGCGGGCGGCGCGGTCGGGTCGGGCGATGACGTTGCCGACCTCGTCCTGGTGGACGGTGAGGCCGAGCGCGGTGAAGGCGGCGGCGACGTAGGCGGCGCGGGCGTGCTCCTGGCCGGTGGGGGCGCGGATTTCGCAGATGGCGATCTGCTGTTCGAGGATGTCGCGGGCGTCGGCGTCGAAGCGGTCGAGCATCAGCGGTCCGTCAGCGGTCCGTCAGAGGTCCAAGCCGAGCGCGGCGAAGACTTGACAGTAGTGATCGAAGTTCGTCGGCTGGTAGAAGGGGATGGCGAGCTGGATGACGCCCCGGGCGTCGGCGACGAAGGCGGCGCGCTGGGCGCGTTTGGTGGCTGGACTCTGGATGCCGAAGGCGTCGGCGGCGCTGCGGTCGGCGTCGGAGAGCAGGCGGAAGGGGAAGCGCTGCTCCTGGCGGAAGCGCGCTTGTTCCTCCGCCGAATCGGTGGAGACGGCGACGACGGCGGCGTTGAGCGCCTCGATCACGTCGAAGTCGTCGCGGAAGGCGCAGAGCTGGTGGGTACATAGAGGGGAGTCGGACTCGGTGAAGAAGAGGATGAGCAGCGGGCCGTCGGTGAGGTATTGGCGGAGATGCAACGCGGTGTCGGGGAGGGGATCGCCGGACTGGATCATGGCGTGTTTCCGGTGTTCCAGCCGGGTAGGCGCGGGGCGGGACCGCGGGCGAAGGCGAGCACGGCGATGCGTCCGAGTCCGGCGGGGTCGGTGAGGGTTTCGACGGCGCGGCGGGCGGTGAGGTAGCGGTTGGTGTCGCTGCCGACGTGGGCGCCGGCGTCGGCGACGGCAGGGAGGACGGCGGCGCCGAGATTGTGGAGCCACTCGGCCTGGCTGAGCGGGGGCAGCGGCGTGAGGCCGGCGGCGATTGCGGCCTCGCGGACTTGGTCGATGTCGATGTGAGTGGTGATGTCCTGCTCGCCGGGGCGGGCGTAGGGATCGTCGCCGGGGATGTGGTTGCGGAAGGTCATCAGGGTGCCGTCGCGGCGCCAGGGGGCGTAGAGGCGGGCGCGGGGGTAGCCGTAGTCGAAGAGCAGCAACACGCCGTTCTGGCCGACGGCGTGGGCGAGGGTGGTGACGACGGCGGCGCGGTCGGGGGCGATTTCCACCAGCTGTCCCTCAGAGGCGCTCACGGTGCAGAGCGGCTCAAGCAGCCTGGCATCAGTCAGTGCGCCGGGCAGTTCGTGGAAACCCAGTTCGGGTGAGTGGTTGACAAACAACTCCCGCCATTGACCGTCTCTGAACGACAGGCGGTGGACGGGGAGGGCGTCGAGTAGTTCGTTGGCGAGGATGAGGTGGTGGTCGGGCGGGAGTTGTTCCAGGCGGCGGAGGCTGTCGAGGCTGTGGATTTGGGCTGGGGGGTGGAGGGGTTGGAGGCGCTCGGTTTGGCGGCGGGCGGCGGCGGGGTCGGGTTCGATGAGGGTGTAGTGAATCGCGGCGGCGCACTCGGGCGCGGTTGCGTGGAGGTGGCGGAGCGCGGACTCGGCCAGCGCGCCGCTGCCGGGGCCGACTTCGGCGATGGTGAACGGGTCGGGTTGGCCGCTGTGTCGCCAGAGCGCGGCGGCGGCGTGGGCGACGGCGGCACCGAAGAGGGGGTGCACTTCGGGGCTGGTGAGGAAGTCGCCGTCGCGGCCGACGGTGGGTTGGCCGCGACAGTAGTAGCCGTGTTGGGGGTGGTAGAGGCAGGCGTCCATCCAGGCGGCGAAGCTGAGGGGGCCGCGCTGGTGGATGCGCTCGGCGAGCAGGCGGGCGAGGGGGGTGTCGAGGGGCTGTTGGGTGACGGCCAACGGGTTGAAGGGGGCGGGTCCGCGTTGGGTCATGGGCTGAGTATAGAAACGACCGCCGCGGTGGAGGCCGCGGCGGTCGCTGGGTGGGAGGCGGAGAGCAGAGCGGGTTACTCGCCGCTGACTCCGAGCACGGTGACGCTGATGCGGCGGTCGCGGGACTCGTCGAGTTCGACCAGGAAGATGGACTGGAACTCGCCGATGTGCAGGTCGCCGCTGAGCACGGGGATGGTCTCCGAGGTGCCGAGCAGCATGTGCTGGACGTGGGAGTGACCGTTCTCGGGCTCGTTTTCGTGCATGTTGACCGTGCGGATGTCGAAGTCGTTGTGCCGGTAGTAGGCGTTGGGCGGCCCCCAGGCGATCAGGCGATCGCGGAGGTCGTCGAGGAGCAGGGGTTCGTGCTCCTGGAGGATGATGGCAGCGGTCGTGTGCTGGGAGAACACGGTGACCTGGCCGAAGCCGATCCCGGAGCGGTGGACGATGTCGCGCACCTCTTCGGTGATGTCGCGGAACGACGGGCCATCCTCGGTGCGGTGATGGAGTTCGTCGTGCACGTGACGGAAAGCGTTGGCAGGCGCGCCGTGGTCCGACGCGGGCACGCTGACCCTGCGCAGGGCTGTTGCGTTGGCCATTCCCCTTAGTTTCTCAGGCTGCGAGATGATGGGATGTAAAGAATGAGAGCAGGGCCGGCGGTTGCAGCATTCCCAACGGCTCCGCTTTTGAATATAGCGGAAACTGCGCGGTGATTGGGCGGCGGTTGGGCGGCGCGCTCCCGGCGGCGCTCGTAGGTCCCGGCGGCGCTCGTAGGTCCCGGCGGCGCGGTTGGGCAGTCGTTCCCGTGGGGAAGTTGTGGATGAGGGCTAGCGGGGGCCTTCGGCGATGCGCAGGCGGACGCGCTCGATGAAGTCGGCGACGCGGTCGGCGTCGGGCGCGTCGGCGGCGTGGGCGTGGTACTGCTGGAGGTCGTCGAGCGCTTCGATGTACTGGCCGGTCTGGTAGCAGAGGAGGCCGCGGTCGCGGCGGTCTTCGAGGGACCAGGGGGAGAGGGCAAGGAGGAAGTCGGTGGCGGCGATGGCGGCGAAGTAGTCGCGCTGGCGGACGCTTGCGCCCTTGAGGTTGGTGAGGATGCGCTGGAGGATTTGGCGTTTGGTGACGGAGGCGAGGAAGGAGTCGGGGTTGGGGCCGGCGCCGCGGTTGGTGGCGCGGAGGCGGTCGGCGAGGGCGTCGCGGTCGATTTCGCGGCCGGCGTGGAAGGGGTCGAGGAAGTGCTCGCGGTCGGAGTCGGGGTCGCGGTACTTGATCAGGAAGTGGAAGGGCGCGCCGACGCCGTGCAGTTCGAGTCCAACCCGGCGGGCGACCTCGATCATGACGACGGCGAGGGTGATGGGCATCCCGCGGCCGGTGTCGAGCGTGGCGTGGAGGCAGCAGTTGGCGGGGTCGTAGTAGGTGTCGGTGTCGCCGCGGAATTGGTGTTGGTCGAAGAGCGTCTGGCGCAGGGCGTCGATCTGCTGGGGGGTGGACGCGCCGTCGCGGCGCTGGGAGGCGGACGCGCCGCTGTGGCGCTGGACGTCGGCGGCGAGTTGGTCGAGGCGGGCGAGGGCGGTGAGTTGGTTGAAGGCGGGATCGACGATGCGGCCGATGAGGAAGCAGCAGAGGTCGAGTCGGACGGCGTGTTCGCGGCCGCGGGCGAGGCGGCCGAATTGGCGGGCGCGGTTGAAGTGGGGTTCGTCAGGTTTTACGAAATCTTGCGTTCCATCCTCAGGCATGGATCGAGGCTAGCAGGCAGGGGCTGACTTGACAGACTTATGATGGATGTAGTCGCACGGTTCAGAGCGAGGAGCGTGTGAGCCGCGATGTCAGACGAGCATTCCCCTTCATCCTCCAGACAGACCGCCAAGCAGGCCGCCAATCAGGTCACTGGGCAATCCGCTGGGCAACCCGCCGGCGCGGCGAACGGCAAGGCGGGGCGGGCGCGGAAGCGTCCGCCCAAGGTCAAGAAGCAGCAGCTGACGCGGGCCGGGCAGCCGCTGGATCGCCGTCAACGGCTGCGGATTCCGCCTCACCATGTGACCAAGCAGACGCCGCATGATCGGGTGCACAACTGGGACGAGGTGTACTACGGGTACACGGCGGGTCCGGCGATGTTTGAGGCGCAGCGCTGCATTCAGTGTCCGGCGGCGCCGTGTACGCAGGTGTGTCCGGTGAGCAATGACATTCCCGGCGCGTTGGCGTTTCTGGAGCTGGGCAAGCTGGCGGACGCGGCGGCGGTCTTCCGGCAGACGTCGGAGATGCCGGAGCTGTGCGGGCGGCTCTGTCCGCAGGAGGCGTTGTGCGAGGGATCGTGCGTGGTGGGGAAGAATGCGAAGCCGGTCGCGATCGGCAAGCTGGAGGCGTTTCTGGGCGATTGGGATCGGGAGCAGCGGGGCGGGTTCCCGGTGCCGCAGCCGGAGCGGGAGACGGGTCAGCGGGTGGCGATCGTGGGTTCGGGGCCGGCCGGGTTGGCGGTGGCGGAGCGGATGCGGGCGGCGGGTCACGGGGTGACGGTGTTTGAGGCGTGGCCGTCGGCGGGCGGGGTGCTGCGCTACGGGATTCCCAACTTCAAGACGGCAAAGGACATCGTGGACGAGAAGGTGGCGGCGTTGGCGGCGGGCGGGGTGGAGTTCCGCTTCGAGCAGCGGGTGGGGGTGGATGTGAGTTGGGACGAGCTGGCGGGCTGGGACTCGGTGTTCCTGGCGCACGGCGCGAGTCTGGGCAAGCGGCTGGGTCTGGACGGGGAGCGGTTGGCGCGGGTCTACAGCGCGACCGAGTTTCTGGTGCGGGCGAACCTGAGCGAGGAGCATCTGCCGGCGGCGCTGCGGAGTACGCCGTACGTGGGGCGCAAGGTGGTGGTGGTCGGCGGCGGGGATACGTCGATGGACTGCGTGCGCTCGGCGGTGCGGTTGGGGGCAGAAGAGGTGACGCTGCTCTATCGGCGGACGGAGAACGAGATGATGGGGCGCGAAGAGGAACGCCGCCACGCGCGCGAGGAGGGGGTGAACTTCGAGTATCTGACGACGCCGGTCAGTCTGGTCGGCAAGGACGGCGCGGTGGTCGGCGTGGAGTGCGTGCGGATGAGTCTGGGGGAGCCGGATGAGAGCGGTCGGCGGCGGCCGCGGCCGATGGCGGGGTCGGAGTTCGTGATCGACTGCGACGCGTTCGTGGTCGCGGTGGGCTACGACGTGGGTCGTGACGTGTACGGGGACTCGGGGATCGATGTGAACGACTGGGGCGAGGTGCTGGTTGATGAGCAGGGGCGCACGTCGCGGCCGGGCGTGTTTGCGGGCGGGGACAATGTGATCGGCGCGGATCTGGTGGTGACGGCGCTGCGCGGGGCGCACGACGCGGTCGGGCCGATGCTGAGCCACCTGGAAGCGCGGCGGGCAGAGCGGGCGCAGCTGGTAGCGGCGGGCTAGCGGCGCAGAGACAGCGCCGAGCAGAGACTCGACCGCTACTCGACAGTTACTCCGAGTTACTCGGCGGGTGAGCAGCCGGGTGCGCCGGGGATGTCGACCTCGGCGACGATTTCCTCGGCGGCGTTGCGGCAGAGGACGACTTCGGCGTCGCGGTCGTCGCGCGGGTTGCTGATCTGGTGGATGGCGCGGGGCGGGACGTAGAGGAAGTCGCCGGTGTCGACTTCGTGGACGTGTTCCAGCTGCTCGCCGTAGGCCATCACGATCGGGCCCTGGAGGATGTACATGGCGGTCTCGCAGTTGACGTGCCAGTGGGGGGTGGAGTACATCCCGGGGGGAATCTTCTGGCGGGTCATGAAGACTTCTTCGGAGCCGGAGAGGTCGCCGGAGACGCCGAACTGGATGGCCATGCCGGAGCGGTGGTTGGACCACTCGGCGTGCTGGCCGTTGGTCATGACGATGACAGCGTCAAGCGGCGCGTCGAGTGGGGCGTCGGCCTCGGGTTGCGGTTCAGACATGGCGTGCTCCCTGAGCGGCGGGGGTGGGGGAATTGAGTCAGCCTGACTGACGATATCAGCTGGACGGGCTCGGCTGGGCAGGATCAGCTGGGCGGGCCGATGCTGTGGGCCCAGTCGTCAATGAGCCAGCGGCCGCCGAGTTGGATGAGTTCGAGGCGCATCCAGTCGGTCTCGGTGAATTGGAAGTAGACGCGGCCGCGGGCGGGGTGAAGGACGTCGCCGTAGGCGGCGGACTGGAGGATCTCGCCGCCGAGGTCGATGGACTGGATTTTGCGGAGGTCGCGCTCGACGTCGGCGACGAGTTCCCAGCCCCAGGTGGTGAGCGCTTCGGGTCCGGCGAGGGCGAGGATGGTGGCGGCGTCGCCGTCGCGGAGGGCCTGGAGGAAGGTGAGGGCGGAGCTGGCGAGGTCGTTGGCGACGGCTTCGTTGACCTCGCTGATTGGGAGGCCGGCGGCGGCGGTGATGCGGTAGGCGCCGATCAGCTGGCGTTGGCCGGCTTTGTTGGTGGCGGGCCAGACTTCGACGCGCCAGAGGCCGGTGATGTCGGCGGTGAAGTAGATCTCGGCGTCGAGTCCGTGGCCGCCGTCATCGTCGACCTGGATGAGGTCGCCGTTGGAATCGAAGAGGTGGGCGAGGACGTCGACGCCGGTGTCGCCGTCAACGAGGACGAAGGCCGGCTCGCCTTCGCTGAGCTGAAACTCGAAGACGTCGAGGTCCTCGGGCGTGCTGAGGCGGCCGTCGAAGTTTTCGCCGAGGGCGATGACGGCGTTGTCGTTGTCGAGGTCGAGCTCGAGCGTCTCGACCTGGATGATGAAGTCGCCGGCGCTGTTGGTGTCGAAGGGTTGGACGCGGATGAGGTGGAGGCCTTCGGTGTCGACCTGGGCGATGAGGAGGGAGTCGCGGTTGGTGGCGGAGAGGTCGTCGTTGACGGCGATTTCGACGCCGTCGGGCTGGAGCAGGGTGACGATCGGGTCCATGCCGTCCTTGCCGTCGACGGAGATGCGCAGCCAGGCGCCGGCGGCGGCCTGGAAGCGGTATTGTTTCTCGGTCTCGTCGGGGCCGAGCGTGGCGGCGAGGCGTTCGCCGTCAAGCAGCGTGTCGCGGTCGGGATCGCTGGCGGCGGGTTCGGGCTGGTTCTCCTGTTGCGGCGCGGTCTGCTGTTGAGCCTGGCTCTGCTGCGCCTGGGCGGGTTGGCTGGCGCTGTCGGTCTGGGTCTGCTGGTCGGTCTGGGCTTGCTGCTGGGTGGCGGGTTCGGTTTGCGCCGATTGGGTTTGTTGGTCGGCCTGCGCGGTGGCGGTGGGCTGGGCTTGCTGTTCGGTCTGGGCGGTCGGTTGGGTGTCCTGCGCGGCCGGTTGCTCGGAGCTGTCGTCGCCGCAGGCGGCGGCGGTGAGCGTGAGCAGGACGGCGAGCGCGACGGCGAGTCGGCGGCCCGTGCGGAACGCGCGATCAGAGATGCGCAACATTGGAGTACCTCGTCCCGGCCGCCTGTTGTTCACTATAAGAGCAACAGGCAAAAGATGGACGGAGTTTGCGCGGAGTGGGCAGACTGGCGGGGCGGACGAGGCAGACGGGGGATATACTGGGCGGGAGCGTCTTCGGGGAGCGCAGAGGAGTTGGCCGTGGCCTACGAGATTGTGGAAACGTGCATTGGCTGTACGGCGTGCACGAACCGGTGTCCGACAAACGCCATCTGGGGCGAGCGGAACACGATTCACTACATTGACCCGGCGCTGTGCATCGACTGCGGGGCGTGCGGGGCGGTGTGTCCGGTGGAGTGCATCCTCGATGAAGACGGGGATATCTGCCGCAAGTTCGCCAAGCGGGAGTGGCCCAAGGCGGAGGTCGATCCGGACAAGTGCATCGGTTCGGGCTGCGAGATTTGCATCAACGTCTGCCCGTTCGAGGCGCTGGAGCTGAATTTCACCGACGAGGCGTCGGACTTCTTCGGCCAGGCGGTGGTGATTGAGAAGAACTGCACGGGCTGCCGGCTCTGCGAGCAGTCGTGCGGCTGGGACGCGGTGCACATCTTCCCGCGCCGGCCGATGCTGAAGAAGCTGCACTACCCGGGCGACAAGCCGACGCCGGGTCAGGAAAAGTTCCTGCGCAGCCGCTCCTGATTGGTCCCTCTGCCGATCGGTAGTCATCCCCGCTTCCCCCCAGTGGGGGGAAGCTGTCGCGGAGCGACTGAAGGGGGGCGGCTGAGGGCGCGTGATCGTGACGCCGTGTGGGTTCCCCTGTTCAGGCCAGGGGCAGGCTCTGCTTTCGCAGGAACGACGGTGGGAGAGGGCGCGCTTCCCCCCAGTGGGGGGAAGCTGTCACGAAGTGACTGAGGGGGGCGCTCTGCCCTATTGGTGGATTTCTTCGAGGAAGGAGCGGTCGAGGGCGGCTTCGAGGTCGATGTCGTTTTCGAGGGCTCCGTATTCGAGCATGACGTCGGTGAGGGCGCGGAACTGTTGTTGGGTGAACCAGCCGACGCCGTTGGCGCGGGTGAGGTCGCTGAGCGCGTTGGGGATTTCGGTGTCGAGGATGAAGCGCTCGTGGACGAGGTCGGCGGGCGGGTCTTCGGGCAGGAACTTGGCGGTGGACTCGATCGCGGCGGCGGGGTCGTCAACGGCGAATTCGAAGGCGCGGATGGTGGCGCGGAGGAAGCGTTCGAGCTTCTCGCGGTTGGTCTCGTCCTCGAGGAATGTTTCGCTGACGACGTAGACGACGCCGAGCGTGGGGACGCCGTAGTCGGCGGCCTCGAAGATGTTGATCTGCTGGTTGAGGGTGCGGGTCAGGGTGTCGGGTTCGTTGGAGAGGAAGACAGGGTAGACGTCAACCTGCTCCTCGACGAGGACGACGGGGTTGAAGCCGACATCGACGAGTTCCATGTCGTCGACGGTGAGGTTGTAGGCGGCGAGCATGGAGTGGAATTCGGCCTGGATGATGCCTTTGACGCCGACCTTGCGGCCGGCGAAGTCGGCGGGGGATTCGATGCCGGAGGATTCGAGGGCGACGTAGCCGAGGTCGCCGCGTTGGCCGAAGAGCATGACGGCGACGTAGGGGGCGCCGGAGTTGGCGCGGATTTGCAGCATCTCGGAGGCGGGCAGGGTGGTGATGTCGGACTCGCCGGAGAGGATGAGGCTCTTGTGGCTGCCGGTGAAGTCGGCGTGCTGGATGTCGACTTCGAGGCCTTCGTCGGCGAAGAAGCCCTGGTCCTGGGCGACGTAGACGGCGACGAAGGGGAGGTTGGCCTGGGCTTTGAAGCCGGCGATGTAGTTCATGCTCAGGACGTCGTCGGGATCGCTGCCAGAGTCGCCGCCGGAGCAGGCGGCGGCGAGGGCGGCCCCGAGGGCGAGGGCGGCGAGGAGGAGGATCAGCGGACGACGCACAGAAACGGGCAAGTTGGGCACGGCGGGCATGGGTACGGGGCTCCTGGGCTGCGCGGATGCCGGGCGATTCTCCTGTCCGGGCCGGCGAGCCGGAGCCGCTTCCATGGGGTTGCCACGGCGATAGCGACCGCTAGCAGCTTATGCAGGGCGGCGCTATGGGGCAAGATCGGGCCCGGCGGCGGCGTTGGGGCGGCGCTGGGGCTGGTTAGGGCATTCGGGAATCGGATTGCAGGGGGCGGGGATCGCGGAGGACGGCGGATTTGTACCACCAGCCGTCGACGGCGTCGCGGCGGAATTCGGCGATCAGGCGGTGTTCGCGGCGGACTTTGAGGTCGGTGCCGAGATCGACATCGTCGCCTTCCAGTTCGAGTACGAGGCCGTCGTTGGAGAATTTGATGACGACAGCGTCGGCCTGCTGGGGGGCCTGGCGCCGGGGTAGGCGGTGGTCGGTGGACTCGCGGTCGGCGGGATTGGCGGGGGTGGTCATGGTTGCTCCCTGGTCTGCGCTCAGGCGGCGATCTGGGTTTGGTCGAGCCGCCAGGAGAAGAGTCGTTCGGCGATGACGACGGCGGTCGAGAGGGTGACGCCGATGATGGTCAGGGTGAGGACGGCGGCGAAGACGCTGTCGAGCCGCAGGTTGGTGTACTCGACGGCGATGATGGCTCCGAGTCCGCCGTGGTGGGAGCTGAAGTACTCGGCGACGACGGCGCCGATCAGGGAGAGCGTGACGGAGATTTTGAGCGCGGCGAACAGATACGGGATCGCGGCGGGCAGGCGGAGGTGGCGGAAGATTTCCCAGGTCGAGGCGTCAACCGAGCGGAAGAAGTCGTGCATCCGCGGGTCAATGTCGCGGAAGCCGGCGATCGCGTTGATGAGGACGGGGAAGTAGGTGATCAGGGCGGCGATGGCGATTTTGGGTTCCCAGCCGTGGCCGAGCCAGATGATGAGCAGGGGGATGAGGGCGACGACGGGGGTGACCTTGACCATGATCGCGATGGGGAGCACGGCGCGTTCGAGAATCTGGGAGTGGGCGACGCCGGCACCGAGCAGGGTGGCGGCGGCGGTGCCGAGGGCCAGTCCGCCGAGCGACACGGCGATGGTGCGCAGGCCTTGGGCGAGGTAGCGGCCGAATTCGGAGTAGAAGTTCTCGAGCACGCTGCTCGGGCGGGGCATGACCCAGATCGAGACATCGGCGACGCGGGTCCAGACTTCGACGGAGACGGCGGCGAGCAGCAGGGCGAGGACGGGCGGGAGGAGCCAGGCGAGCCCGGGGCGTAGGTCGGGCAGCGCGAGGGAGGCGCGGCCGGCGCGGCGGGTGTCCAGGCGGTCGAGGTTGCGGATTGGTTCGGAGATCATGGGCTGCTCAGGTTGGCTGCTCAGGCGGCGTCGAGGGGGACGGCGGCGGTGGTGGGTGAGCGCAGGGCGGCGCGGACGACGGCGGTGTCGTTGATGAAGCGGTCGGAGTGTTCGTGCTCGGGCCGGCGGGGGCGCGAGGTGGTGATCGGGATGTCGGCGATGATGCGGCCCGGGCGCGGGGACATGACGAGGACGCGGTCGGCGATGGCGACGGCCTCGGCGACGGAGTGGGTGACGAAGACGGCGGAGCGGGGCGGGGCGGTGGGGTCGTGGGAGGCGCTCCAGAGGCGCTGGAGTTCGTAGCGCATCTGCTCGCGGGTGATTTCGTCGAGGGCGGCGAAGGGTTCGTCCATGAGCAGCAGGGGCGGGTCGATGGCGAGGGCGCGGGCGAGGGCGGCGCGCTGCTGCATTCCGCCGGAGAGTTCGGCGGGGCGGTAGTGCTCGAAGCCGCTGAGGCCGACGAGCTCGATCAGGTCGCTGACGTTGGTGGTGGAGTGGGTAGCGCGGGGGTTGAGTTGGAGGCCGAGGCGGATGTTGTCCTGGACGCTGCGCCAGGCGAGTAGGGCGGGTTCCTGGAAGACGAGGCCGAGGCGCTTGTCGCGTTGGGCTTGGCGGGGCGTCTGGCCGAAGACGAGCACCTCGCCGTCGGAGGGCGGGGTGAGGCCGGCGATCATGCGCAGGAGCGAGGTTTTGCCGCAGCCGGAGGGTCCGACGAGGGCGGTGAACTCGCCAGCGCGGATCGTGAGGTCGGTGGGCGGGACGGCTTCGAGGAGGGCGCCCGCTTTGGTTTCGTAGGTGAGGCGGACGCCGCGCAGGCGCGCGGCGGGCTTGGCGTCAGGCTCGATCGGATGCTTGATCACGAGCGGAACGCGGGCGGCGGGAGGGTGGGCAGTGCTGGTCACGGTGGTCGTTGCGGTTGGCGTTAGCCTGATCGTTGTGCGTGCAGTGCAATCGCGTTTCAGTTTAGGCGTAGATCGGGAGTAGGCATGGCGACGATCGGGTTTATCGGCGGGACGGGACCGGAAGGATTGGGGTTGGCGATGCGGCTCGCGGCAGCGGGCGAGCGGGTGCTGCTCGGTTCGCGCCGGATTGAGCGGGCGGAGGACGCGGCGCAGACGGTGCGCGACGCGGTCGCGGCGGCGGGCGGGACGGCGGACGCGGGCGGCGGCGTCAACCGCGACGTGGTGGAGCAGTCGGACGTGGTGATCATCGTGGTCCCGTTCGATGGTCACGAGGCGACGCTGAACGATCTGCGCGACGCGATCGGCGACAAGCTGGTGATTGACGCGGCGGTGCCGCTGACGATGGAGAACCGCGTGCCGGGGATTGCGGAGGTGCCGCAGGGCTCGGCGACGGAGCAGGCGCAGGCGTTGCTGCCCGAGGCGAAGGTGGTGGGCGCGTTCCATAATCTGAGCGCGCGCAAGCTGCAGAAGCTCTCCGATCCGATGGAGGGCGATGTGCTGATCACGGCGGACGACGCAGAGGCGAAGCAGGCGGTGATCGAGCTGGTTGGCAAGATGCCGGCGTTGCGGGCGATCGACGCGGGGCCGCTGTCGATGTCGAAGTTTGTTGAGGATCTGACTGCGCTGATCATCGGGATGAACATGCGCTACAGGACGCAGGCCGCGGTGCGGATGGTAGGGATCGACTGATGGCGCCTCCCTCTGAGTATCGGGTGTTCGCGGTCGGCGGGATTCCGGAGGTCGTCGCGGGCGACGATCTGGCGGCGTTGATCGATGCAGCGCTGACGGCGCAGGAGACGCCGTTGGCGGCGGGCGATGTGCTGGTCGTGACGCAGAAGATCGTATCCAAGGCGGAGGGTCGGGTGATTCGGCTGGACGACGTGACGGCGGGCGGCTTTGCGGAGGAGTGGGCGGCGGATTGGGAGAAGGACGCGCGCGCGGTGGAGTTGGTGCTGCGCGAGTCGAAGCGGATCGTGCGGATGACGCGGGGGTTGATCCTGTCCGAGACGCGGCACGGCTGGGTCTGCGCGAATGCGGGCGTGGATCAGTCCAACGTCGGGGGCGGAGACGCGGTGACGCTGCTGCCGCTGGATTCCTCGGCCTCGGCGCGGACGATTCGGGAGGGGCTGGTCGCGCGCGGGCAGGTGGATGTGCCGGTGATCATCTCGGACACGTTCGGGCGGCCGTGGCGCAACGGGCTGACGAATGTGGCGATCGGGGTGAGCGGGATGAATCCGATTCTGTCCTACGTCGGCGAGGTCGATGCGGAGGGCTACGACCTGCGGGTGACGGAGATGGCGATTGTCGATGAGCTGGCGTCGGCGGCGGAGCCGGTGATGAACAAGCTCGACGCGGTGCCGGTCGCGGTGGTGCGCGGGCTGAACGTCGCGGTGGAGGAATACGACCACACGACGCTGGTGCGGCCGGCGGAGATGGATCTGTTCAGATAGGCGGGCGCGATGGTCACGGCGGTGTTCAGCATCGAGGCGGAGTTTGACTGCTCCCTGGATCAGCTCTGGTCGTTCGTGGCGTACGTGCCGAACCAGGATCACTGGGTCTTCGGGATGTCGGACTCAAGCGTCGCGGGCGGCGGGGAGATTGGCGTCGGCTCGGAGATCGTCGGCACCTCGACGGAGAACGGGAAGTCGCTGCGGGTGACGATGGTGGTGCGGGAGTACGATCCGCCGGCGCGGGTGTCGTGGGAGAACACGGACGGCCACACGCCGTTTGTCACGGAGATCACGTGTTCGGGCGATGAGTCGGCGGCGCGGATGCGGTATGTGGTGACGCTGTATCCGACGAGTCGGATGATGAAGCTGGTGATGGGTCCGCTGCGGCCGCTGGGCAACATTGTGGCGAATCGGATGCTGCGGGCGGAGATTGCGCATCTGCGGCAGGCGTTGGCGGAGCGCGCCTGATGGTCAGCCTGAGCGCAAGCGCGCAGGTCGAGATTGCGCGGCCGCCGGCGGCGGTCTGGGCGTATGTGTCGGACGTGACAAATCAGGATGAGTGGGTGGAGGGGATGTCGGAGTCGGAGGTGGTCGGCGGCGGGCCGATCGGGCGCGGGACGCAGATTCGCGGGGTCTACACGTACGGCGGCGGGTCCGCGCCGACGCTGATGACGGTCACGGAGTTCAACGACGGGCGGGCGCTGGGGGTTGAGGCGTCCGAGGGTCCGTTTCCGTTTACGGGGCGGTTGACGCTGGAGCGCTCTGGTTCCGGGACGCTGGTGACGAACGCGATGACGGCGGGCAGCGACCACGTCGTGACCTCGATCATGTTCACCGTCCTGCGGCCGCTGATGAAGGTGATGATGGGTCGGCAGATGCGTAAGGAACTGGCGCAGCTGCAGGCGATTATCGAGGCGGGCTAGGGCGCGCGTTCATCGGTGAAGGCGATCTGGAAATCTTCGAAGAGGTCGGCGGCCTGGTCGGCGGCGTCGAGGGTGCGCTCGTGCGCGGCGAGGAATGCTTCCCGGTCGATGTCCTGGAGGGCGGTGAACTGGGCGTGGTAGCCGCTGTGCAGGAGGGAGATGGCGGTCAGGTAGCGGTTGTGCCAGTCGGCGGCGTGCTCGGGCGGATCGAGGGCGAAGAGGGCATCGCGGAAGCGCTCGGTGGTGGGCAGGCCGCGGCGCAGGTTCTCGCGGTGGATGCGGCAGTCGGTGTTGACCGTGTTGGCCTCGACGCAGGCGGCAGCGGTCTCGGGGATGATCGCGGTCTGGATTTCGACGGTGGCGCGGGCGACGAGGTTGCAGAGCTGGTCGAAGTAACCGCCCAGTGGATAGCTGCAATCGGCGTTGATCGCGGGCGTCGTCGGTGGCGGCTCGCTCTCGAAGAGGTCGAGCTCGCGGAGCAGGAAGAGAGCGGCGATGAAGCCGATGAGCGCGCCGATGATTGGGATCAGCAGCGACGGGGAGCGGCGGGGACGGCTAGAGGACATCGTGGAGGAAGCCGCGCACGGCGTCGACGACGGCGGCGGGCTGATCGCCGGCGACGGAGTGGCCGGCTTCGGGAATGGTGACGAGCTGGACGGCGGGGACTTGGGCAGCGAATGCCTCGGCCTGTTCGCGCTTCAGCACCGGGCTGTTCTCGCCGTGCAGGAGCAGCGTGGGCGCGGTCAGCGCGCGGGCGGTCTCCCAGATGCCGGCGCGGCCGTCGGCGACGCCGCGGAAGTCGGCCTGGCGGAAGCGTTCGTCGAACATCTTCGCCATCTTGCCCTCGGGCGTCTCGCGCAGGGAGACCTCGAGGCGCTTGCGGATGCCTTCCCTGGAGCGGAAGGGGTAGTACTGGTGGGTCAGGTCGACCCAGGCGTCGAGCGAGTCCAGTTCGTAGGGGCCGGCGACGAATTGTCGGACCTGCTGGACGCCGTCGACGCTGACGCCGGGGCCGACGTCGATCAGGATCAGGGCGCGCAGCTGGTCGGGATGCGCGGCGGCGAAGGTCATGGCGTTCATGCCGCCCATCGAGTGGCCGATCACGACCGGGCGGTCGAGGTCGAGCGTCTCGATGAACTGCTGGAGGTCGGCGGCCATGTGGTCGCGGGAGTATTCGCGGAGCGCGGCGGCGCGGTCGGAGTGGCCGTGGCCGCGCTGGTCGAGCGCGTAGCAGTGGAGCTGGTCGGCGAGGGCAGGCGCGACCTCGTCGAAGGAGTGGCAGTTGAGGGCGAAGCCGTGCAGGGCGACGGCGCTGACGGGCGCGTCGCCGCCGTGGTCGAGGAAGTGGAGGTTGAGTCCGTTGACGGAGGCGGTGCGGTGAGCGGCCATGGGTGCGAGTCCTCTGGTTCCGTGCGGGTGTACGGGGATCATTGTCCAAGATTAAACTGCGGAGACCATGCACGAACGGGTATCGGCGCTGCGCTACGACGTGAATGAGCGTCCGCCGCTGTTGATGGCGTTGGGGCTGGGGCTGCAGAACGCGCTGTTCGTCATTTCCGGGGCGATCTTTCTGCCGATCCTGCTCAAGCAGGAGGGGTTGGTCACCGATCAGGAGGCGGCGTTTCTGGTCTCGGCGACGCTGCTGACGGCGGGGCTGTCGACGGCGGTGCAGGTGATCCGGATTGGCCGCGTGGGGTCGGGGTTCATGCTCTTCATGGGCACGTCGGGCGCATTCTTCGCGGCGACGATGGATGCGATTGAGTTGGCCGGGATCGGCTTCGTCGCGGCGCTGGCGCTGATCGCGGCGCCGACGGAGTGGTTGATCGCGCACGCCTTCCGCTGGCTGCGGCACATCTTTACGCCGGTCGTGGGCGGGGTGGTGGTGATGTCGGTGGCGGTGCTGATTGTGCCGATTTCGATTGATCAGTGGCACGGCACGGGGATTGAGGGGTCGGAGGGCTCGATCGCGTTCCTGCTGATCGGCGGGGTCGCGTTTCTGGTGATGGCGGCGATGATCGTGGCCGCGCCGCCGCGCTTTCGGCTCTGGTCGCCGATCGCCGGGCTGTCTGGTGGCGCTGGCGACGGGCGACTGGCACTTTACCCAGACGAACGCCTCGGCGATTGTCGGCTTTCCGATCGGCGAGTGGGAAGCGCCGACGTTCCCGACCAGCTCCGCCGATCTGCCGCAGGCCTTTGCCGTGCTGGGCGCGTTCGTGATTGCGACGCTGGCGGGCACGTTCGAGACCGTGGGCGACGCGATTGCGGTGCAGCGGGTGTCGCAGCGGGACTTCCGCAAGATCGATTACGAATCGGTGCGGGGCGCGCTGAACGCGGATGCGGTCGGCAACGCGCTGGCCGGGATTGTCTGCACGACGCCGAACACGACCTATTCGACGCCGACGGGGATGATTCCGGTGATCGGCGTCGCCTCGCGCTGGGTCGGGCTGTACGGCGCGGGATTGATGATGGTGCTGGCGTTCTTTCCGGTGCTGACCGGGTTCGTGCTCGATCTCCCGATTGCGGCGATTGGCGCGGTGACCTTCGTCAGTATGTTGCTGCTGTTCGTGATGGGCTTGCAGTTGGCGGTCTCGGAGGGCGTGAACGGCCGCACGGCGCTGATTATCGGGGTCGCGTTCTGGGGCGGGTTCGCGGCGCAGAACGGGTTGTTCTTCCCGGAGCGGATTCCCGACGCGCTGGAGCCGATCGCGGGCAACGCGATCTCGGCGTCGTCGGTGTTGGCGGTGGCGATGACGGCGCTGTTCCGCCTCCAACCGCGCCGCCGCTTCCGCTGGCGCGGACAGGCTCAGGCCGAGGCGCTGTCCGCGCTGCAGGGCTTCGCGCAGGAGTCGGCGCAAGCGATGCGGCTCTCCGCGCCGACGGCGAACCGGCTCGAGCTTTGTCTGGAGGAGGTGTTTACGCACATGATCTCGGTGGGCGATGCGGAGCGGACGCTGCGGGTTGAGCTGTCGCCGGATGATCAGCTGGTCGAGGTGACGGTCACCGATCGGGCGGAGGTGCGCGATGTGGAGATGCCGAACGTGCCGCGCGAGCTGTTGGCGGCGGAGGAGGACGAGCTGCGCGATCTGGGGCTGGTGTTGCTGCACGAGTTGGCGGAGCACGTGAGTCACACGACGATCTCGGACTGGCACTACATCAGCTTCAGCATCGCCCGCGCGGATGATTTCTCGCCGTCGCCGGTGACGGTCGATCTGTGAGCGGCGATGGCTGAGGGGCGGGCGGAGGACTGGTGCGCGCTCTCCGATGAGGCGCTGTTGCGTCAGTGCCGGCTGGAGCGGTTTCGCGTTTCGGGGCCGGGTGGGCAACATCGGAACAAGACGGACTCGGCGGTGCGGCTGACGCACAAGCCGACGGGCGTGGTCGGGTTCGCCTCCGAGCGGCGCTCGCAGCATCAGAATCGGGCGGCGGCGCTGGCGCGGCTGCGGCGCGGGATTGCGCTGGAGGTGCGGTCGGCGGTGGATTTGGAGCTGTACCATCCGCCGCCGGCGCTGCAGCGGGTGTTGCCCCGCTCGGTGCGGGCGGAGACGCCGCGCCGCGAACGGGTCGGGCCGAGGCACCGCGAGTTCTGGACGGGCGCGGGGCCGCTGCTGGACCTGTTTGCAGCGCTGGGCGGCTCGACGGCGGACTGCGCGGCGCTGGTGGGCTGCTCGGGCAATCAGTTGACGAAGCTGTTCGCCTCAGAGCCGCATCTCTGGGCGGCGGCGAATGCGATCCGCGAGCGGCACGGGCTCAGTCCGCTGCGTCGATGACGGCGTCGGCCTCGATTTCGACGATCATCTCCGGATCAATCAGAGCGCTCACCTCGACCAGCGTGGCGGCCGGCGGATGGTCGGCGAAGGCGGCGCGGTGGTGTTCGCCGACGGCGGCGTACTGGCGGATGTCGGTGAGGTAGATGCGGGTGCGGACGACGTCGGCGAGCGATGCGCCGAGTTGGGCCAGGGCGGCCGCGATGATCGCCAGGCAGCGGGCGGTCTGGGGGCCGGCGCCGCCGGGCGTGACGGAGCCGTCGGGTTCGATCGCGGCGGTGCCGCTGACGTGGATCTGGTTGCCGACGCGGACGGCGCGGGCGTAGGCGAACTGGGTCTCGAAGGGGCTGGCGGAGTGCACGCGGGAGCGTGAGGGTCTGGAGTTCATGGTGCTCATGGGGAGACGTCCAATTCTTCGAGGATGACCTGGGCGGCGGCGCGGCCGCTGCGGACGGCGGATTCCATCGTGGCGGGCCAGCCGGTGGCAGTCCAGGCGCCGGCGAGGGCGAGGTTGCGGATCGGCGTGCGCGGGCGGACGCGGTGGGCGTTCCTGCCGGGTTTGGGGCGGAAGGTGGCGTCCGCCTCCTTGACGACGCGGGCGGCGAGCAGCGCCGCGTCGGCGGTGCGGGGCAGGGCGCGGCGCACGGCGCGCTCGACGCGGGCGACGATCTCCGCCTGAGGCGCGTCGACCAGGTCGTGAGCGCCGCTGAGCGAGACGGAGATCCAGTGCGGCGGAGTCGGCCAGCCGTGAATTTGCGAGCGGTGGAAGATGAACTGCGCGTCGGGGTCGAGGACGGCGACGAAGTCACGGCGCATGACGGCTTGATCCCACTGCATGTGGACGTTGATGATCGGGCTGACCTCGTGCTGGCTGAGCCGCCAGAAGGGCTCGCGCCGCCGCCAGCCGGCGGGGATCAGGCTGAACGCCGGCTTCGGAGGCAGAGCGACGATCACGGCGCGGGCCTCGAGCTGACGGTCGCGGCTGAAGCGGACGGCGACGGCGGTGTTGTGCTCGGTAAGGATCGCGGCCGCCTGCGCGTTGAGTTCGATCTGCGCGCCGCGCTCGCGCAGGCGCTCGAGGGCGGCGTCGGCGACGGCGCTGAGGCCGCGGGTGAAGAGGCCGATATCGGCGGCGTGCGGGTCGGCGCTGAAGCCTTCCTGGAAGACCTGGATCGCCTGGCTGGCGGAGACGTCGCGGGCGCGGTCGTTGCAGGTGGGCAGGACGATCAGGTCCCAGAAGCGTTCGATCACGCGCTCGGTCTGGTGGTGCTCGCGGAGCCAGTCGGCAAAGGACTGGCGGTCGAGGGCGAGGCGCTCGAATTCGCTCATGCGGCGGATCGGTTCGAAGGCGAGGGCAAGGCGGGATTTCTCGGTGAGGCGGAGATGCTCATAGGTGAGGATCGAAGGGAACATATGCAGCGGAGCGGGCAGCAGTTGGCGTCCGAGCCGGGTGAAGGCGCGCGGCGGCTGGGCGGAGATCCGGCTAACTTGGCGGCGGTGGGCGTCGGGATCGACCACGGCGACTTCGAGGTGATCCTGGTAGCGGACGACCTCCTCGCAGCCGAGGCGTTCGAGGAAGCTCTGGAACGCGGTGCAGCAGCGCATGGTGATGTGCTGGCCGTTGTCGAGGGTGACCTGGTGGACGGGATCGGCGAAGGAGTAGGCCTTGCCGCCGACGAAGGGGCGGCGCTCGAGGAGGACGACCGGCAGGCCGGCTTCGACGAGGTCGAGGGCGGCGCTGAGTCCGGCGAGGCCGCCGCCGATTACGGCAATGGGGGCGTCGTCGCCGGGTCGGAGCACGGGAGGGTTAGCCAATGCGGACGAGGTTGGGCAATGCGCCGAGCAGCCAGAGTTCGAGCAGGCGGACGACGCGTCCGCCGCGGGAGGGGGAGACGCGCTGGCTGTAGACGTCGTACTCGCGCTCGACGATCGTGTCGAGGATCATTCGGTAGACGCCCTGCAGGCCGTTGCAGCAGGCGCGGCTGCGCGGTCCGTTGAGCAGGGGGATGAGGCGGTCGCCCTCGCGGTAGAGGCTGTAGGCGCGCTGGGCGTAGTCGGCCATCAGGCTGCGGAAGTTGTCGTTGTAGACGCTGTCGAGGATGTCGGCGTCGCTGAGTCCGTGGCGGGCGAGGTCTTCCTGGGCGATGTAGATGCGGCCGCGTTCGGCGTCTTCCTTGACGTCGCGCATGATGTTGGTGATTTGCAGGGCTTTGCCCATGGCGATGGCGGAGCTGGTTGCGAGCTGGGTGTGGGCGCGGTCATAGCCGAAGATGCAGATGCAGATCAGGCCGATCACGGAGGCGGCGCGGTAGCAGTAGTCCTCGAGGTCGGCCCAGGTGTCGTAGCGGGTGACGGTGAGGTCGTGCTCCATGCCGAGCACGAGTTCTTCAAAGTGGCTGCGGGGGATGCTGAAGCGTTGGATCGCGTCGGTGAGGCCGGTGGTGAGCCAGGCGGGTTCGGCCGCGCCGCCGCTGTAGGCGGCGTGGAGCAGCTGCTGGGCCTGGTCGAGGGCGGCGGCGCGCTCGGCCTGGGTGCCGGCGTCGTCGACCGCGTCGTCAACGGTGCCGGCGTAGGCGTAGGCGGCGTAGATGGCGAGGCGCTGGCGGCGGGGCAGGGCGGAGAAGGCGATGTAGAAGTTGGTCGCGCGGCGGCGGGTGAAGGCCTGGCATTCGCGGTAGGCGGCGGTGAGCTGCGGATCGGGTCGGCGTTGCATGGTGGACTCAGGTTAGTTTGAGTTGCAGCGCGGCGCGCAGGGCGAGGCGGGCGCGGGTCGCTTTGCCGACGCGCGGCCGGCGGCTGAGGGTGTCATAATCCTGGCGCTCGATCGCCTGGAGCACGGCGCGGCCGCCGTCGGTGAAGAGGCGCAGATCGATGGCGAGTTCGGGCGGCACCTCGTCGATCAGGCGTTCGCCCTTGCGGAACCAGGCTTCGGCGCGGTCGACCTGGAAGCGCATCATGGTGCGGAAGGCGTCGGGGCAGCGGCGCTGCTGGATGCCGGCGGCGATGTCGGCTTCGGAGAGGTCGAAGGCGCGCAGGTCTTCGCGGGGCAGGTAGAGGCGGCCGGCGTCCAGATAGTCGCGGCGCACGTCCTGCCAGTGATTGGCGATCTGCAGCGCGGTGCAAGTCGCGTCGGAGAGGTTGAGGCGGTAGCGGCCGGCGTCGGTCTCGGTGTCGATGTCCCAGAGCGCGAGCACCATCTCGCCGACCGGGTTGGCGGAGAGGTCGCAGTAGGCGAGCACGTCCTGGAAGGTGTCGTAGCGGGACTGGCGTTGGTCGCGGCGGTTCGCTTCGATCAGGCGGCGGAAGGGGTCAGGGCGCAGCGGTTTGGACGCGGCGACGTGCTGGAGGGCGACGTGGATGGGATGCTGCGGCCGGGAGCCGTCGAAGGCGTGTTCGAGGTCGGTCTGCCAGAGGTCGAGGCGCTGGAGGCGCTCGGCGGGCGCGGCGTCGGGGTCGTCGCCGAGGTTGTCGGTGAAGCGGCAGAAGGCGTAGACGGCGAACATGGGCGCGCGCAGACGGCGGGGCAGGAACCAGCTGACGACGGTGAAGTTCTCGCCGTGCCGCCGGGTGTAGCGGCGGCACCAGGCGAGGGCGTCAGCGGCGCTGCCGTTCCAGGTGCTGCCTGCGCTTCCGGTGCTGGCGGCGGTCATGGGCGGTTGATGCGTCTCCCGAGGCCGGCGGGCTAGTCGTCTGCGAGGTCCTCCGGATCGAGGATGCGGAAGCCGACGCCGAGCTTGACCTGGAACCAGCCGATTTCGCCGTCCTGGATCGGACCGCGGATTTCGCGGACTTCGAACCAGTCGAGATTGCGGAGCGTCTCGGAGGCGCGGGAGATGGCGTTGCGGATTGCCTGGTCGACGCCGTCGGGCGAGGAGCCGACGAGTTCGATGATCTTGTAGGTATGGTCGCGGCGTTCTGCCATGTTGCTCTCCAGGTCCAGTGCCAGGTCCGGTGGTCGGGTCCGGTGGTCGGGTGCGGATGCGGCTGGTTAGCCGGCGCCGAGTTCGTGGTCGAGGATTTCGTAGCAGGCCCAGCAGAGCTGTTTGCCCTGCATCGGGATGAGGGTGAGGACGGCCTGGCCGCATTCCTTGCAGATCACGCGCTGTTTGGTGTCGAAGCGCATGACGACCAGGTCGTGCAGTTCGCCTTCGGCGGAGGCGACGTGGCGGGTGAGGACGGCGTCCTCAACGAAGCCGAGACGCTCGAAAACTTTCCGCGCGCCGACCTGGTCGGGCGTCATCTGGGCGATGATTTTGGCGACATCGTCGTTGAGGGCGCTCTCGAAGGCGAGGCCGATCAGGATGTGACCGAGTCCGAGCCGGCGGGCGCGGACGTCGACCATGACGCGGATTTCGGCGACGTGGCGGGTCCAGCGCAGGCGGCCGCGCTCGATGGTCGCGTAGCCGATGATCTCGCTGCCCTCTTCGGCGACAACGGAGCGCACGCGGCCGGCCTCGGTTTCGTGGATCCAGTCGCCAATGTCGGCGACGTTGGTGATGTCGCGCTCCTGGAAGAGGAGGTCTTCGTCCGGCTGGCGGCGGCCGAAGTCGAGCAGGGCGTTGCCGTCGTTTGCGGCGAGGTGGCGGAGGCGCACGGTGCGGCCGCCGTGGCGCAGGTCGAGGGGCAGCTGGTGCATTTCGATGTCTGTGTTGGTCGGCGTCGTCATGATGGCCCCCTCTCCTGCGCTGTGGGTATCTGGAGTGACATGGTAACTGTTTGCCAGCGGCCGCTACGGATCAGCGCGGGGTGAGGGCGCGTGCGTAGCGGCCCAGCGCCATGAGGGGGAAGTAGTGGCGGTAGAGGTGGTAGTTGATCATGAAGTCGCTGGGGAAGCCGGTGCCGGTGAATTCGGGTTCATCCCAGGCGCCGTCTTCGCGCTGGCGTTCGACGAGGTAGCGGATGCCGCGCGCGACGGCCTCGTGCTCGGCCTCGCCGGCGGCGATCAGCGCCATCAGCGCCCAGGCGGTCTGGGAGGGAGTGGAGGGGCCGAGGCCGCGCAGGGAGGGGTCGGCGTAGGTGTCGCAGGACTCGCCCCAGCCGCCGTCGGGGAGTTGGTGGCGGAAGAGCCACTCGACGGCGTTGCGCACGGGCGGGGCGGACATCGGCTCGCCGAGCGCGTGCAGCGCGGGGAGCGCCGCGCCGAGTCCGTAGATGTAGTTGACGCCCCAGCGCCCCCACCAGGAGCCGTCCGGCTCTTGCAGCTCGTAGAGGAAGCGCAGGCCGCGGCTGGCGGGCGGATACTGGCCGCTGTAACCGAGCTGGCCGATGTACTCGAGCGCGTGGGCGGTGACGTCGGCGGTCGGCGGATCGAGCAGTTCGCCGAAGTCGGCGAAGGGGATCTCGGCGAGGAAGGTTTTGTCGTTGTCCACATCGAACGCGCCCCAGCCGCCGTTGGAGGACTGCATCGAGATCATCCAGTGCAGGCCGCGGTCGAGGGCGAGCTGGCGCTCCGACTCGAGGCCGGGCAGGGGGATGCGTTCCAGCGCCATGAGGACGACGGCGGTGTCGTCGACGTCGGGGTAGACGTCGTTGTCGAATTCGAAGGCCCAGCCGCCGGGCGGGGTGTCGGGATTCTTGACCTGCCAGTCGCCGCCGCCGAGCACCTGTTCGCGCAGCATCCAGCGGGCGGCCTGCTGGAGAGCGGGATGCTGCGGGTCTAGGCCGGCGTCGAGCAGGCCGACGGCGGCGAGGCAGGTGTCCCAGACGGGCGATTGGCAGCTTTCGGTCCAGACGTGCTCGCCGTCGGTGTGGGGCTGGTTCCAGGTGAAGCGCTCGAAGCCGGCCAGCGCCTTGCGGAGGACGGGGTGGTCGAGCGAGTAGCCCATCGCGCGCAGGGCGAGGATGGCGTAGACCCAGGGCGGTTGGATGCCGCCCCAGCAGCCGTCGGCTTCCTGGCGATCGAGCAGCCAGCGCTCGGAGAAGGCGAGGGCGCGGTGCTCGAAGGGGCGGATGCGATTGCGGTCGAGCAGGCGCAGGACGCTGTCCATGGCGAAGAACGCGCCCGCGGCAGAGAACCAGTTGCGGGGCGCGGGGACGGCGAATTTGCGGCGGTCGGAGGGCTTGACCCAGAGTTCGGGCACGCCGGCGCCGGCGGGCAGCGCGGCGGTCGGGCGGAGGGTCATGATCACGGTGATGCCGACGATCGTGGCGCGCGCCCAGCTGGCGAACTCGTAGAGGTTGATCGGCAGCCAGGCGGGCAGGAGGTTGACCCAGGGCGGCATCGCGGGGAGGCGATCCCAGTCGAACTCGCCGAACAGGGCGAGCCAGATTTTGGTGAAGACGCGGGCGCGGACGATTCCGCCCTGGGCCAGGATCCACTCACGGGCGCGGGTCATGTGGGGCGCGTCGGGATCGTCGCCGGCGAGTTTGAGCGCGAAGTAGGTCTCGACCGAGGTGGAGACGTCGCCAGGGCCGTTGAGGTACTGCGACCAGAAGCCCTCGGGCCGCTGCTGGGCGCGCAGATAGCGGGCGATGCCGTCCCACTGCTGGCGGTCGGCGATGCCGAGGTGATGGGTGAGCAGCAGGTACTCGGCGGTGATCGAGGTGTTCGATTCCAGCTCGCCCCACCAGAAGCCGGCGGGGTCTTGCTGATCGATGAGCCAGTCGGCGGCGTGCTGGATCGAGCGGGTCAGAGCCGCGTCGCTGACCGGCGCGGGCGAGGAGCGGTTGGTCATGCGCGTACGCTAGCGGTCGCGCTCCAGGGTGAAGAGGGCCAGCGCCTCGAGGTCGGCGACCGCTGACGCGCGGGGGCGGGCGGATTCGAGTTCCGTGTGGAAGGCGTCGTACTCTTCGCGCGCCGCCTGGTCGGTGGCGCGGTCTGCGCCGATCTCGCCGAGCAGTTGGTGGACCCAGGCGACCTGCGCCTCGGGCAGATCGGCGCTGGTCTCGCCCGGTTCGGGCTGGTAGACGTCCAGCAGCTCGCGGCGGGCGGCGGCGGGGGCGTGGCTGAGCGCGTAGAGGATGGGGTAGGACTTCTTGCGTCGGCGGATGTCGGCGTCGGTCGGTTTGCCGAGCGCGTCCGGGTCGGCCCAGATGCCGAGCCAGTCGTCGCGCATCTGGAAGCAGCGGCCGAGTCGGCGGCCGGCGCGGTCGAGCGCGTCGGCCTGGGCGGTGGAAGCGCCGGCCAGCGCCGCGCCGAGCGCGAGCGAGACGCCCATCATCGCGCCCGTCTTGCGCTCGACCATGGCGAGGTATTCGTCAACCGCGACATCGGTGCGCTGCTCGAAGGTGAGGTCGAGGTATTGGCCCTCGATCATGAGCATCGTCGCCTGGTTGAGGAGGCGGAGCGCTTCGAGCACGGCCTCGGGGGCCGCGCCGTGTTGCAACGCGCGGCGCAGGGTGGCGTCGGCGAGTTCGCGCATCAGGTCGCCGGTGTTGATCGCCTGGGCGACGCCCCAGACGCGCCAGACGGTCGGTCGGCCGCGGCGTTCGATGTCGCCGTCCTGGACGTCGTCGTGGACGAGCGAGAAGTTGTGCACGATTTCCACCGCGGCCGCGCCGGAGGCGGCGCGCTGGAGCGCGGTCGGGTCGTTCGTGATGGCTTCTGCGCCGAGCATCGTCAGGGCGGCGCGCGCGCCTTTGCCTGAAGCGCGGGCCGGCTGGCCGTGTTCGTCCTGCCAGCCGAGCGCGTAGCGGGCGAAGGCGTAGATCGGCAGGTTGACGTCGGGGAAGGCGGCGCGCATCTCGGCCTGCACGGTTTCGTGGTAGCGGGTGAGCGCGGCGGGGGTATCGATCATGAGTTGCGCTCCGGCTCGATGCAGGCCTGGCAGCGTCCGTAGACGGCCCAGTGGTCGGGGTCGGTTTGGAAGCCGAACTCGGATTGCAGACGGGAGGCGAAGTCGTCGAGGAAGTCGTGGGGCAGCTCGCCCAGGCTGCCGCAGGCGGTGCAGACGAGATGGTGATGGGGACGCTCGGAGCGCCAGCTGTAGGTGCGTTCGCCGCCGCCGAGGTCGGTTTGGGAGATGAGGCAGAGATCGCGCAGCTGGGTCAGGGTGCGGTAGACGGTGGAGGCGTTGAGTTCGGGCGCGTCGCGGCGGGCGCGCTGGTAGACGTCGGCGGCGGTGAGGTGCTGGTCGGAGTGGCGCAGCACGCTGAGCACGGCGAGCCGCTGGCGGGTGACGCGCAGCTCGTTGCTGCGCAGCAGGCGTTCCGATTCGGTGGTGCAGGCCATGATCGGTTCAGCCCGTCTGCTCGGCGCGCCCGCTGCGTCCGGGCGGGAAAAAGGAGATGCTGCCGGCGGCGACGCGACGGGGCGGCGCGGAACCGTCGGTGGGGACGAGGTAGCAGCCGTTCTGCGGGCCGAAACCGCGCCGCCCGGAGCCGCCGTTGCCGAGCGCCAGTCCGGCGAAGGTGATCCAGCTGCCGTCGGGGCTGACGATCTGGTGCGAGTGGGCGAACTGGTCGTGGAAGTTGAGCATGGTGGCAAACTCAGCCGAAGGCTGGAAGCGGGCGAGGCGCAGACTGCCGACGCGCCGGCTGTCGTGGTCGAGGTCGTAGCGGGTGAGGGCGATCATCGTGCTGGAGGGCTGCGGTTCGAAGGCGAAGAGGGCGGAGCCGTCGGGCGCCCAGGCGACGCCGTTGATGGCGTGGTCCACGATCGGCTGCTGAGCGCCGCGGACGGGGTCGAGCACCGTGAGGTTGCGGCCTTCGGCATCGCCGGCGGTGAGGGTGAGCACGGCCAGACGGTCATCAAGACGATCATCGGGGCGGTCGCTGCTGCGGTTGTTGCGGTGGGCGGTGACGAAGGCGGCGGGGCCGCTGAGTTCCATCAGTTCGTCGGAGGGGCCGCCGGCGGCGACCTCGCTGCGGTTGGCGCGGACGAGCAGCGCGCCGCCGCCCGGTCGGGGTTTAGCGAAGTAGAGAGCGGAGCCGTCGGCGGACCAGGCGGGGGCGCGGAAGCTGGGGCGGACGCGCTGAATCTGGATTGGGCCTGCGGAGCCGGCGCTGAGGTCGAAGAGTACGAGCTGGGCGGCGCGGTGGACGAGGATCGCGCGGCCGTCGGGTGCCCAGGCGAAGTAGAGCGGCGCGCCGTCGACGAGACGGCGGGGGCGGCCCTGGCCGCTGGCGGCGACGAGATTGACGGCGAGGCCGCTGCCGACATTGCCGACGACGGCGAGGGCGCGGCCGGAGGGCGACCAGTTGACGTAGTGGGCGAGGCCGGCGGCGATCACCTGGCGGCCGTCGGCGGGGTTCTGGAAGACGGCCGCCGCGGAGCCGTCCTCGACGGGCAAGCGCCAGAGTTCGAGCCGCGGATCGGCGCGGCGCTGGGAGGAAGCGGAGACGGTGAGTTGGCCGCCCTGCGGCGACCAGGAGGGCCACATGAAGACGCGGCCTTCGGTCGGCATCGAGAGGCGGGTCTGGAGGTCGGCGGACCAGTCCCCGCCGGCGCCGCTGATCTGGGCGATCTGGAGGGAGCCGTCGTCGGAGATCAGCGCGAGCGGGGTCGGGGTCATGGCGCTCACGCGGACGCAGCGTCGGCAGCGGCGTCGGGGTTGGCAGTGGGGCGCGAGCGGATCGCGTCCACGCCGGCCTGCTGCTCTTCGTAGCGGGCGAGATCGAAGAGGACGGAGGAGGCGCGGTTGAGGTAGCGGATCGTGTGTTCGTTGACCGGGTGGCCGTGTCCGCGCAGGCGGACGGTTTCGCGCTCGGCGCGGCGGATCGTGGTGCGCGCGAGGTCGAGCGCGGCGGAGCCGGGCGAGCCGCCGGGGAGGACGAACTCCTTGGGCGGCGGGGCGAGCTGTTCGAGTTCGGCGGCCCAGGCTTCGAGCTGGTCAATGTCCGCGCTGCGGGTGGTGAAGTCGTCGGGGATCGGTTTGCCCGGCGCGACGGCGAGCTCGGCCATGATCAGATAGAGGCGGCGCTGCATGGCGATCGCGATGTCGCGGGTGCGGGGATCAGTCGCCAGCGCGCGGCCCAGGCCGAGCGCGGAGGAGGCTTCGTCGATCGCGCCGTAGGCCTCCGGCTGGGGATGGTCTTTGGGGATGCGACCGCCGCCCCAGAGCGTGGTGGAGCCGTCGTCACCCGAGCGCGTGTAGTGCGGCATGGAGTGAGTGTATCCGCCGATCGTGGCGAGCTAGTCAACGGCGGCGGGCTGGAGTTCCGCCACGGCGGCGGGCTGGAGTTCCAGCCAGGCGCCGAGCAGCTCGGGCGTCGTGCTGAGGCCGAGGATGATGCGGCCGCGCTTGCGCGGGCGGCGGTCGTCGACGTAGCCGAGGAACTGGAAGAGCGGCTCGCCGTCGGGATCGACGAGGCGCCAGGTCTGGTCGGGCGCGTTGGGGTCGAGCAAGGGAGACGCGGCATCGGCGGGCAGGGCGATGACGCGGCCCTGGTCGACGCCGCAGCCGGCAGGAGCGAAGCCGGTCCATTCGGCCTCGTGGAGCGCGGTGACCGGCGTCCACTCGTCGGAGCCGGGGCGGAGCTGGACTTGCAGCTCGCAGTGATCGATCTGGCGGGACATGGCGGTCTCCTCGTTGCGGCGGCCGATGACGGTCGGCGTCTATCAGCGTCTCTAGTGGTGGACTTCGGCGGCGGTTTCGAGATTCTTGGCGGCCTGGTCGAAGATTTCGAACGCCTGCTGGTCGAAGAGCACGAAGCGGATGGTGCGGACGCTGCGATCGCTGCCGGAGCGCGCGTAACAGACGGTCAGCATGATCTCGGCGGCCTGCGCGTAATCGAAGCCGCCGACGCCGGTGCCGAGCGCGGGAAAGGCGATTGAGGAAATGCCCAGTTCTTCGGCCCGCATGAGGGCGCTATCGGTGGAGGCGCGAATCTTCTCGGCGGAGGTGTAGAGATCCTGGCCCATGGCGGCGGCGTGGATCACGTGTCGGCAGGCGAGGTTGCCGGGGCCGGTGACGACCGACTCGCCGACGGCGATCGGGCCCTGACGAATGGCCTCGTCCTCGATCTCGCGTCCGCCCGCGCGGACGATCGCGCCGGCGGTGCCGGCGCCCATCCAGAGGTGATTGTTGGCGGCGTTGACGATGGCGTCCACGTCCTGTTTGGTGATATCGCCCTGGACGATTTCAATCGTCGATTCGGTCATCGGTAGCGGCTCCGGGCTGCGCGAAGGTTCCTGTGCACTATGTCAGCCTGTCAGCCTACGCGCCCGTGCGCATGTGCTGGTGGGCTGCGGGGACGCTTACTTGATGGCGAGTCCGTTGGGCGGGCTGCCGGTGCCGCCGCGCACGTTGAGCGGGGCGGCGGCGAAGAAGCTCTCGTAGACGCCGTCGGCGGCGCAGTCGTCGGCGAGGGCGTCGAGCGTGAACATCTCGCCGATGGCCATGCCGAAGCGGCCGATGATCCAGTGGTGAAGGAAGCCGTCAGGGTCGGCGAAGTTGGGCGGCGGCCAGGCTTCGAGGGCGGGATTGTCGGAGCAGACGGCGGCGGGATGGTGGTCGAAGAGATAGGCGGCCATGTCTTCGGAGCAGCCGAGGCCGGGGAAGGCGAGGTTGGGCATCTGCGAGAGCGCCTGGCGCGTCATCATGTCGGCCTGCTCGTACCAGCCGATCCAGCCGATGCGGATCAGGAGCACGTCGCCGGGCTGCAGCTCGACGCCCTGGGCGGCGCGGCAGGCTTCCAGTTCGTCGGGCGTGATTGGGCGGTACTCGTCCATCGGGAGCGGCTGACCCTGCGCCTCGAACCAGCGGCCGAGGTCGAGCAGGACGGCGCGGCCGGCGATCCCGCGCTGGGCCCAGTGCTCGATTCCGAGCTTGGGCGCGTCGGCGTTGGCCAGCAGCCATTCGTTGGTGACGCCGCCCCAGAAGCCGTGCTCGAAGTCGCCGACGTGGGTGAGCGCGTCCCACTGCGAGGACTGCTGGGTGTAGAAGTTGTCGAGCACGTCGTCGCCGTGGTGGCCGAAGCCGGCTTGGCGGAGGACGGTGTGGCGGACGGCGCCGCGGTTGTAGAGCGGCGGGCTGGGCAGCGACTGATCCCAGTTCATGGGGAACAGCTTGCCCATGCGGATCAGCGCGGCCGCCTGGGCGATGCGCTCGGGCGTCTGCAGGTTGAACATGCCGATCTGGTCGTCGTCGCCGAACAGGCCCCAGGCGGTTTTGGGCGGATTGCCCTCCTTGTAGGGGAGCTGAGCGTAGGTCGGGAGCGGGTCGGGAATCTCGGGCATGGCCTATCCAGGTTCGGTTGGAACAAATTTGGGCGCAGTCTAACTGGGGACGCCGGCGGCGGGTCAGTCGAGCAGGCCGGGGTAGAGGATCTGCTTGATCTGGCCGCGGAAGTTGAAGGTGCCGGAGGGCATGAACTGGGTGAGGAAGATGACGATCAGGTCCTCGGCCGGGTCGATCCAGAAGATCGTGCTGGCCGCGCCGCCCCAGTAGTACTCGCCGACCGAGCCGACGTTCTGGGAGCGGGGCAGATCGACGATCATGGCGAATCCGAGACCGAAGCCGACGCCGTCGTTGGCGGTCTCGGAGAATGTGCCCAGGGCGCGTTGGGAGAGGTCTTCGCCGTTGGGCAAGTGGTTCAGCGTCATCAGTTGGATGGTCTTGGGGCCGAGCAGGCGCGCGTCGTCGAGCGCGCCGCCGTTGAGCAGCATCTGGCAGAAGCGCTGGTAGTCCTGCGCGGTCGAGACCAGCCCGCCGCCGCCCGAGAAGAAGGTCTGCGGTTCGGCGTAGTGGCTGGTGGCGGGATCGTCGAGCAGGCGCAGCTGCCGGTCGGGACCGCGCTCATAGTTGGCGGCGAAGCGGTCGAGCTTCTCCGGCGGGACGTGGAAGCCGGTGTCGACCATGCCCAGCGGAGCGAAGATGTGCTCTTGCAGGTATTCGTCGAAGCGTTGGCCGGAGATTGCCTGCACGAGGTAGCCGCAGACGTCGGTCGAGACGCCGTAGTTCCACTGGTCGCCGGGCGAGAACTTGAGCGGCAGGTCGGCGAGGCGGTCGATCATCGACTGGAGGTCGCGGCCGCGCATGGCGGCGGCCTGGTAGACGTCGGCGCGGTGGTAGGCCTGCTCCAGCGGCCCTTCCATGAAGCCGTAGGTGAGGCCGCTCTGGTGGGAGAGGACGTCGCGCATCGACATCGGCCGCGCGGCGGGGCGGGTCTCGAACTGGGGCCACTGGCCGCCGCTCATGACCTGGAGGTCGCGCCACTGGGGGATGAAGCGGCTGACCGGGTCGGTGAGCTGGAACAGGCCGCGCTCGTGCAGCTGCATCAGGGCGACGGAGGTGATCGGCTTGGTCATCGAGTAGAAGCGGAAGATGGTATCGACGCTCATTGGTTTGCCGCGTTCGCGGTCCATCTGCCCCATCGCGGAGAGGTGGGCGAGCTCGCCGCGCCGCGCGATCAGGGTCAGGCAGCCGGCGATCTTCTCGGGCTCGATGTAGCGGGAGAGGAGGTGGCGGTCGAGCCGCGCCAGCGCCTCGGTGCTGATTCCGGTGTTGCCCACGGTGGCGGTCATATCGCGGCCCCTGTTTCCACTGCCGTAGCGGCGTCGGCGCTCAGTTTACTGGAGCCGGAGCAGGGCGCCGCGGGCGGCGTCTTGATTAGCCTGTGTCCGCTGGATACTCGGCCCTTGCGGCTCGGCGGCAGACCAGGAGCTGACGCATGAGTGAGGAACGTCCGCGGGAACACCAGGTCACTCCGCGGGAACACCGGGTCACGTGGCGCGAGATTGGGGCGCGGGTTGTGGAGCTGGCGGCGGCGCTGCGTGAGTTGGCCGACGCGGGCGAGCGGCTGCAGGTCTACGGCATTCCGCGCGGCGGCGCGTCGATTGCGGCGCTGCTGCAGCACTACCCGTGGGTGACGATTGTGGACGATCCCGAAGATGCGGATGTGTTCGTGGACGACCTCATCGACAGCGGCGCCACCGCGGCGCGCTATGAGGCGCGCTACGGGAAGCCGGTGCAGGTGCTGTTCGACAAGCGGGCGACGAACGATCGCCGCTGGTTCGTCTTCCCCTGGGAGGGCAGCGGGGAGCGCGACGCAGAAGATCTCGTGCGGCGGCAGATGCAGTACCTCGGCATGGACGCCGATGCGCCGGGAGTCGCCGCGACGCCGCGGCGCGTGGTCGAGGCGTGGAACGAGCTGTTCCGCAACGTGGACAAGGGCGCTGCCGATTACGCGGGAATGCTCAGCGACTCGAGGTCCCCGGTGCGGGACGCCGCCGGCCGGGACATCGACGTGGAATCGGTGCGAGTGAAGGGCATCCCGTTCACGTCCGTCTGCGAGCGTCACCTGCTCCCGTTCGGGGGCGCGGTGGACATCAGCTATTGGCCCTCACCACGCAACCAGGTGTTGGGTCTCTCGGAGCTGGTGCGGCTCGTGAATGAGTTGGCGGCCAAGCCCAACCTGCCGGAGCGGCTCGCCTCGGAAATCGCCGATGCGCTGCACGCAATCTGCGGGGGCGTGAGGGTCACCGTGAGAGCGAAGCAGAACTGCCTCGAAGGCCAGGGTGTGCACACGCAAGGCATCGAGGTCGCAGTCACCGCCGCGCGCGGAAGCGAGGAACAATGATGACGGCACAGACCACACAGACCACGCAGACCACGCAGACCGGGAGCGGGTCGATTCGCGGCCGGGAGGAGGGTGGGCTGCGCGTCTTCCGCGGCGTACCGTTCGCGGCTGCGCCGGTGGGTGCGCTGCGTTTCTGTCCGCCGCAGCCCCACGCCGGGTGGAGCGGCGTGCGCGACGCGGTCGAGTGGGGGCCGATCGCCCGGCAGCAGGAGATCGAAGGGATGGAGGACCTGTTCCCCCAGACGACGCAGGCGCAGAGCGAGGACTGTTTGTTTCTGAACGTCTGGACGCCCGGCCTGGATGACGCGGCGCGGCCGGTGATGGTCTGGATTCACGGCGGCGCGTTCACGATCGGCTCGGGCAGCGAGCCGCTGTACGACGGCGCCAACCTGGCCGCGCGCGGCGATCTGGTTGTGGTCACGATCAATTACCGCCTGGGCGTGTTCGGCTTCCTCAACGATCCGTCGCTGCCGCAGATCAACCTGGGGATTCGCGATCAGATCGCGGCGCTGCAATGGGTGCGCGACAACATCGCCAACTTCGGCGGCGATCCGGGCAACGTGACGATCTTTGGCGAGTCCTCCGGAGCGCACAGCGTGACCACGCTGCTGGCCGCGCCTGAGGCCGTCGGCCTGTTCCGGCGCGCCATTCCCCAGAGTCCGGATCCGCACTATCCGCATCATGTTGAGGGCGCGCGGCGGACGGCGGCGCGGTTGTACGCCGCGCTGGGCGTCGCGCCCGGCGATCTGGAGGCGCTGCGGGCGCGGCCCGCGGCGGAGCTGTTGGCGGCGTACAGCGCGCTGGAGGGGGAGTGGATGGCGACCCTCGCGGAGGGCATGGTCGGCAGCCTGATGACCTGTCCGATCCTCGACGATCAGGTGATGCCCGAGTTGCCGATCGAGGCGCTGCGCAGCGGGCGGGCGGCCGGCGTGGACCTGCTGATCGGCGTCACCGACGAAGAATTCAAGCTCTACAGCAGTCTGATGTTCCCGTCTGAGGCGCAGGATGAGGCGAGCGTCGTCGCGCGGCTGGATCGCGAACATGGCGACGGCCGGCGGGTCTACGACGTCTACCGCGCGGCGCGCGAGGCGCGCGGGGAACCGTCGGCGCCGCGGGACATCCTCGATGCGGCGGTGACGGACGGGATCACGGTCGTCCATGCCTGGCAGCTTGCCGATGCGCACGCGGCCAGCGGCGGGCGCACGTTCGCTTACGTGTTTGACTGGCCGTCGCCGCTGCTCGACGGCGCGTTGGGAGCCTGTCACGCGGTCGATGTCCCCTTCCCCTTCGGGACGCAGGCCCAGGCCAGCGAGTTCGTCGGCGCGGGCCCCGAGGTCGACGCGCTCGCCGAGTGCGTGATGGACGCCTGGATCGCGTTCGCGCGCACGGGCGATCCGTCGACCGAGTCGCTGCCCTGGCCGGCCTACGATCCGCAGACCCGCGCGCAGATGCTGCTCGGTCCCCGGCGGCGGGTCGAATACGGCTGGCGAGCGGAGGAGCAGGCCGTCTGGTACGAGGTGTGTGAGCGGCTGACGGCCGGCGGCGATTCGGAGTAGCCTGACGGCGAAGCGGAAACCCAGATTGACAGGAGCGATGCGATGGCGGCGATTGTTCAGACGACGGGCGGGCGGGTGCATGGAGCTTCGGAGAATGGACTGAGCGTCTACCGCGGGATTCCCTATGCGGCGGCGCCGGTGGGGGAGCTGCGCTTTCGGGTGACGCAGCCGCATCCGGGCTGGAGCGACGTGCTCGACTGCGACTCGTTCGGCGCGATCGCGCCGCAGATTCCGAACGAGGCGTTGGACGCGATGGTCGGCGGCGCTCCGCAAGCGCAGTCCGAAGACTGTTTGTTCCTCAACGTCTGGACGCCGGGCGCGGACGATGCGGCGCGGCCCGTGATGGTCTGGATTCACGGCGGCGCGTTCACGATCGGCTCCGGCTCGGAAGGCCTGTACAACGGCGCGATGCTGGCCGAGCGCGGCGACGTGGTGGTCGTCACGATCAACTATCGGCTGGGCGCGCTCGGGTTCCTGCAGCTGCCGGCGCTGGGCGAGACCAACTTCGGGATGCGCGATCAGGTGGCGGCGCTGCGCTGGGTGCGCGACAACATCGCCAACTTCGGCGGCGATCCGGGCAACATCACGATCTTTGGCGAGTCGGCGGGCGGGATGTCCGTCAGCTCGCTGATGGCCTCGCCGGAGGCGCAGGGACTCTTCCACAAGGCGATCCCGCAGTCGGGCGCGGGTCATCACGGGATGTACGACGAGCAGGCGACGGCCAACGCGCAGCTGTTCTGCGAGCTGCTGGGCGTCGCGGCGGACGATGTGGAGGCGCTGCGGGCGGCGTCGGTGGCTGACATCATTGCGGCGCAGGGGCAGCTCGAAGCGAAGATGTTTGAACTCCTGGAGGCGGGCGGCGAGGCGGAGATGCCGTTCCGCCCGGTGGTCGACGGCGAGTTCCTGACCGCGATGCCGATCGACGCGGTGCGCGGCGGTTCGGCGGCGGGCGTGGCGGCGCTGATCGGTTGTCTGGACGAGGAGAACAAGCTCTTCGCGGCAATGATGCCGGGCGAGCCGCCCAACGAGGAGGACGCGGTCGCCATGCTGGACGCGATGCACGACGACGGGCGCAAGCTGTACGACCTTTACCGCGCGATCCGCGAGGCGCGCGGCGAATCGACGACGCCGTTCGAGATTCACACGGCGGCGGGGGGCGACAAGCTCTTCCGCGTGCCCGCGCAGCGATTGCTCGACGCGCAGGCGCAGCACAGCGATCAGGTTTGGGCGTATCTCTTCGACTGGCAGTCGCCGTTGCCGACGCCGCACGGTCCGCTGGGCGCGTGCCACGCGCTCGACATCCCCTTCGTCTTCGGCACGCACCAGGCGGCCGCGATGTTCGCCGGCGAGGGCGTCGCCGCGAATGGGCTCGCCGAGCTGACGATGGATACGTGGCTCGCTTTCGCGCGCAGCGGCAATCCAAGCACGGACAACCTGTCCTGGCCGGCCTGGGACGCCGAGAGTCGGCAGACGGTCGTGCTGGGCGAGTCAGCGCGCGTCGAGGACGACTTCCGCGGCGAAGAGGTGTCCGCCTGGGCGGGCGTGCTGTAGGGCAGTCCAAGAGGGCAAGCGCTCGCGCAGAGGTCTGCGCGTTCCGTAGAGCCGAGAGCCCCCCCTTCAGTCCCTTCGGGACAGCTTCCCCCCAGAGGGGGGAAGCGGGATGGAGGTGCGGGACGGGAACGCGCGAGTCTCGTCAGGCGATGATGCCGCGGGTGCGGAGGTTGATTCGCTCCTCTTCGCTGTAGCCGGCGCTGGCGACGATGTCCTCGGTGTCTCGGCCGAGCGGGGGGGAGGAGCCTTGCGGCGCGGTGGGCGTGGCGCTCATCTTGAGCAGCGGCCCGACCTGGCGCTGCGGGCCGGAGAGGTCGTGGTTGAGGTCGACGACCATCTGATTGGCCGTGATCTGGGGGTCGTCGGCGAGTTCTTCGGGGAAGCGGATGGGGCCGCTGGGGACGCCGTGGGCTTCGAAGCGGGCGAGCCAGTAGTCGGTGGTCTGGGCGCGAACGTGCGCCTCGACCGCGCGCACGCTGGCGACGGCCTGGGCGAGTTGGTCGGGGTCGGTGACGTCGAGTTCGGGGTCGGCGAAGCCGAGGAAGTCGGTCTCCAGCGCGGCGCGGACTTTGGCCCAGAGCGAGGCGGAGAGGGCGCCGATCGCGACCGCGCCGTCGCGCGTTTCGTAGCAGCGGTAGTAGATGTTGAGCGCGCCCTGCGCGCCGCGATCCTTGTAGGTCTCCTGCAGTTCGGCGTAGGGCGCGCCCTCGGCGCGGAGTTCGTTGAGCCGCTCCATCTTCGCTTCGGGGAGGGCGTCGGCGGCGGGCAGCTGCATGACCGAGCTGCCCTGCATGGCCAGCGCGGTGTTGAGCAGGGTCGTCTCGACCATCTGCCCCTCGCCGGTCTGCGCGCGGTGGAAGAGGGCGGCGCAGACGCCGAGCGCGATCACGATTCCGGTGCCGTAGTCGGCGACCGGTGAGGAGACGGGCGAGGGCGCGGTGCCGTTGTCGTCGAGCTTGCCGTCCAGCGCCATCAGGCCCGAGACGGCCTGGGCGACGATGTCGTAGCCGGGCCGCTGCGCCCACGGACCCTGACGGCCGAAGGCGGTGTTGTCCACGTAGATCAGGTCGGAGCGGATTGCGCGGAGGGTGTCGTAGTCGAGGCCGAGCCGGGCGGCGACGTCGGGGCGGTAGTTGATCACGACGACGTCGATCGCGGGGATCAGCCGGTGGACGATGGCTTGCGCCTCCGGGTCGCGCAGGGCGAGGACGAGCGAGCGCTTGCCGCGGTTGAGCGACTGGAACCACTTGGACTCGCCGGGCATGAACTGGGAGAACTGGCGCCAGGCCTCGCCCTCGGGCGGCTCCACCTTGATCACCTCCGCGCCCAGGTCGGCGAGGTTCTGGCAGCCGAACGGGCCGGCGATGATCTGCGAGAACTCGAGCACGCGAATGCCGGTGAGCGGGCCGTGATGCGGCGCGCCGTCGTGGGTCGTGGTCATGTTCGTTTACCCTTTCACCAGATCAGTCGCACGGAAGTCAGATTGCGACAATGAAGGCAGTATCTGCGATGTTCCTCTTACGGTTGACCGTCCTGCTCATCATCGGCGCGGGAGCAGCGCTGGGCGCGGCGGCGTGTCGGGATGAGGTGCCGACCCAGCCCGAGCGGCCGGTGCGGGCGGTGAGCGAGGCGGAGCCGGCGGAGACGTCGTTCCGCGAGGCGACTGAGGCGGCGGGGTTGATGTACCAGCAGCATGAGAAGCGGGAGCCGGGCGATTGTCTGTTTGACAACCTGGCGCGGGCGACGGAGGCGGAGCAGCGGGGCGCGCTCTGCGATGCGGAGCGGATGACGGGCGGCGCGGCGGCCGGCGACTTCGACGGTGACGGCGCGACCGATCTGCTCGTGACGCGGCTCGACGGTCACGACCTGCTCTTCCGCAATCAGGGCGACGGGACGTTTGCGGAGGTCTCGGAGGAAGCCGGCTTGCAGGAGTGGAATCTGCAGACCAACGGCGCGGTCTGGGGCGATGTGGACAATGACGGCGATCTCGATCTGTTCGTCACGACGGTCGGCGATACGCGGCACTACCTGTTCATCAATGAGGGCGGGACGTTCAGCGAAGAGGGGATGGAGCGCGGCGCGGCGGTGGCGACCGGGGATCGGCGGATCGGCTTCTCCGCGGCCTTCGGGGATTACGATCTGGACGGATTCCTCGATCTGCACGTGACCGAGTGGCGGCCCTCGCAGCTGGTCGGCGAGGCGGTCGCGGGCGTGCGTCTGCTGCGCAATCGCGGAGCCGACGCGCCGGGCCACTTTGAGGACGTGACCGAAGAGGCCGGCGTGCAGATGGAGGGCGTGGTCTCGCAGACGCAGCAGGATTTGACGGAGGGGACGTTCGCGTTCGGCTCGACGTTCGTCGACCTCGACGGCGACGGCTGGCCAGAGCTGGCGGTGGCGTCCGACTTCGGTACCAGCCGCCTGTTCTGGAACAACGGTGACGGGACGTTCTCGGACGGGACGCTGGCGGCGCGGGTTGGGACGGCGCAGAACGCGATGGGCACGACGTTCGGCGATTACGACGCGGACGGCGATCTGGACTGGTTTGTGACTTCGGTGTTCTCGTTCCAGCGCGGGAGTCCGGGCGGCGATCAGGAGGGCACGAAGGACGGCAACCGGCTCTTCCGCAACGACGGCGGCCGCCGCTTCACGGACGCCACGGATGACGCGGGCGTGCGCAACGGCTCGTGGGGCTGGGGCGCAGCCTTCTTCGACGCCGACAACGACGGCGACCTCGATTTGACGATGACCAACGGCATGGAGATGATGCCGGGCTTCGACGCGGACTCGATGCGCTATTGGGAGAACATCGGCGGCGGGCGGTTTGACGTCCGCAGTACGGAGGTGGGGCTGGACGACATCGAAGACGGCAAGGGGCTGCTGGTCTTCGACGCCGACGGCGACGGTGATCTCGATGTGTTCGTCGTGAACAACGCCTCGGAGCCGCGCTTCTATCGGAATCAGTCGAGCAATGTCGGCGGCTGGCTGCGCGTGTCGCTGGTCGGGACGGAGAGCAATCGGCAAGGTCTGGGGGCGCGGGTGACGCTGTTCGCCAGCGGCGTGCCGGAGCAGATCCGCGAGGCGGGCGTCTCGAGCCACTTCCTCGGGCAGAGCGAGGATGCATTGCACTTCGGTCTGGCCGACGCGTCGAGCGGCGAACTGGTCATCCGCTGGCCGGCCAGCGGTCTGGTGACGACCATCAACCACGTCCCGGCCAACAGCTGGATCCGCGTGACAGAGGGCGAGTCGGGTTACGAGGTGGTGCAGTAGCCGTCCGCCGCGCACAGGGCAGTGGTGGAGTCGTAGAGATTGCCGCAGCAAGTGCGGCAATGACGGGGGCGGCGTGCGGCGGTGACGAAGCCGGGAGCGCTGCGTTTCACCGCCGTCATACCCGCGCTTGCCGCGGGTATCTCGCCGCGCACAGGGTAGTGGTGGCGGCGGTGAGGCGATGGGCGGCTACGCGGCTTCGGTGTTGACCTCGCCGATCAGGTGCATGAAGCGTTCGAGGTTGGCGATCCGATCGCGGGTTGTTGCGCCCTCGAGGCCGGCGCGGATGGTGTTGATCCCGGCGTCTCGGTAGACCCGCAGGCGCTCCAGGACCTGGGCGTCATTGCCGATCATGTTGACCTTGTAGGCGAGCTCGACCGGCACCCGTTCGCGGGCGAGTTCGCGGTCGCCGGCGATCCAGAGGCGCTGGACTTCCTTGGCCGCGTCGGCCCAGCCCTGCCGGCAGAAGGCGTCGTTGTAGAAGTTGGTCTTGGCGGAGCCCATCGCGCCCAGCGTGAAGGCGATGCCGCGCGCGTGACGGGCGGCCGCCTCCTCCGGATCGTCGGTGAACACGATCGACGCGGCGGCCTCGAGGTCCAGGTCAGCCAGGGAGCGGTCAGCCGATTCGGCCCCGGCGCGGATGTCGTCGAGGAAGACGTCGGCCGTCTCGGGGATGAACGAGGTGCCGAGCCAGCCGTCGGCGATCTGGCCGCAGATCCGCAGGCTGTTGGGGCCGAGCGAGGCGAAGTAGATCGGCGGCGGCGGCACAGGCGGGGAGCCGGAGCGGATCGCCTTGCCCTCACCGCCGGGCAGGGGCAGTTGGTAATGGCGGCCTTCGTAGACGACCCGCTCGCCGTGGCAGACCATGCGGACGATCTCGGCGATTTCGCGCAGGCGCGAGACCGCGCCGCGGAAGGGGACGCCGTGCCAGCCCTCGACCACCTGCGGACCGGAGGTGCCGAGGCCGAGCAGGAAGCGTCCGCCGGTCATTGATTGCAGGCTCATCGCGGTCATGCCGATCAGGGCGGGGGTGCGGGTGCCGCCCTGGATGATTCCGGTGCCGAGCTTGATCGTCTTCGTGTGTGCGGCCATGTAGGCGAGCGGGGTGATCCCGTCGTGCCCCCAGGCCTCGGCTGACCAGATGGAGTAGACGCCCAGCCGCTCAGCCGCCTGCGCGAAGTGGACGGCGGACTCCCAATCATCGACGCCGTCGCGGTGCATCCCGATGGCGACCTGCAGCGGCGGCCTGTTGCTGTCTGCGCTGCGCTCTGCACTGCTCATGCCGGGTACCCGTTCGTTTCCTTGATCGCGTTGACCTGGTTGACGTGGTCCAGATCGTGGACGCGCTGGAAGACGAACCAGCCGCGCGAGTGCAACTGTCCGAAGTAGGGGTGCGCCGGTCGCGGCTCGAAGGCAGGCGGCTCGGGCAGGCCGTCGATCACGTTGGAGAAGCCGCGCGAGTCGTCGAGCAGCGCATTGACCAGATCGGGCCAATCCAGGTCCGCCGCGCGTTGGGCCGGGTCGATCGCGCCGATGCCCTGCGGGCCGAGATTGGGGTCGCGACCGTAGGAGAGATTGGTGATCATGTCGGCGTTGCGACGCGAGCCGTCGAGCACGTGCTGGGCGACTTCCTCGATGCTCCAGTCATTGTCGCCAGGCTTCCAGGCGGCCTGCTCAGCGGAGACGCGGTTGAGCGTGTCGAGGAACTCGAGGCGGGCGGCGACGACGCGCGGCCAGAGTTCGAGCCAGCTGTACTTCTCGCCCTGTCCGAGCAAGTAGCTGGAGACGCGGCTGATTTCGTCGTTGCTGATGGGTCGTTGGGGCATCGGGGTAGCTCCTTCGGTCAGTGGTCAGTGAGGTGGTCTTGCTGAGCTCCCCTCCCCGCCTACGTGGGCGGAGAAAAAAATACGGGAGCGCTGGTTAGCGGCCCTCGAAGTTGGGGTCGCGCTTCTCCATGAAGGCGCGGACGCCCTCCTTGAAGTCGTTGGACTGCATCAGCGGCAGCAGCTGGAGGAAGATGTGGTCAACGGCGGACTCGAACGGTTCGTCCATGCCGAGCCGCATCATGCGCTTGGTCGCCTGGATGGAGAGCGGCGCGTTGGCAGCGATCTCGTCGGCGAGTTCGAGGGTGCGGGTCATCAGCTCGTCGTGGGGGACGACCTCGTTGACGAGGCCGACCTCGAGCGACTCCTGCGCGTCGAGCACGCGGCCGCGGAAGGCGACCTCGGCGGCGCGCGCCCAGCCGAGCAGGCGCGGGAGAATCCAGGTGCCGCCCGATTCGGGGAGGACGCCGCGGCGGGCGAAGACGGCGCCCATCTTGGCGCGGTCGGAGGCGATGCGGATGTCGGCGAGCAGGGCCATGTCCATGCCATAGCCGGCGGCGGCCCCGTTGACGGCGCAGATCACCGGCTTGTCCATCTTGTTGAGGACGACCGGCGGAGCGTCGCGCAGGTCGAAGAGCGAGTAGCCGCGCGGGGAGCCGTCCGCGGCGGACATCCGCTGCTGCTGGTCGACGAGGTCAAGGCCGGAGCAGAAGCCGCGCCCGGCGCCGGTCAGGACGATCACGCGCACGTCGGGGTCGCGCTGGCAGGCGATCAGCTGGGCGGAGAGCGCTTCCAGCATCTCGCCGGAGATGGCGTTGAGCCGTTCCGGCCGGTTGAGGGTGATGATCGCGACATGGCCGCGCTGCTCAATGAGCAGCGTCTCCGTCTCCGGCGGGGCAAGGGTGGTCATAAGTCCTCCTGAGATCGAGTGCTGCCCCTGAGTGTACTCGCGCCAACGGTTTCCCTAAAGACGCAACGAGGGGTTGAGACTCCTCCGTCGTTCCTGCGAAAGCAGAGCCTGTTCCTGGCCTGAACAGGGGAGCGCCGCGCGCATCGGTCAAGTACGGGTCCTCGCGGTGTATGCGCCGAGCAAGGTCCGTGTGGGTTCCTGCTTTCGCAGGAACGACGGGATCAGTGCCCCGGCGCAGATACCTGTCCAGGTCTTTGCGGTGTGTATGCGCCGAGCAAAGTCCGTGTGGGTTCCTGCTTTCGCAGGAACGACGGAGGAGTGACTTGTTGCAGATACTTGATTGCGCAGGAATCCGCACGGTGATCCCCAGTCGCGCTCATCCTGCGCCAGCGAAACCAGCGACACATCCCCGATCGTCGTTCCTGCGAAAGCAGGAACCCATGAGTCTGCTTGAGAGCCAAAGGAGGCCGATGGGCTGCTCAGACGGCGGCCGCGGCTGGTTCTTGGGCGGGCGCTCCTTCCGTTTCGGCTTCGAAGGTGTAGCTGCCGTTGGTGTGGTCGATGCGGATGGTGGCGCCTTCCGCGAAGTCGCCGGCGATCAGGAGTTTGCTGAGCGGGTTCTCGATCTGGCGCTGGAAGACGCGGCGCAGGGGGCGCGCGCCGAAGGCGGGGTCGTAGCCGTCGCGGGCGAGCTGGCGGCGGGCGGCGTCGGTGAGCGTGATGCGACGCTCGAGCTCGGCGAGGCGGCCCTGTTCTTCGCCGACGATCAGGTCGACGATTTCCAGCAGCTCGGACTCACTGAGCGGGTCGAAGACGACGATCTCGTCGACGCGGTTGAGGAACTCGGGGCGGAAGAAGTCGCGCAGGGCGCGTTCCGAGCTGCGGCTGCGCTCGTCGTGCGAGGCGGCGAACCCGAGGCCGCCGCTCGGCCGGGCGCTGGTGCCGAGATTGCTGGTCATGATCACGACCGTGTTGCGGAAATCGACCGTGCGCCCCTGACCGTCGGTGATGCGGCCGTCGTCGAGCACCTGGAGGAGCAGGTTGAAGACGTCGGGGTGCGCCTTTTCAATCTCGTCCAGCAGGACGACGCGGAAGGGTCGGCGGCGGACGAGTTCGGTGAGGCCGCCGCCGTCGTCGTAGCCGACGTAGCCAGGCGGCGCGCCGACGATGCGGCTGACGGTGTGGCGCTCCTGGTACTCGGACATGTCGAGGCGGACGAGCGCGTCTTCGGAGTCGAACAGGTACTCGGCCAAGGCCTTGGCCAACTCGGTCTTTCCAACGCCGGTCGGGCCGACGAAGATGAAGGAGCCGATCGGGCGGGTGGGATCCTTGAGTCCGGCGCGGGCGCGGCGGATGGCGTCGGAGACGACGGTCACGGCGTCGGCCTGGCCGATCACGCGGTCGTGCAGTTCCGCTTCGATGCGCAGCAGGCGCGCGTCATCGTCGGCCAGCATCCGACTGACCGGAATACCGGTCATCTCGCCGACCAGGGCGGCGATGTCGGATTCGGTCACCGTGTCGCGTTCGGCGTGCTGCGCGTCCCAGCGGTCGCGGCTGGCCTGGGCCTCCTGCTGGATGGCGAGCAGTTCCTGCTTGATGCGGGCGGCGCTCTCGTAGTCCTCGCGCTGGGCGGCGGCTTCCTGCTCAGCCTTGAGCTCCGCCACGCGGCGGCGCAGCTCGACGACGCGCGCCGGCGGCGACTGGTTGTCGATCACGAGCCGTGAGGCGGCTTCGTCGATCAGGTCGATCGCCTTGTCAGGCAAGCGCCGCTCGGTCAGGTAGCGCTGGGAGAGGCGCACGGCGGCGGCGATCGCCGGCTCGCTGATCGTGACGCCGTGGTGCGATTCGTAGCGCGGCTTGAGCGCGGTCAGGATCGCGGCGGCGTCTTCGGTGGACGGCTCGTCGAGGTAGACGGGCGCGAAGCGGCGCTCGAGCGCGGCGTCTTTTTCGATGTGGCGGCGGTATTCGTCGAGCGTCGTGGCGCCGACGACGCGCAGCTCGCCGCGGGCGAGCGGCGGCTTGAGCATGTTGGCGGCGTCGATCGCGCCCTCGGCCGCGCCCGCGCCGACGACGGTGTGGAGCTCGTCGATGAAGAGGATCACCTGACCCTCGGCCTCGCGGACTTCGTCGATCACGGACTTGAGGCGCTCCTCGAACTCGCCGCGGAACTTGGCGCCGGCGAGGAGCAGGCCCATGTCGAGCGCCATCAGGCGCTTGCCGCGCAGGTTGTCGGGGACGTCGTCGGCGGCCATGCGCTGGGCGAGGGCTTCCGCGATGGCGGTCTTGCCGACGCCGGCCTCGCCGATGATCACGGGGTTGTTCTTCGTCCGCCGATTGAGAATCTGGAGGACGCGGCGGAGTTCGAGGTCGCGGCCAATCACCGGGTCGAGCTTGCCCTCGGCGGCGAGCCGGGTGACGTCGGTGGCGTAGCGGTTGAGCGCGTCGTAGTGCGACTCAGCGTCGGGCTGATCGACGCGGCGCGAGCCGCGGATCTGCTGGAGGGCGCGGTAGAGGTGCTCGGCGGTGATGCCGTGCGCGCGGATGATCTGCGCGGTCGGGCCGCCGGCGTCGCCGCTAATCGCGATCAGCAGGTGCTCGACGCCCACGTATTCATCGTTGAGCCGCTGCGCCTCGACGTTGGCGCGCTCGAGCAGCTGGACGACGCGTGGCGTGACGGTGAGTTGGACGACGTCGTAGCTGAGCCGCGGGGCGGCGTCGAGGGCGGCGTCGGCGTCGGCGCGGAGACGGGCGCGGTCGACGTTGAGGGCGCTGAGCAGGTCGTGGGCGAGCCCGTCCTCGACGCGGGCGATGCTGGCGAGCAGATGCTCGACGTCCCACTGCGCGTGGCGCTTCTCGCGGACGAGCTGCTGGGAGGCTTCGAGCAGCCGTTGGGCTTGGTTGGTGAATCGGTCTCGGCGCATCATCGTCGTCGCTCCAGGTGGTGTCGGGTCGTCGGTTGGGTGGGCGGGATGTTCTGGGGGGCGGGCGGACGGCTGGCCGCGGGCTTCTGCCGGGCCTGCCGCGATTGCACGGCGGGAGGTTGCTGGTCGCGGAGCTGCTGGAGTTCGCGCTTGAGTTGGCGGTTTTCTTCCTGCAGCTCGTCGAGCTGCTGACGCAGGCGGAGGATGATGTCCGCGCCGGCGAGGTTGACGCCGAGTTCATCGATCAGCCGGCGGATGATGAGCAGGCGTTCGATGTCGGCCTGGCTGTAGAGCCGCTGGCGGCCGGCGCTGCGGGCGGGGACCAGCAGCCCCTCGCGCTCGTAGGTGCGCAGGGTCTGTTGATGCACGCCGACAAGTTGGGCGGCGATGCGGATCGTGTAGACAGGGTGGTCGCTCATGGCTGGTTGCCTCCATCGCCGGGTTCGAGGTCGCAGAGCTGCTGGAAGAGGGCGCGCTGCTGAGCGGTGAGCGGCTCGGGCAGTTTGAGCGAGACTTCGGCGATCATGTCGCCGCGGCCCGCGCGCTTGAAGCGCGGCATTCCCTGGCCGGCGAGGCGGAAATGGCGCCCGCTCTGGGTGCCGGGCGGGATGCGCAGGGCGAGTCCGCCGCCGCCGAGCGTGCGCACGACCGCCTCGCCGCCGAGCGCGGCGGTAGCGACCGGCACGTCCACCTGGACGTGGAGATCATCGCCGTCGCGCGCGAACACGGGATCCTCGCCGACGGCGATCATCAGGTAGAGGTCGCCCGGCGGGCTGAAACCGGGCGGCTGTTCGCCCTGGCCGCTGATTTTGATGCGCGAGCCGTTGTCGACGCCGGGCGGGATGATCACCTCCAGCGCCGAACTGCTGCCGGCGACGCGCTGCAAGGTGCGCGTGGCGCCGGCGAAGGCCTCGCGCAGGGAGACGGTCAGCTGGTGCTCGACGTCGCGGCCGCGCGCGGGCGCGGGCTGCGCGCCAGCTCCGCCGCGGCCGCCGAACAGGTTGCCGAGGAGATCGCCGAGACCCTCATCGCCAAAGGCGGCGTTGCTGAAATCGAACTGGACGCCGCCCGTCCGCCCGCTGGTATGCGGGCCGCCGCCGAAACCGGAGAACCCGCCGAAGCCGCCGCGCTGGCGCTCGAACTCTTCGAGCTGGTCGGCGTGCTCCCACTGGTCGCCCCACCGGTTGTAGGCGGCGCGGCGGTTGTCATCGGAGAGGACGTCGTGGGCGGCGTTAACCTCCTTGAAGCGCGCCTCCGCCTCGGCGTCGCCGCCGGTCACGTCGGGGTGGTAGCGGCGGGCGAGTCGGCGGTAGGCGGAGGTGATGTCGCGCTGGGAAGCGTCGCGGGGGACGCCGAGAATCTGGTAGAAGTCACCGGGCATGGATACCCCTTTCTTGATAGTGACTCTATCAGATATTTGTTATCCTGGCCGATCATGTATCGAAAATGACAGATGAATATTTGGAAAATTGAGCGGATCTGCATAAGGTTTCTTCAGGAGGTCGGCGCAAGACGGAACTGAGCCGGCCAGGACACCTCAGAGAGGGACGACTGATGAGCAAGATTCTGATTCACGATCCGTTTGCGGAGTTCGACAACTTCCGCGCCGGCGGGTTCGACGGCGTCTGGGGGCGGCATCGGCACGGGCGGCGCTCGGGGAGCAGCCGGACGCTGCCGGTGAACGTCTACGAGACGGACGCCGGGGTCGGGCTGGAGGCCTGGCTGCCGGGCTTCTCGGAGGACGAGATCGCGGTGACCGTGGACGACGGCCAGCTGCAGATCCGCGCGGAGCGGGCGAGCGAGTCGGCGGCGGAGGACGGGGCCGGCGAGGACCGCAAGTACCGCCGCCGCGAGGTCGCGCGCACGGTGCTGGCGCGCCGCTTCCGCCTCGACCCGGCCTACGACGCGACGCAGATCACGGCCCGGCTGGCGAACGGCGTGCTGGAGCTGTCGCTGCCCAAGTCGGAGGCGGCCGCGCCGCAGCGCATCGCGATCGCGACCGACGAAGCGGCGACCTAGCCCGTTCGCGCCGCCCGGGCAGCGCTTCACGCGCGGCTCCCCCGTCCGAGTGGCGGGGGAGCCGCTGTGGTTTAAGCTGGGCGCATGGTGCAACGGATGTTGGCGTTGGTTCCCGATGAGCAGGCGCGCGCGCAGATTGACCTGGTGCGCGCCCTGTACGACCGCGAGCGGGTCGACGCGACGCCGCCGCATATTCCCCTGACCGATCAGTTCGACGACCACTACGGCCTCGAAGACTTGCAGCAGATGCTGGAGATCATTCTGGGTCTGTTTCATCCATTCATGCTGGAGCTGGGCGCGCCGCAGTCGTGGTACGACGACGGCGAGCATCTGTTGCAGATGGTGGCCGAGCAGGGGGCGGATGAGGCGCAGCGAATTGCCGCGATCGTCTACCGCGATCTGTTTCCCGAGCAGGCGCCGAATGCGTTGATTCGCTCGCGCTCGCCGCTGGAGCGGACGGCGCTGACGGTGGGCCGCTTCCGCCGCGAGGCGGAGGCGCAGAGCGCCGTGCAGTCGCTGGCGGCGCAGCGCTACTTCCTGGTCGTCACGCACGTGGGCGTCTTCGATGTCGTGGAAGCGGCGGAAGGTCCGCCCGGCTGGTCGCTGCGGCGCTCGCTGCCGCTGGGCGCGATGATGGCCGACTTCTGAGCCGGTGCGCGGAATTGGCGCGTGGATTTGGCGCGCGCGTCTCTCTGGTTCTCTCTGGTGGAGTACCCTGAACGTGCCATCGGGGTCAGCGCGAGAGGTGTGCGATGCCAGTCGTGACTGTGTCCAGCCAGTACGGAGGCGGAGCGCGGGATGTGTCGCGGCGGCTGAGCCGCGATCTCGGTCTGGAGTACATCGATCAGACCGTACTGGTTGATGCCTCCCGCCAGTTGGGCCGCACGGTCTCGGAAGTCGCCGAGAAGGATGAGCGGACTGACTCACTGCGGGCGCGGCTAGGCCATTTCCTCCAGCGCGCGCTGGAGCGCTCGGCCGCCGGCGGCGCGATCGATCCGATGCTCGGCTCGGGCAACCTCGAGCTGATGCTCTCGCAGAGCTATCAGGAGCTGACGGACAGCGGCTCGGGAGTGGTTGACGACCGCGCGATTCTGGCGACGACGTCGCAGATCATCCAGTCGATCGCCCAGCGCGGCAACGTCGTCATCATCGGCCGCGGAGCGCAGATGGTGCTGCGGGAGCTGCCGGATGCGACGCATGTGCAGCTCGTCGCCGAGCCGGCGGTTGCGTTGGCGCGGGTGCAGCAGTGGGAAGGCGTCGACGAGGTGGCGGCGGCGCGCTCGATCGAGGAGTTCAACAAGGGCCGGGCGGCCTTCCACCAGAAGTTCTGGAAGGTGGATGTCTGGTCGCCGGTGCTCTACGACGTGGTGATCAACACGACGCACCTGACCTATCGGCAGGCGGCGCAGCTGATCGCGGATGTGATCGAGAAGAAGGCGGCGGCGGCCGAGAGCGCGCAGCGCCGCTAGCTGACCAGCCTGCGGAGGACGTCCTCGGCCGCGATCAGGCGCGGGGCCATGCCGAACGGGCCGTGGATTTGCAGGCCCTCGGCGTCGAGCGTTTCGCGCGGGCCGATCGCCTCGCGGTAGCTGGCCATCACGGGATGGCTGTCGCCGACGGCGTCGGCGAGCAGTTCTTCAGCGGCGTCGCGCCAGCGCATGAAGTCTTCGGTCGTGGGGCCGATCGCGCGGATGTAGCGGGCGCGCTCGAGGAGCGCGTCGATCTGTTCATTCAGGTTCATGCCGCGCAGTGTATCGCAGGATCGCCGGTTGTCAGCCCTCCGAGCGCGGCGGCGTCGCGGGCGAGTGTTCCCGCCGGCGTCCGCCGCGGTCGTCCCATTGAAGCGTCAGGTCGTCGCGCTGCCGAGTCGGGACGCTCGGCGCCGGCATGGACAGACCCATCAGGATGCCGTCCTCCGGCGGCTTGGCGTAGAGATTGCGGCGGACGGCTTCGTCGCTGAAGCCGCGGCTGCGGTAGAGCGCGCGGGCGACCTGGTTCGACTCGCGGACCTCGAGCTGGATGATCGCGCACTCGAGGCGCTGGGCGAGGCGGATCACGCAGTCGAGCAGCAGGCGACCCAGGCCCTGGCCGTGGCGGTCAGGATCGACGGCGAAGGTGCAGAGGTGGAGCTGATCGACGACGTGCCAGGTGCCGAAGTAGGCGAGGATCCGCTCGACCCGCTCGGTTGCTTCAGCGGTTTCGGTTGATTCGGTGAGGACGTAGAAGATGCTGATGCGCGAATCGGTGAGCTCGCCGACGAAGTAGCGCCGGCTCCAGCCCGACTCGCCAAAGGCCCGGGCGTCGAGCGCGGCGACGGCGTCAACGTCCGCCAGGGTCATGCGGCGCAGGAGCAGGCGGGGCGGGGCGGTCATCGTTGCTCAGGGTACGCCCGCGGCGGGCGGCCGCTAGCGGTAATGGGTCAGGAAGGGTCTATACTGCTCAAGACTTATGAGTATCTGTGAACGGCGCACCGACACCGGGGCGCGGCGAGCCAGCCGCCCGGTCGGGAGCCGAAGTTGACCGCTCTGACAGCAGATGTCCAGCCCGGCCGACGGCTGCGGATGCCGGCGTCGGTGTTGGTGATCGCGCGGGTGATGCGCTTTGCCCTGCCGTACTGGAAAGGGCTGTCAGTCACCCTGATCGCGATTCTGGCGGCGGCGGGCTTTGCCATGGCGACGCCGTGGCTGCTGCGCTGGGCGATCGACACGGCGCTCTCGACGGAGATCGTGGACGGGAGCACGGAGTTCGCGATCAGCGGCTGGCTGGTCGCGGTCGCCGGCTTGGCGCTGATCGGGGCGGCGGTCCTGCGCGGGACGTCGATGTTTGTCCAGCGCTATCTCGCCGAGTGGGTGGGCCAGACTGTGGCCTACGACCTGCGCAACGCGATCTACCAGCGCTTGCAGACGCTCTCCTTCCGCTTCCACGACGGCGCCGAGACCGGCCAGATCATGGTGCGCGCGACGCAGGATGTCGAAGTGGTGCGGATGTTCATCAACTTCGGCGGCGTCCAGCTGACCTTCACGCTGGTGCTGGGGATCGGCACGTTGGTGATCATGCTGCTGATCAACTGGCCGCTGGCGCTGATGGTCTGGGGGCTGATGCTGGTGATCGCTGCGCGTTCGGCGGTTGTGGCGCGGCGGCTGCGGCCGATCTGGAACGACGTGCAGGAGTCGCAAGCGCAGCTGGGCACGGTGCTGCAGGAGGCGTTGTCGGGGATTCGGGTCGTGAAGGCGTTCGGGCGGTCAGAGTTCGAGGGACAGAAGTTCGGTCGCGCGGCCAGTTGGCTGCAGCAGCGCTCTTACGACGCCTCCATGGTGCAGGCGGTCAACATGCCGCTGATGACGATGCTCGGTTCGGCGGCGATCGTGCTAACGATCTGGTTCGGCGGCCGCGAGATGTTGAACGGCAACCTCACGGTCGGCGAGCTGACGATGTTCCTGATGTTCCTGATCATCCTGCAGATGCCGATCCGCGGGCTCGGCTGGATGGTGATGATGGTGCCCCGCGCGGCGACGGCGGGGATGCGCATCTTCGAGATTCTCGACCAGGAATCGGAAGTGCAGGACAAGCCGGGCGCGGTCGCGCCGGCGCACCCGCAGGGGCACGTGCGGTTCGAGAACGTGAGTTTCGCCTACGACCCACGCTCGCCGGTGCTGGGCGGGATCGAGTTCGAGGCGCGGCCCGGCGAGCTGATCGCGCTGCTCGGCCTGACCGGCAGCGGCAAGTCCACTGTCGTCAACCTGATTCCCCGCTTCTACGACGCGAGCGCCGGGCGGGTCACGTTCGACGGGCAGGACGTCCGCGACTGGCCGCTGGAAGCATTGCGGCAGCAGGTAGCGATTGTCCAGCAGGAGGTCTTCCTGTTCGCCGCCTCGCTGAAGGAGAACATCGCCTACGGTCGGCCCGATGCGACCGATGAGGAGATCGAGGCGGCGGCCAAGCTGGCGCGGATTCACCACTTTATCAGCCGCCTGCCGGAGCAGTACGACACCTGGGTCGGCGAGCGCGGGGCGAACTTCTCGGGCGGACAGAAGCAGCGGATCGCGATCGCCCGCGCTCTGCTGATGGATCCGCGCGTGCTGATCTTTGATGACTCCACCTCGTCAGTGGACGCGGCGACAGAGTTTGAAATCCAACAGGCGATGGCGGCGCTGATGCGCGGTCGGACGACGTTTGTGATTGCGCACCGGTTGCGCTCGCTGCGCGAGGCGGATCAGATTCTCGTCCTGGACCAGGGGCAGATCGTGCAGCGCGGCCGGCACGACGAGCTGTTGCGGCAGGGCGGGCTGTACCGCGAGATCTACGATCTGGAGCTGCGCGATCAGGAGTCGGCCAAGGCGCCGGTGGAGATCGCGGCAGTGGGCGGGAGCGGCTAGATGGGTATGATGGGCGGCGGAATGGCCGGAGGCTGGTCCTCCAACCTGGGTGGCGGCGGTCACGGTCCGCGCAGCGGTTGGGCCAGCTCTGCCTCAATGGCCGACGGTTGGGACAAGGAATACGGAGCGCTCTACAACCCGCGTCTGGTGCGCCGCTTCGGCCGCTACATCGGCCCGCACAACCGGCGTCTGGCCGCCGCGATCATCGCCAACGCGATCTTCGCCGTGGCCTTCAACATTCAGGTGCTGGTGGTGTATCGCGCGCTCGAGGGCGCGTTGGAGAACGGGGTCGCCTCGGAGCTGGATCGGATCGCGTTCGCCTTTGGCGTGATTGTGCTGGCCTCGTGGGGGGCGGAGTTCCTGCGCCAGTGGTTGATGGCCAATGTGGGCCATCCCATCCTGCGGCGGATGCGGCAGGAAGTTTTCGATCACCTGATGCGTCTGGAACACCGCTTCTACGACCGCGGCGAGGTGGGCGCGATCATGTCGCGCGTGACCTCCGATGTGCAGGTCTTGCAGGAGATGCTGACCTCCGGCGTGCTGACCGTGATTGGCGACATCTTCGGGCTCGCGATCATCATGGCGGTGATGCTGTTCATCGACTGGCAGCTGGCGCTGGTCGCCTTCGCCGTGCTGCCGATTCTGATCGTGGCGATGATTTTCTGGAGCCGGCGCGCGCGGCTGGCGTTTCTGGAGACGCGGGTCGCCATCGCCGCTGTCAACTCGACGCTGAACGAAGACCTCAACGGCGTGCGCGTCGTGCAGAGCCTGAACCGCGAATCGGAGAACGCGAAGCGCTTCGACCGAATTAACAACTGGAATCTGCGCGCCACCCGCCGCGCGGGATTGCTGTCCGCGGCGATCATGCCGTTGGTCGAGATCCTGATCGCGCTGGCGACGGCGCTGATCATCGTGGTCGCGGCGGCGCGACTGAGCGGCGGCGGGCTTGACGCGGCGGCGGGTGTGGCGGCGATTACCGCCTTCGCGATCGGCATCCAACGCTTCTTCGACCCGGTCCGCGACCTGGTCTTGCAGTACACGATGTTCCAGCGGGCGATGGCGGGCGCGGAGCGGGTGTTTGAGGTGTTGGACACGGAGCCGGAGATCGAGGATGCGGCGGACGCGGATGATCTGCCGGACGTCGCCGGGCACGTGCAGTTTGACAACGTGTCGCTCGAGTACGTTGACGGCGTGCGGGTGCTGTTCGACCTCGACCTGGAAGTGCAGCCCGGTGAGACGGTGGCGCTGGTCGGCGAGACGGGCGCGGGCAAGACCTCGATTACTTCGCTGATCACCCGCAACTATGAGGTGACCGAGGGCGCGGTGCGGATCGACGGCCACGACGTGCGCCACGTGACGCGGGCGTCGCTGGTGCAGCGCGTGGGCGTGGTCCTGCAGGATCCGTTCCTGTTCTCGGGCACCGTGCTGGACAACATCATGTACGGCAATCTCGCGGCGACCCGCGAGCAGGCGATTGCCGCGGCGCAGGTCGTGGGCGCGGACGAGTGGATCGAGCGGCTGCCCCAGAGCTACGACACGCCGCTCGCCGAGCGCGCGCAGAATCTCTCCATCGGCCAGCGCCAGCTGGTCGCCTTCGCCCGCGCAATCCTGAGCGACCCGCGCATCCTGGTCCTCGACGAGGCGACCGCCAACGTCGACTCGCAGACCGAAGCGCTGATCCAGCAGGCGATCGCCCGTGTGCTGCGCGGCCGCACCGCCTTCGTGATCGCCCACCGCCTCTCCACGATCCGCGCCGTTGACCGCATCATCGTGCTCGAGTACGGGCGCATTCTGGAACAGGGCTCGCACGAGGAGCTGCTCGCGTTGGACGGGCACTACGCGAAGCTGTACCGGATGATGTACGCAGCGCAGGAGTCGGTGGAGTTCGACGAGGACGCGGCGCTGGCGGTGCTCGATCGGATGCGCGAGCGGACGAGCCTCAACGGGCGCAACGGGACGAACGGAACCGGCGCAGCGGCGGAGCAGCGGGAAGCGACCCTGGCGCTCGACTAGGCGCTCGACTAGCCGCCCGACTCCGAGCGGAACAGCGTGCCCTGATCGGGCGCTCGCGCCGGCGGGGTGAGGCCGAGGTGGGTCCAGGCGGCCGGCATGGCGACGCGGCCGCGCGGGGTGCGGGCGAGGAAGCCGAGCTGGATCAGGTACGGCTCGTAGACGTCCATCACGGTGTCCGCGTCCTCGGCGACGGCGGCGGCGAGCGTGTCGAGGCCGACGGGGCCGCCGTTGAAACTCTGGATCAGCGCGCGCAGCAGGCCGCGGTCGTGCTCGTCGAGGCCGAGCTGGTCAACGCGCAGGCGGCGCAGCGCCTGGTCGGCGACGGCGGCGCTGATCACGCCGTCGGCGCGGACTTCCGCGAAGTCGCGGACGCGGTGCAGGAGGCGGTTGGCGATGCGCGGGGTGCCGCGCGCGCGGGCGGAGAGGGTGCGCGCGCCGGCCGGTTCGAGTTCCACCTCCAGCGCAGCGGCGGAGCGCACGATCACCGCTTCGATCTCGGCCGTGCTGTAGAAGTCCAGGCGCTGGACCATGCCGAAGCGGTCGCGCAGGGGGGGCGAAATCATCGCGTAGCGGGTGGTCGCGCCGATCAGCGTGAAGGGTTTGACCGAGAGCTGGACGCTGCGCGCCGCCGGGCCGCTGCCGATCATCATGAAGAGCTGAAAGTCCTCCATCGCCGAGTAGAGCACTTCCTCCGCCGAGCGCGGGACGCGGTGAATCTCGTCGATGAAGAGCACGTCATGGGTTTGCATCGTGGTGAGGATCGCGGCGATGTCACCGGCGCGCTGGATCGCGGGCCCGCTGGTCGGGCGGAGGTTGACGCCCAGCTCGCGGGCGACGATGCGGGCGAGGGTAGTCTTGCCGAGCCCGGGCGGGCCGTAGAGGAGGAGATGGTCGAGCGCCTCATCGCGCTGCCGCGCGGCGTCAACGGCGATGCGGATCGCCTCGTGGACACTGGTCTGGCCGACGAACTCATCCAGCCGCATCGGGCGCAGGGCGCGGTCGCGCGTGTCGAGGTCTGTCTCGTCGGCGTCCACCAGACGTCCGACGGCGGCGCCTTCTTCCTGCTCCTCGGTTGAGTCCGGGTCGGCGGGAGCGTCCGGCGCGGTCATGACGCGCGCCGCAGGAAGGCGTTGCGGCTGGCGACGGCGAGCGGGTGCAGCGCCTGGCCGCTGTGCAGTTGGCTGCTCAGGCGGCGCTCAAGGAAGAGCGCGGCGGCGGCGAAGAGGTCGGTCTCGGCGGCCGCCGCGACTGCGAGCAGGCCGCGGTCGCGCTGCATCTTGCGCGGATCAATCTTGTCCGCCAGGAAGACGGCCAGCGCTTCGAGCGAGTAGTCGGGGTGCGCGGTCGTGTGCCAGGCGATGGCGGCGAGGATCTCCTCGTGGTCGACAGACAAGACCTCCTGCGCGTAGGCGGCGGCGAGCGGGCCGTGCAGGACGATCGGCGCCGCCGCCTCGTCCACGCCGATCGGGACGCGGTAGTGGCGCGAGAGCGCGAGCAGCTCGGCGTCCGCGCAGTGGCGGAAGAGGTCGTGGCCGGCGGCCGCGGCGGCGCAGACATCGCGGTCGAGCTCGTGGATCGCGGCGAGGCGCAGCGCGCCCCGCTCCACGCGCCGGACGTGCTTCTGCAGTTTCGCCGGGCGGTCGGACATCACCGCCGCGAAGCGCTCGCGGATCGCTTCGGGATCGGTCAGCGTGGCGTTGGCGGCGCTCATCGACGGCCTCGGCGCTTGCCGTCCGCGGGCGGACGCTCCAGCTGGACGCCGATGAAGTCGGAGACCGCGGTGCCAACCTCGATCGCCTCCGGCTCGGTGGAGAAGCGGCCGATGCGCAGCTGTTGACCGTCGGCGAAGCGGATGTGCGTGGTGTGGGTACCGCTGAACTGGAGCAGCAGCAGGCGCGCGGGCTGATGCCCTAGGGCGATCGTTTCCACGTCGTACAGTTCGGCGCTCCACTCACGGTTCACGATCCAGAGCATCGATTGCCGCACGCGGGCTACGTCATCCTGGAGGTCGAAGTCGACTTCGAGCACGTCGCCGCCGATGACGCCGAGGATCGCCCAGAGGATGCCGCCGCCGAAATAGCCGGCCGCCGCGCCGATGATCGCGGCGCCCAGCGGGTCGGAGCCGCCAAAGGCGACCGCGGCAAGGAGGGCGAAGACGGCGGCCGGGATCGTGCCGTAGGCCCAGTTGGGCAGCGGCGACCAGAAAGTGCGCAGGCGCAGCGTATCCTGATTGGGATAGGAGAGCCGCACGATGGAAGAGCGCGTCTTGGGCGCGGCGGGTTCGGGCGCTTCGACTGGTCGTCGTCGGCGGCGTTGGCGGCGGGCCATGCTCAGAGGCTATCCGATGCAGCGCCGCGCGATCGCGGCGGGGTTGGCCGCGATGATCTGGGCGGTCTGCTGGGCGCCGGCGCTGGCCGAGTCGGGCAGCCGCTATTCCGCGCCGTTGTGGACCTGGATCGCGGCGATCGTGGTGGCGGTGGGCTTGAGCCTCGCCGGCTTGGTCGTGGGCTTCTGGTTCCTGCGCAAACGCGCGCGGATTCAGCCGCCGGACTGAGACGACACAGCGCGCTCCCGGAGGAGCGCACTGTGTCTGGGTTGTGGCTGGGTCGCGTCCGGAGTCGGCGAGCGGCTAGATCTCGAGCAGCTCGGCGACCTTCTCGCGGTGGTGGTCGGCGTCGCCCCACATCAGCTCGGCCATCTTCTGGCGGCGGAAGTACAGTTGGATGATGTACTCCTTGGTGAAGCCGATGCCGCCGTGGATCTGCTGGCCGTGGGCGACGACGCGGCGCGTGGCGTCGGAGCACCAGGCCTTGGCCATGGCGACCTGGAGGTCGGCGTCGGGCTCGTTCTCGGTCACCGCCCAGGCGGCGCGGTACATGATGAAGCGCGAGCCGTCGACGTCGGTGATCATGTCGGCGGCCTTGTGCTGGATCGCCTGGAACGAACCGATCGGGCGGCCGAACTGGATGCGCTCCTTGGCGTAGTCCACCGAGATTTCGAAGTCGCGCTGGGCCAGACCGACGAGGTAGGCGCAGTAGGCGACCGTGTAGTAGCGCTTGGCCAGCTCGATCATCGGCCAGGCGTTGCCCGCCTCGCCGAGCACGTCGCCCGCGCCGACGCGGACGCCGTCCAGCTTGACTTCGCACTGCTTGTCGGCGGCGATCGTCTGCAGGACGGTCGTGGACACGCCCTCGGCGTTGCCGGGGACGAGGAAGAGCGAGACGCCCTCATCGCCCTCGGAGCCGGGCGCGCGGGCCGCGACCAGGATGGTGTCGGCGACGTGCGCGTCGGGAATGAAGAGCTTGGTGCCGTTGAGCACGTAGCCGTCGCCGTCAGCCTCGGCGGTGGCGGCAATGCCGGAGCTGTCGAAGCGGGCCGAGGGCTCGGTCAGGGCGAAGGTCATCACGTGCTGGCCGGCAGCGACGGCGGGGCAGTACTGCTGCTTCTGCTCGTCGGTGCCGATCGCCTCAACGAAGCCGGCGGTCAGCACGGTGTTGATGAACGGACCGGGCACGAGGGCGCGGCCGAACTCTTCGAGCAGCACGCAGAGGTCGAGGAAGTTGAGCCCGGCGCCGCCGAGTTTCTCCGCCGTGATCAGCCCCATCCACCCCTGGTTGGCCATGCCGTTCCAGAGGTCGTCGGTGTAACCGCGCTCGTCTTCTTCCATGTCCCGCACGAGCTTTTCCGTGCACTCGTTGGTCAGGAAGTCGCGGGCGAAGTTCTTCAGCAGTTCCTGTTCTTCCGTCAGTCCGAGGTCCATGTCATCCTCCGTCGCGGCCCGGATTGCTGGTGCGGGTCCGCGAATGTGCGTGTACGAACGGCACGCAGAGCGCGCAACGAGTTTGAGGCTATCGGAAACCCGCCTATCGCGCTAGCGGGACGCAGGAGCGGGCGCCGCGCGATCATCGGGAGCGCGCGGGATTGTCGGAGCGCGCCGATTGCGCCCGGCCTGGGTTTGGCGCGGGCCTGGTCGGGTGGTGATGTGCCATAGTGGCGATGCGGTCTGGTTCGACCAGATATGTCACTGGCCGCTCACAACGGCGCAGCCTTGCAATTCAGAACGGATATGCTCTATTGTTCTGGGTGACGGCGAGTGAGAGACAGGCGAAGGACGGCGACTATGGCGGCAGCGATCAGGCTCGATCATCAGCGGATTATTCCCTATCTCACCTACGCCGACGCGCCGGCGGCGATTGACTGGCTGTGCCGCGTCTTTGGCTTTGCCGAGGTGGAGCGGATGCCGATCCCGGACGGGCGCATTGGTCATGCGGCGCTGACGCTGTTGGGCGAGCGCGTGATGCTGGCCTCGGTATTCGAGGAGGCGGGTACCCGCTCGCCGCAGGACCTCGAGGCGCTGCCGGCGCAGATCTCCGTCTACATCGATGACGTCGAGGCGCACTTCGAGCGCGCCCGGGCGGAGGGCGCGACGATCATCCAGGAGCCGGAGGATCAGTTCTGGGGCGCAAGGATGTACCGCTGCGACGACCTGGAGGGGCACCGCTGGTCCTTCCTCCAGCAGGTGCGGCCGGGGCGCCGTCGCCCGAGGAGATGGCGGCGGCGATGGAGGCCGCGTTCGGGAGTGAGCAGTAGTCGTGGCGGCACAACGCATTTTTCCCTACCTGACCTACGCCGACGCGCCCGCCGCCGTGGAGTGGCTCTGCCGCGTCTTCGGCTTCGAGCGGCTTGACGTGCAGGAGATCCCCGACGGCCGCATTGTCCACGCGGCGCTGGCGCTGGAGGGCGCGCAGGTGATGCTCTCGTCGGTCTTCGAGGGCGCGGGCTATTGCTCGCCGCAGACGCTTGCGGCGCAGCCGATCCACCTCTTGGTGCACGTCGATGACGTGGAGGCGCACTTCCGCCAGGCCGAGGCCGCGGGCGCGCAGATCCGCTACGGCCCGCGCGATCAACCGTGGGGCGCGCGGCTCTATGAGGCAGTCGATCTCGAAGGGCACCGCTGGAGCTTCGCCCAAGAAGCCTCGAGCCAGTAACCGAATCCGCACACCGTCCGACCTGGACGGAAGCAAACTGACCCAGACGCAGAGGAGCACACCCGATGGTTCAGAACCCACCCGCCGGCAGCCAACGCATCATCCCGTACCTGAACTACTCCGATCCGCGCGCGGCGATGGAGTTCATCTGCAACGCGATGGGCTTTGAGGTCGCCATGATCCTTGAGGGGCCGGACGGCGCGGTCGCTCATGCCGAGCTGCAGCGCGACAACGAGACGATCATGCTGTCCGGCGCGTTTCCGGACGGTGGGCTCAGCGGCGCGTCCGAGCTGAGCGCGCGCCACGCGTCGGTCTGCCTCTATGTCGACAATCTCGACGCGCATTACGCGGCGGCGAAGGCGGCCGGCGCGGAGATCGTGCAGGAACCGATGGATCAGTTCTACGGCGACCGCACCTACCGCGCCAACGATCCGGAGGGCGTGGGCTGGGATATCCATCAGCACGTCCGCGACGTCACCCCCGAGGAGATGGCGGCGGCGGTCGCGGACATGGGCTGACCCGGCGCCCGCCGAGTAAGCGACCAGGAAGGAAACTGCGATGTCCAACAACGGGGAAGCGCCGAGCTTCCGGTCGGAGATTGTGCCGGCGTTGTCCTACGCCGATGCGCCGGCGGCGATTGCGTTCCTCTGCCGCGCCTTCGGCTTCGAGGAGCAGTACCGGCTGGAGATGCCGGACGGCAGCATCGGCCACGCCGAGCTGAGCTACGGCGGCGCGACCGTGTCGCTCGCCTCGCAGTGGCCGGACGGCGGACTGGGCAGCCCGCGATCACTGCCGCATCTGCACGCCTGCCTGCAGGTCTACGTCGAGGACGTGGATGCGCACTACGCCCAAGCCTGCGCCGCGGGCGCGGAGATCGTCGAGGAGCCGGCCGACCAGTTCTACGGCGACCGCACCTACCGCGCGCGCGATCTTGAGGGGCACCGCTGGTGGTTCCACCAGCGGCTGCGCGAGGTCTCGCCGGAGGAGATGGCGGCTGCGGTTGCCGAGATGGGCGGCGAGGGATGAGAGGCGAGGCGTGAGCGGCTAGTTCACCCGCTTGCGCGCGCGCACGCGGATGATCACGCCGGGCATCGGCGCGTCGCTCTCCGCGGGATACCGGTCCAGCTGCCAGTAGTGCGGCGTGAGTTCGTCGAGCAGCTGGTGGTCGTCCACCGGGATGATCTCCGCCGCGCCGCGCACTTCGGTGTAGGTGTAGCCGTTGGCCTCGTCGTGAATGCTGACGGCGGCCTGGGGGTTGCGGCGCAGATGCAGCGTCTTGACCGTCTGCGGCCCGGTCCAGAATTCGATGTCGTTCTCGGTGCCGGCCACGCGGCGGTGCCAGACGACGGAGGAGCGCGGCTGACCGTCGCGGCTGATGGTGGCGACGTGCGCGAAGTGCGGGGGCATCAGCAGGTCAGTGCCCGGCTCGGGCGAGGCGACCGCCGGCGGCGGCTCGAATTCCCCGTGCGTGTAGGCGCGCGCGACGTCCACGCGGACGCGAAAGCCCTCGCGCGTTTCCGTCTTGAAGGGATAGTCCTCGCCCAGATAGGTCTGCGACATCTTGTCGGTGTCGTCCCAGTTGTCGACAGGAGTCATGGCGGCCGCGCCGACGATCTCCAGCGTGCGGTAGGGGTTCGCGGCGTCGTGGATCGAGAGCGCGACGCGCGGTTCGCGGGCCATGTTGAGGCTCTTGCGGTAGCCCTTGCCGGTGCTGAACCAGATGCTCTGGACATTGCCGTCGGCGTCAACCGCGTCGGGCGCGATCCAGATCGGCGAGGACTGGGGCGAGCCGTTGGGGTTGACGGTGACGAGGTGGGCGAAGTGGGGCGCGCCGCAGAGGTCGGCGAAGGCGGCGGGTACGGCGGTCATTTGAAGCTCCGATCGATCCGATTGAACGGCAGAGGCGGAACAGCAGAGGCGGGGCCGCGGCCCCGCCTCTGCTGTGATCTGCGTCGCGGCGGGTAGCTAGCGGCTCAGCGTGGCCGAGTAGCCGCCGAAGCGCGCCTGGCCCGGCATCGCGTGCTGCTCGACCTCAACGTTGACCACCGCTGCCTTGCCGGAGGCCATCGCCCGCTCGATCGCGGGGCCGATCTCCTCCGGCTGGGTCACGTGCTCGCCGTGTCCGCCGAGCGCGATGGCGATGTCCTCGTAGCGCTGGCCGTAGCCGAGCGGGCGGCCGGGGGTGTCGTTGGAGCCGGCCGTCCAGCCGGCGTTGTTCGAGATCACGATCGTGGCCGGCAGATTGTGGCGCACCATCGTGTCGATCTCCTGCACGTTCATCAGGAACGAGCCGTCGCCGACGAAGCCGATCACCTGACGCTCGGGCGCGGCGGCCTTGGCGCCGAGCACGAAGGGCAGGCCGACGCCCATGCAACCGTTGGGACCCGGGTTGAGACGCCCGCCCTCGACGTACGAGGGGATGTACTGGCGCGCCCAGGCGAGAGTGGCGTTGCCGTCCACGCAGACGATCGCGTCGCGATCCATCCGCTGGACGATCTCGTCGGCCAGCCGCAGCGGGTGGATCGGCACGGTGCCCGAATGCGCCAGATCGAGGTACTGGGCGCGGCGGCTGTCGTCCGACTCGCGCAGCTCGGCGATCCAGTCCGTCGGCGGCGCCAGGTTGGCCTCGCGGGCGGCGGCGGTCAGGGCGACCAGCGCGCGCTTGGCGTCCGCGACCATCCCGACGCTGGCCTCCTTGTTGTGGCCGATCTCGGTCGGATCGGTGTCAACGTGGATCACCTTGAGGTCGGGCGACCAGCGCGGCGGCAGACCGGAGCCGACGACAAAGTTCAGCCGCGTCCCGACGACGAGCGCTACGTCGGCGTCGCGGAAGGCCTTGGAGCGGGCGGCGAGGAAGCAGAGGTCGTGGTCCTCGGGGATCACGCCGCGCCCCTGCGGGGTCGTGTAGAAGGGGATGCCGGTGGTCTCGACGAACTCTTGCAGCTCGGCCGAGGCGTCGGACCAGAAGATGCCAGTGCCGGTCAGCACAATCGGGCGCTCGGCGTTGGCGAGCAGCTCAATCGCCTGCTTCACCTCGTCGGGGTCGGTGCCGGGCCGCGACTGACCGCCGCTGGCGTTCGGGAACCAGACCGCCTCATCGTCCGACTGCTGGTAGAGGGTGTCGCCAGGCAGGTCGAGGTAGGTCGGCCCCGGCTTCGGCCCCTGCGCCTCGCGGTAGGCGAGGTTGAAGAACTCGGGCATCCGCGCGGAGTGGGTGACGCGGCTCGCCCAGCGGGTGACCGGGACGGCCATGGCGAGCTGGTCGTACTCCTGGAAGTCGTCGCGCTCGAACGAGGAGAAGGCGGCGGCGCCGCCGAGCGCGACCATCGGCACGCCGTCGAGGTAGGCGTTGGCGACGCCGGTGAGCAGGTTGGTGGTCGCCGGTCCGGAGGCGGCCATGCAGACGCCAGGCACGCGCTTGACGCGGGCGTAGCCGTGCGCCGCCATCGCCGCGCCCTGTTCGTGGCGGCAGTCGATGGTGCGGATGCCGTGTTCGGCGGCGAAGCCGGCGGCCTCGATGATCGGCCCGCCCATGATGTAGAAGAGGTCCTCAACGCCCTCGTTGACCATCTGGCGGGCGAGGAGCTCAGAGCCCATCTGGTTCGGCATGATCTGGTCCTTTCGCTGAGCGGCGCGGTTAGTCGGGGACGTCGTAGCGGTGCAGCACCGGGCGGGCGGTGGTGAACTCGCGGATGCCGGCCATGCCCTGCATCGCCTCCGAGGTGCCGTGCGCCGCGAGGTCTTCCTCCGTCGCCCAGTTCTCGAACAGGATGTAGCGCGTCTCGTCATCGACGCTGCGGAAGAGGTCGTAGTTGTTGCAGCCGGCGTCCTCGGCCTTGACCTTGGCGGTCGCGCCGGCCATGAACGCCTCGAACGCTTCGGCCTTGCCTTCGGCCACCGTGAATTCGACTGTCAGTCCGATTGCCATCGTCAGCTCCATTCGACTCTGTGTTCGACTCTGTGCCGGCGGCGGCCTCGCCGCCGGTGGAGACGGGTTCGGGCAATATGTTAGCGCTCCGACGAGGGCGTAGACTGAATTCATGCTGGAATCGCTGCTCATGGACGGCAAACGGGTGATTGTCACGGGCGCGGGCCGCGGCCTGGGGCGGCAGATGGCGCTGCACCTCGCCGACGCCGGCGCTGACATCGTCTGCGCGGCGCGGACGAAAGCGCAGATTGACGCGGTGGCGGAGGCGATCGCCGCCAAGGGTCGGCGCGCGCTGGTGATTCCCACCGACGTCAGCGATTCCGCTCAGGTCGAGGCAATGGTCGCGCGCACGCTGGAGGAATGGGGCGGCTTCGAGGTGATGATCGCCAACGCCGGCGGCGGGGGCGCGGCGTCGCTGAAGCACGTCACCGAAGTCTCGGACGACGACTGGCGCGACACGGTCGATCTCAACTTCTCCAGCGCCTTCTACTGCGCCCGCGCGGCGGCGCGGCACTTCCGGGAGGCGTCGAAGCCGGGCAACATCATCACCGTCGCCTCGGGCACAGCGCTGCGCGGGGACGCGCGGCTGTTCGTCTACGGCGCGGCCAAGGCGGGCGTCATCACGATGACCCAGGCGCTGGCCACGCAGCTCGCGCGGGAGCAGATTCGGGTCAACTGCATCGTGCCCGGCTTCGTCCTGCAGAAGACCCTCGAAGACCCCGACGAGATCGAGCGCGCCCGCAATCAGGGCTCGCGGATCCCCGTCGGGCGCGTCGGCGAGGCGTGGGAGCTGGGGCCGTTGGCCGTCTATCTCGCCTCCGACGCCTCGGCGTACATGACCGGCGAGGCGTTCATCATCGACGGCGGCGGGCTGGCCGGCGGGCTCGCGCCGACCGGCTGGGACGTGCAGTCAGGAATCGGCGGAGTGCCCACATGAGCCAGCAGAATCCCCTCCCGCCGCCGGAGGTCAGCGAGGGCAAGCTGCAGGGCTTCGACCTCAGCGGACGGCGCGTGATCGTCTACGGCGCGGAGAAGCCGGTCGCCACGGCGATCGTCCAGGCGCTGCGCGAGGCCGGCGCGTACGTCGGCGTGACCAGCGCCAATACCGACGGCACCTCGCTCTTCCGCCTGAAGAAGGCGGGCGGCAGCGATCCGACCGAGGCGGTCGATCTCTCCAACGGCACCAACGTGCAGGTGGCGACGCGCAAGATCAGCAAGGAACTGGGCGGCGTTGATGCGGCGATCGTCGTGCCCCAGCTCTATCACGCCGCGCCGCTGCGCAAGACGCTCGACGCCGACATCCAGCGCGTGCTGATGGCCAATCTGGGCGGCGCGTACGCGGCAATGCGCAGCGCCTCGCGCGAGTTCCGCGGCCGGCCCGGCCGGCTGATCGCGGTGCTCGACGCCTCCGCCGTGCGCGGGCTGACCAATCTGAGCCTGTACAGCGCGGCGCAGTCGGGCGTGATTGGCCTGGTGCGGGCCTTGAGCCAGGAGCTCGCGCCGACGGGCACGACGGTCAACGCGATCGTCGTCGGCTGGAGCGATACCGCGCCTGGCCGCGGTTCCTCGAACGCGGACGAGAACCTGCTCCTGCGCTTCATTCCCCAGCGCCGCTTCGGCGAGCCGGCGGACGCCGCGCCGCTCGCGGTCTACCTCGCCTCCAAGGCCAGCGGCTACATCACCGGCCAGGCCATCCAGGTAGACGGCGGCGTTCTCAAGCACCTGTAGAGGCCGCCAAAGCCCCCTCCCTGCGGATCCGTTGGCATGGCTTGGCCGCTAGAGTCAGATACGAGGGATGTGTTCCTGAGTTCCTTCACTAAGATTCAGTTACGAGATATCTGTTTGTTATCTAAGAAGTGAAGGTTCAGATCCATGCGCGGCTCCGTGATTCGCAAGACTTGGCTATCCAACCCTGCGCTCTACGCGCCGCCGCGCCACCGCCGGGCCTGCAGCTACGACGTGTTCATTCCGAACCCGCTGGGCGACGACACATTCGACCTGCCCGCAGAGGCGGCGGCGGTGTTCTCGGAAGCCGAGCGGGCGGTCGCCCAGCTGAATTCCGTGTCCGATCCGGCGTTGTCTTCTCTCTCCCGCCTGCTCCTGCGCACCGAGTCCATCGCCTCGTCAAAGGTCGAGGGTATGCAAGCGGACATCCGGTCGATCGCCCGCGCTGAAGCGCGCCGCAGTCTCGGCCGAAGCATTTCTCGCCAGATCGCAGAGATTCTGGCAAACGTCGAAGCGATGCGGCTGGGCGTCGACACGGTGGCAGCGAACGAACGTTTCCAGATTTCTGATCTGCTGGAGATTCACCGCGCCTTGATGTCGGTCAGCAGCTTGTCTGGCACCGCCGGCCAAGTGCGCACTCGTCAGAACTGGGTCGGGGGCAATGACTACAACCCCTGCGGGGCAGCCTATGTCCCCCCTCCAGCCGAAGAGGTAGAGGGGCTGCTGGCCGACCTCGCTGGGTTCTGCAACTCGGACCGGCATCCGCCGCTCGTGCAGGCGGCTATTGCGCACGCCCAATTCGAGACCATCCATCCGTTTGACGATGGCAACGGTCGGACTGGCCGGGCGCTGCTGCAGATTCTGTTGCGCCGCCGCGGACTCGCGCCCGATTTCGTACCGCCGGTCAGTATCGTGCTGTTTCAACGGCGCGAGTCCTACATTCGCGGGCTGATCGATTTTCGCGAAAATCGCATCGGCGACTGGCTCACATTCCTCGGCGAGTGCATGATGCAGGCCGCGCAGCTGGCCTTGACCTATCGCGCGCTCGTCACGGACTTGCTCGAGTTCTGGCGCCAACGTCTGCGGGGGAGCGACAATCCCCGCGCCGATGCCGCGGCTTGGGCGATCCTCGATACTTTGCCTGCGTATCCCGTGCTGACCGCGAATGACGCCGCCGCTGCGACGGGCCGGACGCCACCGCGAGTGCGTGACGGCATCGCGCAGCTGGAGCGCGCCGGCGTGCTGATGCGCACCGGGACGTCCAAGCGTTACCGCAGCTGGGAACCGCAAGGGCTGCTGGAGCTGATCGCCGAGCTGGAGGCCGGCCAGTTGTCCAGGCCGGAGCCGGATCCCGCCGCCGATTCGCACCGCCTGCTCTGATGATCGCCGGTGAGGGCGGCGTGGGGATGACCTAGACTGGCAGCGCTGACATTGGATTTCAGGAGTGTTCCCGTGACTGACTTTGAGAACATCATCTACCGCGTCGAGGACCGCAAGGCCTATGTGACGCTGAATCGGCCGGAGAAGCTGAACGCGCTCTCGCTGGCGTTGCAGGACGAGCTTGCCCAGGCGATGTGGGAGGCGGACAACGACACCGCCGTGCATGTCGTGATTCTCAGCGGGGCCGGCCGCGCCTTCTCCGCCGGCTATGACCTGACCGGTTCGACGCGCGACTCGCAGGAGACCTACGACAAGGTCTACCGCGGACGCGTCAGCTTCGACGACGACACCTGGGGCATGGAGAAGGCGCAGCGCGCGCGGATGGCGATCTTCGACATGCACAAGCCGGTGCTCGGCAAGGTGCACGGCTACTGCCTCGCCGGCGGCACCGACCTCGTCCTGCTCTCCGACATCATCATCGCGGCGGAGGACGCCGTGATCGGCTTTCCGCCCGTGCGCGCGATGGGCTCGCCGCCGGCGCATATGTGGCTCTATCACGGCGGCCCGCAGTTCGCCAAGCGGATGCTGCTGACCGGCGACAGCATCTCGGGCGCGGAAGCGGCCCGGCGCGGCCTCGTCTACGACGCCGTGCCCGCCGACCAGCTCGACGACACCGTTGACGAGCTGGCCAACAAGATGGCGATGATCGACCACGAGCTGCTCTCCGCGAACAAGCGGATCGTCAACCTCGGCCTCGAAATCATGGGCGCGCGGACGCTGCAGCGGCTGGCGTCCGAGAACGACGCCCGCGCGCACCTCGCGCCGGCCGTGATGGAGTTCGGCAAGATGTCGCGTGAAAAGGGGCTCAAGGCGGCGCTCGAGTGGCGTGACAACAAGTTCGGCGACGGCCGCGGCTCCGCCGCCGCGCAGCAGCGCAAGGCGTCAACGACCTAGCCATGGCCACGCCTGATCGCTTCCGACTGGACGGACAGGTCGTCCTGCTCACTGGTGCCGGGCGCGGGCTGGGCCGCGCGATGGCACTGGCCTACGCCGACGCGGGCGCGAAGGTCGCGGGCGCGGCGCGCACGCTCACGCAGCTTGAGGAGACGGCGGCGCTGGTCGCCGAACGCGGCGGTGAGGCGATCTCGATCACGACCGATGTCACCGATCCCGACGCGGTCGCGGCGATGGTCGCGCAGACGATTGAGCGCTTTGGCCGCCTCGATGTCCTGGTCAACAACGCCGGCGGCGGCGCGGCGGGGGACGGCTCGCCGCTGGAGCAGCTGACCGACGCGCAGTGGCGCTGGGGCATCGACATGAACCTGACCTCGCAGATGCTCTGCGCCCGCGCCGTCCTGCCGCATATGACCGAGCGCCCAGACAATCGTGGGGGCGTGATCATCAACGTCGCCAGCGGCTTCGGGCTGCGCGGCGGGCGCGACAACTGGATGTACGTCTCGGCCAAGGCGGGCGTGGTCAACCTGACCCGCTCGCTGGCCGTTACCTACGGTCCGGCGGGCGTGCGCACCAACTGCATCGCGCCGGGCATCTTTCCTCACACGCCGCAGGCGCTAGAGCGCTGGCGCGGCGGACGCTTCATCCCCGTCGGACGCGCCGGCATGGCCTGGGAGATGGGGCCGTTGGCGGTGTTCCTGTCGTCCGACGCGGCGGCTGGGATCAGCGGCGCGACGATCGCCCAGGACGGCGGCGGCCTGGCCGCGATCGGGCCGACCGGCTGGGCGCCGCGCATCCGCCTGAGCGAACCGACCTGAGGGGCCGCCGATGTCTGAGTTCATCCCGACGCCCAACCCGGAGCAGCCCGCCGATCCGTTCCTTCTGAACGGGCGGGCGGCGCTGGTCGTCGGCGCGGGCGATCCGTTGGGCCGGGCGGCCGCTGTCGCCCTGGCGGAGGCAGGGGCCGATGTCGCCGTCGCCACGCTGCGGGCCGGACCGCAGGAGATGGTGCGCGTCCACTCCGCCGCCAACGAAATCTGGTCGCTGGGCCGCGCGAACACGGCGATCACGCTCGACGCCGCCGACCCAAACAGCGTCGACGCCGCCGTCGCACGGACGACCTCGACACTGGGCCGGCTAGACATCCTCGTCAACGCCGCCGACCTCCCGGTCGCGCTGCCGCTGGACGAGCTGTCGCCCGAGGACTGGCACGCCGTGCTGGCCGCCAATCTGCTCGCGCCGGCGCTGGTCTGCCGCGCGGCCGGGCGGGTGATGCGGATGAACGGCTACGGCCGGGTGATCAACATCGTCTCCGTCCTCGCCGCCCGCGGCGTCGCCAACACCGCCGCCTACGCCGCCGCGCACGCCGGCGTGCTGGCGCTGACGCGCACGTTGTCGCAAGAGTGGGCGCGCGCCGGGATCACCGCCAACGCGCTGCAGGTCGGCATCTATGAGGGCCAGCGCGGGTTCGGCGACGATCCCGAGACCGTCCGCCAGGTCGCCAGAATGTTGCCCGCCAAGGCGCTGGTCAGGCCAGCGGACGTGGGCGCTGCCGTCGTCGCGTTGGCGGCGGATTCCGGTTTCCTCACCGGCGAGACGATCGCCCTGGACGGCGCCGCCACCGCGCGGGTCTGAGCGCGTCAACCGCTCCCGCACTTCGTTCACCTTCCCGGACGCCGCTGCGCCCGCGCTCGGGTCTGTCCGACGCGCGGTCGGCGCCAGTTACCCTATGCCCGAACCGCGATGCTGCGGAGTGCGCCATGACCTTGCCGAACGACGCCTGGGACCTGCCCCTGACCACCTCCGAGGAAGCCGCCGACGCCTATCGGCTGGGCGTGGATCGGATGCTCTCCTACGCGCTGGGCGTCGAGGAGGCGTTGGGCCGGGCGATCGAGCTTGATCCCGACTTTGCCCTGGCGCACTCGCAACTGGGGCTGTTCTATCTCTTCCGCGGCGAGGGCCAGCGCGCTGCCGAGCTTGCCAATCGCGCCCACGAACTGGCCGAGCGGGCGACGCCGCGCGAGCAGCGCCATGCCGCGATCCTCGGCGCGACGGCGCGAGGCAAGGCGTCGGAAGCGCCGGCGCTGATTGAGGAACACCTGCGCGACACGCCGCGCGACGCGCCGATCGTCCTGCAATGGTTGGGCGGCAACTTCTACGGCGGCGGCGTGGAGAAACGCGAGCGGATGCTGGAGAAGTTCGACAGCCTCGCGCCCGCCTTTGGCGAGGACTGGTGGTTCCTCAGCTGGCACGCGTTCGCCAACCACGAGATGGATCAGCTGGAGACCGCGCGGCAGTTGGTCCAGCGCTCGCTCGAGCTGCGCCGCCAGAACGGTCAGGCGGCGCACGCGATGTCACACGTCTTTTTCGAGGAGCACGATCTGGGCGGCGGCGCGGACTTCCTCGGCGATTGGCTCACCGACTTTCCCGAGCGGGCCGGGTTCCATCGTCACCTGACCTGGCATCAGGCGCTGTTCCTGCTCGCCAGGGGCCGCCGCGCGGAGGCGCTGGCCCTGCATGAGGACACCATCCGCCCCGGCGCGGACGAACAAGGCGACGCGCTGGGCGCCGTCGCCGACGGCGCGTCGCTGCTCTGGCGCTGCCGCCTGCACGACACGGTCGGCGGCGCGGAGCCGGCGCTGGACTGGACCGCGATCGCCGAGCTCGCCGAGTCCGCCTTCCCGCGCGCGGGCACGGCCTGGATCGACGTGCACCGCGCGATGGCGCTGGCTGCGCTCGGCGACGAGGTCGGCTTGGGCAACCTGCTCGATGGTCTGCGCGAAGCGGCCGAGCGCGGTCATCCGACCGCTGGCGCAGTCGTCGCGCCCGTCGTTGAAGCGCTCTCCGCCTTCGGCCAGGACGACTATGAGGCGGCCGCCGAGGGCTTGTCGGCGGTGCGCGATCTGCTGGTCACGCTGGGCGGCTCCAACGCGCAGCGCGACGTGTTCGAGGAGACGCTGGTCGAGGCGCGCCTCCGCGCCGGCCACAGCGAGGCGGCGCTGGCACTGCTCCAGGAGCGGCTGGACCGCGGCGCGACCGCCCGCGATCTCTTCCGCTGGGGCCGCGCCCAGACCGCCCAGGGCGAGCTGGACGAGGCGAAGGCGTCGTTCCGCCGCGCGGCGGAGCTGTGGGCCGACGGAGACACGGAGTCGCCCGAGCTGCGGGCGTTGCAAGAGGCCGCCGCATGACCTCCCAGCCGTCCCTGCCGCGACCCGACGTCCTCGTCGAAGACGAGGTTGAGGCTGAACGCGGCAGCGAGCTGGAGAAGCGCTATCACCTCTTCCTGCACGACTCGGACGATCACACCTACGAGTACGTGATCGAGATGCTGGGCGCAGTGTTCGGCTACTCCAAAGAGAAGTCGTTCGCGATCGCCTCGATGATCGACGGCCACGGCCGCGGGATCGTCGAAACCGCCGACTACGCAACCGTGCGCGAACATCAGGATCAGATCCACAACTGGGGCCCCGATCCAAGAATCCCCCACTGCCGCGGCTCACTCTCCGCCACCATCGAAGAAGCGCCGTAGGCGCCGGGACTCAGGAACGGACGAAGCGATGTCGCTGCCTGAGACGATTGAGCGAGTCCGCGGTGAGATCGCGGCGGTCGGCATGGGGATCAACGAGGCGGACGCAAAGGGCGCGTGGATTCGGCCCATCCTGATTGAGTTGGGTTGGCAGGGGTTGCAGCGCATCCGCGAGGAGTATTCGATCACGCGGGCACAGATGCGCCTGGATTACGCCCTCTTGGGGACGAACGGCAAACCAGTCGCCCTGATCGAAGCCAAAGCGCCGCGCGAAGACCTGGAGGCGCATGTCGAGCAGGTGTTGAACTACTCCTTCCACGAGGGAGTGGATATCGCGATCCTGACCACGGGCGCAGTCTGGTGGATGTTCCTCCCGTGCGAGCGGGGCGAGCCGCTGGATCGGCGGTTCGCTGTGCTGGATGTGGCGCGGGATCCAGTGGACGCCCTGGCGGAGACCTTTGATTCCTGTCTGCGCTACGAGAACCTCGCCGGCCGCGTCGCCGAGCGCTGGGCCAAAGAACAACTCGAGGCGCGGCGCAACGAGGAGCGGCTGAGCGCCGCCCTGCCGCGCATCTGGCACGAGCTGGCGGAAGCGCCCGATCCGACGCTGGTGAAGCGCGTGCAAGAGGAGTCGCAGCGGCGGCTGGGGCTGCCGGCGAGCGAGGAACTGGTCAAAGAGGTGCTGCGCGGCAGCCCGACCAGCGAGCAGCCCAGGCCAACCAGCCCCGCCCCCTGCCGAACCGCCAGGTCGACCAAGCCGGCGTATCCGCGGCGCGCGCCAACGCCGCAGAGTGTTGCTGAACCGCCGTCGCCGCCCGCAGTTCCTCCGCCAGCGCCCCCGGCGCAGCGTCTACGCCGCGCGCGCCGCCCCAAGCGCCAAAGCGGATCCCCGAGTGCCTATCGACTATGGGATCGCACGTACCAGTTTTCGACCTGGGCGCAGCTACTGGTCGATGTCGCAGAGGCAGTGTGGCAGCGCCATCCGTCTGACTTCCTGGCTCGCGCGGTTGCATCGGGGCGAATGAGCGGCCGCACGCGGAGATATCTCGCTGAGTCAGATGAAGAGCTGGGCGCAGGGCGTCCGGTTGGTCAGTCTGGTTGCTTTATCGAGACGAAAGTCAACCGACAGGGATGTGAGCGCCGCGCCCGCGCCTTGCTCGAGATCTTTGGCCACGACCGGAAAGATCTACGGATCACCGACGACTGAGTTCTGCGCCCGACAGCTACGTTGTTTGCCCAATCCCGCCCAGCGACAGGAGAACAACCATGGTCCGCCTCAGCGATTTGCATCCGGAAGAGGCCGCGCATATGCGCGCTCGCGCGGCTGGGCTGCGACGGACGAACTTTGACCCTGATGCCACCCCCTGGCTCTCGCCGCCGCCGTTGGCCGAGTCGACGATCGCGCTCATCACCACCGCCGCCTTGCACCGCCGCGACGACCTGCCGTTTCGCTTCGCTGACACCGGCTATCGACTGATCCCGGACGACGTTGACCCCGCCGATCTGGTGCAGTCGCACATCAGCGTCAACTTCGACCGCACCCACTACCAGCGCGACCTCAACGTAGTGCTGCCGCTGGATCGGCTGCGCGAGCTCGCCGCCGCTGGCGAGATCGGCGGCGTGTCGCCGCTGCACTTCTCCATCCTCGGCGCGACGGAGGCGTTTCTGTTGGAGGCGTCGGCGGCGGAGATGGCGGAGCGCATGCGCCAGCTGGAGGTCGACGCGGCGCTGCTGGCACCCGTTTGACCGGTCTGCACGGCCGCCGTCGGCGTCCTCTCCCATTTCCTCCAGCGGCACGGCATTCCCACCACCAGCATCAGCCTGATCCGCGAACAGTCGGAGGCGGTCCGCCCGCCGCGCGCGCTCTGGGTGCCGTTCCCGCTGGGGCGGCCCCTGGGCGCCGCTGATCATCCCGAGTTCCAGACCGATGTCCTGCGCAGCGCCCTGCGATTGCTGGAGACCGCTACAGAACCGATCATCGTCGACTATCCCCACGACGCGCCGGAGGGTGAAGGCGAGGGCGTCTGGGCCTGCGCGGTCGAGCTGCCCGCGCCTGAGGTGAGCGAACTGGAGGCGTCGCTGCGCGGTGAGATCGATCTGCTCATGCCCCGCTATGCCGAGGCGCGCCGACAGCGGGGACGGACCACCTTCGGGATGAGCGGCGCGAAGCCGGAAGAGATCGAGGCGCTCGTCGCGTTCGCTGTCGCCGTCGCCGAGGGAGCCGGGTTCAACGACCTCCCCAAAGCGGCGCAGGGTCCCAAGTGGATCCATCCGCTGCCCATGTTGATTCGCTTCGTGGTCGAGGATTTGCGGGCGTTCTATCAGGAAGCGGTGACGTCCGCGACCGACTCAGCGCCGCCCTCGCAGCACGACATGCACGCCTGGCTCTTCAATGAGACGGCGCTCGGCCGCGTGTTGCAGCAGATCGCGCAGCAAATCACCGATGACGATGATCCGCGCCTGCTCTTCGTGCGCGGCTTGATCATTCCCGAAGGTTTCTGGGCGGGCGGCCCCACCTTCGGCGGCCCGCCCCCCGGTGAGGACCCACGCGCCTTCCTGCAACGCTCACGTTTGTACCTCGCCGGTCTGGAAGCATAAGTTCATCCTCAACACGGCGGGCGCTGGCTTACCCTGTCGGGGAGCTGAGGGGAGCGTGTCCATGGTCAGGCTGAGCGATTTGCATCCGGAGGAGGCCGAGCATATGCGGAATATGGGGCGGCGGTTTGCTCAGCTGACGCTGGGCGAGACTCCCTGGCTGACGCCGCCGCCGTTGGCGGAGGCGACCATTGCGCTGGTCACCTCGGCGGCGCTGCACCGCCGCGACGACCGGCCCTTCCGTTTCGGCGACACCGGCTACCGCGTGATTCCCAACGACGTCGACCGCGGTGATCTGGTCCAGACGCATGTCAGCGTGAACTTTGATCGCACCCACTATCAGCGCGACATCAATGTGGTGCTGCCGCTCGATCGGCTGCGGGAGCTGGTCGAGGCGGGCGAGGTGGGCGCGGTCTCCGAGTGGCACTATTCCGTGCTCGGCGCCAGCCCCAACCCCTCACACCTACGCGCCGCCGCCCGCGACATGGCGCAGCGGATGCGCGACGCCGGCGTTGATGCGGCGATGCTCCTCCCCGTTTGACCAGCCTGCACGGGTACCGTCGGTACCCTCTCCAACTTCCTCCAGCAGGAGGGCATCCCGACCACCGGAATTAGCATCATCCGCGAGCACTCGGAGGCGGTCCGCCCGCCGCGCGCGCTCTGGGTGCCGTTCCCGCTCGGGCGGCCCCTGGGCATCGCTGATGATCCCGAGTTCCAGACCGACGTCCTGCGCAGCGCCCTGCGGCTGCTGGAGACGGCGACTGAGCCGACGATCGCCGAGTACCCGCACGAAGCGCCCGACGGCAACGGCGACGGCGTCTGGGCCTGCACGATCGCGCTGCCCGCGCCGGAGGCCAGCGATCTGGAGGCGGCGCTGCGCGTCGAGGTCGATCTGCTGACCCCGTGGTACGAGGAGACGCGCCGCCGGCGCGGGCGGACGACGGTCGGGATGAGCGGCGCAACCCCCGAACAGCTGGACGCGGTGATCGCGTTCGTCGCCGCCTGCGCGGAGGGCGCCGGCTTCGCGGACGTCCCGGCCGCCGCGGCGGGCCCGCAGTGGCGGCATCCGATGCCGCTCCTGCTGCGCTACGTGGTCGAGGACTTGCGCGCCTTCTATCAGGAGGCGGTGACCTCGCGGCCCGGCACGGGCGCGCCGTCGCAGCATGACATGCACTCCTGGATCTTCAACGAGACGACGCTGGGTCGGGCGCTGCTGCAGATCGGCCAGCGGATCGCCGAGGTCGGGGATCAGCCGCTGTTGATGATGCGCGGATTCATCATCCCGGAAGGCTTCTGGCGCGACGGTCCCAGCTGGGGCCGCCAACCGGCGAACGCAACCGCTGATGACACGATGAAGCGCGCCATGGCCTATCTGGCCGGCGGGGCGACGTAACGGTCGGCAACGGTCCGCAAGGCGCTCGCCGGGCGGTACGCTCCTCATACAGCGAACGCGCATGGTTGGCTGAGCGGAGAGGCGGGGCGCGACCGTGAGCGACGCGCCGACGATGGCGACCGACCAACTGCTCGGCGCGTTGCGCGAGTACTACGGCTACGACTCCTTCCGCCCGCAGCAGCGCGAGACGATCGCGCACGTCCTCGAAGGCGGCGACGCGCTGGTGCTGATGCCGACCGGCGGCGGCAAGTCGCTCTGCTATCAGCTGCCGGCGATGCTCTCGGACGGGCTGACAGTCGTCGTCTCACCGCTGATCGCGTTGATGCAGGATCAGGTGCAGGCGCTGCAGCGCGCCGGGACGAATGCGCAGTATCTGAACAGCACGCTCGCGCCGATGGAAGCGGCGCAGGTCGAGCGGCAGGTCGCCGACGGCTCGGTGCGCCTGCTCTACGCCGCGCCCGAGCGGTTGAATACGGATCGCTTCCGCGCTCTGCTGGAGCGCCGCCCGCCGAGCCTGATCGCAATTGACGAAGCGCACTGCATCTCCGAGTGGGGACACGAGTTTCGCCCCGACTATCGAGAGCTGCGGCAGTTGACGGAGCGCTTTGTCGATGTCCCGACCGTCGCCTGCACGGCCACGGCGACGCCGCAGGTACAGCGCGACATCGTCGATCAGCTCGACCGGCCGCGGATGCGGACGTTTCTCACCAGCTTCATGCGCGACAATCTGACGCTGCGGATCGTGCGCAAGCAGAAGGCGGCGGAGCGGTTGATCGCGCGGCTGCGGCAGCTGCCGGGCGAGGCGGCGATTGTCTACAGCCAGTCGCGGCGCAGCACGGAGGAGACGGCCGCGCGGCTGCGCCAGCACGGCATTGCGGCGGACTACTACCACGCCGGCCGGACCGGGAACGAGCGCCACGCGGTGCAGAACCGCTTCCTCAGCGGCGAGACGCCGGTGATCTGCGCCACGATCGCGTTCGGGATGGGGATCGACAAACCAAACATTCGCCTCGTCGCGCACCTCGACATGCCGTCCTCGCTTGAGTCGTACTACCAGGAGATCGGCCGCGCGGGCCGCGACGGCGAGCCGTCGGAGTGCCTGATGTTCTACACCAAGGGCGTCTGGCACCAGCAGCGGTACTTCATCGACCAGTTGCAGGACGAGGCGGAGCGGGAACAACGGTTCCAGCGGCTACGGACGATGATGAACTTCTGCGAGCAGTCGCAGTGCCGCTGGTCGCGGATCCTCCAGTACTTCGGCGAGCAGCCGGCCGCGGCGCAGTGCGGACACTGCGATCGCTGCGTCGGCGAGACAGAGGCGCTGTCCGAGAGCCGCCGCACGGTCGATCCCGCCGCGCCGCCCGCGCCGCCAGGGACTGCCGCATTGGGTGAACAGCGCCCGCTCGACGGACGCGAATCGCTGCTGTACGAAGCCCTGCGTCAGGAGCGGAACCGGATGGCCCGCGAGGAAGGCGTCTCCGCGTTTCTGGTGGCCGCCAATCGGGAACTCGACGCGCTGGCCCGCCAGCGGCCCGCGAGCGCCGCCGCGCTGCGGGCGATCAAAGGCTTCGGCCCCAAGAAGGTCGGGAAATACGGGGAGGCGTTCGTGCAAGTGATCTCCGAGTTTGACCCCGATCCGCCCGCCGACCAGCCGGCGGAGGCGGAGGTTGTCGCATTTGACGAGCCGTCCGACGAGCCGTCCGACGAGCCGGCGGCGCCGATGATGTTCGCGCAGCTGCCGCTGGAGGCGGCGGAGGAGCAGCCGCCAGAGGAATGGCAGCAGCGCTTCAATACGTTGGAAGCGTGGCGCAAGCTGATCGCCGCCAACGAGCAGTGCGAACCGTCGGCGCTGCTCTCCTACGCGGCGATGCTCGAGATCGCGAAGCAAACGCCGGCAAGCCTCGAGGCGTTGGCGCAGGTTGAGGGCGTCGGCGCGCTCGCTATCGAGCGGTATCTGGACGAATTGGCGCTAATTCTGGACATTCCAACACCAGCCGCCCCGCCGCCAGCCGCGGCGCAGCCGATCGTGGCTGAGGGCGGGCAAGTCCCCAGCTGGCAGACCTCGCTGGAGCTCTACCAGTCAGGCCACACGGTGCTGGCCATCGCCGAGCGGCGGATGCTGTCGCCGGGCACGGTGGCGTCGCACCTGGTCCAGGCGCAGAAGAACGGCGTCAAGGTCGATCTACGCCCCGCCCTGCCCGCGCCCGAGCAGGTCCAGGCCGTGCAGCGTCAACTGTCGCAAGACTCCAACGCCAGCATCGCCGAGCTGCACGACCAGATTGACTACAGGCTGTCGCGTGCAGAGCTGCAGCTTGTCCTCGCCTATCTACGCCCCAGCTAAGGAAACGCCTCGATGACCCTGCAAGCTCGGCTGACTCAAATCCGCGACCGCGCCAACACTGGCCTGACCGTGAGCCAGACGAAACACCAGATTGTCATTCCTATCCTGCGCGAACTCGGCTGGGACGACAGCGACCCCAGCCAGGTTGATTTCGACTACGCAGTGCAAGCTGAGCGACTTAGCGCATTGGTCGATATTGTCCTGCGTCAGAATGATCGAAACATCGTTCACATCATGCTCTGCCCCAGCGAATCGGAACTAAGCGGCGCAGCCGAGCGGGCGTACACAGCGGCGGAGCACGCGCAGGCCTCGTTCGCTCTTGCCGTCTCCCCCAGCCGCTGGCAGTGCGCTCTCGTCCGCAACGGCAGAACGCCGCAGCAGATGTGTTTCGCCGACTTTAATCTGCACACTGATTCTTTGGACGAGCTCACGGCGCTGCTATCCAACTATCTGGCGCTCTTGCCGTCTCCCCCAGCCGCTGGCAGTGCGCTCTCGTCCGCAACGGCAGAACGCCGCAGCAGATGTGTTTCGCCGACTTTAATCTGCACACTGATTCTTTGGACGAGCTCACGGCGCTGCTATCCAACTATCTGGAGCGCGCCCAATGGCTCAACAAACGCGCCGTCCCGGCAGCGGAATCCGAGCTCGCCGACCGCGCCGCCAAGCTGCTGGCCGGACAGGTTCCGCGAGCGTTGAGCGCACTCGTCCACAATGCCGATGAGTTGTTGGTCGACCTTGTGGCCGAACAGATTGGAGACGCCAGCGGCATCGCGATCCCTAAAGCGGATATCGCCGATCTCCTGCGACAGAGCGAGGTGACGCTGCGCATCCCGGGAGATGCCGCGGTAGCGGCCAGTGCAGCCAGCACGAGCCAAACGACTGTTAGACGATTCGACCGCGAACCGCACGAAGACCCGGTCAAGCTAGACCCGATTGTCAGCGACGGGCGGCAAGTCAGCCACACGAAATCGCCGCCGGCGCGGGTGCCTGACCGATTTACCTTGTGGGGAGAAACGCACCCAGTGCAGTATTGGAATGACATGCACCTTGCCGTAGCGACAATGGTGTATGAGCGTTATCCAGAACAGTTTGTACGCGCCCTGGAGCTGCGCGGCGAGCGCGGGCGCAGATACTACGGCGATAGCTTGGAGAAGATGGGCGCCACTTCACGGGCAGAGCAAATTCCCGGCTCGGGATATTTCGTTGATATGAACTGGAGCGCCCAGAACGCCTGGACGCGCATTCGTGGATTGCGGGAGCACTTCGGACATGACTTCTCCGAGATCACGTTTGATTTCGGCTGAGTCGAGGCGCGCCAGTCGGCCGCCGCCGCGGCGGCGGGTTCTGCTGCACGCGGGACGCCGTCGATTAGGGTGAGGCTGGCGCCCAGGCGGGACGGGACTTTGTGGCCGGGCAGGAGGATGCCGACCAGGTTGCACGGATCGCTGGCGGCGATGCTGACTGGCTCGCCGGACTCAGCGCAGCGACTCCAGGTAGGGCATCGCCTGATCGAGCTGGGCGCTGAAGGGATCGTCGGTCGGGTCTTCGCGCCATTCGTACTCAGTGCCGGCGGCGATCTGGCGGGCGCGCTCCGGCCCGAACAGCCGCGCAATCAGCGACAGCATCAGGTCGATGCCCGCCGACACGCCCGACGAGGTCGCCACGTCGCCCTCGTCGACCCACCGCGCCGACGGTTCCCACTGCGTCTGCGGACCGAAGCTGGCGACGTAGCTGAAGAACATCTTGTTGCCGGTTGCGCGGCGTCCGTCGAGCAGTCCCGCCTGCGCCAGCAGCTGCGCGCCTGTGCAGACCGAGGCGGTGATCTGCGCCTCGGCCCCGCGCTCGCGCAGCCAGGCGATGAGCCGCTCGTTCTCGACCTCGCGCAGGCTGCCCATGCCGCCGGGCACGAGGATCAGGTCGAGCGCGGGCGCGTCGTCGAAGTCGTACTGCGGCATCAGCTGCGGCGCGGCCTCAAGCGGCCAGCCGGCGGTGGCCAGCGAGACGGGACGCTTCGACTCGGCAATCAGCGCCAGCCCGACCGCGTCGGGGCCCAGATTCATCCACATCTCCAGTGGACCAAACAGGTCCAGCGGCTCCACGCCGTCGTAGATCAGCGCGCCCAGCGTCAACCGTCGCGCCGCCGAGTGATGAGGCATCATCCTGCTCCGCTTCCAACGCCCAGCCGCCCGTTCGCCGGCGCACTCCGTCTGGAGTATGACACAGCCCCCGCGCCCCCATTCTCGGGGAAGCCCACTCTACCCCTGCGGGTCGCGCCTCCCCCGGAGGAGGTTTGGGACTCTCCGATTCCGCCGCGCTTGCCGCCCGTCCCCATCCCCTCTCCCCCGTAAAGCGGGGGAAGATGCCGAAGGCAGAGGCGGGGAATGTGGGCATGGATCGCCTGGCGCGAACAAGGCCTAGTCCGCTGCGGCGAGGCCGTCCGCTGGCGATTCTTGGGGGACGCCGTCGATGAGGGTCAGGGATGTTCCCAGCCGGGCGGGAACCCGCTGGCCGGGGAGGAGGATGCCGACGAGGTTGCATGGATCGCTGGCGGCGATGGTGATGTGCTCGCCGGCGGCGGGTTGGCGGCGGACGGCGCGGAGTTGATCGATGGCGGCCGGCAGCGCGAACTGTTCGCCCAACAGACCCTGGATGAAGCGTCCGCCGCGGATTTCGCCGCGCGCCTCGAGGCGGCGCAGGGCGCGCAGCACGTCGCGCCACTGGAGCGTCAGACTCTCCCGCGTCGCCAGCTCGCGCGAGACGACGCCGTAGCGCTGGAGCAGGATGCGGGCGATGCGTTCGGCCTGCTGCTCGGCGGCGAGCGGATCGGTATGGTCGGCAATGGTCGGCGGCAGCGCGGCCCAGCGGCCGGCCGGGCCCTCGCCGATGAACACGCCGCCGCCCCCGTAACGCGGCCGCCGCGCGCGGCGGTTGGGGCGGATCAGCTGGCGCAGACCCTGGAAGCCGTCAGCGTGGGCGAGTCCGCTGGCGACGAGTTCGCGCAGGCCGCCCTCGACATCCGTAGCCAGCCGACGGGTGCCGTCAACCAGCTCGTCGAAGAACAGAGCGCCGCGATCGTTGAGCAGGCGCAGGATCTGGCTGGCGGCGCCGCCTTCGGCGATCAGCTGCTCGGCGGCGTCGGGCGGCGGCTCGGGCGCGGAGCGGCCGCGCGAGGGCGGCAGCGGCGCGGGACGGCGGACGGCGGCGAGCAGCGCGCGGAAGTCGCGGCGCAGGACGAGCGCGATCGGCGTCGTCTTGGTCGGCGCGCGGCGCGCGGCGCGGGGTGTGAGGCGGGCCCAGGCGAGGTCGCCGGCGAGGCACAGTTCGTCCAGCCAGGCCTCGCGGTAGTCCGCGACGCGCGGCGCGATCAGGTCGCGTTCCCAGGCGGCGGCGGGCGCTTCGAAGCCTTGCAGCTGCTCAATCACGGCGCGCACGCCGGCCTTGCCCGCGAGCCGCGTGTCGGGCGTCAGGTGCTGCCAGCGGAGCAGGAAGCGGACGTAGTGCTGGACGGTGACCGGCTCAATCTCCGCACGCAGCCGGGCGATCGTGTAGCGGTGAATCCGCGCCAGCAGGCGGCGGTCGCAGTACTCCTCCGCCGCGTCCGGCGACAGCGTGGGCGTGAACTGGCCGCGCATGATCTCGCCGTAGGCTTCGAGTTGGGCGAGTCCGTAGCCGCAGTCGCGTTCCGCGAGTCCGCAGCGCTGGGCGAGTTGGGCGGGCGTGATCGGGCCGGCGATCTCCAGGTGTCCGCGGACCAGCTTGAGGCGCGCGTCCTCGCGGTCGGCGGGCAGGATCAGCGCCGCTTCGGGGACGGTGAAGGCGGGGTCGACCGCGTGGTCGGGGAAGAGTTGGCGGATCGCTTCCAGCTGCTCGGCGGCGAACCAGATCGCGCCGCCCGGCCCGCTCGCCTGGGCGGCGCGGCCCTGTGCGCGCAGCTCGGCGAGCTGAGCGCGGATGCCTGCCTCGCTCAGGGCCGGAGAGAGGGCGGGCAGCTGATCGACGCGCAGGGCAATCACTGACAGCAGGAGCTCGTGCAGCTCATCCGCCGTGCGGATCGGAGGAAAAGCCTCTTCCTGGACGCGGATGATGGCGTCGAGGTCGAGCTTGCCCAGGTCGCGCTGCTCGTTGGGCAGAGTGCGGCGGGTCATCACGGCGCGGGTGCGGCGTTCCTCCAGCGGCGCGTCGTCGAGGAAGCCGAAGGGATTGACGTTGATGATGCTCTGCGCCAGCCCCGACGGCGTGACGGTGTCGCGCGCGTGCAGGCGAATCTCGCCCCGTTCAATCCGTTCCAGCACCTCGATCAGGCCGTCCGTGTCGACCGCCTCGTGCAGGCAGTCGTCCATGGTCTGGGCGATCAGCGGGTGGTCGGGCACCTCGAGCGGGCCGGCGAGATTCTCCTGGCAGCCGACCTGCGCGGGGAAGACGGCGGCGAGTAGGTCGTCGGCGATCATCCGCTGGAGATAAGGCGGCACTTCCCGCCCGCCGCGACGGCGCGGGACGGCCAGCGCGCGGGTCGCGGCCCAGCGCCAGCGCGTGTTCCAGAACGGCGCGTAGAGCACCGCCTGGCGCAGCGACTGCTCGGCGTTGGCGGCAGACAGGTAGCCGAACGCCTCCTCGAGCGGGAAGGACTGCGAGGGTCCGAGCGAGAGAATGACGCCTTCCTCGTTGGCGGCGGCCTGAAGTTCGAAGTCGAAGCGCACGCAGAAGCGCTTGCGCAGCGCCAGTCCCCAGGCGCGGTTGACGCCCGAGCCGAACGGGGCGTGGACGACCAGCTGCTGACCGCCGCCCTCGTCGAAGAAGCGCTCAAAGACGACATCGGTGTCGGAGGGCATCACCTGGAGCGCGTCCTGCGCTTCGCTCAGGTACTCGACGATCTGCTCGGCGGCGGCGGCCGGCATGTGGCACTCGCGCTGAAGTTGGCGGACGGCGGACTCGGTGTCCTGGGCCAGGCGGCCGACGTCGCGGCGCAGCTCGCCGACCGCCTGCGAGAGTTCCATGCTGCGCCCGGGCGCCTCGCCGAGCCAGAAGGGGATCGTCGGCGGCGCGCCGTGCGCGTCCTCGACGCGGACGATGCCCTTGTTCTCGACGCGGCGGATTTTCCATGAGGTGCTGCCCAGCAAAAAAATGTCGCCGGCGGCGGTCTCGATCGCGAAGTCCTCGTTGACCGTGCCGATGAACGCGCCTTCGGGTTCCTTGATCACGCGGTAGTCGCCGGTCTCGGGGATCGTGCCGCCGTTGAGGATGGCGGTCATCCGCGCGGCGCGGCGCGGCTTCACCCGACCGTTGATGCGGTCGCGGTGGATCAGCGGCTGCGAGCGGCCGCCGCCCTCGCCGACGCCGGTGGCGAGCATCTCCAGGGTTTCCTCGAAGGCGTCGCGCTCCAGGTCGGCGTAGGGCGCGGCGCGGCGCATGACCTGGTAGAGATCGTCCTCGCGCCAGTCTTCCTCGGACGCCGCCTCGGCGACGATCTGTTGGGCGAGCACTTCGATCGGCGCGGCGGGCTGGCAGATGCGGTCGAGCTGGCCGCGCTCGACGGCGCGGACCATGGCCGCGCATTCGACCAGCTCGTCCAGCGAGGTGGGAAAGAGCGCACCGTGCGGGACGCGGCCGAGCGCGTGGCCGGAGCGGCCGACGCGCTGGAGGAAGGTGGCAATGCGGCGCGGCGAGCCGAGTTGGCAGACGAGATCGACGGAGCCGATGTCGATGCCCAGTTCGAGCGAGGCGGTAGCGACGACCGCCTTGAGATCGCCCGACTTGAGCCGCTGCTCCATGACGTGGCGGCGCTCTTTGGAGAGCGAGCCGTGGTGTCCGGAGACGTGCTCCTTGCCGACGCGCTGGCCGAGTTCGTGCGCGACCCGCTCGGCCAGCGAACGGCGGTTGACGAAGATCAGCGTGGTGCGGTGCTGGAGGATGAGTTCCGCCAACCGGTCATAGACCGCGGCCCAGTGTTCGTGCGTGGCGAGCGCCTGCAGGGGCGCGTCGGTGGTCTCGATCCAGAGCGTGAGCTCGCGTCGGTGGCCGAGGTCGAGGATGCGGCAGGGCAGCGGCTGCGCCGATTCGTCCAGGCCGGTCAGGAAGGCGGCGATCTCGGTCATCGGCTTCTGCGTGGCGGAAAGGCCGATGCGGGTCGGGCGTTGATCGGCGACATGGTCGAGGCGGGCCAGGGTGAGCGCGAGGTGCGAGCCGCGCTTGTCGCGCACGACGGCGTGGATTTCATCGAGGATGACCGTGCGCACGGTGCGCAGGATTTCGCGCGACTGCTTCGCGGTCAGCATCAGGTAGAGCGATTCGGGCGTGGTGATCAGGATCTGCGGCGGCCGCTTGACGATCGCGCGCCGCTCGGCCTGGGTGGCGTCGCCGGTGCGCAGCCCCATGCGGATGCGGGGCAGCTCGACGCCGCGCTCCTGAGCGCGCTGGCGGATTTCCGTCAGCGGCTCCTCGAGGTTGCGACGGATGTCGTTGGAGAGCGCCTTGAGCGGCGAGATGTAGAGGATGCGCACCTCATCGGGCAGCGCGCCGCCCGCCGCCTCGCCCTCGCGGATGAGATCATCAATGCCGGCGAGGAAGGCGGTCAGCGTCTTGCCCGAGCCGGTCGGCGCGGCGATCAGGCAATCTTCCCCCGACCGAATCGCCGGCCAGCCGTTCGCCTGGGCAAAGGTGGGCGCGCCAAAGCGCTCCCGAAACCAGCCCCGCACCATCGGGTGGAAGTCTCCCAACACCCCATCAGCAGTCAACGTCTGGATCATATGTTCAACACCATATCTGGTCTACGCGGTTTCTGCACCATCCACGCCGCGGTCGTCGGCCAATTACCCTGTTTTGTTTCGCGGTTCAGCCACCATTCGTGCCGCCGGGGATCTGCATAGGCGATCGCAATCCGTTGCTCGAACGGATGAAGCTCGCCAAACTCTCCCGAATCGATCGTCGCTCCCCGAACGCGTTCCGGATCCAGACGGTAAGCGCAGTGACGAGCCCACAGACGTACCGGGGGGGCAGGAGTCGCTCCGTGCCAGTCCCAGCAGCTGTTTGGCCAATAGGCCCCGTAGTGCGCTGGGGGGAGGTTCCTTTGACTTCGAAATCGCGCGAAGCAGGCACGTCACTTGCTCAGAGCTGGCCGGACCCTCATTGACCAAATCTAACGCCTGACCGATCACCTTGATGACTTGTTCAGGCGATGCGTACTTGTCGAGGAATCTTGAAGCCCTGACGCAGGAACATTCCCATAGGTCCGGGTACTTCAGCATCCGATCGACGATCAGCTCTGGCAACGATCCTTCTTCTGGCGTTTGGAGTACTGCGCGATACAGACGGTTGAGGCGGGATTTGTCCGGTTGTGCGCCCATGAGTTCCTCATAGAGCATTATCCAGAGCGACATGGTGTCCTTGTTCTTGACTACGAAGTTGATGTCGCCTTGGGAGACGGTGGCGCCTAATAGGAGTTCGCTGCCGGATTGCCCGCTTTGCCACGAACGAATCGTCTTCTCCTCCGATGAGACAAGCCCGACGGAACGCAGGTATTGCGTTCTCTGTGACTGGGCGTGCTCGACTAGTGTGGGCACGCCATCAACCAAAAATTCGTCATCGCTCCAGCGAAGAGAGGAGAGCCCGGGAATCCCCTCAAGAATCCTGTCCAACTGATAGAGCACTTGATTGGCGAGCCAACTGGACGCCTCTGCGGTGATCGGCAGGCCCTTGACGCCGGAGTCGATCTGAACACGTTCGAGCAACATGCGAAGCCCGAAAGCAAGGTCTTGGCCTATCACAGGCGAGAGCGTTTCCTAGATAATGTACGGACCCACCGATGGGTAAAAGCGCTTGATGTCTGTCTTGAGGACTGCACTTGGCTCAGTCTGCGCGAGTTGCGAGATTTCTCGTCGCCAAGCGCCGAAAGCAGGCCCAAATGGCTCGGTTGTCAGGACGGAAATGCTGCTGCCTCGCGGGTTGGTAAGTCTCATGCGGCCAGCAAAACTCCTGGGATGTTGACGATCAACCAACGCGTCCGCACCTTCATGCAGCAGTAAGCGTGTGGCCAGCTGTGCTGGCCAAGACATCAGAACCATCTCGCGACAGGATCGGTCGTCTTTTCGCGCACCGTATGGGACGCCGACCGGGTTTGCCAGATATTGCCGCTCGATCAGCTGGGTCAGTGGCTGCTGCTTCGGTGCGTGGCTGAGCAGCCAGTGAACGTCGGCGAACTCGATCGGGTCAGGCATAGAGACTTCTGGAGAACACAGGTGAGCGCGCAGTTCCCGCAGGTTGGCAAGAGCAGCGTCCCGATTGGAATGGATGAGCACGGTAGACCTCCGTTTCAGCGGGGAGCAGTGGACAGACCGTCGATCCGACTCTAGCAGGCAGATTGATCAATAGATTAGACAAGTTCTCATTTCTACGATCGTTGTGGGCACTGTGGACGCGGATACACTGTCTAGCGGCAGCAGAAGCCGCTCAGGAGACGCCCATGACCCCTCAAATCAGCTGGCAGCCCGTCTTTGATGAGGCGCTGGACTACTTTGTCAACTATCTGCAGATCGACACCTCGAATCCGCCGGGGAATGAGAAGCCGGCGGCTCGGTGGTTGGGGCAGATTCTGTCGGCGGCGGGGATGGAGGTGGAGTATGTCGAGATTCAGCCGGAGCGCGAGGCGGTCTTTGCCTGGCTGCGCGGGGACGGCTCGAAGCGGGCGATGATGCTATGCAACCACACCGATGTCGTGCCGGTCGAGGAGGACTACTGGACGAAGCCAGCCTTCGAGGGCTACATCGAGGACGGCAAGGTCTACGGGCGCGGCGCGGTCGACATGAAGGGCTGCGGGATCATGCATCTGATGACGATGCTGCTGCTCAAGCGCAACGCCGTCCCGCTCAAGCGCGACCTCGTCTTCTGCGGGGTGCCCGATGAGGAGGCGGGCTCGGTCTGGGGAATGGAGTGGCTGTGCAAGAATCGGCCCGATCTGGTGGATGTGGAGTTTGAGCTCTCGGAGGGCGGCTCGGGCTCGACGCAGTTGATGGGCGAGGAAGCGAGCATCTTCTCGGTGGCGACCAACGAGAAGGACATCTGCTGGCTGAAGTTGACGTCGGTGGGGACGCCGGGGCACGGCTCGCGGCCGCACTACGACAACTCGGCGGTGCATCTGGTCAACGCGCTCTCGAAGCTGGCGGCGTGGGAGCGACCGGTGACGATCACGCCCTCGACGCAGGTCTGGCTGGATCGGCTGATCGAGGAGGGCCACATTCCCCCCGTACAGGACGCGGAGGAGCTGACCGCGTACGTGATCGATCATCCCGCGACGCACGCGATGTTCATCAACACGCTCAACGTGACGATGATCAACAGCGGGATCAAGGCCAACGTGATTCCCGCCAAGTCGGAGGCCACCATCGATTGCCGCCTGCTGCCCGGTCAGGATCGCGAGGACTGGCGCCAGCAGGTGATGTCGGTGATCGACGACGATCGCATCGAGGTGGAATTCTCAGGCTGGGATCAGGAGCAGCCGGTCGAGGTCGATTGGGATACGGAGTTGTACCGCACCATCGAAGCGGTGGTTAACGAAGCGGTCGAGGATGCGACAGTCGTGCCGTCCACCTGCGTCGGCGGGACGGATAACCGGTTCCTCCGGCAGCAGGGAATTCCCGCCTACGGCTTCATCCCCGTGCTGCTCAGCCCCGAGGAAGCCGCCGGCTTCCACGGCAACGACGAGCACATGACCATCGAAAACCTCAACATGGGAGTCGAACTGACCTACGAGATCGTGCGTCGGATGGTGACGTAGGACTCGCCTACCGTCGTTTCTGCTTTCGCAGGAACGACGGAGATGGGGAAGCTGCCGGCTGGAGCGATCGGGGTTACTGGAGTTTGGAGTAGGGGAGGGGGTTGAGGAAGTAGATTTCTTCTTCTGGGGCGTGTTCGCGGAGGGAGCCGATGATGTCGGCCAGGGGGTCGCCGGGGCGGTAGATGGTCATGGCGTCCGTGCCCTGGGGCAGGATCCAGAGGTCGGTGAGTTCGCCGCTGCGGCCGATGCTGGAGGCGTAGGCGGTGACGAGCTGCATCGCGCCGGCGCCTTCGAGCGTGTCAACGAGGCCGCCGATCGCCTCGATGGCGGGGGGCAGACCGCCGGTGACGGTCTGGAGGACGGCGAGCAGGTACTGGCGCGGCTGGTCGGGGTTGGCGTCCAATGCTGCCTGCAGCCGCTCCTCGGTGCCGTACGAGACGCGGTTGGCGAACTTGGTGACCTCTTCGATCTCGATCTCGCCGCGCAGCTTCTCGACCGCCGCCCAGAGCGCTTTGTCCTGTCCCAGCGAGGCCAGGCACTCCTCGGCGTGCGCCATGCTCTCGTAGCGGTGGATGGAGAGATCCCAGCCCATCTGCCCGCCGGTCATCTTCCAGGCGCCGATCAGGTCGATGCCGTGCCGCTCCGTGGCCGGCACGACGGTCTCGGCGTAGAAGTCGACGAACAGGTCGAAAGCGGTGTTGGTGATTGGCTTGATGCGGTGTCGGACTTCGAGGAGGACGGCCATGATCTGCTCCGGGGCGTGTTCGGTTCGTTGCAGGTTAGAGGTTGGGCGCTACAGGTTGGGGGCTACAGGTGAGGGGCGAGGGCGGTGATGAACTCGCGGGTGCGGCGGCGTTCGTCGGCGTTGACGCCGGCGAAGGCGGCGTAGAAGTCGGTCACGCCGATCTCCCGCCAACGCAGCAGCTCGCGCTCGACTTCCTCCTCGCTGCCGACGATCGCTACGCCGCCCGGGTCGTCCGCGCCCGAGCCCTGGATGACGCGCTGGTAGGACGGCAGGGTGTTGTACATGGCGAAGGCTTGGGCGATGCGCTCGCGGGCGGCGTCCGGGTCGGCGGTGACGGCGACGGGCACGCCGGCGATGATGCGCGGGTCGGGCTTGCCGGCCTCGCGCGCCGCGCCGCCCAGCTCGGGGATCACCACGTCCTCGATCCACTGCGGTCCGGCCAGCCAGAGGGCGGTGCCGTCGGCGAGGCGGCCGGTGACGCGCAGCATCTGCGGGCCGAGCGCGGCGACGATGACCGACGGCGGCTCGGCGTCGGGCAGGTCAACCTGCGAGTGGACCTGGAACTCCTCGCCGTCGTAGTGCACAACTTCTCCGCGCAAGAGCGGCTGGAGCACTTCCAAGTACTCGCGCATGTGCCGCACGACCTTCGTGAAGTCGAGCCCCCAGGAGTCGCGGATCACGACTTCGTGCGAGAGTCCGAGTCCGAGTGTAAAGCGTCCGCCGGCGGCGGCGTTGACGGCGAGCGCCTGCTGCGCCATCGCCACGGGATGGCGGGTGTAGGTCGGAATCACGTAGGTGCCCAACTCGATCGTGGTGGTGGTCTCGGCGGCGAGGGCGAGCACGGTCATCGCGTCGTGGCCGACCGAGGGCAGGAAAGCGCCGGCGAAACCGACGGTTTCGAGTTGGCGGATGGCTTCGATCTTGCCGGCGAGCGTGGCGCCGTCGGGCGGGGCGAGGATGCGCATTGGGAATGTCCTGTCAACAATCGATCTCGGTACCCTGCACGCTAATCGTTATCTTGCCTGCGCAAGGCTGATCAGATTGGAACGGAGTCGGCAGCATGGCATCGGCGGAACTGCAGAAGGTCCTGCGCTTGATGGCGGAGCGCCCGCTCGGCGGCGGCGCGACTGACATTCAGGGGATGCGCGAGGGAATGGAGGCCGGTTCGTTTCCGGCGACGGAGGCGGCCGCGGTCACGGCAGTCGACGCGAACGGCGTGCCAGGCGAGTGGGTGACGGTCGCCGGGTCCGATCCCAACCGCCGCCTGCTCTACGTGCACGGCGGCGGCTATGTGCTCGGCTCACCGGTGACCCACCGCCGACTCTGTGAGGGCATCGCCGCGGCGGGCGGCTGCGCCGTGCTCAACCTGGACTATCGGCTCGCGCCGGAGCATCCCTTCCCGGCGGCGGTTGATGACGCGATCGCGGGGCTGCAGTTTATCCAGGCCAACGGCCCCGACGGGGAAGGCGCGGCGGAGGCGGTCTTCGTCGCCGGCGACTCGGCCGGCGGCGGGCTGACCCTGGCGACGCTGCTCGCCGCCCGCGAGCGCGGAGTCGAGCAGCCGAACGCGGCGGTCGGGATTTCCGCCTGGACCGATCTGGCGATCACGGGCGAGTCGATTCAGACGCGGGCGGAGAATGACCCCTTGATCACGGATTCGTCGATGATCCACGTCATGGCGTCTGCCTACCTCGGCGACACGGCGGCGACCGATCCGTTGGCCTCCCCGCTGTATGCCGACTACGCCGGGCTGCCGCCGCTGTTGTTGCAGGTCGGCGACGCCGAAGTGTTGCTGTCTGACACGACGCGGGTGACCGAGCGGGCGCGGGCGGCGGGCGTGGACGTGGTCGAGGAGGTCTGGGACGAGATGTTCCACGTCTGGCACGCGTTCGCGCCGATGCTGCCCGAGGGTCAGCAGGCGATTGAGCGGATCGGCGAGTTCATCCAACAGCACGCCTAGCCGCGCCCGCGCCCGGTAGCGGTTGGAGCAACGGTCAGGAGCACGGGATGCCTTCGCAGGAGTACTACGAGGTTGTTGAGGCGATGCGCAGCCAGGCCGCCAGCATGATTGAGGGCGAGCTGACGATCGAGCAGCAGCGCGCGGCGATGGAAGCGGGGTTTGCTTTTCCTCTGGAAGATGACCTCACCCTGACGGCGGTCGACGCCAACGGCGTGCCGGGCGAGTGGACGGCGCTGCCCGGCTCTGATCCCGATCGGCGCTTGCTGTACGTCCACGGCGGCGGCTACGTGCTGGGGTCGATCAAGACGCATCGGCGGCTGGTGGCGGACATATGCCGCGCCGCGGGCTGCGTCGCGCTGAGCCTCGACTATCGGCTCGCGCCCGAGCATCCCTTTCCCGCCGCCGTGGACGACGCGATTGCCGGGCTGGAGCACATCTGGGCGAACGGCCCGGATGGCCCGAGTGCGGCGAGTGCCGTCTTCGTGGCGGGCGACTCTGCCGGCGGCGGGCTGACGCTGGCGACCCTGGTCGCCGCGCGCGAGCGCGGGGTGCGGATGCCGAGCGCCGGGATCGGGTTGTCGCCGTGGGCTGATCTGGCCGCCGGCCCGGAGGAGTTGTCCGCGTTTGGACACGACGATCCGACGATCCCCGACAACACGACGGCGATCACCGCCTCGCAGGCCTGGGCGGCGATGTACGCCGGCGATGCGGATCGCGCAGATCCGCTGGTGTCGCCGCTGTTCGCCGACTACGCCGGGCTGCCGCCGCTGCTGCTCCAGGCGGGCGCGGTGGAGATGATCGCCCGCGACACGACGCGCGTGGCGGAACGGGCGCGGGCGGCCGGTGTGGAGGTCGTCGAAGAACTCTGGGACGATATGTTCCACGTCTGGCAGGCGTTCGCGCCGATGCTGCCCGAGGGTCAGCAGGCGATTGAGCGGGTCGGCGAGTTCATCAAGCAGCACGCCTGACCGAGCCTCCAGGCCGACCTGGAGACGGAGGATCGTGTAGGGCAACGGGGGAGAAGCAGCGTTGTTCAGCGCCTGGTTCGCGTACTTCATTGGACGCTGGGAGGGGTACAACCTCCAGAAGCTGCGCGGGGACATCTTCGGCGGGGTGACTTCCGGAGTCGTCGCGCTGCCGGTCTCGCTGGCGTTGGGCGTGGCCGCAGTCTCGACCGCGGGCGGCGATGTTGGCCAGGGCGCGCTGGCCGGTCTGTACGGGGCGATCGCGGTCGGCGTCTGCGCCGCGTTGTTCGGCGGGACGCCGGCGCAGGTCTCCGGGCCGACGCCGCCGATGGCAATCGCGATGGCCGTGGTGGTCGCGCAGAAGGGGCTGGAAGAGGCCTTCGCGGTCGTCCTGCTGGCCGGGCTGTTCCAGATCGCGTTTGGCGTGCTGCGGGTCGGGCGGTTCATTTCGTACACGCCCTATTCGGTGATTTCGGGATTTATGTCGGGCATCGGCATGATCATCATCGTGATCCAGCTGCTGCCGTTCTTCGGCTTCCCCGTCCAGGCGGGACGGCTGACGGCGTCGCTGGAAGCGCTGCCCGACGCGATTCGGGAACTCAACATTGACGCCTTCGGCGTGGCGCTGTTCACGCTGGGTCTGGTCGTGTTCTGGCCGCGCCGCTTCCGCGGCGTGATCCCGCCGACGCTGGCGGCGCTGGTGCTGGGCACCGGCCTGAGCCTGCTCTGGCTGGACGGCGCGCCCACCATCGGCGACATTCCGACCGGTTTCCCCTCGCTTCAGTGGCCGGACTGGTCGCTTGACTTCGTGCTCGCGGTGATCGAGCCCGCGTTCATCATCGCGCTGCTGGGTTCAATCGACAGTCTGCTCACGTCGCTCGTGGCGGATTCGCTGACGCGCACGACGCACCGGCCGAATCGCGAGCTGTTCGGCCAGGGTCTGGGCAACACGCTCTCGGGCCTGATCGGCGGGCTGCCGGGCGCGGGGATGACGCTGACGACGGTGGTCAACGTCCGCGCCGGCGGCCGGACGCCGCTGGCGGGCATTCTGGTCGCGGTCGTGCTGCTGGCGCTGGCGATGGGCGGCGGCGCGATTGCGGAACCGATTCCCCACGCCGTGCTGGCCGGCATCCTGCTCAAAGTCGGCTGGGACATCATCGACTGGCGCTTCCTGCGCCGCATCCGCGACATTCAGGGCTCGCACCTGCTGGTCATGTTCATGACGGTGGTGCTGACGATGTTCGTCGATCTGGTCACGGCGGTAGCGATTGGCCTGATCGCGGCCGGGATGGCGAATGCGCTCCGCTCGGAACGGTTCGAGCTGGACAACGTGCTCTCGGTGCCGCTGCTCGACCTGAGCGGCGACGATCCGTACTCGGCGCGGACGGGCCTGCTGGCGCTGCGCGGCCGCTTCTCGGTCGCCTCATCAAGCGCCCTGGTGCGGGCGATCACGCCCGACATCCAGGAGCACGAAGTGGTGATCTTCGACTTCTCGCGGACGACAGCGCTCGATGACAGCGCGGCGATGGTGATCAAGGATCTGGTCGAAGGCGCGACGGAGCAGGGCACGCAGAGCATTGCGATGGGTCTGGAACAGACGCCGTCGGTCGAGTCGGCGTTGGACTCGTTGGGCGCGCTCGACGACATCCCGCCGGAGCGGCGGGTCGAGACGCTGGTCGAAGCGCGCGAGTTGGCGGATGCGCTGCTCGCCGAGCGGGACGCGGCGGAGGCGGCGCAGGCGGCAGAGGCGGCACTCGAGACCGAGGCGGAAGCGACCGAGGCGGAAGCGACCGAGGCGGAAGCGACCGAGTCCGACGAGGCCGTTGAGGGTGACGAGGGCGAAGCAGAGGCAGAGGCGTCGGAGGAGTCGAGCAGCGCCAACAGCTAGGCGTCCGCCGCAAGCAGCGCAGTCAGGACGTGTCGCGCCGCCCGTCTCGCCGCCCGTCTCGTAGCCAGGCGCGCTGGGCTTCCTGCTTTTCGTAGGCGAGGGCGAGGCGCTGTTCGCGCGTGCGCAGGCTGTCGGGCGCGAACAGGTCGGGTTGGATCGATTCGTGCAGTCCGTGCGCCTCCAGCAGGCGTTGCTCCAGATGCTCGCGGCTGTCGAGGCGGCCGTCGGCGCGGATATGGGCGACCGCGCAGCCGCGCTCGGCCAGCTGGCGCGCCAGGAGGATGGCGCGGTGGCACTGGAGCGGATCCTCCTCGGCGCACATCAGGACGGTCGGCTGGCGCTCGGCGTCGCGCATAGCGCGGCTCAGGGCCGCGGCGAACTGGGGCTGGGCGGCGACCGCGGCGAAGGAGACGCGCCCGGCGGCGGTGTAGGCTCGCGGATCGTTCGGTCGCGCGCCCAGCGTCTGACCCTCAAAGCGGTAGGCCGCGCCCGCTGCGTGCAAGCGGCGCATCAGCGGCTCGCGGTTGAACCAGGTCGCCCAACGCGCGTGAGGATGCGCCCGCACGTCGATCACGAGCGCGATCTCGTACTGCGCGAGCAGGTCGAGAAAGTCCGCGAGCGGATAGTTCGAGTGGCCGACGGTGTAGAGACGCGTCATCAGCGCGGCTTGCCCGAGACGCCGCGGCCTATGGGTAGAACAGCTTCTGCGCGGCTTGGCGCAGTTCGGCGCGGAAGTCGGGGTGGGCGACGGCGATCAGCTCGTCGGCGCGTTGGCGCACCGTCTTGCCGAGCAGGCGGGCGATGCCGTATTCGGTCACGACGGTGTCGGCGATGTCGCGGGGGACGGTGACGATCTGGCCGGGGTCGAACTGGGCCATGATCGTGGAGATCGTGCCGGCGCGGTTGGTCGAGGGCATCACCGTGACGTAGCGGCCCTTGGGCGCGAGGTAGGCGCCCATGGCGAAGGCAAGGTGTCCGCCGACGCCCGCGTAGACGCGCGGGCCGATCGTGTGGACGCCGATCTGCCCGCTGAGGTCAACAGTCAGCGCGCCGTTGATTGCGACGATGTTCTCGTTGCGGGCGATCTGGCGGGGGTCGAGCAGGTACTCGATTGAGTAGGTCTCGAAGTGCGGGTTGCGGTGGACGACGGCGTGCTCGTCGGGCGTGTTGCCGATCACGGTGGCGACGAACTTGTCGGGGTGGGTGTCGGAGTATTTCCCCGTGATCACGCCGCGTTCGACCAGCGGCACCAGCCCCTCGACGGTGAGCTCGGCGAAGTAGGAGAGATTCTCGCGCTCGTCGAACGCGCCCAGGCGCGGCAGCGCGCCGGTGTGCGAGCCGACGCCGACCTGAATCGTGTCGCCGTCCTGGACTAACTGGCCGACGTAGTGGGCGAGCGCGAGGTCGGTTTGATTTGGTTCGGGATGCTCCAGATTGACGACGACCGGCGAGTCGGCGGGGACGAAGCAGTCGATCTCCGAGACGTGCAGCCAGGAGTCGCCGAAGGATTCGATCACGTTGTCGTTGATTTCGGCAATGACTTTCCGCGCCCGCTTGGCCGAGGTCACGCCGTCCCAGACCGAACCGCCGAGCGACACGTAGCCGGCCTCGTTGGGCGGCGAGGTGCGGATCTGGAGCACGTCGATCGGCCAGGCCTCGTCAGCCTCGCGGCCGGCGTCCCACGCCTTGTGGATGCCGACCAGCCAGTAGGGGTGATAGTCGGCGACGCGGCTGTTGACGGCGTCGCGGTCGAAGAGCGTGCCGAACTGCGGCGCGAGCTTGAACGCTGCCATCATGTCTTCGGTGAACCAGCCGGCGTCGGGCACGATCACGGCGCGCACTTCGACGCCCTGCAGCTCGTCCCGTCGGGCGGCGAGCGCCTGGAGAATCGGCAGCGAGGCGTGGCCGGGCGGCATCCAGAGGTGGTCGCCGGAATGGAACATCGCCGCCGCCATCTCGGGCGTGGCGAGCCGCTCGGCGTAGGCGTCGCGCCAGTTGATCGTCGGGTCGAAGCGCGTGCTGCGCCGCTGGTAGTAGGGAGACGTGGTCATCGCAATGCCTGCCGACTCTGCCTGATGCTGCGGGCGGGTGGTTAGACTCGTAACAAGGTAATGCCGACGGCTCCAGATCGAACGGTGCAGCATTGAACGGCTCAGTATTGAATGGGGGACGAGATGGCCAGTGACGGACGGATGGACTTCGGAATCTTCATGGCGCCGTTCCACCGAGTGGGAGAAAACCCCTCGCTGGCGATTCACCGCGATCTGGAGTTGGTCGAGTGGCTCGATCAACTCGGCTACGACGAGGCGTGGATCGGCGAGCATCACTCCGCCGGCTGGGAACTGATTGCCTCGCCCGAGGTGTTCATCGCTGCGGCGGCGGAGCGGACGAGCAACATCCGGCTGGGGACGGGCGTGGTCTCGCTGCCCTATCACCATCCGCTGATGGTGGTCGACCGCATGATCCAGCTCGATCACATGACGCGCGGGCGGGTGATGATGGGCGTCGGGCCGGGCGCGCTGTCCTCGGACGCGCGGATGATGGGGATCGACCCGCTCTATCAGCGGCAGCGGATGGATGAGTCGTTGCAGGCGATCACGGCGCTGCTGCGGCAGGACGGTCCGGTCAACATGAAGACGGACTGGTTCGAGCTGACCGACGCGCGCTTGCAGGTCTCGCCGTACACAAAGCCGCACTTCGAGATGGCGGTCGCCTCCACGGTCAGCCCGGCCGGCCGGGTGACGGCGGGCAAGTACGGGATGGGGATGCTCAGCATCGGCGTCTACCTGCCCGGCGGCCGCTCGAACCTCGAGGGGCAGTGGGAGGAAGTGGAACAGGTCGCGGAGCGCGAGGGCACGGTCGTTGACCGCAACAAGTGGCGGCTCGTGATCCCGATGTACATCGCGGAGACGCGCGAGCAGGCCTTCGCCGAGTGCCGCGAGGGTTGGCGCGCCTGGCAGATCGACTACTTCCGCGACACGCTCCAGGCGGTGCTGCCGGGCACGGCGGAGACGCCGGAAGGCGCGGTGGCGACGGGCGGCGCGATCATCGGCACGCCGGACGACGCGATCAAGGCGATTGAGATTCTGCAGGAGAACTCGGGCGGCTTCGGCGGGCTGATGATGCTGGCGCACGAGTGGGCGAACCGCGAGGGGATTCGGCGCAGCTACGAGCTGTTCGCGCGCTACGTCGCGCCCCGATTCCAGGGTCAGCTGGCCTCGGTCGAGGGCACCCAGCAGTGGGTCGCTTCGGGCGGTGGCGCGGTCTCGTTCAGCCGCACCGACGTGCTGGCCAAGGCGTTCATCGACGCCGGCCAGGAAGTCCCCGACTTCCTCCAGGCCCCGGCCGAGGCAGCGTCCGACTAGCTCCCCGCTGCCCCCTCAGAGGGGGGAAGCTGTCCCGAAGGGACTGAAGAGGGACGCCCCCTCCGCCTTCTGCGCCTCCCCCAAAGGGGGAGGCCTTTGGAGCGTGTTCTCCTCCCCCCAGAGGGGCGGGGTGGGCGGATCACCAGACCAGGCGGTCGGTGGACTCTTTCAGCGCTTGCCGTCGGATGCGGTAGTCGGGCAGGTGCGACTCGACGAGCCGCCAGTAGGCGGGACTGTGGTCGGGTTGGATGAGGTGGCAGAGCTCGTGGACGACGACGTACTCGATAATCTCCGGTGAGGCGAAGATCAGGCGCCAGTTGAAGCTCAGCGTGCCGAGCGCGGAGGCGCTGCCCCAGCGCGTCTTCTGATCGCGAATCTGGATGCGGGCCGGACGGACGCCAATGCGGTCGATCCAGCGGTCAACGCAGTCGGTGAACTCGGCGCGGGCGTACTCGCGCAGCCAGGCTTCGGCGTCGCGGCAGCGGTTGTCGTCGGCGGGATTGACGAGGAAGCGCTGGCCGTCGTAGGCAAACCGCGACGGGTGGTGGGCAACCGCGACGGGTTGGCCGAGGAGCGGCAGTTGGCCGCCGGCCCGCAGCTGGTCGCGCAGCCGGACGGGTGGAGGCGCGGTCAGGTGTTCCCGAATCCAGTCGGCGCGCCGCTGGAGGAAGGCGTCGATCTGCGCGAGTGGCGTCCGCTTGGGGGCGAGCACGCGCAGGCGGCGGTCGTCGTCAACGACGAGCGAGATGCTCTTGCGCCGCCGGGCGCTGCGGTGCAGCTCGTAGGTGAACTCGCGTCCGGCGAGGACGGCGCGGCGTTCGATCGGTTGGCCGCAGGACACCGCTAGGCACCGCCGTTGGCGGCTCGGTGGAAGGAGCGGCCCAGACGATCGGCGGCGTCTTCGAGGACGGCGGCGGGCGGCCAGGAGTAGGCGAGGCGCAGCGATTCGCCGTCGTTGCCGCCCCCGCCGCCCGGGTAGAAGCGGTTGCCCGAGGCGAAGCTCAGCCCGTCCTCGGCGGCGCAGTCGCGGACGGCGTCGCCGGTTAGTCCGTTGCGCAGCTTGAGCCAGAGGAAAAAGCCGCCGCCTGGTTCGGTGACGTCGAAGTAGGGTTCGCCGTACGGCTCGAGCGCCCCGGCGAGGGTCTTGGCCTTGAGCGCGTAGAGGCGGCGCATCTGCTCAACGTGCTCGCGGAAGTTGCCGCGCACCATGTACTCGTGCAGCATCCGATGCAGCAGCGGACTGTTGCCCATGTCGAAGCGGGCCGGCACCATCGCCTGAATCCAGTCGGGCCGCGCCTGCACCCAGCCGACGCGCAGGCCGGTCGCGATCACCTTGGAGAACGTGCCCACGGTGAGCACGCCGTAGCCGTCGGTCAGTTCCGAGAGCGTGGGCGGCGGCGGGCCGTCGAAGTAGAGCTCCGAGTAAGCGTGGTCTTCCATCAACAGCACCCGCCGCCGGGCGGCGACCTCGATCAGGTCGAGGCGGCGCTGGAGGGGCATCGTCAGCCCGGTCGGATTGTGGAAGGTGGGCTGGGTGTAGATCAGCTTGACGCGGCGGCCGTTGGCCTCGAGGCGGTCGATGGTGGCTTCGAGTTCGTCGAGCTTGATGCCGTCAGCGTCCATGCCGACGCCGACGACCTCAGCTTGCTTGCCCCGCATCGTGCGCAGCGAGCCGGCGAAGGTGGGGATTTCGGTAATCACGATGTCGCCCGGGTCGAGGAAGGCGGCGCAGATCGATTCAATCGCGCCCGCGGCGCCGTTGGTCAGCAGATACCAGTCCGCGCCGGGCTGGGCGGGATGGTTGCGGGCAAAGAAAGCGGCGATTTCGTCGCGCAGCGGCGTGAACCCCTGCGGGCCGCCGTAGACAAGCGGCGCATCGCCGGGCGCGTCCAATACGCGGGCCATGGCCTCGAGCAGCTGCTGACGCGGCTGCGTGTCCGCGTCGGGGATGCCGCCGCCGAGCGAGATCGGCGGCAGATCGCTGAGCGGCGCCCGCTCGGAGAGTCCCCACGCGGTCGCGCTGCCAGCGGTCATCCCGCGCGTCGCCGCGTTCGCGGTGTGCAGCGCCGGGAAGTTGTCCCAGGCGTCGCGGGCGGCGTCGGCGGCGCGGCTGCTGGGCGGAGCAAGCGGGCTGGGGGAGTCGGAACGGGTGGTCATGCAGGGCTCCAGCGAGGGTGTGCAGGGTAAGTATTCAGCTTAGGCGAGGCGCGCCGCTCAGTCGCAGGTCGCAGGTTGCACGCGGCGCGGGTTGTGCAGGCGGCACGTTCTGGGACAGGCGGCGGTTGTAGGCTGCAGGCATGGCGGCTGAGATTCGGCTGGGCGTGCTCGATCAGATTCCGATCCGCGAGGGCGGCACGGCGGCGACGGCGATCACGGAAACGTTCGCGCTGGCGCAGGCCTGCGATCTGCTGGGCTACTCACGCTATTGGCTGGCCGAGCATCACAACGCCGGCTCGCTGGCCTGCGCCTCGCCGGAGGTGTTGATTCCCCAGGTCGCCTGGCTGACCGATCGGATTCGGGTCGGCTCGGGCGGGATCATGCTGCCGCATTACTCATCGCTCAAGGTGGCCGAGAACTTCCGCACGATGACGACCCAGTTCCCGGGCCGGATCGACCTCGGCGTGGGGCGCGCGCCGGGCTCGGACGGACGCACCGCGCGGGCGTTGGTGCACGGGCCGGGGGCGCTGGGCATCGATCATTTTCCCGAGCAGCTGCTCGATCTCTACGGCTGGCTGGCCGACGACCTGCCGCCCGATCATCAGTACCGCGAGGTGCGGGCCGCGCCGCCGGGCGCGCCGATGCCGGAGCTCTGGCTGCTGGGCTCGTCGCACTACGGCGGCCACGTGGCGGCCGAGTTGGGCTGGTCGCACTGCTTTGCGCACTTCATCTCGCCCGAGGGCGGCGAGCAGGTGGTGCGCAAGTACCGCGAGCGCTTCCAGCCGTCGCCGGTCAGCGCCGAGCCGCGGGCGTCGCTGGGCGTCTCGGTCACGGTCGCGGAGACGGACGAAGAGGCCGAGCGGCTCTGCTGGAGCCGCTGGTGCTGGCGGATCAAGGGCAACCGCGGGATGCGCGGCGGGATTCCGTCGGTCGAGGAAGCGCTGAACTTCCCGTACTCGCAGCCCGAGCTGGATTATCTCGCCTACATGAAGAATCGCAGCATCCACGGCGCTCCCGAGACGGTGCGGACACGGCTGGAACAGCTGGCCGCGGCCTACGACGTGGATGAATTCATCGTGCTCACAATCACGCACGACTTCGCCGCGCGGATCCGTTCCTACGAGCTGCTGGCGGACGTGTTCGACCTACCGCGCAGCGACTCGGAAGCCGGCGTCAATCCAGCGGCGGCTGATTGAGCAGGGGCGCCGGGTCAAGTCCGCGTGCGGCCAGAATGTCCGCCGTGACCTGCCGCGCAGTCTCATAACCGGCGTCGGTGCGCGCTTCCACGACGACGGTCAGGTAGGGCGTCGTGTTCGAGGCACGGATTACGCACCAAGCGCCGTCGGCCAGTGTGGAGAGGTCGATCCGCGCGCCGTCAATCTCATTGACCGGCCAGCGCCCGCGGACCGCGTCGACGAGGGCCGAGGCGGCAGCGTGTTTGCGTTCGTCGGGGCAGTGGATTTTGACTTCCGGCGAGATCGGATAGCGCGGCAGCCCGTCCAGAATCGGGGTGAGCGGAGTGGTCGCGGCGAGGCGGGCGAGGCGGCAGGCGGTGCGCACGGCGTCGTCGCTGAAGTGGGGCGGATCGGCGAGGCGGTAGTAGTAGTGGGTCGAGGCCTCGCCGCCGAACTCGATGCCGCGCGCCTGCATCGCGTACTTGCCGAGCGAATGTCCGACCGGGCCAAAGACGGCTCGCCCGCCGAGCCGCTCGATGTGTTCAATCACGGCCTGAGACGTCTTGACATCGACCTGGATCTGCGCGCCGGGCCGGGCGGCGAGCCATTCCCCCGCCAACAGCGCGAGCACCTGATCGGGCCGGGCGCGGCGGCCGCGGCTGTCGACCAGACCGAGGCGGTCGCCGTCGCCATCGAACGCGAACCCGAGGTCTGCGCCTGCCTCGCGGACGAAAGCCGCCAACTGCGCGACGTTGGCGGCGTGCTGCGGATCGGCGGGATGCGGTGGGTGAGGTTCGTTGGGATCATCGTTGATGGCCTGCACGTCAGCGCCGATCGCGCGGAGCGCGGGCGCGGCGGTCAGCGCGGCTGCGCCGTTGCCGGGATCGACTGCGACAGTCAAGCGCCGCGCCAGCGGGTACTGCTCCGCCAGCTGTTGGAGATAGGGCGGCTTCGGGGCCCATTGCGAGCGTGTCCCTGCCGAATGGCGCTCTGTGCGCCCGCGTTCGATGCGGTCGGCGACGGCCTGGATGGACTCGGGCAGCAGCGGCATCCCGCCGGCCTCGAGCAGTTTGACGCCGTTGTCCTCCGGCGGATTGTGCGAGGCGGTGATTACGACGCCCCCGGTCGGCTGCGCCGGCGACAGCCTCGCCGCCGCCCAATAGACCAGCGGCGAGGGCGCGCGGCCCAGCGCGATCACGTCCAGCCCGCCGTCGAGCATCCCCTCGGACGCGGCCTCCATCAGCGACGCTGTGGTTGGGCGTTGATCGCCGCCGATCACCGCCCGTCGGACTGCCCGTTGGACGGTGTGGCGGACAGGTTGGAGATAGTCGGCGTAGGCGCGGCCGATCTGGTAGGCGAGCGCGGCGGTCAGGGGCGCGCCTGGGCCGTCGGCGCGGCCGCGGATGTCGTAGGCGCGGAAGATGTCGCGGGGGATCGGGGGCGCGCTCATCGATCAGTACCCTACGCCCATGCCGCTCGAAATCTCCGCCATCGATCGCCAACGCACGCTGTTCCGCTTCCTGACCAAGTCGGCGCGCAAGGGCGAGCAGGCGGACGCGGCGGCGGCCCGGAGCCGACTGTCATTGTCGGCGGACAGCGTCGCGCTGGCGGAGATCGCCGACGGGATGCAGGCGAGAGTAGCGGCGCTGGATTCGGATGCGCCCGATCTGCGCGGGATGCTGGGCGGCGCGTCGGCGGACGAGCTTGCCGCGATGCAGGCGTTCGATTGGGTCCCGGTGGGCATCTATGCGTTCGGGCTGCCGCCGACCAAGACGCGCTCCGGCACGGACGAGAGCGCCGCGCACCGCGCCCTGAAGGAGTGGGCGGCGGCGAATGGGGAAGCGTTGGGCGCACCCGCGGACGCGGTCGGCGTGACGGAGCGTTGGTTTCCCTCCGGCGATGAGGCGGACGCCGCGTTTGTCGGAGAGGGTGAGACGCTCATCGTCGAGGTACGCCCGGCGGGCGCGGAGCCGCATGAACTGCAACAGGCGCTGTTCCGGCTGGCGGGGATGCGGGCGGTGCGCGAGGCGGAGCTCTCGCTGGACGGTCGCCGTGACATCGTGCGGGTGACATTGGTGTTGGCGGAAGAGCCGCCGGCCGCGACGCGCGAGTTGGCCGAGGCGCTGCACGTCGCCATCGTGGTCAAATGAGCGGCTGCGGACCGATCGTCGGCGGGTCGTCCAGCTGCTCGACGCCGCTGACCTGTGGAAGACGCGCGAGCGCGGTCTGGAGCTGTTCAGCCAGACGGCGGTAGGCGGCTTCGTCCCGCGCCTCGAAGCGCAGGCTGAGCGCGGGCGCGGTGTTGGAGGCGCGGGCGTGCAGCCAGCCGTCGGGCAGAGTGACGCGCGCGCCGTCGCTGCGATCCAGTACAGCGTCGGGATGGCGCTCGGCGAACCAGTCGCCGATCTGCTCGGCGACGCTGACTTTCAATTTGTCCCCGCAGGGCAAGCGGAGTTCCGGTGAGATCGGACGCGGTTCGAGCTCCGCCATTGCTTCCGCCAGCGTGCGCTCCCGCTCTGAGAGGTAAGCGAGCAATGCGCAGGCGGCGTAGACGCCGTCGTCGATCCAGGGGGCGTGCTCGCCGGCGCGGTAGTCGGGGCCGAACATGATGTGGCCGCTGGTTTCGCCGCCGAAGGCCATGCGCCGCTCGCGCATCGTGCGGCGGAAGAATGAGTAGCCGGTGCGGGCGGTGACAGGCATGCCGCCGCGCTGACGGATTTCGTCGATCACGCTGCTGCTCGTCTTCAGGTCGAGCAGGATCTCGCTGCCCGGCCGCCGCGCCAGCAGCGGTCGGGCGAGCACGGCGGTCAGCCAGTCGGCTTCATAGCGGCGGCCGAGATGGTCAAGCACGCCAATGCGATCGCCGTCGCCGTCCCAGGCGATGCCCAAGTCAGCCTGCAACGCGCCGGTGGCGCGCGCCAGTTCGCGCATGGTCTCGGGATTCTGTGGGTCAGCGGAGAGCGCCGGCGCAGGGCGCGGAGTCGAGCGGATCGCGTGCAGCCGCGCGCCGAGCGCGAGCAGCGCTCGCGGCGCGGTCAGCGCGGCGACGCCGTTGCCCGGGTCGATGGCGACGGAGAGGCCAGCGGCGCCGCCGCGGAAGCGCTGATCGATCAGTTCGAGGTACGGCTCGAGGGCGTCGATGTCCGCTCGTGCACCGCTTGCCGCTGCCGTTTTCGGCGGGGACTGGGCCAGCGCGGCGATTGCGGCGATCGCGTCCGGCATCAGCGGCTCGGCCGATTCGGCGAGCAGCTTGAAGCCGTTGTACTCGGGCGGATTGTGGCTGGCGGTAATGATCAGCCCGCCGCCCAAGCCGAGCCGATCGACCGTCCAGCCGATCACCGGCGTCGGCGCGAGCCCGGCCGCGTGGACGTTGACTCCCGCCCGCCGCAAACCGTCAATCGCCGCCTCATAGAGCGCCGGCGAGCTGGCCCGCGCGTCATGCCCGACGGCGGCGCTGTCCGCTCCGCGCTCGCCGAGCCAGCGGCCAAACGCCAGGCCGATGCGCTCGGCTACCGACTCGTCGATCTGATCCGGCGTCGTACCGCGGATGTCGTAGGCGCGGACGATCGCGGGCGGGAGCTCACCGGTCGGCATGAATCCACTCTAATCTGAGCGCGTTGGGCGATTGAGAGGCGGCGGGGGATGGCGTCGCGGTTTGGCCGCAACGACTGGGAAGCGGTGTTGCACCGCTGGACGGAGGCGGAACTGTTCGACGCCGAGACCGCCGCCGCGGTGCGCGCCTGGGAAGCGGAGCGCGAGGCGCAGGCATCGGCGGGCCGTCTGGTTGATTCGCTGTCGTATCTGGGCGTCTCGATCGTCCTCGTCGGCGCGCTGCTGGCGGTCGGGCTGATGGATTCCAGCGAGCTCGGGACAATCGTTCTGCCCCTCCTCATCGGGCTGGCCGCCGCCTTGCTGGCGCGCATCGCCTGGCGCTCCGGGCTCCAGGCGCTGGCGGACGGCTTTGCGGCGAGCGGCGTCATCCTGCTGACGTTGGCGCTGGGGTTCGGCCTCGAGCGCGTTGACGACAGCGGCGGACAGTATGCGATCGGGTTCTTCCTGATCTGCCTCTGCGCGCTGCTCGTCGGCGGCGGGCTGGCGCGTCTGGCGCGTTCCCGACTCGCGGCCTTCCTGGCCGCCGTCGCCCTCTGTCTGATGCCGTTTTCGATCGCGGCGGACGACAACGCGCTGAACGTCCTCCGCTACGGAGGCGCGGGCGACTGGAGCGTCGGCTGGGAGTTGTGGGGGACGCTCGCGGCGGTCGTTGTGGTGGGTCTCGCCGCGCAGATCGCGATGCTGCGCCCGAGCCGCCTGCTCGACGCGGACGCCGCGCCCTGGGCGCGGCTCGGCGCGTCGCTGGCGACCGGCGGCGCGATTCTGTGGTTGGCCGAGTCGTCGCCCGAGGCGGCCCTCGACTGGATGTCGCTGCTCGCCGGTTGGCTCGTGACCGTGCTCGCCTTTCGCCAGAATCGGTTCGAGCTATTGCCGGCGTCGGCGTTGCTTCTGCTCGGTGCGCTCGTCGGCGGGCTCTCCGATCTCGACAGCGAGCTGCATCTCGGACTGACGGTCGTAGTGCTCTTCACGGCGCTGCAGGTGACGATCGTCGGCATGGCCGGCCCGCAGCTGCTGGGCGCGTTGGCCGAGCACTGGCTGCTGCCCTTCTGGCAGGCGGCGCTGCTGACAGGCGGTGTGGTCGCCGTGTCGATCCTCGCTGCCGACCACGCCGGGCTCGCCGCAATCGGGATCATCTGGGGACTCTTCCTGCTCGTCGCGGGAGTAGTCCGCCGCCAGCGCCTCGAGCTCTGCTTCGGCGCGGCGGGCGTCTACGGCACCGGCCTGGCGCTGATCCTCGGGCACCTGGAATCCAGCCTCGGCGCGGTGATCGCCACGCTCGCGCTGGGCCTGCTGATCGTCGCGGGCGCGATCATCTGGCGGCGGCAGCGCGGCGCGACCGTGGTCGAGGGCGCGTCATAGCGGGTTGGGCATAAGGTGGAGTCGATGGCAGCGAACGAGCGGGACAAGCGGAACGAGTGGGACGCGGCGCTGGAGCGCTGGCGCGAGGCGGGCTTCGTCGAGGCGGAGACGGACGCAGCAATCCGCGACTGGGAAGCGGCGCGCGGCGCAAAACCAGCCCCGCGAGGGCGCGGAGCCGTGGCGCTCTCCTACGTCGGCGTTTCGATCCTCCTGATCGGTCTGTTCACGCTGAATGAGCGGGTCGTAGACGGGCGCCCCGCCTGGATGGCGCTGCCGTTCGGGCTCGCGCTGGTCAGCGCGGCGCTGGCCTGGTGGAGCCGCCGGGCGGTGCTGGCCGAGCTCTCGGACTGCTTGGCCATCGTCACGATCATCATGGCGGCGGTGGGCGTGCTCGCGTTGCTTGATGAGGTCGGCGGCGGGGCGTTGGCGATCGTCACGTTGGCGCTCAGTTTCTGCACCGTGCTGGTTGGCTCAGGGATGGCGTGGCTGGCGCGCTCGCCGCGGGCGGCCTTGCTGGCCGCGCTGGCCCTGACGGCGCTGCCGCTGGTGTTTGTAGTCGAGGGCGATGCGTTTGAGCTGGAGGCGCTCGACGACGGCGTGCAGGCGCTTGCCGGCTGGGTGCTGTGGGGCGCGTTCGCGGCAACGCTGGCGTTGGGCGGCGGCGCAATGTTCCTGCTGGAACGCCTCCAGCGGCTGGAGGCTGGGCTGCGGCAGTGGGCTCGGCTCGGGGCGTCCTTGGGAACCGCGTTTGCGATTCTGGCGCTGGCCAGTGTGGCTGGAGGACCGGCAATCGACTGGTTGGCGCTGTTGCTGAGTTGGATCCTCGCGGTCTGGGCTGTGCGCCGCGGGCAGGCGGAGCTGCTGCCAGCAGCGGGCTTGCTGTTGCTGGGCGCGCTGGTCGGCGGCTTGTCCGATCTGGACAGCGGCGCGCGGCTGGGGCTGACGATTGCCGCGCTGATCACGGCCCTGCAGCTGACTGCCCTGGAGCGGATTGGCCCGCGCATTCTGGACCGTCTCGGCGACGATTGGCTGACGCGGTGCTGGGAAGCGGCGCTGCTCGTTGGCGGCCTCGTCGGGGCGGTGTTCCTGGCGGAGCGCAGTCTGGAGCTGGCGAGCGTCGCGGTCGTCTGGGCGGTCGCGCTGCTGGTCGCGGGGGCGCTGCGGCAGCGCTGGCTGGAAGTCCTCCTCGGCGTGGCCAGCGTCTACGCCGTCGGGTTCACGCTCCTGATCGCTCAGTTCGAGTCCGGGCTCGGTGAGGTGCTGGGCGTGCTGTTCGTCGGTTTGCTGGCGGTGGTGGGCGCGATCATCTGGCGGCGGCGGCAGCGCGGTTTGACACTGGTTACGGGTGACGCATAGCCTTGCAACGTGCGTCCGCAGGTTGAGCGGGCTGATCTGCGAGTACATTCTCCTGGAGGGATCCGGATGGAAGACAAGACGATTTCGCTCGTCAACGGCCGCTTCAACGTGGGCTACATGGAGGCCGGCTCGGGACCCGACCTGCTCTTCATCCACGGCGCCGGCGGACTGATCTGGGACCCCTTCCTCGAGCAGCTCTCGCAGCACCACCGCGTGCTCGCGCCGAAGCTGCCAGGCACCGCCAACTCGACCGGCGTCGAGTGGCTGATGGATCACCACGACGTCTTCTACTTCTACTGGGACTTCCTCGACGCGCTGGGCGTGGACGAGGTGATCGTGGTCGGGCACTCGATGGGCGGCTGGTTCGCGGCGGAGGTCGCGGCGATGCAGCCGGGCCGCGTCGCCAAGCTCGTCCTGATCGCCCCGGCCGGCCTCTGGAACGATGACTATCCGGTCGTCGACTTCTTTGCGATGCTGCCGAACGAGCTGATCCCGGCGCTGTTCCACGACACCAACCATCCCGGCGCGCAGATGATGACCGCGCCGCCGCCCGAGGACCCGGACGTGCTGCGCACCGTCACGGTGGAGCGCGCCAAGATGCTCCAGACCGCCGCCCGCTTCATGTGGCCGATTCCGGACAAGCGCCTCTCTGAGCGCATCCACCGCGTCACCTCTCCGACGCTGATCGTCTGGGGCGCGTCCGACGGCCTGATTCCGCCGCAGTACGCCGAGGACTTCAACAACGCGATCCCGAACTCGGAGGTCGCCATGTTCAACGCCTCCGGGCACATGCCGCAGGTCGAGGAGCCCGAAGCGCTGCTCCAGAAGCTGGGCGAATTCCTCAGCGCCTGACGCTTGCTCCCTGCCGCTTGCTTCCCGGCGCATGGCCTCGCGGAGCGGTCTCGACGCGCCGGCGGCGGCGCATTACCGCGATGTCTTTCATCGCTTCGCGCGGGTGGAATCGCCCGACCTCGCGTCGCCGATGTATGCCGAGCTGGCGTACGGCGTCTCGCTGGACGCGGAACTGCTGGCGCTCGCGTCGCAGAAACGCAAGCGTCAGCCAGCGCCAAACATGCTCTTCGCCGCCGTCCAGTACCTGCTGCTCGGCGGCGGCGCGGCGGCCCGGCATCCGTTGGCCGCGCACTACCCGATCGTCTCAGGAGCAGAGCGGCCGATGGCCCCTGCGTTCCCGGCCTTCCGCGACTTCTGTCTCGCCCACCGCGAGGAGATTCTGGCGCTGATCCGCGCGCGCCGCACGCAGACCAACGTCGTCCGCCGCTGCACCTGTCTGCTGCCGGCGTTTTCGATGGTCCAGCGGGAATCGGGCCAGCCGCTGGCGCTGATCGACGTCGGCGCGAGCGCCGGGCTGAATCTGAATGTGGATCGCTACCGCTACCGCTATCTGCGCGGCGGTCGGGAAGAAGCGCGCTGGGGCCGGGACGACGCGCCGGTAACGCTGGAGGCCGAACTGCGCGGCGGCGGCGCGATGCCGCCGCTGGCGGATACGCTGGTGGTCAGCTACCGCGCCGGCGTCGACCTCAACCCGATCGACCTGCGCGACGAGGATCAGCTGCGCTGGCTCCGGGCGCTGATCTGGCCCGAGCATGTGGAACGGCATCAACGCCTGATCGACGCGGCGGCCGAGTTGAGCGCATCGCCGGTCGATCTGCGCGAAGGCGACGCCGTGCAGCTGCTGCCGCAGCTGATTGATGACGCGCCGGATGACGCGGCTCTGACCTTCTACTCAACAGTCGCCATCTACCAAATCCCCGCCGCCTTCCGCGAACAGATGTTCCAGACCCTGGCCGCGGCCAGCACGGAGCGCCCGGTCTGGCTGGTCACGCTGGAGCTGTACCTGGAAAACATCGACGATCCGCAAATGCCAAGTCTGTCAATCACCCGCTTCCGCAACGGCGAGCAAAGCCGCCAGCGCCTCGCCCAAGCATCCCCGCACGGCTGGTGGATTGCGTGGGTTGAGTGACGCCGTGCAGAATCGGGTCTAGCCGGTTCTCCGGATCCGAATTCGATTGCGAGTAACGACGATGATGCACCGTTCTTCGATCTCCGTTGGATAATGTTCCAGAAGCTCACGCATGGCTTCGACCTTTTCATTGACCGTCATGTTGGTAAAGCGAATGATGCCGGAGTGTGGCAGGCGGCGAACGAACACGAGCTCGCCGAAGTCCTTGTCTTCTGTGATGATGACTCGCTGATTCGCTTGGGCGAACTCCAGCAGCTCTGCGTCGGTCGCCCGCGGGTCGAGCTCGAGGGCTGAGAGCAGGTCATGTCCGTGGGACCGCAACGCCAACTGCAGGCTCCGTGAGGAGGCGCAGACGTCAAGCAAGAATCTCACTGCCGACTGGTGAGCACGCGGTCGTGGATGTCCTCACCGGCGATAGAGCGATGCGCGAACAAAAGGCAGGCCTGGATGTCTGCGGATTCGAGGAACGGGTACTCGCTCAGGATCGTCTCCGTCGAGTCACCCGCTGCAAGCATGGCGAGCACGTGTTCCACAGCGATCCGCAGCCCGCGGATGATCGGCTTGCCGCCGAACACGTCGGGGCGGACGACGATGCGGTCAAGCAACTCCGCTTCTGGCATAGCTGCTGCCTGCTTCGCGCCTAGCCCTTGAGCGCTTCGAGGATGTTGGCGAACTCGTTGGGGTCGCTTTCCATTACGTTGACGCTGTGCAGCAGGGCGCCGGCGGCCTGCTCCCGCTCGAGGCGCTCGACGCACTCCTCGGTCGTGCCGACGAAGCCGAACTGCTCCAGCATCTCGCCGGGGATCGACTGCGCCGCCGCGCCGCCGCCGCCTTCCTTCCAGGCGAGGCGGGCGGCGTTGGCCTCGTCCTCGTAGCCCTGGCGCGAGAGCTGGCGGTAGTAGAACTCGCCCATCCGCGCGCAATAGAAGGCGAGCGTGCCGGCCTGCCCGGCGCGGGCGCGGGCCTGCGCCTCGGGCGTGTTGGCGACCGTGACCCCGCCCGGCGCGCGGACGGTGAAGTCGGCCGGGTCCTTGCCCGCCTCACGCACCCAGTCGTTGACCTGCTCGATTTCCTCTTGCAGGCGGTCAATGGGGATCATGATCGGTAGCCAGCCTTCGGAGATTTCGGCGGTCATCTTGACCGACTTGGGGTTCAGGGTGGCCAGATAGATCGGCAGCTGCTTGCGGTAGGGCTCGAAGCGGAGGGTGAAGCCGCGCTGCAGCTTGAACAGCTCGCCGTCGTAGCGGAGCGGTTCGTGCGAGAAGAGGATCTTCATGATCTCGACGGTCTCGCGCATCCGCTTGAAGGCGGGCTGGAAGGGGACGCCGTGGAAGTGCTCGATCACCTGCGGCCCGGAGTTGCCCAGCCCGACGATCACGCGGCCTTCGGAGATATCGTCGATGGTGGCGAAGTGCTGCGCCAGCGCGGCGGGCGTGCGCGAGTAGATGTTGACGATGCCGGTCGCGACCTGGACATTCTGCGTGCGCTCGGCGAGCTGGACGAGAGTGGTGAAGGCGTCCTGGCCCCAGGCCTCGGCGACCCAGAGCGAGTCGATGCCGACTTCGTCCGCGATCTGCGCGCGCTGCAGCGCAGTCTCGCGGTTCATCGATCCCTGCCAGTCAAATCCCATGCCAATGCGTCGGCTCATGAGTGGGCTCCCCAGTCGTTGCGCTGATTGCGAATGTCCCCCTCAGCCTAACGGCGCGTGCGGGATCAGCGGGCCACTGGCGGTAGAGGCCGCCGGCGCTTGGGAAGCTGGCCGGCTGGCGAGCGCGTCAGCAGAAGGCGACCCCGGTAGTGACTGACGAAGGGCATTCATCGCCCGAGACGGATGTGGATGGCTCACTTGTCCCCGACGGAGTTTCGACTCCTGTGGATCATCCAGAGCCTGAGTCGTCCACTGTTTCGCTTTCGGCGTTCGTCGGCCCGATTCCGAATCCAGATATGTTGGAGAGATACGAGCAGATCCTACCGGGATTTTCGGAGCGATCGCTCTCTCTGCTGGAGCAGGAGCAGGCGAACCGGTACGACATCGACAAGCGGGGCATGGAACTCTCCGCGAGACATATGGAGCCCGTCACCCGCCGGTTCCTCATGCTCAGGGCCTCGAATGCGTTGGTGCTCACCATTCTTGGGCTGCTTGGCGCGGCCGTCGCCTTTTGGGCGGGAGGTCCGGCGATCGGGAAAGCGTCTTGGTCGTAGAGGCGGTGGGGATTCTGCTCAATACTCTCGTTTCCAACCTCAAGTCCGACAGAGCTGAGGGCCCTGGGGACACGTCTGAAGACGAGTGACTTGAGGGTCTGGCCAAAGCTCGCGCTAGGCTGAGCGAGGTCGCGCGCTGGGGCGGCTCAGGCGGGCGACCGGCGCGGCGGCGACGAACATGGAGGTTGGACATGGCGGTGACGTATGAGCGCGAGGGGCGGATTGCGACGATCTTGCTGGATCGTCAGCAGGCGCTGAACTCCTTTGACCGCGAGCAGTACGCGGCGTTCGCCGACGCCTGCGCCCGGTTCCGCGACGATGACGAGGCTTGGGTGGCGATCATCACCGGGGCCGGCGCGCGCGCCTTCTCGGCGGGCGCCGACCTGCGCGACATGATCCCGGCGCTGATGGACGAGCCCTCCAAAGAGCGCTTCGATCTGGCCCCGTCGATCATGCGCGGGATGTACATCGCCAAGCCGTTGATCGCGGCGATCAACGGCTACGCCTTCGGCGGCGGCCTGGAGGTCGCGCTGGCCTGCGATTTGCGGATCGCGGCGCGCGGAGCGCAGATGGGTCAGCCGGAGGTCGGCCTCGGCTTGCTGCCCGGCTGGGGCGGCACGCAGCGGCTGCCGCGGCTGCTGGGCGAGAGTCGGGCGATGGAGATCATGCTGACCGGCGACCCGTTGACGGCGGAGCGCGCGCACGAGATCGGTCTGGTGCACCAGGTCGTTGAGGCGGACGAACTCATGTCCGCCGCGCGGGCGATGGCGGAGCGAATCTGCCGCAACGGACCGCTGGCGGTGCGCGCCTGCAAGTCGGCGGCAGTGCGCGGGATGCAGACCTCGCTGGACGAGGGCTTGCGGATCGAGCAGCTCTACTTCGAGCGCCTCGCCTACACGGACGACATGAAGGAAGGCGTCGCCGCCTTCAACGAGCGCCGCCCGGCCCAGTTCACCGGCAGCTAGCGGCGGCTACTCCCGATCCGACTGGTGATTCGCTTCTTCCTCACCCACTTCCGGGTGCGAGTTCCACGTGTCGAACGGTTCTTCGGTCGCTTCGAGACGGATGGCGCGCGAGTCGCCCGGCGCGAGGTCGCCGGGGGTGGTGGGACCAAGTTCAGCGCCGTTCGAGAGGTGCACTTCGACGCGGACGCGGGTCAGCGCCCCGTCGGTGGTGTTTTCGACGGTTCCGACGAAGGCGCGCTCGGCGGCCGAGTACTCGAGAATGAGGCGGGAGCCGTTGCGGGTCTGGTCGTAGGTGTCGGTCTTGTCGTACTGCACCGCCGACTCTTGCTGGTGTTGCTGCTGCCCCTGAGCGTGGCCGCGCTGCTCGCTCTGGCGGCCGCTGTGCTCGTCCTGCCCCTGTTGCCCGTGGCGCGATTCATGGCTCGAGCAGGCGCCGATCAGCAGCGCAGCGACAAGTAATCCTGCACACGCGATTCGACTTATCATCTGCTTGCTTTCCGCTTGCATCACCTGCGCGGCGAACGTGCCGCTGTCAGGACTCACCGTCTTGGACGCGCATCCGCGCATACAGGACCTGCGGGGTATGATCATCTCCTACGGTACGCAGCTCAAAGATGTCCTGTCTGGACTTGACCATCCGAGAGAGCTGCGTGAATCCGTAAGAGCGAGGGTCAAAGGCCGGATTCGTTGCGCGCAGGGCGTTTCCAACGTCAGCGAGGTTCGCCCAGTCGTCGTGCTGGCCCAGAGTGTGTTCGATCGCGCGCTTCACCTGAGCAGGCCAATCGTGCCACGTATCCTCGGCGTCGGAAGTTCTCCACTCGCCAGACTTCCAGTCAACACGTGGTTTGTCGGTAGCAAGTTCATTAACCAACGGCTTGTCAGGTGGATCGCCTTCGCCGGTATCATCATCAGTAGTGGAGTTCCGGACGGAACTCCCAAGTTCTCGGTATGCACGAACCGCTCGCACGCATGCTGGAACGCCTGAGGAGTGTTGCTTCTGCCGATACCCATCACGAACATCCCCTGTTCGCGGATCCTGATCGCTAGAGGAGTGAAGTCGCTGTCGCTGGAGATGATGCAGAACCCGTCTACGTCGCCGGCGTGGAGTAAGTCCATGGCGTCAATGATCATTCCAATGTCGGTCGCATTCTTGCCGGAGGTATAACTGGTCTGATGTATCGGTTGGACCCCGTGCCCGTGCAGCACTTGTCGTTTCCACTGAGACATGTTCGAGCTCGCCCAATCGCCGTAGACACGGCGGATGATGACGTTCCCGTACTTGGTCGTCTCGGCCAGCATCTCCGCAAGCAGCGACGGTTGGGCGTTGTCGCCGTCGATCAGCATCGCGAGCCGCTTTGCTCTTGCTGGTTCTTCCGGCATTCCCGGCTCCATTCACTCTGATTTCGGGCCGTTAGAACTGCCAGCGGGTGGCGGTGTTGGGGAAGGTGGATTCTGTCCAGGCGAGCGCTTTGCTCAGCTTGAGGCGGAAGACGGGGAGCTGGTCTGCGCCCCAGGGCATGTCGTACTTCTTGGCGAAGGCGGCGATGCTGGCGGCGTTGGGCTCCCGCAGCTCGAACTCGCCCTCGAGGATGACGACCTCATCGCCTGACTCCAGGTTGACGACAGCCTGCGGATTGCGCTGCAGGTTGTGCGCCGTGATGCTGCGCGGATCGGTGACGAACCAGAACGCCTCCTCCGCCCAGACGCCCCAGACGGGAATCGAGTGCGGTTTGCCGGAGGGCGCGGCGGTCACGATCCAGTAGTTGCGCGAGTCGGTCAGCCTGCGGGTCGTGTCATCCCACGACAGCGGCGTGAACGGATACTGCTCCAGCCCGACGCCGAAGGAGTCGGGCATGTGCGGCCGATCGGGCTCGGGGACGCGCAGGCTCATGCTTCGTCCTCTATTCGTCCTCTGAGTGGTCGGCGAGGGCGTCGTAGGTGCCGAGATGCCAGTGGTTGCCCTCGTAGTCGGCGACGGTGAAGGCGTGGGAACCGTAGTCGGTGTCGGTCAACGGTTGGACGACCGTCGCGCCGGCGGCCACGGCGCGGGCGAAGACCGCGTCGACCTGCTCGGCCGACTCGGCGGTCATGCTGATGGATCCGTGTCGGTGAGGCAGGTCGTACGGGTCGCCCTGCACCTCGCCGAGCATGACCAGCGAGCCGCGCCACGCCAGCTGGGCGTGCTCGACGCGGCCCGCCTCATCGCGCACGACGAAGTGCTCGGTAATGCCGAAGGCGTCGGCCAACCACTCGATGGCGCGGTTCGCGTCCGCGTAGCGCAGGCTGGGAATGATGGTCTGGTGACTCACGTTCGCTCCGTTCAATTCTCGGATCTCTGGTCTTCACCTTAGTCGGGCGGGGTTAGCTGGGCAGCGCTTCATCGAGGACGCGGCGCAGGTCGGCGGCGCTGTGCACCGGCGCGGAGCAGGCGAACGCCTGGCAGACGTAGGCGGTGGGCTGGCCGTCGCGCTGGGGCTTGTCCGCCAGCTGCGGGACGCTGGTCGCGCCCTCCGCGCGCTGCATGATCACCATGGGGCGCGGCGCGCCCGACCAGAGATCGCGGCGCATTTGCGCCAGTTCCGCGTCGCCGGCCGGGCCGACCAGCGCGACGGAGCGGTGCTCGCGCAGCCAGTCCTCGACCGAGACGAAGAGGCCGAGCATCGTCGGCGCTTTGCTGAGGTAGGCGGAGAACGTGGCGCGCATCGCCGTAATCAGGTCGGCGTAGCGGCCCTCGGCGGTGAGCGCGTACATCCGCGCCAGCGCCCGCGCAGCGAGCGCGTTGCCGCTCGGCGTCGCGCCGTCCTGGGTCGGCTTGCGCTGGGCGATCAGCTGCTCGCCGCCGCGTCCGACGGTGAAGAAGCCGCCGCCCTCGTGATCCCAGAAGCGGTCGATCATGTCGTCAATGAGCGCGCGGGCTTCTGCGTACCAGGTTTCCTCGCCGGTCGCTTCGTAGAGCGAGAGCAGGCCGTCGGCGAGGGCGGCGTAGTCCTCGACGAAGGCGTCGACCGAGGCGCGGCCGGCGGAGTGGATACGCAGCAGCCCGCCGTCAGCGGCCCGCATCTGGTCGAGGATGAATCGGGCGGCGCGGGCGGCGGCGTTGGTGAAACGGGGCGCTTCCAGCACCGCACCAGCCTGGGCCAGCGCGTCGATCGCCATGCCGTTCCAGGCGGCGATGATCTTGGTGTCGGTCGCCGGCGGGATGCGGGTCGCGCGGTGGCTGAGCAGCGTCTGGCGGCTGCGTTCCAGCGAGGCCTCGACCTCGGCCATCGGCCGATCGAGCCAACGCGCGACCGCAGCCGGCTCCTGCGCCGCGTGGAGGATGGAGTGGCCTTCCCAGTTGCCGCCCACGTCAACGCCCCAGCGGCGGCAGGCGATCTCCGCGTCGGGCGCGTCCAGCAGCGCGTGCAGCTCGTCCCGCGTCCAGACGAAGTACTTGCCCTCGACGCCTTCGGAATCGGCGTCAGTGGAGGCGAAGAACGCGCCCTCCGGCGTCTGCAGACCGTCAAGCAGGTAGTCGGCGGTTTCGCGGGCGATGCGTCGGAACAGGGCCGCGTCGTCCACTTCCTCTGCTGCTGCGGTTTCCGCCAGAAGGCGGGCGGCGTCCAGGTAGAGCGGGATCAGCAAGGCGTTGTCGTAGAGCATCTTCTCGAAGTGCGGGACGAGCCAGATCTGGTCGACGGTGTAGCGGTGAAAGCCGCCGGCGAGCTGGTCGTAGATGCCGCCCTCCGCCATCTGCCGCAGCGAGAGCGCGAGCTGGCGGCGGGCGTCGTGGCGGTTGCTTGCCGCGGCGTCGAGCGCCTGCTGGACGAGCAGCTGCAGGTAGAAAGGCTGGGGAAACTTGGGCGCGCCGCCGAAACCGCCGTGCGTGCGGTCGGCGGCCTGGAGCAGCGCCGTCGCGGTGCGGGAGCGGATTTGCGCCGGGCTCTCGGTCAGTTCCTCGCCGGCCAGTTCGACGCGCAGGTTCAGGTGCTGGGTCAGCTGGGTCGCCTGCTGCTCGACCTGGTCGCGCTGCTCGCGAAACGCCCGCGTGACGCCGTTGAGCACATCAGGCCAGCCGGGCATCCCGGTGCGGCGCTGGGGCGGGAAGTAGGTGCCGCCGAAGAACGGGCGGCCGTCGGGCGTGCAGAAGACGTTGAGCGGCCAGCCGCCGTGCCCGTGCAGCATCTGCTGGGCGTCCATGTAGATCTCATCGACATCGGGGCGCTCTTCGCGGTCGACCTTGATGCTGATCACGAGTTCGTTCTGGAGCGCGGCGATCTGTTCGTTCTCGAAGGATTCGTGCTCCATGACGTGGCACCAGTGGCAGGCGGCGTAGCCGATGCTGACGAGGACGGGCTTGTCCTCAGCCCGCGCGCGCGCCCAGGCTTCGGCGCTCCACGGATACCAGTCCACGGGGTTGTTGGCGTGTTGCAGGAGGTAGGGAGAGGTCTCCCGAGCAAGTCGATTTGGCATAGTCCAACCTTAACAGCGAGCGCCCGCGCCCAGCGTGGGCAGGCTCTGCACCGTCGCGGTCAGAGCGCGTCGGGGCGACACGGGGGCGTTCACGGGGCGTTCAAGTGGCGTACTCGGGGTGCGCGTCCAGCAGAGCGGCCCAGAACTGTTCGCGCTCGGGCTGAGCCAGCCCTCCTGCAGGGCGTCAATCGCGGCGGCGAGATTGGCGTCCCCGAGTGACACGCGATAGTGCTCGGCCAGGTATGCCCAGAAGGCCCGCTCGGTCGCGGCCCAGCTCGGCTCGGACTCGTTGCAGGCGCTGGCCGCGAGGCCGACGGCGACGATGGCGCTGAGCGGCTGCACCGCGCCGCCATGCCCGCCGCTGGGGGCGGCTCGGGAGGGGCTGAATTTGGGCCTGCACGCGGGCCGCCGATCCGTTGCCAATGCTCAGTGATTCACGCTGAATTATGCCGAATTGGCACGTGTCCGCCGCCGTGCTGAGACTGGCTGTTAGTGTGGCGCTCGAATCTGCGGCGGGAATGGGGAGGCGTTGGTGCAGAGTCCGATTGAGCAGCTGTTGGCGCCGCTGGGACGCGGTCTGCGCCCGGTGCTGGGGTTGCTGCGGCTCGATCGGGCGAGCAACCAGGCGACCGCGCGGCAGCTCATGGCGGAAGTGCTGGGCACGTTCGGGCTGGTGCTGTTCTGCGCGGGTTCGGCGCACGTCAACTGGTGGTCGGGCGGACAGCTGGGCGCGTTGGGCGTAGGGCTGGTCAACGGTTTCGGCGTGGCGGTGATGATCTTCAGCTTCTGGGCGATCTCGGGCGCGCACCTCAATCCGGCGGTCTCGCTCGGCCTCTGGCTGAGCGGTCGGCTGCCCGGCCGCCGGCTGGCGCCCTACGTCGCCGCGCAGCTGGCCGGCGCGCTGATCGCCTCCTCCGTGATGCACGGCCTGTTCCGCAATCACACCGGCGAGGGCGAATCCTGGCTGGGCGCGAACTTCAGCGACGGCCCGCTGATCCAGGCGTTTGGCGCCGAGATCGTGATCACCTTCTTCCTCGTCTACGCGATCCTGCTGCTGGCCGAGCGCGGGCGCGGCGCGACCGTCTTTGCCCTGGCGGTCGGCCTCTACGTCGCGGCGGCGGTGACGATGGCGGGCGGCGTGTCGGGCGCGTCAATGAATCCCGCCCGCGCCTTCGGCCCGGCGGCGATCGCCTGGTTCTGGGATGACCACTGGATCTACTGGGTCGCCCCGGCCCTGGGCGCGTTGTTCGCCGCGATCTTCCACGCCGTCCTGCGCGAGCGCTAGCTCTCGATGCCGGCGGCGCGCAGCGCGATGCGCAGGGCTTTGTAGTTGTTGCGGGTGAAGTGGTAGCCGCCCATCCCGACCGCCTGCGCGCCGAGCACGTTTTCCTCGAGGTCGTCAATGAAAAAGCACTGGGCGGACGGCACGCCGATTGCCTCGGCCGCGTGGTGGAAGATCCTGGGGTCGGGCTTGCGCAGGCCGATCTCGCCGGAGACCACGATCGCGTCCCAGTCGATCGCGACCGGCAGATTGTTGAGGAAGCGTTCGCGGAGGTCGTCGGGCGCGTTGGAGAGCACGCCGATCTTGTGGCCGTGAGCCTGGAGGTCGCGGGCAAGCTCGAAGTTGGGGTGGTGATACTGCCAGGGCTGGGCGTACCAGGCGTCGAGCAGGTTCTGGACCTCGGCCGCGGCGTCACCCCGCAGGTAGGGCGCGAGGCGCTGTTCGACCCCGCGCTGCCAGGTGTCCCAGTTGCCCCGCCCGGTCTCGATCGCGTGCCACTCGGGCGTGCGGTAGAAGGCGTCGATCAACGCGCCGGGCGGCAGATTCCACTGCTTGCCGAACTCGTCGTAGCCGTCCCAGTCCATGCGGATCAGAACACCGCCAAAATCGAACAGTACTGCGCGCTGGGTCATCACGATGCCTCCTCAAGCGGGCTGCCCACCGCGAGTCTATGGGCGATGCCGATCAAGCGGTCAGCAGCGACGGCGAAGGGCCGGTCTCGACCCCACTGCGCGGCGGCCTGGCGGTGACGGGCGAGCGCGCCGGTCTCGTCGGCGTGGAGCGCGCGGCGGATCGCGGCGGCGAAGGCGCGGGCGCGGGGCGCGGCGATCCAGCCGTGGCGGTCGTCAACCGTCGCCTGCGCGCCGGCGTGCGGCGCGGCGATCACGGGCGTACCGCTGGCCAGCGCCTGGGCGATCGTCAGGCCGTAGGCCTCGTAGTAGCTGGGCGAGAGGAAGGTGTCAGCGGCGGCGAACAGCCGCCATTTCTGCTCGCCCGAGACATAACCGACAAAGTGCGCCTCCACCCGCGAAAGGGACGCAGCGGCGCGGCGCAGTTTGCGCTCATAGGCCGCGCCGCCCATGTAGGCCGGCGCACCGGCGATGATCAGCTGGAGCCGCTCCGCGGTCGAGGGCGACTGCCGTTCAATCAGGCGGAGCGCGTCGAGCGCGAGTTCGATCCATTTTTCGGGCGCGATGCGGCTCAAGGTGAGCAGGGTGAAGCGGTTCGGGTCCGCGCCGAGCTCGCGCAGCGTCTGGCGGCGCTGCTCGCGCAGGCTGGGATCGGCGGGGCCAATCACGCCCCAGGGCACGATCTGCGTGCGCCGCGCGACGCCGCTGCCGGGATAGCAGTCGGCGAGCGAGCGGGCGACGGCCGCAGAGGGCGCGATCGGCGCATCCACGCTGCGCGCCAGATCGCCCTCTTTGGGCCAGACGAGGCGGGCAACGTTGGGGGTGTAGCTGGTGAGGCCGCGCCGCTCCGCCGCGCGCCAGAGCGCGGCGAGGTGGCGGCCCTGCAGGGGAATGCGGGTCGGCTGGGAGATGTAGCGGCGGCTGAAGAACTCGCTGACGATGATGTGCAACAGCGCGATCTGGCGAAAGCCGTTCGCCTGCAGCAGCGCGAAGGGCGGCCCCTCCGAGGTGTCGTTGGCGAGGACCACGGAGTCAGTCGGGTCAATGTCCGCGAAGTACTCGGCGAGCGCCGCCTCCCATTCGAGCGCGAATCGAGCGTAGGCGCGGGCGTTGAGCTTGAGGATGCGCTCCGGCTCGGCGCGCGCGAGGGTCGGCACGGACAGCTGCTGGCGGATGCCCTCGCGCTGCTCGGCGGCGGCGGGCGTGAGCAGGGTGACATCGAAGCCGGCGTCCCCGAGCTGCGGGAGCAGCGCTTCCAGCACCGCGACGCCGCCGCCGACGGGGGCGGCGTCGGTGGTCAGAGCGCCAGTCGCGCTGCAGAGAAAGATGCGCGGCATACAGCGAGCGTATTCGCTGGAGCACGGGGCGGCGCGGATAGCCTGTCAGACAACTGAGACAGTGAGCGGAGGGCAGCGGCATGGCGCTGACATACGAGCGGTTGGACGGGCTGATGGCAGCGCAGGTGACGCCGTTTACGGCGGGCGGGCGCGAGGTTGACGTGGACTGGATTGGGGAGCACGTCGACTGGATGCGGACGATGGGGATCACCGGCATCCTCACGCTGGGTACCAACGGCGAGGGCCCCTCGGTGGGGCTGGACGAGCGCCGACGGGTGGTCGAGGCGGTCAAGCGGGCGTCGCGCGGGATCGGCGGCGGACTCGTCGTGGTTGCCGGAGCAACCTGCCCCTCGCTGCCCGATACGATCCGCGCCGCCAACGAGGCGCTCGACGCGGGCGCGGACGCGGTCGCGCTGCTGCCGCCATTCTTCTTCAAGAACGTCGATGAACGCGGGCTGATCGACTGGTTCAGCGCGGTGATCGAGTCGCTGCCGCCGCAGGGTCGGGTGCTGCTCTACAACATGCCAGCCCAGGCCGGGATCGACATTCCCGACGCGGTACTGCGGGTCGTGCTGGCGCGGCATCCCGAGCAGTTGATGGGAATCAAGGACTCCGGCGGCGACGCGGAGCGCACCAGGCGCTACATGGCCCAGGTACTGGCGGAGGGGCCGGGCGCGGAGTTCCGCGTCATGGCCGGTTCCGACGCGGCGCACGCCGCGCTCTACCAGGCGGGCTGCGTGGGAGGCGTCTCGGGGATGGCGAACGCGGTGCCGGCGCTGGTCAAGACGATCCAGTTCGCCCACCGCGAGGGAGGCGAGCCGCAGCGCCCGCAGGCTCAACTCAACGAGCTGCACGCGATCCTCAACCTCTTCCCCCGCGTCGGCGCGCTGAAGCAGCTGATCAACATCACGAGCGGTCTACCGCTGACGCACACGCGCCCGCCCTACCGCGACCTCGATCCGCACGAGATGCGGGCGCTGGAGGAGGCCGTCGGCCAGTACCTGCTCGGCGAGGCGGTCTGAGCCGTCGGTCAAGCCCGGCCGCGATGAGCCGTGAGCCGCCGCTGGAGCGCTAGAAGTGGTTCATGCAGTGCATGGCGTACTCGGTGGCGAAGAGGTGATCGGCGCGGAGCAGCGCCGCCGAGTCGGCGGCCTCAATCCGCCCGAGGCGGTGCTCGTAGCTCGCCGGCAGCGCGCCGGTCGCCAGATGCGCCAGCGTGAAGATATCCAGCGTCAGCTCCGGTGAGGCGTCAACCTGGCGAATGTCAGCGCCCTCCGGCCCGGTGGAGAGTTTCCAGGTGCCCTGGTTCCAGTCGCAGAGGTCGTCGAGGACGCGGAAGGTGAGCTCGGACTCGACCGGGTAGCGGCGGATCATCAACGCACGGGGCAGGTCGACGATGCGCACAAGGATGCCGTCGGCGATGTTGACGCGCAGCGTGCGCGGATCGCGGGCGAAGTGCTGGATCGGGTCGTCGGCGGGCGCGTCGGCGAGGTGAATGCGGTAGGTAAGGTCCTGGCTGGCGGCGAACTGCCACATGGCGACGTAGGCCGCGGGGCTGAGCCAGCCGTGCTCGCGGATCGTCATCACATGGTCGCGCTGACCGGCGGTAAACGGATTCACCGTGCGATCTTCGCGGCTCGTGTAGACCATGTAGCCCAGCGCCTCGCCGTCCTCCTCGTAGAGCAGCACGCGCACAGGGCCTTCGGTGATGTCCTCCGGCTCCGACAGCACTTCCGCGTTCCAGAGGTTGAGGCCGCGGTGCAGCAGTCCGTTGCGCGGCTGCATGAACTGGCGGTAGAGGTCGCGGATCACGGCGGCGTTGTCGGGCAGATCCTTGGCGTTGACAACGCTGAGTGAGCCGCTGGGGCTGGGCGCGTGGACGAAGTTGAGGTCCTGCGGGTCGATTTCATAGCGCACCCGCCGCGAGCAGATCGCGTAGCCGAAGCGCTGATAGATGCCCGCCTGCGAGGCGTAGAGCGCGGCCAGCGACTGCCCGCGCTCGTACTGCTCGTCGAGCGAGTGTTCCATGGCGAAGCGCAGGTAGCCGCGCCGCCGTTTGGTCGGGTCGGTGCCGACGGCGGTGACGCCGGCAACGTGGGCGCGCTCGCCGTTGAAGCGCATCGAGAACGGCCACGCGCCGAAGGTGGTCGAGAGCGCGCCGTGCTCAAACACGCAGGTCGACCACTCGGGCTGAAGGAAGGTGACCGGGTCGCGCATCGGGTTGCCGTGCTCCTGCAGGGCGAGGTTGGCGATGAAGCGGAAGTCCTCCATCTCTTCGGCGTTGGCGGCGCGGACTTCGACTCCGGCGGGGATTTCGCGGCGCGGCATGGTGACCTCCCTGAAGCATTCTGTCGCTGGTTCTGGACAATTCTGGACACTCTGAGGCTACCAACGACCAGCCCGTCAGCGCGCCGCGCGGTGGAAGACTGCGTGAAAGACTGCGTGAAAGACTGCATGAAAGAGCGGCGTGAAAGAGCGGCGTGGAAGAGCGGGGCGGCGCGATTAGGCAACGGGCGGGCGAGGTTCTATAGTGAATCTCGGTTGGCGCGGGTCCCGTGTTATGAAAATCCTCATTGCTGACGACGAGCCGCACATCCGCGAGTTGGTCCGCCTCTACCTCTCCCGCGAGGGCTACGAGCTCGAATTCGCCGCCGACGGACAAGAGGCGCTCGAGAAAGCGGTGATGCTCCGCCCCGATCTGGTCGTCCTGGACCTGATGATGCCGAAGATGGACGGCTTCGAGGTGACCAAGGGCATTCGCCAGGACTCGGACGTGCCGATCCTGATGCTGACCGTGCGCCGCGAGGACACGGTCAAGGTGGCCGGCTTCGAGCTGGGCGCGGACGACTACCTGACCAAGCCGTTCAATCCCAAAGAGCTGGTCGCCCGGGTCAAGGCGATTCTGCGCCGCGCGGACGGGATCGCGCGCTCGGCGGTCGAGGTCACGGCGGGCAGCCTCAGTCTGAACCGCCAGACGCGCGACGCCTCGCTGGGCGGCAAGCCGCTCAAGCTGCGCACGAAGGAGTTCGACCTGCTCTTCGCCCTGGCGCAGAATCTGCAGACAGTGATGTCGCGGGAACAGCTGCTCTCGCTGGTCTGGGGTTACACCTTCAGCGGCGAGACGCGCACGGTCGATGTGCACATCAACCATCTCCGCCAACGGCTGCGAGGCAGCGACTTGCAGATCGAGACGCTGCGCGGGGTCGGGTACAAGATGACGATGCGCGACAATCCCGCGGGGCTCCAGCTGGCCGCCAACGGCGACGCAAACTAGCCGCGCCCCCGCCGCCCGCGACAGCCCGGTCATGCTCGCCGCCGCCAAGGCCAAGCCGAGTTGGGTCTCGGCGCCGCGTTCCGCGCTCGTGCAGTTTCAGACGATCCGCTCGCGGATTTACGTGACGCTGGTCGCGATCGTCGCGCTGACGCTGGTGGTCGTCGGGCTGAGCAGTTTTCTGCTGCTGGGCGGATATCAGGATCGCGTGGATCAGTCGCGGCTCCATGAACTGGCCACGGCGTGGGAACCCGACGTGTTCGCTGGGGAAGGCGAGGTGAGTAGCTACAGCTACGGAGCGCTCGTGCAGGAGTGGCTGGGAAGTCCCGGCGTCAGAGGTTCCCTGGTCAACACGCTTGACGTGTCAGTGCTGGGGCTCACGGAGGCGGGCGCGGTGGCGCGCACGATGGACACGGAAAACCGATTTGAGAACGAGTTCCTGCCGATCAGCTTCGAGAATCTGGCGGCGGGCGAAGTCGTCCCGGGGCGGCTGACCAGCGCCGACGGCAGGCGGTTGGCCTATATCGTCACTCGACTGCCGACCGAGGATGCGCAGCGTCTGGGATTCTGCTGCGTCGGCGTGGTGCTGGTTGGCGATTCGCGCCTGGCGGTCGTCGAAGATCTGGCCCCGCTGCTGCTGCTCGCCGGGTTGATTGCGCTGGTCGTCGCCTCACTCGTCGGATTCCTGGTCTCGCGTTCGATTTACCGGCCGATTCAGCGGGTCGCCGCCGCCTCGCGCAGCGTGGCGCGGGGGCAGCTGCAGCAGCGCGTTGATGTGGGCGGATCGCAGGAGGCGCAGGAGCTGGCCCGCTCGTTCAACCAGATGACCGAAGAAGTGGAGCGCCAACAGACCGCCCTGCGCGATTTTCTCGCCAACGTCTCGCACGACCTGCAGACGCCGCTGACGTCGATCAACGGATTCTCGCAAGCGTTGATGGAAGACGTGGTCCGGGGCGACGAGCAGCGCAATGCGTATCGGATCATCGAGGACGAGTCGCGGCGCTTGCTCCGCCTGGTGGAGGGGTTACTCGATCTCTCGCGGATTGAAGCGGGTCAGGTGCAGGTGGAATCGAGTCCGGTGGAAGTGAGGACGCTGCTCGCGCACGTCGGCGAGCTGTTTGCGCTCCGCGCGCAGGAGCTGGACGTCAGGCTCACGGTCCTGCCGAGCGACGTTGACGATGTCCTGGGCGACTGGGATCGCCTGGAACAGGTGCTGGGCAACCTGATCGACAATGCGCTGCGGCACACACCGCCCGGCGGCGACGTACAGTTGAGTGCACGCCGGAAGAGCCGCAGCAGCGTGTCGATCGCGGTCGCCGACACGGGCGTCGGGATTCCGGAGGAAGCGATTCCCCATCTCTTCGACCGCTATTACAAATCGGATCGGCCGGGCGCTCAGGGGGGCACGGGGCTCGGGCTGGCGATTGCCCGCGAGTTGGTGCGGGCGCAGGGGGGCGAGATTCGCGTGTCGAGCGAGCAGGGCGAGGGCACCACGTTCCACATTGTCCTGCACAGCGCCCGCCGGGCAGAGGCGGCGGCGGCGGTGGAGACTGCGCTGGCGGCGGAAGAGATCCCGAGCCGGGAGCACGGCTAAGGTGAGCTGCCGCGCAGTTTGGCCGGGCTTGTTCTGCCTGCTCGCCGGCTGCGCGGCGGCGTTCGGCCTGCTGACCGCCTGCCAGGATGACGGCGCCGCGCCGCGTCCGGCGCAGGCCGGCCCGCCGATCGAGCAGCCGGCGGACGAGCCGGACGCCCCGCCGAGCGAGGCGGAAGCGGCGGAAGCGGCGGAAGCGACAGAAGCGCCGGTGCGGACACTGGAGATTAACTGCGCCGATGTGGGCGCTCATCTGCAGGACACGGAGCATCGATTCCCGCTGTCCCAGCAGCTTGCGAGCGCGGGCGACGCGTTCCTCGAGGCGCTGCCCGGACGCGCCTATCCGCCGAGCGACTATCCGCCAAGCGGCCTGCTCTGTTCCAACAGCGCGGACAGCCTGACGGGAGAGACGTTCTGGCTGGAGGTGTTCACGGAGAACACGTCCCCGGACGAGCCGCCCCAATTGGCCGCGGAGGCGGTGGCTTATCTGGCCGAGGAGCCGTCGCGGGCGGGCTTTATCCTGCCCTCCGGGCAAAACCTCTTTCGCGCTTCCTCCCGCTCCTTGGGAGACCACTCCGTCTTGATCGAGCTGTACCACGGCCATAGCGGCATCTGTCTGTTGACGCAGCTGGCCGTGTTCGCGCAGGGGTACGATCTCCTCTTTCTGCGCAACGCGATTGAAGTCACCCGCGAGTCCTCCGCCGCGGCGGCGCCGGCGGCGGTCAGCTTCGAGTCGAAGTGCGATGCGAGCAAGGCGGCGCGGCAGCTGACCGATCTGGACGCGGTCGCGCGGCTGATCGCGGAACGGCTCGCCGCCGCTCCCTAGCGCGGCGGCGGTCTGCCTGTGCACAGCGCGGGCGGGAGCGTTAGGCTATATTGCCAAATTCAGTAGGCTAAATTCCGACCCGGAAGAACACCGGGAGAAAGGCAACGGTAGCGGTGCGTCGGGTGCGGAGCGTGAACCGTCGGCAGGCGATCGGCGCCCTCTGTTGGGTGGCGCTGGCGATCGGTTTGGGCGCGGCGCTGCTGCGCCAGACGATCTCGCTGGAGCCGACCGTCTTCGCCCCGCTCTGCGGGGTCGCGGTGGTCGCGATCTTCGTCCTCGCGCGGCGCTGGGCGGACTGGGGCATCCTGGTCGCGTACATTGTGGCGATGGGCTTCTTCATCCAGCTGCGCGACGCGGCCGACGAGACCGGGCTGCGCGTGCTGACCGCCTACGTGATCGACTGGGAGCTGTGGATGTTCGCGGGCGTGACACCGTCGGCCTGGCTGCAGGCGCGGATCGGCGGCGCGAGTTCGGACCCGGGCCTCGCCGCCGCGTTCGCCGCCGTGATTCACTGGACCTGGTTCGTGTTCCCCCACGCCGCGGTGATCGGCGCTTGGTTGTTCGCGCGGCGGATGGCCTGGCGGGTGACGATCATCGTCGCGCTGACCTTCTACCTCGGCCTGACGCTCTACTACACGGTGCCGACCGCGCCGCCCTGGATGGCGGCCGAGCAGGGGCTGATCAGCGGCGTCGTGCGCGGGATGCACGCGATCGGGCCGGCGCTGCTGGGACAGGGTTTCTACGACTGGGCGTTCGATGCGATGGCGGAACCGAATCCGATCGCGGCGATGCCCTCGCTGCACTTCGCCGCGTCGTTCGTCGTGGTCGGCGTCGGCATCCTGCTGCGTTCGCGCTGGGTCGTGGCGATCGCGCTGCTCTACTCGGCCGCGCTGGCCTTCTCCCTCGTCTACCTGGGCGAGCATTACATCGCCGACATTCTCGCCGGCGCGGCGGTGGCACTGATCGCGTTTTCGGCGGTCGAGAGCGGGCGCTACCTGCGCTACCAGATCGTGCTGCGTCACGGGCAGATCACCCGCAGCGCGCAGCGGGCAGCGCAATGGCTGCGCGAGGCGCTGCGCCTGCCTCCGTCTCGAATTGAAGCGTAGCCCCCGCGCGGGCCGGGGCGGCAGCGGCGATGCGGGTGCGGCTTCGCGCGTGGGCGGGCAGTCCAGCGGCTCGGCTGGCGTTGGGGCTGGGCGGCAGCAGCGCGTTTCTGGTCCTGTTCCTGCGCAACGCCGACTTCGATCAGGTCGGCCGCGCGTTCACCGAGGTCTCGGCCTGGTGGATCGGTCCCGCGCTGGTGGTTTATTTCGCCGGGATCGCGGCCCGCGCCTGGCGCTGGCATTGGCTCCTGCTGCATCTCCAACCGATCGCCTGGTGGCGGCTGTTTCCGATTGTGGCGATCGGCTTCGGCGTCAATAACGTCCTGCCGCTGCGGGCCGGCGAGCTGGTGCGCGCCCACGTGCTGTATGAACGGCACGGCGTCTCCCGCCTGTCAGGGCTGTCCAGCATCTTCATGACCCGCGTGTACGACGGGTTGATGCTGACCGCGTTTCTCGTGATCGGCGTGATTGCCAGCCTGCTCGGCGTGCAGGGGATGCGCGACGCCGGCGCCGAGCTGACGGCGGCGATGGCCTTTCTCGTCTTCGGGATCACGGGCGCGTTTCTGGTCTTCGGCGCGATCGCGCGGCGGCCCGCCGAGGCGGAGCGGCTCATCGGCCGCCTGCTCAGCCGGCTGCCGGGTCAGGCGGAGCGGGAGTGGACCTGGCTGCCGCCGCTGATTGCGGGGATGTCGGCGCAGGCTAATCGGCGGCAGGTGATCGGCGCGCTGAGCGCCAGCCTGCTCGCCTGGGGGCTGGAGGCGCTGATGTACTGGATGGTCGGCCAGGCGTTCAATCTGGGGCTGCCGTTTCCGGTCTATCTGCTCGTCTCGGCGGCGGCCAACCTGTTGATCACCGCGCCGTCGACCGCCGGCGGCGTCGGCCCGTTCGAGTGGGCGACCAAGGCGACGCTGCTGATTTGGCTGCCGGAGTTGGGCGCGTTGAGCGTCGCGGGCGCGGAGGCGGCAGCCGTCGCCTACGCGGCGATCCTGCACGCGCTGGTGCTCGTGCCGATTGCCCTGACCGGCCTGATCTTCCTCTGGCTCTTCCAGGTCGCGCCCGCTCGGCGCGGGCGGCCGGTCGCGCCGGAGGATGACGCAGCAGGCGGGTCGTAGCCTGAGGGCGCGGTGCTGCTGATACGTGAAGGGACGCGGCGATGACAACCCTAGAGACGACTCTGGACGGACCGTTGGACGGCATTCGCGTCGTTGACCTCTCGGCGCTGGCGCCGGGGCCGTATTGCTCGATGCTGCTGGCCGATATGGGCGCGGAGGTGATCCTCGTCGAGCAGGCCGGCCGCCCGCGCGGCCGCCGCAACCTCGCCCGCGATCCGAATGAGGAGCGGCGGCGCTATTCGTCCTATGCGCTGGGCCGGGGCAAGCGTTCGATCGGCCTCAACCTCAAGGCAGACGAGGCGCGCGAGATTTTCTATCAGCTGGCCGCCGGCGCGGATGTCGTGCTCGAAGGCTTCCGCCCGGGCGTGGTCAAGCGGCTGGGCGTCGATTGGGAGACGCTCTCGGCGCGGAACCCGAGGCTGGTCTACTGTTCGCTCTCGGGCTTCGGTCAGAGCGGCCCCTACGCGATGGATGTGGGACACGACATCAACTACATCGCCACGAGCGGCGCGCTGGGCATGATCGGCGACTACGCGGCGGGCGGGCGGCCGGCGATCCCGGCCAACATCATCGCCGACTTCGCCGGCGGCGGGCTGATGGCGGCGTTCGCGATCGTCTGCGCCTTGCAGGCGCGGGAGCGGACTGGGCAGGGGCAGTACATCGATCTGGGCATGTCGGACGGGTCGATGTCGCTGATTACCTCCGCGCTGGCCGGATATGAGGGCGCAGGCGCGGATATGCGGCCGGCGCGGCACGTGCTCAACGGCGGCGAGCCGCACTATCAGGCCTACGAGACCGCCGACGGCCGCTGGTTCTCGGTCGGCTCGATGGAGCCGTACTTCTACGCCAACCTCTGCCGGGCGCTGGGGCTGGAGCAGTTCAGCGACGATCAGGGCACGTCCGATCCGGAGCGGCGGGAGGAAATGCGCACGGCGTTTGCGGCCGCCTTCCGGACGCGCCCGGCGGACGAGTGGCATCAGCTGCTCAACGAGGTGGATGTCTGCGCCAAGCCGGTCTTGACGCTGGAGGAGGCGCTGCAGGACGAGCACAACATCGCGCGCGGGATGGTGGTCGAGGTGCCGACGCCAGAGGGCGGCACGATGCGCCAGGCCGGCGTTGCGCCGAAGCTGTCGGCGACGCCCGGCCGCGTCCGCGCCGGCGCGCCGACGCGCGGTCAGGACACGGAAGCGCTGCTCGCCGATCTGGGTCTGGACGCCGCCGCGGTGGCGGCGCTGCGCGAGCGGGAGATCGTCGCCTGAGCTAGGGCGCAAACCATCCTGCCTGCGCGGGCAGGAGGCTCGCCGCGGGCAAAGCTCCCCCTTTGGGGGAGCTGTCACGAAGTGACTGAGGGGGGCTTCCCCATGCTTCCCTCAGCGGGGAGAGGCGATCCCGAAGGGACTGAAGGGGGTGTGCGCACATCACACCGCTGTCCTCCAAGCAGGATCCGGGGATTGCGTCAGGCCTCGGTGTGGGCGCGGCTCCAGCCGGCCCAGCCGAGTCCGCCGCCGATGACCAGCAGGGCGAAGGCGAGGCTGAAGCCGGCGCGGAAGTCGAAGGCGTCGACCAGCAGTGAGGTCGAGCCGATCACGATCGTGATCAGCACCGCCGTGCAGAGGGAGAAGACGGAGAGCACGGTCGCGCGCTGATCGGAGGAGATGCGGCGGTTGATGTAGCCGCCGGCAAGCGGGTGCACGGCGGCGGTCGCAGCGGCGAGCAGCGCGAGCGCCGCGACCAGGGCGAGATGGTCGACAAGCAGCAGGGGCAGGAAGACGGCGGCGCCGAGGATCAGCACGGCCGGCAGGCTGCGGCGCTCGCCCAGCCGCGCCGCGAGCGGGGCCGCGACGATCGAGCCAATCATGACCCCGATGAACGAAGGCAGGATCAGACTGGAGTAGATCAGCCCCAGATCCAGCGCCTCGGCCGGATCGACGCCGTGCGAGTGGATGAAGGGTTGGATGAAGAAGTCGGGCAGATCGAGCGTGGCAAGCAGGAGGCCGCCGAGGAGGATCGTCCAGAGCACGGGGCGCGTGCGCAGCACAATCCGCGCGCCCGCGCGCATCTCGTCGAGAACGGCGCGGCTGGAGCGGCTGGAGCGGGTCACCGCCTCCTGCGTGCCGTCGAAATCGGACTCGCGGCGCGGCGGTTCGCGCAGGCTGAGGGCGATCAGGCCCGAGACGCCCATCCCGACGGCGCTGAGCATGATCACGCTGCGGAAGTCGAGGAGGGCGACGAGCGGGCCGCTCAGGATCGTGGCGGCCAGCAGCGACGCCGTCGCAACCGCCTGCGCGCGTCCCGCGTGGCGCTCATATTCGTCCGTGCGCTTGAGCGCTCGCAGGCTGTCGTAGAGCAGGGCGTCGTCGGCGCCGGACATCAGCGTGCGCGCGATCGACATGCCCAGGTGGCCGATGATCAGGGCGGGAAAGTTGAGCGCGGCGAAGAGCGCGGTGGCGGCGGCGAAGCCCAGCGCGCCGACGCCCATCGAGACGCGGCGGCCAAAGCGGTCGGCGATCGCGCCGGTCGGGACTTCGGCGAGGATTGTGACGAGCCCGAAGAGGACTTCCATCAGCCCGATCTGGGCGTAGGAGAGTCCGTGCTGCGCTTGCAGGAAGAGAAACCAGATCGGCAGCCAGAAGTGGAATCCGCGCAGGAATTGATAGGCGTAATAGCGGGGGATGTTGCCCGCGACGGGGTTGCGCGCCGCCGCGCCGTCGGCCGGGCCGCCGCTCATTCGGATTCGGGCGGGCCAGATGGAGTGTAGGCAGGCGGCGGCGCGGGCGCGCCGTTGGTGGCGACGCCGTTGCCAGCGACGCCGTTGCCGAGCCCGTTGCGGGCTCCGTTGGCAGCGCCATTAGCCGCGCCGTTGATGGAGACGCCGTGCCCGTGTCCGTTGTGGGTGTGGGCGCTCGGGAGCGGTTGCGCGTGAGCCTGGGGCGCGGAGCGGATGCTGATCCGGCGCAGGGCCTCGACCTGGTCGCGCTGATGACTGCGCCGCCAGAGGTAGAAGCAGTAGACGCCGAAGGTCAAGATGACGCCGGCGGACAGACCGTAGGCGAACCGGAAGTCAATCTGGTCAGCCGAGGCGGAGATCAGGGGTACCAGGACCGCCATCTGCGCGGCCAGCATCAGCTCGTAGATCGAGAGGACCGTGGCGCGCTGGTCGGAGGGGATGCGGCGGTTGATGTAGCCGGTCGCGATCGGGCGGATCATCGCGTGGAGTCCGCCGAGGATGGCGATCGGCGCGATGATCGCGAGGTGGTCGGTCAGCATCAGCGGGAGAAAAAAGAGGGAGCCGCCGAACATCAGCAGGGGGATCGCGCGGCGTTCGCCGACGCGGCCGACGAAGCGCGCGGCGAGCAGCGCGCCGATCGACATCGCCGCGAAGCCGGGCACGATCAGCGCGCTCCAGGCGATCCCGTCAAGCAGGCCGCCTTCGGGGTCGAGGCCGTGCTCGCGCAGCATTGGCTGGAGGAAGAAGCCAGGCATTTCAAAGGCGACGGTGACGAGTCCGGCCAGAACGATCATCCAGAGCACCGGGCGGCGCTGGAGGACCATGCGGAAGCCTTCGAGCACGAAATTGACGAGGCCCTGAGGCGAGCGGTCGCTGGTCGCGTCGGCGGCGGTGATCGGTTCGGCGTAGAGGCCGTCGGCGGCAAACTCGGCCTCGGTGCGGGGAGGCTCGCGCAAGAGCAGGGCGATCGTGCCGGCCAGCGCCATCGGGATCGTGCCGATCAGGATTGTCGTCTGCATTCCCCAGAGGCCGGCGATCGGGCCGCCGAGCAGCGCTGAGCCGAGCAGGGCGCCGGTCATCAGCGCCTCGGAACGGCCGATGTGTTTCTCGTACTCGCCCGTCCGCCGCAGTGAGCGGAGCGAATCGAAGAGCAAGGCGTGTCCGGCGCCGGAGTAGAGCGTCATCGAGAGCGCCATCACGAGGTAGGCGACCGCCAGCCCCGTAAAGCTGTCGAGGAGGGCGAAGCAGACCGAGCCGATCGTGAAGAGGAACCCGCCCAACGCCAGTGAGGTGCGGCGTCCCCAGCGGTCGGCGACGGCGCCGGTCGGCACCTCGGCCAGCATCATCGTGACCCAGAAGACCGCCTCCATCAGGCCGACCTGGGTCAGCGAGAGGCCGCGTTCGTCCTGCAGAAAAATGATCCAGATGGGCACCCAGATCAGGAATCCAGTGGCGAACTGGAACAGGTAGTAGATCGGGATGTTGCGTGCGTAGCGCGGCGCAGCGGTCATGGCGGAACGGATCGGTTGGAGTCGGGGGCGCAATGGTGGACGCTGTTGTGGGCGCTGACGCCGACAATGCCCTAGATCGTATTGACTTGGCAAGCGTCAGCGCAGCCGTGGAGCCGCGCGCTGCGCGGGCTCAGCCGTGCTTCTGCACATTAGGAAACAGAGCGGCGGCGTCCGCGTTGCGTCCGTTCGAACTGGCAGGATGCGTCCCGTTGGGCGCCGGCGGGTGCGACTGCGGCTTCGTGATCGAGAGCGACCAGCGGCGCAGGCGCTCGGCCTGGTCGCGGCGGTGGGCGGCGCGCCAGAGCAGCCAGAGCGCCACGCCCAGCGTCGCGCAGACCAGCAGGGGCAGCGCGCCGATCCCGGCCTGGAAGGAGACCTGATCGATGATCGGCCCGCTCGTGACCAGCATCCCGCTCATCGCCAGTCCGCCGGCGAGCGAGAAGATCGAGAGCACTGTGGCCCGCTGATCGGAGGTGATCCGCCGATTGATGTAGCCCGTCGCGATCGGCCGGATCGCGGCCTGGGCGATGCTGACCAGGAAGATCACCCCCAACATGCCGAGGTGGTTCCAGATCATCAGCGGGATCAGCATGATCGCGCCGTAGAGCATGATCGCGGGGAAGCTGCGCCGCTCGCCGAGACGGCCGATCAACCAGGCGGCGGCGAGCATCCCCAGCATCGTGCCGAGGTAGGCGGGGATCAGCGCCGCCGAGAAGAGGACACCTTCGCTGAGGCTCGTCATCGGGTCGAGGCTGTGCTCAACCCGCACCCAGAGCTGGGTGAAGAAGCGCGGCATGTCGAAGAGCGCGATCAGCAGGGCGGCGAAGGGAATCAGGAAGCGCACCGGGCGAATCCGCCAGACCATGCGCAGGCCCTGGACGACCTCGGCAAAGATCGGAATCCCGCCCCGCTCCGTCGTAGACTCGACCGCTTGGTCGTGCGCCGTGTGCCGCCCGCCCCCCGGGGGCGCGTGCAGCAGATCGGGCGCGTACTCCGACTCGCGCCGCGGCGGCTCGCGCAGCAGCAGCGCGGCGACCGCGGAGACCAGGAAGAAGGCGGCGGACACGATGATCGCGGCGGAGTAGCCAATCGCGTAGGAGAGCGGTCCGCCGACCGCCGTGGCGAGGATCATCATCAGCCAGAACAGCCCTTGCGAGCGGCCGTGGTGGCGCTCGTACTCGCTGGTCCGGCCGAGGATGCGCAGGGTGTCGTAGAGCAGCGCTTCCGACGCGCCCGAGTAGAGCGTCATCGCAATGCCCAACACAAGGTAGGAGCCGAACAGGATCGGCACGGTCGAGGCGAGGGCGAAGATCGCGGTGGCGACCGCGAAGAGCAGCGCGCCCAGCGCGAGGGAGATCCGCCGCCCGAACCGATCCGCGACCGCGCCGGTGGGGACTTCGCAGATCACCAGCGTCAGCCAGAAGACGCTCTCGAAGATCGAAATCTGGCTGATCGACAGGCCGCGGGCGTCGTGCAGGTAGACCATCCAGATCGGCAGGAAGATCATGAACCCGGTCGCGGCCATGAAGAAGTAGTAGACGCGGAGATTGCGTCGGTAACGCTGCGGGTCGGCGCGGGACGCGGCTGGCGGACGAGGTGGAGCGGAGGCGGACATGCGCGCTCAGGATATCGGTAGGTCTTGAGCGGCAGAGAGCGGCCGCCGCCGGATCTGGTTCCAGGGGCGTGGATAGCGCGGCGCGGTGAGGCGCAGCTGGGTCGCGACGACGAGGCCGGCGGGTGGATCGAGCGGCGTCAGCGTTGCGCCCAGCGCGGCGGCGACGCCCGCCAGCCGTGCGCGTTCCCGCGCCGACAGCGCGCCCGTCCAGAGGGCGGCCACGCCGCCGACCTGGAGGAAGGGGAGCATCAGCTCCAGGGCGACGGCCGGCGGCGCGGCGGCGCGGCTCAGGACGAGCGCGAAGCGCGCGCGGTCATCGCTGTGCGCGGCGCGCTCGGCGCGTTCCTGCCGGATGCTGAGCTGCGGGGTGTCCAGTTGGGTCACGACTCCGCGCAGAAAGTCGGCGGTGCCGGCCCGCGCATCGAGCAGCACCGCGGCGCGGTCCGGTTCGCAGAGCGCGAACGGCAGTCCGGGCGCGCCGTTGCCGCTGCCGATGTCGAGCAGCGGGCCGTGCGGCACGGGTAGATCCGCGCCGAGCAGGCGGTGCCGCCCGACGAGCGGCTCGAGCACGTGCTTGGCAATCGCCGCGCGCGGGTCGCGGATTGCGGTCAGATTGCGCGGCGCGGCGAGCAACTGGTCAAGCCAAAGGGCGAGCTGCGCGGGCAGTTCGGGGTTGAGCGCCTGCGTATAGGCGAGGCCGGCGCGCTCGAGCGATTGCTGAATCTGGCGGGGATCGACGTAGCGAGGCATCAATAAGGGGGTAGGATAGAGGCGTCGGAGCCTGGCGGCGCTCTGCCTGCGCCGCGTGTCAGGCCCGGTCAGTGACAGCCGCGGCGCGAATCGGCCGGTTCGCTGCTCGAACGTTGGAGATGACCGATGGCAAGCGTGGACGACCAGCAGACCCCCGACGTGCTGGACGAAGTCGATGACGACGTGGTCGAAGGCGACGCGGAGCCGTTCGACGAACCGGCTGCGACGGCGGTCGACAACGGCGCGGGCGCCAGTACGCCGATCACGCTGAGCGCGGCGGTGATGGAGTACTTCAGCTGGGAGGAAGAGCGCGAGGCCAAGCGGACGCGGCGCAAGACGACCAACAGCGCCCGCTCGCGGCGGAGCGTGTTCGTGCTCGACAAACCCGCGCGCGAGGCGGTCGCCCGCTTCCTCGGCCACTTCGGCCCGGACACGCCGCTCGCCGAATTGTCGCCGAAGTCGATGGAGAGCTTCCAGGAGACGATCGGCGTCAAGGCCATGGGCCTGGAGGCGCGGCTGCAGCCGGTGAAGGAATTCCTGCGCTATTGCTGGAAGCAGGAATACACCGTCAGCTTCGACGCGGCGGGGCGGGCGACCGCCCAGAACCTGGGCAACTTCCTGCGGATCAAGCGTCCGGCCACGGTCGTCAGGGGTAAGTCTCAGTTCCAGCATGAGCAGGCGGAGACGTTTGAGATGACGGCGGAGGGTCTGCAAAATCTGCACAAGGAGTTGGAGGAGCTGAACGAGAAGATGCCCAAGCTGGTGGAGGACGTCGCGGCGGCGCGCGAAGACAAGGACATCCGCGAGAACGCCCCGCTGGAAGAAGCGCGCAAGGACCTGGGGGAGAATCAGTCGCGGATCAATGATCTCCATTACCAGATCGCGCGCGCCGTCGTCCCCGAGCAGCGAGCGAGCGACCGCGCCCAGCTGGGCAGCGTGGTCTCGGTCGTCGAGCTCGACGAGCACGGCGGGTCTCTGGGCGAGGCCAGAGAGTACACTTTGGTGGGAACCACAGAGGCGAACGCAGCGGAGCGGCGGATCTCGGTCGAGAGCCCGCTGGGCCGCGGGCTGCTCGATCAGCCTGCCGACCGGCAGATTGAAATCCAGGCCCCCAACGGCCGCAGGCGGTTCCGCTTGCTCTCGGTCAAGGACAGCCCGCCTGCCGAGCCGAGCGAAAGCGACTGAGCGAGATGACCTGCATCCCCTGCGTACCGGGATGCGCCGATCATCTACCTGGTTACGGTGCGCATGGGGAAAGGGACGCCGGTGTCTGACATTCCGACCATTGAGTTCACGATCACCAACGCCAATCTCGATACTGGCCTGCGCGGTTACCCGGTCGGGACGTGCGAAACCAGTTACGTCGATCCGCAAGACGGCGTCTCCTACGTTGGCTACCCGATCGCGGAACTCGCCTTCCTGCCCGCCGAAGACATCATCCATCTGCTCTTCAACAAGTCGCTGCCAACCGACGTCGAGCGGCAGGCCGTGGCCGACGATATCGCGGAGCGCTCGGAGGTCTCGGAGGACGCGCTGGCCGCGATCGCGGCGCTGCCGATGGCGGGCCATCCGATGGACCTCTTCTGTGCCGCCATCCAGATTCTGGGGATGACCGGCAAGACTGACGACTACTACGAGGACGCGCTCAACCTGGTCGCGCGGATTCCGACGGCGCTGGCCGCGATCTTCCGCAAGCGCGAGGGCTGGGGCGAGCTGATCGCTTCGGAGCCGGGGCGCGGCTACGTCAACAACTTCGTCCACATGCTGGGCATGCCGGGCGGCGACGAAGCGGCGCTGACCCGTCTGCTCTCGGTCTACTACAACCTGCACGCCGATCACGGCGGCGGCAATCTCTCCACCTTCACCGGCCGCGCGGTCGCCTCAGGGCTGGCCGACATGTACCGCTCGATGGCGTCGGGCATGAACGCGCTCGCCGGGCCGCGTCACGGGATGGCCAACCAGGACGCCTTCAAGATGGTGCGCGAGGTGAACACGACCGATCCCGCCGAGGCCACCGAGATTCTGCGCAAGCGGCTCGCCGACGGCGGGCTGATCTTCGGCTTCGGCCACGCGGTGCTGCGCCAGGAAGACCCGCGCGCGAAGGTGCAGCTGGGCGTCGGCGAAGAGCTCTGCCCGGATGATTACTGGTTCAACGTGGTCAAGGCCGTGCGCGAGGGCGGGATCACTGTGCTGGGCGAGAACCCCAAGGTCTCCAACCCGTACCCCAACGTCGACCTGATCTCCGGCAGCCTGGTCAACGCGCTCGGCTTCACCGACCCGGACTACTACACGACGCTGTTCGGCTGGTCGCGGATCGCCGGGATCGGCGCGCAGATCGTGGACGAGCGCACGCGCGCGCGCAACGGGCGCGGCGTGGCCATCTACCGGCCCCGCTACATCCCGATCAACCAGCCCACCCGCTCGCTCGCGGATTAGGCGGGATACGTAATCAACCAGTCCGCGGATGCGGGGATAGCCTCTGTCGCGGGGCTGGGTTAGGATCGGAGATCGACCGCGCCTCACCTCCGGGGCGCGGCTGAGCGAGAGGCGAACAGGTAGCCATGCCCACGCTGGAGTCGGCGAGGCAGAAGCGCGGCAGTGTCCTTCAGCAGATCGCTGAAGCGTCCTACGGCTATCCCAACGCCGAGTTCCCCGACCGCGAAGTGACGACCAACTTCCCCGCGGAACAGCTCGGCGTGCGGGTGCGCTCGGGCGGCTGGCTCTACCCCGACATCGTCGTGACCGATGAGCCGGGCCACTTCATCGCCCTCGCCGGCGACCTCGCGCTGACCCATGAGGTCAACAACGAGACCGCGCTCGAGCGCTGGAAGCCGCTCGCCCAGACCGCGCCGCTCGTGCTCTACGTGCCGATGGGCCAGAGCGGCCGCGCGATCCGCCTCTGCCGGCTGAACGGGATCAAGCTGCACAAGCTGGTCGCCTACCGCCAGCGGCCGGCCGGTTTCGGGATCGACCTGCAGGAGGCCTACAGCGGCCCCGACCTGTTCAAACCGATCGCCGCCCTGCTGCCGCCGGCGCTGCGGCCGATGGCCTACCGCGATGAGCGCAAGGTCGTCGCGGACAGCTACCTTCAGCCTTTGCCGGCCGCGCGCAGCGGCGACGTGCCCGCGCTGGCCGCGCCCGCTCCGCAGCCGGCGGCGACGCTGGCCCTGCCCTCCGGGCTGGGAGACGAGCACGGCGACGCCCACGCCGATCATGCCGGCCATGACTCACCCGAGACGCATCTGCCGCCGCCGAGTCTTGCGCCCGTGCTCTTCGCGCTGGGACTGATCGTGACCGCCGCCGGCGGGATTTTCGTCGGCGAGCTGCTCAGCGTCGGGATCACGCTGATCTTCCTCTCGGCGGTGCGCTGGTTCATGGAAGACATGGGCTACTTCGAGGCCGGCGGGCCGGCGGAATTCCGCCAGCATCCGCTGCCGGTGATGCCCGACGTCTCGCCGCCGCCCGGCATCCATATGCCGCCCCCTAGCCTGTCCCCGCTCCTCTTCGCCGTCGGCCTGATCATGACGGGCGCCGGCGCTGTCTTCACCGACCAGGTGTTGGGCGCCGGGATCACGCTGCTCGTCTTCGGCGGCGTTGGCTGGTTCCTGGAAGACATTCGCTACTTTGAGGAGCCGGTCCACGACGAGCACCACAGCGAGCATGACGCGGAGGCCCCGCTCATGCCGAACGCGGACTAATGCACAGAGCGCCCGCGAGCAGCGGAGACCGCGGCGGGTTGAAACCGGGAGAGAAGGGAGCGGGCGCGTGATGGCATATCAACGGCTGTGGCGAACCCGATTTGGTCGGCTCACGCTCGTCATGGGCGCCGCCGCGCTGGGGCTGCTGGCGCTCTCCGGCCTGGCCGGCGCGCAGGTCGCCCTGCCTGAGGCGGTGACCGAGCAGGGCGACTCGATTCGCGCCCTGTTCTTCGTCGTCCTCGCCATTGGCGTGATCGTCTTCATCATCGTCGAGGCGATGATCCTCTGGGTCGTCTTCCGCTACAAGCGCAAGTCCGACGAAGAACTGCCCACCCAGGTCGCCCACAACACCACCGCCGAGATCCTCTGGACCGGCATCCCCACAGTCATCGTCGTCGTGCTCTTCATCGTCTCCTTGTTCGTCCTCCAGGACATCCAGGCCGCTGCTGACCCGGATGAGGAAGTCGTGATCGTTGACGTCCAGGGCCGCCAGTGGGCCTGGGCGTTCAACTACGCCGTCCCGCTCGGCACCGAGTTGGCCGAAAACATCTCGGCGGATCCGGCCCAGACGGAGATTCACCTGGAAGACCCGTCGCTGGTCGTGCCGTTCATGACGCTCAAGCTCGGGGTGGAGCACATGCGCGTCGTGGCGCGCACCGGCGATGTGGTGACCGTCGAGCGCGCGGTCAACGGCACCGTGCCCATCCGGCACCGCGCCGGGACGGCGGTGATGCGTTCCTTCAACGGCACCGACACGGTCGCCGAGGGCCGCCTCCAGTCCGCCGACAACACGCCCATCGTGACGGTGCCGGTCGGCACCATGATCCGCTTCAACATCGCCTCGGCCGACGTCCTGCACGCCTTCTACACGCCGCAGTTCCTGACCAAGCTCGACGCGGTACCCGGCCGCGTGCAGACGCTCTGGGTGCGGATCACCGACGCCGGCGACTTCATCAGTCAGTGCGCCGAGTTCTGCGGCCGCGACCACGCGCGGATGATCTACACCGTCCGCGCCCTGCCGCCGGCTGACTATGACGCCTGGTTCACGGCCAAGGCGGGCGAAGCGCCCGCGCCGATCGAGGGCGACTTCGGCGGCGAGGAAGAGGTGGAGCAGGAAGAGGGCGCGATTGGCAACCCGACCAATGGCCAGAACCTCTTCTTCTCGCTCGGTTGCAACGTCTGCCACGGCGACACCGGCGAGGGTCTGGTCGGGCCGACCATTGCCCAGACCATCGTCTCGCTGGAGCGGGTGATCCAGCAGTACCGCGATCCGCTGGAGACGATGCAGGAGTTCCCGCCGGACAAGGTCTCGGACGAGGAAATCGCCGATATCTACGCCTGGCTGCAAACGGTCCCGCGCCCGCCGGACGCGGCCGTGATTCCGAGCAAACTGGCTGAACTGGTTGAAGCCGGCGGCTAAGCCCCGCCGCGGCGCAGAGCAGGGGATTACGCAGAGGGAGGCATCACGATGGCGACACTGGCGGGGGCGCAGACCAGACCATATGCCGGCGCAAATGCCTGGCGCGCCGTGCTCGAGTGGCTGACCACGGTCGACCACAAGAAGATCGGCATCATGTACCTCTGGACGGCCGGGGCCTTCGGCCTCGTGGGCATGGCCTTCTCCCTCGTCATGCGCACCGAGCTCGCCCAGACCGGCACGATTATCTCGGCGGAGACCTACAACTCGATCTTCACAATGCACGGCAGCGTGATGATCTTCCTCTTCCTGTTGCCCGTCGGCGCGGCCTTCATGAACTACTCGATGCCGCTGCAAATCGGCGCGCTCGACATGGCCTTCCCGCGCATCAACGCGCTCTCCTTCTGGATTTTCCTCTTCGGCGGCGTGCTGCTCACGCTCAGCTTCGCGGTCGAGGGCGGCACCGCCTCCGCCGGCTGGACCGCCTACCCGCCCGTCACGCTCGACACCGGCAACAACGCCGAACCGCCCGGCGTCGGGATGGACATGTGGCTGGTCGGTGTGATCCTGTTGGGTCAGGCGTCGATCTTCGGGTCGGTGAACTTCTTGGTCACGATCTTCAAGATGCGCGCGCCAGGGATGACCATGTGGCGGCTGCCGCTGTTCACATGGACGACGCTCGTCACCGGCCTGCTGATCCTCCTCTCGACCCCCGTCCTCGCCGCCGCCCTCGTGCTCGGATTCATTGACCGCAACGGCGCGGAGGGCGCATTCTTCGACCCCGCCGCCGGCGGCCAACCGCTGCTCTGGCAGAACCTCTTCTGGTTCTATTCGCACCCCGCCGTCTACATCATGATCTTGCCCGCGATGGGCATCGTCTCGGACGTCTTCGGCGTCTTCACGCGACGGCCGGTCTTCGGCTACCGCTCGATGGTGCTGGCGCTGGTCGGGATTGGGCTGCTCGGCTTCATCGTCTGGGCGCACCATATGTTCACGACCGGCGGCGTCTTCCTGCCCTTCTTCATGGGCGCGACCTTCCTGATCGCGGTGCCGACCGGGGTCAAGATGTTCAACTGGATCGCGACCATGTGGCGCGGCTCCAACATTTTCCCGACTGCGATGCTGTTCAGCGTCGGCTTCCTCATGCTCTTCCTGATCGGCGGGATCACCGGCGTCTTCCACGCGGCGGTGCCGGTCGACTTCGCGCTGCACGACACCTACTTCGTCGTCGGCCACTTCCACTACACGATGTCCATCGCCGCGACCTTCGGCTTCCTCGCCGGCTGCTACTACTGGTTCCCGAAGATGTTCGGCAAGTTCATGAACGAGGGTCTGGGCAAGCTGCACTTCTGGCTGGTCTTCATCGGCGTCAACCTCGTCTTCTTCACCCAGCTGCTGCTCGGCCTGGACGGAATGCCGCGGCGGATCAACGACTACGTCGACAACCCCGGCTGGGAACTGATGAACATGCTGATCACGATCGGCGCGTTCATCTCCGCAGCGGGGATGATGGTCTTCCTCTACAACGTCTTCTACTCGCTCAAGTGGGGCGAGCGGGCCGGCGCGGACCCCTGGGAGGGCACCACGCTGGAGTGGGCGACGACCTCGCCGCCGCCGCCGCACAACTTCGACTCGCTGCCCGAGATTCGCTCCGAGCGGCCGCTCTTCGACCTGCGCTTCGGTGAGAAGCTGCAGGACGACCCGCACTACCACGTCAACAACGGCCATAACGGCGGCGGCGCGAAACAGCCCTCCGCGCGTGCGCGGGAGGAGGGCTAATCATGGCCGCCGGCACGATCGCGCCCAAGCGCGTCCACCCCGTCCGCAGCTTCCTCGTCGGCGACGAGCCGATGACGACCGGCCTGTGGGGGATCATCTTCTTCATCTTCTCCGAGATCATGTTCTTCGCGGGACTGATCGCGGCGATGCTCGCCCTGCACAGCGACACGCTGTTCTGGGAACCGACCAACGGCGCCCACCGCGTTGAAGGCGACCACCTGTTGCCGATCCTGTTCACCGTGCTCCTGGTCAGCACCTCGATCCCGATGCAGTTCGCCGCCTTCGCGATCCGCAAGGGCAACCGCAAGGCGATGCTGATCAACATGACCATCGTCCTGGTCGTCGGCACCGCCTTCATCATCAACCAGTACTTCGAGTGGGAGCACGCCGGCTTCGGCATCTCCGACGGCCCCTACGCGGCCAGCTTCTACACCCTGACCGGCTTCCACGGCGCGCACGTGATCGGCGGACTCGTCTTCATCTTCGCGCAGTGGCTGCGCGGGCTGCTCGGACACTTCGACGCCAAACGCAACACGGCGATTGAGGCCGCGACGCTCTACTGGCACTTCGTGGGCTTCGTATGGCTGCTGGTCATCTTCCCGCTCGTCTTCTTCCTCAGCTGATCCGGACTGACCGGTGAGGAGGAGCCCGCGAGCGCTGGCCGCGCTCGTCGCGGTTGTTGGCGCGCTCGCGGCGCTGCTCGCGCCCGCGGTGGCGGCGGCCCACGACGGCCGCTACGCCGAATCGGGCGAGCTGCTCACCGCGCTGGGCATCTGGAGCCTCGACGGACCCGGCCTCGCCATCGTCCTGATCGTCGGCGGACTCTACGTCTGGGGCTACTACCGCCTGCGCCGCGACTCGCCCCACTTCCACTTTCCCCGCTGGCACGCCTGGTGTTTCGCCGCCGGCTGGCTGATCATGCTGCTCGGGCTGATGTCGCCGGTGGACACCTACTCGGACGACCTGTTCTGGGTGCACATGATCCAGCACGTGATGATCACGATGCTGGTCGCGCCGCTGATGCTGCTCGGCGCGCCGGCGACGCTGGCGCTGCGCGCCGCCTCGCCGCGCATTCGCTCGACCTACCTGATTCCCTTCCTCAACTCCCGGCTCGTGCGCTGGCTGACCTGGCCGCCGGCGGCGCTGGCGATCTACATCGCCAGCGTCTGGAGCTGGCACTGGCCCGACGCCTACGACGCCGCCATCGCTTCGGAGGCGGTGCACTTTGCCGAGCACGGCGTTTTTCTCTTCGGCGCGCTGCTGCTCTGGTGGTTGGTGATCGGCGTCGACGCGACGCGCCTGCGTCCGCACCACGTCTGGCGCTGCGCCCTGCTGGTCGTCGCGATCCTGCAGAACATCGCCCTCGGCCTGATCCTGATCAACGTCGGCGAGGCGGTCTACGACACCTACGCGACGGCCGCCGCCGTGCGCGAGTGGGGCCCGGACGCGCTGCTTGACCAGCGCATCGGCGCGGGGATCATGTGGGTGCCAGGCTCGATGATGTTCGCGCTGGCGATCATCATCACGGTCTACTACTGGGCGGAGCGTGAGGGCTTCAAGGATCGCCGCAACGACACGGTGCGCGATATGCAAATCCGCGTGCACGGGGAGATCCCCACGCTCGGCCCGCGCCCCGGCGAGCACTAGCGATCAGGCAGCGAATGTGTGCTCGAATGTCTGCCCAAATGTGTGCTCGGCAGTTCGCTGATACTGCGAGAAGTGCGACACTGAACCGGTGGCAGCGATGAGCGGCATGAGCAGATTTCAGAGCGTCGGTTTCGGACTGGTGATCGGTCTGCTCGTCCTGACGGCGTTGGGCGGCATCGTCCGCGTGACCGGCTCCGGGCTCGCCTGCCCCGATTGGCCGGCCTGCTACGGCGGCTTGATTCCGACGGGCGACTTCGGCGAGTTCGCCGCGCGCCAGGTCTGGTTTGAGTGGACCCACCGCCTGGTCGCCGCGATCATGGGCTTCATCATCATCGGCTACGCCTACGTTGCCTGGCGGCGCTACCGCGCGCAGCGCCGCGTCTGGCTGCCGGCGGCGCTGGCGGTGCCGTTCCTCGCCCTGCAGATCGTGCTCGGCGGCCTGACCGTGACGGAGCGGCTCGAGGAGCTGATCGTCACGCTGCACCTCGCCACCGCGATGCTGATCCTGATGCTGGTCGCCGTGTCCTGGCTGGGCAGCTTCCCCTGGCGCGTCGTGACCAGCGCGGACGAAGCGCCGCTGGGTACCGACGCGGCCTCGCAGGCGCGCACCTACGCGCGGATCGCGCTGCTCATCGCCGTGCTCGTCTACGCGGTCGTCGTGGTCGGTTCCTACGTGACCCATGTCGGCGCGGGTCCGGACGCGGGCGCGCACGTCGGCCCCGGCGGCGCGGCCTGCGGCAATCAGTGGCCGCTCTGCTACGGCGGACTCTTCCCCGAGGGCGAGTACGCTCAATGGAACATGGGACACCGATTCCTGGTCGCGATCGGCGGAGTCGCGCTGTTTGGCGCGGCGATGGGCGTGGTCATGCTGCGACCGCGCGCGCGCGGCCTGACCTTCCTGGTGCACGGTGCGGCGACGCTCTATCTGATCCAGATCTTCATCGGCGCGGCGATGATCTGGATCAACTTCGACGCCTGGGCGCGGGCGCTGCATCTGTCGATGGGCTCGATAACCTGGCTGCTCGCGGTCGCCGCCGCGCTGGGCGCGTACTACCGCGCCGGCGGACTGCGCGCCGGCAGCACAGCCGCCGCCGCGCTGCCCACAGTCAACACGCCCGCAGGGACGCCGGTCTCGGAGAGCGAGGGCAACGGATGACCGAACGTCCGCTTACGCTGCCGCGCCCCGCGTCGCTCCCGAGTTCGCGCCGGTCGCTGGAACTGGCGCGCGGCTTCTGGGAGCTGACCAAGCCGGGCATCATCGGCCTGCTGCTGGTCACGACCGTGCCGACGATGATCGTCGCCGCCAACGGCTGGCCGCGCGACAGCTTCGCCGACGGCCTCGCGCTGATCCTCATGACCCTGCTGGGCGGCGTCCTGACCGCCGGCGGCGCGAACACGTTCAACCAGTGGTTCGACCGCGATATCGACGCGATCATGGAGCGCACCGCCGGGCGCCCGCTGCCGTCAGGCCTGATCCAGCCCTGGCAGGCGCTGGCCTGGGGCGTCCTGCTGGCGACGCTCGGCGGCGTCCAGCTGGCGCTCATGGTCAACCTGCTGGCGGCGCTGCTCGCCGAGGCGGCGGTGCTCTTCTACGTCTTCGTCTACACGATCTGGCTCAAGCGCTCGACCACGCAGAACATCGTGATCGGCGGCGCGGCCGGCTCGATTCCGCCGCTCGTCGGCTGGGCGGCGGTGACCGGCGAGGTCACCTGGACGCCGTTCATCCTTTTCCTCGTGATCTTCATGTGGACGCCGCCGCACTTCTGGGCGCTGGCGCTCAAGTACCGCGACGACTACGCCCGCGCCGACGTGCCGATGCTGCCCGTCGTCTCGGGCGAGCGCGAGACGCGCAAGCAGCTGCTGATCTACTCGGTCGGCCTGGTAGCGGTCAGCCTGCTCGGGCCGCTGGGCGGACATCTGAGCTGGTGCTACGAGACGACCTGCGCGATCGCGGGCGCGGGCTTCATCTGGATCGCCTGGCAGGTCTGGCGCGAGCAAGCGCCGCCGATGCGGATCTTCTTCGCCTCCATCGCCTATCTCTTCATCGTCTTCGCCGCCGTCGGACTCGACGTGCTCGTCTAGCGCGCCGCTGTCCCGGCTGTCCCTGCCGTAACTGCCGTCCCCGCCGCCTCCAACTCTGACAGTGCGACGACAATCTCGAACCGCGCGCGGATTACGCCGGTTCCATCGACGACGAAGAACTGCGGCTCCGCCTCAATCGACCAGGCCTCGTTCGCCGAGTCGATCAGGGTCTGCAACGGTTCGGGGCGGGGGCGACCGAACGGTTCGACGTGCAGCACGGCGATCGCGCCGCGCGGGAGCAGCGCGGCGGCCTGCGCCTGTGCTCGGGCGCAGGCGCGCCGGCCGGCGCAGCGCTCGGCGGACGCCCAGACGATCAGAAACGGCTCGCCCGCCGCGAGCAGCGCGTCCGCCGAGCGCTCGTACAGACCGAGCGCTTCCGCCGACACCTCGCCCATCCGCTCGAGCACGCCGTCGGCGATGGTCGGCGTCGGCACGGCGGGCGCGGCGTCGCCGGCGCGGAGGCCGTTGGGGAGATCGCGAACGAGGAACGGCAAGCGCGGGCTGCTCTCGGCGCGGCCGTCGGGCAGTTCGACCGCGACCGCGAGCGCCCACTGCCCCGCGACGCCGAACGGCGGCGACTGGGCGATCAGGTAGCGCAGCCCTTCGACCTCGAGCGACGCCAGCGGCGCTTCGGAGTGGAACTTGATCCCGTCCTCGGTCGGATCGAAGTAGCGGATCAGAAACGCGGCCCCGTCCGGGAAGGCGGGCTGCGCGTCCCGCTCCAACAGCGTCAGCACCAGACGCGGGACGTTGACGTAGACGTCGGAGGACTCAATCACCGGCACGAACGACGCCTCCGACGCGGTTACCACGACGCGACTCTCGGAGTCGCCGCAGGCGGCGCTGCCCAGCGCGGCGAGCAGAATCGTGAGCAGGCCGCCGCGCAGCAGGGAGTGAGGCAGAGAACGCGGCGCGGATCGCGGCGGGCGGCTCATCGGTTCATACCGCCCGCGGCGCCTGGCGGAGGCCGACGATGAAGAGCAGCAGCGCCAGCGCGCCGAGCACGGGCGCGTCAATCCAGGGACCGATCAAGCCGTCCGGGGAATCGGCGTAGGCGGCGTAGTGGAGGAGGTCGACGGCGTAGGTCAGCGGGTTGGCGTAGCCGATTACCTCCAGCCACGTCGGCACGGCGTCGAGCGGGAAGAACGCGCCGGAGAGGAAAAAGAGCGGGAAGAGGAAGAGGTTCATCAGCAGATGGAAGCCCTGCATCGTCTTGATCCGCACCGCCAGGAGCAGCGAGAGCCCGGAGAGCATGAAGTTGAACGCCAGGATCGTTGCAACCACCGTCGCCGCGCCGCCGAGCCAGCCGAATTGCCAGGCCAGATCGATGCCGGGAATCACCACCGCCAACACCAGCACGGCCAGCGCCTGCAGCGAGCCGATCAGGATCGCGCCCAACGCTTTGCCGAACAGGATCGTCTGCAGGTGATGGGGCGAAGCGAGCAGCGCGCGCAGCAGCCCGCTCTCGCGGTCGCGGTAGAAGCCGGCGCTGGAGAAGGTGGACGAGAAGAGCGCCGTCAGCGCGATCATGCCTGGTGCGAGGAAGGAGGTGTAGTCGCCGTCGAGAATGCGCGGCGAAGTCGGCGCGAGCCCGCTCGACACGCCGGTGCCCAGCAGCGCCAGCAGCATCAGCGGAAACAGCAGCGACGAGTAGAGCTGCGAGCGCGACCGCGCGACCGCGCGCAGATCGCGGGTCAGCAACGCCCACGAGGCCTGGGCCGCGTCGATCATGTCTGGTCTCTCGACTGCTCGGTCAGGGGGCGGCCGACGATTTGGAACCAGGCGTCGCGCAGATTCGATTCACGAATGCGGACGCCGCGAATTTCTGCGCCGTAGCGTTGGAACAGACGCGGGACGATCGCCGCCGAATGCTCAACGCTGAGCACGAGCTGTCCCTCGGTGCGCAAGACCGCGCCGACGCCCTCCCAGCGGGTGAGCGCCTCAACGTCGGCCGGCGCGGCGGCGGGCCAGTCGAGCTCCAGCGCGTCGTGCAGCAGCCCCGCGGTCAGGTTGGCTGGCGTGTCCTCGGCGACGACGCGGCCGTCGCTCACGATTACGACGCGGTCCGCGTAGGACTCGGCTTCGACCGTGTCATTGGAGCAGACTACGACCGCCGCGCCGTCCGCCACGCGGGCGCGCAGCGTCTCCCAGATTGCGGCGTTGGAGTCCGGATCGAGCGCCAGGGTCGGTTCGTCGAGCAGCAGCAGGTCGGGTTCGTGCAGCAGGGCGCGGGCGAGGTCGAGGCGGCGGCGGAGGCCGCCCGACAGGGTCTCGCAGCGGTCGCCGGCGCGCTCGCCCAACCCGAGCGCGTCCAGCAGCGCCGCGCAGCGCTCGCGCAGCCGCGCGCCGCGCAGACCGAACAGGCGGCCGTGCAGTTGCAGCGTCTCGCGCAGCGTCATCAGATCGTCGGTGCTCGGCTCCTGCAGCACCAGGCCGATCCGCCGCCGCGCCTCGCGGCCGTGCGGCCGACCGAAGATGGCGACGCCGCCCTCCTGCGGCGCGATCTCCCCGCTCAACAGTTTCAGGATGGTCGACTTGCCCGCCCCGTTGGGGCCGAGCAGCGTCACGACCTCGCCGCGCCGCACCTCCAGCTGGACATCCGCCACGCCGCGTCCGCCCGGCCATGCGTAGCCGGCCCCGCTCAGTTGAGCGGGGAGCGGGGGCTCGGGGAGATCGGGGTCGAAATTGGCCACGCTCCAAAGTCTATCTGGGGGTGCGATACGCTGCGCTCTGTCGGATGTGACACAGCTCAGGAGGCTCCGTGCGACGCTTGCGCGTGTCGTTGGCGCAGATCAACTCGACCGTCGGCGATCTGGAGGGCAACGCGGCGAGGATCATCGATCAGATCCGCGCGGCGGAGTCGCTCGGCGCTGACCTCGTCGCGTTTCCCGAACTGGCGCTGACCGGCTATCCGCCCGAAGACCTCGTCCTGCGGCGCGGCTTCGTCGAAGCCAACCTGGCGACACTGGAGCGGGTCTGCGAGGCGACGCGCGGGCTGCACGTCACGGCGGTGGTGGGGTTTGTCGACTACGCCCACGACATCTTCAACGCCGCCGCCGTGATCCACGACGGCCAGTGGGCAGGCGCGTATCACAAGCAGTACCTGCCCAACTACGGCGTCTTCGACGAGGCGCGCTACTTCCGCCCCGGAGAGGGCGTCCAGCTCTTCGAGGTTGCGGGCGCGCGGGTCGGCGTCACGATCTGCGAGGACATCTGGTACTCCTCCGGCCCGATGCAGGACCAGTGCCTGGCTGGGGCTGAGGTCGTGGTCAATATCAACGGCTCGCCCTTCCACGCGGGCAAGTCGCGGCAGCGCGAGCAGATGCTCGCCACCCGCGCCGCCGACAACGCCGTGCTCACGCTCTACTGCAACCTCATCGGCGGCCAGGATCACCTGATCTTCGACGGCGGCTCAAGCGTCTACGGTCCCGGCGGCGACCTGATCGCCCGCGCGCCGATGTTCCGCGAGCATCTGCTGACCGTTGACCTTGACGTCGAAGAGGTGCGCCAGACGCGCCTGCACGATCCACGTCTGCGCCGCCTGCCGCAGACGCGGGCGGAACAGGTTGGCGTCTCCCGCGAGCGCGCCGCCGCGCCGCGTCCGTCCCTGCCGCCGGTCGTGACCGAGCCGCTCGCCAACGACGAACAGGTCTACGAAGCGCTGGTGCTGGGCACGCGCGACTATGTGCACAAGACGGGTTTCCGCGATGTCGTGATCGCCCTCTCCGGCGGGATCGACTCCACCCTGACCGCCGTGATCGCCGTGGACGCGCTCGGCGCAGAGCACGTGCGCGGCTTCTCCATGCCCTCGCGCTACTCCTCCGAGGGCAGCGTCGCCGACGCCCGCGCGCTTGCCGAGAACCTCGGCATCGCCATGGATGTGCTGCCGATTGAAGGGCCGTACCGATCCTATCTCGAGACGCTGGCACCGCTCTTCGAAGGGCTGCCGCAGGATGTCACAGAGGAGAACCTGCAAGCCCGCATCCGCGGGGTGTTGATGATGGCGATCTCGAACAAGACCGGCGCGCTCGTCCTGACCACGTCCAACAAGAGCGAATCCGCGACCGGCTACACCACGCTCTACGGCGACATGACGGGCGGGCTCGCCGTGATCCAGGACGTGCCCAAGCTGCTCGTCTACCGGCTCTCCGAGCTGGTCAATGAGCGGGCGGGGCGCGAGATCATCCCCGTCTCCGTCCTGGCCAAGCCGCCCAGCGCCGAGCTGCGCCCCGATCAGTTCGACGAACAATCGCTGATGCCCTACGACCAGCTCGATCCGATCCTCCAGGCGTTCGTTGAGGAAGACCGCTCGCTGGATGAAATCGTGGCCGCCGGCTTCGGCGAGGCCGAGGTGAAACGGGTGATGTCGCTGGTCACGGGCGCGGAGTACAAGCGCCGCCAGGCCGCGCCGGGGCTCAAGATCACGCCGCGCGCCTTTGGCCGCGACCGCCGCTTCCCGATCGCCAACCGCTACCGCGGCTTCTGAGGGTCCCGTGCCCGACGCTGCCTCCTCCGACTGGGAAGCGCTGGCCGAGCGGATCAGCGCACGCCGCCGCAGCCGCGATTCGCTGGTGCGCGGCGTCGCCGTGATCGGCGACTACGCCCGCAACCAGGTCTGGGACGGTTCGCTGCTCCAGATTCTGCTCTTCCGCCACCGCAGCGAAGCGCTGATCGACGAGGGCGGCGTGGTCGAGGAGAACGGCGTCTCGGTGACGGTCGATTCGATCACCTCCGGCTCGCTGGTCGAACTGGAGGAGCTGCTCCACCGGGAGCCGCTGGCTGGCAACCTCGCCGACCTGCACGCGCTGCGCCTCGCCGATCCGACCCTGCGGGACATTCTGGCTGCGTTCCGCGACCGTTACTACTCCGCCGAGGGCCGGCAGCTGCGCGCGAGCCGCGCCCTGCGCTCCGCCCGCGTCGCGCTGGACGACTATCAGGCGACCGCACGGCCGATTGAGGCGGTTCAGGCGGTGCGATCGGGCGTCTTTCCCGCCGCCAGCGCGTTGGTGGGCGAACCGGTTGACCATCTGCGCTTGCCGCGTCGGTTGCGCGCCGCGGGCAGATTGCTGAAGCTGCCGGGTCTGTGGCCCCAGATCAACGAGGCGCTCCAGCTGGAACATACGGAGTTAGCGGAGCGTTGGGCGGCGGTCGATTCGCTGTACTTGCTGGCGCGCTCCCACCTCGACGCGAGGTTGCCCGAGGTCGGCGCGGCGCTCGTGCCGCGCCTTGAACGCGCGCTGATCCCGGCCCGTCGCGCCAGCGCGGCGCTCGCCGAGCGGGGCGACCCCGCCGGCGCGGCCTGGACGGCGCTCTCGGCGGCGGCCGAGCTCGACGGTCTGATTGAGGCGGCCTCGCCGGGCTGGCGCGAGCGCGACGATTACCGCCGCCGCGCCGACGCCGTCTTCGGCCGGCCGCCGGTTGATGTCCTGCACCGCGTTTGTGTGGAGGCGCAGTCGCGGATCAATTGAGGTCCGGCGCCAGCAGGGTGGTGACGCGGGCAGACTGCGTCAGGGAAGGACGGGAAGGTCCGGGAGGACGACGAGCGGGTCAACGTAGAGGTCGTTGTGCTGGACCTCAAAGTGCAGGTGCGGCCCGGTGCTGTGGCCGGTGCTGCCGTTGTCGCCGATCACGTCGCCCTGATTGACGTATTGCCCGGCCGCCACGCGAAACTGGGACAGATGGGCGTAGACCGTGCGCCAGCCGTGCTCATGCTCAATCTCGACGTACCAGCCCAGCCCCAGCTGTGGGTCGCCGCCGACGAAGGTCACCAGACCGTCGGCCGCCGCGGCGATCGGTTCGAGAAAGTCGAGCGCCACGTCAAGGCCGTGGTGCCGATAGCTGCAGTCCCAGTTGCGGCACTGGCCGAACGGATCGGTCAGCACGCCCTCCACGGGCCAGGCGAAGTCTGGCATCGCAATCGGCAGGATGAGCTCCTGGCCGATCACGATCGCGTTCGGATCATCAACGCCGTTGGCCGGGTCGGCGAGGATCAGATCGATGCCCACCCCGTGCGTATTGGCGATCCCCAGCAGCGTGTCGCCGGGCTGCACGGTGACCAGCAGCCCCTCCCGCAGCGGCAGCCGCCAGGAGGTCCCCGAGCTCAACCACGCGTCCGAGTTCAGACCGGTATTGGCCATCAGCGTGTGCGGCGTCACGCCCAGTTTGGCTGCCGCGTACTGGAGCAGATCGCCCTCCCACAGCGTGCGTTCTTCCGCCACCACCGGCGCGCCGATCGTGCCGGGCAGGTAGAGCACTTCGCCGATCAGGATCAGATCGTTGGGGCGCAGGGGATTCAGCGCCCGCAGTTCCTCGAGCGTGAGGCCGTGGATGACGGCGATGTCGCTGAAGGTGTCGCCTGCCTGCACCTGATAGGTGCGCCGTCGCACCTCAACCGCCTGCACCGTGCCGGGCGCCGCATTCGAGGTGCGGCCCGTCCAGGGCACAATCAGCGTCTGGCCGATGTAGATCGTGGACAGATCGGCGGTCGGGTTGAGCATGCGGAGCTCAGCGAGTGAGATGCCGAACATCTCAGCCACGTAGGAGGCGTTATCGCCGGCGCGGACCGTGTACTGCTCGGTCAGGCCAATCGAGGTTTCATTCGGGTCCAGCGCCGGCACGTGGTAGGCCGGCGTCGGGATGTTCATGATCTGGCCCGGATGAATGACATCGAAATTGAGGTGTTGGTTGTGCGCGCGCAGCATGTCAAGCGACACGCCCGCCTCGGCGGCAATGGCCGACAGCGAGTCGCCCGGCTGGATGACGTATTCCCGGGTCTGCATCATCTGCACGACGGTGTTGGTCGGCGAGTCGGCCGCCGCGCCTGAGCTACCGGCGCTCGGCACCAGGATTTCGTCGCCGATGCGGATCAGCTGTGGCGACAGCGCCGGATTGAGCGCAAGCAGCGCGTCAACGTCCGTGCCGAAGTCATCCGCGATTTCGCTCAGCGTGTCGCCCGGATCGATCACGTAGACCTGCGTCGCGCCCGCATCGGCGAGTTCCAACTCCAACTCGTCTGAGTTGCCGCTCTCCCCGCCGCCGATCGTGGTGTTGTCGGGTACCTGAATGCTTTGGCCGACATAAATGGCGTCCGGCGAGGTGATCTCCGTATTCAGCGCCAACAGCACCGAGACGCCGATCTGGAGCCGCGAGGCGATCTCCCAGAGCGTGTCGCCTTCCTGGATCGTGTAGGTGTCCGCGGCGGCGCGGTCAAATCCACCGCTGCCCACCCCGAAGCCGAAGACGGCCAGCGCCGCGGCCAGCGGGACCAGCAGCAGGGAGCGTCGGAGAATGCGCATACGTCACTCTAGGCAGTGACGGCGGCGTTTCCCGGCGAGTCAATGTCAAGGGAGTGATAACTTCCCAGAGAGTGACGTAACGCTCCCCCCTACCAGACAGAACGTCGCGGGTGGCGGAGCGCAAATCAGCACACCGAGACGGGAGCCAGCATGACCTACGAACTGATCGAAGTCGAGCAGCGCGGCGCGGTGGGGATCATCCGCAAGAACCGGCCGGAGAAGCTCAACGCCTGGAGCCGCGCGATGGCGGCGGAAGAGCAGGACGCGGTCCGCAACTTCAACGCCAATCCCGCGGTCGCCGCGATCGTCTTCGCCGGCAACGGCCGCGCCTACTGCGCCGGCCTCGATCTGCAACAGCAGCAGGCGGACGTCCAGACCGGGGACGCCGCGCGCCGCGCCGGCCAGGCCGACGAGCATGACGAGACGTGGGTGGACTTCTGCACCCAGAGCAAGCCGATCATCGCCGCGGTGCACGGCTACGCGGTCGGCGTCGGGGTGACGACCATTCTTCCGTTCGACTTCCGCATCGCCGGGGAGAGCGCGCAGTTCGGCTTCCGCTTCGTCAAGATGGGCCTGCTGCCGGAGGCCGCCTCGACGACGCTGCTGCCGCGCCTCGTCGGCGTCGGCCGCGCCCTGGACTGGTGTCTGACCGGCCGCTTCGTCGGCGCGCAGGAGGCGCTTGACGCCGGTCTCGTCAAAGCGGTCGCGCCCGATGACGAACTGCTCGACCGCGCCGTGGCGCTCGGCGAGACGCTGGCCGAAAATCCGGACTCGATCATGCGTCGCGTGAAATCGCTATTTTCGCAAAATCAATTGGAAACCAACATCGGCCTCGTGCAACAGCGCGAAGGCGAGGCGCTAGAGTGGGCGATGCAGACACCGGAGCATGCGGAAGCCATCGCCGCGTTTCTTGAGAAGCGTCCCGCGAAATTCCGCTAAGCGACGCTCCCTTTGGGCAATAGTGCGGTGGGGTGACTCGGTTGGGAGACCGGGATGTCCCTGCAGGATGCTGCCGCGTCGGGTTCGTTCGACCCCCGGACGGCACAACCACCCGATCCACAGCACGAAGATTCGCCGTTCGACATGCCGGCGGATGAGGCTGTGGATCTGTCGGCTGGCGAACCGCCGTCGCCGTTTGACAACTCGTACGAGTCGTACGAGTTGCCTGCCGACATGGAGGAGCCGCCGCACGCCGGCGGCGAACCCGATATGCGCGCCGCCCGCCGCCGCGCCTGGACGGTGATCAGCCTCGCCATTGCCATTCCTGCCGTCGTTGCCGGGCTGATCGCCTGGCAGCTCTTCGGCGGCAGCGGTGATCCGGCCCCGACCGCCACGCGCGTGACGACCACGGCCGCCGAGCAAGCCGCCACCACCGTGCCGCGCACGGTGGTCAGCTCTGCTTCCGCCGAGGCGGCGACGACCACGCCTACTCAGACCACGGCGCCCGTCACCGTGACGACGTCCACCGCCGCCGCAACGACGACAGAGACCGCGACCGCCGCCGCGGCGCAGAGCGAAGCCGCCGAGTCCACGACCACGGCCGCCGCGACCACTGCGGCTGACCTCTCAGGACTCACCCCGGCCGAACGCCTCGCCGCCTGGCCCAACGTGGAGACTGTTGATGTGCTGGAGGGCCACACCCTCTGGCGGATCGCGCAGAACTACGGCACCACCGTTACCGCGATCGTCGCCCTGAACGAGCTCTCCAACCCCGAAGTGCTGAGCATCGGGCAGGCGCTCCTGATCCCCGTCGGTTTCGCTGAGGAGATCGTCGAGCCGGTGGCTACGGTCAGCCAGGCTGGCGCTGCGGTGACTGAGGGCACGACCGCCGACCTCTTCGCGTGGACCTCCGTGATCTCGGTGACCGTCGCCGAGGGGGACAGCGTCGAGGCCATCGCCATCGCCAACGACACCACCGTCTCCGCGATCATGGCGCTCAACCAGATGACCAACGCGAACCTGATCTTCGTCGGCGACGTGCTGCAAGTCCCGGCCGGCTTCCGCGTCGAGGTCGAAGTGCCCGCCACCGTGACGACCACGGTCAATGCCACCGAGACGACCGAGACCACCGAGACCACGGTCGCCGCGCCGGAAGGCGAGTCCGAAACCGCGCCCGAGGCACCGGTCGACACCTCGAATGACCTCCTCGAAGAGGAAACCGTCACCGAGGTGCCGGGCGAGGAAGAAGACCTGATGGAGGAGTAGCCGCCTGAGAGCGGTGCTCCCGAGCCCGGTCGAGCGTGTGTCACCGAGCGAGCGCACGCCAGCACGCGCCCTCCTGCTCCCTGCGCAGGGCAGTAGGAGGGGGCGTTGCGTTGTGTCCCGCGTATGCCCCGCGCGCTCGCCGTTGTGCCGGCGAACGCAGGAGGCGCTCAGTCAGGGCCGCCAGCGGGGACGCTGCGTCGCGCCTGACGTGCGGGCTAGCCCGCGGCGTTCGGGATGACGTTGCGCTCGGTGAAGCGCCACTGGCCGTCGACCTTCTTCAGCGAGTCTTGGTAGCGGCCCGTGACGATGCTCTTCGCGCCCTCTTTGGTCTGCACGAGGTTGAGGTAGCAGGTGTGGGTCGCCTCATCGCCGTCGCCGTCGACGACGTGGTTGTTCGTCCAGTGCTGCGCGCCGGCCATGTTGACGCCGAAGCCCGCCGCAAACTGCGCCAGCGCCTCGTGCCCCGACACCGGCTGCGGGCCGCCGTTGAAGACGCCGTCCTCGGTGAAGGTGCCCGCCCACGCCTCCGGGTCGCCGTAGTCGATCGCGTGGTTGTAGCGCGCCGCCAGCTGCAGGATTTCCAGAGTGTCCGCTGCGTCGAGTGCCATCTCGGTTCCTTCCAGTTAGTCGTTGACCGAATCCTCCCGCAGGATAGCGAGGTCTTGCGCCACCTGATCCGCCGACCGATGCACGCCGTGCTCAAACAGCAGCAGCGTGATCAGATTGAGCGTCAGCGGCGCATCCTCCGCGTCCGGCGCGTCCTGGGCGTAGCGCTGCGCAATCCAGCTCGCCTGCGCGGTCGCGTCGGCGTCGGTGGGGAACTCCGCTCGGAGACCGTCCACCCGCGCCAGCAGCGCAGGCAGACGTTCAGCTTCCTCGGCGGACAGACGCAGACGCGGCGGCATAGGACAAAGGTATCCTGCCCCCGACCCCAGCCCAGCAACACAACAGCACAGCAACACAACAGCAGAGCAGGGGCGGGCGCGACGGGAAGCAACCATGCAGGGACCACTGGACGGCTATCGGATCCTCGATTTCACCCGTTACCAGCAGGGCCCCTACGCCACCGTGCTGCTCTCCGACCTCGGCGCGGAAATCTGGAAGGTCGAGCCGCCCGGCGGCGATCCGGGGCGCGGCTCCGACCTCTCCCCCGACGGTTTCTCGCGCTACTTCGAGGCGCACGATCGCGGCAAGCGCTCGATCGTCCTCAACCTGCGCGATCCCGCCGCCGTCGAGGCCGCCCTGCGGATGGCGGCGCAGTGCGACGGGGTGATTGAGAACTACCGTCCCGGCGTCATGGCGCGGTTGGGACTCAGCTACGAACAGCTCCGCGCCCGCAATCCCAAGCTGGTGATGGTCTCCGCCTCCGCCTTCGGCGCGGACGGCCCGCAGGCGGGCGAACCAGGCTATGACGTGATCGGCCAGGCCACGGGCGGCGTGATGACGCTGCAGGCGCTCGGCCCGCAGGCGGAGCCGCGCACCCTGCCCGGCGGCTTCGCCGACCAGGTCGGCGCGATGCAAGCCTGCATCGCCATGCTGGCCGGTCTGCTTGCCGCCCAAGACTCTGGCGCCGGCCAGCACGTCGATGTCTCGCTGCTCGGTTCGCAGATTGCGCTCCAGTCGGTCTACATCACCGGCTTCCTCCAGAACGGCGAGCAGCCGCATATGCGCCGCCGACGGATGCCGACGTTCACCTTCTACCAGGCCGCCGACCGGCGCTGGCTCGTGATCGGCGTCGTTGACGCCAAGAACTGGCGCTCGCTCTGCCAGCTGCTGGGGCATCCCGAGTGGGAGGCGGATGCGCGCTTCGCCTCACCCGCCGCCAGGATGGCGCACACCGCTGATTTGGAGGCGCTGCTCGAACAGAGTTTCGCCGCCGCCGACCGCGACACGTGGCTGCAACGCCTGCGCGAGGCGGACATCCCCGCTGCGCCGGTCAACAGCTACGCCGACGTGGCGGCCTCTGAGCAGGTCTGGGCGAACGGCTATCTGACCGAGATTCCCGATCCGCGCTACGGCGCGCGCCGCGTGACCGGGCTGCCCTGGAACTTCTCGGCGACGCCCGGCGCCGTGCAGGGCCGCGCCCCCGAGCTGAACGCCGACGCCGACTCGATTCTGGTCGAGTGCGGCTATAGCGTTGACGACATCGCCCAGTTGCGATCGTGCGGCGCGCTGCCCGCCTAGTCCATGGAGAACCAGCCCGATGAGCGAAACGCCTGCCGATGTGATCGGCTTCTACGCATCCCAACTCGGCGTTGATGAGGCCGCCGCCGAGTCCGTCCTCGCGTCCGCGCTCGGACGCGGCGGCTCCTTCGCCGAGCTCTACTTCGAGCACAAACGCTCCGGCTCGCTCAGCTTCGAGGATCAGAGCGTCAAGGCGACCCAGGCCTCGCTCTCGCAGGGCGTCGGCATCCGCGTGGTCGAGGGCGATGCGATTGGCTATGCGTACACCGAAGACCTCTCGGTGGACGCCATGCGCCGCGCCGCCGCAACCGCCGCGCAGATTGCGCACGGCGCGGCCGAGGCGGAGCCGGTCGATGTGACCGCCGAGTCGTACCCCGCCGACCGCTACGCGATCGCCTCGCCCAGCACCGCGATCCCGCTGACTGACAAGGTCGAGCTGCTGCGCCGCGCGGACGGCGCGGCCCGCGCCTGGCACCCCAGCATCACCCGCGTGGACGCCTCCATGGTCGACGAGGAGAAGCGCGTCCTGATCGTGCGCAGCGACGGCCGCCTGGTCGCTGACTACCAGCCGCTGCTGCGCTTCAACGTCTCCTGCCTCTCCGAGCTCGACGGCGAGCGCCGCAACGCTCGCTGGGGCGGCGGCGGACGGATGGGCATGGCCTACTTCGACGAGCACTCGCCCGAATCGCTGGCCGAGGAAGCGGCGCGTCAGGCCGTCCTCCAGCAGGAGGCGCGCGAAGCGCCGGCCGGCACCTTCCCCGTCGTGCTCGCCGCCGGCGACTCCGGCATTCTCCTGCACGAGGCGGTCGGGCACGGACTCGAGGCCGACTTCAACCGCAAGGAGACCTCGAACTACTCCAACCGCATCGGTCAGGCGGTCGCTTCTGAACTGGTCACGATGATCGATGACGCGACGCTCAACCTCTCGCGCGGCTCCGTCAATATTGACGACGAGGGCGAGCTCGCGGGGCGCAACCTGCTGATCGAGAATGGCCAGCTGGCCGCCTACATGCAGGATCGCATCTCCTCCGACCACTTCGGCGTCACGCCCTCCGGCAACGGCCGCCGCCAGTCCTTCCGCCACGCGCCGATGCCGCGCATGACCAACACCTACATGACCGCCGGCCAGGACGAGCCCGAAGACCTGATCCGCCGCGTCGATTTCGGCATCTACTGCCAGGCGTTCAGCGGCGGGCAGGTGAATATCACCAACGGCGATTTCGTCTTCTCCGTCACGGAGGGTTACCTGATCGAGCACGGCCAGATCACCGCGCCAATCCGCGACGTCAACCTGATCGGCAACGGCCCCGATGTGCTCTCCAAAGTGATCGGCGTGGGGCACGATCTGGAGATGTCGGACGGGCGCTGGACGTGCGGGAAGTCTGGTCAGTCGGTGCCGGTCGGCGTTGGCATTCCGACGGTGCTTGTCTCCGGCATTACCGTCGGCGGCACCGAGATGCGCTCCGGCTCGGGGATGTCGGCCTGATGACGCAAGCAACGCTCTCCACCGAACCGCTGGCCCTCGCCGCCCGCCTGCTCGAACTGGCGAAAGCGGCCGGCGCAGACCAGGCGGACGCCGTGGCCGCCAGCTCCACCAACGCCTCTACCACGGTGCGCAAGCAGCAGATCGAGAAGGTGTCCGAATCGACCTCGCGCTCAGTCGGGCTGCGCGTCATCCTCGACGGTCGGCAGGCGACCGTGTCCACCAGCGACGTGAGCGACGCCGCGCTCGCCGAAACCGTCCAGACCGCGCTCGAACTGGCCCGAGTCTCTGAGCCTGACCCCTACGCCGGGCTCGCCAATCCCCAGGAGCAGGCGCGCCAGACTCCCCCACTGGGCTTGTTCGACGAGCAGATCCCGGAGGTGGACGGCGAGCGCCGCCTCGCCCAGGCGTTGGCCTGCGAAGCGTCGGCGCTGGACGCGGACGCGCGGATTGTCAACAGCGGCGGCGCGACCTTCAGCACCAACGTGAGCAACTTCGCCCTCGTTGACTCCAACGGCTTCTCCGGCGCCTACGCCGACACCTCTGCGTCGATGTGGGTGGAGGTGATGGCGCAGGAAGCGGACGGTCAGTTGCGCAACGCGGGCTGGTCAACCTCCGAGCGCAGCCTGCATCGTCTGGACCGGCCCGAGGACGTCGGCCGCGAAGCCGCCGCCCGCGCCCTGCGCCAGCTGGGCGCGGCCAAAGCCGCCACCTGCGAAGTGCCCGTGGTCTGGGAGCCGCGCATGGCGGCGGGCCTGGCCGGGATCGCGGCGGGCGCGGCCAACGGCGAGGCGCTCTACCGCCGCGCCACCTTCCTCGCCGACCGCGAGCGGCAGCCGGTCGCCTCCGCCCTGCTGACCATCGTGGACGACGGCACGCTCAGCGGGCGGCTTGGCTCGCGTCCGTTCGACGGCGAGGGCGTCGTCACGCGCCGCAATCCGATCATCGCGGACGGCGTATTCCAAGGCTTCCTCTTCGACTCCTACAACGCGCGGCGGCTGGACGCGGCGAGCACGGGCTCCGCCTGGCGCAGCGTCGGCGGACTGCCCCAGATCGGCAGCGGCAACCTGTACATCGAAGCGGGCGAGACTGCGCCCGAGCAGATCATCGCCGAGGTCGAGGACGGCCTCTACCTGACCACGCTGATGGGCTTCGGCGTCAACTACACGACCGGCGACTTCTCGCGCGGCGCGGCCGGCATCTGGATCCGCAACGGCGAGCTGGCCGTGCCGGTGCAGGAGATCAACGTCTCCGGCAACCTGCTCGAGATGTTCCAGCGGATCGACGCCGTCGGCAGCGACGCTCAATGGTTCGGCGCGACCTCCGCGCCGACGCTGCGGATGTCCCGCATGACGGTTAGCGGCGTCTGAGCCTCACGCGCCGTTGGTACCGTCCATGCTGTCCGCACTGTTGCGGTCGGGCAGCCAGATCAGCGCGGACGAGCGCACGCTGCGGTCGCCGTTGGCCTGCTCGATCCAGAGTTCGAGGCTCACCTCACGGCCGCCCGCGGCCGCTTCGACGCGCGTCACCTGGCCGCTGATCGTGAAGCGGTTGCCGTGGTAGTCCGGTCGGCGGAAGCCCGATTGGAGCCGCACGATCTTGCCGTCCGGCTGGGCCAGCTGACGCAGATAGGCGAGCAGGAAGGCGGACTTGTACTCGGCGGGAATCAGCGGGCCCTCGAGGCCGGTGTCGCGGGCGGCGACGGGATCGAGGAAGATCGGGATCGCGAAGCCGGCCGCGCCGATGAACTTGGCGACATCCATGATCGTCGGCGCGAGGGAATGCGCCGGCAGCGGCGCACCTTCGCTCAACTCATCCAGATCAATCAAGCGCGGCAGCGGCACGGAGCGCGGCCGCCTAGTCAAACGCGATCGAGGCCGCGCCGCGCACCGAGCGGTCGCCCTGCGGATTGTCGATGTGCACCTCAAGGTCCACCATCCGCCGGCCGTCCGCTTCATAGGTGCGGGTGACCTCGCCGCCGATCGTCATCTCCGCGTTGTGCACGTCGGGGCGGCGGTGATTGAGCTGCAGCCGCGTGATCTGATGGCGGCCAAAGTGGCGGCGCAGGTACTGGTCGAGGAAGCCTTGCTTCATGTTGCCCGGCACGATCGGTCCGGGCAGCCCCATCTTCTCTTTGGCGAATTCGGGATCGAGGAACTGCGGTCCCGCGTTGCCGGTCGCGTTGCAGAACGACACGACCTGATCGGTCGAAGGGGTGCGCAGTTCGGTCGGCAGCTCCGTGCCTTCCTGCAGGTCGTCGTAGTCGTACGCCATCGTCTACTCTCCCGTGTGCCGAGCCTGGAAATGCGTCACCGTGCGGCGCACCCGCGCCACCTCGACCGCGTCCTGGTTCGTGTAGACCCACTCGTGGTTGATGAACAGCGAGTGCCCCACGCGCCCGCCAATGCGCTCGGTGATCTCGGCCAAACGCGGCACGATCGTCATCCGGTCGCCGAGGTGGATGTCCGCCTTGACCTCCCACGCATCCGACGCCATCAACGCGCGTTCGGGCGCGTCCGGGACGGTCAGCTGACGCTGCGAGGTGCTTGTCGTGAGCAGCGCGTAGGTCGGGATCGGATACGACGCGTCGCCCGCCTCGACCGCGGCGAGCAGCTCCGCGTCGTCTTCGTCCAGCGCGTGCATCAGGCGCAGCACCAGCTCTTTGTCGATGGTCACTTCGCGCGGCTCGCCTTCGGAGCCGATGGCGGCCTCCATCGCGGGCGTGATCAGACTCTCGTCATCGCTCATGGTTGACTCTCTCTCGCGCTGAATCGGCGCACCTGGCTCAGTCAAGTATCGCGGTCGGACGGCTCAGTCGCTATGCCTCGTCCGGGCACGCGCCGCCGAGATATTGGTCGAGGTCCTCGGCGTGTTCCACGTAGTGATGCGTGACGACGCCTTCGACCATCCGATTGATCGTCTTGCCCGCGGCGAAGCGGCCCGCATCAACCGCGCCCACGGCGGCGGTGAACTTGTCATGCGCTTGATCAAAGGCGGCGCGCGCCTCTGCGTACGTCTGCTCGCCGCGCTCCTCAACGAAGCCGGGATTCCAGTCCTCCGGATCCGAGTAGTCCACCCCGGCCGGCGTCGGCCGCTGACCGGCGTTCATCCGCTCGACTGCTGCCGTCATCTCCGTCAGCCAGCCGTGCAGGTGCTGGAGCAGCTGCGCCACCGACCACTCGCCGACCGCGCCCTCCCACGAGCCGTGCGCCTCGTCAATCCGCGCCAGGCGCTGATCGAGGCCAGCTTTCACTTCCGCCATGGCGTTCAACGTTGATGCTCGGTCCGTCATCGCCTCGCTCCGTTCCCGACTCTCCGTGGGCGTGGTCAGTTGGGCAGGATCAGACCGCCCGGCGAGCGGCGCTCGCCCGGCTCCTGGCCGCGCTGTTGCAGCGTTTGCCGGATGAAAGGATTTTGCACGCGCTCCGCCTGCAGCGTGGTCTGGTCCATGTGGCCGGGCAGGACAATCGTCTCGTCGGGCAGCAGCAGCAGCTTGTCCACGATCGAGGACATTTCCTGCTGATAGTCGCCGCCGGGCAGATCAGTGCGGCCGATGCTATTGCGGAACAGCGTGTCGCCCGAGAACAGCACGCCGTGCCCGTAGAAGCAGACCGAGCCGCGTGTGTGGCCCGGCGTGTGGATCACCTGCAGCGCGACCCCGTCAACCGCGACCTGCTGCTCGTCCCCGATGAAGTAATCCGGATCGGGCGGCTGTTCGACCTGCATCCCGAAGCGCGCCGCCGATTCCGCCGCCCCCTGCAGGATGTCGAGGTCGGCCTCGTGTAGGAGAAACTTGGCGTTGTCGTCCGCTTGCACGCCGCGCACGCCGAGTACGTGGTCGAGATGCGCGTGCGAGTTTGCGATCAGCTTGATCGTGACGCCCATCTCGGAGGCCATGTGGAGGATGTCGTCAGCCTGCTCGCCAGGGTCGATGCAGATCGCCTCGCCCGTCCGCCGATTGCCGATCACCCAGCAATTCTCCTGAAACGCGCCGACAATCAGCCCGCGCACCTCAATCTCATTGACAAATGGTTCGTCAGCCATACATCGAGGATAGCAACACCCCTTGCCGGGCGGCTCCTTGCCGGGCGGCTCCTTGCCGGGCGGCTTCCTTGCCGGGACGGACGGGCTAGTCCGATTCCTCGCCGCGCAGGAGACGGTTGACCGCGTCCATGATGTCGTCGCTGTCCAGCGGTTCCGCTTCGCCTGTGCTCTGCGCCGATTCCTCGTCGATCTGCGCTTCGAGGTTGCGGACATAGTCGCGGATGTCGGGCTTGTCCTTGAGCGCGGAGTCGATCTGGGCGCGGTAGCGCTCCTGCGCGCCGTCCAGATGCTTCAGGTCCAGCTGCAGCCCGAAGACCCGATCCAGCTCCGCCAGCAGCGCCTGGGTCGCGCCGGGATTGTGGCGCGAAGTCACGTAGTGCGGCACCGAGGCCCAGAAGCCCATGTGCGGGATCTCCTCGATCCGGCAGGCGTCGCCGATCGCGCCGACGATCCCGGTGGGGCCCTCATAGCGCGAGGCCTGGAAGCCCAGCTGCCGCTGCCGAGCGGGATTGGACGAACCGGCCGTGACGCGGGTCGGGCGCGTGTGCGCGACATCGGCGAGCAACGCGCCGATCGTGACGACTTCCTCGATCCCGGCGCGCTCGACCACCTGCAGGATCGCCCGGCAGTAGCGGCGCCAGCGCAGGTCCGGCTCGGTGCCCAGGCCGAGAATCAGGTCATGCTCCGCCTGCGGGCGGCGGAGCACCGTGAAGTCGGTCTGCGGCCAGACGATCTCGCGCCGCGAGTTGTCGCCGTCGATCCATTTGACCGTGGGCCGATGCTCGCTGAAGACGAAGAAGTCGTCCGGGTCAATCGAGGCCACCGCGGCGGTCGCATCGATGTTGCGCAGGAAGCGCACCGCGTCGGTCGCGGCCTCCGCGGCGTCGTTCCAGCCGAAGAAGGCGGTCACCAGGATCGGCCGGCGCAGATCGTCGGGCAGGCCGTTGATCGTCAGGGCGTCGTCGAGGCGCTCAGGGCTCATAGCTGGAGCCTATCCGTTAGAGTTCGACCGCGCCGTATTTCTCGCGCAGCGCCGGGACCACTTCCTGGATGTAGATCGAGAGCGCCTCATCGCTCCAGGGCGCGCGCAGGGCGACATTGACGCCGACCGCGCCGGCGTCGCAGTACATCGAGACGCGGTCGAAGGCGTCTTCGGGCGTGCCCTGCAGCGCGCCTTCGGAGACGCGCTCCGCCTGCTCGCCCCACTGCTCGACCAGCTTGGCGCGCGCCGCGTCCGCCTCGGCCTGCGTCGGGCTGAGGTTGAACTGCAGATTGACCGTGCGGTCAATGGTCGCCGGGTCGCGCCCCTGCTCGCCGCAGCGCACATCGAGCACGCCCGACAGCCGCGCGAACTCTTCGGGGCCGATGTAGGGCACGTTCCAGCCGTCGGCGTACTGGGCGGCCATGCGCAGCGTCTTGCGCTCGCCGCGTCCGCCGATCCAGAGCGGCATGTGCTCCTGCACCGGCATCGGCTGGTTGGTCGCGTCGAGCGCCTGGTAGTGGATGCCCTCAAAGGTCGTCCGCTCCTGCGCGAGCATCCCCTTAATGATCTGCGTGCCCTCCTCGAGCATCTCGAAGCGGGTCTTGAGCGAGGGCCAGCCGTAGCCGTAGCCGCGGAACTCCATCTCGTGCCAGCCCGCGCCGAGGCCCGGCTCGATGCGGCCGTTGGAGATGTGATCGAGCGTCATCAGCGACTTCGCCAGCTGGGCCGGATTGCGGTAGGGCACGCAGAAGACGAGACAGCCGATGCGCACGCGCTCGGTCTCCGCAGCGATCGTCGCCATGCAGGTCAGCGACTCGAAGTGCGGCGACATTCCGTCAACCGGCGGCGCTTCATAGAAGTGATCCCAGACCGAGATCCAATCCATCCCCTGTTCATCGATCCAGCGCCAGAGGCGGCGCAGGTCGCCCATCGCCACATTTTGCTGTCCCGTGTGAACGCCAAACGATACGGCCATTGCAGTCCGCTCCCCTCCGCGTCGGCCTGGCCGACGCGCGCAGTCAGTGCAGTCAATGGAGGATAACGCGCGGCTGCTGTCGGGCTGAGCTGGGCTCAGTCGGGCAGGGTGATCGGGATCACCTCGCGCCAACCGGGGATCTCCAGCCCGTAGTAGCGGGCCAGCAGCAGGATGGCGATCTTCTGCTTCGCCGGCCCGACGCCGGGCACGCCGCCGAGCCGCTTCATGATCGTCTTCGCATCGGGCTGGTTGGCCCAGATGTTGGCGGCGTCGTTGGCATACTCGTCGCGGATCATCGCGCAGGCGGCCTGCACGCGCTTGCCCATCGAGGCGGGGAAGCGGTGGATCGCCGGCTTCTCGCGGAAGATGGTCAGGAACTCGTCCTCGTCCATCGCCGCGATCCGCGCCGGATCGAGATGCCCCAACCGCTCCTGCAGGTCGCGCGGGCCGCTGAACGCCTTGTTGGTGGTGGTCTGCTGATCCAGCACAATCGCGATCAGCAGCGCGTTCGGATCGCTGGCCAACAACGCATTGGCGTCAGCGTCGTTGGTGAATTTGATCACGGGCGCGCCTGAGTCAGTGAACTCGGGCGTGAGATCGACGTACATTTCCGGGTTGCCCATGCGGGTGCTCCTGTGGTGGTGCGGCTCTGGGTTAAGGGAAGAGTCCCAGATCGAGATAGCTTTGCGCGACCAATTCCAGTGAATACAGGTAGGCCGCGGTGCGCAGGTCGGGCAGGTTGCGGTCTCGGCGCAGGTCGGTGATGCGTTTGTAGGACTCGCCCATCGTCTTGGCCAACGAGTTGTGCACGATGTCGATTTCCGCCGGCCCGCGCTCGATCATCGCGCGTTCATGGAGCGGGACGGCGCTGCCGGTGATCGCCTGCATCGTGTCGAGCATCCGCCGGTTCTGCACGTCCGCTGTCCCGGTCAGCATCCGATCGAAGGAGATATGCGACAGGTTCTTGATCCACTCGAAGTAGGACACCGTGACGCCGCCCGCGTTGAGATAGAGATCGGGAATGATCGTCACGCCGCGCTCGCGCAGGGCGCGATCAGCGGCGGGCGTGGTCGGCGCGTTGGCCGCCTCGGCGATCAGCGGCGCGCGAATGCGGCCAGCGTTGGCCAGCGTGATCTGGTGCTCAAGCGCGGCCGGCACGAGGATGTCGCAGGGCTGCTCAATCGTCTCGAGCGAATCGGCGAACACCTGGCCCGCCGGATACGCGCCGATCCCGCCCTGCTCCCAGCGGTGGGCGGTGATCGCTTCCAGATCCAGCCCGTTCGGGTCGTACAGCCCGGCGTCGTGCTCCGCGATCCCGACGATCCGTGCGCCATGATCGGCCAGCTCGCGCGCCGCGTGATAGCCGACGTTTCCCAGCCCCTGCACGATCACGCGCTTGCCGTCCAGGCCGGACGAGAGCTCGTGGCCCGCCTCAGGATCCGCCAGACAGTTGATGATCCCGTGGAAGACGCCCAACCCGGTCGCCTCGCGCCGCCCGGGAATGCCGTGCAGCGAGAGCGGTTTGCCCGTGACGCAGCCGAAGTGGTCGATGTTGTGCGGGTTCAGCGTGCGGTAGGTATCCGTGATCCAGGCCATCTCGCGGGCGCCGGTACCGTAGTCCGGAGCGGGCACGTCCACAGCGGGGCCGATGAAGTGGTGCCGATTCAGTTCGATCACCAGCCGCCGCGTGACGCGCTCGACGAACTCGGGCGAGCGCTGGTACGGATCGATGCAGACGCCGCCTTTCGCCCCGCCGAAGGGCACATCGACGATGGCGCATTTGAACGTCATCAACGCGGCGAGGCCCTTGACCTCCTCCGCATCAACCATCGTGGAATAGCGAATGCCGCCCTTGGTCGGCAGCCGATGGTGGCTGTGCTGGGCGCGGTAGGCCTCGATCACCTCGATCTCCCCGTCCTCGTTCTCGACGGGGAAGGTCATCTGGTAGACGTTGTTACACGTCTTGACCTGCTGGAGCAGGTGCGGATCGTGCGTCGAGTATTGCGCGGCCTGCTCGAAGAACTCGGAGAAGTCGTCGTAGAGCGAGGCCATCCGCCGCCTCCGCCGCGCTGTGGGAATGCCGAGTCGCGTCAGGCGCGGGTCAGGCGCGCGGCAGACCCAGGCCGCGCGTGGCGATGATCCCGCGCTGAATCTCGGAGGAGCCGCCGGCGATCGTGGCCGGCACGGAGGACATGTACTGCTCCGTGAACCAGCCCTTCATCTGCGCGTAGGGGTCGCCCTTGCGCACCTGACCGTAGCTGCCCATCGTGTTGATCCCGAAGCGGGCGAAGCGCTGGGAGAGCTCGGAGGAGAACATCTTCGCCACCGACGCCTCATGGTTCGGCGCCAGGCCGCCCTGCTGCATCGAGAGCACGCGCAGCGAGAGCATCCGCGAGACCTCGATGTTGATCGCGGTGTCCGCGACGCCGAGCTTTGCCTCGCGCGTGGCGGCCGGGTTCTCGCCCAGATAGTAGATGAAGTCCTCGAAGTTGCGGCGCAACGCGGCGGAGCCGGAAAGCGCCGAGCGCTCGAAGTCCATCGTCGCCATCCCGACGTACCAGCCGCGGTTCTCCTCGCCGACGCGGTTCTCGACCGGCACGCGCACGTCCTCAAAGAAGACCTCGTTGAAGCCGTGTCCGCCGAGCATGTTGATCAGCGGCCGCACCGTGATCCCCGGCGTCTCCATGTCGACCAGCAGATAGGTAATCCCGCGATGCTTCGGCGCGTCCGGATCGGTGCGCACGAGCGCGAACATCCAGTCGGCGCGGTGGGCGTTCGAGGTCCAGATCTTCTGTCCGTTGATCACATAGTCATCGCCGTCGCGGACGGCGCGCGTCTGCAGCGAGGCGAGGTCGGAGCCGGAGCCCGGCTCGGAGTAGCCCTGACACCAGGCGGCGCGCGCGTTGACGATGTCGTCCAGGTAGCGCGACTTCTGCTCGTCGGTGCCGTAGACGAGCAGCGTCGGGCCGACGTAGCCGACGGAGATCAGATCGGGACCAGGCACGCGGTGGTAGGCGAGTTCCTCATTGAAGATCGCCTGCTCGGCGAAGGAGAGGCCCATGCCGCCGTGCTCGCTGGGCCAGGCCGGCGCAGTCCAGCCCTTGTCCGCCAGCTTGGCGCGGATGCCCTTGGCGAACTCCCACGCCTCGTCCGAGCCCTCTTCGTCGTTGGCGACGTCGAGTCCGTTCCAGTCGGCGCCGAACTCGTCGCGGATCCAGCCGCGAATCTCCGTGCGCCACGCTTCCTGATCCGCGTTGAATTCGAAGTCCATCGTTCGTCCTTGCTCAGTTCTTGCTCAGTTCTTGCTCACCTGCGCGACGCCCGCGAGCTCAACTGCTGCAATCGCAGTCTACTCGCGGACGGCCTGCTTCCAGCCTATTGGCGCGGGAACTGATACAAAATGTCCTCCGATGACGGCGTGCCATCAACCCGCGCCGCCGGCGCGTCGCGGGAGACTGCAAAGCCGATCAGCTGGTCGTCCGCCTCCAGCACATGGGGATTGACCGAGATCGCCGCGCGCCCCTCGGCGTCGCCCGTGAATGTCGGGCCGGGCTCGACCGCGCCCGACTCGCGGACCAGCCAGAGCTGCCAGGTTTCCTCCGCCTCCAGCTCCGGCAGACCCCAGAAGATCAGCGCGAACAGGCGCGCTTCGTACTGCGGCAGCAGGACCCCGGTCGCGCCGTCCTCGGTCAGCGCGACGGCGCGGCCGGTGATTGGGTCGTCGGCGCGGAAGGCGAGGTAACCGAAGAGCGCCGTCACGGCGATCAGGCCGAGCAGCGCGAGCCAGTTGACGCCGCGCCGCGCGACGCGCAGCGCGCGGCGCGAGCGGACGGTCGGCGGCCGCTCCAGCCGCGCGCGCTGGATCAGGCGCTGCTCGAGCCGCGCCTCGGCGCGGGCCTGGTCGATGCTCAGCGTGGCCCCGGTGATCGCCGCGAGCGCGGTGGGCCAGGCCGAGCAGCGGCGGCGCAGCGCCGCGTCGGAGCGCAGCGCGCGCTCGATCGCGGCCCGCGCCTCACCGTCGAGCAGATCGAGGAAGTAAGCCGCCAGCTGCGACTCCGCGGCCGCCCTCTCAACGTCCGCCATCACCCCGCGCCTGACTACGCCGACCGGTGGAGGCGGCCGCTGTGGATGCCTGCGACTACCGCCTCCACGGCGGCGTTCAGGGACGCGTCCGCGCCGCGCGCGGTGTCGAGCCAGGCGTCTTCCAGCAGCCGCGCTTGATCGTCGGGCAGATGCAGAAACACGCGCCGCAGTTCGTCGTGGCGCAGTCCGTGCACCACATCGGGCAGCGCCGGGTCCGGCCGGAACGGAAACGGCTCCAGATCGAGCGCCGCCACGGCCGGCGTCACGCCGCGCCGGCGCACGGCCAGCGCCAGGTCGCGCACGATGCGCAGCACGTGCACATCCAACGCCGCCGAGGCCCAGCGCTCCGGTTCAGTCCAGATCAGCAGGAACGCTTCTTCGACGATGTCGTCGGCCTGCTCGGGGCCGATGATCCGCCGCGCCAGCTCCCGCGCCGCGCCGCCGTAGGCGCGGAAGACGTCGCGCAAGGCGAGTTCGTCCCCCGCAACGATTCGCTGGAACAGATCGGGCGCGGCCACGACAGCTCCATCACCCTCGTCCGGGCCGGTCGGCGCGGCCATAGTCATCGGCCAACCGCACGATGTCCTCCGCATCATCGGGCAGCCGCGAGGCGATCTCCAGGACGTCGGCCCCGTCCGGACCGGCGCTCAGCCGGTGGATGACCCCGGCCGCAATCTGCGCCGGGACGCCGAGCCGCGTCGGCGCGGCGCGCGCGTCGAGCGTCAGCAATGCGCCACCGCCGATCAGCATCAGCGTCTCGTGCTTGCGGCGGTGAAACTGGAGCGACAGCCGTTGGTGCGGCCGGATCCGCAGCGCCTTGACGACGCGCTCCGCCGACCGGGCGAGGATCAGCTCCTCCCCCCACGGTTTGGCAATGCGTTCCAACGCTGGCCCGGCGCGCCCCGACGCAGCGCGCACGGCCGCGTTTCCCGATTGATCAGCCACACGGCCTCCTCAGCGTTTGCCGAACCGCTTTCCTGATTACAGTGAGGGTACGAGGGCAGGCGGCGTTGACCAACCGCCGTGTGACCAACCGCCGTGTGATAGACGCGCAACCACGCCGCGATCACACCGCGTTCACACCAGGCAGCAGGCTGGATCTCGGGAGGCTGGGTTGAGCGGTCGGTTGACAGCGCTGGTGTTGGTCTTGGCGATCGTCTCGGCCGCTGTCGGCGCGGGCGCAGCGGTGCTGTTGCGGCAAACGAGCGACGCGCCCGCCGCGTCCACCGTCGAAGCAGCCGTCGTCGCTGACCCAGACTCGGATGCGCTCGCCGACTCGTCGCCCGCTCCGGTTGCGGCAAGTGCCGAGGCCGCGTCTCCCGCGGATTCACCCGCGACCGAAGCGCCGGCAGCGAACCAGTCAACTGCGCAGCCAGCTACAGCGGCGCAGCCAGCACAACCCGCGCCTCAGCCGGCGGAAGCGGTCGCTCAGCCTGAACCGCCTGAACCACCCGAACAGGTCGAGCTGTCGGAGCCGGCGCAAGCCGCGGAGCTGCCGCCGGCGGAGCGCGAACCGCCGCCCGAGCCCGACGCCGCGAACCAGACGGAGGACGCGCCGCCGAGCGCCGTGCTCGCGCCCGATCTGGTCTCGCAGGGCGAGGCGGTGGCGCTGACGGTCGAGAGCGGCGCGGCGACCGCCGTCGCGGCGACGCTGCGGGGCCGCAGTTGGAGCCTGAGCGAGGCCGCGCCTGGTCTCTGGTGGGGCGTCCTCGCGGTGCCGCGCGATGCGGACAGCGGCGCAGCCGAGGTCGTCGTCGATCTGTACGGCGACGGCGGCGCGTGGCTGCGCTCGCTGACGCTGTCCCTGATTGTGCTCAGTAATCCCGCGCCGCTCGAAGAGATCATCCTGGGCGGTACCGGACCGACGCTCGATCCGGCGGAAGTCGAGCGCGACCGCGCCGTCCGCTTCAGCGAACACACGGCGGTGAGCGGTCCGCCGCGCTGGGATGGGACCTGGCTCCTGCCGGTTGAGGGCGAGGTGACGGGCGTCTTCGGCTCCCAGCGCTCCTACGACGGCGTGCTTGCCGAGCAGTGGCATCACGGTCACGACATCGCCGCCCAGCACGGCGATCAGATCGCCGCGCCGGCGGCCGGCGTCGTGGTCTGGACGGGCGAGCTGATCCTGCACGGCCTGGGCGTGATCATTGATCACGGCGCGGGCGTCTACAGCGGTTACTGGCATATGTCCTTGATCGCGGTGGAGGAAGGCCTCGCAGTCGCGCCCGGCGACTGGCTCGGCAACATCGGCACGACCGGCCTCTCGACCGGCCCGCACCTGCATTGGGAAGTGATCATCCAGGGCGTCGATGTCGATCCCGTCCAGTGGATCGGCGACTATCAGCCGCCGTTGCCCTCGCTGTCGCTGTCAGCGGCGGCGGATACACTCGACTAATGCCTCAAGCCGCCGCCCTGGATGTCGAGCGGGCCGACGAGTTCGCCTACGCGCTGGGCGGCCAGTTTCCCGCGCTCCGCGCCGCCGACCTCAAGCTCGTCCCGGAGCCGGACGCGGCCCTGATCCGCGCCGACTGGGACGGGTGGAGCGCGCTGTTTCCGCAGTCGGAGGCGGCGGCCGAACAGTTGACGATCATGGCCGCGGTGATGCCCCACCTGCGCGGCTTCGTCAGCCCGGTCGTGCCGCTCTGGGAACATTCCTACCAGAGCGCCGACTGGCAGCGCCGCTGGCTGGCTGCCGCGCAGCCGCCGGGCCGGCCGCTGCGACCGGAGCTGATCGTTGACCAGAACCGCGAGCGATTGGTGCGCGATCTGGCCGGGTTCCTGCACGAACTGCATCAATTCTCGGTCGAACGCGCGCGCGGCCTGGGCGCGGCGTCCTTCCGCGAGTGGCGCGCCGAGCATGAGGCGCTGCGCCAACGCTCGCTGACCCTGCTCCACCCGCTGCTCAGCTGGTCGCAGCTGGCCTGGGCGCGGCGCTGGTGGTCGCGCTTCCTTGACGACGCCGCCGTCTGGAAGCTGCAGCCCGCGCTGGTCCACGGCGGCCTCGCGATCGAGCGGCTGCTCGTCGATCCGCTCGTCCAGCAGCTGGCCGCGGTCAGCGGCTGGCACGGACTGCGGGTCGCCGATCCGGCGATCGATTTCGCTCGGCTCATCGACGCCTACGGCACGGAGCTGGGCTGGCGCATCGTGGAGCATTACGGCGAACTCGGCTCCACCGCCGACGCCGCGCTCTTCCGCCGCGTGCGCCTGCTCCAGACCGCCGGGCGCTTCCGCGACGTCGTCGCCGCGGCGGAGCGCGAGGGCGTCGACAGCGAGGCGCTGGCCGAAGCGATCAAGCGTCTGCGCTAAGCGCTTCCCGCCCCCGCGCTGGGGTTCCGTCATCCCCACGTTTGCCGCGGGTAGCTCGCCGAGTTCCGAGCGACCCGCGCCCGCGCCCAACCCACCCAATCCGCCGCTTCGTTATCATCCAGGCAGATCCCCCGCAGCAGAAAGGAAGATCCAATGAGTGACGCACCTGCCCGCGCCATGACCCCTGTCGGCGTCAACCACCTGGTCTTGAATGTGCGCGACATCGAGGTCGCCCACGAGTTCTGGACTGAGGTCATGGGCTTCCGCTACATCGGCGCGCTCAAAAGCCGCGAAGGGCGCTCGATGAAGATGCGCTTCTACAACGGCCTCTCCGAGAGCCACCACGACATCGCCCTGTCCGAGATCATGGGCGAGTCGGAGTCGGCGGGCGATTGGTCGATGGCCCCGCGCCGGCCCGGCCTCAACCACCTCGCCGTGCATTACCCGGACCGTACCTCCTGGCTCAAGCAGATCGCTTTCCTGCAGTCTCGGGGCGTCAAGTTCAACCTGCGCATCAACCACGGCATGACCCACTCCGTCTACATCAACGATCCCGACGGCCACGGCATCGAAGTGCTCTACGAACTCCCGCGCGAGCAGTGGGAAGGCGACATCGACGGCGCGCTCAACTACGCCGAAGTCCTCCCGACCGAAGGCGACGAGGCGCTCGTGGACGAGCCCACGCCCGTCTTCGCCGGCGACTGAACGCCACCGCTGATCACCGTCACACGCTGAAGGCAGGTCGCTCATGGCCATGCGAGACGGCGCGGCCTATCTGGCCGGGCTGCAGGATCAGCGACGCATCTGGCACAACGGCGCCATGGTGGACGATGTCACCACGGCGCCCGGCTTCGCCAACGCCGCCCGCACGATCGCGGCGTACTACGACTTCCAGTGCGATCCCGCCATCCGTGACCTGATCTCCTACGAGGACGAGGACGGCGAGCGCTCGCATTTGTCCTTCAAGATTCCCCGCTCGCAGGACGACCTGCGCCAGCGCGCCGCTGCCTATGCGGCCTGGGCCGAGCACACCGGCGGCCAACTCGGCCGCGCGCCCGATTACATGAACGCGGCCATGGCCGGAGTCGCGGCGGCGCAACATCACTGGGGACAGAACAACCCGGAGTTGGGCGAGCGGGTCGTGCGCATCCTCGACCACTGCCGCCGCAACGATGTCTGCCTGACCCATACGTTCATCACGCCGCAGATCGACCGCAAGACGCCGCTCGGCGAGCAGGAGCCGTTCCTCAACGCCGGCGTGGTCCGAGAGACGGCCGACGGTGTCGTCGTGCGCGGCGCGCGCGTGCTCGGCACGCTCGCGCCGTTCAGCGATGAGAACCTGTCCTTCCTCATGCCGGTTGTCAAGGGCCAGGACGAGCTCAAGTACGCGATCGGGTTCACCACGCGCGTTGACACGCCCGGTCTGCACTGGGTCTGCCGCGACTCCTTCGATCCCAACCGCTCCCCGCGCGATTACCCGATCTCCAGCCGCTTCGAGGAGATTGACACAGTCGCCGTCTTCGATGACGTGGAAGTGCCCTGGGAGAACGTCTTCGACTACCAGGACGAGAAGGTGCACAACATCGCGCCGTTGGCAATGCGCTTCCACGAATCGCTGGGCCATCACGTGCTCGTCAAGAATGTCGCCAAGACGCGCTTCCTGCTCGGCGTGGCGCACCTCGTTGCCGAGAACGCGCAGACGAACTCGTTCATCAACGTGCAGATCCGGCTCGGCGACATCGTCACGATGCTCCAGACCCTGGAGTCGGTCGCAATGGCCGCCGTTGAGGGCGCGGTCGAGAATCCGGACAACGGCGTCTGGTACTGCAATCACAACGCCATGGTCGCCGGGCTGCGCCTGTTCCCTGAGTACTACGTGCAGATCATCGACCACATCAAACAGATCGGCGGGAGCAACTTCATGGCCGCGCCCTCCGCGGCGAACATGGAGGCGCTCACCGAGGCTTTGGGCCCATCGGTCGAGCGTTACTTCAAGGGCGCCGCCGACATGAGCGAGGCAGGCATCGACAAGGTGCCCCTCTTCCGCCTCGCCTGGGACGTCGTCGGCACCTCCCTCGCCGGCCGCCAGGAGCTCTACGAGCGTTTTTTCTTCGGCGACCAGCAGGTCTCCAAGTCCCAGTCCTACCTCCGCTACGACAAGACCGAAGCCGTAGACATCGTCCGCCGCCTGCTCAATCCGGAGTGGTTGGGGAAAGGTTGAGCACACCGTCGCTGCAGCTGCGCACGCTGTACGTCTTCGACGCCGCAGGTCGGATCGTCTCCACGCGGGAGCTACAGCCGGCGAGCGCGCCCGCGTTCACGCTCATTCGCAGCCGTTCCGAGCGAGTCTGGGCAGTCGGCGCGCAGGTGCCGCCCGATCGGGCTGAGGCGTTAGACGCCCTGGCGTCGCAAGAGCAGCCGCTAGACGACTGGCGAGACCCACCGCGCTCTGCGCAGAGCTACCACGAGCTGCTCGGCGGCGGGCTGGTCGCCGGTCCGGCGTTCGCGTTCCCCGAACGGCCCGATCAGATCGCCGCGCGGCAAGGCGTCAGCCTGATCGACGATGCGTCGCTGTTGACCCGTCACTTCCGCGGCTGGACAGCCCAAGAGATGCCCGGCCGCACGCCAATGGCCGCAATCCTGGTTGATGGTCAGGCGGTCAGTCTGTGCGGCTGTGCGAGGCGCACGGACGAGGCGGCAGAGGCGAGTCTGGAGACGGCGGAGCAGTTTCGCGGAAAAGGGTTGGCGGTCAGGGTGACGACGGCCTGGGCCGCGGCGGTGCGAGCCTCGGGGCGGATCCCGTTGTATAGCACCAGCTGGGAAAATCTGGCCTCGCTTTCTGTGGCGCGTAAGGTAGGTTTATCGATCTATGCGGCGGGTTGGAGCCTCTATGTCCAGCCGCCCCGTGCTTGGCCGGGTGCGCCCGATTGACCGGCCTCCTTCGATCTGCACTGACCGGTGTTGAGGAGCGAGCGCGATGTGCTGCCCAGAGCACGCCGATGAAACCCGCCGCCAGCCGACGCGAAGGCAGCCGATCAAGCTCGCGCGGCCGCCGCGGGACTGGGGCGGCGATGAGCCGGATGCGGTGTGGGAAGCCCTGGAGGACAAGGGACTCGTCACTCCGCCCGCTCACGGCGCTGAGGTTGGCCGCCAGGTCGCGGAGCTTGTCCGCAGTTGGCAGCCGATCGAGAAACCGATGACTGACGACGAGCTCATGTGAGCGCTTGGTCGCCGCCGCGTACGCCCTCGGCTTCGCGGTTGAGCCGTCCGTCAATTGACCCTGACCGCCTCTGCGTCCTAGCCTCCCTACGGTCATAGCGGGAGGGACGCATTATGGGATACCTCGACGGCAAGGTGGCGCTGGTCACGGGCGGCGCTGGCGGGATGGGTTCGCACATCTGCCGAGTCTTCGCCGAACAGGGCGCAGCCGTCGTCGCCTGCGACACCGGTTTCGATGTCGAAGGCCGCGCCGGCATGGATCCGTCCAAGGTGCAGGCCGTCGTTGACGAGATCACCACCAACGGCGGCCAAGCGACGGCCGTCGCCGGCGACATTGCCGATATGGATACGGCGGAGCGCGCCGTGCAGACGGCGATTGAGACGTTTGGCGACCTCGACATCCTCGTCTGCGCGCATGGCATCCTGCGCGAGCGGATGATCTTCAACATGACCGAGGATGAGTGGGACGGTCTGGTCCGCATTCACCTCAAGGGCTGCTTTGCGCCGACCAAGTTCGCCGCTATCCACTGGCGCGCCAACCGCGACAAGGGCAACCGCCGGATCATCTATTTCACCTCGTCCGCCGGCGTGCGCGGCGAGGCCGGGCAGCCCAACTACTCGGCGGCGCACGCGGGCAAGATTGGGCTCTCCCTCTCCAACGCCGAGGCGCTCGAGCGCTACGGCGTGACCAGCAACTGCATCTCGCCGGCCGCCTCGACGCGGATGACCGACCGCGGCCGCGCCGTCGACCAGAGCGCCGAAGCGCCCAGCCTGACGGCGGCGGGCACGATGATGGACCCGGCCAACGTGGTCGCGGCGGTCACCTACCTCGCCTCCGACGCCAGCGCCGGCATCTCGGGCCGCGTCGTCGGCGCGACCGGCGGGCGGATCACGGTCTGGAAAGAACCCGAGTGGGAACAGACCATCTGGAACACTGCGCCCTACTGGGACATCGACACGCTGTTTGAACTGATCCCGTTCACCTTCGAGCTGCAGGGCATGGGGCCGCCGCCGCCGCAGTTCCCCTGACGGTCGGCACGCAGCGGACGAACAAGAGAGCAGGGAACGCATGGACGAGAACACCCCACCATTCGCAGGCAGGAGCGAACAGATGACCAAGCACCTGGACGGGCGAGTCTGCATCATCACCGGCGGCGCGGGCGGGATCGGCTCGAATCTCTGCCGCGTCTTCGGGGAGCAGGGCGCAAAGATCGTCGTCGCCGATACCGGCTTCGACGTCGAAGGCCGCTTCGGGATGGACGCCTCCAAGGTTGAGGCGGTCGTCGAGGAAGTGCGGGCCGCCGGCGGCGAGGCGGTGCCCTGCGTCGGCGACGTTGCCGACATGGACACGGCCGAGGCGATGGTGCAGACCGCGCTCGACGAGTTCGGCGGCCTGGACGTGCTCGTCTGCGCGCACGGCATCCTGCGCGAGCGGATGATCTTCAACATGACCGAGGACGAGTGGGACGGGCTCGTGCGGGCGCACCTCAAGGGCTGCTTCGCGCCGACCAAGTTCGCCTCGATCTACTGGCGCGCCAACCGCGACGGCCAGCACCGGCGGATCATCTACTTCACCTCCGACGCCGGCATTCGCGGCGCCGCGGGCCAGCCCAACTACTCGGCGGCGCACGCGGCCAAGCTGGGGCTGATGCGCTCCAACGTCGGCGCGCTGGGACGCTACGGGGTGACCACCAACTGCATCGCGCCGGGCGCATCCACGCGGATGACCGACCGCGGCCGCGGCGTCTCCGCGGACGGCCCGGCGCCGTCGGAGGCGGCGGCGGGCACCGCGCGCGACCCCAAGAACGTCGCGCCGATCGTCGCCTGGCTCGCCTCCGATCAGTCGGACGCCGCCAACAGCCGCATCTTCGGCGCGAGCGGCCACCGCATCTCGCTGTTCTCCGAGCCGGTGCTCGAGCGCTACCTGCACTTCGACGACAACCGCATCGACCTCGACACGCTCTTCGAGCTTTGGCCGCACACACTCGGCGCGGGCGGCTTCCCGCGCAACAGTATCCGTCCTGGCCTCGTCTAGTCCGACCGACTAGCCGCTTGGTCTGCCGGTTGCCCGCCTGTTATTGCAAACAGTTGCAATAGCGACCGATCGAACATAGCCTGATCCGCAGCTGCCATCCGGGAGAGGCGGGCTCATGGTTCCACGCGCGGCACGGGCGGGATTGCTCCGCTTTACTTGGTTGACTCGCCGGACCCAGGCGGTCGGGTTGGCTGTCCTGACTGTGCTGACTGTGCTGGCGGCGCTAGCCGTCAGCGCCTGCGGCGGCTCCGAGTCCTCTGATCAAACTGGCCAGACTGATGTGCCGCTCGTCGTCACGACGGTCGCGCCGCTGCGCAACATCATCGAAGAGGTCGGCGGTGACCGTGTTCGCGTGGTCGCGCTGGTGCCCGAGGGCCGCAACAGCCACACCTACGACCCGCCGCCGTCCGCCGTCGGCGACCTCGAACGCGCCGACCTGATCGTGATCAACGGCCTCAACCTGGAGCTGCCGACGCTCGAACTGGCGGAGGCGAACGCCGCCGACGGGACGCCGATCGTGCAGCTCGGCAACCTCGCCGTCTCGCCCGATGAGTACGTCTTCGACTTCTCTTTCCCCGTAGCAGACGGCAATCCCAACCCGCATCTGTGGACAGCGCCGCACCTGGCGGTTGAGTACGCGGAGCTGGTGCGGGCCGAGCTGGCGAAGCTCGCGCCGGCTGACGCCGATTACTTCCGCGCCAACGCCGACCGCTTCATCGCGCGGTTGTGGGTGCTCGACGAAGCGATCGCCGCGGCGACGCAGACGATTCCCGAGGCTCAGCGCAAGCTGATCACCTATCACGACTCCTTCCCCTACTTCGCGCCGCGCTACGGGCTGGAGATCATCGGCGCGATTCAGCCGTCCGACTTCTCCGATCCGTCGCCGCGCGAGGTGGCGGCGCTGATCGCCCAGGTCAGGGAGGCCGGCGTGCCGGCGATCTTCGGCTCGGAGGTGTTCCCCTCAGAAGTGCTGAACACCATCGCCGAGGAGGCCGGCGCAGTGCAGGTATCCACCCTCTCGGACGACGATCTGCCCGGCGACCCCGGCGATCCAGAGAACACGCTGGTCGGGATGATGGTCGAGAACGTGCGCACGATGGTTACGGTGCTGGGCGGCGACGCCGCGGCGCTGGACGGCTTTGAGACAGGCAGCACGTGGCAACCCTCCCCGTAGGCTCCCTGGTCCGCCTGGACGGCGCCGCGCTCGGCTATGAGGGCGTCGTCGCGCTGCGCGACGTGGACGTACGGATCGCTCCGGGCGAGCTGATCGGGATCGTCGGGCCCAGCGGCAGCGGCAAAACCACCCTGTTGCGCGCCCTGCTGGGCGAGCCCGAGCTGTACGCCGGCGCGGCGGCGGTCGCCGACGGCACGCGCGTCGGCTACGTGCCGCAGGTTGAAACGGTCGACTGGAACTTCCCGATCACCGTGCAGCAGGTGGCGCTGCTGGGCAGTTGGCGGACGCGCCGCTGGCTGCCCTGGACGAGCCGCGCCGAGCGCGCCCGCGCCCGCGCCGTGCTCGAGCAGCTGGGCATCGCCGAGCTCGCCGAACGGCCCATCCACGCCCTCTCCGGCGGCCAGCAACAGCGCGCCTTCCTCGCCCGCGCCCTCGTCCGCTCGCCTGAGCTGCTGCTCCTGGACGAACCGACCTCCGGCGTCGACATCAAGACGCGGCACGAAATCCTGCATCAGCTGGCGGCGCTGAACAGCGCCGGCGTGACCGTCGTCCTGACCACGCACGACCTCAACGGCGTCGCTTCGCACCTGCCCCGCCTGATCGCCCTGGGCGCGCAGACCGTGCTCGCCGACGGCCCGCCCTCCGCCGTCTTGCAGCCGGACATCCTCGAACGCACCTACGGCCAACCCATGCTCGTTGTCCAGAGCGGTCACGAGACCTACGTGCTGCCTGTCCCCGAGGAAGCGCCGGGCGCGCACGGGGAGCCGGTTCCTCCCGCGGGAGTGGTCAGTGTGGTTGGCCGCTCGGATCGCGACGATGCTTGAGCCGTTCGAGTTCGGCTTCATGCAGCGGGCGATGATCGCCGCGGCGCTGGTCGGCGGCGTGACCGCGGCCGTCGGCGTCTTCGTCATCCTGCGGCGGCTCGCCTACATCGGACACGGCCTCGCGCACAGCATCTTCGGCGGCGCGGTCGTTTCCTTCACGATCGGCTTCAACTTCTTCCTCGGCGCCAGCCTCTGGGGCGCGTTCTCCGTTTTCCTGATCAACCAGGCGGCGCGCTGCCGGCAGATTGGCGGTGACGCTGCGATCGGGATCATCACCACCGCCGCCTTCGCCATCGGGATCGCCGTGATCTCGCGCGCCCGCAGCTTCACCCGCGATTTCGAGGCCGCCCTGTTCGGCGAGATTCTGGGGATTACCAATCAGGATCTCTACGTCACTGCCGGCATGACCGTGCTCATCGCCCTTGTCCTGTTTCTGCTCTGGAAGCCGCTCGTGTTCATCACCTTCGACCACGACGTGGCCGGCTCCTACGGCATCTCCGTGCGCTGGGTTGAGACGATCTTCTCGCTCGCCCTCGCCGCGACCGTCGTCGCCGCGTTGCAGGTCTTGGGCGTCACCCTGATCGCCGCCGCGCTTGTGATCCCGCCCGTGGTCGCGCGAATGCTGACGGACTCCTTTCCCCGCCTCTTTCTGCTCGCGGTCGTGATCGGCGTGCTGACCGGCTTTCTCGGCGTCTACGTGTCCTGGTTCGTGGACGTCTCCTCCGGCGCGACCGTCGTGCTCGTGCAGGCGGCGCTGTTCGTCCTCGTCCTCGGCTGGGGGCTGCTGGAGTCGCGGCGCGGGCTGAGCGCCGCCCGACGCGCCGAGCGCCTCGCCGGCCTCGAACGCTCGCTCAACGACTAGCCCCCCGGTGCGTGGTGAGTCGTCGAGAGGTCGCCCAGACCGGCGACTCCCTAGAGTTGAGCCATGTCAAATTTGCCGAGTCGCGGCCCTGCCGATCCTTTCGACGAACCGCCGCTGCTGTTCGATCTGGCCGCGCTGGAGGAAGGGCAGACACCGCTTGACGGCGCGACGCTGGTCCGGGTGACCGAGGCCCTGGCCGAGCTTGAGGGCCGCACCGAGAGCAGCTGGCTCTCGGACTGGCCGAGCGCTGCCGCGCCCGAGACGCCGCCGCCGCTGGCCTCGGCGGCGCTCGCCGCGCCGCCCGCTCCCGACGCCGCGTCGGAACCCCGCGACCAGCCGCCGCGCACCGCGCCGACTGCCCCGACCGAGCCGCCGGAACTGGTCGGACTGACCCAAACCGAGGTCGCCCAGCGGCTGGGCGACGGCCGCGTCAACCGCGACACCTCCCGCCAGCGCTCCGACCTCGACGTTGTCATCTCCAACGTCTTCACCTACTTCAATATGATCCTCTTCGGCCTGATCGGGATCCTGCTCGTCCTGGCCGTGACGGAGCAGAAGACGGACCACCTGCAGGACGCCGCCTTCGTTGGCATCGTCGTGTTCGCCAATGTGTTGGTCGGCACCTTCCAGGAGATCCGCGCGACGCGCAAGCTGCGCCAGCTGGTCTCCCTGACCGCGCCGACCGCCACCGTCGTGCGCGGCGGCGTCGAGCACGAGATTCCCGCCACCGACGTCGTCGCCGACGACCTGCTCATCCTGCGCAGCGGCGACCAGGTCGTCGCCGACGGCCCGGTCGTCTGGCAGGAAGCGGAGCTGGACGAGTCGATCCTCACCGGCGAGACCAGCTCCGTCCGCCGCGGGCCGGGCGATGAGTTGGAATCGGGCGCGTTCTGCGTTGGCGGTTCCTGCTACTACCGCGCGCTGCGGGTCGGCAATCAGTCGCGCGCTGTCCAGGAGACGCGCGACGCCCGGGAACTGACGCGCAGCGAGACGCCGCTCCAGCTCCGCTTCAAGCGCATCCTTGACGGTCTGATCGTCGGCACGGCGATTCTCGGCCTGCTGATTCTGATCTCTTTCCTGATCACCGGCCGCGAGTTCGACGAAGCGGTCAAGGCGACGATCGCCACGGCGACTTCGGTCGTGCCCGAAGGGCTGATGCTCGGCTTCACGGTCGCCTTCGCCGTGGGCGCGCTGCGCGTCTCGCGCATGGGCGCGATCGTCCAGGACAACACCGCCGTCGAGGCGCTCAACTACCTCGACATCATCTGCCTCGACAAGACTGGCACGATCACGGCCAACCGTCTGCAGGTCGACGACGTCCGCTGGACGCCCGGCGGGCGCACGCTGGCTGGCTGGCTGGGCGCGTTCGCGCTCTCGACGGCGTCCAACAACAAGACTGCCGAGGCGCTCGCCGCCGCCTTTGCCGCGCAGACGAACGGCGCGCTGTTGATCGACGACGAGCCGTTCAACTCCGAGCGCCGCTGGAGCGCCGCGCGTCTGCGACTGGGCGGCGAGGAGCGCATCTTCGTGCTCGGCGCTCCCGAGCGCTTGCTGAACGCCGGCGGCGGAGCGGACGATGAAGCGCGCGCGGAGCTGCTCGCGGAGTACGAGCGCGCCGCCCAGCGCGGACTGCGCGGCGTCGTCTTCGCCGAAGCCGCGGCCATGCCCGATCCGGAGGCGGACACGCTCCCGCCGCTGCGCGTCGTCGCCCTGATCACCGTCGCCGACGAGCTGCGCGCTGAAATCGCGGACGCTTTCCGCATGATGGACGAACTCGGCATCGAGCCGAAGATCATCAGCGGCGACAATCCGGCGACCGTCGCCGCGCTGGTGCAGCAGCTGGGCATCAGCCTGCCCGGCGGCCTGATCACCGGCTCGGCGCTGGCGCGGCTGACTGAGGACGAGCTGGCCGACGCCGTCGAAGCGAACTCCGTGTTCGGACGGATCGCGCCGCAGCAGAAAGAGCAGATCGTCGCCGCGTTGCAGGCCAACGGCCACTATGTGGCGATGGTCGGCGACGGCGCCAACGATGTCCGCGCGCTGCGCCAGGCGGATGTCGGCGTGGCGATGGAGTCGGGCGCGAACACGGCCAAGGGCGTGGCCGCGATCATCCTCCGCAACGACTCCTTCGAGGCGCTGGTCAAAGGCTCGGCGATTGCCCAGAGCGTGCTGGGCAACGCCTCGCAGCTCTCCAAGCTGTTTGTCACCAAGAGCTTCTACGCCTTCCTGATCATCTTCATCTCCAACATGATGGGGCTCGAATTCCCCTTCCTGCCCCGCCACGGCTCGTTGACCGCGCTCTTCACGCTGGGCGTGCCGGCCGTGTTCATCACCCTCACCCGACCGCCGCGCTCCGCCGGGCGCAACTTCCTCTCCTCGACAATGCGCTTCGCCATCCCCGCCTCGCTGGCGCTGGCGGTCTCGGCGGTCGCCGTGCACCTGCTCACCGAGGGCATTCTGGGCCGGCCGGTCGAGGACGCGCGCACGCTCGTGTCGACCACGATCGGGATCGTCGGGCTGGCGTACATGGTGGAAGTGATCGGTTATCAGGGCGCGACGCGCGACAACCTGATGCGCCCGGCGCTGGTGACGTTCTTTGGTACGGCGCTGCTGGGCATCTTCATTCTCACCCTGTACACGCCGCCGTTGCGCGACTTCTTCGACTTCTCCCCGCTCTCCGCCGGCGAGTGGGCGATCGTGATCGCCGCCGTCATCGCGGCGATGGCCGGCAAGTGGGTGCTCTCCACCTACGCCGCGCAAATCATGCGCCGACTCACCGGTCAGGCCTACGAAGAGGCGGCCGCGCGCGGCCGCGCCAACTGACCGCGCCGCGTGCCGAACCGGGCGACTCAATCGGCGTACAGCTGCGCGAGCTCAGGGTCTTTCGCGGCCAGCATCTCGGCCAGATCGAGCAGTACCTGACACTGCTTGTAGGTGGCGTCGTCCTGCATCTTGCCGTCGACCACCGCCACGCCGCCCGCGCCGCCGGCTTCCTGCATCGCCGCCACGACGCGGCGCGCGAACGAGACCTCATCCGGGTTCGGGCGGAACACGGACTTGGCAATCGGAATCTGGTTCGGATGCAGCGTCCAGGCGCCCACGCAGCCCAGGATGAACGCGGCGCGGAACTGATCCTCGCAGCCGACCGGATCGGAGAAGTCGCCGAACGGTCCGTAGAACGGGTAAATCTCGTTGGCCGCGCAGGCGTCGATCATCCGCGCCAGCGTGTAGTGCCACGGATCCTGGATGTAGGACGTGCGCGGCGCTGCTTCGTCGCTGGGGTCGGCGTCGGTGCGCACCACGTAACCGGGATGCGGCCCGCCCACGCGGGTTGTCTTCATCCGCCGCGACGCGGCCAGATCGGAGGGCCCCAGACTCATCCCCTGCAGGCGCGGACTGGACTGGGCGATCGCCTCAACGTTCGACACGCCCTGCGCCGTTTCCAGGATCGCATGGATCAGGATCGGCCGCGTCAGCCCGTTGCGCGCCTCGAGCTGGGCGAGCAGCAGATCTAGGAAGCGAATCTCCTCCGGGCCGTTGACCTTGGGCAGCATCACCGTATCGAGCACGCCGCCGATCGCCGCCGTGAGCTCCAGCATGTCGTCGAGGAACCAGGGGCTGTCGACCGCGTTGACCCGCGTCCACAGCTTCGTCGCGCCCAGATCGAGCGATTGCCCCACGGCAATCAACTCGGCCCGCGCTGCCTCCTTCGCCGTCGGCGGAATCGCGTCCTCCAGATTGCCCAGCAAAATGTCGACCGTCGGCGCGAGCTGCGGCAGACGGTTGCGGATGCGCTCGTTGGACGGGTCGAAGAAGTGAATCATCCGCGCGGGATAGGTCGGAATCTCCACCGGCGGCGGGGGCGCGCCGAGCACCAGGGGGCGCAGGAACTGTCGGGGCGTGGGCATGGCTCAGTCTCCTCAATGCAGATTCGAGGGTATGGCGCGCCGCCAGTACGCGCAGGTATGCGCAGGTCCACGCGGGTCAGCGCGGATGAGCGCGGACTATGATCGAGTCGCTGGCCTCATGAATCTCCCATCCACAACGAAGGACGACAATCATGGCGATCGATCTGACGCTGGGCGCGGTGCTGCCGACCAATGAAATTGGCGGCGATCCGGCCGCGATTCGTGACTTTGCCCAGGCCGTTGAAGGCCTGGGCTTCAATCACCTGTTGATCTACGACCACGTGCTCGGCGCAGACCCGGCTGTCCACCGGATGACCGGTCCCTACACCGACGCGCACCCGTTCCACGAGGTCTTTGTCACGCTCGGCTACATCGCCGCCTGCACGACCACGCTCGGGCTGGCGACCGCCGTGCTGGTGCTGCCCCAGCGGCAGACGGTGCTGGTCGCCAAGCAGGCCGCGCAGCTGGCGGTGCTCTCCGGCAACCGTTTCCGCCTCGGCGTCGGCAGCGGTTGGAACCATGTCGAGTACGAGGCGCTGAACGAGAACTTCCGCAATCGCGGCCGCCGCCAGGAAGAGCAGATCGCGCTGATGCGCGCGCTCTGGAACAACCACCTGGTCGACTTCGACGGCGAGTTTCACAAAGTAACGGCCGCCGGCATCGAGCCGCGCCCGACGGCGCCGATCGAGGTCTGGTTCGGCGGCGCGCACGAGCGGCAGCTGCGGCGCACGGCGCAGATCGGCGACGGCTGGTTCCCGGTCGGCGCGCCCAACGCGGACTCCGCCGCGATGGTCGAGATGCTGCGCGGCTACCTCCGCGACAACGGCCGCGACGCCGACAACTTCCCGATTGAGCCGCAGGCGCAGATTCGCGGCGGCAATCCCGAGCTCTGGGTCGGCCACGCGCAGCGCTGGCAGGAGCTGGGCGCGACGGCGATCTCGATCGCCACGATGAACGCCGGCCTCACCGACGCTGACGCTCACATCGACGCCGTCCGCCAGTACCACGAAGCTGTGACCGCCTAACGGCGGGGCCGTGACTGCCTGATCGCCTAGCGCGCCGCTTGTCCCTGCGCGGCGACCGCTGCTGCGGCCTCTGCCGCCGCGGCTTCACCAGCCAGATAGCGCCGCTCGAAGACGCGCATCTCGCTGTCCAGCCGATAGGCGAGCGGCATCCCGGTGGGGATGTTTAACTGCGTGATCTCCTCGTCCGAGATTGACTCGAGATGCTTGACGATCGCGCGGATGCTGTTGCCGTGCGCGGCGATTAACAGCCGTTGGCCGCTCTGCAGCGCCGGCGCGATCTCTGCTTCCCAGCAGGGCAGCACCCGCTCCAGCGTCAGCTGGAGCGACTCCGCCGCCGGCAGCTGAGCCGGGGGGACATGCGCGTAGCGTCGATCGAAGCGCGGATGGTCGGGATGGTCATCCGCCAGCGGCGGCGGCGGAATGTCGTAGGAGCGGCGCCAGATGTGGACCTGTTCGTCGCCGTGCTGCGCCGCCGTCTCCGCCTTGTTCAGGCCCTGCAGCCCGCCGTAGTGGCGCTCGTTCAGCCGCCAGTCGCGCTGCACCGGCAGCCAGGCGGCGTCGAGCTCGTCGAGCATGACCCAGAGCGTATGAATCGCCCGCTTGAGCAGCGACGTCCAGGCGGCGTCGAACGCGATCCCCGCCTCCCGAATCTGTTGGCCCGCGCGCTGGGCCTCCTGCCGCCCCTGCGCGGTGAGCGGCACATCGACCCAGCCGGTGAAGCGATTCTCCAGATTCCACTGACTCTGGCCGTGCCGTACCAGGACGAGGTTGGGTGTGGTCGTGTGTTCGGACATGGGCACAGGCTATCCTGCGCTTGCCAAGATTCGCGGAAGGGATTCCTGGAAGGATCGCGTGTGAGTGACGCTGAGCGCTCGTCCGACACCGTCTTCGGCGCCATCGTGCGCGGAGAGATTCCGGCGGACATCGTCTACGAGGACGAGCACTGCCTCGCCTTCCGCGATCTCAACCCGCAAGCGCCGACGCACGTGTTGGTCATCCCGAGAGTCGCCCTCGCCGGGTTGCAGGAAGCGGACCAGGCGGAGCCGGCGCTGCTGGGACGCCTCATGCAGGCGGCGCAGGTTGTCGCGCGGCAGGAAGGCCTGGCGGAGCGCGGTTGGCGCGTGGTGATCAACGTGGGCGCCGACGCCGGCCAGACGGTGGCGCACCTGCATCTGCATGTGCTCGGCGGCCGTCAGCTGTCCTGGCCCCCAGGCTGAGGCGCGCCATGGTCGCCCTGCTTGACGTGCGCAACCTGAGCAAGAGCTTCGGCGGTCTGCGCGCCTGCGATCAGGCGAGCTTCCAAGTCGAGGCCGGCACGATCGCCGGCATGATCGGCCCCAACGGCGCCGGCAAGACGACCGCCTTCAACTGCGTCGCCGGCTTCCTCAAGCCCGACAGCGGCGAGGTCTTCTTCGCCGGGGAGCAGGTGACCGGCCTGCCGCCGCATCGGATGTTCAACAATGGGCTCGTGCGCACCTTCCAGATTCCCCAGGAACTGGACACCATGACCGTGCTCGAAAATCTGATGCTGGCTGGCGAGCACCAGTCTGGCGAAGCCGTCTGGCGCACCTGGCTCACGCCCTGGGACGTGCGGCGCGAGGAGGAGCGCTTGGAGGCGCGCGCCCACGAGGTGCTTGAGCAAACCCAGCTGGGACACCAGGCTTACATCCGCGCCGGCGCGCTCTCGGGCGGTCAGCGCAAGCTGCTCGAGCTCGCCCGCGCGCTGATGGCCGAGCCGGAGATGATCCTCCTGGACGAGCCCGGCGCGGGCGTCAATCCGGCGCTCATCCGCCGCCTGGCCGAACACATTCGCGAGCTGAGCGAGCGGCTCGGGCTGACCTTCCTGATCATCGAGCACAATCTCGACTTCGTTCGCCAGCTCTGTGACCCCGTCGTCGTCATGGCGCAGGGCCGCGTCCTCGACATCGGCGCGCCCGACGCGGTGCTCGCCAATCCTGAAGTCCAGGCCGCCTACCTGAGCGGACAGCGGACATGAGCGAGCGTCAGCCGCTGCTCCAGGTTGTGTCGTTTAACGGCGGCTACGTCGACGGGATCGAGATCATCCACGATGTCGATCTCAGCCTCTACCGCGACGAAATCCTGACGATCATCGGCCCGAACGGAGCGGGCAAGTCGACCCTGCTCAAGGCCATGGTCGGCGCGTTGCCGTTCGAACGCGGACGGCGCTCCTTCCAGGGCGAGGATGTGAGCGGCTGGTCGACGCCGCGCATGATTGCCGCCGGCATCGGCTATGTGCCCCAGGTCGATAACGTCTTCACCTCCCTCTCGATCCGCGAGAATCTGGAAATGGGCGGCTACATGCGGCAGAGCGGGCTGCGCGAGCGGATCGCTGAGGTGCTGGCCATGTTCCCCGACCTCGAAGAGCGCCCCGGCGAGCGCGCCAGCCGCCTGTCCGGCGGTCAGCGGCAGATGCTCGCCATGGCCCGCGCGCTGATGCTTGATCCGGTGCTGCTCTGCCTCGACGAGCCGACCGCCGCCCTGTCGCCCGCCGCGCGGGGCGAGCTGCTCGGTCGGATCTACAACATCCACATGTCCGGCGTTGGCATCCTGATGGTCGAACAGAATGCGACGGAGGCGCTGGTCTGGTCCGACCGCGGCGTCGTGATGGTGGACGGCGAAATAGCGCTGGAAGGGAGCGGCACCGAGATGCTGACCAGCCCCGAGGTCGGCCGCGCCTTCCTCGGCCAGGCCGAGGGCGATGAGGGCTTCACCATCGAGACCGGACGCTAGCGAGGGAGCGCGTCATCGAGATCGCACAACTGGTCACCGTCGGCATCATTGTCGGATCGATCGTCGCGCTGGGCGCGATGGGGCTGACGCTGGTCTTCGGCGTGCTCGGGATCGGCGACTTCGCGCACGGCGACAAGATGGGCTGGGGGATGTTCCTCGCCTTTTTCGTCGTCTCCGCCGAGGGTGCCAATCTCGGCTTTGCCGGCGGCCGCTTCGGTTCGCTCTCCTTCGGCTGGGGGCTGGTCGTCGGTCTGTTCGTGGCGATGATCGGCGTCGCCCTGATCTCCGTGCTGCTGGAGCGCCTCGTCTTCCGCCGCCTGCGAGTGGCCGGCGGCGGCTTCTTCGTCTTCGCCATCGCCTCGCTCGGCATCTCGATCATGCTGCGCGCCGCGGTCCAGCTGATCTGGGGACCGGCCAACTTCCGCTACACGCCGGGCATTCACCCCGCCATCGAGATCCTCGGCGGGATTCGGGTCAAGCCGGACCAGTTCTTCATCGTCGGCGTCACCGTGCTGGCCGCGATTCTGCTTTACTGGCTGCTCTACCGCACCCGCTTCGGCAAGGCGATGCGCGCCACCGCCGACAACCCCGGCCTCGCCGAAGCCTCCGGCATCGACACCGACCGCATTCGGACCGGCACCTGGATCATCGCCGGCGTGCTCGGCGCGCTTGCCGGGGTCATGTTGGGTCTGCAGGCCGAGGTTCGCTTCGACGCCGGCTTCCGCCTCCTGCTGCCACTCTTCGCCGCCGTGATTCTCGGTGGAATCGGCAACCCCTGGGGCGCGCTGATTGGGGGGCTAACTGTCGGGATCGCGCAGGAAGTCTCGACCCAGTGGATCAATACCGGCCTCAAACCGGGCGTTCCGTTCGTGATCGTGATCGCCGTTCTGCTCTTGCGGCCGCGCGGACTCTTCGGGCAGGCGCGCTGAGATGGAACAGCTGATCGTCACCCTCGTCACCTTCGACGGCGCTGTCAACTGGACGGTCGGGTTCCTCACGACGGTGGCAATCTTCGCCATCCTCGCGCTCGCGCTGAACATCCAGTGGAGCGTCGGCATCCTCAACTTCGGCGTCGCCGCCTTCTTCATGGTCGGCGCGTACGTGTCCGCCGTGCTGACCTTGCCTGCGCCCGAGGGGCTCGAATCCTACGTCGCCGGCTGGGGATTTCCGATTCCTCTGGGTTGGCTCTTTGCGGCCCTGGCTGGCGCTGTGCTCGCGATCCTGCTCGGCATTCCGACGCTGCGCCTGCGCGACGACTTCCTCGCCATCGCCACGATCGGCGTCGCCGCGATCCTGCGCAGCATCGCCAACTCGGTCGAGGGTCTGGTCAACCGCAGCCGCGGCCTGAACGGCATCGACGGCTTCCTCGAGGATCAGGTACAGGGCGGCGGCTACCGCTGGCTCGAACTTGTCATCGCGCTGGTTGTGCTGCTGGTCGTCTATTGGCTGGTCACGCGCGCCTCCGCCTCGCCCTGGGGCCGCGCCCTGCGCGCGATCCGCGACAACGAGGACACGGCCAAGGCGTCGGGCAAGAACACCGTTCGCTTCCGCATGGGCGCATTCATCCTCGGCGCGATGCTGATGGGGCTGGCCGGCGCGATCTACGCCCACCGCAGCGGCACGATCTCGCCGCTCACCTTCTCCGACCTGCTGGGCACTTTCTTCGTCTGGACGATGCTGATCGTCGGCGGCAGCGGCAATCACCGCGGCGCTGTGCTCGGCGCGGTCGTCGTCGGCTTCTTCTGGTTCGGCACGCCGCTGATCCAGGAGAGCCTGCCCGACTGGCTGGGCAGCCGCGTCTTCCAGGTGCGCCAGCTGCTGATCGGCCTGCTGATCGTCGTCTTCCTGCTCTGGCGGCCGCAGGGCCTGCTGGCCGAGCAGGATCGCGTCAGCCGCTTCGTGACGCGCGGTCCCGACGAGCAACGCCCGGACGGCCCGGACGGGCCGGTTGGATCAGGCAACCGAGTCGGGCTGGTCTGGGAACGGCTGCGCGGCGCGCTGTCTCGTTAGTCGCGCCAGAGGCTCCTGAGCGGGCTTACTCGCCGTAGGGGATGACGCTCGTGTCCTCGATTTCACCGGCTTCGGTGAAGCGCCAGATGCCTACGTAACCGCGCGCGAGATCGCCGTTCTCGTCCCACTCCAGCGACTGCGCCGCGCCCTCGTAATCGACGTCTTCCCCGGCCGCGGCCGCTTCCAGACCGCTCCGCAGGCTGCCGATATCGGCGAGGACGACCTGCCCTGGCGCGCCGCCGATGCGCCGCAGCTGATCGCGGATCGCCGCGCCGTCGGTTGACTGCGCCGCCTGCGCCGCGAGCGCGAAGGCGACCGTCGCGTCGTAGGCCTGCTTCGTGTAGGGATAGCCGTAGGGCCGCTCATATTCGTCGATGAAGGCGGACTCCCAGAGCAGCGCCGACTCGGTGCCCGGCGCCGTGCCGGGCGCGGTGCCGTACATGTTGGCCAGATATTCCGCGCCGATCGCGTCCAGCAGCGTCCGATTGCGGCTGGTCGGGCCGAAGACGAAGCGGTCGTAGAGCTCGTTCTCGATCGATTCGCGCAGGATGATCGACCCCTCCGGGACGTAGGCGAGCATCACCAACGCCTCCGGCTCGTTGGCCAGCGACCGCTGGATTTCGGCGAGGTAGGTGGCCTGCTGCGGGGTGACGGCTACGGTCAGGACCTGGCCGTTGAATTCCTCCGTGAAGGTGCGCTCGAACTCTTCGGCGATGCCCTGCCCCCAGGCGTCGTCGCGGTAGATCACGCCCACATTGCTGTAGCCCTGATCATGGACCAGCTGCGCCAGCGCCGGTCCCTGCACCTTGTCGTTGAGCGTGGCGCGGAAGAGGAAGTCATTGTCGGCGGCCACTGCCAGCTGCGGCGAGGACGAGGCGGGCGAAATCTGGGGCACGCCCGCCGGGCTGGTGATGCTCTCCGCCACGGCGATCGAGTTCGTGCTCGAGTGCGCGCCGACGATCACGTGCGCGCCCTCGATCTCGGTCATGCGGCGCGCCTCTTCGACCGCGATCGTCGGATCGGTGTTGGTGTCGCCGATCACAAACTCAACCGGCTGCCCAAACACGCCGCCGGCGGCGTTGATGTGCTTGATCGCGAGCAGGAAGCCCTCGCGCATCTCCGCGCCGATCTCGGCCAGCCCGCCCGTGAGGTCGCCGAGGAAGGCAATCTTCAGTGGTCCCAACTCGTCGGCCGCCGGCTCGGACGGTTGGCTCTGCTGCGCCGTCTGCTCTGCCTGGGCCGGCTGCGACTGTTGCTGCGCCTGTTCCTGCGGCGCTGCTGCGGCCGATTGCTGCGCGGGCTGGGTCTGGTCGTCGTCGCCCGAGCAGGCCGCGAGCAGCAGGCCCAGGGCTGCGACCGCCGCGGCCATGATCAGCAGCAACCGACGCGCGTTAACACTCTCGTGGGCTCGCATGTCCATGCTCCGATCGTTGTGCCGCCCGGCGCGCCGCTCCGCGCGGAGCGGCGCGCCGGATTGTGGTTGCCCGCGAACCTCCCGCTACTGCGTCAGGTCGAACGGGGTCACGCTGAGTTCCACGATCTCCCCGCCCTCATACGCCCAGACGCCGATGTAGCCAGAGGTGATGTCGCCGTTGTCGTCCCAGTCGAGGGTGGTCGCCGCGCCCTGGATGTTGATGGTCTCGCCGCGGTCGATGGCGGCGAGGGCGTCGGCGACGCCCTGCGCGCCGACGGGGTAGATGTCGCCTGGCGGGGCGGCGATGGCGCGCAGGCAGTTCTTGATCACGACCGGGTCGAGCGAACCGCCGATCTGCGTGGCGAGGCCGATGGCGACGGCCGCGTCATAGGCCTCCGCGATGAACGGCAGCGGGCTGAGCTCGCCGTACTCGGCGATGTACGCCTCGACGTAGGCGGCCAGCGAGTCGGTTTCCGGCCCCGGCGCGGGCGCGGTGCCCTTCATGCCTTCGAGGTACTCGCCGCCGATCGCGTCCACAAGCTCCTGGCTCTTGCTGCCGTCCACGAAGAGGAACTCGGTGAAGAAACCCTGCTCCAGCGCCTCACGCATGAAGATTTCCGCTTCCTGCGGGAAGGCGATGACGATCAACACCTCGGCGTCGTTGTCGGCGGACTGCTGGATCTCGGCCAGGTAGGAGGCCTGGCGCGGCTCGATCGAGACGAGGTTGGACTCGCCGCCCCAGGCGGCGTCAAAGGCCTCAGCCAAGCCCTGACCGTACGGGTCGTTGAGGTAGATCACGCCAACGTTGCTGTAACCCTCGTCCGCCGCGAGTTGGGCGAGGACGGGGCCCTGCGCCGCGTCGGAGACGGTGCTGCGGAAGAGGAAGTCGTTGTCATCGGCGATCGTCAGCTGGGGCGAGGTGGCGGAGGGCGAGATCACCGGGACGCCGGCGTCGGCGGCGACCGACTCAACCACCGCCAGCGTGATCGAGGACGCGAGCGGGCCGACGATGGCGTGGACGCCCTCCACCTCGATCAGGCGGCGCGTCTCTTCGGTCGCCTGGGTCGGGTCAAGGCCGGTGTCGCCGACGACCAGCTCGACCGGACGGCCCAGGATGCCGCCGGCGTCGTTGAGGTGCTTGATCGCCAGCTCGACGCCGGTCTGGATGCCGGGGCCGAACTCGGCCAGCGGGCCGGAGAAGTCGGCGATGTAGCCGATCTTCAGCGGTTCGTCCGCCATCATCGGTTCCGACTGCTGTTCGCCGGACTGGCTCGGCATCGCCACGGCCGGCCCGCCGCTGAGGTCGAACGCGGTGACGCTCAGCTCTTCAATCGCGCCGTCCGAGTACTGCCAGACGCCGATGTAGCCGGAGGTGATGTCGCCGTTGTCGTCCCAGTCGAGGGTGGTCGCCGCGCCCTGGATGTTGATGGTCTCGCCGCGGTCGATGGCGGCGAGGGCGTCGGCGACGCCCTGCGCGCCGACGGGGTAGATGTCGCCTGGCGGGGCGGCGATGGCGCGCAGGCAGTTCTTGATCACGACCGGGTCGAGCGAACCGCCGATCTGCGTGGCGAGGCCGATGGCGACGGCCGCGTCATAGGCCTCCGCGATGAACGGCAGCGGGCTGAGCTCGCCGTATTCGGCGATGTACGCCTCGACGTAGGCGGCCAGCGAGTCGGTTTCCGGCCCCGGCGCGGGCGCGGTACCCTTCATGCCTTCGAGGTACTCGCCGCCGATCGCGTCCACAAGCTCCTGGCTCTTGCTGCCGTCCACGAAGAGGAACTCGGTGAAGAAACCCTGCTCCAGCGCCTCGCGCATGAAGATTTCCGCTTCCTGCGGGAAGGCAATGACGATCAGCACCTCGGCGTCGTTGTCGGCGGCCTGCTGCAACTCGGCCAGGTAGGAGGCCTGGCGCGGCTCGATCGAGACGAGGTTGGACTCGCCGCCCCAGGCGGCGTCAAAGGCCTCAGCCAAGCCCTGACCGTACGGGTCGTTGAGATAAATCACGCCGACGTTGCTGTAACCCTCGTCCGCCGCGAGCTGGGCGAGGACGGGGCCCTGCGCCGCGTCGGAGACGGTGCTGCGGAAGAGGAAGTCGTTGTCATCGGCGATCGTCAGCTGGGGCGAGGTGGCGGAGGGCGAGATCACCGGGACGCCGTCGGCGGCGGCGACCGACTCAACCACCGCCAGTGTGATCGAAGACGCGAGCGGGCCGACGATGGCGTGGACGCCCTCCACCTCGATCAGGCGGCGCGTCTCTTCGGTCGCCTGGGTCGGGTCAAGGCCGGTGTCGCCGACGACCAGCTCGACCGGACGGCCAAGGATGCCGCCGGCGTCGTTGAGGTGCTTGATCGCCAGCTCGACGCCAGTCTGGATGCCGGGGCCGAACTCAGCCAGCGGGCCGGAGAAGTCGGCGATGTAGCCAATCTTCAGCGGACCCTCAGCCGCGGCCGGGGCGGCCTGCTGCTGTTGCTGCTGTCCAGTCTGCTGCTGCGCCGCCGCCGGTTGCGCGGCTGGCTGCTCGTCCTGCTGCTCGGTCTGTTGCTGCGCGGCTGATTGTTGTTGCTGTTCATCGTCACCGCACGCCGCAAACAGGCTGAGCGCCAATACGGCCAGCAGCGCCAACGCGCCAGATCTCCAGAGTGAAATTCGCACGGTCACCTTCTTTCCTAGCACAATCCTATTACGCCGCTCACGCCGTTCACCACAGCGACCCGCGCCGCAGGTAGCGCAGCACACAATTGGCGCAGCCCACAATGCCGCTCGACCGCCCCGGCTTGCGGCGGTCGGCCGGGCCCGTCCCGGAGACGGTAGAGACTCGCCGTCAGTCGTCGAAGGCGCTGAGCACCAGCTCGTCGAACTGCTCGTACAAACGCGGGTTGTTGGGAATCGACTCGAAGACGAACCCGCTGATCCCGACCGCCTCGTACTCCTGGAACAGGCTGATCAGATGCTCCGCCGGGCCGATCGGCAGGCGCGCCTGCTGTTCCGCGCTCATGTCCGCGCCGTGGATCTGGCGCAGCCGCTCAATCTTGGGCTGTTCCGTCACCAGCGCCGGGCGCATCACGGTGGTCAGCACAATCTCCGCCGGATCGCGGCCCGCGTCCGCGCAGTACCGCTGGATCACGCTGATCTTGTGCGCGACCTCTTCCGGCGTGCCGCGCACGTTGCAGATGTCGCCGTGCCGCGCCAGCGTACGCAGCGTCCGCCGCTCGCCGTTGCCGCCGATCATGATCTGGATGAAGCCGCCCGGATGGTCGGGATGGGCGCGCGGCGCGAAGGGCGCGTTGTCGAGCCGGTAGTACTGGCCGTCGTACTGGACGGGTCCGTCAGCGTGGAACAGCGCGCGGATCAGCGCGGTCGCCTCCTCCAGCCGATCCGAGCGCTCCCTCAGCGCCGGGAAATCCCAGCCGTAGGCGGCGTGCTCGCGTTCGTGCCAGGCGGCGCCCAACCCCAGAATCGCGCGGCCGCCCGTGTTGTGGTCGAGCGTCGCCGTCATCTTCGCCAGCAGCCCGGGATTGCGGTAGGTGACGCCCGAGACCAGCGTGCCCAGCATCAGCGTGGACGTCGCCTCCCCGATCGCCGCCAGCGACATCCAACCCTCCAGCGAGTCCTGCGTCTCGTCCATAAAGACCAGCGGCGGCACAAAGTGGTCATACGTCCAGGCGGAAGACCACCGCGTCGCGTCCATCGTCTGCGCCACATCGCGCATCAACGAAAAGTCCGTCGAGTTCCCCGGAATCTGAGCGCCAAAGGTCAATCGCATGGTCATTGCCAACCCCTCTCGCCAAAATGATAATCCGCCCCACTGTTCCGTCGTTCCCGCGCAAGCGGGAACCCACGCTCCGCCGAGCGTCACCTTTCTGCCGCCCCTCAGCGCTCCCCCTCCGAGGGAGCTGTCGCGGAGCGACTGAGGGGGCTCCCCTCCGAGCGCGGCGCCCCCCTCCGCCCCTTCGGGGTGCCTCCCCCAGAGGGGGAGGTCTGTACTCAGCGCTCTCCCTGGGGGAGGGCTTCAGTTGCCCCGGTAGATCGGCGGCCGCTTCTCCGCGAACGCGCGCGGCCCTTCGCGGAAGTCGTCCGTCTTGCGGATGTGCGCCGAGAGCAGCTCCTCCAGCCGCATTCCTTCGTCGAGCGGCAGGGAGAGCCCGCGCACCGCCGCCTCCTTGATTGCCCGCTGGGTGAGCGGCGCGCCGGCGGTCAGCTTTTCCGCCCAGGCCTGCGCCGTCGGCATCACCTCCGCCGCTGGCACAACGCGGTTGACCAGTCCCACCGACAGCGCCCGCTGCGCGTCGATGTGCTCGCCCATCAACAGCAGTTCCATTGCCACCGACCAGGGCAACTGGCGGGTCAGCCGCTGCGTCGCGCCCAGCGTTGGCACGATCCCGCGAATCACCTCCGGCAGCCCGAACTGCGCGTGCTCCGCCGCGATCCGCAGGTCGCAGACCGAGAGCAGCGTCAGCCCCGCCGCCAGGCAATAGCCGTTGACCGCCGCGATCATCGGCTTCCAGATCTGCATCCCGCCGTCAATCGTGTTCCGCAGCGACGGCTGGAACACGGGCCAGTTGACGCCCTCCGCGCCCGGCCGCGTGGGAATCGTCTTCTTCAGATCCGCCCCGGCGCAGAAGGCGCGCTCCCCCGCGCCCGTCACGATCCCGACCCAGATGTCGGTATTGTCGCGGATCTCCGCCCAGATCGCCGCCAGTGAGGCGATCAGGTCCGGATCCAGCGCATTCATCGCCTCCGGCCGGTTCAGCGTGACGGTAGCGATGTGATCGGAAAGTTCAAACGTGGCGGTATCGGTGGTCAGGTCAGTCATGCCCGCAGGCTAGCGACAATTCTGGAGCGCGAATCTGCATTAGCCTGACCAGGAACAGAAATCGGAGCCTGCGCATGTCCTACGACAACATCCTCGTTGACACGAACGACCGTGTCGCCACCATCACCCTCAACCGCCCGGAGAAGCTCAACGCGCTCTCCAACGAGCTGCGCGGCGAGATGTTCCACGCGCTCAAGGCGGCCGAGGCCGACTCCACCATCGGCGTGATCATCATCAAGGGCGCTGGCCGCGCCTTCTCCGCCGGCTACGACCTCCAGCCCTCGCCCGACCTCTCCAACCCGCACACCAACGAGTGGACCGGCCTGCCCGACACCGGCACTAGCCACCCGCAGCACTACGACTGGTCGCGCCACGCGGTGATGGGCAACTTCATCATCTGGGAGCTGGCCAAGCCCGTGATCGCCCAGGTACACGGCTACTGCCTCGCCGGCGCGACCGAGCTCGCCTCCGCCTGCGACCTGCGGATCATCGCCGAGGATTGCCAGGTCGGGTATCCGCCCGTCCGCGCGATGGGCACGATGGACGCCATGTGGGCGCCCTGGCATCTGCCCCAGGCGAAGGCGCGCGAGTTCGCCTATCTCGGCGATCCCCACTCGGGCGCAGACATGTACCGCTGGGGCTGGGCCAACTACGCGCTCGCGGCGGATGATCTGGACGAGTTCACGCTGGAATTCGCCCAGCGTATGGGCCACATCGACAACCACCTGCTGATGTACTCCAAACGCTCGGTCAACCGCGCTTACGAGATTCAGGGCTACAAGACCGCGATGATCTCCGGCACCGATGTTGAGGCGATGTCCAAGCATCGGCCGGAAGCCGGCGAGTGGGGCGAGCGCGTCCGCCGCGACGGCCTCAAGTCCGCGCTCGAGTGGCGCGACGGGCCCTTCCGCGACTTCCGCGGCGCCCGCGCCAACGCGCCCCACGACCGCGAACTGATGCGCGGCGCGTCCGCCCCGTCCAAGCCCAGCTGGGACTAGCGACCGAGAGCCAACGCCGCTACCAGACCGCCGTCAGGCTTCCGTCTGACCATCCGCGCAGCCGCCGGCTCACTCCAGCCGACCCGAGGAATGAGCTGACGCCTCAGCAATGCTCTGGCTGCAATTTGTCGCCTCGGCTGTGATCATACTGCTGGCGGCGCATTTCCTCGCGCGCTCCGCCGACACCGTTGCCGACCGCACCGGCCTCGGCCGCTCCTTCGTCGGCGTCGTCATGCTCGCCACCGCTACCTCGCTGCCCGAGCTGGCGACGGGGGTCAGCTCCATCGCCCTGCTTGACGCGCCCGACCTCGCCATCGGCGACGCCTTCGGCAGCAGCCTCTTCAACCTAATGATCATCGGCCTCGCCGACCTCTACTGGCAGAACGGCCCCGTGCTGACCGCCGTGACCTATACCTCGGTCAGCATCGCCGCGCTCGGCGCGGGACTGATTGCGCTCGGCACGATCGCCATCTACCTCTACAGCACGACAACGGTCACCGCCGACTGGTACCTCAGCCCCATCACCATCGTGCTGATCCTCGGCTTCGTGCTCGCCATGCTGCTGATCTACCGCCAGGACCAGCAGACGCAGGCCAGCGAGGAAGCGCCCGCCGAGCCGGCCGACTCCACCGACTCGGACTCAAGCGAATCCGGCCAGCGGCTGTCCACCGCCCTGCTGATCTACGTCGTCGCCGCCGCCGTTGTGGTCGCCGCCGCCGTCTGGCTCGCCAACACTGGCGAGGCGATCGCCGAGACGATGCACTGGGAAGAGAGCTTCGTCGGCACGCAGTTCCTCGCGATCAGCACCTCGCTGCCCGAGATCGGCACCTCGCTCGCCGCGCTGCGGCTCAACGCGCCCGAACTTGCGATCACCAACCTGCTCGGCAGCAACGTCTTCAACATGGGGTTCATCCTCTTCTTCGACGATCTCGCCTACACCGACGGCGCAATCTGGGCGACGGTCTCTCCCGTGCACATCATCTCCGGCTTAATCGCGATCCTCATGACGATGGTCGTGATCAGCGGCATCATGTCCCGCCCTCGCGCACCGGCGAAACGCCGCTGGACGCCGGAGGGCGCGAGCCTGATCGGGCTCTATGCCGCCGCCAGCGCGCTGCTCTTCCTCCTCGCCTGAAGCCGGCGGCGAGCCAGCTGAGGGGCTCAGGGATCGGCCGTTGAGGCTCGCTCCGCGCGCGCCCTGCGCGCTGCGAAGCGCCCGGATCCGGTGTAGAAGTCCAACAGCGCGATCGCGATCGCTGTCAACGGCACGGCGACGAATGCGCCCATCACACCCCACAGCGCGCCGCCCGTTGAGACCGCCAGGATGACCAGCATCGGATGCAGCGAGATCGAGCGCCCCAGAATGTAGGGCGCCATCAGGTTGCCCTCGATCTGCTGGACCGCCAGGATCAGGCCGCCGACGATCAGCGCCGCCGTGACGCCCTCCGTCGCCAGCGCAATCAGAAACGCCGCCAGGCCGGCCAGGACCGCGCCCAGCACCGGTATGAACGCGCCGAAAAAGGTCAGCACCGCCAGCGGCAGCGCGAACGGGATGCCGATGATCACCAGCCCAATCCCGATCAGCACGGCGTCCATGAACGCGACAATCGTGACCCCGCGGAAATAGCGGCCCAGCGTGTCGAACAGGCCCGAGGACAGGAGCAGGAAGTCGCGGCGGTGACGGCGGCCGATGCGGCGGGCGATGCCGAGCTGCATCGACTCCGCATCCTTGACCAGCAGGAACGTCAGCACTGCCAGCAGAATCAGCCCGGCCAGCAGCTCGGCCGCGAGCCGCACCCCCGAGAAGACGCCTCCGGCAATCGTGTCGGCGTTGCCCCGCGCGCTGTCCAGGACATCCGCGATCGCCTCGTCGATCTGCTCATCCGAGATCCCCGCCCAGTCGCCCACCGATTGCAGGACTTCGGTGAAGCCCGCCTCGATATCGACCTCCAGCTCTGCAAACTCCGAGGTCAGGGTGTTGATCGTGAAATAGCCGATCACGCCCAACACCACCAGTCCGCTGACCACCACGGCAATCGCGGCGACCACGTTGTGCACGCCGCGCCGGGTGAGCAGATGTTTCGCCGGCAGCAGCGCCGCCGACAGGATCAAGGCCGCCAACAGCGGCAGGAAGATCAGGCGCAGCCGATCGATCGCCAAACCCAGCAGGATCAGAAATGCCGCCGCGACCACGAAGCGCAGGGCAATTTCCGAGATGATTTGCAGCCAGCGCGGCGCGAGCGAACTCATCAGAGGTGCCGACCAGTGAATGCCAGGGAGTATCCGTGAATGCGGGGCGTGCGCCGATCATAGGGCGCAGCGGGCGCGATTCAGCAGCTGGGATGATCAGACTCGGCAGACGGCTGGTGCGGGCGCGGGCGGAAACCGTTGCAGCGCCGCACTGGCAGGCGCGGATACTTGACGAAACGGGCGTCCTCGTTCGCCAGCGCGCAGCGCAGGAAGCGGGAACCGCGCCGCGTCTGCACCAGACGCGCCCACTGACAGTCGGCGCAGAGTCCCAATTGCGCGTCTGAGAGTGTCACAGGACGCGCTTCCGCAACAGGGAGTGGTTGAAGCTGCGCAATTGCCGTGCGTAGGATAGAATGAACGTTTGATGATCGCGCGCCTGCGCGCCGGCGGTGTGCCGGGAAACAGAATTCGAGTCCGCATGAAGCTGACCGTTCTGGGTTCTGGGGCAGCCTGCGCGGGAGCGGGCGGCAACTGCTCCGGCTACCTGCTGGAGGATGCCGATCAGCGGCTCCTGCTCGATTGCGGCCACGGCGTCGCCAGCACCCTGCTCGAGACCACGCCCCCGCACACGCTCGATCACATCTTCATCTCCCATATGCACGCCGATCACTTTATCGATCTGCTCCCGCTGCGCTTCGCGGTGACCCGCGCGATGGAGGGCCTGTCCGAGCCCTGCGGACAGCTCCACCTCCCGCCCGGCGGCAAGCGCGCGCTGGCGCAGATCCTCGCGGCGGTCTGTTTCCCTCCCGATTTTTTCGAGACCGTCTGGCGCGTTGCGGAGTATCAACCCGGCCGCGCCTGCGCCCTCGGCGGCGGACTGCAGGCGCGGTTCGCGGGCGGGGTGCACTACATCCCCGGCTGGGCGATTCGGATCGACGGCGCCGCCAGCCTCACCTACACCGGCGACACCGCGCCGACGGAAGCCGTCTGCGAACTCGCGCGCGGCAGCGATCTCCTGCTCGCCGAGGCGACCCTCGACGAACCCGAATGCGGCCCGGTGCGCGGCCATCTGACCGCCGCCCAGGCGGCCGAACTGGCCCTGGCGGCCCAGGTCAAGCGCCTGATGCTCACCCACTTCTGGTTCGACGCCGATCGCCAGGCCGCCGCCGAGCAGGCGGCGCGCAGCTGGCCCGGCCCGCTCCTGATCGCCGTCGACGGCCTGCGCACGGAAATCTGACTCCACCCGGTCACTCTCCATAACTCCCCAGCCCTTCTCGCCGCGCCTTGCCCCGTCCGCCGGCGGACGGAACGGGATCGGCAGGTAAGCTACACCTGTGAACCAGCCCGACCGCCAGTCCGACCGCCAGTCCGACCGACAGCCTGAGCGTCCGTCTGCGCGCCAATCCGCTCCGGTGCTGCGCGGCGACGCGCTCAGCGTCCAGATCGGCGACAAGAAGCTGCTTGACGACGTCAGCGTTGGCGTCCACCACGGCGAGCTGCTCGGTGTGCTCGGCCCGAACGGGGCCGGCAAAACGACGCTGCTCAAGGCGCTCTCGGGTGATCTGGAGCTGACCGCCGGCGCGGTCTACATCGACGAGCGGCCGCTCAGCGATTTCGGCGCCCGCGAACTCGCCCGCCGCCGCGCCGTGATGCCGCAAAGCTCGTATCTGCCCTTCCTGTTCACCGCCCGCGAGGTCGTGCGCATGGGCCGCGCGCCCTGGGAAGGCGAGCGCGGCGAACGCGAGCACGGCGCCCGACTCACCGATTACGCCATGGGCCTGACCGATACCCGCGACTACGCCGTCCGCGCCTATCCCACCCTCTCCGGGGGCGAGCAGTCACGGGTCACCCTGGCCCGCGTCCTCGCCCAGGAGACGCCCATCCTGTTGATCGACGAGCCGACCGCGCACCTCGACCTGCGCCACCAGCACCTCGTCCTCCAGCTCGCCCGCGAACTCGCCTCCGAGGGCGCAGCGGTCGTCGCTGTCCTGCACGATCTCAATCTCGCCGCCATGTACGTCGATACCGCCGTCATCCTCCAGCGCGGCCAGGTGGTCGCCGCCGGCCCGGTCGAGGAGTCGCTCCACCCCGACCTGCTCGGCTCCGTCTTCGGCCTCGAATTCGTCCTCCAGCCCCATCCGCAACTGGAGCGGCCCCTCTTGGTCTCGCTGTCTGCCACGCTCACGCGCGGGCGGAGCTGAGGCCCGCCGTGACCCACCCCGGCGAAGCTGCGTCGCAGGCGACAGAAGCGGCACCGGCGCCGCTCGACAGGCCGGCATTCCCGTGACTTTCCGCTGACTTGTGTATATTTGTGATGAGTTAGCGATAAACTCAGGAGTACCAATCCCCAGACAGAGCGCCATGAGCGGTGTCGTTGCTGAGCGGGAGCGGGAGGTGCATATGCGGCCGAGAGAAACTCGCACGAGGCTACTCGAACGCGTCGTCGCCCTGGGCGGCGCGACCGTCGCCAAACTTTCGCAAGACCTCGACATCTCCGACGCCACCGTCCGCCGTCACCTCGACCGCCTGGAGGCCGAGGGCATGCTCCGTGTCGAAGCGCTGCGGCGCGGGCCTGGACGCCCCTCCTACCTCTACCGCGCCACCGACGCCGGCGTTCGCGCCGTGCGCGACCAGACGCCCGTACTGGTCGAACGGCTGCTCTCCGAGATGGCCCGCCTCCATGTCGAGCAGGCCGCCCTTTCCAACGCGCTGGCCGACCAGGTCGCCGAAGCGCACCGCGCCGAAGTCCCCGACGGCTCGCTCGAACAGCGCGTCAGCGCCGTCGTTGACGCCCTCCGCCCGGAAGGCATCCTCGACCACTGGCAGCGCAGCGAGAACGAACTCAAACTGGTCAACAACGCGTGCCCCTATCTGGGCGCGGCGACCACCAACTCCTGCGTCTGCGATGCGGACCGCCTGGCGATTGAAAAGCTGCTCGGCGTCGAAGTTGAGCAGACGCTGCGCCTGGCCGAGGGCGATGACGGCTGCGTCTACATCGTCCCCCTGTTCCCTGTCTCGCTCGACGCAGAATTCAAGCAGGCCGTTTAGTGCCCGCCTCCGCCGCCGAATCCAGCCCACAGAAGGAAGCCGGTGAATGATGCCGACGCCGATCTTCGAGATCGACGACCTCCAGGTCGCAGTGGAAACCAAACAGATCGTGAACGGTCTGTCCCTCACCCTGCGGCCCGGCGAGGTGCACGCCATCATGGGCCCCAACGGCTCCGGCAAAAGCACGCTCGCCAACTCCCTGATGGGGCACCCGCGCTACACCGTCAACGGCGGCGATGTCCGCCTCGACGGCCAGAGCATCATCGAGCTCGCGCCCGATGAACGCGCCCGCGCCGGGCTCTTCCTCGCCTTCCAGTACCCCACCGACATCCCCGGCGTCTCGATGATCAACTTCCTCCGCCGCGCGATGAGCGCCCGCCGCGGCGCGGAAATCCCCGTCCGCGAGTTCCGCCAGGTGCTCAACGACGTCCTCGGCCGCCTGCAGATGGACGAACAGTTCGTCCGCCGCTACGTCAACGACGGCTTCTCCGGCGGCGAGAAGAAGCGCGCCGAAATCCTCCAGCTCGGCCTCCTCCAGCCGCTCGTCGCGGTGATGGACGAGACCGACTCCGGCCTCGACATTGACGCCCTGCGGATCGTCAGCGAGGGCATCAACACCTTCCATTCCGAGGCCAACGCGATTCTCCTGATCACCCACTACCAGCGCATCCTGCGCTACGTCCAACCCGACCACGTCCATGTCCTGATCGACGGCCGCATCGTCGAATCCGGAGACGCCAGCCTGGCCGAACGGCTCGAACGCGACGGCTACGAACCATTCATGGCCCGCAGCACAGAAGGGGTCTTGAGCTCATGACCACTCCCACACCAGACGCGCCCGTCACCCGCCGCAGCGAATACGAATACGGCTTCCACGACGACGTCGAAGCTCTCGTCAAGCTGCCCAAGGGCCTCTCGCGCGAGGTCGTCAACACGATCTCCGACATCAAGCAGGAACCTGAGTGGATGCGCAAGCTGCGCCTCAAGGCGCTCGACCACTTCAACGCCCGCCCGATGCCCGAGTGGGGCGGCGAACTCGGCGACATTGACTTCAACGACATCCACTACTACGTCCGCGCCACCGACCGCGACGAGTCGGACTGGGACGACGTCCCCGACTACATCAAGGACACCTACGACAAGCTCGGCATCCCGGAGGCGGAGAAGCAGGGCCTGCTCGCCGGCGTCGGCGCGCAGTACGACTCCGAGGTCGTCTACCACAACATCTGTGAGGACCTCGAGGAAAAGGGCGTCCTCTTCCTCGGCACCGACCAGGCGCTGCGCGAGCACCCGGAGCTGGTGAAGGAATACTTCACCACCGTGATCCCGCCCAACGACAACAAGTTCGCCGCCCTCAACACCGCCGTCTGGTCGGGCGGTTCCTTCATCTACGTGCCGCCCGGCGTCACTGTTGACATCCCTCTGCAGGCCTACTTCCGCATCAACTCCGAGGACATGGGCCAGTTCGAACGCACCTTGATCATCGCCGACGAAGGCGCGCAGGTGCACTATGTCGAGGGCTGTACCGCGCCGATCTACTCCTCCGACTCGCTCCACTCCGCCGTCGTCGAGATCGTCTGCAAGGCCGGCTCCAACGTCCGCTACACCACGATCCAGAACTGGTCCAACAACGTCTACAACCTCGTCACCAAGCGGGCGACCGCCTACCAGGACGCGGTCATGACCTGGGTCGACGGCAACCTCGGCTCCAAGCTGACGATGAAGTACCCGGCCGTCTACCTGATGGAGCCTGGGGCGCACGGCGAGGTGCTCTCGATCGCCTCCGCCGGCCAGGGCCAGCACCAGGACGCCGGCGCCAAGATCGTTCACGCCGCGCCCAACACCACGTCGGTGATCACCTCCAAGTCGCTCTCCATGGACGGCGGCCGCTCCACCTACCGCGGCCTGCTCAAGGTCTACGACGGCGCGGACGGCTGCCGCTCCAACGTCCGCTGCGACGCCCTGATGCTGGACGAACACTCCCGCTCCGACACCTACCCGGTCATGGAGATCGACGAAAAGCGCGTCGATATCGGCCACGAAGCGACCGTCTCCAAGGTTGGCGACGAGCAGCTCTTCTACCTCATGGCCCGCGGCCTCTCCGAGGGCGAAGCGACCAAGATGATCGTCAACGGCTTCGTCGAGCCGATCATCAAATCGCTCCCGCTCGAGTACGCGGTCGAGATGAACCGCCTGATCGAACTCCAGATGGACGGCGCGATTGGCTAATCGCGGCTAGTCGCGGCTAGGCGCGCCGCACAGCGCAACCGCGCTGCGCAGTGGCGAGGGAAGGGTGGAGGATGACCCAGGCAACGCTGGACGCGCCGATCGAGTCGGACGTCAAGCCGGACGACTTGCGCGCGCAGGTCTCGCAGCTGAGCCGCGCCAAAGACGAGCCCGACTGGCTGCTCGCCTTTCGCCTCGCCAGCCTCGAGCAGGCGTTGGGCATGGACTGGTGGACCGGCCAGGAAGAGTCCTGGCGCCGCACGCCGCGCGCGCGGCTGCCGCGCCGCGCCCGCGTCGGCACGATCGCCGACGACAGCGCCCCGATCGAATCCTCGAGCGATACTCCGATCGGCGCGCCCCCGCACGTCTTCGCGCCCCACGCCCACTCTGGCTTGCTGCACCAGTTCGACGGCCGCGTCGTCGCCGCCGATCTCGCTGAACACGCGGCCGAGGCCGGCGTGATCATCAAGCCGCTCGCCCGCGCCGCCCGCGAGGACGCCGCCCTCGTCAAGCAGTGGTTGGGCGCGGTCGGCCCGCCGCTCGATCGCTACGACGCCTTCGGCCGCGCCCTCTGGACGCAGGGCGTGTTCGTCTACGCGCGGCGCGGCGCTGTCCTTGAGGAGTCGCTCTTCTACCTCGTCATCCAGGACGTCGCGCAGGGCGACCACTGGCACTACACCCTGGTCGCCGCCGAACGCGAATCGCAGGTCGCGCTGATCGATGCCGGCGACGCCAACGATCGCAGCGCCGCGCTCGCAGAAGCGCCGCTGATCCACGCCTCCGTCGAACTGATCGCCGAGGCCGGCGCCAATATTCAGTTCGCCTCCGTCCAGCGCTGGCACCGCCAGACCGCCGCCATCTCCACCACCCGCGGCCGCGTCGGCCGCGACGCCTCGATCCGCGTCACCACCGCCGCCTTCGGCGCTGACCTGGACAAGCAGCGCATCGACCTCGACCTCTCCCAGAACGGCGGCTTCGCCGAGATCCGCGGCCTCTTCGTCGGCGACGGCCGGCAGCACATTGAGCACGTCACCCGCCAGCACCACAAAGGCGTCGGCGCGACCAGCGATCTGCTCATCCGCGGCGTCCTGACCGACGAATCGCAAGCCGTCCAGTACGGCCTCATCCGCATCGAGCCCGAAGGCCAGCAGACCAGCGCCCACCAGACGATGCGCAACCTCCTGCTTGACGACGGCGCTGGCGCGGACCCGATCCCGATGCTCGAAATCGAAGCCGACGACGTCAAGTGCTCCCACGCCGCCGCCGTCGGCCCCGTCGATCCTGACCAGCTCTTCTACCTCCAGGCGCGCGGCATCCCGCCCGCCGTCGCCGAGCGCCTGGTCGTGCGCGGCTTCCTCGCCGAAATCGCCGACGGCGTCCCCGACGCGCACATGCGCGAAGTGATCGACGACCTCGTAGAAATCCAGCTCGAGCCGAAGGAGCCCGCCGGATGAGCCTCGAACCGGTCGCCCGCCTGGACGAGATCGCCCCCGGCACCGCGCGCGTCGTCGAACTCGGCGGCCAGAGCATCGCCCTCTGCCGACTCGAGGACGGCGCGCTCCACGCCATCGAAAACCGCTGCACCCACGACGACGGCCCGCTCGGTGAGGGCGAGCTCGACGGCGACCGCATCGAGTGCCCGCGCCACGGCGCGCTCTTCGATGTCACCACCGGCCGCGCCGTCACCCTGCCCGCGATCGGCAAGGTGCGCTGCTTCACCGTCCAGGTCGCCGACGGCAGCGTCCAGATCGAGCTGGACTGACTGATTAGCTGGAACTGAATTGACCGACATGACGACCGCGACGCCGCTCGACACCGCCGCGCTCCGCGCCCAGTTCCCGATCCTCGGGCGCGAGGTGCACGGGCGTCCGCTGGTCTACCTCGACAACGCCGCCACGACGCAGAAGCCGCAGTCGGTCATTGACGCGCTCAGCCATTACTACGCGACGATGAACGCCAACATCCACCGCGGCCTGCACACGCTGGCCGAGGAAGCGACCGCCGCCTACGAGGGCGTGCGCCAGCAGGTCGCCGACTTCATCGGCGCGGCGAGCCACCGCGAAGTTGTCTTCACGCGCAACACCACCGAATCGCTCAACCTGCTCGCCTACACCCTCGGCGCGCGTCTCCAACCGGGCGACGAGATCGTCCTCAGCGCCGCCGAGCACCACTCCAATCTCGTCCCCTGGCAGCTCGCCGCCCAACGCAGCGGCGCGCAGCTGCGCTTCATCGAGCTCAACGCCGATCAACAGATCGACGTCGATACCGCCCGCGCCGCGATCACTGCCAATACGCGGATCGTCTCCATCGTCCATATGTCCAACGTGCTCGGCAGCATCGCGCCGGTCGCGGAGATCGCGGAAATGGCCCGCGCCGTCGGCGCAACCATGATCGTTGACGCCGCCCAGAGCGCCCCGCACATTCCCGTTGACGCCAACGCGCTGGGCGTTGATTACCTCGCCTTCTCCGCCCACAAGATGCTCGGCCCGACCGGCGTCGGCGTGCTCTGGGGCCGCCGCGAGTTGCTCGCCGACCTCGACCCCTTCCTCGGCGGCGGCGAGATGATCAGCGTCGTCACCCGCGAGGAATCCTCCTGGGCCGCGCTCCCGCACAAGTTCGAGGCCGGCACGCCCAACATCGCCGATGTGATCGCCTTCGGCGCTGCGCTCGACTTCCTCAACGCCGTCGGCATGGACGCCGTCGCCGCGCACGACGCCGACCTCACCCACTACGCCGTGGAGCGCCTCTCCCGCCTCGAAGGCCTCGACATCTACGGCCCGGCCGATCCCGCCGAGCGCTCCGCCGTCGTCGCGTTCAACTACCGCGACATCCACTCGCACGACGTGGCCACGATCCTCGACCGCGCCGGCATCGCCGTCCGCGCCGGCCACCACTGCGCCCAACCGCTGATGCGCACGCTCGGCGTCCCCGCCACGGCGCGCGCCTCCTTCTATCTCTACAACGAGCGCGCCGAGGTTGACGCCCTCGTCGACGGCCTGCTCGAAGCCGGCGAACGCTTCGGCTTCGCGCGCTAACCCCAGCAGAATCGCAGCAGAGCTACGGCGGAGTCACAGCAATGGCGAGCAACCGCGATGCGCACAACCCCGTCGACCTGGACGACCTCTACCGCGACGTGATCCTCGATCACTACCGCCGCCCCCGCAACCGCGGCCCGCGCGCGGACGCGACCGTCTCGGCGGAAGGCTTCAATCCCTCCTGCGGCGACGAAATCCAGCTCTCCGTGGCGATTGCTGAGCACACCGTGAGCGGCCTCGGTTTCGGTGGCAGCGGCTGCTCGATCTCGCAGAGCTCCGCCTCGATGATGACCGAAGCCCTGACCGGCCGCAGCCTCGAGGCCGCCCGCGAGCTGTCGCGCCACGTCCAGCAGATGCTCACCGACGATCGCTTCGACCTTGACGCCGTCGACCTCGGCGACCTCGAAGCGCTCTCCGGCGTGGCCAAATTCCCCGTGCGGATCAAGTGCGGCCTGCTCGCCTGGAAAGTGCTTGACCAGGCGCTCGCCAACGCGACCGGCGGCACGCTCACCGACGACAGCGACATCCCCACCCGCGTCACCAGCAGTTAGGAAGCCCGCCATGGCCTCGGAGCAGCAAGTCCTCGAAGCGCTGAAGACCGTCTTCGACCCCGAAATCGGCATCAACATCGTCGACCTCGGCCTCGTCTACGGAGTCGAGACGCCGACAGACGACAGCGTCAAGGTCTCCTTCACCCTCACCTCCCCGGCCTGTCCCGTCGGCCCGATGATCAAGGCCCAGGTCGAACAGGCCGCCTCCACCATCGAGGGCGTCGATCACGTCGAGTCGGAGATCGTCTTCTCTCCCCCGTGGGATCCCCGAGAAATGTGCTCCGACGAAGCCAAATTCGAACTCGGCATCTTCTAGCTGCGCGTCCCCGACTTGATCGGGGACCTGCTCGGCTCGCCACCGTTGCCGTTTGGCGGCGCCGCCCGCGCCCCGTTCGCGAACTGATGCTGCGGCTCCATCCGGGCGACCCACCGCGTCGCCGCCGGGCGCAACACGCGTAATGCCTGCCGCGCCTGCCAGGGCTTGCTCAGGAAGTGCGCCGTGCCGAAGAAGAACATCGACAACAGCAGACAGCCCACGTTGACGATGAATAGCAGGTTGTACGTGCCGGTCAGCTCGTAGATCGCCCCGCCCACGGTCGGGACCAGGAACTGGCCAATCGTCTCGATCATGAACAGCGTGCCCATGATCGCGCCGAAGTGCGCCAGCCCGAAGGTCTTGGGCAGGATCAGCGGCTCCAGCACCGGGCCGCCGGCGGAACCGACCAGCCAGCAGCAGAGGAAGAGCACGATCGCCAGGGTGAGATTGGCGTCGTGCAGCAAGAGCAGGATCAGCATTCCCAGTGACATGATCGCCGCCAGACCCACCGAGGCCAGCTCGATCGAGGGAATCCGCTCCGCCAGCAGGCCGAATGTGGGGCGCGAGATCAGTCCACCGACGGCCTGCAGCGTGAGGAGCAGCGAGATCGTCTCGCGGCTGATGCCCATCGACTCGTAGACCGGCGTGCCGTTAAACATCCAGCCGAACATGGCGAAGAAAAAGGTGGCGAAGGCCAGCGCAATCACCCAGAAGTTGGGCGTGCGGATTGCCTCGCGCACGGTCAGCCCGCCGAACTGCTGCGCCTGAGGCGGACTGCTTCCGGCTGGCGTGCGTTCGCCATCGACCTGCAACCCCTTCTCGCTCGGATGGTTGCGCACGATGAACAGCCCGAGCGGCAGAAACACCACCGCCAGGATCCCAGCGGCGAACAGGAACGACGCATCCCAGCCGATGTTGTCGATGATCCGCTGCATCGGCGCGGCCAGGAAGCCGCCCAATGAGAAGCCCATCGCCATGATCCCCACGGCGCGCCCGCGCTTACGGTCGAACCAGCGCGAGATTAGCACCTGGAACGGGATGTAGAACATGAACCCGCGGAAGAACGAGTTGATCGCGAAGTACAGGTACCACTCAAGCATTGACGACGTCGTCGCCAGCAAGACGTAGGAGCCGCAGGTGAAGACGGTGCCCCAGATGATCGAGCGGCGCGGCCCCCAGCGGTCCACCACCTTCCCGGCCAGCGGCGAGGCGAGACCGCTGACGAGCAGCGAGACCGAAATCCCGGTCTGCAGCAGCGTCCGAGACCAGCCGAACTCCTCCTCCAGCGGGGTGACGTAGTAGCCCAGCACCCAGAACGACACGCCGGAGGCGATCGCCATGCCGATCACGGCGCTGACGAGCAGATACCAGCCGTAGTAGGCGTTGCGCAGTTTGGCGATCACGGAGGACTCAAGCCCATCGGCGCGGCTCTCGACGCCCGTCCGATGGGCGAATACCCGTAGCCTACGACAGACCTCTCCGCGGGAGAGCGCTTAGCCTCCCGGCAGCGCGATTGCCGCTGCGGCCTCGATTGTCTGACCCTCGACCGCGACCACGGCCGTGATGGCATTCGACGAGCGCAGCTGAATCCACGGATGCCGGCGCGAGCCGCCCGCGTAGCTCAGGCTGCTCGTCCGCGAGAGCCAGGCCTGGCGCACCTCATGCTCGCAGGGAATCTCCGAGGCCGCGCCGCTGCCGTTTTGCGGCTGCACCACCAACAGCGGGTCGTAGCGGACAATCGCCACCGTCGCCGCTTCGGTCGTGGGCGAGCTGAGCGTTACCGTCAGGCCGTCGCCCGCGTCAATGCGCGACTCAATCGCCGCGTCGCGGCGCTCGATGTCAATCTCACCGACGCTGGGCAGATACTTCCAGTGCGCCGCGATCGCACCGCGCGCCGCTTCCGAGCTCACCACCGCCGAGACCACATAGAGCGCCGGAATCAACCCGACGCGGCAGCCGACCATCAGCAGCGCCTCGCGGTACGGCCCCACCGGGCTGTCGGCGCGGTCGATCACGCTGACCCGCCCGTAGGTCGGGGCGGAGCGGGTCACGACGTCGGGCAGATTACGCCGTGCGTTGGGCACCGGAACCTCAAAGGTGATGTGCTGGACGAGCGCTTCGCCGATCGTCCAGGGCGGCGCGGCGGCGTCGCTCTCGGCGCTCACGGCGGGCAGGCTCGCGCTGTCGATCAAACCGGCTTCTGGCATGATGCTTCCTTCCCGCCGAGCCCGATGCGCCCGGCCGCTCCGCAATCGTGAATCGTCCTACATCGTCGGCGCCTGACAGAACCCCAAGCCCCACGCGCCGGCGCCCAGCAGGCCGCCGACCGTCGGCCCGAGCTCGGTCACGTGCAGCTCATCCACCGTCAACCGCGCCGCCGCCTTCTCCTGCAGCCGCGCCGCCGACTCCGGCGCGAGCGCGTGGGTGACCACCAGAATCGCCGGCTGCCCGTCAAGGATCTCCGCCGCGCGGTCGAGCAGCAGCGTTTCCGCTTCCTCCGCATCATCGGCCAGCGCGACCGCCTTAATCCGATCCCGCGCGCGGAAGACGGGCACGCCGAAGTCCAGCGACCCGATCCCGCTCTGCGACTGCACCGCGGCCAGCTCGCCGGCGCGGTCGAGGCCGTCCACGTCGGGCGCGAGCATGAAGATGTCGGAGCTGCCCGACACCTCGTCCAGCGCCGCTTCGACCGCGGCGCGATCGGCGCCGCGCTGCGCGACCCGCGCCACGGCCAGCGCGATCGCCGCCTGCGCCGCCGTGGAGCGCGGCGTCGAGTGGATCCGCACCGTGATGTCATGCAGGAACTCCAGCCGCCGTGAGGCGTACTCCGCCGCGTCAAACGACGGACTGGACGAACCGAACGCCTGACAGAGACAGATCACGCCCTCATCATGCCCCTCTGCGACCGCCTCAAAGAGCGCTTCCCACGTCTCCGGCGTGACGCCGTTCAGGGTCAGCCGCGCGCCGTCCGCGAGCGCGGCGTGGAACTCGGCGTGGCTTTGCTCCCCCTGGCTGTAGTACGCCGCGCCCAGGCTGTAGCCCACCGGCGCGCTCCGCAGACCGCGTTCCGCCAGCAGCGCCGCCGGCAGATCGACCGAAGAATCACAGACAACGGCGACCGACATAGCCTTGTTCGCCTCTCCGATGGGGCGGCGCTCAGCGGCGTCCGCGCGCGATCAGGCGCTCAGAATGCTAGCATATTTGGCGTGAGCTATCTCAAGAGCGGGATAGCGTCAAGACTGCGGAACCCCGAATTCCGCTGGAGCGCAGCGAGTCCCCCATGAAATTCGGCATCTTCTACGAACACTCCGTGCAGCGTCCCTGGACGGAAATCTCCGAGTGGCGCGCCTACCATCAGGCGCTCGAACAGATCTGCCTGGCCGACGAGCTTGGCTTTGACCAGGTCTGGGAGGTAGAACACCACTTCCTCGAGGAGTACAGCCACTCCTCCGCGCCCGAGGTGTTTCTCTCCGCCGCCGCGGCGATGACCGAGAACATCCACATCGGCCAGGGCATCGCTCTCTGCCTGCCCCAGGTCAACCATCCCGCCCGCGTCGCCGAACGCGCCGCCGCGCTCGACATCATCTCCAACGGCCGCCTCGAGTTCGGCACCGGCCGCGCCGCCACCTGGACCGAACTGGGCGGCTTCCAGGTCGAGCCGGACGACACCAAAGACATGTGGGACGAAGTGATCCGCGCGATCCCCAACATGTGGACCAACGAAATCTCCGGCTGGGACGGCAAGTACTTCTCCATGCCCGAGCGCGCCGTCCTGCCCAAGCCCGTGCAGAAGCCGCACCCGCCCATGTGGGTCGCCGTCTCCAGCCCCGAAACTGCGATCCAGGCCGCCGAGCGCGGCATGGGCCTGCTCGGCGTCTCGATCGGCACGCCCACCCAGTACGAACAGCGCATCGCCGACTACCGCCGCGTGATCCGCAACGCCGACCCGGTCGGCAAGTTCGTCAACAACCAGGTCAACGGCGTCGGCTGGATGTACTGCGGCGAGTCGGACGAGGAAGCGCTCGCCCTCGGCGGCGCCGGCGCGATGGCGTTCATGAGCGCCGCCGCCCACCTTGTCGGCGTCGGCAGCATCTACCCCTCGCCCGCCTACAGCTCCCAGGCCTCTGCGATCCAGCTCCGCGACCGCCCCGGCGACGTCATCAACCCGCTCCAGCAAGGCACCCCGATCGGCAACCCCGAGACCGTGATCGCCGCCCTCCGCCAGTGGGAAGCGATCGGCGTCGACCGCATGGTCTTCCTGATCAACTTCGACCAGGTCGTCCCGCACGAGAAGATCCTCGCCTCGCTCCGACGCTTCGCCGCCGAGGTCATGCCCGCCTTCGAGGAACCCGAGCAGGAGCCGCTCACCCGCCTCCCCGACTTCAAGGCCGTCGAGGAAGTCGGCCTCCTCGCCGCCGCCGGCGGCGGCGACTAGTCCGACTCGGCCCGTTCACAACCCAGCGCTCCCCCTCGCAGGGGGAGCGGTCGAGCTGCTCACATTCCAACGCTCCCCCTCGCAGGGGGAGCGGCCGAAGGCTGAGGGGGTTCCTCCCGCGATCCGCACCGTCGCCTGCAAGACGCTTGCCGTTTCGCTATCTTGCCTCACACTTCCCAGAGCGAGAGGAACGAGCCATGGAACGCAGGAACTACTGGCAACGGATGCGGCGATCCCGAATGAGCCGCCGCGCGCTCCTGCGCGCCTCGGGCCGCGCCGGCGTCGGCGCGGCGGGCCTGGCGCTGGTCGGCTGCGGCGACGATGACGACGACGCGCAGCCGGCAGCGGCGCAGGCGCAGCCGCAACAGCAGGATCAGCCCCAGCCGCAGGCGCAGCAGCAAGCCCAGCCGCAGCAACAGCAGCAGGCCATGCAGCAGGACCAGGCCGAACAGCAGGCCCAACAGCAGACCCAGCAGGAAGCCACGCCCCAGGAACAGGCCGAGCAGCAACAGCAGCAAGAGGTGCAGGTCGTCGGCAACCGCACATACGGCGGCAACCTCTCCATCTACACGCCACCGAATTGGGATGGGTTTGACCCACATCGAGTCAACCTTGCCCATCCCTTCCAGATCTTCAACGATTCAATGGGCCGGCTGGTGGAAATCTATGACAACAGCGGCCCGGAATATCGGGGCGACCTGATGTCGCTGCCAGAAATCCCCGATGAGGAAACTTACATCTTCCGTGCTGATCAGGGTGCGCGGTTTTGGGATCGCTACCCCACAGAGGGCGGACGGCTGTTTACGGCTGAAGACGCAGCCGCGAACATTCAGCGCCAGATCGACGCCGTTGACGCCGACGGAGTGCCCGACTCCAGATTCGCGCGCGCTGCTCAATATCAGCAGACGGCGTCGATTGATGTTCCTGACCAAGAAACCCTTGTCCTGAAGACCGACGGCCCCAACGCTACATATCTCGAGACGGTCCACATGGGCTACTCGTTCATGACCTCGATCGAAGCGATGCAACTGTGGCACAGGGATTGGATGGACAACCAGACGGATGTCGAACTGGTCTCCGGTTGCGGCCCCTTTATCCCCACCGTGTTCGAGCCTGAAAGTAGGTTGCGGCTCGACCGCTACCCCGATCACTGGCGCAGCCTGGACGGGCAGCAAATGCCCTTCCTGGATGCCATCACCTGGGTGATCATTGAGGATCAAACGGCTGTCGAAACTGCTTACCGTAATGGAGAACTGGACTTCACCAGTCTCAACGTGCTGGCAATCGAAGGCATTGCTGAGGACTTCCCTGACCACATTCGCTATGAGCGCGGTGTCGTGCTGCCGTTGGCAATGCGCTTCAACTACAACCAAGAATTGCCAGACAATCCCTGGCTCGACCGCCGCGTACCCTACGCCTTCCATCTGGCAATGGATCGAACCAATATCATCGATTTCGTCTACCTGGGCGCGGGCAAGCCCTCCACGATCCAGCACTTGAACTGGTACCACGGGTGGGCGATTGACCAGGAGACCACCGTCACCCTGCCAGGCTATCGAGCCGACAAAGAAGCTGACATCAAGATCGCCCGCGACTTGCTCGACGCGGCTGGTGTTGAGGAGGGCAAGTCGTTTGACCTGGTTGTCGCCGACATCTTCGAGGGTCTCTACCAGGGCGCTTCCGAGCTGTACCAGAACATGTTCGAGAATGCTCTGAACGTGAGCATCAACATTTCGCTCGAGCCATACGATGCGATCTTTGGTCAGCTTGCGACCGGCAACTTCCCGGGTCACATGCCGATCTGGGTGGGGGCCGGCACGGGTGACCCCACGGGACAGTGGAACGCGCGGCTGGTCTTCGGCGCCTCCGAGAACTGGGAACACTACAACCACCCACCGACCGAAGAGATCGTCAAGCAGATGCTGGTCACGCTCGATGCCGAGGCGCGCCGTGAAATGGCGCGCGAGGTGTCCTGGATTCTGCTCGGTGAGGATGATCGGTATGGCCTCGATGGATTCGCCGGCTTCTCGGTGATGGGCAACGGCATCGACACGTCGATCCACTGGCCATACCTGAACATGCCCTACCGAGCTACGCACCAGGTCTGGGAACGCGAGGGTTGGCACTGGCGCAAGGAATACTGGATGGACACGACCCACCCCGACTTCCCGGCCGACCGCGCCTGACCGTTTGCCGCGCTCCTCAATCGCGTGGGCTGTGTTCTGTGTAAACGTAAACTGCGCGATTGAGGGCGGCGGCCCGTTGAGCGCTCGCGCGGCGGTTGACGGCGTCGGCGTCTGTATCCTGTGACCGTCACGTGTTCTGCGCTCGTGCAGAATTTCACATCCCAACCGAGAGGCTCGCCAGATGGCTGACCCAGTGTCCGAGGCCCACCAGCAGATCGCCGTCCGCTACCCCCGCTCCGCTTCCCTGCGCGACGGACACCGCATCTCCCTGCGCCTGATGGCCCCCGGCGACGAGGACCTGATCCTCGATTTCGCCCGCTCCCTGCCCTCGGCCGACCTGCTCTTCCTGCGCCGCGACATCACCCAACGCCCGTCGGTCGATGAGTGGATGCGGGAAGTCGTTGACCAGCGCACCTTCACCGTGCTCGGCTTCGACGACGATGAACTGCTCGGCGAGGGCGACCTGCACTACTCCTCCGCCGACTGGACCCGTCACCTCGGCGAAATCCGCCTGCTCCTCTCGCCGGCCGCCCGCGGGCGCGGCCTGGGGCGCGTGCTGGCGGAGGAAATCTACACCATCGCCCAGCTGCTCGAGCTGCAGCTGCTCACCGCCCGCATGGTCCTCGACCAGGCCGCCGCCCAGTCCGTCTTCCGCCGCCTCGGCTTCCAGCGTGAGGCCGTCCTCTGGGACTACGTCATCGACGCCGACGGCAAAACCCACGACCTCCTGATCGCCACCCGCCGAATGAAAGCCCCCCGCTCCGGCTCCTAACAAACCTCCCCCTCTGGGGGAGGTGTCACGGAGTCACAGAGGGGGGCCGCGCGAGGCGCCGCACGTCGGGGACCCCCCTCAGCCGCTGCGCGGCAGCTCCCCGGAGGGGGAGCTCTAGTCCAGACCTCCCCTTGCGAGCGGAGCGCTAATCCATCAACCCGTGCAGGCGGTTGAAATCAAGGTGTCGATCGGGATTCAGCTCGCGCCCCGCCAGGCCGGCGTAGTCCGCCGCGTAGCGCCAGGCGCGGAAGACCCAGTTGCAGATGTCACCGCGTTGTTTCACTTGAAACGGTGAGACCCACTCCCAGACCACCGTGCCCTTCGAGTCGATCTCGAACAGCCGCCCCGCCGCGCCCTCCGTGACCAGGTGGTTGCCGTTCCCCAACTCACAGACGCCCGAGATGTGGGCCGAGAAAAACTGCTCGCGCGGCTCGCCCTGATAGATGACGTCGAACGCGTCGGTCTGCGGATCAATCGCCAGAATCCGCGAGTAGCACAAATCCTGTAAGCGATGCATCCCGTTGTCGTAGACTAGCACGCGGCCGTCCGCCCGCCAGGTCGCGTGGTGCTGGTGGGAAATCTCCGGCTGCCCGAAGCGCCAGCGCAGCGTGCCCGGACCGTCCGCGTCCGCCGCCGGCGGATCGACGATCCCGATCGTGCTCGTATTGCGCGACGAGAACAGCAGCCCGCCGTCGGGAATCTGCTCGATGCTGTTGACGTGCGTCCATTCCCAGCGGTTCTCCAACGGGCAGATCGGCGCGTCCTCCGGCGCCAGCACCCGCCACAGGTGGAGGCGGCTCACTTCGTTGCCGGCCGCGTCCAGCTCGATGATGTCGTCGCCCATCATGTTCGGCGGCATCGGCTGACCGGGCTGATGCCCGCCGCCGATCACCGTCTCCTCAACATTCTTCGTCGTCGGCACCCACTCCAGCAAGACCGTGTGCCCGCTCTCGAGGCGATGGAAGTCGTGGTGGACGCCCGGATTGTCGTACGCCCAGACGACGTTGCCATCCCAGTCGAGTTCCCAGAGACCGTTGCCGCGTCCGCCCAGGAAGTTGAAAATCTCGGGCGGCCCGCCCGGATCGAGCGAGAAGCGGGTGACTTGCTCATCCGTGCGCGGCGGCGGCGGCGTGTCCGGCGCGACCATCGCCAGCAGGTTGCCGTTGGCCAGCAACTCGACATTGAACAGCCGCCGCGTGGCGAAGTGCCAGCGGTGGACGACGCGCCCCTGCAGATCGAGCAGCACCGCGTCGCGCCCGCCGGTGCCGCACATCAACGTGTAGCCCTTCGCCGACCGTGACGGGTCATGGTGCGTCAAGCCGGTCGGACGGTGAATCGGCCAGCCCATGTTCAGCCTCTCCGTTGGCCGCTCAGCGCGAGGTGTCAATCAGCGGGATGACGTCGCGCGCGATCCGTTCCGCCTCTTCCAGATGCGGATAGGCCGAGAGGATGAACTCGTCGAAGCCCATTCGCCAGTAGGCGCTCAGTTCGTCTGCCGCCTGCTGCGGCGTGCCGACGATCGCCGTGCCCAGATTCACCCGCACCCGCGAGATGCCGTTCCAGAGGCGCTCGCCCAGCCGGTCGTCCTCGACCCGCCGCGCCTGCGCCGCCGCGCCGACCATCGCCGTCGCCTGCACCGCCGCGGCCCGCTGCGCCAAGACCTGCGGATGCGCTTCGGAAAGCAGTTCCGCCGCCGCGTCCCAGGCCTCCTGCTCCGACTCGCGCACGACCAGGTGCGTGCGCAGGCCGAAGCGCGGTTGGCGGCCGGCGAGCGCGAACGCCTGGCGCGCGCGAGCCAGCAGCGCCGCCATCGCCTCCGTTGGCTGAATCCAGCAGAGCAGCACGTCCGCCCGCGCAGCGGCGAGCTCCAGCGCCGCGTCGGACGCGCCGCCCAGATACCACTGCGGCGCGCTCGGCGCCGGCGTCGGCGAGACCAGCGCCCCGCTCAGCCGCACCGAGCGGCCCTCGTAGTCGAGCGGCCCGCCTGTCTCCCAGAGCTGGGCGCAGGCGTCGATGAACTCGTCCGCCTGCGCGTAGCGGTCGGCGTGCGAGCCGTGGATGCCCAGCCGCTCGTTGTCGCCCTGAATCCCGCCGGGCACGATGTTGATGTCGGCCCGTCCGCCAGAAATCTCATGCAGCGTCGCCGCCTGCTGCGCGAACAGCCCGACCGGCGTCACGCCTGGCCGCACGGCGATCAGCAGGCGGATGCTCGCGCTCACCGCCATCAGGGCGGCGGCGGTCGTCCAGGTCTCGGCCAGAGGCGCCGAGTGCTCGAACGAGCCGTTGGCGAAGCGCGTCGGAATGAGCAGCGAGTGGTAGCCCAGCCGCTCCGCGTTGAGCACCACCTCGCGCAGATAGGCAAACGACGGCGCGCGCTGCGCCCGCAGCGACCCAATCCGCGCGCCGTCGCCGTCAATCGGCACAAACCAGCTGAACAGCGGAGCGGAGCACCGTTCCGGTGGAGCAAGAGAATCAGTCATGCGCGAAGTCTACGCGCCCATGCCAAACGGTTCCTGGCGTCTGGGTAACGCTCCCGGACTGGCTGGAGCACAACAGGAGGGGCGGCGCCGGATACTCGCGCCGCCCTGCGCCGCCCACTACTTGAGCGTCAGGGCCTCGTAGAACTTGCCGGCGGCGGCGCGGAAGGGTTTCGCCGCCTCGACGCGCTCGTCCTTGCGCGTGCGGAGTTGCTTGATCGTTGGGACGACCTCATTCTCCCACTGCGCTGCGAGCATCGGGTCCGCATCCAGCACCCTGTCAAGGGCGGGTGTCAGTTTGTCAATCCGGCTCTTGATCGGGTTGCCGTACTCCATTTCGTGAATCGGGCGCTGGTTACTGCGCTTGCCGCGCCACAAAGCGAGGAGTTCGCTCAGGTCCTCGTCGCTCGCACCGGAGGGTGTTTCGCCCAGGAAGCGCTGGACCGCGGCGAGGAAGATGTCGAGCTGATCGTGGTGCACCCAGTGGCCGGCCTCGGCGACGCCGACTTTCTGGGCGTGGGGAAAGGAGTTGGTGCGCTCGTCCTCGTTTGGGTCGCCCTGCGATTCGAGGCCGGAGATTAGCAGCGTCGGCATCCGCACCCGCGACCAGATCTCCTCCGCGTCGGTCTCGTTGAAGGGATAGGGCGAGGAGGAACGGGCGTAGTTGTCGAACTTCCAGATGAATGTGCCGTCTTCGTTCTGATGCACCGCGTGGGTGGTCAGATGCAACGCCTGCTCGGCCGAGAGGCGCGGGTTCGCCTCCTGCATCCGCTCCACCGCGTCCTCCAGCGTCGGATAGCGCCGCGGCAGCCGGCCGGCGAAGCGGTGCGTGTCGGAAATCCACTCCGACATCCGCTGGTGCGCCGGCACCGCGGAATGGGAATCCGTCACCCGCCGCGACGGGCCGAGACCCTCAATCGCGATCAGCTTCGCCACGCGCTCCGGATAGATGCCCGCGTACTCCAGACAGATGCGGCCGCCCAGCGAGTGCCCCAGCAGCGTCACCGGCGCGAGATGCTTCTGCCGCACCAGCTGCGCCAGGTCGTAGACGTAGTCGATCATCGCGTAGCCGGAGCCGTTGACCCATTCCGAATCGCCGTGCCCGCGCAGGTCGGGCGCGATCACGTGGTAACGATCCTTCAGCGCCAGCGCCGCCCAGTCCCACGAGCGGCAATGGTCGCGTCCGCCGTGCACCAGAATCAGCGGTGGCGCAGTCGGATTGCCCCAGTCGACGTAGTGCAGCCGCAGCCGCTGGGAGAAAAAAATCTGTGAGGCCGGGTAGTCGGTGAGTTGCGTCATGGCTGGATCGTACTCGCAGCGGCGGGCAGGAGCGCCAGGTTGTTGCGGTGCACCACGGCGGAGCCGTAGTCGTAGCCCAGCTCGTGGACGATCTCGGACGACTTCTTGCCCCGAATCCGCGCCGTTTCCTCGGCTGAGTAGTTGCTGATCCCGACGGCGACGGGCGTGTCGTTGGGGTCGTAGAGCTGGATCACGTCGCCGCGCTCGAATTGTCCGCGCACCTTGACCACCCCGGCGGGCAGCAGGCTGCGGCCGCGTTGGGTCAAGGCGGTGACCGCGCCGGGGTCCAGGTCGAGTCCCGCGCCGTTGTGGAGGCCGGCCAGCAGCCAGCGCTGGCGGCTGTCGCGGACGGTCGTGTCGGCGGGCACGAGCGTGCCCAGCCGCTCGCCCTGCGCGATGCGGGTGATCACGTCCGGCTCGCGGCCCGAGGCGATCACGACCGCCGTGCCGCCCGCCGCGGCGCGCTGCGCCGCCTGCAGCTTGGCCCGCATCCCCCCGCGGCTGCGCTCGCCGACCGCGCCGGTCGCGGGCAGCATCGCCATCGGATCGCGCAGCACCGGGATCACTCGAGCGTCGGCGTGCGCGCGCGGATCCTTGTCGTAGACCCCGTCAACGTCGCTCAGCAGGATCAGCAGGTCCGCGTCGATCAGATTCGCGATCAGCGCGGAGAGCGCGTCGTTCTCGCCGAACACGCCGCCGCGCAGCTCCTCATCCGCGACCACGTCGTTCTCATTGATGATCGGCACCACGCCGTACTGGAGCAGGCGCAGCAGCGTGTTGCGGACGTTGAGGTAGCCGCGCCGCTGGGCGACGTCTCCGCGCGTGATCAGCGCCTGCGCGGCGGTCAGGTCGTAGCGTTGGAGCAGGGAGTCGTAGCGCTGCACCAGCTGCGCCTGGCCGATCGCCGCCAGCGCCTGCCGCGCGCCGACCGACGCGCGGGAGCTGGTCACGCCGACGCGGGCGCGGCCGGCGGTCACCGCGCCCGAGGTCACGACCGCCACCTGCGCGCCGCCCAGCCGCAGGGCCGCGACCTGGCGGACGACCTCATCCAGCACCCCGGGATCGAGGCGGTCGCTGCCCGAGGTGAGCAGATTGGTGCCCAGCTTGCAGATGATGCGGCGCGGTGGGGTATTGGTCATCGTCGGCATCGCAACCGCGCGCGCCGCCGGACTCGGCGCCGCAAGCGGATAATGGGGCTATGCGTGGGCTCTTGACCTCGGTGCGAACGTTGCTGCGAACGTTGCGGCGGACAGTGCAGCGAACCGTGCGCGAACGCGGCGCGGCCGCGGCGCGGCGCTGCACGCGCGGGCGGCGGCGGCTGGAGTTGTACTGGCGCTGGTGGCGCAGCGACCTCTGGCTCCTGGCCAAACGATCCGTCCAGGAGTTTGCCGACGACTACTGCGCCCAGCTCGCCGCCTCGATGTCGTACTACGTATTCTTCTCGCTGTTCCCGCTGGCGATTCTCGCCGTCTCGGTGGCGGGCGTGCTGCTCACCGATGACAGTCTGCGGGAGCGGGTGGTGGACGAGCTCTTCCAGCTGCTCCCTCTGCAATCGGGCGCAGGCCGCGAGGATCTCGAAGCGCTGATCGAACCGATCGCCAGCGGCCGTTCGGCGGTCGGCGTGATCTCCGTGTTCGCTCTGCTCTGGGCGGCGACGGGCATGATGTCGGCGCTGCGCTACAGCCTCGACGCGGCCTGGGACCTCAAAATCCGCCGACCGTTCCTGCGCGCCAAGCTGGTCGATCTGGCGCTGCTGATCGGGCTCGGCGGACTGCTCCTGCTCTCCGTCGCGTCGACCGCCGTGCTCCAGGTCGGGCGAAGCCTGTCGGAGTCGATCGCCGATTCGCTCGGCCCGTTCGGGACGGAGGCGACCAGCCTCTTTCAGGTGCTGGCGGTGCTCGTGCCGTTTCTGCTGACCTGGACGACGTTCACGCTGATCTACAAGGTCGTCCCCAGCGTCACGGTGCGGCTGCGCGACGTGCTCGGCGGCGCTCTGATCGGGGCGCTGCTGTTCGAGGCGCTCAAGCACGGGTTCGCCTTCTACCTGCGCAACTTCTCCCAATACGACGCCGTCTACGGCTCGCTGGGCGCGGCGATCGCGCTGCTCTTCTTCGTCTATCTCGCCGCCTGCGTCCTGTTGTTCGGCGCGGAGATCGCGTCGGAATGGCCGCGCGTGATGAATGGCGAGTACGACGAGCCGGAAGCGCAGCCAGGGGACGCCGCGTCGTTGCGGCGGCGCGTGCTCAACGTCGCCTCGCGGCAGCTGGTCGACGAGCAACCGCTGCCGACGAATCTGCCGGACCAAGCGGCGCGCGCCGCGCGCCTCCGGCGCCGCGCGCTGGAGCGGCGCGAGCGGCTCGGCGGCGACTAGCGGCATCCCCATCTCCGGAGACCAACGGCGCTTAGGCGCGTGCGAGCGCCAGTGTGATTGCTGCCCCATCGATCTCCGCTTCAGTCCGATGCGCCGCCCCCTGCTGATCCGCATCTTGCCGATCCGCGCCGTCAGCTGAGATTGAGGTGGCCAGCGTCTCCGCCGCGATCAGCGCTTCAAACTCTGCCACAGCGGCAGCCAACGCGTCGTCAGCGGCGGACAACTGCAACACGATGCGGTCGTCGGGATCGAGCCCGGAGTCGCGCCGCAGCGCCTGGATGCGGTTGATCACCTCCCGCGCCTTGCCCTCGGCGACCAGGGCGTTCGTCAGTTCGGTCGAGAGCTGCACCGCGCAGCGTTCATCTTCCGCTGACGCCGCTTCGGACGCCGTGTCCGTGTCCACCTCGATCAGCAGATCGCCGGTCTGCAGATTGACGCCTTCGATCTCGATCGCCTGCCCGGCCTCGGCCGCCTGCGCAATGCGCGCGGCCAGCTCCGGCGGGAGCGCGCTCAACGCGGCGCGCAGCGCGGGGAGCCTGCGCCCGAGCCGCGGCCCCAGCACCCGCAGGTTTGGTTTGATCGTGTAGCGGCGGGCGTCGGCTGCCGCGTCCGCCAGCGTGACCGCCTTGACGTTCAGCTCCTCGGCGATCGTCGCGCGGTGCCGCTCCACCGCCGCCGCGTCCCCCGCCGAGCGCACCGCCACGCTGACCGCCGGGAGCGGCTGCCGCACCCGGATCCCGGCCGCGCTGCGCGCCGCCCGGCCCAGCGAGGCGACGCGCTGCACCAGCTCCATGTCGCGGTTCAGCGCCGCATCAACCAGTGCGGCGTCCACCGCCGGCCAGTCCGCCAGATGCACCGATTCGGCGGCCTCGGCGTCCCGCTCCGCGGCGAGATTGCGCCAGATGTCCTCAGCCAGATAGGGCGTCAGCGGCGCGAGCAGTCGGGCCAGCGTCGCGAGCACGGTGTAGAGCGTCTGATAGGCGCTGCGCTTCGCGTCGCGGTCGGCCGCCGCGCCGCCCCGCGCCGACGACCAGAACCGCCGCCGGCTGCGCCGCACGTACCAGTTCGAGAGCGAGTCGACGAACCCGTCAATCTCGCGCGTCGCCGTCGTCGGGTCATAATCGTCCAACGCCGCCGTCACGCGGCCGATCAGGGCGTGGAGTTCGCTGATGATCCAGCGGTCCAGCTCGACCGTCGGCGGCGTCGGGTCGGCGGCCGGCCGCCAACCGTCGATGTTGGCGTAGGTCACGAAGAAGGAGTACGTATTCCAGAGCGTGTGCAGGAAGCGGCGCTGCGCCTCGCTGACCAGCCGCTCCGAGAAGCGACGCGGGTTGCCCGCCGGCGAGGCGACGTAGCAGTACCAGCGCAGCGCGTCCGCGCCGCTCTGATCGAGCACCGTCCACGGATCGACCACGTTGCCCTTCGACTTCGACATCTTCTCGCCGCTTTCGTCGAGGATGTGGCCCAGCGAGATTACGTGGCGGAACGAGGTCGGCGCGGGCACGGCCTCGGCGTGGTGCAGCATCGCCGCCTCGGCGTGCAGCGAGTAGAACCAGCCGCGCGTCTGATCGACCGCCTCGCAGATGAAGTCGGCCGGGAAGCGCTCGGCGAAGCGGTCCTGATTCTCGAACGGATAGTGCCACTGCGCATAGGGCATCGCGCCGGAGTCAAACCAGGCGTCGGCGACCTCCGGACAGCGCCGCGCCGCCGCGCCGCAGCGCTCGCAGCCGATTTCGATCTCGTCCACGTACGGCCGGTGCGGATCGGAGAGATCCGGCTCGACGCTGCTGAACGCCTGGGCGCGTTCCCGCAGTTCGGCAAACGATCCGATGCAGGCCACGTCGCCGCAGGCGGTGCAGCGCCAGAACGGCAGCGGCGTCCCCCAGTAGCGCTCGCGGCTGACCGCCCAGTCGACATTGTTGGCCAGCCAGTCGCCGTAGCGCCCGGTGCCGGTGTGCTCGGGATGCCAGTGGATCAGTTCCGTGTTGGAGCGGAGCAGCGAGTCCTTCGCCTGCGAGGTGGCGATGTACCAGCTGGGCTTGGCGTAGTAGAGCAGCGGCGTATCGCAGCGCCAGCAGTAGGGATAGGTGTGTTCGTAGACGTCCCGGCGCAGCAGGAGGCCGCGCGCCTCCAGGTCGTCCATGATCAGCGGGTCGGCGTCCTTGACCCACTTGCCGATGAACGCCGGCGCGTCCGCGGAGTCGGGATCCCCGACGATTCGCCCGCCGAGGTCGACCGGCTGGCGAAACAGCAGCCCCGCCTCGCGGCCCAGCAGATAGTCGTCCTCGCCGAAGGCGGGCGCGATGTGGACGATGCCGGTCCCGCTTTCCATCTCGACGAAGCTGGCGCCAGCGACGTGGCGCGGCGGGAGCGGGCCGTCCGCGTCGCGCCATTCAAGCAGACGCGCGCCCTCGAAGCGGTAGGCGGGCACGCCCCAGCGGTCAGGCGCGTAGAGGCCGTCGTAGGTCACGCCGACCAACTCCGCGCCCGCCACCATCCCGATGACCGTCAGCTGATCGACCGCATCCCCCAGCGCCGACTCGAGCAGTTGGCGCGCGAGGATGACGCGCTCGCCCTCGGCGATTTCGACCACGACGTAGGATTCCTCCGGGTTCAGCGCGAGACCGGAGTTGGCGGGCAGCGTCCAGGGTGTGGTCGTCCAGGCGAGGAAGTCGGTGGCGCCGGCCCAGCGCAGCGGCTCGGGCAGGGTGTCGTTGTGCGCGCGGAAGCGCACCGTCACCGCCTGGTCGCGGACGCCCTCCTGCATCCCCTGCGACAGCTCATGGCTGGACAGCGAGGTCTCGCAGCGCGGACAGTGCGGCGTCGTCCGCCGCGCCTCATAAATCAGCCCCGCGTCCCACAGCGTCTTGAAAATCCACCAGCACGACTCGACGTACTCCGGCGTATAGGTGCGGTAGGCGTCGGACATATCGATCCAGAACGCCACCCGATCGGTCATGTCCTCCCACTGCTGGACGTATTCCATCACCGACTCGCGGCAATGGCGGTTGAACGCGGCGATCCCGTAGCGCTCGATCGCCGGCTTGCTGTCGAGGCCGAGCTGTTTCTCGACCTCGATTTCGACTGGCAAACCGTGCGTGTCCCAGCCGCCCTTGCGCGGGACGCGCTTGCCGCGCATCGTCTGATAGCGCGGAAAGAGATCCTTGAACACGCGCGAGAGCACGTGATGCACGCCAGGCGTCCCGTTGGCGGTCGGCGGGCCTTCGTAGAACGAGTAGATGTCGTCGGTGGGCCGCTCCTCGACGGAGCGGCGGAAGATATCGCGCTCCCGCCAGAACTCGCGGATCCGCGCCTCGAGTTCGCGGTGCGGCATCAGCGAGCCGACCGGCCGGAAGGCGGGCGCGGAATCGGAAGCGGGGTCGGAATCGGGTTCGGTGGGTGCGGCGCGGGTAGCGGAATCAACCATCGGTGGGGGAATCCTTGGGATATCGTTTCGCGAGCTGGACATCGGCCAGGGCGGAGATGCGCTCGCGGGTCGCGGGGTCGAGCAGGTCGGCAGCTTCTTCGAGCTGCTCGCTAATCCAGCCGCGCGCCTCTCGGGCCGAGGCCGCCTGGCCGCGGCGGCGGGACTGGTCAACCAGCGCCTGCGCCGCGCGTTCGGGATAACGGGCGACCGTCTCGGCGACGTCGGCCGCGCGCGGCGGACGGGCGCTGGGCCGCCCCTGACCGCCCATCAGGCGCATCCAACGCTGCGTCGTCGAGTCTGCCATGTTGTCCTTCTGCGCCCGCGGGAGACTCGATGAGCTTACGAGCGGATGCGCTCAAAGTCTGGCGCGACGACGCCCGGCTTCGGCGCGATCAGCCCGCGCCGCAGGTCCTGGTTGATGCCCTCGACGCGGCACGGGCGCATCCCCCAGCGCTGCTGGATCTCGTCCATCTGATAGCCCAGCGACATAATCCGCTTCACCGTCGTGCAGAAGACCGGGCGATCGCCGCGCGGCAGGAACGGGACTTCAATCATGTCCCCGCACATCGCGCAGCCGGCCGGGTGCATCTGGCGCGGCGTCCGACCGCCGAACGAGGCGGCGCCGCCGTAGCGCACGTAGCCGGCCTCAGCCTCCGGCGAGGGGCGGATCGACTTGCGCACCGAGCGGCACTCCGGGCAGCGCACCGGATCGTTCTGCAGCCCCTTGGATTGGTAGAACTCCTGCTCTCCCGAAGTGAAAACGAATTCGCGTCCGCAGTCGCGGCAAACGATCGAGCGATCCTGCAAGGCCATGGTTTCTCGCAATAGTGTCGGCGGCTGGATGTCTGTGAGCCGATCAGGGCCGGAACAATGTCAAACAACTCTACCAGAGCCGACGCCAGATTCCGCCAGGCTCGATCCGCACTGGGCGGCAGCACGGGCCGTCCGCCCGCCGGCTCAGCGCCGCAGTGCACGCGAGAGCACAGATTCGAGCCGCAGGATCAGCACCTCCGCCTCTTCCTGCCGCAGGATCAGGCTGAGCGCGAGATAGAGCACCCCGCCGCCGCTCACGCACAGCGCGAGTGAGAGCCACGAGTCGCGGGCGATCTCGAGGCCGCCCAGCACCTCGATCAGCAGCCAGACCAGCTGACCCATCAGCGCTGCCGCGACGATCGTCTTCAGCGTTGACCACCAGACGAGCCGCGACAGTACCTGCAGCCGGCCCTGCAGCAGCGCGATCAGCAGCAGAAACTCCGCGATCGCCGAGATCGACAACGCCAGCGCCAGCCCCTGCAACTCCATCGGCCCGACCAGCAGCGTCGAGAGGATGATGTTGAGCAGCATCGACGAGACCGCCAACGCGACCGGCGTCCGCGTATCGCCGAGCACGTAGAAGCCGCGCGAGACGATCTCAATCGCGGCATGGGCGAACAGGCCGATCGAGAAATAGAGCAGCGCGTCGCTGACCAAGGCGGTTGCGGCGGCGTCGAAGGCGTTGTGTTCCAGCAGCGTGGCGACGATCGACTCGCGCAGCAGCAGCATCCCGATCGTGGCCGGGATCGCCAGAAACAGGGTGAAGCGCAGCGTCTGCGAGACCATCGCGCGGACCGCGCTCGGCCCGCCGCTGGCGGCGCGTTCGGCCAGGCTGGGGAAGATCGCCGTGGCCAGCGACATCCCGAACACGCCGACCGGGAACATCAACAGCAGCCAGGCGTAGTTGAGCGCCGAGATCGACGAGTCGCCGACCAGCGAGCCGAAGAACGTCAGCACGATCAGGTTGATCTGCGCGGCGGCCAGCCCCAAGGTGCGCGGCCCCATCAGGCGCAGCACCTCCCGCACTTCCAGGTCGCGCAGGTTGAAGTGCAGCCCCAGTCCGCCGCCCGAGCGCGACAACGCCGTAGACAGCGCCGGCAGCTGGATCAGCAGATGCAACCCCGAGCCGGCGACCGTGCCGATCACCAGCGCTTCCACGCCCAACTCTTTCGGCAGCAGCAGGGCGCTGAGGATGATCGCGAGGTTGTAGAGCATCGGCGAGAGCGCCGGCAGCAAGAAGTGCTGCCGCGCGTGGAGGATGCCGGTCAGCATCCCGCTGAGCGCAAACAGAATCGGCGAGAGCAGCAGCACCCGCGTGAGAAAGATGGCGTCGTCGAGGAGCAGGTCCCGGTTGCCCGAGTCCTCGCCCAATCCCGGCGCCAGCGCGGGCACGATCCAGTCGGCGGCAAAGAACACGCCGACCGCCAGGGCGATCGTGCCGAGGAGCACCCAGTTGAGGACGATGCTGGCCAAGCGCCAAGCCTCGCGCTCGCCGCGTCCGTGCAGCACGCGCGTGTAGACGGGGATAAAGGCCGAGGCCAGCGTTGCGCCGGCCAGCAGCTGGAAGACGAGGTCGGGCAGCCGCATGGCGACCCAGTAGACGTCCAGCTCGACCGTTGCGCCGTACTGGTCGGCGAAGACCACCGCCCGCGCCGCGCCCAGCAGCCGCGAGCCGAGGAACGACAGGCCAATCAGCAGCACCGCCCCGACCACGCTGCTGCGGCTGCCAAACAATCGCCCGCCCAATGACGCCGGAGAGTTCAGACTCACCCGCTCACTGTCGCAAACTCCTGTTACATATGCACCCCGTCCCCCGCTCCTGCGCCGCTCGTCACGCCGATTGCGCCGACGCGGCGGTTGGCGGCGGAGTACGGTATCAAGCAGGAGGCGGCTGCCTCTAGACACTCACGGCTCGGCTGATACGCTGGGGCGGACCGGGAAAGAGGGGTTGTCGTGGCCAACAAGGCTGCCGCTATCAAATATCTGCGCCAGAGCCAAAAGCGGCGAATGCGCAACAAGCCGATCCGTACCTACGCCCGCGGCACCGTCCGCTCCGCGCTTGACGCGATCGATGACGCCGTCGACACGCAGGAGTGGACGGACGCGGATCAGGCGATTCAACGCGCGGTGAGCGCGCTCGACCGCGCCGCCCAGCTCGGCGTGCTACACGCCAACACCGCCTCCCGGCGCAAGTCGCGGCTGCTGCGCCAGTACCATACCGCGCGCCAGCCGGACGTCGTCCGCCGCTCCCGCATCCGTCCGCCCGAGCCGGCCCGCACGCCCTAGCGTTCCGCCCCGTTCGGGCCGCCCCGGCGTGCGCGGCGCGCGCCGCGATTGGATCTCCCATGCGCGCACTGATCTTCGACCGCCCCGGTGAGATTCGGGTCGCCGAGCTGCCGTCGCCGCAGCCGGGACCGGGCGAGGCGCTGATCGAGGTCGGCGCAGCCAGCGTTTGCGCCTCCGACCTGCGCGTCTACCGCGGCGAAAAGTACGCCCGCCCCGGCGTCGTGCCCGGCCACGAGTTCGCCGGCCGCGTGATCGCGCTCGGCAGCGGCGTCGACAATCTGCAGCTCGGCGACGGCGTCGCCGTCTATCCGATCATCGCCTGCGGCGGCTGCGACTTCTGCCGCCGCGGTCTGCGCAACCGTTGCAGCGCGCGGCGCACGCTCGGCTACGACGCCAACGGCGGCCTGGCCGAGCAGGTCCTGCTGCCCGCTCCGCTCGTCGCGCAGGGTCACGCGGTGAAGCTCACTGAGGGCGCGGACTGGGGCCGCGCCGCGCTCACCGAACCGACCGCCTGCGTGCTCAACTCCCTCGAATCCTGCCGCTTCCGCGCCGGCGTCAGCGTCGCCGTGCTCGGTGCGGGGCCGATGGGTCTGCTCCACGTCCTGCTTGCGCGGGCTCTGGGCGCGGGCGAGATCATTGTCTCGGAACCGGTCGAGGCGCGCCGCGAGGCCGCCGCCGCGATCGGCGCGAGCCGCGTCTGCAGCGGCGATCCGGATGAGCTTGCGGCAGTCGTCGCCGAGGCCACGGGCGGCAACGGCTGCGACATCGTGATCGTCTCTGTCGGTCTCAACGGCCTGACCGAGGCCGCGCTGCGCGTCGCGGGACGCCAGAGCAGCGTCAACCTGTTCGCCGGCTTTCCGCCCGAATCATCCGCCGTGATCGACGTCAACGACCTTCATTACCGCGAGGTCTCGCTGACCGGCACCCAGAACGCGACCCCAGACCAGTTCCGCCGCACGGCGACGCTCCTGCCGACGCTGGACGCCGTCGACCGCATCGTCTCGCACCGCTTCCCGCTCGCTGCCGCCGATCAGTCCTACACCTCGCGCGCCGATCCGGCGGTGCTCAAGACCGCCGTGCTGCCGGACGCCTGATCATGATGGGCGGCGACGGGAACCTGACCGGGATTGGCGAGGAGCTGCGTCAGGCGCGGGTGCGGCGCGGCCGCTCCATCGCCCAGGCGCATCAGGCGACCCGCATCGCGCGGCGCTATCTGGAGGCGCTCGAAGCGGAAGACTGGCGGAGCTTGCCCGCCGCGCCCTTCGCGCGCGGCTTCCTCAGCTCCTACGCCCAATACCTCGGCCTCGACGAAGGCCCGCTGCTGGCCCGCTTCCCCTTCCAGCCCACCGCGCCCGGCGAAGGGTTGCAGCTCACTGAGGAGACGGTCGAGTCCTACCAGTCCGCGCAGCTCAGCGCGGGCGCGCGTGAGGAATTGCGTCCACCGCGCATCCATCTCGGCCCCTGGCTCGCCGCCGCGTTGGTGGTGCTGGTGATCATCGGCGCGGTGGTCGCGCTTGTCAGCCTGCGCGACGAAGTCGAGCCGGTCGCGGAGACGCGCCGCGTGCCCGGGATCGACAGCAGCGCCGAGACGCTCGAACAACTCACCGCCGCGCCCGCCGCGACCAGCGCCTATTTCTCCGCTCTGCCCGACTTGATTCAGTACACCTCGCGGGAGGCGATCAACTACATCAAGACGCTCGGCGCGCCCTACATCGTCGTCTCGGTCTACGATGACTCGCCGCTCGGCACCGTCCTGGCGCAGTCGCCGGGAGCCGGCGCGCCGCCGCCCGAAGACTCGGTGATCACGCTCGTCGTCAGCCGCGGCCCGCGCCCCGGGACAACGCCCAGCGCCACGCCCAGTACGACGGACGCCGCCGAAGCGACCGAGACAACAGACACCGCTGAGCCGACTGACACAGCCGAGGCGGCCGATCCGGCAGGCGGCGGCGGATGAAGTACCAGATCGTCACTCTGGGCTGCCCCAAGAACACGACCGATTCAGATCGGATTGCGCGGACGTTGGAACAGGCCGGCCACCGCGCCGTCCCCAGCCGCGCCGACGCCGAGCTGGTCATCCTCAACACCTGCGGCTTCATCGACGACGCCCGCGCGGAATCGCGCCAGGCCGCCGAAATCCTCGCTGCCGAGCGCCAGCCCGACCAGCAGGTGGTCGTGACCGGCTGCTGGTCGCAGATCGAGCGCGAACAGGTGATCGCGATCGACGGCATCAGCGCCGCCTTCGGGATCGAGGCCTGGAGCGCGATCGCTGATCACGCGGGAACGGTTGCGGCCGAGCGCGATATTCCCGAGACCTCAATTGGCGTCGGCCCGTCCGCCTATCTGAAAATCTCCGACGGCTGCGCGCGGCCCTGCACCTTTTGCAACATCCCCGGGATCAAGGGCCGCCAGTTCCGCAGCGCTCGCCCCGACGCGCTGGTCCGGGAAGCGCAGGAGCTCGTCGCGCGCGGCGCGCGGGAGATCGTGCTGGTCGCCCAGGACAGCACCGCCTACGGGGCGGAATGGGGCGACGCCCACGGCCTCGCCCGCCTGCTCGAACGGCTGGCCGCCGAGTCGGGCGCGGACTGGCTGCGGCTGATGTACGCCTACCCCGGCTTCGTCACCCCCAGCCTGATCGAGGTGATGGCCAACACGCCCCAAATCTGCGAGTACCTCGACATCCCACTCCAGCACGGCTCACCAACCGTTCTGCGCCGAATGAAGCGCCCCCACAACCTGAACATGGTGTACGGGACGCTGGAGCGGCTGCGTAACGCGATGCCCGCGATCGCGATCCGCACCACGTTCATCGTCGGCTTCCCTGGCGAGACGGACTCCGAGTTCGACGAGCTACTCGAGTTTGCCGCCGCGGCCGAGTTCGATCGCGCCGGCGCGTTCAGCTACTCGCCACAGCGAGGCACCCCCGCCGCTGAGCTGCCAGACCAAATCCCCGAAGCGGTCAAACAGCGCCGCCATGAGGAGTTGATGCTGCTGCTCGCCGAGATCTCGGCGCGGCAGAACGAACGCCAGGTCGGCCGCCGGCTGCCGTTGCTTGTGGAGTCGGAAGCGGGCCAGACCACCGACGACGGCGAGCCGATCATCGCCGGCCGCACCTACCGCGAAGCCGCCGAAGTCGACGGCCTCGTCTTCGCCTTCGGCGCGGCCAATCCGGGCGAGTTCCGCCCGGTCGAGATCGTCGAGGCCATGGGCCACGACCTCTGGGCTGAGGTCGTCGACTAGAGCGCAATCGTCTCTGTCGACACCGTCCCCACCTGGCAATCCAGGCGCAGCGCCTCGATGTAGGCCAGCACCCGCTGCGCCGTCGCGTGGGTGATCTGCGCGTCCGACGCGATCGCGGCAAAGGCCAGCGTCGCGCGCGCCGGATCGTCCTGCTGCGCCGTCTCCGACGCCGCCACGGGAAACTGGTTCCGCGTCCGCTGGATCACCCGGCGCACCACCGACCGCTTCTGCTTGAGCGACGCCGACTCGAAGATCAGCAGCTCGACCGTGAGCACAGTGACAAACGTCATCCCAACAGCTCGCCGCGGAGTCCAGCCTGTTCGACGGCGGCAATCCGCACGCTGCGGATCTGGTTCGTCAGGTCGATCCCATCCGCATGGCCAGGCAGCGGGGCGGGCAGCTGATCGGGCAATTGGACGGGCAGATAGGTATCCGTGAGGCCCGCCGCGGCGGTCTCGAAGAGGACGGATTCGACCGCGCCCACGCGGGCGGCCAGCGCCTCGCGTCGGTGGGCCGCGCCGCGCTCCCGCAACGCCGCCGCCCGCGCCCGTTTCGTCTCGGGCGGGACATCGTCGGCGAGCTGCGCGGCCGACGTGCGGGGCCGCGCCGAGTAGGGAAACACGTGGACATCGGTGAAGCGCAGCGCATCCATCAGCGCCAGCGTCTGCTGATGATCCGCCGCCGTCTCACCGGGGAAGCCGGCGATGATGTCAGTCGTCAGCGACGCGCCCGCGACCGACGCCCGGATCGTCTCCGCCGCGGCGCGGAACTGCGCCGCTGTGTAGCGGCGGCGCATCCGCCGGAGCACCGCGTCGGAGCCGCTCTGCAGCGCCAGATGGAAGTGGCGGCACATCCGAGCGTCCTCCCAGCAGGCGAGCAGCGCCGGCGTGAGGTCTTGCGGCTGGATCGACGAATAGCGAATCCGCGGCGCGTCCGTGCCCGTGAGCAAGGCCTCGATCAGCGCCGCCGCCGATGCGCCGTCGGCGCGGTCGCGTCCGTACGCGCCCGGCTGCGTGCCGGTCAGCACGATCTCCTGGACGCCCTCCGCGACGCGCTGCTGCGCCAGTGCAACAATCTGTTCAATCGGAATCGCCCGCTCGCGGCCGCGCACATAGGGCACGATGCAGAAGGCGCAGACGTCGTCGCAGCCTTCCTGAATCTTGATGAACGCCCGCGTCCGGCCGCTGGCGGCGCGTCCCGCGGCGGTTGAGGGCGCGCGTCCGTCGATCGCGGAGAGCAGGGCCGCCGCCGCTTCGTGTTTGCGCTCATTGCCCACGACCTGCACCTGGGGCAGCTGCGCCAGCGCCGCGCCGTCGCGTTCGGCGTAGCAGCCGGTGACGATCACCGGCGCCTCCGGCGAGAGCCGATTCGCCAGGCGAATCAGCCGCCGCGCCTTGCGGTCGGCGACGTGCGTGATCGTGCAGGTGTTGATCAGATAGGCGTCCGCGCGCGCCGGGCGGTCGGTCGTGACGCAGCCGCGCCGCTGCAGCTCCCGCGCGGCCTGCTGCGTCTCGGCCTGATTCAGCTTGCAGCCCAGGGTCAGGGTCGCCACCAATGGCGCGCGTCGTTCAGCGGAGTCGGGGGCGGATGTTTCGCTGTTCATGAGCATCTACGATACTGAGAGTCAGCCGTCGCGCGCGACCGAACACCGCCGGTGGAGCTTGAGGGGCAGCGAGGTGCAGCATGGTTGAAATTGGTTTGGCGATTCTCTTCGTCAGCATCCTCGTCGCCGCCGACCGCGGCCGCTCCAGCAACCTCAACGAGAAAATGCGCGACTTCGTCGACTGGCTCGACCGCCCCGAAGACCAGCAGTAGCGCCCGTCCGCTCCGAGCCCGCTACCCGCCTGCGTTCTCCCCGCCGGCGCGGGTCTGTGTGCTCCTGCCCCTGGACTTCTTCCCCAACGTCCACATTGTTGACAACTCCAAACATGAGTCCTATGTTGTTCAATATAGAACTGAAGTACAGGAAACAACAATGATCCGCAGTGCCGTCTCTGCCTCCGCCAACGCCTCCGCCGCCCGCCCCATTGCCCGGGGCGCGCAGTTGCCGCTGCTCTGCGAGCCGCTTCCCGCCCCCGCCAGCGCCGATCCGCCGCGCCGTTTGTCCTCGCCGCGCCGCACCGTCTGCCCCCGCTGCGCCGGGCCGACGGCCAGCCACGGCCGCCGCCGCGTCTGCGTGATCTGCGGCTTCGGCGCCCGTCCCGCGCGGCTGACCCGCCAAGCGCGCCGGTCTGCGGGCCGCCCCAGCCGTCCGGCGGCGTGAGCCCCCGCCGATCGCGCGGGCTGAGCGGGCTGAGCGGGGCGTACAGTAGGTGGCGTGAACAGCGTCATCCTTCTCGTGCTCGTGCTGGGCCTGCTGACCGCGCTCTGGCTCAGGGGGTTCCTCAACTTCGGCAGCGTGATCTCGCTGTACCGACGCATCCGCCTCGCCGCCCTGCTCTGGGCGGTCGTGATCCTCGCCATCGGCCTGCTGCGCATCTTCGGAATCGGCGGCGATGGCTTCTGATCCCATCCGGATTGTCATCGCTCCGCAGGAGTTCAAAGGCAGCCTGACCGCCGTCCAGGCCGCCGACGCCATCGAGCGCGGCGTCCGCTCCGTCTTCCCCGACGCGATCATCGACCGCGCGCCCGTCGCCGACGGCGGCCCGGGCACGGTCGAGGCAATCGTCCAGGCCGCCGGCGGGCGGACTTCCATCGCCCGCGTCGACGGCCCGCTCGGCGCGCCGGTCGACGCCCGCTGGGGCCGCATTGACGAGGGCCGCTGCGCCGTGATCGAGATGGCCGCCGCCTCCGGCCTGACGCTGCTGCGCCCGGCTGAACTGGATCCGCGCCGCGCCTCCACGCACGGCAGCGGCCAGCTGCTCCGCCACGCGCTGGACGCCGGCGTCGAGCGCATCCTGATCGGCATCGGCGGCAGCGCCACCAACGACGGCGGCGCGGGGCTGGCCGAGGCGCTCGGCGCCGTCCTGCTCGACGAACACGGCAACCGCCTCCCGCCCGGCGGCGCAGCCCTCGCCGACCTCGCGCGCATTGCGCTGGACCGCTTCGACGCCCGCGTCCGCGCCGTGCCGATCACGGTCCTCTGCGACGTGCAGAATCCCTTGCTCGGCCCCGAGGGCGCCAGCGCGATCTACGGCCCGCAAAAGGGCGCGGACCCCGCCGCCGTCGCCCAGCTCGACCGCGCCCTGGCCAACTACGCCGCGATTCTGGAACGCGACCTCGACGCGCGGGTCGCGGACATCCCCGGCGCGGGCGCGGCGGGCGGACTCGGCGCAGGCCTGATCGCGTTCTGCGGCGCGACCCTGCAATCCGGCTTCGACGCCGTCTCCGCCGCCGTGCGCCTGGCGGAGCGGATTGCCCAGGCCAACCTCGTGATCAGCGGCGAGGGCCGGCTCGACACCCAGTCCGCCTACGGCAAGACCGTCGCCGGCGTCGCCGCCCTCGCGGCGGCGGCGAGCGTCCCCTGCCTGGCCGTCGCGGGCCTGATCGAGGGCGCGGCCGACCTGCCCGGTCTCCGCGACCGCGAAGCCGCGACCAGGCCCGGGCTGTCAGTGGAAGAGGCGATGACCCGCGCCGACGCGCTGGTCCCGGCCGCCGTTGAGCGGCTGCTGCGCCGCCATGCGAGCCGCTGGGCGGGGTGAGCGGCTATTCGAGATACGGGTGGCGGCGCTCAATCAGGTTGATCGCCGCGCGGACGTGGTTCCTGGGCGGCGGCGCGATCCCGATCTCGTCCAGCCGATCGTCATCGATCCCGAAGTGGTGCGCCACCTCGTGCAGCACCGTCTCGCGCACCTGCTCGACCACCTCCGCCTCGCTTGAGCAGATGCTCTCGATCGGCTGCTGATAGATCATGATCCGGTCGGGCAGCGTCTCGCCGTAGAACCCGCGGCTGGTCAGCGGTTGCCCGATGTATAACCCCAGCAGCGTCTGACGCGGTCCCAGCCCCACCGACTCTCGCTCCTCCGCCGTCGGCTCGTTGCGCAGGAGGATGACGACGTTATCCATCCGCTCCGCGAGCGGCTCCGGAATCTCATCCAGGGCGCGTTGCACCAGACGGCGGAAGCGGGCGCGTCGCATAGCGCTTACGGTACCCAATTGTTCAGAATTACGCCTTCCAGAATCCGCCGCACAATCGGCCCGGCGTCGTCCGATCCTGACCGGCCGTCATCCAGCACCACCGTGACGACCAACCGCGGCTCAGTAAAGTCCGCCCAGGCCGAGAACCAGGCGTGCGTCGTATAGCCGCCGCCGGTCGCTTCCTCCTCTTCTTCATCCTCCTCGCCCTCTCCGTCAGTTTCCGAAGCGTCGCCCTCCGTCTGCTGGCTGTTCAGCTCTACCTCGATCGCTTGGTCTTCCTGGCCCGCGTCCGCCCCCTCGTCATCGACCGAGGCGATCACCTCCGCGTCGATGACCAGGTCTTCCGAGGTGCCCGACTTCCCGGCGATCTGCAGGGGGCTGCCCTGGAAGGCGTAGTAGCCCGTTCCGTAGGGCTGCGAGACCGTCGACCGCAGCGCCTGCTTCAGCTGTTCCAGCGTGTTGGCCGAGACCGGCAGCACGCTGATCGAGCGCCGCTCGATCGCTTGCGGCGGCGCGCCGCTGGGTTCGATTGACTGCACCACGATCGGCGTATTGACGACCCCGTTCGTCGCCAGCGCCGCGTAGGCGTTGGCGACCTGCAGGACGGTCACCGCGACGAAGCCCTGGCCGATGCTCATGTTGAGCGTGTCGCCCGTGTACCAGGCCTCGTCGAGCACGTCCGCTTTCCACTCGGGTCCGGGATTGGTCCCGCTCGCCTCATCCAGGCCAATCACGCCGGTCGGCTGCCCGAAGCCGAAGCCGGCCGCTGTGGCCGGTAGCAGCTGCTCGTCGATCCGGTCCAGCTGGAGGCCCAGGTCGAAGAACACCGTGTTGCACGACTCCGCCAACGCCTGCGACAGCGTGATCCGCCCCTGATTCGTCTCCTTCCAGTTGCGCAGCGGCTTGTCGCCGACCTTCATCCAGACCGCCGGGCAGGAGATCCGATCGGTGCTCTCAAAGCCGCCGCCCTCCAGCGCCGCCGCCAGGGTGATGGCCTTGAAGGTCGAGGCGGGCGCGTAGAGCTGCCCGACGGCGCGGTTGATGAACGGCTGGCGTTCGTCTTGCCAATACTCCTCGTACTCCTCGTTCGTGACGCCGTCGACGATCGTGTTCGGATCGATGCGCGGATAGGAGGCCATCGCCAGCACGTGCCCGCTGCGTGGATCGATGGTGACGACCGCGCCCGCATGCTCGCCCAGCGCCTCCTCCGCCAGTTGCTGCACCCGCACGTCCAGGGCCAGCCGCACATTTGATCCCGGAATCTCGGGCCGCTGGGCGATCTCCCGCACGGGTCGGACTTCCGGATCGATGATGATCAGTCTGCCGCCGCGCCGTCCGGCCAATTGCTTTTCGAATGACTTCTCAATCCCGGCGCGGCCGATCAGGTGGCCGGCCCGGTAGCCCTCGATGTACAACTCCTCCAGCTCCTCCGCTTGCACCTCCTGCAGGTAGCCGATCACGTGCGCGGCCAGCGCGCCGTACGGGTAGTAGCGCCGCGTCCGCGTGGTTAGCAGGATGCCGTCCGAGGTCAGCTGTTCCAACTCCCTCAGCTCCTCCGCCGACGTGTCGATCGGCAAGATGGCGACCGGAATGAACTCATTCGAAGGCACATCCTGATAAATCAGCGCCCGCGCGTCCTCCTCGGCCAACCCCAGCCGTTCGACAAAGAAATTCAGCACCGCCGCTTCATCCGAGATCAGGTCCCAGTACACGCCGATGATCGTCTCCTCCGTCTGCCCGGCTAACACGTTCCCGTTACGGTCGAGGATCAGCCCGCGCTCCGGGGTCGAGACTCGGATGTTGACCAGATGTCCTTCCGTGCCGAGCCCGCTGAACATCAGGTCGGGCGTCCAGTCCACGACCCAGTGCGGCTGGCGCAGCGTGGGCGCCTGGACGATCTCCTCGATCTCCCCGAAGAACGTCGTCTGATAGCGCAGGATGACCTCGTGCGACGACGCGTTCTCGTCCTCCTGCTCAATCACCTCCCAGGTGAACCCGCCGATCGTCGCCTCCGCCCAGACATCCTGATAGCGCCGCTCGAACGCCTCCACCGTGATCCGCTCGCGCGTCTCCACCGAGGTCCGCTCGTAGGCGGCGCGCAGATCGCCCGTCTGCACCAGATGAAAAAAACTCTGCACCGCGAACCGCGCCGTCGGCGGCGCAGCGGTGGTGTCTTCCAATTCCTCGGCCGGCGGGACGAAGGTGTTGTTCTCGGTTGGCTCCGACCCGTCCGGCGCGGTCTCCGACTGCGGATCGGTCTGTTCTGCGCCCTCTTGCGGGGGCGGCGGGAAATACTCCGACAGATCGCGTTCCGACTCGCCGCCGAAGATGCAGCCGCTCAACAGCAGCGCCGCGGCGATCAGCAGCGCGACCCGCGCCGCCACCGACGCGCCGCCCCAGGAAATTCCCACAGCTCGCATACCCGGCGTATCCGCTCCACCCCGCTCAAGCCCCCACTTTACCAGTCTGTCGCCAGCCGGGCGCAGATTGATCGGCCGTGGGGGCGGGATCAGCGCCCGCGCAGGCGTTAGACTAACCTCGATGTAGTTCCGCGTATGCGTCGCAGAGGGGATCCGCCAGATGGACTATCGCGAAGACCAAACGATCGTCGACTTCCGCAACGAGGTGCAGACATTCATCGCCGACAACCTGCCCGATGACTGGGGCACCCAGCCGCAGGGCGAGGGCTATGACGCCAACGTGATGGCGGTCACCCGCGCCTTCCAGTCCGAGATGGCCAAGCGCCGCTGGCTGACCATGGCCTGGCCCAAGGAGCATGGCGGCCTCGACGCGCCGCACCAGCAGCAGATGATCATGTCCGAGGAGATGGCCTACCACCGCGCCCCCGGCGCCGGCGGCAACATGGGCGTCCAGTGGGTCGGCCCCTCGCTCATGCTCTACGGCACCGATGAGCAGAAGGAAGAGCACCTCGCCGGCATTGCCGACGCCGAGACTTGGTGGTGCACGCTCTATTCCGAGCCCGGCTCCGGTTCCGACCTCGCCTCGCTCCAGACCCGCGCGGTCAAGGACGGCGACGACTACGTGATCAACGGCCAGAAAATCTGGACCTCAGGCGCGCACGTCTCCGACTGGGGCTGGCTCGCCGCCCGCACCGACCCCGACGCGCCCAAGCACAAGGGCATCACGATGTTCATGCTGCGCATGGACACGCCCGGCGTCACCGTGCGCCCTCTGATCAACATGGCCGACGGGCACGGCTTCAACGAGGTCTTCTTCGAGGACGTGCGCATTCCCCAGACCAACGTCGTCGGCGAGGTCAACCGCGGCTGGTACCACCTCGCCGTCGCGCTCGACTTCGAGCGCAGCGGGATCGGCGCATTCGCCGGCGGCCGCCGCACGGTCGAAGAGATCACCGACTTCGCGCGCGACAACCGGCATCTGACCGCCGAGCGGCCGAACGCCCGCTACGAACTCGCCGAGCGCGCCATTGAGGTCGAAATCGGCACGATGATGGCCTACCGCATCGCCTACATGCAGGAGCACGGCGTCGTCGCCAACCACGAGGCCTCGATGTCGAAGCTGTTCGGCTCCGAGCTCGGCCAGCGCATCGCCAAGACTGGCATGGACCTGCTCGGCCTCCAGGGCGGCATCTGGTCGGAGGGCCCCTACGCGGCGCTCGGCGGCCGCCTGAGCCGCAGCTACGTGAGCAGCGTCAGCTCGACGATCGCCGCCGGCACCAGCGAAATCCAGCGCAACATCATCGCCACCCGCGGCCTCGGCCTCCCGCGAGGCTAAGCCGTACCGCTCACGCCCGTCCGGGCCGCGACCGTCATCCCATCGCCCCGCTGACAGCTGTCGGCGGGGCGCTCTTCGTTTGCCGCCGCGGGGCGCGTTCAGCGTCGTAACAGATGTGCGGAACCTCACCGCCTGGGCGGGCGTCTCTGTAGGAGGGCGCTAGACTAGTACCCTTAATCGAGGGGAGCCTCATATGACCCGAGTTCGGCTTTGGCTGCTGGCCGCCGCGCCGATCGTTGCCGTGGCCGTTGTGGCCGCGCAGCTGCTTGTGTTTCCCGCCGCCGCGACCGCGACCGGCGTGCGCGGTTTCAGCTCCTGCGACGAGCTGCACGAGCACTACGTCACCCTCGCCCTGGCCGCGGCGCAGGGCGACTACTACGAAGACTGGGAGGAAGAAGAGGCATTTGTTGACGAGGCCATGGATGAGGCGATGGCCGACGGCGACGACTCCGGCGCCAGTACGTCGAGCGGAGAGCGCGCACCAAGCGCAGAGCTGGCCATCACAGAGGAAGCGGCGGTTGATGACGAGGGCAGCGTCTCCGAGACCGGGACCAACATCCAGGAGCGCGGCGTTGACGAGTCCGACATCATCAAGACGGACGGCGAGCATGTCTACATCCTCCGGCCGCAGTCGCTGCTGATCGCGGAGGTGAGCGCAGACGGCCCGCTGACCGCCGTCGGGCGCATCGACTTCTCCAAGTACGCGCACCGCCAGGAGCTGCTGATCAGCGCCGGCAAGGCGGTCGTGGTGCGGCAGCTGAGCGGCGTCTCCGATGTGATCGTCCTGGAGGACGAGGCCGAGGCCGCCGCGACGACTGACCTGATCGAACCGCGCTTTCCGCTGGAGCGTTACCGCGAGCAGAGCGAGGTGCTGGAGATTGATGTGCAGACTGCGGACTCGCCCCGCTTGCTGCGGCAGCTCAGTCTCGACGGCCGCTTCCTCAGCGCGCGGCTGGTTGCGGGCGGGCTGCGCGTCGCCATGCAGCACAGCTCCGTCGTGCCGGTCGTCTATCCGTGGGCGTTCCCGCACTGGGTGAGCGCGGAAGCGATTGAGCGCTACAACGAGGCGCTGCGGGAGCTGTTCCGACTGGGTCAGTGGATGCCGCTCTACGGGCTGCAGGACTACACCGACAACAGCTTCAGCCACGGTTACGCGCTGGATTGCACGCGAACCTACGCGCCCGCCGAGCAGCTGCCGACCGGCTGGGGCGGGCTGCCGAGCACCGGGTTCATGCTCTCCTTCGATCTCAGCGGCGGCATCAGCGAGTGGGGCAGCGCCGCCGTGATCGGGATGGCCCACGAGCCGACGGTCTACGCCAGCGCCGACTCGCTCTACCTGGCCGCGCCGCACAACTCGTGGCGGGACACCGCAATTCACCGCTTCGACATCTCCGATCCGCTCGCGCCGACCTACTTCGGCGGCGGCGTGGTCAAGGGCAAGCTGCTCTCCCAATGGTCGCTCTCCGAGCACGACGGCTACCTGCGGGTCGCCACGACGAACCGAGACGAGTGGCCCACGGTCAGCAGCGTGACCGTGCTGGAGGCGGTGCCTGACGATCCAGAGGGCGAGACGCTGATGGGCTCGCTCGAGGAGGTCGGCCAGGTGAGCGGGCTGGGCGTGCGCGAGAGCATCTTCGCCGTGCGCTTCGCCGGCGACGTGGGCTACGTCGTCACCTTCCGTCAGATTGACCCGCTGTATGTGCTCGACCTCTCGGATCCGACCGATCCGAAAGAGGTGGGCGAACTCAAGATTCCCGGCTTCTCCCGCTACTTGCACCCGCTCAGCGGCGGGCTGCTGCTCGGTATCGGGCGCGACGCTGATCCGAACACCGGCCGCGAACTCGGCCTCCAGGCCTCGCTCTTTGACGTCTCCGATCCCACGAACCCGACCCAGCTCGCCGTGCTCCCGTTTGGCGAGGACGCCTTCAGCCCGGTCGAGTCCGACCACCGCGCCTTCCGCTTCCAGGACGGCCTCGCCTGGATCCCCGTCGGCCCCAACGACTGGTATCTCCGCCAAGATCACGACGGCGCGTTCCTCGGCGTCCGCGTCAACGAAGACGGCCTGACCCACGAGGCGACGCTCCGCGTGCACGGCGAGGCAATGCGCGCCGTCCCGCTCGACGCGCAAATTCACCTGCTCGGCAGCGGCGAAGTCCGCACCTACCAACTCGACGACTACACCGATCAAGGCGCGCTCAGCTTCGCCGACGAGTGGGACAACCGCTGGCTCCCACCCTCGCCGCCGGAGTAGGGGTGGATTGAGCCAGCTGGTCGCGGGCGCGAGGGAAGCCCCCCTCAGTCCCTACGGGACAGCTCCCCCAACGGGGGAGCTCTGGGAGGCTCCCCACCTCCGTCGTTCCTGCGCAAGCAGGAACCCACACCGGCGGAGGTTCGCGCGCCGTCGTTAGCCTCCCCCCAGTCGCTGCGTGACAGCTTCTCCCCCCTCCGGGAGCAGCGGAAGGGAGGGGAATATACTTGGGACTGTCTGTGCTGCTGAGGAGGAATGCTTGATGGCGCCGCCGCTGACTGATACTCGTGTGCTGGATCTTTCGACTGGGGCGGTGGGCGGTATTGCGACGATGATCCTCGCCGACTTTGGCGCGGAAGTGGTCAAGGTCGAGCCGCCCGGCGGTGATCCCGCCCGCGCGCTCGCCGCCGCGCCGATGTGGCTGCGCGGCAAGCGCTCGATTGAGCTGGATCCGGCGGCGGAGCGGGCGCGGCTGGAAGACTTGATCCGCGCGGCGGATGTCGTGGTCTCGACGGACTCCCCGAACACGGCGGCGGAGCGGTGCTTGGCCTACGGCGACATCCGCGCCCTGAACGAGGCGGCGATCTTCTGCTCGATCACCGGCTTCGGCCCGACCGGCCCCTACGCCGAGTATCCCGCCTACGAGGGCGTCGTCGCCGCGAAGTCAGGGCGGATGCTGTCCTTCAGCGGCCAGCGCCTGCGTGAGGGGCCCGGCTTCGCCGCCGTACCCGTCGGCTCGCACGGCGCGTCGCAGGGCGCGGTGCAGGGCATCCTCGCGGCGCTGATCGAGCGGCAGCGCTGCGGCGCCGGACAAATCGTCGAAACCTCGCTGCTGCAAGGCCTGATGCCGTTCGACCTGCTCCTGCTGCTGCTCACCCAACTCTCCGAGCGCGAGCCTGAGACCTACCCGCAGCTCTTCAACATCGGCGGCGGGATGCCGACGCTCAACTACCACCCGGTGATGACTCGCGACGGCCGCTGGATCCAGCTCGGCAACCTGCTTGAGCACCTCTTCTACGCCTTCATGGACGCCGCCGATCTGACCCTGCTCTTCGCCGAGGAACAGTGGCAGGGCGGCCAGGCCGAGTGGACGACCGAGGCGCTGGAGGAAATGCGCGACCGCATCCTCGAGCGGATGCAGGAAAAGACCTGCGACGAGTGGATGGACATCTTCCGCGCCCAGGGAAACGTCGCCGCGGAGCCGTTCACGCCCACTCACGACGCCGTCGACAACCTCGACATGGCCGCCAACGGCGACGTGGTCACGCTCCCCGACCCGGTGCTCGGCCCGGTCAAGCAGCTCGGCCCGATCGCGCATTTACGCGAGACGCCGGCGGAAATCTCCCGTCCTGCGCCGGAGGTCGGCGAGGCCAACGGATTCTCCTGGCCCTCGCGCAACGGCGCGACGCCGATGCTGGCCGCAGCCAACGGCGCGGCGCCCGCCGGCAAGCCGCTGGACGGCTTCACCGTGCTCGAATTCGCCACGATCATCGCCACCCCGATCGGCGTCTCGATGCTCGCCGACCTCGGCGCGCGCGTGATCAAGGTCGAGCCGATCGGCGGCGACCCCTTCCGCGACATGGGCGGCGGCCCGCTGCGCGGCCTGCTCGCCGCCAAGACCAACGCGGCCAAGGAGTCGATCTGCATCAACCTCAAGTCGCCCGAGGGCCAGGCGATTGTCGCCGACCTGATCGCGCAGGCCGACGCCATCGTCCACAACTACCGCCCCGGCGTCCCCGAGCGGCTCGGAATCGGCTACGAAACCGCCCGCGCGATCAAGCCCGAGATCGTCTGGGTCTCGGCCAACGGCTATGGCCCCGACGCGCCCGGCGCGCGCCGACCGTCCGCGCACCCGATTCCCGGCGCGGTGATCGGCGGCGCGCTCTTCCAGGCCGGCTCCGCGATGCCGCCGTCGGGCTGCGAGACTATTGAGGAAATCCGCGAGGCCTCGCGCCAGCTGATGCGCGCTAACGAGGCCAACCCGGACCCCAACACCGGCGTGTTGGTCGCCTCCGCGACGCTGCTCGGCCTCTACTCCCAGCAGCGCTACGGTGTCGGGCAGGACATCTACGTCAACATGCTCGCCGCCAACGCCTACGCCAACAGCGACGACTTCCTCCAGTACGAAGGCAAGCCCCCGCGCCGCGCGGTGGACGGCGAGCTCTACGGCACCGCGCCCTGGTATCGGCTGTATGAGGCGGCAGACGGCTGGGTTTTTTTCGCTGCGCCTACCTGTGACGAGTGGACGGCCTTCTGCGACGAGGTCGGCGAGCCGTTCGACGCGCTCAGCGCCGACGACGAGGCGGCCATGACCGCCGCCCTCGCGGCGCTCTTCGCCCAGGCGCCCGCCGCCGAGTGGGAGCAACGGCTGACCGTCGTCGGCGTCGGCTGCGTCCAGGCCGACGCCGCCAACGCAGGCCAGTTTTTCACCCACGATGAGCACGTGCTGGCCAACGATTTCAGCCCCGTCGCCGAGCATCGGCGGCTCGGCCCCGTCCGCCGCTGGGGCCCGCTGACGAAAATGGCCGGAGGCCGCACCGACTACGGCCCCGGCGTCCTCGCCGGCCAGGAGACAGACGAAATCCTCACCGAAATCGGCCGCGCCGAGGAGATTGAGCGCCTCCGAACCGAGGGCATCGTCTGGTCGGAGGCGGTCGCTCTGTCACCTGATTAGCAGGCGGCCGCGCAGGCGCCACTTGACGCTCCCCTGCTCTGGTGGGCTACACTGCCCCCAGCCCTAGACCACCACGAATGGTGGGACGGGCCGGCAGGAGAGTCCGGTGGCGTGGTAGCGCTCCGCACCGTGATTCGAGAATAGGAGAGTCAAAACAGTCTAGCGCCGGCCTTTCTTTTTTTCTGAACTGACGTTCTACAAAATCGAACTGTTTCTGCTTCTGATTACGTGTATCACCAGTCGATTTTGATCAATCACTGCGCATCCTCTGTTGTTGCGCGAACCCGTCTCAGCCCACCGATGTCGAGTCTTGGGCTGCGGCGTATCACTCCCTTGGGCGGCAGGCTCGATGTCTGTCGAGACTCGGCAGCGATGCCAAGCCAAGAAGGGTTTGACAGTGTTGCACGACGACCACAACAGCGCCCGGCGGATCGCTGACACAGACTTCCGCCACATCCAACACCACGACACCCTCGTTCAGAAGGGGATGCAGGAATGGACTGCCGGGCCGTCCCGCCTGTACGTCCCTCCTGACCTTCCGGAGAGCGGCGGTTCCGCCCACGGCCTATACCTCGACGCCCAGACCCTTGCGAGGCTTGTTCTCGCTGAGGCGGGCCAGCTCGAAGCCCATCGCCTCGTTGAACTCGATGACCTGGATCTGGCCGTCGAGGAAGAAGAGGCACAGCATCGGAAAGTGCTGGCCGAGAAGGATGCGCAGATCGCCGAGCAGGACAGGGAGATTGGGCGCCAGCGCGATCTCAACGAAACCCTTCAGTCCAAGCTCAAGCAGCGGATGAACGGCGCTTCCCCGTCGGATCTGCTTGCGTTCGTGGAACGGCAGAGCTTTGTCCCTGCGGATCTGCAGCAAGCCGTCAGTTTGGCGGAGGAGTGTCTGGAGGGCGTGGTGATTCACCCGCGCGCCTTCGACCGGCCGCCGAAGAGCAACCAATCCACGTGGCCAGAGTCGACCTGGAACTTTCTGCAGTTCCTGAACGACTACGCGCTGGATCCGGCCTGGTCAGGCGGAGGGATCTTCGAGTACTCGAAGTCCGGTCGGTCCAAGCACCATGTGGGTCGCTACGAGCTCGCGATGCAGGAGTCGGAGACCGTGAAGGGCCGCAACCGCACTGGTCCCCACAAAGATGGGAACAAGAGCCGCTGGTTCCCTGTGGACCGGCAGGTCAACTCTGCCGGCCTCGTCCGGATGGCGGCGCACTTCAAGAAGGGCACGAGGAACGGGAGCCAGATGCTGCGCATCCACTTCCACGACGACACCAGCGGTCCGACGGGGAAGGTGCACATCGGCTACATCGGCGACCACCTCCACACGGAGAAGACCAACTAGCCGCGCCGGCTTCCGGCCGGGTCAGGCGGGCCGCGCTCTTCGGGGTGCGGCCCGCCTTCCCGTTCGGGTTCTAGACTGACCGCCAGCGCGCAGCATTGGCGGCCGGGCGGCGTCTGGTCGGTGGCGGTCTTGCTGGATTGACGTATGGCCGGTGTGTTCGGCGAGTTGATCACCTGGTTGGTACTCGTCGCCTCCGCCCTGTTCGCTTCCGCTGCGGGCTCCCCCGCCGGTCCCTATGAGGTCAAGCGCGACCTCGAGGTCTACGCCGGCCCGCAGCTTGACTGGGCCAGCAACGGGACGCTCTACCGCGGCGACACAGTGCGCGTGCACGCGCGCACGCACGAGGATTGGCTCGACGTCTCGCGCGGCGCGTTGCGCGGGTGGATTCGCGCGGGGGACGTGTATCTGTCGGGGGATGAGCTGTCGCGGATTCCGGAGGCGAGCGCGCCGCCGTTCACGGTCACGACCGCCGCGGCCGCCGTTGCCCGTGACGCGCCAGCCGCATCTGCCGCAACGGTGTTCGGAGTGTCTGCCGGACAGCCGCTCAACGTCGTCGGACGCAGCGATGATGGTGCGTGGATCGCGGTTGGCCATCCTGAGCCGTCCCAGGACAGTCCCGCCCGCGCAATCGGCTGGCTGCCGGCGGACGCGGTCACCCCGGACTGGGGGAGGCTGCGCGATCTGCCCTCCTACCTGCCGCGCGGTCTGACGGTGGCGTCGGTGGTCGGCGCGCGCGGGTCGATTCGTCTCGCCTCCCACGCGTTCTGGGACTCCTGGGCCTGGGACCCACAGACGCCCGCGCTCTGGTTCCACCGCCTCATCGACGACGGAGCAGACACTGACTGGCCGTCTGACCGGCGGCTCAGCCGAGTGTGGATCCAGAACATCGGGGAAAGGTTCATGACGCAGGTCGATTACGACTTGCGCGGCACGGTGCTGCCCGCGCCGGTCGGCGGGTCCGTGCTCGTGCGCGGTTACGGGAGTTATGCGGAACCCGCCGCCCCAGTCGTGATTCTCGAGCCGGATGGCCGCCGCTATCCGCTCGCCGAGCAGCACGCCTTCATCGCCTCCGATGCCTACCACCCGTTCGCTGGGGACGCCCAGTGGTCGCCGGACGGGCGCTCCGTCCTGCTCGCTCACCCGCAGACCGGCGGGAACGCATTCGTTGTCTACGACCGCAACGCGCGTCAGCGCCACATTGGCATCGCCTCGCAGGCGTCATTCGACCCCGACGGCGAATCCATCTACTCCATCAGCGGCGGCGCAGTGCAGCGCTCCAATTTGGCGGGCGAGCGCGACCCGGCCTACCGACCGATCCCCACCCGCAGCGCAGGTCCGCTGCTGATCACCGCCGACGGGCGGCATCTGGTTTCCCTGACCGGTCGGGACGAGTTGATCGCAACGCTGACCGCGTCCGACAGCGCGTTCATCCGCTCGTGGGTCGCGGACGCGCCGCCGTTGGCGTCTCCCGATGGGCTACAGCTGCTGTATCCCCGCGCTGAGCGGCTGTTGCTGCAGGAAGTGCGCAGCGGAGCGGTGCGGCGGGTCAGCGAGATCACCGCCGACGGCCACTTCTCCTGGTCACCGGACGGACGATGGATCGCCGTGAGCGCCCCCGACGGGCTCAAGGTGTTCTCGGCGGATGGCGCCGGCCGGGCCGCGCTGATTCTGTCCGACCGACAGTACGGATCCGTACAGTGGTCGCCCGACAGCCGCTTCCTCGCAGCAATTGTGCCCAACGTGCGCTGGTCGATGGCGGCGCTGTCGTACGACGGTCTGGTGCAGAACTGGATCCACGGCCAATTGCGAATTTACGAACGAGACGGCCGCCTGCATCGCATCTGGCGGGTGCTCAGCGGCTGCGATCACCTCGCCTGGTCGCCGGACAGCGCCCTGATCGCCTACGGCGGGCCCGGCGGCTGCGCCTAAACTGGTGACAGAGTGAACGGGAGCGCACTATGGGACTCAGAGGCGAAGCGGCGATTGTGGGGATTGCGGAGTGGCGGCCAGAACGGCGGCCGTCCGCGCCGCCGATGTTTACGTTGGAGCAGTGGGCGCAGCTGGCGCGGGAGGCGCTTGCCGACGCGGGCCTCGGTCCGTCCGAAGTCGACGGCATCTGCTGCACCAACATCCGCGAGTCCGACTCCTTCGTCCCCTCGACGATCACCGAGTATCTGGGGATGCAGGTCAACTTCGCAGAGGTCGTCGACCTCGGCGGCGCGTCCTGCGCGGCGATGGTCTGGCGCGCCGCGGCCGCAATTGAGCTGGGCGTCGCCAATGTCGTCCTGATCGCCGCGCCCTCGTGGCCCAGTCCGCGCCCGCCCGTGCCGCCGAGCGGGCCGAGCAGCTGGCGCTACGGCGCGTCCTCGGCCAACTACGGATCGCCCCAGGCCGAGTTCGACATCCCCTACGGCAACGTCGCCCAGAACTGCGGCTACGCCCAGATCGCGATGAAGTACGGCGCGGAGTACGGCTACGACGCGGAGGCGCTGGCGAAGATCGCCGTCGACCAGCGCGTCTCCGCCAACCACAACCCCGACGCCGTCTTCCACCACGTCCCGATCACGGTCGAGGACGTGCTCAACTCGCCGGTGATCTCTGACCCGATCCATATGTTGGAGATCGTGATGCCCTGCGTCGGCGGCGCGGCGATTGTTGTCGCCGGCAAGGACGCCGCGCGGCGGTCGAAACATCGGCCCGCCTGGGTGACGGGCTTCGGCGAGCGCGTCCTGCACAAGACGCCGACCTACGCCGAAGACCTGCTCACCACCGCGCTGATCCCGGCCGCCGACGCCGCCTTCAGCATGGCTGGCCGCACGCGCGAGGAAGTGGACCTGATCTCGGTCTACGACTGCTACACGATCACCGTCCTGATGACGATCGAGGACGCCGGTTTCTGTCCGCGCGGCGAGGGGCAGCCGTTCGTGCGCGAACACGACCTCTCGTTCCGCGGCGACTTCCCCTGCAACCCGCACGGCGGACAGCTGGGTTTCGGCCAGGCTGGTCTGGCCGGCGGGATGTCACACATCACCGAGGGCGCGCGGCAGCTGATGCGGCGCGCCGGCGACCATCAGGTGCCCGATGCCGATCTCGCCTTTATCACCGGCAACGGCGGCCTGATGTCCGAGCAGGTCGCGCTGATTCTGGAGGGCGACTAATGCCGGAGCGCCCGTTGCCCACCCCGATTGCGCGCACGCAGCCCTTCTGGGACGCGCTGCGCGAGCGCAAGGTCAAAATTCAGTACTCGCCGTCCAGCGACCAGTGGGTTTTCTACCCCCGCTCGCACGCCCCGTTGACCCTGGCTGACGACCTCGAATGGCGCGAAATCTCGGGAGAGGGCACGCTCTACACCTACACCATCGCCCGCCGCCCCACCGCGCCCGACTTCGCCGGCGACGAGCCGCAGATCATCGCCGTGATCGAGTTGGACGAAGGCCCGCGCCTGACCTCGACGCTGGTCAACGCGGCGGAGTCGGAGATTCTCGTGGGGATGCGGGTGCGGCCGGTGTTTGCCGATGTACCGAACACGGAGACGACCCTGCTGCGCTATGAACCGGCTCCCTAGCGCCGCCGCCCGAGTCGCGGTGGCGGCGCTCCTCGCCGCTCTGTTCGCCGCGCTGCTCACCGCCTGCAGCGGCGCGGAACCGCAGCAGAGTCAGCCCCAGGCTGCCTCGCCCGCCGCTGACCAGCAGACCGAAGCGCAACAACAGGTGCAGACGACCAGCGCCCAACCCGACCAGCCGCAGCGCCCCGCGTCGAGCGCCGAGCAGCAGCAAGCATCCACCGCCGCGCCCGCTCAAGCGCAAGCCGCCCAGTCCCGCGCTGATCCACCAGATCAACCAGCGACACAACAGCGGCAGGATCAAGCGCAGCAACCGCAACAGGAACAAGAGGCAGAGCCCGCGCAACAGGGAGCGGCGACCGCGCCGACTGGCTCAGGCGACGTGGCGCTGGCGGGAGAACCGATTCTCGGCGGCTATCAGTTCCAGCAGCCGATCGAGATGCTGGCTTTGCCGGACGGGTCGTTCCTGGTCGCCGAGCAGCGCGGCTACATCACGCGGTTCATTGACAGCGGCGCCGAGATTGAGCAGATCGGCGTCCTCGACCTGACCGAATCCGTCAACTTCGGCGGCGAGCAGGGGCTGCTCAGCATCGCCCTTGACCCCTACCTGGAGCAGGCGCCCTACCTCTACGTCTACTACTCACCGCGCGGCGCGAGCGTGACCCGCCTCTCCCGCTTCCGCTTCATTCAGGGCGTCGCCCTCAGCGCGTCGGAGTTGATCATCCTTGAAGTCAGCCAGCCGTACGCCAACCACAACGGCGGCGCGGTGCGCTTTGGCCCCGACGGGATGCTCTATCTCGGCCTCGGCGACGGCGGCGCCGCCAACGATCCGCAGGGGCACGGCCAGAACCGCGAGACGTTGCTGGGCGCAATCATCCGCATTGACGTTCACGACATCGACACGGCCACGACCTACCGCGTCCCGCCCGACAATCCCTTCCTCGGCATCGCCGGCGTGCGCCCCGAAATCTGGGCGTACGGGCTGCGCAACCCGTGGCGCATGGCGTTCGACCGCGCCACCGGCGACCTCTGGGTCGGCGACGTGGGCCAGAATCAGCTCGAGGAGGTCGCGATCGTCGCCGCCGGCGAGAATCACGGCTGGAACGTCTTCGAGGGCAGCGCCTGCTTCCGCTCCGCGGAGGCGTGCGAGGCGCTGCCCGAGGCCGTCGCGCCCATCGCGGAGTACACCCACGCCGACGGCTGCTCGGTGACCGGCGGCGAGGTCTACCGCGGCCGCGCGATGCCCCAGCTGGCTGGCCGCTACGTCTTCGGCGACTACTGCTCAAGCAGGATCTGGAGCGTCACGGCCGCCGGCGACGTGGTCGAGCATCTTCAGATCCGGGAACGCATCGCCTCCTTCGCACGGGACGCGGACGGCGAGCTCTACGTCCTCACCTTCAACGGACCGATTCGCAAACTCGTCCCCGCCGCGCGTTAGCCTGCATCGACAGGGAAACGAGCTGACCGATGACTACCTCCCGCGCGTTTGGCCGCACCCCCGCGCCCGACGTTCCCAACGGCATGACCTGGCTCAACACCGGCCGCGAGCTGTCGATGGCCGACTTCCGCGGCCGCCTGCTGATCCTGCACTTCTGGACCTACGCTTGAATCAACTGTCTGCATGTCCTTCCGCAGTTGCGGAAGCTCGAACGCCGCTACGCCGACACCCTCCAGGTTGTCTCCGTCCACTCGCCCAAGTTCCCCACCGAGCGCGAGACCGAGAACCTGCGCCAGGCGATCCTGCGCCTGCGGATTGAGCATCCGGTGCTCAACGACGCCGACTTCAAGTACTGGCAAACCTTCGGCGCGCGCGCCTGGCCGACGCTTTTTTTCATCGACCCGAACGGTAACGTGATCGGCATGCATGAGGGCGAGCTCACCGAAGACATGGCCGCGCCGCTGATCGACGGCTGGCTGGCCGAGTACGAGGCCGAGCAGCTGCTTTCCCGCCAGAATCTCGGCCTCGTCCGCGAGACCGGCCGCGAGAGCGCCCTCTCTTTCCCCGGCAAGGTCGCCTGGGACGACGACTCGGGCCGCCTCGTCGTCGCCGACAGCAACAACGACCGCATCATCGTCGCCGATCTGGACGGCAACGTGGATCAGGTGATCGGCGGTTCCGCCGCCGGCTTCCGCGACGGCGCGGCCGCGGCGGCGCAGTTCAACCAGCCGCAGGGCGTCGTCGTCCACGACGGCCAGATCTTCGTCGCCGACAACGAGAACCACGCCGTGCGCCGGATCGATCTGAGCGACGGCAGCGTCAGCACGATCGCCGGCACCGGCGAGCAGGCGCGCTCGATGCCCGCCGGCGAGCCAGCCCGCCGCACCGCGCTCAGCTCCCCCTGGGATGTCGCCGTGCACGGCGGCAATCTCTATATCGCCATGGCCGGCATTCACCAGATCTGGCGGCTGCCCCTCGGCGATCAGCACGGGGACGGCTCCTACGTCGGACCGTGGGGCGGTTCCGGCCGCGAGGGGATCGTTGACGGCCCGCGAATGCGCGCAGAGCTGGCGCAGGTCTCCGGCCTCGCGCCGGGCCCGATCGGCCTCGCCTTCGCCGACTCCGAATCGAGCGGCGTGCGCGAGGTGAGCTGGGATCCCGACGGACAGGTGACCACCTTCATCGGCAAGACGGGGCAGGGTGGACTCTTCCACTTCGGCGACGCCGACGGCGGCCGCGCCGTCGCGCGGCTCCAGCATCCGCTCGATGTCGCCCGCGTCGGGGACGAGCTCTACGTCGCCGACACCTTCAACCACAAGATCAAGCAGGTCTTCCCGCACACCGAGAACGTCAACACGCTCGTCGGCGGCCACGGCGACGCGGTCGGCAGCTTCAGCGAACTCCAGCTCGACGAGCCCGGCGGTCTGACCAACGGCCCCGGCCGCTCCCTGCTCGTCGCCGACACCAACAACCACCGCATCCTGCTACTCGACCTCGACACCCGTCAAGGCCGCGAGATCGCGCTCCGCTTATGAGCTGAGATAACGGTCAGTCCCGCGGCACGGAAATCAGCGCGCCGTCCCGCCCGAGCGTGACCGGGCCGTTGTAGGCATCGCGGACGCCGCTGAGGAAGACCCGCTCCAGCGCCCGCGTCGGCAGGGGCGGCACGATGTGGTAGAGCAGGAGGCGCTTGGCGCCGGCCTCGGTCGCCGTCCGCGCCGCCTCGACCGGCGTCGCGTGATACGACGGCACATCGCGCATTACCTTCGCCGCCCGCCAGTTGCCCCGCGACTCCGCCGCTGCCGCGATTCGCTCGGTCAGCCTCGAGGCCAGCGCATCGTGCACCAGCAGGTCTGCGCCCCGCGCATGGCGCACGAGCGTTTCCGAGTACGCCGTATCGCCGCTCACGACCACCGTCCGCCCCTGATAGTCAATGCGGTAGGCCACCGCCTGACAGACCGGTGAGTGCAGCACGGCAAAGGCGCGCACGCGCACGCCGTCCGCGGTCTCCAGCACGGTGACCAGCTCACCGTCGTCCGGCATCGGGAACGGGACGGCGGCCAACCCGCTCCCGCTCGGCGGCGCGATCTCCGCCCCATGGTGCGCCACTCGATAGCCGAAGTCCGCGGTGTAGGCCTGATTGAACCCGTCCACGACCTCGCTGACCACCGGCGGTCCATGCACCGGCAACGGCTCCTCACTCGCCCGTCCAACCCAGCGCAGCGTCGCCAGCTCGCCCAGACCATCGATATGATCGGAGTGCGCGTGGGTCAACAGCACCGCCTCCACGCGGCCGGGATTGACGCCGAAGCGTCCCATGTTGCGCGCGCCGTTGGTTCCGGCGTCGATCACGAACAAGTGGGCGCCCGCCTGCACCGCGACGCACGGCCCCGATCGCCAGGGATCGAACATCGGTCCGCCCGCGCCGCAGAGCAGCACATGAATGCCGTCCTCGAGCGCCGCCAGCGCGTCCTGCCCCTGGCGGGCGGCAACGGTGCGCTCCAGCAACCGCAGCGTGAACGCCGCCGGCAGCAGCGAGGCAACGAGCCCAATCAACCCCGCCAAAGCACCACGCATCCACGTCCTCCATCATCCGCAAGCTTCCCCACCATACCCGCGCTTGCCGCGGGTATCTCGCCGCGCAGAGGCAGTGGTCGCTGACGCGACGAGATTGCGGTGGCAGAGCGCGGCAATGACGGAGGGGGGCGTTGTTGCTCCCAACCACCGTCATACCCGCGCTTGCCGCGGGTATCTCGCCGCGAAGAGGTAGTGGTCGCTGACGCGAGGAGCTTGCCGCGGCGGAGCGCGGCAATGACGGAGGGGGGCGTTCTTGCCCCCAACTACCGTCATACCCGCGCTTGCCGCGGGTATCTCGCCGCGAAGAGGCAGTGGTCGCTGACGCATCGAGCTTGCCGCGGCGGAGCGCGGCAATGACGGATCCTGGGCGAGGCGCTGAGCGCGGTTGGGCAACGTTGCCCTCAGACGACCCGCTGGCCGCCCTGCAGCACGAACGAGGGCTGATTGAGGTTGCGGATGTTCGCCGCCGGATCTCCCGTGAAGGCGGCCAGATCGGCGTCGAAGCCTTGGGCTAGCCGACCGGTTTGCTTTGCGCCGATTGCGTCGGCCGTGTCGCTGGTCATGATCCGCAGCGCCTGCCACTCTCTGAGGCCGACATCCTCGACGAACGCCCACGCCTCAGCCGGCGCGCGGTTGAAGTCGGCGTAGGCCATGCCCATGTCCAGGCCGGAGGTGAAGCGCGCCCCGCGATCGCGCATGTCGCACAGGATCTCGAGGCCCTGCTCGCGCGGCGACGGCCCCTGCAGATTGGGATTGCGGCGCGGCGCGTCGTCGCCGCGCTCGCGCGCCTCGGCGGCGAGCAGCCCCAGCCCGATCGTCGGATTGACCCAGATCCCCTCATCCGCGATCCGCTGCGCCAGTTCCGGCTCGTAGCGGAAGCCCTCCGTCGGGTTGTGCGAGAGCCAGCGGCAGTGGATCAGGTGCCGCACGCCGCCCTCGACCGCCGCGCGGATGCCCTCCGCCGCGTGCGTATGTGCCGCCACCTCGATCCCGCCGGCCTTGCCCGCCTCGACGATCTCGCGGATTGTCTCCGGCGGATACTGGCGGTCGCGCGGATTCGAGGTCGGCGTGAAGTTCCCGCCCGAGGCCATCACCTTGAGCACGTCCGCGCCCTGATCGACGTGCGCCTGCGCCATCGCCCGCACCGCCTCCGGCGAGTCCGCCTCGCCGCCCCAAAACCAGCAGTGATCCATCGTCCGCGTGATCGGCGCGCCGGAGGCCAGCAGACGCGGGCCGGGAATCACCCCGGCGGCGATCGCCTCACGCACGGCGAACACGACCTCATTCTTCGAGCCGAGGTCGCGCATCGTCGTGATCCCGCTGCGCAGCGCCAGCCCGACCGCGTGCGCCGCCCGCATCAGGGCGGGCTCATTCGCCTCCGCCGAGATGATGTCGAAGGCGTCCACGCGCGGCGGACAGGGGATGTGCGTGTGCCCCTCGACCAGGCCGGGCAGGAGCGAGACCTCGCCCAGATCGACGACCTCGCCCGGCGGCGCGTCGGCGGCGGGCAGCACGTCAATGATCTTGCCGTCGGCGACGCCCACCGCGTGGTCGGGCAGCCAGCCGTCCAGCGCCGCATTGGCGACCCGCGCCGCGCGGTAGAAGCGTCGATCGGCAGCCGGCATTAGTGCGCGCCCCAGCTAGGCGGACGCTTCTCGCGGAAGGCCTGCGGCCCCTCCTTGGCGTCCGACGTGTCGCGCGCCACGCGGCGCATCGTCTCGCCGAAGCGGATCGCCTGGACGAAGGGTAGCTCCTGACCGCGGTGCGCGACCTCTTTGGTCGCCCGCACGGCGAGCGGCGCGCCCTTGCACAGCCGCTGTGCCAGCGCCTGCGCGGCGGGCAGCAGATCGTCGTGCGGCACGATCTCCCAGACCAGGCCCATCTCCTTCGCCCGCCAGGCGTCAACCCGGTCGCCGATCAGCAGCAGCTCCATCGCGTAGTGCCAGGCGATGCGCTTGGGCATTCGGATCGAACCCTGAATAGTGGGCACGCCGATCTGCACCTCGGGGAAGCCGAACTGGGCGCGCTCGGAGGCGATCACGAAGTCGCAGGCGGCGACCAGCGTCAGCCCGAAGCCGAGCGCGTAGCCGTTGACCGCGGCGATCGTCGGCTTCCAGATCTCCATGCCCGATTCCAGCGAGGTCAGCGACGGCACCTCCCAGAAGCTGTGCTCCTCAGGCGGCGCTGGCGAGCGCAGGTCGGCACCCGCCGAGAACGCGCGTCCGGCGCCGGTCACGATCCCGACCCAGGCCTCGTCGTCGTTGCGGAACGCTTCCCAGCAGGCGTTCAGGTCGGCGCGCAGCTCATGGTTGATCGCGTTCAGCGCTTCGGGCCGGTTGTAGGTGATCGTCGCAATCCGCCCGCTGCGCTCATAGGTCACGGTGTCGCCCATCAAGGCCTCCTCTGCATTCCACCCCTCAGCCTACCCGCGCCCCCACTACAGCGGCTCCAGGTCTTCATTGAGGATGTCGATGTACGCCGGATAGGAGTAGAGCCGATTGCGCCGCCGCCCAGTGATTTCCCGGGCGAGCCCCAGCTCAACGAGTCGCTGGACCGCACCAGAAGCGCTGGGGGTGGAGATGCCCGCGTCGTTGGCCAGTCCTCGAATCGAGTGAATGGGCCGTTGGGCAAGCGCATAGTGGACGGCCTGCGCGCTGGCATTGCGCTTGAGTGAACGCTGGATTGTCCTGCGATCGGCAGCGACGCGATCGGAGAGGCGGCGCGCCATATCGGCGGCGGTCTCGGCGGTGCTGCGCACGCCGTCAACAAAGAAGTCGAGCCAGGTTTCCCACGCTCCCCGGGTCCGAACGGCCTCAAGCAGATAGTAATAGGTGCTGCGATGCTGTTTGAGGTAGAGGCTGAGGTAGAGAATCGGGTTGTGGAGCACCTGCTCACGGTGCAGCATGAGCGAAATCAGCAGCCGCCCAAGTCGGCCGTTGCCATCGAGGAAGGGGTGAATCGACTCGAATTGGACGTGCGCCAGGCCGGCCTTGATGATTGTCGGCGTATGGGGATCGAGGGCGTTGATGTAGCTCGTCAGCGCCTGCATTGCGGCCGGCACCTCCGCGGGCGGCGGCGGAACATAATCGGCATAGGCGGGGTGCCGCCCGTTGATCCAATTCAGGCGCGACCGCAGTTGTCCCGGTTCCTTGTCGCTGCCGCGGGCGGACTGCATCAGGATCCCGTGAGCCCGGCAGAGCAGCTCTGCGTCGATGGACGAACCGGCACCGAGCTCGTTGACCGCGTAGTTGAGCGCGTTCACGTAATTCGAGACTTCCACGACGTCATCAACGGGGACGCCGGACGGATCGTCGAGTTCATAGAGCAGCAAATCGGAGATCGATGAGCGTGTCCCTTCAATCTGGGAAGAGAGCACGGCCTCGCGGCGAATGAAGGAGTAGAGGAACAGATCGGCGTCCGGCAGCAGGTTGGAGGCCGCGTCCAAACGGCCCAGCGCAGTCTGTGCTTGGGCGATCAGCGGAACGAGCGGCGCGAGCTCCAGCGGAGGAAACGGGGGCAGCTCTTCGGGGATGAAGGCGTCCACCATCGCCCCCTCAAAGTCGGTCGGTACCGAAATGCCTGTTCGTGATCGTTCCAACGCGTCAGTCACCCCCTCGTAATGAAAGAATATCTCCTAAGCCTGAATAACGCCACAGGATAATTCAAGTTTCGAGAATAGCGCGGAGCGCTATTCAGATTTACGCCGTAAGTCTGAATAGCGGCCGCGGTCGAACCGCCGATCAGCCTGCCTGCAGACCCTGCAGATGCTGAGCGGCGAACTCCGCCAACACGGACTCCGCGTCCGCGGCCGGGTGCAGATTGGCGATCGCGTGGTCGAAGCCGCGGCTCTTCATCTCCGCCAGCGTCTCCGCCGCCTCGTCGAGCGTGTCCTCGGCGAGCACCGTGATGCGGTTGATCATCAGGCTCAGCGCCGACGCGTCGCGGCCCCGCGCTTCCGCCTCCGACTTCACCAGCGCCCAGTCGTCGTCCAGCGTGTCGAGCATTGCCGGGTTGGCGAGATAGCCGTCGGCGAAGCGGCCGGCGCGGCGCAGCTGGCGCGGGTGGTTGCCGCCCAGCAGGATCGGCACGCGGCGCGGTGGCTGCGGCCGGCAGTACCAACCCTCCGTGTTGTAGAACTCGCCCGCGAACGAACCGATCTCGTTCTCCCACAGGTCGCGCAGCACCTGCAGATACTCGTCCATCCGCGCCCCGCGCCGATCGAACGGCATCGAGAGCGCCTCAAACTCCTCTTTCCACCAGCCCACGCCCGCGCCGAGAATCAGCCGCCCGCCGGCCAGATGGTCGAGCGTGGCCATCCACTTGGCGTGCAGGACGGGCGCGCGCATCGGCGCGACGAGCACCGCCGTGCCCAACTCCACCCGCTCGGTCACCGCCGCCGCGTAGGTGAGCAGCGTCAGCGGCTCGAGGAACGGCGCTTCCGCCGGGACGAGGAACCGGCCGTCCTCCGAGTAGGGATAGTCCGACCCCTGATCGGGGCGCAGCACCACATGGTCAAACGTCCACAGCGAGTCGTAGCCGTTCGCCTCGACCGCTCGCGCCACGTGGGCCACATTCTCCGGACTGGCCGCGCCGCCGATCTGCGGCAGGTAGATGCCGACCTTCATCCGTCACTCCCTCTCAGATGGCAGCGGGCGGTACCCTCGGCAGATAATGCCCCTGCTGATGTTGCTGCTGAAGTTTCTGCTGTTCGTGCCTGCGCTGCCCATTATGCCTGACCCGGCCCGCCGCCCGCTCCGCTCGACCGCGCCGCGGCGGTGCGGGACGTGAGTCAGCGCCCCGCCTTCGACCGGCCGCCGCTGCGCCGGCTCTTCGCGATTCGCGATTACCGCGTCCTCTGGGCCGCCGCGCTCTGCATGATCATCGCCCAGCAGATCCGCTTCATTGCGATCCCGCAGTGGTTCCTCGATCAGACCGGCGCGGACTCGTTCACCGAAGTCGCGATCATCGGCGCTGTCCAGCTGCCGATCCAGGCGTTCGCCGTGCTCTACGGCGGCGCGCTCGCCGACCGCTTCGACCGCCGCTGGCTGATGGCCGGCGCGAATGCCGCCGTGCTCGCAATTCTGATCGTCGTCGCCGCTGCCGCCACAGCCGATGTCCTCGAATTCTGGATGGCCTGGGTCGCGCTCGGTGTGCTCGGCGGGCTCGCCACCTTCGTCGCGCCCGCCCGCGCGACGATCACGCCGCGCGTCGTCCCGCCGCGCTACCTCAGCGCCGCCGTAACGCTCGACACCAGCACCCAGATGACCGGCTGGATTCTCGGCGGCGCGATCGTCACGGCGCTGGCGCTCGGCCTCGACGCGATCGGGATGCTCTGGGTGGCGGCCGGCTTCGCCGCCGTCTCTGCCGTGATGCCGATGTTCATTCGGACCTCGGCGCGCGCCGTCTCGGAGCGCCAGTCGACCGTCCGCATGGTCTGGGAGGGCACGCGCTACGTCCTCCGTCACCCGATCCTGCCCGGCCTCTTCATCCTCGACTGGGGGATCACCGTGATCTCCTACTACCGCGAGATTCTGCCCCTGCTGGCGACCGGGCTGTTCATGGCCGGCGTCGGCGCGGCGGGCGCGTTGGGCACCGTCAACGCGGTCGGCTCCGCCGGCGGGATGATGCTGGCGCTCTTCCTGGTCAACTACCGCGCCAAAGGCATCATGGTGCTCGCCGCCTCCGCGTTCTACGCCGCCCTGCTCTTCGCCCTGGGCGCGGCGCCCTGGCTCTGGGCCGGGATGATCGTGATCGCCCTGCTCGGCGCCGCCGACGCCGTCACCGTCGCCGTCCGCCAGGTCACCGTGCACCTCACCACGCCCGACGAAATGCGCGGTCGCGCCTTCTCCGTCATGGTGCTCATGGCGCAGACCGCCAATAACCTCGGCATCATCTGGGTCGGCTTCTGGGGCGACGAGATCGGCGTCGAAAACACCTACTTCCTCGGCGGCGCGATCGGGCTCGGCGCAACCCTGCTGATCGGCGTCCTCTGGCGCTCGATCAGCCGCTACCGAGCGCCCCAACACCTGCTGGACGGGCAGCAGCCGGACGCAGCTGACCAAAATCCCGCCTGATTGGACGAGCCAATGGTCTTCAGCGAGCAACTGATCGATTTCCTGGTCGAACTCTCCGCCAACAACAACCGCGAGTGGTTCAACGAGCGCAAGGACCGCTACGAGTCGATCCTGCGCGAGCCGGCGCTCGAGTACATCCGCCAGGTCGCGGGGCCGCTGGCCGAGATCTCACCCCACCTCCGCGCCTCCGACCGCAAGCAGGGCGGCTCGCTGATGCGCATCTACCGCGATGTCCGCTTCGCGCGCGACAAGTCGCCCTACAAGACCAACGTCGGCATCCAGTTCCGCCACGAGGCGGGCAAGGACGTCCACGCGCCCGGCTACTACGTGCACATCTCCGTCGAGGAGTGCTTCATCGGCTCCGGCAGCTGGATGCCCGACCGCGACGCCCTGCTCGCCTACCGCCGCGCCGTCTCCGAGCATCCCCGCGAGTGGCTCGCGCTCAAGCAGCTCGCCGACTCCGACGCCTGGAGCTTGGGCGGCCATCAGGATTCGCTCAAGCGCCCGCCGCGCGGCTTCGCCGCCGACGATCCAATGATCGAGGACATCAAGCGCAAGCACTTCATTCTCACGCACGAGCTGGACCTCGAATACGTCACCGCCCCCAACTTCGCCGCCTACACCGTCGAGAGGTTCCAGGAGTCCAAAGCCTGGATGGCCTTCCTCACCAAAGCCACCGGCCTACCGTTCTAGTCAGGAGTCCACGCCCGCGCCGCGACCTCAGCAATGGCGTCAAGCTTCTCCACAATCTCCGGATCAATCTCATCGTCGGGCAGATGGTCGATCAATTGGTGCAGGTCGCGTTTGCGCATGCGTGTGCGGCGCTCGAGCAGATCGAAGTACCGATTGAAAATGGGTTGGAGCACCTCGGCGCTCCCTTTGAGCTCGGCGCTCATGTAGTCCGGCCGATCCAATGCCCGCAAACCGTCGCGCACGCGGTCGATCGCCTGGCGCATCGTGTCCACCCGTTCTGCAATGAGTGCCTGCGTGAAGAGGGGGCCAGGCGAGGCGTTCGATGCCTCGGTTGCTGCATACGCCTCCAGTCCCGCCCGACTGACGAGATAGTTTTCGATTTCGTTTCGCCGCCACATGAGAGAGACGACTCGCTGCAAGTCGGGCGGTTCCGGAGCGCCCAGATTGTCGAAGAGCGCAACGGCCAGCAACTGCGGAACGGCGGCGCGCATACTGTGGAAGTGCCGCCTGACCTTCGCCGGCTGATTACCAACGTAATGAACGAACGCCCTCTCTAGCGCGTCGATTGCCGCTGGATGGTCTAGCCGCTGCGCAAACCGGCGCAAGACGAGCAGGTCTGTTGAACCTTCCAGATAGAGCACCCACCCTGTTTCCTCTGCTTGCAGATAGTGTTGGTAGCCGAATTCTGCCAGGGCATTGACGACTTCCTGCCGTTGCCCGTCCAGCGGGTGCGGTTTGCCGACAAACGCAATCACGCTGCCCGTTCCCGCCGCCTCATTCAGGAGCACTTCAGAGTGAGTGGCGATGAGGAGTTGATTGCGGTTTGCCTGCGCAACGTCGTTGATCAGGTGATAAGTCTCACGCTGGCGCAGAATTTCCAGATGCGCATCCGGCTCATCCAGCATGAGGATCGAATTCGGTTGCGTATGCATATAAGCAAGCAGCAGCAGGGTCTGCTGGAATCCCCGCCCGGAGGCGGAGAGATCGAGCGTGACGCCGTGCTCGCGGTAAGTCATGGCGATTTCGCCGCGGGCGGGCACGCTCTCCGGCGGATCAAGCTCTACGCCGAACAGATTCTGCATCTGACTGCAGAGTTCGTCCCAGCCTTGCGTATGCTCTCGCTGTTCGTAGATCTGGTAACACAGATTGCGCAGCACCTCAGCCGTGCGCCCTTCACCGATCCGCACGTTGATCGCGCCGTGAGGAAGCATCGTCTCGTTTGCCGCCAGGCCGGACATCGGCGGGAGGAGCGCAACGGGTACTTGGCCGGCTTCGTCCGGTACTGGCATCCGCTCGGGCGGTGTGTCTCCGTTCAGCCGCAACGGGCGGCAATAGAACGACTCTTCGTTCGCGAAATCAAACTCAAGCCCGCAGCGCCAGGCGGTGCCGTCTGTTTCCCCTTCGACAGTGATCTCGATACATACGTTTGCCGTCTGCGTACTCCCGTGCACAGATACGACATCGCGCAGGCGTAACCGCCACCACAAATCTCGCGCGCGCGGCACCGGAGCGGCCAGGAGGTCGCGGCGGTTGATCGCTACCCCCGACCGCCGTTTCGGAACGGGTTTGTCTTTGAACTTTTCGCGCCAGCGTTTGAGCCCGAGGTCCCACAGCGCGAGCGCCTGCATCGCCGTCGTCTTGCCAGAGTTGTTCGGTCCGACAAACACGACCGGTGAACCCAGCTCGATCTCGCTTTCCTGAAACCGCTTGAAATTGCGAATGGTCAGCTTGGTGAGCGTGGTTGGCATGGAGGCAGGATATCCTGCACACCCAGACCTGATGAGGAGGCTCCGATGACCCAACAGACGCCTGAACGGAATATGCCGCCGGTCGCTCCGGCTTTGGCGGGCGAGCCGGTTGCCCCGCCGGACGACTCCCGCTTTGTGATCAAGCCGGTCGCGGACACGCCGGTCAGCGTGGGCCGCAACATCCACTCGCGGCGGATGTTCACCGCCGCCGAGGGCCGCTTTGAGAGCTCCTTCCAGTTTGTCCTCCACAACGTGCTGCCCGTCGGCGAGACCAACGTGCGCCACATCCACGAGGACATCGAGAAGGTCTACTACTTCCTCAAGGGCAACGCCGAGATCGACTGCGGCCCCTGGCGCACGACCGCGACCGCCGGCGACTTCCTCTTCTTCCCCGCCGACATCGCCCACCAGATTTACAGCAAGGGGCCGGAGGACCTGGAGTTCATCGTCTGCGCGGCGCAGACCACGGGCGCGGCGCTGGGGATGAGCGACGGCGGGCTGCTCGGCGCGGATGGGGACGCCTGATGGCCGACCAGGACGCGACCGAGATTGTCTCGCTGGAACCGCTGCGCGAGTTCGGCGCGGCCGTCTATGCGGCCTGCGGCGTGCCGGCGGAGGACGCCGCCTTCACCGTCGAAATCCAGCTCACCGCCGACCTGCGCGGCGTTGACACGCACGGCTTCCAACGGCTCGGCTGGTACGCCGGGCATCTGCAGGCGGGCCGCTACAACCCGACGCCCAGCCTGGCGGTGATCAAGGAGACGCCCGTCTCGCACGTCATTGACGGCGACGGCGGGATCGGCCAGCTGGTCGTCGCGCGGACAATGCAGCGCACGATCGCCAAGGCGAAGGAGACGGGCCTCGCCCTGGGCGCGCTGCGCAACAGCAACGACTGGGGCATGGGCGCGTTCTATCCGATGCTGGCCGCCGCCGAAGGATTCGTCTCCTTCTGCACCACGACCAGCGTGCCCACGCTCGCCCCGTTCGGCTCGCGCACGCGGATTACGGGCAACAACCCGATGGCGTTCGCCGCGCCGCGCGCCTCTGGCCCGCCCGTCGTGCTCGACATGGCGCTCACGCCGGTCGCGCTCGGCAAGGTCATGCGCGCCCGCGCCGAGGGCCGACCGATCCCCGAGGAGTGGGGCTTCCAGGACCTCGAAGGCCTGCCGACCACCGATCCCGAGACGGCCATGGCGGGCGTCATCCCCGCGCTGGGCGCGGTCTCGGCCTACAAGGGATCAGGCCTGAGCCTGTTCATGAACCTGCTCGCCGGGGCGCTGCCCGGCGGCTACCACAGCCGCGACGTCAACATCGGCAAGCGCGGCCAGTTCCTGCTCGTGATCGACCCCGAGATGTTCGGCGACGCCGCCGCGTTCAGCGAGGCGGTTGACGCAATGGTCGAGCAGATCAAGGCCGCCGATCCGCTGCCCGACGTCGAGGAGGTCTTCGCGCCCGGCGAAATCGAGCAGCGCGCCTACGAAGAGCGCCTCGCCGCCGGCCACGTCGTGTACCCATCGTCAACCCTGCAGGACCTGAGCGCCCTCTCGGACGAAATGGGCATCCCGCTGGAGATCTGACCGCGCCTACTTCTCGCAGACGACACCGTCGCTGTCGCCGTCACCAGCCGACGGCACCGCCTCGGCGGGGAAGCCGCGGCCGGTGCCCTTACTGCCCCTGACGCGCTGCAAGCCGGCGGCGATCGCTGCGTCGCAGTTGGCGTAGGTCTGGCCGTCGGACGCGGGCGTGGCCGCCGGCGATGCATCGTCAGCCGCGTCATTGGCCTCGACCACCACGACCGTCGGCTCCCGCTCCGGGTACTCGGATCTGCGCGCGTAGTCGGCCGGGCAGGTGGCGAGCATTTCGCGCAGCGCCTGGACTTCGGCGGCGTCGGCGCTCAATGCCCACTTCCGTTTCACTTCAATCCAGTCGTGCGCGTACTGACACCAGGTGCCGCGCCGGGACGGCTTCCACTCGGCCGGGTCCTGGGCACCCTTGCGCCGATTGCTGGAGATGGAAACGGCGGTCAGCGCCGCCGGCAGCTCGAGATCGTTGGCAAACTCCGACTTGCGCTCCGCCGACCAGCCCGCCGCCCCGGAGTCGTGCGCCTCGGCCAGCGGCACCATGTGGTCGATGTCCAGATCGGAAGGATCGTTCAGCCTGCCGCCGTCGTACCACGACTGCCAGACGCCGTCGAGCGGGCGGCAGCTCTGGTTCACCTCCGAGATCGAAACGGCCTCCGCGATCAGCACCAGCTCGCGCACATTGCAGCGCGGCCGATCAGTCCTGGCCCAGCCGCGCGGCATGTAGGCGTCGCGGTCGTACTCGATGCCGCCGTCCGACTCCGCCGCCACGCGCAGTGCGTCGAGCAGCGCCGCATACGGATCGGCCGGCTCTGTTTGCTCTGGCGCGGCCTCGGGTTCCTCAACCTGGGGCTGCGCCTCCGCCTGTTGGATCTGCTGTTGCTGCTGCTCCTGTTGCTGGGCGGGCGCGGCTGGTTGAGGTGGGCGTTGGGTTTCCGGTTGCGGCTGTGGCTGCGGCTCAGGTTGCGCCGCTTGTTGGGCTTGCGGCTGCGGTTGCGGATCGGCCGCCTGCTCCTCGACCTCGTCGGACTGGCAGAGGGCGCTCAGGAGGATCACCACGAACACGATCCCGGCGAGCGTGAGCCAGCCTGAGCGGCGTCTCTCCTTCATGCGCCGTTGCCTCCTTGTGCTAGACATTATCCTGATTGGACAGCGAGAGGACGTTTGTCATGGTCAGCGAAATTGTGTACTCCTGCGACTCCCACGTGGTGGAGGGGCCGGAGGTCTTCGACGGATTGGTCGAGAAGTACGGCGACCGCGCCCCGCGCGTGGTCGACGGCTGGAAGGGCCGCGAAGGCGTCTACCTCGCCTGGCCCCAGATCGACTTCGCCATGCTCGTCGGCCGGCTCGGGATCGCCGGCGCCAACCTCAACCTCCCCGAGACCAAGGAGAAGATGCAGCGCGGCTGGGACCTGATCAACCCCGGCGTCAAGGACCCGGTCGCCCGCCTGACCGAGCAGGACACCGACGGCGTCGTCGGCGAGGTCATGTACCCCTCGATCAATATGCTCACCTACATGGTCAAGGACGTGGAAGTGGTCAACGCCGTCTTCCAGCGCCACAACGACTGGATCCGCGACTACTGCTCGCACAACCCGGAGCGGCTGATCGGGATCGGCTGCCTGACGCTGCGCGACGTGGACGCTGGCATCGCCGAGTTGGAGCGCTGCGCGAAGATGGGCATCAAGGGCGTCGCCATCCCCTGCACCGCGCCCCGCGACCTGCCCTACTCCGACCCCTACTACGAACCCTTCTGGACCGCGGCGGAAGAGGTCGGGATGCCGCTGACGATGCACATCTTCTGTGGCTCCGAGCCGGGCATGGGGCTGCCCCAGGAGTGGGATGAGGTGGTCAGCTACACGCTCGCCCACTCCGCCGCCTGGAACACGATCTCCAACCTCGTCACCTCCGGCGTCTGCGAGCGCCACCCCAACCTGCGCTTTGTCATGGCCGAGTGGGAGACCGGCTGGATCGCTCACGTGCTCGAGCGCTGGGATCACGCCTACTACCGCGCCCGCGCCGTCGACCGCACGCCCGAGCTGCCGATGCTGCCGACCGAGTACTTCCGCCGCAACTTCATGGTCACCTTCGAGGACGACGCGATCGGCGTCCAGACCCGCGACGGAATCGGCGTCGACAACCTGCTCTGGGGCAACGACTACCCGCACCACGACGCGATCTGGCCCAACTCCCGGCGCATCCTCGACGAGATCATGGCGGGCGTCCCCCAGGAGGACATCGACAAGATGGTCTGGGGCAACGTGCAGAAGCTCTACAACATCGACCAGTCCGCGCTGCCGGTGTAGGTCAGCGGCCTCAGGTGTCAAAGTCAACGAAATTGAATTCAAGTTGACACCTCACCGCGCCAGCGTCGGAGCAAACAGCATTTTATCGGATTGAGAGTTCCCGATAATGCGCTGAAACGTCAATGGAGCCGAGCCCCCTGAGGCAACCTCACTATTATCGGATCGTGAGAAACCGATAATATTCTGATAGCTCCGCAGAGGTTGCCGTGATGCTCCCAGACCCCGCGCCACCGATCAGCGCGCTGCAGGCTGACTTCGACGCGCTCGACTTCGAGCAGCGAGCCCGCCTCTTGGCAGGGCTCTCGCCCGTTGATGACGAAGGACGCTACCTGTCCTGGGATGATGTTCGGTACCGCCAGCCGCCCGCCGGGCTCACCCGGCGGCAGTGGTGGTTGAGCCTCTCCAGCGCCCGCCACGCCGCGCGGCAGGAACTGCCGCTGCTCGGACGCGGCGGCCTGCCCTTCTGGTACTGCGCTACCGGTCCGCTGGCTGGATATCTCCGGCGCTGGGACGCAGCGGTATCCACATACGACGTCCACCGTGATCTGGGCCTGCGCGACGACGAACGCAACCAGCTGCGCGTCAACTCCCAGATGTTCGAGTCGATTCAGTCCAGCCGCCTGGAGGGCGCGAACACGACCCGCGCGGTCGCCTTCGAGATGCTGCGCGACGGCCGGCGGCCGCGGGATTACGGCGAGCGCATGATCGCGAACAACTATGCGGCGATGGAGCAGATCAGCATCTGGACTGCAGAGAGCGAGCCGTTCGACCTCGATCACATTCTGGAGCTGCACCGCATCGTGACCGATGGCACGCTCCGCGCTGACGACGTCGGCCGCTTGCAAGCCCCGGGCGACCCCCGCGTGTACGTCGTCAGCCGTGGCGGCGACATCGTGCACGAACCGCCGCCCGCCGCCGAGCTGCCCGAGCGGATGCAGCGGCTCTGCGACTTCGAGAACCGCCAGGACGACGCAAGCGATCTCCCCCCGTTGATCCGCGCGATCCTCGTGCACTTCATGAGCGGTTACGACCATCCCTTCGCCGACGGTAACGGCCGCACTGCGCGCGCGCTCTTCTATTGGTCGTTGCTGCGCTCCGGCGTCTGGCTCTCCCAATACCTGCCGATCTCCGAGTTTCTGTTGCTCGCGCCCGCCCAGTATTCCCGCGCCTACCAGTTCGTTCATGCCGACGGCAACGACGTCACCCACTTCCTCCTCCATCAGCTCGATGTCATCGAACGCGCCCTCGATCGCCTGCGCGAGCACGCGCGGAGCATGAGCCGCTGGATGCAGCAAGTGCGGGAGACCACCGGCAGGGAGTCAGGCCTCAACCAACGCCAGTCCGACCTGCTGGCGGCACTGCTCCGCGACCCGGCCCGCTACATCACCATCGCCCGCCACCGCCGGGTCAACAGCGTCAGCTACGCCGTCGCCCACGGCGATCTGGCTGATCTGGTGGAGCGGGGCTTGCTCGAGCGAGAGCGGGTCGGCCGGCGCCTCCAGTTCCGCCCCGCCCCCGACCTCCAGGATCGGCTGGGCGGCGGCAGGCGGTAGCCTGCGAGGGAGAGGCGGCCGCCATGGCGTCAAGACGTGAGCAAGCAGGATTGCCGACGGGCAAAACGTTGCGCTGCGTCACCCTCAGGGCAGTACAGTCGATGAACACGCCGGCGACGAACGCGGAGATCGATACCGCCGTCGCCAACGCGCTCGGACTCACCGAGGCGCAACGCCAGGTGCCATCCAAGAGTGGCCGGCAGACCGAGCTGGCGTCCCGCGTCGCGTGGGCGCGCAGCGGGCTCAGTCTAGTAGGAGCCGCCAACCCGGTCAGGCGCGCAATCTGGGACCTGACAGAAGAGGGGCGCTCCCTCTCCTGTGACGAAATGGAGCGTCGCCGCAAGGAGTATTTCGAGCGCAAGAAGCGGTCAGAAGACACTTCCGCGCTGCCGTCCGATGCAGACGAGGACGCGCCGCCGGACGATCTTGAGGACGATGACTGGAGGAGCGCGCTGCTGCACAGCTTGATGCAGATGTCGCCGTCCGGCTTCGAGCATCTCTCCGCCGCGCTGCTGCGTTCCGCCGGCTTTGATGAGGCGGCGGTCAGCGCCTCGACCGTCCGCGACTTCCGCGGCTCCTTCGTCGGCCGCGCCGACCGCGGAATCATCATCACCACGAGCGTGTTCACGCGCGGGGCGAAGGATGAGGCGGGCCGGCCGGGCGCGAATCCGGTTGACCTGATCGATGGCGAGGCTCTCTGCGACTTGCTGCGCGAGCACTCGCTCGGCGTCCGCACCACGACGCGTACCGTAGAGGACATCGCCATCGACGAGTCCTACTTCCAACAGTTTGAGAGCAATCCATGAGTTCCATGCGCGGGGTGCTGCTTGATGTTCTGGTCGCGTTCATCATCCTGATGGTCGGCGGGGCGGTCTTTTCCTCCATCGCCGGCGTCGGGGAGAACGAGGAGGCGCCGGGCTGGGTCCAGATCGCGCCGATGTTCCTCGCGATCGGCTACATCGGCTGGCGCACCCTGGCCCGCAGCCGTCAGCGCCGCGCCGAAGAGGCGGACGGCTCCGCCGCCGATGCGCCCGAGCGCCGCCAGGCGATCGAACGCATCGACGCCCCGCCGTTGGACGATTACCAGTGGCGCTCGCGGCTCGAATCCCTGATCCGCAATCTGGGCAGCGCTGGATTCGAGCAGTTCACGCTGCGCATCCTCGACGCGCTCGCCATGGTCAACGTGCAGGTCGTCCGCGTCGCCGCCGACGGCGGGGTGGAGTGCCTCGGCGAGCACGACGACGCGGAGCGCGAGCGCGTCTACGCAATCTGCCGCCGCTCGTTCGGCACCTTGGGCGCCAACCAGGTGCGCGGCCTGCGGGAACTGATGGGCGAGCACCAGGCGGAAGGGCTGTTCATCACCAACGGCGAGTTCTCCGCCTCCGCAATCGACGAAGCCGAGCGCGGCGACGAGCTGATCGAGTTGGTCGACGGCGACGAATTGCTCGACCTGATGCACACCCATCGGCTCGGATTGATCTTTGACGAGAGCGGCCGCGTGACGGGCGTTGACGACCAGTGGTTCGCTGGTCTGGACGGCGAACGCCGGCTGGTGGACGGAGGCGGACGATGAGCGATCAGACAACGGTAGGCGTCCTCCCCGGCGACGACGCCGCGCCCGAGGCGGTGCACGCCTCACTCGCGGTGCTCCAGGCGATGGAACTGCCGATCAGCTTCGAGGTCCTGCCCGACGGCGCTGAAATGGCTCGGGAACTGTCGCGCGAGGAGGGCGAGCGGCTCGTGATCGACACCGCCGAGCGCTGCGACACCGTGCTCTTCGGCTCGACCAACGGGCAGACACCGGGCGTCGGCTACTTCCGCTGGGGCAAGCAGACCTTCGCCAACGTGCGCCCGATCAAGTGGCGGCCCGGCTTCCGCTCGCCGCTCTCCCAGCCCGAGGGCATCGACTACATCATCGTGCGCGAGAATCTGGAAGACCTCTACGCCGGCATCGAGGGCGAGCTCTCCGAAGTCGCCGCCTCCGGACTCGCCGACCGCCCCCGCTTCGGCGGCGTCTCGCGCACCCGCGTGCCAGGCGGCTTCGGCCACTTCGCCGAGGCCGAGGGCCGCTACGCGATCAAGTACTTCACCCGCGCCAACGTCGAGCGCGTCGCCCACTTCGCCTGCCGCCTCGCCCAGCAGCGCAAAGCGGAGGGCTTCCCCGGCAAGCTGACCTGCTCGGCCAAGACCAACGTGCTCTCCCAGACCGACGGCTGGTTCGTCGAGATCGCGGCGGCGGTCGCCGCAGGCTACTCCGACATCGAGTTCGAATCGTTCATCGCCGACGACTTCGCCCGCCGCCTCGTTGCCTCGCCCCACGACCTCGACGTGGTACTGCTGCCCAATCTCTACGGCGACATCTTCTCCGACGAAGGCGCGGGCACGATCGGCGGACTAGGACTCGCGCCCTCCGGCTGCTTCGGCGACGACTGGGCCTACTTCGAGTCCGTGCACGGCACCGCGCCCGACATCTCCGGAATGCATCGCATCAACCCGACCGCGACGATGCTCTCGGCAGTAATGATGCTGCATCACCTCGGACAGCACGAGCAGGCCGCAGCACTGGAGCGCGCCATCGACACGGTCTACGCCATCGGCGAGCGGCTGACGCCCGATCAGGGCGGCGCGGCCAGCACCGAGGACTTCGCCCAGGCCGTGATCGACGCGCTGTAGCGCTCAGGGCGGCAGGGGAGCCCCCTTCAGTCGCGCCGCGACAGCTTCCCCCCAGCGGAGGGAAGCGGGGGCAGTCCTCGGATCAGCCTGAATCCCCCGCCCTCGCGTCCGTCGTTCCTGCGAAAGCAGGAACCCACCCTGGCGGAGCGCTCCCGCGCCCTGACGTCCCCCGTCAGCCCTGACGGGACCGCTTTCCCCTCCACTGGGAGCGCCGTTTTCCGCTCTCCCCCTTGGGGGGAGATGCCGAAGGCAGAGGGAGGTTCCCCGCACCGTGAGGCAGGCTGCGGGCGGCCCCCCTTCAGTCGCGCCGCGACAGCTTCCCCCCAGCGGGGGGAAGCGGGGGATGGCGGGAGCGCATGGGAGTCGAACCCACCCGAGACGGTGCGGACCGCCCCGCATCAGTTTTGAAGACTGTGGAGGACACCGGTCCCCTTCCGCTCCCGTGCTCTGGAGGGTAGCCGACGTCCGAGTCAGTCAACGAAATCGGCGAGGATCTCGTCCAGGAGCGGCGAAAAGACCCGGCCAAAGGCGAGCAGCTGCTCAACCATCCAGGCGCGAATCTCGGCGAGCGTCTCGTCATCATCCTCAATCCGCCCTGGCCGCCGCACGCCAAGCCGGGAGTATCTACGGTCATTGAGCCGGTCCCACGCAACCGCTTGGCCGAGCTGTTGCTCAATCCCATCTTTTCTGTTGATCAATTCGTCAAACAGCCGTTTACAGTCCTCTTGTGTGCCCAGCTCGATCCCTAGCTCAACTGATACGCGACCGTTGCCATGGAAGGTCGTGTAGTACGGCAAGCCTCGATAGCCTGACGGGAAGCTGCGCGAGTTCGACGGTCGTGCCCTTCGCGCATTGGTGAAGCGGTGTTCTTCCCGCAGCGTGTCGATCAGCTTCTGGAAGAAGTCGCGTAGCGTCGTTGCTTCTCTGTGAGGGTGTCCTCGCTGAGCTGCTGGTTGCGCGCATTCTGCTTCTCCCAGTCGTTGAGTGAGGCGACCAGGTTGAATTTCGGCGCGATCGGAGAGTTGGCGATCCGCCAGGCCTCAACCGTGATCGCGAAAAAGGCCGTGTTTTCTCCCGTGCGGTGGTTGAGCCAGTCAATCGCCGCGCGATGCTCAGGCCGAAACTCGCGCGCGATCCAGACCACCACATTTGGGTCGAACCCCGCTGCGTAGGTCAGCAGCTTGCCGAGATGGTCGTGGTCGGTCCCTTCCAGCTGATTCTCAATCACAACCGGCCGATCGCTGGCGAGATCGTGAGCCAGAATGTCCAACGAGAACGTGCCGACTTGCGCCTCGCTCTGCCTGACCTCCAGATCCAGTCCCAGCACTTCCGCCAGCGCGTCAATGTTCTCCGCCAGCCAGGGCGTGAAGTCCTGCGCCTCGTGCTCCCAGACCTGGCGCAGGTCGACCGGTTGCAGTTTGCTCAGCTCAATCATCAGCCCCAGGTTAGCCGACGTAGAGGTCGATGGACGCAGGCGCGACAGCGGCCTGCAGGTCGGTGCGGAACTGACCCCAGCGATCGTCGTAGCCCGAGCGGCGGAAGCTGGCGTGGAGGCTGGCGGTGTCCGCGTTCTGGGTCATCGAGGCGGTCTTGAAGCCGCGCAGGTTGGCGTTGAGAAACTGCAGCAGCGCCGCCTCATGCTCGACGTAGTCCCCCGCCGGCATCGTGATGATCAGATCGCGGCTGCCCGCCCCCAGCCCGCTCCAGCCGCTGCTGGCGAAGAGCCGCTGACCGACCAGCACCAGCGCCACCGCGGCGAAGAGGATGCCGATCAGTTCGTAGTTGTACGTCGCCGCACCAATCGAGGAGGCGATCACGACCAGCAGATAGCCAATCTCCGCCGGATCCTTGATCGGCGTGCGGAAGCGGACGAAGGAGAGCGCGCCCAACAGACCGAGCGAGAGCGGCAATGACCACTGGATCGCAATAAAGAGCAGCGTGATCGCCGGGCCGGCGAGCAGGAAGACGCGGTGAATCCCGGCCCCGCGCTGCCAGTCGCGGTAGAAGATCAGATAGAGCGCGTACGTCGCCAGCGAGGCGGCCAGCGAGACCACCATCGCCAGCATGTACTCCTCAAAGGCGATTTCTGAGGTCGGGCCGAGGATGTCAGGCCACGTAATCAGGACAATGGGCATCAACGCCTCCCAGACACTTGCATAGCGGCGGTGCGGCTAGCCGGCGCGGGCGCGTTGGCCGCCGTAGAGAATTTCGACCGCGAGCGCATACTTCGAGTGCGCGGCGCGGCGCAGGCCGAGCTTGCCGAGCTGCGCGACCGCCGGCGGCAGCTCGCCCGACGACTTGAGTTCCAGCACCGCGCCCTCGCGGATCGGCAGCCAAATCGGCGCGCCGCGCGGATGCGCGGCGCGGACGTCGGTGTCGAGCGAGGCGTGCAGCGACCCGTCCGCCGACTGCCAGCGAATCCGCCGGTAGCGGACCAGCGCAGTCGGCTCCAGCGTCGGATCAAGCCGTTGGGCCGCGGCGCCGGGTAGTTCGCGCAGGCGCTGGGTCAGCGCCTCGCGCCGGGGGATGATCAGGCCGAGCGGGTGCGGCTCGCCGCTGGAGTCCCAGCGCGCGCGCTGCTTGGTCGAGCGCGCCCCGTCGCGCGATTTCAGTTCCAGCCAGACGCCGGCGTAGGGGTCGATCGGCTCGCCGTACCAGCGCAGGCGCAGCTTGTCCTTGCGGAACTCGCCGTCGGCGGACTCCTGGTAGCTGTCCAGATTGGGCGTGTCGTAGTAGCAGCTCGTGATCACGCCAACCGGATAGCTAGAGTCGCGCGGCAGGCGGGCGTCGAGCCAGGCGGTCAGCAGCGCCGCCCGCGGCTGGGGCAGCGGATACTTGCGCTCCTCGCGCCCGTTGTCGGCGTTCGCGGATGCCGCGAGGTTCGCGCCGCTCAGTCCGCGCCGTGTCAGTACCATGCCGATATGCTACCGCGCGGTTAGAGAATTTCAGGAGCGGAACGTGTCGCTCAGGGCGATCACCGCGATCAACTGGCGCTGGGCCCTGGTGTTGGGCCTGGGCGCGCTGGTGATCATCCTCGCCGCGGCGTTCGCGGCCAGCGCCGCGCCCCGTCCCCCGCGCCTGCCGGCGGCGGCCGACGCCGCGACCATCGGCGTCGAGCAGCAGCGCAGCGATCCGTCGAACATCGTCTTCAACCCTGCCACCGTGCGCACCTACAACATCCTGCTCAGCGAGGAAGGGCAGACCCAGCTCAACGCCAATCCCACCGCCGAGCAGTACGTCCGCGCCGCCGTCGAGATTGACGGCGAGCTGATCGAGCCGGTCGGCACCCGCTACAAGGGCTTCTACGGCGCGCTGCGCTTCTGCTTCCAGAACGGACAGCAGATCTGCGACAAGCTGTCCTGGAAGCTGAAGTTCAACCACTACGAGCCGGCGCTCCGTCATCACGGCCTCAAGCGGCTCAACTTCCACGCGATGAACAACGACGAGACGCAGATGCGCGAGGTGTTGAGCTACGAGGTCTACCGCGACGCCGGCGTCCCCGCGCCGCGCTCGGTGCACGCGCTGCTGCAGCTCAACGGCGAGCCGCTCGGCCTCTATGCGCTGACGGAGGACATTGACGACATCTTCATCGCCGATCGCTTCCGCGATCGCGGGCGGGGAATTCTCTACAAGGAGATCTGGCCGGCCAACATCGACGCGCTCTGGGGCTTCCAGGGCAGCCTCGACGACGCCATCGCCCGCGGCCCGCTCGATCCGTCCGGGATGCAGGCCTTCGCCGCCGCCTTCACGGCGGCGGAGACGAACGAGCAGCGCTACGCCGTCCTGCTCGACCAGCTGCACGAGGCCGACAACCTGTTCAACTATCTCGCGGTCGATCGGCTGATCGACAACTGGGACGGGATCGTCGCCTGGTACTGCGTGCCCGAGTGCGGCAATCACAACTTCTTCTGGTACGAAGACGCGCTCTCCGACGGCTTCACCCTGATCCCCTGGGATCTGGAACACACCTGGCGCTCGCCCAGCCCGATCCGCACCGCCTACCGAATGCCCGACTGGGATGAGCTGGAGCGCAGCTGCCGCACGCGGCAGGTGTTCTTCAACATCCCCGCCCGCGCGCCGCACTGCGATCCGCTCATCAACACCCTGGCCACGCACGGCTGGGAACGCTACATCGAAGCCTCGCGGCAGCTGCTGCATGAGACGCTCTCCCTGGAGCTCATGCACGAGCGGGTGAAGCGGATCGGGGAGCGGATCGGCGAGCACGTCCAAAACGCCGACAACGGTCCGGGCCACTTCGTCTGGCAGGGCGCGGTCAAGCGGCTGTACGAGGAGATCGGCGAGCGCTGGGCCTATATTGACGCCAAAATCGAGGCGTGGGACGCCAGCGGAAAGGCGCCCGGCGATGGCTGACCTCATTCTGCGCGGCGGGACGGTCGTTGACGGCAGCGGCGCGCCCGCCTTCGCCGCCGACGTGGCGATCGACGGCGATCGGATCAGCGCCATCGGCGATCTGTCCGCGCTGTCCGCAGCGCGGGAGCTTGACGCGAGCGGCCTGACCATCGCGCCAGGGCTGATCGATACCCACGCCCACTCCGACGGCGCGCTCCTGCGCGACCCGATCCACGCGCACGGCCTGCTGCAAGGCGTGACGACCGAGTTCATCACGCAGGACGGCCTCTCCTACGCGCTCCTGTCAGCGGAGAACCTCAATCCCTACGGCCGCTACATCGCCGGGTTGTACGGGCCGCCGCCGACCGATCGGGATATGTCCACGATGGCGGCCTTCCGATCGCACTACGACGGCAAAGGCTGCAACGTCGCCGTGCAAGCGCCGCACGGGCCGGTGCGGCTGGAGAGCGTCGGCTTCGCGGACGCGCCGCTTGAAGGCGCCAGGCTCGCCCACGCGGAGCGGATGGTCGCCGAGGCGATGGAGCAGGGCGCGACCGGCTTCTCGACCGGCCTCTCGTACTATCCCAACTCCTACTCCACCACCGACGAACTGGTCGCCCTCAACAAGGTCGTCGCCGCCTATGACGGCGTCTACGTGACCCACATCCGCAATCACAACGACGACCGCGCGCCGGACGGCTCGGGCATCGTCGAGGCGATGAACATCGGCCGCCGCAGCGGAGTCAAGGTGCACATCTCGCACTACCGCACGTTCCCGAGCAACGCCGGCCAAGTCGACAGCATCATGGCCGAAGTTGATCGAGCCAAAGCCGAGGGCGTCGATGTGACCCTCGAGTGCTATCCCTACGCCGCTGCCGCAACCGTGCCCGGCTACTTCCTGCGCGGCGAGTGCCACGTCGGCGGCGTTGATCGGCTGCTGGAACGGCTCGGCGACCCGGCCTGGCAAGATCGCCTGGTCGATTCATTGGAGAACCTCTTCCCCGGCCGCAACGACAACGCCGCCTGGACCTGGATCGGCGCGGAGTCGCTCAAGTATCTGGAGGGCATGTCCTTCGCCGATGCCGCGGCGCGGATGGGCGTGTCGGTCTCGGAGATGACGCTGACGGTGATGCGCGAGTCAGGCTTGCACTGCGGCTTCCGCGACGGCCTGCCGGCGAGCGCGTCGGTGGTGCGGCAGATCGAGGCGGACGTAATCGCGCTGCTCTCGCGCGACGACTACATGGTCGGCTCGGACGGCATCCCCTTCGACGAGGGCGTCCCGCACCCGCGCGCCTACGGCACCTTCCCGCGCATTCTCGGACGGCTGCGGCGACGGCTCGGCGTGTCGCTGGAGCATCTGGTGCGGGGGATGTCCTCGCTGCCCGCGAGCCGCTTCGGCCTCACCGATCGCGGCCTCGCCGCCGAGGGCAAGTTCGCCGACCTCGTCGTCTTCAACGCGGACGCGCTGATCGACACCGCCGACTTCACCGATCCGCGCACACCGCCGGCGGGGATCGCCTACGTCCTCGTCAACGGCCAACTGGCCGTCGACCGCGGCCGGCCAACGGGCGCGCTCGCGGGACGCTCGATCCCCTGACTGGGTCCTGACCTATTCGACGACGCCCGCAAGCATCAGCTCCTGGAACTCCGCCTCGCTGTAGCCGCAGAGCTCGCAGTACACGTACTCGGAGTCCGCGCCCAACAGAGGCGAATGCGGCGGCGGCGGCGGCGGCGTCTCGCTGAACCGCCAGGCCGGACTTTCATAGGACATCTCGCCGATCACTGGATGCTCGCTCATCCACCAGTGATTGCGATGCGCAAGCTGCGGATCCTCGTGCGCATCGCGCACCGTCGAGGCGCGGTGCGCGGGCACGCCGACGGCCTGCAGCGTCTGCTCGACCTCGTCCACCGTGCGTTGCGCAGTCCACGCGGCCAGCGCAGCGTCAAGCTGATCCTGCGCGGCGAGCCGTCCCCCGGCGCTACCCAGCGCCGCCGATTCCAGCCAGTCACTGCGCCCCAACGCCTGCGCCAGACCGCGCCACTGCGCGTCCGCGGTCACCGCGATCGCCACCCAGCGGTCGCCGCCCGTGTGGTCGTCGGCGCAGGGATAGACCCCGTGCGGCGCGTAGCGCGGATCACGGTTGCCCAGCGGCTCCGCCACCCGCCCCGTGTTCGCCGCGTCGATCACGCCCGCGTCGAGCACCAGGGTCGAGGCCTCGAACTGCGAGAGGTCGATGTACTGACCCTCACCGGTGCGGCGGCGATGATCGAGCGCCGCCAGCAGGCCGATGATCGCGACGTGCGTGGCGACCCAGTCGGTATAGGCGACGCCCGTCCCGACCGGCGGTCGGTCGGGCCAACCGGTCACGCCAGTCACCCCAGCGGTCGCCTGGAGAGTCAAACCAAAGCCGCGGAACTTGGCGTGCGGCCCGGTCTGCCCTTCCATCGACATCGAGCACATGATCACGTCCGGCCTGATCTTCCGCACCTCGTCATAACTCAACCCGATGCGGTTCATGAAACCGGGCGCAAACGACTCGGTCACGATGTCGGCGCTGGCGATCAGGCGCTTGGCGACCTCCGCGCCGCGTGGATGGGCGAGGTTGATCGCCGCCGAGCGCTTGCCGCGATTGAACTTGGCGAAGTAGGCGGAAGCGTCCAGCGTGCGGTTGCCGGCCGGCCGCGGCCCGCCCGAGCGGAACGTATCGGGCCGCTGCGACGACTCGACGCGAATCACCTCCGCGCCGTGAAACGCCATCTGCATCGTCGCGTTGGGGCCGACCCCGACCCAGGCAAAGTCGGCGATGCGGACGCCGTCAAAGATGCGCGCGCCGGGCGGTTCGCTGCTGCTCATGGCAATCTCGAACCTTAGCGGCGCTGGAACTGCGGGCCGCGGCGTTCGACGAAGGCGCGCGCCCCCTCGCGCGCGTCGAGCGAGTTCCGCAGCCAGGACTGATTCAGTTCCTCCAGCTGCGCCTGCTGCGTGGCGTCATTATTGAGCGCCGCATAAATCGCCCGCTTGGTCAACGCCGACGCCCAGGGCGCGTTGCCCGCCAGCCGATCGGCGAGCGCCAGCGCCTCCGGCATCAATTCGTCGTGCGCGACGACGCGGTTGGCAAGCCCCAGCGCGAGCGCGCGGTCGGCGTCGATCGGGTCAGCGGTCCAGAACAGCTCCAGCGCGCGCGAGTGGCCGACCAGGCGGGTCAGCGTCCACGACGCCGCCCAGTCAGGGCCCAGCCCGATGCGGATAAAGGCGGGATGGAAGCGCGCGCGGTCGGACATCAGGCGGATGTCGGCGGCCAACGCGATCGCGAAGCCAGCCCCGGCCGCCGCGCCGTTGACGGCGGCGATCACGGGGATCTCAAGCTGCTGCAACTCGGCGGCAAAGCCGTAGCGCAGCTCGGTCGAGCCCAGCCCCGGCTGCGCCTCCGCCGCCACCCGCTCCTCGCGGTTGGACAGATCCGCGCCCGAGCAGAAGCCGCGACCCGCGCCCGTGATCAGCAGCGCCCGCGCATCCGGATCAGCGCGCAGATCGGCGGCCATCTGGCGCAGACCGTCTCGGATCTGCGGCGAGAGCGCATTCAGCTTCTCCGGCCGGTTGAGCGTGGCGACGACCACGCCGTTGGCGCGTCGGTCGATCAGCAGGTGTTCGTCAGTCATGGTCAGCCTTCCGAGTGTGCGGTGTCGTTGCGCGGCGGCAGGATGTCGTCGTTGTGCTGGCCGATGGTCGGCGCGGGCCGCGCTTGCCAGGGCGTCGCCGAGAGCTTCAGCGGCGCGCCCGGCACGCGCAGCCGACCCAGCGCCGGATCATCGACCTCCGCGAAAAACGCGCGCGCCGCCAGCTGCGGGCTGTCGACGATGTCCTGCATCGTGTTGACGGGACAGATCATCACATTGAACTGCTGCCCCGACTCGTACAACGCCTGCGCGCCCCGCGCGGCGAAGAACGCTTCGATCTCGGACTCGAGTTCGTTGATCTCCGCGTCGCTGGGCAGATTGTCGCCGGCGATCGCGATGCTCGCCCAGCGCGGCGCGTCGAACTGCGGATCGGCCCCCGCCGCCGTCATCCACTGGTGCAGCCGAATCATCGAGGCGGGCACGCGGACGAAGGCGACGTAGCCGTCGGCGCAGGGATAGATGATCCGCGTGGCGCGGTTGGCGAAAGCGCGCGCGCCGCCGGCGCGCTCGGTGATGATCCCGTCCATCTCCCAGTAGAGCCGCGCGTTGCCGAGCGTGTTCGCCATCGCCGCCTGCATCGAGACGTCCACGTGCTGCCCGCGCCCGGTCAGATGCCGCGCGTGCAGCGCCAGCATCGCCGCCGAGCCCGCGTTGAGCGCCGTGATGTTGTACGCCTGCTCCACCGACGGCCGCAGCGGCGCGCGATCCGGATCGCCGCAGAGCGAACTCAAGCCGCCCGAGACGTGCCCGATCAGGTCGGACGCCGCCCACAGCGACTTGGGCCCGCTCTGCCCGAACGGAGTGATCGAGACGTAGATCAGCCGCGGCGCGCGCTCGCGCAGATCGGCGTAGCCGAGTCCGCGCGCGGCCAGCCCGCCGGGCGCGTCGGACTCGAAGAGGAAGTCAGCGCTCTCGCAGAGACTCAGCAGGCGCTCGCGGTCGTCGGGATCGTCAAGATCAATGGTGACGGAGCGCTTGCCCGCGTTCAGCTGCGCCCAGTAGAGCGACGCTTGCTCGTCCTCGCCCAGCATCGGCCCGCGCCGCCGCGTCGGATGCCCGCCCGGCGGCTCGACCCGAATCACGTCCGCGCCCAACCCGGCCAGCACCATCGTCGCCAGCCCGCCAATCTCGGCGGTCAGGTCAATCACGCGGTAGGGCGAGAGCGCACTGTCCACGCGAGGCAGGGTAACACCCGGGTATATTTGGTCAGACGATGCAGACAGGGGACTGGGGCGACCATCCGCAAGCGCTGGCTTCCCACCTTGACTCTCACGACAGTTGCCCGCGGCGCAATGCTCGCGGCCTCGAGCGCCTCTGCCGAATCGCCAAGCAACTTTGAGGACTCACTTGGTATCTCGATGCCAGTGGACATGAGCGCACATTCCACTGTCTGGGCGATGGGCGGCGGCTATGCCTGTACGTTCTGGGATCGCGACGGGAACGGAGGGGAAGAGATGTTGGGAGTGCCAATTGTTGATCTTGAAGTGCATCGGCAGTGTTGGGCGTCATGATGCCGTTCCGTCAGTTTCGACAGCCACTGCGAGATTGTCCGCGCCGGGCGGCAGCAGTGGTACCTCTCGGCTATCCAGAATCTGCGTCCCGAGCGCGTGATCGAGTGTTCTCCGCCCGGTTGATTGCGGCCTGTACGTTCATCGGCATGGCGGGCGCGTGGATCAATCCCTTGCTATTCGGAGCAGTGAACGCCTCCTGGATCGGCCTGCTGCTCGGTTGGTCGCTGTATCGCACCAGTCGTCGTTGGCTCATCATCGTCCTCTGCGGGCTGTTCACCCTGTGGCCTTTTTCTCCCGCCCTGCTGTTCGATAGCGACTGGTCGCCCTGGTGGGGGACATCTGGCGACTGACAGCCGGCGGCGCATCCCGTTCCGCCGCGCGCTCCTGTCAATGGGCGGTGAGCGGGTGTGTGACTTGGTCAGCACGCGAGCAGGCCGATTCGGCCTCGGCTGTTGTACATTGGTCGTTTGACCGCAGGTCAGGAGCGCAGGAGAACGCGGTATGGAGCAGCGGATTGTGCGGGCAGCGATTATCAATGTCACCGGCTATGTCGGGGCGGAGCTGGCGCGTTTGCTGACCCAGCATCCCGCCGTCGAGATCGTCTGCGTGACCGGCCGTTCGGAGGTCGGCAAGCGTCTGCCCGAGGTCTTTCCCCATCTCTGGTCGGTCGATCTGCCGATCGTCGCCGACATCGACCAGGCGGTCAACGTGGTCTTCTCCGCGCTGCCCCACGCGGCGGCCGCCGAGCGGCTCGCGCCCATCGTCGCGCAGGGCCTGCCCGTGATCGACGCCTCCGCCGACTTCCGCCTCTACGACGAAGAGACCTACGAGCGCTGGTACGGCGAGCATCCGACGCCCGCGCTGCTGGCCGAGTCGGTCTACGGCCTGCCGGAGCTGCACCGCGACGCGATCGTCGAGTCGCGCCTGGTCGGCGTGCCCGGCTGTTATCCGACCTCGGCGATCCTCGCGCTCGCGCCGCTCGCCGCGCAGGGCTGGCTCGACGGGCGCACCGTCGTGGACGCCAAGTCCGGCGTCTCCGGCGCGGGCCGCGCCCTGAAGCTGACCTCGCATTTCTCCGAGGTCGATTCCAACTTCTCCGCCTACGGACTGTCGGGACACCGCCACCATCCGGAGATGGTGCAGGAGCTCTCGACCCTGCAGCAGGCCGCCGACGCCGACGCCGACGATGAAGATTTCGGCGTCACCTTCGTCCCCCACCTCGTTCCGATGACGCGCGGCATCCTGGCGACCTGCTACCCCTCGCTGACTGAGGGCGCGCTGAGCGGCGACGCGCAGGAACGGATCGACACGCTGCGCGGGCTCTATCAGTCCTACTACGCCGACGCGCCGTTCGTGCACGTCGCCGATTCCCCGCCCTCAACCAAGCAGACGCTGGGCGCGAACACCTGCATCGTCTATCCAACCGTGGACCCGCTGAGCGGCGAGGTGACCGTGATCAGCGCCATCGACAACCTCGTCAAGGGCGCCGCCGGCGGCGCGGTCCAGTGCTTCAACCTGATGTTCGGCATCCCCGAGGAGGTCGGCTTGAGCAAGATCGGCGTCTACCCGTGAGCACGACCCATCATGCGCTGAGCGCAAATCCAAGCGCCGCAGGCGCCGTCACCCGAGCGCAAGGCTTCGCCGCCTGCGGCTTCACCGCCGGGATCAAGGAATCGGGCCTGCCCGACCTGGCCCTGCTGGTCTCGGATCGGCCCGCAGCGGCAGCGGCCGTCTACACGCAGAACCAGAGCACGGCCGCGCCCGTCCATATCAGCAAGGCGCACACCGCCGACGGCGCGCTCCGCGCGGCGGTCGTCAATTCGGGCAACGCCAACTGCGCGACCGGCGCGCAAGGCCTCGCCGACGCCCGCGAGATGACCCAGCTGGCGGCGGCGCGGATCGGCTGCGACGCGGCGGACGTGTTCGTCAACTCGACCGGAATCATCGGCCATTACCTGCCCATGGCGCTGCTGCGCGCCGCGATCCCGCAGCTCGAACCACACCCCGACGGCGGCGCAGAGTTCGCCCGCTCGATCATGACCACCGACACGTTCCCGAAAGAAGCCGTCGCGGAGTTCGAAGCGAACGGAATCACCTACACGATCGGCTGCTGCGCCAAGGGCGCGGGGATGATCCATCCCGATATGGCCACAATGCTCGCCTTCATCAGCACCGACGCGCCCGTCGGCGCTGCGGATCTCGACGCCTGCTTCCGCTACGCGATGGATCGCTCGTTCAACATGGTCAGCGTCGACGGCGACACCTCAACCAACGACTCCGCCGTGATCCTCGCCAACGGCGCGGCCGGTGGAGAGCCGCTCCGCGGAGACGCGCTCGACGCGTTTCGCGAAGCCCTGCTGGAGGTCGGAACCACGCTCGCCAAAATGATGGCGCGCGACGGCGAAGGCGCGACCAAGCGAATCGCGATCACGGTCAGCGGCGCGCGGACGTGGGCGGACGCCCGCGATGTCGCGCGGACAATCAGCGTCTCGCCCCTGCTCAAGGCGGCGCTGAGCAAGTACGACCCCAACTGGGGCCGCATCCTCATGGCCGCCGGCCGCGCCGGCGTGCCCTACGAACTCGACCAGGTGCAGATCTGGATCGCCGACCTCTGCGTCTTCGACGGCACGGCAACCGACGTCAGCGAGGAAGCGGCCTCGGCCAAGACGCAGGGCGAGGAAGTCTTCCTCCGCATGGACCTCGGCCAGGGCGACGCGGAAGCGACCGCCTGGGGCTGCGATCTGACCGAGGAGTACGTCCGCTTCAACGCCGACTATGTGACGTAACCAGCGTCGCCCAGAGCTATTGCAGCGGCAGCGGCGATTGCCACCAGGCCGGCTTGCCGCTGACCTCGATCCGCGTGACCCACTTCACCCAGTGGTACCCGCGCCGCCCGGGCGCGACCAGGCGCAGCGGATAGCCGTGCCCGGCGGAGAGCGGCGCGCCGCCGACGTGCGTGGCGAGCAGCAGCCGCTCGGCCTCCGCCAGCGGGAAGCGGCGGTTGAAGCCGGTGACCGATTCGATCACAACGCTCTCCGCCCCCGCCTGCGGCGCAGCCTGTGAGAGCAGCTCGGACAACCGCACCCCGCTCCAGTCCTGCACCGTGTACCAGCCGCCCGTGCAATCAAGCGTCGCCCGCGACCCGTAGCGGGCAATCGCCAGCAGTTCCTCGAGCGTGAACTGCAACGGCTGGCCGACTGCGCCGCCGACCGCCAGCCGCCACTGCTCTCCGTCGATCCGCTGGCGGTTGTCGAACAGCCACTGCGTGACCGGATGCGCGTTGCCCGCTCCGCTCGCCTCCTCGCGCGAGCCGGTGAAGCGCGGACGCTGGCCCGCCACCGGAGCGGCCGCCGCTGCGCCCTGCCAGAGCAGGACGCCGCCCAGCCCGACGCCGATCAATCGCAGCGCGGCGCGCCGATTAGTGAAGTCACTGTGCTTCACGCGCCGCGGCCAGCGCAAGGCGGCATGGGCAATCAGCGGGATCGTCAGCGCCAGCCCCAGCGTCGTGTGGATCACCAGCAAGCGCACGTTCCCGTAGAAGGGGATGTCAAGCCCCCCGCGCCCAATGATCGCCCACAGCGCGCCGGTCGTCAGCACGCCGACAAACAGCACCACCAGAATGAGCGAGCCGACCGTCTCCGCGACGACGCCGCGCCGACGGAAGGAACGCAGGACGATGCGGTACTTCCAGATCACCAGCCCGACCAGTGAAAATCCCCCGATCCCGTGCAGCCAGAAGACCCACGCGCCGCCGGGCCGGCCGATCGTGAACGAGATCAGCCCGGACAGCAGCTCAAGGCTGAGCAGGAAGAGAATCGCATGGTTGGTCGCGCGAGCGCTCACGCTCTGACCCTATCGCGTTCAGATCTGACCGTCGGCGCGGTCGTTGGCGGAAGGGTGGGCTAGGCTTGCATCCATGAGTGTGAATCTATGAGCGCGCACCGGCCAGCGGATGCCAAAGCCGGCGCCGTCGTGATCAAGATCGGGGGCTCGACCCTCGGCGAGCACGACACGTCCCTCGCCGACTGCGCGGCCCTGCACCGCGAGGGGCGGTCAGTCGTGATCGTCCACGGTGGCGGCGCGGCGGTGACCGACTGGCAACGGCGGCTGGGCGCGGAGGCGGCCTGGGTGGACGGCCTGCGCGCCACGACGCCGCAGTCGTTGGAGGTGGTCGTCGCCGTGCTCGCGGGACTGATCAACAAGGAACTCACGCGCCGCCTGCAACAGCTGGGCGCGCCCGCTGTCGGACTGAGCGGCGTTGACGGCGGCACGCTCTGCTCGCCGATCTCGACCCGCATCGGACTCGTCGGCGAGACGCCGCGCTGCAATCCGCAGACGCTCCACCGCGTCCTCGAGGCCGGGCTCCTGCCCGTGCTCGCCCCGGTCGGACTGGCCGAGGACCTCTCGACCACCCTCAACATCAACGCCGACGCCGCCGCCGGCGCGGTCGCCGCGGCGTTGGGCGCAACGGCGCTGGTCTTCCTCACCGACGTCCCGCAAGTCCTCGACGCGGACGGCGCAGGCATCGATTGTTTGAGTGACGCGCAGCAGCGGAAGTTGACGGAGGCAGGCGTGATCGCCGGCGGGATGCTGCCCAAGCTGCGCGCCGGGCGCGACGCCTTCGGGCGCGGAGCGCAGGTGCGGATCGTGGACGGCCGCCAGCCGCACATCGTCCGCGCCGCCGTCCACGGCGCCGCAGTGGGGACGGCCCTCGCATGAGCATGAACTGGCCCAGTTGGACACCGTGGATCCAGCGCACGCAGGGCGGGTGGCGCAACGGCAGCGACGGCCCGCGCGACGTGCCGCCCTCCGACGAAGGCCGCTCCGGCCAGCTCGGCCCGCCGCCGCCCGTCTTCCGCGAGGGGCTGGGCGGCGGAGGTGGCGGCGGCGGCGGACTCGGCGGCGACGAACCGCCGCCCTACACCGCCGCCGAAGGCCAGCCGCCCCAGGGCGGCCGCGCCTGGCCGCGCGTGATCGTGATCGGCGTCGCGCTCCTTGTCCTGCTGATCCTGCTCAACATCGGCATCGATATCTACGTCGACCGCCTCTGGTTCGGCAACATCGGCTACCGCGGCGTCTTCGACCTCCGCGTGATCACCCAGGTCTGGCTCTTCCTCGCCGGCGCCGCCATCGCGCTGGCGGTGCTCGCCGCCACCTACATCGTCGCCTGGCGGATGCCCGTGGAGGCGCTCGCGCCAGCGGTTGACGATCCACGCCTGACCCGCGTGATCCACATCATCGCCGCCGTGGCGATGATCCTCCTCGCAATCATCTTCGGCTCCGTGGCAGCCGGTCAGTGGGACCTGATTCTCCAGTACCTCCACGCCAAGCCGTTCGGCGACACCGACGCCCAGTTCGGCCGCGACCTCGGCTTCTACGTCTTCGAACTCGAGGCGCTGCAGTTCATGAAGGGCTGGGCGACCGGGCTCGCGATCATGGCGATGCTCGCCACCGCCGCCACCTACGGCATCCGCCTGATGATGCACGGCGGCAACGCTCGCTCGACCCTGGGCGTGCGCATCCACCTCGCGCTCACGATCGCCGCCGTGATGGCGCTGTTCGTCTGGAGCTACTGGCTGGCCCGCTTCGAGCTGGCGCTGAACCCCAGCGGCTTCGTCTTCGGCGCCACCTTCACCGACGACAACATCCGCGCCCCCGTCCAGATCGTCAAGATGATCGCCGGCGCCACCGTGATCGTGGGGGTGCTCTCCTGGCCCTTCCACGAGCGTCTGCGCTTCGCCCTGTCCCCGATCGTCGTGCTGATTCTGGTCTCGATTGTCGGCGGCTCGATCCTGCCAGCCGCGATCCAGCGCTTCACCGTCGAGCCGAACGAGCTGCAGCGCGAGACGCCCTACATCGAACGCAACATCGCCGCCACCCGCGCCGCCTTCGCGCTCGACCAGATCGAAGAACGAGAGTTCACGGCTGATGATTCGGTTGATGAGGGCGATCTGCAACGTAACCCGGAGGCGCTGCTGAATGTGCGGTTGTGGGATCACCGCCCGCTCAACGACACGCTCAACACGATTCAGACGATTCGGCCGCTGTACGTCTACCCGGACGTGGATGTCGACCGCTACGAGGTCGGCGGCGAGGAGCACCAGGTCTTCCTCGCCGCGCGCGAGCTGTCGCAAGGCAATCTGCAATCGACCCAACAGGGCTGGGTCAACCGCCGCCTCCAGTTCACGCACGGCTTCGGCGTCGTGATGACCCCGGTCGACGAGGTCTCGCCCGCCGGTGAGCCGGTCTTCTGGGTCTCCAACATCCCGCCCGAGGTGATCGAGGAAACCTCCTCCGGGCCGCTCGACCTGGAGATCGTGGAGCCGCGCATCTACTACGGCGAGGCGACCGACGCGTACGTCATCGCCAACAGCTCCACGGAAGAATTCGACTACCCGCTCAGCGGCGAGGAATCGTCGGGCGAGGCCGACCAGGCCACCACCCGCTACTCCGGCGACGGCGGGATTGAGCTGGGCGGACTGTTCCGCCGCCTCGCCTTCGCCTGGTCCTTCGGCGACGCCAACATCCTCATCTCCGGCTCGATCGACGGCGACAGCCGCATCCTCTTCCGCCGTCTGATCCAGGACCGGGTCACGGAGCTCGCCCCCTTCCTCGCGCTCGACCAGGACCCCTACGTCGTCATCGGCCGAGACGGTCGGCTGTACTGGATTCAGGACGCCTACACCGTCACTGATCGCTACCCCTACTCTCAGCCGCACGGCGCCGGCCACAACTACGTCCGCAACTCGGTCAAGGTCGTGATTGACGCCTACCACGGGTCAGTTGATCTCTACATCGTTGACGACTCCGACCCGATCATCCAGGTCTGGGCGGACATCTTCCCCGACCTGTTCAAGTCGACCGCCGAATTCCCCGGCGACCTCAAGGAGCACTGGCGCTACCCGCAGGACTACTTCCAGATCCAGGCCGACCAGTACCTGACCTACCACATCGAATCGGCGCGCGGCTTGTTCAACCGCGAAGACCTCTGGGCGATCCCGCAGGAGCTGCTGCGCCAGGCGGAGATCGCGGTTGAGCCTTACTACGTCACCCTGCGCCTGCCCGATCAGGAGGAGCCCGAGTTCCTGCTCATCCTCCCCTTCACGCCGCGCAACCGGCTCAACTCGATCGCCTGGATGGCAGGCCGTTCCGACGGCGAGAACTACGGCAAGCTCTTCGCCTTCCGCTTCCCCGCCAACAAGAACGTGGACGGCCCCAAACAGATCGAGAACCGCATCGACCAGGACGTCGCCGTCTCGCGCCAGTTCACACTGCTCGGCCAGCAGGGCTCCGAGGTGATCCGTGGCAACCTGCTCTTCATTCCCGTCGGCGATTCCTACGTCTACGTGGAGCCGATCTACCTCCAGGCGGAAACCGGACGCTTCCCGCAGCTGAAGGGCGTGATCGTCGTCAACGGCGACCTCATCGCCTTCGAGGACACCTTCGCCAACGCCGTCCAGGTCGCCCTCGGCAACCGCGCCGCGCAGGGCTTGTCCTTCCTCGGCGACGTGCCCGGCGATGCTCCCGTAGATCCGGCGGCCGAGCCGCCCGCCGCCGAGCAGCAGGCGGAGCAGCCGCAGCGCGCCCCGATCGAACTGTCGGATGACGCCGCCGAACTCGCCGCGCAGGCGCAGGAAGCGTTCGACGAGGCGCTCGAACGCCAACGCGCCGGCGACTGGGCCGGCTACGGCGAAGCGATCGAACGCCTGGGCCAAATCCTCGAGCGTCTGGCCGAGGCCCAGGAGTGACGCGCCGCGCGTTCCGCCAAACGCGCTCCCCCGCCAGGCAGCCACAACGCGAACGGCTGCATAGACTAGCGTCAGCCGCTGACCTAATCTGAGTCCGACTGATCTTGCCCGCCGCCGTAACCGGAGTAACCACCATGCCCACCACTGCTGAGCGCGAGTCCGCCGTCTTCATGATGTCGGCGGGCCGCCTGCCCGTCACGCTCGTGCGCGGCGAGGGCAGCACAGTCTGGGACGACGCCGGCAACGAGTACCTCGACTTCGTCGCCGGTATCGCCGCCGACAACCTCGGCCACTGCCACCCGCGCATTGTCGAGCGCATCCAGCAGCAGGCCGAGACCCTGCTGCACGTCTCGAACTACTTCTACACCATTCCCCAGCTCGACCTCGCCGACCTCGTGCTCGAACAGTCCGGCATGACCCGCATCTTCTTCTGCAACAGCGGCGCGGAGGCGACCGAAGGCGCAATCAAGATCGGCCGCAAGTGGGGCCAGACGCGCCGCGCCGGCGCGGCGGAGATCATCGTCATGGACGAGGCCTTCCACGGCCGCACGCTCGCCTCCGTCAACGCCTCCGGCAATCCCCGCTACCGCGAGCCGTTCGGCCCGCTGGACGGCTTCCGCCACGTCCCCTTCAACGACGTTGACGCTGTCCGCGCCGCGGTCGGCCCGCAGACGGCGGCGATCCTCGTCGAGCCGCTCCAGGGCGAAGGCGGTGTCAACGTCGCCGCCGACGGCTACCTCGCCGCGCTGCGCCAAATCTGCGACGAGCACAACCTGCTGCTGATGCTGGACGAAGTCCAGACCGGCATCGGCCGCACCGGCAAGCTCTTCGCCTGGCAGCACGAGGGCGTCCAGCCCGACGTCATGTGCCTCGCCAAGGGCCTCGGCAGCGGCGTCCCGATCGGCGCCATCGTCGCCAACGAGCGCGGCGACATCCTCGAGCCCGGCGACCACGGCACCACCTTCGGCGGCCAACCGTTCACCACCGCGGTCGCCCTGGAAACGCTGCGCGTCATGGTCGAGGAAGACATCCCGGCGCAAGCCGCCGCGCGCGGCGAGCAGCTCACTTCTGGGCTGCGCGCGCTGGAAGATCGGCATCCGCTGATCGATCACGTGCGCGGCCAGGGCCTGTTGGTCGCCGTCCAGCTGAGCGCCGACGTCGGCCCCGCGCTGGTCACCGCAATCCGCGAACGCGGCCTCATCTGCAACGTCGTCAAGCCCAACGTCCTGCGCCTCGTCCCCCCGCTGATCATTTCCGAAGCCGAGATCGACCAGGCCGTCAACATCATCGACGACGCCCTGGCATCGCTAGCCGATGCCTAAACACACTGCATCGCTAGCCGATGCCTAAACACACTGCATCGCTGGCCGAGTAGCACTGAAACGCCGAACGACGCCTCAGCGCTCTGCATCGCTAGCCGACGCCTGAGCGCACCAACCCCCAGAGCACCGAACAGGAGAACCGGGTGGCGAAACGAATTGATGACAAACGGGTGGTGCTCGCCTATTCGGGCGGGCTGGACACGTCGGTGGTTACCCGCTGGCTGACCGAACGCGGCTGGGAAGTCGTCTGCATGACCGCAGACATGGGCTACCTCGAGGCCGACGCCGAACTCGAATCGCGCGCCTACGCGGCCGGCGCGATCGGCTTCGAGATGCTCGATCTACGTGAGGACTTCGCCCGCGCCTTCTGCTTCCCCGCGCTCATGGCCGGCGCGCTCTACGAGGGCCGCTATCCGCTGGCCACCGCCCTCGCCCGTCCGCTGATCGCCAAGGCGCTGGTCGACGTCGCCCGCCGCCACAACGCGACCGCCGTCGCGCACGGCTGCACCGGCAAGGGCAACGACCAGGTCCGCTTCGACGTCTCCGTCCAGGCGCTCGCGCCCGACCTGCGCATCCTCGCGCCCGTCCGCGAGTGGGAACTGACCACGCGCGAGTCCGAAATCGTCTACGCGCAGGCGCACAACATCCCGATCACCGTCAGCGTCGACAAGCAGTACTCGACCGACGAAAACCTCTGGGGCCGCTCGATTGAGGCCGGCCCGCTCGAGGATCCGTGGACCGAGCCGCCCGACAACGTCTGGGAGTGGACGGTCAACCCCGAGGATGCCCCCGATCAACCGACCTATCTGGAGATCGGCTTCGAGCGCGGCCGCCCGGTCTCGCTCGACGGCGAAGCTCTGGATCCGGTCACCCTGATCAACCGCGTGCACGACATCGCCGGCGCGAACGGCGTCGGGCGGATCGACATGGTCGAAGACCGCCTCGTCGGGATCAAGTCGCGCGAGGTCTACGAAGCGCCCGCCGCCACGACCCTGCGCACCGCTCATCAGGCGCTGGAGACGCTGACCCTGTCCAAGAGCCAGCTGCGGCTCAAGCATCGCCTGATGCAGGACTACGCCGACCTGATCTACGACGGCCTCTGGTTCACCGGCACGCACCAGGACCTGGCCGCCTTCACCGCCTCGATGCAGCGCCACGTGAGCGGCACGACGCGGCTCAAGCTCTACAAGGGCCAGGCCGTCGCCGTCGGCGTGGAGAGCCCCAACAGCCTCTACCAGTACTCGCTCGCCACCTACGACGAGGGCGACGTCTACGACCAGACCTCAGCCGTCGGCTTCATCGACATCTTCGGTCTCCCCGTCCGCGTTCAGGCGGAGAAGCAGCTGCTCCGCCAACCGGGCGGCGTCTTCGACGTATCATCGGGACGGATCGCCGATTAACCGCTCATCCGGCTGACCGAACAGGACAACGTGCGATGACGACCAACGCCTCCGACTCTGAGATCGCCGTCGAGTACGAAGCGGCCGTGCCCACCGCCGGCGGCCCGGACGCCGCCGATTTCCAGATCCGCCGCCCCGGCCACCCGCTCCTGGAGTGCGCGCTCTATCTGGCGTTGGATGCGAAGCAGGCGTTCGAGTCGCGTTGCGGCGCGTTGTCCGACGCGCAGGTCCAGGCCGTGCTCCGCGCTCTGGCCGACGGCCTCTACCGCGCCCAGATCGCGCAGGGCGCGGCGCCGCCCGCGATCCAGACAATCCGCGCCCGCGATCTGTCCGAGGAGCAAATCGACGAACTAATCGCCGCCGCCGGCCTGCCCCGCCTGCCCGAGAGCGGGTAGCGCGGCCGCCCGGCCGCGGCTGACGCGCTGACGCAAGGCGGACGCCAAGATGGCAGAGAACGACGCGCAACGGCTCTGGGGCGGACGCTTCGAGGAAGCGCCCGACACCCTCGTCCAGGCCTACACCTCCTCGATCCAGACTGACCTGCTCCTCTTCCGCCACGACCTCGCCGGCTCCCGCGCCCACGCGCGGATGCTCGCCGCGCAGGGCATCATCGCCGCCGATGACGCAGCGCGCATCCTCCAGGGGCTGGATCAGGTCGAGTCGGAGATCGAGTCCGGCGGCTTCGAGATAAACCACGAACTCGAGGACATCCACACCCACGTCGAAGCGCGGCTCAGCCAGATCATCGGCCCCGACGCCGCCGGCCGGTTGCACACCGCCCGCTCGCGCAACGACCAGGTCGCGCTCGATACGCGAATGTTCGTCCGCGACGCGATCGTCCAGGCAGTCGGCGCAGTGCGCGGCCTCCAGGCCTCCCTGATTGAGCTGGCCGATCGCTCGCTCGACGTCTACCTGCCCGGCTACACGCATCTCCAACGTGCCCAGCCGGTGTTGCTCTCGCATCACCTGCTCGCCTACCTGGAAATGCTCGACCGCGACGCCGACCGCCTGATCGACTCCTTCGCCCGCGCCGACATCATGCCGCTCGGCAGCGCCGCGCTCGCCGGCGCCGCCTACCCGCTCGACCGCGCCGCCGTCGCCGAGGAACTGGGCTTCGAGTCGCTCTCGCGCAACAGCATGGACGCCGTCTCCTCGCGCGATTACATCGCCGAGTTCCTCGCCCACGCCGCCATCTGCATGGTCAACATCTCGCGGCTGTGCGAGGACGTGATCCTCTGGAGCTCCGCCGAATTCGGCGTGCTCCAGTTCGGCGACGCCTTCACCACCGGCTCGTCGATCATGCCCCAGAAGCGCAACCCCGACATCGCCGAGCTCGCCCGCGGCCGCAGCGGCAAGGTGCTCGGCCACCTGACCGCGCTGCTGACCACGCTCAAAGGGCTGCCGCTTGCCTACAACCGCGACCTGCAGGAAGACAAATCTGGACTTTTCGATACTGCCGAAACGCTAATCGGCACTCTCCACGTGCTCGCGCGCGCGCTCCTCACCGCCTCCGTCGACGGCGCACGGGCGCGGGCGATGGTGGACAACGACCCCTTCATCCTCGCCACCGACTACGCCGACTACATCACCCGCCGCGGCGTCCCCTTCCGCGAGGCGCACGGCGTCGTCGGACGGCTGGTGCGGCTCTGCGAGCAGCGCGGCTGCGGCCTCTCCGATCTTTCGCTTGAAGACTTGCAGGCCGAGCATCCCACCTTCGAGTCCGACGCCGTGGGGATGACGGCGCAGTTCGCGCTCGAGTCGCGCGACCTCCCCGGCGGCACCGCGCCCAACCAGGTCCGCGCCGCGCTCGACGCAGCCAAAGAGCGCCTCCAGCTCAAGCCGACCAGTCCACCGTCTGATCAGCCGGCCACTCGACCAACCCCGGTGCCGCAGAGTTCACCGGAACAGGCGGAAGCAAAGCTGGAAACCGGCCTCAACCGCGCCCAGCGGCGCGCCGCCGAACGCGCCGCCGCTAAACAGCAGGGCCGGCGCTGATGCCGCCGATCGCGATCGCGACCTCAATCCTCAACGCCGACTGGACGCGCCTCGCCGACCAGATCGCCGCCGCTGAAGCCGCCGGCGTCGACTGGCTCTCGCTCGACGTCATGGACGGCAACTTCGTCCTCCCGATCACCTTCGGCGCGCAGATGGCGGCGGCGGTGCGCTCGCTCACCGCCCTGCCCATCGAGGCGCACCTGATGGTGGCGCGCCCGCAGGATCAGATCGACGCCTTCATCGACGCCGGCGTCAACTGCGTCACGATTCACATCGAGACCACCAGCCACCCCCACCGTCTGCTCCAGCAGATCGCCGCCCGCGGCGTAGAGGCCGGCGTCACCCTCAATCCCGGCACGCCGCTGAGCGAAATCGAACCCGTCGCCCCGCTCTGCGACCGTATCCAGATCATGAGCGTCAACCCTGGCTGGGGCGGCCAGCAGTTCATCCCCGAGTCGCTGGCCCGCATCCGCCAGGCGCGGGCAATGCTCGACGCCTGCGGCCGCACCGCCGCGCCCGTGGCGGTGGACGGCGGCGTCAACGAGTCCACCATCGCCGCCATCGTCGACGCGGGCGCAACCTGGCTGGTCGCCGGCTCGGCGGTCTACAACGACCGCGAATCCGTCGCCGATGCCGTCGCCCGCCTCCGCCGCGCGCTGCCCTGATCCGCTGCCCTGATCCGCTGCCCTGACCGCTACAGCGCCTTCTCGTACACCCGGTAGACCTTGTAGACCTCAGCGTCCGTGCGCTTGAGCGCGTGATTGAGCAGGTGGTTGTCCTCGAGCACCCAACCGAGCTCGGCCCACTGATAGCCCTGCGCCGCGCCGCGCACGTGCACCTCGGCGGTGAGCATCACCCCAATCTGGGCAAACTCCCGAATGCGCCACTTGGGCCGCACGCCGAGCAGCATCACCCGCCCGCTCTGCGGACCGCGCCGCAAGCGCCAGAGCAGCTTCGCCCAGCCGAACGGAAGCAGGCGGCCATTGAGATCGCGGGCGCACTCGTTCAGGTTGGGAATCGAGATCACCATCGCCGCCGGCTCGCCGTCGATCTCGACGAACGCGGTCAGGCGCGGATCCGCGAACTGCACCAGATCGTCCGCCAGCCGATCCGCCTCCTCGGTCGTGATCGGCACCGCGCCCCAGTTCTTCGCCCAGGCCTGGTTGAAAATCTCCGCCGCGATCCGCACGTCGCGGCGCAGGTGGCGTTTGTCAAACGGCCGCACCGTCACGCGCGGATGCTCGTGGATGCGCTGCCAGGCGCGCTCCCGACGCTCGCCCAGCGGCGAGTCCACCGGATAGCGGTACGCCCACAGATCCTTGACCTTCGCGTAGCCGTTGGCCTCGATCAGCGCCGGGAACCAGCGCCGACCGTGCGGCATCGCGATCATCGGCGGCGTCTCGAAGCCCTCAACGAGGCAGCCCGACTCGTCGTTGATCGTGAAGCTGAACGGCCCGCGCGAGAAGGCTGCGCCGCGCGCGCGCAGCCAAGACTCCGCCGCCGCGAACAGCGCCGCCGCCGCCTCCGGATCGTCCACGCAGTCAAAGTGGCCGAAGAAGCCGGCAGCCTCGCCCCATTTCTCGTCGTGCAGCGGATTGATCTGCGCCGAGATCCGCCCCAGAGCGCGCCCGTCGCGCTCCGCGACGAACAGCTGCGTCTCGCCGTAACGCAGGAACGGCGTCCGCTCGGGATCAAGCCGCTCCAGCTGGACGCGCCGCAGCGTCGGAATCCAGGAATGATCACCGTCGTAGACCGTCCAGAGGACGTCAATAAACGGCGCAGCCTGCCGCCCGAGTCCGATGGCTCGGACCCGGACGTCGGCGGCCATGTCAATGCCGAGCGGCAGGCGGACCGCTGCGGGCCGCTGCCGGTGCTAGCGGCGCCAGCCGCGGTCGGAGTAGCTGTCGCGCGAGCCGCGATCGTCGTAGCGCGGCTCGCGGTAGCCGCCGCCACCGCCGCCGCCGCCGCCGCGGCTCTCGCGGTAGCCGCCGCCACCGCCGCGGTCTTCCCGATAGCCGCCGCCCCCGCGATCGCCGCGGTAGCCGCCCCCGCCGCCGCGATCGTCACGGTAGCCGCCGCCACCGCCACCACCGCCGCCGCGCGGACGCGCCTCGTTGACGCGCAGCTGGCGCCCGTCCAGGTCGTAGCCGTCGAGCGCGCTGATCGCGTTGCGCGCCTCTTCATCGTCCATGTCCACGAAGCCGAAGCCGCGCGAGCGACCGCTGTCGCGGTCAACCGGGATCACGCAGTCCTGGACCTCGCCATGCTCGGCGAAGAGGTCGCGCAGTTCCTCGGAGTTCGTGCGGAAGGGCAGGTTTCCAACGTAGATTCGCATATTCCTCGGTCTCGGTGTGTCGGTCTGTCTCGATCGGTCGGAGTCAGGCTCGGGCGTGTCGTCAGGTGCGGGCGCTTCGTCCGCGGCTCTGGCTTGGAGGCGGTGGTCTTCCGATCCCGGTCTGGCTCAGGCGTCTCAGGCTGCGGTCTGCGCGAGGTGGCGAGCAAGGCGGCCAGCTAGGCGGCGAGCCGCTTCATCATCGTGCGCAGGCACGCGGTGCATACGTTAAGCCGCTGAGTTTTACCGTCAACCGTTACTTTGTGCCGGTGAACATTTGGCTTGAACGTACGAGAGGTGCGCGGCGCCTTCCGCTTCCAGCGGCCGGAGTGCTTGTGGCGGATGTTGCGGCCGAATGTCGTCCGCTTGTCACAGAGATCGCACTTGCCCGCCATCGTTCCGTCCTCAATCCAGCGTCCGCGTGCACGAGCGCTCAGGCTGCCGCCGGCGCCGTGCACCGATCTGGCAAGTATCATACCAGCACCTCGCCCGCTGACGGGATCCGCGCGCGGATCGCCGCCTCGGGCTACTCGGCACTCTATACGGGAGGCTACAGATGGTCGAACGCGGAACCGAGGCCCCCGCCCGCCGACGCCTCAGCGGCGCCGACCTCAAGCGCATGATCCAGGGCGCCGCCGGCTGGGTCGCCCTGCACCGCGAGGCGCTGAACCTGATCAACGTCTTCCCCGTCCCCGACGGCGACACCGGCGCCAACCTGGGCCGCACCCTCGCCGCCGCCAGCGAGGCGCTCGATCGCGCCCCTGACGACGCCTCGCCCCACGAAATCGCCGCCGCCGCCGCCTCCGCCGCGCTGCTGGGCGGACGCGGCAGCTCGGGCGTGATCGGCGCGCAGTGGCTGCGCGGCTTCGCCGCCGGGCTCGCCGCCGACCCTGCTGCCGATGCCGCCGACGACGCTGACGCCGCGCTGGCCAACGCCTTCGCCCGCGCCGCCGAGTCCGCCCGCAACGCCGTCGCCGAGCCGCGCGACGGCACCATGATCTCCGTCGCCGCCGACACCGCCGCCGCCGTCGACGCTGACTCTTCCGCTGATCCGCTGGCGCAAATGCAGCGCGCGGTCGAGGCCGCCTACCAGTCGGTGGAGCACACGCCCGAGCAGAATCCGGTGCTCAAGGAGGCCGGCGTCGTTGACGCCGGCGCGCGCGGACTCGAGTTCATGCTGCGCGGCATGGCCGCCGCGCTGGGCGGCGAGCCGATCCCCGAGGTGCCCGCCGAACTCGGCGCAATCGACCCCGGCTGGCTCGCCCGCCGCCTTGACGACGACACGGAATTCGACGGCTTCTGCACCGAACTCGTCGTCGCCAACGTCGCCGATGTTGACGGTCTGCGCGCTGTCCTCTCCGGCGACGACGAAACGGTCATGCTCGCCCCCGACGGCGACGACCTGCGCATCCACCTGCACACAACCGAGCCCGCCGACGCCTACGCCGCCGCCGACGCGGCCGGGCGGATTCGCGTCTTCCGCGCCGTCGATATGCGCGCCCAGGCCGCGCGGACGCATGAATCGGAGGCGGACGCGGCAGTGATCGCCGTCGCGCAGGGCAGCGGCTTCGTCCGCGTCTTCACCGAGCTGGGCGCAGCCGCCATCGTCTCCGGCGGCGCAGCCGACAACCCCTCGGTCGAGATGCTGTTCTCGGCCGCGGAATCGGTCAAGGGCGAGGACGTGATCATCCTGCCCAACAACCACAACGTGACCCCCGCCGCCGAACGCGCCGGCGAGCTCGCCGCCGCCGCCGAGGAACCGCAGCGCATCCACGTGATCCATAACGACAGCCAGGCCGAGGGCGTCGCCGCGCTCGCCGCCCTGATCGGCGGCGTGCCCGCCGAGGATGTCGCCGCCGAGATGGAAGAGGCGCTCGACGCCGTCCGCATCGGCCGCGTCACCCACGCCGCCCGCACGCTCGAGGGCGCGATCCCGATCACCGCCGGCCAACCCTTCGCCATGCTGGACGGCGAGCTCGTCGGCGCGGGCGACTCCATTGACGCGCTCGCGCTGACCTTGGCCGGGCAGATGGCGGACTCGCTGCCCGGCGCGTCGCTGTTCACCCTCTACAGCGGCGAGGGCGTCGCCGAAGCGCGGGCCGAAGACCTGGCCGAAGCGATCGCCGCCGCGACCGGCCTGGAAGTCGATCTAATCGACGGCGGTCAACCGCACTACCCCTGGCTCCTGGCGCTCGAATAGAGTCGAACACAGGGACGCCGCGCCCACACCGCGCCCACACCGCGCCGTTGCGCGGCTGCCTAGAGTCAGTGGAAGCCAGTCGGACTTAGCCCACACAGGAACGCCCATATGTCCATCGCCATCGTCACCGACTCCGCCTCCGACCTCGAACAGGGCCAGGTAGACGGCGTCACCGTCGTCCCCCTCTACCTGCACTTCGGCGATCAGCAGTACGAGGACGGGCTGACCCTGTCCAAACCTGAATTCTGGAAGCGGCTCGATCGTGTGCTCCAGGACGGCACCGCGCTGCCCACGACCTCCCAGCCCGCGCCCGGCGTCTTCCGCGACGCCTACCAGCGGCTGATCGACGCGGGCGCGGAGGGGATCGTTTCCGTCCACATCAGCGGCAAGCTGTCGGGCACGCTCAACTCCGCCCGCCAGGGCGGCTCGCTGCTGGAGTCCGCCCCGCCGATGGCGTTCGTCGACTCGGAGCGCGCCTCGCTCGGCACTGCCTGGGCGGCGCAGGCGGCGCTGACCGCCGTCCAGTCCGGCGCGGATCTCGAGGCCGCCGCCGAAGCCGCGCGCGAGACCGCCGCGCGCGCCCGCCTCCTCGTCTTCGTCGAAACGCTCGACCACCTGCTCCGCGGCGGCCGCATCGGCCGCGCCCGACACCTCGCCGGGCGAATGCTGCGAGTGCGCCCCCTGCTGGAGATCGTCGACGGCGAGATCGCCAGCGTCGAAAGCCCGCGCACGCGCAAGAAGGCGCTCGATCGGCTCTACGCCCAGATCATGGCCGACGGCCCACCCGAGCGCGTCGCCATCCTCCACGGCCGCGCCGAGGCCGACGCCAACGCCCTCGCCGCCCGCGTCGCGGACGCCTGCGGCGGCCTGGAAGTGCCAGCCGTGCTCACCAGCCCCGTGCTGGGCGCGCACATCGGGCCGGGCACCGTGGGGGCCGCAGTCCTGCGGCGCGCCTGATGACCAGCCCCCGCCGGCCGACGCAGACGCTGCAATCGATGCTGGCGTTGGAGGAGAAGCTCGGCTACCCCGACCGCGCCGTCGCCGGCGGACTCGACGGCTACCTGCGCAACGTGCTCAAGCAGGGCGACCAGCGCCAGTTTTTCACCCGCATTGTCGCCGCGCTGCCCAAGGACGGCTACCGCTCGCTCTCGCCCGCCGAGCGCCGTCAATGGGCCGGTCGAGTCATCCAGTCGCTGCGCCCCGGCGCTTCCCCGCGCACCCCCAACCGCGCCCCACCAAAGCAGTCCCAGCAGTCCGAGCAGACAGACCAACCAGAGCGCCCGGAACCGGCCGCGCCGCCCCCGCGCGCGCAGCGAGCCGCGCCGACCGCGTCCGCGCCGAAGCGCTCGCGCTCGCCCCGCCGTGCCCCCGCCCCGCCCTTCTCCGACGAAGACCCGCTCGCCGCCGATGTCTCGGTCCTGGGCCGGATCGTGCCGATCTCGCGCAAGACGCTCACCAATCTCGGGATCGCGACGGTTTACGACATCCTCTGGCACCTGCCCCGCCGCTACGAGGACTGGCGCAACGTCCGCACGATTGCGGAGGCGCTGGAAGGCGTCGAACTGACCATCGTCGGCGAGATCGCCAGCATCAACGTGAAGTATCTGCGCGGTGGACGCAGCGCGACCGAGGCCGTCGTCCGCGACGGCAGCGGCAGCCTGCGCGTCTGGTGGTGGGCGCAGCCCTACCTCAGCCGCACCCTCCAGCCCGGAATGCGCGTCGGCCTCTCCGGCAAGATCGAAATCCGCGGGCGCCAGCTCCAGATGGTCTCGCCCGAGTGGGAACGGTTCGACGACCCCGACGACGACACCGTCCACGTCGGCCGCCTCTCGCCGGTCTATCCCCAGACCAAAGGCCTGCCCAACCGCACCATTCGCCGCCTCGCCCACGCCGCCGTGCGCGACTACCTGCCGCTGCTCGCCGAATCGCTGCCCGCCTCGCTCGTCGAGGCCGAGCGGTTCCCCTCCGAGGCCGACGCCCTGCGCATGATCCACTTCCCCGATCGGCTCGAAGATGTTGACACCGCCCGCGAGCGGATCGCCTTCCAGGAGCTGTTGTCGATCCAGCTGGCTGTGCTCGCACGCAAGCGCGAGGCGCGGCTGCGCTCCGACGCGCCGCCCATCCCCATGTCCGGCGACTTCCTGGACACCTTCCTCAGCGCCCTGCCCTTCGAGCTGACCGTCGCCCAACAGCGCGTCCTGACCGAGATCCGCAACGACATGTTCCGCCGCGAGCCGATGGCGCGGTTGCTGCAGGGCGACGTTGGCTCAGGCAAAACCGTCGTCGCCGCCGCCGCCATGCTCGCCGCCGTCCGCGCCGGCCACCAGACCGTCCTCATGGCGCCCACCGAGGTCCTCGCCGCGCAGCACTACGAAACCTTCCGCCGACTCTTCGCCGGCGGCGAACTCCAACTCGAACAGCTTTGGAACAACTTCAGCCTCGCCCCCGCGCTCGGCCGGCCGGTGCGCATGGCGCTCCTGACCGGCAGCGTCCGCGCCGCGCGCAAACGCCAAATTCATCAGGAAATGGAGAGCGGCCTGCTCGACCTCGTCGTCGGCACGCACGCGCTGATCCAGGAGAGCGCCGCCTTCAAAGACCTCGGCCTCGCCGTCGTCGACGAGCAGCACCGCTTCGGCGTCCTCCAGCGCGACGCCCTGCGCAGCAAAGGCCGCAGCCCGCACCTCCTGGTGATGACCGCCACGCCGATCCCCCGCACGCTCGCGCTCACCGTCTATGGCGAGCTCGACTCCTCCGTCATCGACGAACTCCCGCCCGGCCGCCAGCGCGTGCGCACCCAGATCGTCGCGCCGGCCCAGCGCGAGGAGATCGTCTACCAACGCATCCGCCGCGAGGCGCGGCTGGGCCGCCAGTCATTCGTCATCTGTCCGCTGGTCGAGGAGTCGGACAAGCTCGAAGCCGAAGCCGCGACCGAGCAGTACGAGTCCCTGCGCAACGGCCCCCTGCGCGAGCTCGCCCCGCGCATCCGCCTCCTGCACGGACGGATGTCCGCCGACGAAAAGCAGGCCGTCATGGCCGACCTGACCAACGGCGACGCCGACGTGCTGGTCTCGACGATCGTCGTCGAAGTCGGCGTCGATCTGCCCAACGCCACCGTCATGGCGATCGAGGGCGCGGAGCGCTTCGGCCTGGCGCAGCTCCATCAGCTGCGCGGGCGCGTCGGCCGCAGCGACCTCGAATCGGTCTGCTACCTGATCTCCGACACCGATGTCGAACAGAGCCAGCGCCGCCTGGAACTCATGGCGCAGACCGCGAACGGCTTCGAACTTGCCGAAGCCGACCTCGAAATCCGCGGCCCCGGCGAGTACTTCGGCACCCGCCAGTCTGGCCTGCCCGAGCTGCGCGTCGCCAAACTGACCGACCAGCGCACCCTGAACCTGGCCCGCAACTGGGCCAACCGCATCCTCGAGGACGATCCCTACCTCCGCGCCCCCGAGCACCGCCTCCTCCGCGCCCGCGCCGAGACCCTCAACGTCTCCGGCGCCACCGCCGTCCACTGATCACTCTGAACGCCCTGAAGCCAATGAGCGCCCGCACACCCACACTGCACACGGCCATACGTTTCCAGAGCCATTTCCGCACTATCCTGCATCTTTGCCGCCTGTTCGCCACGGTGGCTCAGGCGGCGCGATCCAACCCGGCCGGCCGAGCCGGCGATCCGCTGGGAGTGTGACTGCGACATGGTGCGTGCGACCCGTGATCTGGTGGGCGAACTGGTCCGCAACGGCCTGGAACTCGCCCAGGCCGACAAGGCGCTGCCCCCCATTCCGCCGATCGAGCTGCGCATCGAGCGGCCCAAAGAGCGCGAACACGGCGACTATTCCTGCAACGTCGCCCTGCGCCTCGCCAGCGCCGTGCGCCGCCCGCCGATGGACGTCGCCGACGTCATCGCCCAGCGCATCCTCCGCACCGAGCCGATCGCCGCGGTCGAGGTCGCCCCGCCCGGCTTCATCAACATCAAACTCGACCCCGATTGGCAGCGTGCCCAGCTGCTCTCCGTGATCGAAGCCGGCGCGCACTGGGGCCAGATCGAGCTGGGCGCCGGCCAACGCGTCCAGGTCGAGTTCGTCTCCGCCAACCCGACCGGGCCGCTCCAGGTCGGCAACGGACGCGGCGCCGTGCTCGGCGACGCCCTCGCCGCCGTCCTCGACGCCGCCGGCTTCACGGTCGAGCGCGAGTACTACGTCAACGACGCCGGCGCCCAGATCCGCCTCTTCGGACGCACCCTCTTCGCCCGCTACCGCCAACAGTTCGGCCACGAGGCGGCGCTGCCCGACGGCGGCTATCAGGGTGCCTACATGATCGACGTCGCCGCCCGGCTCAAAGCCGACTTCGGCGACCGCTGGCTCGAGCGCCGCGAAGACCCGCCCGCCGAACTCACCGAGCGCGGCCTGCAGCTGATGATCGACCAGATCCGCGAAGACCTCGCCCGCCTCCACGTCGAGTTCGACCACTGGCAGCGCGAATCTACGCTCTACGCCGGCGCAGACAGCCCGGACAGCCCAGACAGCGAGTCCGCCTACGGCATCGCCATGGGCCGCCTCCGCGACGGCGGCCACGTGATCGAGAAAGAGGGCGCGGTCTGGTTCCGCTCCGCCGATCTCGGCGAAGACAAGGACAACGTCCTCATCCGCTCCTCCGGCGAACCGACCTACTTCGCCTCCGACGTCGCCTACCACTACGACAAGTTCATCACCCGCGGCTTCGACACCGTGATCGATGTCTGGGGCGCAGATCATCAGGGCCACGTCGCGCGGACGCAGGCCGCCGTCTCCGCCGTCGGCGGCGACGGCGAGGCGCTCGAGGTGCTGCTCTACCAACTCGTCCACCTCCGGCGCGGCGACGAGCGCGTGCGGATGTCCAAGCGCACCGGCGAGATCGTCACCCTGCGCGAGCTGATCGACGAGGTCGGCGCGGACGCCGCCCGTTTTTTCATGCTCCAACGCTCCGCCGACGCGCAGATGGACTTCGACCTCTCCGCCGCCGCCTCCGCCGACCCGCGCCAGAATCCCGCCTCCTACGTCAAGTACGCCCACGCCCGCTGCGCCAGCGTCCTGCGCAACGCCGCCGAGGCCGGGCTCGCGCCCTCCGCCGACCAGCTCGAACTGCTCCAGACCGAGCAGGAAACGATCCTGATCGGCGAGCTGCTGCGTCTGCCGGAACTCGTCGCGGACATGGCCCTGCGCCGCGAGCCGCACCACCTCACCTACTACGCGCAGAGCCTGGCCCAAGCCTTCACCCAGTTCTACGACGCCTGCCGCATCGTCGTCCCGGCCGAGCCGCAGCGCTCGGCCGCGCGGCTCACCCTGACCCAGGCCGCGCAGGCCGCCCTCGCCGCAACCCTGCGCCTGATCGGCGTCTCCGCGCCAGACGAGATGTAACCACTCCCCAGCTGCAGCAGGACAGCAAACCAACGAAACAGACGCACCAGACGGTCAATCAGAGCACATCAGAGCAGGAGACGGCAATGCAGGATCGCGTGTTCGCGGGTATCCGCGCGACCGGTCGGCAGCACATCGGAAACTACCTCGGCGCGATCCAGAACTTCGTCGCCCTCCAGGAGCAGTACGAGTGCATCTACTCGATCGTCGATCTGCACTCCCTCACCACGCTCACCGACACCGACCAGCTGCGTGACAACGTGCGCGAGACCGCGCTCGACCTGCTCGCCGCCGGCATCGACCCTGAGCGCACCATCCTCTACGCCCAGAGCCACGTCCCCGAAATCTCCGAACTGCACCTGCTGCTCTCGATGGTCACGCCCATCGGCCGCCTGATGAACGTGCCCACCTTCAAGGAGAAAGCCAAGTCCCAGCCCGACAACGTCAACTACGGACTCGTCGGCTATCCCGTCCTCCAGACCGCCGACATCGTCCTCTACCGCGCCAACAAGGTGCCCGTCGGCGAGGATCAGCTCCCCCACCTCGAGCTCGCCCGCGAGATCGTGCGCCGCTTCAACCACATCTTCGGCGACACCTTCCCCGAGCCCGAAGCTGAGCTGACCAGCGCCCCGATGGTGCTCGGCTTCGACAACCGCAAAATGTCCAAGTCCTACGGCAACGCCGTTGATGTCGCCGCCACGCCCGAAGAGACCTTCCAGGCGATCCACACCGCCATCACCGATCCCCAGCGCATGCGCCGCCGCGACCCCGGCCGCCCCGAAATCTGCAACGTCTACTCACTCCACGGCTTCTTCGGCCCCGAGAAGCAGCCCGCCATCGCCGCTGCCTGCCGCAGCGCCCAGATCGGATGCGTCGACTGCAAAAAGCAGCTGACCGACTCGGTCAACGACTACTTCGCCCCCATCCGCGCCCGCCGCGCAGAACTCGCCGCCCACCCCGAGGCGGTGGACGACATCCTGCTCGACGGCGCCCGCCGCGCCCGCGTGATCGCCGCCCAGGTCCTCGCCGACGTCAAACAAGCCGTCGGCCTCCCCGCCTCCCTCCCCGAAGTCGCCCAAGTCCGCGCCTGACGCCGCCACTCTCCGCTCTCCCCCCGCTGAGCAGGGGAAGCCGCATGCGCCTTTTCCCCTCTCCCCCCACTCTGCGGAGGGAGATGCCGAAGGCATAGGGGGGCTACTTCCGCTCCAACACGACGACCGGAATTTGCCGATCCGCCCCGCCCGCGCGGATCGCGTAGTCCAGATACGGCGCAAAATCCTTCGCCATCAGCGCGAAGAGCTTGTCCCGCTCCGCGCCCTCCGCGGTGCGCGCCGTCGCCTCGAACTGCTCCGTCCCGACCATCAGCTGGACGTCCGGATTCGCGTCCAAGTTCAGATACCAGGCCGGATGGCTGCGCGCCCCGCCCTTGCTCGCGACGATCACGTACGCCCCGTCCGACTCCCCATAGATCAGCGGCAGCGTGCGCCACGCGCCCGAGCGCCGACCCTGGGCCGCCAGCAACAGACAGGGAATCGGCCCCGAGCCGTCCGGCCGATCCCACATATGCCCGTCCTCACCGCCCGAGTCCAGATACTGCTCGGTGTGCGTCCGAATCCAGTCAGGGAGGTTCGGGTCAACGCTGAAGATGTCAGACATGGTCATCCTGTTCACTGCGAGAAAACGATTTGGTCACACAGATTCTAGGGCCGCACGCCCGCTTTGGCTTTGACCCCCAGGTTGGTCGAAATCGTGTCGTAGGCGTGTTCGAGGAAGCGGTAGATGTACGCGCGCGTCTGACGCGGATCGATAATGTCCTCAATCCCGAAGGCCTCCGCCGTGCGGAACGGGTTGCGGAACTGCAGCAGATGCTCCTCGAGCTCGCGGCGGCGCTGATCCGGATCGGGCGCGCTCTCAATCTCGCGCCGATACGCCGCCGCCACGCCGCCCTCGATCGGGATCGAGCCCCAGTCGCCCGACGGCCAGCCGACGCGGTAGTTCATCGTCCCCACATTGGCCGTCGCCTGACCAGCCATCCCGTAGTTCTTGCGCGTGATCACGGTGAAGACCGGCACCGTCGCCAGATACGTCGCCCAATACGCGCGCATCCCGTGACGCAGCGTGCCCGTCGCCTCCGCCTGCGGCCCCAGCATGAAGCCCGGCACGTCGGCGAGGAACACGATCGGGATGTGGAAGTGATCGCACAACTCGACAAAGTGCCCCTGCTTGTCAGCCGAATCCGCTGTCATCGCCCCGGCCAGCATGTTCGGATTGTTCGCCACGATCCCGACGACATAACCGCCCACCCGCGCGAGCAGCGTGTGCACCGTTGCGCCGAACTCCGGCTTGATCTCGAAACACTCGCCGTCATCGACCAGCAGCTTGACCAGCTTGAGCATGTTGTACGGCTTCGTCCGCTTGCGCGGCACGATGCTCAGCAACGCCTCCTCCTCGCGCTCGGGCGGATCATCCGTCGGCTTGAACGGCGGCTGCTGGTAGACATTCTGGGGCATGTAGCTGAGGAACGCCTGCATCTGGCGGACGGCGTCCAGTTCGTCCACGGCGCGGTTGTCGATCGCGCCCGAACGCGCGACGTGGATCTCCGGTCCGCCCAGCTGTTCCTTAGTCACTTCCTGCCCCAGCGCCCGCTTGACCAGCGGCGGCCCGCCCGCGAACAACGCCCCCTGCGGCGTCATCACCGTGAAGTGACCCAGCATCGCCCGCGCCGCCACGCCGCCCGCCGTCGCGCCCGAGACGGAGAAGATCAACGGCACCTCCTGCCCCGCGCGGATGTCGGGGCCGAAGACATCAAAGCTGCTCGGCAGGTGGCCGTGCCCGTCGCCCTTCGCCGCCACATTCGCGCCCGCCCCCTCGTGGAAGACGAACAGCGGGACGCGGTACTCACGCGCCATGTCGGCGAGGAAGAGACTCTTGAACCGCTCCTGCGTGCTGATATCCGCCGCCCCGCCGGAGACCGTGAAATCTTCTCCCCCGACCACCACCGCGCGCCCGTCCACCTTCGCCAGCCCGCCGATGTAGGGCAGCGGTTTGAAATCGACGAACTCCCGCTCCGCGTAGCTGCCGTAACCCGCCAGCCCGCCGATCTCGTGGAAGCTGCCCGGATCGACCAGCGCCTCAATCCGCTCGCGGATCGTCAGCTTGCCCAGCTCCCGCTGCCGCCGCACCCGCTCCTCGCCGCCCATCTTGAGCGCCAGGCGGCGGCGCAGATTCAGCTCGTCCACCTCAGGCTGCCAGTTGCTCGGTTCAGACATTAGACGCTCCCGTCCACTACGCCCTCAACCTAGAGCAATTCACGCCGCGCCTCAGGCTCCGGCCGCCGCGCCCAACCAGCAGATCAGTAGCAGCGGCAGGAACGGCACGATCAGAAAACGCTGCAACAGCAGCCGCACGTACGAAATCCGCCGCATCAGCGCCCGGATACAGAACAGCCCGGCCAAGATGATGTACAGCAGCGGACCCAGCAGCCAGAACAGGTTCCCGCCCGACAGATTGAGCGACGCCGCCGCCAACGCCAACGCCGCCGCTAGCATCGCCCACGACATCGCAATCGCCGTATCGATCCCCAGCCAGTGCAACGCCGAGCGCGAACCGTCGTAATCGTCGAACTCGAAATCGGGCAGCTTGTAGAGCATGAACGTCGCCGCGCCCGTCAACGCGCCCACCGGGATCACCCAGAGCAGATGCGCGCTGCTGAAATTCCCCCCGACCGTCTGGATCGCCCCCACCGGCAGCAGCACCCCAATCAGCCCAAACGCGAGCACGCCCAACACCGACCCGCGCCAGGCCACGCTGTACAGCACCGACGCCCCGAGCATCGCCAGACCAATCACCCCCACCCGCCACTCGATCGAGAACCCGCCCAGCGCCCCCACCCCCAGTGGAACGGCCGCGCTGACGATCGCCGCGCGCGGCGAGACCCGACCCGCCGGGAGCGGCCGCAGCAGCCGATGCTTCGCGTCGATCTCCGCGTCCAGCGCATTGCCGATCAGCCCCGCCGCGTAGGTGAAGAACAAAATCATCGCGCCGTACTGAATCGGCTTCCCCCAGAACACGGAGCCTTCCGCCGCCGTCAGCACCATCAGCGCCGCCGACAGTAGCAGCCAGATGCCGCTCAGCGGTCGGCAGGCTTCGAACCAGGCCAGCGCCCGACTGCGCGCCAGCCGCAACAGCCAGTTGGCTGGCGGCTCAGCCTCCCGCTTGGGCGGTTGCTCGGATGGTGGATCGGAGGGCGTGTTCACTCCTCGCAGCGTATGCCCACAACGCCGCCCCGTCTCTCCTGCTGACCGCGCCGAGCAACCACCGAGCCAACCCGCCGGCCGCCAGCTGCCTATACTCGCAACGAACGCGCATCAGCCCGCGCCTTGGAACAGGAGCACCCGTGGCGATTATCAACATGGTCCGCGACTACGAGAAGATCGCCAAGTTCCAGCTTGGCCGCTACGTCGGCATGAAAGGCCCCGGCCTCGTCTGGATCATCCCGATCATCCAGGCCGGCAACAAGGTCGACCTGCGCGAGCAGTACTTCGACGTCCCCCCCCAGCGCAACATCACCCGCGACAACGCCGGCGTCGACGTCGACTTCGTCGTCTACCTGCGCGTCATGGACCCCGAGCGCACCGTCCTCGAAGTCCGCGACTACCTCGGTGCTGCCCGGCAGCTCGCCACCACGACCCTCCGCGCCGTGATCGGCGAGATGAACCTCGACGAAGTGCTCTCCCGCCGCGACGACATCAACGACCAGATGCAGGTCAAGCTTGACGAGGTCACCAACCGCTGGGGCGTCAAGGTCACCGCCGTCGAAATCCGCGAAATCGAGCCGCCGCCCACCATCGCCGAGGCGATGACCCGCCAGATGTCCGCCGAGCGCACGCGCCGCGCCCAGATCACCGAGTCCGAAGGTACGCGCGACGCCCAAATCAACGTCGCCGAAGGTGAGCGCCAGGCCGCCATCCTCGAGGCGGAGGGAGAAAAGCAGTCCCAGATTCTGCGCGCTGAGGGTCACAAAGAGGCGCAAATCCTCGAGGCCGAGGGCTACGCAAACGCCCTCGACACAATCAACGGCGCCGCCCGGGGCGCGCACGGCAACACGATGGGCCTCCAATACCTCGAAACCCTGCGCACCCTCGCCAACAGCGACAGCACCAAGTGGATCATCCCCATGGAGCTCACCAACGCCGTCCGCACCGTCGCCGAACGCCTCGGCGTCACCAGCGCCTCCTCCACCAACGGACCCAGCAACACCTAACCCAGAGCTTTCCCAGAGGGAAGCAAAGGGAATCCCAGCGCTCCCCCCGTGGGGGAGCTGTCACGCAGTGACTGCAGGGTGGTACCCCGCGCACACTGCACAGGCACTCCACGCCCCCGCCGTCGTTCCCGCGAAAGCGGGAACCCAAGCGGTGACCGAAATCATCGCCCCAGCATCGGGGCTGCCGCGCCAGAGGGCAGCAATGACGGAGTGACTGAATAGGAACCAGCCATAGGGGCGTAAACGCTACACCGTCTGGGTTCCTGCTTGCGCAGGAACGACGGAGGTAGGATCTCCCCCTCCGGGGGAGCTGTCACGCAGTGACTGAGGGTGGCTTCCCCCCCGCTCCGCCGCGGCAAGCTCGCCGCGCCGAGCATGAACATCGTCCCCCGCACGGCGAGATTTCCGCGTGCGCGGAAATGACGGAAGAGGGAGGCGACTGCCTAGCGCGGCCCCGCGTGCGCGTGGACGAACTGGTGCATCTCCGCCAGCACCGTCTCCGGATCCTCCGCCAGCCCGTGCCCGCCGTCCGGGATCAACACCAGCTTCTTCGGCTCCTGCGCCCGCTCGTAGATATCCTCCGACGCCATGTGGTGGAGGATCCCATCCGCCGTCCCGTGGATCAGCAGCAGCGGCTTGGCCATCTCATCGACCTGGCGCGTGCCGAAGAGTTGCGGCGAGAGCGAAATCACGCCCCGCACCTGCGGCATAATCTGCGCCGTCTTGATCACCACCGCGCCCCCGAACGAGTGCCCCGCCAGCACGATCCGCTCCGCGCCCACCCCCGACAGAAACGAGCACGCCCCCAGCAAATCGAGCACGCACTCCTCAAACTCCCCGGCGATCCGATAGTGGATGCGCAGCGTGGAAATGCCCTCACCGGGCAGCTGCTCGGCCAGCCGCTGGTAGACGCTGTCCGCCGGGCCGCGCGTCTCGTGCTCGCCGCCCATCGCGCCCGAGCAGGTAATCAACGCCCCCGTCTGCCCCTCGCACACATCCAGCAACGCCCGAATCTCACCGCGCGTCGTCGCCAGCCGCACTTCCAGCTTCGCCGCATCGGGCGCGCCGCCCTCAACCGGACGCGGACGCGCCTGCACGCCCGTGATTCTGAGCGTCAGGTCTTCCGGATCGGGCTGGTCGGGCGGAGGAGTGAGGCGAAAGGTCATACCCGCAGGCTAGCGCCTGAGCCGCTGCCGCTGTGACGACCGGTCTTCGCAAAACGGCGTACCGTGAGCTCGGAGCACAGAGGTCAGGGATGTTGCAATGCTGAACCAGCGACGACTGAGCCAGGCTCAGCAGCGAATGCGCGAGCAGGGCATTGACGCCTACATGATCCTGACCCACGACGACTACATCTACTTCTTCGGCGAGGTCAGACATCAGCCGCGCGCGATCGTTCCAGCAAACGGACCGCCGATCATCATCACCTTCTTCGGCGAAGAGGAAGAGGTCAAACGATCACTCGGCGTTGCTGACGCACGCGTCTTTGGCACGGTCGGGCAACAGATCAAGGACGTGGTTGGCGTGATGCGGCAGATGTCGGGCGGCAAGCAGTCGCTCCGGGTTGGCGTTCAGATGTGGTTCAATACGCCAGCCTTTCTGCTGACCATGTTTCAACGCGCCAATCCCCAGATCGAAGTAGTGGACATCGCGCGAGTCATGGATGACCTGCGCATGATCAAGGACGACGAGGAAGTGGAGCTGATGACCAACGCGGCCCGCATCGCGCAGACTGGCATCGAGACTGCGACAAGGTTTCTCCGTCCTGGAATCACGGAAAACGAAGTCGGGGCGGAGATTGAGTACGCGATGCGCAAGGCAGGCGGCGGCGGAGTGGCGACGCCGGTGTTCGTCAATTCAGGTGTCCGTTCGTGTTGGCTGCACGGCACGACCACCGACAAGGTCGTCGAGGCTGGCGATCTGGTAGTCGTGGATGTGGTGCCTCGATTCCACGGCTACTGCGCGAATCTCACGCGCACATTCGTGCTCGGCACGCCCAACGCCAACCAGCGCAAGCTGTTCGAGACCTATCGCGACGCGCAGGCGGCCGGCATCGCCGCGGTCAGGCCGGGAGTTCGCAATCGGGAGATCGACGCAGCCGCACGGCAAGTGTTCGAGGCGGCCGGTTACGGAGACCGCTACGTGCCCGGTATCAGCCACAGCATCGGACTCGACTTCGAAGAAGCGCCGCGCCCGACGATCCATCCAGCCGATTCCCGAATCGAGCTGCGCGAAGGCATGATGCTGACCGTCGGTCACTCGGTCCTGTCAGTTCCCGGCGTCGGCGGGGTACGGATCGAGGACACGTTCCAGCTTAGGGATGGCCACGCTCAACCATTGGTCGATTGCGACGCGCCCTTTGAACTGTGAGCCGCTGGCCTGAGCGACGCTACTTCGCCAGCGGTGTGTACCGCAGGAAGCGGCCGATCCGCGTGAGCGCCTCTTCGATGTCCTCGTAGCTGGTCGCGTAGCAGGCGCGCACATGACCCGCGCCCGCCGCGCCGAAGGCCGAGCCCGGCACGACCGCCACCTGCTCCTGCAGCAGCAACTGCTCGGCGAAGGCCTCGTCGTCGTAACCCGTCTGCGCCACCGACGGAAAGGCGTAAAACGCCCCGCGCGGCTCGGTGCAGGCCAGCCCCAGCTGGTTTAACCCCTGCCACATCAACTGCCGCCGCCGATCGTACTCCTCGCGCATCGAGACGACGTACTCCTCACCCGCCCGCACCGCCTCCAACGCCGCGTACTGCGCCACCGTCGGCGCGGACATCATCGCGTACTGGTGAATCTTCAGCATCCCGCTCAACAGATCCGCCGGCGCCGCCGCCCAGCCGACCCGCCAGCCGGTCATCGCGTGCGACTTCGAGAAGCCGCCCAGCGTAATCGTCCGTGCCGCCATCCCCGGCAGCGACGCCATCGGCGTGTGCTCCACCCCGCCGTAGACCAGGCGGTCGTAGATCTCGTCCGAGATCACCAGCAGATCGCGCCGCTGCGCAATCTCGGCCAGCGCCGCCAGCGTCTCCCGCTCCAACACCGCGCCCGTCGGATTCGAGGGATAGGCAATCAGCAGCGCCCGCGTCTTCGCCGTCACCGCCGCCTCCACCGCCTCCGGATCGAGCGCAAACCCTTGCGCCGCCCGCGTCGTCACCCGCACCGGAATCCCGCCCGCCAGCACAACCGCCGGCGCGTGCGCCGCGTACGACGGATCCGCCACGATCACCTCATCGCCCGGATCAATCATCGCGCGCGCCGCCAGGTCAAGGCCTTCCGAGACGCCGGTCGTGATCAGCAGCTCCTCATACGGATCCCACTGCGTCCCATAGCGCCGCGCCAGGTCTGCGGCGATCGCCTCGCGCAACTCCAGCAAGCCCATATTGGAGGTGTAGTGCGTGTGCCCCCGCTCAATCGCGCGGATCGCCGCCTCGCTGATCGGCCAGGGCGTGACAAAGTCCGGCTCGCCCACGCCCAGCGAAATCACCTGTTCCATCGTGGCGATGATGTCGAAGAACCGCCGAATCCCCGAACCCGGCACCGCCTGCACCCGCGCCGCCACCCGCCCCGCTTCCGCCTCACCCGCCGTTGCCTCACCGGCCGCCGCCTCCCCCGCCGCCGCGCCGGTCGCGCCGGCGAGCCGCTGCGGGCCGTTGCTGGCATACGGACGGTCGTTGGACGCTATCGGCATGGCTCTCTCGCTCTGCTCCTGCGATTCCCGAGACTAGAACACGACCTTCTGCCGGTCGTTCTGCAGATCCGCTTCCAGGAACACGCCGTCCTCCTTGAAGCGGCGCATCAGCACGCGCGTCGTCGTGCCCTTCACCCCCGACATCGTCGCCAACCGCTCCCCGACGAAATCGGAAATCCCGCGCATATTCTCCGCCTCGACCATCACCAGCAGATCGTACGCGCCCGAGACAAAGTACACCGTCCGCACCTCATCAAACCGCGCAATCCGCCGCGCGACGGCGTTGTACCCGACATTCTCCTGCGGCTCCACCGTCACCTCGACCACCGCGTAGACCGTCGCCAGACCCAGCGTCTCCCAGTCGATCTTCGCCCCGCGCCCGATGATGATCCCCCGCGTCTCCGCCTCCGCAATCGCCGCCGCGACGTCCGCCTCATCCGCCCGGAGAGCCGCCGCAATCTGCGCCGCCGAGAGCCGCGCGTCGCGGGCCAGTTCACGCAGGACGGGTTCAAGAATCGAGTCCATAAGCTGCACTCTAAGCCAGCCGGCGGATTGATGTTCCTGACCGACCCGCCTGCCGCCAGGCGGTTACGCTCCGTCAATATTCGCGGCCGATCCGCCCTCAGATCGGTCCGCCGGATCGGTCGACCAGCCGGCCAGCCGCTCATACGCATGGGCCGCGCCCAGCAGCGTCGCCTCATCCAGCCGCGGACCCACAAACTGCAACCCGACCGGCATCCTCGCCGCGCCAAACCCTCCCGGCACCGAGATCGCCGGCAGCCCCGCAATGTTCGCCGGGATCGTGAACATATCGTTCAGATACATCTGGTACGGATCCGTAATCTCCCCCTGGCGGAACGCAACGGTCGGCGCGGTCGGCGCGAGGATCAGGTCATGCTCCGCAAAGACGCGGTCAAACTCCCGCCGAATCAGCGTGCGCACCTTCTGCGCCTGCAGGTAGTACGCGTCGTAATACCCGGCCGAGAGCGCATACGCGCCCAACAGAATCCGCCGCTTCACCTCGCGCCCGAAGCCCGCCCGCCGCGTCGCCTCCATGTCCGCCCACATCGACTCACCCCCGCGCGCCCCGAGTCCGTACTTGACCCCGTCAAAGCGCGCCAGATTCGCGGAACACTCCGACGGCGCAAGGATGTAGTACACCGGCAGCGCCATCGGCAGCGACGGCATCGAGGGCGTCCGATCAATCACCGCCCCGTTCGCCGCCAACAGCTCCAGCGCCGCCTCAATCGCCGCCGCCACATCGTCGTCCATCCCCTCGCCAAAAAACTCGCGCGGCGCGGCGACCCGCAGCCCGTCCAACCCGCGCTCCAGCTGCGCGCTGAAGTCGGGCGCCGGTACGTCGTAACAGGTCGAATCGAGCGGATCCGGCCCCGCGATCGCCTGCAACAGCAGCGCCGCATCCTCCACCGTCCGCGTGAACGGGCCAATCTGATCCAGCGAGCTCGCAAACGCAATCAACCCGTACCGCGAGACCCGCCCATACGTCGGCTTCAACCCGACCACGCCGCAGAACGAGGCCGGCTGACGGATCGACCCGCCCGTGTCCGAACCCAGCGCCGCCAGGCACTGCTGCGCCGCCACCGCCGCCGCCGACCCGCCCGACGAGCCGCCCGGCACCCGCTCCAGATCCCACGGATTCGCGGTCGGGAACCAGGCTGAATGCTCGGTCGAGGAACCCATCGCAAACTCGTCCATGTTCGTCTTGCCCACCGAGATCGCCCCCGCCGCCCGCAGCCGCTCCACCACCGTCGCGTCATACGGCGGAATCAGGCTGTCCAACATCCGCGACCCCGCCGTCGTCCGCACGCCCTTCGTCATCAGGACGTCCTTCAACCCAATCGGCAGCCCGGTCAACGGCGCAGAGGCGTCCCCTCGCGAGAGCAACGCATCCGCCTCCGCCGCCTCCGCCAACGCCGACTCCGCCGTCACCGTGACAAAGGCGCGCACCGCCTTATCAGTCGCCGCAATGCGATCCAGAAACGCCTGCGTCAGCTGCGCCGACGTGACCTCGCCCGCCCGCAGCCGCCGCCCGCCCTCGGCGATCGTCAGCGTCAGCAACTCCCGGTCTGTCATCGCGTTCATGTCTGGTCAAGCACGGCGTGGACGCGGAAGTACTCCGCCTCGCGCTGCGGCGCGTTCGCCAGAATCTGCTCGCGCGGCAGCGCCGGCCGCGAAGCGTCCTCCGCCTGCACATTGAGCAGATCCGCGCCATTATTGGTCGGCGGCACGCCCTCCGTGTCGATCTCCGCCAGCGCGTCAATGTGCGAGAGAATGCTCGCCAACTCGCGGCGAAACTCTGCCACCTCCTCCGCCGTCAATTCAATCCGCACCAGCGATGCCAGATGCCGCACCTGCGCGCTCGTGAACGACGTATCGTCGGCTGCGGAGTCGGCTGCGGTGTCTGCGGTCGGGCCGGAATCGGACATGGCGCCTGCGTTGTCAACCATTCGTTATCAATCCGTGACGCGCAGCCTATCGCGCCGAGCCGTTGTGCGGCACTCGACGTAATGTGGAATAGGAAGCGGAGCTGCATTCTTGCCCCCCAAACGTCACCCCAGCCGCCGCCGACGCCTCAGCCTGCCCACGCGGCTCGCGATCCGCTCGCGCCGCCGCAAGCGCGGCGAGCGCCGCGAACCAGCCCCGATGCGCGGCTGGATGATCGCCCTCGTCCTCGTCCTCGGCCTGCCCCTGATCGGAATCGGCGCAATCGCCGGCAGCGTCTACCTCGTCTACTCCGAGTTCGCCCCCGAGCTCGCTCCGCCCGACGAGATCGAGGAAACCCAGCGCCTGCTCGGCAGCAGCCGCATCTACGATCGCAACGGCCCCGACGGCGTCCTTCTCTACGAATACTCCCGCCCCTACGACGGCCTACGCGCGCCCGTCCGCCTACACGGCGTCGCGCAGCACTTCATCGACGCCACCGTCGCCACCGAGGACGCCTCCTTCTGGACCAACCAGGGCATCAACCTGCGCGGCCTGCTCCGCGCCGCCTGGGAGAACTTCGGCGTCGGAAGCTCCGACTTCCTCGGCGGCTCCGGCGGCTCCTCGATCACCCAGCAGCTGGTCAAGAACGTCCTTATCCCCGCGGAAGAGCGCAGCGGACGCACCTACGATCGGGTGCGCGGCAAAATCAAAGAAACGATCCTCGCCATCGAACTGACCGATGAGTACAGCAAAGAACAGATCCTCGAGTGGTATCTCAACTCGATCTTCTACGGCAACTTCTCCTACGGGATCGGCGCCGCCAGCCAGCGCTACTTCGGCAAACCGCCCGCTGAGTTGACGCTGGCCGAATCCGCCCTGCTCGCCGGCCTGCCCCAGGCCCCCACGCGCTACAACCCCCTGGTCAATCTCGAGGGCGCGAAGCAGCGCCAGTGGCAGGTGCTCACCCAGATGATGCGGCACGGCTACATCAGCCGCGCCGAGGCCGAGGCCGCCTGGCGCGAAGCGCTGGACTTCGACTCCGCCGAATTCGAAATCACCGCGCCCCACTACGTCCTCTACGTGCGCGAACAGGTTCAGCGCCTCTGCGAGCTCGGCCGCTTCGTCCCCCCCTCCGGCGCGGGCGGCTGCGAGAACCTGATGCACAACGGCGGCCTCCGCATCCGCACCTCCCTCGACTTCGCCCTCCAGGAACGCGCCGAAGTCGAGCTGCGCTCCGCGATCACCGGCTTCGAAGCCGCGACCGGCTCCCACAACGGCGCGCTCGTCGCCATCGAGCCCGCCAGCGGCCAGATCCTCGCCCTCGTCGGCAGCCGCGACTTCTTCGATGAAGCGATCGACGGCCAGGTCAACCTCGCCACCGCCACCCACTCGCCCGGCTCCGCCCTCAAGCCGCTCACCTACCTCGCCGCCTTCCAGATTGACCCCCGCGCCTGGCATCCCGCCACCGTCCTCTGGGACGTCCCGCTCACCTACGCCGAGGCCGACGGCACGCTCTTCCAACCTGTCAACTTCGACGGCCGCTTCCGCGGCCCCGTCACCATCCGCAGCGCCCTCGCCAACTCGATGAACGTGCCCGCCTTCCGCGTCGCCGACCAGCTCGGCAGCGCCGCCCTGCTCGACACCCTTCACCAACTCGGCCTCACCACCATGCACGACCCCGGCGCTTACGGCCCCTCCATCACCCTCGGCGGCGGCGCAGTCTCCCTCCTCGACCTCACCTACGCCTACGCCACCCTCGCCAACCTCGGCGAGATGAAGGGCCACCCCACCGTCCTCGCCCTGCCCGACGGCTTCCGCCAGCTCGACCCCGTCGCCGTCCTCGAAATCCGCGACGCCGACAACCGCCTGCTCTACGAATGGTCGCCCAGCGGCGAACCCGAGCGCCGCGCCGCCGCCCGTCCCGCGCAGGTCTACCAGATCACCGACATCCTCGCCGACAACGACGCCCGCGCCCTGCTCTACGGAACCAACAGCGCCCTCCTGCTCGATCGCCCCGCCGCCGCCAAGACCGGCACCGCCGGCGATCCCGGCCAGGACGACGTCCGCCGCGACTACTGGACCATGGGCTACACGCCCCAACTCGCCGTCGGCGTCTGGGTCGGCAACGCCGACGAATCGCCGATGACTGGCGGCTCCTCCGTCCAGACGGCCGGCCTGATCTGGAACCGCTTCATGCGCGCCGCCCACGCCGACCTCCCGCCCGAACCCTTCGCCGAACCGCAAGGCCTCCACCGCGCCCGCGTCTACACCCCCGCCGTCACGCCCCTTGACGCCAACCCGCCATCAACCGCCGCCCTCCCGACCGCTGACCTGCGCAACCCCTGCGCGAACCCCCGCGAGGAAGTCTTCGCCTCCGCCCGCGTCGCGCCGCCGATCGACAACGCCATCTGCTTCGAGGTTGAAGTCGACCGCCGTACGCTCCAACGCGCCACCGTCGCCACGCCCGACGCGTTCCGCGAGACCGGCGTCTGGCTGGAACCGCCGACCGTCGCCCGCCGCGGCGGCACGGCGCTTGACCCGACGATCGTCGACTGGCTCCGCCGCGAGCGCGTCGCCTATCTCCAACCCGGCACCATTGACGAGTCCCAGGCCCCCGTCCGCCTCGACTCCCCCGCCGACGCCGCCATCGTCCAGCGCGGCACCCTGATCATCACCGGCCGCGCCTCCAGCCCCGACCTGATCAGCTGGTCCCTGATCGCCCGCCGCCTGGGCGGCGAAGTCGACATCACCATCGCCCAGGGAGACGCCGCCGTCGCCGGCGGCATCCTCGCCCGCTGGGACAGCACCGACCTCCCCGGCGGCGTCTACCAACTCAGCCTCGAAGTCCAGGACGCCTACCTCGGCCCCATCGCCCACGAAATCAAGATCGCCCTCCCCAACGACTACAGCGTCTCCGAACTCGAAACCGCCGCCTCCGAGTAACCACCCCCCACAGGACGGCGAAGCTCCTGCGCTCAAAGCCGTCAGCACTTCATCTGGCGTCACAAACGCGCAAGCAGTGAGGCCCTTCGCGCCCACGATGCGCCGCCCAGCACCACCTTTCGCCGCCTAGCGCCACCTGCCCATACACTGCCCGGACATGCCACAACCGAGGTTCGCAACGCCTGCCAAAGCAGGAGAAAGGATACAGCCTGTTGATTCGACCTCATCGACAGGGCTTCCTTGGGGGGGGGGGGGAAGCGTAATCCTGCGCTCAGCCGACAGGCTCCCGCCTCAGCAGGCGATGCGAACCTCGGTTCCTGTGAGCATACCACCTTTCCGCGCAGCACTTCGCGGAGCAGAACCGCGTCTCGATATCCACCAGGCCGCGTATCCGCTTCGGCGTGACGGTAGCGACCCTGTTTCCGCACCCCTCGCATCCTCCCCGCCGCCCGCGCTCACTGCGCCTCACGGGGCAGCCGCCGATCCGCCTCGCCCGGCGACCCGATCCCCCGCACCGCCGCCACAAACTCCGCCAGCGACCCGCTCGCCGCCCGCTGCGCCGCCAGCCGCGTCCCCCACGGACTCGCCGACGACGCCCGCGCGCCGTACCCGCCCCGAAACGCCAGAAACGCCTGATTAATCTTGCGGAACGGACGCCCCAGCTCAATCAACGCCAACCGCACCGTCTCCATCCGCTGCTCCGCCTTCGCCACCCGCCCCGCCGCCAACAGCGCCTCCACCTCAATCCGCAGCTCGCGCAGAATCGGATCCGTCGCCGACAACCGCTCCTCCCGCTCGGCCAGCCACGCCGCATCGACCGGCGGCTCGCGGTACGCCGACCGCGCCGCCGCCGCCGCGCCCAACTCATCCCCGACAATGTCCGCCACCGTCTCATTGATCGTCCGCATCTCCACGCCCCGCCCGTAGGCCAGCCCCAACGGATGGAACCCCAGATAATGATGCGTCCACTCATGCGCCATAATCTGCAGCGTCCGCGCCTGATCGCGCGTCCCCACGATCGGCGCCGGGTAAAGCGCCACCCCGCCAATCGCCGTCACCCACGCCGACCACTCCCCGTCCGCCTCCACGACCTGCTCGACCCGCGCAAACTCCTCCCCGCGCAAGTCCGCCGTCAACAGCACCGACCGCGCCAGCCGCACCTCGTCGCGCGGCGAGATCGCCAACACCCGCAGCGTCGCCCCAATGTCCATATCGACCGGCGGCCAGACGATCCGCACCGCGCCAAACAGCGGCAGCGGCGTCTCCAAACCCTGCGCCGCGATCGCCTCACTCAGCCGCCGCTCCAGCCGCCGCTCCGCCATCTTCCGATCCGCCTCCTCCCGCGTCGAGAACCACCGCGTCAGCAACGCCGCCTCATCCACCTCCGGCTCCCCAAACCAGCCCGCCACCTCCGTCAACAGCCGATTCGGCAGATGCGTCAACTCATACGCCGTAAACCCGAAGCGGTACCCCTCCGTCGCCGCCGACGCCGCCTCATTCAACCCGCCATCCGCCCCCGATTGCGAACGCAGCAGCAGATACGCCACCGAGACCAACGCCGCCGCCGCCCCGATCGCCAGCGCGGCCAGCGCCACCGCCAGCAGCAACCGCCGCATCTGCCCTGACTGCATGACTCCGATGCTACGCTCAACCGCGTCGATGACTCGCCCAGCCTCCGAATCGCCAACGACTACCATCGTCCGCCGCGAGGCGCGCGCCGTCGCGGCCGCGATCGACCTGCTCTTCGCCGCCCTGCTCGCCCTGCTCACCGCCATCGCCGCGCTGATCGTGATGCTCATCCAGGTCGACCCCTTCCAACACGACCCCACGCCCGGCCAGTGGGCCGTGGGCTACGCCGTCTTCCTGCTCTGCATCCCCGCCGTCGCGTGCTATGCGGCATTGGGCGCGCGGACGCTCGGCGCGCGCCTGCTGCATCTGGACGTGCGCGGCGGCAGCCGCCGGCGCACCCTGATCCGCGGCCTCATGTGGTGGCCGTCATTGCTGCTCGTCGGCGGCGCCGGCCTCTGGTGGCCCTGGCTCGACCCCCAGGGCCGCAGCCTCACCGACATCGTCTGCGGCGCGCCGCTCGTGGAAACCATCCCCTCGTGACCGCCCTCCGCCCCGCTCGACCGTCCCCCGCCGCTCCCCCCGGCTGGCGCAGATCCGCCCTGCTCATCACCATCCTCCTCACCGCCGCCAGCGCCGCCATCGCTCTCCTCTGCCTCTCCGCCACCCAGCTCACCGAGCGCCGCACCGCTCAGCATCTCCTCTCCCGCGCCGCGACCTCGCTGCTCGAGATCGACCACTTCGTCACCAACGCCTGGCCCGCCCTCGAACTCGCCGCCGCCGAAAACAGACCCATCCCCCTCGACGGCTTTCCCATCGCCCTCCAGCTCGATCCCCACGCCCTCGCCGACGGACCCGCCGCCGTCGCCGACGCGATCGCCGCCGCCACGGCCTCGCTGATCTACGACAACGGCCTCGACGCGCTCTCCCAATCGCCCCGCGCCTTCCGCATCCTCTCCCAGGGCGCGGCCTTCGACGGCACCATCGGCCGCCTCACCGCTGGCGGACACATCGTCGCCACCGCCGCCCTGATCGTCAGCGCCATCCTCACTCTCCTGCTCGCGCTCGCCCTCGCCGCCCAGACCCACGGCCCGGCCCGCCTCGGCGCGCCCGCCCTCGCCCTCGCCCTGGGCGCGGCGACCCTCTGGATCGCCGCGCTCATCGCCCGCTCCCTCTGCGCCGGTCAGGCCGACGCCACGCTCGACCCGTTCACCACCGACCTCTGGCGAATCGCCGCCGATGTCGTCTCCACCCTCGTCCGCAACGCCGCCATCGTCGCCCTGAGCGCCGCGATCTGCGCCGCCCTCGCCCTGCTCGGCGCAACCCTGCTCCAACGCCTCGAACCGCCCGCCCGCCAATTCAACACCAGCTACCGACGTTGAGCCAACCCCCAAGTCCTCCCCAGTCCCGCTCAGCAGGCGCGGCGTGTACGATGCAACTAACCTGTCCGCGCGCGCCCGCCGCCTCGGCGGACGCTGTGGACGCTGCGGGAGTAGCTCAGTGGTAGAGCATCTGCTTCCCAAGCAGAGGGTCGCGGGTTCGAATCCCGTCTCCCGCTCCACGAAGTCCAGCACCGCCCCATCCAGGAGCTAGCGAGGTAGAGCCGATGGAACTGAAATTCTCCGAGACCGACGAAGCCCTGCGCAGCGACGTCCGCCAATTCCTGCTCGACAACATCCCCGCGCCCGCTTCCAGTGAAGGCCCCGGCGGCGCCCGCGAGAACGACGCCGACTTCGAGAACGCCGTCGAATTCAACCGCAAACTCGCCGAGCGCGGCTGGATCGCCCCCGCCTGGCCCACCGAGTACGGCGGCATGAGCGCCAACATCTACGAACAGATCGTGATCAACGAAGAGTTCGGCTACCACGGCGCGCCCGACACCGGCACCCGCGGCTTCGGCGTCGGCATGATCGGCCCGACCCTGATCATCCACGGCTCCGACGAGCAGAAGGCCGAATACCTGCCCAAGATCACCTCCGGCGAGCACATCTGGTGCCAGGGCTACTCCGAGCCCGGCTCCGGCTCTGACCTCGCCTCCCTCCAGACCCGCGCCGTCCGCGACGGCGACGACTACATCATCAACGGCCAGAAAATCTGGACCTCCGGCGGCCACCGCGCCAACCAGATGTTCTGCCTCGTCCGCACCGACCCCGACGCGCCCAAGCACCGCGGCATCTCCTTCCTCCTCATCGACGACATCAAGAACACCCCCGGCCTCTCCGTCCGCCCGCTGATCAACATGGCCGGCCGCCACCACTTCAACGAGGTCTTCTTCGAGGATGTCCGCGTCCCCGCCAAGAACCGCATCGGCGAGGAAAACCGCGGCTGGTACGTCGGCATGACCCTGCTCGACTTCGAGCGCTCCGGGATCGGCACCACCGCCGGCCAGCGCCGCACCCTCGAAGGCATGACCGACGAGCTGCAAAACGGCTCCGCCGAAGACCGCGAGCGCTACCGCCTCGGCCTCGCCGACCTCGTCATCGCCAACAACGTCGCCAAGTACCTCGGCTACCGCATCGGCCACATCCAGGCGACCGGCAACGTGCCCAACTACGAAGCCTCCGTGATCAAGATCTTCCAGTCCGAACTCGGCCAGCAGATCTATAACTACGGCATCAAGATGTTCGGCCTCAGCGGCCAGCTGATCCCCGAGGAACCCACCGCCCCCTGGCGCGGAGACATGCCCGAGCAGTACCTGCTCGCCGTCCCCAGCACCATCTACAGCGGCACCAACGAAATCCAGCGCAACATCATCGCCACCCGCGGCCTCGGCCTGCCCCGCAGCTAGGGGCAGCTAGGCCAAGGCCGCCGGAGGCGGCGTCATGGAAGTCACCCTCGCCCTCCTCTGCGACGCCGCCAACGTCACCGCCGACGGCAAGCTCAACATCCTCGGCGTGCTCAATCGCGTAGCGGTACCCGAGTTTCCCGCTGTCCACCCGGCGATGTCGCTCGTCCTGCGACTGACCGCGACCCCGGCAGAGCTCGACTCAACGTGCGAGCTCTCGATCCAGGTACGGAATGCGCACGGCTGGCCAATCGGGGACATCACTGGACGAATGGGCGTAGGCAGCCCCGAAGCCCCTGAAGTCCGCGCCTCGTTTCATCAGATATGTGATCTGGCCCCGATCTGCTTTCCCGAACCAGATCAGTATGCGGTCCACGTGCTGATCGACGGCGACGACAAAGCCCGAGTGCCCTTGGCAGTAGCGCACGCCCAGCGTGAACGCCCCCCGGCGACCTGGGTGCGCAATCGTCAAGCGTCCGGCCCCATCTTTGCCCAAACAGGAGCCGCTGAACCATCGTTCCGCAGCAACGCCCAAGGCATGCAACGGACCGGAATCTTCAACTGCGATCCCGATCAGGCCTACTTCTGGACCGAAGAATGGCAAGCCGGTGAGCGTGAAGCCGACGCGGACATCGCCGCCGGCCGAGTGCGCAATTTTGCAAGCGCCGAAACACTCATCCAGTCATTGCGGGAGCTGAGCTAAGCGCCTGACAATGCGTTCCGCCTGGCTGGGCTGCGCAGCGATCCTGATCGCCGCACTGACCATCGGCTGCGCGGATTCCATCCCGCAATCCGTCTCTCCGGTCGACGAGTCGCCAGGCACAGTATCGCCGGAGACTGAGCGGCCCGACGCACTCTCGTTCGACGCCGAGGTGCTGCGCTCCATCGTGCTGCTCGCCGACATCGAACTGGCCTACGATTCCGCCCGCCTGATCCTCACCGAGTACGTCGACAGCGACCATCCCCAGCCGCTGCGCGCACAAGCTCGGGAACATCTCGAAGTCGCACAGCACTGAATAGGATTGCTGGTGCAGATGTTGCAACGCTGGCCCGGACGATCGTTCGCAAAGGACAGCGCCGATCACCGGCTGCGCAACGCTCGAGGCGCGTTGGTGGAGCAGATGCGAGAGTGCGACCACTGTCTTGGGACGTAACGTCCGGGAGTGCATCAGCCGCAGAGCGCCCGCAGGACTGGTGGATTCCGTTCCAGCCGCTCTTCATCGAACTCAACGCGGCGCTCGCCAAGGCGGGCGCCGGGCCCCGCGTAGCACACGCACAACGCCCCTTCCGCCTGAACCTCAACCGCAGCGCCGACCGACACAACGATGTCCCCCAGCTTGACGCCCGGAACGGCATCATCGACCAGCACCCAGGCCGCCGTCAGGACGCCCTCACCGAGCGCCCCAGGCTCGGGCCGAATCAACACCGCCCCAGCGCCCAGCGCGCTGTCGACCAGTGTCAGCAGCCACGGATGCACCGCCATCTCCTCCCCATGCCGACCGCTCCCACCGTGCTCCCTCAGTTCGACCGCCAGCTCCGCCGTGAATGCGTTTCGCAAGCTGGTGCGGCCCTGCGCGGACAGCTCCTCGACGTGTGCGCGCAAGCCGTAGTGCTCGATGCGGTGCTCGACGTCGGGATTGTTGATCGTGCGCCGCGCCATATGATCGTGGAGGCCGCCGAGCGCCGCCAGCAGCTCGGGCTTGCCGGGGAACGCGCCGCTCATGCGCGGCCCGTGTTCCCCTGCCAGCGCCCCGTACTCCCGCGCCGCCCGCTGCTGCACCGCCGCGTCGCCGCCGTAGATCGTCCAGGCAATCGGCAGCACCGCGTTGTAGTCCCCGTCCACCTCAGTCTCCGCCTCCGCCGCCGGCCCCGAGCCAACCGCAATCACACCGCCGTTCACACGAATCGAGAAGCCCGCCACATCGCCAGCCCAACCCAGATGCGGCGGCGCATTGCGCCAGCGCTCGGTGATCGACCACTCCACCCCCGCGAGCGCCTCCGGCTGGCTTTGCGCCTGCTCCTCCAGATACCGCCTCGCCTCGGCGTTCCACTCGCGCGACGCGAATTCAACGTACTCAGCCATGCTCCGCTCCTGTTCACCCTGTGGGGAACATAGCCGACATAGCCGACATAGCCGAACACGACGAGGCGGGCAGGGAGCAATCCCTGCCCGCCTCGCTCACTAGCCTCGCTCAGGGCTCAGCTGACGAGCCGACTCTACTCCGACGGCTCCTCCGCCGCCGGCGTCGTCGCCGTCGCCGCCAGCGACCACGACCCATCGCCGATCGAGTTGACCGCCCGCACCTGGAACTCGTACTCCGTTCCCGCGTCCAGACCAGTCACCGTCGCGCTGCGATCCGTGCCCGTGTGCGTCCAGGACGTCCACGCCGACTCGCCGCTCTTCCGGTACTCCACGTCGTAGTCCGTAATCGCCGTGCCGCTGTTCGTCAGCGGCGTCAGCCAGGTCAGCGCCACCTGACCCGCGCTCGCCGACGCGCTCGGCGTGTCCACCACGCCCGGCGCCGCCGCCGTCTGCGACAGCGTCGTCACCCGGTACATCCGGCTCCATGGCCCCGACGTCGACAGATGCCACCAGCGCAGCTGGATCTCATGCGTCGAGTTCTCCGCCAGCCCCGTCAGGGTCCTGAGCGTGTTGGCCGGGTTTCCCGCCGTGTAGCTCGGCGCGGAGTGGTAGATGTTCGTCCACCAGCTGCGCCCGACCGGACGCACGCGGATGTCGTAGCCCGCGAGGAATCTGAACGTGTAGCTCGGCGGACGCGCCCAGTCCAACGTGATCGACGTGTAGTCAATCCCCAGACCCTCCAGAGGCGGCGCGCCGGCGTCCTGCTCCGTCAGCGGCGCCGCGGTGGTCGCCGTCAGCGTCGCCGACCACCCGCTGCTGCCCGCCCCGTTCGTCGCCCGCACGCGGAAGTCGTACGACGTCTCCTGCTCGAGCGAGCGGACGTACAGATGCGTCCCGGTGCCGTTGAACTCCAGGTCTTTCCAGCCCGCCACGCCGTCGCTGCTCTTCTTGTAGTGCACGTCGTAGTCAAAGATCGCCAGCCCGCTGTCCGACGGCGCTGTCCAGTCCACCCGCACCTGGCTCCAGCCCGTGTACGGATTCGTTGGCGTCGCCGGCGTCGCCGGGATGTCCAGCGGCGTCGAACCCGACGCGCTCGCCGACCACGCCCCCGCGCCGTCCGCGGTGATCGCCTGCACGCGGAACTCGTAGGTGCGCTCAAGCACCAGCCCGGTCACCGTCGTCGAGATCGCGGTGCCCGTGTGCGGCCAGTCCTGCCAGTCGGTTTCCGTGCTCTGCCGGTACTGGACGTTGTAGCCCGTCGCCGTCGCGTCCGTCGGCGCAGACCAACTGAGCATCGCCCGGTCAAAGCGGAACGTCACCGTCGGCGCAGCCGGCGTGGCCGGCGCGGCCGCCGTCGTCGTCGCGCTGGCCGCCGGCGACCAGTGGCCCGCGCCGCCCTCATTGCTCGCCCGCACCTGGAACTGGTACGCCGTTGACGCCTCCAGCCCGGTCACCGTCGCCGCCGTCCCCGTCCCCGTGTGGGGCCAGTCCGACCACGAGCTCCCGCCGCTCGCCTGGTACTGCACGTCGTAGTCCGCGATCGTCGAGCCGTTGTCATTCGGCGCTGACCAGCTCAACGCCACCTGATCGCTCCCCGCCGTCGTGCTCGGCGCAGCCGGAGCCGCCGGCGCAACCGCCGCCGCGGCCGGCGTCGTCGCGCTCGCCGTCGCCGACCAGCCGCTCGCCCCGCCCGCGTTGCTCGCCTGTACCTGGAAGTCGTACGCCGTCGCGTCCGCCAGACCCGTCACCGTCGCCGCGGTCGCCGTGCCCGTGTGCGTCCAGTCCGACCACGAACTCTCGCCGCTCTCGCGGTACTACACGTCGTAATCCGTGATCGCCGAGCCATTGTCACTCGGCGCAGACCAATTCAGCGCCACCTGACCCGCCGCCGCCGTCGCATTCGGCGCAGCCGGAGCCGCGGGCGCAACCGGCGCGGGCGGCGCTGGCGTCGTCGCGCTCGCCGAGTCCGACCACGGACTCGCCCCATCGCTATTGCTCGCCCGCACCTGGAAGTCGTACCCCGTTGACGCCTCCAGACCCGTCACCGTCGCCGACGTCGCCGTGCCCGTGTGCGCCCAGTCCGACCATGCGCTCTCGTTGCTCTTCTTGTACTGCACGTCGTAGTCGCTGAGCTCCGAATTGCCCGTGTTCTCCGGCGCAGACCAGCTCACCGCCACCTGACCCGTCGCCGCGCTCGCCGTCGGCGCGCCCGGCGTAGCCGGCACATAACCGACCCGGAACTCAAAGCTGTCCGAGACCGGTTCACAGTCCACGTCCGCGCAGGCGCCCGCCGCCTGCACCTCCAGCGTCAGGATGTGCGTGCTCTCCGGTCCCGTCTTGAGCGTCAGCGTGTTCCCGCTCACCCCGCCCGAGACCTTGTTCCGCGCGACCGTGCCCAGCTCGCCGGTCTTCACCTGACCCGTCCGCTTGTGCGTCGTCGTCACCATCACCGTGTAGCTCAGGTCATCGCCCGAGAAATGCTGCGTCAGATCAATCGCAATCTCGTGATCGTTCGGCAGCGTGTAGTCGGGAAACTCGCCGATCAACGCCGGCGGACTCGCCTGCGCCGTCACCACCGCCGCCGCGACCGCGCCCGCCGCCAGCAGCAGGACCGCCGCTGCGATCTGCCCCAACCGGCTCGCCGTCAACCGTCTCCGCACTGAACCCAACCTGTCCAACCTGTCCATTTCCGACTCCTCTCTCCAACCCCAAATCGGCGGTCTCTCTATGATTGTTGTCTCGCTGCTTACCTTCTCTGACCGCCAGTGCCGCCGGAACGTACCCCCCCCACCCCCACAAGGATCAACACTTAGTTCAGCCCTGCGGATATTCTGGACGCGCTGAATATTCCGCGACACACTCAAAGATGCCCCGCTGGAGCCGACTGAGGCCCTCAGGAGAACCCCCATGCCCGACGCCCCCCTGCTCTACGCGCCCGACCCCGCCAACCGCCGCGCGGTCATGACCTTCAACCGACCCGAGCGCATGAACGCGATGTCGCCCGAACTGCAGGCCCTGATGCGCGAGGCCATCGCCGACTTCCGCGCCGACCCCGACCTCTGGGTCCTGATCGTCACCGGCGCCGGCGACCGCGCCTTCTGCGCCGGCGCCGACCTCGGCAGCACCATCCCCAACGCCGCCCGCAGCACGCGCGAAGAGCCGCTCCAGGTCTCCGAAACCCGCAACCTGCACGACGTCCACAAGCCCGTCCTCGCCGCCGTCAACGGCTACTGCATCGCCGGCGGACTCGAATTCATGCTCGGCACCGACATCCGCCTCGCCGCCGAGCACGCCGAATTCGGCCTCCAGGAAGTCCGCTGGGGCATCGTCCCCGTCGGCGGCTCCCACATCCGCCTCCCCCGCCAGATTCCCTGGGCCTGGGCCATGGAACTCCTCCTCACCGGCCGCCGCCTCTCCGCTCAGGAAGCGCTCCACTGCGGCCTCATCAACCGCGTCGTCCCCGCCGACCAACTCATGGCCGAAACCCACGCCATGGCCGACCGCATCTGCCGCAACGGCCCCCTCGCCGTCCGCACCGCCAAAGAAATCGCCGTCCGCGGCGCAATGGGCATGAGCTGGGAACAAGCCTGGAGCCTCGAATCCCTGCTCGGAGCCAGAGCCTTCGGCAGCGAGGACGCCATCGAAGGCCCCCGCGCCTTCATGGAAAAGCGCGACCCAGTCTTCAAAGGCCGCTAGCCCGATACCCTACGCCCGTCCGCCCGATTGCTTCAGGAGGCCACTCGTGTCCGAACCGCCCCTGCTCTACGACAAAGACCCCGCCAACCGCCGCTGCGTCATCACCTTCAACCGACCCGAGCGCATGAACTCCATGTCGCCCGAACTCCTGCGCCTCCTCCGCGACGCCACCGAAGACTTCAACCGCGACCCCGACCTCTGGGTCGCCATCCTCACCGGCGCCGGCGACCGCGCCTTCTGCGCCGGCGCAGACCTCGGCAGCACCATCCCCGCCAAATCCGCCGGCGCCCGCGACAACCCCCTCCGCGTCCAGGACACCCGCAACCTCCACCACGTCTACAAACCCATCATCTCCGCCGTCAACGGCTACTGCATCGCCGGCGGCCTCGAATACATGCTCGGCACCGACCTCCGCGTCGCCGCCGAACACGCCGAATTCGGCCTCCAGGAAGTCCGCTGGGGCATCGTCCCCGATCAGGGCGCGCACATCCGCCTCCCCCGCCAAATCCCCTGGGCCTGGGCCATGGAACTGATCCTCACCGGCCGCCGCCTCTCCGCCCAAGAGGCGCTCCACTGCGGCCTCATCAACCGCGTCGTCCCCCTGGACGACCTGATGCCCACCACCCACGCCCTCGCCGACCTGATCTGCGCCAACGGCCCCCTCGCCGTCCGCACCGCCAAAGAAATCGCCGTCCGCGGCGCCATGGGCATGAGCTGGGAACAAGCCTGGAGCCTCGAATCCCTCCTCGGCTCCCGAGCCTTCGGCAGCGAAGACGCCATCGAAGGCCCCAAAGCCTTCATGGAAAAGCGCGCCCCCAACTTCACCGGCCGCTAGCAGACTGCACACCCGACATGACCGAACCAACCGCCTACCGCGCAGACACCCTCGACCCCAGCATCCGCTCCCGCTTCATCGCGGACGTCAACGGACTCACCGTCCACATCCTCGAAGCCGGCTGGGACGGCCCGACCCGCCCCCGACTCCTCCTCCTGCACGGCTTCCCCGAACTCGCCTACAGCTGGCGCAAACTCATGCCCCTCCTCGCCGACGCCGGCTACCACGTCGTCGCCCCCGACCAGCGCGGCTACGGACGCACCACCGGCTGGACCGCCCACTACGACGACCCCCTCCTCCCCTACGGCATGCTCAACCTCACCCGCGACGCCGTCGGCCTCGTCCACGCCCTCGGCTGGGACACCGTCCACGCCGTCATCGGCCACGACTTCGGCTCCCCCGTCGCCGCCTACTGCGCCCTCATCCGCCCCGACATCTTCCGCGCCCTCGTCGTCATGAGCGGACCCTTCACCGGACCACCCCGCCTGCCCGCCGGCGAACACCGCGGCTCCGGCGCCGCCGGCTCCGCCAGCATCGCCGCCGACCTCGCCCAACTCGACCGCCCCCGCAAGCACTACCAGCTCTACTACTGCACCCGCCCCGCCAACACCGACATGACCAACGCCCCCCAGGGCGTCCACAACCTCCTCCGCGCCTACTACCACCACAAAAGCGCCGACTGGACCCAGAACCAGCCCCACCCGCTCAACGCCTGGACCGCCCCCGAACTCGCCCAACTCCCCACCTACTACGTCATGGACCTCCACGAGGACATGCCCACCACCGTCGCCCACGAAATGCCGACCGCCGAAGAAATCGCCAACTGCGCCTGGCTCCCCGACCCCGAACTCGCCGTCTACGCCCACGAGTACGCCCGCAACGGCTTCCAGGGCGGCCTCAACTGGTACCGCGCCACCCGCGACCCCGCCTGCCTCGCCCAACTCCAACTCTTCCACCGCCAAACCATCACCGTCCCCACCGCCTACATCGCCGGAGCCCAGGACTGGGGAGTCCACCAATCCCCCGGAGCCCTGGACCAAATGCCCAAAGCCTGCCCCCACCTAAAGGCCCAACACCTAATCAAAGGAGCCGGCCACTGGGTCCAACAAGAACAACCAAAAACCACAACCAACCACCTCCTCAATTTCCTAAAAGAAGCCCCAACCCCCAACTAAAGGGGAAGCCCCGCGCCACCCCCCCAACCCCACCCCCCCTCCGTCACACCCGCACCCCCTCCTCCGTCATACCCGCGCCCCCACCTCCGTCATACCCGCGACTACGTCGCGGGTATCTCGCCGCGTCGAGCACGGACCGCTCTGCTGTACGCATCGAGATTGCCACGGCGGAGCGCGGCAATGACGAAAGTGTTCAGCGCTCCCCCACCGGGGGAGCTGTCACGAAGTGACTGAGGGGGGCTCCCCGCACCCTCCTCCGCCAGCCCGCACCCTCCTCCGTCATACCCGCGACGACGTCGCGGGTATCTCGCCGCGCACAGCAGAGCGGTTCGTCCCCAAGCCGCGAGATTGCCGCGGCGGAGCGCGGCAATGACGAAAGTGTTCAGCGCTCCCCCAACAGATCATCAGTTCGACTAAAATCGACCATCCACCCGCAAGCCGAAAGCGCCCCCCCCCATGCCCATCGCCCCCACCCGCCAAGCCGTCATCAACCGCCTAGTAGCCGAACTCGCCGGCCCCGAAAACCCCGGCTACATCGCCGTCAAAGCCTGCATCGCCCTCCTCCGCATACTCCCCCCAGATCCTCCCCGCTTCCCCCCGCTGGGGGGAAGCTGTCGCGCAGCGACTGAAGGGGGGCCGCCCGCCCCCGAAGCCCCCATGCCCGACATCTACGCCGACTACTTCGAAGACGAAGACGAAGACCCCGCCAACCTCGAAGAGGAAGAACCCCCTAATCCCCCCACGCCAACCCCCAGCCGTTTTTTTTTCATCCCCACCGCCACCGCGCGCCCAGCGAGCAAAGGTCAGCCCCGCCACGCCCAATCCCGGACTCGCCCTCGCCGCTCGGGGGCCAGGCTCGGCACGCCCTCAGCCGAGCTGCGGAATCACCTCCTGCGTAAAGCGCCTGCTCGACTCCGTATCCGGATCACTCGGATCAAGCGGCGAACCGCGGAAGATGAAGCGGTCAATCCCCAGCTCAAGCAACTCGCCCAGCCGCTGCACACAGTAATCGGGCGGCCCAAAGACCCCGAACGAGCGCTCAAACTCCGTCGGAATCACCCCCGCCTGCGCGCTCCCCGGCCGCCCGTGCCCGTGCATGTCGTAGTGCTCATGAATGTCGCCCAGCACCTTGGCCTGCTGCTCGGAAGCCGGCCCGACGACCGTCCCATACATATTCGAGAACCGCGCAAACAGCGACACCTGCCCCGCCCCAATCCGCATCGCCTGCTCCGGATCGTCATGCACCGCCAACGGAATGTAGGCGGCAAACGGAATCTCCGCCTCCAGTCCCGCCGCTTCCCGCGCCGCGCGCGCGACTGCCATCCCCCAGCGCGTCCGCGCGACGTCCGCGCCGACATTGAAGCTGACCCGATCCGCGTGCTGCGCCGCCGCCTGGATCACCCGCGGCCCCGTCGCCGCGACGTCCACCGGCACCTTCGGCCCCATCTGCGGCATGTAGTAGATGCGGCTCGCCTGCGGCGTGTCCGCCAACCCCAGCGCGTCCACGTCCGTCTCCCCAAACTGCACCGCCTCCCCGCGCAGATACGCCTGCAACTGGATCAGATACTGCTCAAACTCCCTGACCCCGTGCGGCGCCAGCCCCAGATGCGCCAGCGCCGAGTCCCCCCGCCCAATCCCCAGATGCGCCCGCCCCCGACTCTCCGCCTGAATCGACGCAATCGCCGACGCCGTAATCGCCGGATGCCGCGTATACGAGTTCGTCACCCCCGTCCCCAGCTGAATCCGCGACGTCGCGTGCGCCGCCAACGCCATCGACACATAGCAGTCCGCCGCCAGATTCTGGCTGTCCACCCAGACAATCCCGTCATACCCCAACGCCTCCGCCTGAACCGCCATCTGCACCCCATCAAAGACCGCCGGATCATCACTAGTCGGCCGCCCCCCGCCCATAGTCCAAAACTCAGCCATCACAAACCTCCAACGCACCTACCCTGATCCATTGCCACAAGGGTACCGCCTCCCACCCCCCGTCACCCCCGCACCCCCCTCCGTCCCACCCGCACCCTCCCCCGTCATACCCGCGACGACGTCGCGGGTATCTCGCCGCGTCAAGCACGAACCGCTCTGCAGCGCACCGCAATGACGGAGCTAAACGCGCCCCCTCCGAGAGAGCCGCCACGAAGTGACGGAGGGGGATCCCCGCGCCCCTCCCCCGTCGTTCCTGCGAAAGCAGGAACCTAAACGATGCCCGCAACCGCCGACCAAGCACCGATCCCACCACGGCAGCGCGCCGCAATGACGGAGAGGTTGAGCGCTCCCCCTCCGAGAGAGCCGCCACGAAGTGACGGAGGGGGATCCCCGCGCCCCCTCCCCCGTCGTTCCTGCGAAAGCAGGAACCCAAACGATGCCCGCAACCACCAACCAAGCCACGAGACCACCACGGCGGAGCGCCGCAATGACGGAGCTAAGAGCTCCCCCACCGGGGGAGCTGTCGCCCAGCGACTGAGGGGGCGCCCCGCACCCCCTCAGTCACACCCGCACCCTCCGCCGTCATACCCGCGACGACGTCGCGGGTATCTCGCCGCGTCGAGCACAGACCGCTCTGCTGCGCGCAGCAATGACGGAGCGCTGCCCAGCGCTCCCACCAGCAGAGGGCCAGCCCCGCCGCACCTGCGCAGAGCGGCAAACGATCTCGCTACCCTCGCAGTGTCGCTCCAAGCGAAAGGTGTCCGCCTGTGCCCATCAGACTGAGTCTCGCCTTGGCGGCCATTGCACTGGCCGCCACCCTCGCCCTGAGCCTGCTTGGCTCCACCAACGCCCAGGCAGAGCCTGACCCAATCGAAGTCCAGGTCCGCGTCCGGCTGTTGGCCAACAGCCGCATCGAGTTCGGCCTCCGCTCCGGCGGCGAGGACTACCTCCCCCGCCAGCGCTTCTTCCCCGCCAACTCCACCGTCGACCGCTGGCTGCGCAGCAGCGTGATCGAAGTCGAGGGCTACGACCTCCGCATCATCGCCCGCCGCGTCGCCGACGGCCGCGCCGAGTTCGGCGTCCGCCAGGGCAACGTAGACCACCTCCCCACCCGCCGCTTCGTTGCCACTTCTTACGCTCCCGGCAATCGCTGGCTCACCTCAAGCCCCGTCGAAATCGGGGCGCCAGCCCCCGAACCGCCAGAGACCGAGCCAGAGCCAGAGCCGCAGCCAAGCGCTCCCGCCTTCACCGCAATCAGCAGCTCCAGTGGAGGCCACGCCTGCGCGCTCAAGACAGACGGCAGCGTCATCTGTTGGGGCAGCAACAAATATAGCCAAACCGACGCGCCCGCCGGCGAGTTCAGCGCAGTCAGCGCCGGCGTGAGCCATACCTGCGGCCTGCAGACGGACGACAGCATCGTCTGTTGGGGCAGCAACGACCATGGCCGAAGCGACGCGCCCACGGGAGCCTTCAGCGCGGTCAGCGCCGGCGGCGGCCACACCTGCGGCCTGCAGACCGACGGCCAGATCGTCTGTTGGGGCTACAACGCACATGGCCAAACCAATGCGCCCGGCGGCGAGTTCAGCGCGGTTAGCGCTGACGTCATCCACACCTGCGGCGTGCAGGCCAACGGTGGGATCGTCTGCTGGGGCTACAACAGAAGTGGCCAAACCGATGCGCCCGCCGGCGAGTTCAGCGCAGTCAGCGCTGGCTTCTACCACACCTGCGGCGTGGGGGCCAGCGGTGGGATCATCTGCTGGGGCGCGGACGGAGGTGGCGAAACCGATGCGCCCGCCGGCATCTTCAGCGCGGTCAGCGCCGGCGACTTCCACACCTGTGGCCTGCAGACGAACGGCAGCATCGCCTGTTGGGGCGGCCTTTACGACTTCGGCCAAATCGACGCGCCCGCCGGCGAGTTCAGCACGGTCAGCGCCGACGACTACCACACCTGCGGCGTGCGAACCAACGGCGGCATCGCTTGTTGGGGCGCGAACGGATATGGCCAAACCGACGCGCACGCCGGCATCTTCAGCGCGGTCAGCGCCGGCAAACACCACACCTGCGGCCTGCAGACGAACGGCAGCATCGTCTGTTGGGGTGCAGACGAGTACGACGAGGCAAACGCGCCCACCGGCGCCTTCAACGCGGTCAGCGCCGGCTCCCGCCGCTCCTGAGGCGTACGGACCGACGGCGGCATCGTCTGCTGGGGCCGGAACGAACAGGGACAAACCGACGCACCCGCCGGCCAGTTCAGCGCGGTCAACGCTCACAACGCCCACACCTGCGGCCTGCAGACCGACGGCAGCATCGTCTGTTGGGGTAGACACACCGATCCTGAGCCGAGCGGAACCTACACCATGGTTAGCGCCGGTGGCCGCCACTCATGCGCGCTCAACACCGACAGAGAAATCGTCTGCTGGTGGAATGACAGCGCCTCCTCGCCGGTACTGGGCGCGCCCAAGGCCAGCGACGACTAGCGCCCAACCCCCGGCCCACCGCCTCGCGCGCCTGGCGCGTTCCGACTCGCGCCCTCGCGGCGGCTGGTTCCTGCTCTGCGGGAGCCAGCCGCGGGGGGCAAGCGCGCCCCGCATGAGCAAGACCGCGTGAGTAAGATACGCGCCCGGTTGCAATTCGATATATTCCGCGCAAGCGAACCATTCCGGCAACCGAAAAGAGAGCGCGATGACCCGCCCCTGGACCCAACTCCGCCGTTCACGACTGAGCCGCCGCGCTCTGCTCCGCGCCTCCGCCCGCGCCGGCGTCGGTGCCGCCGGCCTCGCCCTGGTCGGCTGCGGCGGCGACAACGACGACGCCCAACCCCAGACCGCAGCGCAGACCCAGCCCCAAGATCAGCCCCAACAACAGCAGACCACGCAGCAGCAAGATCAGCCCCAGCAGCAGACCATGCAGCAGCAACAACAACAGCAGCAGGCCGAACGGCAGGCGGAACAGCAAGCCCAGCAAGTTGAACAGCAAGAGCAGCAGGAACAGGAAGAGCTCGATCGCTCCACCGCTCAGCAAGAAGCGGCCGTCAGCGAAGTTGATATGGACGCCGAGATCACCGTGGCCTACGGTTCGTTTCCGCCGACGCTGGATATCACCACCGCGGGCGGCGGCGGTGGGCAGGGCGCGAGCAACAACCTCCACTTCGCCGCGCTGGCGGCCTACAACTCGGGCCGCGTGATCCAGCCCACCAGCGGCTTCGGCGACTGGGAGTTCTCCGAAGACCTGGCCAGCTTCCGCTGGAGGATCAAGGAGGGCGTCACGTTCCATAACGGCGAGCCGCTCAACGCGGAGTCGGTCCAGTTCTACTGGGAACGCATCCTCGGCCGGGCGGAATACAACCCCGACTTCCAGTCCTCGCTGCGCGCGCGCGCCGGCTGGATGGGCGACATCACGATCGTCGATGAGCAAACCGTCGCGATCGCGATGGACACCCCCTTTGTCGACGCCCCCGAGCAGTCGGGCGGGATCAACTTCGGACTGCTGCCCAAGCAGTACCTCATCGACAACGGCGACGACCACTTCGCCAACAACCCGATCGGCTGCGGCGCATATCAGTTCATGTCCTGGATTCCTGACCAGGAGATTCGCAGCCAGCGCTTCGAGAACTTCGCCTTCGACCACGATGCGCCGTTCCAGTACAAGCGCGGCTGGGCGAAGTACATCACCGGTCGCTACTTCCCTGAGGAGCAGGCGCGCGCCGCCGCGCTGGAGGCGGGTGAGGTTGACATTGCCTATCGCATCAGCCCCGACGTCGCCAGTCAGTTCGAAGACCGCGATGACTTCAAGGTGATCGCCCTGCCCGACGTGCGCGTGATGGCCCTCGAACTGCCCGTCAACCAGTCGCTCGACCCGATCACCGGCGAAGAAAATCCCTGGCGGGACGTGCGCGTGCGCCAGGCGGCCAACTACGCCATTGACGCCCAGGCGATCATCGACAACCTGCTCACCGGTACGGAAGAGCGCGCCTACTCGCCGTTCCCGGCCGGATACGATCCGCCAATCGGCAATCTGCCCGGGCAATACAACTACGACCCCGACAAGGCGCGGGCGCTGCTCGAGGAGGCCGGCCAGATCGGCTTCGCTTTCACGATCACACTGCCGACGGGTCTCTGGACCGCTGATCGCATCTGGATGCCGGCTGTCCAGCAAATGCTCAATGACGTCGGCTTCCGGGTCGAGATCGATTACGCCGACTTCGGCAACGCCCTCGCGCTGATCCGGAATAACGAGCTGCCGCACCCGTTCGTCTTCAACCAGGCGGGAGTCTCCAGCGGCGCCCCGCTCGGGCCGGCCTTCGCCTATCGGCTGGTGACGACCGTCGGCGCGCCCTACTCGCACGCTCAGGAAACGGACGACTTCCTGCCCGAGTTCCAGGAGTTCCAGGCGCTGATCGAACAGGCGAACGCCGAGTTCGATCAGCAGACCGCGAACGATCTCTACCATCAGGCCGCGGTGATCTCTTACGAGAACGCCTTCCAGGTGCCGCTCTTCGGTCTGCCGCACCTCTACGCGGTGCGGCCGGAAATTCTCTACAACGAGTACTACGACACGTCGACCGGACTCAACCCGATCTATGTGCAGAAGCTCAGGACGTAGAGCGCATTGACGACCGTCGCTGGCTGATCATTCGCTCCCCCGCTTGCGGGGCGCAGGTCGGCTGCCAGCTGCGAGACGGGAGCCTGATCGAGGATGCGCAGCGAACTTGGTGCGACCGCGCTTGGCCGACTGCTGCGCTCCATCGCCGTCGTCTTCGGCGTGGTCACGATCGTCTTCTTCATGAGCCGCGGAGCCGGCGACCCGGTCTCGCTGCTCGCGCCGATCGATTCCACCGCGCAAGAGATCGAGGAAGCCAAGACCCGCTACGGACTCAACGACCCACTGATCGAGCAATACGGCCGCTTCCTCTGGGATGTGCTGCAGCTGGACTTCGGGCAGTCGTTCCGCGCCACCCGTCCCGCGACGGATGTGGTCGGCGAGCGGCTCGTGGCGACGATCCAACTCGGCGCGGCCGGGTTGTTCGTCGCGTTCGCGATCGGCATTCCCTTGGGCATCGTGGCCGCGGTGCGTCGCGGCGGCGCGACCGACATCCTCAGCCGGTTACTGGCGCTGTTCGGCCAGGCGGTGCCCAACTTCTGGTTGGGACTGATGCTGATCCTGTTCATCGCGCTCAACGTCGACTGGTTCCCGACCGGTTCCCGCACCAGTCCGCAGAGCATCATTCTGCCTGCGATCACGCTCGGCTCGTTCCCGGCAGCGGCGGTGATGCGCTTCACCCGCTCCGCGATGCTCGACACCTTGCAGCAGGACTACATCCGCACGGCGCGGGCCAAGGGTCTGAGTGAACGCGCCGTGTTGTTCAAGCACGCTCTGCGCAACTCGATGCTCGCCGTCATCACCTTGCTGGGGCTCCAGGTGGGCAACATCCTCTCCGGTGCAATCATCGTCGAGACGGTCTTCGCCTGGCCGGGACTGGGACAGTTGATCATCCAGTCGATCGTCGCCACCGACTACCCGGTCGTGCAAGCCTCAGTGCTGTTGACGTCCGTTTGGATCGTGTTCGTCAACCTGGTCGTCGACGTGTCCTACACGTACATCGATCCCCGCATTCGGACGGGAGCGATCTGAGCCGTGTCGGAGTCTCAGTCGCAACCACAGCCGCCCCGACAGGTCGAGGATCCGTTCGCCGCACAGCGCGGATGGCGGCGCAATTGGCGAATTCGCTCGCCGAAAACGCTCAGCATCACCCTGACGATCCTGCTCATCTTCATCGTGCTCGGTGTGGCCGGCCCGCAGATCGCACCGGAGGATCCGTTCAAGCTGAATCTCGTTGGCCGTCTGCAACCCCCGTTCTTCGAGGCCGAAGGCAGCCTCGAGCATCCGCTCGGGACCGACGACCTCGGCCGCGATACCCTCAGTCGCCTGATTTACGGCGCGCGCATCTCCCTGCTCGCAATCGTGATGGTGATCCCCCTCGCCACGCTGATCGGGTCGGTGCTCGGGATCCTGGCCGGTTGGTTCGGCGGCTGGACCAGCCGGGTCATCATGGCGCTCGTCGACCTGCAGCTGGCGATGCCGGCCATTCTGATCGCCGTGTTCCTGCGCGCCATCTGGGAACCCAGCCTGAACAATGTCGTCATCGTCCTCGTCTTCGCACTCTGGGCGACCTTCGCGCGGTTGGTGCGGGGGGAGACGCTCGGGCTCAAGGAGCGCGAGTTCGTGATCGCAGCGCGCACGATTGGCGCCGGCGACCTGCGGATCATGGTCCGCCACGTGCTGCCGAGTCTGGTCAATTCGATCGTCATCCTGGCCACGTTGAATGTGGCCACGGTGATCATCGCCGAGGCCGGACTGAGTTTCCTGGGTGTGGGAATCCCGCAGGACTCGATCTCCTGGGGCATCATGATCTCGCAGGGGCGCGACGTGATCAGCATCGCCTGGTGGCTGGTCACGGTGCCGGGGATCGCGATCATCACCGTCTCGCTGGTCGTCAACGTCTTCGGCGACTGGCTCCGCGACTACCTTGACCCCCAGCTGCGCAACGTTCAATAGCATCCCCGCAACGTGCGCAGCATGTGATGCGATCAGGAGGCGAGCGATGAGCTGGCAGGCGGAACTGGACGAAATGGAGCGGCGCGCGATCTTCGCCCGCCAGATGGGCGGCGCTGACAGCGTCGCCTTCCACCACGGACGCGGTAAGCTGACCGTCCGCGAGCGGCTCGATCTGCTCGCCGACCCCGACGGCTTCAGCGAAACCGGCCTGCTCGCCGGCAATCCCGAGTGGGACGGCAACGCGCTGACCGGCCTCACCCCCGCCAACAGCGTCGTCGGCGTCGCCCGCATCAACGGCCGCAAGGTCGCCGTCCAGGGCGACGATTTCACCATCCGCGGCGGCTCCGCCGACGGCTTCGTCGGCCACAAAGGCAGCTGGGCGATTCACCACGCCTACATGAACCGCCTCCCGTTTGTCCGCCTGCTCGACGCGACCGGCGGCAGCGTGCGCCACTTCGAGACCATCGGCCGCACCTACGTCGTCGGCCCCGAAGTCGGCGGCGGCAGCGGCGTCGACGACCTGCTCTGGTACGTGCCGATCGTCAACGTCGTGCTCGGCTCCGTCGCCGGCGCCCCCGCCGTGCTCGCCTGCGACGGCCACTTCAACGTGATGGCCAAGGGCACCAGCCAACTCTTCGTCGGCGGTCCCCCAGTCGTCCGCGCCAGCCGCGGCCTGGACATCTCCAAAGAGGAGCTCGGCGGCGAGCAGGTGCACGTCTACGAGAACGGCGTCGTCCAGAATCTCGCGGAGTCCGAGGCCGAAGCAATGCAGCAGGCGCGCCAGTTCCTCGGCTACCTCCCCCAGAACGTCTGGGAACTGCCGCCCCGCAGCCAACCAACCGACGATCCCGAACGCCGCGAATCCGGCCTGCTCTCCCTGATCCCCCGCAACCTCCGCCGCATCTACAACCCCCGCAAACTGCTCGACTGGGTGCTCGACCGCGGCTCCTTCTTCGAGCTCCAGCCGCACTGGGGCAAAGCGCGCATCACCGGCCTCGCCCGAGTGGACGGCTATCCCGTCGGCGTCATGCTCAACAACCCGCGCGAGAACGGCGGCTCCACCGACAAGGCCGCCGCCGAGAAGATCATCCGCCTGATCCAACTCTGCGACACCTTCCACCTGCCCCTGATCTACTTCTGCGACGAGCCCGGCTTCTCCGTCGGCCCCGCCGACGAGCGCAGCGGCATCATCCGCACCGGCGCGCGGCTGATGCTCACCAGCCGACTCTCACAAATGCCCTACCTCGTCTTCATCACCCGCCAGGCCTACGGCGTCGCCGGCGGACTGCAGTACCGACGCGGGCACGCCCTCTACCGCCGCTACGCCTGGCCCTCGGCGCACTGGGGCTCGATGCACATTGAGGGCGGCGTGACGGCCGCCTACCGCCGCGAAATCCGCGCCGCCGCCGACCCCGAAGCCAAGCGGCTCGAAATCGAGGCGCGGCTCAACGAAATCCGCTCCCCGCTGCGCACCGCGCACGCCTTCGGCATCGAAGACATGATCGACCCCCGCGAGACGCGCCCGCTGCTCGTCGACTTCGTCCGCGACGCCCAGTCCTACCTCGCCGCCAACCTCGGCCCCACCACCCGCGTGCCCTACCTGCCCTGACGCGCTCTGGCGTACGCTGACCTGCCCCGACCTGCCCGTATCTGGAAAAATCTGGACAAACCTGAACAGATCCGCCTCAGAACGGCGGCGCTCTGTGCGCCTCGACCTCGGCGATCGCCGGATCATCGTACCCAAGTTCGCGCATCACCTCGGCCGTGTGCTGACCCAGATCAGCAAACGAGTTCTTGGCCGTGCCCGGCGTCCGACTCAACCGCGTCGGCAGCCCCACCACGCGCCGCCGACCGACGTGGGGAATGTCCTTCTCGACGATGTAGCCGTTGACCAGCGCCTGCTCGTCCTCGAGCACCTCGGCGTAGTTCAGCACCCGCTGCGCCATCGCGTTGTCCGGGTGGAGCTCGAAGAACTCCTGCCACTCGTCAGCGGTGCGCTGGCGCATCAGCTCCGCGACCAGCGGCCGCGAGTGCCGCACCACGCGGGACAGCTCGCGGTCGCGGAAGGGATCACGCTTCTCACGGACATCCAGGCGCGGATCCGTACCCAGCTCGGGCCGCCCCGCAAACGCGCAGAAGTCGCGCCAGCCCGCGTCATCGCGGAACCCGATGCAGAAGGCGACCCCGTCCGCGGCCTCATACAACCCGGTGATCGTCGGCACCGCCGGATGAAACGCGCCGTCCTTGGTGAGCTCATATCCCGTCACCGACTGGTGGTTGATCTCCCACGCCTGCATCCAGAGCAGCGCGCCGTATGACGAGGTCTGCACCTGCTGCCCCAGACCGTCGCGCTGCCGCGCGACGAGCGCCGTCAGCACGCCCATCGCCAACGCCATCGCCCCGCCCGTATCGCCGATGATCGCGCCGGGAATCAGCGGCGGATCGTCAGGCGTGCCAGTGACGCCAGAAATCCCGCTGCGCGACTGCGCGTACTGGTCGCTCATCCGATTCTGCCGCGCCGGCCCGTCCGGCCCGAAGCCGTTCGCAGTGGCGTAGACCAGCCCCGGATTGCGCGCCGCCAGCCGCTCGTAGCCCATCCCGCTCCGCTCCAGCGCCGGTTCTCGATAGTTGCTGAGGAAGACGTCCGCCGTGTCCACGAGTCGGTCAACCAGCTCAAGGCCGAGCGCGGTGTGGATATCGACGCAGACCGAACGCTTGCCGTGCGACGCGCCGATGAACTGCGTCCCCACCACCTCATCCGGCAGCGGATTGCCAGCGCCGCGGAACCAGCGGTTGGCGTCTCCCACAGGCGGTTCCACCTTGATCACGTCCGCGCCCATGTCGGACAGAAACGCGCCCGCCGCCGGCCCCTGCACCGCAATCGACAGCTCGACGACCCGAATTCCCGCAAGCGCTTCCATACCCGCCGCCCTTCCGAATGGCGCGCCAATGATCGCTAGTATGGCGAATGCCGCGCCCACCTGCCGGCGGCGGGCGCCGTTCGGAGCCGTGCATGACCTGGACTCGCGACTCAATGCGCCAGCAGGGACGCTCGCCATGACGCTGCCCCTGCACGATGTGCGCGTCCTCGATCTGGGCGATCAGCGGGCCGCGCTCGGCGGACGCCTGCTCGCCGATCTCGGCGCGGAAGTAACGCTGATCGAGCCGCCCGGCGGTCAGGCAATCCGCCACGCCGCGCCCTTCCTCGACGACCAGCCCGCGCCCGAGCGCAGCTATCAGCACCTCTACTTCAACGTCAACAAGCGCTCCGTGACACTCGACTGGCGCGCCCCTGACGGCTTCGAGCAGCTACAAACGCTCGCGGCGGCGGCCGACATCCTGATCGAAGCGCATCAGCCCGGCGAATTCCCGGTCAACCTCCTGCGCGAGGCCAATCCGCATCTGATCGTCGTCTCCGCCTCGCCCTACGGACAGCGCGGCCCGAAGGCTCACTGGCGCGCGACCGACCTCACCGCCACCGCGGCCGGCGGACTCCTGCAGGTCAGCGGCGAAGCGGCAGATCCGCCCATGCACGGAGCGGCCCATCCCGCCTGCACGATGACCGGCCTGACTGTCGCCTCCGCCGCGATGACGGCGCTGCACGGACGCGACCGCACGCCCGGGCAGCCCGGCGCGCAGATCGACATCTCGATGCAGCAGGCGACCTCGTTCCAGGTCGTCCAGACCTCGAATCCGTGCGTCTGGCGCTGGCGCGGCGAGGCGCCCTATCGACCGGCGCTCTCCCAGGTCATCCGCTGCGCGGATGACCGCTGGATGGGCTGCAATATCTCCCCGAACAAGCTGCCCGAGTTCATCGCCATGCTCGACGAAGCGGTCGTCGCCCACGACCTCGATCCCGACAACTGGGAAGTCATCCACCGCGGCGACCGCGCCGCCTGGCAGTATCTCGAGAATCCGTTGCAGTACCTCGCCATCGAGTTGGCCGCCGTCTGGCCGCGCCAGAAGCTCCTCGAGCGGCTCTGGGCTGCGCAAATCCCGGCCATGCCCACGCTGCGCTTCAGCGAGTTTGCCGAAACGGAGCACTACCCCCAATCCGGCCAGTTCCTCGATCTCGAGACGCCCACCGCCGGGCGCGCGCTCAGCTACTCGCGCAGCCCGCTCGAGCCCGTGGATCCCGAAGTCGAACTACGGCCCGCTCCCCGGCTCGGCGAGCATGACGCGGAGCCTGCGCCTTCGCGCACATGGCCCAGCGACCTGGCGGACGCATTGCCGTCCCAGCCGCTGGCCGGCATCCGTGTGCTCGATCTGACCTGGGTCGCGGCCGGCCCGCTGACGACGCGGCTGCTGGCCAACTTCGGCGCGGACGTGATCAAGGTCGAGTCCAGCGGCGCGCGCATGGACCCCGTGCGCGTGCAGCCGGTCAACGGCGAGTACCAGCCCGACCTCGCCGACCTCTTCAACGACGTCAACACCGGCAAACGATCGCTGACGCTCGATCTGTCGCAGGAGCGCGGCAAAGAACTGCTGCGGCGGCTGGTCGCGCATTGCGACGTGCTGGTCAACAACTACTCCGCCGGATCCCTCGCGCGGATGGGCTTCCCCTGGGAGGACCTGCGCCAGATCAACCCCAGACTGATCCTGCTGCATCTGCCCGGCATCGGCGGCGATAGCCCGTGGCGGCCGCTGCGCTCGCTCGGCAACCTGCTCAAGGCGGCGTCCGGACTGAACTTCCTCATGGGCCTGCCCGGCCGACCGCCGCGCGGGATGGGCGTCGCCTATCCCGACTTCACCACGCCGCACATCGGCGTGACCGCGATTCTCGCCGCCCTCCGCGCCCGCGAGGAAAGCGGCGCCGGACGCGAGATCGAGCTCAGCCAGCTCAGCGCCACCGTGGCGCTGCTCGGTGCGCAGTGGATGCAGTTCGACCAGCGCGGCGAGGACCTCCCCCGGCCAGGCAACACCGACCCCAACATGTGCCCGCACGGGGTCTTCCCCGCCGCCGGTGACGACCAGTGGGTCGCGCTCGCGCTGGAAACCGACGCGCAGTGGCCCGCCTTCGCCGCCGTGATCGGGCGGCCCGAGTGGAGCGCCGACAGCGCGCTGCAATCGCGCGCTGGCCGTCAGCGGCGCAACGCTGAGCTTGAGGCCGCGATCGCAGCCTGGTCCGCGTCGCTCAGCAAGTGGCAAGCGGCCGAGGCGCTGCAAGCCGCCGGCATCGCAGCCAGCGCCGTCGAGGACTTGCGCGACATGATGGACCTCGATGAGCACTTCCGCGGCCACTATCAGCGCGTCGAGCAGCCGTCCAAGCCCGGCTTCGGAGTCTGGATCGACGGCGCGCCCTGGGAGTTCGCGCATCTCGAACCGCGCACGCTCGAACGCGCGCCGATGCTCGGCGAGCATAACGAGGACGTGCTGAGCGGCCTCCTGGGCCTGGACGCCGTCGAAATCGCTGAGCTCATCGCCGCGGGCGTCTTGGGTTAGCCGCCGCTCGCTGAGGGAGAGATGACCCAATGCCCAAGTACGTCATGCTGCCGCCGATTGATGACGACATCCGCGCCTGGGCCGAGCGGCTGCGCGCCGCCCTGCCCGAACTCGAGGTGGTCGTCGTTGAGGACGAGGCGCAGGCGGCGCAGGAACTGACCGACGCCGACGCCGCCTATGGCTGGGTTCCGCCCGAGGTGTTGCCCAACGTCGAGCGTCTGCGCCTGCTCCAGAACCCCTTCGCCGGGCCGCCGGTCGGCTGGTACTACCCCGAACTCGCCGAGCACCGCGTGACCGTCAGCAATCCCCGCGGCATCTACTCCGACCACATCGCCCAGCACATCATGATGTACATCCTCGCCCTCGGGCGCGGGCTGCCGTACTACGCCGCCGCCCAGGCGGAGGGCCGCTGGGCGCCGCGCGCCCGGCAGCGCGGCTACGTTGACCTGACCGCGGCCACCGTGCTGATCAACGGCGTCGGCGGCATCGGCGCGGAGGCCGCGCGGCTCTGCGCCGCCTTCGGCTGCCGCGTGATCGGCGTCGATCCGCGCCCCGCCTACGCAATCGACGGCGAACTCATCGCGCCGGGCGAGTTGGACAGCCGCCTGCCCGAAGCCGACTTCGTGGTCACCACCGTCCCGCACACGCCCGAGACCGAGTTCATGTGGAACGCCCAGCGCTTCGCCGCGATGAAGCCTTCCGCCTCCTTCATCAACATCGGCCGCGGCATGACCTGCAAGCTGGACGACCTGGTCGCCGCGCTCGACGACCGCCAGATCGCCGGTGCCGGCCTCGACGTCTACGAAATCGAACCGCTGCCTGAGGGTCATCCACTCTGGAGGATGGAAAACGTCATCCTCACCCCCCACATCGCCGTCGCCGACGCCGAGAACATCCCCGCACGCCGCTTCGACCTGATCCTCGAGAACGCCCGCCGACTCGTGGACGGCCGCGATTTCGTTAACGTGGTCGATAAGGAGAAGTGGTACTGACGCCGCTCCCTTCATGACGGGACTGCCGCATGAAGATCGTCGAGATGTACGGAGGCGAGCAGGTCGGCGTGGCCGAGATTCCCGCGCCCGAGCCGTCGGGCGATTTGGTGTTGGTCAAGGTGCTTTCGAGCACCATCTGCGGCACCGAATTACGCTCCTGGCAGGTGGACGGCGCGGCCGAGGGCGGCATGATGAATTCGGGGCACGAGGGCGCCGGCGTCGTGGTGCAGGCTGGGCCGCAGGCGCGTCTGACGGAGGGCACGCGCGTCACGGTCCTGCCCGATTTGGGCGTCAAGTGCGGGAACTGCGTGCACTGCCATCGCGGCGAGTGGCTGCTCTGCCTGAACCCCGGCGAGTACGGCCTCGATTGGCGCGGCACCCACTCCCAGTACATCCTGCGCCCCGACAGCTACTGCATCCCGATCCCCGACGATCTCTCCTGCGAGCTCGCCTCACTGCTGGTGGACGCCGTCGGGACACCCTACCGCGCGATTCGACGGCTGGGCGTTGACGGATTCGACACCGTGCTGATCACCGGACTCGGCCCGCTGGGCGCGGCGGCGTCGATCATCTGCCACGCGCTCGGGGCGCGGGTCATCGCGACTGAACCGAGCGAGTACCGCCGCGCTCGCAGCGGCGAATACGGCGTCGCTCTGGCGATCGATCCCAATGCCGAGGACGCGCTCACGCGAGTCATGGCGCTCACCGGCGGCCGCGGCGTTGATATCGCGCTCGACTTCACCGGCTACACCGAGCCGCAGCTTCTCTGCCTCGACGCCGCCCGCCGCCGCGGCGCGGTCGGCTTCATCGGACTCAAGTACGACGAGACGCCCGACGGTCCCGTGCCGCGGCCAACGCCAGTCACGGTCGCCGGCCATCTGCTGCCCAAGGAACTCACCTTGATCGGCAGCTGGAGCGTGTCGCCGCAAGAACTGCTGGAGCTGATCGAGCTCGTCCAGAACGGCCTGCCGATCGAGCGGCTGATCACGCACCGCTTCAGCATCAACGACGCCCAGCAGGCTTACGAAACCGCCTTCAACCAGCTCGGCTGCAAGGTGATCATCGATCCCTGGCTCGACTGAGACCGCTGCCTTCGGCTAGCGGATGACCCCGCCGATGATCAGCTGCGTCACCTCGTCCTCGCTCAGGCCAAGCTCGCGGCGGTAGACCTCTTCGTTGTGCTCGCCGAAGAATGGCGCGCGGCGGATCGGCAGGCGCTCGCCGTTCCAGAGAAACGGCTGGTTCTGCGCCATGAACCTGATCCCGACCGGGTGATCGAACTCGTGGAAGAAGCCTGCCATCGACGGATCGGTCTCGACCAGATCCTCAATATCCTCGTTCGGCCCCGCCGGCATGCCCGCCGCGACCAGCTGCTCGGCTGCCTGCCACCGCTCCTGCCTTGAGATCCAGGCGCTGATCGCCGCCTCAATCTCGTCCGCCGCCTGCTGCCGGCCGGCCAGCGTCCGCAGATCATCGCGCGCCGCCAGGTCGGCGCGGCCGATCACCTGGCACAGCTCCAGCCAGTCCACCGTGTGGCGCACCTCCAGCGCCAGCCAGCGATCATCGCCGGCGCAGCGAAACAGTCCATGCGGGGACGCCTCGGGCGACCGATTCCCGCGCCGCGCCGGCGTGACGCCGTTGGCCAGCTGTTCGATCAACTCGGTATCGAGCAGATGCAGCCCCGCCTCGTATTGGGGAATCTCGATCTCCTGGCCAATCCCGGTGCGCTCACGCTGGATCAGCGCGGAGACGATCGCGGTCACGGCCAACGGCGCGAGCGTGAAGTCGGTATGCAGCAGCACGCCGGTCGGCTTCCGCTCTACCGCGCCGGTATGCGCCGCCAGCCCGCAGAGCGCCACCACGCTGTTGCCGATCCCCTTCCACGACGCCTTCGGCCCCCAGGTGCCCATCACCGGGAAGCTCGCCGTCACGATGCGCGGATTGATCTGCCGCAGCTGGTCGTAGCCCAGCCCCAGCCGCTTCATCACGCCGCCGGTGAAGTTGTCGGTCACCACATCCGCGCCGCGGATCAGGTCATAGGCGACCCGCAACCCGTCGGGCGCGCTCAGATTGAGGTTGACGCTTCGTTTGTCGGTGTTGCAATCCTGGAAGAAGGCGCCGGTTTCGATCGTGGGCTGGGTATAAGCGTTGAGCGCAATCCGCAGCGTGTCGATCCGCGCCTCCGACTCGATCTTGACCACGTCCGCGCCCAGATTCGCCATCAACTCCGTCGTCAACGGCCCCGCCGCCTGCCAGCAGAAATCAATCACGCGGATGCCCTGCAGCGGCAACGCGTCGCGTGTGTCTGCTCCCGACACGGTCGGCTTGGGGACTGCGGGCTGACGCGCTTGCTCGTGCCGCCGCGTCGCGCTCGGCGGCGGCCCGACGATCACGCCCAGTCCGCGCAGGCGCTCGTACTCGTCCGCGCTCACGCCGGCGAGGGTCTGCAGGACGTCTGCGGAGTCCGCGCCCAGAGTCGGCGCGGGACGCGGCTCGGGCTCGTAGCCGGTCGAGTGGATCGGCAAGCGCGGCAGATCGAGGCGGCGCTCGAACTGCGGATGCTCCACCGAGACGAATGCGCCCCGCTCATGCAGGTGTGGATCCTCGACGATGTCGCGCACCGAGTTGACCGGCACGACCAGAAAACCCCGCGCCTGACCCTCGGCGCACAGCGCGTCGCGTGGCAGCGACGCGCAGGCGCGCTCGAACGCCTGGTGCGACTCGCTGCCCCACGGCGTCGCCCAGATGTCGCCCGGAAACTCCGTACCGATTAAGCCGTCGTAGCCCGACCGCTCAAAGAGCCACTGCGCGAATGCCTCATACCGCGCCGGTGTGTTGGGCGTGATCCCGAACGTGACCCAGCCGCCGTCGCCCGCCTGGACGAGCGTGGGCAGGTCGCCGCCCGGCCGGAACGCCTTCTCGCCCAGCTGCCGCCACATGTTCTCGTTGGCGAAGTGGATCGTGGTGGAGAGAATCGCCTCCTGCAGCGAGATGTAGACATGGCTGGCGCGCTCCTCACCGTTACGGCGGTCGTAGAGCATCGCCGTCCCGGCCGCCGCCGCGACCTGGCTTGCCTGCTTGTAGGCCAGCTTGCCCGCCGGATAGTCAGGCGCGACCTCAGGAAAGCCCAGACCCTCCATCAGTCCGCCCGCGGCCACGCCGACGAGATCGGAAGCTGGCAGCTCCTCCCCGCCGCGCCGCGTGACCACGTCGATCACGCCCAGCTGCGGATGCACCCGCTGCAGCCGCTCCGGCGCAAAGCAGCGCCGCGCCGACGCCGACTTGTCCAGCGGCGCAAGCACCACGTCAGCGGCGCTGAGCAGGCGGTCGACCAAATCCCACGCGCCGGGCGCGTCAAAGTTCAGCGCCAGGCTGCGCTTGCCCGCGTTGTACAGGATGTGCCGCAGGCCGCTCTCGGGATCGTGCCGATCGGCCAGGTGCGGCCCGCCGAGTCGCAGCGCGTCGCCCGCCGCGGACTCGACGCGGATCACGTCCGCGCCAAAGTCAGAAAGCCAACGCGCGCCCAGACAGAGACACTCGTCACTCAAGTCCACAACAACAGCGCCCGCCAGGGGCAGCTTCGAGTCACTCATCAGTCGGACGCCGATTCGTACGGATGCAGGCCGTAGAGATCGCTCAGCCGGTGCCCGATCAGCTGCATCCGCAGGTCGTCATCCAGCTGCGGCCAGAGCGAGCGGTTGAGCGACTCCTTGACCACGCCGAGATACCCGTGCCGGGCTTGACCGATCGCGGCGAGGCGCTCGGCCAGCGCGTCAACCTCCTCGTGCAGCTGGCCAGGCTCCGCCACGCTCGTGATCAGCCCCAGCTCCGCCGCCTCCTGCGCGGAGATGAACTGATCGTCCAGAATCAGCTGCGTCGCCTGCTTCAGCCCCACGTACTTGGGCAGAAACGCCGTCGCCGAGATCACCATCCGCAGCCTCGCCTCCGGGTCAGCGATGGCGTAGTCCGACGCCAGCATCAGGTCAAAGCCCGAGCCCATGCAGTATCCCTGCACCTGGGCAATCACCATCTGCGGAATCCGCCGCAGCAGGGATTGCAGGCGGAAGTACGGGTGCCGCTCCAGGTTGAACGGCGCGACAAACGGCGCGTGGTACGGATTCTTCCATTCGTAATCAGGAATCCGACCCTCCGCGCCCTCGCTCACATCGTCGCCCGAGCAGAATGAGCGTCCCGCGCCGGCGAGGATCAGCACCTGCACCGCCGGATCGCGCCCCACCCGGGTGACGACCTCGACCATCGCGTCGCCAACCTCAGTATTGATCGCATTGTGCCGTTCCGGACGGTTGATCGTCAGCCGTGTCACCGGCCCGTCTTCTACGATGAGTTCGCTGGACATGATTCATCTCCCCCGTTAGCGCGAAGCCTAGAGGAAACGCCTCCCCCTCTGGGAGACAAATTCCTCATCGCTTCCCCCCTCTGGGGGGAAGCTGTCGCGGAGCGGCTGAAGGGGGGCGGCCCCGACGGGCTTTCATCCGCCGCGGCAACGACTGCTTGGTAAAACCTGTAGCTTGTGCTAGACAGCGCCGCGTGGAGAGCGGCGCTCCGTTGGGCAGGAAATCTGAGGCATCGTATGTCGGACACGCAAGAGATCGCCCTGATGGCGCACCTGATGCGCCGCGCCGGGTTTGGCGCGGACCGCGACGAGCTGGAGCGGCTCGCCGCGCAGGGCTACGAGGAAACCGTTGAGCAGCTCGTCGATCCGCCGGCGCACATCCCCCGCGCCGACCTGTACGAGCTCTTCCGCTACATGCCATCGCTCGAGACCGGCGGTCCCGTGACCGTGCCCGGCGCGGCCAACTGGCTCTACCACATGGTCAACACGCAGCGCCCGCTGGAAGAGAAGATGGCGCTCTTCTGGCATCACGTCTTCGCCACCGGCAACTCCAAGGTCGACAACGACAACCACCTGATCGCCCAGGTGAACATGTTCCGCGACCACGGCACCGGCAACTACCGCGACCTGCTGATCATGCTCGCCCAGAATCCGGCCATGATTTACTGGCTCGACAACCACGAGAACCACAAGCGCTCGCCCAATGAAAACTGGGGCCGCGAGCTGCTGGAACTGTTCTCGCTGGGCGTCGGCCACTACACCGAGAAGGACGTCTTCGAGTGCGCCCGCGCCTTCACCGGCTGGACGCTGGGCCCCAAAATCCCGCGCGTGCCCAACCACCGCTTCTTCTTCCAGTTCGAGTTCCGCCCGGAGGAACACGACTACGGCGAGAAGGAGTTCCTCGGGCGCACGGGCCACTTCGACGGCCTCGACATCATCGACATCATCCTCGAACAGCCCGCCTGCCCGCGCTTCATCGTGCGCCATCTCTACAACTTCTTCGTCGCCGACGAGGCGCAGGTGCCCGCCTGGAACATCGAACCGCCGCGCGATCCAGACGCGATCGAGTACCTCGCCGGCGTCTTCACGGACGCGAACTACGAGATCAAGCCGGTTCTGCGCGCCCTGTTCAACGCCGACTTCTTCAAAGAGGCGAGCTTCCAGAAGGTCAAGAGCCCGGTCGAGACCGTGGTCGGCACGCTGCGCCTGACCGGCGATCTGCAGGGCCCCCAGCTGGAACTGATCCCCGTCGGCCAGGAATCGGCGCATATGGGCCAGAGCCTGCACAACCCGCCCAGCGTTGAGGGTTGGCAGACCGGCCGCGACTGGATCAACAGCGGCGCAGTCGTGCAGCGGATCAACTTCGTCGCCGACCGGGTATCGAACCTCGAACTGCCCGGCGTGCAGAACATCGTCCAGCGCGTCGCCGCCGCCAACGGAACCCGAATGGGGCCGGACGAGCTGGTTGACCACTGCCTCGACCTGATCGGCCCGCTCGACGTGGCCCGCGACACCCGGCTGGAGCTGATCGAACACGCTTCCGAAGCAGGCGAGCTGTCCTGGTCCGGCGCGGACGATTACGCCCGCTCCAGCGAGCGCGTCGGCGAGATGCTCGCCCTGATCGCCGCCACCACCGAGTATCAGTTCGGCTAGCCGACCCGCCCGAGACCGCACCAGAGGATTCCGCCATGACCACCGCCACCCGCACCAAAGACCCCGTCGTCGTCATCATCCAGCTGACCGGCGGCAACGACTACATGAACAGCGTCGTCCCCTACGCCGACGGCCACTACCGCGACGCCCGCAACGGCGCGCTCTGCATCGGCGAGGACGAGGTGCTGAAGATTGACGACGAGTTCGGTCTGCACCCGACCATGGCGCCGCTCAAGGAGCTCTACGACCAGGGCGACATGGCCCTGATCCACGGCGTCGGCTACCCCAATTCGCCGCGCTCACACTTCCGCTCTATGGACATCTGGCACACCTGCGAACCGACCAAGGTCGGCACCGAGGGCTGGGTCGGGCGCGCCATCCGCGACCTCGACCCGACCGGCGAGAACCCCGTCACCGGCGTCCACATCGGCCAGGGTCTGCCGCGCGCGCTGGTCGTGCCCGGCGTGACCGTCGCCTCCGTCGCCGACCTCTCGACCTACGGCCTGCTGACCGGCATCGAGCAACAGCAGCAGCGCGAGAAGATGCTCGAACGCTTCGTCAACATGTACGGCCGCGCGATCGGTACCGGCAACGTCAAGGAATACCTCGGCCGCACCGGCCTCGACGCGCTCAAGGGCGCGGACATCCTCAAGGAGGGTCTGGGCCGCTACGAGTCGAACGTCGAGTACGGCACCGAACAAATCTCGCGCAGCCTGCGCGATATCGCCACGATCCACTGCGCCGACCTCGGCACGCGCGTCTTCTACACCCAGCTGATCGGCTTCGACACCCACGCCAACCAGAAGCCGGTCTTCGAGAAGCTCTGGACTGACCTCTCCCGCGCGATCGCCGACTTCTGGGACGACCTGCGCGCGCACGACCGCGACGACAACGTCGTCATGTTCCTCTTCACCGAGTTCGGCCGCCGCGTCCGCGACAACGGATCCGGCTCCGACCACGGCGCTGGCGGCGGCTGCTTCGTGATCGGCCCCGCGGTCCAGGGCGGGATGCACGGCGAGTTCCCGAGCATCAATCCCAAGGACCTCGAGCAGGGTGACCTCGTCCCCAACCACGACTTCCGCGGCGTCTACTCGACCATCCTCGAGGACTGGCTGCAGCTCGACGCCAAGCCCATCGTCGACGGCGAGTTCGAGAAGCTCAGCTTCGTCAACCCGCTCTTGGCCGCGTCCCCGTGATCGTCATACCCGCGCCGGAGTACGGCGATGCCGAGCCACTGCCGCAACCTCGAGATCGTCATCCCCGCGCTTGCCGCGGGTATCTCGCCGCGTCCGGCAGAGAGCCATCGTGCAGTCCGCGGCGAGATGGCCGCGGCGGAGCGCGGCCATGACGAACCACTACCGCCATCCCCGCGCTTGCCACGGGTATCTCGCCGCGTCCAGCAGGGAGCCGCGATGCGGAGCGTGGCCATGACGAACCACTACCGTCATACCCGCGCTTGCCGCGGGTATCTCGCCGCGTCCAGCAGGGAGCCGCGATGCTGAGCGCGGCCATGACGAACCACTACCGTCATACCCGCGCTTGCCGCGGGTATCTCGCCGCGTCCAGCAGGGAGCCGCGATGCGGAGCGCGGCTATGACGGACTGTGACGACGTCATACCGGCGGACAGAGCGGCGATGACGCAACGATGAGGAAGGATCCGACATGCTGACCAAATCCGTCGCCGGACGCACCTGGCACTTCAACCACTCGATCGGCCACTTCGTCGGCCCGCAGGGCTTCAACTATCCGACCGCGATCGCGATGGCCCCCAGCGGCGTCATGCACGTCGTCGATATGGGCCTGGCCGAGTACGGCGGCGGCGCGGGCGTCTTGGGGCCCAAAATCTTCAAGCACCGCATCGAGGACGAATTCCTCGGGGACATGGGCGCCGGCGACCTGGTCTGGCCGCAGGGACTTGCCCTCGCCCGCGACGGCTCGGTCTGGTGCTCCGACGCCTACCAGCACCGCATCTACGGCTACGACGCCGAAGGCGCGCCGCTCGGCGACTGGGGCGCGTTCGGCGCGGGTGACGGACAGTTCAACCGCCCCGCCGGCCTTGCCTTCGACGCCGACGACAACCTGCTGGTCGTCGACAGCCTCAACCACCGCGTCCAGAAGTACAGCAAAGCCGGCGAGTACCTCGGCGCCTGGGGCTCCGAGGGTTGCGAGGTCGGCCAGCTCAATCAGCCCTGGGGGCTGACGATCGATCCGGCGGGCGACGTCTACGTCGCGGACTGGGCCAACGACCGCGTCCAGAAATTCACGCCCGACGGCGAGCCGCTCGTCCGCTTCGGCTCGCAGTTCGCGGACATTGACGACGGCGGCGCGCTCAAGCGCCCCGCCGATGTCGCTGTGGACAGCCAGGGAGACGTCTACGTCTGCGACTGGGGCAATCGGCGGGTGCAGATCTACTACCCGGACGGCGACATCATCTGCGGCCTCTACGGCGACGCCCACGGCTTCTCCAAAGCCGCGCAGCAGGTGATGGACGTCAATCCCGACTACATGCAGGCGTTCCGGCGGGTCGATCCGGTGGAGAAGCTCAACTTCGGCATCTTCGACCGCCCGCGCGGGATCGCGATTGACGGCCAGGATCGGATCGCCGTCTCCGACGGCGGCCGCGGCCGCATTCAGGTCTACACCCGCGACCACGACTACCTGATCCCCCAGTTCAACGCCTGACCAAGCCGCCCCAGGTAGGTTCGTCCGCGCGCTCTCCTGCTGAGAGAGCCGCCGACCGCCCCCTCTCCCATGCTCCCTCCATTGGGGGAGCCGCCGAAGGCCTCCATCCACGCTCCCCTACGGGGGAGCTGCCGAAGGCTGAGGGGGGCTAGCGCGATTCGAGGCGGTAGACCCGCATCGCCGTGTCGTGGAACATCAGCTGCCGCTCGTCGGCGGGATAGTCGGCGGCGAGCTTGACGAACTGATTCCAGAGCGTCGTGTAGCTGCAGGACACCTTGTCGACCGGGAAGTTGCTCTCGAACATGCAGCGCGCCGGGCCGAAGGACTGGATCGTGTGCTCGTACCACGGACGGTTGGCAGCGAGCAGGTCGTCGGAGGATGGCGCGGTCGCGCGCTCGTGCCAGCCGAAGCCGTTGATCGCCATCTGAATGCCGCCCACCTTGGCGACCACGTTCTCGCAGGTCGCCAGTTCGCTAATCGACTCCCGCCACTCGGCAAAGACCTCATCGCGGCGGCCGACGTACGGCCCGAGCCCGAGCGGCCCGCCGAGGTGGTTGAGGATGATCGTCGTCTCCGGGAACGCCCGCGCCAGGTCGGTCAGTTCGGGAATCTGCGGATGGTAGAGCCAGCCCTCAAAGCTCAGGCCGCGCTTGCCCAGCTCCGCGAAGCCCTCGCGGTAGGTCTCGTTCAGATAGACGTGCGGCCCCGGCTCCAGCCGCGAGTTGGGCACGTCGGGCGACGGATCCCAGCTCGCGTGATGGCGGATGCCGCGAAAGCGCGGGCTGGTCGCCATGTGCGCATCGAGCACCTCGCCGACCGCCGCGCCGAGCATCAGGTTGGCGTGCCCCACAATCCCCGTGCAGGCGCGGAGATCGCCGTAGAGGCCGCTGGCGCTCTGCGCCGAGACGCCGGCCACATACTCGGTCTCGCCCACCGGAGCCAGCGCCGCCGCCGCGTCCGCGTTGTACATCGCGCCGCACTCGATGAACACGGTCTGACGCACATTCAGGCCGGCCGTGTCCTCCAGCAGTTCGTCGAGAAAGTAGCGCAGCCGCGGACCGTCGGGCCGCGCGTCCCAGAGGTGGTGATGCGGATCAATGATCGGCTGCTCGGAGTCAAGCGGCGGCTCGACGTTGCTCGCGAGCCAGTCGAAGTTGTTGGTCACCATGGCGGACTCCTAAGCGTCATCCATGAGCGCGCGCAGGCCGCGCCCAAGCTCGGTGTAGCCCTGATTGAGCAGGAAGCGATCCCAGCCGATGCAGAAGTGGCGCACGCCCATATCCAGGTAGCGCTGCGCCTGCTCGACCGCGCCGATCTCAATGCGCGGCGCGACGCCGTACTCAAGCGACTTGGCGATCACCGTCTCCTCCGCCGCGCGGAGCTCCTCCGGGCCGGGCCGTTCGTCGAAGGAGAAACCGTAGTCGCTCGGCCCCCACTGGGTCATGTCCACCTTGAGCTCCGCCGACCGTTCGAGGATCGCATCGATCTCGTCAAGCGCCACCCGCTTCTCAATCATGATCACGGTGACGATGCCGTCGAGGTCAGCGCCGTAGTCGCCGGCGGCGTAGCCGGCCAGCGCCGGACGGCGCGTCTTGACGCCCATGTGTCCGCCGACGTTGCCCAGCGTGCTCGGCTTGTCGGGACGGATCGCCTGGAGCGCGAGGTCAACGTCGTCGGGCGTACGGATGTCGGTGTAGAGCACCGACTTGAAGCCCGCCCCCAGCGCCGCCTGCGCCCAGAAGGTCTGGTTGGCCTGGTCGAGCTTGATCATCAGCGGCAGATTCCCGCACTGCGCCGCGCGCGCGAGGTGGTAGAGCGTCTTCATGTCGAAGGTCGAGTATTCCGCCACGTACTCGGCGTAGTCGAACTGACCGGTGTCGCCGATCAGCTCGGCAATGTCGGGGTCGTTGAAGAGGAAGTGGGTGCCAATCGTGGGCGCGCCCGCATCAAGCTTCGCGCGGAACGTATTCGGAAGCACGGCCATAGGTGATCTCCAGAGTGTGAGTGGATCGCGGTTCGCAGGCTAGGTTAGACCCGCCGCCGGCGGACGGGGTCGAGGCGCTCGGTGAGCACATCGCTGAGGAAGTTCAGGGCCGTCAGCATCAGTGCCAGGATCAGCACCGGCCCCAGCACGAAGTGCGGCGCGTCGCGCATGTAGGGGCGGCCCTCCTGCATGATCGCGCCGAGCGTCGGATCGGGCAGCTCCGCGCCCAGCCCAAGGAAGTTGAGCGCTGCCATGATCAACACGGAGGCCACAATCGCCAGCGGCACCTGCACGGTAAACGCGCCGAACGTGTTGGGCGCGACGTGGCGGAAGAGGATCCGACGCCCGGACAGTCCGAGGCAGCGTCCGGCGAGGACATAGTCGCGTTCGCGCTCACGCAGCACGCCCGCCCGCGCCAGCCGCGCCGCCCCGGGAATGTTGAAGAACGCAATTGCAACCGCGACGCTGAAGATGCCCGGGCCGATGATCGTGATCAGCAGGATCGCGAAGACGACCCCGGGGAACGCCAGGAGGACGTCCACGCCTCTCATGATCAGCGTGTCGGTGCGTCCTCCACTCCAACCGGCGGTATAGCCGATGGTGATTCCGATCAGCCAGCCCACAAACACGGCGATGAATCCGTGCTTGATCGTGCGCCCGAGGCCGATCGAGTTCCGGGCGAGCAGATCTCGAGAGATGTGATCGGTGCCCATCGGCGCATCCCAGGAGATGTTGCCGTTCTTTGGGGTGTCGCCGGGCTTGTTCGGATCGGTCGGGTCGAGCACGGGGAAGATGAAGGCGAAAAAGAACAGCACGACGAGGACGGTGATCGCGAGCGCGCCGCGAGGCTCGCGCATGATGGCGCGCAGTTCCGTGCCGATACTGCGGAGGAAGTGGAAGCGATCGCTCTCTTCTTCGAAGGGAATCTCCGCCGCTCTGCCGGACATCGCTAACCCTCCGCGCTCTGGCCGATGCGGATCCGCGGATCGAGCCCGACATAGACGAGATCAACGATCAGATTGATCACGACGAAGACGAAGACCAAGAGGATGGTGGTGGCCTGGATCACGGTGTAGTCGCGGTTGTTGACGGCGTTAATCAACGCGCGTCCCAGTCCGGGCCAGGTGAACACCGTCTCGATGACCAGGGTGCCGCTCAGAATCGAGGCGAGCTCGAGACCCATGATCGTGACCACCGGAATCAGGCTGGGGCGCAGGGCGTGTCGGACGATGACGACGCGGTTGGTGAGCCCTTTGGAGCGGGCGGTGCGAATGTAGTCCTCGGTCATGGTGTCGAGCAGCGACTGCCGCGTGAAACGACTGATGTTGGCGGCGACGATCCCGCCCAAAGCCAACGACGGCAGCGCCAGATGCTCCAGCGCCTTGATCGGGTCCTCGGTCAGCGGCACTCGTCCGGAGACGGGCGTCAGATCGAACCAGACGGAGAACACGATCAGATAGACAAGTCCGGCGACGAATGAGGGCACGCCAATGTTCCAGCCGGTCCAGAGGGCAGCGAACCAGTCGAAGAACCCGCCGCGGTTGATGGCCGCCAGCACGCCGAGCAGCAGGCCAAGCGTGAAGCCAATGATGATCGCCAGACCGGCCAGCTCGACCGAGGCCGGGATCGCATTCCCCAAGATTTCCGTCACCGGCAGGCCAGTAAGTGATTGCCCGAAGTCGCCGGTGAAGATGCGGCCCAGCCAGATCCAGTACTGCTCGTACATCGGCTTGTTGAGGCCGAGTTCTTCCTTCAGCCGTTCGTAGACCTCGGGATCGGTATTGCCCATCGCGTCGCCGATTGCGCCGGCGACGGGGTCGCCCGGGATCAGGCGCACGGAGGCGAAGATCAGGATCGAGGCGACAAAGAGAACCGGGATCAGCTGGGTGACCAGGCGGCGAAGTACGTAGGTCATCGTGCGGACGCTGGATAGGCCAGGGCGCGGCTCAGCTCAGGCAGGTGACGGCGTGCGCCTACGCGGCCGCCTCTACTCGAGGCGGCCGCGTAGGGTGAAGCCCGCCTAGGTCTGTTCGAGCCAGATCGTCTGCGGGTTCGGCGTGGTTGGTCCTGGATCGGGCACGTGCACCCGGTTGGTATAGAACTCCGCGCCGCGTTGACGCGCGATCGCCTGCGCGAACATCACCTCGTGGAACGTCTCGTTGAACGAGCGCCAGTACTCTTCCGTGTCCTCGTGGTTGCCCGTCTGGACGTCGATGATCATGTCCAGCCAGTGGAAGTAGTTGTCCATGTGCGGGCGCTCGCGGACGGGGATCGGGTTGCTGGCGTCGCCGCCGCGCTTGGCGTTGCCTTCGCCGTGCAGGGCGTCCTGCATGACCATGGCCAGCGCCGCGCTCTCGGGCCGAATCCAGTTGCCGAAGCCGATCAGGAAGTTGCCGAAGTCGCCGGCCTGCTGCTTCTCGATCATCACGTTGTACTCGGTCGGGTCGAGTTCCAGCTCGATGTCGAGCGCCGACAGTTCGGCCTGCAGCAGCTGGGCGAGCGCCGGCGCGTAGGGGCGAATCGGCAGGGTGCTGGCGGTCAGCACGCTGCCCTCGCCGACGCCGGCCGCGTCGAGCAGCTTGGCGCCCTCGGCCGGGTCGTAGTTGGGGCGGTCCTGGTCTTCGATGTAGCCCTGCGAGCCGCGCTGGAAGAAGAGCCGGCCGGCGTCGTCGTACGGGCCGAAGTAGTCGCGCACCACGCGCTCCTGGTCAACCATCCGCCAGACGCCGTGCCGCGCGCGCGGGTCAATCGTCGGCTCAACGTCGATGGCGAAGCGGAAGATCTGGCCGCCCAGACTGGTGCCCGCCCAGCCCCAGTGCTCGTCGCTGGCGATCAGCCGGTCGATCGTCTCCGGGTTGTTGAAGGGGATGCCGTTGTGCGAGTCGATGTCGCCGGCTTCGAGGGCGATGCCGATGGCGTCGGCGTCGGAGAAGATCGTGTAGACGATCTCGTCCATGTTGGGCGGGCCCATGTGCCCTTCGGTGAACGGCATCAGCCGCCAGCCGGTGTTGGGGTCGTAGCTGTCGGTGTCGAAGCGCCAGGGGCCGGTCCCGATCAGGACGGCTTCCTCGTTGCGGGCGACGTCGCGCGCCGGGGAGGTGACGGAACCGGTCGTCTCGGGGTGGCCCATGCGCACGTAGGCGGTGAGCGCGCCGGTGAAGCCGCGCGGTTCGCCCAGGTTGAGGCGGAACGTCGTGTCGTCAACGACCTCAGTCCCGGCGATCACCTTGCCCAGGTTGTAGGCCGGCGAGCCGCCGCCGGAGACGCCCTGATCGCGGATCGCTTCGTAGCTGTGCGCAGCGTCATCAGCGACAAACGCGCGGCCGTCGTGGAAGACCACGTTGGGCTTGATGTTGAAGACCCAGGTCAGGTTGTCCGGCGTCTCCCAGCTCTCCGCGACGTCCGGCTTGATCTCCCAGTCCGGATTGGCGTACTCCCAGAAGCGGTTGGCGGTCTCGTCCAGCTGCACGCCCCCGTACTGGGTGAGGCAGTTGTACATGTAACCGCTCGGGTCAATGGTGCCGTTGTTGCCGGCCGAGTTCCAGGGGAAGCGGATCAGCGTCAGCTGCGAGGCGGCGGCGCGCTTGAAGACGCCCCCGGTCTGGATCGCGTTGCCCTGGCTGTCGACCATGGCCTGGTCCTGCGCCTGAGCAACCGCGGCCTGCTGTTCAGCCTGCTCTTGCTGCTCCTGCTGCATGGCCTGTTGCTCGGCCTGCTGCTGTTGCTGCTGCTGTTGCTGCTGAGCTGATTGCGGCTGCGCCGCCGCCGGCTGGGCGTCGTCATCGTCATCGTCGCCGCAGCCGACCAGCGCCAATCCCGCCGCGCCGACGCCAGCGCGAGCGCTCGCCCGCAGCAAGCTGCGGCGGCTCAACCGCTGCCGCTTCATCCGTGACCAATAGTTCCGCTCCATAGAGTGTGCCTTCCTGTCTCGCGCCGTGCATCACCCACGCTCTGCGTGGTGTGGCAGCCCCAGTCTACAGGTGGACGCGGACAGCCTCAAAAATAGCCCGGTGGCTCAGCGCGGCGCTTCGCGGCTTTCGAGGCGAATCAGCGCCACGGCCGCTTCGGCTTCCAGCTGCGTCGACACGCCGCCGCGGCCGCGACCGGTCCAGAAGGCGATGGCGCTGCAATCGCCTTGCGGGCTCTGGCTGTGCCTGATCACGCACGCTTCGCCCGGGCCAAATTGGAACGGCTCGACCCGGTCAGGCTGCTGGACCGCGCTGATGAACACGTAGCAGCGCGTCTGCGGGACAAAGGCGACCAGGTCGACTCTGCCGCGCTCATTGAAATTCTCCGCATTCACGGTCAGTGAGAGTTCATCGATTCCCGTGCAACCGGGCGCAGCGGCGGGTCCCGATCCGAGTGCGCCGCTTGGCTGCACATCCAACCAATCGCACTCTCCCTCGCGCAGGACACCGATCGGCAGCGGATGCTGGTCGCCGCGGAAATCGATCAGCGCGCAGGCGCTATCCGCTGCTGGCGTGTGCTTCGGGGCGACGACAAGGAGACTCTCGCAACGATTGGACGGCGCGATCAGCACGCGGACGAGTTCCTCGTCCTCGACAAACGATTGCGGAGTCACCGTGATGAGTTGCGCGGGCAGCCCGTCACAGAGCTCGTCCCGCTGTTGGTCGAGGGCTCGCGCAACGGAGTGGTCTGCCGTACGCGATTGCGCCGACTGTTCCGCTGCTTCTGTTTCGTGTTCCGCTGCTACGTCGACAGCGCTGGGCGGCGGCGCGTCAGGAATCTCGTCCGCACAGGCCGCGGCCAGCAATCCGCCCATCAGAAGCAGCAGCAGTACCCCCCCCCGTCACACTCATATGCAGCTGCCGAACTCGTCGAACGACCGTAACCATGATGTCCCTCCATCAATAGCCTTCTCTACCGACAACAATACCTCCCCAGTCGCGGCCCGGATCATCGACCGTGGCAGCGCTTGTACTTCTTTCCCGATCCGCAGGGGCACGGATCGTTGCGGCCGACGGTCTGGGTGGCGACATCGATCAGCCCGGCGTCGATCAGCGGCGGCAGATCGCGCTCCAGAATGCGGCGGAGACCGTCTCCGCCGCGCAGGTTGTGTTGACGACTGATCGCCGAGACGATCTCGGCCAGAGAACGGCGGCCGTTCATCTGGCCGATGCAGGCGGCCATCACCGCCGTGATGGGGTACGGGTCTGATCGCCGCCCACCGGTCTGCACAACCAACTGGAAGGCTTGCTGGAAGTTGGCGCCGCCCAGCGCACGCCGCTGCTCGAGGCGGACGTGCGCGGGCAGTGACGGGACCGCGCGCAGCAGGCCGCCGGGTTCGGCCGTGATCGCTGCGGTTGCCTGGCGGCGGCGCTCCGCGTGGTGGTCGCGTCGCCGCACCTCGGCGGCGATCTCCCTCGGCATCTCCCCGCGCTCGATCACCGCCCGTTCATAGCCGTGCGGCGGTTGACCGCTGACCACCCGCACGAAGGCCTCGCGCGGCGTCGCGCCGCCGGCGTCATCCTCAGTCAAAATCCGCCGCGCCTCCCAGAAGTACGAGTCGGCACTGCGGTTGGTGCCGTAGAACAGCTGCGCGGTGAGATGGAAGTAGTCGTACTGCTTGCGGTACAGCGACTGATACTCCGCCGCCGCCGCGACGCGCCGGGCCGGATTGCTCAGGGCGGCGTCAACGTAGCGCGCCGCCAGGCTGGCGCTGCCCAGCGCGAGGTGGACGCCGGAGGAGAAGAGCGGATCGACGAAACAGGCGGCGTCGCCGACGAGCACGTAGCCGTCGCCGGCGAACTGGCTGGAGGTGTACGACCAGTCGCGCTCGACCTGCGGCTCATCCACCAGCTCGGCGTCCGCCAGCAGCTCGCGCACGTGCGGGGCGAGCGCCACCTGACGTTCGAGATAGCCGCGCGGGCCGAGCGCGCGCAGACCCGCCTGGCCGACGTCCTTGTCTACCACCGCGCCCACGCTGCTCAGCCCCGTGTGCAGCGGGATTTTCCAGAGCCAACCGTGCTCGTAGGACTCGATGAAAATGTTGCCGTCGTTGGGCGCATCCAGGTGTCGGGCGTCGCGGAAGTAGCCGTAGACCGCCAGATTCTGGAACTGGTTGTCCCACTGGTGCAGCTTCAGCTTGCGGCTGAGCAGGGCGGTCTGCCCGCTGGCGTCGACGATAAATCGAGCCTCGATGTCGCTGCTGCCGTCAGGCCCCAGGCACGAAACGCCAACGGCGCGCTCGCCGTCGAAGCGGACGTCCAACACCTGCCGTCCCTCACGGACATCGACGCCATGATCAGCCGCGTTGCGCAGCAGGAGCTCATCGAACTGTGAGCGCACCACCTGAAACGAGGTCGGCCGCTGTTCCGGATCGTCCGCGAAGTACCAGCTCCACGGATCGGGATCCTGACCCCAGACGAGCGTCGCGCCGCGCTTGACCACGAAGCCGGCCGCCTCAATCTGCGGCATCACGCCCAGCTGTTCCAGCACCGGAATGCTGGCCGGCAGCAGCGACTCGCCGACATGTTCGCGGGGAAACGTCGCCCGCTCGAGCAGGATCACTCGATAGCCGCGGTCGGCGAGCAGCGTCGCCGCCGCCGAACCGCCCGGTCCGCCGCCAATCACTACAACGTCGCAGGACTCGGCCGTGCGTGCGGTCATGCCGCAGAGGCTACTCTGCGCCGCAGTGGGTGTCAGCCGAGGGCAGGAGGGAGCGCATGGATTTCTACGAACACCGCGTAACGATGGTGCAGCCGGGACGCTTTCGCGCGTACCGCGACCTGTTCCTCAATCAGAGCTGGCCGCGCTTGGCCGCGGCGGGCTTGCGCCCGCTCTGCCTGCTCAATCCGACCATCGGCGGCACGCCCGAGGAAGTGCGCAGCTTCATCGGCTTCCCCTCGTGGGCCGACTGGCGCCGCGGTCAGGAGATCCTCGTCGGGCTGGGCGATGACGCCTATCGAAGCCGCCGCCGCCAGCTGATTGTGGAGGAGTCGGCCCGACCGAAGATTCCTTACGCCGGGCGGCCCTTGGCTGTGACTCCGGACTCTGATCGACGCGCGGTCTACGGCTTGCGCCGCTGGACGATCGACCCGGCCAACTGGGAACGCTTCGTCGCGCTCACCGAGTTCGGCGTCTGGCCGGCGATGGACGCAATGGGGCATCGGGTGCTCGGCAACTTCCACGACGCCGTTCTCAGCGACGACCTGGAGGTCACCAACCTCGCCGGCTATCACAGCGTCGGTCACTGGCATCAGACCCGCACCCCGTGGGATCCGTCCGCGAACGTGCCCGAGGAGGTCGTCGAGCGCTTCCGCCAGCAGGTGCGGGAACGGCAATCGCTGGTCCGCCACACGTGGGTCCAGTTGATGAACGCGCACTGGCCCGCGTAGCCTCCCGCTTCCGTCCGTCCCGCGCCAGCGGGAATCCGACGCAGGCAAGCAGCGGGCTGGAGATGGGTTCCTGCTTGCGCAGGAATGACGGGGAAGAGGAGCAGGAACGACGGGATGAGGCTCCGGTGGACGATGCCTCGCCTACCATTCAGCGAACGACTCCCGCACAGAAAGACCTGCCCTCATGACCACCATTGTCCAGGCCGTACCGATTGAAGATGAGCTGCACGACCTGCTCGCTGCAGCGGGCGATGTCCGCGTGGTGGACGGCCGCGACCGCGGCGCGTTCCTGGAGGCGGTCAAGGACGCCGACGGCGTGCTGCTCAGCCCGCTCGTCCGGATCGATCAGCAGGTGCTCGAGCTGGCGCCCAACCTCAAGGTCGTCGCGACGACCTCGGTCGGCTTCGACGCCTTCGACGTGCCCCTGCTGACCGCGAACGGCGTGGCGCTGTGCAACACGCCGGGCGTGCTTTCAGCCGCTGTCGCCGACCTGACGATGGCCTTCCTCCTCATGCTCTCGCGCCACCTGATGGAGTTCGAGGCCTACAACCGCTCCGGCGGCTGGGGCCGGCGCGAGCCGTATCCGGCGCTCTCCAACGACCCGCTGGGCAAGACGATCGGGATCGTCGGCTTCGGCCGCATCGGCCGCGAGGTCGCGCGCCGCGCCGTCTTCGCCGGGATGCGGGTGCTCTGGTACGACATCTTCGACGAAGCGCCCGCCGAGGCGCCGCCGGCGGAGAAGCGGACGCTCGACGAGCTGCTCGCCGAGTCCGACTTCGTCAGCGTCCACACCGACCTCAACCAGTCGTCGCGCCACATGATCGGCGCGCGCGAGCTCGCGCTGATGAAGCCGACCGCCTACCTGATCAACACCTCGCGCGGCCCGGCCGTGGATCAGCGGGCACTGCACGACGCGCTGGTGGCCAACCAGATCGCCGGTGCCGGGCTGGACGTGCTCGAGCAGGAGCCGCCCGCCCCGGACGAGCCGATCGTCAAGCTGCCCAACGTGATCAGCTTCCCCCACATCGGCACCGCCACCGAAGAAACGCGTTACGCCATGCGCGCCCTGGCGACGCGCAACGTCGTCAACGTGGTCAGCGGCAACACCCCGGAGGCAATCGTCAACCCTGAGGTGCTGGAGTAGCGCGAACACAAAGACCTCCCCCTCCGGGGGAGGTGCCCCGAAGGGGCGGAGGGGGGCTGCTCCCGCGCCGGGAGCCCCCCTCAGTCGCTCCGCGACAGCTCCCCCAGAGGGGGAGCGCTGGCTGCACCTTGCGCGCTCCTCCAGAGGGGGAGCGCGGAGACGCTATCCTCGATCTCGAACGACCCGCAAGCTGTAGAACGGACGGCGCGACTATGTCCTGGCGACCCAAGCGCATGAAATTTGGCCTCTTCCTGGCTCCCTTCCACCACGTCGGCGAGCACCCGACGCTGGCGCTCCAGCGCGATGTGGAGCTAATCGAGCATCTGGACGACCTGGGCTACGACGAGGCCTGGATCGGCGAACATCACTCGTTCGCCCGCGAGATCATCTCCAACCCGATGATCTTCATCGCCGCGCTGGCCGAGCGCACGAAGCACATCAAGCTCGGCACCGGCGTGGTCTCGCTCCCCTACCACAACCCCTTGATGGTCGCCGACGACCTGCTCCAGCTCGACCACATGACGCGCGGGCGGGTGATGCTCGGCGTCGGGCCGGGCGCGCTCACCTCGGACGCGGTGCAGATGGGCATCGAGCCGACCACCCAGCGGCGGCGCATGGCGGAGGCGTTCGACGCCATCGTCGCGCTGGCGCGCAGCGACGAGCCGGTCTCGATGGAGACCGACTGGTTCGCGCTGACCGAAGCGCGGCTGCAGATGGCTTGGTACTCCGACCCGCATCCGGAACTTGCCGTCGCAGTGATCCTCACCCCGTCCGGCCCGCAGCTGGCCGGCAAGCACGGCGCGAGCCTGCTCTCCGTCGCCGGTGCCGACTCCGAGGGGATGAAGCAGGTCTGGGAGTGGTACGCGGAAGCGGCCGCCGAGAACGGCCACACGGTCTCGCGCAAGCACTGGCGCGTCGTGACTGCGATCCACGTCGCCGAGACGCGGGCGCAGGCGATCGAAGACGTCCGCGCCGGCTTCCTCAAGCGCGCCTACGTCGGCGACGTCCGCGATCCCGGCCGCCGCGGCGGGATCGCCCTGCAGATGGCGGACACGATCGAGGAAGCGATCGACAAGAACATGGTGATCGTCGGCTCGCCCGACGACGCGATCGACCAGATCGAGGCGATGCACGAGCGCTCCGGCGGGATCGGCGGGCTGCTCGGGATGCACCACGAGTGGGCCTCCACCGAGGCGACCAAGCGCAGCTACGAGCTGCTCATGCGCTACGTCGCGCCGCGCTATCAGGGTCAGCTTGACCGGCTGGTCGCCTCCCGCGACTTCGTGGAAGACCGCCAGCTCGACATCTTTGGCGCGGGCACCAAGGCGATGGCGAAGGCCTTCGCCGACGCGGGCAAGGAGCTGCCCGAGCGGCTCAACCCGTTCGTGGACGGGGCGGACGAGTCGAGCAACGGCGCAACGCCGCAGCCCGAGCGGGAGCCGGTCGCCGACTAGCGCGGCCCGCCCAGAGCTACCCGTCCGGCAGACACCAGCAGATGCAAGCCGTCGTCGCGCTCGCGGGCGAGATTCACGACTCCCCGCTCGTCCGCAGCGCGCTCCACGGCGCAGGCCTGATCGTCGCCGCCGACAGCGGCGCCAACCGCCTCCGCGCGCTGGGCATCCTGCCGCACGTCGTAATCGGCGACCTCGACTCGCTCGCCGGCGATGATCTGTTTCACCTCCGCTCGGTCGGCGTGGAGTTTGCGCCCCATCCGGCGCCCGAGCAGCGCACCGACGGCGACGTGGCGATTGAGCACGCGCTGCGGCGCGGCGCAACCAGCATCATCATCGTCGGCCTGTTCGGCGGCCCGCGCGCCGACCACGCGGTCGCCAACCTCTACCTGCTCACCCACCCCAGCCTGCGCCAGATTCCCACCTGGACGGTCGACGGCTGGACAGCGCTCACCGTCCTCAACGGTGACGGCGTCGCCCAGGCGCACTTCCACGGCGCCATCGGTGACTACGTGAGCATCACAGCGGTCAGCGAGCAGGTCGAGGGAATCACCACGGTCGGCCTCAAGTGGCCGCTCACAGACGCAACCTTCACGCGCGGCCTGAACGAGGGCGCTTCCAACGAACTGATCAACGATCGCGCCATGATCCAGATCACCAAAGGAACCGCCTTCACCACCCACCACTTCCGCACCCAGCTCCTGCCGTGAGCGCAGCTACGGCTTAAGCGTGTTCCGCCGATTCTGCGTGTTGACCGCGGCCGTGGCATTCCTGATGGTAACCACCAGCGCACTGACCGCCTCGACGAAACCTTGGCCGGCGCGTTGTCCGGACTCAACGGTCAGAGATCATGCTCTGGTTGGTCAGTCCCTTCGTATTGCGCCTGAGCGCATACGGCAGTGACGCTGCGTCACTCGGGTTTGTGCGCGGAATTCTGGTGGACCTCTCGGAACGAGTAAGCGCGAGCTGTGATCCGGTCGGCTGCCTCGTGTCCGACTGGCTGGCAGAGCTGGACGTCGCCGTTGCCGTATTGGAGGCGGCCCCACAGTTTGCGATTGCCGACGGGTGGACGCAGGCGCTGCTGGAAGACGTGGTGCAAAGCCCGGTGTTCGTGGGTCGGATGCTCGCCGCAGAGATCACGGGAGCGTTGTTTTCCCCCGGCAACCTCTGCGGGACCGGCGACGCACTCCTACATGGGGCGATTGCTTCGACAAACGCTGCGGTGCGGCTGCTCGATCACATCGCGGAGAAGCAGGTCACGGATTGAACATGTCGCGGCGGCCGTGGCGGCTGGAGGAGGCGGCCCAGCTGAAGACGCCTCTCGCCATCGAGGACTCCTGCTCGGCGGCGCGGGTGTCGTAGATTTCGGCGCGCAGCTCGTGCACCTCCGGACTGTTCGGCGCGGCGAGCGCCGCGCCTTCGATCAGGTGGCAGGCGAGCTGCAGGTCGCCGTTCTGCATATGGATGCGCGCGCGCTCCATGACCGGCTCCAGCCCGCCCGCCAGCGTCACCCACTCCGCCGCCTCCGCCGAGCGCGGCGCGGGCAGCAGCCGATCCGGCTCGCCCTCGTACCAGCCGCCGAAATAGCGCCAGACGCTGTGCACGATGAACTCGGGATGGTCGTAGGCGGAGGTCAGCCAGGGCTTCTCCAGCAGATGCCGAGGCATCTCAATCGAGTGCAGGATGCGATCCAGCGTGTAGCCCAGATTCATCATCGCCAGCGTCTGATTCTCGATCGAGTCAAGCAGATCCGCCGTGTCGTTGAGCGCCTCCGCGACGCGGTCTGCGCCGAAGATCGGGTAGCCGTGACCGGGGCTCATCACTTCCGCGCCCTTGCCCGCCATCTGCCGCAGCCCGGTCGCCCACTCGCCGGCCCAACGCTGCGCCTTCTGCGGATTGCCCGCGTTGGGCACGGCCCAGATGAACAGGTCGCCCGGGAACAGCCACTTGCGCTCGGGCACCCAGGTCCAGGCCGCGTCCTCCGTCTCGCCCCGCGTGTGCGTGACCTCAAACGTCAGCTCCCCGACCTGGAAGCGGACGGCGTTGTCGAAGGTCACATCCGGATAGCGGAACTGATCGGGCCAGGGCAGGCGCACCCGCTCGGCGTCCATCCCCGGACGGATGAACTGGCGCGAGTTGATCGCCGTGTTGTAGCCGACCGTCCGCTTGTAGCGGTCGAAGTGCGCGGGGATGTGCCGCTGGCCGTAGACGATCGGCCGCGCCTGACCGCGCGCCTCCGCCTCCGCGTCGAACTTGCCGACGCCGAAGATGTGGTCGACGTGGTGGTGCGAGAACACGGCGGCGCGCAGCGGCGCGTCCGGCCGCCAGCCGCGCACGGCCGAGTACAGCCCCTCCGCATCGCGCGCCGTGCCCGTGTCGAGCATGACCAGACCGTCGCCGGTATCGATCGTGTTCATCGAGGCCGCCGACTTGATGTAGAGGAAATCGTCGGCCAACTCTGCCGGCTCGCGGTTGTTCCAGGTCGAGGTCACGGGGTGCGCCTCGTGGATCGGGTCGATCTCGCCGCGCCACAGGCGGTCGCAGAAATCTCGCAGGTCCGGCATCGCGCTGCTCCTCTGCTGCATCGGAATCGGACGCCGCGTCGGCGCGGCGGGTGGTCGTCCTAAGATATGTCCTGAACAGCCCCAACGCTCAGCATCCGCAGAGGAGGACCGGCTCATGCCGCTGTATGAATACAAGTGCGCGAACTGCACGAACGTCTTTGACGTCCTGGCGAAGATGGGCCAAGCGCCGGCCGTCGCCGATTGCTCCGCTTGCGATGAGGGCAGCGGCAGCGGCGTCCGCGTCTACGGCGCGGGGGTCGCGATCCACACCGGCTCCTCCAGCTCGTCGTTCGACGACTTCGACATGGGCGACATGGGCGGGATGGGCATGCCTGACATGGGCGGGATGGGCGGACACGACCACGGCCACGGACACAGCCACGACGACTTCGGCATGGGCGATTTCGGGATGGACGACTTCTAGCGCCCTCGCCTCGCTGAACCCGCCGCACCCGTCGCACCCGTCGCACCCGTCGCACCCACTGCATGGTGATCTACTTCCTCCGCGTCCAGGGCGACTCGATGTCGCCGACCCTGCGCGAGGGTCAGGCGCTGCTGGCGCTCTCCCCGCGCCTCGCCGCGGTGCAGCCCGGGCGAATCATCGCCTTTGCGCCCCGCAGTGAGGCTGGTGAAGACGGCGGCGAGCTGTACCTCAAACGGGTCCTGAGCCGCGAAGGGGAGGGCTGGTTCGTGGTCGGCGACAACCCGGCGCGCAGCCGCGACAGCCGCCGCTTCGGACCCGTGCCGGACGCGGCGGTGCGGGCGGTCGCCGTCCTCCAGCTCGGCCCGCTGCGCCGCCTGTGACGGACTCCGGGTAGGCACGGATTCAGTAGCCGATTTAACAGCGCCGCCGCGCCGTCGGCGGGCGGAAACCGATCCCGCCCTCCGCCTATGTCTGCCAGCGCTTGCGCTGATGGCGAATTTTCGCAACAATGCAGGCGTTGGCACTCTCGCGCTGGGAGTGCTAGGAGTCCGAACCCCAGCCGTACCACTCCATCAAGCCATTCAGAGGAGACCACCACACATGGCCAAGGCACTGCTGTTCGACGAGGATGCTCGGCAGGCGCTGCGCGACGGGATTGACGCCCTCGCCGACGCGGTCAAGATCACCCTCGGCCCCAAAGGACGCAACGTCGTCCTCGCCAAGACCTTCGGCGCGCCGACGATCACCAATGACGGCGTCACCATCGCCCGCGACATCGACCTCGAAGACCCCTTCCACAACATCGGCGCGCAGCTGGCCAAGGAAGTGGCGTCGAAGACGAACGACATCGCCGGCGACGGCACGACCACCGCGACCGTGCTCGCCCAGGCGATCGTCAACGAGGGAATGCGCAACGTCGCCGCCGGCGCCAACCCGATGGCGCTCAAGCGCGGCCTCGAGCAGGGCGTCGGCGTCCTCTCCGACGCCATCCGCGAGAAGGCCGTCCGCGTGACCACGCGCGAGCAGATGTCGCAGATCGCCGGCATCTCCGCCGCCGACCCCGGCATTGGCGACCTCATCGGCGAGGTCATGGAGAAGGTCGGCAAGGACGGCGTGATCACCGTCGAAGAGGGCAAGGGCATCCGCTCCGAGGTCGAGTACGTCGATGGCATGCAGTTCGACCGCGGTTACATCTCCCCCTACTTCGTGACCAACCCCGACCGCATGGAAGCGGAAATCGAGGACCCCTACATCCTCGTCACCGACAAGAAGATCTCCGCGGTCAACGACATCCTCCCGCTGCTCGAGAGGGTGCTCAAGGTGACCAAGAACCTGGTCATCATCGCCTCCGACGTGGACGGCGAAGCGCTGGCCACGCTGGCCGTGAACAAGCTGCGCGGCACGATCAACGTGATCGCCGTCAAGGCGCCCGGCTTCGGCGACCGCCAGAAGGACAACCTCGGCGACATCGCCACCCTGACCGGCGGCGAGGTCATCTCCGAGCAGCTCGGCGGCCAGCTCGACACCGCGGACATCGCCCAGCTCGGCCGCGCGCGCCGCTTCATCGCCTCCAAGGAGAACTCGACGATCATCGAGGGCAACGGCGACCCGGCCGCGATCGACGACCGCGTCAACCAGATCCGCCACGTCTACGAGCAGGCGAAGAGCGACTGGGACCGCGAGAAGGCGCAGGAGCGGCTGGGCAAGCTCTCCAACTCCGTCGCCGTGATCAAGGTCGGCGCGGCCACCGAGGTCGAGCTCAAGGAGCGCAAGCACCGCGTCGAGGACGCGCTCTCCGCGACCCGCGCAGCCGTCGAAGAGGGCATGGTCCCCGGCGGCGGCGTCGCCCTGATCAACGTCATCCCCGCGCTCGGCACGGTCGAGCTGGACGGCGATGAGGCGACCGGCGTCGGCATCCTCAACCGCGCCCTCGAAGAGCCGATGCGCCGCATCGCGATCAACGCCGGCCAGGACGGCTCCGTGATCGTCCAGTCCGTCAAGGACGCCGAGACCGCCAACTTCGGCTACAACGCCGCCAGCGGCGAGTACGGCGACATGATCGACATGGGCATCGCCGACCCCGCGATGGTCACCCGCGCCGCACTCGAGAACGCCGTCTCGATCGCCGGCATGGTCCTCACGACCAACTGCCTGGTCACCGAGAAGCCCGACGAGAACGCCGTCGCCGCGCCGCCCGCCCCGGCCTACTAGACCGACGTCGCGCTGACGCCGCCGGCCAACGGCAACAACCAAGCGGGCCGCCTCCACCTCGGAGGCGGCCCGCTTTGCGTCTCCCGTCTCTGGCATTGGGCACTGGCAGCGCTGACCGAGCGCGCCTCGCCCGGCCCGGTTCCCGACCTACACTGACCCGCAGATGCATTGGACTTCCCGCGTATGACCGCCCGCCGCCGCGCCAAGATCGTCGCCACGCTGGGCCCGGCGTCGAGCGATCCGCCGACGGTGCGCGCCCTGGTTGACGCCGGGCTGGACGTGGCCCGCATCAACTTCTCGCACGGCGATCAGACGTCCTGGTCGCGCGCCATCGACTCCGTCCGCCGCGCCCAGGCCGAGACGGGCAAACCCGTCGCAATTCTCGGCGACCTGCAAGGCCCCAAAATTCGCATCGGCGCCGTGCCCGACGGCACCGAGATCGCGCGCGGAGACCGCGTCGACCTCGTCGTCGGCAGCGACGCCGACGCCGAGTCCAACGGAAACGTCCTGACGGTCAGCTGCGGCTATGCCGCGCTGGTCGATGAGGTCGCGCCGGGCGGGCGCGTGTATCTGCGCGACGGGGAGCTGGATCTGTTGGTCGAGGCGATCGACGGCAATCGCATCCGCACGACGGTGCGCGGCGGCGGCCGCTTGACCGCTCGGGCCGGACTCCACGCGCCCGGAGCCGGCCAACAGCTGCCCGCCGTCACGGCGCAGGATCGCGAGCACATCGCGTTCGCCGTCCGCCACGACGTCGACTTCCTCGCGCTCTCCTTCGTCCGCAGCGCCGCCGACCTGGCCGAAGCCCGCGCCGCCGTCTCCGCCGTCGGCGGCGACCTGCCCCTGATCTCCAAGATCGAAACGATTGCCGCGATCCGCGACCTGCCCGAGATCATCGCCGCCTCCGACGGCGTGATGGTCGCGCGGGGCGACCTCGGCGTGGAGGTTGGGCCGGCGGAGGTGCCGGTGCTCCAGCGCCAGATCATCGAGGCCGCCGGACGCGCGTTGCAACCGGTGATCATCGCCACGCAGATGCTCGAGTCGATGGTCCAGCGCCAGCGGCCCACGCGCGCCGAAGCGTCCGACGTGGCCAACGCCGTCTGGGACGGCGCGGACGCGCTCATGCTCTCCGCCGAGACCGCGGTCGGCCGCCATCCGGTTGAGGTGATCGCGATGATGGACGACATCATCCTCCGCGCCGAATCCCAGGACGCCGGCCGCGCCGCCGTGGCGGAGCCGCTCGCGCTCAGCAGCGACACCGCGCGGACGATCGCCATCGCCGTCGCCGCGGCGGTCGAGCAGCACCCGCAGGTGCGCGCCGTGATCGTCTTCACGATCAGCGGCCGCTCCGGGCGCCTGATCTCGCACGTGCGCCTGCCCGTGCCGGTGCTCGTCCTCGCGCCGGAGAACGCCATTCTGCAGCGGCTGGCGCTGATGTGGGGCGTCCAACCGCGCCGCTCTCCACCCCCGCGCGACCTCGATCTGATGCTCCGCGAAGTCGAACGCGCCGCCGTGGACGCCTGCGTGCTCGAAGCTGGCGATCAGATCGTGCTCACCGGCGGCTTCCCCCTGGGCCAGGGCGAGCCGACCAACTTCCTCAAACTCCACCAGATCCCCGCTTCGATATCCTGAGTCTGACCCCGCAGCGGGCGAGAGAGGCCACCAATGACCGACAACCTGCCAGAACTTGACGTCCATATTGGCGAGGCGTGCGAGATTGATCCCGCCGCCGGCCCGCTCGAAGCGCGCGCCGCCGACGCCGACGCCGAGCGCGACGTGCTGCTCTACATCAACGTCTGGTGCGGCGACTGCCGCCGCGCCGTGCGCTTCCTCGACGAGCACGACATTCCCTACCGCACGATCGACATTGACCAGGACGCCGACGCGGCCCGCATCGTCGAGTCGCTGAACCGCGGCCACCGCTCAGTGCCGACCATCCTGGTTGACGGCGAGCACGTCGCCACCGAGCCCAGCCGCGCCGAGCTGGCGCGCATCTTTGCGGTCGCGGAACCGGCCAGCGGCGGCGTCTTCGCTCGTCTGCGGCGCAGCTAGTCTTCTCGGGCTAGTCGTCCGGCGCAATCACGTGCACCGTGTCGGGCGCGGCGCTGACGGCGACCGTCCCGCCCACGCCGACGCCCAGGCTGTTCCAGTGCGGCCGCGCGGAGCGGGCGATCAGCTCCACGCCGCCGAGCGCCAGCGTCACGCGGACGAGCGCCCCGGAGCGATCAACACGGCGCACCTGCGCCCGCCCGCCGCCTTCGAGAATCAGCTGCTCCGCGCGGATGCAGATCCAGGCGCCGGCGGGCGCTTCAATCGGCAGCGGCGACTCCTCGCGGCGGAAGATGTTCTCGACGCCCACGAACTCCGCAATCTCGCGGTCGCGCGGATGGTCAAACACCTCCGCCGGCGGCCCCGTCTGACGGACGCGCCCCCCGATCAGCAGCACCGCCTGATCGCCCAGGCGCAGCGCCTCGTCGCGGTCGTGGGTGACGAGCACGGTCGTCGGCCGCGTCTCCGAGAGGATCTCCGCAAAGTCCGCAATCAACGCTTCCCGCGTCGGCGCGTCAACGCCGGCGAATGGTTCATCGAGCAGCATCACCTCCGGCTGTGAGGCGAACGCCCGCGCCAGGCTGACCCGCTGCGCCTCGCCGCCGGAGAGCTGCCGCGCATGACGGCGGGCGAGCGCCGCGATCCCGAAGCGCGCGAGCCAGTGCTCGGCCAGCTCGCGCCGCCGCCGCCGATCAACCCCGCGCAAGCGCAGCGGCAGCTCGACGTTCGCGCGCACCGACATGCTCAGCAGCAGCGGCTCCTGGAAGGCCGCCGACATCCGCCGCCGCGTGCGGATCGGATTGGCGTGCATCGGCTCGCCGTCGAGCGTGAGCTCGCCCTGCGCCGGGTGGAGCACCAGTTGCAGCGCCCCGAGGAGCGTGGACTTGCCCGATCCGTTCGGGCCGATGATCACGCTCACCTGCCCGCGCGGGATATCGAGCGCCTCGATCTCGAGGACATCCGCGCCGCCGCGCTGGACGACCAGCCCGCGCATCCGCAGATGCGCGTCATCCCGCCCGCTCATGTGACCGGCCGCCGCTGTTGGACCGTGGTCAGGATCAGGTTGACGATGAAGGCGAGCACGACCAGGACGAAGCCGAGCGCGATCGCGACCTCCCAGTTGCCGCGCCCGGTTTCGAGGACGGTCGCCGTGGTCAGGACGCGCGTCTCGCCGGCGAGGTTGCCGCCGACCTGCATCGACGCGCCGACCTCGGAGACGGCCGCGCCGAAACCGGCCATCACCGCCGCCAGCAGCCCCAGCCGCGTCTCGCGGGCGAGCAGCCAGAGCACCTGCCAGCGGTTCGCGCCCATCGCCCACATCTGCCCGATCAGGCGCGGGTTGACCGACTGAATCGAGGCCAGCGAGAAGCCAACCACCATCGGCAGCGAGAGGCAGAACTGCGCGATCACCATCGCCGTCGGAGTCGTCATAATGTTCAGCCCGCCCAGCGGACCCTGGCGGACGACGAGCAGCACGATCAACAGGCCGACCACGACCGGCGGCATCCCCATCCCCGTGTTGACCGCCGCGACGATCAGGCTGCGCCCCCAGAAGCGGCGCAGCGCGAGCACGGCTCCGAGCGGGACGCCGATCAGCAGCGCCAGCACCGTCGCCGACGCGGAGATCGCCAGCGTGCGCAGGGTAATCTCGATCACCTCGGCGTCGCCCGCCCACCACAACCGCGCCGCCTCGCGGATCCCGTCCCAGATCAATTCCATGCGACGATCTTATCTGCGCCGCCGCCCGTCAATGGGGCCAGTCCGCGGGCGCGTCAATGGGCCGCGCCGGCGCGGGTGGAGACCGACGCCTCCGTCTCGCCGCCGGCGGGGATGAAGAGCGGCCGCCCGTACGTCTCGCGCAGATACTCGCCGATCCGCGCCTGAACGTCCTCGCGGAGCAGGAACTGCCGAAACGCCGCCGCCGCCGCCGTGTTGATCCGCCCCTTGCCGCCCTCGACCTCCATCACGCTGTAGAAGTTCAGCAGCCGCGCGTCGCCCTCGACCAGTGGGGTGAGGAAGGGAATGTCGTCCGAGAGCGCCAGATAGGTGCCACGATCGGTGAGCGTGTACGCGCCGCGCTGATTGGCCACCACCAGCGTCGCCGACATCCCCTGCCCCGCTTCGAGGTACCAGTCCGCCTCCCAGGACGGCGCGGGTACGCCGGCGGCCTCCCAGAGCGCCAGTTCCTTCTTGTGCGTCCCGCTGTCGTCCCCGCGCGAGGCGAAGGCGCAGCTCCCGCCCGGACAGCGCGCCGCAATCCGCCGCAGCGCCGCGCTGGCGTCCACCTCGCCGCCGACGCCCGCCGGATCGTCCGCCGGCCCGACGATCACGAAGTCGTTATACGCGACCAGCGTGCGGCTGGTGACGTCGCCGGCGGCGAGCAGCTCCCGCTCCGCCGGCGGCGCGTGGGTGAGGAGGACATCGGCGTTGCCGTCCACGCCCATGCGCAGCGCCGCGCCGGTGCCCACGGCGATGATCTTGACGTTGACCTCCGCTTCCGCCTCAAAGATCGGGACCAGCTCGTCCAGCAGCCCGGAGTCGTTGAGCGAGGTCGTGGTCGCCAGGATCAGCTCGTCCGCGTTGTAGTCCGCGCCGCCCCCGCAGGCGGCTGCGAGGAAGACAGCCAGACCTGCCGTCAGCGAGCGCCAGCCGAGCGTCCGCGTTCGGCTCCTGATGACGCTCATGCCCGGCTATTCCCCTGCGTTGATCATCCCCGCGCCGACGGTGGCGGAAGTCGCTTCATCGATCAGGATGAACGCGCCCGTTTCCCGCGATTCATCGTATGGGTCGACCGACAATGGCGCCATGAGCCGCAGGCGCACGCGGCCGATCTCGTTGAGCGACAGCTGGGAGGCGGTCAGATCGTACTCCAGCGTGTTGACATCAAGCCGCGCGCCGACCGCCTCGACCAGCGCCCGGGTCGTCTGCGTGGTCTGCTTGATCACCAGCCGGCTGCGCTCCCGGAGGGGGACGCGCTCGCTCATCCAGCAGACGTGCGCGTCGATCGCGGTCGCTGCAATCGGCGGCTGCGCGGCGGAGACGATCATCGAGCCGCGCCGCACGTCGAGCTGATCGGCGAGCCGCACCGTGACCGCCATCGGCGCGGAGGCCTCGGCCAGCTCCTCCTCGAACGCGTCAATGCCCGCGACGGTCGTCTCCGCACCCGAGGGCATCACCCGGACGCGATCGCCGACGCGCAGCACGCCCGCAGCCATCGTGCCGGCGTAGCCGCGGTAGTCGTGGTAGGCGTCGCGCAGGGGGCGAATCACGTACTGCACCGGAAAGCGCGCCGCCTGCTGTTGGGGCGGCGCCGCCGCTTCCAGCGTTTCCAGCTGCTCCAGCAGCGGCGGCCACGCGTACCACGGCATCCGCGCCGACGGTTCCACGACCCAATCGCCAAACTTCGCCGAGATCGGAATCGCCCGCACGTCGGTCACGCCCATCCGCGAGGCGAAGCGGGTCAGTTCCTCGGCGATCCCCTCGAAGACAGCCTGCTCCCAGCCGACCAGGTCCATCTTGTTGACGCAGAGCACGAAGTGGCGAATTCCGAGCAGGTGCGAGAGGTAGGCGTGCCGCCGCGTCTGCTCCAGCACGCCGCGCCGCGCATCAACCAGCAGCAGCGCCGCCTCCGCCGTTGAGGCGCCGGTGACCATGTTGCGCGTGTACTGCACGTGACCGGGCGTGTCGGCCAGGATGAACTTGCGCCGCGGCGTCGAAAAGTAGCGGTAGGCCACGTCAATCGTGATCCCCTGCTCCCGCTCCGAGCGCAGTCCGTCGGTCAGATAGGCGAGATTGACGTCATCCTCGCCGCGCGTGCGCGAGGTGCGCTCGATCGCCTCCATCTGGTCGATGAACGTCTGCTTGGAGTCGAACAGCAGCCGCCCAATCAGCGTCGATTTGCCGTCATCAACCGAGCCCGCGGTCGCCAGCCGCAGCAGCGTCCGACGGTCGGGCCCGAGCGGATCCGGCGCGCTGTCCGACTCCGCGAACGGTTCCACCAGGGTGTGCGTCGTCACTAGAAATACCCCTCGCGCTTGCGATCTTCCATCGCCGCCTCCGAGAAGCGGTCATCCGCCCGCGTTTCGCCGCGCTCCGTGATCCGCGTCGCCGCGATCTCCGCCACGACCGCCTCCAGCGTCTCCGCCTCCGAGCGCACCCCCGCCGTGCAGGTCATATCGCCGACCGTGCGGAAGCGCACCCGCGCCGCGAACGGCTCCTCGCCCGGCAGACGCGGGACAAAGTCGGAGACCGGGAAGAGCATCCCGTCGCGCTCGAACATCGAGCGCTCGTGGGCGAAGTAGATCGAGGGCAGCTCCAGCGCCTCGCGCTTGATGTACTGCCAGACGTCGAGCTCAGTCCAGTTCGAGAGCGGGAACGCGCGGATGTGCTCGCCGCGCGTGAGCCGCCCGTTGTACAGATTCCACAGCTCGGGCCGCTGGTTCGACGGATCCCACTGGCCAAAGGCGTCGCGGAAGGAAAAAATCCGCTCCTTCGCCCGCGCCTTCTCTTCATCGCGGCGAGCGCCGCCGAAGAGCGCGTCGAAGTCGTGTTCGAGCACCGCGTCCAGCAGCGTCACGGTCTGCAAGCGGTTGCGCGAGGCGCGCGGCCCCACCTCCTCGACCACGCGCCCCTGATCGATCGACTCCTGCACCGAGGCCACGATCAGTTCGACCTCCAGCTCCGCCGCGCGGCGGTCGCGGAACGCGATCGCCTCGGGGAAGTTGTGGCCCGTATCGACGTGCATCACGGGAAACGGAATCCGCGCCGGCCAGAAGGCCTTCTCCGCCAGGCGGAGCATCACGATCGAGTCTTTGCCTCCCGAGAAGAGCAGACAGGGGCGCTCCAGCTCCGCCGCCACCTCGCGGATGATGTGAATCCCCTCCGCCTCCAGCCAGGACAGCGTGTCCAGTGCGGCCGGCCGGGTCATCGTCGTGGTCATCGCGCCTCCGTTACTCCGCACTCCACTCAATCATGACAAACATTACTAGATCACTCATATTTGATTCCAGCGAGTACCCTGCCAGCACCGCTGCCGCGTGGAGCAGCGCAACGCAGGCAACACAAATCACGAACTTGAGGTGTGCAATGTCCGTCGGAACCGTGTCCCAGCTGTGGCGTTACCCGATCAAGTCGATGGGCGGCGAACAGATCGACTCCGCCGCGATCGACCAGAACGGCGTCGCCGGCGACCGCGGCTGGGCGGTGCGCGAGGTCGAGGCCGACGAGACGCGCTCGGCCCGCCAGATTCCCAAACTGCTCCAGTTCGCCGCCCGCTACGCCGAGCCGCCCAGCTTCGCCCAGCGCTCGCCCTCCGTCACGATCACGACGCCAACCAACGATCAGGTGCAGTCCGCCGCCGCCGACTGCGACAGCCAGCTGACCGAAATTCTCGGCCGCCCCGTCACCCTGACGCCGCTGCATCCGGCCGACGACCTCGACCACTACCGCCGCGCGCCGATGCCCGCGGGCGTTGACCAGCTCGCCGCGCTGCGCCAGATCTTCAACCTGGAGGCGGACGATCCGCTGCCCGACCTCTCCGGCCTGCCCCAGGAGTTGGCCGGCTTCTCCACGCCGCCGGGCACCTACTTCGACTGCTACCCGATCCACATCATGACGACCTCATCGCTCAACACGCTGGCCGCGGCCGGCGGCGGCGAGGACGTTGATGTGCGCCGCTTCCGCCCCAACATCGTGATCGACACCGGCGACGCCGAAGGGCTGCTCGAAGTTGACTGGATCGGCCAGCGGCTGCGCCTCGGCGAGGTCGTGATCGCCTTGCACACGACCACCGTGCGCTGCTCGGTGCCCTCCCACGCGCAGCGCGACTTCGGCTCCAGCCGCGCCGTCGGCCGCGCCCTGATCGAGCAGACCAAGCAGCATCTGGGCAGCTACTGCACCGTCCTCGAAGGCGGCACGGTCAAGCTCGGCGACGCGGTCGAGCTGCTCGACTAGCCCAAGCCGATCAGCCGCCGTCGGCGGACTCGGACTCCGGCCCGGACTCAGCCTCGGCCTCGAGCGGCAGCGCCACCACCTCCGTGTCGGGGTGGAAGGCTTGCCACGCGAACCAGAAGTGGTCAGCGTGGATCACGCGGACGAGCTGCGCCCCGGCCAGCTCCCCCGCGACCGCGCGTCCGAAGATGTCCCAGACCGTGCCCGTCTGCTCGTCGATGAACGTCTGCCCGTCGGCATCCTCCGGGTTGACGCGGAAGCGCAGGCTGCGACCCGCCAGCGACGTCTCAAACACGGCTGTCGTCCCGACCGCGCGGGCGTCGCTGATCACGCCCCGATCCAGAATCGAGAGCGCCCCCGGCGTCCAGAAGACGACCAGCTCGAGGCCGTCAAACGTGTCGTGGACGACCCGCTCCTGCTCCAGCGCCGACCAGGCATAAGCGATCGCCGCGCCCGACGGCCCCTCAATGCTGACCACCCGCTCCGCCGGCGGCAGGCGCTCGTCAATCGTCTCGCGGTCGAAGAAGAAGCTGTAGGGCCCGCCCTCCGTCGGATTGTCATAGCCCTGATACGGATTCTGACCGTAGGCGCGGTTCCAGCCCGTCTCGCGCGACAGCACCAGCGCGTCCGGATAGGCGGCCCGCAGCTGGCCGACGGTGACGACCGAGGCGGGCACATACTTGAGCCGCGCGCCAACCATCACCCCGACAATCGCGCGCCCCGACGACTGCTGCCAGAGCGACTCCGTGTTGCGGTCGTACATCACCAGATCGGAGTTGCGCAGCAGCCCGGAGACGCCGAACTTGTAGACCACCTCTCCAATCTGCGACTCAAACGCGATCGCTGTGTTGCAGAGCGGACAGAACGTCACCGCCACGGGCACGCCGCCGATCACATCGTTGACGATCTCGTGCCAGGTCAGAATCTCCAACGGAAACCCGCGCACGTCGCCGTTGACATTGACCTGCACCAGCGGCATGTTGTCGGCGTACACCGCCGAGGCCTCCGCCAGCGTCCAGTAGAGCGGCCCGGAGAGCGCCGGAATCGCATCGCGCCCCGCGCCCCGCGCGAATTCGCTCAGGTCGACCAGGCGGATGCCCCAGTCGGTGCGCCAGTCCAGCCCGAAGTACTCCGGCGTCTGCGCGTCGCGGATGATCGGGAGGCCCTCCGCCGTCTCCACCGCGTCGCGCGGCAGGAACGTCACCACCGGCGGCGGCAATCTCACGCCGCGCGCCTCCTCCGCGTCCTGCGCTGTCTGCGCTTGCTGGACCGGAGCGCTCTGCGCCTGCGCCTGCTCGTCGACAGCCGGCGCAGACGCCTGCTCCGGCTCCGGTTGGGCGGTCTGCTCAGGCTCAGGCTCCTCGACCTGCTCCGCCGACTCCCGCGGCGACCGCTCCCCAATCTCGTCCACGCAGCCGCTCAGGATCAGCAGCGTCAGCGCCGCAACCGCCCCCGCGACTCCCACAGTGCCGAGCCGCTGCATCAGATACACCCAGTTGCGTATGATCGGCATAGCGTTGAGCATACGCGCCCACTGGGCCAGGGAGCCGGTGAGCCTGAGCGCCGGAGCAGCGGGGAGCGCCTGATGTCCGCCGAGGAAGATCGCCGCGCCGTGCTGGAAGCGAACCGCGCCTTCTACGAGGCCTTCAACGCGCGCGACGTCGAAGCCATGGCCGACCTCTGGCTGCGCAGCGACGACGCCACCTGCATCCATCCCCACCGCAACGTGACCAAAGGCCACGCCGAGATCCAGCTCACCTGGCGCGCCATCCTCAACAATCCGGACCAGCCCAAAATCGTCTTCGCCGCCGAGGACGCCCGCGTCGTCGGCGACATCGGCATCGTCGCCGGACGCGAAGTCGTGGCCGGCGTGCCGATCGTCGCCACCAACATCTACCAACGCACGCAGTCCGCCGACCTGACCGACAACGCCGACACGCCCAACAACACCTGGCTCCTGATCCACCATCACGGCAGCCCGGTCCTGCATCCCAACTAGTCCACGAGTCAACCAGCCAGCCAGTCAACCAACCAGCTAGTCAGCCCGGAGACGCCATGCCCGTCACCCTCGCCAAAGGCGATCCCGCCCCCGATTTCCAGCTCGCCGACCAGGACGGACACGTCCACCAGCTCGCCGACTACGCCGGCCAGACCGTCGTGCTCTACTTCTACCCGCGCGACGACACGCCCGGCTGCACCAAACAGGCCTGCTCCCTGCGCGACGAGCGGGACGCGATCGCGGCAGCGGGCGCAGTCTTGCTCGGCGTCTCCACCGACAGCGCCGAATCGCACCAGCAGTTCCGCGCCAAGTACGCGCTCAACTTCCCCCTGCTCGTCGACCCCGAGGCGGAGGTCGCCACCCGCTACGGCGCCTGGGGCGAAAAGACGCTCTACGGCCGCAAGAGCATCGGCATGACCCGCGCCACCTTCGTCATCGGACCGGACGGCACGCTGACCAAGGTCTGGAAGCGAGCCCGCGCCGCCGATCACGGCGCAGCCGTCCTCAAAGCCCTCCGCACCGGCCGCTAACCCGCCGATTCTGACTGACGCTACGCTAGAACGCGATGCCCGACGCGCACGTCCCGCCCAACTCGAAGCCGTCAAGCGGCCAGGCTGGCAGTACCGGCAAGACCAGCCGCGCCGGCAACCTGGTCTGGATCGACCTGGAAATGACCGGCCTCGATCCGACCCGAGACGTGATCATCGAAGCGGCCGTGCTGATCACCGACCCCGAGCTCAACATCATCGCCCACGGCCCCGACCTCGCCATCCACCGCAGCGACGCAGAATTGAGCGTGATGAACGCCTGGAACCGGCACACGCATCACCGCTCGGGACTGATCCAGCGGGTCAAGGCGTCCGAGGTCACGATCGCGCAGGCCGAGGCGGAAATCCTGGAGTTTGTCCAGCAGTGGACGGCGAAGCAGCAAGCCCCGCTCTGCGGCAACTCCGTGCATCAGGATCGCCGCTTCCTCTACGGCGAGATGCCGCGCCTGATCGACTGGCTCGACTACCGCATCATCGACGTCTCCACGATCAAGGAGCTGGCCAAGCGCTGGTATCCGGACCTGGAAGCGTTCGTCAAGCAAGATCGGCACCGCGCGCTCGAGGACATCCGCGAGTCAATCGCCGAGCTGCGCTGGTACCGCGAGCAGGTCTTCCGCCCAGCCCCCTAACGGGCGCTGCCGCCCAGCCCCCTAACGGGCGCTGCCGCCCAGCCCCCTAACGGGCGCTGCCGCCCAGCCCCCTAACGGGCGCTGCCGCCCAGCCCCCTAACGGGCGCTGCCGCCCAGCCCCCTAACGGGCGCTGCCGCCCAGCCCCCTAACGGGCGCTGCCGCCCAGCCCCCTAACGGGCGCTGCCGCCCAGCCCCCTAACGGGCGCTGCCGCCCAGCCCCCTAACGGGCGCTGCCGCCCAGCCCCCTAACGGGCGCTGCCGCCCAGCCCCCTAACGGGCGCTGCCGCCCAGCCCCCTAACGGGCGCTGCCGCCCAGCCCCCTAACGGGCGCTCCCGTGCAGCGAGAAGCGCTCCCCGACCCGGCAGCACGCGCCCCAGCACACTCCCCCCACCCGGCAGCACAGGTTCCAGCAGACGCGCGTCGTTTGCCGCCAGCGCGACGCCGACGCCATCTCCGCCTCCGCATCCAGCGCGGCGGCGGACGGGAGCGCGACCCACAGCCCGCGCGGGCTGAGCAGGAAGGCGCACGCCATCACCAGCACCGCCGTCAACACGATCGCCGGGCCGGCGGCCAGGTCGAAGTAGAACGACGCGTACAGACCGAGCAGGGTCGAAACCACGCCGATCTGGGTGGCGAGCACCATCATCAACGTCAGCCGCCGCGTCAACAGCGCCGCTCCCGCCGCCGGAGTGACCAGCATCGCCAACGCCAGAATCACGCCCACGAGCCGGAACGCGACGACCGTCGCCAAGGCAATCAGCACCAGCAGCCCAATCTGCATGAGCGTCACCGGCACGCCCGAGACCGCCGCCACTTCCGGGTCGTAGGCGCTGAACCGCAGCTCCGGCAGAAAGCTGAGCACCAGCACCGCGACCACGATCGTCAGCGCGGCCATCACGATCAGATCCGTCCACGACGCGCCCAGAATGTGACCGACGAGCAGCGACCCGAGATCGACGGAGAATGTGCGCTCTCTCGAGATCAGCATCACGCCGAGCGCGAAGAAGCCGGCGAAGATGATCCCGATCGCCGTGTCTTCCCGCAGCCGGCCGCGGATCGTGAGCAGCGCCACGCCCAGCGCGGTCAAGACCGCGGCGAATCCCGCGCCGAGCGTGATCAACACCGCGCCGCCGCCCAGCACCAGCGCCACGGCGGCGCCGGCGAGCTGCGTATGCGCCACCGCGTCGCCCAGAAACGCCAGCCCGCGCAGGACGACAAAGACGCCCACCATCCCCGCCGCGACCGAGACGATCACCCCGGCGAGCAGGGCGCGTTGCATGAACTCAAAGGACCAGGGTTCCGCCAGCCAATCCATCACCGCTCTTGCCCAGCCTCTACCAGTCCCCGAGCGAACCTGCGCCATTAGCATCTGCGAAAACAGGTGGGCGATTCGCTGGAGGCATCCTTATGGTACTGGATCGACAGGTCACGCTGATCACCGGCGCTTCGCGCGGCTTCGGCCTCGCCGCCGCCGAGGAACTCACGCTGCGCGGTCACCCCGTGATCGCGACCATGCGCAACCCCGATCGGGACGCCCCGAATCTCGCCCACCTCGATCCTGACCTGGTCACGATCGCCCAGTGCGACGCGACCGTCCCGACGTCAATCCGCAGCGCCGTCGCCGCCGGACTCCAGCGCTTCGGGCGCATCGACGCGCTCTTCAACAACGCCGGCTACGGACTCTACGGCCCCGTCGAAGACCTCTCCGATGAAGAGGTCAGGCGTCAGATGGACACCAACTTCAGAGGCCAAATCCGCCTGGCTCAGGCCGTCCTGCCAACAATGCGCGCGCAGCAACACGGCAAGATCATCAACGTCTCCTCGCTCGCCGGCCGCATCGTCGCGCCGATGATGGGCCTCTACGCCGCCTCCAAGTGGGCGGTCGGGGCGATGTCCGAGGCGCTGCGCTATGAAGTCTCGCGCTGGAACGTCGATGTCACAATCCTCGAGCCCGGCATGTACGCCTCCGACTGGCAGACGACCAACCTCGACGTCGCCGCCGCCGTGCGCGAGGGCCGCTCGCCTTACCAGCAGTCGGCCGAGCACGCGCTCCAGACCTTCCGCGCCCGCGCCGCCACGCGCCCCGGCTCCCGCTCCGTCGCCACCGCCGTCGCCGACATCGTCGAGCTGGAACAGCAGCTCCCCATGCGCTGGCCCATCGGCGAGGACACCATCCAAACCATCCGCCTCCGCGAAGCCATGACCGACCAGGAGTGGGAAGCAAGAGTCCGAGGCGACACCACCATCTACCGAGGCGCATTCTTCCAGGGAATCGAAAACCCCCTCGAAGACAAGCCCCGTTAATCCCCGCTTCCCCCAAGAAGAGTTGTTCCCCCGCTTCCCCCCCCCCCCGCGGGGGGTGCTCCCCTCGCTTCCCCCCACTGGGGGGAAGCTGTCGCGGAGCGACTGAAGGGGGGCTAGGCGCCGCGGCGGAGTAGAGCCCCCCCTCTGCCTGACGGCATCTCCCCCCAGAGGGGGGAGAGGGGGGAGGGTCGGCGGCATCTCCTCAAAGGGATGAGCTGAGGAGAGGCGGCGGCGTCTCCCCACAGGAGGGTTCTCGCTTCCCCCCACTAGGGGGAAGCTGTCGCGGAGCGACTGAAGGGGGGCGGCTCGTCGTCAGCCGTGCTTGCCGACTGTCCAGCCGGACTGGGCGAGGTGCGCGTCTGAGAACTCGACCGCGTCCGGCTCCAACTCGTTCGCCAGCGTGTCGTTGAAGCGGTTGAGGAAGCCGAACATCGAGATCACGCAGACGATCTCCACCATCTCCGCATCCGACCAATGCCGGCGCAGATCGTCGAAGTGCGCGTCCGTCGCCGCGTTCGGGACGCCGCCCGAGTCGCGCGCCAACCGCAGCGCCGCGCGCTCCGCCTCCGAGAACAGCGCCGACGTCTCAAACCCCCAGACCGCCTCGACGCGGTCATAGGTCTCGCCCGCGAGCGTGTGCGCGAAGTGCCCCGTGTGCGCCTGACAGTACAGACAGCCCGCCGTCCGCGAGACCACGTGCGCGATCAGCTGCTTCAGCCCCGCCGGCACGCTGCCCTCGCGCATGATCGAGCCGAAGAACGGCTGGAACGCCTCCAGCACCTTCGGCCGCCGACCCAGCACGTGGAACGAAGTCGGGATCGTGATCCCCGCCTCCTGCATCCCCGCCAGAAACGGCGCCGCCTCCAGCAATTCATCAGTCGTCAGGGGAGTGACTCGATTCATGGTGTCCTCCAGCGAATCAACAGCTGTTTCGGTTGATCGGGCAGCGACCAGCCGCCGTCCCGTTCAATCAGCAGGGCCGCCACCGCCTCACGCAACGCCGGAAGCTTCGCCGAATCCTCCGCCAACCATAACCGCCGCCGCGCCCAGTCCATCGCCCCCTCCAGCGACTCGAAAGCGAACCGCTGTCGATCCCCGCTGCCGCGCCCCACCTCCGCCGCCGTCACCTGCGCGCCGCGCGCCTCCAGCAGCGCGATCAACTCCACTGCGCCCGGCAGCTGCACCTGCGCCTCGCCGTGCACCGCCGGCCAGACCTGCCAGAACAGCGAGCCCGGCGAGCGGTCGAACAGCAGCGCCACACATTCCCGCCGCGCCGCCCGCTCCAGCGTGTCCAGAAACCCGCCGATCGCCTCAATGTCATAAGCGACATGCGAGATCAGCGCCACCTCTGCCAGATCAGTGAGCTCCGGATCAGCCGAAGGCCAACGCTGATCGCGCACCGCAACATTCAGAATCCCGTGCTCCACCTGCAGCTGCGCCAGCTCCGCCCGCATCGCCGGCGACGGCTCCACCGCGATCACCTGCCGCGTATGCAACGCCAGCGGCAGCGCAAATCGACCCGCGCCCGCGCCGACATCGACCCACACATCATCCTCCGCGGCGATGACGAGCAGCGCCTCCAACGCCGCGTCCCCGCGGCGGCGCGGATCGGCGCGGAACGCGGACGCCAGCGGACGGTAGTGATCGCCGCCGTCCGACTCCTCCCGCAGCCGCTCCGCCTGCTCCCGGTTCCCCGCGACGCGCTCTGCCCAGCGCCGCGTCAATTCCTCAACCCCCGCCAGCGACGACGCCGCGGCGCTGGAGTAGACTTCCCGCATGACCACCTCACCTGATCTCATGATCGACGAACTCCCCAACCTCACCGACCCAGTGCTGATTGTCGCCTGGGAGGGCTGGAACGACGCCGGCGAATCGGCCTCCACTGCCGCCCAATATCTGATTCAACAGCTGGGCGCGCGACCGTTCGCGACGATCGACCCAGAGGAATTCTACGACTTCACGGAAGCGCGCCCCATGGCCCGCTACCGCAACGGTGAACGCTACATCTCCTGGCCCGAGACCGAATTCGTCCAGCTCCACTCCGCCCGCGGCGGGCGCGACGTCGTGGTCGGCGTCGGCATCGAACCGCACTACCACTGGAAGCGCTACCTGGCGGCGATGTCCGAGCTCGTTGACGCGATCGGCGCAAAGCTGATCCTCTCGCTCGGCGCGGTCGCCGCCGGCACGCCCCACACGCAGCCCGTCCACGTGCGCGGCTCCGCCAACAACCCCGCCCTCGCCCAGCGCTACAACATGCACCCCTCGCGCTTCGAGGGCCCCTCCGGCATCGTCGGCGTCTTCCACGACCACTGCCGCCGGCGCGGCATCGGCGGCGTCTCGCTCTGGGCCTCCGTCCCGCATTACCTGCCCGGCATCACCAATCCCGTCGGCGCCCAGTCGCTGCTCCGCGTGGTCAGCGACATGACCGGCCTGCGCTTCGACCTCGACCCGCTCGAACGCGGCATCCAGCGCTTCCACTCCCAGCTCGAAGAGGCGCTGCGCGAGAACGACGATCTGCGCGAGTACGTCTCCCGCCTCGAGGCCGCCAGCCCCGCGCCGCCGACCGATCCCCAGCCCGAAGGCGATCTCCCCAGCGCCGACGCCCTGATCGCTGACCTCGAAGACTTCTTCCGCCAGGGCGGCTCCAGCGGCAACTAGATGCTGACCAGAGCGTCCGGCGCGTCCGGCGCGTACAGTAGAGACCAACCCCCTACCCAGCAGCACCCACACACGGCTAGACGGGCAGTGAGCGATGGCGGATGTCGACCAGGTCAGCGACGACGATCGTCAGCAGGCGTCCGAGAAGAACCTCAACAAGATGCGGAAGTTCGCCCGGAACTTCGCCGCGAAGAGCGGCTCCTACCTCCATCCGCAGGAAGAGATCACCGAATTCCTCGTGATCGGCCTCGCCAAACACATCGACGACTACGGCCGCCCGCTCTGCCCCTGCAACTTCTACGAGGACAAGGCGGAAGAAGTCAAGGCCTCGACCTGGATCTGCCCCTGCGAGGAGATGCAGCGCTGGAAATACTGCCATTGACTGCTCTTCTGCGATGAGGAAGGTCTTCCCATCACCGAGTATCTTCCCCAAGATCACGAAGGCATCGCCATCTACGGAGTCCGCCCCGACCCCCACCCCGACAAAGGCCGCGCCCTCGGCCGCCTCGAAGAACGAGACGGCCGAAAAATCGAAAAACGCAAGCGCCGCGACTAGACCCAACTCCCCCGCTTCCCCCCTCTGGGGGGAAGCTGTCGCGGAGCGACTGAAGGGGGGTGCTCCGCCGCGGCAATCTCGCCGAGCGCGAGTCCAACGGCGCTCTGCTGGACGCGGCGAGATACCCGCGGCAAGCGCGGGTATGACGATCACATGGCAGGCACATGGCAGGCAGATGTCGCCTGGGGGCTAGCCCCACGCCACAGATCGCCATTACGCTCAGAACAGCGACGAACAAGCCCAACCCCCTGGAAAACGCATGGCCCGAACCTCCAATATCCACCGCGACCTCAAGCGCCGCGAGATGCACGCCAAGTACCAAGGCCGCCGCGCCGCGCTCAAGCAGCAACTCCGAGAATCCAACAACCCGCGCGAGAAGCAGAACCTCCAGTTCCAGCTCCAGGCCCTGCCCCGCAACAGCTCCCCGACGCGCATCAAGAACCGCTGCGCCGTCACCGGCCGCCCCCGCGCCTACATGCGCAAATTCGGCCTCAGCCGCATCACCTTCCGCGAAATGGCCTCGCTCGGACTCCTCCCCGGCGTCCGCAAGAGCTCCTGGTAGCCACGGGTAGCCGCACCCATCGCCCCACCGCCGCCTCACCGCCGCGCCGTCTCCCCAGCCGGACAGCGCGAGCCTCCACCCGTCCCGCGCGGTGCTTGACGCCGCCCTTCGAACTCTTTTCTTCATAACTTGCATTATTTGAAATGAATGAAGTATATTGAGCAATGCGCGGAAATTGGTTCCCGCCGCCAGACCAGGAAGCGCAACTCGAGGGAGAGTGAGCAATGACGAACGCAATCACCGCCGCGCGCCGCCGCGCCGGAATGAATCGCAGGCTGACGCGCCCCCTTGCCGGACTGCTGTCGTTGGCCGTCCTCATCAGCGGCGTAATCGCCGCCGTCGCCCCCGCCAGCGCCCAGAGCGGCGCTGAGTTCGATGTCCAGGTCCGCGCCCAGCTGCACGACGACGGCCGCATCGAGTTCGGCCTCCGCGCCGACGGCGAGGTCCTCACCCCAACCCGCCGCTTCTTCCCCGCCGACCCCACGGTCGGCCGCCTGCTCGTCAGCTCCGTCGTCGAGAAGCTCGGCGTCCAGCTGCAGGTCACCGCGCGCCGCCAGAGCGACGGCGACACCGAGTTCGGCGTCCGCGCCGACGGCGAAGACGTCCTCCGCCGCCAAATCTTCCCCGCCAGCACCGCCGCCAACACCTGGCTGGCGTCGCGCGCCGTCGCGGTCGCCTCGCCCGACGATGCTGGCGACCTCGTGATCTACTCCGGCCGCGGCGAATCGCTCGTCGGCGCCCTGATCGATCGCTTCGAGGAGCAGACCGGGATCGACGTCAAGGTGCGCTACGGCGACACCGCCGCCATGGCCATCGCCATCTCCGAAGAGGGCTCCCGCTCGCCCGCCGACCTCTACTACGGCCAGGACGCCGGCGCGCTCGCCTTCCTCGCCGAGGAGGGCCTCCTCAGACGGCTGCCCGCCGACATCACCGTCCTCGTCGACGATCGCTTCCAGGACGCCGCCGGCCAGTGGATCGCCACCTCCGGCCGCGCCCGCGTGTTGATCATCTCGCCCGAGCGCGTCCCCAACCCGCCCGACTCCGTCTTCGATCTGGTCGATCCCGAGTGGAAGGGCCGCATCGGCTGGGCGCCGACCAACGGCAGCTTCCAGGCCTTCGTCACCGCCATGCGCCAAATCCACGGCGAAGCCGCGGCCGAAGCGTGGCTGCGCGGAATGATCGCCAACGACGTCAAGGTCTACCCCAAGAACACCCCGCAGGTGCAAGCCGTCGGCGACGGCGAACTGGACATCGGCCTGGTCAACCACTACTACCGCTTCCGCTTCGCGGACGACTGGCCCGCCGCCAACCACTTCACCGACCCGGGCCAGGCGGGCGCGCTCATCAACGTCGCCGGCGTCGCCCTGCTGGAAAGCTCCGAGAACCGCGCCAACGCGCTGCGCTTCATCCGCTTCCTGCTCTCCGAGGAAGGCCAAACCTACTTCCGCGACGAGACCAACGAATACCCGCTCGCCGCCGGCGTCGAGGCGCGCCCCGAACTCATCCCTCTGGACGAGCTCGACGCCCCGTCGCTCGCGCTGACCTCTCTCGCCGACCTCGACGGCACCCTCGAGCTGCTCGAAAAAGTCGGCGCGCTTCCCTAGCCCGCCGTCCCCGCACTGTGCTGCGTCCGGGCGGGAGCGCGCGCTGCCCGCCCGGCCGCGGCAGCAATTTCCCCGCCCTCAGATAACCTCCACCCATGACCTTGCTGAGCGGCGACATCCCGTTTCCCGCACTCGCGGCCCGCCTCCGCCGCCCGCTCCCGGTCGTCTGGCTCCTCGCCCTCGCCGCCGCCGGCGCAGCCTGCATTCCGCTCGTCTACCTGATCGTCCGCGCCGCCCAGGCGGACGCCGAAGCCTGGGCCAACATCTTCACCGACGGCACCCTGCGCCTGCTGCTCAACACCGCCGCCCTGACCGCCGCCGTCACCGCCGCCTCCGCCGCGCTCGCCCTGCCCCTCGCCTTCCTCACCGACCGCACCGACCTCCCCTTCGCCCGCTGGTGGCGCTCGATCACCGTCATGCCGCTCGCGATCCCCTCCTACGTGGGCGCCTTCGCCTTCATCATCGCGCTCGGACCCAACGGCTCCCTCCAGGACCTCCTCGCCCCGCTCGGCGTCGAGCGCATCCCCGACCTCTACGGCTTCCTCGGCGCTTGGCTCGTGCTCACGCTCTTCACTTTTCCTTACCTCCTCATCGTCCTGCGCGCCGGCCTGCGCGACCTCGACCCCGGCCTCGAAGAGGCCGCCCGCTCGCTCGGCCAATCCGCCTGGGGCGCGTTCTGGCGCGTCACCGTGCCCCAGCTGCGCGTCCCCCTGGCGGCCGGCAGCCTGCTCGTCGCGCTCTACGTCATGTCCGACTTCGGCGCGGTCTCGATGATGCGCTTCGACACGTTCACCCGCGCCATCTACATCCGCTTCGGCTCCGCCTTCGACCGCTCCACCGTCGCCGTCCTCTCGCTCGTCCTCGTCGCCCTCGTCGCCCTCGTGCTGACGATCGACTGGTCCCAACGCCGCAACGCCCGCTACCACCGCCTGGGCAGCGGCGCCGCCCGCGCGCCGCGCCTGATCCGCCTCCAACGCTTCCGCTGGCCGGCCTGCCTCGCCGTCTTCGCCGTCACTGCCCTCGCCCTGCTCGTCCCCGCCGCCGTCCTCTTCCACTGGCTCACGATCGGCCTGCGCAGCGGCGAGACCTTCCCCGGCCTCTGGGACGCCGCGCTCAACTCTGTCTACGCCTCTGCCCTCGCCGGCGCGGTCACCATCGCCCTCGCCATTCCCATCACCATCGTCGTCGTCCGCCGCCCCGGCTTCCTCGCACGCCTCGTCGACCGCCTCGCCTACGTCGGCTACGCCCTGCCCGGCGTCGTCGTCGCCTTCGCCCTGATCTTCTTCACCCTGCGCGTGACGCCCGGCCTCTACCAGACGCTCGCCGCCCTCGTGTTCGCCTATGCCGTGCTTTTCCTGCCCCAGGCGATCGCCGGTCTGCGCGCCGCCCTCGTCCGCGTCCAACCCGGCCTCGAAGAGGCCTCGCGCTCGCTCAGCCGCAGCGCCTGGCAGACCTTCTGCAGCGTCACCCTGCCCCTGATCGCGCCCGGCCTCCTGGCCGGCTTCGCGCTCGTCTTCCTCACCACCATGAAGGAGCTGCCCGCCACCCTCCTGCTCGCGCCCACCGAGTTCGACACCCTCGCCACCGCCCTCTGGGGCCAGCAGGAGGACGTCTACTTCGCCCGCGCCGCCGCCTCCGCTCTGCTCCTCCTCGCCTGCGCCGCCCTGCCCATGCTCATCCTGTTTGGGAACGAACGTGACCTCCGCGCCTGACCCCGCACCGAGTCCCGCACCGCATCCCGCGCCCGCGCTGAGCGCGCGCGGCGTCAGCAAAGCCTTCGGCGAGACCGAAGCCGTCCGCGACGCCTCCTTCGACATCGCCCACGGCGAAATCGTCGCCCTGCTCGGACCCAGCGGCTGCGGCAAGTCCACCACCCTCCGCCTGCTGGCCGGCTTCGAGCGCCCCGACCGCGGCTCCGTCCAGATCAACGGCGAGCCCGTCGTCGCCCCCGACCTCTGGCGCCCCCCCGAGCAGCGCCGCATCGGCATGGTCCCCCAGGACTTCGCCCTCTTCCCCCACCTCAGCGTCGCCGAGAACATCGCCTTCGGCCTGCCTCACGGACACCGAGCCTGGTGGACGCGCCCCCTGCGCCGCCTCCGCCGCGCCGCCGTCCCCGCCCGCGTCACCGAGATGCTCGCCCTGGTCGGCCTCGACAGCTTCGCCGACCGCTTCCCCCACGAACTCTCCGGCGGCGAAGCCCAGCGCGTCGCCCTCGCCCGCGCCCTCGCACCCCAGCCCGCCGCCGTCCTCCTCGACGAACCCTTCAGCAACCTCGACCAGAACCTGCGCGCCAGCCTCCGCCTCGCCATGCGCCGCATCCTCAAGGCCGCCAACACCGCCGCCGTCTTCGTCACCCACGACCGCGAGGAAGCGCTCTCCCTCGCCGACCGCGTCGCCGTCATGCGCGACGGAACAATCGAGCAGATCGGCGCGCCCGACGAGATCTACTACCGCCCCGCCACCCGCTTCATCGGCGCGTTCGTCGGCGACGCCAACGTCCTCCCCGGCCGCCTCGTCCACAGCGGCGCCGCGACCGAGCTCGGCCACGTCCTGCTCGCCCAGCCCCCGTCGGAGTCCGCCAGCGATGCGCTGGACGTGCTCCTCCGACCCGAACAGCTCGCCCTCAAACGTACCAGCCCCGACGACCCCGACTGCGCCAGCGTGGTCAGCAGCGAGTACTACGGCCACGACCAGGTCGTCCGCGTGCGCCTGCCCTCCGGCGCAGAGGTCGAGGCGCGCCTGCGCTCCGAAGTCGTCTGGCGACCCGCCGATCCCATCCACGTCATCGTCCTCGACGAAGCCGTCGCCTTCCCCCGCTGACTGACCACATCGTGACTGGGCGCCGTGACTGGGCGCCGTGACTGAGCCCGTCGCCCTACTATGCCAACACCATCGCCCGCTTCCCCCGGAGAAGCACGCGATTGAGCAGGAGAGCATATGCGGGTCGCCCTGATGGTTGAAGGCCAGAACGGACTGAGCTGGGAGCGCTGGCGGCACATCCTCCGCCTCGCCGAGCGGCTCGGCTTCCCCTCGCTGTTCCGCAGCGACCACTACTTCACCGGCCCCGCCGCGACCAACCAGCAGGACAGTCTCGAGTGCTTCCTCAGCTTCGTCCTGGCCGCCGAGGAGACCACCAACCTCCGCTTCGGCCCGATGGTCACCCCCGTCACCTTCCGCCGCCCGGTCGACGTCGGGCGCATGGCCGCCCAGATCGATCAGCTCTCCAACGGCCGCTTCGTCATGGGTCTCGGCGCCGGCTGGAACCAGCCCGAGCACGACGCCTACGGCCTCAACTTCCCCCCGACGCGAGAGCGCTTCGACCGCCTCGAAGAGGCGATCCACCTCATGCAGGCGCTCTGGCAACCGGGCCCGTCCCACTACCAGGGCCGCTACTACCAACTCGACGGCGCGGACTGCCAGCCGATCCCGGAACCCGGCCGCCCGCCCATCCTGATCGGCGGCGGCGGTGAGCGCCGCACCATCCCCCTGGCCGCCCGCTACGCCTCCGAGTGGAACTGCGTCCCCCTCGCGCTCGACGCCTACGCGCACAAACGCGACGTCATGGCCCGCGCCTGCGCCGCCATCGACCGCGACCCGGACGAGATCGAGTACTCCATGATGATGTTCCACGCCGTCGGCCCGCCCGACCTGGTCCGGGCAGGCGGCGAGTTCGCGCAGCGGATTTTCGGCCGGCGCGGGCAGCCGCTGGACGACTTCCTCACCGAGTTCGGCGCGATGGGCAACATCGTCGGCGGCGCGGACGCGGTCGTCGACGCGCTCGGCCGCCTCGCCGAGGCCGGCGTCGCCGAGGTTCAGTTCCAGCACTTCCTGTTCGACCGCGACGACGTGCCCGAATTCCTCGCCCGCGACGTCGCGCCCCAGGTCGCCGACCTCAGCATCGGCAGTCATACCTAAGCGATTCGGAAGGAGAGAGCCCGATGAACGTCCAGGAACTGCTCGTCCATTTCATGGACGCCCTGCACCACGGCTACGTCGCCGCGCTCGACGACCTCGACGACGACCAACTCAACTGGCGCTACGACGACCGCGCCGTCTCCTCCGGCTTCCACGCCTGGCACTACGTCCGCACCAAGGACAACATCGCCAACTTCGTCTGCCAGGACCGCAAACCGCCCGTCTGGCTGCGCCAGGGGCTGAACGAGTCCTGGAACTTCCCCAAAGTCGCGCAAGGCACCGACATGGAGCGCGCCGACGCGCACGGCCTGCGCATCCCCTCCACCGCCGACCTGCTCGCCTACTTCCACGACGTCCACGCGGACGTCATGCAGTACCTCAACGCCGCCACCGACGCCGACCTCGCCGAGACCGTGCGCGTCGTCCAGTTCGGCCACCAGGCCAAATCCCAGCAAATCCTGCAAACCTGCATCGCCCACGGCAACGGACACCTGGGGCAAATCCTCAACATCCGCTCCGTCATGGGCCACCCTGCCCGGATTGACTTCTAACCATGAAAATCAGCGACCACGTCCGCATGGTCCCCGTCCCCGAAGACCAGCCCATGCGCCCCACCTCGACCAACATCTACATCATCGGCCAACGCGGCGGTCAGACCCTGACCATCGACTCCGGCGAAGCGATCGACAAGTTCCGCTGGATGCTGCGCGGCTACCTCGCCGCCATCGACCACTCCGAGATCGGCGTCGCCGCCATCACCCACCATCACTTCGACCACTCCGGCAACCTCAAACACGTCAACGAGCACCTCAAGGCCGAGGTCGCCGTGCCCGAAAACGGCGTCAAACTGCTGCGCGGCCGCCTGCCCAAGGAGGGTGTCAAGACGTTCAGCGACGGCGACACGATCGACCTCGACGGCGGCCTCCAGGTCCAGGTCATGACCAGCCCCGGCCACTCCGTCGACTCCCTCTGCTACTACATCGAGTCCGAGGGCATCCTCTTCACCGGCGACACCATCCTCGGCAACACCACCACCGTCGTCGGCGACGTCAACTCCTACATGGCCTCCCTGCGCCGCCTGCTGGAGCTGCCCAACATCCGCGTGCTTTGCCCCGGTCACGGCCCGCTGATCCGCGACACCGACGACGCCAAGGCGCGCGACCGCCTCGAAATGTACGTCGCCCACCGCCAGATGCGCGAAGACCAGATCCTCGAACAGCTGCAGGACGGCGAACCCAAAACCAGCTGGCAGATCATGGAGTCGATCTACGGCGACAGCATCGACAAACGCCTCCGCCGCGCCGCCGACGGCAACGTCCAGGCCCACCTCAAGAGCCTCCAGAAGTCGGGCGTCGTCAAAGCCTCACGCGGAGTCAAGAAACGCCCCAACCCCGCCACCGTCGCCAAAACCAAGGCCAAAGAACAGGCCAACCGAAAAATCATCCAACAAGGCCAACGCCTGGACAAAGCCAACCGAGCCAAAGCCCTCGCCCAACAAGAAAATCCCCCCACCGACCAATGGAAACAACCCCCCACCTACCAACTCCGCTAAGCGCACCACAATCGCCGCGAGAAAGAGGACATTGAATGCGCAGAAAATGCACAATGACGCAATATAATGAATAGGATTCGTTTGAAGAAATGATGCAAAATGGCCACCGAGACGTCATTCGAGGATCTGTGCGAGCTGCTTGACCGCCTGGACGGTGAACCGGCAGACGCACTCGAGTCGCAGAGCGTCGAGTTCAAGAGCTGGGACGCCGCCCGCTCGTCAGCCCGGGATCAGCTGCGCAGGCTGCGTGAATCCGTCGTCGCCTTCGCGAACGCGTCGGGCGGGTGGTTGGTGCTCGGAGTCGCTGATCGCTGTACCAGCAAGCAGGACGCCATTCACGGTGTCGGCGATCTCAGCGTCGACCGGCTGCGAGTCGAGATCTATGAAGGCACAGACCCCTCGATCTTGGTTGACCATCGAGAGATCGCCACCTCATTTGGCCGTCTGATCGCACTGCGCGTGCCTCCTGGAATTCCACCGCATACGACCTCGGCGGGCGTCGCCCGCATCCGCGTGGGCAAGCACAACATGCCGCTCACCGGACTCGCCATCCAGCAACTGATCTCCGCCAGCGGCCAGCTCGACCGCACTGCCCTGGTCATTCCGGACGCCAAGCCGACGGACCTGGATCAAGCCGAGATCAGGCGGCTGCGTGAGACGATCGGCAGGCAAAACCCGGAGTCCGAGCTCCTCTCGCTGGATGACAAGACGCTCCTCTCCAACCTCGATTTGACCAGCGACCGCGGGGTCAGCCTGGCGGCGCTCCTGCTCTTGGGCACTACCCAGGCCCTCGCTCGGTTCGCACCCAGTCACGAGCTCATCCTGCTCAGACGCAAGGACGACACCTCGTATGATCTCCGCCGCGATCTCCGCCGCCCCATCCTGGCCATGCTTGATGAACTCGACCAGTGGCTGGGGCCGCAGCAGGAGCTCACGATCGTTGAGCAGTCCGGATTTGAGCATCGAGAAATTCCCAGCCTCTCCCGGCTGTCAGTGCGGGAGGCGCTGCTCAACGCCCTGGTTCACCGTGACCACTTCATCAGCGCCGCGACCCACGTCGATCTCTACCCCGACCGACTGGAAATCACCAGCCCAGGCGGATTCATCGGCGGGGTCACGCCCGACAATGTCCTGCGCCATCAGCCAGTCCGACGCAATCCACTGCTCGCCAACACGCTGCTCACCATCAGCCTCGTCAATCGCGCCAGCATTGGCGTCGACCGCATCTACGAGGAACTCTTACGCGGCGGTAAAGACTTGCCCCGCTACAACACCAATGGACTGCAAGTCCGCCTCTCATTGCCCACTCGCACCAATCCAGACATGGTGCGCCTGCTGGACGATCAGCTGCGCAGCGGGATCCAGATGAGCCTCGATGAACTCATCTGCTTGCGGGGCGTCACCCGCTACGGCTCACTCGAGCGCGGCGCTGCCGCCAGCCTGCTGCAAATCGCCGACCCTGCCGCCGCTGCTGCACCGCTCATGTCTCTGCGCCGCCAAGGGCTGTTACAACCCATCGGCCGAGGCCCTCACACCACCTACCGCCTGGCAGCGCCCTATCTGCACCTGTCGGATACGGAGAGCGATCGCCTGAGCGACCCCCTCGCCGACGCCGATTTGGCTCGTGAACGCGTGCTCTTTGCCTTGCGTACTGAGCGACGCTTGAACAACGCCGACGTGCGTGAACTCACCGGCTACTCCCGGACGCGAGCCCGCCGCTTGATGAGCGATCTCCGCGACGCCGGACTGGTCGAACTGCGCGGCCAGGGCCGCGCCGCCCATTACGTCCCCATTCTCGACGCCGATCATGCGCCAACCCCCTCCGATCCCGACGACAATACACCACCAGAAATGCGCTGACGCATTCTTGTGGCGCATTTCTCGCCGAATCCCGCCCCAATGACCCGGAAATGCGCCGCCCTGAATGCGCCGCCGGGCGTTAGCCTCCCCACAACACCAACGAAGGAGCCACACCATGCATTACGGCATCGGAATCCCCAGCTGGATCAACGCCTACCAGGAGGTGCAGCGCGCCGAAGCCGCCGGCTTCACCCACGCCTGGTTCTATGACTCCCAACTGATCTACTCCGACGTCTACGCCGCCATGGCGCTCGCCGCCCACCACACCTCCACGATCAAGCTCGGCACCCTCGTCGCTATCCCCTCCAACCGCATCGCCCCCGTCACCGCCGCCGCCGTCGCCTCCCTCAACAAGCTCGCCCCCGGACGCATCATCCTCGGCATCGGCACCGGCTACACCGGCCGCAACACCATGGGCCTGCCCGCCTACCCAATCGCCCGCTACCGCGAGTACGCCCAGCAAGTGCGCGGCCTGCTCAACGGCGAGGACGTCCTCTACACCGACGACGTCACCGGCCGCGAGCGCTGGATCCGCCTGATCCACGGCCAGCACTCCGAGTTCCTCAACCTCGACGACTTCATCCCCATCTACGTCGCCGCCAACGGCCCCCGCGCCCTCGAGGTCGTCGGCCAGGTCGGCGACGGCTGGGTCACGACCGGCATGGGCCTCAACGCCCAACAGTCCTTCCCCGCCATCGCCGCCGCCGCCGAAGCCGCCGGCCGCCCGACCGACAAGCCCTACACCGTCGGCCTCACCTCCGGCCTCGTCCTCCGCGACGGCGAAACCTTCGACTCCGAGCGCGTCGTCCGCATCCTCGGCCCCGCCATGGTGCCCGGCGTCCACGCCATGTGGGAAGCCGCCTACGGCCCCGGCGCCAACCTCGGCATGGACAACCCCGACCTCGCCGGCGAGTACCACAACTACATCCGCGAATACTCCGCCCAGAAAGGCACGCCCGACGACCGCCTCTACCTCGACGTCCACGAAGGCCACATGGTCTACCTCAAACCCGGCGAGGAGCGCTTCGTCTTCCCCCAGGTCCTCGACCGCAGCCTCGTCGGCGCCGGCCCCCAGATCATCGAGAAACTGGAGCACCTCGAGTCGATCGGAGTCGACAACATCGCCCTAACCGCCAACGACCCCACCGGAGCCCGAGAAATCATCGACGACTTCGCCCGCGAAGTCATCCAGAAACGCGCCTAGGATCTGGCCAGATCCGAAAATCCGACCACCGAGAGCACCCGTCATACCCGCGCTTGCCGCGGGGATCTCGCTGATCAGCGCACGAATCTTCGACACGTCACGCCCCCTTCCCGACGCGCTCAGGACCAGTTCCCCAACCCGAAACCACGCGATACCCACAGCACCGATACCGCCAACAGCATCCACAACAGCGGGTTGCGCAAGAGCCGGAGCAAGGCGGCCCCGCGTCTGCAGCGCGCGAGTGCAGCGTTCGGCGAACACTGCACTGCAGTGCCCAGGCAGCCAAATCTGTCCCGCCGAGCGAGTAGCCTGACGCAAACCTGAGGAGGCCACCCATGGACTACGGACTGCTCGTCCCGACCTACGTCGATATGTGGAAGGAGGTCGTCCGCGCGGAGGCGGCCGGCTTTACCCATGCCTGGTTCCCCGACTCCCAGCTGATCTGGTCGGACTGCTACGCCGCCATGGCGCTCGCCGCCGAGCGCACCTCCACGATCAAGCTCGGCACCCTCGTCTCGATCCCCTCCAACCGCATCGCCCCCGTCACCGCCTCCGCCATCGCCACCATCAACAAGCTCGCCCCCGGCCGCACCATCCTCGCCCTCGGCACCGGCTATACCGGGCGCAACACGATGGGCCTGCCCTCCTACCCCGTGAAGCAGTTCCGCGAGTACGCCCAGCAAGTCCGCGACCTGCTCGACGGCCAGGACATCCTCCACACCGACGACGTCACCGGCCGCGAGACCTGGATTCGCCTGATCCACCCCGACCATCCCGACTTCTACAACATCAAGGATCACATCCCTGTCTACATCGCCGCCAACGGCCCGCGCGCGACCGCGGTCGTCGGCGCGGTCAGCGACGGCTTCGTCACCTCCGGAACCGGACCCTGGCTCAACTCCGCCTTCCCGATCATCGCCGACGCCGCCCGCGACGCTGGCCGCTCGACCGAGAAGCCCTACACCGTCGGTCTGACCGGCGCCTGCGTCCTCGAAGAAGGCGAAGACCTCATGTCCGAGCGTGTCATCCATCGCGCCGGAGCGGTCGCCGCTGTCTACAATCACACGCTCTGGGAGTCGGAGTACGGCGGCTGGGGCGGCAACCTCAAGGGCGCAAATCCCGATCTTGCCGCCGAGTACAACCAGTACATCACCCAATACGCCGAAGCGCGCGGCCGCCCGCTCGACCGCCTCTACCTCGACGTCCACGAGGGCCACTACAGCTACCTCAAGGACGACGAGGCCCAGTTCGTCACCGAGGACCGCCTCAACGACATGATCATCGGCACCCCCGACCAAATCATCGCCAAGTCCGAAGCCGCCCAGGCCAACGGAGTCGACCACCTCGCCCTCACCGCCCTCGACCCCACCGCCGCCAACGACCTGATCGACGAAATGGCCCCCATCATCACCCGCACCCGATAAAACCTCCCCCACCGGGGGAGGTGTCACGAAGTGACGGAGGGGGGCGCCCGCCAGAGACCAGACCTCCCCCACCGGGGGAGGTACCGCGCAGCGACCCCAGACCTCCCCCACCGGGGGAGGTGTCACGAAGTGACGGAGGGGGGCTCCCCGCCCCCAGGGATCAACTACATGACCACGCCACTCACCTGGAACCTACCCCCAACCCCACCCGCGCCAACCCTCGCCCTGACCCACGGCGCGGGCGCATCCTCGACCCACCCCCGCACCACCCGCCTCGCCGAGCGGATCGCCGCCCACGGCGTCCGCGTCGCCCGCTTCGACTTCCCCTACATGCGCCGCGCAACGCAGACCGGCCGCCGACCCTGGCCGCCCGACCCCGAAGACGTCCTCGCCGCCGCCTGGGTGCAGGTCATCCAACAGCTCGCCGAGCAGGGCGTCCCCCCCTCCCAGCTCTTCATAGGCGGACGCAGCATGGGCGGACGCATCGCCAGCTACCTCGCCGACGCCGTCGAACCCGCCGGCATGATCTGCATCAGCTACCCCTTCCACGCCCCCAACGACCCCACCCGCGCAACGATCATCCACCTCCAGCAACTCGCCACGCCCACCCTGATCGTCCAGGGCGAGCGCGACGAATACGGAACCCGAGCCGAAGTCGAAGCCTACGATCTCAGCCCCGCCATCGAGCTCCACTGGATCCCCGACGGCAACCACGGTCTGATCCCCCGCAAGCGCTCCGGTCACACCGAGGACGGCAACATCGAAGCCGCCGCCAACGCCATCGCCGACTTCATCCTCCGCCACCAGTGATCGCCAAGCGCGCCAACCGTCCCGCCGCCTACTCGCGCCAGACCACCTCCGCCGGCCGCCGCTCCGCCGTCAGCGCGCGCATCTGCTCCGGCGCGTAGCCCAGATAGAGATACGCCACAATCCGATCCTGCTCTGCAATCCCCAACCAGCGCTTGGCCGCCGCGTTCTCCGCCAGCTCCCCCGTGCTCCACTTCGTCGCCAGACCCCGCGCCGTCGCCGCCAGCATCATGTTCTGCACCGCGCAGCAGACCGCCGCATAGTCCTCCTGGTCCCGCACTGGATCATCAGGCGTCGCCCGCTGCGTCACCGCAATGAACGTCGGCGAGCGCAGCAGCTTCCCCCGCGGATCCTTCGCAAACTCACCCCCGCCAGCCAGAACCGCCGCCGCCAACTCCTCCCGCGCCGCCCCCGAGACCACATGAAACCGCCAAGGCTCCGTATGCCGATGATTCGGCGCCCACCGACCCGCCTCAATCAACTCCCCCACCAGCTCCGGTGCAACCGCCCGAGAGGAGTACACCCCCACCGTCCGCCGAACCCGAATCGCCGTATCAACATCCATCGGTTTAATCCAACAACTGAAAGAAACACTACCCACAGCATACCCCTCACAACACCGCCCGGCGCATGAGAACCGTCATACCCACGCATGAGCACCGTCATACCCGCGCTCGCCGCGGGTATCTCGCCGCGCCCAAACCAGACGCCCGCGCACATGAGCTCCGTCATACCCGCGCTTGCCGCGGGTATCTCGCCGCGCCCAAGCCGGACCTCCGTGCCCGGCACCGCGAGATTACCGCAGCAAGCGCGGTAATGACGGAGGAGGAGCAGGAATGACTGAACAGGAGCAGCAACGACGAAACAGAGGCGCATCGTACCCTCACCCACATGATCCGCGCAGGCATCGGCCAGACCTTCGAGGCCTTCAACATCGGCCGCTTCCGCCTCCACTGGACCCTCACCGTGATGGCCTTCATGGCCTTCTCGATGAACTTCACCGTCCTCCCCATCGTCGCCTTTGACCTCGGCGGCGACAACTCCTCCGTCGCCCTCGCCATGGCTGGCAACGGCATCGCCTGGTTCTTCATCGGCCCCTACGCCGGCGCCCTCACCGACCGCTTCTCCAAACGCCGCCTGATCGTCCTCGCCCAGACCGCCATCGCCATCAACTACGCCATCATCGGCTTCCTCATCGTCATCGGCCGCATCGAGGTCGTCTGGCTGACCGTCAGCACCCTCTTCCTCGGCGCTTGCTTCGCCTTCACCGGCCCCTCCCGCCGCGCCTACGTCGCCGACCTCGTCCCGCCCCGCCTCGTCGGCAACGGCGTCGCCCTCCTCCAGAGCGGCCTCACCTTCCCCCAGGCCGTCGGCCCCGTGCTCGGCTCCCTGCTCCTCTTCGCCCCCTTCATCCGCGCCGAAGGCGCTTACTTCATCATGGCCGGCATCCTCGTCGTCACCATCCTCGCCCTCTTCCTCATGCCCCCCGGCGAGCCGCGCAACGTCCCCCGCGGCTCCGTCAACCGCGAACTCCTGCTCGGCCTCCGCTACGCCTGGCGTCAACCCCGCCTCCGCGTCCTCCTCGCCACCCTGCTCCTCGTCTCCGCCACCGCTGGCCCCTACCAGAACGTCCTCCCCGGCCTCCTCGAGAACGTCTTCGCGATCGAATCCCGCAACCTCGGCCTCATCACCTGGCCGATGGGCGTCGGCTCACTCCTCGTCGGACTCTCCGTCGCCGGCGTCGTCGGCACCCGCTTCTCCGGCGGCGTGCTCCTGATCATGAGCTGCGCCTTCGGCCTCGGCGTCGCCCTGCTCGGAATCACCCCCAACGCCCTGGTCATGCTCCCCGTCGTCTTCCTCATCGGCGCCGGCTTCTCCGCCTTCCAGACGCTCAACACCGCCGAAGTCATCCAGCAATCCGACCGCCAATACCACGGCCGCGTCACCGCCCTCACCTTCCTCCCCTTCGGCGTCCAGTCCTTCACCGGCCTCGCCTTCGGCCGCCTCGCCGACCTCATCGGAGAGCAGGACGTCCTCATCCTCATGGGCCTCTCCGCCATCGCCATCAGCCTCATCCTCGGCCTCATCTACCTCAGAATGAAGCCCCCCACCCTCCCCACCACCAAAGCCAAACAAATCCTCCGCCAAACCCTCAAACCAACCGCCACCATCATGCGCCCCCAAAAATAAAGCGCCGTCCGCGTAGATCCGTCATCCCCCCGCTCGCCGCAGCAAGCGCGGCAACGACGGAGGAGAGGCAAGCGCGGCACACCGTCCGCGTAGATCCGTCATACCCGCGCTCGCCGCGGGTATCTCGCTGCGTCCAAGCCGGACTTTCGTGCCCAACACGGCGAGATTGCCGCGGCAAGCGCGGCAATGACGGAGGAGAGGCAAGCTCGGCACACCCGCACACCAACCCGTCACCCTCGCGCCCCCAACCTCCGTCGTTCCCGCGAAAGCGGGAACCCACACAGACACTGTGTCCACCCCAGATTTCCGCTTGCGAGGGAGCCGGAGAACAGAGCTCCCCCACCGGGTGAGCTGTCGCGCAGCGACTGAGGGGGCTCCCCTGCACGCCTGACCGAGCACAGAAATTCCGTCATACCCGCGCTCGCCGCGGGTATCTCGCCGCGTCCAAGCCGAACGTTCGTGCCCAACCCCGCGAGCGTGCCGCAGCAAACGCGGCAACGACGAACTCAGCTACACGTACCGCCCAAACCAAGCCACCATCCGCTCGTAATACTCCCGCACCAACGCCGGCTCCCCCACCCGCATCATCAGATGCGAACAACCCGGGAACCGCACCATCTCCGCCCGCTTCCCCCGATACCGCAGCCCCGCAAAGTACTCCTCACCCTGCGAGATCGGTACCCGCCAGTCCGCCTCACCGTGCAGAATCAGCACCGGACAGCGCACGTTGTCCACATACGTAATCGGCGAGCGCTCCCGATACCACGCAAAGTTGTCGTCCGGCATGGCGCCCCACTGATACGACCCCCACGACGGCCCAATGTCCGACACCCCCCACATCGACCACAGATTGACCACCGGCGCGCCCGCAATCGCCGCCTGGAAGCGATCAACATGCCCGATCAGCCACGTCGTCATGTAGCCCCCGTAGGAGTAGCCGTGCACTCCCAGCCGCGCCGCATTCACGTACGGCCGCTCGCAGACCACATCCAGCGCGCGCAGCAGGTCGAGCGAATCCTCGCCGCCCCAGTCAACCGTCACCGCGTCCGTGAACTCCGCGCCGTAGGTTGACGAGCCGCGCGGATTGACGAACAGCACCAGATACCCCGCCCCCGCGATGATCTGATGCAGCGCGTTGAACCCCTCGCCGAAGAACCCGTTCGGCCCCCCGTGAATCTCCAGCACCAGCGGATACGTCTGCGTCTCGTCGAAGCCCGGCGGATACATCAGCCCGCAGGGAATCTCCCAGCCCTCCCGCTCAACCGTAAAGAACTCCACCGCGCCTAGCTCGTGCGCCTCCACAAAATCCGCCCCCGCATCGCTCAACACCGCCTGCGTCCCCTCGCCGATCGCGACGATCTCCCCAGGCGCATCCGGCGTGGTCGAGACCAGCGCCAGCGACCGCCCGTCCGCCGCGATGTCGAAGCCGTTGATCATCTCCGCCTCCGCCCGTACCTCGACCGCCGCCGACGACCCGTCCGCCGCCACTCGGTACACGCCCGAACGCCCGCGTACGTCGGCGGCGAAGGTGATGCCCTCATCCGTCCAGGCCATCCCCGGCGGACCCGCGATCGGGAAGAAGCCCGACTGCGGGTTGACCGAGTCATCGGTCAACCGCGTCCGCTTGCCGCTGTAGCGCTCCACCCGCTCGAGGTACGCCTGGTGACGCTGCGACATATCCGTCACCGCCACCGCCAACGCCGAGCCGTCCGGCGACCAGCACGGCTTGCCCGCCGACATCACCCCCGGCGTCAACCGCTCCACGTGTCCGCCCAGCCCGCTCAGCGTCGACATCACGCACAGCTCGGAGCCAAACGGCCGCCGCCGCTCCCGATCGACCGTGCGATCCGACGTAAACGCCACCCACCGACCGTCCGGTGAGACCACCGGATGCGCATGGTTGTACGTGCCGCTCGTCAACTGCACCGCCGCGCCCGTCTCCGCATCGATGCGGAACAGCTGATGCCAGGCGTCCTCCCGATAGCCGAGCACGTCGCCGCGATAGTACGTCTCCCGCACGACCGTCGTCCCCGACCCGCCGCGCTCGCCGCGATGCGGATCGATATCGACCACCGCAATCATCCCCGAGCCGTCCGGCAGCCAGTCCAGCGCCGCCACCGAGTGCGGCAAGTCGGTCAACCGCCGCGCCTCGCCGCCCGCCATCGGCAGCAGCCAAATCTGCCGCCCCGCCCCCGCCCTCGCGCCCGCCTCCGCCGAGCCCGGCCGCAGAAACGCCAGCGCCGAGCCGTCCGGCGACCAGCTCGGCGAGCCGTCTGAATCGCCCGCCGTCAGCCGCCGCGCTTCCCCGCCCGCAAACGGCGCGCACTCAATCCACGACACCCGCTTGCCCTCCACCACCTGACCGCGCACATACGCCACCTGCGACCCGTCCTGCGAAATCGCCGGCGCTCCCACGCCGCCCAACTCCTCCACAATCTCCGGGCCAATCACCGTCTTCATCGCATCCTCCAACCGTTCCGTCGACAGTCCAGCCAACCCCGCTGATCTGCCCCCTATCCTAGCCAGCAGCACCGTTCCGACTCCGACCCGCTCCCGGAGCACTCTGGAGAACCCGCAAATGCCCAACCTCGACCGCGACGGCGTCCGCCTCCACTACGAAGCCCGCGGCGACGGCCCCGCCGTCATCCTCACCCACGGCTACGGCGCCACCTCCCAGATGTGGGCCGGACAGCTCGACGTCCTCGCCGCCCACCACCGCCTCATCGTCTGGGACATGCGCGGACACGGCCTCACCGACTCCCCCGACGACCCCGCCTGCTACACCGAAGCCGAAACCGTCGCCGACATCGCCGCCATCCTCGACGCCGAAGGCATCGACCGCGCCGTCATCGGCGGACTCTCGCTCGGCGGCTACATGTCCCTCGCCTTCAACGTCGCCCACCCCGACCGCACCCGCGCCCTCATGCTCTTCGACACCGGCCCCGGCTACAACAACCCCAAAGGCCGCGCCGCCTGGAACGAAAACTTCGCCGTCCCCCGCGCCGAAGCCCTCGAACGCGACGGCCTCGCCGCCCTCGGCGGCTCCGAAGAAGTCCGCGTCTCCACCCACCGCTCCGCCGCCGGCCTCGCCAAAGCCGCCCGCGGCATGCTCGCCCAGTTCGACAACCGCATCATCCAGTCCCTCTCCACCATCGACATACCCACCCTCGTCCTCGTCGGCGAGCACGACACCCCCTTCCTCGCCGGCACCGACTACATGGCCAACAAAATCCCCGCCAGCACCCACGTCGTCTTCCCCAACGCCGGCCACGCCGCCAACATCGACAACCCCGACCACTTCAACCACGCCGTCACCACCTTCCTCGCCCACCTCGACTAACCTCACCCCACCACCAGACTCAGGAGTCCACCATGCAGGTCAGCCTCTTCTTCCTCCCCTCCGTCGGTACCCGCGAAGACATCGAAGCCGGCATGGCCGGTCAGCGCCCCGAGCTCTACCAGGACATGCTCCGCGACCTCACCGCCTACGCCAAAGCCGGCGACGCCCTCGGCTACGACTCCATCGGCTTCACCGAGCACCACTTCCACATCGAAGGCTTCGAGCTCTCCCCCAACCCCATCATGCTCGACCTCTACCTCGCCATGCAGACCGAACGCATCCGCGTCGGCCAACTCGGCGTCGTCCTCCCCGCCAACAACCCCATCCGCGTCGCCGAAGACATCGCCATGCTCGACCACATGTCCGGCGGCCGCGCCCTCGCCGGCTTCGCCCGCGGCTACCAACGCCGCTGGGTCGACACCCTCGCCCAGCAAATCCACGGCGTCCACGGCGCCCGTCCCGGCCAACACGACGCCATCGACGCCGCCAACCGCGCCGCCTTCGAAGAACACTTCCACATCATCCGCAAATGCTGGACCGAAGACCTCATCGAATACAAAGGCGACGCCTGGCAAATCCCCCCCGAAGGCACCCCCTGGGACATCGAAGCCACCCGCCTCTACGGCGCCGGCCTCGACGACGACAACATCGTCCGCCAAATCGGCGTCGTCCCCAAACCCCTCCAGAAACCCCACCCCCCCATCTTCCAACCCTTCGCCTCCTCCGAACGCACCATCCGCTGGTGCGCCCGCGAAGGCATCACCGCCATCCTCCCCCCCATGTACCCCGAAATGCAGAACCGCCTCTACGAGGTCTACCACGAAGAAGCCGCCGCCGCCGGCCGCAACCTCCAGCCCGGCGAAGGCCTCGGCGTCCTCCGCGACGTCCTCATCGCCGACTCCAAAGAAGAAGCCCTCAACACCTGGTACCAAACCTCCGCCTTCATCGGCGGCGCCTGGTTCGCCCCCTTCGGCTTCGCCGACGCCCTCCGCCCACCCGGCCGAGACAAAGGCTTCAGCCCCGAAGAAATGATGGACCACGGCCTCCTCTTCGCCGGCACCACCGACGACGTCAAACAACAAGTCCAAAACATGCTAGACGTCACCCCCGTCAGCTGGGTCTTCATGTGGCAATACAACGGAGTCCTCAACCAGGGCCAAATCCTCAGAACCATAGAAGACTTCAAACAAAAAGTCCTCCCCGACTTCGGCGGCTAACAACCCAGAGCCTAGGAATTCCGTCACACCCACGCCTCCACCTCCGTCATACCCGCGACGACCGTCGCGGGTATCTCGCCGCGTCAAGCACAACCCCCCCGCTGAACGCCGCAAGATCGCCCCAGTGGAGCGCGGCAATGACGGAGGCGAGACCCAGATCCCCCCCACCGAGGAAGCTGCCCCGAAGTGACTGAGGGGGCCAGCCCCAGTGACCGAAACACCCCCCAACCCCTTGCCAAACACCCAAAACCCTGAGAACATATGAGCAAGGAATAAACCCATGCCCACCCTCAACGTCACCAACCGCACCCTCTACCACGGCGACAACCTCCCCTTCCTCCGCGGCATCAACTCCAACACCACCCCCTCATCGCCACCGACCCGCCCTTCAACAAAGGCCGCGACTTCCACGCCACCCCCGATTCCCTCGCCGCCGGCGCCCGCTTCGAGGACCGCTGGAGCTGGGACAAGGACGTCCACCAGGACTGGGTCGAAGCCATCCAGGACGACTGGCCCGCCGTCTGGCAGGTCATCGAAGCCGCCCGCGCCGCCGCCGGCGAGGACATGGCCGCCTTCCTCTGCTGGCTCGGCGTCCGCCTCTTGGAGATGCACCGAATCCTCCGCGAAGACGGCAGCCTCTACCTCCACATCGACCACACCGCTCACGACTACGTCAAAGCCCTCATGGACGCCATCTTCGGCCGCAAGAACTTCAGAAACGAGATCGTCTGGCACTACCGCAGCGGCGCACTCACAGGAGCGCAGAACGTCTATCCCCGTAAACACGACACTATTCTGTTCTACTCACGGAGCAATACCTGGACGTTCAATCAACCCCGAGAGAAAAGCATCTCCGATCAGATGCAAGAGCGGTGGGGTCACTACCTCGAAAAGGATGGACGAACAGTCCTCTACGGCTCGATCAAACACGAGCGTCGCGAAGAAGCCAGAAGCCGCAAGAGAATTGAGCGGGAACACGGACGAGAACCGCAAGACAGCGATGTTGCCTTTATCGTCCGGCCATCGCTCGTTCGCTCTGTTTGGACCGACATCCCGGAAGTACGTAATAATTCTCGCTACCGCGAGTCTGTTGGATACCCAACTCAGAAACCCTTAGCGCTCTACGAACGCGTCATCAGAGCATCCAGCAATAAAGGCGACCTCGTCCTTGACCCCTTCTGCGGCTGCGCCACAACGATCATTGCCGCCGAACGGGCGGAGCGCCAATGGGTCGGTATGGATATCTGGGACCAAGCACGCGACACCGTGATCCAGCGGCTCCAACAAGAGGGCTTGGCCGGACCAGACGGCGAGACTGATCGCCTGCTGACGTTCGGCCAAGTCGGTTACAGCACCGTCCCCCCGATCCGCTCCGACGACGGCGAAACCGCCGCCCCAGTCCTCAAAACAAAGCAGAAGATCGCCGAGCCGCCCGGCCCCAAAATGTCCCGCGCCGAAATGGTGCAATTCCTGATCGAGCAGAACGATATGATCTGCCAGGGCTGCGACCGCCAGTTCGACGACCCGCTCTACCTCCAACTCGACCACAAGACGCCACGGGCCGAAGGAGGCCTCAACCACATCTCCAACCGAATGCTCCTCTGCGGCCCCTGCAACCGCATCAAATCAGATAAGCTAACCCTAAATGGCCTCCGGGCCGAAAACAAGAAGCGCGGACGGATGGCCAAGGAAGGTAGTTGATGGCACCCTCAGAGCAGGAGCGCTCAGGTTCTGAGAAATTGTTTCGCAATTTCATCGGCAGAGCAGTTTCGATCTCAACAAATGCCATGATCTTGGAAAAAGTCATGAAGCCTGTCTCGTCCGGGGATTGGGAGTACCTAAGGCCAATGCTTGGTGAGCAGGTTATCATGTCTCGCGATAATGTACGTCCGACCGAGATAGATTTGACCATTCAGCTGATTATCGGAGTATCTATATTTCGAGCCTTTGAAGCCGAGCTATACTTGAAAGCTTTGTTGTCCTCAGAAGATAAGATCCCGCCGCGCAGTCACGATTTGCTTACTCTTCATAGTATGCTGGGCCAGAGATCTCAGTCGCAATTGGAAGTCGCCTTTCGGAGTTTGTCGGACGATGAAGCCAAGAAAGAAGTCTCGTATGTTCAGATGCCGAGCTTCGAGTCAGTAATGAAGCGGAGCCGGAATGACTTTGTACACGTGCGATACGAAGAGACTTTTGACGAGTTTTTGCGCCGCGTACCAAGCGCCATGATGAATTTAAGCACAGCTGTGACGGCTGCGATGATAGTATGTCTGCGCCATCCTTGGGCCGCAGAGTGGCACCGCCACGTCTCACTGCTAAGCGACAATCTCTCCGAGGGTGCGAACTCCTAAACTGAGTTGTCCGAACCCGTCCAGCTTCCCCCTCCGAGGGAGCTGTCGCGCAGCGACTGAGGGGGGGGGGGGTGCCGGAGTCCCGCACCGCTAACCCCAACACACTCACGCGCTCATCCGTTCGCTTAAAATCGAACCCCCCACCAACCCCCGAACGGAGCCCGCCCCATGCCCATCGTCCCCACCCGCCAAGCCGTCATCAACCGCCTCGCCGAACTAGCCGGCCCCGAAAACCCCGGCTACATCGCCGTCAAAGCCTGCATCGCCCTCGTCCGCATACTCCCCCCAGATCCTCCCCGCTTCCCCCCGCTGGGGGGGAAGCTGTCCCGCAGGGACTGATGGGGGGCCCCCGCCCCCGAAGCCGCCATGCCCGACATCTACGCCGACTACTTCGACGACGAGGAAGACGAAGACCCCGCCAACCTCGAAGAGGAAGAACCCCCCTAATCCCCCCACGCCCAACCCCACCAGTTTTTTTCTTTCCCCAAGCGGGAACCCCCCGCAGCCAGAGCAGCGACTCCTGGTGGCTTCCGCTATGTCAGCAGCGCCACCGCGCCAATGATGATCCGATCATCCTGCGCGTTGCGGGCGTCTCTGAGGTCACCCTTGCTGGCAAGCGGGGAATGGAGCCGAGGCCGTGGCCCGCCCCTACTCCGCCCCCTCAAGCCGGCTCAGAATCAGCGCCAGATTCGACGGCTCCGACCGCAGCTCCCCAACCGCGAAGCTCCGCACCACCGCCGCCACCGCCTCGTTCACCGGCGTCGGTACCTCGACCGCGCGGCCCTGCTCCACCACCCAGCCGTTGAGCGCGTCAATCTCCACCCGCCGACCGCGGATCACGTCCTGCAGAAAGCTCGGCCGCCCCGCCCCCAGCGCCTGCGCCCCCGCAATCAGCTCAGCGTCCAGCTGCGTCGAGTCCCCCCCGTGCGCCACATCGACAAAGCGCTGCGCGTCAATCCCCCAGACCCCGTCAATCTGATGCCCGTGCGCCCGCCCCACCTCAATCACCTCCGCCGCAATGCGGATGCAGAGCCAGCGCGTATCGTCCCGACTCCGCACCTCGCCCGAGCCATACCCCGACAGCCCCGCAATCGGATTCGCCATACAATTGACCGCCAACTTCCCCCACCGCTCACCCCACAGATTCGTCGTCGCCTCCGAACCCGCAACATGATTCATCATGCCCGCCAATTCCCCCGCCCGCGCCGAGTCCGACCCATCCAGCTCCCCCACCTTGAACCCCAGCGTCCGCGTATCCGTGCGCATACAGTGACCCGGCTCATACATCCCCGCGCCAATCGTGATCACGCAACCCAGCGTCCGCTCCCGGCCAACCACCGCCGCCACGCGCTCATCGTTGATTCCGTTCTGGAAGTCAATGATCGCCCCATCGTCCCGCACCAACGGCGCGATAAACGCCGCCGCCCACTCGGTGTCATAACTTTTCACCGCCACAATCCCGATGTCGAACGGCTCCGCGATCGCCTGCGCCTCGTAGAGATGCCGCGCGTCAACGGGCACGCGCAGGTCGCCAATCAGCGGCCCGCTGAGCCGCAGCCCGTCGCGCTTCATCGCTTCAATGTGCTCGACCCAGTGGTCAAACAGCGTCACCCGGTAGCCCGCCCGCGTGAGCAGTCCGCCGACGACCCCGCCAATGGCGCCCGCGCCAATAATGCCGATGCTGGTCATGGCTAGCCGCGCTTCGGCAGGCGCACGGTCGCCCAACCCGGCGTCGTCACGCCCAGACGATCGTTCTCCAACCAGACCTCCAGCTCGACCAGCCCGTGCCCGTCGTCCAGCTCGGACTTGCCGACCACCTTGCCCCGCGCGTGCACCTCATCGTCGGGAATGTTCATCCGCCGCATCTCAAAGCGGAACTTGGACAGCCAACCCGCCGGCCCGGCCCAGTCCGTCACCACGCGGCAGAGCGCTGCCTGCGTCCAGCCGGTGTTGTAGAAGATCGCCGGATGCCCCGCCTCCGCCGCGAACTCCGGGTCATGGTGGACGGGATAGAAGTCCTGCGAGCCCGACACCTGCTCGGCCATCTTCGTCCACGTCAGCGAGAGGTCAAAGCCCTCGATCGCGTCCCCGACGCGCACGTCGTTCCAATAGGTCTGCTCGGTCGCGGTGCTGTTCGCTGCGGTTCTGGTCGTCATCGCGGTCGCTCGCCTTCCTCGGCTTCAACTTGCTCCGGCGTGCGGTGCGTGCACAGCGTGTTCCTGCCCGCCGCGACCAACTCGCCGTCCTGATTCGTAATCCGCATCTCCGTCACGATCCACACGGAGCGCGGGTCGAGCCTGATCGACTTCTCGTAGATGTCCATCACCTCGGTCTGCGCCGCCAGCTGATCCCCGACCTTCGCCGGTTGCAGATACTCCCACTCGGTGTTGAGGTTGATCATCCGCACCCCGCGCGTCGGCACCTCGCGGATCAGGCTGACCTGCTCGTCGGAGGTCGGCGGCCAGACGCCGGCCGAGGCAAAGTAGCGCGTCATCACCGGCGGCGCGATCACCGCGCCCCACGCCGAGTCCTTGCCGTACTGCGGATCAAGAAAGAGCGGATTCGTGTCCTCGCCCATGTGGCAGTGCCGGCGGATGCTGTCGTACTCGACCGGATAGCGCCCCGGCACAACCGGCGTCGCGCGCCCAATCCACTCCGCCCGCACCGCCTCAATGTCGTAGTCACCCTCAACTCGAGCCATCACCGCGCCTCGTTCGCTCCATGGTGTGCGTGGACGGATATGCTGGGGCGAGAGTAACAGACGCCGCGCCGCGCTCAGGCAGGAGGCAGACGGCAATCTCAGCATTGTCGGTGCTGACGCCCATTCTGCGGATGCGCCCCATTCTGCGGATGCGCAAAGCGTTTTGCTCCACCGGCGCGAGCAGCGCCCAAGCCGACGAGTGCGCCGACGCAATGGACGCCTGGCCCACGCGCCGCGAGTTCGACCTGCGGCTGGAAGCGATGTTCCAGCCGCAGTTCAACCAGATCGCGATCTTGATGATCGCGGTGACGGGAATCGCCGTGGCAATCATCGTCGCCGACTGAGCCCGATCGGCGCCGCTAGGGACGGAAGGTCGGCCCCGCGCCGGGACCAAGCTGAGTCTTGATCACGCCCTGCGCCAGCTCGACAAAATCACAGAGCCGCGCCCGCGTCTCGCGCGGGTCGATCAGATCGAGCCCGCTCGCTTCCGCCGTGCGGAACGGCGACGCGATGCGCTGGAACGTATCTTCCAGCTCCAACCGCTTCGCCTCCGGGTCGGGCGCCGCCTCGATCACCCGCCGGAAGGCCGCGCTCGTCCCGCCCTCAATGTGCATCGATCCCCAGTGCCCCGAGACCCAGGCGTAGCGGCGGTAGAGATGCGGTCCCGGTCGAAACTGGAGACTGCCCGCCAGACCGTACGACTGGCGGCAGATAAACGAGATCCAGGGCATGGTGCTGTGGATGCTCGCGTGCACCAGCCGCGACCCCGCCCGCTCAATGCCCTGCTCCTCAGACATCGGCCCGACCAGGAAGCCCGGATCGTCCATCAGCACCAGCATCGGGATGTGGAACGTGTCGCAAAGCTGGACCAGCCGCGTCGACTTCTCGGCGGCGGCAACGTCCATCGCCCCACCGCGCTGATTGGGGTTGTTCGCCATCACCCCAACCGGATACCCATGCGCCCGCGCCAGGCCAACAATCCGCGACCGCCCATAATCCGGCGCAATCTCAAAAAACGACCCGGCATCAAGCACGCCTTCAAGAATCACGCGCGGATCGTAGGGCCGCCGCTTGTTGCGCGGGATCAGCGTCAGCAGCCGCGGATCGCGGCGCTGAGGGTCATCGCTGGTGTCGCCCCGCGGCGGCATCTCCCAGACGTTGTCGGGCAGATAGCTGAGGAACTGCTTGACCTGCTCAATCGCCGCCGGCTCATCCTCCGCGACATTGTCAACGACCCCGCTGATCCGCGTATGCACCGCGTGCCCGCCCAGGTCCTCCTTGTCGATCTCCAGCCCCAGCGCCGCCTTGACGACCGGCGGCCCGCCGGGAAAGACCTGCCCGGTGCCCTTGGCGATCACACTGAAATGACTCAGGCAGGGGATCGGCGCGAGCCCGCCCGCGGCTGGCCCGAGCACCGCCGAGGCGACCGGCGCGAGGTTGAGAATCTTGCAGGCCGCTTCAAACTGCGCGCCGTCCGGGATGTAGGTGCGCCCCAGCTCCGAGAACTCGTTCACGCTCCCGCCCGCGCCGTCGATCAGGTTGACAGTCGGCAACCGCAGCTCCGCCGGCGTCGGATGCCCGTGCCCGATATCGACTCCGCCGTCGTCAGCCCGCGCCGACCCGCCCCGAATCGTGAAGTCCTGCCCCGAGACATAGACGCGGCGGCCATTGACCTTCGCCAGCCCGCGCACCCGGCTGACCGGCGTGAAGCCGGCCAGCTGTCCCGCATCGTCATAGGTCGCGTGACCCTGCAGCTTGCCCATCTCGTCGAAGCTGCCCGCGTCAACCAGCAGCTCGATCCGCTCGCGCACGGTCAGCTTCCCCTGCCGATGCTGACGCGCAATCCCCGCCGGCCCGCCCATCGCCTCCTTCAACGCGTGGCGGCGAGCCAGTTCGTCAAGCTCCTGCTGCCAGCTCATGCTCGCCTCCCGCCCGAATCGATGAACCGCGCCCGCTCAGCGTTCGCTGCGCGGACCGAACGGCTCGGGGCGGAACGGTTCGTCGCGCGCGCGGAGAAATGCGCCAAAGCCGCCCGTGCGCCGCGCTTCGTCGAGATGCTCCACCTCCGGACCGTCCGCCGAGGCCTCGACCATCGTCGAGAGCATCGAACCCACGTTCAGCGCATTGCGCAGCCCCATCGCCTCCAGCCCGCGCGCGGTGATCAGCTTGTTGTAGCGAATCGAGTGCGACGGCACCAGCGCCAGCCGCCGCGCCAGCGCGTCCGCCCGCTCCAGCAGCTCCTCGCTCGGCGCGATCTCGTTGATCACGCCCAGCCGCAGCGCCTCCTGCGCGTCGAAGTGATCGCCGGTCAGCGCGTAGCGGTGCGCCGCCTTCCAGCCCGCCAGCGCCGCGAACAGCACCGACGAGTTCGAGATCATCCGCACCTCCGGCTGCGCAAACACCGCCCGCTCCGAGGCAATCGTGATGTCCGCCGCCAGCGAGTACCAGAACCCTCCGCCAATGCACCAGCCGTTGACCGCCGCAATGATCGGCGTCTCCAACGTCATCAGATGCATCATCATGTCGGGATTCCGCGACGAAAAGCTGAACCAGCGCCCGATGTGCTCCGAGACCGGCAGGCGCGATCCGCCCACCTCACTGTCCAGCCCGCCGGCAATGTTGTAGCCCGAAGAGAAGGCGCGGCCGGAGCCGGTGAAGATGATCGCCCGCGCCGAGGGATCAGCGTTCGCCGCGTCCAACGCGTCGTGGAACTCCCGCTCCAGCGCCGGCGTAATCGCGTTCAGCGTCTCCGGGTTGTTCCACGTAATCGTGACGACCGGGCCGTCCTGTTCGTAAAGGATGTTCTCGTAATCGGGCATCGCGCTGCTCGCTTCCTGGCGTTCGGTGTTCACCCAGAGTCTAGGCGTCAGCGTCGCTTACCCTTGCCCCTGGAGGAGGCGCGTATGCCGGGACCGCTGGACGGGATAAAGGTGCTCGAGGTCTGTCAGATCATCGCCGGGCCGTACTGCGGCACCGCGCTCGCCGATCTCGGCGCGGAGGTGGTCAAGCTCGAACCGCCCAGCGGCGAGGGCGCGCGGCGCATCGGCCAGTTCGCGCCCAACGAGTCGAAGGCGTTCCACTCCCTCTCCCGAGGCAAGCGCGGACTCGTCGTCGACCTGACGACCACGGACGGCCGCGCTGTCGTCCACCGCCTGATCCGCGACTTCGACGTGTTCATCACCAATCCCCGCCCCGGCGTGTCCCAACGGCTGCAAATCGACTACGCCAGCCTGCGCCAGCATCGCCCCGACCTGATCTATCTGGAGACGACCGGCTTCGGCGTGCAGGGGCCGTCCGCCGAGCGGGCCGGCTCCGACATCGTCGTCCAGGCCTACTCGGGACTGCTCGCCGGCGACATGAAGGTCGGCCCCGACGGCGCGCCCGAACACGTCACCGCGACCGCCCCCGCCGACTACGTCGCCGCGCTGGGCGGCGCAATGGGCGTCTGCGCCGCCCTCTACCACCGCAACCTGACCGGCGAGGGCCAGTTCCTCTCCACCTCCCTGCTCGCCGCCGGCCTGACGCTGCAAAGCAGCTGGGTCTCACGCGTGCCCGTCCCCGACGCCATCCTCGTCGAACCGCTCCGCGAGACCCTGAACGCGATGCGCGCCAACGGCAGCTCCTACGCGGAAATGAACGCCGCCCGCCGCGACCTGCCGCGTCAGGGCAAGGCCTTCCGCCTCTACTACGGCGGCTACCGCGTCCAGGACGGCGCGATCATCCTCGGCGCGCTGACGCCGCGCAACCGCGCCCAAATCCGCCGCGCGCTCGGCATCACCAACGACCCCACCGATGACGACGACTTCAACGCTATCGCGCCCGAGTCCGACGGCGTCGTCGCCGAGCTGAAGCAGCGAATCAGCGAGACCCTGCTGACCGCCACGATGGACGAGTGGATCGCCCGCCTCGACGCCGAGGGCGCGCCTGCCTCCAAGGTCAACTGGCCCGAAGAAATCGCCGACGACCCGCAGGTCGAGGCAATGAGCCTCATGCGCGACATCGAGCACCCCCTGACCGGCCCCGAGCGCCACGTCGGCCCTCTGATCGAAATGTCCCACACCCCCACCGGTACTGATCGCTCCTCTCCACCATTGGACTCAGAGACCGATCAGATCCTCCGCGAGCACGGCTTCAGTGAGGAGGAGATCAACCAGCTGCGAAGCAGCGGCGCGATCGGCGCGCCGAGCTAACGCTCCAAGCGTCGAGCCACGCGCTCGACCAGTTCATCGCGCTGGGTTGCGAAGTGCGCAATCTGGACGGGGCACACATCGGTGTACCGTTCCCGGACCTGCTTGCCAATCTTGCTGCGATCATCGAACACGCCGATCTCCCGGAAGTCCACCGACCAGCGTCTGAACTGATGCAAGGCAATCGTCGCATCGCGCGTCTGGGCGGCGCTGCTCAGCGCCTGCAGGAACAACACCGGCTGCGAGCCGTTCACGCGGCAGTCAATCCGATACCGCTTCTCCGGATCGCGCTGCGGATCAAACCAGTCAAACTCCAGGCGCTCGCCCGGGACGGTCGCCCGCAGCAGGGCGAGAAAATCGTCGCGGAAGGTGTCCCGCACCCGCTCGCGGCTGAGGTAGCTCAGGTTGGCAATACGCACCAAACCCTGCACAAACGCGCAGAGCGCGCCGCCGTATTCACCGTCCCGCACCGGCAGCACCAGCTCCCCCCGCCGATCCTCAATCTCGAACATCGCCAGCGTCTTCCCCAGAATCTCACCCCGCGCGCCCTGCCGCAGATCGTCCAGATCGAGGTCATAGGACAGATGCATGTACGTGTGCGCCTCATCGGAGAGCAGCCAACGGCCCTGCTCCTGTTTGAGCACAATCACAAACTCATCACCGTCGTCGAAGCCGAAGGGAGCCAAGACGCGAAAACGATCCACTCCCTCGCTGAGGAGGCTGATCTCTGCGCTCAGGCTCTCACGGAAGACGCGCTCAATTCCGGCGGCGTGCATGGTGTACCCCTCTCAGAACCAGCGGCCCTGCCGCCGCAGCGGACCGTCGAGATTGACATCCTCAGCAAGGCAGAAGAGCGCGCCGCGCAGATCGTCGTAGCGGTCGGTGCCGACGGCAAAGCTGTCCTCGCGCATCCCGCGGGCCTGATACCGCTCGGTGGCTTGATGGATGTGGAAGCCAAACATCCGCGTACCCTCAATCCGATTGCGGTGCGAGTGGCTGTTGCCGTTGTGGCGACGGAGGCGAAACAGGCGCCCCGACTAAGGCCGCCGGACAGCAAGAATCACGGAGAAATCGAGTGGCTGGAGAGCGTTCTGGCGAATCATGATCCGAAATGCGCTGCCCTCGACTCCGGCGATATCAAGCTGGCGCTCATGCTGCGCACCCTTGCTGACGAGTCGGGTAGCGCTTTGCCAGTCTGCCGCAATCGGTTTGCGCTCCCTGAGGAGCGCCTCGATCTCGGGATCGGAATAGACGATCTCCATTGCGCTCCTTGGCATGGCCGCCTGCGCTCTGCCGCCGAATCTTTGGGCACCAAGTCTAGGCCGCTGTCGAGGGATTCGGCTCTCGCGCGCCGCTCTCTATCCTGCACGGAGCCGACGTAGTTCGATCGATGAACGGAGCGTGATGATGCCTGGTGCGTTGGATGGAATCAAGGTGTTGGAGATCACCCAGATCATTGCCGGGCCGATGTGCGGGGTGATGCTCTCCGATCTGGGCGCGGACGTGATCAAGATTGAATCCCGCGTCGGCGACGGGATGCGGCTGCTCGGCCAGTTCGTGCCCGGCGAGAGCAAGGGCTTTCACGTCTTCAACCGCGGCAAGCGCGGGATGGTGCTCGACCTCCAGCACCCCGACGGCCAGGCCGTCGTCCACCGCCTGATCCGCGAGATGGACGTCTTCCTGATCAACGCCCGCCCCGGCGTGCCCGAGCGGCTGGGCGTCGATTACGAGACCCTGAGCGCGCTCAACCCCGCCCTGATCTACCTCGAGAACACCGCCTACGGCCCAACCGGACCCTCGGCGCACCGCGCCGGCGCCGACATCATCGCCCAGGCCTACTCCGGCCTGATGGCCGGCGACGAGAAGTTCGACGCGCACGGCGGCCCCGATCTGATCACCGCCACCACGCCCGCCGACTTCGGCGCCGCGTTCTCGAGCGCGATCGCCGTCTGCGCCGCCCTCTTCCACCGCGAGCGCAGCGGCGAGGGACAGAAGATCGACACCTCGCTGCTCGCCGCGGCGATGATGCTCCAGAACGCCTTCTCCTCGCGGCTGCCGGCGTCGGACGCGATCATGCTCGACCCGATGCTCGCCAACGTGGACGCCGTGCGCGAGCGCGGCGGAACCTACCGCGAGCTGATCGGCGCGCGCGGCGGACTGCGCGCGCTGATCGGCGGCGCGTTCCTGCTCTACTACGGCGGCTACCAGACCGCCGACGGCGCAATCATGCTCGGCTGCGTGACCCCGCCCAACCGCCAGCAGGTGCGCAACGCGCTCGGCCTCGAACCCGCCGACGATCCAACCGACAGCGGCGACTTCAACCCGCTCGCCGAGGGCTCCAACGAGATCGTCGCCCGCGCCCGGGCGATCATCTCGGAACGCTTCGCCTCCGACACGACCGACAACTGGATCGCCAAGCTCGACGCCGCCGGCGCGCCCGCCGCCCAGGTCAACATCCCCGAAGAGATGATCAACGATCCCCAGGTCCAGGCGCTCGAGCTGATGGTCAACCTCGAACACCGCCTGACCGGCCCGGAGACGATGGTCGGCCCACCCTTCCAGATGTCAGCAACGCCCGCCGTGCCGCAAGGCGCGTCCCCGACGCTCGACGGCGACACCGATGCGGTCCTGCGTCAGTACGGCTACGCCGACGACGAGATCGCCGCCCTCCGCGCCTCCGGCGCAGCCGGCCTGCCGACGGGCGGCTAGGAAGACGGAGCCGCGATGCCGGGCCCGCTGGCGGGAATCAAGGTTCTCGAACTCACCCAGATCGTCGCCGGGCCAATGTGCGGCGTGATGCTCTCCGATCTCGGCGCGGAGGTGGTCAAGGTCGAGTCGCCGCAAGGCGACGGCACGCGCGTGATCGGACAGTTCGCGCCGCACGAGTCAAAAGGCTTCCACGTCTTCAACCGCGGCAAGCGCGGGATCGTCCTCAACCTGCGCGCGGACGACGGCCGCGCCGTGCTCCACCGCCTGATCGGCGGGTTCGACGTCTTCCTGATCAACGCCCGCCCCGGCGTCGCCGCGCGCCTCGGCGTCGACTACGAGACCCTGCGCTCACACAACGAACGATTGGTGTATATGGAGAACACCGCCTTCGGCCCGGAGGGACCGTCCGCCGGACGAGCGGGTGCCGACATCATCGCGCAGGCCTATTCCGGACTGATGGTCGGCGACGAGAAGATCGACGAGCAAGGCAATCCGACGATGATCACCGCGACCACGCCCGCCGACTTCGGCGCGGCCTGGACCAGCACGGTCGTCGTCTGCGCCGCGCTCTTCACCGCGAGCGCACGGGGCGCGGCCAGCGGCTCGAGACCTCCCTGCTGGGCGCGGCGCTGACGCTGCAGAACTTCGCCTCGGCCCGGCTGCCCGTCAGCGACGCCACCTTCCTCCAGCCCTCACTGGACGCCACCCAGGCAGTCCGCGAGCGCGGCGGGACGTACCGTGAACTCCTCAACGCGCGCACCGGGCCGCGCGCGACGATCGGCGCCGCTTACTTCCTCTACTACGGCGGCTATCAAACGGCCGACGGCGCAATCATGCTCGGCTGCGTGACGCCGCCCAACCGCCAGCAGGTACGCAACGCGCTCGGCCTCGAACCAGGCGATGATCCGACCGACCGCGGCGACTTCAACCCACTCGCCCACGACGCCGACGCGATCGTCGAGGAAGCGCGCCAAATCATTGCGCAGCGCTTCCGCAGCGACACGACCGCCAACTGGATCGCCCGGCTCGACGCCGCCGGCGCGCCCGCCTCGCAGGTCAACCTGCCCGAGGACATGGCCGACGATCCGCAAGTCCAAGCGATCGGCGCAATGGCCGATCTGGAGCATCCGCTGACTGGTCCGGAGACGTTGGTCGGCCCGGCCTACCGCATGTCCGACTCCCCGGTCGAAGCGCGCGGCCCCTCGCCCGTCTTCGACGCGGATACCGACGACATCCTGCGCGAGCACGGCTACACGGACGACGAGATCACCGCGCTGCGGGCAGCGCGCGCGATCGGACTGCCAGCCGGCGCCTGACCCTTCAACGCCGTAGCGGCTGCCGCGAGCGGTACGTGGCGACCCGCCAGACCCACTCAAACGGGCCGTAGCGGAAGCGCGCCAGCCACGCCTCCGACCACCACACCTGCAACACCCAGACCGCCAGCACAAACCCGAACACGGCGGTGCGGTTGAGGTCGTCGGGATCGAAGAAGGCGCGGAGGACGAGGACGCCAATGATCGTCTGCGTCAGATAGTTCGTCAGCGCCATCCGCCCCGCCGCCCGCAAGCGGCGGTGCAGCCACGTCTCTCCGCGCGTGTTCCAGAGGATGATCAGCGCCGTGAAACCCAGCGTCGCCGGGATCGTCCCGACCGTGTTGGGAATCATCGAGAGCAGCGCCGTGCCGGGCGCGAAGTCGTCGAGCGCCGCAATCAGGACGCCCAGCGCCGCCAGCGGCAGCCCGACGCCCAATCCGATCCAGGCCATCCGCCGGTAGTACTGGCGCGGCCGCTCGCCGCTCAGCACGCCCGAACGGAACAGCGCCACGCCGATCAGCATCATCCCCAGCGCCCGCATGAAGAACGTCAACAGCACCAGCCCGCCGAGTTCATCCTCCGGATCGCCGGCGTGCTCCAGCCAGAGGTTGCCGAGTTGGCTGCCGTCCGCGTCAACGCCCGTCTGCAGCGCTCCGAAGATGGCGGCGGAGCCCAGCACCAACCCGGCGCCGGACGCGAGCAGCGCCCGATTGGACAGCCGCCGCGCCAGCAGCAGAAACGGCGACGCGACGGCGTAGGCGACCAGGATGTCGCCGTCCCAGAGCAGCGTGTGCAGCAGCCCAATCCCGAGCAGCAGCGTGTTGCGCCACAGACTCAGCCAACCCCCGTTCGCGCCCTTCGCCTCCGCCCGATCAGCGAAGAGCACAATCCCCGCCCCAAACAACAGCGAGAACACGCCCATGAACTTCTGGTCGATCAGCACCTCGCCCAGCCCGCCGATGATCCAGTCCAGCGGCGTGTCGTTGGCCAGACTGATGTTGAAGTACGCCGCGTCGGGCAGTCCGTAGGAGACGGCGTTCATCAACAGAATGCCCAGCACCGCCACGCCGCGCAGCGCGTCCAGGTTCGTAATCCGCCCCGCGTCCGCAAGCGGACCGGCCCGCGTCGTGGTGTCCGCGTCCTCCGCGCCATCCACCATGTCAACGCCTGCGTATCATGGGAAACCGATGAGATGTCGTCAGGCTAGACCGGCAGGGGAGGATGATCATGGCGCAGCCGACCGCAGCCGCACAGAATCTGGGCACGGAGACCGCGTTTGAGGTCTTGGCGCGGGCGAACAAGCTCGCTGCCGAGGGCCGCTCGATCATCAACCTCGGCATCGGCCAGCCCGACTTCGCCACGCCCGACAACATTGTCGCCGCCGGCAACCGCGCCCTCGCCGAGGGCAAGCACGGCTACACCCCCGGCGCCGGCATCCCCGAGCTGCGCGACGCCGTCGCCCGCGACCTCCAGCGCCGCCACGGCGCTGAGGTCGACGCGGAGTCCGTGCTGATCACGCCCGGCGCAAAGCCGGTCATGTTTTTCGCCGCCTTGCTGATGGGCGAGCCGGGCGTGGAGATCATGTATCCCAACCCCGGCTTCCCCATCTACGAGTCCGTGATCCGCTTCTCCGGCGCGACGCCCGTGCCGATCGAGCTGCACGAGGCGGACGGCTTCACCTTCGACCCCGACCAGGTGCTCAGCCAGATCAACGAACGCACGCGGCTGATCATCCTCAACAGCCCCGCCAACCCGACCGGCGGCGTCTACACACGCGACCAGGTCGAGCGCCTCGTGGCCGGACTCGAGCAATGGCCCGACGTCGTCATCCTCAGCGACGAAATCTACTCGCGCATCCTCTACGAAGGCCGCCGCCACGTCTCCTGGCTCAACTATCCGCAGCTGCGCGACCGCCTGATCGTGCTCGACGGCTGGAGCAAGACATACGCCATGACCGGCTGGCGGCTCGGCTACGGCGTCTTCCCGCCCGGCCTCTTCCCCTACGCCGAGCGCCTCGCCATCAACAGCTACAGCTGCCCCAACGCCGCCACCCAGTACGCCGCGCTCGAAGCCCTGGACGGCCCGCAGGAGGCCGTCGAGATCATGACCACCGCCTTCAACGAGCGCCGCCAGGTGATCGTGCGCGAACTGAACGACGTGCCCGGCGTCCGCTGCGTCGATCCCGGCGGCGCGTTCTACGCCTTCCCCAACATCTCCGAGACCGGTATCGACGCCCGCACGCTCCAGACCCGCCTGCTCGAAGAAGCCGGCGTCGCCGTGATCGCCGGCACCAGCTTCGGCCACCTCGGCGAGGGCTACCTGCGCTTCAGCTACGCCGCCTCCCTCGAGGAAATCGTCGAAGGCGTCGACCGAATGCGTACCCTGCTCGCAAACAGTTAGTCGTCGGCTAGTCATCGGCAGTCACTCAGGAGTCCAGCATGGCCCACTTCGAGTACATCTCGCGCAACAAACTTGAGCTCCGCAACGGCGTCCGCCACGCCACCCTCGGCGACGTCCCTGGCACCGTGGCGTACGGCGTGCAGGGCAAGCTCAAGGAGCACTACGGCGTGCCCGAGTCCGCGCCGCCAATGACCGCGACGCTCGATCACATCGTCGCCGCGGTCGGCGGTTGAATGTTCGGCACCCTCGCGCGGGCGTTGTCCGCGCGCAAGGTCGAGTTCGACCCCAACACCTACACCGCCGACGTCCTGGGCACCATCGAAGGCGCAGACAACCAGACGATCCACATCACCAAAATCCACGTCGTCTTCCACCTGCCCGACATCGCCGCCGAGCAGCGCGCCGCCGCCGACCGCGCAGTCAAGTTCCACGCCGGCGGCTGCCCCGCCCACGAAAGCGTCAAGGACGCCATCGCAATCACCTGGGAAGCGGACTACGGCGACAACTAGCCGCTTAATCGTCCAGCGGACGCCGCGCGTTCCAGATCACCTGCTTCGGCAGCGGCGCAGGCTGCGGCTGCGGCTCCACGACCGGACGGTTGGCGATGTCGCCCGTCGTGATGTCCACAAAGTCGTCCAACACCAGCGGCTTGCCGCCTATCGTGAAGCGCGCGCTGGACGAAATCGGAAAGTCGCGGTCGGGCGCTTCCGCCTCGTCGTCCTCAACCGCCGGAGTGTCCTGCTCATGCTCAGCCATACCCGAAACCTAGCATGACGCCATGAACCAGGCCGCGATCGACTACACCGCGCTCACCTTCCCCGAGCCGCCCGCCGACCGACAGTACGTCGCGATCAACATGGTCATGTCCGCCGACGGCCAGACCGTCATCGACGGCACCGAGCGCGGACTCGGCTCGCCCCTCGACCAGCGCCTGATGCGCGAGCTGCGCGTCCACTTCGACGTGGTGCTCAACGGCGCCGCCACCTTCCGCGCCTCCGGCACCTCTGCCCGCCTCAAGGACCCGCGCCTCGAACAGTGGCGCGTAGAGCGCGGCAAGTCGCCGGCGCCGATCGCCGCCGTGCTCACCCGCAGCGGAGACCTGCCCGCCGAACGCCGCTTCTTCACCGACCACCGCTTCGACGCCATCATCTACCTGTCCAGCGCCGCGCCTGAGTCGGTGCGCAAGGAGCTGGAGACCCTCGGCCGCCCCGTCATCACCGTGCCCAAGGCCAATGCCGCCCCCGCCGCCCTCCACCACATGCAAGCCAAGCTCGGCGCAAAGCGAGTCCTCGTCGAAGGCGGAGCCACCCTCAACGGAGACCTAATCGCCCAGAACCTGGTCGACGAGTACTTCCTCACCCTAGCCCCAAAGATAGCCGGCGGAGCCACCCCAACTCCCACCACCACCTGGCCCGGCCCGCCAACCATCTCAACAATCAAACAACTCCAACTGCACCACGCCCACCCCGCCGAAACCGGAGAGCTCTTCCTCCGCTATCGGCTAATCTGATCATCAAGAGAGAGGCTGCCGGTGGGCGCAAACCTGGACAAGCCCAGCCGCTGGAAGGCGGACATTGCCCGATCGGTAGACCTGTACAACGACTGGTTCATGGAATTTGCGCCGCAGGCGTTCCGTTCCGCGCGCGCCGAAACAGCAGGCAGCGTCTCCGAAGCACTCTCCGCCACCTCCAATCTCCGAGAAATTACCGCTGAATCGCTGACCGCCCAGCCAGCATCACTGAAGACACTCCGGCTGTCTGCCGCCCCTCCACTCGCCGCCGATCGACTGTCCGGACTCGCTGGCGTGCCCCGCAGCATGGTCAACCGAATGGAGAACCGCAACGCCCTGCCACCGAGAATGGAGTCGCAACTGCTGGCGGAAAATCTCAACAAGCTGGCCTCCACGCTCAGCCGCATGGCCGATCTGGATCTGTTTGTCTGGCTCGGAGGCCAACGGTCGCCCACTGCGGCAGAACGCGAACGGGCCATCGCCGTCGTCTCTGACCGGCTGTCCGGCGCCACCGCCGATCCGATCATCAGGAATGCTCAGGAATCCCGACAGCTGCGCCTCCTCAAGACTTGGCTGGAAGACAGGGGCTACGTCGAGATCCCGATCGACCAGCGCTATGCCCTGGACGAGATGGAACCCGGCACCTTTCGATGCCGGGCGGCGATTCCAGTCAACCAGCAAAGCGGCAGACAAGTCAACATTCCGGTCGATGTTGCCGTCCTGCCCAAAGATGCCGGCAGGCGTGACTTTCCGATGGTGATTGAAGCAAAGTCCGCCGGCGACTTCGCCAACGTCAACAAACGACGCAAAGAAGAGGCGGCCAAAGCATCCCAATTGCGGGACACATACGGACGCAGTGTTCGCTTCACGCTCTTCCTCTGCTGCTACTTCGACAGCGGGTACCTCGGCTACGAGGCATCGGAAGATATTGATTGGGTCTGGGAACACCGACCAGGCGACCTGACCGAGTTAGGACTCTGAGCGATGCCGCAGCCCACCAACCGAGAGGAAGAACGCCTGCTTGTGCAAGAAGCGCTTGATCTGGCCAAGACTGCGGAAGCGCGCAACAAACTGGGTCAGTTCGCGACGCCCGGGCCACTGGCCCGAGAGATCATCCGCGAGGCGGTCGCGCATTTGGAGATCGAGCATCGGGATAGCCCAGTGCGATTTCTCGACCCCGCGCTGGGCACTGGCGCCTTCTGGTCAGCGTTGCGGACCGTCTGCCCGGACGTCGCCGCCAGCGGGGTCGGGATTGAGCTAGATCCGGCGTTCTCTGATGCGAGCCGCCGCCTGTGGACCGCGACAGGACTGAGCGTCAACCGCGCCGACTTCACGCAGTCGAACCCTCCGTCCAGAGAGGACGACAGATTCGATTTGCTGGTCTGCAACCCACCCTATGTGCGCCACCACCACATAGCGACCGAGCGCAAACCGCTGCTGAAGGCCGGATCAGCGCAGGCTGCCGGGATCGACCTCTCCGGTCTGGCCGGCCTGTACTGCCACTTTCTGGCTCACGCTCATCCCTGGATGAAGCAGGGCGCAATAGCCGCCTGGCTCGTCCCCAGCGAATTTATGGATGTCAATTACGGAGCGCCGTTGAAGCAATATCTGTTAGATCGTGTCAGCCTGCTGCGAGTCCACCGATTCGATCCTGAAGAAGTCCAGTTCAGCGATGCGCTGGTCTCCTCTGCGATCGTCATCTTTCGCAACGAGGCACCGCCTCCCGGCCACGAGGCAGTATTTTCGACAGGCTCCAAATTGGGAGAACCAGTGAAGCGGCGGTCGCTGGCCATCGCGGATCTCCACCCCAGCGATCGCTGGACGCAGCTTGTCAATGATCCGCAAGGGGAAACGCGGCGCACAGCCGAACCCGACCGCTTGATGCTCGATAATCTGTTTACGATCCGACGCGGGCTGGTGACCGGAGGCAATGAGTTCTTCGTCGTTTCCGAGCAGCGCGCGAACGAGCTTCAGCTGCCGGGAGACTGCCTTACTCCGATCTTGCCAAGCCCGCGTTACCTTGCCGACTTGGAGATCTTTGCGCGGACCGACGGCACACCGGATATCGCGCGGCCGCGATTCTTGGTTGACTGCCGATTGCCCCCGGCAGAAGTGGAGGCCAGGTACCCAGAGTTGGGACGCTATCTCAAATCCGCTCCGCAGACGCTGCGCGAGCGGTACATCTGCCAGCATCGCTCCCCCTGGTATCGGCAAGAAAGGCGTCCCGCCGCCCCGCTGCTGTGCACGTATCTCGGACGCCGAAACGGTTCCAACCGGCCGTTCCGCTTCATCCTCAATCACTCAAATGCGACCGCCGCGAACGTGTACCACCTCCTCTATCCGCTGCCCAGATTGGCCAGCGCAATGGAGGCGCAGCCCGATCTCCTCCGCCAGATCTGGAGATACCTCAACACGGTAGACGTTGAGGAGCTGCTGCGAGAGTCTCGAGTGTACGGCGGTGGATTGTACAAGCTCGAACCGCGGGAGCTCGACCGCATCTCGCTACATGGCCTGGAACCGGATCTGCGTCGCCTGATCGGCGAAAGCGGAGTCCCCGAGTTCCCGGCGGCGCAGTTAGCCCTCCCGCACCAGTTTGCTCAGGGAGTGCAGTTCCACCCCTAACGCCTTGCCTCTGATTGTGTTGCAGACCTCTCCGACGTACACCGCTCCCTGGCTGTCCACTGCGATCCCGTGCGGGGCGATGAACTTGCCCGCCTCGTCGCCCTCGTCGGGGTGGCCGAGCAGCGCCAGGCGGTTGCCCGAGCGGTCGTAGATGCTCACCCGGTGCCCCAGCCCCGGCGCGCCCTGCATCCCGCCCATCTCGTTCAGCTCGCCGATGTAGATGTTCCCGTCCGGCGCGAGCGTCAGCCCGTCCGGCCGGTGGATGTTGTTCCACATCGTCACGAACTGTCCCGACTCCGAGAAAATCTGCACGCGGTGACACTCCCGGTCGGCGATGTAGAGCAGGCCGTCCTCATCAATCGCGATGTTGTGCGGGCGGATGAACTGCCCCGCGTCAATTCCCGGCGTGCCCCACGTCTGCTGGTGCTTGCCGTCGGCGTCGAAGCGGTGCACGCAGCTGTTGCCGTAGCCGTCGGTCACGAAGATGTCGCCCGAGCGCGGGCTGACCGCCGCGTGCGTCGGCCGGTTGAACGGCTTCCCCGCCCACGCCGGCGCTGGATTGTATGGGTCGCCCAGCGTTTGCAGCAGCTCCCCGTCCGGCGACCAGCGCGTGATCGTGTGCGTCCCGTCGTCCGCGCCCCAGACATCGCCCTCCGGCCCAATCCAGATCCCGTGCGAGCGGTCGGTGAAGTTGCCCTGCCCCCAGCTGCCCCGCCAGCTGCCGTCGGCGTCGAAGACCATCACCGGATGCTCCACATTGCGCGTCAGCACGTACACCGTGTCGTTCGCGTCAACCGCGACGCCGGGGCATTCCGCCAGCGTCACCCCGTCGGGCAGCTGCTCCCAGAGATCGAGCGCGGTGTAGCGGAAGTCCCCGTCGGAAAGTTGGGCGGTCATGCGTCATCTCCGTGATCTGCCGTGTCAGCGCGTCAGCGCCGTCTGCGCGGACGTCTGGGGAGAGTGTAGGAGCTGCGGCGCGGGCGGTACGCTGAGCCTCGATCAGGATGTTCGGCGATCGGAGGCGGCGATGAGTGCCAGGACAGAGCTGTCGGAGCGGATCGAGGCCGCGCCCCCGATTCAGTCAGGCGTCGATACCCACTCGGACGAGTTCCGCGAGAACGCCGCCTGGATGCGCGGCCTGGTCGCGGAGTTGCGTGAGCGCGAGGCCGTCGTCCGCGCCGGCGGCGGCCCGCGCAGCGTCGAGCGCCACCACGCGCGCGGCAAACTGCTCGCCCGCGAGCGCATCGAACGCCTGCTCGATCCCGACTCCCCCTTCCTCGAACTCTCCCCGCTCGCCGCCAACGGAATGTACGGCGACGAAGCGCCGGGCGCGGGGATCGTCACCGGCATCGGCCGCGCCGCCGGCCGCGAGATCATGATCGTCGCCAACGACGCCACCGTGAAGGGCGGCAGCTACTACCCGATCACGGTCAAGAAGCATCTGCGCGCCCAGGAGATCGCCGCCCAGAATCGGCTCCCCTGCGTCTACCTCGTCGACTCCGGCGGCGCGTTCCTGCCATTGCAGGACGAAGTCTTCCCCGACCGCGACCACTTCGGCCGCATCTTCTACAACCAGGCCACGATGTCCGCCCAGGGCATCCCCCAGATCGCCGCCGTCATGGGCTCTTGCACCGCCGGCGGCGCATATGTGCCGGCGATGAGCGATGAGGCGATCATCGTCGACGGCGTCGGCACCATCTTCCTCGGCGGACCGCCCCTCGTCCGCGCCGCGACGGGCGAGGAGATCTCCGCCGAGGAACTGGGCGGCGGACTCGTCCACACCCAGGTCTCCGGCGTCGCCGACCATCTCGCCGAGGACGATGCGCACGCGCTCGAACTCGTCCGCGCCGCCGTCGCCAATCTCGGCAGCGGCGTCGCCGCAAACTGGCCGCTCACGCCGCCCGAGCAGATCGAGCCGCCGCTCTACGACCCGGAGGAGATCTACGGCATCGTCCCCCAGTCAACGCGCAAGCCCTACGACATCCGCGAGCTGATCGCGCGGCTCGTGGACGGCTCGCGCTTCCACGAGTTCAAACCCTCCTACGGCAGCACCCTGGTCTGCGGCTTCGCCCGCGTGATGGGCCACCCGATCGGGATCGTCGCCAACAACGGGATTCTGTTCTCCGAGTCCGCGCTCAAGGGCGCGCACTTCATCCAGCTCTGCGCCAAGCGCGGCACGCCGCTCCTCTTCCTCCAGAACATCACCGGCTTCATGGTCGGCCGCCGCTACGAACACGAAGGCATCGCCAAGCACGGCGCGAAGATGGTCACCGCCGTCGCCTGCGCTGAAGTGCCCAAGTTCTCGATCGTCCTCGGCGGCTCCTTCGGCGCGGGCAACTACGCAATGTGCGGCCGCGCCTACTCGCCCCGCCTGCTCTGGACCTGGCCCAACGCCCGCGTCTCCGTCATGGGCGGCGAGCAGGCCGCGAACGTGCTGCTCACCATCCGCCTCGACGCCCTGCGCCGGCGGAGCGAGACGATGTCGCCCGAACAGCAGCAGCAGTTCATGCAGCCCACGCTGGACAAGTACGAGGAGGAAGGCGCGGCCTGGTACGGCTCGGCGCGCATCTGGGACGACGGCATCCTCGATCCGCTCGATACGCGCCAGGCGCTCGCCGTCGGCCTCGCGGCAGCGCGCAACGCGCCGATCCCGGAGTCCAACTTCGGCGTCTTCCGGATGTAACTCAGCGCGACGCTGGCCGGGCTAGCAGGAGAGCACGCCAAAGCGGTAGCCGCGCGCCTGCAGCTCGCTCAGGATCGTCGGCAGCGCCTCGGCCGTCCCGCGGTTGGTGTCGTGGAAGAGCAGCACGGAGCCGGGCCGCGTGTGGCGGATCGTGTCGTTGGCGATCTTGACCGGGTCCTGGTAAATCCAGTCCTGCGGACTGAAATCCCAACCGATCAACCGCTTCCCCAGCGCGGCGGCGCGATCGCTGGTGTACTCGTCCCACGCGCCGAACGGCGGCCGCAGGCAGCCGGTCGTGTAGGAGTCATCGCCCAGCGCCTCGCGGATCACCGCGTCCGAGCGCTGCACCTCGACCCGGAACGTCTCTGCGTCCACCTGATCCAGCCGCACGTGCCAGTAGGTGTGATTCTCAATCCCATGCCCCTCAGCGACCGCGCGGGCCACCAGCTCCGGATGCTCGGCCACGTGCCCGCCCATCACAAAGAAGGTCGCCACCGCGCCGTAGCGCGCGAGCGTGTCCAGGACCACCGGCGTCCAGACCGGGTCGGGGCCGTCGTCGAAGGTCAAGTAGACAAAGCCGCCGTCGCCGTCAACGGGCTGCACCTGCTGCGCTTGCTGCGCCTGCGCCGCCGCCGCGCGCGCCGCGGCCTCGGCGGCCTCCACCGCCGCCAACTCCGCGGCAATGTCCGCCGCGATCTCCGCCGCCACGACCGTCCACAGCCGCTCCAGCACCTCCTCCGGATGCGGCAGCGCCGAGACTGATGGAGCCAGGTGGCCGTGGTTGTGGCCGTGGTTGTGGGTGTGCGCGTGGGTATGTCCGTGGCTGTGGCCGTGATCGCCAGGTTCTTCCGGCACCGCCTCCGGCAGACTCTGCGCCTCAACCATCGGCGCAGGCTCGCGCAACGGCTCACTCGGCGGCGGAGCCATAGTCTGCAGACCGCGCAGCCGCGCGTCGATCGTGACCCGATCCTGATCCGGCAGCTGCCGCAGCGTCGCCACCGCCTCCACCGCGCCGACCGCATCGGCGGGCGCGCCCTCGTTCACCGCTACCGGCGCCGGCTGCGAGTCGGCCTCCTCCGGCGCGGACGAGGCCAGCGCGCCCGGCGAGCTGCAGGCCAGCAGCAGACTGCAAGCCGCCGTCAGCAAGAGCAGCAGCCCCACAATTGAAGCCGTTGATAACGGCGTATCACGCTGCAAGCGGTCTCCACCGCCCACTTCCGCCGGGCTGGATTGACTGTGCTGCAAGACGCCCTCCGCTTGGCCTCAGAACGGCCAGTTTCCCGATTTCTGGCTCTGCTACCAGATTAGGGATCGGAATTCGGGCGCGTACAACGTCATGGTTTAACGCCTCCCCAGCGGGCAAAATTTACGCACGGCGACAGCCGCAGACCGACTGCGCGCCAAGCGCGGCGACTGACCGTTCGAGCCAGGCGTTGCGCCGCCGCGCCGCTTACTCGCTCGGCAGCGACGGCTCGTAGCCAGTCACCGAGACCACGTCGCGGCGCTGGAACAGCCACTCGCCCTCGACCTTGACCACGACATCCTCATAGCCCAGCAGGAACGACGCCACGGAGCCGTCCGGCGCGGGCACCTTGAAGTCGAGGAAGCACTTGTGCTGGCAGGTGTCGCCGTCGATCTCGAAGAGGTGGTTGTCGGTGAAGTGCATCCCGCCCGGGAAGGTCGCGCCCAGCTGCCCGCAGAAGGCGACCAGCGCCTCGCGCCCCTCCGCATGGCCGGCCGGACCGTGAAAGACGCCGTCCGCCGTGAACGTCGCCGCCCAACCCTCGCCGTCTACCTGATCGACGGTGTAGTTGTAGCGCGAACAGAGATCGATGATCGCAAACCGATCCTCAAGCGAAATCTTGCCCATCAGAGGCTCCCCTCCTGTGTCACTGCCCCTCATGTTAGGCAAACTCCGCCCCGCGCCGGCGCCCAGGCGCGGCGTCCGCTGGAGCGGCGGCTACTCGCAGAGCAGCGCAAAGCGGTAACCCTGAGCCAGCAGCCCGCGGAGAATCGCATCGAGAGCGTCCACCGTCTGCTGCCCGCCCCCGCCATGACCATCGTGGAGCAGGACGACCGCGCCAGGACGCGCCAACTTGAGAATGAAGCTGGAGATCCGCCCCGCGCCCAGCCGCCGCCAGTCTTGCGGATCAATGTCCCACATGACGAGGCTCTTGCCCAGCGCCCGCGTGCGGGCATCCGTATGCTCGTCAACCGCGCCAAACGGCGGCCGCAGGCAGGCAGTCGCGTAGCCGTGCGAGCCAAGCGCCTACCGAATCGCGGCTTCGGCGCGTTCGAGTTCGTCGTGGAACTCCTCCGCATCCGCCTGATCCAGCCAGGCGTGTGAGTACGTGTGATTCTCCACGTCGTGCCCGTCTGCAATCATCTGTGCGATCAGCTCCGGCCGCCGCGAGGCCGCGTAGCCAGTGACGAAGAAGGCGCCGGCGTGATCAGGGGCGGTTCGATCGGCTCCTCATCCGGCGCGCTCCGCGCGGCGGGCTGATCCGCGGTCGTGTCCGCCGCGCCAGCCGACCCCGCCGGCAGCGCCGCCAGCATCAGGCCGCAGCCAACAATCAGCGCCGCCGCCGTGCCGACCCCGCTCAGTCGAGGACGACGATTGCCTCCACCTCGATCATGAACTCCGGCGCGGCCAGCGCCTGGACGCCGATCAGTGTGCTTGCTGGCGCTGTCGTGCCCTCGAAGACTGCCTTGCGGGCGTCGTTCAACGCGCGCCCCATCGACGGGTCGTAGTTGACGATGTACACGTTCGTCTTCGCCACATCCGCCGGCGTCGCGCCCGCCGCCGCGATCGCGACGGCGAGGTTCTCATACGCCTTCTGCGCCTGCGCCGCGAAGTCGCCCACGCCGACGATCCCGCCGTCCACATCCCACGCCACCTGCCCCGAGATGTAGATCGTCTTGCTCCCCGTCGCCGCGACGACCTGCGTGAACGACCGCAGATTGACCAGCCCCTCCGGGTGAGTGTGTTCCAGTCCCATAAATGCGCTCCTCCAGCTCCTGATCCCGGTTCGAGGCTTACGATAGCGTCGAACAACGCTTCCCGCCGCGCGAGAGGAACACGATATGCCACGCTACGGACGACTCGGCCTGCCGCTCTACGAAGCGCTCTACTCGATGCGCGCCATCCGCCGGATGCGCCCCGATCCGATCGCGGACGCCGACCTCGAGATCATCCTCGACGCCGCCCGCCAGGCGCCCAACGGCGGCAACGCGCAGCCCTGGCACTTCCTCGTCGTGCGCGGCGCGGCGGAGAAGGCCGCCCTCGCCGAGCTCTACCACGAGGCCTGGTGGGCGAAGCGCGCCGACCAGGGCATCGAGGGCCGCGACCACCCCGGCCTCCAGAATCCCGTCAGCCAATCCGCCATGCGCCTCGCCGACGAGATCGGCGGCTCACCCGTCCTGATCCTGCTCTGCGCCACCGCGCCCGGTGCCGGCAACGCGCAGTCCGTCATCCCCTCCGTGCAAAACCTCCTGCTCGCCGCCCGCGGCCTCAGCATCGGCGGCACGATCACCACCCTGCACCCGGTCGTTGACGAGCGCGTCAAGGCGCTCTTCGCCATCCCCGACGACGCGCAGGTCGTCTACTGCGTCCCGCTCGGCTACCCCCGCGGCCGCTTCGGCCCGCTCAACCGCAAACCCCTCCGAGACATCGTCTCCGAGGACCGCTGGGGCGCAACCCCCGACTGGATCGACTGACGCTCCACGCGGCCAGGACGGCCGGCCCGGGCTAGGGAATCAGCATCGAGCGCGACACGTTCGTCTCGCGCTCATGCCACTCGCTCTCCTCAAACGCGCGGTTCACGTCGGCCAGCGGATAGGTGTGCGAGACGATCTTGTCGTAGGGAATGTCGCGCTGATTCTTGAGCAGCATGTCCATCATCAGCGGCAGCAGATGCGGACGATACATGACGGACCCCATGATCTTCTTGCCGCTCAGAATCGTGCTCGGATCAATCGCCACGGTCCGTCCGCGCACGATGTCGCCGATCTCCACGAACGTCCCGCCGTTGGCGAGATAGGTCAAACCCTCCGCCAGCAGCTCCGCCCGCCCGACCAGCTCCATCACGATGTTCGCGCCGCGCCCCTCCGTCAGCTCCCAGACCGCGCGCCGGCGCGTGTCGGGCGTGTTGAACTCCTCAATGTTGATCGTGTGATCCGCGCCAAACTCCTCCGCCAGCGCCAACCGCTGCGGCAGCCGATCGAGCACGATCACCTTGTGCGCGCCCATATCCTTGGCCATCGCCGTCGCGTTCAGCCCCAGGCCGCCCGCGCCCTGGATCACGACAAAGTCGTTCTCCGTGCAGGCCGCCCGCATCAACCCCTCCGTCGTCGTGCCCATCGCGCAGTTGACGAAGCCCAGCACCTCATCGGGCAGCTCGTCCGGCACCTTGAACACGGGATGGTTGGGACGCAGGTAGTAGTAATCGGCATACGTCCCGGTGAAGTACGGCGCGACGCCCGCCTCCCGCGACCACGCGCCCCGATCCGAGCACCAGTTCGGCTCCCCTCGCGAGCACTGATAGCAGCGGCCACAGGGCGTAATCGCCGAGTACATCAGGCGATCGCCAACCGCGATCTCCCGCCCCAGCGAATCAGTGGACACCCCGTCGCCCAGCGCATGGACCACGCCCGTCCCCTCATGCCCCATCACCCGCCCGCCGGCCGGCAGCGGCGTCTCGACCATGTCCCCGCGCCACGTATGCAGGTCCGACCCGCAGACCCCCGCCTGCGTAATCCGCAGCACGATCGCCCCCGCCTCCGGCGCAGGCACCGGATACTCCTCAATCACAAACGGCGCCCGATACTCCTTGACGACGACAACTCGTCCAGTGGCCACGATCATGCTCCTCTCCAGACCTCGCAGGTGCAGGAAGTCTAGGGATTTGGGAACAGCGCAGTCAGCCCGCCCCGCGCAAACGCGGGTCGAAGGCGTCGCGCAGGGCGTCGCCGATGATGTTGAAGGAGAACACGGTCAGGAAGATCGCCAGCCCCGGCCAGACCGAGAGCCAGGGCTGCTCGATCATATGAATCCGCGCCTCCGCGCCGAGCATCAGCCCCCACGACGCCGACGGCGGCTGAATCCCGTAGCCGAGGAACGAGACTGAAGCCTCAATCAGGATCGCGATCCCCAGCTGCGCCGTGGCGATCACCATGATCGGCGGCAGCGCGTTGGGCAGAATATGCCGACCGATAATCCGCGCCTGCCCCGCGCCCAGCGTGCGCGCCGCCTCGATGTACGGCTGCGACGACACCTGGATCGCCGCCGCCCGCGCCACGCGGATGCCCGCGCCCAGCAGCGCAATCGCAATCACGGCGATCAACAAACCCACGCTGTTGCCGAGGAACGCCGTCAGCGAAATCACAATGATCAGGCCGGGAAACGCCATCAGAATGTCGACGAGACGTTGGTTCAGCACATCAAACCAGCCGCCCACCGCGCCGCTGACCAGCCCGATGAAGGTGGAAAGCGCAATCGCGATCGCGACCGAGGCGACGCTCACCCCAAGCGACGCACGACCGCCGTACAGAATCCGCGTGAACACGTCGCGGCCCAGCGCATCGGTCCCCATCAGGTAAGCGGTTGACGGCCCGGCCAGCCGCTCCAGCGGATTGATCGCCAGCGGGTCAGCGGGCGCGACATAGTCCGCCAGCCCCGCGCCGAGCCCGATCAGCAGCAGCACCACCGCCATCGCGCAGGGAAACGGATACTTGCGCGCCACCGCTCCAACCCGGCGGAGGACCGCCAGGGCGGCGCGCCAGTCCAGCCGGGAACGGCTAAGCGCCGACGCGGATGCGCGGGTCGAGGAAGCCATACGACACGTCCACTAGCAAATTGGTGACGATCACCGCGCCGGCGATCCAGACATTGACCGCCTGCACGACCACATAATCACGGTTCGCAATCCCGTCCAGCAGGTACGCGCCAATCCCGGGCAGGGCGAAGATCAGCTCAAAGACCACTGCCCCGCCGAGCACGACCGGAAACTGCACGCCGATCACCGTGACGAACGGAATCAGCGAGTTGCGCAGCGCGTGCCGGCGCAGCAGCAGGAGCGCCGATAGCCCCTTCGCGCGCGCGGTCAGCATGTAGTCCTGCCGCAGCACGTCAAGCAGCGCCGTGCGCAGGATGCGCGTCTGCACGCCGGCCAGGATCAGCCCGAAGAGCAGCGCCGGCAGCCACATCTGTTGCAGATTGGTCAGCGGCGCTTCCCAGATCGACTGATACCCCAGCGGCGGCGACCAACTGAACCACTTCGCGCCAAAGACCACCGCCAGCGTCGCCAGCCAGAACCCCGGGATCGCCAGCGCGAACACGGCAATGCTGCGCGCGACATAATCCGGCCAGCGGCTGCGCTGCAGCGCGGCGATGATCCCTAACGGCACCGATATCGCGGTCGCAATGATCAGGCCAAGAATGGCCAGCTCCATCGTCACATCGAGTCGGTTGCCCAGATCGCTGCCGACGCTCCGCTGCGTCCGCAGCGACTCGCCGAAGTCGCCCTGCAGCGCATTGCCCAGCCACTTCCCGAAGTAGACGAAGAACGGGTCCTCCAGCCCCAACTCCTCGCGCAGCCGCTCCTTCTCGCGGTCGTCGTAGAACGCCTCGGCGGCGAGCACGTCCACCACGTCACCCGGCAGCGTGCGCATCATCCCCGAGACCAGCGCGCTGATCCCCAGCAGCGTCAACGCGGCCAGCAACAACCGACGCAGCAGATATCCGCGCATCGTCGGCTCGCCCCTCTTTCCGCCACCGGCCGCTGCGCCGCCGCGTGCGCTACTGCGCTACTGCGCTACGAGGTGAAGTACATGTCTTCGAGCGACGGCGACGGCGCGAACGTCTGGATGAACTGCACCCCCGACAGCTCCGGCCGCGCGATCTGCGAGACCGCCGCATTCACCCACGGCACCGAGTACATCTGCTCGGCGATGTGCAGCTGCAGATCGTAAATCTGCTTCTTGCGCGCCTCCACGTCGCTCTCGGTGCGCTGCCGGTTGAGCAGGTCGGACATGACGCTGTCCGAGGCCATCAGCTCCCCGTTGGGAATCGGCGAGCGCGGACTGTCCGGAATGAAGACGTTGCGCAAGGCTTCGTCCGGCTCAATCGAGGCGACCGACAGCGTGTGCCCGACCACTCCGGTCGTGCTGCCGTTGAAGATCGTCGAGTAGTGCACAGTCGGTTCGTTGACCACCAGGTCAAGCTGAATCCCCACCTGCAGCAGATTCGCCTGCACCACCTGCGACTGCTCCGCAAAGATCGGCCCGTAAGCAGTCGTCGTGTGCAGCTCAATGGGGTCAATCTCGCCAACGCCGGCCGCGTCGAGCAGCTGCATCGCGCGCTCCGGGTCATAGCGGTAATACTCGCCCAGCGCGTCGTCCTCCTTCGGATCGACCCACCAGCCCGGCATCGGCGGCAGTGCGGTCGACCACTTGCCCGTCTCCAACGCGCCGCCCACAGCGAGAATCGAGTCGCGATCAATCGCCGATGACATCGCCTGCCGCACGCGCGGGTCAGTGAACGGCTCGAGCCCGATGTCGGGGAAGACCCCGCCGATCACCAGACTCGGCTCAAACTCCCACGTCGCGCCGGGGATGCCGTTCTCCAGCTCCTCCACGATCGGCGGCGCGACGCCGAACCAGCTGGTGTTCAGCTCGCCGCTCAGGTAAGCCGCGGCAATCGCCGAGTTGTCACCCAGGAATGTGATCGTCAGGGTCTCCGCGTACGGCTTGGGCGCATCAAAGTAGTTCGGGTTGCGCTTGTAGACAACCCGCGAGCCCGGCTCATACTCATCCAACAGAAAGGGGCCAGCGCTGATCATCGTCTGCCGCGACAACTCGTCTTCGAGCAGCTCCGGCGGCATCACGTACGGTCCGGCGTGGTGGCCGAGATAGAGCATGAACGGCGCCAGCGGCGCAGTCAGATCAAACCGCACCGTGCGATCATCAGTCGCCTCCACCCCGCCCAGACTGGGCAGAATCGCACCCCGGTTGGGATAGCCCGCATAGCGGTCGCCCGCGAACGAGAACGCCACATCCTCCGCCGTCACCTTGCGTCCATTGACCGGTGCCCGATCCTCCCAGACCGCGTTGTCCTTGATCGTGAACACATAGGTCGCATCGTCCGGCTGCTCGGCCGAGTCCGCCAGCCACAGATCCGGCTGGAAGTCGATCGACGACTGACCCGGTTCGTTCGAGAACTGGGTCAGCATCGGGTAGCAGTTGTGGCCGTGCAGAAACGCCTTGTAGCCGAAGGTCAGGAAGCCGTCGAAGGAAGCGAGGTCGGAGGTGTCCGAAATGCGCAGCTCCCCGCCAAGCGGCGGCGCGTCGGCGCTCTGCTGCGCCTGCGCAACCGCCGCCTGCGCCTGCTGCGTCTGTTGAGCCTGCTGCGCGGCCTGTGCTTGCTGTTGCTGCGCCGCTTGCGGCTGATCGGCGGCCTGCTGGTCCGCCTGTTGCGCAGCCTGGGCGGCCGCCTCTTCCTGCTGCTGCGTCTGCTGGGCGGCGGTCGGCTGGGCGTCGTCATCGTCGCCGCAGCCGACCAGCGCCAGTCCCGCGGCTCCCACCCCCGCCGTCGCCGCCGAGCGCAAAACCGCCCGCCGAGACAGCCGCCGACGCCGCATCCGCCGCCAATAGTTCGAGTAACCCATCAGAAACCTCCGTCCTGGTTCCGCTAAGGCTAGCGATTTCGTCAAGCAGACGTCGCCAGTTCGCACAAGAGGTGGCAGGAACCCAGCGAAATATTCGTGCAGAAGAATCAGCTCGCACGCTGGCTCCGCCACGCGTGCAGGTCCGATCAGCAGATCCCACCTGCGTGATCCTGGTCTACGATCGCCGCCGGCCCCGATGCACGGCGGAACAGGCATCTAGCTTCCCCGAAGATGCTCGCGCAAAATCTCCTTCACGAACTCTGGGAGAGGGAACTGCGCATCTTCAGCTTGGCCCTTCAGGCGCTCGAACTCGTCCATTTCTTCGCCTGACCACGTCATATCCAGGCGCCGCTCCTCCCTTGTCGCGACGTGCGAGTAGCTCTCAGGAACAGCCCAGTAGCAGGAGCGGCAAACGTCGGGATCTCGCACTGCCCAGTTTGGACAGTGCTCGCAGCTCCAAGACTTGGCCCTATTGGCAGACGCCGACAACAACATGTACGCCTCAGTCGGTTCCTCGTCATCCTGTGCGCCTGCAATCTCAAATGGTACTCGATGGTCAATCTGGAGCTCGCCTTCTGGCACACGTGCCAGTGTGATATTGCAACGAGCACCAAATCGATCAACGAGCTGTTCCTTAATTCGCGCACTGAAAGCGGTTCGGCCAGATAGTTCGGTCGCTCTTACCTGTGACGGATCGCCGAATCTGTAAGCGCCGATGCTCCTGCCATCCGAGGCTCGAACTCTGAATGTCACAAGGGGAATTCCCAGTTCACGGACGTCACGAGCGGCTCTCGGTGGATGGCTGTAGCCATAAATCTCGCTTAGCTCCTCCGTGGTGATGTGGCCGTGAGCGAGGATGTGGTCAATGACAGTCTTTGGCCGCTTGTCGCTTACCGAGGGGAGCAGCTCGAGAAACTCGGCTGGAAACTCAGTTTCATTCATGACGCTTCCACAAACTGGAGAGGGCGCTGGAGCGCTGGAGGGTGTTCTCGTAGACGTGCATTTAGCGCCGGCGATAGATAAAGCGACTCAATGGTCATGTTCCTGTTACCGAGAAATGTGGACTGGGCCGAGACTCCGGCGTTTATGTCCAAGCGGATCAGCTCCAATTTCGTAGGCAGGTGTTTTCCATGTACCTTTGCCCCTGTTCTGCCATCGTAGCTGACGATGTATGAAAGCTCTCTCGCATTCATTTGATCCAAGAAGTCAACGAATTCCTCGAAGGCGAGTCCTGAATAGTATCGGTGATCTCTCGCTGACGACGTACCTTGATAAGGCGGATCCATGTACAGAAGGTCGTGGGTCTCAGCGAGTTCGGCCGCTGAGCGAAAGTCACCCGTAATCAATCGTGTTCGTCCTGCCATCAATTCATAGGTCCTCATGATTTGCCGGCGCATCCTCGTCGGATGCATCCCTGAGCGTCGATTGTCTGCACTTTGATTGAATCGACCATCCGAGCTATATCTCACCGAACCCTTAACGATCCGTGCGAGCAAATAGAGGAAGTAGTGGGGTTTCGGATCTGCATTGAATTCCTCACGAACCTTGAAAAAGAAGGCCTTGCGATCTGAGAGCTGATCGTTCCAGAGCCGCGAGTAGGCATCGAGCAAATCTGCCGGCTCCTCCAGGATTGCGCGCCAGAGGTCGATCAGTGACGGGTTGAGGTCGTTCAGGGCGAAGGACCGGGCTAGCCCGTTGGCCGCCGCCGCGATTGACACTGCGGCGGACCCGCAAAATGGCTCAAACAAGATCTGGGTATCGGCCGGGATGTAGGGCAGAATTTGCGCGGCTAGCCGACGTTTGCTCCCTTGGTAGGGGAATGGTTGGGGGATCATCTGCTTCATTTCGAAGCCTCACATAGTGCTGATTTTGTTCAGGTCGACAGGCAGACCGGCGCTCTTCATCTCCCGAGCGAGCAGAAAGCGCCACGCTCCTGCGCCGTCCCACGAGATTCGAAGCACCCCGTCGTTGTCAGAGGGAATCTCGATGTCCTCATCGATCAGCGCGCACACCTTCCCCCTTCCGAGCTTCCCGTGGAAGAAGCCCCACTCAAAGATGACATTTTGCCGCGCGCGCAACTTCAGATTTTCCTCCTTACCCTTCAGCGAGCCGGAATCATCCCCTGTGCATAAAATCACGGCAAACCCCACGTTGGAGTGGTCCTCAAACTTCTCTACGATTGTCCGCCCGTCATTCGGCTGTTCGTGAAGAACTACCGGCTTGAGCTTAAGCTGCTCAAGAAAGCGGGCAACTGTGTCCTTTCTACCTTCGTCGCGCCCATGAACAACGAACACAGATTGCAACTTAGTTTGCTCTGCCGGCTCTGTGGTGGCATCGCGGAGTTCGGCTCCTGCTGGCGATCCCCAGAACTCCTCGACTTCCTCGTGCATAGATAACAGCATAGCCTCGGCTTGACGTAATCCAGCCTCGTAGGGCCGCCTATAATCCTCCCTAGTCATTCCAGGGAAATGTAGCGCAGGTGTATAGCGGATCTGTTGAAAGTCTTTCACGTGCTCGCTCTGCTCTCCGAAGATGTACCTCAGAGCAACAGCGGTATTTCTTTGCCAGACGGCAAAGTCTTGGGTACCAGTGCTGTCGCCCTTCAGTGTCCGACACTGTTCGATCGCCCCTTGAAGTCGAGAAAGAGCTTCTGACTTGTCCAATCTAGTCACAGCGCCCTTATTCCCTTGACGCCCAAACGCTGGCCCGGTATGATCTTTGAAAGGATACCCCCTACCCCTTACGATCCTCGTACGTCTCGAAGAAGCGGTTCTTGACCGTCTTCTGGTTCTCGTAGATTGACCCCTGCTTTGGCGCCGGCGGCAGCGGGAGGTACGCCGGAACCTCCGTCTGCCGCGGCTGCTCGACGTGCTCGCCCGCGCACATGAACCCCCGATACTGATCGAGCGACATCGGCCCCAGACCCATAATCGGCCACGCGTCCGCCGCCGCGTAGCCAAACAGCAGCAGCCGCCGCGGATTCTCCGAGCGGTTCAGCGCCGACCCGTGCATCAACCGCACATGATGGAACGAGACCGAACCCGCCGGCCCCTCCAGCGCGACCAGATCCTGCTCCATGTCCCAGTCAAACTCCGACGGCTCCACCGCGCCCGTGAAATACCGCTCCTCCGGGTGATGGTGGTCGTAGATCGCCCGCTTGTGCGAGCCCGGCACGACCAGCAGCGGCCCGTTGATCGCGTAGCAGTCGTCCAGCAGAATCCCCGCCGCGACCAGGTCGTCGTTGGTGTGCGGATAGAACGGCCAGTCCTGGTGCCACTCGACCGGCGCGCCGTACTCCGCCGCCTTCATGTTCAGCTTGTCGTTCTGCAGCCGCACGTTCGGCCCGATCAGCGCCGTCACCACCTCCATCAACACCGGATGCTGCGCCAGCTCGCGGAAGAACGGCCAGTGCCACGACGGCGACTTCAACCGCCGCACGCGCGGCTCCTCCGGAGTGTGCGAGTCCTCCAGGTCGTACTGCGCATTGTGATCGGTCAACCCGGCCGCCTCCGCGACGATCCGGTCAGTCTCATCCCGCAGCGCCTGGAGCGCGTCGTCAGGCAGCAGCTTCGGCATCAGCAGGAAGCCGTTCTCGTGATAGAAATCGACCTGCTCCTGAGTGATCGTCGGTGCGGCGGCGGTGGTCATGGCTGCTCCTCGCGTCGATGCGTCCTACGTGCGTCTCGTTTGCGCCTCGTTTGCGCCTGGCGGAAATCCTTCGCGTTTCAGTCTAGGACCAGCCGCAACACTGCGTAGACTGTCCCCATGACTGACCTACCAGAACACCCCTTCCGTTTCGAGTCCCGCCGCTCACCCGTGCTCTCGCGGCGCGGCGTCGTCGCCACCAGCCAGCCCCTCGCCTCGCTCGCCGGCCTGACCATCCTCCGCGAGGGCGGCAACGCCGCCGACGCCGCCGTCGCCGCCGCCGCGACCCTCGCCGTCACCGAACCCACCTCGACCGGCATCGGCGGCGACTGCTTCGCCCTCTTCTACCGCGCCGCCGATCAATCTGTGTCCGCCGTCAACGGCAGCGGCCGCGCGCCTGCCGCCCTCGACCTCGACGTCGTCGCCCGCGCCGGCGGCTGGGAACGCCAAGGCCCCCACGCCGTCACCGTGCCCGGCTCGATCATGGGTTGGCGCGACACCGTCACCCGCTTCGGCCGGATGCCCCTCGCCGACGTCCTCCAGCCCGCCATCGAGATCGCCGAGCAGGGCTTCGCCATGACCCCCGCCATCGCCCGCGGCTGGGCCGGCCAGGCCGACCTCCTCGCCGAGCAAGGCCCCGCCGGCCAGGACCTCCTCCTCAACTGCAACGCCCCCCGCGCCGGCGAGGTCTGGACCAACCCGCGCATCGCCCGCGTCATGCGCGAGGTCGCCGAAGGCGGACCCGAGGCCTTCTACCAAGGCCGCCCCGCCGAGCGCATCGTCGAGGCGCTGGACGAACACGGCGGCGTGATGGCGCTCGACGATCTCGCCCGCCACTGCTCCACCTTCGACGACCCCATCTCCACCACCTACCGCCGCCACCGCGTCTGGGAGTGTCCGCCTAACGGCCAGGGCATCACGACGCTGATGGCGCTCAACATCCTCGAAGGCTTCGAACTCGCCGAGTACGAAGCGCGCTCCCCCGAGGCGCTCCACCTCGTGCTCGAGGCGCTCCGCCTCGCCTTCGCCGACGCCCGCGCCCTCGTCGCCGACCCGGCCCACGCCGACGTGCCCGTCGAGGCGATGCTTAGCAAGGCCTACGCCGCCCAACGCCGCCAGCTGATCTGCGCCGATCAGGCAATCGAGCTCGCCTCCTCCGGTTTCCTCCCCGGCCAGTCCGACACCGTCTACCTCTCCGCCGCCGACGGCGACGGCAACGCCTGCTCCTTCATCAACTCCAACTACGAAGGCTTCGGCAGCTGCATCGTCCCCCGCGAATGCGGTTTCAGCCTGCAGAACCGCGGTGCCGGCTTCGTCGTCGACGACCCCGCCCACCCCAACGCGCTCGCCGGCGGCAAGCGGCCCTACCACACGATCATGCCCTCCATGATTACCCGCCCCGACGGCAGCCTCTTCGCCAGCTACGGCGTCATGGGCGGCTGGAACCAGCCCCAGGGTCAGACGCAGGTCGTGCTCAACCTGATAGACCGCGGCATGGACGCGCAAACCGCCATCGACGCGCCGCGCGTCTCGATGTACGAAGAACCGCCCAACGGCCGCATCTACGTCGAGGACACCTTCGGCATCGAAGTGCTCGCCGAGCTCGCCCAGCGCGGCCACCCCGTCCTCCCCGCCAGCGGCGCAATCCGCACCGGAGTCGTCGGCAAGGGTCAGATCATCGTCCGAGACCCCCACTCCGGAGTCCTCTGGGGAGGCTCCGACCCCCGAGCCGACGGCTGCGCCGTCCCGCTCTGAGTGGTCTGCGCGGGGGCCGCTTAGCCCGGATCGAGCCCCAGCGCAGAAATGAAATCAGTCGCCGCCATCATCACGATCCCGTAGCGGCGCGCCGCTCTCGCCTTGCCGGACATCGAAGCCACATCGGCGGCCACCAACAGATCGCAGCCCCGCTTGGTCACGGAGCGGACCGGCTGCAATCCCGCTTGAGCGGCATACGACTCCAGCGTGTGCCGCTGGTACACGACATCGCCCACGACCGTCGTCCCCGTGAAACAGACCCGCATCCCAGACACCAGCGAGGCCGACGCAGGCAAGCCAGTGACCACGGGTACGTCGACATCAACGACGTTGAGCGTCCGTCTCGTGTGTTCAATCAGAGCCTGCTCCGCTTCGCTGACGAATCCATCCCGCTCGGCGGCGGCGATCATCGAGGTCAGATAGGCACGATGAATCTCCGCGACCTGAGCCTCTGACAACCCGTAACTGCGCGCCAACTCCGACATGGCCGCGCCGCGCGTCTCGATGTACGAAGAACCGCCCAACGGCCGCATCTACGTCGAGGACACCTTCGGCATCGAAGTGCTCGCCGAGCTCGCCCAGCGCGGCCACCCCGTCCTCCCCGCCAGCGGCGCAATCCGCACCGGAGTCGTCGGCAAAGGCCAGATCATCGTCCGAGACCCCCACTCCGGAGTCCTCTGGGGAGGCTCCGACCCCCGAGCCGACGGCTGCGCCGTCCCGCTCTAGCTCGCTCGCTAGCCGGCAAGGCGTTCGATATCCGTCGCCGCCCGCTCGCGGAACACGTCCAGGGACGGGTATTGGGTGTCCGCATTGGTCATCAGAAACCGCTGTTCCCGTTTTCCCAGGGACTCAAAGTCCTCATGCACGACCAGGCTGACAAACGGCAGATTTGCCTTCTGGAACTCCAGCAGCGCAATGGTCACGTTCTTGGCCTTGTCGTTGCCGAGGACGCCAAACGTGTAGAACGCCCGCTCTCCGTGAGTCAGTGTCCAGTCAACGCTCACCGGATAGTTGGCAAGCGGTGAGGCGCCGGAAACCGGAGCGAAACGCCCCAACTCCGACTTGACATAAATATCGAAATCCTCGTAGAAGCTGCTCCGCACGGTCTCCCGCGTCCAGTAGGACATACTGCACACCTTCTGCACGCACCCGGAAAACTGCAGGATCGCCTCGTACACCTGATCAACTCGCGCGTCAATGTACAGCGCGCCGCCTTCCTCGCTCGTCTGGTTGTTGATCAGGATGCTGTCCAGGATTCCCCGCCGGGTATCAGTGCGAATCTCGAAGGTGTACGACAGCCGCATCAGAGTCATGCCAAAATCGCAGACGCGAATGAACCCAGGTCCGAGCGGGCTCTCCTGGATGTAGATATCCAACATATCGCCGTCCTCGTGAGTAAACGGCGCGATCAGCTGAAAATCTCCTGGCCGGCGCTCGTAGAGGTCAAAGGCCGCCGCCGGCGAATCCGCAAGAACAGCCCGCATCGTCTGAGCGCTCACCACGGACGCCCCGTCGGTTCACATCGCCGCCGGGCTGACGCGGCGCAGGCAACATTGCCGAAGGCGTCGAGACAGCCGCGCCCAGAAAGAATCAACGAGTGCAGATCGCCGACTGCGCGCCTCGCGCCAACCCCCTAGAACCCGCCAATGTCCCCGCCAAAACCGCCGCCGTCGAAGCCCCCACCGGCGTCGTGGCCGCCGTGGTGACCGCCGTCGTGGTGACCGCCGTCGAAGCCGCCCGCCTGCTGCGCCCCCGCGCTGGCGTCGTGGCTGCCGATCATGTAGCCCGCCGCCCCCGCGCCGACGACCCAGACCCACATATTGTCCTGCCAGTGGTGCACCCGGTCATTCGCCCGCTTGCCGAAGAGCCGCGACAGAATGCGCAACGGCAGGAAGAAGACCAACGCAATCACTTCCGCGACCAAAGTTCTCAAGGCTCCCATGCTGACCTCCGTTAGCGGCGCGCGCCCGCCAGTTGGCGGCGGACGAGACGGGCGTACAGCCCGTCCTCTGAAGCTAGCTGATCGTGACTGCCAATTTCGACCACCCGCCCCTCATCCAGCACCACGATCTGATCAGCATCGCGCACCGTCGACAGCCGATGCGCAATCACCAGCGTCGTCCGATCAGCCATCAACTTATCCAGCGCGTCCCGCACCAGACGCTCGTTCAGCCCGTCCAGGTGCGAGGTCGCCTCATCCAGAATCAGCACCGGCGCATCCTTGAGCAGCGCCCGTCCAATCGCCACCCGCTGCCGCTGACCGCCCGAGAGCTGCGCGCCCCGCTCCCCGACCGGCGTATCCAGCCCCTCCGGCAGCGACGCGACAAAGTCCGCCAGCCCCGCGCGCTCAATCGCGAGTTCCAGCTCCGCCTCGCCCGCCTCCGGCTTGGCGACCAGCAGATTGTCCCGGATCGACGCGTTGAACAGATACGTATCCTGCGCGACCAACGCCACCTGCCCCCGCAGCTCGTCCAGCCGATAGGTGCGCAGATCCGCGTCCTCCAGCGTGATCTGCCCCGCCTGCGGATCCCAGAAGCGCAGCAGCAGGTGCGCCGCGGTCGTCTTCCCCGCGCCCGACGGCCCAACCAGCGCCACGGTCCCGCCCGGCTTCAGGTCGAACGAGACCGCGTCCAGCGCCGCGCGCGGCGTGTCCTCATAGGTGAAACCGACCGCCGCAAACGCGCCCTCCGAGACGCCGCCCGCGGCCGCGCGACCGTTCGCCGCTCGGCCGGGGCCGTCCACCACCGCGACCGCTTCCGAATGCACCGCCGTCAGCCGCCGCGTCGCCCCGAGCGTGTCGCCCAGCCGCCGCCCGACCTGCGCCAGCTCCGCGACCGGCATGAACGCGCCCATCGCCAACAGCGTCAGCAGCGGCGCAAGCGACGAGTCAATATCGCCGCCCACCGCCAGCGCCCCGCCGATCGTCAGCACGGCGAGACCGCCAAACCCGGTCAACCCCTCCAACAACGTCCGCTGCGCCGAGATCTGCCGGTTGAAGCCGCCCCGGATCGGCATGTACTCCCGCATCAGCCCCTCAAACTCCGCCTTCCGCTCCCGCTCCCGCTGGAACGCCGTGACCTCGCGCAGACCCTGCAGCGTGTCGACCATGTGCGCATTGAGCGCCCCCAGATGATCGCGCGAGCGCGAACCCAGCCGATCCACAATCCGCCGCGTAAAGAGCGGACTCAGCGCCGCCAGAATCAGCAGCGGCGCAAGCCCCAGCCCCAGCCGCCAGTCCACCGCGAACAACGTGATCAACGCCGCCCCAGGCACGATCACGCTGACGAAGGCATTCGCAATCGTGTGCGCAAAGAAGTACTCGACCGTCTCCACATCCTGCGTCGCCATCGAGACCAGGTCACCCGTCCGGCGGCGCAGCAGATACGCCGGCGCTAGCTGATCCAGCTTGCGGAACAGCGCAATGCGCATATCAGCGAGCAGCCGGAACGCCATATCGTGCGATACCCAGTTCTCCAGAAAGCGGAACAGCCCGGTCAGCGCCGCCACCACGATCAGCAACACCGCCAGCAGCGTGATCGAGTCCCCGTCGCGCACATTGGCGACCATCAGCGCCCCGATCACCCCGACCGCAATCGCCCCGAAGAAGTGCGCCACCCCGGTCCCAAAGGAGAGCGTCGTCTTGAACCAGTACGGCGCAGCCAGCGCCAGCAGCCGCGACGACGTCTCGCGCCAGCCCATCCCCTCCGCGCGGATAATCGCCTCCGTCGCCCCACTGCCCGAGTCCCGCCCAATCGCCGCCCCCGCCGAGCCAGTCGAGCCAGCCGAGCCAGCCGAGCCAGTCGCGGTCGGCGCATCGACCGCGGGAAGCAGGTCATCAAACTCGCCCAGCCCGGGATCGCTCAGCTGACCCGCCATCAACCAGTCGTAGACCCCGCCCTCCGCCAGCAGCGTCTCATGATCCCCGCGCTCGACCAGCCGCCCATCGTCCAACACCAGAATCTCGTCACAATCGCGCACGCTGGACAGCCGGTGCGCCATGATCAGCGTCGTCCTACCCTCCATCAGCCGGTCCAGCGCCGCCTGAATCATCGCTTCGTTCTCCGCGTCCACGCTGGACAGCGCCTCGTCCAGAATCAGCATCGGCGCGTCCCGCAGCAGCGCCCGCGCGATCGCAATCCGCTGGCGCTCCCCGCCCGAGAGGCGGTGGCCCCGCTCGCCGATCACGGTCGCGTAGCCTTCCGGCAAACCGCTGATGAACTCATGCGCATTCGCCGCCTGCGCCGCCGCCCGAATCTCATCCTCCGTCGCCTCCGGCTTGGCGAAGCGCAGGTTCGCCAACACCGAGCCATGGAACAGATACGTGTCCTGCAACACGACCGCCATCTGCGCGCGGATGTCCGCAAAGCGCAGCTCATTCAGGTCGCGCCCGCCCAGGCGGATCGTCCCCTCCTGCGGCGTATACAGCCGCTGCAACAGCCAGACCAGCGTCGACTTCCCCGACCCCGATCGTCCCACCACGCCGATCCGCTTGCCCGGCGCGACGCTGAAGGAGACCCCGCTCAACGCCGCGCGGCGGCCGCTCGGATAGCTGAAGCTGACATTCTCAAACTCAATGCGCGGTTCCAGCGCGGCGGCCGGCTCCGCCTCGGCGTCGGGCGTGAGCGGCTCCGCCTGCTCCAGATCAAGCACGCTCTGCGCCGCCGCCACGCCCAACAACCCCTGATGAAACAGCTGACTCAGCTCCCGCAGCGGCCGGAAGACCTCAACGCCCAGCATCAACACGACCAGCAGCTCAGCCAGCTCCATCGCGCCGCTCTCCACCCGCAGCGCGCCGACATACAGCGCCACCGCCGCGCCGACCGTGATCGCCAGAATCGTCAACCCCTGCGCCACGGCGTTGTGGAAGAGCACGCCCATCGTCGAGCGGAAGACCTCCTGCGCCCGCTCCGCCAGCGCCGCGCCCCGCCGCCCGCTCTGCCCAAACGCCTTGAGCGTCGCCAGACCCTGCACCGAATCGAGGAAGTCCGCCGCGAACGACCCGTAGGCGTCGCGGCGGCGCAGCGACGCCTACGCATTCTTCTGCTTGAGCAGCGCCGGCAGCGTCAGCGTGACCAGCGCAAAGCCGAAGTAGATCGCCGCCACCGGCAGATCCAGCCAGCCCATGAAGATGAAAATCCCAATCGGCGCAAGCGCCGCCACAATCAGCTGCGGCAGATACTGACCAAAGAAGGTCTCCAGCTGCTCCACCCCCTCAATCACGCCCACCGTGACGTCGCCAGTGCGCTGCCGATCAAAGTGCGACGGCCCCAGCCGCGCCACCTGGTCAAAGAGCCGCTGCCGCAGCGCAAACTGCACCTGCAACGCCGTGCCGTTCGCGATCTCCTCCTTCGCGTAGAGCAGCACGGAGCGCGCCGCAATCGCCGCGGCCGCGGCAATGATCAGCGGCACCAGGTCCGCAAACCCGTCGCCCTCAAAGATGCGCGCGCCAATCCAGCCCAACAACGCCAGCCGCGCCACCCCCGCCGCCACCGCGCCCAACCCGACCGCGACCGCCAACGCCACGCGCCAGCGCACGCCCTCGGTAAATCGCCACAGTTCCCAGGAGAAAGTCATGCCCTCGTCAGTGCGGTCAACGCGGCGGCGGTGGTGGAGCTGGGGGGACTCGAACCCCCGGCCTTTTGACTGCCAGTCAAACGCTCTCCCAACTGAGCTACAGCCCCACGCCGTGCGCCACGCCGCACCTGCGCCGTGCGTTGCGCGCACCCACGCATTGCGCGGCGCGCGCTGTTGACTAGCCTACGCGCGACTGCGCCGATAGGCTAGCGCCAGCCGCTACTTTTCTGGCGCGCGCGGGCGGCCGCAGCGGCCGCGTCGGTCGGTTTACGCTGCGCTAACTGAGCCGCGCCCCCGCCGTTTGTCAACCCCGCCGTTGACTGCTTACATTGGAACAACCGGCGCGGCAGCGAGCGCGAGCGCCCAAGACGGCGCAAAGCAATATGACCATCCTCGACCGACTCCCTGACCGACTCCGCGATCTCTGGGATAAACGGCCCGAAGTCGTCATCGCCCTCGGCCTGTCCCCCATCGTCTTTGTCGTCACCCTCGTCATCCTCTTCGCCGTCGCCGGCGGCTCCGACGACAACGGCCAGCAAGAGAGCGCCGCGCAGACCGCCCAGACCGAACCGCAGGCCCAACAGCAGAGCGACGGCGCCGCCGCTCCTGAAGCCACCGTCGTCGTTGTCACCTCCGGGGACGATCAGCAGCGAGCGCAGCCCGCCGACCATCCAGATCAGCAGCAACCGCAGTCCCCGCCGCCAGCCGCGCAGCAACAGCAGCAAGCCGCCCCACCAGCGCAGTCGGCGCAGCCCGCTGATCAGCAGCAACAGACCGCCCCCGAGGCCCAGGCGCAACAGCAGGCCGGGCCGCGCCTGGTCGCCGGCATGACCGTCCAGCCCCTGAGCGCCGCCCTCACCCAGGACTTCGACGAAGCCGACCTCCAGCACGGCAGCGACGGCGCGGAAGGCGGCATCCTCCCCCTCGACAATGGCGTCGTCATCTCCAGCGGCCCCGCCCACCAGACCCGCTGGGAGTTGCTCGTCCCCTCCGCCCGCCTCAAGAGCGCCATCGTCAAAGTCGGGCGCACCCCCACCGGCGGCATGGGCTCGCCCGACAACCCCTACGTCGTCGGCTGGCTCGATTCCACCGCCCAACCCGGCGAAAACGGCAACATGCTCCTCGCCGGCCACCGCGACTACGAAGACAGCTCCGGCAACGTCGGCACCGGCGTCTGCTGGGAACTGGTCAACACTGTCAAGGGCGACCAGATGCTGATCCACGACACGGAAGCGAACATCTACTACATCTACAACGTGATCGAGGCCGTCAAGGTCAACCCCTTCGACAAGGCAGCCGGCCGCTACCTGCGCAACACCGAAGCGCCCGTGATCACCCTGATCACCTGCGAGGGCTCGTTCAACCAGGACACCCACCAGTACTCGCACCGCCGCGTCGTCGTCGGCGAACTCGCCGCCGTCGCCGCCCCCGACGCCTGACGCCTAACCCCCTCCGCGCCGACCTACCAGTACTGCCGCCGCTTCCCGCGCTTCCCCCGCTTACTCCCGGCGCCGCTGTGCCGCCACTCCGACGGCTCGCCCGCCCGCTCCACCGCGACCGCGCAGACCTTGTACTCCGGAATCCGCGCCACCTCGTCGTAGACGTTGTTCGTCAACCAGTTGACCGCCGAGTCCGCCAGCCGCACGAAGGGCACGAAGACCGAACCCTCGGCCACGTCCTCCGTGACGAAGCTGACCCCCTCCAACCGCCCCCGCCGCGACGCCACCCAGATCGCCTCACCCTCAACAATCTCCAACCGCGCCGCATCGTTGGGATGAATCGCCACCCGCAGCTCCGGCCACGACTCGACCAACCCCTCCACCCGCCGCGTAATCGTCCCCCCGTGCCAGTGGTAGAGCACCCGCCCCGTGTTCAGAATCAGCGGATAGCGCTCATCCGGCGCCTCCGCCGACGGCGGCAGCTGCCGCACCGGAATGAACTTCCCCAACCCGCGCGGGAACGACTCATCGTAAAGCCGCGCCGTGCCCGGATGATCAACGCTCGGACAGGGCCACTGAATCCCGCCCTCCTCATCCAGCCGCCGATGCGACAGCCCCGCCATGATCGGCGTCAACGCCGCCAACTCATCAAACACCGAGTCCGCCGCGCCATGCTCAAAGCCCGCCGCCGACCGCCCCAACCGCCGCGCCGTCCGCCGCGCGATCTCCTGGACAATCGCCCAGTCCGCCCGCGACTGCCCGACCGGCGGAATCACCTGACGCACCCGCTGCACCCGCCGCTCGGAGTTCGTGAACGTCCCCTCCTTCTCCGCAAACGACGCCGCCGGCAGCACCACATCGGCCAGCTCCGCCGTCTCGTGCAGGAAAATGTCCTGCACCACCAGGAAATCAAGCGCCCGAAACGCCTCATGCGCGTGCGCCAGATTCGGCTCCGTCAGCAACGGATTCTCGCCCACCACGTACATACAGCGCACCTGACCCGTGAGCATGCTCTCCACCATGTCAGTCGCGCGCAAACCCTCAGCCGGCGGCAGCTCCGCCTCCCAGACCTCCCCGAACTTCGCCAGCACCTCCGGCGTATACCGCTGATACCCAGGCAGCGCATCGGGAACGCAGCCCGCGTCCCCCGCGCCCTGCACATTGTTCTGCCCGCGCAGCGGCGAGACCCCGTTGCCCACCCGCCCCACCTGCCCTGTCAACAGCGCCAGATTAAGCAGCGCCGTCGCGTTCGCCGTGCCGTTCGTGTGCTGCGTCACGCCCATCCCCCAGATCAGACACGACCCGCCCGGCCCCGCCGCCGACGGCCGCGGCCGCGCATACATCCGCGCCGCCCGAATCAGCAGCGCCGCCGGCACCCCCGACATCGCCTCCACCGTCGCCGGCGTGTACTCGTCCAGCTCCGCCAGCCACTCCTCATACCCCTCCGTCCGCGCGCGGATGAACTCCACATCCGCCAACCCCTCATCCAGGATCACCTTCGCCATCCCGTTCAGCACCGCCACATCCGTGCCCGGATACTGCCGCAGCCACAGCTCCGTGTGATCGCACAGCTCAATCCGCTTCGGATTCAGCACAATCAACGCCGCCCCCCGGTCCACCGCCGTCCGCATCCGCGAGGCCGCCACCGGGTGATTCGAAGACGGATCCGCGCCCACCACAAACAGACAGTCCGCCGCCTCATAGTCGCTGTAGCTGTTCGAAGTCGCGCCCGACCCCAGCTGCGCCAGCATCGCCTCCACCGACGGCGAGTGACAGAGCCGCGTGCAGTGATCGATGTTGTTCGTCCCCATCACCGCGCGCACGAACTTCTGCAGCATGTAGTTGTCTTCGTTCGTCGCCTTCGCCGACGAAAACGCCCCAAACGCCCCCCGATGCTCAGCAAACTTCTCCGCCACCAGCCCCAGCGCCTCCTCCCACGACGCCGGCCGCAATCCCTCCGCGCCCCGAATCAGCGGCGTCGTCAACCGATCGCCGTGATTCACAAACGCCGTCCCAAACCGCCCCTTGACGCAGAGCAGCCCCTTCGAGGACAGATTGTCCGGATCATCATCCACATGCGTCAGCACCCCGTCCTCCGCCGTAATCCGGATCCCGCAGCCGACCCCGCAGTACGGACAGACCGTGGACACCGTCTTCGACCCCGCCGCCGCCCGCTTGGGCGTCAACGCCTCCGTCGGACACGCCGCCACGCAGGAGCCGCAGGACGTACAGGTCGATTCGCCCAGCGGCTCATCCCCAAACGACGCAATCCGCGCCCCCTTCCCCGCCCCCGCAATCCCAATCGCGCCAATGTGCTGCCGATCCGTGCAGGCCGAAACGCAGCGCCCGCAGAGAATGCAGTCCGCCGCGTCAAAGCGGTAGAACGGATTCGTCTCGTCCCGATGCCCATTCGCCCGCGCCCCCCAGCGCGAGCCGTCCGCCGAATGCGAGACCGCCTGGCGCGCCAACTCAGTCTCGACGTTGCCGTTCGCGCCCCCGTTCGCACTGTTCCCGCGAGCAGCGTTGTCCGCGCGATCCGTCATCGCCAACGTGAGTTCCAGAATTCCCCTCCGCGCCGCGACCGCCGCCGTCGAGTTCGTCCGCACCACCTGACCCTCCGCCAACGGCGTATGACAGGCCGCCGGCAACCCCCGCACCCCGTCAATATCCACCAGACACGTGCGGCACGCGCCCAGCGCCGGACCGTCATCGTCCTTACACAGATGCGGCAGATCAGCGCCCGCCCGCAGCACGGCGTCCAGCACCGTCGCGCCCGCCGGCGCTTCCCAAGGCTGCCCGTCAATCGTGACGCTGAGCGTCGGAACCGAGGTGTCAGTCGTCATGCGACGCTCCCGCCAAACTGATGCTGCGCAGACGTAATCGGATTCGGCGCCATCTGCCCCAGACCGCAGAGTGAGCCGGCCGCAATCAACGGAATCAGCGCCTCAACATCCGCCCAGTTGCCCGCCGCCAGCGCCTCCGCCATCCGCCCCGAGCCCTCACGGCACGGCGTGCACTTCCCGCACGACTCGTTCGCGTTGTACTCCGCCCAGACCCGCAGCGCCCGCTCGATCCCAAAGGACTGCGGAATGCCAATGATCCCGCCCGCCCCCAGCACCGCGCCCTGACCATCCAGCGAGCCCGGCGCAATCGCCGTATCAAAATTGCGCGGCGCAAGAAAGCCGCCCGACGGCCCGCCAATCGCCACCCCCGCCAGCGCCTCCGCCGGCTGCGCCAGCTCGACAATCGCCGCCACCGTCGTCCCCAGCGGCAGCTCAACCCAGCCCCGCCGCCGAAAACCCCCGCTCAGCGACAGCAACTTCGTCCCCGGCGCATCCGCCAACCCCACCTCCCGGAACCAGCCCGCCCCCCACTCCAGAATGTCAGGCAAATTGGCCAGCGTCTCCACATTATTGATCACCGTCGGCCGACCCCACAGCCCCCGCTCCGTCGGAAACGGCGGCTTCAACCGCGGTACTGCCCGCCGACCCTCAATCGACTCCAGAATCACCGACTCCTCCCCGCACACATACCCACCCGCCCCGCGCCGCAGCTCAATCGTCAACCCCTCCAACAACCCCGCCCCGCGCGCCGCGTCCAGCGCCGCCGCCATCGATTCCGCCGCCCGATCGGCCATCCCATTGATGTACAGATAGGCATAATCCGCGCCAATCGCATAGCAGCAAATCCGAATCCCCTCCAACACCCGCTGCGCATCCCGCTCCATCAACACCCGATCCTTGAAGATCCCTGGCTCTCCCTCCTCCGCATTGATCACCAACAACGGCTGCCCCTGTCGCCCGGGCTGACTCTGCCGAGCCGCCGCGTCAATCGCCCCCCGCCACTTCAAATGCACCGGAAAGTACGCCCCCCCGCGTCCCCGCAAACCCGACTCCTCAACCAAATCCACCACCGCCCCAGCCGACATCCGCGAAGCCGCAACCCAACCCCGCCAATCCGGACGCGCCTGCGTGCGCACCGCCGTCAACCGCGTCAACCCACCCCCAACCCGCGCCCGCCCCGCCGCCCAGACCTCCGCACTCGCCAACGCCTCAACCGCCCCCACGCCCGAGACCGACACGCCCTCAGCCCCCGCCGCCGCGCAAAGAAACATACACTCATGCGCCTCCCCCGCCTGATCGTCGATGTCCGCTCCACCCTCGGCAATCTGACAGGAAAGCCCCCGACACACGCGCACCGCCTCCGCGTCCAGCGGCGACCAGCGGAACTCCGTATAGCTGGTCGCCACCGCAAACAACTCCGCCCGCGGCAAATGCAGCCACCGCGCGACCGCCTCCAACGCCCCGTGATCGAGATACCCGTACACCCGATCCACCAGATGCAGCGCCGGCAACGCCTGCGTCCGCTCGCGCGGCAGCCCCGCCAGCGACTCCTGCAACTCGCCCAGCCTCGCTTCAACAGCCGCCTCAGTCACCACGCGCCACGTTCCTCTCCGTTCCGCTCCCCGCCAACGGCGGCCTCGATACCATTCTAGATACCATCTCTGAACATCCCGTAGGAGGCCGCAATGCCGGAAGCCAACGATCTCCCGCGCTCCTACAACCAGGCTCACTCCCTCCGCCAACCGCCCAACCGCTACGGCCCCGGCAACACCTACCTCGGCGTCCCCGCCGCCCGCCTCACCGACCCCGACTCCCTCGCCGACGCCCAGGCCGTCATCATCGGCGCGCCCTTCGACGCCGGCACCAGCTACCGACCCGGCGCCCGCTTCGGCCCCCAGGCGATCCGCTCCACCGACTACCTCCCCCACAGCGGCTACCGACCCCACCTCGCCCTCCGCGTCGATCCCCTCGGCGAACTCGGCGTCGTTGATGTCGGCGACATCTACATGCCCCAACTCGACAGCGAAGGCGGCCTCCAGCGCCTCATGGACGCCTGCCGCCAGGTTGCCGCCGCCGACGCCATCCCCGTCGTCCTCGGCGGCGACCACACCATCACCTACGCCACCGCCCAGGGCGTCGCCAAGCACCACGGCTTCGGCCGCGTCGCCCTCATCCACTTCGACGCCCACGCCGACACCGGCGACTCCGAAGGCGGACTCTGGGGCCACGGCACCCCCATGCGCCGACTGATCATGAGCGGCGCCGTCCGCGGCGACCGCTTCCTCCAAATCGGCCTGCGCGGCTACTGGCCCGATCCCCCCATCCTCGACTGGATGGCCGACCAGCACATGCGCTGGTACGAAATGACCGAAGTCGTCCAACGCGGCCTCGACGCCTGCCTCACCGAAGCCCTCGCCCACGCCGCCGACGACTGCGACGGCGTCTTCCTCTCCGTCGATGTCGACGTCGTCGACCCCGGCATGGCCCCCGGCACCGGCACCCCCGAGTCCGGCGGACTCACCTCCCGCCAACTCCTCGACGCCGTCCGCCGCATCGGGATGGAAAGCAACCTCCTCGGCCTCGACGTCGTCGAAGTCGCCCCCGCCTACGACCACGCCGACGTCACCGCCATCCTCGCCAACCGCGTCATTCTCGAAACCCTTTCCGGCCTCACCGTCCGCCGCCAAACCACCAATCACTAGACGCCCACCAGACCACCAGCAGACGCGCGCGCCAACGACAGCTACCCTGTCCCCATGACCTCTGACAACGGCCACCACGCCAACAACAACGCCCCCATGCAATTCGGCGTCCTCCAATTCTTCAGCTGGCCCGGACGCCGCGTCCCCCTCCCCACCGTCTACGAACGCGCCCTCAACCGCATCGACATCATGGACGAATCCGGCTACGACTGCGTCTGGCTCGCCGAGCACCACTTCTCCACCTACTCCGTCTGCCCCTCCGTCCACCTCATGGGCATGCACGTCGCCGGCCGCACTAAGAACATCCGCATCGGCACCGCCGTCACCCTCGCCTCCTTCTACCACCCCCTCCGCATCGCCGAGGAAGTCGCCCTCCTCGACATCCTCTCCGGCGGCCGCGTCAATTGGGGCGCCGGACGCGGCTTCGACCGCACCGAATTCCGCGTCTTCGGCGTCGACCTCGAAGAGTCCTACCCCCGCTTCCGCGAATCCGTCCAGGTCGTCCTCGAAGCCTGGCGCCAGGAACGCATCACCTGGCACGGCGACTACTTCAACTTCGACGAAATCGAAGTCCTCCCCAAACCCCACCAACAGCCCACCCCGCCCTTCTGGGTCGCCGCCGGCAGCCCCGACGCCATCGACTGGGCCGCCCAACACGGCTACTCCATCCTCATGGACCCCCACGCCACCCACGCCGAACTCGGCGCAAAACGCCGCGACTACTTCAACGGCCTCCAGACCCACGCCCAGCCCACCACCGACCGCACCATCCCCATGGCCCGCCTCATCGCCGTCGCCGAAACCGACGCCGAAGCCGAGCAAATCGCCCGCAACGGCGCCCAATGGACCATCGGCTCCTACGCCAACGACAAAACCAGCGGCAACGCCAACCCCTCCCGCCAACTTCCCCCCGAGGAACGCATCGAGCGCTACGTCAACCAGGTCGTCATCCACGGCAGCCCCGCCAAAGTCATCGACCAACTCGAAGCACTGCGCCACACCATCGACCTCGACTACCTCATCGCCTCCCCCTTCTCCCACGACTCCTTCGTCCGCTTCACCCGCGACGTCATGCCCCACTTCCAGTAACCCATCCGCCCGCAGACCACCGGAGGCCGATCCCCATGGCATACGAATTCATCACCGTCGAACGCACCGGCGACCACGACGGCACCATCTGGCTCGAGCTCAACCGCCCCGAAAAGCTCAACGCCCTCACCTTCCCCCTGCTCGCCGAAATGCTCGACGCCCTCTACAAAATCCGCATGGACCGCTCCGCCCGCCTCCTCGTCATCACCGGCAAAGGCCGCGGCTTCTGCGCCGGCATGGACCACGCCGGCGGCGGCCGCGGCACCGACTTCTGGGACGACAACCCCGACCCCCTGCTCGGCTCCCCCGCCCCCGACGGCTACCCCGACAACGAAGGCCAGCGCCTCAACTTCCGCTACGAAACCAAAACCTTCGCCGAACTCCGCCGCCTCGACATCCCCGTCCTCGCCGGCGTCAACGGCGCCTGCGTCGGCGCCGGCTTCGACCTCGCCTGCCTCGCCGACCTCTGCCTCGCCTCCACCAACGCCCGCTACCAAGTCGCCTACGTCAAGCGCGGACTCTACGCCGACCTCGGCGGCTTCTGGGCCATCCCCAAAATCATCGGCTGGCGCAAAGCCATGGAAATGATGTTCACCGGCCGCTTCATGAGCGCCCAGGAAGGCCACGACGCCGGCGTCAGCAACTACCTCGTCGAACCCGACGACTTCCCCCAAAAACTCCGCGAATTCGCCCAGGAAGTCGAGAACGGTCCCCCCATCGGCCAAAAAGTCGGCAAACTCATGGCCTACCGAACCGCCAACCTCGACTACGAATCCGCCCTCGAACTCTCCGGCGGAGTCCTCCCCTTAGTCCAAAACTCCTTCGACCGAATCGAAGGAGTCCAATCCTTCACCGAACGCCGAGAACCAAAATTCACCGGCTTCTAACCCCCCACTGAACGGCAAACCCAGACCTCCCCCACCGAGGGAGGCACCCAGAGGAATCTCAAGCCCTCCCCCAGCGGGGGAGGCGCCCCAACGGGGCGGAGGGGGGACCACCCAAATGTGCCGCTCAATCAAACGCCTGCGCCAACCACCCGGCCGCCAACCCACCCCCGACGAAATCGAACAGGCCGCCCGCCAATTCGTCCGCAAAATCTCCGGCATCCAACACCCCTCCAACCGCACCCAACCCGCCTTCCAACAAGCCGTCCAAGAAATCACCAACATCACCACCCAACTCCTCCACGACCTCCCCCCACTCCAACAACCAAGAAAGCCCCGCACCCCCTAGCAAAAGCAATCCCCAGCCCTCCCCCACGGGGGGGGGCTCTAATCCCAAGTCCTCCCCCACCGGGGGAGGTGCCCCAAAGGGGCGGAGAGAGGCCGCCCGCGCGGACGGGGGCCACCCAACTGTGCCGCGCAGCCAATCGCTGCCGTAGGCTGAGGATGTCCTACCCCTCCCGCCCAGCGCCAAGCAGGAGCCCCCAATGACCACCTTCCAACTCTCCGAAACCGACCGCATGGTCCAGCAGACCGCCCACGAATTCGCCGCCAAAGAGGTCCGCCCCGTCGCCATGGAATACGACGAACGCAACGAATTCGCCTGGGACGTCGCCGCCAAAGCCGCCCAACTCGGTCTCACCGGCGTCCCCCTCGGCGGCGGCGCGTCCGACCCCGAGCGCGGCGTCACCAACATGATCACCGCCGAAGAACTCAGCTGGGGCTGCGCCGGCATCGCCCTCGGCACCCAGGTGTCCGGACTCGCCGCCACTGCCATCTCCGTCATCGGCACCCCCGAACAGCACGACCGCTGGCTCCCCGAATGCACCGCCGACGACGGCCAACTCCGCCTCGGCGCGCTCGCCCTCACCGAACCCGACGCCGGCTCCGACGCCGCCATGATCAAAACCCGCGCCGTCCGCGACGGCGACGAATACGTCATCAACGGCACGAAACGCTTCATCACCGGCGGCGGCATCGCCGACATCACCGTCGTCTTCGCCCGCGAGTCCGACTCCGAAGGCTGGAGCGACGTCTCCGCCTTCGTCGTCCCCAAGGACGCCGAAGGCTTCTCCCAGAGCAAAATGTGGGACAAAATGGGCATCCGCGCCTCCCACACCGCCGACCTCGCCTTCGACGACGTCCGCATCCCCCTCGAAAACCGCCTCGGCGACCCCGACCCCGACTTCCGCTCCGGCGGCCGCGGCGCGCTCGGCACCCTCGCCGCCACCCGCCCCTGGATCGGCGCATTCGCCGTCGGCCTCGCCCGCGCCGCCTTCGAGTACGCCGCCGACTACGCCCGCGAACGCAAAACCATGCGCCGCCCCCTGATCGAGCACCAAGGCGTCGGCTTCATGCTCGCCGACATGGACATCGCCATCGACGCCGCCCGCCTCCTCACCTGGCGCGCCGGCGAAATGGCCGCCGCCAACCAGCCCTTCGACCTCGAAGAAGCCAGCAAAGCCAAAACCTTCGCCTCCGACATGGCCATGAAAGTCACCACCGACGCCGTCCAGGTCTGCGGCGGCGTCGGCTTCATGCGCGAACTCCCCCTCGAAAAGTGGATGCGCGACGCCAAAATCTTCCAAATCTTCGAAGGCGCAAACCAAATCCAAAGAATGGTCATCGCCCGCAACATCCAAAACCGCTACTTCCTCTAACCCCACAGCGGGAGCCAACGGAGGCGACCATGGCAACCGAGCAAATCGCCCACTACAACGACCTCAGCGCCCAGTACCTCCGCAAAGCGCAGGCGCATCTGGACGAGGACGACCTCACCCAAGCCTCCGAAAAAGGCTGGGGAGCCACCGCCATCAAAGCCATCGCCGAAGCCCGCGGCTGGCGTCACGACGGCCACCGCGACCTCTGGCAAGCCCTCCGCGCCCTCGTCCAGGAAACCAACAACCCCCAGCTGCGCCACGACTTCACCCACGCCCAATCCCTCCACATCAACTTCTACGAAGCCGCCATGAACCAGGCAGAGGTAGAGGAATACCTCACCCACGTCGAACGCCTCCTCAGTAGCCTGGACAATCTGGAGTAGGCGACCATGGCAACCGAGCAAGTCACCCACTACAACGACCTCAGCGCCCAGTACCTCCGCACCGAGTATCTACGCAAAGCCAGGGCGCATCTGGACGAGGGCGACCTCACCCAAGCCTCCGAAAAAGGCTGGGGAGCCGCCGCCACCGCCATCAAAGCCATCGCTGAAGCCCGCGGCTGGCGTCACGACGGCCACCGCGACCTCTGGCAAGCCCTCCGCGCCCTCGTCCAGGAAACCAACAACCCCCAGCTGCGCCACGACTTCACCTACGCCCAATCCCTCCACATCAACTTCTACGAAGCCGCCATGAACCAGGCAGAGGTAGAGGAATACCTCACCCACGTCGAACGCCTCCTCAGTAAGCTGGACGGATTGGCGTAGCCCGCTTGCTCTGCGACCTCGCCGCCGCGCTGGTGCTCATGATCTCCATGACCGCCGCCAACTGCGCCGCCTCCGCCGCAGAACTCGGCTTACAGCCAATCTGGTCCAACGGACAGGCCTATCAAAATCCCCTGCTCCTCCGCGTCTACGACCAACACGGACAGCTACAAGCCGACTGGATCGGCCAGCGCTACGGACTCATCGGCTGGACAACGCAACCAGAACTACTGCTGTTCATCACAACGCACGGCGCTCGCCGCTACCTCGTCGCCGGCGACCCCACCGACGGACGCCTGTATACAGTCAGCCGAGACATCGGCGCCCGCCGCTGGCTGGAAAGCCCCACCAAACTCCTGGTCGCCAACTACGACGACGGCTACCGAGAGTCCATCGTCCCGCTGCCCGCGCCCGTCTCCGAACCAGGATGGTTGAACCGCAACCGTGAAGAAGATGGCCGCTTCCGCGTGATCAATAACGCCGTCCAATTCGACGACCGCGTGCTGCTGGACAATCACGGCCTGCCCCACTTCCTGATCCCGTCACCCTCCCGACGCTGGATGCTGGCCACCGAAGATCAACTGGACTGGACGCCAATCATCTACGCAATCTCCACCGACGGCAGCCGGCGGGTGCAGGCAATCCGCGTCGCCGAACCCGCCGAGCTACCCCTCGAACGCCAGCAACCCGCGCGAACCTCCCCCGACGGCCAATGGACCGTCAGCTTCCGCCGCTGGCCCTGGGGCATCCTCCTCACCCACCGCGACGGCGAGCAGCGGCTCTATCGAAGCGCGCCAATCGACGGCCCCTGGTGGTCGCCCGACAGCCAGCAGTTCGCCTACCTGGCCGGCAACAGAATGGTGGTCGTCGATCTGGCCGATCGCTCCCGAGAAACGGACTGGCCCAACGTATTCGACGGCGGACGCACCGTCCTCTCCCCCGTCCCGCAAGTCCTCCTGGGCTGGACGCCGCAAGGCCTCGCCTGGCTGATCAACGGCTCATCCGATCACAACGACCACGGCCCACCGCCCCGAAACTGGCAGGAGACGCTCGAATGACCCGGGCCGCTCCCGCTCAGAACACGCCAATCCACGCCAGCAGCGTCCACACGACCATGCTCACGAAACCAGCTCCCAGGAGCAGTTGGAATAGGATGAGACTCTCGGCGGGTCCGCGCTTCGGCATGGTCAACCTCCGGGAGACAGGGTAGCCGATGCTCGAACTGGCCGTCTTCGACGACCTCGCCGAACTGCGCGACGCCGTCCTCATCCTCGCCGGCATCGCCGCCTGCCTCGTCGCCTTCGTTGGCCTCCTGATCGTCCTCAAACTCTCCCTCACCGCCTACCGCGTCGTCCGCCGCCTCGAACGCTTCCACGAGCGCCGCGTCACCGGCAGCGTCGCCGCCGCCGACGCCCAGCTCACCGCCTGGCTCGAAGCCGACCGCTGGTCCCCGCGCGGCATCCTCGAACTGATCCAACTCGCCGCCCGCAAAGTCGAACAGCGCCGCAATCCTCCGCCCAAGAAGCGCCGCCTCTTCGGCCTCCTCCCCCCTGCTTGAGCCCTGTCTGAGCCCTGTCTGAGCCCTGTCTGAGCCCTGTCTGAGCCGCGCCCGCCCGATCATTGTCTGGCCCGCCCCGCTCGCCTAACATAGGTGCGAACCGCACGCGCCTGCGTGCGCCCCGCCCCGCACGCGCCCGCGTGCGCCGCGCATCCTGGGAAGGACCCGTTGTGAAAGCTGCCATCTTCGACCCCGCCAACCAGGCCAAGGACGGTGACCGATCCGTCCTCGAGGTGCACGACATCAATGTGCGCGACCCCCAGCCCAACGAAGTCCTGGTCCGCACCACCACCTCCGGCGTCTGCCACTCCGACCTCCACTTCGTCGACGGCAAGTGGGCCGCCGCCTTCGGCGGACTCCCCGCCGTCCTCGGCCACGAGGCCGCCGGCGTCGTCGAGACCGTAGGCGACGACGTCACCTACGTCCAGCCCGGCGACAACGTCATCATGTCCTTCCGCCCCTTCTGCGGCGAGTGCTACTGGTGCCTCCGCGGCGAGCCCAACCTCTGCCCCGACCCCGCCGGCGCCGCCCTCGCCCGCGACCGCCTCAACTGGGACGGCCGCCCCGTCGTCCAGATGGCCAGCGTCGGCTCCTTCGGCGAGTACATGCTCACCTCCCAGACCGGCGTCCTCAAAATCCCTGAGGACATCCCCCCCGCCGAAGCCGCGCTCGTCGGCTGCGGCGTCATGACCGGCGTCGGCGCCGCCCTCTACACTGCCAAGGTCCCCGGCGGCTCCATCGTCGCCGTCATCGGCTGCGGCGGCGTTGGCCTCAACGTCATCCAGGGCTGCCGCATCGCCGGCGCCAGCCGCATCATCGCCATTGACATCCTCGAGAACAAGCTCGACTTCGCCGAGCAGTTCGGCGCCACCGACCGCATCAACGCCGCCGAAGTAGACGCCCTCGAAGCCCTCCGGGAACTGACCGGCGGCGACGGCGTCGAAATCGCCTTCGAAGCCATCGGCAACGTCCACGCCGCCCGCCAGGCCTGGGACATGGTCCGCGCCGGCGGCACCGCCTGCATCGTCGGCATGATGCCGCTCGGCTCCGAGGTCAGCTTCCCCGGCCCCGAGTTCCTCCAGGAGAAAAAGGCGATCGGCTGCATGTACGGCTCGACCCGCTTCCGCGAGCACATGCCCAAGCTCCTCGACCTCTACCGCCAGGGCAAGCTCGACCTCACCGGCCTCGTCTCCAAGCGCTTCGCGCTCGGCGAGATCAACGAAGCCTTCGCCGCCATGCAAGCCGGCGAAGTCGCCCGAGGCGTCCTCGACATCTCCCAGCCCTAACCCCCCCCCCCACACACAACCAAACCCAAACGCGCCGCCCAACCAAACCGGGCGGCGCGTTTGCGTCTCCCGTGACCCAAGATTGCCCCACCGTCCATGACAACGATGGACTTCGACCCTTGGCTCCCCCCTCGATCCGCGCCGCGGGCCGGCCTCGAGGCCTCCGCTGATCACGCGCTCCGGCAGCTCCCCGACGGCGCCCGGGTGGTCGTCCCGCCGATGTCCGCGACGCCGCTCGGCCTGCTCGCCGCCCTTGACGACCTGCGCGACGGCTGGACCGACCTCGAACTCGCCACCGGCAACCTCTTCCACCACGTCCCGCCCCTCGACCACCCCCACCAACCCTTCCGCTTCACCACCTACCAGACCAGCGCCCCGCTCCGCGCCGCCGAGGCGGCCGGCGCCCTCGAGCACATCCCCGCGACCTACGCCCAGGTCCCGACCCTCTTCCGCCCCGACGGCCCCCTCCCCGCCGACGCCGTGCTGATCCAGGTCTCGACGCCGGGCCCGGAGGGCCTGTACTCGCTCGGCACCTCCGTCGGAGGAATCGTTGACGTCGTCCGCACCGCGCCGCTGGTCATCGCCCAAGTCAATCCCCGCCTGCCCTACACCTTCGGCGCAGCCGAGCTGCGCCGCGAGGAACTGGACTGGCTCGTCCCCCTCGAGAGCGAGGTGCTGGAACTGCGCCGCGCCGAGCCGGGCGCGCTCGAGCGCCAGATCGCCGCCGCCGTCGCCGCACTCGTCACCGACGGCGCGACCCTCCAGTTCGGCATCGGCGGCGTCCCCGAAGCAATCATGGGAATGCTCGGTGGCCGCCGCGATCTCGGCATCCACTCTGGCCTGATCTCGGACGGCGTCATCGGCCTCGTCGAGAGCGGCGCGCTGACGGGCGCGCGGAAGGCGACCGCGCCCGAGCTGATCATCACCACCGAAGCCGCCGGCAGCGCCGCCTTCTTCCACTGGCTCGACCGCAACCCCGCCGTCTGCCTGGCCCCCGCCGGCTACACCCACTCGCTCGCCGTGCTCGCCCAGCAGCGCCGCTTCGTCGGCATCAACTCCGCCGTCCAGGTCGCCCTCGACGGGACGATCAACGCCGAGTCCCTGGGCGGACGCCAAATCTCCGGACCCGGCGGACAGCCCGACTTCGCCGCCGGCGCAATGCTCAACGGCGGCTTCTCCGTCGTCGCCCTGCCCGCGACCGCCGCCCGCGGCCGCGTCTCGCGGATCGTCAAGCGCTTCGATTCCGAGGCCGTCGTCACCACCCCGCGCACGCTCGCCGACCGCGTCATCACCGAATACGGCGAGGCCCAACTCGCCGGCCGCACGCTCACCCAACGCGCCGCCGCCCTGCGCGCGATCGCCCATCCCGACTTCCAGACCGCGCTGGCGTAAACCGCGAGCCGCTCCCTGCGCAACGTGCGCGTCAGTTTGACCCCGCTGGCCGCGGTTCGCTGCCGCGTGCCGCGGCGCGCTTCGCGTTTCGCGCTATCTTGCCCCTAAGCACCACCAGCGCCCGACTGACGGGAACCAGCTCCGGAGGCTGAAATGCCCACTTCCATCGAAGACATGCTCGCCAACACCTCGCTGTTCTCCCGCGTGGATCGCGACCAACTGCACCACATCGCCGGCTGGGTCCAAATCCAGAACCACCCCGCCGGCTCCGTAGTCGAGCGCGAGGGCGACCTCGGCACCTCGCTGCACATCATCCGCAGCGGCGGCGTCGAGGTCTACCAGGCCTACGGCACCGACGACCAGCAGCACCTGGCGACCTTCGGCGAGGGCGACTTCTTCGGCGAGATGGCGCTCCTGCTCGGACGCCCCCGCTCCGCCACGATCGTCACCAACACGGAGACCGAGACCCTCGCGATCTTGCGCAACTCGTTCGAGGAAGGCGCGAGCGTCCCCGTCCTCTGGGCGATGCTCCAGCACGTCGCCGAGCGCCTCGCCCACGCCGACGAGGCGATCGGCGAGATGCACTCGCACTAGCCGCGATTGATCCGCTAGTCCTCGATCGGACGCCCCAGCCCGGACACGACCCGCGCCAGCGCCTGCGTCCCCTCATCGCCGAGTCCTGACGCCTGCAGCTGGTAGTACAGCTGTCGCACCAGCGAGGTATTGGGCAGCGGCTGCAACACGTCGCCGCCCGCCTCCAGCGCCAGCCGCAGATCCTTCTGCATCAACCGAACCATGAAGCCCGGCGCGTAGTCCCCGACCGCAATCTTCGGACCCAGATTGGACAGCTGCCAGCTCCCCGCCGCGCCCGCCGCGATCGCCGCCAGCATCCGCTCCTGATCCACGCCCGACCGCTCCGCCAACGCCAGCGCCTCGCAGACTCCCAGCAGCGCCCCCGCGATCGAGACCTGGTTGCAGAGCTTGACCGTCTGCCCCGCCCCCGTCGGCCCGCAGTGCGTGATCGTCGCGCCCATCGCCTCCAGCACCGGCCGACAGCGCTCCAGCACCGCCGCCTCGCCGCCGACCATGATCGAGAGCGTCCCCGCCTTCGCCCCCGTGTCACCCCCTGACACCGGCGCGTCCAGCATCGCCACCCCGCGCTCCGCCAGCTGCCCCGCAATCTGCCGCGTGACCGCCGGCGAGATCGTGGACATATCGATCACCACCGCGCCCGCCGCCAGCCCGTGCAGCGCCGCGTCCTCGCGCCCGACCAGCACCGCTTCGACGTCCGGCGAGTCGGTCACGATCGTGATCAGAATGTCGCTCGCCGCCGCCACCGCCCGCGGCGACTCCGCCGCCACCGCGCCCAGCGCCGTACAGGCGTCAATCCCCGGCTGCGACCGATTCCAGACCGTCGGCGCATAGCCCGCCTGAATCAGATTCGCCACCATCGGCACGCCCATGATGCCCAGCCCGATAAATCCAATGCGCTCCATCGCCGCCTCCATGTCCTGATACCAACGCCTGACGCCAATGCGACTACGATACGACCCATGCCGCTCTATCTCGCCACAGCCCGCTGGGACGCCGCGCAGCCCCTGGCCGACGTGCTCGCCGCGCTCGAGGGCGCCGTCCAGCGCAGCGGCGGACAAGTGATCCAGATCTTGCAGGTCGACGGCGCGCTCTCGCTCACGCTCGAGACGCCCGACGACCTCTCACTCTTCCGCATCAGCCGCGAGGCCGCGCCGCTCGGTCTGGAGCTGAGCGCGCGCCCCGCCCTGCCGCGCTTCGAGGCAGAGGCGCTCGATCGCGCCCATCGAGACCGAACCAATCAGGCGTAACGAGGAACACAAGGAGTCCACCCATGGCCGACAACGCCCGCTGCCAGGAAATCCGCGTCGAGCGCGCCCGCCTGAACAAGCTCGCCGACGACCTGCCCGGCAAACTACCGCCCCAGCCCGGCGAAGGCCCCCTAGGCCGCCCCAACCCCGAGCTCCGGCGCATCTACGACCAAATCAACGACCTCCGCAAAGAACTCCTCGCCATGGGCTGCAAACCCTAGCCACCTGCTAGCCAGCCGCCCCCTGCAGTCGCTCCCCCTCCCCCATTGAGGGAAAACGCCCAGTTCCACTCTCCCCCCTCCCCCATTGGGGGAAGACGCCTAGTTCCACTCTCCTCCCTCCCCCCATTGGGGGGGAGGTGCCGTAGGCGGAGGGGGGCGGATGAGCCGCCGCACCCCCCGTCAGTCCCTCCGCGACAGATTCCTCCCTCTGACGGGATCCGAATCTTGTCAACAGCCTGTAATCTCTCCACACCGGAGTAGCAATTTCCGCTCCACCTGAGTACCCTAAGCGGCACAACTGAAGATTCAGGCCGAATCCCGGCAACGTCTCACGACTGCGCCGGGAGCGGGGGAACCAACTTTTGGGGTGAATGCGGAAGTCGATCCCCGACGACCGCACGGTGCACTCCTTCGCGCCGAACCCGTCAGCTAACCCCGTAGGCGACCGAGGGAGATGCGCGTCCGAGCCCTGCTCAGGCGCGAGATGTATGAACCCGTGTCTTGCGCACGGCTCCCGCGGTTCGCCTTGCTGCCGCCCACCAAGGGCAGCGCTTCGGCCCGCAACCGTGAGAGCCCCGCCGGGAGCGACCGCCCGGCGCGCTCAGGGGCACGGGTTTCTCGCTCGCCCGGCCCCGCTTCCTGGCCGACCCCCGGACACCCGTCCGGGGGTTCGGTTTCTCTATCCCCTCAGCGCCCGACAAAGTTCGGCGGACGCTTCTCCAGAAACGCTCGCGCCGCCTCCTTGTTGTCCTCCCCCTGGAAGGACAGCCCCACGTGCGCCCCCTCCTGGTACAGCGAGTCGCTCAGGTTCGCCGTGGCCGCGTAGTTCAACGTCCACTTCATCATCGCCAGCACCGCCGTCGGCCCCTGCGCCAGCTCGCGGCAAAACTCCAGCCCCGCCGACATCAACTCGTCGTGCGGCACCACCTTGTTGACGATCCCCAACGCCTCCGCCTCGTCCGCGTTGAGCCGCCGATCCAGCATCAGCAGCTCCCGGGCGCGGGTGTTGCCGACCATGTGGGTCAGGAACCAGGTGACCCCGTAGTCGCCCGACACCCCAATGTTGCGGAACGCCGTCACAAAGCGCGCCCGATCCGACGCGACGCGGAAATCGGTCGCCAGACACAGCCCCAACCCGCCGCCCGCCGCCGGCCCGTTGACCAGCGACACCGTCGGCGTGCCCATCTCCCGCAGCATCCCCGACGTCTCCATCTGACTTCGGTGGCTGCGCCGATTGCTCAGCCCCGGCCCCGGCCGCGGCCCGCCCGAGGCGCGGCTCATATTGTTGATGTCCGCGCCCGCCGAGAACCCGCGCCCCGCGCCGGTCAGCGCCACGCAGCGAATCTGCGGGTCGTCCTCACAGTCGACCAACGCCGCGCTCAACCGCTGCAGCAGGTCGTCGCCAAAGGCGTTCAGCCGCTCCGGACGATTCAGCGTAATCAACGCAACGCCATCGTCGCGCTTCTCCAGGATGACGGTAGGATCGCCGTTGCTCTCAGACATGGAAAAAACCTCTCTCGGCAGCGTCGCCGTGTGCGCTGCTGGACTGTGGAATGGTCGATCCCCTCAATGCTAGAAGCCGCCCCGCTTACACTGACAGTATGTGCGGACGATTCACGCTGACGGTCAACCCGCTGGAGCAGATGGAAGCGATCCAACGCCTCAACGTGCGCCTCTTCGGCGAGCCGCGGCATCGGCCCCGCTTCAACATCGCGCCGACCCAGCTGCACCCCATCATCCTCGCCGACGGCGAAGCATTCGCTGCCCAGCCGGCGCGTTGGGGCCTGGTCAACGCTTGGGCTAGGGATGCAAAGCAGGCCGCGCGGCAGATCAACGCCCGCGCCGAGACCGTCGCCGACTCCCGCGCCTACGCCCGACCGTTCCGCCGTCAGCGCTGCCTCGTCCCCGCCGACGGCTGGTACGAGTGGAGCGGCCCCAAGCAGCAGCGCCAGCCCCACTGGATCCACCGCGCCGACCGCGAGCCGTTCGTCTTCGCCGGCCTCTACGACATCTGGCATCCCGAACCAGATCGCCCTGCCGTCACCTTCACCATCCTCACCACCGAGGCGACCGACGCGCTGGCCAGCATCCACGCGCGAATGCCGGTCGTCATGCCCCCCGAGCGGCAGGAAGCCTGGCTCGACGCGGGCAACCAGGAGGCCGCCGCCGTCCTCCCCCTGCTCGACCTCCCGCCCGACGACGCCTTCGTCGCGCTCCCCGTCTCCACCCGCGTCAACGCCGTCCGCCACGACGATCCCTCCCTCCTGCAGACCGAACAGCAGGCCGCGCTCGGCCTCGCCTAATCCACGAGTAGTCCAGGAGCAGCCCAGGAGCAAACCATGTTCACCGATCTCGACGTCTTCCTCCGCTACTTCCGCTCCGTCAACCGCCGCGCCGTGCGCGACGTGACCGCGCTCCCGCCGGAAGCCGACGGCTGGACGCCGCAGGGCGGCGAAGGCGAGAACGCCTGGTCAATCAACAAACTGATCGGCCACATGTGCGGCTCCCGCCTGTACTTCGCCAGCGCCTACCGACGCGAAGGCTGGATCTCTCCCGAGCCGCCCGACGTCAGCCGCGCCGAGCTCTGGGCGCCCGCGCTCGACGCCAGCTTCGACGAGTTCAGCCGCCTGGTCAGTGAGGTCGGCCCCGACGGCCTGACCCGCCAGATCGAGATGATCGACACCCCCGGCGCAACCCTTAGCGGCTGGCGCTTGCTCCTGATGATGATGGAGCACGACATCCACCACCGCTCCCAGATCGACACCTACGCCGGCCTCAACGGCTGGGACCCGCCCGACATCTACTTCCGCTCCGCCGAAACGATCGCCGAGCGCCAGCCCGAACAGATCGCGAAGTACCGCTCGTGAGCGCCGGCCTCACCCCGCCCCTCACCCCGCCGACGCTCGCCGACGTGCGCCGCGCCCAAGCGCTCATCAACCAACGCCTCTCGCTCCCCACGCCGCTCGTCTACAGCCCCGGCCTCTCGCAGCGCTGGGACGCCCACGTCTCGCTCAAGCTCGAGTGCATGACCCCGACCTCCGCCTTCAAGGTGCGCGGCGGCGTCTACTTCGCTGCCCAGCTCAGCGAGGCCGAGCGCGCGCTCGGCCTGGTCACCTCCTCGACCGGCAATCACGGCCAGTCGATCGCCTTCGGCTGCGCCGCCATCGGTGCCCAGTCGACGGTCTTCATGCCGACCGACGCCAACGCCGATAAGATCGCCGCCATCGAGCGCCTCGGCGGCCGCGTCGAACTGGTCGGCGAGCGCTTCGACGAAGCGCGGCGCAAGGCGGAGGAGTACGCCGCCGAGCGCTGCGCGCGCTACGTCGAACCGGTTGAGGAGCCGCTCCTGATCGCCGGCGTCGGCACCGCGGCCCTGGAAGTGCTGGAACAGCAGCAGCCCGACACCGACCTCGTCCTCCTGCCGCTCGGCGGCGGCACCGGCTCGAGCGGCTGGGTCACCGTCCGCGACGGTCTCCAGCATCACGCTGAAATCTGGGCCGCGCAGTCCGCCCAGTCGCCCGCCGCCCACGACGCCTGGCGCAGCGGTCAGATCGAGGATCGGCCCAACACGAGCCTCGCCGAGGGCCTCGCCACCGGCACCCCCTTCCCCTTCGCCGTCAACCTCCTGCGCGCCGCGCTCAACGACTTCATCCTCGTCAACGACGACCAAATCCTTGCCGCCCTCCGCCTCCTCTGGGATCAACAGCACGTGATAGCCGAGCCGTCCGGCGCCGTCGCGGTCGCCGCCGCCGAGCAGGAGCAGGCCCGCATCAAGGGCAAGCGCGTCGTGATCGTTATCAGCGGCGCAAACGCCACCCGCTCGCAGCTGCTGAACTGGCTGCCGGACTAGCCGGCGACCTCGTTGATCTGCGCGGCCAGGACAAAGTCAAAGTCGGTCACACCGCCAGCGTCGTGCGTGTTCAGCGCGACTTCGACGCGGTTATAGACGTTCGACCAGTTGGGATGGTGATCCAGCTTCTCCGCCAGCAGCGCCACCGACGCCATGAAGCCGAAGGCCGCCACAAAGTTGTCGAACTGAAACTCGCGGGTCAGCGAGCCGTCCGCGTACGACCAGCCCGCAATCTCTGACAACCGACCCTCAATCTCCGCCTCATCCAGCTTGCGCCGCTCCGGCATGACAACCTCCCGCAGAACTCGCCGCGCGTCCGCCGCGCGTGCCCCGAGTATAGGAAGCCCATGACCACCCTCGACGACGTCCGCCCCGCGCTCGCAGCCGCCCGCCACGGCTACCTCTCCACCGCCTCCCCCGACGCCGACCCGCACCTCCAACCGGTCGTCTTCCAAATCGTCGGCGACTCCATCTACATCGCCATCGACGAGAAACCCAAAACCACCCTGCGCCTCCGCCGCCTGACCAATATCGAATCCAACCCCCGCTTCGCGCTGCTCGTCGATCACTACGCCGACGACTGGGACCAGCTCTGGTGGATCCTGCTGCGCGGCCCGGCCGCCGTCCTCTGGCCCAGCCAGTGGGACAGCGCCGAGGCGGCCTCAGTCATCGCGGCGCTCCGCGCAAAGTATCCGCAGTACGAGTCGATGGCGCTTGAGGAGCGCCCGCTGCTCAAACTTAGCCCCGAGCGCGTCACCCGCTGGTCAGCGTCCGGTGCTTACGAGCGCTGAGCGGATTGCAGAAGGCTGGCGATCAGCTGCGGCCCATGACCTCGAGGAAGCGGGCGTCGAGACTCGTCCACCCGCCGTCCACGACCAGCTTCTGCCCGGTAATCATCGCGGAATCGTCCGACGCCAGGAAGAGCGCCGCCTGGGCGATGTCGCTCGGCTCACCGGCGCGGCCCACCGGGTTGTACTGCGCAAAGTACTGCCGCGACTGCTCGATCTGCTCCCCGCTGCGCGAGCCCTGCCCGGTCGCGATCACGCCCGGACAGATGCAGTTGATGCGGATGTGCTTCGCCGCCCACTCGCCTGCCGCCGCGCGAACCATCGCGACCACCGCGCCCTTGGAGGCGCAATAGGCCGCCACGCCCGCGACGCCCGTGATCGCCGCGATCGAGGCCGTGACGATGATCGACCCACCGCCCGCCCGCTCCAGGTGCGGGATGCCGTACTTCATCCCCAGCCAGACGCCGCGGATGTTGACATCCGAAATCAGGTCAAACCGCTCTTCGGGACAGTCGCGCACGTTGCCCTCGTCACCGCCCACGCCGGCGTTGTTGTAGATCACGTCGATCCGCCCCCACGCCTCGTCGGCGGCCGCGAACATACCCTGCACGTCCTCGCCGCTGCGCACGTCGGTCTGGACGAAGCGCGCCGCCTTGCCGATCTCGGACGCGACCCAGGGCCCGCGTGAGGCGTCGCGGTCGGCGATCAGCACCCGCGCCCCCTCCGCCGCAAACCGCCGCGCCGTCGCCTCGCCAATCCCCGACGCCGCGCCCGTAATCACCGCCACCTTGCCGTCCAGCCGACCACTCATCACCGCCTCCGTTCCCGCCTGCGAATCTGCGAATCTGCGAATCAGTGAACCTCAGGTCTCAGGAGAAGTCGCGGCCCGTGAGCCTGTCGTAGCGACCGTCTGGCCCCGTCCAGCCGCCGTCCACGACGAGCTGCTGCCCGGTGATGAACGACGACTCATCCGAGGCGAGAAACAGCGCCGCGTTGGCAATGTCCAGCGCCTCTCCGGACCGCCCGACCGGATGTAGCTTCGACCAGTTCTGCCGCGTCTCCTCGATCTGCTCCTCCGACAGCCAACCCTGACCAGTCGCGATCCCACCCGGGCAGATGCAGTTGATCCGAATCCCCTTCGAGGCCCACTCGCCCGCCGCCGCCCGCACCATCGCGATCACCGCGCCCTTGGATGCGCAATACGCGGCGATCCCCGAAAGTCCGGTCAAGCCCGCCACCGACGCCGTCGCAATGATCGACCCGCCGCCCGCCCGCTCCAGGTGGGGAATGCCGTACTTCATCCCCAACCAGACGCCGCGGATGTTGACGTCCGAGACCAGGTCGTAGACCTTCTCCGGGCAGTCGCGCACGTTGATCTCATTCGGCCCCGTGCCGGCGTTGTTGTAGATCACGTCGATCCGCCCCCACGCCTCATCGGCGGCGGCGAACATGCCCTGCACGTCTTCGCCGCTGCGCACGTCGGTCTGGACGAAGCGCGCCGCCTCACCGATCTCGGACGCGACCCAGGGCCCGCGCGAGGCGTCGCGGTCGGCGATCAGCACCCGCGCCCCTTCCGCCGCAAACCGCCGCGCCGTCGCCTCACCAATCCCCGACGCCGCGCCCGTAATCACCGCCACCTTGCCATCCAGCCGACCACTCATCGCCGCCTCCGTTCCCGTCTGCAAATCTGCGAATCTGTGCCACTCCGGACTCAGGAGAAGTCGCGCCCGGTCAGGTCGGCAAAGCGCCGATCAACCGCCGTCCAGCCCCCGTCCACGACAATCGCCTGGCCGGTCACGAACGACGACTCGTCCGAAGCCAGGTAGAGCGCTGTCTGGGCGATATCGACGCCCTCGCCAGAGCGCCCGAGCGGATGCGCCAGCGCCCCGCGCTCGCGCCGCCGCTCGAGGTTGGCCGGATCCTGCGGTCCCTGCGAGTCGTCCCCGATCCGCGTCGCAATCGCGCCCGGGCAGATGCAGTTGATCCGAATCCCCTTCGCCGCCCACTCGCCCGCCGCCGCGCGGGTCAGCGCGATCACCCCGCCCTTCGACGCGCAGTACGCCGCAATCCCCGGCAACCCCGAGATCCCCGCAATCGACGCCGTCGAGATGATCGAACCACCCCCTGCCCGCTCCAGATGGGGAATGCCGTACTTCATCCCCAGCCAGACGCCGCGCAGGTTGATCGACAAAATCTCGTCAAACACCTCCTCCGGGCAATCGCGGACATTGTCCTCGCGCGTACCGATGCCGGCGTTGTTGTAGATGACGTTGATCCCCCCGAAGGCATCAACCGCGGCCGAGTACATCGCCTGCACGTCCTCGCCCTGCGAGACATCCCCCGTGAATGCCAGCGCCGCCGCGCCGATGCCCGCCGCCGCGTCCTCAGCCCGCTCCGCCCAGCGATCCACGACCAGCACCCGCGCCCCCTCTGCCGCAAACAGCTCCGCCGTCGCCCGCCCCATCCCCGCGCCCGCCCCCGTGATCACCGCCACCTTGCCATCCAGTCGACCAGCCATGCAGCACCTCCTGTGTCGATCGCGGCGCAGCCGGCGGCGCGCCCGTTCCAGGAGGGTAGAGCTTGGCGGCGGCGAGCGTCAGTCCGCGCTGACGAGCCCGCAGACGCTACGTCAGCGCGTCGGCGATGGCGAGCTGGACGATCTGCTCGTCGTCATAGCCCAGAATCTCGCGCAGGACGAGGTCGTTGTCGCGGCCGATCATCGGCGCGGACGAACGGTAGTCGGGCGGTGTCTCCGAGAGGTAGCCCTTGGCCGCCTCAATCGTCTGCACGCCGTGCACCGGATGCTCGAGCGCGATGAAGTGCCCGCGGTGCTGCAGCTGCGGGTCGGCAACCGCCGCCGCGCTGTTCGAGACCGCGTGCGCCGGCACGCCAAACGCCTGCAGCATGTACTCGACCGCCAGCGCACTCAACCCAGCCGTCCAGCCGGCGACGAGTGCGTTGAGCGCCGCCTCATTCGCCTTCCGCGCGGCCAAATCAGCGAAGCGGGCGTCGTCGATCAGCTCGCGCATCCCCATCGCCAGGCACAGATTGGCCCAATCGCGCTCGTCACGCACGGCGATCGCGACCCAGTCATCGTCGCCCGAGGTGGCGTAGCAGCCGTGCGGCACCATGTCCGGATCGGCGTTGCCGACCAGCTGCGGCACGCGACCGTTGACGTGGTAGTCCAGCAGCGCCGTGCTCATGAAGTGCAGCGACGACTCGGCCTGCGCCTGATCGATGTAGACACCCTCGCCGGTGCGGTCGCGGTAATCGAGCGCCGCCAGAATCGTCGGCAGCGCGAAGCGCGGCGAGAGATAGTCGGTGTAGGCCGAGTACGGACCAATCGGCGCCCCGCCAGGATTGCCGGCCAGCGCGATGTAGCCCCCGATCGCCGCGCCCATCGTGCCAAAGCCCGCCACCCGCGAGAGTGGCCCGGCCTGACCGAACAGACAGGTCGAAAGCATGATCAGATCCGGCCGAATCTCACGCAGAGACTCATAGTCCATCCCCCACGCCCGCATCGCGCGGGGCGAGAACGACTCCGTCAGCACGTCGCACCACTTGATCAGATCGAGCAGCACGTCCCGCGCCTCTTGGGTGGCGAGATTGAGCGAGAGTCCGAGCTTGTTCGCGTTCATGTTGCCGAACAACCCCGAGTGGTCCGGCCCCTGCGCGTTGTCGTGGAACGGTCCGATCCCGCGCGCGGTCTCGATCCGGTTAGCCGACTCAATCCGCACCACCGTCGCGCCAAAGTCGGCCATCGCCCGAGTCGAAGTCGGCCCCGCCACGACCCACATCAGATCCAGAACCTTGACCCCCGCCAGCGCGCCCGATGTCGGAACCGACGGAACGTTGGGTAGCACCGTGCTCATGTCGATCACCCCCTCTTAGATCACGCCGCGTTCGCGCAGACCGGCGAGCGCCTCCGCGTCCAGGCCCAGCTCGGCGTACACCTCGGCGTTGTGCTGACCAATCGTCGGCGCCGGCCGCCGATACTCAATCGCATTGCTCGACAGCTTGACGAACGGTCCGGGAAAGCGCACCGGCTCCGGCCAGCCCGGCAGCTCATGCTCGCGCCAGAAGTCGCGCGCCTCAAACTGCTCCGAGTTGGCCACCTCGTCCACCGTCGTGACGGGCACAATCAACAGCGACCGCGCCTGTGCCTCAGCAAACAGCTCCGCCCGCGTGCGGCCGCGCAGGAAGGCGTCCACGACCCCGAGCAGCCGATCCCACTCCGAGAGCGGCCGCGCCCCGGAGATAAACTCCGCGCCCAACCCGATCCAGTCGAGATCGCGATCCTCGAGCGTGCACTCGCCTTCCTCATACATCCAATGGAACAGCCGCCGCGAGAACGGCCCGATGCCGCTGCCAAAGAGAAAGGTGAGCGAGATATAGCCGTCCGCCGCCTCCCAGATCAGGCGGCCGGTGAACGGTCCTACGGCCATCCCGCCCGCGACCCGCGTCGTCTCGCTCGCGCCAATCGAGGAGGCGAGGATGGTGGACATCGTCGCCGCCGCGACCGCCTGCTGGGCGGAGATATCGACATGCTGCCCGCGCCCGATCTGGCGCTTGGCGCGGTGCGCGATCAGCGTCGCCATCGCCGCCTCGCCCGCCGCATGGCTCCAGGCCTGGGGCACCGAGACGCGCACCGGCGCCTCGCCCGCCCCGCCCGCCAGCAGCAGCGGCCCGCCCGCCGCCATCAGAATCAGGTCAGTCGACTCATAACCCGCCTTGGGTCCGTCCTGCCCGAAGGGGCTGATCGAGGTGTAGACCAGCTCGGCATGGTCGGCGGACAAATCGGCGTACCCCAGTCCCCGCCGCGCCATCGCGCCCGGCTCGTCCGACTCCAGCACAAAGTCCGCCGACGCGGCCAACTGACGAATCAGCGCCTGCCCCTCCGAGTGCTCCAGATTGCAGGTGATCCCCCGCTTGTTGCGCGCGTACGCCCACCAGAAGAGCGAGCGATCCGGGCCTGGATCGTCGCCCGCGAACGGCCCCAGCGAGCGCGCGGCCGAGCCGCCCGGCGGCTCCACGCAAATCACGTCCGCGCCCAGGTCGGCCAGAATCTGCCCAGTGAGCATCCCCCGTTGATCGGTCAAGTCCAACACGCGATACGGCGACAACAGCATCGGCCAGCGCTCCTCCCGCAGCAATCGAAGGGTATCGTAAGCGCCAAACCCAGCGCCAACCGCGAGCCCGCCCATGACCACCACCGAGCAGCCAGCCGAGTCCTCAACCAAAGCAAAGTACCTGACCGACGAATACGAGGTCATCCGAAACGGCCGCACCTACTGGTGCCGCAAGGTCCTGTATCGCGGACAAGTTCTCGAAGCCTGCCGCAGTGAGCGGACCGTTGAAGAGATCCTTCTCGAAGCGCTGGGCGAGGATGAGTGGCCGCTCAGCGACGAGGCCCGCGCTGAGTTGACCGCATATCTGGATCAGTTCGCGATTCCGCGCGACGAAGCACCAGCGGAGTGACTGCCCGTCCACCGGTGTTCATTGACAGCGTGCACCTGATTGGGACGATTGTTGAGCGGGACCAGTGGCGGTTCGCTGCGCTTCGTGCCGAGTCAGAGTTCTCGGATCGCCTGCGGGTCACCAGCGATGGTGTGTTCCACGAGGTACTTGCCTACGTGTCCCGCCATGGCGTCGCCATGAGATCACGCGCGACGGCCGCAGTGTGGCAGTTGAAGGGGGACGACGACGTCATCGTCGTCCCCCACACTGAGGCGCTGGTCGAGGACGCCCTCAACCTCTACGGCGGCGAATTCCTCCACACCCGCCTGAGCCTGCAGGACTGTATTGCCATTCAGATCATGCGCGACTTCGACATCGCCGAGATTCTCACGGCGGATCAGGAGTTCGCCCTCGCCGGCGTCACGCCGTTGCTGCGCCGCTTCGCCTGAGCCGTTCGAGTGCTACTGCAACGCCCCCGATCCGCTGATCGCCCACGCCTCCTCCACGACTCCCGCGCGGTGCGCGTAGAGCGTGCGATGCAGCAAGACCGTGCTGTCCGAGTAATGCGGAATCAGCTCGACGCGATCGCCGATCCGCAGCGCCGCGCCGCCGCTGCTTGACAGATGCGTATGCTCCGCGCTCAGTCCCACACACTCCCAGCCGGTCGGTTCGACCACCGACGGCATCCCCGTATGCCGCCCGGTCGCTTTCCAACCGGCGTCACCGGCCGCGCGCTCCGGATTCGCTGCTGAGACGACCTGGCAGACCAAACTCAGCGCGCGGCGGTGGCCGGCCACGCCCATCTGCTCGTAGGTCAGATCCATCAACGCCGCGCCGCCCGCCTGCATCTCGCTCAGGACTGACTGATCGAGGACGTAGCGGTAGTTGCCGCTGCCCCCGCCCGACAGCACGCCGATCTCGTGCCCCTGCTCGAGGCAGAGCGCCCGCGCCCGCGCGATGATCGCCGCCGAGGCCGCCGTCTCGCGCTCCTTCTCCGCGTCGGGCAGCCCCATCACGTGACCCTCATAGCCCATCAACCCGCGCAGCCGCAGGCCGGGCAGATCCCCGATCAACGCGCACAGCGACGGCGCTTGCTCAGGCGTCACGCCGCAGCGGTGCAGGTTGACGTCGATATCGACCAGCAGATCAATCGTGACCCCGGCCGCGTCCGCCGCGTCAGAAATCTCGCGGATGTTGGCCGCGTCGTCCACCGCTACGCACAAGGTCGCCAAGCGCGCCACCTCGATCAGCCGTGCCACCTTCCGCTCGCCGACGACCTCGTTCGCGATCAGGATGTCCGTCACGCCGCCCTCCGCCATGGCCAGCGCCTCCGACGCCTTGGCGCAGGTGACGCCGACCGCGCCCGCCTCCAGCAGCCGCAACGCCATCGCCGGCGCTTTGCAGGCCTTGACGTGCGGCCGCCAGACCATCCCGGCGGCGGCGCAGCGCTGCGCCATCAGCCGCGCGTTGTGCTCCAGCGCATCGAGGTCGACCAACAGCGCAGGCGTGTCCAACTCGCCGACGTACGTCATAGCATGGCTCCCAACTGCATCACTCTGGAATCCTAACGAAACGCCGACCCCATGCCCTTCACCGACATCAACGGCCTCCAGCTCTTCTATCACGAGCAAGGCCCCGCCAGCCTCGACAATCCCGCCGGCTCCGACGCCCCGACGATCGTCTTCGTGCACGGAACGCAGGGCAACGCCTCGCTCTGGGCTGACCTGATCGACACCCTCTCCGACCGCTTCCGCTGCGCCGCGCTTAATCATCGCGGCCGCCCGCCCTCCGAGTCGCCCGCTGATCCAGCCGCCTACAGCATCGAGCAATTCGCCGACGACCAGGCCGCCTTCATCGCGCAGCGCGGCTACCGCGACATCACGATGATGGGCTGGTCGTTGGGCGTGCGCACCACGCTCGCCTATCTGCATCGGCACGGCAGCGGACGCGTTGCGCGGGCGATTCTGGTCGGCGGGCCGCCCTCGCCCAACTTCGGCGGCCAGCCGCTGACCGCGCCCAACCAGGACGCGCCCCCGCGCGAGGTCTGGGGTCAGCAGTTCCGCCCCTCCACGCCCGCCTGCTGGGAGGGCTCCCAAGCCTCCCGCGCCAGCTGCGACCTCGAATCGACGCTCCCCCAGATCGACATCCCGGCCGCAATCTTCCACGGCCGTCACGACCCCATCGCCCCGCACGCCGCCGCCGAGTTCATGGCCCGCGAGATCCCCGCCGCCACCCTGGTCACCTTCGAAGAGTCCGGCCACGCCCCGCTCCTCACCGAGCCCAAGCGCTTCGCTGACGAGACAGCCGCCTTCATCGCCCGCACCTCCGCCTCCTGAACGCGCCCTGAACGCGCCCTGATCGGGGCCGGCGCGCGTCTGCAACGCCTGGCACAACCGCCGCCCGGAATGCCCTCCGCGCGGTGATACCCTGACAGGGTGGCGTTGCCGCGCCCACCCGCGGCGCTCTCACCGAGGGCGCCTTGTCAGACGAATGGTCAGACGAATCAGCATGAAGATCGGCGCTCGGCGAAGACGCGCTCGCGCGCCGCTGAAGGGACCGACGACGTGACCACGAACCAGCACTGGTGGCCAGAGCAGGTCAGCCTCAAGCCTCTGCGGCGCAACACCGCGGCCTCCGACCCCATGGACGCCTCGTTCAGCTACGCCGAGGCGCTCCGTGAACTCGATGTCGACGCCCTCAAGCAGGACATCGAAGCGGTAATGACCACCTCCCAGGACTGGTGGCCCGCCGACTACGGCCACTACGGGCCGCTGTTCATCCGCATGACCTGGCACGCTGCCGGCACCTATCGGATCAGCGACGGCCGCGGCGGCGGCGGCGCTGGTCAGCAGCGCTTTGCCCCGCTCAACAGCTGGCCCGACAACGCCAACCTCGACAAGGCCCGCCGCCTGCTCTGGCCGATCAAGCAGAAGTACGGCAACCGCATCTCCTGGGCCGACCTGCTCATCTTCACCGGCAACTGCGCCCTCGAGTCGATGGGCTTCAAGACCTTCGGCTTCGCCTTTGGCCGCCCGGACTCCTGGGAGGCGGACGAGACCGATTGGGGCGCGGAGCGCGCCTGGCTCGCGGACGAGCGCCACGCCGACGACGGCGAACTCGACGACCAGTTCGGCGCAGACCACATGGGCTTGATCTATGTCAACCCCGAGGGCCCCAACGGCGAACCCGACCCGCTCGCCGCCGCGCAGTACATCCGCCGCACCTTCAGCCGCATGGCGATGAACGATGAGGAGACCGTCGCGCTGATCGTCGGCGGCCACACCTTCGGCAAAGCGCACGGCGCAGACCTCGAAGCCCACGTCGGCCCCGAACCGGAGGGCGCGAACATCGAAGCCCAGGGCTTCGGCTGGCACAGCGCCCACGCCTCCGGGATGGGCGCGGACACGATCACCAGCGGACTCGAGGGCGCCTGGACCGACCAGCCCGTCCAGTGGGACAACGGCTTCCTCGAGAACCTCTACAAGCACGAGTGGGAACTGACCAAGAGCCCCGCCGGCAAGTGGCAGTACGAGCCCCGTGACGCGGCCGCCGTCGCCACCGTGCCCGACGCGCACGATCCCCACGCCATGCACGCGCCGATGATGCTGACCACCGACCTCGCGCTGCGCATGGACCCTGACTACGCCGAGATTTCGCAGCGCTTCTACGCCGACCCCAGCGCGCTCGAGGACGCCTTCGCCCGCGCCTGGTTCAAGCTCATCCACCGCGACATGGGCCCCCCCAGCCGCTATCTCGGCCCCCTGACCCCGGCCGAGCTGCTGCTCTGGCAGGACCCCGTTCCCGCGCTCGATCACGACCTGATCGGCGACGCCGAGATCGCCGCGCTCAAGGCCGACGCCCTCGCCTGCGGGCTCTCTGGCTCGCGGCTGATCGCGACCGCCTGGGCCGCCGCCGCCTCCTTCCGCGGCACCGACAAGCGCGGCGGCGCAAACGGCGCGCGCCTGCGCCTCGCGCCGCAGCGCGACTGGGAGGTCAACGACCCGGCCGAACTCGCCGCCGCGCTCGACGCCCTGACCAGCGTCCAGCAAGCCTTCAACGACTCGCGCGACGACGGCAAGCGCGTCTCGCTCGCCGACCTGATCGTCCTCGCCGGTTGCGCCGCCCTCGAGCAGGCCGCCCGCGAGGCCGGCTACGACCTCACCGTTCCCTTCACGCCGGGCCGCACCGACGCCGATGAAGAGTGGACCGACGCCGACTCGTTCGCCGTCCTCGAACCGCTCGCCGACGGCTTCCGCAACTACCTCTGCGCCGAGCGCCCGCCCTGGCAGCAGGGCAGCGCCGAGGCGCTGTTGATCGAGCGGGCGGAAATGCTCACCCTCAGCGCCCCGCAGATGACGGCGCTGCTCGGCGGGCTGCGCGTCCTCGACGTCAACACCGCGCAGGCGCAGCACGGCGTCTTCACCGACCGCCCGGGCACGCTAAGCAACGACTTCTTCGTCAACCTGCTCAACCCGAACACCGAGTGGAGCGCAACCTCCGCCGAGGCCGACGTCTTCGCCGGGCGCGACCGCCAGAGCGGCGAACAGCAGTGGACTGCGACCCGCGTCGACCTCGTCTTCGGCGCGCAGTCGGAACTGCGCGCGCTGGCGGAGGTCTACGCCGCTGCCGACGCCGAGGAGAAGTTCGTCCGCGACTTCATCGCCGCCTGGGACAAGGTCATGAACCTCGACCGCTTCGACCTCGACTAGACCTCGACCAGACCCGCCCCGCCGCGCTCGGCTCAGTCCACCGAGAGCGGCAGGTCGGTCATTCCCGCGTACTCCGACATCGAGGCGTCGTACACCGCCACGTTCTCGTAGCCCAGCAGCGACAGCGCCAGCGCGTCGTTCGAGGCCGCGATCCCGCCCCCGCAGTAAGTCACGACCCGCTGCACCTTGTCCGGCGCGACCGCCGCAAACATGGACGCCAACGCCTCGGCTGGGCGGTACAGGCCGGTCTCGGGATCAATCAACTCCATCGCCGGCACGTTCGTCGAGCCGGGAATGTGCCCCGCCCGGCCGTAGACGCGCCCGCCGTCGGCGCCGGAGTGCTGATCGCGGCCCAGCGCGTTGATCAGGCAGCTCCCGCCCGCCTCGACGAAGGCGCTCACCTCCGCCAGGTCGGCGAAGCGCGCGCTGTCCTCGCTTGGCGTGAACGTCGCCGGCGGATAGGCCGCCGCCTCCGTCGAGACCGCGCGGCCCTCATCCGCCCAGCGCCGCCAGCCGCCGTCCAGCACGACGGCGTTCGCGCAGCCCATTGAGCGGAACATCCACCACAACCGCGCCGCCCACATCGAGCCGGCGCGGTCGTAGAGCACCAGCTTCGACGTCTCCGCAATCCCGTGCCGCCCGGCCGCCTCGGCGAACGCCTCCGCCGACGGCATCATGAACCGCAGTCGCTGTTCGTTGTCCGAGAAGTCACCCTGCAGGTCGAGGAAGCCCGCGCCGGGAATGTGCCCCGACTCATACTCCGCCCGCCCCGACTCGACGCGGTAACCGCCGCCCTCGCGCGGACGCAGAAACACCGTCGACTCGAACACGCGGACATCCTCATCCGCCAGATGCTCTGCCAGCCAGTCCGTCGAGACCAGATACTCCGGATGCGCAAACGTCATGATTCACTCCTGTCTGGGTTGTGTCTGGGTTGCGTGCCCTGCCTCGCCGCTTAGGCTAGCCACTCCCCGCGATAGACTGCCCCTGAGTGACCACCGCAGCTGAAACAGCCCACCGTGCCCTATCTCAACACCTTCGCCCCCACCGCCGACGCCGTTGACCTGACCGCCACCGACGAGTTCGCCTCGCTCTGCGCGTCCGCCGCCGACCTCGGCATCGCGCACGCCGACGCGGTTCGCTACGTCTCCCGCAATGCGGTGATCAACCATCTACGCCTGCACCTGCTCGAGTGGGGCGACCCGGCCCATCCGACCATCATCCTCCTGCACGGCGGCAATCAGTCCGCGCACAGCTGGGACCTGGTCGCGCTGCACCTCGCCGACCGCTTCCACATCATCGCCCCCGACCAGCGCGGCCACGGCGACTCCGAATGGGCCCGCGACGCCGCCTACGGCCCCGACCAGATGGCCTCCGACGCGCTCCAGCTGATTGCCGAGCAGGGCGTCGCACGGCCGATCGTGATCGGCCACTCGATGGGCGGCATGGTCACGATGCGCCTGACCGCGCGCGAGCCGTCCCTGCCCCGCGCCGTCGTCCTCGTCGATGTTGGCCCCGAGGTCTCGCAGCGCGGCGCGGCGCAGATTCGCAACTTCGTCGTCCGCAACGTCGAGTTCGAGCACCTCGACGAATTCATCGACCGCGTCGCCGCCTACGACCCCTTCCGCTCGCGCGAGCACATGGAACGCACCGCCCGCTACAACCTCGTCCACCGCTCCGACGGCAAGTACGTCTCCAAATCTGATCGCATCCTCCACGATCCCGGTTTCCGCCGGCCCACCGCCGACCGCCGCGATGTCGCCGACGGCTTCCACCAGTTCGCCGGCCCCACCCTGCTCGTGCGCGGCCAGTCCAGCAACATCCTTGAGGCCGACGCCGCGCAGCGCTTCGTCGACGACTTGCCCAACGCCCGCCTGGTCGAAGTGCCCGACTGCGGGCATAACGTCCACTCCCAGAACACGCCCGGCTTCATCGCCGCCGTCTCCGACTTTCTCCACGACGCAGCCGCCTCATGACTGGCGTACTATCAACCCATGCCTGAACAATACGTCGCCCGAGACAAGACCACCGGCTTCGAAGTCGCCGTCACCGGCAACTTCCCCGAGCACCCCGACGACCGCCTCCGCATCGCTCGGACGACCACCCTGTTCACCAAACTGATGTCCACCCTGCTCCAGCGCGACGAGACCCAACGGCGCATCGGCTTCCGCGCCATCGAGACCCAGCTTGAACTCGCCGACGCGCTGATCCGCCAGGATCACGCCGAAGTCCAGCGGCTCGTCCGCGAGACGCTGACCTCGATGGGCGTCAACGAAGATCAGCTGCGCGAACTCGCCCAGCGCCTCGCCGAGGCCGGCGGCCTCGATCCGCGCGTCGCCGAGGAACTCTCCCGCGCCTTCGGCTTCGAGCCGGACGCGCTCGAAGTCGAAGCCGAATCCTCAGCCGCCGATCCACCCGAAGGCGACGGCGATCACCTCAACCCGCAGATCATGCAGCAGCTCGAAGAACTGCTCGCCGACGTCGATCGCGCGGCTGGCCAATCGACCGATCAGTCGCCCGGGCCAGCGGACGGCGATGACAGCGAACCAGATCCCGATCCTGACCAACCGGCGAAAGGAACCGACCGATGAGCGCCGCAGCCGTGACCTACATCAAAGACATGCTCTCCTTCATCCACGGCGGCTTCCGCGACGCCCGCGGCGGGCAGACCGTGGAGCAGCTCCACTTCGTCCCCGACGGCGAGTCGCACTCCGTCGCCTGGGTCCTCTGGCACGCCGCCCGCGTCGAAGACCTGCTTGTCCAGGGCGCCTGGCAGGGCAAACCGGAAATCTGGCGCGACGGCGGCTGGGCCGAGAAGACCGGCCTGCCCGAGCGCGGCTTCGGCACCGGCCAATCGACCGAAGAGGCCTCCGCCGTCGCCATCGGCGACCTTGACGCCTTCTGGGCCTACCAGGACGCCGTCAACGAAGCGACCCACGCCTTCCTCGACTCGCTCAGCGACGACGATCTCGCCCGCGAGGTGCAGCTCGGCGACCGCACCGAGACGCTCGGCGAATCGATCACGCTCCACCTCTGCACCCACCTCAACGGCCACCGCGGCGAAATCAACCTGGTCCGCGGAATGCACGGCCTCGACCCCGTCCGCCCGAACATGGGCGGTTAACCAGGGGCGGCTGAACAGGGGCGGCTCACCGTCCCGCGAACCTCGCCACCGAGCGCGGCGGCGCACAGAACGGAACCAGATCATGCACGTGGTCATCACTGGAGCCAGCGGACTGGTCGGCGGCGCGCTCATCACCGAGCTGCGCCGGCGGGGTGTCGGGATCACCGCCGTCTCTCGCAATCCCCGCTCCCACACCGCCCTGTCCGGCGTCAACTGGACCAACTGGGACGGCCTCGCCGACGCCGTCTCCGGCGCCGCCGGCGTGATCCATCTCGCCGGCGAGGGGATCGTCGACCAACGCTGGAGCAGCGCCCGCAAGGCCGCCCTGCGCGAGAGCCGCGTCACCACGACCCGCCAGGTCGTCGAAGCAATTCAGGCGTCCGGCGAAAAGCCCGCCGTCCTGATCAGCGCCTCCGCGATCGGCTACTACGGCAACCGCGTGGAACGCGAATCGACCGAAGCGGCCGCCGCCGGCGACGACTTCCTTGCCCGCCTCTGCGTCGACTGGGAAGCCGAGGCGCAAGGCGCCGGCGTGCGCACCGTGATCGGCCGCTTCGGTATCATCATGTCCACCGAGGGCGGCGCGCTCCCGCGCCTGCTCTTCCCCTTCCGCCTCGGCCTCGGCGGCCCGATCGGCCTCGGCCGCTCCTGGTGGAGCTGGATCCACATTGACGACGTCGTCGGCGCAATCCTCCACGCCCTGGAGCAGAACAGCGTCGAGGGCGTGATCAACCTCACCGCGCCCAATCCGGTGCGCAACAGCCAGTTCTCCAGCGCCCTCGGCCGCGCCCTTATGCGACCAGCGCTGATGCCCGTGCCCCCGCTCGCGCTCAAACTCATGCTCGGCGAGGGCGCGAGCGTGCTCCTCGCCTCCCAGCGCATCCTGCCCACGCGCACCCTCGATCTCGGCTACCGCTTCAAGTACACCGACATCGACTCCGCCCTCCAGGACCTCGTCGCCTGACCCGCAGCCATGACCCGCAACGTGTCTGAGCAGCATGTCTGACGCAATCCCCCTGCGCTACGGCGTCAATCCGCACCAGACGCCCGCATCCGCCGCGCCGCTCGGCGCGTGGCCCTTCGTCGTCCTCAACGGCCAGCCGGGCTACATCAACCTGCTCGACGCCCTCAGCGCCTGGCATCTCGTCCGTGAACTGCGCCAGACGCTCGGCCAGCCCGCCGCCGCCTCCTACAAGCACGTCTCCCCCGCCGGCGCCGCCATCGGCCTGCCGCTCTCCGACCGCCTCGCCCGCGCCTATGAGGTCGAGCGCCTGACGCTCTCGCCGACCGCCGCCGCCTACGTCCGCGCGCGCGGCGGCGACCTCGTCAGCGCCTACGGCGACTTCGCCGCCGTCTCCGACCCCGTCGACGAATCCCTCGCCCGCTTCCTCCGCCGCGAAGTCTCCGACGGCATCATCGCCCCCGCCTACGAGCCCGCCGCCCTCGACCTCCTGCGCCGCAAGAAGGGCGGCCGCTACCTCATCCTCCAGGCGGAACCCGACCTGACCGCGCCCGAGACCGAAGCGCGCGACCACTTCGGTGTCCGCCTCGAGCAGCCGCTCGACCGCAAACCAATCGACGCCGCGCTCTTCGCGCAGCCTGTCACCGAGCGGACCGAGTTCCCCGAAGCGGCGCGCCGCGACCTGCTGATCGCCACCATCGCCCTGCGCTACACCCAGTCCAACTCCGCCTGCCTCGCCGCCGACGGCCAGGTGATCGGACTCGGCGCGGGCCAGCAATCGCGGATTCACTGCACCCGCCTCGCCTGCGGCAAGGCCGACCGCTGGATGCTGCAACAGCATGAGCAGGTGCTCGGCCTGCGCTTCGACCAGTCCCTCAAGCGCCCCGACCGCTTCGCCGCGCGCGAACAGTACATCGCCTGGAGCGAACTCTCCCAACCCGAGCGCGACCGCCTGCAAGCGCAGATCACGAACTGGTCCGGTCCGCTCCCCGACACCGAGCGCCGCGCCTGGATCGACCAGTTCCAGACCGTCCTCAGCCACGACGCCTTCATGCCCTTCCGCGACAACGTCGACCGCGCCCAGGCCTCCGCCGTCCGCCACATCCTCCAGCCCGGCGGCTCCATCGCCGACGCCGACACGACCGCCGCCTGCAACGAGTACGGAATCGTCATGACGCTCACCGGCCAGCGCCTGTTCCGACACTGAGCCGCGCTGCCTGAGCGCCCATTCGGTTGTAACCTCAACCCATGTCCGCATTCACTGACTCCCCCATCGCGCTCTACGACACCCTGCTCCGCGACGGCTCGCAGATGGAAGGCATCGCCTTCTCGTTGCTGGACAAGATCAACGTCGCCCGCCGCCTCGACACGCTTGGGATGCACTACGTCGAGGGCGGCTTCCCCGGCTCCAACGAAAAGGACAAGGCCTTCTTCGAGCAGATGAAGTCGCAGCCCCTCGAACGCGCCCGGCTCGTCGCCTTCGGCGGCACCCGCAAGCCCGGCGCTGAGGTCGAGACCGACTTCAACATCGTCGCTCTGCGCGAGGCCGAAACGCCCGTCGTCACCTTCGTCGGCAAAGCGATCGCCTCCCAGGTCCAGACTGTGCTCAACACCTCGCGCGAGGAAAACCTCGCCATGGTCCGCGAGTCAGTCGAGTACATGGCCGGCATCGGCCGCGAAGTCCACTTCGACGCCGAACACTTCTTCGACGGCTTTCAGCAAGACCCCGACTACTCCCTCAGCGTGCTCCGCACCGCTTACGGCGCCGGCGCTCAGTACCTGATCCTCTGCGACACCAACGGCGGCGCGATGACCGCGGACGTGACCAACGCCATCCGCGCCGTCCGCGAGTTCCTGCCCGACGCCAAACTCGGCATCCACACCCACAACGACTGCGACCTCGCCGTCGCCAACTCGCTCGCCGCCGTCAGCGCCGGCGTCGAGCAGATCCAGGGCTGCCTCAACGGCTACGGCGAGCGCTGCGGCAACGCCAACCTCTCCTCGATCATCCCCAACCTCCAGCTCAAGATGGGCCTGCGCGTCGTCGAGGATCAGCAGCTGCGCGACATCACCACCGCCTCCCGCTTCATCGCCGAGCTCGCCAACCGCCCGCTCAACGCGCTCTCGCCCTACGTCGGCGCGTCCGCCTTCGCGCACAAGGCCGGCTACCACGTCGCCGCCGTCGTCAAAGACCCGAGCCACTACCAGCACATCGAGCCGGCCGAGGTCGGCAACACCCGCCGCGTGCTCGTCTCCGAACTCTCCGGCAAGCGCAACATCCAGACCAAGCTCGTCGAGCGCGGCCAGGACATGCCCCTCACCCAGGCCGAGACGACCGCCCTGCTCACCCGCGTCAAGCAGATGGAATCGCGCGGCTTCCAGTACGAAGCGGCCGACGCCTCCTTCGAGCTGCTCGCTCTGCGCTCGCGCCCCGAGTACGAGCCGCCCTTCGCGCTGGACGACTTCCTTGTGATCGAACGCCGCCGCCCCGGCGCGCCGCACAGCGCCAACGGCGACCCCGCCGCCTCCCTGATGATGGCCGAAGCGACCACCAAAATCCGTGTCGGGGACCAGCTCTTCCACACCACCGCCGACGGCAACGGCCCCGTCAACGCCCTCGACGGCGCCGCCCGCAAAGGCCTCGAACTCGCCTTCCCCGCGCTCACCGCCGTCTCCCTGCTCGATTACAAGGTGCGCATCATCGACACCGACGCCGGCACCTCCGCGCTCGTCCGCGTGCTCATCGAATCGACCGACGGCCAGCGCGGCTGGACCACCGTCGGGGCGTCCGCCGACGTAATCGAGGCCTCCTGGATTGCCCTCGCCGACGCCTACGAGTACTACCTGCTCCACGCCGACCAGTGGCGCGCCGCCGATCAGTCCCCCGGCTGATCCACAGCGCCAACATCCGCAACATCCCCGCAACATCCCCGCAACACCCATGTTGGCGCAGCGCCGCGCGCAACCGTTAGTATGGGTGGTGGACAACGTGGGCCGCTGCTAAGCGGGACTGTGCTGTGGATGCCGGTGAGCGGGCGCGGCCCAAGGGAGTTGCGGGGCGATGGCGAGCGAAGGTCTCGGCGTGACACCGAGTGGATTCCCCAGATGCGCGCAATGTGAGGACGGCGTGCTCGTGCCGCTCTCCGATTTCGGCGGCCAAGGCGCCGCGGTTCACTTCAAGGCCTGGGTCTGCACCGATCCCAAGTGCCTCTTCAATCTCAAAATCCGCAACGGCGACGTCTACCTCAACGAGCCCATCTACGACGGCCGCGACGACCGCCGCTGAGTCGCCCCCTCCGAGGCGACCAGGCCACGATCCCGTGACGGCGCGAGCCTTCGCCGTGTCTAGACGTGCCCGCGCGCGGAAGCCGCTACTGTCAGGGGCAGACAGTCAGTTGAGCGGACCTGCCATGACCAACATCTCAGTCGCCGTCTTGACCGGCGGACACTACTTCCATGTCCGCCCGTTCATCGACTTCTTCAACGGAATCGAAGGCGTCAGCGCCTACGTCCACCACTTCGATCAGTGGCTCTACGGCGCGGGCAACGATTCCTTCATGGAGGATGGCCACCGGATCAGCCGGCCAGACCTTCGCGCCGACCATGGCATCGTCGAACCCCCGTCCGACGATCAGGACATGCGTGACAGCTACGACGTGACCCTGTTCTACACGATGCTGCGGGATGCGCCGAGCCAGAAGACCATGGACAGCCTCGAGCGGATGATCGACTCCGGCATGCCCATCTTCGTGATGCACCACGCGTTGCTGAACTGGGGCGAGCGGGGCTACTGGTCGGATGTGATCGGCATGCCGGACCGCAGGATCAGCGTTGACGACACCTGGGAAAGCACATACGACGTCCAGGTCAACCACGATCATCCGGCCGCAGCCGGACTCTCCGACTTCTCGATCCAGGATGAGACCTACAGCATCGCCGCCTGCGGCCCAGATTGCGACGTGCTCCTGACGACGGAAAACGAACACTCGATGCGCACGCTCGCCTGGAGCAGGACGTATCGCAACTCACGAGTCTTTTGCACGCAGCTCGGCCATGACCCCCGCACATGGGGGCACCCGTCGTTCTCCAGACTGGTCCGCAACGGCCTGTTGTGGTGCGCCGACCGACCGCTGACGATCCCGTAGCTCGTTCCGCGATACGAACCCGCAGCCTGCTCAACACGTTGGCTGGAAGACCCGCGCATGAAGATCACCAGCGTCAACATCTACCCGATCATGACCTGGCGGCCGCACCTCTTCGTCACCGTCACCGCCGATGACGGCGCCTACGGCGTCGGCGAATCGGGGCTGACCTGGCAGGAGCAGGCGGTCGCCGCCTGCGTCGAACGCTTCTCCACCTTGGTCATCGGCGAGGATCCGATGCGCACCGAGCACCTCTGGCAGCTCATGGCCCGCGCCTCCTTCTTCCCCGCCGACCGCGTCAACTCCGCCGCGATCTCCGCCCTCGACCTCGCCCTCTGGGACCTCAAAGGCAAACTGCTCGGCCAGCCCGTCTACAACCTGATCGGCGGACTCGTCCGCGAGCGCATCCAGTGCTATCCCCACAACGAGGGCGAGGACGATCCCGCGCAGCTGATCGACGACATCGAACGCACCACCGCCGCCGGCTGGCGCTTCGCCCGCTGGGGCTTCAGCGGCACGACCGCTGCGACCGGCGACGCCTTCGACCCCGCCGACGCCGTGCGCCGCTCGATCCGCGCCATCGAGGCCGTCCGCGCCCACTTCGGCCCCGAGCTGGAACTCTGCGTCGATGTCCACACCCGCATCGACCTGCCCGACGCCCTGCGCTACTGCCGCGCCGTGGAGGACGTCCACCCGTTCTTCATCGAAGACGCGCTCCGCGCCGAGCGCCCCGAGTCCTACCGCCGCCTGCGCGAGCGCACCAGCGTCCCGCTCGCCGCCGGCGAGCAGTGGCACGGCAAATGGGGCTTCGCCGCCGCGCTCGAGGAGGAGCTGATCGACTACGCGCGCATCGACCTCTGCCTCGTCGGCGGCTTCACCGAGGCGCTCAAGATCGCCCGCTGGGCTGAGACGCACCACATCCAGATCGCTCCGCACAATCCGCTCGGCCCGGTCTCCTCCGCCGCCGGCGCGCACCTCACGCTTGCCGCCGCCAACGCCGGCGTCCTGGAGATGGCCCGCGAACCCGGCAGCGTCCTCGCCGACGTCTTCCCCCAGCAGACGCCCTTCGCCGACGGCCACGCCCTGCCCAGCGATCAGCCCGGCTGGGGCGTCAGCTTCGATCCCGCCGCCGCGGCAACGTATCCCGAGCCGCCGACCGGCTACGCCCCGCTGCTCCAGCGCCGCGACGGCGCCTTTACCAACTGGTGAAACGTAGTACGCTGACATCGTCGGGGAGTGGCGCAGCCTGGCAGCGCGCTTCGTTCGGGACGAAGAGGTCGGAGGTTCAAATCCTCTCTCCCCGACCACCCCTGCTTCCCTGATCCCATCACGCGCTCCGCCTGCCCGATCGAGTCCAGGCAGCCCCGCCGTCCCCAAACGGCGCAGGCTCCTGCCGCCCTGAGCGATGCCGCCGAGCGGCCAGTTGATCGTCGCGTAACGTTCCTTACCTACATCCCGATCCGCGCGGCGCGCGAGTCGTACGATCGGTGGCGAACGATTGCGATGTCCCACGCGGCAGAATCGGAGCGCGCCATGAACTCAAGGAACGCCAACCTCCTCCCCGACGCCGTCCTCCTGACCATCGCCGCCGTTGTCCTGGCGATCCTCATCGCCACGACCTGAGCCGCGATCCTCATCGCCACGACCTGAGCCGCGCCTGGCAGACGTTAACGGCCGGCGGACTCCGCTTCAGCGAGCGACACGGCAACCATCGGCTGGCGCAGACGCGAGGCGAAGAGGAAGACCACGCACGACGTCCCCGCGCAGATCGCGTAGAGCACGAGCGCCCCGTCGTAGCTCCCGGTCGAGTCATAGATGCGCCCCGCCACCCACGGCGAGAACATAATCGCCATCGTCTGGAACGTGAACGCCGTTCCCATGATCGTCGCAAAATGCGCCAGCCCGAACGCGCGCGAGATCATCAGCGCCTCCAGCGACGGCGCCGCCGCGAAGCCCAGGACATAGAGCACCACCTGCGCCGCCACGCCCCAGGTCGCCCCGCCCGACGCCCAGAGCACCGCCATCGAACCGCAAATCGCCACCGTGCACAGCGCCGCTGCCCGCTCCGGCCGGCGGAAGCGCTCCAGCTGGCCGCCGGCGGTCAGAATCCAGACCACCGCCCCGCCCGCCGTCAGCGAGACGATGAGCGCCGCCGCGGAGTCGGAGAAGTCCAGCGACTGATAGACCGGCACCGCCTGCGAGAGCCAGCCGAAGGCGACGAAATAGAACGACATCAACCCCAACACCAGCGCCCAGAAGAGCGGCGCGCGCAGCGCCTCCCGCAGCGTCACGCCGCTGACCGCCGCCGTCCCCGCGGCGGGTTGCAGCTGCGGCGGACGCTTCGCCTCCGCGCCCGCGCCGGGGCCGGGTCGGTCGCGCACCAGCACGAACGCCACCGCATACGCGCCCAGGACCATGAAGCCGGACCAGAGGAAGGCGTCGCCCCAGCCGAGCCGCGAGATGATCATCTGGGTCAGTGGCAGCATGATCAGCTGGCCCAGCCAGACCGACGCGCCGATGATGCTGACCGCCACCGCCCGTTGCCGATCAAACCAGCGCACCGCCAGCGCCTGCGCCGGCATGTACGCGATCAGACCCAGCGCCGCCGCGTTGAGCGCCAGGTAGGCGTACCACTGCCAGAGCTCCGACATGAACGCCAGCAGCGCCATCGAGAGCGCCGCCAACGGCGCGCCCACCAGCATCAGCCGGCGCGGCCCGACCACGTCGATCAGCCGCCCGTACAACGGCGCCAGCACGCCCACCGTCCCGACGACGACCGAGAACCCGAGCGACACCTCCGCCCGCGACCAGCCGAAGTGCCGCTCCAGCGGCTGGACGTACGCCCCGAACGAGCCGAACGTCACGCCCTCCGCGGTCAGCAGCGCCACGACCATCCCGAAGAGCACGTACCAGCCGTAGTACACACGCCCTAGCCGTCCGAACCGCCGCCCGCGCGGTTTGTAGGTCGTCGCTTCGACTGCCATACGCCGCAGGCTACCGCTCCACCAGTCCCCGCCCGCCCGTGCAAGCGGTATCTTGTCTCTGAGACCTCCGACACAGACGCCCGCTCGCCGCCGGCCCCGCGCAGAATGGACAGCATCCCCATGACCACCACCCTCAGCAGCATCAGCACCAGCCCCCTGCCCTGGCCGAACCAGCGCGAGCTCCCCGCGGTCACCCGGCCGCTGCCCGCCGGCACGACCGTGATCTCCGCCGACAGCCACTGGCTCGAGACCGGCGAATTCGTCGACCGAATGCCGGCCAAATACCGCGACCGCGCCCCGCGCGGCGTCTTCAACGAGCGCGGCTTCCACATGGAGATCGACGGCCAGTCCACCGACAACCCGGGTATGCCCAGCGAGCTGATCGAAGGCCGCGCCGGGATGTGGGACGCCGGCGTCCGCGTCGAGGAGATCACGCGCGAGGGCGTCGACCAGGAAATCCTCTTCCCCCAGCGCATGTTGGGCGTGATCCGCAACCAGGACTTCGACTACATCCAGGCCTGCATGGACGCCTACAACGAAATGCTCGCCGAATTCTGCGCAGCCCACCCCGACCGCCTGCACGGCCTGGCGCTGCTCAACTACTGGAATCCGGAAGCGACCGAAGACGAGCTGCAGAAGATCAAGGCGCTCGGCTTCAAGGGCGTGCTCATGCCCTCGCTCCCGCCGCCCCACGCCAAGGTCTACTACAACGCCCGCGCCCTCGAACCGCTGTGGCGCGCGATCGGCGAGTCCGGCCTGCCGCTCAGCTTCCACGTCGGCGAGACCTTCGACGCCCGCGGTCAGGGCGGCCTGGCGACCACCATCGTCGTCGCCTTCCAGCCCTTCCGCCGCCTCTTCGCCCTGCTCACCTTCGCCGGCATCTTCGAGCGCAACCCCGGCCTCCGCGTCGTCTTCACCGAGGGCGGCATCTCCTGGGTGCCCAGCGCCCTCTTCGACTGCGACAAGGTCTACGCCTCCTTCGAGAGCGAGATGACCCCGAAACTGGCCAACCCGCCCAGCCATTACTGGTTCGAGAACTGCTACGCCACGTTCATCGAGGACCCGAGCGGCCTGCGCCAGCTCGACCTGATCGGAACGGACAAAGTGCTCTGGGGCAGCGACTACCCCCACCCCGAAAGCGCCGTCGGCTACACCCAGCAGTCCGTGTGGGACGTCTTCGACGCCTGCGACAGCATCGAAGCCGCCCAAAACATAGTCGGAGGCAACGCCCAACGGCTCTGGGGTTTGGGCTGACGAACTGGCGACCTCCGCGACTCGCCGAGCCGCATGAAGAGTGCAGCATCGCCGTGACCGATCGCAACCGTGAACCCTGGGTTGAGTTTCTCTTCGAAGGCCCGCCGGGCGCGGCGGTGGAAGCGCGTGCGGTTGGACAGCTGCTGGTCGACTTGTCGGCAGCCGCGCGGCAGGTCGCCGCTGACATTCTCGGCAGCGGAGAACCGCGCGGCCCGCTTTCCAAACAGGAGGCAGCACTGATTGGCTTCACCCTGAAGCGCATCGGGCCGGGAAGCGTGCTCAGCGTTGAGCTCGCTCCGCCTGCAGTGCCCCTGGCCGTACAGCTCGAGTGGGACAGCCCCAGTGAAGAGCAGCTCTCCGCCGATCAGGTGATCCGCGAGCTCAGGGAAGACCTGGCCGCAGCCGAAGTCAGGTCATCGGCGCAGCGGCGAGGACGGCGCGAGTCTCTTCGCGCCCTGCGCTCGTCGCTCCGCAGCATTGCGCCTTCGGCGGCGATGAGAGGTACTGGCTTGTCCGACTCAGCAGCTGGCGCAGTCACAGCCATTCCACTGGAACCGCACGACCAGGAAGACAGTGGCATCGAACAACAGCGGAGAGTGTTGTTCGGCCACCTCACGATGGCCGATGTGTATCCCCAGCGCCAGAGAGTTCGCCTGACGCAGGCGAACGGCGCTCGGCACACGCTCGACGTCATCAATGACCTCGCGTTGCCGCTGCGCGAGTGTTTCGATCGGCACGTGGAACTCCGAGTATTGGACACAGTGGACGGAGGCGAGATCCTCAAGAGTGAAGTCGAGTCCGTCCGCTTGCTGGAACCCGGCGAGATTGGCCCGGACTTCCCTGCCAAGTCTTGGCATCAGCTGGCCAAAGAACAGGGAATCGATCTGGACAATCCTCCAGACTATGTCGCAATGCTGAGAAAGATCTTCGATACAGAAGAGATCGTTCAAGAGTTCAATGACTTTGTCGGAAGGTCAACCTACCAAGATGCCGACTAGCACACGGAATGCCGAGGTGCCACTCTCTGTCGATGTGAATGTCGTGAGCTATGTCGTTGGGAATCATCCAAACAACGCGGACTACTCGGCTGTGCTTGCGGGGGAGTCGCTCGCGCTGAGCTATTTCACGGACGCAGAGTTGGAAGCGGCCGAGTGGACATCAGCGAGACTCGACCTGGTCAATGACTTTCGTAAGCAATGTCTGCACCTCGGCAATCCAAACACTCTCACCCGAGTGTGGTTTTGCCGCGCCAAACGAGTGAGAGCGCGCCTGGCTCTTGACAGGGGTGTGGAACGGGAAGATCTGTGGATGATTGCTCAATCAGCAGAATACGGTCTGCCAGTCGTTAGTCACGACCGGAATGCGATACGGATAGTGGCCGGCCTTGGACTCCCGTTCCGAACGTTGCTGGATAAAGGACCACTAGTTCGTCTGTTCGAACGAGATCAAGCCAAGCTTCAGGCCAATCCTGTGCCGAGCGACGTGCAACCGCGCCTGATCCCCCCAAGTCCCTGACGCGCAGTTGGCAGTATTCTGGTTCATGCGATAACGGAAGCTGAGCCACATGACACTCCAACACCTCGACATCACCCACCAAGGCCCCTACGCCGACGGCCGGCCCTTTGGCGCGCATGGCCCCTTTGAGCTGATCCGCGCGACCGCCCACTATGCCGTTGACCCCGACGGTGAGGACGAAGCGCGCATCACCGACCTGGCCCTCGCCCCCCGCGACGCCGACGGCTGCGTTCGCTTCAGCGGCGACCTCGTCCTGATCCGCCCCGTTAACCCGTCCGCGGGCAATGGCGGTCTGGTCGTGGACGTGCCCAACCGTGGGCGCAGCACCCTGCCCGGTGCGCTCAACCTGACCCCGCGCGAGCACGCCTTCGCCGACCCGCTTGACGCCGGCGACGGCTTCCTCTTCCGCCACGGCTACAGCCTCGCCTCCGTCGCCTGGCAGTGGAACGCGCCCCAGCTCCCCACGCTGATCCAGTTCCACGCGCCCGAAGCGCAGGACGCCGACGGCGCCTCGCTGCGCGGCGAAGCAATCACCGATCTGCGCCCCAGCGCGCCCGACGCCTCGATGCCGATCAGTCATCTGGGCCAGCCCGGCTACCCCGTCGCCGCTGAGGATGACGGCACTGCCCGCCTCTACGTCCGCGCCTACGAGGATGACGAGCCGCAGGAAGTTCCCCGCGACCAGTGGCGCTTTGCCCGTCAGACCGACGCCGGCCCCATCCCCAGCGTCCGCGACGTCTGGCTCGAGGGCGGTTTCACGCCCGGCCGTATCTACGAGATCGTCTACCCGACCGACCGCTCGCCTGTCGTCGGCACGGGTCTACTCGCCTTCCGCGACGCTGCCTGCTTCCTGCGCGGCTGGGAGCGCGGCTACGAGCGTGTGATCGGCTTCGGCATCTCGCAGAGCGGCCGCTTTCTCCGCCACCTGCTCTACCTCGCCCTCAACCGCGATCCGGCCGCGCCGACGCAGCGCGCCTTCGACGGCCTGCACATCCACGTCGCCGGCGGCATCCGCGGCGAGTTCAACAGCCGCTTCGGCCAGCCCTCACAGCTCTTCCTGGCCGGTCCGATCCACGAGTTCCCCTTCGCCGACGCGCCCGCCCGCGATCCCTTCAGTGGCGCCGTGGACGGCCTGCTCCAGCGCAGCGACGCGCAGGGCGTCACGCCCAAGATTGCCGCGACCAACACCAGCTGGGAGTACTGGCGCGGCGACGCCTCGCTGATGGACATCGACCCTGCCACGGCGGCCGACCTCGAGCCGCACCCGCAGGCCCGCCACTACCTGCTCGCCGGCACCCAGCACACACCCGGCCAGGCCGAGCCGATCGACAGCTTCGACCTGACCAACGACCGCAGCCGCTACCGCTACAACGCCGTTGAGCACACTCCGCTGATGCGCGCCGCGCTGGTCAATCTCGATCGCTGGATCGGCGCAGACGTCGAGCCGCCCGCCTCCAGCGTGCCCAGCGCCGCCGCCGGCACCGCCGCCTCGCGCGCCGACGTCCTCGCCGCGCTCGGCGAGCGGCTGGACACGCCCGACGCCAGCCGCCTGTCGCGCGTGCGGACGATGGATATGTCCACCCTGCCGACCAGCGAGGGCGAGGAGTACGGTAGCTGGGTCTCGGCGCTCGACGCCGACGGCAACGAGGCCGCCGGCCTGCGCCTGCCCGATCTGAGCCAGCCGCTCGGCGTCCACACCGGCTGGAATCCGCGCCACCCCGAGACCGGCGGAACTGACCTGATGAGCTTCTTCGTTGGCCTCACCGAGTGGTTCAGCCGAGCCCAAATTCTCACCCGCTACGGCAGCAAAGAGCAATACCTCGAGCGCGTCCGCCGCGACGCCCAAGCGCTCGCGGAGCAACGCATCCTCCTCGAAGAGGACATCGACCTCGTCACCAACAACTGCGCCGCCCGCTGGGACATCGCCGTCGGCTGATCCCGCTCAGGCGCGGACGAGCGCCGCCGGTGATTCCGGCTGGGTCGTCAGGATGTTCGCAAACTCATCCGGCCTCGAACAGGTCGCGATCCGCGCGCCGCTGCCGACCAGGGCAAAGTCGTCCTCACCCCAGACATTGGTCGTGTCGTCAAAGAGCGAAACGAAGGAGACCTCAGGATCGGCCCGGCGCAGGCCGCGGAGATCACTGCAGCCGGCCACCACATGCTCACTCAACCGCCGCGCCCAGGCGCGGGTACCGGTGCTCAACAGAAACACCATCGAGCGCTGGGCGCTCGTCACGATTTCATAATCCACACTCCAGACGCGGCCCGAGCGTCCCCAGTGCCCCGAGTGCTGGGTCTGCTTTGTAAACGCAAAGCGCTGCTCGCGCAGCCAGGCTTCGACCTCATCGCTCACACTGCTGCTCCCCCGATCTTCCACGAACAGATCGATGACATCGCCGTCCGGATACAGAAACGGCGTCCGCACGCGGACAACGTCACCGCTCGAACCAGCAGGCGCGGGTGAACAGATAAAGAGCGCCGGCAACGCAGCGCCCAGCGACGCACACAGCTCAGAAGCGCTCTCCGCTTACACCACCCCCGACTCCGACAGCGACTCCAGGTCCGACGCTCCCAGCCCCAGCTCCTCCGCCAATACCTCGGCCGTGTGCTCGCCGAGCAGGGGGGCGCGGCGGTGGACGGCGGGACTCTCGCTCAGGCGGATCGGACAGCCGAGCAGCGTCATCGGGCCGCGTTCGGGATGCTCGATCTCGACCAGCATCCCCCGCTCGCGCAGATGCTCGTTATCGAAAATCTCGCCCGAATCCAGCACCGGACCCGAGGGCACGCCGACCGCCCGCATCCGCTCCATCACCTCGTACTTCGTCCGCTGGCGCGTCCACGACTCGATTGCCTCGCGCACGTCCGCGCCTTCGTTGCGCGTGATCCCCCGCGCGCCGTTCGACTCCGCCAGGTCGGGCCGGCCAATCTCGGTCATCAGCGCGCGCCGCATGTGACCGCCGGCGACGACGATCCAGACCCAGTCCGAGCGCCCGCCCGGCTGGCAGGGAAAGAGGCCGGTCGGCGCGGTCTGGCCGTCGCCGTAGGGCGGCGCCGGATCGCCGTTCACCTCGCGCCGCGTCATCGGCACGCGCGTGTAGTTCGTCACCGCCTCCTGCATCGAGAGCTCGACCTTCTGCCCGACCCCGTCGCGCTGCCGCTGCCAGAGCGCCGCCAGCATCCCGATCGCCGCCTGCACGCCCGTGCCCGTATCGCCGATCGTCGGGCCCGGCTTGAGCGGCATCCCGTCCGCCATCCCGGTCAGCGCCATCGCCCCGCCGGCCGCCTGCGCAACCATGTCGAACGACTTCGTCGGCGCCCACGGCCCGGTCGTGCCGAAGCCCTTGACCGTGCAGTAAATCAGCTGCGGATGCAGCTCTCGGAGCGTGTCGTAGCCGATCCCCAGCCGCTCCATCGTGCCCAGCGTGAAGTTCTCGACCACGATGTCGAACTTCGGCACCAGTTCGAGGAACAGCTCGCGCCCGCGCTCGGACTTGAGGTCGAGCGTCAGCGAGCGCTTGTTGTTGTTGAGCGTGATGAAGTAGGTCGAGTCCGCCTCGCTGCGCCCGCCGAGCCGCCGGCCCGGCTCGCCCCGCCCGGGCGGCTCCACCTTGACAATCTGAGCCCCCAACCAGCCCAACGCCTGAGTCGAGGAAGTCCCCGCCTCATACTGAGTCAAATCCAAAATCCGAACATCCGAAAGCGCCAGCGCCATGTCAAGCCCCTCTCAAATCATGCCGAGAGGATAACCGCGCCAAGAACCCAACTGGCGGAGTACAACGGCGTCAATCAGCGGCGATGACGACGCCCGCCTCTTTGAGCGGAGTTGTGCGATCTCCCAAGACCTCCTCCGCGCCCGAGCCGGGGCGCATGGCGGGGCGGCCTACCTGCACTGGCGTGCGGCTCATTTGGATGGCGGGGCCGTTGGTTCGCACTCGGCCTCGACCTTCGTGCTCGCGGGTGACGGAGAAGCCGCGCGCCACGGCGCGCTCAGCGGTCATTGCTGACTCGACCGTGTCCACCGGCGACGCGCCGATGCCCTGCGCGGTCAGCGCCGCCACCCACTCGGCGACGGGGCGCGTCTGGAACTCGTCCTCGCTGGGCACGGCGTCCGCCTGCTCCAGCTTCGCGCCGACGAACAGCCAGCCGTCCGCCGCTTCGTAGAGGCGGTGCCGGTCGCTCTCGCCGAGCGCGTCCTGGCCGGCCGGCTCGTCCCAGCGCTTGCCCTCGTAGCCGTGCAGCAGGTTCGACTGAATCGTGCTCGCCGTCCGCGCGAGCGCCGTGAAGACCTGCTGTCCCTCACCCGTGCGCAGCCGGTGGTAGAGCGCCATGCCGACGCCGAACGCGCCGTTGATGCCCGTGCCGTAGTCGTTGATCGCGAACGGCTGGAGGGTCGGCTCAGTGTCGCCGTAGCGGGTCTGCATCCCCGACGCCGCCTGGGCCAGCTGCTCCCAGCCGGCGCGCGGCGCCCACGGGCCGAGCTCGCCGAAGGCGTTGAGCGAGGCGTAGATCACGTCCGGGTTAATCTGCCGCACCGAGTCATAATCAACGCCCAGCCCGCCGACCTTGCCCAGCCGATAGTTCTGCACGACCACGTCAACCTCGGCGGCCAGCTCCATGAACACCTCGCGCCCTTCGTCCCGTTTGAGGTCAAGCAGCAGCGAGCGCTTGCCGCGGTTGATGTCCTCGTGCAGCATAATCCCGTTCTCGCGCGACGGGTTGTCGATCTTGACCACGTCCGCGCCGAACTCAGCCAGCGTCCGCCCGCAGGTCGGCCCGGCGAGGATGATGCAGAGGTCAAGCGCCGTCATCCCTTCGAGCGCCTGCGCGAGCCGTCCGCCCGGCGCGCGCATCGCCGCGGGCGCGCTGCGCGAGAGCTCGGCGAGGATGTCCTCGCGATCAGCGTCGAGCGCCTTGCGCGGCCCGCGAATCTCGCCCGGCGTGCCGCCCATCCGCACCTGGATGCCCGGCTGCAGCATCGGCCCGATCTGCGGATCGTCCAACTCGACGATGATCTCCGCCTCGCGCGCGTGCGGCTCGTGCAGCCACTCGGCGGAGTCCAGACAGCGCACGGTCGGCGGCCCGGCGCCGTCCTGATTGATCAGGTCTTCCCATTCCTGCGCGGTGCGGGTGAGGAAGATGTTGGTCAGCTGCGCGCGGGCTACGTCGGCGAGGGAGAAGTCCTGCTGAATCTCGGACGCCTTCGACCACGGCTCATCGAGCCACTGAGACACGCCCGCGCTGATACAAAACTGACGGATGAAGTGCGAGTAGGCGGCATGGAAGAAGACCCAACGCCCGTCGGCGCACTCGTAGGGGCCGACCCAGGGCACGGGTCCGCGTGGCGCTTGGCGGTCGAGGTATTTCAGCCCGCGGATGCCAATCGCCTGGTAGAGCGCGTCGTGCAGCGAGGCTTCGATCCGCTGCCCGAAGCCGTCGCGCTCCCGCGCGACCAGCGCCATCGCCACTCCCGCGCAGCCGGTGAAGGCGGCGTAGGACGAGGCGATCGGCATCGCCGTGTAGACCGGCTGCGGCGCGTCGGCCATGAGCGAGCCGCTGTAAGTCCCGACCGAGGCCGAGACGACGCCCTCCCAGCCGGGCACGGCGGCGCGCTCATCGTCGGCCGAGTAGCCGGGCATCGAGAGGTAGATCAGGCGATCATTGGCGGCGGTCGATTCCTCCGCGCCCAGGCCGAGCTTGTCCATCACGCCGGGGCGGAAGTTCTCGACCACGACATCGGCGGAGGCGATCAGCTCCTGCGCCGTGCGCCGGCCGGCGGCGGTCTTGAGGTCGAGCGAGATGCGCCGCTTGCCGCGATTCCAGACGGCGTTAGCCGGCGTGTCCCACAGCGGCCCCGAGGACGGATCGACGCGGATCACGTCCGCGCCGTGATCGGCGAACATCATCGCCGCCAGCGGGCCAGCCATGTACTGGCCAAAGTCAATCACGCGAAGTCCGTCGAGCGCGCCCATGCCTGCCTCCATCGCTGGTGTACTCCCATGAGTACTGCGACTAGAGGCTAGCGCGAACCAGGCTCCGAATGGGTCTTGAGCGCGTCCACGATCGCCGCGTCGACCGCGGCCAGGAATTCCTCCACCGACCCGTCGTTGTGCAGGACGAGGCTGGCGCGCGGCGCGCGCTCGGTCCAGGGCGTGGCGGAGGACAGGCGCTGTTCCGCTTCCTCGCGCGAGAGGTTGTTGCGCGCCATCAGCCGCGTCAGCGCCGTCTCGTCCTCCGCCGCCACCAGCCAGCCCGCTTCGCAGAGGGGCATGTAGGGACCCTCGAACAACCGCACCGCCTCGAATACCGCAATCGGCGCGGGATCGCCCCGCAGCTCGCCGAGCAGGCGCACGAACTCGCCCTCGAGGTCGCCGATCGCGGTGCGCAGCGCGGCGAGCAAGTCCGGCTTGCCGAAGACGATGTCGCCCAGCGCTTTACGGTCGATGAAGCCGTCCGCGCCGACCACACGCTCGCCAAACTCCACGACGATGCGATCAAAGGCGGGCTTGCCCGGCTCGTACATCGTGTGCACGTGGCGGTCGGCGTCGATGTGCTTCGCCCCGTGCGCCTCCACGAGATGCTGGCAGAGCAGCGACTTGCCGCACGCAATCGATCCGGTGACGCCCAGAACAAAGGCCATATCGATAGGCTACCGACAGCCGCCCCTCGAGTCTGCCGCTGGATCACGCCGATGCCGGAACGCTGTCGCTGGCCCGCCGACGACCAGGAGATGATCGCCTACCACGATCACGAGTGGGGCGTGCCGACGCACGACGAATCGGCGCTGTTCGAGGCGCTGACGCTCGAGGGCGCGCAGGCGGGACTCTCCTGGCGCACGGTGCTCCTGCGCCGCGACGGCTACCGCCGCGCTTTCCACGACTGGAACCTGGAAGCGGTCGCGCGGATCGACGCCGACGGCGTTGAGGCGCTCGCCCAGGACGCGGGCATCATCCGCCATCGCGGCAAGATTGCCGCCACGATCGGCAATGCGCAGGCGGCGCTGCTGCTGCGCCAGCAGGGATTGTCGCTGGCGGCGGTGGTCTGGGCCTACGCCGAGCCGGCGACCGAGCCGCGCGCCGAGATTCCCGCCCAGACCGCCGAGTCGCGGGCGCTCTCGCGCGAGCTCAAGCGGCGCGGCTTCCGCTTCGTCGGTCCGACGATCTGCTACGCCTTCATGCAGGCCGTAGGGATCGTCAACGACCACGAAGCCGCCTGCTTCCGCTTTGCCGAGCTTGCCCGAATGCGCGATACCCTGCTCAGGGAACGGAGCGACACATGACCTTCCAGCACTTGCGAGTTGACATCTCCGACCAGATCGGCACGATCATGCTCGATCGACCCGAGAAGTTGAACGCGCTCTCGCGCGATCTGCACAACGAGATGGTCGCCGCGGCGAACCAACTGCAGGCCGACGACGACGTGCGCGTCGTGATCGTCACCGGCGCCGGGCGCGGCTTCTGCTCTGGCGCCGACCTCACCGCGCGGCCCCGCGACGACGCGCCCGACACGCAGAACGACCGCATGGACGAGATCGGTTGGGTCGGCCACCAAGGGCTGACGTTCGGCCAGCTGGACAAGCCGACGATTGCCGCGGTCAACGGCGTCGCCGCCGGCGCGGGGATGAGCCTGGCGCTCGCCTGCGACCTGCGCGTCGGCTCCGAGAAGGCGCGCTTCAAGGTCGTCTTCCTCGAGCGCTCGCTCAGCCCCGACGCCGGCCTGACCTGGTTCCTGCCCCGCGTGGTCGGCTATCCCAAGGCGGTCGAGCTGGTCCAGACCAGCCGCTTCGTCGAATCGGACGAAGCGTTGCAGATCGGCCTGCTCAACCAGCGCGCGCCGCATGAGGAACTGATTACGCGGGCGCGGGCGCTGGCCACGGAGATCGCGTTCTGGCCGCCGCTCGCCTCGCGCGCCGCCAAGCGCGTGATGCAGCGCAACCTCAACGCCACCCTCGAAGAGGCGCTGCGCAACGAGATCACCGCCATCTCCCACGCCACCCGCTCCGCCCACGACGTACGCGAAGCGCAGGCCTCCTTCATCGAGAAGCGCCCGCCCGTCTTCACCGGCGAGTAGACAAGTAGGCGGGTAGGCAAGCGCAGCATGACCGACGTCACGATCCGCGAGGCCGTCCCTGACGACGCGCAGACGATCCTCGACTTCATCGTCGGGTTGGCCGAGTTCGAGCATGAGCCGCGTGTAACCGTCCAGGCGACGGTCGAGAGCATCCGCCGCGACGGATTCGGCGAGCGGCGGCTGTTCGAGACCCTGATCGCGGAGCGGCAGGGCGAGCCGGTCGGGATGGCGTTGTTCTTCCCCCACTACTCAACCTGGACGGGCACGCCGGCGCTCTACCTCGAAGACCTCTTCGTCATCCCGGCCGCGCGAGGCACAGGCGCCGGCTTCGCCCTGATGCAGGCCCTGGCCGAGGTCGCCGAGCAGCGCGGCTGGCGGCGGCTCGACCTCTCCGTGCTGGACTGGAATCCCGCGCGGGACTTCTACCACCAGCTCGGCATGATCCACGAGTCCGAGTGGCTCCTCTACCGCCTCGACGCCGACGGCATCGCCCAACTCGCCCGCAATCAGCGCGCGGACTGAATGAGCGGCTAGCGGCTAACGTCTAGCGCCCGCCGGCGGCTCGTCAACGAGCGTGCCGTCGGCGATGAACTCGCCAATCTCCTCAGCGGAGAAACCCAGCTCCCCGCAAATCTGCCGGTTGTGCTGGCCCAGACCCGGCGCCGGCTGCATCGCGGGCGGGCCCCAGCCGCTGAACTGGATCGGGAAGCCGCCGTACTCGTAGATGCCCACGCCCGGCTGATCCCACTCGACAATGAAGCCGCGCTCGCGCAGCTGCTCGGATTGCATCAGATCGGCGTTGGTCAGCACCGGCAGCGCCGTGATCTCGGCGCGCTGCAGGCGCTCGGCCAGCGCGAAGCGATCCTGCGGCCGCGTCCACGCGGAGATCAGCGCGTCCAACTCATCGTGCTGCGCAACGCGGCCGCTGAGCGCGCTGAAGCGGTCGTCGTCCAGGCACTCGTCCCCGACGACCGCCCGGAAGCGCGACCAGGCCGCGTCATCCTCGATCGTGATCGCGATCCACATATCCATCGACTCACGCGCGTCGGGGCGCTCGTCGCGGCAGCGGTAGATGCCCTGCGGAGCGCAGTCGAGGGCGCGGTTGGCTCGGGTCGGAGGCTGACCTTCGACGGCGGTCTGGAGCAGCAGGTCGCCCGAGACGGCGGCGTAGGTCTGCAGCTGGGAGAGGTCAACAAAGCAGCCCCGTCCGCTCGCTTCGCGTTCCCAGAGCGCGCTCAATACGGCAAACGTCCCGTGCAGCCCGCCGATCGGATCGGGAAAGGCGTGGCCCATCTTCATCGGCCCACCCTCGGCGTACCCGGTCACCGACGCCGCGCCCGAGTGCGCCTCAAGCACCGGTCCGTACGACACCCGCTGGCGGAACGGGCCCGTATGTCCGTAGCCGGTGCAGGAGACCGAGATGATGCGCGGATTCCACTGCCGCACGGTTTCGTAATCGATGCCCAGACTCTGAGCGCCGCGCGGGCTGAAGTTGTCGACGATCACGTCGGACTGCTCAACCAGCCGCCGCCAGAGGCGCTTGCCCGACGGCGTTTTCAGATCGGCGCAGAGTCCGCGCTTGTTGCGGTTGAGCTTGTTGAAGATGCCGGCCGCGTTCCAGGGCGCTGGCCCTGGCTGGCCCTCCGGGAACACGGAAGCGCGCAGGGTCGGCTCGACCGCTTCACCCCGCCGCCAGTCGTCGAGCGCCGCGCGGAGCGCGCGGTTCGGCGGCAGCGCTCCGCCGCGCGCCGTGCTCTGCTCGATCTTGATCACGTCCGCGCCCATGTCGCCGAGCATCCGCCCGACCAACGGCCCGGCCCAGGCATAGCCAAACTCGACCACGCGGACGCCAGCCAACAGCGCCTCTGTCAAGCGCTCAGTCATGTCCGCCGCCATTCGCCGCCGGCCCGACCTTCGCGGTCAGCTCGGCGATCTCGCCTGCGCGGAAACCGGCCTCGGCGAGCACGGCGGCGCTGTCTTGGCCAAGCGCGGGCGCGGGGCGAAAGTCGGTTGGTGACGACGGTAAGCGAAACGGAACCCCGGGCATCTGCGCCGCTGACTGGCCCGGCGTCAAGTCGGCGGGATGCGCCCAGAACGCTCGCGCCTGGAGTTGCTCATCCTCCAGCACCTCATCCATCGCCAGCACCGCGCTGGCGGGTACGTGGTGCGCTTGCAGGTGCTCAACCACTTCCGTCCGTGTGCGCGTCATGAGGAAGCGGGCGAACCGGCCGTCGATCTCCTCCGCCGCATCGAAGCGCAGGCCGGCGGTCGCGTAGCGCGGATCGTCCGCCATCTCGGGTGATTCCAGAGCAATGCAGAGATTGACCCACTGCGCCTGCGTCGGCGCGGCGATGCAGACCCAGCCGTCGCGGACCGGCATCAGACAGACCGGGTGATGCGCCTCCGCGTGGCGGTTGGTGGCGCGGTGCTTGACCCGGCCCTGATGCGACCACATCACGAGACTCCACTGATGCGAAGCGGCCATCGCCTCCATCGCGCTGACGTCAACCAGCTGCCCGCGTCCGTGTCGGCGGCGGGCGTACAGCGCCGCCATCGCGCCCGCCGCGGCGGTGACGCCCGCCACATACGACGCCCACGGGCCCGCGCCCTGCAGCGGCTCACGCAGCGGATCGCCGGTGATGTAGAGATAGCCGCCGGCGGCCCAGTCGGTCAGATCGGAGGAGCGCCAGCCGGCCCACGGGCCGCTCAGGCCGTAGGCGGTCGCGGAGACGTGCACGAGCGCGGGCCGCGCCGCGCGGAAGCGCCGATCGAACGCCAACGCCTGCTCCGCGGGCAGCGTGGTGATCACGAGGTCGGCGCGGTCGAGCAGTCGTCCCAACGCCGCGCCGCCCGACTCCGATGCCCAGTCCAGAACCAGCCCGAGCTTCCAGGCGGAGAGATACTCGAACGCCGCGCTGCGGACTGGCTCCGCCGCGGTCAGCAGCGGCGGCCGCGAACGCAACGGCGAGCCGCCGGGCGGCTCGACCAGCGTCACCTGCGCCCCCGCCGTCGCCAGCAGCCGCGCACAGTACGCCCCCGCGACCTGATCGCTCAGGTCGAGCACGCGCAGACGGCTCAGGCTGGCCAAGCCGGCTCCGTTGGCCATGCGCTACGCCCTCGCCAGCGGCACGACGCCTTCGTAGACGCCGGGCGTCCACCCGCCGTCCGCGTTGAGCGCCTGGTCGATCATCGCCGGCGCGAGGTCGGCGGCGGCCGCGTAGAGCTCCTCGACATCGCTGAACGAGCCGAACGACCGAGCCCGCAGACCCGGCCGCCAGACGACCGTCGGCAGCAGCGAGCCGAAGCGGTCGATCTCGCCGATGGTGCGCTCCTGCACCGCAATCTCCATTGAGCGGGCGAGCAGGTCTACCAGTCCGCGCGGCTCGTAGGGCGAGAGGTCTACGCCGAGATCGACGGCAATCGTCTGGCTCGCCCCCTGCAGCACGGCGGTCTCCAGATCCAGCCCGGAGGAAAGCCCGCCGTCGACGCACCACTCCTGATCAATCCGCACCGGCGGAAACAGGCCGGGCACGGCGATCGAGGCCATGATCGAGGCCAGCAGCGGCCCGCGCGACATCACGTGTTTGCGCCCGCTGGTCAGCCCGGTCGTGACCAGGAACAGGGGAATCTCCGCCGCGGCGATCTCGTCGATCGTGATGTAGCGGCGGATCAGGTTGCGCAGGAACTGGTTGGAATAGAGCGACGTGTGGCGGCCCAGCAGGCGGCGGCCAATGCGCAGCAGATTGCGGTGCCAGAGGCGGTCGTCGCGCAGCGTCATCCAGATCTCCGAGAGGCCGCTGATGTTATGCGGATGAAAGGCGAGGAACGCCCCGTTCAGCGCGCCGACGGAGGAGCCGATGATCAGGTCCGGTCGAATCTCGCGCCGAATCAGCTCCTCGAGAAACGGCACCTGGACAATGCCCGACGCCCCGCCGCCACTCAGGACCAGCGCGAGCCGCTGCTCCGGCAATGGCTGAGCGGGTGGGGGCACGGCGGCGTCCGCGCGGGCGCGCTAGGCCTGCGGCCGGCGATCGGGGACGATCTCGGTGAGAATCCCGCCCGCCGTCCGGGGATGGAAGAAGGAGGCCGTGATCTCCTCGATCGGGCCGCCGAAGTCGATGTAGTTCAGGCCGCGCTCCATGAACAGCTTGGTGTCGCCGACGACGTCGGTCGAGCCGTAGCCGAGATGGTGCAGGCCGGGCCCGCGGCGCTCGAGGAACTTGCCGATCCCGCTGACGTTGTCCTCCGGCAGCAGAATCTCGATTCGCGTCTCGCCGAGGTTCACCTTGACGAAGAAGATCTTCGTCCGCTCGGGCGCGAAGAAGCCGCCTTGCGGGAACGGCGTGCGCTCCCGGTCGTACTGCAGGCCGAGTTGATCGACCAGCACCACGCCCGCCTCCTCCAGCGAGTGCGCGACGATGCCCACGTGATCGAGATAGGTAATCATGCCCGCCCCTAACTGCGCTCTCCGTCAGTCGTGATCATCAGCGGTGATCAATGGCGCAAAGATAGACGACCGCCGTTCCGTCATCGCGCTCATATTGCGCCCGTTCCCGCCACTATTGCAGACGCCGCAGCGTCGGCGAGAGGCTGCCGAAGACGACGAGCATCGCCAGCAGCGCCGTGGCGACGACGAAGACGGCGAGCAGAATCCCGACCAGCTCCGCCGCCATGCCAAGCACGAACACGCCGCCCTGCATGAGCGCGAACTGCATCATCAGCACCGACATCGCCCGCCCGCGGTAAGCCGGATTGGCCTGTTCCTGGATCAGCGCGGAGGCCATCGTCATCCGTCCCGCCTGGCCGATGCCCATCAGGATCATGATCGGCAGGCTGAGCCAGATCCAGGGCGAGAGCGCCACGCCCAGCGTCGCCGCTCCGACGGCGGCGCCCATCAGGATCAGCAGTCGGCCGCGCCCGCTGCGCCGCAACGAGGCGATGATCAGCGCCGCCAGAAACGCGCCGACGGCGGAGAACGTCAAGAACAGCGACGCGAGCGCCGGCCCGGCGTCGAAGGCGTCCTGCACGAAGCCGGGCAGCAAGCCCTGGAACGGCATCCCCAGCGTCGAGACGCAGAACGAGAGCAGCAGGATCATCCGCAGTGCGCGGTGACCCGCGATGTAGCGGAAGCCGTCCGCGATGTCGCGCAGCGCCGCCCGCAGTCCGCCTGCGCCGCGTCCGGCCTGGGCCGCGACGCTGGGCAGCGGCAGCATCGTCAGGATGGCGACGGCGTAGCAGCCCGCCATCGAGTAGAAGGTGACGCCCGCGCCCGCGGTCGCCAGCAGCGCCCCGCCGATCAGCGGCGCGGCGAACTGCATCATGTTCATCGCCGCCGTGTTCAGCGCGACGCCGTTCATGATCCGTTCCTGCGAGACGATCTCCGAAACCATCGCCTGCCGCGCCGGCACCATCAGCGCCACCAGCACGCCCTGCGAGACCGAGGAAATCAGCAGGTGCCAGAACTCGAGCAGGCCCAGAATCGCCAGCGTGCCGATCGCGAAGGCGTTGAGGAGGCCGACGAACTGGAAGACCTGCGTGACGAGCTTCTTGGGGAAGCGGTCGGCCAGCACGCCGCCATAGGGCCCCAGGAGGAACTGCACCACCCCGCCGACCAACGCGACCAACCCCATCGCCGCATAGGAGCCGGTCAACTCATAGACGAGGAAGGAGCGCACAAACATCTGCCCGATGGCGGAGTACATCTGCGCCAGCGTGGAGACGAAGAACCAGCTGAAGGCCGGCTCGCGGAATGATTCAAACGTGCGAATGCGGCGGCCAAACAGCCGCATCGGCGGCTGCGGCGCAGCGCTGGCCGCAGCGGCGATCGCCGCGGCCGCGCCGTTCCCCGCCCGGGCAGGCGCGGCGCGCGATGGTTGGTAAGCGTGTTGTCCGGCCGAGCGAACAACAGCGCCGGACAGTGGTGACCGCGACGGCGGTCTAGCCGCCATAGTGCCAGCCGGTGTAAAGCGACGTCAGCGGCCCCTCGTCGATCGGCAGCGCGTCGCCGTCGAAGACGCGGCAGAGGGCGAGCACGTGCTCGCCGATCGGGATGAACTGCTGCGCCTCCGCCGCGACCCAGGCCAGCGAATCCTCCAGCACCGGCGCGCCGTCCCCGAGCGAGGGATGCTCCAGCTGCACGTAACCCACGCCGCGCATCTTGTCGGGCGCGGCAAACTTGGCCGAGCGGCCCTCGATCTTGGATGGATCGGACGGCTGGAGGAAGCGCGCTGCGAGATCCATGCCCGACTCGGGCAGCAGGCTCACGGTCAGCTGCCGCGTCTCACGCAGGTTGCGCAGCGAGGCCGCGTCGCGCTCGAACGAGACGCAGATGATGCGCGGCTTGAACGAGACCTGCATCACCCAGTCCGCGACCATCGCATTGGGCGTCCCCTCCGCGGTCACCGTGCCGATCACGTAGACGCCGTAGGGCATGTGCTGGAGCGCCGAGCGAATCCGCGCGTCCTGGCGCCGCTCGCGCGTGGTCAGCGCCCGATCCGTGCGCTGCGGCTCGAACGGAACCTCCACCGTCGGCGTGTCCGAGCCCAGCAGCAGATCGACCGCCGCGTTCAGCTCCAGCATCCGCACGCCGGCCGCTTCATCGTCCGGATTCGCGTCGGGATGGTAAATCCGCGCCAGCCGCCGATAGCGATCACGGATCGTGTCCCGATCCGCCGTCAGCCCCACCCCCAAAAGCGTCGCGGCATCGGTAACTGTGCTGGGAATCGGCATGGTTCCTCCAGAGGCGCAGTCTCAGTCGCAGGCTGCGCCTTACAGATGACGTGCGAAATATCGCGCGACGCGGCGTTCCTGGTATTCGAGGCCCGCCCGATCGCGGGGCATGTGGCGTTCCGCCGGGAACATCAGCAGGTCGTAGTCGCGGTCGGCGGCGGTCAGCGCCGTGATCAGCCGCGCCGTGTGACGGAAGTGGACGTTCTCGTCAACGCCGCCGTGGATCAGCAGCAGCCGCCCCTGCAGCTGATCGGCGTGGGTCAGCAGCGAGCCTTCGCGGTAGCCCTCAGCGTTGTTCTGCGGCGTGCCCATGTAACGCTCGGTGTAGCCCGTGTCGTAGCCGTCCCAGTCCGCGACCGGCGCGCCCGAGACGCCGACCTTGAACAGCTCGGGACGGCGCAGCATCGCCATCGCCGTCATGTAGCCGCCGTACGACCAGCCGTAGATGCCGACGCGGTCCAGGTCCGCCAAGCCTTCCGCCGCCAACTGCTCGACCGCCGCCGCCTGGTCATCCACCTCAACCGTCCCCATCTGCCGATGCAGATGCGCCTCAAACGCCAGCCCGCGCCCGGCCATCCCCCGATTGTCCAGCTTGAGCACGAGATAGCCCTGCTGCGCCAGATATTGCGCGCGCAAGTCAACGGTCAAGCCCCAGGCGTCAAGCACCGTCTGGGCGTGAGGCCCGCCGTAGACGGCGACCAGCAGCGGCCGCGGTTCGGCGTCGGCGGAAACATCGGCCGGCGGTCGGTAGAGCGCGCCGTAGAGCGTTGTGCCGTCGGCGGCTGAGAATGTGCGCAGCTCGGGCGCGTCCAGCCCCAAGGTCTCGGCGGAGACGTCCGCCGCGTACAACGTCCGCCGTTCAGAGCCGTCCGCCGCGACCAGCGACACGGCGGGCGGCGCGTTCAGCGACGAACTGATCATCGCCAACCACTGCCCGTCGCGGGAGAGCGCCGCGCCGTGCACGCCGCCCGGCTCCGAGAGCGTCTCAATCTCCCCACCGGCCAGCGGAACCCGTTCGACTCGCCGCTCCAGCGGCGATCCGCGCGTGCTGCCGAAATACACCCAACCACCGTCCTCATCCATCCCCACGACGCCGTCCACGATCCACTCGCCGTCCGTCAGCTGGCGCAGCTCCCCGCCGTCCTCAGCGTGCAGCGAGAGCTGGCGGTAGCCCGACCGCTCCGACGACCACAGAAATCCGCCGTCCCGCAGTCCCCGCGCGTCGTCCGCGACGTTGATCCACGGTTCCTGGAGCTCATCAATCAGGACGACCGGCTCAACGCCGTCGTAGGTCTGGAGCAGCAGGCGCTGCTGCTGGCGATCAATCCACTGCGCGACGAGCCGTTGGCCGCCGTCCGCCGTCGGCCACCAGGCGACGCGCACCAGGTAGCCATCTTCATCCGGCAGCGGCAGCTCGACGGCGTCGCCGCCGGCCGCATCCACGACCCACAACGACACCTGCGCGTTGGCGTCGCCGGCGAAGGGGTAGCGGTGCGTCTCGACATCGACCTCGCCGCCGCCCTGGTGGACGATGGGATAGGGCGCGACATGGCGCTCGTCCACGCGCAGATAGGCGAGCCGCCCGTCCGCCGACCACCAGTGACCGCGCAACTGCCCGAACTCTTCCTGCGCGATGTAGTCGGCGAGGCCGTGCGTGAGTCCGTCTTCCGCGCCCGTGGTCAGCTGGCGCGGCGCGGAGCCGCCGTCCACGGCGAGCACGTACAGCTCGCCGCCGCGCACGAAGGAGAGCATCGTCCCGTCGGGATTCAGCGTCGGCGTCAACGCGCCCTCGCTGCCGGCCAACTCGCGCAGCGGCTCGCCGTCCACCGAGACCCGCACGGTCGAACCGGGAATCATCAGCACCGGCGCAGCGGACTCCCGCGCCCACGCATACGCGGCGACGCCCAGCTCGCGCGTGCGCGTGCGCTCGCGCAGCAGTTCCTCCTCGCGCGACATCGGCGCGTCCGCGCCCGGCCCGGCGAGCACGCTCCGCTCCCCGCTCCCCACCTCGATGCGCCACAACGACCGCACCAGGCCGCCGTCGGCGGCGTGCAGCCAGTTGACCGCCGCGCTGTCGGGCGAGAAGCCGATCAGGCCCGGCGCGTCCATGCCCGGCCGTGGATAGGTCGCAACGTCGGTGATCGTCAGCCGCTCAGCCATGCGCGCGCCCGCTCATTGCCCCAACGCCTCGCGCCGAATCGCCTCGATCTCCCCCGCCGCCTTCGGCAGCGCCGCGCTCAGCACCTCGCAACCCTCAGGCGTAATCAGCACGTCATCCTCAATCCGAATCCCGCCGAAATCGAGCAGCCCGTCCACGACCGCCCAGTTCACCAGCTCCGCATAGCGCTCGCGCCGCGCCGGATCGTTGAGCAGCGCCGGCACAAAGTAGACGCCCGGCTCAATCGTCACGACATAGCCGGGCGCGAGCGGCAGGTCAGCGCGCAGGTAGGCGAGACCGAACCGATCCTCCGGCACGCGGCCCTCGAGATAGCCGCCGCAATCATGCGTTGACAAGCCCAGCATGTGCCCAAGTCCGTGCGGAAAAAACAGCGCGTGCGCGTCGGCGGCGACGAGGTCATCCACCGACCCGCGCAGGACGCCCGCGTCCACCAGCCCCGCCGCAATCGTTGCGGCGGCGGCCAGGTGCAGCGCCTTGTACTCCACGCCCGGCGCGGCGGCCACGATTGCCTGTTCTTGGGCGGCCAGCACGACGTCGTACAGCTCGCGCTGAATTCCCGTGAACTGCGCGGACACCGGGAACGTGCGGGTCACGTCCGAGGCGTAACCCTCGACCTCCGCGCCCGCGTCGATCAAGACCAGCTCGCCGTCGGACATCACCCGCGCGCCGGGTGTGCCGTGCAGGATCGCCGAGTTGGGGCCCGAGCCGACGATTGAGCCGTAGGCTGTGCGCGCGCCGCCCTGACGGAAAAACTCCGCCTCCATCTCAATCTGCAGCGCCCGCTCGGTCAGGCCGTCTCGCGCCAGCCGCTGCGCGGCGAGGTGGCCGGCGACCGCCGCATCGACCGCCCGCGTCATCCGGCCCAGCTCCAGCGAGTCTTTCGCCCGCCGCCGCTCCGCCAGCGCGCGCCCCAGGCGATCGGTGGCGTCTTCATCGACCACCGCCTCGAGTGTGGACCAGCCCTCGACGCCGTACTCCGCGGCCCGCGATTCGATATCGCGCGAGCCCAGCAGCGCCAACGCCTGACCGCGCCGCGACTCCAACCAGCCCGCCAACTCGGCGCGGTCGAGCGAGCGCTGCACGCCAGTTGCCGCCGCCAACTCCTCCGCCGAGGGCGGCGCGGACATCCAGACCAGATCTTCCACCGACAGCGACGGCGCAAACAGCGTCCAGCCCCGATCCGGCTCCCAGGCCAGCGCCGCGCCCGGCTCGGCGAAGCCGCTCAGGTACTGAAACTCGGGATGGGCGTGAAACTCGTGGAACTGGTCGGTGCCGTCGATCGGGATCGGCAGGCTGGCCGGGATCAGCACCGGGCCGTCAACGTTCGTCGCCGACCACTCGGCCTCAACCCGCTGTCGGCGCTCGCGCAGGATCTCGGCGTCGCTCACGAGGATGCTCCCAGTTCAATCAGCACCGCGTCCTCATCGACGGACGCGCCGGCGCTGGTGTGCACGGCGGTGACCACGCCGGCGTTGGGCGCGGTCAGCAGATGTTCCATCTTCATCGCCTCCATCACCGCGAGCGTCTGCCCCGCCTCGACCGCGTCGCCGACTGCGACCAGCACCTCGATCATCGTGCCCGGCATCGGCGCGCGGACGACGTTCGCGCCCGCCGTTCGACTCCGCCCCGCACCTGTCCGCCGCCGTCGTTCCCGCAGGAAAACCCAGCGGCGCGCGCCGTTCGTGACCACGACCCCCGCGGAAGAAACCTGGGCGGACCACGCCCGACCGCTCGGCGCCAGGCGCTCCTCGCCGCCGTCCACGACCGCCCGCCAACCGTCAGCGGAGCGCGAGAGCCGCACCGTGTGGGTCTGACCGTGCAAGACGTACGCGCGCTCAAGTTCACCCGACGAGCGCCAGGCGCCGCCCGCGGCCTCGGCCAACGCCGCCGCCGCCAACGCTTCGGCGGGCGCTGCCCGCACCGCCAGCGTCGTCCGATCAAGCCAGCCGATATCGACCGCGCCGCTGCGGAAATCCGCCGACTTCAGCACCGCCGCCAGCTGCGCGAGATTGGTGGTCAGCCCGTCGATCTCCCAGCCGTCCAACGCCTCCGCCGCCCGCGCGAGCGCCTCGTCCCGCGTCGGCGCGTGGACAATTGTCTTGGCCAGCATCGGATCGTAGTGCGCCGTGACCAGATCGCCCGTCGCCGGCCCCACGTCGTGCCGCGCGCGTGGGTCGAGCGGCGCAAACCAGCGCAGCCGACCGGTCGAGGGCATGTAGCCGCGCGCCGGATCCTCGGCGTAGATGCGCGCCTCAATCGCGTGACCCTCGAAGCGCACCTCGTCCTGCGCAATCGGCAACGGCTCGCCGCCCGCGACGCGCATCTGCAACTCCACCAGATCGAGCCCGGTCAGCGCTTCCGTCACCGGATGCTCGACCTGCAGGCGGGTGTTGACCTCGAGGAAGACGAACGAGCCGTCCGGCATCAGCATGAACTCGACCGTGCCCGCGCCGACGTACCCCGCCGCGCGGCAAACATCGAGCGCCGCCTGGCCGAGCGCTTCGCGCAGCTCCTCATCGACCGCGGGCGACGGCGATTCCTCGATTACCTTCTGCCGTCGGCGCTGGACCGAGCAGTCGCGTTCGCCCAGCTGGACGCCGTTGCCGTGCTGATCGAACAGCACCTGCACCTCAACGTGCCGCCCCTCAGACAGCGCCCGCTCGACCAGCAGCCGTCCGTCGCCGAAGGCTGCCTGCGCCTCGCGCCGCGCCCCCGCGACCGCCGCCGCAATCCCGTCCGGCGCGTCCTCCGCCGAGCGCAGCAGGCGCATCCCGCGCCCGCCGCCGCCCGCCGCCGCCTTGATCATCACCGGCAGCCCGAGCGCAGCAATCGCCGCCGCCAGCGCCGCGTCGCCCGCGTCCTCCTCGATCCCCGCCGCCACCGGGACGCCGGCCTGCGCCGCGAGGCGGCGCGCCGACACCTTGTCGCCCAACGCCTCAATCACCGCCGCCGGCGGCCCGATCCAGATCAGGCCTGCCTCTGCGACATCCTGCGCGAAGTCGGCGCGCTCGGAGAGGAAGCCGTAGCCGGGATGCACCGCGTCCGCGCCCGACGCGCGGGCCGCCTCGATCAGCGCCGGGATGTTGAGATAGCTCTCCGCCGCGGGCGGCGGCCCGATCCGCAGCGCCTGATCGGCGGCCGCGGCGTACGGCGCATCGCGGTCGGCGTCCGAATAGACCGCGACGGTCTCCACGCCCAGCCGCTGGCAGGTGCGGATGATCCGCGCGGCGATCTCACCCCGATTGGCAATCAGGACACGGGTCGGCAGGCCTGCTCCGTCAGACATACCCAGAGTCTACCGCCGCCCCCTGCGCAAAACCGATAGTCTGTACGCATGGCCAGCACTCCCGCCCAACTCGCCGAGCTGCGCGTCTTCGCCGAGCAGAATTTTGGCCGCCACCTCGCGGCCAACAGCTATCCCGGCCGCGGCATCGTCGTGGGGCGCATGGAGACCGCCGACGACACCGACGCCTGGGCGCAGCTCTATTGGATCATGGGCCGCAGCGAGCACAGCCGCAACCGCCGCTTCGTCGTCAGCCCCGACGGGAGCGAACTGCGCACCGAAGCGCGCGATCCGGCGCTGGTCAGCGATCCGACCAACATCATCTACGCGGCGATGCTCGAATTGCCGTCCGTCTACCTGGTCGGCAACGGCGACCACACGCGCACCATCCAGGACGCGCTCGATCGCTCATCCCGCTTCGAGGACGCGCTTTCGGTGCGTGAGCGCGAGGATGATCCGCCGCATTACACCCCGCGGATCGCCGCGATGCTCGATCGGCGCGGACAGGGTTCGCTCTACTTCGCCATCCTCCGCGCCAACGCCGCCGACTCTGACCTGACGGACCGCGTGGTCTGGCGCTTGCCGCTCCCGCCGCGCGGACTGGGCTGCGGCATCACCACCTATCGGCACGACGGCAATCCCTTGCCGCCCTACGCCGGCGACCCGCTCTGGCTGCCGCTCCGCGGCAACGCCGAAGCGATCGCCGACGCCTACTGGGACGCTCTCGATGCCGAAAACAAGATCGCCCTGGCCGTCAAGATCATCACCGCTCAGGGCTCCCACCTGATTCTCCGCCAACCCGACTGAGCGCCGCGCCTAATCGTCGGAGGCGTTGAGGCCGCCGCGCGCGATCAGGACCGGCGCGGTGGGCGCGTCTGACGTGATCTCGAGCGCGTACAGCTCCGCGATCTGCTCGTCGTCGTAGCCCAGCTCCACCAGCACCTCGCGGTTATGCTCGGCAAAGCGCGGCGCGGCGCGGCGGATCGACGGCGGCGTGCGGCTGAAGCGCCAGGGCCAGCTCGGATAGGGATAGACGCCGACCACCGAGTGCTCGACCCACTGATAGAAGCCGCGCGCGTGGATGTGCGGGTCGTGCAGCACCTGCCAGTTCGCCAAAATCGGCGCTGCCGAGACGCCCGCCCGCTGCAGCTCCCAGGCCGCCTCGTACTGCTCCCGCTGACTGGTCCAGGCGGCAATCGCCGCGTCGAGTTCGTCATGACGGGCGCGGCGGCCGTCGAGCGTCGCCAGATTCGCATCAGCCAGCAGATCGTCGCGGCCAATCGTCCGGCACAACGCCGCCCAGTCGGCGTCGCTCTGCACCGAGAGCGCAATCCAGCAGTCCTCGCCCGCGGCGCGGTATGCGCCTTGCGGCGCGAAGCGGCGGTCGCGGTTGCCGTTCGGCCGGCGAATCTCGCGCGTCGTCTGATACTCCATCAGCGCCTCGAAGAAGTAGGCCGCGCCCGCCTCGTTGAGCGCCACGTCGATGTACTGACCCGCGCCCGATCGCTCGCGATGCTCCAGCGCCGCCAGAATCGCCACCGTCGCGTGATTGCCCGAGACCGGGTCGGCGTAGAACAGCGGTGTGCGCCGCACCTGCTCGGCGGAGTAGCCGGTCACCGAGGCCAACCCCGACGACGCCTCAATGTTCGAGCCGTACGCCGACCAGTCGCGCCACGGCCCGGTCGCGCCGAAGCCCGACATCGAGACGTAAATCAGGCCGGGATTCACCTGGCGCGCGGTCTCGTAGTCCAGCCCCAGATTGGGCATCACCCGCGCCGAGTTGTTCTCCACGAACACGTCCGCCTCGCGCATCAGCTCGAGGAAGATCTGCTTCCCTTCCTCGGCCGACAGGTCAACGACGAGGTCGCGCTTGTTGCGGTTGAGCAGGTTGAAGTACATCGCGCGGTCGTAGGGATACTTCTGCGGATCCTGCGTCGGGCCGGGCATGAACAGCGCCCGCGTCGCCGGCCGCGCGGCCCATTCCAGCTTGATCACGTCCGCGCCCAGATCGCCCAGGTGCCGTCCGACGATCGGTCCCGCCCAGTTGCTGGTCAGCTCCACGACCTTGAGCCCGGCCAGGGGCAACTCCTGCGTCGCCATTGCCGGCGGCGGACTGGGCGGCGCGGTCTGGGCAAACTCCTCACCCAGCGCCGCCGTGTGCTCGCCCAGCTTCGGCGTTGGGCCGCGCCGCTCCGCCGGCGTCGCCGACATCAGGTAGGCCGGACCGGGGAAGCGCAGGTCGTCCCACTCGGCGTCGCTGCCGTACTCCCACCAGCCGCGCGTCGCCAGCTGGATGTTGTTCGCCAACCCCCGCGCGTCGAGCACCGGCGTACAGGCAATCCGCAACTCCTGCGCCCGCGACGCGACATCCACCGCGTCGTAATCCTGCGCCCACGCCTCCACGTCCGCATACAGCTGACCAAGCTGCTTGCGCCAGTCGTCGATGTTGTTGATCGCAACCGACTCCATCCGCTCCGGCTGCTCGATCAGCAGGAAGATGTTCGGATTGGGCACGGCGCGCATGAACAGCGCCCAACCGTCGCGGGTTTTGGTGAAGTCATGCGGCCCGCGGTTCATCGGCGAGCCGCTCGCGATCCAGGACGAAATCAGCCACGCGTGCGCCGAGAGGTTCGCCTCCAGCGCGGAAACCTCGATCGTCTGTCCGTGCCCCGAGCGGCGGCGCTCGCGCACGGCGGTCAGCGCTGCCAGCGCCGCATGGACGCCCGCGTGCAACTCCGACTGCCCGCCAGGCAGCATCAGCGGCGCGCCGTCGGGGTCGCCGGTGAAGAACATATAGCCGCCCATCGCCCAGGTCGCGATCTCCGATCCGCGCCAGCCCGCATAGGGTCCGTCCGCGCCCCAGGGTGACAGCTCAATCCGCACCAGCCGCTCAGGCAACAGGCTGGGCAGCGCCGCGCGGTAGGGGGACGCTTCATCGAGAATCAGGATGTCCGCCGCGCGGCAGAGCCCGGCCAGCAGCGTCCGCGCGGCCTCCGCGTCGGGCGGCGCAGCCGATTCCTTGCCGCCGCTCAGATGCGACCAGGGCCCGCCCCAGGCGCGATCCCGCGCGCCCCAACCGCGCAGCGCCGAACCCGCCGGCGGCTCCACCACGATCACCCGAGCGCCCAAATCAGCCAACAGCTTCGAGCAGTACGCCCCACCCAACCCGGCGCTCAGGTCCACGACCAACAGCCCGGCCAACGCCTGCGTGCTCATGCCCGCAGTCTAGAGCGTCACCATCGCTTCACCCCGCTGGGGGGAAGCGGTCGCGGAGCGACTGAAGGGGGGGGGCGTCCGCGCGCGGCCCAGCGGGGAGCCCCCCTTCAGCCTTCGGCAGCTTCCCCCCAAAGGGGGGAAGCTGGTGGGGGAATAGTCGCTTTCCCTCAGCGGGGGCGGGGAAACTCAGCTCAGGCCAGCGGCCAGGGATAGGAGCGCCGACCCGTGGGCGGCTCCGGCAGGTGGCCTTCCGCCAACACCCGTTCCGCGCGGCGGCGCAGCACCTCGATCTCGCCCTCGCTCAACAGACCCGCGAGCGCCGCCGCCGTCTCGCCGTCCTCCGCCAGTGTTGGCAGCAGCGCCTCGACGTCGGCAATCAGCGACGGCGCGATCGGCTCGCCCGCGTAGTCCCAGATCACGGTGCGCAGCTTCTCGTCCTGGTGGAAGGAGAGGCCGTTATCGATTCCCCACAGCTGATCGCCGACGCCCTTCAGAATGTGCCCGCCCTTGCGGTCGGCGTTGTTGGCCAGCCAGTCGAAGACCGCGAAGCGGCGCATCGTGTCGGCGTACTGCTCGCGCAACTCGAAGAACGTGCAGCCGTAATCGGTCGGGATGTACGCCTGCAGCGAGCCGACGCCGTACTCCAACCCCTCCGCCCGCTCAATCGTCGGCGGAATCAGCCGCCAACCCAGCGCCGCCGCGAGCCGGTAGGCCGCCACCTCGCGGCGGTAGAGATTGGGCGGAAAGTCCCAGAGCGGATTCTCGCCCTTGCCCGGCTTGTAGACGGCGTAGCCCGGCGTCGGCGCCGCGTCGTGCTCGAGCTCGAGCAGGAAGACATAGTTGGAGGCGTAGGGAATCCGCGCCCCGTCCGTCACCGCCGCCGATGCCAGCCAACCTGGCACGCGGTCGTCCAGGGGATCCCACGACTGCTCAGGAAACCGCTCCATCGGGGCAGATTAGGCGATCAGCCGACGATCTCGATCACATCGCCGACGCGCACGTCGCCGCCGACGACCACGTTCGCCTCGACGCCGAAGTTGAGGTGGCCGTAGCGGTCGTGCAGCAGCTTCATCAGGTCGAGGTCGCGGCCGGCGCCGCTCGGCGAGGCGTTGACCGCGTTGCAGCGCTGAATCGGCGCGGTCACGTCGATCTCCACCGACTCCCCGATCCGCAGCCGCTGGCCGACCCACTCCATTTCGCCCCACTCTTCGAGGCCGTCAACGGAGAAGTTCAGGCGGAAGCGGCGCATATCGACGTCCACGCCGGCCTGCGCCGAGAGATCGGCAAGCGAGGCCAGTCCGCCCAGCGAGATCTGCGTCGGACCGCGATCGGTGAAGCGCGCCGCGCCGTCGCCGAGCAGGCGCAGCGGCTCGCGCTCGGGCCGGCCGCGCAACGGGTTCTCGGGCAGCCCCAGCACCACGTCGGTCATCCAGTCCGAGAGCGCCAGCCGCGCCGCCGGGTCGTCCACCGCCGCCGATTTCGTCTGCCCCTTGACGGTCACCGAGAGCACCCGCGCCGCCGCGTCCCAGTCCGACTCGATCCAGGGCAGATAAGGCGTGTTCAGCATCGTCACCGACTGCCGCTTCGAGACCCAGCCAAGCTCCCCCATCAGCTCCGCGTTGCCAAAGGCAAAGATAAACGCCCGATCGCCAACGACCGATTCCCCCGCCCGCAGCGCCAGCGCCGGCCGCGAGATCGTCGTCATCCCCTTGACGGGATAGGTGTAGCAATCCGTGATGCGTACGGTCATGAAGCAGTCACCTCATTCGATCCAACGAGCGCTCGACCAGCGCGATGAACTCGACATCGCTGATCAATTGAGCGCGCTTGCTAGTGGGCGGAATCGTGCGCGTTTCTCCTTCGCCGCAGACGATCAGCGTCGTGCGCTTGCTCGACCGCGCGCGGATGACGCATCCCTGCCGCTGGGCGCTTGCAACAATATCGGGCCGCGCGCTCTGCAGCTGTGAGCCAGGAGAGAAGACCACGACATGATCGCTCAAGCGTTGATCGTCGTCGGCAAACAGCCCCAGCTGGTAGTTCCCGGCGGCGGTCGGCGGTCGGTGCAGGGCGAAGTCGAGGGCGGCGAGGTTGCGGAGATCGAGTTTCTGTGCGGCGGCCATCAGGACTGCTCCAGCTGCTTCGGCGTCGGACAGGGGATTGTGGTGGTCGAAATCAAACCCGATCCGCTGCGCCGCATTCTTCAGGCCGTAACCCTTCCGGCGCAGCTCCGGCCAGGCGTGCCGAACCACCTGCGCGGAATCGAGCCAGGCCCACGGCGGCGGCCGACGCTGCCAGCGCTGGCAGGCCTGCTGCACCGCGTTGCGGTCGAAGTGGCCGTGATGGACAACCAGCGAGCCGGCTACCCAGCGTTCCAGATCCGGCGCAGCCTCAGCAAACGTCGGCTGGCCAAGGACATCGCGGGGCTGAATCCCGTGCACGTCAATGTTGCGCGTCTCAAACTCACCAACCGGGTCAATCAGTCGATAGAGGCGGTCAACGACCCGCCCGCGCTCAAACCGAGCCGCCCCGACCGCGCAGATCGAGGCATAGCTGCGGTTCGCCGTCTCCACATCAAGCGCAACAAAACTGTGCATAACGCACAGATCATAAGGGAAACAATGTCAAGATACCCGCTGCCCCCCGCTGGGGGGAAGCGGGATCATCCAGCTAGTCCGCCGCCTGCGACTCCGCGAACGCCCGGCAGGCGCGGGCGCGTTTGGTTTCGTCCAGCGCCTCCCACAGTGTCGTGGTCACTGACTTTGGTCCGAGTCCTCTGCTGCGTACGCGCGGAAATCCGACTCAGCAAGGATCCGGATTTTCTGACCGCCAGCGATGAGCTCCTCAGCGTGCCGCGACTGACCGTGCTCGCGCTGAGCCTGAGCGCCCTTGCAGTGGTTGACTCGCTAGAGCAACCAGATCAACGCCCGGATGCTCGCGTGCGGCAGCAAGGAGCACCTCGCCGCACGCTCTGGCGTCGGCAAGCGCATGGTGGTGGTCGAATTCGTAGCCGATCATCTCGCAGACGTTGGCCAGACCGTAGCCGCGATGAGCCAGGCGGTGCCATGCCCGGCGGGTGACTTTGGCGGTGTCCAGCCAAGCCCACGCCGGTGCGGCGACCTTCCATTCGTCGGCTGCTTGGCGGATGGCCGATCGGTCGAAGTGAGTGTGATGAACCACCGTGTGGTTGGAGACAAACGCGATCAGATTTGGCAGCACCTGAGCAAACGTCGGCGCACCGCGCACGTCGGACTTGGCAATGCCATGAATCGCCGTGTTGAACTCGTCGAACTTCACTCGCGGATCGATCAGCTCGTAGAACTCGGCGACCGGCGCACGGTCCTCAAATCGAACGGCGCCGATTGAGCAGATCGACGAGTATTTCTGGTTTGCGGTTTCGACGTCGAGGGCGACGAAGTCGTACATAATGCGCGAAGCATACGCGATCCGAGCCTCCCATCAGCCTTCGGCCGCTCCCCCCCCCGCGGGGGGCAGCGGGATCATCCGGCTAGTCCGCCGCCTGCGACTCGGCGAACTGTTGGCAGGCGCGGGCGCGTTTGGTCTCGTCCAGCGCCTCCCTGAGCTGCCGGGCGAGGACGACCTGGTCGCCGCCCAACTCCTGGAGCAGTGCCTCCGAGCGCTCGATCACGTGGTCGGAGGGCGCCATCTGGCCCGGATAGAGCGCGCCGAAGAGGCGCGAGGCGTACTCCTTGTCGCGCTGCTCGAAGACCGCGCGAATCTCGTCGAAGAAGCGATCGGTGTAGCCCGCAAGCAGCTCCGCCTGCGGTTTCCACCAGAAGCCGTGCATCGACGCCGTCAGCATCTGCAGCGACGCCTCCGTGTCCTCCTGATAGCGCGTCCAGGCTGCCGCCTTGACCGCGGCGTCGGCGCGCGCGGTGCGGATCCGTTCCGCCGCCCGCCGACCCCGATCCGAGCCGTCGCGCTCCAGCTCCGCCTCCAGCCGCTCGAAGCCGCCGGGAATCCCGTAGGCGGTCGCCTTGGTCACCAGCGACCAGCGCATGTCCTGATCCAGCTCGAAGCCCTCGATCCCGGTGCCCTCGTCAACCAGCGCCAGCGCCTCGCCGATGTGCTCGACGTTCTGCGCCGCGCCGATCATCACCCGCGACCACATGATGCGGAAGTCCTGCTCCGCGGCCTTCGCCAGCCGCTCGCGGGCGAAGGCGTAGAGCGCGGCCGCGCTCTCCAGCCGCATTGCCTCAGGCAGATACGAACCGACCGCGTGGAGCGCGTTGTAGGCGACCGTCTGCGCGATCCCCAGCGTGTCTTCCGCGGCCAGCTTGTCGATCGCCAGCGCGGCGTAGTCGGCGGCGGAGAACTGTTGGTCGCGGACCATGTCCCAGAGCGTGTGCCAGAGCAGCAGCCGCTGGAAGCTGTCCGGGAAGCGGTCCAACTCCGCCTGGACGAACGCGAGCGTGCGCTCGTCCAGGGCGATCTTGGCGAACGCGTGGTCGTCGTGGTTGGGGAAGACCGCCGCCGGCGCCGGCGTTCCGCTGAGCTCCTCAATCACCGTTGACGCGCCGTCAATGTCGACCGGCTGCGCGTCGCGCAGGAGCGGGCCGCCGTCCGAGCGGTCGTAGACCGCAATCTCGGTGCGGTGCGGACGCAGGGTCGGGTGCTCCGCCGTCGCCGTCTGCTGGACCGTGAAGGAGTTGACCGTGCCTTCCGCGACGTCCCACTGCGGCGCGATGGTGTTGACCCCGGCCGTCTCCAGCCAGGCCTCCGACCAGCGCCCCAGCTCGCGGCCCGAGCCGCGCTCCAGCGCGGCGAGGAAGTCCGCCAGCGTCGTGTTGCCCCAGGCGTGGGTGCGGAAGTAGTCGCGCATCCCCTCGCGGAAGCCGTCCGCGCCGAGAAACGCCACCAACTGCTTGAGCACCGCCGCGCCCTTGCCGTAGGTGATGCCGTCGAAGTTGAGGAACGTCGCGTCCGTGTCCGGCACCTCGGCAGCGATCGGGTGCGTCGTGGGCAGCTGATCCTGCTCGTACGCCCACGCCTTCATCCGCGCGTGGAACGCCGACCAGGCGCTCTCCGACCAGCGCGTCGCGTGCTCCATCGCCAGATACGCCATGTAGGTCGCAAACGATTCGTTCAGCCAGAGATCGTTCCACCAGCGCATCGTGACCAGGTCGCCGAACCACATATGCGCCATCTCGTGCAGCACGACCTCGGCCCGATTGAGGCGCTGAATCTCGGTCGGCGGGTCGCGGAAGATCATCCGCTCCGAGAACGTGATGCAGCCCACATTCTCCATCGCGCCCATGTTGAATTCCGGCACGAAGACCTGGTCGTACTTGTCGAACGGGTAGCGGAAGTCGAAGAACTCCGAGAAGAAGGTCAGCCCGTCGCGGGTGACCTGGAAAAACTCGTCCGGGTCAAAGTACGGCGCGATCGATTCGCGGCAGAGGACGCCCAGCGCAGTCTCACCCGCCGCGTCCGACCAGGTGTCCTCATAGCGCTTGTACGGGCCCGCAATGAACGCGAACAGATAGGTCGAAATGCGCGGCGTCTCCGTAAAGACATGCGTCGTGCGCCCGCCGCCGGCGTCGGCGGAGTAGATGACCGGATAGTTGGCGGCCACCTCCCACTCCGAGGGCGCGGTCACGGTCAGGTCCAGCGACGCCTTGATGTCGGGCTGGTCGAAGCAGGGCAGCAGGCGGTGCGCGTCGTACGGCTCGAAGTGCGTGTAGAGATACTCCTCCCCGTCCTCCGGATCGATGAACTGGTGCAGCCCCGCGCCGATATGGTCGTACTCGTTCGTGTAGGCAATCGTCACCACGTTCTCCGCGCCGAGCGCCGCGCCGTCCAGATAGAGCCGATTGCGCTCATGCCGCACCGCAGCCGCGGCCCCGTTGACCGTGAGCGCATCAATCGACCGCGAAGTGCAGTCGAGGAACGTACCGGCGGACGGATCCTCAAGGCGGAAGCGAACCGTGAGCTGGCCCGCGTAAGTCTCCGCGCCCTTGGTCAGGCTCAGCGCCAGGGCATAGGCCGCGTCCGAGACCCGCGCCGCCCGCGCCTGCGCCTCCAGCTCGGTCAGCACATTCAACGATTCCCGGCCAGTCTCCGTCGTCATCAAGCGCCTCCATCAGTGCACAGCAGCTGCAAGGCGAGGGTATCAGCGAGAGTGTCGGCGGACAGCAGGGAAGCGCCCTCAGCCTGCGGCAGCTCCCCCAGAGGGGGAGCGTTGGCTCCAGAGCTCCCCCTCTGGGGGAGCTGTCGCGGAGCGCCTGAGGGGGGCTTCCCCGCATGCTGAGGGGGCGGCGCAGGCTGAGCGGGCGTTCTGCCCTACCATTTCGCACGACAGGCATTCTGTCGATCCTGCGCGCGGAGAGAGGCCGAGACATGTCAGACAGCTACACGGAATCCACCATCGAGGTCGCCGGCCTCCCGATCCAGGTCCGCCGCGGCGGCGACGGCCCGAGCGTGCTCGTCATCCACCACGAGACCGGCAATCCCGGCTGGCTCGAGTTCCACGACGCCCTCGCCGCCAGTCACGACGTGATCCTGCCCACGCTGCCCGGCTGGGACGGCACCGAGCGCGGTGACTGGATGCGCAGCGTCCGCGACCTCGCCGCCGTCTGCGCGCTCCTGCTCGACACGCTCGGCGTCGGCGAGGCAGCCGTGGTCGGACTCGGCTTCGGCGGCTACATCGCCGCCGAGCTGGCGACCGCCAACCAGTCGCGGCTGAGCGGCCTCGTCCTCGTCAACGCGATGGGGCTCCAGCCGGAGGAGGGCGAAATCCGCGACCAATTCCTCGAGGCGCACGCCGACTACGTCAAGTCCTGCTTCGCCGACCCCGCCAACTTCACCGCGCTCTACGGCGAGGAAATCGCCACCGAGCAGCTGATCGCCTGGGACGCGAACCGCGAGATGACCGCCCGCACCGCCTGGAAGCCGTTCCTCTACAGCCAGACCCTGCCCCACCTCCTGCGCAACGTCACCGTACCGACCAAAGTCATCCGCGGGACCAGCGACACCGTCGTCCCCGCCAGCGCCGCCGACCAGTACATAGCACTCCTCGGAGACGCGAGCCTGATCGAACTAGAAGGCGGCCACCACCTCGAATCCGACGCCCCCAACGCCCTCGCCACCGCAATCACCAGCTGAGCCGCGCGCCGCGGAACCGGGTAGGCTCAGCTCATGGAAGACATCACACGCCGGCTCTACTCCTACGACAACCTCGCCGTCCTCAACGATGCACTGGCGCTGCCGTCCGAATCGGTCGACCTGATCTACCTGGGTCCGCCGTTCAACTCGAACAGCATCTACAACCTGCCGTTCAAGAACCTCGGCAAAGATGTCGCCGCCGTCGCTGCGTTCCAGGACACATGGACGTGGGGCCCGGAAGAAGACGAGCACTTGGCCAGGCTGGACGCTGGACCGCACACCAAGCTGCTCGCTGACGTCGTTCGCTTTGCCCAGCAAATTGAGGGCGCGCGCACGAGCGTCAACCTCGCTGCCTACTTGGTCAATATGGCGGTGCGGCTACTCCCGATGAAACGCGTTCTGAAGCGTACCGGCAGCATCTACCTCCACTGCGATCCGACCGCGAACTCATACTTGCGCCTGTTGATGGACGCGATCTTCGGTCAGGACAACTTTCGCAACGAAATCGTCTGGCGAATCGGTTGGGTATCCGGCTTCAAAACGCAAAAACGTGGCTGGATTCGCAATCACGATACGATCCTCTACTACGTCGCGTCCCCGGAGGCGATCAAGCACTTCAACAAGGAATATCTGCCGTATCCCGAGGGTTACGTTCGCCGGGACGGAAAGCGCCCGACCGGCCGCGGCTTTCCCATCGAAGATACGTGGAACTGTTCCGAGGGTGATCGCCTGGATTCGATCATGATCAAGAGCTTCTCGCGGGAGAAACTCGGGTATCCGACCCAGAAAAACCTGGACCTGCTGGAACGGATCGTGAAGGCCTCCAGCAATCCGGGCGATCTCGTCCTCGACCCGTTTTGCGGCTGTGGCACGGCGATGCACGCCGCTGAACTGCATCAGCGCCAGTGGATTGGCATCGACATTTCACGGTTTTCGGCCGGCCTAGTGCGCGAGCGCCTGCTGAAGAACATCCCGACGCTCTCTGAGGACGATATCCGCGTCTTTGGTCTCCCCCAGACCCTCAGCGACGATCGGACCTTGGCTGGAAATGACAAGTTCGAGTTCGAGAAGTGGGTCTGCGGCGCGATCGGCGCGCACGGGATGTATCACAATCCTGGCGACAAGGGCGCAGATGGCGGAGTCGACGGCGTCATTGAGTTCTACCCGCTCATCATGGGTAAAGCGCCGCAGAAGGAACTCGCGATTGTGCAAGTCAAGGGCGGCAACGTCACGCCCGATGCGGTGCGGGCGCTCTACGCCACGGTCAAGCGCTTCAACGCCACCGCCGGTGTGCTCGTCTGTTTCGCCGATCAGATGACGACGGTCGAGAACAACCGCAATCTCGACACGTTCACAGACGCTGCCGGGGAATACCCCGTCATTCAGGGATACACAATCGAGGATCTGCTCCAGCAGAAGCCAATCAATCTCCCCACCTACCGCCTCCGCGACGACGCGCGTCTGACGCCGTGACGCGAGCTGAGGCCGGCGCTGGCGCGGCGCTCCTCAGGTGAGGATGTTGGCGGGGACGATGGCCCAGAGCAGGGCCAGCTCGAAGGCGAGGGCGGCCTTCCATCCACCTGGGCGCATTCGGCCTGCTTGCCGTAGAGCGTGGTGAGGACTCGGCTCTGGGCGAGAAAGAAGCGGGCGTCTCGTCTCACGGCGGCCATGGCGGCCATGGCGGCCATGGCGGGAGGGTAGCGCCTGACAGCGCCGCTGACCGCTAGACTGCGCGCGACACTCGCTTCGCACAGGGAGGTTCCCATGCATCTGATGTACTTCACCGAGCAGCCGATGTCGGCCTATGACGAGGACGCCGCCGAGGAGGGCGTGACCGCGCTGCTGTTCTCCAACGCCAACTTCGACCCCGTCGCCGGCTCCCAGCTCTACAACGACCGCCTGACCGAGTACAAGTTGGCCGAGGCGGTCGGCGTTGATGGGATCATGCTCAACGAGCACCACAACGCGCCTTTCTGTATGCAGGCCAAGTGCAACATCTGGGCCTCCGTCCTCGCCGGCGCGACCGAGCGCGTCAAGATCGTCCTGCTCGGCAATCCCCTGCCCCTGGCCGACAACCCGATCCGCCTGGCCGAAGAGCTGGCCATGATCGACATGATCTCCGGCGGACGGCTGGTCTCCGGATTCGTCCGCGGCGGCGGCACCGAGCAGCTCGCCACCGGCGTCAACCCGGCCTACAACCGCGAGCGCTTCGAAGAGGCGCACGACCTGATCGTCGAGGCCTGGACGCGGCCCGGTCCCTTCCGCTGGGAGGGCCGCCACTACCAGCACCGCGTCGTCAACCCGTGGGCGCTGCCCATGCAGCAGCCCCACCCGCGCATCTGGATTCCCGGCGTGCTCTCGCGCGAGACGGTCGTCTGGGCGGCCAAGCACCGCTACCCCTACATCGCGCTGAACACGACGATCGAGGCGACCAAGCGCATCTGGAACACCTACGACGACGCGGCGCACGAGGTCGGCTACGATCCCGGCCCCGAGAACCGCGGCTACCTGCTCCGCGTCCACGTCGCCGACACGACCGAGAAGGCGCTCCAGAACGCCTCGCAGTTCATGTGGATGCAGGGCGAGTTCACCGGTCTGGCGCACCCGGTCTGGTCGAACCCGGCCGGCTACGCCTCGCCCCGCAACCGCGAGGCGCTGGTTGAGGTGATGAACGGCCGCCGTCCGCCGCCGCGCGCGCAGTCCTTCAACAACCAGCTCGAGAACCTGCAGATCATCGCCGGCACGCCCGACGAGTGCATCGCCAAGCTGCGCACGATCCTCGAGGAGACGCGGCCCGGCATCCTCGCGCTCTGGGGCAACGACGGCCGCGTCACGCACGCGGACTCGATGCGCTGCATCGAGCTGCTCGGCACCGAGGTCATGCCGGCGTTGCGCGAGATCGGCGCGGAGCTCGACCTTGACGGCCCGTTCGACTCCAATCCGCCGGTCAGCATCAGCTACGACGCGGACGCCCAGGCCCGAGTCGCCGCCTCGGCCGCCGCCGGCTCGGGCGACTAGGGTCCACGGCTCGCGGAACCCCTCAACCCTCAAGCCCTTCAAGCCCCTCAAACAAGGCAAAGGCCTCTGGAAATGGCAACCCTCGACATCCTTCTGCCGGGCTACTCGTTCGGCACCGACTCTGGCACTCCCGCCTTCTGCGCCGTCATTCTGGTGGAATCGGAGGGACGGCGCATCCTCGTCGACACCGCGCACGTCGGCCGGCGCGTGCAGCTGCAGGAGCAGCTCGCCGCGCGCGGACTGAGCGTCGCGGACATCGACCTGATCTTCATGACCCACGCGCACTGGGATCACGTGCAGAACTTCGACGCCTTCCCCGACGTGTCGATGGCGATCCACCCGCACGAGCGCAAGTACGCCTCCGAGCCGCACGTCAACGACTGGGCCACGCCGCAGTGGACCGGCGCGGCGATCGAGACGCACCCGATGACCGAGGTCAACGAGGGCGACGAGCTGGCGCGGGGCGTGCGCGTGATTCATCTGCCCGGCCACTCGCCCGGCAGCATCGGCCTGCTGGTCGAGACCGAGGCGGGGATCGCCGGCATTACCGGCGACGCGATGCACACCGCCGCCGTCGGCAAGGCGGGCCGCAGTCCGCTCGTCTTCTACTCAGAGTCGCTGGCCAACGAGTCCATCGCCCGCGTGATGAGCGCCTCCGACCTGCTCTATCCCGGCCACGACCGACCGTTCCGCATGGTCGACGGCTACCCCGAGTACATCGAGGAATACAAGCTCACCCTGAGCGGCGTGCAGCCCGACATGGCCGGCCTGACCTTCGCCGATCCGCCCGGCGAGCTCGTCACCTGGGTGATGCCCGGCATCGAGGATCAGCCCCAGTACGACTAGCCGACCAGTACGACTAGCCGACCAGTCCGACCAGCTTGAGCCGGGTGCGGATCGCGCTGATCAACGGTCGCCGCACCGCCTACACGATCAGCGGCGACCCGGACGGCCAGCCCGTCCTGATCATCCACGGCGCCTGGGGCGGGCCGGCCTCGACGCTCTGGCACGGCCCGCGCCTCCGCTGGGCCGCGCCGACCGACGGGCTGCGGTTGATCTGGTACGACCGCCGCTGCGCGGGACTCTCCGCCTACGCTGCCGAGCCGTTCACGCTCGCCGACCTGGCGCAGGACGCCGCTGCGCTGCTCGATTATCTCAGCGTGGAGCGGGCGGCGGTGATCGCCACCTCCGCCGGTGGGCCGATCGGCCTGCGTCTCGCGCTCGACCAGCCCGAGCGCGTCGCCCGCCTCGTCCTGCTCAACACCGGCGCTGCGCTGATGTCGCTGACGCCGCTGACCTCTAGCGGTGTCCTGCGGGACGATCCGTTTGTCCGCGACCGTCTGGAGACGGTCGTCCGCCGCCTCGCGCTGCTCGATCAGGCCGCGTCCGACGGTGCCCAGGCGGCGGTCGCGGAGACGGAGTCCGAGTGGCGCACGCCGCCCGACGCGGGCGCAGCGGATCCGGATGACCCCGCTCTGTTGCGCGCCCGCGCCAATCGGCGGACGGCGCTGGTGCGATTGCCGTTTGCGGAACTCGCGCGGCTCGCCGCCGGCGCGCTGCGCAACATGCGCGCGCAGGCCGGCGTGGATCTGACCTCCGAACTGGGCCGCCTGCGCTGTCCGACGCTGGTCGTGCACGACGAGGCGGACAGCACCGTGCCCCACGCCTACGGCCAAGCGCTGGCGCAGCGCATTCCCGACGCCCAGTTCGTCTCCCTGCCCGACGCCGGGCACGGCCTGATCGTGCAGCTGGAGGCGCAGCGGATCGTGTCGCGATGGCTGACGCAGCCCCTGCCCGCGCCGCCGGAGTTGTGACCGCAGTCTGGCGGGCGCTTACTGGAGATCCGCCAACACCTCGTCCGTGTGCTCGCCCAGCAGCGGCGGCCGCCTGGTAATCCCCCAGCCGCCCTTGGTCAGCTGGTAGGGCGCGCCGGGATAGATCACGTCGCGGCCGAGCTCGGGATGCTCCACCGTGACCTGCATCCCGCGCTCGACGAAGTGCGGGTCTTCCAGCGCCTCCTCGGGGCTGTGGATCACACCGACCTGGAAACCGAAGTTCTGCGCCTTGGTGAAGAACTCGTAGGCGGTCAGCTTCGAGGCGAGCAGGTCGAACGCTTCGCGGCCCGCGCCGAAGATCGCCAGCAGCTCCTCGTTGTCGCCGCGGAACACGTCCGCCAGCGAGAAGCTCTCCAACTCCGCGCCGACCTGCAGCAGCGCCGCCTCCGGCAGCTGATCGAGCAGCCCCTCGTCCTCAAGCCACTGATAGCAAAGGCCGAACTCGGCCGGCCGCCGCGGCGGGATGCCCGTGTTCACGTAGCGGCCGTCGGCGCAGCGGATCTGCGAGGGCATCGAGGGCGCGACGCCGGCGTGCCGCCCGGTCTGCCGCTGCACCGTCGAATGGGAGACGAGCCACGAGTAGGAACCCGCCTCCGTCGTCACGTTGACCGAGGCGTTGATGTTGACGTCAATGTGCTGCCCGATGCCCGTCGCGTCGCGGTGCAGCAGCGCCGTCAGGATCGACATGAAGGCGTAGTTGGAGCCGGTGTGATACGCCTGCTGACCGCCGCCGCGCACGGGCGGGAGCGAGTGATCGTCGTAGCCGTTCATCCAGGCGAAGCCGCCGTTGGCGGCCAGCGTGAGGTCGGTGTGCGGTTCCGCCGCCCGCGCCGAACCGCTGCCGAAGTTGGTGATCGTGCACCAGATCAGACCCGGATTGTCCGCCATCAGCTGATCGAAATCGAGCCCCAGCCGCTCGACCGGCTTGTAGGTATCGGTATCGATGATCACGTCCGCCGACCGCGCCAGCTTGACGAACGCCTCGGCGTTGGCGGGGTCGTCGAAATCCATCACGAGGCTGCGTTTGGACGTGTTGTAGTACCAGAAAAAGAGCGAGCGTTCATGGTGCGGCTGGTCGTCCACGAACGGCTCGTACTGCCGCGACGGGTCGCCCTCAGGCGGCTCGATCTTGATCACGTCCGAGCCCATGTCGGCGATCAGCTTGGCGCACCAGGCGCCGCGTTCGTCGCCGATTTCGAGCACGCGCAGATCGTCCAGCGTCATCGCCGCCAGCGGATTGGAGTGGGTTGTCATCAGATCACGCCCTCCTCGGCCAGCGCGGCGATCTCGTCCGCGCTCAGCCCCAACAGCTCGCCGTAGACGTAGTCGTTGTCCTCGCCCAGCACCGCCGCGCCGCGCGTCATCGACCAGTCAGTCTCCGACAGATGCGCGGGAATCCCGTCCACCCGCACGCGGCCCATCTCCGCCTGGCGGATCGTCGGCCAGAGCCGCGCCTCCGCCGAGTTGACGTCCTGGTCAATGCGCTGCTCGGGCGTCTGCACCGGATTCGCGGGCACGCCGGCGGCGCGCAGCAGCTCCGCCGACTGGAACGGATCGCGGCGCAGGCACCACTCGCCGAGCTGCGCGTCCAGGACATCCTGCGCCGCGAGGCGGCCGGTGAGCTGTCCGTAGTCATCGTTCGCGGCCCAGTCGCAGCCGTCGCCGACCAGCACATCGCGCAGCGCGTGCCAGTCCGCGTCATTACGGCAGGCGATCGCGATCCAGGCCTCGTCGAACGAGCCGGGAATTGGCTGCGCCGCGTAGATGTTGTGCGGCGCCATCGCCGGATGCTGCGAGTGATTCGCATCGGGATACCCGTCCCGCCGCAGCGGCCGCCCGTTGACGGTGTAGTCGAGCAGCACCGGCCCGTTCAGCGTCAGCGCCGCCTCCGTCGCGGCGACATCGACGTACTGCCCCTCGCCCGTGCGGTTGCGGTGGTGGATGGCCAGCATGATCGCCATCGCCATGAAATAGGCGCCGGTGTGATCCATGTAGGAGTAGCCCCAGCCGGCGGGCGGCTGGTCGGGGATCGCGGACGACATCGTCAACCCGCTGGTCGCCTGCACGATCGGCCCCCAGGTCTTGAACTTCTCGTACGGCCCCGAGTGGCCGAAGCCGCAGTTGGAGACGTAGATGATGTCTTCCTTGAGCTGCTTCAACGCCTCGTAGTCGTAGCCCCAGGAGCGCAGCACGCCTGAGGAGAAGTTCTCGGTCACGCAGTCCGAGATCGCGACCAGCCGCTCAAACAGCTCGCGCCCCTTCTCGGTCTTGATGTTCAGCGACACGCCGAGTTTGCCCACGTTGTGGTTGTTGAACGGGCCGCCCAGCTCGGGCCCGCGCCGATCATCGACATACGGCGGCATCCCGCGCAGGATGTCCCAGCGGCCGTGATTGGATGGATCCTCGATTCGGATCACCTCGGCTCCGAAGGCGGCCATGAACTTGGTCGCGCCCGCGCCGGCCAGCTGACCGGTGAAATCGCAGATGCGCAGATGCGACAGCGCGCGGCTTTTGACATGATGGGGCATCGTCGTCCTCCTCCGCGCAAGTCTAATCGGCGGGTATCCTGACATTCGCATACCGCAGATTCACCCAGCCTGAGGAGCATTGTGATGGCCAAAGTCGCGTTTATCACCGGAGCCAGCCGCGGGATCGGCAAGCAGCTCGCCGTCGACTTCGCCCTGGCCGGCTACGACATCGCCGCGCTGGCGCGCTCCACCGCCGACAGTCCGACCAAACTGCCCGGCACGGTCAACGAAACCGCGCAGCTGGTCGAGGACGCCGGCCAGCAATGCCTGCCGATCGGCGCGAACCTGGCCGACGTCAACGACCTCGACCGCGCCGTCGAGGCGGTCTACGAACGCTTCGGGCAGATCGACGTGCTGATCAACAACGCCGCCATCGCCCCGCCCGGCAAGGCGCTCGAATCGCCCCGCCACCGCTGGGGACTGGCGGTCGAGATCAACGTCAACGCGCCCTTTTATCTGACCCACACGATCGCCCCAAAGATGGCGGCAGCGGACGGCGGCGCGATCATCAACATCGGCTCCGGCGCGGCGGTCAGCCCCGACTTCGGGCGCGCCAGCTACACGACGACCAAGCGCGCGCTGGAGGCGATGTCCGAGTCGCTGGCCAGCGACCTCAAAGGCTCGGGCGTCTCCGTCAACTGCCTGCGCCTGGAACTCTCGGTCTGGAGCGAGGGCTACGCCTTCACCCTGGGCGAGCAGGCCAAGCAGATGGACTTCGAGGACCCGATCATCATGTCCGACGCCTGCCTCTGGATGGTCGCCCAAGGCCCCGACTGGACCGGGCGCATCGTCACCATCGCCGACCTCCGCAAATACGGAGCCGTCCGCCCCCGCACCCGAATGACCTTCGACGACTAACCACCCGTCCAGTTCCTCCGCTCCCCCTTCGGAGAGGGGGAGCGGCCGCGTCGCCGGTTCCCCGCTCCCCCTTTGGAGGGGGAGCTGCCGCAGGCTGAGGGGGTGGCCTCCCCCGGCGCGGCGCTGCTAGTCAGCGGCTGGATTCAGGTCGCGCAGCTCCCGCGAGCGGTATTGCCGCGTCTCGACGTTGAGCACTGCCGGCTCCTCGATCTCGCCGCCCTCGCCGACCCCCAGCTCGCGCATATCCCGCGCCCCGCGAATCAGGTTGCCCTGAATCGAGCTCACGCCCTCGTCGTAGGCATTCACGGCCCGATTCAGCTGGCGGCCGAGTTTCAGATAGCTGGCGGCGTGATTGCGCACGCCGCTGTAGAGCAGCGTGCCCGCCTCCTTGATCTGGATCGCGTTCTTGTGCAGCCGCTCCGTTTGCTCCTCTTGCCGCAGCGCCGCCGCCACGCCCGTGAGCAGCGCGATCATCGTCACCGGCGTCGCCAGCAGCACCCGATGCTTAGTGAACGCCTCCTCGATCAGGTCCGCCCGGACGCGCGTCGCTCCCTCCAGGATGCTGTCGGTCGGGATCCAGATCACGACCCAATCCATGGAGCCGGCGAACTGGCCGGGATAGTTGCGCTTGTTCAGTTCCGCCGCCGTGCGCAGGACGGTCTCCGCGTGCGCCTCAAGCAGCTCGCGCTGCTCCGCCTCCGACTCCGCCTCCAACGCGCGGCGGTACGTGTCGAAGGGCGTCTTCGCGTCGATCACGATCCGCCGCCCGCCCGGCATCTGGATGACAAAGTCCGCGATCCCGGAGCTATCGGCGAGATCCGCGCCGACCTGCGTGCGGAAGTCCACGCCGCGCCGCATGTTCGCCAGTTCGAGGATGTTCTCCAGCGTGCGCTCGCCCCATTGCCCGCGATGGCGCGACGAGCGCAGAATCTCACGCAGATCGCCCGTCTCCGTGCTCAGCCGGCCGACCTGCTGCTGGGTCACCTTAATCAGCTCGCTCACGCCCTCATAGGCACCCTGCCGCTGCTTCTCCAGGTCGGCGATCTGCTGACGCAGATCGGCCAGACTCTTGCCCACTGGATCCACGTGCTGCTTCAGTTCCGCATCCGCGAGTTCGCGCTGGCGCTTGAAATCCTCCGCCGCCTGCTTGCGGAACTCCGCATTGCTCACCTGAGCGACGTCCGCAGCGATGCCCTTGAACAGCGTGTCCACTTCCGTCTGCTTCTTGGCCAGCTCGTCCATCCGCGCCTCATGCTCGGAGCGGACGCGCTCCAGTTCCTCCCGCGCCGCGCCGAGCTCGTCCCGGCGCTGGCGCAGCTCCGCCCGCGCCGTATCGCGCTCGGCGGTCAGCGTCTCGCCCGCAGCGCGGCTCGCGCCCAGCGCCGACTCGCTCGTCGACAACGCCTCCCGCGCGACGCCCAGTTCGCGCGCGCGCGCCTCCAGCTCCGCCCGCGCCGCATCGCGCTCGGCGGTCAGCGTCTCGACCGCGGCGCGGCTCGCGCCCAGCGCGGACTCGCTCGTCGACAACGCCTCCCGCGCGTCGCCGAGTTCGCGCGCTCGCGCCTCCAGCTGGACGCGGCCGGCGTCGCGCTCTTCCAGCAGCAGCTGAACCTGCCGATCGCGATCGTCCAGCTGCGTTTCGGCGGTGTTCTTCGCCAGCTCCTGCTCGCGCAGCGTCTGGAGGACGCCGTCGAGCTCGGCGCGGAGCGCGTCGCTGTCAACGCGCAACGCGGAGACTTCACGCCGGCCCAGCCAGGCCATCACCGCGCCGGCCGCCAGACCGATGATCAAGCCGATGACAATCTCCATCGATTCCTCCACAACGAGCGCAGATCTGCTTGGCGCGCGCCGCTTCGATGCTATCTAATGACAGGGAGGGTGGGGGGCGCGCTTTGGAGTCTGTGATGCAGTTCCGGCACCTTCTGCGCATCCTGCGGCTGCTGCTGGCCCCCGTCCTGTTGTCCGCAGGCGCGCTGATCCTGAGCGCCTGCGCCGCTGACACCGGCGGCAGCGTCAACGGCCAGAGCGGCAGCGACCGCATCAGCGGCGAAGTGCGCTTCGCGCGCGAGGTCGAGCTGCCTGCGGGCGCGGTCGTGACCGTCATCCTGCTCGACACCTCGCTGATCGACGCGCCCTCACGCGAGCTGGGCCGCGACGTGCTCGAAGCCGCCGAGCGCCTGCCCGCGCGCTTCCGCATCGCCTACGACGCCTCCCAGATCGAGGAGGGCAACGAGTACACGTTGTACGCGAAGGTCGAGCTTGGCGAAACGCTGCTCTACAGCAACGACACCGTCCATCCCGTGCTCACCCGCGGCGCGCCTCGCAACAGCGATGTGCGCGTCGTCTCCACCAACCCGTTCGACCGCTGCGTCGAGCCGCTGGCGGTGGAGCTGCACGCGGAAGACCCGACACTGAAGCTGCCCGCGGGCGCGGAGCTGCGCGTGCGCCTCGTCGACGTCACCGAACCGGGCCAGCGCGAGGTGCTGACCGAGACAACTCTGCGCGACCCGGGCGCGTTCCCGATCGAGGTGGAGCTGCCGCCCGAGGGCGTCGCCGTCAGCCGACACCGCGGCTACGAGCTGGAGGCGGAAATCTGGGTGAACGGCGAGCTGCTCCTGCACATTCCCAATGTGGAGTGGCGGCGCACCGTCCTGCCTCATTGCCCCGACCGCGGCAACCCGATCGTCAACAGCCTCTTCGCGCCGACCGAGTAGTCCCGGCCTCCAGCCGGGAGGCCGCAACGCTGCCGCGCGCGGCAGTGCGATAATGACGCGGAATCTGCTGGACGGCGTCCGTTCATCGAGTCCGGCGCCGACTGAAGGAGGTTGAGATGGAAGTCCCGCTGCTGGTCAACGATTTTCTGCGCCGCGCCGCCAAGCTCTACGGCCCGTCCGAGGCCGTCGTCGACGGCGACCTGCGCTTCACCTGGTCCGAGTTCAACGCCCGCGTCAATCAGCAGGCCCACGCCCTGCTCGCGGCCGGGGTCGGCAAGGGCGAGCGGGTGGGCATCATCGCGCCCAACTCGCACCAATTCCTCGAGAGCTTCTACGCCACCGCCGCCATCGGCGCGGTGATCGTGCCGATGAACTACCGCCTCGTCCCCCCCGACTTCGAGTACATGCTCGAGCACTCCTGTTCGAAGGTGGTGCTGGTCGACGCCGAGTTCACGCATCTCGTCGATGAGGTGCGCGGCAACCTGACGACGGCCGAACACTTCATCGCGATCCCGTTTGAGGACGCGCGGATCGCTCCTGGCTGGACCAACTACGAGGACTGGATCGCCGCTCACTCAACCGCGCAGCCGCCCGATCCGGGCCTGGCGGAGACCGACCTGCTCTCGATCAACTACACCTCGGGCACGACGGCGCGGCCCAAGGGCGTGATGATCACCCACCGCAACGCCTACATCAACGCCTACAACTTCATCGCCCACCTGCGCATCTCGCACGACGACGCCGAGATGTGGACGCTGCCCATGTTCCACGCCAACGGCTGGGGCGGCCCCTACGCGATCACGGCGATGGGCGGCAAGCACGTCGTCCTGCGCGCGCCCGAGGCGCACGACATCTACCGCGTGATTGCCGACGAGAACTGCACCTTCGCCTGCATGGCGCCCGCCGTGCTCGCCCGCATCCTCGAGTTCGAGCGCCAGGACGAGTTCGAGATCACCGTGCGCCCCCGCTTCACCGTTGCCGGCGCGCCCCCGCCGCAGGCTTTCATCGAGCGCCTGGAGAAGGAACTCGGCTGGGAGTTCATCCAGATCTACGGCCTCACCGAGACCTCGCCCATCCTCACGGTCTCCGAGGTCAAGCCCTATCTCGGCGTCGATGAAGAGGCCTACTTCCGCACCAAGGTGCGCGCCGGCCACGACGTGATCGGCGTCGAGGTCAAGGTCGTGCGCGACTCCGGCCGCGAGGTCGCTTGGGACGACGCCGAGATCGGCGAGGTCGTGGCCCGCTCCAACGTCGTCCTGCGCGGCTACTGGCAGCAGCAGGAAGAGACCGACAAGGTGATCGTCAACGGCTGGTTCCACACCGGCGACATGGCGACGGTCAACCAGGACGGCTACATCAACATCGTCGACCGCGCCAAAGACGTGATCATCTCCGGCGGCGAGAACATCAGCAGCATCGAGGTCGAGGACGTCCTCTACGATCATCCCGCCGTGCTCGAGGCGGCGGTGATCGGCATTCCCTCCGAGCAGTGGGGCGAAACCCCGCTCGCCCTGATCGTCCCCCGCGAAGGCCACGCCGTGACCCGAGACGACATCGTCGCCCACTGCCGAGCGACCATGGCCGGCTTCAAAATCCCCCGCCAGGTCGAATTCGTCGAAACCCTCCCCAGAACCGCCACCGGCAAGCTCAAAAAGTTCGAACTCCGCGAGGCCTACTGGGAGGGTGTCGAAAAACGCGTCAACTAAGCGCTCTCCTCTCGGTGAGCTGCTCAGCCAATGAAGACTCAAGACCTCCCTCTCCGGGGGAGGTGCCCCGAAGGGGCGGAGGGGGGCGGCCGCGCAGGCAGCTCAGCGCGGATGCGCTCAAGCACCAAATCCAGATCCTGCAAGACCTCGTAGTTCCAGAAGCGCAGCGTTCGATACCCCCGCCTGCGCAACTCGCGGTCGCGAATCTCGTCAGCTTGGGCGCGAGCGTCGTGCTGGCCGCCGTCAACCTCGATCAACAGGCGCTCTGCGATGCACGCGAAGTCGGCGATGTACGCGCCGATGGGGTATTGGCGGCGGAACCGAAAGCCGCCGAGTTGGCGTCGCCGTAGGCGGCTCCAGAGTAGAACCTCCGCGTCGCTTGCATCGGATCGCAGTTTTCGCGCATGGTCGATCTGTCGCGGCGAGGTGTTGTCGAATTCGGGCATCGTCAGCTTGCGCGCACCCCTCAGCCGCTGCGCGGCAGCTCCCCCGCCGGGGGAGCGCTATATCAAGACTTCCCCCCCGCGGGGGAAGTGCCCCGTAGGGGCGAAGGGGGGCCTCCCCGAGGGATCAAGCGGGCCTCGCCCCCCTCAGCCGCTGCGTGACAGCTCCCCCGCCGGGGGAGCTCTAGGCGGCCACGATGGCGCCTACGCCAGACACCCGCTCAGGAAGTTGTTCACTCGATTTGTCGCGTCCATCCCGGCGGGGGTGGGGAAGCCGTCGAAGCCGTGCGGAGCCTCCGGGAAGACGTGCAGCTCCGTCTCGTGGCCGGCCGCCTGCCAGCGGGCGGCCATGAACAGGCTGTCGTCGAGCAGCGGATCGAGCGTACCGACCGTGAAGATCGCCGGCGGCATGTCCGCGAGGTTCGCCAGCAGCGGCGTCACGTCCGGCAGCTCGCGCAACTCGGGCTGCTCGGGCGTGACGTAGTGGTCGATGAACCACTCCATGATCGGCGAGGAGAGAATCAGGTTGCGCTCGCCCCAGAGCCGCGCCGAGGGCGAGTGGCGCAGGTCGAAGACGCCGTAGGTCAGCGCCGCGCCGCGGAAGCCGGTGTAGCCGTGGTTGTCCCGCATCCGCAGCAGCGTCACCGCCGAGAGGTGGCCGCCCGCCGACTCGCCGCCGATCGTGAAGACATCGGTGCCGAACTCCGCTTGCCCATTCTCGACCAGCCAGACCGCCGCCGCCTCGCAGTCCTCGTTGGGCGCGGGATACGGATGCTCGGGCGACAGCCGGTAGCCGACCGAGACAACCGCCTGCTGCGTCGCCTGGGCGCGCGCCCAGAGCCGATCATCGGAGCCGTCGTGCGAGCCGATCACCCAGCCGCCGCCGTGGATGTGCAGGTAGACGCCGCGCACCACGGGCGGAATGAAGACGCGCACCGGAATCTCGCCCGCCGGACCAGGCACGCTGCGCTCCTGCGCGATGTCGTCCAGGCGCGGCGGCGGCGGACCGAAGGGGCCGCCCTCCGCCAACGTGTCGCGCAGCTCCTGCGGTTCCATCTCGTGCCACGGCTTGCCTTCGGCCGAGGCGGCCTCAATCATCGCGTTCAACGCCTGCGTCTGCGGATCGGCCTTCATCGCGGATTCCTATCTAACACAGATGTGCTACTCTACGGCTCAGGCCGTTAGACTCCACGACACTGAGCCAGACAGTCAATCGGAGTATAGGCAGCCGAGAGGAAGATGCCGATGTCCCTCGAAGAACCCGCCCGGCCCGCGTTCGAGACCGCCTGCGAACTGATCGAACGCATCCTCACCGCCGCCGACGGTCTCTCGGCGGCGCAGCTCGACGCCGCCCCGTGGGCCGAATCGTCGTCCCTGTTCATCCTCGCCACCCACGCAATCTCGGCGACTGAGTGGAACTTCGTCGAGGTGCTCGCCGGCCAACAGGTCGACCTCAGCCGCCAGGCCGAGTTCGACTCCCGCGCCGCGTCGGTCGCCGATCCCCAGGCGCTGCTCGCCGAGCGCTGGGCGGGCGCGCGGGCCGCGATTGAATCCGCCCTGGCCGGACTCGCCGAAGACGCTTGGTCCGGCTCGCACTATCACATGTTCATGGATCGCCACCTGAGCGGTCACGAACTGGTCGTGCGCGCCCTGGCCCACACCGCCGAACACGTCGGCCACGCGCAGATGACCCGCCAGTGGCTGGATGCTCAGGGCTGAAGCGCAGCGCCTATCCTGTCCACATTGCGGCCCATTGGCCGGCAACGCTCAAACCCGACGCACCGCACAAGGAGTGACCCATGCCCCCGACACCAGAGACGCAGGGACTGTTGGCCATGCTGGAAGAGGCCGGCGGCCCGGATATCTCCGAGCAGACGCCTGAAGAGGCGCGTGTGGCGATCGCCGGCTTCGCCGCGATGCAGGCCGGCGCGCCCGAACCCGCGCGCGTCGAAGATCGCACCGTGCCCGGCCCGGCCGGAGACATTCCCGTCCGCGTCTACGCCTCCGAAGGCGAAAACCTGCCCGTCGTGATGTACTACCACGGCGGCGGCTGGGTGCTCGGCGACATCGCCTCGCACGACGGCACCTGCAAGCAGCTGCTCGCCGAGCTGGGCAGCGCGGTCGTGGTCTCCGTTGACTACCGCCTCGCGCCCGAGCACAAGTATCCCGCCGCCGCCGACGACTGCTACGCCGCCGCCGCCTGGGTCGCCGAGAACGGCGCTGAGCTCGGCGCGGACGGCTCGCGGATGGCAGTCTGCGGCGACTCCGCCGGCGGCAACCTCTCCGCGGTCGTGTCGCAGATGGCGCGTGACCAGGGCGGCCCCGCGATCGCCGCGCAGGTTCTGCACGTGCCCGTCACCGACCACAACTACGACTACCCCTCCTACTCCGAGAACGCCGAGGGCTACCTCCTCACCCGCGCCAGCATGGTCTGGTTCTGGGATCACTACCTGAACTCGGACAGCGACGGCGAGCAGGCCTACGCCTCGCCGCTGCGCGCCGCCGATCTCTCCGGCCTGGCCCCAGCCCTGATCCAGACCGCCGAGTTCGACCCGCTGCGCGACGAGGGCGAGGCATACGGCGCCGCCATCGAGGCCGCCGGCGGCGATGTCACGGTGCGCCGCTACGACGGCGTCGTGCATGACCCCTTCATGATGTTCGCCATCATTCCGACGGGCGTCGAATGCCTCAAGGAAGCCGCGGCCTTCATCAACGAGCGCGTCTAGTGTTCCGGCTATCCGGACCGAGCCGACAGGAGCCGCCATGCCGCTGACCGCTGAAACCCAGGCCATCCTCGCCCTGCGCGCCAGTGCCCCGCCGCTGAACGAGCTGTCCCCCCAGGACGCGCGCCAAGCGATGGCCGCGATGCGCCCCCAGACCGACAACCCGGAGCCGGTCGCCCAGGTGCATGAGATGACCATTCCCGGGCCGGGCGGCGACATCCCCGCCCGCGGTTACCTGCCCACCGAGGATCCGCGCGAGCTGCCCACCGTCGTCTACTTCCACGGCGGCGGCTGGGTGCTCGGCGACCTCGATTCCCACGACGCCGTCTGCCGCGCCCTCTGCAATCGGATTCCCGCCAGCATTCTTTCGGTCGATTACCGTCTCGCGCCCGAGGCGACCTACCCCGCCGCCGCCGATGACTGCTACGCGGCGCTCGAGTGGATCGCCGGGATGTATGCCCAACAGGGCGGCCCGGCTGATCAGATAGCCGTGGCCGGCGACTCGGCCGGCGGCAACCTGGCCGCAGTCGTCTCGCAGATGGCGCGCGACCGCGGCGGCCCCCAGATCGCCTCCCAGATCCTGATTTACCCGGTCACCGACTTCAACTTCGACACGGAGTCCTACCGCGTCAACGGCGGCGGCGAATACGGCCTCTCGGAAGCCGGAATGCGCTGGTTCTGGGACCTCTACCTGAACGATGAGTCAGAGGGCGCCCAACCCTACGCCTCACCGCTCCGCGCCGACGACCTGTCCAACCTGCCCCGCGCGTTGACGATCACCGCCGAGTACGACTCCCTGCGCGACGAAGGCGAGGCCTACGCCGCCGCGCTCTCCGCCGCTGGCGTCCAGTCCCGCTGCACCCGCTACGACGGCGTCATCCACGGCTTCATCGGCGCCTTCCAGGCCGTCCCCGAGGGCAACCAGGCGCTCGACCAAATCGCCGCCGAACTCCGCACCGCCTTCAACCGCGACTGATGTAGCTCTCCCCATCTGGAAGAGCTGCCACACGGATTCAGAGCTCCCCGCCGGGGGAGCTGCCGCGCAGCGGCTGAGGGGGGCTCCCGCTCAGCCTCCGAGCAAGCCCTAGCCGCCCGGCATCTGCTTCTGGAACGAGGCCAGGTCGAAGTAGTCGCGCCACCGCGCGATCTTCCCGTCGCGCAGCTCGAAGACGCCCATCACCTGCACCTCAACATTGGTACCGCCAATCTCGAAGCGGTCGATGCGCTCATTCAGCACCACGTCGCCGTTGGCCGCCGAGTGCAGCACTTCCCAGCCGCGCGAGGTCATCTGCGAGACCCCCGCCAACGCCGCCTTGACCGCCTCAATGCCCTCAGCCGGCGCCATCGGCATGTTGTGGTAGACCGCATCATCAGTGAAGTAGGACGCCAACACCTCAGCATCCGGGTGAACCGCATCAAACTCCGCCATAAAGGCGTTCACAATCGCTTCCGCATCGGACATGGCCAAGCCTTTCGGTTGCAGGGACAGTTTAGGGCGCAAAGGTCTCCAAAGCCCGCAAACAGCGAGCCAGCGAGTCCGAGCGCGCCGCCGCCCGCCGCGGCTCCCAGTCCTTGCGGACGAACTCAATCAGGAGGTCGTTGTAACCCACCCCGATCGCTGGCCCAGGCAGTGCGGGTAGCACCTCGCGTTGGATGCGGCTGTTCTTACAGTGCGCGCGCACGAGTTGGACGATGACCCGCTTCGGCATGTCGATGCTGTCCGGATCTCGAGGAATCCTGTCCTTGGGAATCCGAAGTGTGCTTGCAATATCTGTGTCGGCAAGCAGCCAAGCTTCAATCTCTCGCACCGCGACCCTCACGATGAGATTGGGCGTCGGATGCGTCAGGGCCTCCGTCAAGAGCTGCGGCGCGCACGGATCGCGATCGAGGTCAAGGAGCACGAGCCAAGGTGTGTGCGGCGTGTACCGGGCCGCCTGCGCGAAGCCGTTCAACTGCTCAATCAGGTAGTTCCGACCCCGCCAGCGGCTGGCCTGCTTCGCCTGAGCGTTCACGTCGGCCAGCAGGCGCTCCGCGACCGCGAAGTCCAGCTTGCCTTCGGTCGCGACGTGGACCGTGATCATGTGCGCAACGGCAGCTGCGATCCCGAGTGTCCAACTGCATTCGCAAGCAGGAACTCGCCGGCGCGCCCCCCCGCGTCTGCCAAACGGGCGGCTGCGACGTTGTCGCTACCGGGAGCAATCGTTGATCCGCTGGCTGACGGCGTGACGGTGAGCACCTCGCTCGGCGCGATGCTCTCCTCGCTCAGCAACTCGTACGAATGGGTGGTGATCAGCACTTGCCGCTTCCGATTCTGCGCCGCCCGCGTAAACATCGAGGCCATGTCACTCACGATGTCGGTCTGCAGGGAGAGTTCAGGCTCTTCCAGCAGCAGTGGACCATTCCCATTCTGCAATGCCCAGAGCAAGCCGATCAACCGGAGCGTCCCGTCTGAGAATTGGTCCTCCTGCTGCCGGGTGGCGTTCTTCCGCCAGTGGCGGAACCGCGCTTCCAGATGCGGGCGGCCTCGATGGTCGCGTTCGATCACGAGCTGCTCATCAAACTCTGGCAAGATCTGATGAAGCTGCTTCGCGATCCGCTTCAGGCGGGCCTGCTGGGTCTTGCTGGGCGTATCCGCTACGCGCTCGAGAAACCCGCGCCCGAACGGATCATTTGCCGCTGCATGGGCGGTCGATTCATCTCCGAGACGGATCATCTGCGGCACCAGGTGCAGGTACTCAACCGAGCGGAAGAAGTCGGCGATCGCGCGAAACTCTCGATTAGCGCTCACCTGTTCCAGGGCGGTCTGGGTGAGCAACTCGCTGTCGTGCTTGTCGTCAGGCAACGGCCGCTGCAGCACTAGGCGACTCGATGCATCCCAAACAGACTCCTCGGTGATCAGCGCGCGGTGTCGACCGGCGCGTTCCCGGCGGACAGACAGGCGGTAACGCCAGGTCGGCGTTGTGCTGCGCGGTTCCCCAAGCGACACATCAAGTGTGATGCCGGGCGCCTGTCGGTCGGCCAGAGAACGCACTTTCGAGATGCCGCCGCGCTGCTCCAACGCTCGGTTGAGCCCCTCTGTGGCGACATCGCGTAAGAAGCGCACCGCATCGAGCAGATTCGACTTCCCGGAGGCGTTCGGACCAATGATGAATGTGCGCTGCTGCAAGGGCGCGTCAACGCTGACGAAATTCCGCCAATTCTCAAGCCGAATCTGGGTGATGATCATCGATGTGCTCCTACGGTCTCTACCGTATCGCGCTTACGCCCCCGATGACTCCCGCGCCAGCTCGCCCATCAACTCGACGGCCTCTTCCTGGTTCGTGCGCACCGTGAGGCCGGTGATGTAGCTGTCCGCCCAGACCTGGTACCGCTCGCGGATTCGGGCCGGCGGGCCGAGCAGCGCCTGCTCGTCGAGGAAGTCCTCCGGCACCTCCTCCATCGCCTCTGCCTTGCGCCCCGCCAGGTAGAGCTCCTGGATGCGCTCCGCCGCGTCGCCGTAGCCGCGCCGTACCATCGACATCTTGTGGAAGTTGAGCGTGCGGTGACCCATCCCGCCGACGTACAGCGCCACGCGCGGCTTCATCTTGCGGAAAGCGTCGCGCACGTTGTCGGTGACCTCGACCTCCACCGACGACTGCACCTCAAAGTCCGGCCACCACTTCGCGTCGCCCGTCTTCGCCTCGGCGCGCTTGAACCCTTCCTCGACCCAGGGGACGAACAGGTCCGCGTTGTGCGGCGTCAATCCGAGCGGCAGCCAGCCGTCGGCGATCTCGCCCGTCATCCGCACGTTCATCTCGGTGCCCGTGCCCAGCCAGATCGGGATGTGCGGATTCATGTGCAGGATCGAGCGCAGCGGCTTGGCCAGCCCGGCGCTGCCCGGACCCTCGTAAGGCAGCGCGATCTCCTTGCCCGCGTGCGTGACCGGCTCCTCGCGGGCGAGAATCTTGCGGATGATCGCGACATAGTCACGGATCCGCGTATTCGGCTTGCCCCACGGCTCGCCGTACCAGCCCTCGACGATCTGCGGCCCCGAGACCCCGATCCCCAGAATCACGCGGTCGCCGCCGGCGAGCGCGTCGATCGTCGCCGCCGTCATCGCCGCATTCGCTGCCGTCCGCCCGGCCAGCTGGATGACGCCCGTGCCGAGCCGGATCTTCTCCGTCACCGCCGCCAGATAGGCAAGCGGCGAGAACGCGTCCGAGCCGTACGCCTCCGCCGTCCAAACCGAGTCGTAGCCCCACGCCTCCGCCTTGCGCACGAGGTCAACCGGCAGCGCCATCTCCGCTCCGGAGTAGCCCAGCGACAGTCCCAGTTTCATGTTTCAGTTCCTCTCCGCGCCGCGATTGACCAGCTTCGCCAGCCTTCGCGGGCGTCTAGCGCAGCGTGATTGATCCGTTCGGCCCCTCGATTACCGCGACCAGCGCCGGTTCGGGGCCTTCGCGCAGCTCCAGCTCGACGCCCAGCGCCTCGTGCGCGCGGCGCACCTCCGCCAGATCGGGATGCTCGCCGTGCCAGGACGCCAGGCGCGCGCCCGTGACCGCCGTCGTCGACGGATGCCGCGCGTCGCCCCAGTCGATCAGGAACGGCGCCAGCCCGCCCAGCAAGGGCGGCCAGCCGCCGACCGTCAGATGCCAGTCGAGCCGCGTCCCGTCCGCCAGGACGCGGCCTAGCGGCCGCACCTCGCCGATGTCGAAGCCGGCCGCCTTGGCCGCCGCCGTGCGCTCATTGATCGTGTCGCCCGCCTTGCAGCACCAATGCGGGACATGCGCGCCGCGCTCGGGAAACCCGTGCATCCCGAATGGCAGCGCCCCCTCGTGATCCGTCTGGTTCGGATCCGGCCCGATGATCTCCAGATAGGCGTCGTCCTGCAGCGCGAGCAGATGGTTGTAGACGCCGCGCCCCTGGAAGTGTCCGCCGAGCTCGGCGCGAATCCCGGTGGCCGCGGCGATCGCCTCCACAGACGCCTGCACGTCAGGAGTCGCCAGCACGATGTGATCCAGCATCGTTGTCCTCGTTTCTCAGTGTCTTGCCGGTGACTTCCGGCTCAGTCAGTTTCCGTGCGCGGCGTCGAAGTCGGCCTGGGCGCGCTCGCGCAGATCGGCGTCCGTGAGCCAGTCGAGCGCCGCGTGCGCCATTGCCTTGGTCGCGGTCAGGGTCAGCTGATGCCCGTCCGCCGAGGCGGCGGCTTCCGTGAACCCCGCCGTATGATTCCCGCTCTTGTGCGGGATGTTGTACACCGGATGAATCGACGGCACCACGTGCGAGACGTTGCCCATATCGGTCGAGCCGAAGCTGCCGCCCTTCCCGCCCTCAAGGTCAATCGCGTGCACGCCCAGATCCAGCCAGCGCCGCCCGAACAGATCGGCCAGCGGCCCATTGTTCGCCATGTTGCTGTAACGCGGCCCCATCCAGGTCACCGACCACTCGCAGTCGGTCGCCTGCGCCGCGCCGGCGAAGCAGTCCTCGACCCGCTTGACCATCTCGTTCAGGCGGCCCTCCTGCGGCGCGCGCACATAGAACTCGGCCTGCGCGAAGTCCGGGATAATGTTCGGCTTGTCCCCGCCGTGATGAATCTTGCCGTGGATGCGCACCGTCGGATGCGACTGCTGCCGCATCAGCGCGATCGCCTGATAGGCGAGCACCAGCGCGTCCAGCGCGTTGCGGCCCTCCCACGGCGCCCCGGCCGCGTGCGCGTTCCGACCGCGGAACTCGACCATGCAGGTGTCAATCGCGAGCACCGCCGGATAGAGCAGATCACCCGTGCCGGGATGAATCATCATCGCCGCGCCGACATCCGCAAACGCGCCCTCGTCGATCAACCGAATCTTGCCGCCGCCGCCCTCCTCCGCCGGCGAGCCGAGCACGCGGATCGTGCCCTCAACGCCCTCGCGCTCAAGCGCCTCAGCGACGCCGAGGCCGGCCGCCGCGCCCGAGATCGCGATCAGGTTGTGCCCGCAGGCGTGGCCGATGCCAGGCAGCGCGTCGTACTCGCAGAGCACGGCAATCGTCGGCCCGCCCGCGCCGCGCGTCGCCTCAAACGCCGTGTCCATCCCGTAAGCGGACGCGGTCACCTCGAACCCGGAGTCCGTCAGCCACGAGGTCAGCGCCGCGTGCGCGTGCTCCTCCTCGTAGTTCTCCTCCGGGTGCGAGTGAATGTCCAGGCTCAGCGCCCGCAGCGACTCCGACGCCTCGTCAATCGTCCGCGAGGCAATCTCCCACAATGACATCGTCAGCGCTCCTCACTCCGTGAACCAGCCGCCGTCCGGGTGGATGATCTCGCCGGTCACATAGGACGCCTCATCCGAGGCGAGGAAGACCGCGACCTTGGCGATCTCGTCCGGCTGCCCGAAGCGGCGCATCGGGGTCAGGCTCAGAACCCACTGATTCAGCTCCTCATGCCCGGAGATCGCCTCCGTCATCGGCGTCTCGATGAAGCCCGGCCCGATCGCGTTGACGCGGATGCCGTCGCCCACCAACTCCTGCGCGAGCACCTTGGTCAGCATCCAGACGCCCGCCTTGGACACGCAGTAGTTGGCCGCGCCCGGCTGCGGGAACTTGGCCATGATCGAGGCGATGTTGATAATCGCGCCGCCGTTGCCCAGCTCAATCATCTTCCGCGCGCAGGAACGGTCGGTCATCATCACCCCAGTCAGATTGACCGCCAGCACCTTCTCCCAGTGCTCAACGTTCTGGTTGGTGATGAACGACGCCGTGCGGTCGTCGCCGATGTCCGAGGCCTCGCCGGAGACGTACTCCGCGTTAGAGATGCCCGCCGCCGCGACCACGATGTCCAGCCGCCCGAAGGCGTCGACGCAGGCCTGCGCCGCGGCGTCGTTCGCCGCCTCCGTCGAGGTGTCGCACTCAACCACCACCGCGCGGCGACCGAGCGCCTCCACCGCCGCCACCGTCTCGGCGGCGCGGTGCGGCAGCAAGTCCGCGAGCAGCACATCCGCCCCTTCCTGCGCAAAGCGCAGAGCGCAGGCCGCGCCGATCCCGCTCGCCCCGCCCGTGATCAGCGCCGCCTGCCCCGCAAGTCGTCCAGCCATGATCGCAACTCCCTTGTCCATTTGGTGAACAGAGGATAGCCCCTCGCCACTCCCCCGCACCCCCGCTCGCCAGACCTCCTAAAGAGAGCGCATCCCACTCGCGCTTGCCGCGGATATTGCATAATCGTCAGACAGCCGCCTGCAATTGGGAGGACACCGCATGCGTTCCAGGCTCCGCACGATCTTCACCCTCGCCCTCGGCGCCGCTCTCGGCGCGGCCGCTCTCGGCGCTATCTGGTCCGCCGGCCATCACACCGATACCGAAGTCCGCATCGTCGTCGAACGACTGGACGACGGCCGTGTCGAAGTCGGACTCCAACAGCGCGATGTCAGCGGCGACTGGAGCGACACGATCGATCCCCAACATCGCTTCCTGGCCGCCACCGCCGAGTCTGGACCGCACTACAGCGACAGCATCCCGCTCACCGTTGACCGCGAGGGCGCGGTCAACCTCGAATACCGCAACTACCTGATCGCCGCGGGCGAAGATATCGGCAACGACTTCACCGAGGTCGTCCCCGAGGACGCTGAGCCCGGCATCGTCCTCTGCATCATCGACACCCGCGACGCCGACATGGACGCCCTCTGCGAAGGCATGGAGTCGATCTACGTCGGCCCCGTCGAACGCGTCGCCATCGACGACCGCGCTGCCCTGCGCCAGCACCTGATCGATCGCGTCGTGGACGAAGCCGTCACCGGACTCCTCCCGACCAGCATCGCCACCGCCCTCTTCGCCTGGGACGCGGAGATCGAGAACGACCGCTACCTCGACTTCATCTACTGGATCGAACTCCTCGACCAGAACATCGCCTCGCGCAACGCGCTGATCTGCCAGATCACCCATAGCGGCTACGAACTCGAACGCACGGACATCGACCTCGAAGACGAGATCGGTGAAGACCTCTTCTGGGGTCTCTCCTCCGAGGTCAGCGCCGCCGCCGCCGCCCAGATGGGCATTCACCTCGACTTCAGCGCCCACGCCAACATCGAAGACCAGGTGGCGGCGATCCGCGAATGCATCGCGCGGGACGCCGACGTGATCGCCACTTCCCTGCCCGCCCCCGCGGCTCAGGCCGACGCGGTCCAGGAAGCGCTCGATGCCGACATCCCCGTCGTCTCCTTCAACTCCGGCGCCAGCGCCGCCAGTGAACTCGGCACCATCCTCCACGTCGCCCTGGACGACCACGAAGCCGGTCGGCTGATCGGCGAAGAACTGACCGCGCGCGGAATCGAGGGCAACGTCCTCTGCATCGTCCACGAACCCAACAACGTCGGCCTGCACGAGCGCTGCGACGGCCTCGAAGAGACCTACGCGGGCAACGTCGAGCACTGGTCCGCCACCGAGGATCCCTCCTGGCCAGTGACGGAATTGGTTGACCGCTTCGCCCAGGGCGATATCCCCACCATCGTCACCCTCTCCGTCGACAGCGCCTGGCACGCCCGCATCGCCCGCTACTACGCCGAGAGCGACGCGGAAGAGGCGGGCGCAGAGCTCAACATCGACATCACCGCCTTTGGCTTCAGCCTCGGACTCGCGCGTTCGGTCGCCGAGGGCCGGGTCCTGTTCACCGTGCTCGACCACCCCGAGCTCCAGGCCTACCTGTCCGCCGCCGCGGCGGTGATGGCCGACCGCTGGCGGCTCGAACCCGTCCACTACTTCAACGGCCTCTCGCTGCTCATCAAGCCGCAAATCGCCGACGCCGAGTACATGCAGGCCCTGATCGACGCCCTCTACGAGAACTAGTACGAGAACTAGGAGGCACGCGGACAAACCTGACGCCCTGGCGCTCGCCACAGAGCGCCAGGGCGTTCTGGCCTCAACGCTGGCCGCGTCGATCGGCCAGCCGAGCGCAGGCGCGGCTCCCGTACACTCTCCAACGCACGGCAGCGCCGCCGGCGGTGTTCCCTGCGGCGCGCAGCGGGAAGGATCGGGACGGCTCATGCGTTCACTCTTCTTGCTCGGATTCGGCATCCTGATCGGTGCCACCGCGCTTGGCGCGGTCTGGGCGCATCAGGATCACGGCCAGATTGCCGAGGACCCCGAGGTCCGCATCGCCGTCACCCTCCAGGAGGACGGCCGCACCGAAGTCGGCCTCCAGCAGCGCCAGCCCGACGGCGCTTGGGGCCCCACCCAGCACCCGTCCGCGCGCTTCCTCCCAGCCGACGCCAACGTCGGCCACACGCGCTACAGCTCGCCCGTCGGCATCGACGTCGACACCCGCGCCGACCGCGCAGCCCGCGCCTACCGCGCCGAACTCCTGACGGAAGGCGCGGAACTCGGAGGGTTCTACAACGGCTTCGTCGGCGGCGACGACCCCGACGCCGAGATCGGCCCCCTGCTCTGCGTCGTCGACACCGACGACGAAGGCATCGGCGCGCTCTGCGAAGGCATCGCGCAGACCTACCGGGGCGCGGTCGACGTGCTCGAGAGCGGCGGCAACTGGGACGCCCTCCGCAGCGAACTCGATACCCGCTTCCGCGACCCGAACCTCGCCGCCTTCTTCCCGACCAGCCTGCCCGTCGGCCTGCTGGCGGCGGACGTGTTTGACGAACTGGAGCTCGAGGAGGAACCGCCCTGGGTCTACTGGATCGAACTCGTTGAGCAGCACACCGCCGCGCCTGACACCCTCATCTGCCAGGTGCAGCACAGCGGCCAGGTGATCGCGACCGACGTGGGCCTGTTCTGGGGCCGCGCCGCGCAGGTCAGCACTGCCGCCGCCGCGCAGCTCGACGTCCAGCTGGACTGGAGCGCGCACAACACCGCCGCCGCCCAGGCGGCCATGATCCGCGCGTGCGCCGAGCACGGCGCGGGCGCGATCGCGACCACCCTCGCCGAACCCGACGCGCTGTCCGCCGCAGTCAGCGACGCCGCCGCGGCCGGTACCCCGGTCGTCTCCTTCAACTCCGGCGCGGAACAGGCCGAGTCCGTCGGCTCCGCCATGCACATCGGCTTCGACGACCGCGAGGGCGGCCGCCTCGCCGGCGCCGAGTTCAACCGCCAGGGCCTCACCGGCAACGTGCTCTGCATCATCCACGAGCCCAACAACGTCGGCCTGATCGAGCGCTGCGACGGCTTCGAGGAGGTCTACGAGGGCACGGTCGAACGCTGGACGTCCGAACGGCCGCTCGCCGTGGTCGACGAGGCCGAGCCCACCGACGCGGTCGCGGAAATCCTCGCCCGACTCGAGGCGGGCGACGTGGACGGCATCCTCACGCTGTCCGTTGACGGCGCCTGGGCCGCGCGCCTGGCCAGCTATGAATTCGACGGCGAGGTGTCGATCGGCACCTTCGGCTTCAGCCTCGGCCTCGTCTTCAGCGTGGCCAACGGCTCGGTCATGTTCACGATCAACGATCACACCGCCGTCCAGTCCTACCTCGCCATGTACGCCGCCGTGATGACCGAGCGCTGGCGCATCAACCCCGCCCGCTACTTCAACGGCATGTCGATCCTGATCAGCCCCCAGCTGCTCGACGCGGATTACATGAACGCCCTGATCGAGTCCATGACCCGCAACGAGTAGCCCGCAACACAGTGAGCGCACCGGTCATCCGTCCTCGCTGCCGAGCCAACTGCCGCTCGGCAGCGGGCGACCGAGCGGATTTGGCAATCCCGTCATCTCCGTTTACGAAACGACTTGCGGATAACGCGCTCAAGGGCGTAGCGTCATAGGCGTTGGGGAGACCTCGGGAGTTTGTCCATGACCGCCCCGCCGCGCGTGAGTTCCCCTCAGTCCCACCGTGTGTCCCCGGCGTCTGCCTACCTGACGCCTGACGACTTGGCGTCTGCCTACCTTGCGCTTGCCGACAGTGCTCCGCCTCGCTCTAGAGTGTGGACGGGGAGCGCTCGTGTCGGACGCCAGCGGAGTCCCCTTCCCGACTAATCAGGCCGGCGCACCGCATTCCCGCGCCGTCCGCGGAGGCCGTTGAGAGATGACCACCACATCGACGCAGGCGAACGGATCAGCGAACGCCGGTGCGGCAATCCAGGAGCGCGACCGCGTCACCGTCCGCTTCGCCGGCGACTCCGGCGACGGGATGCAGCTGGCCGGCAACCGCTTCGCCGACGCCACCGCAATCTTCGGCAACGACTTCTCCACGCTGCCCGATTTCCCCGCCGAAATCCGCGCCCCCGCCGGTTCCCTCGCCGGCGTCTCCAGCTTCCAGATCTCCTTCTCGAAGCACCAGATCTTCACCCCCGGCGACGAGCCCGACACGCTCGTCGCCATGAACCCCGCCGCGCTCAAGTCGCACCTCGCCGCCCTCACCAAGGGCGGCCTGCTGGTCGTCAATGAAGACGCCTTCACCTCCGGCAACCTCAAGAAGGCCAGCTACCCCAGCAACCCCCTCACCGACGGCTCCCTCGACGGCTACCGCATCATCAAAGCGCCGATCACCACCGCCGCCATCGCCGCCGTCGACTACCTCGGCCTGACCAACCAGAACGCCGAGCGAACCAAGAACTTCTTCGCGCTCGGCCTCGTCTACTGGCTCTACGACCGCGATCTCCAGCCGACCCTCGACTGGATCCAGGAGCGCTTCGGCCGCCTCCCCAACATCGCCGAGGCCAACCGCCGCGCCCTCTACGCCGGCCACGCCTACGGCGAGACCACCGAGATCGCCGACGCCCACGTGCGCGTCCCCCCGGCCGTCCTCACGCCCGGCGAGTACCGCACAATCACCGGCAACCAGGCGCTCGTGCTCGGCCTGATCACCGCCTCCCACCTCACCGACCTCGAGCTCTTCTACGGCTCCTACCCGATCACCCCCGCCTCCGACGTGCTCGTCGAGCTCGCCGCCCTGCGCGAGTACGGCGTCCGCACCTTCCAGGCCGAGGACGAGATTTCCGCCGTCGGCACCGCGATCGGCGCCGCCTACGGCGGCGGCCTCGGCGTCACCGGCACCTCCGGACCCGGCATCGCCCTCAAGAGCGAAGCAATCAACCTCGCCGTGATGACCGAGCTGCCCCTGATCGTCCTCGACGTCCAACGCTCCGGCCCCTCCACCGGAATGCCCACCAAGACCGAGCAGACTGACCTGCTCCAGGTCATGTTCGGCCGCAACGGCGAATCCCCGCTCTGCGTGCTCGCCGCCAAGACGCCCGGCGACTGCTTCTACATGGTCCTCGAAGCCGTCCGCCTCGCCTTCCAGTTCGTCACCCCCGTCATCCTCCTCTCCGACACCTACCTGGCCAACACCGCCGAACCCTGGCCCGTGCCCGACCTCACCCAGCTCGATCTCATCGACGTCCCCTACCGCCGGCTCGAACACCTCGACCCGGCCGACTTCCAGCCCTACCAGCGCGACCCCGACACCCTGGCGCGGATGTTCGTCCCGCCTGGCCCCGCCGGGATGCAGCACCGCATCGGCGGCCTCGAAAAGTCCGACATCACCGGCGACGTCGCCTACACGCCCGAGAATCACCAGCGCATGACCGACCTGCGCGCCGAGAAGATTCAGCGGATCGCCAACTTCATCCCCGAGCTTGAAGTCGACGGCCCCGAATCGGGCGACCTGCTCGTGCTCAGCTGGGGCTCCACCTACGGCGCCGTCTTCACCGCCGTCAACGACGCCCGCGAAGCCGGCTGCACGGTCGCCCACGCCCACCTGCAGTATCTCAACCCCTTCCCCCGCAACCTCGGCGACGTCGTCTCGCGCTACCGCAAGGTGCTCATCCCCGAGGCCAACAGCGGCCAGCTGCGGATGCTCGTCCGCGCCCAGTTCCTCGTCGACGCGCAGGGCTACAACGAGGTCACCGGCCAGCCCCTCTCCGCCCGCCTGCTGACCGAGGCGATCACCAAATTCGCCAACGAGTAGGCAGCCCGCGCCCCTACACACACCGATCCCTTACGCTCCACACCAGAGGACCGAGAGCCACAGGAGGCACGAGATGGTACTCCAGACGCCGCCGCTTGAACCCGTCGAGTCGATCATTCCCCTCGCGGACAAGAACCTGACCCGCAAGGACTACGCCTCCGACGTCGACACCCGCTGGTGTCCCGGCTGCGGCGACTATTCCATCCTCGCCCAGATGCAGCGCGGCCTCTCCAACCTCAACGTCGCGCCCGAGAAGATGGTCTTCGTCTCCGGCATCGGCTGCTCCTCCCGCTTCCCCTACTACATGAACACCTACGGGATGCACTCGATCCACGGCCGCGCCCCGACCATCGCCTCCGGCCTCAAGCTCTCCCGACCCGACCTCATGGTCTTCGTGATCACCGGCGACGGCGACGCCCTCTCGATCGGCGGCAACCACCTCCTCCACGTCCTGCGCCGCAACGTGGACGTGAAGATCTTCCTCTTCAACAACCGCATCTACGGACTCACCAAGGGCCAGTACTCGCCCACCTCCGAACTCGGCAAGGTGACCAAGTCCTCCCCCGTCGGCACGACCGAGCGCCCCCTCAACCCGCTCTCCGTTGCCCTCGCCTCGGAAGCGACCTTCGTCGCCCGCAGCTTCGACACCGACCCCCAGCATCTCACCGCGACGATCGAGAAAGCGGCCAAGCATCACGGCGCCGCCTTCGTCGAAATTCTCCAGAACTGCAACATCTTCAACGACCGCGCCTTCGCCGACTACACCGACCGCAACGTCCGCAGCGAGCGCCTGCTCTACCTCGAGCACGGCAAGCCGATGCTCTTCGGCGAGAACCAGAACCGCGGCCTCGCCGTCTCCGCCACCGGCCTCCGCGTCGTCGACGCCAACGGCCCCGACGCCGGCCTCATCCTCACCCACGACGCCACCCGCCCCGCGCCCGACGTCCACCAGCTCCTCGCCCGCTGCGCCTACCCCGAAATGCCCGTCCCCATGGGCGTCATCCGCCAGGTCACCACCCCCACCTACAGCGACTACCTCGACGGCCAAATCGAAGTCGCCAAATACAAAAACCGCCAGGACGTCACCCAACTCCTCCGCGGCCGCTCCACCTGGCAAGTGGAATAGCGCCGGGCTCGTCGGCGGACGGTACCCTCAGAGCAGGGGGAAGCCATGTCCACCGATCAGCCCGAGCCCAAAATCGAGCTAGAGGTCAAGAACTTCGGCCCCATCGCCGAAGCCAAAATCGACCTCCGTCCGTTGACAGTGCTAGTTGGGCCTAGCAATACCGGTAAATCATACCTCGCGATCCTGATTTATGCGCTACACCTGGTGTTCAATACAGGGCAGCGAATATTCTCTCAGAGAGTGGTCAATCTTGATGAAGATTCTTCCGGGGCTAGGTTCAGACAGTCTCTTGGGCTTCCGGAGCTGACTTCGCAAGAGCGCAGCGCCATACTCCAGTGGCTCTCCTCAGCGTCGTCCTCTCACTCATTCGAGGAAGAATCGCCTCCGCAATTGCCAAACGAGATTGCAGAACTCCTTGTCCAGCTCCTACGGGGCAATAGGGAGACCGCAGCCGAACTTATCGATGGCCATATCGGCCGGTGCATGGGTATAACAGATGGTACGGCGCAACTGATACGGAGAGGCTCGCGCAGCCCGGCTATCGTAACGGTTAAGAGCATCGAGAAGATGAAGGGCGAAGCGGCTAGGTACGAGTATTTGATTCGGCGGTCTCGCTCCGAGTTCTCGTCGTTTGTTCCCGATGACTATCGGACTAAATTACTTACGCAAGGGCTGCCTGAACAGTTGTTTAGGGCGTTTCAGGAGGAGGATCAGGGTTCCTTAAGAGGATCTCAGGGAGAAATCTTCGCTGCCATGGCGACTCGCGCCCTTGCAGATTCGGCGTTGAAGGAGCTGGTTGGGACTCTCGGCTCTCCAGCGTACTATCTGCCTGCAGACCGGACGGGAGTGATGCATGCGCACAATGTGGTAGTTGGAGCTTTGCTGGACAGTGCGCCATTCGGTGGCACAAGAAAGCGAAGTTCGGATGCTGTGATGACAGGTGTTCTGTCCGATTTCCTGAACGAGATGATTGAGATGGTTGGAACGCACAACGGAAATGAAAAACAGACAATCGGATCTATAGTAAGTCGGCTTGAAGAGCAGATTCTAGAAGGGGCAGTACAGGCACATAGTACAGATGTCGGTCACACCGTTTTCACTTACGAGCCAGCTGGGTGGTCATCAGAACTGCCTTTGACTCGAACCTCTTCGATGGTGTCTGAACTTGCGCCAGTTGTGATTTACTTGCGCCATCTAGTTGAACCAGGAGACACGCTGATTATCGAAGAACCCGAGTCGCATCTGCATCCTGCCGCTCAGGTCGAATTCGCCACCCAGCTTGCTCGACTTGTGCACGCTGGCGTGCGGGTAATCGTGACCACCCACAGCGAGTGGATCCTCGACCAATTCGCCAATCTGGTCCGAATGTCTGAATTGCCGGCGAGCCATCGGGATGGTCTGTACGCAGCGGACGCCGCGTTGACTCCAGACCAGTTTGGCGCCTGGCTCTTCAAGACCAAGAAGCGACCGAAGGGAACGGTCGTTGAGGAGCTGTCGATCAATCCTGAAGAGGACGGCCTGGCGCGCGATTACTCTTCCACCGCGATGGATGTCTACAACGTATGGGCGGAAATCGGCAATCGCTTGGAAGACCTGAAACCTCTATGACAAGCCGTGGCGACAATCCCGCTGCGCGCATCCGTGCGGCACTGCCAGATGCGTGCCTCACTGATCGAATAGAGCGCGACGGTTGCCGCTTGGCCATTCGCAGGCTTGCAGCAACGGATGTGATTGTCGATATGGACCACCAGGAAACGCCGGTTCAACCCGATAGACCGCGCTGCGACTTTGTGTTCGTCGGTGCTCAAGGAGTCGTAGCGCCGATCGAGCTGAAAAAAGGTGATGTCGACGCAACCGAAGCTGCGCGGCAACTCCAGTCAGGAGCTGACCTCGCAGCCAAGCTCTTGGTCTCAGATCGTGAAAGGACGTTCCTGAGACCGATCGCCGTATCCGGCCGGCTTCATAAGAGGCAACGCCAGCTGCTCAACAAACGAGCCAACTTCGTCAAGTACGGCAGCAAGTCCTACCAGATCGTACGAGTGCGCTGCGGTGAGGCTCTGTCGAAGGCGCTGCGCTGAGCCCCTAACGCCCCCGATTCCCGCCGCCATCAATGGTGTGCATCGCCCCGTTGATGTACCGACTGTCGTCCGAGCACAGCCACGTCACCAGCGACGCCACCTCTTCTGGCTCCCCGTAGCGACCCAGCGGATTGGCCGCGGCGAACATGTCGTGCACCGCCTCCGGGTTGTCCGGATCGAACTGCCGCTCCAGACTGCGCATCATCCGCGTCTCAATCGGCCCCGGACAGACCGCATTGACCCGCACCGCCGGCGCCAACTCCTGCGCCGCCGACTTCGTCATCCCCACCACCGCGTGCTTCGACGCGCCGTACGCGATAATCCCCGGCGTCGGCGACAGCCCCGCAATCGACGCCGTATTCACAATCGCGCCCCCGCCCGACTGCGCAATCGCCGGCGCGACGTGCTTCATCCCCAGCCAGACGCCCTTCAGATTGACCGCAATCACGCGGTCGAAGTCCGCCTCATCAAGCTCCGTCAGCGCCGCGCGGACACCCTCAATCCCCGCATTGTTGAAGAACGCGTCCACCCGCCCGTACGCCGCCAGCGCCGCCGCCACGTAACGCGCGACATCCGCCTCCTGCGTCACGTCCGCCTCGACCGTGATGCACTCCCCGCCCGCATTCGAGACGGCCGCGACCGTCTCATCAAGGTCGGAGCCGGCCAGGTCAACCGCCACCACCTTGGCCCCGTCCGCGGCAAACCGCGCGCACGCCGCGCGGCCAATCCCGCCCGCCGCGCCCGTCACAATCGCCACCATGCCTTCGAATCGGTCACTCATCGCCGGCCGCCTCTCAAGAAAGCTCACTCTGCGAAATATACCCGCTCTTGTTCCTCTCCCCCGTCTGGCGGGGGGAGCTGCCGCGGGCAGAGGGCAGCTCCGCTCAGAACAGCGGCGTCCGCCAGTTCGGCGCCGCCCAGACCAGCGCCAGCAAGACGCACAGCGCCCCCAGCCCAAAGACCAGCAGCTCCGGCAGCGGACGCAGCACCTTGATCCGCGCCGCCGTCCGCGTGTACCCCGTCCAGTTCGGGAAGCTCCAGAGAATCACCGCCGCCAGCGCCCCCACGATCATCCCGCCCAGATGCCCGCCAATGCTGATCCCCGGCCACAGGAACGAAATCACCACATTGATCGCCAGAAACGCCAGAATCCCCGAGTCTCGCCAGCGCAACCCCGACGCCCGCTCCGCAATCACGACCGCCCCAGCCAACCCGAAGACCGCGCCCGACGCGCCCGCCGTCAGCCCCTGCGGCTCGACCACCAGCGCCCCCAGCGCCCCGCCCGTCAGCGAGACCCCGTAGAGCAGCAACATCCGACCCCCGCCGATCGCCGGCTCCAGCATCCGCCCTAGCAGCACCAGAATGAACACGTTCATCACCATGTGCAGCAACCCGTAGTGCAGAAACGCCGACGTCGCCAACCGCCACCACTCCCCATCCAGATCGACCGCCGGCGCGAACAGCGCATAGTCGATGTGCACCTCCGTCGCCCGCCCGCCCCACAGCGACAGCGACCCCGTGTACAACACGACCACCAGCCAAATCACCGCATTGATCCCCGCCAGCGCCTGCGTCACCCGAACCGGCGACGCCGTCGACCACTGCCGCTGCCGCTTCCGCCCCGCCTGGACGCACTCCGGACACTGAAACCCCACCGCCGCCTCAACCATGCACGCCGTGCAGATCGGCCGCACACACCGCTGACACAGCACCCCCGCCCAAACATCCGGATGCCGATAACAAGAAGCCTCACGCGAACCCATACCCCCAGTCTATGAGCCCTCCCTAACATAGGCTCACCATGCCCGACACCGCGCCCGACGACGCCCAGCTCCAACACGACGCCCAGCAAATCCTCCATCGCCATGATGGCGGCTCGACTGAGTCCGAGATCGGTGCTGCGATTCGCGATTTCCTGATTGAGTCCGGCCTCGCCCGCGCCGACGAGATCGAGCAGGAACAGCCGCCCGCGCCTGACGCCGCCGGCTTCGTCGATCTCCGCACGCCCGATGTGATCATTGAGTTCAAGCGCCGCATCGGCACGCGCCTGGAACCGACCGCCGCCCATGTGCAGCAGCTCGACCAGTATCTGGAGGCCGCCGTCAACAGCCACCAGACGCAACGACTCGGCCTCCTCACTGACGGCAAGTACTGGCTCCTGCGCACGCCGGGCATGGGGCCAGTGAACACCCAGTCTCCCAACGCCTTCACGCTCGGCAGCGTCGAGGAACAGGGCTTGCTGCTCTACGAGTGGCTGCGCGATCAGTCCCAGGCGCTCGAAGCCCGCGACGTCCCGCCAACCGAAGCGGAGGTCCGCAACCGCCTCGGCGCCGGACCCCGCTTCGAGACCCACCTCCGCGAACTCCGCACCCTCTACGACAACCACCGCCACGACCCCACCATCACCATCAAACGCGAACTCTGGCGCAGACTCCTCGCCGCCGCCCTCGGCGAAGTCGTCGACGACACCCCCGACCTCGACGAACTCTTCGTCCGCCACACCTACCTCTCCGCCGTCGTCGGACTCGCCGTCCAGGCCGCCTTCGGCATCAACCTCGATACCGAGTCCCACAACGCTCCCGACGCCCTCCTCAACGGACAGACCTTCGCCAACAAAACCGGCCTCCGCGGCGTCGTCGAATCCGACTTCTTCACCTGGCCCATCGAGGTCGCCGGCGCTGACTGGCTCCGCAATCTCGCCCGCCGCGTCGGACGCTTCGACTGGACCCAGGCCCAATCCGACATCGCCCGCATCCTCTACGAAGCCGTCATCCCCGCCGACGACCGCCGCCGACTCGGCTAGTACTACACCCCCGACTGGCTCGCCCGCATGATCGTCGACGCCGTCGTCACCGACCCCCTCCAACAGCGCGTCCTCGACCCCGCCTGCGGCTCCGGCACGTTCATCTACGCCGCCGTCCGCAAGTACCTCGACGCCGCCCGCGATGCCGACCTCGCCCCCGGACCGACCCTCGCCGGCCTGCTCACCCACGTCATCGGCATCGACGTCCACCCCGTCGCCGTCCACCTCGCCCGCGCCACCTGGACCTTCGCCGCCCGCGACGCCCTCCCCGCCGCCCAGAGCGGCATCGACGTCACCATCCCCATCTACCTCGGCGACTCCCTCCAGCTCCAGACCGCCAACGACGACCTGTTCACCCGCGAGACGATCACGATCACCGTCGCCGACGTCGAGGGCGCTGAGTTCGAACGCAACCTCAGCCTCGAATTCCCCCGCGCCCTCGTCGAGCAGGCCGACTGGTTCGACAGCCTCCTCACCCGCATGGCCGAACACATCGAGACCGGCCAGGACCCCGTCTGGGTACTGGACGCCGAAGGCATCGAGGGCCCCGACTACCACATGCTCCAGCGCACCTCCCAAACCCTGCAACAGCTCCACCGCGACGGCCGCGACCACATCTGGGCTACTACACCCGCAACCTCGTCCGCCCCGCCGCCCTCCGCGCCAACCGCGTCAACATCATCATCGGCAACCCCCCCTGGCTCACCTACAACAGCAGCGAAGCCGTCGTGCGCCAGGAACTGGAGCGCCAGAGCAAGCGCGTCTACGGGATTTGGGCGGGAGGGCGGCACGCGCCGAACCAGGACATCGCCGGCCTCTTCTATGCCCGCTGTGTTGACCTCTATCTCAAGCCGGGTGGAGCAGCGGCAATGGTGCTGCCGCACAGCGCCCTCCAGACCGGGCAATACAAGAAATGGCGCGACGGACACTGGGGCGACGTGCAGGTCGATCTGGGACATCACTTCCCGTGGGACCTGGAGCGAATCGAGCCCAACACCTTCTTCCCAATACCAGCGTCGGTAGTGTTCGCGCAACGGACGGAGCAGGCCAAGCCACTACCCCAGCGCGCCCAGTGCTGGCGCGGCCCCGAGGGCGGGCCATACAAGACCGAGATGGTCAAGCTGATCGACAACGCCGGCGCCTACGCCTCGCCGTATGGGGAGCGCGCGCGAAAAGGCGCGGATATCTATCCTCGCGTGCTTTTCTACGTCAACCTCGAGGAACCCGAGACCATCGTGCAGGTGCAAGACCTACGGACCGTCTCCCCGCGCCGCAGCTCGCAGGAAAAGCAGCCCTGGAAGGCTCTCGAGGCGCAAGCGCTAAAGTCCCAGCCAATCGAGGCCGAACACGTCTTCGACGTCCACCTCGGCGAGACCGTCGCCCCCTACCTCCTCCTCGATCCACTCAAGGCCGTCCTCCCCCTCAGCCACCAGACCGGCCAACTCGAGCGCCAAGACGGCGGCTGGTACGGCCTCAACCCCCTCTCCCTGGGCGACCGAATGCGCCAGCGCTGGCGGGCCATCAACGAACTCTGGGACAAACACAAGAACCCGAACAACAAACTGTCATTGCGCGGTCAGATCGATTACATGAAGAAGCTCAGCGCCCAGGGTGTTGCCCGCCCCAGCCGAGTCGTGTACACAACGGCTGGACGCCCCACCGCTGCGGTGGTCGATGACCCAACGCAGTGATCGATCACACGCTGTATTGGATTCCGATGCCGTCGCTGCTAGAGGCGCAGTACCTGACAGCGATCATCAACAGCCGGGTCCTGGAGCAAGCCCTCGAGCCGCTGATGCCAAAAGGTCAGTTCGGTGCCCGCCATGTACACAAGCACCACTGGAGACTCGAGATACCGGAGTTCTACGCAGACGACGAGCTACATCAGCAAATCGCCAAGGCCGGCGAGGCCGCCGCCGCTGGAGCCCAGACCGCCTGGAACGAAGCCAAGACCCTGCGAAAGAACCAGAACAAGGCCACAGGAGTCAGATACGCCCGCAACGAAATCCGCCAATGGCTAGCCCAGTCAAAAGAAGGCCACCAAGTCGAAAACCTAGTCACCCAGCTCCTCAACCCAACCCAGCCCGGATCGACCTGAATTTGACCTGCCCAAACGCGCCCCCACACCCCCAAAATCTGGACAAATCTGGACAGATCTGGACAAACCTGACCACCCGGAGCCACCCCCTCAAGCCCCCGCACCCCCAACCTCCGTCAGCGTCACCGTCGGCGGGTGATAGGAGATCGCCAAATCAAAAAAATCCAGAGCATCCCGGCCCAGCAGCGACGGCATCTGCCAGTTCCCACGCGGACTCGGCAGTCGAGGATGCGGCTCCGGGATCGCGACCGGAAACGCCAGCTCGATGAGCGTGCCATCAGTCGCGATGAACTTCAGCGCCGCATCGATGAACCTGACCACCGTCGGCGTCGCGCCCAACCCAGTCACTTCGAGTCCGTCCTGAGCGCTGAACTCGAAGTTCAGATAGGCACTTCCAAACAGTCTCAGCGAGTCAATCGGGCTGAGGATCGTGAAGTCAGCGCCGGTGTCTATCAGGAACTCTAAATCGAGGTCTCGCGATTCAGACCACACGGTCGCCACCACGCCGGCGCTTGGTAGCGGTGAATGCGGTCCTGCTCGGTCCGGCAAGCTGAAGAATCCCGCGACCGTTCGGGCTACAGAATCCATATGCCCTTGCGTTGGATGCGATGGCGGGCGGCGCCGCGGCTGATTGGGTCGAGCTCATCCAGGCGATCCAGCATCTTCAGCGGGTCGTAGAACGCCTCCGCCTGATCGCCGCTGTGTACCAGAATGAACGCGCCCGGGTGCTCGGCGAACAGCTCCTCCTCATGCTCATTGAGATACGCGAAGTTCTGCTGCGACTCGCGCCGCCGCCGTTCCTCCTGCTCCGCCGTCCAGATCGGGCGCGGGCCCGGTTCCAAGATACTCATGGCTCCCCCTCTGACCTCAGAATACCCGTTCCGCCCCTCTCCCCTACACTGAGGCCACAGACCTTGCGCCAGCCCTCCGAATGGAGCCTTCCTCATGAAATTCCACTGGTTCAACCTGATGCCCTGGCCGCATCTGCCCGATGACTTCCGCGAGACCAACCGCTCCGTCTGGGTCGATGTCGACTCCCGCCTCTACGACCCCGTCGAGGGCCACCGCGTCTACAACGAGTACCTCGACCAACTCGAATACGCCGCCAGCCTCGGCTTCGACGGCATCGGCGTCAACGAGCATCACCAGAACGCCTACGGGATGATGCCCTCGCCCCAGATCATGGCCGCCTCCCTCGCCCGCCGCACCCAGGACGTCACCCTGCTCCTCCTCGGCCAGTCCATCGCCCTCTACAACCCGCCCACCCGCGTCGCCGAAGAAATGGCAATGCTCGACGTGATGTCCGGCGGACGCCTCGTCGCCGGCTTCCCCGTCGGCACCTCCATGGACGACAACTTCTGCCTCGGCTCCAACCCCGCCACCCTGCGCGACAAGTACCGCGAGAACCACGACCTCATCCTCCGCGCCTGGGCCGACCCCGACGTCTTCGCCTGGAACGGCGAGTACAACAAGATCCGCTACGTCAACATCTGGCCGCGCCCGATCCAGCGCCCGCATCCGCCCATCTGGATCCCCGGCGGCGGCTCCGTCGAGACCTGGGACTTCTGCGGCGAGATGGGCTACAACTACAGCTACCTCTCCTTCAACGGCTACGTCCGCGGCGAAGCCCTGATGCAGGGCTTCTGGAACCGCCTCGGCGAAATGGGCGTCGAGTTCAACCCCTTCCAGGGCGCCTTCGCCCAGCAAATCGTCGTCGCCGAGACCGACGACCAGGCCGAGCAGCTCTACACCGAGCACCTCCAGTACTTCTTCGACAAGTGCCTGCACGTCTACCCCGGCTTCGCCGACGCGCCCGGCTACCGCACCGAGAACACCATCCGCGCCGGCCTCCGCGCCGGCGGCGCGCAGGGTCTGGGCGTCGCCCACACCCTGACCTGGGACGACTGGGTGCGCGAGGGCTACATCGTCGCCGGCTCGCCCGACTCCGTCACCGAGCAGATCGAGGCCCTGGCGACCAAGCTGCAGGTCGGCCACCTGGTCTGTCTGCTGCACTGCGGCGACATGCCCGACGACAAGGCGCGCGCCTCCACCAAGCTCTTCGCCGAGCGCGTCATGCCCCGCGTCAAGCACATCTGGGAAGACTACGAAGACCACTGGTCGCCGACGCCGGTCGGAGCAGAGCACAACGCCACGCCCGCCCCCGTGCTCAGCGCCAACTAAACCAGTGCGCCCCGCCTCCCCCGCTGGGGGACCGACAGCGAGAGTCTTGCGCCTCCCCCCACTGGGGGAAGCCGCCGCCGGCGAACATCCCCCGCTTCCCCCCGCTGGGGGGAAGCTGTCGCGCAGCGACTGAAGGGGGGCGCCCGCCGATGCTCCGCCAGGATGTGAAAGCGTGAAGTTCCACTGGTTCCACGGGATGCCGTGGCCGCATCTGCCCGCCGACTTCCGCGAGCGCAACCGCTCCGTCTGGGTCGATGCCGACGCCCGCCTCTACGACCCCGTCGAGGGCGGCCGCCTCTATCACGAGTATCTGGACCAGCTGGAGTTCGCCGAGCGCGTCGGCTTCGACGGCCTCGTCGTCAACGAACACCATCAGAACGTGTTCGGCCTGATGCCCTCGCCCCAGCTGATGGCGGCCGCCCTGGCCCGGCGCACCACCCGCGCCGCGATCATCATGCTCGGCATGTCGATCGCCCTCTATCGGCCCGCCACCCGCGCCGCCGAAGAGATCGCCATGCTCGACGTGCTCTCCGGCGGGCGCATCGTCGCCGGCTTCCCGCTCGGCACGCCGATGGATACCAACTTCGCCTACGGCGCCAACCCGGCCGAGTTCCGCCGCGTCTACCGCGAGCACCACGACCTCATCCGCCGCGCCTGGGCCGACCCCGACGTGTTCGCCTGGAACGGCGATTCAGCCAAGCTGCGCTACGTCAACATCTGGCCGCGCCCGCTCCAGCGCCCCCACCCGCCGATCTGGATCCCCGCCGACGGCATCTCCTCAGAAACCTGGGACTTCTGCGCCGAGCAGGGCTACGCCTACGTCTGCCTCGCCAGCCGCGGCCTCGCGCCAGCGCAGGCGGCAATGGACGGCTTCTGGGCCCGCGTCGAGGCGCATGGCGTACCGCTCAACCCCCATCAAGGCGCGGTCTCGCAGACGATCGTCGTCGCCGAGACCGACGATCAGGCGCAGCAGCTCTACGCGCCGCACCTGGATTACACAAGCCGTCATACGCTGGACGAGTTCCCCGGCTGGACGGAAGCACCCGGCTGGCGCACCGAGCGCGGCATCCGCGAGCAGGCCGCCCGCCGCCTCGCCCAGCTGTCTGCGCCGACTGAGCGTGCCCGTGTCCCCAGCTGGCAGGAGCGGCTCGACAGCGGCGCGCTCGCCGCCGGCTCGCCCGAGACCGTCACCGAGCAACTGGAACACCTGCTCAAGACCCTCCGCGCCGCCCACCTGACTGGCGTCTTCCACGTCGGCAGCCTGACCCACGAGTTGACGCTGCGCAGCACCCAGCTCTTCGCCGAGCGGGTGATCCCCCGCCTGCGGCATCTCTGGGACGACGTTGACGACCACTGGTCGCCCTCCAGCGCGGCCAGAACCAGCGCCGACGGCGCAACCGAACCGACCCGCACGACCACCTCGCCGAGGCGCGAGTTGGCAGGAGTGAACTGATGGCTGAACTGAAAACTCTCGACCTCCGCCCCGGCGGCCAGACCGCCCACGTCTGGGAAGGCGGCGACGCCGGCGCGCCGGCGCTGCTCTTCCTCCATCCCGTCACCGGCATCCCCCGCTGGGGCCCGGCCCTCGAGGCGCTCGCCGCCGACTTCCACGTCATCGCCCCCTACCAGCCCGGCTGGGGCCCGGCCAAGGACGATCTGCCCGGCGTCCGCGACGGCCTCGACCTCGTCCTCTTCAATGTTGACCTGCTGAACACGCTCGGCGTCGGCTCCGCGCACGTCGTCGGGATCAGCATCGGCGCCTGGATCGGCGCAGAAATCGCCGCCATCCGCCCCGACGCCGTGCAGTCGCTGACCCTCGTCAACCCGCTCGGCCTCTGGTCGGAGCAGCATCCCGGCGCGGACATCTTCGCCCAGCATCCCGGCTTCCCCACGGCCGTCCTGTTCAGCAACAGCGAGAAGCGCGCCGAGCTGCTGATGGCCGACCGCGACCCGCTCGACGCCTACGTCGGCGAGCTGCTCGACCTCCGCGCCTCGGCCAAGTTCCTCTGGCCGATTCCCGACACCGGCGTCGGCCGCCGCCTCGTGCGGATCGACACCCGCACACTGGTCGCCACGTCCGCGAACGACAACGTCGTCGCCCGCGAAATGGGCGACATCTGGCGCATCGCCATCCCCGGCGCGCAGTCGGTCGAGCTCGCCGAGGCCGGCCACGTGGCCGATCTGGAAGCGCCCCAGGCGCTCGCCGCCCTGGTCCGCGACTTCGCCCTCGACGGCGTTGTGGTATAGCTCTGAATACACCCAGAGCGACGACTGAGGCCGCGCCGACCGCGCCGCTCGCTTGAGCGCGGCCTCCCGGATCCCCCCGTGCTCGATCACGACTCCCCCGCCGTGCAGACCCATCTGCAACTGCTCCAGGGAGTGATCAACCGTATGGCGGCCAACAGCGCCGCCTGCAAGACGTGGTGCGTGACGCTCGTCGCCGCGATCTTCATCGTCGCCTTCCGCTCGACGGTCGGCGTCCCGCCGCTGCTGGCGCTCGCGCCGATCGTCGTTCTCCTCTACCAGGACAGCGCCTCTCTCGCGCTCGAGCGCGAGCTCCGCAACGCCTACAACGCGTTCGTCGCCAAGCTGCACGCCGGAACGCTGACCCCCGCCGACCTCTTCGTCGTGCAGCCGTCCGCTCCGCTGCGAGCGCGGCTCAGCGTGCTCCGCTCCTGGTCCGTCCTGCCGTTCTACGCGCTGCTCACGATCGGGACAGTGGTGCTGGAACTCATCGACTAGGGAGCCGGCCGCATACATAACAGCCGAACTTTTGCGCTAGGAAACGCCGCGCGGTAGAGTGTCCCACATGGCTCGCGCGCACCCGCTCACCTCTCCCGCCGCGCCGTCCGTGTCCGGCTGGCCCGAGTCCGACTACGTGCTCCACCTCGGCGACTGCCTCGACCTGCTCGAGCAGCTGCCGGATCAGGCAGTGCGCCTCGTGCTCACCTCGCCGCCCTACAACATCGGCAAGAAGTACGAGCGCGCCCAGACCCTCGACGCCTACGTCGCCGCCCAGGCCGCGGTGATCCGCGAGTGCGTCCGCGTCCTGGCGCCCGACGGCTCGCTCTGTTGGCAGACCGGCAACTACGTCCGCAACGGCGAAATCATCCCGCTCGACGCGCTCCTCTTTCCAATCTTCCGCAAGCTCGGCCTCAAGATGCGCAACCGCATCGTCTGGCACTTCGAGCACGGCCTGCACTGCACCAACCGCTTCTCCGGCCGCTACGAGACCATCTCCTGGTTCACCAAGTCCGACGCCTACCACTTCAACGTCGACCCCATCCGCGTGCCCCAGAAATACCCGAACAAGCGCCACTACAAGGGCCCCAAAGCGGGACAACTGTCCGGCAACCCCCTCGGCAAGAACCCCGGCGACGTCTGGATCTTCCCCAACGTCAAGCACAATCACATCGAGAAGACCGAGCATCCCTGTCAGTTCCCGGTCGAACTGGTCGAGCGCCTCGTCCTCTCCATGACCGAGCCCGGCGACTGGGTGCTCGACCCCTACATGGGCGTCGCCTCCACCGCCGTCGGCGCAATCCGCCACAACCGCCGCGCCCTCGGCGCAGAACTAGATCCCCAGTACCACGCCATCGGCCGCGAACGAGTCGAAGCCGAGCGCCAGGGCGCCCTCCGCACCCGCCCCATGGATCGACCGGTCTACCAGCCGCCGCAGCGCCAGTCGCGGAAGTTGTTGTAAGGCGATGCGGATCGTCCACGTCCACTCACACCTCGGCGGCGCTCAGATACTCCGCCTCGATTATCCGCACATTGACCAGTTGATCGACGAGGCAATCATCGCGACGGGCAGCGACTTTCAGTCGAAGGTCAGCCGCGAGCGGACGATGAGAGACAAGCGGCTATTCGATCCTCGGGCGATGAACCGCGCCTTTCGCCAGGAATTCAATGATCGAGGATTCACCGAGCTCCGAAGATCCGTCAAGCCGAACGTCCCTGGGTGGGACACGAGCGAGATCCAGGCGGGCTTCAAGCAAATCGACTTTGCCCGCGATCGGGTGCTGGTTGAGGTGCAGTTCGGCAAGTATTTCTCCATGTTCTATGACATGGCGAAGCTGGAGTATTTCTACCGGCAGAACGAAGCCGACGTCGGCGTGGAGATCGTCCCGTCCTACCGCCTGCAGCGCGAGATGTCTTCTGGCGTTGGGCGCGGCGAGATGCTCGTCACGGACATCATGGGTCTGCAGCGGCAATTTCCGACTTTCCCCGTGAAGATCATCTTCATCGAGCCCTGATCGCTAGCCTGCGCCCAGCGAAGGAGATTGAGCATGGTCAACTTTGGACTGACACTCTCAAACCGCGGCGTCGTCACCGGCGCCTCAACGCTGGACGACATGCTCCAGCTGGCCCAGCGGGCGGACGCCGATGCCCAGTGGGACAGCATCTGGGTCGGCGACTCAATTCTCGCCAAGCCGCGCCTCGACGCGCTGACCCTGATGGGCGCGCTGGCGGTCGTCACCGACCGCGTCAAGCTCGGCCCCGCCTGCTTCGCCTCGACGCCCCTGCGCGACGGCCTGCTCCTCGCCTACCAGTGGGCCTCCCTCGACTTCATGGCCAACGGCCGCACCATCTTCGCCGCCTGCATGGGCCAGCCCGCCGCCGGCGGCGGCGACATGCTCCACGAGTTCGACGCCTTCTGCGTCGCCCCCAACTCGCGAATGCGGCGCATGGAAGAGGCAATCGAGGTCATGCGCCTGCTGACCTCAGAGGACAACGTCTCCTATCACGGCGAGTACAACGACTTCGACAACGTCACGGTCGAGCCGCGCTCGGTGCAGCGCCCGGTACCGATCTGGGTGACCTCGAATCCGCGCCCCGACGACACCGCCAACCGCCGGCGCGGCCTGCGCCGCGTCGCGCGGCTCGGCGACGGCTGGATGACCACCTTCCAACCGCCCGCAATCGTCGAGGAGTACCTCGCGGACATCCGCGGCTACGCGGCGGAGCAGGAACGGGAGCTGCCCGAGGACTTCGAGGTCTGCGTCTACTACAACATCAACGTGAACGACGACCGCCGCGCCGCCCTGGACGAGTCGCGCCGCTACCTCGAGTCCTACTACACGACGACCTACACCGATGAAGCGCTCGACCTCTGGGTCGCAATGGGCACGCCCGAGCAGTGCATCGCGGACATCCAGAACTACATCGACGCCGGCGCCACCACGATCACCCTGCGCCTGGTCGGCTACGACCAGCAGGCCATGTACGACCGCGTTGTCAACGAAGTCCTCCCCGCCTTCGCCTAGAGCGAGCGCCGGTATGCAGCAACAAGCGCTTGCCCCACCCCAAAGAGCGGGGCAAGCGCAAGGATCGCCGGCTCAGTTGCCGCCGCCGCAGGCAAGCAAGTCCTCCCAATGCTCGGCGGCCGTGATGTCGCCGAAGGTATACGTTGACGTGGACGGGTTGTGTTCGTCGACGACTTTGACGATCACACCACCATCGAGCAGAATCGCGGCGAGGAAGCTCTTGGCATCGGTGGTGTCCGTGACATCGTCGCCCAACTTTGCATTCGTTGGATCGAGCCAGGAGAGTGGAATCGGGCCGTCGAATCGCCATCGCTGGACAGCATCGAAGTCGACGAAGATCCGGCCGGTCAGGCGGCGCGGATCTCCAAACGTGGACGGGGACACCCAAGAGATCCTGCGGAATGTGGAACCAGGTCCATAGAACGCCACGCCATGAAAGACGATTTCGAGATTGTCTTCATTGCAGCGCAGCATAAGTTTTGAGCCATAGCTAGCCTTGCGTTGCACTCCCCACACGCCGACAACGGTCAGACTCTGGCCGCTGAATGGATCAAACTCCACGCGGCTATAGCCCCGGTACTCACCCTCATCGAACTCGGCGAGTTCATGTCCGAAGCCCCGCGAGACGTTGTACTCGTCGAAGTGCTCGATCACGCGCTCCGCAATCTGATCGACGGACGGGTAATCGGGCGGGTCATCGTTGGTACAGGCGGCGGCCGCGAGGCCGAGCGCGAGCAGACTGACGATCAGCAGCCCGGCCGATCGGCGGGCCGCCTGGATCAGCTTGGGTTTAGCGATGAATTTTGCGGGGGGGGGGGGGGGGGGTAAGGAATTCGATGTCGCACGCGGTGCGCCTCTCTGGGGGTGGCCGGGCTGTACCGCCGCTGGCCCGTCCGCTGGTTGTGGGAGTGCGCCGGCCCGGGGAACCTTACCCCGAAACAGGAGCAAGGTCACCCCGGCAAGACACCGGCCGAGCGCAATCGGCGCAGTGGCGCTTGCGCTGGTTCAGCTGAGGTTCCCGCAGTTGAGCAGCCGGTCCCAATACTTGCCGGCGGTAATGTCGCCGAAGACGAAGGCGACGACCTGATCAGCGGGCAGCAAGTCCATGGCGTAAATCCCGCCATCCACCACGATCGCGGCCAGAAAGTACTCGAGCCTGCTCGCTTCCGCTACCGTCTCCGCTCCCTGGATGACCGCGCGGGCGCGCTCCGGGTCCAGATAAGACGCTTTGACTTCTCCCCTGGGACGCCAGTACGGAGCCCCGTTGGTGAAGCGGCCGACATCCCCCCGATCGACGAGAACTGTTCGTTCTTCGAGGGAGAGGACCAACGCAACGAGTTGCTCTCCGTGACCGAGTCCAGATAGGGCGAGAGCAGAAGGAAGTCCGTAATGAAGACCCAGAGCCTCCGGTCCTCGCAGGTGAGGACGAGCTTTGCATAGTTGCTGTCTCCATCGGCTGTTCGCCAGATGCCGTCGGCAGCGAAGACAATCGTGGGACCGCTGCCCGAGGCGCTGCGCTCGTAAAAGTCGAAACCGACAAACTCGCCGGGGGTCACCGTCCACGTCAGGGCGGGAGGATACTCGCTGCCCCCGCTCCCCCGGTACAGCCGAACGGATCTGTAGCGACCAGGATGATCATGATGAGCGCGCCAATGAGGACGCGCCACACGCTGCCCCTCCAGAATTGCCGGAATTGCCAGAATTGCCAGAATCGTCACCGCCGTCGGGCGGAGGGGGAGGAGAAGATCGATGTGTCGGGGTGACCATTGGTCGCCTCCTTTCGCGCGGCCTGAAACCAAGGTAGCAATCTGCACGCGGCCTTGCCGTCCGCGATGCCGTCCGCGATGCCGTCCGCGGCGCTTGCCCCGAGGGTCGGGCAGGGCGATGGGCGCTAGCCTGCGCAGGACAAGGATCGGAGCGGTCGATGGAAACCCAACGCGTCGATGCCAACGGGATCCGGATCAACGTCCTCACCGACGGGCCCGCCGACGGCCCCCCGGTGCTGCTGATCCACGGCTTCCCCGAGACGTCCTACGAATGGCGCCACCAGATTCCCGCGCTGGTTGACGCCGGCTACCGCGTGATCGTCCCCGACACGCGCGGCTTCGGCGGCTCCGACAAGCCGCCCGGCCCGCTCTCGCGGCACACGCTGGCGGCGGACATGGTCGGCGTGCTCGATCACTTCGACGTTGACGAGGCGGCGCTGGTCGGGCATGACTGGGGCGGAATCATCGCCTTCAAGCTGCTCATCGACTGGCCCGAGCGCATCGCCCGGGCGGCGCTCCTCGACACGCTCTGCACGGTCTGGACGCCCGCCGCAATTCACGGCTTCTGGTTCAAGGCGCGGCCGCTGCCAGAACACTTCTACGCCGAGTACCACGCGCAGTTCATCCAGACGATCTTCACCGGCGCGTCCGATCCCGCCCTGCCCGGCTGGCCGCACTCCCCCTGGAGCGTGAGCGGTCGGCGGCTGACCCCCAACCGCTGGGCGACCGATGAGGATGTCGCGGTCTACCAGCAGGCCTTCGCCGACCCGGACTCGCACGCCGCGGCAATCGCCTACTACCGCCATGCGCTCCCCTTTCATCGGATGCGGCCGGACCCGCAGCTCGCCGGCGGCTACCGCTGCGAGCGGTTGACCGCGGCCCAGGTCGGCGAGGTCTGGCGGCACGGCTTGAACGCGCATCCCTGGGGCCGCGAGTTCATGGAGTACGGCCCGGAGGATCGGCACAAGCGGTTCGACAAGCCGGCGCTCTGGATGTACGGCAACGCGCGCCTCGCGCCCGACAGCGGCGCCCAGACGACGACGCCCTCCGGCAATCCGTTCTTCGATCAGTTCCCGATGTACTTCCCCCAGCTGACCTCAGTTGGCGTGCCCGGCGCGGGTCACTTCTTCCCCGAGGAGGCACCCGAGTTCACTAATCAGACGCTGCTGCAATTCCTCACCAGCGGCAATGGAGGCGAAGGAGGAACGGCATGAGCCAGAGCGAATCACGCGAGTTGGCGCTGCGCCTGCTGCGTCAACTGACCGAGACCGTGGAGCAGTTGAGCGCGCAAAGCGACGCCGAGCTCGACTTCCCCACCAAGCACGGCTGCGCGATGAACGGCGGCCTGCGCCGCCTCCTCGTGCACAACGCCGAGCACGATCGGATGCACAACGGCGCAATCTCGACCGCCCGCTACAGCGCCGGCCGAATGCAGGAGTCCGAACTGGCGAAGCTGACGACGGAACTGATCCGCCAACGCGCCGAGCTGGTCGGCCAACTGCTGCAAACCGATGACGCGCTCCTCGACGCCAAAGGACCGAGCGACGACTGGTCGATCCGCGAACACGTCGAGCACGTGCTCTACTGGGAGCAGAACTCGATGACGCAGGTCGCCTCCGAGATGAAAGCCCAGTCCGCGGCCGCCGCGGGCAGGTAGGGAGTTACCGATGAGCAGCGCAGGCGCAGCGAAAGATCGATACGATGTCGCAGTCGTCGGACTCGGCGCGATGGGCTCCGCGGCGGCCTGGCATCTGGCCCGGCGCGGACAGCGGGTGATCGGCTTCGACCGCTTCCACCCGCCGCACCTGATGGGCTCCACGCACGGCGACAGCCGCGGCATCCGCGAGGCCTACTACGAGGATCCGTCCTACGTCCCCTTCGTGCGGCGCGCGTTTGATCTCTGGGACGAACTGGCGGAGACGATCGGCCAACCGCTCTTCCGCCGCACCGGCGCGCTCACGCTGGGCGTCGAGAACGCGAGCATGGTGCAGGGCGTACTCGCCAGCGCGCGCGAGCACGACATCGCGGTCGAGTTGCTGGACGCCTCCGAACTGCGGCGGCGCTACCCGGCAATCCTGGCGACCGACGATCTGGTCGGCGTGCTGGAGCACCGCGGCGGGATGCTCGACATCGAGACCGCGATCAACGGCCAACTCGACCAGGCCGCGGCGCACGGCGCAGACCTGCACTTCGACGAGCCGGTCGAGCGCTGGCTGCCCGCGGAGATGGACGACCTGGAGTCGCCGATCATCATCAACACCCAGCAGGGCCGCTATGAGGCGGAGCGGATGGTCGTCACCGCCGGCGCCTGGAATCCGGGCCTGCTCGGCAAGCTCAATCTGCCCCTCACCGTGACCCGGCAGATCATGTTCTGGTTCGAGCCAAAGCGCAACCCCGAGCAGTTCGACGTCGGCGCGCTCCCCTTCTGGATGTGGGAGCGCGGCCCGCACGACTTCGCCTACGGCTTCCCCAACGTCGGCAAGGGCTTCAAGCTGGGCCATCACCATCCGCTGGACGAGGTCGAACCCTCGGGCTACAACCGCGACCTGACCGAGGCCGACGAAGCGAACATGCGCGAGTGGCTGGAGCGCACCTTCCCCGACGTCGGCGGCCAGCTGCTGCGCGCCGAGACCTGCCTCTACACCCACACCCCCGACGCGCATTTCCTCATCGACGTCCACCCCAAGCGGCCCAACATCGTGCTCGCCAGCCCCTGCTCCGGCCACGGCTTCAAGTTCGCGCCCGCGATCGGCGAGGCGCTGGCCGACCTCAGTATGCACCGCCAGACCGAGCACGACCTGCACCTGTTCCGCGTCGACCGCTTCGTCGCCCCGCTGGCCGGAGACGCTGCCCAACCGGGACAGCCGGCGCAGCCGGCGGCCGGGGACTAACCGCGATGCCGCCGGAGCGGCCGCAGCGCATCGCCGTCGTCGGCGCGGGCGCGGTCGGCAGCTACTACGGCATGCGCCTCGCCAAGGCGGGCCACGACGTCCGCTTCCTCATGCGCCGCGACTACGAGGCGGTCAAAGCGGACGGCCTGCGCCTGAGCAGTCACCTGGGCGACCTGCGGCTCCCCTCACCAACGGTCGAGCGGACGCCGCAGGCGCTCGCCAAGCACGGGCCGGTCGACTGGCTGCTGCTCGGCCTCAAGGCGACAGCAATCCCCGATCTGCCCCAGCTGGTCGCCCCCCTGCTCGCGCCGGACACGCGCGTCCTGGCGATCATGAACGGCCTGTCGGTCGACGAAGAGATCGCGGCGCAGCTGCCGCCGCGGACATCGCTGTTCGGCGGATTGGGCTTCATCGGCGTGATCCGCGGAGAGCCAGGCCGGATTCTGCACCAGGAATTCGGCGCGCTCAACATCGGCCACTACGGCGACGATCCAGCAGAGCTGCAGCGCGCCGTCAACCTGTTCGCCGGCTCAGTCGTCGAAATCCGCCCCGAGCCAAGCCTGCGCAAGGCGCGCTGGGAAAAGCTGGGCTGGAACGTCCCCTTCAACGGCCTCTGCGTCATCGCCGGCGGCGTCGCCACCGACCAGGTAATCCACGATCCCGCCCTGCGCCACACCGCGCACGAGATCATGAAAGAGGTCGTCCAAGCCGGCAACGCCGACCTCGCCGCCCACGGAGAAACAGCCCGCATCAACGGCGACGCCCTCTGCCATCAGTACTTAACCCAAACCGCCGGAATGGGAGCCTACCGCCCCAGCACAGTAATAGACTACAAAGAAGGCCGCCCCCTAGAAATAAACGCCATCTTCCAACAACCAGCAACCCGAGCCCAAGAGCTAGGAGTCCCATGCCCAATGATGTCAATGACAGCATCACTGGTCACAAAGCTAGGCAGCAAGTAGCGAGAGAACGCACCCCGTCACACCAGTCCCCAATCGGTGTCACCCCCCGTCCGTCCGACCCGCGCCCCCAACTCCATCAAACCCGCGCCCCAACTCCGTCCGACCCGCGTCCCCAACTCCGTCATACCCGCGTCCCCAACTCCGTCATACCCGCGTCCCCAACTCCGTCATACCCGCGCTTGCCGCGGGTATCTCGCCGAGTCGAGCACAGACTCCGCTCCCTGTCACGGCGAGATTGCCGCGGCGGAGCGCGGCAATGACGACTGCTGAGCGCGACCGCCGCAGCCGCACCCCCAACTCGATCAAACCCGCACCCCAACTCCGCCATATCCGCGCCCCAACTCCGTCCGACCCGCGCCCCCAACTCCGCCATCCCCACGCCCCCAAACTCCGTCATACCCGCCCTTGCCGCGGGTATCTCGCCGAGCCGAGCACAGACTCCGCTCCCTGTCACGGCGAGATTGCCGCGGCGGAGCGCGGCAATGACGACTGCTGAGCGCGACCGCCGCAGCCGCACCCCCAACTCGATCAAACCCGCACCCCAACTCCGCCATATCCGCGCCCCAACTCCGTCCGACCCGCGCCCCCAACTCCGCCATCCCCACGCCCCCAAACTCCGTCATACCCGCCCTTGCCGCGGGTATCTCGCCGAGCCGAGCACAGACTCCGCTCCCTGTCACAGCGAGATTGCCGCGGCGGAGCGCGGCAATGACGACTGCTGAGCGCGACCGCCGCAGCCGCACCCCCAACTCCGTCATACCCGCACCTCCAAACTCCGTCATCCCCGCACCCCCAACTCCGTCATACCCGCCCTTGCCGCGGGTATCTCGCCGAGCCGAGCACAGACTCCGCTCCCTGTCACAGCGAGATTGCCGCGGCGGAGCGCGGCAATGACGACTGCTGAGCGCGACCGCCGCAGCCGCACCCCCAACTCCGTCATACCCGCACCTCCAAACTCCGTCATCCCCGCACCCCCAACTCCGTCATACCCGCGCTTGCCGCGGGTATCTCGCCGAGCCGAGCACGGACTCCGCTCCCTGTCACAGCGAGATTGCCGCGGCGGAGCGCGGCAATGACGACTGCCGAGCGCGACCGCAGCCGCGCCCAGGGTGTGGTGGACTCTTGATTGGCATGGTCACGCCGCGCGCTCGATTCGTTTGATTTGGCACGCTGTTTTGCGGGCTTGGGCGAGATCGTGGGCGGCTTGGAGGCGGAGCCAGAGGTCGGCGGTGCTGCCGAACGCCATCTCGAAGCGGATTGCCATGTCCGCGGTGATTGGGGCGCGGCACTCGCAGATCGCGGCCAGGGCCTCTTCCTCCACCTGGAGGTGTTGAGCTGCTTCGGCGATGGTGAGGCCAAGCGCCTCGACGCAGTCGTAGCGGATGGTGCGGCCGGGGTGCGGCGGGTCCTGCATCGGCATGGCGGCGGCCTCTCAGTGATAGTCGACCAGATCGACATCCGTCACGTCAACCCCCTCGAAGCGAAAGGTGATCCGCCAGTTGCGGGAGACCCTGACCGCCCAGAAGCCGGCCAGATCCCCTCGAAGGGGGTGGAGGTGGTAGCCAGGCAGGTCGACGTCTGCCGGCGCGGCGGCGCGATCGAGGACGGCGAGGATGTCGGCGATTCGATTGATGTGCTGCGGCGGTAGGCGGCTTGGATCATTGCGATCGTACATCCGGCGCAGTCCTCGATGGCGAATCCGGGTAATCACTGACTGATCCTATCCCGTTCCAACGACGGCTAACGCCCCGCGCCACTCCTCGATCGCCGCCAACCTCGGCCCGCTCATTGGCACAGCCGTCCCCGCTATGTTCCTTGGTTCGTCTCTGCTGGCCCGACGACTCCCGTACGACAGCGAGGTCCGCCAGCCCCAGGCCCCTGCCACATATCCATCCTCGCGACAGCAGCGAGCAGCTCAACGCCAACAGAACATACGTACTCATACAATGAACGACCCCCAACCCCTGACCCCGAGTCCAGCGAGCGAGCCATGAACCCCAATCCCAAATCACCACCTCCGATCCAGACCCGCACACTCTTGGCATGGCGCAGAAACACACGCACGAATCTGAGCCAAACCTATCCAGATCTGGACTTTCTCGGACGCCAAATCGCACGATTCCCAGTCCCCAGCGCCAGATCCGCCAATTCCGCTCAGAATTCCCGCCCCAACGCCGCGAGCCACTCCTCGATCGCCGCCGCCCTCGACTCCGCGGTGTTCCAGTGCAGTGGACGCGGGCTCGTGCTGGGGAGCGCGATCAGCTCCGCCTTGAGGTCAGGAAACGCCCGACGGCACTCTCGGAGGCGGCGGCCGTTGAGGAGGATGGGGATGGGGCCTCGCTCTTTGTAGAGCGCCTCGATCGGGTTGGCGATTGGCTCGCGGATCATCTCGTCGCCGGAGCCCTGGCGGCGCACCGCGGCGTAGAGATCCCAGATCGCCAGCCCGTTCGCTCTGACCTGCGCGACGCGCTGGTCATACGGTTCCTGCGCGTCCGCGATGACCCCGCAGTGCTGCATGACCCGCCAGAACCAGTTCTGGGGGTGGGCGTAGTACTGCTGCTGCCGCAGCGACTGGACGCTGGGGAAGGAGCCGAGGATCAGGGCTCGGGGCTGGCCGGCAGGGAGGATGGGCGGGAGTCCCTGTAGCAGTGGGTCGGAGGGGATGTTGGAGCCCCCCTTCAGTCCCTACGGGACAGCTCTCCCCCAGAGGGGGGAAGCGGGGACCCGAGCCTATTTCGCGGGGAAGACCGGCTCGCCGCCGATGATGCCGGCGGCTTCCATCTCCTGCAGGTCGCCGGCGCTGAGACCGAGGTCGTCGGAGAGGACCTGCGCGGTGTGCTCGCCGAGCAGCGGGGCGCGGACCAGGGGGACGTCGCTCTTGGACATCCGCGGCGCCCAGCCGAGCAGGCGGATGTTGCCGTGCGCAGGATGCTCGAGGTCGTGGACGAAGCCGCGCTCCTCGAAGTGCGGGTTGTGAAAGAGGTCGTACGTGTCGAGCACCGCCGAGCAGGGCACGCCGGCCTGGCCGAGGAAGTCCATCACTTCCCACTTGGTGCGCGTCTTGGTCCACTTGGCGATCTCGGCGTAGAGCTCCTTGCCGTTCTCGTTGCGCTTCCACATATCCTCGAAGCGCGGGTCAACGAGCAGCTCGGGGCGGTCAATGGCGGCGCAGAGCGTGTCCCACATGCGGCTGGTCACGACCATGATGTAGACCCAGTCGTTGTCGCCGCCGCGCGCCTCGCTCTCGGGTGTGGACTTGCATGGGTAGAGATCGGTCGGCGCGCCAGCCGCGTTGCCGCGCCGCGGGGCAACCTTCTCGCCCCAGTCGGAGTAGGCGATGCGGGTGCGCATGAAGTAGGTCATCGCCTCCTGCATCGTGATCTCGATGAACTGCCCCTCGCCCGTGCGCTGACGCTGGACATACGCGGCAGTGATCGCGAGCGCCAGCTCGACGCCGGTACCGGAGTCGCCGACGGTCGAGCCGGGCAGCATCGGTGGGCCGTCGGTCTCGCCAGTCACGGAGAAGGCGCCGGCGGCCGACTGGGCGATCATGTCGAAGCACTTGAACTCAGCCCACGGTCCGGAGAGGCCGAAGCCCTTGAGGCGGCCGTAGATGATCGCCGGGTTGACCTCCTTCATCACGTCGTAGGTGAGGTTGAGCCGCTCCATCACGCCCGGCCCGTAGTTCTCGACGAAGACGTCGTAGTGGGGCAGCATCTCGAGCAGCAGCTCGCGGCCCTGGGGGTCTTGCAGGTTGATCGTGACCGAGCGCTTGTTGGAGTTCCAGTTGATGAAGTAGGGCGAGTTGAGCGTGCCCGTGCGGACGCCGCGGCCGGGGTCGCCGACGCCGGGCTGCTCGACCTTGACCACGTCCGCCCCCAACCAGGCGAGCGCCTGGGTGCAGGACGTGCCCGCCTCGTACTGGGTCATGTCCAGGATGCGCATTCCATCAAGTGCCGGCATCGTCAAATCCTCCTGCAGGCTCGGGGTACCAAACCATGATAGGGAACGCCGCGCAGGCGGTGAGGAGCCCCCTCAGTCGCTGCGCGACGGCTCCCCCAAGGGGGGAGTTCTTGAGGAAGACCTCCCCCTGCGGGGAAGGTGCCCCGTAGGGGCGGAGGGGGGCCTGATTGCTATCGCTCGAGAGGGGGCAACAGGGGCGTGAGGCGGGCCATGAGCGCTTCGACCTCGTCGAGGGCGTCGGCGATGAATTCCACGGGCATCGGGCCTTCGTAGAAGTTCTCGTGCAGGCTGTTCGCGGTGTTGCACAAGGAGCGCAGCCGTCGATCCTCCAGTGCGTTCGACAGGCGGTTGACGACTCGGTAGCGGTCTCCATGCGAGTGGTGCTTCCAGCCGCGCGATTCGGCGACGGCCTTGACCATCCGCGCGGCCGCGCCCCAGCCCTTCTCCGAGGCCTGCGACAGGTCGCCGTCGGCGAGGTAGGCGCGGGCGCGGAACGCGTCCGCCGTGTCGACGTGGTAAGCGGTGCTGGTGGGCATGCCCTCATCGGATTGCTTGCCCTCTGGCAACCCGGTAGCGGGTCGCCGGCTACTCGTCGCGGGCGAGCGCCTGGAGGGCGGCGGCGACGAGGTAGCCCTGCGCCTCCTTCATCGAGCTCTCCTTCAGCCGTGGAACCTGGGAGGCCAAAATCCTGCTTGGCGCGATCCGCTGCTTCGGGAACGAGCCTGTTTGACAAGTGTGCGGCGTGGTGGCCATACTCCCAAGCATAGAATGCCGATACACACAAGAGGTGGTCGGTGTTTGAGAATGGAGCTCCCATGACCGAACGCAACTACTGGCAGCGGCTGCAGCGCGGCAGGATGACGAGGCGCTCACTGTTGCGCGCCTCGGCGCGGGCCGGCGTCGGCGCGACCGGTCTGGCGCTGGTCGGCTGCGGCGACGACGACGATGATGGCCAGCCGGCCGTCGCACAGGCGCAGCAGGATCAGCAGCAACAGCAGCAGGCGATGCAGCAGCAGGATCAACAACAGCAGCAAGCCGCTCCTGCACAGCAACAACAGCAGGAGCAGCAGGCCCAGGAACAACAGGCTGAACAGCAAGCGCAGGTGGCCACACAACAGTTAGAAGTGGCCGCAGAAGTGGCCGAAGGCGCCGGGGAGACCGAGGAAGATTGGTCCATGCCGCTGCCGCTCGATCAGGTCGATCTGGACTCCGAGATTGTGATCGCCGTGCCCTCCGACTCCGGCGGGCTGGACCATCACCGAACCGGCAGCGCGCAGAACTACATCAGCCACGGCGCCGTCTACAGCGGTCCGCTCGATCGCGATCCCCGCGACAACTCAATGGCTTCCGGACTGGCGACGCCGGAGTGGATCGATCCCGTCACCCTGCGACTCGATATCATCCCGGCCAAGTTCCACGATGGCTCAACCCTGGTCGCCGGGGACATGGTCTTCAGCTACGACCGGATGGGCGGCCTGGCCGAGTATCACCAGGGCGGTGAAACGTCCGACCACCCCGGCGGCTGGGTGGCGGCGTACCCGAACCGCGGCGCACTGAACTGGCTCCGCAATGAAGCGCCGGACGATCGCACCTGGTCGATCGAGCTGCCGGCGCCCGATGCTGGCTTCCTGACCGTCAACATGGACGGCTCCGGCGAAGTGACGATCCATTCGCAGGCGGACACCGAGGGTCGCGGCGATCTCGCCCTGGACCAGGAGCCGATGGGCACCGGGCCTTACCGGTTTGTCAGCCACACGGACGACGAGAACTTCATCTTCGAGCGCTTCGACGATCACTACAACCCGATTGATCACCCGCTGCGGGTTACGCACGTGCCCCACCACAAGAGGTTGATCGGCCTGGTGCGGCCTGAACTGCAGTCGCGCCTCGCCGGACTCGAAGCGGGCGAGGTTGACGTGATCTCCGAGGGCGTCGGCGTCAATGCGGCCAAGCCGTACATCGACGATCCGAACTACACGGTCCAGTTCCAACCGGGCGCCGGCTGGTCGGTGCACAACATCTACCCCAACCTCTGGCAGCAGACAACGCCCGACGGAGCGCCCAACCCGTTCCTCGATATCCGCGTGCGCCAGGCCGCCAACCACGCGATCAACCGGCGAGCGATCATCGACAACCTGTTCCTCGGCGTGGGCGACATGTCGATGCTCGTCTACAGCGGCGTGCCCGGCTATCCCAGCCCGGAGCAAAAGGCCGAAGTGGTCTTCGACTACGACGTCGAGAAGGCGAAACGGCTCATGGCCGAGGCCGGTTACGAGGATGGCATTGATGTCCCCTTGTACTACACCCCGGACTGGGGCGGCGATGTGGTCGCGGACCTGGTGCTGGTCGCGACTCAGGATCTTGCTGAGATTGGCATTCGCGCCACGCCGATGCCGCAGCTGGGCTCTGAGTACTTCACTCCTCAGTACTCCTCGGGCAGGGATGCGGCCCCCTGGGGCCTGTACTGGTTCTACGCGAACGCCGTCCCCGACATCGGATCGATGTGGGACTGCTGTGGCAGCGCCGATGGCTTCTTCACCATCTCGCCTCCTCAGGATCCGCGCCTGGAGGAGCTCTACCTGGAGCAGCGAGTCGAGCAGGATCCCAACCGCCGGCTGGAGATCATCTCGGAGTTGTTGCTCGAACACACCCGTCAGGCGACCTTCATCTTCATCGTCGAGCCGCCGGACACGGTGGTGACGCGAGGCGACATCAACTGGCCCAAGGGCGGTCGCGTCGGCAATCTGAACTTCCTGATGACCTTCGCGATTCAACGGCTCAAGACCTGAACCGAGCCCGGCTGTATTTCCAGCATGACCGCGTCGGAGCGCGAGGGCGTAGCCGTGACTAGGCGTCGTGTTCCTGGGCGATCCCAATCACAGCGCGCCCGACCTGGCCTCTGATGCAGTTCTGGAACTACCTCATCATCCGGTTGATCCAGGCGATCCTCGTCACGCTGCTGGTCGTGACCATCGTCTTCTTCGTCTCGCGCAGCGTGGGCAATCCTGAGGAATCTCTGCTGCCGCCGCTCACGACGACGACTGAGGACAAGGAACGCTTCCGCGAGCTGCTGGGGCTCAACGACCCGCTCTACGTCCAGTACGGGAACTTCCTGCTCGATCTGGTGCAAGGCGACTTCGGCACCTCTTGGCGAGGAGGCGGCACATCCGCGCTGGACTCGATCGCCGAACGCGCGCTGAACACCGTCAAGCTCGGAGTGGCCGGGATCGTGTTCGCGCTGGTGCTCGCCGTGCCGCTGGGCATCATCGCGGCGCTCAAGCGAGGCACATCGGTCGATTGGCTGGCACGGTTCGTGGCCGTGGTTGGCCAGGCGACGCCTAGCTTCTGGCTCGGATTGATGATGATCTTCTTTTTCGCTGTGCAGCTCGGTTGGTTTCCCACCGGCGGCGCGAAGGAGGGCTTCCGCTCGCTGATCTTGCCCGCGATCGCGCTGGGGCTGTTCGAGATGGTCGCGATCATGCGGCTGACCCGCTCGGGGATGATCGAGGTGATGGACACCGACTTCGTCCGCACCGCGCGGGCCAAGGGGTTGAGCGAACGGACAGTGGTCTGGCGGCACGGCGTGCGCCATGCGCTGCTGCCAGTGGTCACGATGCTGGGCCTCTCGCTCGGACGCCTGATCGGAGGGACGGTGATCATCGAGATGGTCTTCGCCTGGCCCGGCATTGGTCGCTTGATCATCGACTCGATCCTCAAGAACGACTTTCCCATGGTGCAGGCGTCGATCATCGTCCTGGCCGCCTCGATTGCGCTGGTCAATCTGGTGGTTGACGTGTCCTACCGCTTCATCGATCCGCGGATTCGGGCGGGAGCAGCCTGATGACGGAGCGCACCGTCGCGATGATCGAGATGCGGCCCCACCGGCGGCTGCGCCGTATGCGTTGGCGGCGGTTTGTTGGTTTGTCCATTCCCGGTCTGATCGCACTGGTGGTGATCGTGGCGGGGATATTCGCGGAGCTGCTGCAAACGCATGATCCTGCCTTCATCGATCTAGCCGCGCGCTTATCGCCGCCGGTGTTCGACGGGGGCGTCTGGAGTCATCCGTTGGGCACCGACGAGCTCGGAAGGGATATCTACAGCCGCCTGCTGCACGGCGCCCGTGTGTCGTTGATTGTTGTCGGGATCGTCGTGCCGGGGGCCGCGCTGTTCGGGACGCTGATCGGCTTGGTCTCCGGCTGGGCCGGCGGGATGACCGGCCAGATCCTGATGCGCGTCGTTGATGTGCAGCTGGCGCTGCCGGCAATCCTGTTCGCCGTGCTCATGGCCAGTCTGGTCGGGCCGAGCCTGAGAAACGTGATCGTGATTCTCCTGGTCTGGACGTGGCCCTCATATGCCCGCCTGGTGCGGGCCGACGTGCTCTCGCTGAAGGAGCGAGATTTCGTCACCGCCTCGCGATCCGTGGGCGCCGGACCCTGGTGGATCATGAGTCGGCACCTGTTGCCTAATGTGCTCAACACCATCGTGATCATCATGACCCTGGAAGTCGCCCTCGTGATCCTGGCCGAAGCCGCGCTGAGTTTCCTCAGCGTCGGCGTGCCGCCGGGTACCGCGTCTTGGGGCGCGATGATCTCCGAAGGCCGCGACACGATGAATGTTGCCTGGTGGCCGATCTGGTTGCCCGGTTTGACCCTCCTGATCATCTCGCTGACGGGCAACCTGATGGGCGACTGGATGCGCGACGCCCTCGACCCGCGGCTGCGCAACCTGCGCTAGCCGTCGTCGATGATGTTCCTCAATCGGTACATGAGCGCTTCGACGTCGTCCAGGGCGTCGGCGGTGAATTCCACGGGCATGGGGCCTTCGTAGAAGTTCTCATGCGGAGTGTTCGCCGAGCGGAAGAGCGGCCCCAGCCGTCGATCCTCCGGTGCGTTCGACAGGCGGTTGACGACTTGGTAGAGGTCGCGGTGCGAGTGGTGCTTCCAGCCGCGCGATGCGGCGAGGGCCTTGACCATCCGCGCGGCCGCGCCCCAGCCCTTCTCCGAGGCCTGCAGCAGGTCGCCGTCGGCGAGGTCGGCGCGGGCGCGGGCGAGGAATACGTCCGCCGTGTCGACGTGGTAAGCGGCGCTGGTGGGCATGCCCTCTGGCAACCCGGCAGCGGGTCGCCGGCTACTCGTCGCGGGCAAGCGCCTGGATCGCGGCGGCGGCGCGGTAGACGGCGGCCAGTTCCTCCGCCGAGGCGCGAATCTCGCTCACGTTGTAGATGAACGGGACGCCCGCGAGGATCGTCGGCATGAGGATGAAGCTGGGCGGCTGATGGAAGGTGTGCACCATCTGGATCGCGGCGGCGACAAGGTAGCCCTGCGCCTCCTTCATCGAGTTGATTGCGAAGAGCACGTGCCGCTGTCGCTGGGCCAGCGGTTCGCGGCCCAGCAGCGGAATGCCGCCGATGCTGCCGACCTGAATGTCGCGTCCAACCGCATCCGCCGTCTGCACGACCGCCTGGTAGGCGCGGAAGAGGGTATCGCCGTTGAGCGCGAGCACAGCGTTGATCGGCGGCGCATCGGGATCGGTGAGGCGCGCGGCGATGGTCTCGCGGACCGTGTCCGAATCCGCTCCTTCAGGCAGCGCAACGCGGAGGACGTCGCCGCCGGTGTAGGTGCGCTCGAGGGCGTCGCAGCGCTGTTCGAGGCCGACGTTCTGCTCTTCGTGCAGGAGGCAGGCGATCGCGCCTTGCACGCCGTGCTCAGCGAAGGTGCGGCCCGCGAGCTCGCCGGCGCCGACGTCATCGAGGGCGATGTGCAGCTCCGCGCCGGCGGCTTCGGCGAACTGGGCGCCCGAGTTGAAGGTGATGATCCGCGCGCCGGCCTGCTTGGCGGCGCGCAGCGCCGGGGTGACCTGCTCGGCGTCCGCCAGGGTGGAGGCGATCACGGCGGCGCCGTCGGCGCTGCACTGGGCGATCAGGCCGGCCTGCTCCGCGCCGTCGAGCGAGGTGACGAAGCGGATGTTTGCGTCCATATGCTGCTCGGCAAGGCGGGCGTAGCCCTTCAGAATCTGCCAGAAATAGTCGTCGAGCGATCCGTGCGCGACGATGCAGACCAGGGCCTCCTCGGGCTCGTCAGCGGGAGCGTGGATGGCCGAAGCCGCCGCGCCGGAGGTGTGCAACTCGGAACTGTGCAGCCATCGATCGGTCGGCGCGTCGGCCGGAACGAAGCGCTGATTCGGCAGCTGCCGTTCGCCCCAGCTGCCGTCGGCCTGGCGTTCCTGGAGCGCCACCTGGACGCGGCCGTCCGCCTGCTTCAGCGCCGCAATGCGCACGGTATCGCCGCCGCCCTCGGGCTGGGCGGCGGCGTCATTGAGCCAGACGGAATGGACGAGCGTGGTGAGCGCGACCGCAACCGCGGCGACCGCCAGCATGGCCAGTGCGGTGCGCGCCCGCGCCGAGCGGATTCGCAGCGTGTGTCGCCCCGTCTCTCATGTTCACCTGGTCGATGCGCGTTGCCCGGAGCACGTTGCCCTGACCGCCTGGCCCGCTCAGGCGCGGCTGCTGATGATGCCTTCGGCTTCGAGCTGGGCGAATTCATCCCCCTGGAGGCCGAGGTCGTCGCCGAGCACCTCGCGGGTGTGCTCGCCGAGCAGCGGGGCGGCGGTCATCGGGACGTTGCTCTTGGACATCTTGGGCGCCCAGCCGAGCAGGCGGATCGGGCCCCATTCGGGATGCTCGATGTCCTGGATGAAGCCGCGTTCGTCGAAGTGCGGGTTGTGGAAGAGGTCGTAGGTGCTGTGGGTGGCGGAGCAGGGGACGCCGGCTGCCCCGAGAATCTGCATCGCCTCCCACTTGTCGTACTGCATCGTCCAGGCGCGGATTTCCGCCTTCAGCTCATCGTTGTGCGCAATCCGCGCCTGTTCGTCGCAGAAGCGCGGATCGACAACCATGTCGGGCCGATCCATCGCGGCGCAGAAGGTGTCCCACATTCTGGTGGTCAGGGCGATGATGTAGAGGTAGTCGTCGGCGCCGTTCGAGCCGGGCAGCGGCTTGCAGGGGTAGAGATCGGTTGGGCCGCTCCAGCCGTTGCCGCGCCGCTCGGCGGGGACGTCGCCCCAGCTCTGCGTCCCGGCGACCGGCGTGCGCACGTAGTAGGTCATCGCCTCCTGCATCGAGATCTCGATGTGCTGACCCTCGCCGGTGCGCAGCTTCTGCACGTAGGCGGAGGTGATCGCGAAGGCGAGCTGCATCCCGGTGCCGCTGTCGCCGACGCAGGCGCCGGGGCGCATCGGCGGGCCGTCCGCTTCGCCCGTGACCGAGAACGCGCCCGCCGCGTTTTGGGCGACCGGGTCGAAGCTCTTGAAGTTGGCGAACGGGCCGGAGAGGCCGAAGCCCTTGAGCCGCGCGTAGATGATGCTCGGATGCACTTCCTTGAGCGCCTCGTAGGTGAGGCCGAGCTTCTCCATCACGCCGGGTCCGTAGTTCTCGACGAAGACGTCGTAGTGGGGCAGCATCTCGAAGAGCAGCGCCCGCCCGCGCTCGTCGCGCAGGTTGATCGTGACCGAGCGCTTGTTCGCATTCCAGTTGATGAAGTAGTGCGAGTCGATCGGATCGCCGCTGCCGACGCCGCGGCCGGGATCGCCGACGCCGGGCTGCTCAATCTTGACCACGTCCGCGCCGTGCCAGGCGAGCGCCTGCGTGCAGGACGTGCCTGCCTCGTACTGGGTCATGTCGAGGACTCGGAGTCCGTCGAGTGCTGGCATGGGTCGGTCCTTCCGCTCGGGAATCGGGGGCAATCGCGTCAATGTGCGCACGATAGCCAATGGCGGCCCATCGCTGGTGCTCCAGGTTCCGCCGGCTCCGCGGGATCGGCGCGGCGGGGCCGGCGTGGGGAGCGCGTACCATATGGTCAGCCGAATCGAGCGCAGAGCATGGAGCTGCAGTCATGACCACCGCCCCCGTCGGCGTCGCCCCCGACGCGCCGCCCGAACCCCAGAGCTACGACTGGCCCGCGATCGTCGCGGGCCTGCAGCGCTATCTGCGCCTGACCGCGACGCCGGTCGGGATGAAGATGTTCGAGACGCTCGAGGAGATGCAGGCGGTCGAGCGCATCCGTCGGCCGCAGTTCAAGCACGCGCTCGACCAGCTGGTCGCGCAGGCGCGCTGGCTGAACTTCACCCTGGGAGTGACGATGGACGACCTGATCGGCGCGCAGTGCGGCGCGCCGGTGGGGCTGCATCCGAACGAGGATGACGGCGAGTGGCGGCTGCGCACGACGATGACCAACGTCTGGTTCGAGACGGACGAGGACGCGATCGCGCATCAGCAGGCGATGGACGTCCTGCCACACGGCCGCTACGCCGCGCTGGCGCTCTCGCCGCTGGCGACGGGGCGGCTCGATCCGCCCGACGTGGCGCTGCTCTACGGCACGCCGGGGCAGATGATCATCCTGATCAACGGGCTGCAGTTCTCGGGCTTCAAGAAGTTCGAGTTCGCCTCGGTCGGCGAGTCGGCCTGCGCCGACAGCTGGGGCCGGGCGCTGCGCACGGGCGAGCCCTCGCTGAGCATTCCCTGCTACGCCGAGCGCCGATTCGGCGGCGTCCAGGACGACGAGCTGCTGATGGCGCTCCCCCCGCGCTATCTGCCGAAGCTGCTCGACGGGCTGGACAAGCTCTCGCGCAACGGCCTGCGCTACCCGATCCCGCCGCTGGGCATCCAGGCGGATCCGTCGGAGTCGCTGGCGCGCTCCTACCAGGATCGGTTCTAGCGCCGGGGGGCGCCCGGCCGGGTCGGGCCGCGTCCGGCCGCGTCGGGCGCCGTCCGACGCGGATCTCAGCGGTGGAAACGGGTCCGCGAACGGGAATCTGTGGATTTCTGCACACCAGCGGTTGACAGCGGCGGGACTCTCTGCCTATTCTTTGTTCTTGCAGCCCTCCTGCGACAGTATCCGCAAAGCGCGGAGCGACCGCCCGGCGGGATGCGCCTTGACAAGGGACATAGTGATTGAGATGCGTCCACAGCATCCCCCCGGGTTCCGGCGACGGCGTCGGTACCCACGACATCAGGGGGGCTGCGGGAAATTCTCGCGCCCGCTGGCTGCTTGCGGCAGCCGGACGAGCGCGGGGGTACGTGTGTGGTTCTGACGACATGCACTGACTGCGCTGGAACAGCGCGGCGGGCACCGGGCGGCGCGCAGCTCCGGGGCGAGCAACGGCCTCGGCAAGAAACTGCGGGCGGCGGATGGTGCGCGCGGCGTAGCGCAGGTCAAGTGACTACGGCGCACGGTGGATGCCTTGGCACTTCGAGCCGATGAAGGGCGTGGTATGACTGCGATAAGCCAGGAGGAGCCGTCAAGCAGGCTGATCCCTGGATTCCCGAATGGGGCAACCCGGTGGCGGTAATGCGCCATCACCCCAGACTGAACACATAGGTCTGGCGGGGGTAAGCGGGGGAAATGAAACATCTAAGTACCCCGAGGAACAGAAACGATTCCGGTAGTAGCGGCGAGCGAACCCGGAGCAGCCCAAACCGATTGAGCCTAATGGAGCCCTCTCCTCTGCTCAGTCGGTGTTGGAGGGCGTTGCGTACGCACTGAGGGTGGTGCGGCAGCAGTTACAAAGTGTGCGGGTAGGCGAAGGCCCCTGGAACGGGCCGCCAAAGACGGTGAGAGCCCGGTAGCCGACACCCGACGCACCTGCTGGCAGCGTCCCTGAGTACCACGCGACACGGTGAAAGCGCGTGGGAAGCTGGGGAGCCCACTCCCCAAGGCTAAATACTCGAAGTGACCGATAGCGGACCAGTACCGTGAGGGAAAGGTGAAAAGTCCCCCGGGAGGGGAGTGAAATAGTTCCTGAAACCGTGTGCCTACAAGCAGTGAGAGGCGGGCAACCGCTGATCGCGTGCCTATTGAAGAATGAACCGGTGAGTTACGTTTTGTGGCGAGGTTAAGGCATTCAGTGCCGCAGCCGCAGCGAAAGCGAGTCTGAACAGGGCGAAGCGAGTCGCAAGACGTAGACCCGAAACCAGGTGAGCTACCCATGGGCAGGGTGAAGCGGGAGTAAAGCCCCGTGGAGGCCCGAACCTTCTTCAGTTGCAAATGGATTGGATGACCTGTGGGTAGAGGTGAAATGCCAAGCGAACCTGGCGATAGCTGGTTCTCCCCGAAATGCCTTTAGGGGCAGCGTTGTGGGAACCGACCGTGGAGGTAGGGCTCTGACTGGGTACGGGGGCGGACAGCCTACCAACCCCTATCAAACCGCGAATGCCACGGCCGAACCTGCGGCAGTGAGACTGTGGGGGATAAGCTCCATGGTCGAAAGGGAAACAGCCCAGACCGCCGGCTAAGGTCCCGAAATTTCCGCTCAGTGGGAAAGGAAGTCCAGTCGCGCAGACAACCAGGAGGTTGGCTTAGAAGCAGCCATCCTTGAAAGAGTGCGTAATAGCTCACTGGTCGAGTGATTGGGCGCCGACAATTCAACGGGGCTCAAGCGGAATACCGAAGCCGCGGATCTGCATCCGGCTTGCCGGAGGCAGATGGTAGGGGAGCGTTCCGTTCAGCTGTGAAGGCGGACCCGCGAGGGCCGCTGGAGCGGACGGAAGTGAGAATGCCGGTATGAGTAGCGAAAGGCGTGTGAGAACCACGCCCACCGAATACCTCAGGATTCCTACGGCAGGGCAATCCGCGTAGGGTTAGGCGGGCCTAAGCCGAGGCCGAAAGGCGTAGGCGATGGACAGACGGTTCATATTCCGTCCCCGCTGGGAGTGTGCCTGAGCGGCAGGGGGGACCCGGGTAGATAGCGCGAGCGGGCCTATTGGACATGGTCCGTCGCGCCGCGTACGCGTCGGGCGGGAAGAAAATACCGTCCGGTCAAGCGGCGGCGGCGTGGGAGCGGCGACTTCGGTCAAGGCGACTTGCGTGAACACCCCGGCCAGAAAAGCCTCGACCGCGAATACATCCAGCGCCCGTACCGCACACCGACACAGGTAGGTGAGGGTAAGTACCTCCAGGTGGACGAGTGATTCCTCGCTAAGGAACTCGGCAAAATAGTCCCGTAACTTCGGGAGAAGGGACGCCTCGCGGCTTGGCCCCGACTCGCTCGGGCGCTGGGCCGGAGGCCGCAGTGAGCAGGCCCAGGCGACTGTTTAACAAAAACACAGGTCTCTGCGAACGCGAAAGCGGACGTATAGGGGCTGACGCCTGCCCAGTGCTGGAAGGTTAAGGGGAGGGCTTCACGGCTCGAACCGAAGCCCCAGTGAACGGCGGCCGTAACTATAACGGTCCTAAGGTAGCGAAATTCCTTGTCGGGTAAGTTCCGACCCGCACGAATGGCGTAACGATCTGGGCACTGTCTCGGCGAGGAGCTCGGCGAAATTGAAGTGGCCGTGAAGATGCGGCCTCCCCGCAGATGGACAAAAAGACCCCGTGGAGCTTTACTACAGCTTGACATTGGAGGTCGCCTTATGATGCGCAGGATAGGTGGGAGCCGGCGAAGCCGCGCTTGCGGGCGTGGTGGAGGCAACCTTGGAATACCACCCTTCATATGGTGTCCTTCTAACGCGCGATCAAGCGCGCGGACCGTGTCTGGTGGGTAGTTTGACTGGGGCGGTCGCCTCCTAAACTGTAACGGAGGCGCGCAACGGTTCCCTTAGGGTGGATGGAAATCACCCGGCACGTGTATTGGCATAAGGGAGCTTGACTGCGAGACTGACACGTCGAGCAGGGACGAAAGTCGGCCAAAGTGATCCTACGGTTCCGAGTGGTAGGGCCGTGGCTTATCGGATATAAGTTACCCCGGGGATAACAGGCTTATCTTGCCCGAGAGTTCACATCGCCGGCAAGGTTTGGCACCTCGATGTCGGCTCGTCGCATCCTGGGGCTGGAGTCGGTCCCAAGGGTTGGGCTGTTCGCCCATTAAAGCGGCACGCGAGCTGGGTTCAGAACGTCGTGAGACAGTTCGGTCTCTATCCTCTGTGGGCGTTGGAGCGTTGCGGGGAACTGCCCCTAGTACGAGAGGACCGGGGTGGACGGACCGCTGGTGTGCCAGTTGGAGGGCCGACCTCCACCGCTGGGTAGCCATGTCCGGACAGGAGAAGCGCTGAAAGCATCTAAGCGCGAAACCAACCTCAAGATGAGCGCTCCCGCCGCCATTGAGCGGATAAGGCCACGGGAAGACGACCCGTTTGATAGGCGACAGGTGGAAGTCCGGTAACGGATGCAGCTGAGTCGTACTAATGGCCGAACGGCTTGACCTGCCCTGCGCCGCGCGCAGCAACAACTGCGCCCGCGCCTGGCAGTCAGCGCAGCGTCAAACACACACGCGCATCTCTTCACTATCTCCCCGCGTTGCGGGATAGAGCAGCGGTAGCTCGTCGGGCTCATAACCCGGAGGTCGTGGGTTCGAATCCCACTCCCGCTACCACCACCACTTCAACGGCCGATGCCCTGCGCATCGGCCGTTGTCGTTTCCCTCAGCGGCGCTGCTCGAGCGGGCCGGCCAGGTCTTCGTCGAGGCCGGCGTAGACCAGTCGATCACCGACCCGAAATCGTTCGGTGGCCAGCGGTCCGAGCAGGACCTCATCGCCCCGGACAATGGCGATCAGCCTGCGGCGGTCCTCTGCGCGTTCCGACGCCCAATCGACAGTTTGGCTGACCCAGGTTGCGGGAATCGGAAAGACGCCCATCCCGTAGCGGGCGGTCAGCGGCAGAAACGCGGTCGCCGCCGAGACGCCGATCATGTGCGCGAACCGTTCCGCGCCGCCGCGTTCGGGGCGCATGATGCGCTGGGCGCCGAGCATCTTCAGCATTCGCTCGTGCCGGTCCGACGACGCCTTCGCGTAGATCGTCTTGACTTTCAGCTCCGTCAGGTTCATCACGGCCAACACCGACGCCTCGAGGTCGCCCGTGGAGACGACGGCGACGTCGACGTCGCTCACCGAGAGCGCGCGCAGCGCGGCGAGGTCGGTGATGTCGGCGATGCGGGCGTCCGCCACTTTCGGGGCCAGCTCGTGGACGTTGCCCTCGTCCAGGTCGATCGCCAGCACATCGTGACCCAATTCGTCCAGCGTTTCGGCGAGGTGCGCGCCGAAGCGGCCCAGTCCCAGTACGGCGACCTGCATGAGGGCTCCTAACCGATGCGCACCGCTTCGGTGGGGTAACGGAAGCGCTCGCGCGGCCGGTCGGGGATCAGGCTGGTGATCACCAGCGGCCCGAGCCGGCCGACGAACATCATCAGGATCAGAATATTCGCACCCATCTGGGTCGCGGCCTGCGAGCCGCCCTGCGACCAGCCGCAGTTGGCCAAGGCGGACATCACGTCGAAGGCGGCGGCCAGGACGTCGATATGGGGATCGACGGCGATGAAGAAGAGCAGGCCAAAGACGTAGCCGCCCAGCGCGATCAGGACGAGGGCGTTCGCGCGGAGCACGACCGAGTCGGGAATCTCGCGGCCGAAAGCGACCACCCGGGCCGAGCCGATCAGGGCGGAGAGGACGCCGAACGTCACGACCATGAAGGAGCCGATCTTGATCCCGGACGCGGTGGAGGTAGACGCGCCGCCGATGAACATCAGGATGATCATCGCCAGCGAGGTGTCGGCGCTGGCCTGGTCGAGCGGGACGGTCGTCATGCCCGTCGTCCGATTGACTGAGAGGAACAGGGCGTTGACGAACTTCGAGCCGACGTTCTGGTCGCCGAAGAGCCGCGACCAGTCGGCGACGAGGAAGAAGGCCATGCCGATGATCAGCAGCGCGCCCATGCCGGTGATCACGAATTTGGTGTCGAGCGTCCAGCGGCGGCGCGGTTGGCGCAGGTTGAACACGGTGAGGAAGGAGAGCGAGCCGAGGAACGCGGAGACGCCCATCACGAGCATTGGCCAGCCCTGGTGCTCCTGACCGATGAAGCTGTTGCTGCCGCCCATGAGGTCGAAGCCGGCGTTGTTGAAGGCGGAGATCGCGTGGTAGATCGCCAGCCAGATCGCGCGTTCGCTGGAGACGCCGCCGGGCTGCTCGAGCAGGAACCAGGGCAGCAGCAGGAGGAAGGTGATCAACTCGACGACAGCCGTGTAGATCATCACGCGGCGCAGGAGCACGGCCGCGCCCGTGCCGTCAACGCTGGTGGTCATCAGCTCGAGGCCGAAGAAGGCGCGGCCGCGCATTCCCAGCCGCTGGCCGGCGAGCACGATCAGGACGCCGGCATACATCGTCACGCCCAGCCCGCCGAGCTGGAAGAGCGCCAGGGTGACGAACTCGCCGAAGTTGGAGAACGTCTCGGAGGTGTCGAAGCGGGTCAGACCGGTGACGCTCACGGCGGAGACGGAGGTGAAGAGGGCGTCGAGGAAGGGAACGGACTCGCCGGTGGCGGAGGCGAAGGGGAGGTGCAGGATTGCGCCGCCGAGCAACATCACGAGCGCGAAGATGGCGACGACCATCCAGGAGCGCGGCGAGAAGCGGAACCGCCGCTTGCGCCCGGCGCGGATCACTTCCGGTTGCAGGCGCGTCCGCCGCAGGATCACGTCGCCGGGCCGTCGGCGGTACGCCCGCTGCTCGCTCATCCGCAAGCCCTCCCATGAGGGAGTGTACGCCTCGCCGAAGTCCCAGAGCTCCCCCGTTGGGGGAGCTGCCGCGCAGCGGCTGAGGGGGGTGGGCGTGGTTGTCTCACCTGTGGGATCCCCCTCCGCCCCTTCTGGGCGCCTCCCCCGTTGGGGGAGGTCTGGTCTCAGCGTGCTTCCCCGTTCGTGGAGGAGTGGCTGGGGTAGCCTGCGGGGAGCACCAGCGGTGGGACTTTGGAGGAGCGTTGCATGGCGATTTCGGCAGACGTGCGGCGAGGGCTTGAAAATTCGTCCTTTATTCGCCAGATGTTCGAGTTGGGCATCCGCTTGCGCGCGGAGCGCGGGGCGGAGAACGTGTTCGACCTCTCGCTTGGGAATCCGATCATGGAGCCGCCGGCCGAGTTCTTCGAGGCGTTGCAACGCTACGCCGCCGCGGATGCGCCGGGCGCGCATCGCTACATGCCCAATGCCGGCTACGTGGAGACCCGCCAGGCGGTCGCTGAGGCGCTGGCGGACGAAACGGGGCTGCGCTACGGCGCTGACCAGGTGGTCATGACCGTCGGCGCTGCCGGCGCGCTGAACGTGGTGATGCGGGCGCTCTGTGATCCTGAGGACGAAGTGATCGTGCTGACGCCGTACTTCGTCGAGTACCTGTTCTACGCTGCCAATCACGGCGCGCGGCCGGTGTTGGTGGACTGCGGCGACGACTTCATGCCCGACTTCGATGACCTCGCGGCGAAGCTCAGTCCGCGCACGAAGGTCGTGATCGTCAACTCGCCCAACAATCCCTCGGGCGCGATGTATCCGACCGCGGTGATCGAGGCGCTGGCGAGCCTGCTTGAGGCCAAGTCGGCGGAGTTTGGCACGGAAATCTTCCTCGTCAGCGACGAGCCGTACCGCAAGATTCTCTTCGACGAGCACGCCTATCCGTTCCCGCAGCTCGCCTATGAGCGGACGATCACGGTCACCTCGCACGCCAAGGACCTGGCGCTGCCGGGTGAGCGGATCGGCTACATCGCCGTCCACCCGGACTACGACGACGGCGGGCAGTTGCTGGATGCGCTGATCTTCTGCAACCGCGTGCTGGGGTTCGTGAACGCGCCGGCGATCATGCAGCATCTGGTGCGCGATCTGCAGACCGTGACGATTGACACGGCCGACTATCAGCGGAAGCGGGATTACCTCTACGACGTGCTGACCGCCGCCGGCTACGAGGTGCGCAAGCCGGAGGGAGCGTTCTATATGTTCCCCAAGTCGCCCGTACCCGATGAGCTGCAGCTGGTCGCGGCGCTCCAGCGTCAGGGCGTGCTGGTCGTGCCGGGGCGCGGCTTCGGGATGGCGGGCTACTTCCGCATCTCCTACTGCGTCGAGCAGCGCGAGCTGGAGGGCGCCGCGCCCGGCTTCGCCGCCGCGATTGCGGAACTGCGCGGTTGAGCCGCCCGCCGGAACCGTCTGGCTGATCCGATCAGCGCGGAGGCGTGTAAGCTGCAGACAGGTCGGCCCCATCGTCTAGAGGCCTAGGACGCCAGCCTTTCAAGCTGGTAGCACGGGTTCGAATCCCGTTGGGGCCACCACCGACCGCTCTCTCTTATCCTACGTTTCTTCCCCTGGCCCTGCCGTTGAGGGGCGCGCGGGTGGACTGTTAGCTTTGCGGAAGCCGGTCCCTTGGCGGGGACGAGCAGGAAGAGGATGATCCGATGACCAAACTCTCAGAAGATCCGCGGATTGACCCGCGCCTGAAGGCGCTCTTTGGCGGGTTTGACGCGATCGGCAGCCCGGACGCGGCGAGCCGTGAGGAAGTGATTGCGCGGGCGAACTCGGAGGAGGCGCGGGGGCAGGTCGCGGGATTGCAGGCGTTCCTGGCGCTCTGCGACACGGAGGAGATCGCGCCGTCAGAGGGGCTGACGATCACGACGGAGACGTTCACCTCCTCGCCGGACGGCAACACGATCAACGTGCAGCTGATTCGTCCGCAAGCGGAGGAGCCGCCGGCCTGCGTCTACTACATCCACGGCGGCGGGATGGCGCAGATGTCGTGTTACGACCCCAACTACAAGGCGTGGGGCCGGATCATCGCGCAGAACGGGGTGGCGGTGGCGATGGTCGATTTTCGCAACTGCGTGGTGGCGTCGTCGGCGCCGGAGGTCGAGCCGTATCCGGCGGGGCTGAACGACTGCGTGTCCGGCGTCCACTGGCTGGCGGAGAACGCCGAGCGGCTCGGCATCGACGCGTCGCGGATCATCATCGCGGGCGAGTCGGGCGGCGGCAATCTGACGCTGGCGACGGGGATGAAGCTGCTGCGCGACGGCGACATCGGTCTGGTGCAGGGGCTGTACGCGCTCTGTCCTTATATATCCGGCAGCTGGCCGCGCGACGATCTGCCGTCCTCGACGGAGAACAACGGCATCCTGCTCGACCTGCACCACAACAACGGCGCGATGGGCTACGGCTGGGACGCGTTCGAGGCCGAGGATCCGCTCGCCTGGCCGCTGTTCGCGTCCAATGAGGACGTGATTGGGCTGCCTGCGACCACGATCTCGGTGAACGAGTGCGATCCGCTGCGGGATGAAGGTATCGCGTTCTACCGCTTGCTGCTCGAGTCGGGGGTGGCGGCCAAGTGCCGGCAGGTGATGGGCACGATCCACGGCACCGAGGTGTTCCCGATGGCCTGCCCGGAGATCTCGCGCGACACCGCCCGCGACCTCGCTGCGCAGGCCACAGGGTAACCCGCCGCCCACCGCCCCGACGCTCCGCGGGCTGCTTAGTCCTTCGACCAGTAGCCCGGATCGGCGGGGAAGACGGTTTCCGTGCGCGTGATCTCGATTTCGCCCTCCAGCGTGTCGCGGGCGGCGGACCAGACGGCGTAGTGCGGCGCGGCGCGGTGCGCGTCGAGCGCCGCCTCGTCTGCGTAGACCTCGTAGAAGTAGTAGGTCAGCTCGTCGTTGGCGTCCTGGAGGACGTTGAAGCGCAGGCAGCCGGGCTCGTCGCGCTCGGAGCCGAGCGCGTCAACCTCGATCGCGTGGAGAAAGCGCTCCAGCCCCTCGGGCTTGACGTTGACCTTGACCCAGATGGCGATCACGCGAACTGATCCTGACCGGGCGCGATCATGTCCGCGATCTTGTCTGGCTTGTCGACGTAGTCGCGGAATGGATAGGGGTGGTCGTAGCCGAGGATCTTGTGCAGCTCGGGGTAGCGCTCGAGCCGTTCTGGCGAGATGGCGCTCTCGCCCCACATGCTCAGGCGCTGCATGTAGGAGCGAATCCAGACGAGCACCATCGTCACCCGCAGGCCCGTGCTGTTGCGGTTCATCGCGCCGTGCCAGGTGTTGCCGCCCCAGACGGCGAGCGAGCCGGCCTTGGCCTCAATCGGGACGGGTTCGAAGAGCTTGTCGTCCCCTTCCCACTCCCAGAACTTGGTCTCGTGCGGCGCTGGCGCCCGACCCCAGCGATGCGAGCCAGGCACGAACACCGTCGGCCCATCGTCGCGGTCGGCGTAGTCGGTCAGGACCCAACTTGTGTTGACCAGGTGTGTGTACGAGGCCTGGGGCGGCGGCACGCCGTGCGTGTCGTTGTGGATGGCGAGGTAGTTCTTCTCGTGCGGCGGTTTGATGATCGACGACGTCCCGCCCAAGATGGCGCTCTGGCCGCAGTGCCAGCGCGCCATGGTCAGCACGACCGGATTCAGCACGGCTTCGGTGATGACATCGTCTTCGCCCACGAGCTCCCAGGCGCGTTCGTTCGGCATGGGCAGATCAGCAGTGCGCCAGTCATCGATCTCGACGCCGTGGCGGCGTTCGTAGGTGTTGAGGAGAGCGCCGCGCAACCGTTCGGCAAAGTCGGGCGGAGTACCCAGCTTTTCCGGAGGGATCACCGTAAACCCATAGGCGTCCAGCTCGACGATGTGGCGCGTGAGGTCGTGCTCGATGATCGTTTTGACCAACGGGTCGGCGTTGGGCGAGCTGCCCAGCTCGGCGATGTTCATTTTCAGTCTCTCTTCGCTGCGCTTGTTCGCGGCAGGCT